>CAWGAF010000001.1:0-1389947 GCA_963820495.1 uncultured Chloroflexia bacterium
GTACAGTAAAAGACAGACAACTATATTAACACAATTACATCTACCATGTCAATATGTCGCTTAATTCTCCGTAAATATCCGACAGTCTACCTCCTTCTTTAATCTTTGTAATGGTGGCTTCATCCCTAAGCTCATATGTGGACGATGATAATGATAGCGCTTCAGGAAAGATTCTACCATTTCTATGCACTCAGGCAATTGTTTAGCACGATATTTTGACCAGCCCAGGCACTCTTTTCTTACCGTTCTGTTGAAACTCTCAATATAAGATTGTTCATTTTTACGATATGGCCTAGCTACCCTGTGACGATCACAGAAAGAATGTACATGCATGAGGAAGTCTGCCTTAAACTCTGGACCGCCATCAGTCTGAATAAGATGCACATGCTGCCCAAATCTCCTCTTCATACTCTTAACTAGAAATCTGGAACCGTACCTGGCAGTGAGCTCCGGAGCTAATAGAATATCTGCCTCTCTGGTAAAAATGTCTATCGCAGTGAATGCATAAATGTCCCCGAAATCAATTGTATCCATCTGAATTACTTCTCTGGGCATTGATGCTTTTGGTATCAATCCTCTCACTTTATTTTTCTTCCATTTGGACCGAATTAAATATTTCTCCGCTAGTATCTCATATATCTTAGGAACCGAGAGGTGGATACCACGTTCAAGCTCTAAATAATATTGAATCTTCTGACCACAACAATAGTATTCGCGCTCCCTGATTTCCCAGACTAATCTCTTTACTAGCGGGTCTACTTGCCTTCTTTTCCTCTCACCTTTCTTGGATTGCTCGTAGTTATCCAGGAATGAGAGAAGTCCATGTTCTTTGATGTTCTGTATCCAGATATGTATGGTCTCGCGATTTTTATCCAGCCTTTTAGCAATGTGTACCTTAGGAATTCCTTGTTCATATAACTCCCAGCAAAGTGTTATTAATGTCCTGTTTTGCATGTCCATGATTTTACATGGACTGTCGGATTTCTACGGAAACATTGCGTATGTCAATATAGAAGCGTAGAATTGACAAAAAATCTTTTTAGGTGTATATTAAATCTCTATTTTTAATTTAATAGTTCAACCTTGATCCTCTGGTGGTCGAAGCGAGGTGGAACCACCCGTTCCCATCCCGAACACGGAAGTGAAACGCCTCAGCGCAGACGATACTGAGGGGGGAACTCCTTGGGAAAATATGTCGTTGCCAGAGGTCTTTTTTTTGCTCTGCCAAGTTAAATGGAAGTGTTCTTGCTAGTTGTGCCATTCACACATTATATACTGGCAATGATACTGTCCTAACTGCTATACCTTTGACTTGACAATACAAACTTCTTATAATTAATTAAATACAGACTAGACGAAGAAATGGGCAGGTTGATGCTGAGCAAACGTTAAAGAGAGGTAAATTATATGGCTAGTAGATTTGAGAAGTTCTCAGAGCGAGCCCGCCGATCTCTCACTCGAGCCCAAGAAGAAGCCCAACATTTCGGGCATAACTACATTGATACTGAGCACATATTGTTGGGGCTGATAGCTGAAGAAGATGGTGTTGCTTGCAAGATTTTAAATAACCTAGGTGTGCCTGCCGGTAAGATACGTGCCGCAATTGAATTCGTGGTTGGGCGTGGAGAGAGGTCTAGCAGCGTTGAAGTTGGTCTCACGCCCAGAGCTAAGAGAGTAATCGAGCTCGCTGTAGATGAAGCTCGCCGCCTTAATCACAGCTATATTGGAACAGAGCACCTTTTATTAGGACTTTTACGTGAGCATGAGGGTACTGCCGCTAGCGTTTTACAAAGCTTTGGTGTTACTCTTGAAAAAGTCCAGGCCGAAACCAATAGCCTTCTTAGTCAAAATGTGCCCCAAGCCCGTGGCGCTGCAAAGAGTACAGTCAGAACACCTATCCTTGACCAGCTTGGAATTGATTTAACTGCCGCAGCACGTGCCGGTAAGCTCGATCCCATTGTTGATCGAGATAAAGAGATAGAGCGGGTAATCCAGATATTAAGCCGTCGCACCAAGAATAATCCAGCACTTATCGGTGAAGCAGGTGTTGGCAAAACAGCTATTGTAGAGGGTCTGGCGCATAGAATAGTAGTTGGCGATGTTCCTGAGACATTGCAAGGCAAGCGTTTATTAACTTTAGACATAGGATTGCTGGTGGCTGGCACTAAATATCGCGGTGAATTTGAAGAGAGACTGAAAAAGGTAATCGATGAGATAAAGAACGCTGGTAATTGTGTGATATTTATTGACGAGTTTCACACAATGGTCGGCGCTGGCGCCGCCGAGGGTGCTGTCGATGCATCTAATATTCTGAAACCATCCTTAGCTAGAGGTGAAATCCAGTGTATTGGAGCCACTACCCTTGATGAATATCGCAAGCATGTGGAGAAAGATGCTGGTTTAGAGCGCCGTTTCCAGCCGATTGTAGTTGCCGAACCTACTATTGAGGATACTATAGAGATTTTGAGAGGTATAAAAGAACGTTATGAAGAATATCATCGGCTTATTATCAGCGATGAGTCTCTTCAGGTTGCAACCTCTTTAGCTGCCAGGTACATACCAGACCGTTTCTTGCCCGATAAGGCTATCGATCTCATGGATGAGGCCGCGTCAAGAGTACGCATCAAGCGCGGTTCCGTGCCTCTTGGTCTGGCAGAGGCAAGAAAAGCTCTCGAAAATATACGGAGGGACAAAGACGCTGCTATTTCCTCCCAACAGTACGAATATGCTGCAGAGCTCCGTGATAGAGAAGTACAATTGATGGATAAGATCAAGGGCATGGAACAGGATTGGCAAGTAGAACAGAAACAGGACAAGCCCACTGTTACAGAGGATGATATAGCTGAAGTCGTTAGCATGTGGACTGGAATACCTATTGTGAGACTAACTACCGACGAATCCAGTAGGCTTCTTCACATGGAAGAGGCCCTGCATAAGCGAATCATAGGTCAAGATGAAGCTATAGTTACTGTATCTAAAGCAGTGAGACGGGCTCGGGCTGGAGTAAAAGATGTGCGCCGCCCTATAGGTAGCTTCATGTTTTTGGGCCCCACAGGAGTAGGCAAAACCGAGCTGGTGCGGGCGTTGGCTGAGTTTATGTTTGGCAGTGAAGATGCCATGATCAGGCTTGATATGTCTGAATTCATGGAACGCCATTCGGTAGCTCGACTGGTTGGTGCTCCTCCAGGGTATGTAGGTTATGAAGAAGGCGGTCAGCTAACCGAGGCAGTAAGACGAAAATCTTATTGTGTTATACTCCTCGACGAAATAGAGAAGGCACACCCTGATGTCTACAATATCTTGCTCCAGATTTATGATGATGGTCATCTGACTGACGCCAAAGGCCGACGTGTCGATTTTCGGAATAGCATCGTAGTTATGACCAGCAATATTGGCGCCCAGGATATCCTGAAGAATACTAATTTTGGTTTTATGGCCCATGCCGATGGAGAAAAAGACCGAAAAGCCGAGTACGAAAAAATGAAGGACAAGGTCCTTAAGCAGTTAAAATCCCATTTCCGCCCCGAGTTTTTGAACCGAGTTGATGGTACAGTCGTCTTTCATTCTCTTAACAAGGACCAGATACGCCAGATTGTTGACTTAATGTTGTCTCAGGTGGTTAAATCATTGGCAGAAAAGAATATAAAGCTTGAAGTTGCTGCCACTGCTAAAGATTTCCTGGGCGACAAGGGTTATGATCCCGCTTATGGAGCAAGGCCTTTGCGCCGCTTAATACAGGACGAGGTGGAGGATAAGCTTTCCGAAGCCTTATTGCGTGGCGATTTCAACGCTGGTGATACCATAAAGGTGGACTATGATGGTGAAAAAATCACAATTCAAGCCATTGCTGAAGCTGTTTTAACAGAAGGTAAAGGATAATTAATATCTCTGATAAACTTAAATCCTTATGGATTTAATCCGGGCGGGACTAAAGCAATACAATAAAGCCCCGCCCTTTTTAATATTCAAGAATGAAGGCGCGCTATTAGACCGCCTTAAAATGTTGAGGCGAGGTGAAATGGCTAGAATTGGTGCTGTAATTGTTGGTGCTGGTCGTAGTGAGCGCATGGGTGCAGACAAGATTTTTCTCCCACTGCACGGTAAACCCCTACTGGCATGGTCGGTCGACGTCTATCAGAACTATGAACCTGTTACTCAAATTGTCATCGTCCTTAATAAAAATAACCTCAATTATGGGCAAAGATTAGTTACTGAAAGAAGTTGGGCAAAGGTCATTTCAGTATGCCTTGGCGGCTCTCGTCGGCAAGATTCAGTAATGGAGGGACTTAAGAAACTCAAAGAATGTGAATGGATTATCGTTCATGATGGTGCTCGCCCATTTCTTACAGTTGACTTGCTCGATTCAGGATTAGAAGCAGCTAGGACAACAGGTGCTGCCGCAGCAGCAATACCCGTTAGGGATACTATCAAATTGAGTGATAACGATGGAATAGTGAAAGAAACATTGCAACGCAGCCATTTATGGTCAGTACAGACTCCTCAGATTTTCCGATTTGACCTAATAACTCAAGCCTATAAGCAAATCAATGATGATGTTACTGATGATGCCAGTTTGGTGGAAAAGTTTGGAGGTCAAGTCAAGCTTTATTTGGGATCATATAGAAACATAAAAATAACCACACCAGAGGACCTGGTATTGGCTGAAATTTTAGCAAAAGGTCAATAATCAATGAGAATTGGCATCGGTTATGACGTGCATACATTAGTTATAGGACGTAATTTAATCCTGGGAGGTGTGCAAGTGCCCTTTGACAGAGGATTGTCAGGGCATAGTGACGCCGATGTATTAACTCATGCTATAATGGACGCCCTTCTTGGAGCTGCTGGTATCAGAGATATAGGTACCCAATTCCCACCAGGAGACCCAAAATTTAAAGACATCTCCAGTTTGATTTTGCTGGACAAGGTTAAAACTTTGGTGGAAGCACAAGGCTTCAAAATAAATAACATAGATGCTATTATTGCAGCTGAACAGCCTAAAGTGGCACCCTTTATCAATGATATGCGTCAGAGATTAAGCCAGACATTAGGAATAAACATCGAACAGATAATGGTGAAAGCGACTACCACTGATGGCTTGGGATTTATTGGTAAAGGACAGGGGATAGCTGCTTATGCTATTGCTTCATTAGATTAATTTTATGAACAGTACTTCAAGAGAAAAGGTTTGATGCGACTTATTAAGAATATTAGGGATGATATTCAGGCGGTTTTTAATCACGATCCGGCGGTCAACAACGTATGGGAAGTACTTTTTTCTTATCCTGGTTTTCATGCCCGCCAGTTTCACCGTCTAGCTCATACCCTATGGCACTGGCATGTTCCTTTCTTCCCCAGACTTATTTCTCATTTTGGTCGTTTTTTCACCGGGATTGAAATTCATCCCGCCGTAGAGATTGGAGAAGGCTTCTTCATCGACCACGGCATGGGGGTTGTAATCGGTGAAACCTCACAAATCGGGAATAATGTTGTCCTATACCAGGGAGTTACTTTGGGCGGTACTAGCCTGCAGAAGAAGAAACGTCACCCAACATTGGGAAACAATGTAGTTATAGGCACTGGAGCTAAGCTTATTGGAGCCATAACCATTGGAGACAACACTAAAGTTGGTGCCGGTTCCGTAGTAATAACTTCAGTGCCTCCTAATGCTACTGTGGTTGGCGTACCAGGAAGGGTTGTAGAAATCCGAAATCCTGATACTGATATAGTAGAGAAATTACCAGATCCAGTCTGGGAAAAGATCCAGGATTTAGAACATAGAGTAGCTGAGCTTGAAAAACACCTGAAAACGGCAAGTAACGCAACAAAATAATAGCTGCCACTTTGTAGAGGAGCAATCAATGAAAGTATTCAATACCCTATCAGGACAGAAAGAGGAATTTCTTCCCCAGAGTGACGCAGTAACTATGTATGTCTGTGGTGTTACTGTTTATGATGATTGTCATATTGGTCATGCCATGAGCTATGTTATATTTGACGCTATCAGACGCTATTTGGAATTCAGAAGCTATAAAGTCAAACACGTACAGAATTTTACTGACATTGATGACAAGATAATAAACAGGGCTCAACAACTTGGTATATCGGCAAATAAGCTAGCTGATAAATACATTTCCGAATACTTTAAGGACATGGATGCCTTAAACATAAAACGAGCGCATATCTATCCCAAAGCGACTGAAGAAGTGCCCAAGATAATCGAAATCATCCAGCGCTTGATAGTTAAAGATTATGCCTACGAGTCTCAAGGTAGTGTTTATTTTCGGGTTGAGCGTTTTCCTAATTATGGCAAACTATCTCATCAAAATATGGAAGAGATGATGTCCAAGACTTCGTCAAATGCTGAAAAAAAATTTTCTCCTCTGGATTTTGCACTGTGGAAAGCGGCCAAACCTGGAGAACCTTCCTGGGTTAGCCCTTGGGGTAATGGTAGGCCAGGTTGGCATATAGAATGCAGTGCCATGGCATTAAAATATCTTGGAGAAAGCGTAGATATTCACGGCGGTGGGCAGGACCTTATTTTCCCTCACCATGAAAATGAAATAACCCAATCAGAAAGTTTTACTGGGAAAGCACCTTTTGTCAAATACTGGCTACATAATGGTCTGCTGCAGCTAAGCGGTGATAAGATGAGCAAATCTCTTGGTAATTTGGTTACTGTAAAAGAATGTCTTAAGCGTTTTAGCCCCGATTCCATCAGGCTTTTCATACTAGGCTCTCACTACCGCAGCCCTCTGTCCTACAGCGAAAGCAATATTGAAGCTTCCGATGTTGGAATGCAGAGATTGCGACAAGCAGCAACACGAGGTGATGTGGAGAGTGCAGTAAAAATAAGTCTAGATAGTGAGCCATTTAAGAAAAAATTCATAGATAGCATGGACGATGACTTTAATACGGCCCAGGCGATAGCTGTTCTCTTTGATTTAGCCAGAGAAATTAATCGCTGTCATGAAGAAAAGGTAGATATCGCCGGAGCACGACAAACCCTGATTGAACTAGCTACAGTCCTGGGGTTTACTCTAGAAGAACCAGCCAGGTTACCACTTGAAGCTGAACCCCTGGCTGAACAGGCAAAACACTGGCAAGCTGAATTGGCAACTCGTCTAGGCCTAACCATGGAAGCACCAACAAAATCACCCCTAGATGCTGCGGCTCATGTTGAACTACTTATATCAATTCGCAACGAACTACGGCGGGCTAAGCAATGGCAACTGGCTGATAAGATACGCAACAACCTAATCGAGTTGGGGATAACACTCGAGGATACCCCTAAGGGCACTGCGTGGAAACGGACACGATAACGATTAGGCTAAATGCTAGCTTTTATTGGCTCCTTTAAGAATGCGTAGTTTATGTAAAGCGTCTATGCTAACTTTTATTCACGTTTTATCACTAGTTTTACTTCATCCCCTATTTTAGCCCCTAGGGAACTGGCAGCATTGCCATTGCTGATAGCTATTTCCAGATAACCACAACTACCGAGTATGGCTACAAATCCTTCCCTTTCAGCATAGATTCGATTTATTCCACATATGAACTGACCACCTATCTCCACATTAACTTCTTCCCGCGGCAAATCAACGTCTCTGATATTTGTGATGAGGTTGCCAAAATTATCTATGTGAAGTATACAGCCAATTAAATTACTCTCGGAGTCATAATAAGGCTGTGGATTCGGGAAAGTATAAACACAATCTACTGCCTCTCCAAATTGCTTCAGAGATATACCCAGTGATAAATGAGCGGCTACCGGAGCGAAAATATCTCGTCCATGGAAAGTAGTGCTGACCGGATGCCGCCAAAAAACAGGATTAGTGATAGATATAACCTCAAGATGGCCTTTGATATCTCTTAACTTGGGTAAGAATAACATTGAGCCGTGAGAAGTAACAGGTTCTGGATATATCTCGTTAACTATATAGCTCAAAACTCCATTATCAGGTGCCAGAAAATAAGCCGATGCAGTCCTTAGTATAATGGCTTTCCGCTGACTGCCAACACCCGGGTCGACAACAACAACATGCACAGTACCATCAGGGAAATAGTGATGAGTTGCGCTCAATACAAAGGCGGCTTTAAGGATATTCTGCGGTTCAATAGAATGAGAGATATCGACAATTATCGCCTTCGGGTTTATGCCAAGGATTACCCCTTTAACACTGGCAACATATGCATCACCGACACCAAAATCAGTGGTCAGAGTTATCACCGAAGACATGTTTGCCTTTATAACTCAGACTTTGATATTGACGACCAGCACGGAGAGAATTACAAACAGAATAGCTAAGGCAATGGTAATTTGAAAAAGGGTTTTTTCCACTCCTCGCCTAGTCCGATAGACGCTATCGGGCTGTCCAAATATACCTCCAAGTCCACCACCCTTAACTTGAAGCGTAACTACAACTATCAAAGCTATAGCTACTAAAATCTGTGCGATAATAAGATAACTAGGCATTTTAACTTCCTCCAAGCTTATCCAAAAGAATTTTGTTGGCTAGTCCGGGATTAGCACGCCCTTTAGTGGCTTTCATAACCTGACCAACCAAAAAAGTAAGTGATTGCTGTTTCCCAGCTTTAAAGTCAGAAACTGCCTGACTATTATTTGCTATAACCTGGGCTATAATATTTTCAATCTCTGTGCTATCACTGATCTGACTGAGTCCTTTATCAGCAATAATACTACTGGCTGCCTTTCCGGTAAGAAACATCTCTTCAAAAACTGCTTTGGCAACTGGGCCGCTAATGGTACCTTTATCTATTAGGGCTAACATCTCAACCAAATGCTTTGGGGTAGCTTTGATATTTTCGACCCTGGTATTGGTGGCATTAAGCATGCGACTGAAGTCACCTAGGAGCCAATTACTTATAGTCTTTGCCTTCTTCTGAAGGTCTGTTCCATTTGAGCCACTTGCTATTATCTCAACGCAATCCTCAAAATAATTGACCAATGCTTTAGAATCTAGAAGCAGGTCGGTATCGTAAATAGGTAAGCCATATTGAGAGATGAAACGCTCGCGTATCGAATCAGGTGATTCGGGCAAATGAGCTCTAATTTCTTCCACCCAGCTTCCCTCAAAAACCAGAGGTGGCAAATCTGGTTCAGGGAAATAGCGATAATCGTGGGCATATTCTTTACTCCTCTGGCTCACAGTGATACCTTTTTCTTCTACCCACCCCCTGGTCTCCTGGACAAGTTTTTCCCCTTTCCCCAACACTTGTCTCTGTCGTTCAGCCTCATACTCCAGGGCTCGGTAAACGGCTTTGAAACTATTCATGTTCTTCACTTCTACCTTGGGTAGATATTTGGTGCTGCCTGCAGGTCGGATACTGATATTGGCATCACACCTGAAACTTCCCTCCTCCATATTGCCTTTCGACACACCCAGATACTGAAGAATAGTCCTGAGCTTGACCAGATACTGTCTGGCTTCTTCAGGAGTGCTCATATCTGGCTCACCCACGATTTCCATCAAAGGTACCCCAGCCCGGTTGACATCCATAAGGCTGTAGCTTTCTCCTGCAGTTGTGGTGACATGGGTCAGTTTGGCCACGTCCTCCTCAAGATGAACACGGGTAATACCAATCTTCTTTTGTTCTCCATTTGTATCAATTATTAGCCAGCCGTGTTTCCCGATAGGGGCATCATATTGTGATATCTGATATCCCTTCATCAAATCGGGATATGGATAATTCTTGCGGTCAAACTTGGCATACTCTGCAATCTTGCAATTTAAAGCCAGTGCAGTCATCACAGTGTATTCTATTGCCTTATGGTTTATTGTGGGTAAAACGCCGGGCATGCCTAAACAAATAGGACATACATGAGTGTTCGGCGGAGCATTGGCATAATCAGAACTACAAGAACAAAACATCTTGCTATGGGTCAATAGCTGGGCATGGACCTCAAGTCCGATAACAATTTCATATTCCACAACATCGGCTAGTATATCAGCTTCTAAGTGATACAGGCAAACGAATGTGGTGAAATAGTTTCAGGATTAGTAGCTAACTGCGTTTTCAATAAGCTCTATGCGTGTAGCCTTACCCTTCTGATCCAGTTCCACGGCAACAAAATCTATACGCCATGACAAAGGTAAGTTCTGATGAATATCCCTATAAGCCAAAGCCGAGGCAATTAGTTTTTCTTTTTTAGCAAATGTCACTGACTCTTCGGGACTACAAAAGTCAGTACCTGTCTTAGTGCGTACCTCAATAAATATCAGAGAGTCTTTTTTCTCAGCAACAACATCGATTTCACCATACCGACAACGAAAGTTTGTATCACGAATACGGTATCCTTTCTTTTTCAGAAAGTCCTTGGCTAACTTTTCTCCCAGAACTCCTACATCTTTACGTTTCATATTAATCTAATAGTTTCTTTTACCGGAGCAAAAGAAAAACGATGTATAGGCGACGGGCCATGCTGTTTCAAACAATCTAAGTGATGCCTCGTACCATAACCCTTGTGTCTTGCCAAACCATAATTGGGATAAACTGCGTCGAGGTCAACCATAATGCGGTCACGAGTCACTTTAGCGACAACCGAAGCACAAGCGATAGAGAGACATAATTTATCCCCCTTAACTATACCTTTCTGACGAATATTTAATCTGGGTATAGTCATACCATCTATAAGTAGAAAATCGGGCAAACAGGCTAATCGTTCAATAGCCTGTTGCATGGCAAGTTTGGTAGCGTTTAGAATATTTATAGAGTCGATGGTCTGCGATGACATAATACCAATACCAATAGCAAGAGCCTCATCTATTATCAGACCATAGAGCGAATCCCGCCTTACCGGCGATATCTCCTTACTATCTCGGACATCTTTGAGCCTTGCATAATCTGCAGACTGAGGGAGAACTACTGCGGCAGCGACTACCGGCCCAGCCAAAGCCCCTCTGCCAACCTCATCGATACCAGCAATCAACTTATACCCCTCTGAGCTCAGAGCATTTTCACGCATCAGGGTTGGTGGCTCATATTTGTACCTGCTATTCCTGTTCTTCAATAATTCCACCGCCTATAACTTCACTATTCCGGTAGAAAACTACGGCTTGGCCGGGAGTCACCGCTCGTTGCGGTTGGCAAAATTGTACTTTAGCTGAGCTGAGCTTGGGGTAAAGAGTAGCAGTAACTTCCGGGGACTTGTAACGTATCTTCACAGCAATGTCCATTGGACCAGATAATGGCTTACCTGATACCCAACTAACTTGTCCAGCAATAAGCCCCCCAGAATATAGCTCTTCTTCAGTTCCTACAACGACTCGGTTCTTCTTAGGTTCTATTTTGATCACATACATGCGTTGCCTAGTATAAAAACCCAATCCATGCCTTTGGCCCAAAGTATAAAAGGCCACTCCCCTGTGTCGCCCCAAAACCTCACCATCTCTGTTGACAATTTCTCCGCTGGCGATGCCGACATTTCGACTAAGAAAATCACCATACTTGCCCCTGATAAAACACACGTCTTGGCTACCAGGTTCTTCAGCAGCAGGCAAGCAATTCTGTTTTGCTATTTTACGCACCTTAGTCTTAGAATAACCACCCAGTGGAAAAATTATACGGCTAAGCTTAGCCTGATCCAGCGTATAAAGCATATAGGATTGATCTTTGCTTGAGTCTGCACCTTTAAGCAAGAGATATATGCCATCAGAACATTTAACTGTAGCATAATGGCCTGTAGCCAGATAATCAGCTCCTAAAGAAAGTGCTTTATTAAGAAGTAGACCAAATTTTATGTATTTGTTGCAGACTATGCAAGGATTGGGTGTTCGGCCCTGGGCATATTCATTGCAAAAATAATCTACCACATGGTTTTTAAACTCGTTTTCCAGATCGACTACATGAAATGGTATGTCCAATTTATGGCAGGCTTGCTCGGCTTTATCAGCGTCCATTTTTAGCTTGAAAGTGTGGCCTTGGTTATCCGATCCATATTTTCTATCATGCCACAAGCGCATATGCATTCCTATCACTTCATATCCGGCTTCTTTTAGTAGCAGGGCTGCAATTGAAGAGTCAACGCCACCGCTTACGGCCACAGCCACTCGTTTTCTAATCATGCTTTGTTATATTCTGCTTTGAAGCTAGTAAATGATGAACTCTATCCCAAACAATATTGCTAATTTTGTTTCTCGGCAAGGTCGCATCTATCACCAGCCAACGCTCAGGCTCATCTGCAGCTAATTTAAGATAGCCATCTCTGATTCTATTATGAAAAATGAGTCCTGCTTCTTCAAATCTGTCTCTAGTTTTTATTCGTTTGCGGCTTAGACCTTTATCAGCAGGTATATCAAGTAATACAGTAAGGTCTGGCTTGATGCCCCGAGTTGCCATAGCATGAATATTTCCAATGAATTCTAAACTTACTCCACGTCCATAGCCCTGATAAGCAATTGTGGAGTCAGCAAAACGGTCACAGATTACCACCTTGCCCTTTTCTAAGCTAGGGCGGATTACTTCATCAACTAGTTGAACCCGGCAAGCAACGAACAAGAACAATTCGGTTTCTGGCGATATGATTTCCTGGCGTTTCTTTTTTAATAGGTGTCTGATTTGATCACCTAAAACCGTCCCACCTGGCTCATAGGTTAGTACTACAGGAATATCTAAATGATGAAGTTTATGGTAAAGAACTTTAGATTGAAAGCTTTTGCCACAGCCCTCCCCGCCTTCAAAGGTAATGAACAAACCCAAAAATTGCTCCTGCATTTACTTTGCTACATTATGTCAAATAATTTGCTACCTTTTTAAAATCCTGACCCTTCTTTTGGGTTCTTTGCCCAAACTTTGAGAATTCAGGTCATGACGTTTTGCCAAAACGTGCTGCAAGCGCCGAATAAAAGCATTCTGAGGATTTAGTTCCACAGGTCCTGAGCCTTCCTTTACCCAGCTAATCGCTCTCTCGGCTTCGTCTACTGCCGAGCTTACAGCAAGGTCTTTCTGTGATACATAAATGTTCTCAAGACACTGCCTCAATTGTGGGAGGTTACTACTCTTAACAGCATATACTGGGATCCCCGCCATTTCGGCATCTCTTATTTTCTGAGGCTTCCTCCGATAGTAATTTTTTGTGGTCAAGAGTAAGTTGGCCTCTTGTAGACTATTAGTAATATGTAAAGCAATATGTCTTTCTCTAGCAGCCTCCTCCAGCTTAACCCTGTTAACACCAAAAAGATATATCCGTGTTTTTTCTGCCCTTTTCTCTTGCTGCCCATGATTGATAGTATGAGGAGTTTCTGCTTGTCCTTTTTTTATCTCACCGTCTTCATCAACCCACCTAACTTCGGTTTTTTGACTTTTAGCGTGCAGAATAGCGTCTACAGCCTCACAAACATCCGGATGAACGATCACCTTATCCCTCTCCTGGATTTCGACTACAATGTCAAAAGTAGGTGGCGCCTTACGCTCCAGAATTGATTTCTGGGTATGCCGCCGCCTTGCTTCCTCATCCCCTAATGTAACTGTTTGAATACCGCCAATTAGATCGGATAGAGTAGGATTCATCATTAAATTTTCTAGGCTATTTCCATGAGCAGTGCCTACTAACTGAACTCCACGCTCAGCTATAGTTCTAGCAGCATCAGCTTCAAGACTGGTACCTATCTCATCGACAATAATTACTTCTGGCATATGATTTTCCACTGCTTCAATCATCACTGCATGTTGCATGGTTGGTGCTGGCACTTGCATACGCCGCGCATGTCCAATTGCTGGATGTGGTATGTCACCATCACCAGCAATTTCATTAGAGGTATCTACAACAATCACTCGTTTTTTAAGATCTTCAGACAGAACACGAGCAACTTCTCGCAACATCGTGGTTTTGCCTATTCCTGGCCGCCCTAAAAGGAGTACGTTTTTACTAGATTCAACAAGATCCTGGATAATTTTCACGGTACCATATACAGCCCTACCAACTCGACAGGTCAAGCCTACAATTCTTCCCTCACGATTGCGTATAGCAGAAATTCTGTGCAGAGTACGTTCGATGCCAGCACGATTATCGCCGCTAAAGATACCAATGCGGCTGACTATATACTCGATATCAGCCTCAGTTACTTCGTTTTGGCTTAAGATTAATTCCTCTTTCGGGTAACGAGCTTCTGGAGGACGTCCCAGATCCAAAACAACTTCCAGTAGCTCACTGTTACTGGGTTGCTCAATAAGTGCTTGTTGGATATGCGATGGCAAAACATTGATTAAGGCATCTAAATCATCTGAAATTACCTTCTGCAACAGCATCCCCTCCAATAAGATTAAGGAAATACCTGTGGAACCTCAAGTCATCGGTTAGCTCTGGGTGAAAAGCGCAGGCAAGCATTTTCCCTTGTTTAACAGCTACAGCCTTGTTGTTTATCTCACATAATGTTTCAACACCTGCTTCTGTTCTTTGAACAATGGGCGCTCTGATAAATACACCGCGGAATGTCTTATCCCCGAGAGCTGGTACTGGTAAATCAACCTCAAAACTATCTACTTGTCTGCCAAAAGCATTGCGCTTTATTTCAATGTCCATAACGCCTAAGGTTTCCACTTCAGAACCTACAATTTTTTTAGCCAACAATACCATACCAGCGCAAGTCCCAAGTACAGGCAATCCCTGCTGAATAAGATTTCTCACAGGTTCCTTCAGAGAATAGTCTGCTAACAGCTTACTGATACTGGTACTTTCTCCACCAGGTACTATCAGCGCCTTTAGCCCAACAAGGTCTGATGGTAAACGGATGGGAACGGCTTCGATATTCAGGTCGATCAGGATTTTTATGTGCTCGGCAAAGGCCCCTTGCAGAGCCAAAACACCGATTTTCATTCTACCAACCCCTGGATGCCAGTAATTCCTCTGGGGGTATGCTCTTTATATCGAGCCCAGGCATAGCAGTTCCAATTGCTTTGGATGCTTCGGCAATTACAGACGGGTTACTGTAATGTGTTGTTGCTTTGACAATAGCTTTTGCCCTTCTTTCTGGATCACTGGACTTAAAAACGCCAGAGCCAACAAAGATGCCATCAGCACCTAGTTGCATCATCAAAGCAGCATCAGCTGGTGTGGCTACACCACCAGCTGCGAAATTGACTACAGGTAACTTGCCGGATTTACGTATTTCTATCACCAGCTCCAGAGGTGCACCGAGCGCTTTTGCCTCGGCAACAAGTTCATCTTCAGGCATAGCTCCGAGTTTACGAATACTATCTTGAACTGTCCGCATATGCCGCACGGCTTCTACTATATTTCCAGTGCCAGCCTCTCCTTTAGTTCGAATCATAGCAGCACCTTCAGAGATACGGCGCAAAGCTTCGCCTAAATCGCGGCAACCACAGACAAAGGGTATTTTGAAACTATGCTTCCAGATATGGTGGCTCTCATCAGCCGGAGTCAGCACTTCAGATTCATCAATATAATCTATTCCAAGAGATTCCAATACCTGGGCCTCTACGAAATGTCCGATGCGGCATTTAGCCATTACCGGAATTGTTACGGTTTCCATAATAGCTAGGATTATAGTTGGGTCTGCCATTCGGGCTACCCCGCCAGCAGCTCTGATATCAGCTGGCACACGCTCTAGAGCCATAACAGCACAAGCACCAGCTTGCTCGGCAATCTTTGCCTGATCCGGTGTGACCACATCCATTATCACACCACCCTTTAGCATCTGGGCTAACCCAGTTTTAACCTTCCAAGTACCTGTATCCATTTCCTGTTTCATATAACGTTGGCAACCTGCCTCCTGACTCTTTATTGTATATAATTCTACACGTGTTTGTTCACTCTATCAAATTCTGAAGCCCATTTCAAATCCCGTTGCTTGCTTATGTTATAATCCTGCTTATGAAAATTCTGGGTATCGAAACATCATGTGATGAGACAGCTGCGGCTGTAGTCGAAGAAGGAACTGTTATCTTATCAAATACAATAGCCTCCCAGGTAGATGTCCATTCCCGTTATGGTGGCATTGTACCTGAAGTAGCTTCAAGGCAGCACATGCTATCAATTCTACCAGTTATAGAAAGTGCTATGGTCCAGGCAAAAACCAAATTGAAAGATATAGCTGCCATAGCTGTGACCTATGGACCGGGTTTAGCAGGATCATTATTAGTCGGAGTAAATGCAGCTAAAGCTATAGCATTCTCATACGGTATACCACTCATAGGTATAAACCACCTTGAAGGCCATATTTATGCTAACTGGCTTAATCATAAGCAGCCGATTTTCCCCTGTCTATGTTTGATTGTCTCAGGTGGGCATAGTGATTTGCTGTTGATGTCAGGACATGGACAGTTTAAAAAACTGGGGAGAACACGGGATGATGCCGCCGGTGAAGCCTTTGATAAAGGTGCTAGGATTTTAGGATTGGGTTATCCTGGTGGTCCTGCAATTCAAGCCGCAGCAGAAAATGGAATACCCTCTGTGCCTTTGCCCAGAGCATGGCTGAAAGGCAGTGATGATTTCAGTTTTAGTGGATTAAAGACTGCTCTCCTCCATTTGGTCCAATCGTATGAAGCCCCATTCACTTACACAATAGCTGATACAGCAGCTAGTTTTCAGCAAGCGATCGTCGAAGTTCTCGCTACCAAAACGATTCAGGCCGCTGAGCGGCTAAAAATAAAGCAAATACTATTGTCTGGTGGCGTAGCAGCAAATAAAGCTTTGAATGATTATCTAATTCACAATTCAACCGTTCCTGTCATGATACCACCACCAAACCTATGTACTGATAATGCCGCCATGATTGCGGCTTGTAGTTATCACCACTTCCAACTAGGTAACATCGATGGCTACGATATCGATGTAGTACCCAGCCTTAGCCTTGACTGACGGATACTGGGCATTCGAGGCAATTTCGATATCGACAATAAGTCTTGAAGATATGAATCAGCCCCTGCTGCTGCAAAGCAGAGAGTTTGGTGTCTAAGTTAAGTAAAAGCTGCTGCCTCATAAAACGTATTAGTTGGTTATCTTCCAGTTTTGGATAGCTAAAATAAATATTTGTGGCCTTTACTTTCAACTCAGGTTCCGCAGCCAATTCTCCCCAAGCACAGACAAATGGTAATAACATGTTTATTGTCATTTCAGCAGCCTTACTCCTACCTAGAAGAGCTGTATTCCTTGCCATAGCTATGCCGAAATCAGAATGTATTTCCCAATAGCCCTGACCAAATACAATTAGTCCATCTTCAATGCAGCTATATAACTTTCCGATATGTGCTTCTCTTATTAGATTCAAGATACCTCGCAGTAATCCAGCTTGACAATACCGATTAACAAGATAGCTGAGTGCCACAAGGCGGCGAGTGGGGAAATTGTTAGGACGTACTCTAAAAAAGCACCAGTCTGATTGATTCATAGTGGCAGTTATACCATTGGACTGCCACATTGCCTCGAGTTCATCTATCTCAGAATCCTCTACCAATTTATGCTTTGTTCTAAGCCTCTGAGAGGGCAATAAACCAGCGATTCCCAGAATCAATGCTTGTCGAGCGTTTCTTTTATCTCTGACTTCTTTGAGTGCTCTAAAGGTTAATCTATCAGCGAGTGTCTCAAATGGAACAGTATTCTTATCATAACCTAAAGCTCTAGATATGTTTCTAAATAGCACCTGGTCAGCATCTTGTTTCATAAGATCTTTTCGCATTAAGGCAGTCTTAGTAGCAAAGCGTTCTTTACCAGCGGCATTAAGCAATTCAGTCAAGGGCTTTCTGGTCGACAATCTGGTTATCGCTGGACATGTAGGTAGATGCCCGCTACATAAATTAATTTTTCGACGTAACTTGTTTAAAGGATATACAAGAAAAGGGCTCAGGCTGATGGTGGGAATAACCTTCCCATTCTGGAGCACAGTGCCTAATGGAAAGTCATGCCACATAACCACGTGAAGAGCTACGTCATTATATTTGCCATCCCGATGATGACCGTGACTATACCATTGGCTGGACTTTACATGAACCTCAATATTTCCCATCACTACCTTGTCTCCAATAGTGAAAACAGCATCTTGTAAATCACATCCACCACCAGTACAAGTCCTCCCCTGAAATATTATGCGAACAGGCTCCCCCGTATCCGTGAACAAATTAGTCACAATCTGGTGCTGCCAGATGTTAACGACAAGGTTTTCTGTTATTTCGCTTTTAACTGTGTTCACACGTTTACGTGTAATCTAAGATAAAAAATTTAATTTCAAAACCTGGCTAGATTTTATTCTTCACTATCTGCCTTATACTGGAAACCGGAGCGCTCAGCGACTATGTTTAGTAATGTAACTGAGGTACCACGAGGTTTATACATCCCAACCTCCCACTCGCTTACAGTCTGCTGACGAGTACCAAGTTCGTTGGCCATGGCAGCTTGTGTTAACTTTAAATGCTGCCTCAATGCCCTAATGCGCTGGTTATCCCAAGCAGATTTTTTGGGTGTCATTTCTACTTCTATTTGTTTATATTCTACATTGACATTTAATAATTGCTCCCTATTCTTTTGGCTTTGGATTATCTGGGAAATTCTCTGGCGGGATAAATTGAATTGCTTGCCTATCTCTTGCAAGGCAAGCTCAGGGTGAGATAGGTAGAAGGCATACACTTGTTGATTACGGTCTAGTTTTCTTAATGAGTCATGCTTCATAGCAACAATATAAACATACTTTTTAGCATTTGTCAAGAGGGTTGACACGGTATAGCGTTAGCAGTCAAAAAAAACCCATATCTTGAATGAAGGACAATAGTTGAGATGTTTGCTAATAGCCACTTCGTAATTAGTGTCAGATACCTCGACTACTCCGCAATTAATGATGGTAGTGCTATGTAATAATGGAACATAGTTAGAGTTTGAGGAGTTATCTTATTACTTTACAACCAAATTTTTTTATGCTAATATAATTAGCAGTCTAACGGTTAGAGTGCTAAAAAATAAAATACTAGCAAGGAGGCGAAGATGGCAACTAGACTTCAACCTTTAGGAGACAGAGTAGTAGTAAAACCACTGCCCAGGGAGGAAGTCACCAAAGGTGGTATCGTGCTACCAGACACTGCCAAAGAAAAACCGCAGGAAGGCAAGGTACTTGCTGTGGGACCAGGCAAAATGACCGATGATGGCAAAAGGATACCCATGGATATCAAGGTAGGCGATACTGTAATCTATGCTAAATATGGTGGCACTGATATCAAGGAGGATGATGAGGAGCTGATCATCCTAAGGGAAAGTGATATTTTAGCCAAGAAAGGCTAAGAGTAAAGGTATCAACACAAATTACATAATTCATAAAGGAGGATAATATAAATGGCAAAACAAATTCTTTATGGTGAAGAGGCAAGGCGAGCCCTTAAGACAGGCATCGATGCTTTAACTGATGCGGTTAAGGTAACATTGGGACCTAAGGGTCGCCCGGTGGCACTGGACAGAAAATTCGGCCCACCATCAGTGCTTAATGACGGTGTTTCCATAGCCAAAGACATTGAGCTACCTGATCCATTTGAGAACATGGGAGCACAGTTAGTTAAGGAAGCATCAACCAAGACTAATGATAAATGCGGTGATGGTACTACCACAGCTACTATTCTATCTCATGCGATTGTAACTGAAGGTTTTAAGAATATCGCTGCTGGTGCCGATGCTATGGCCCTAAAACGTGGCATCGAGAAAGCTGTAGCGGCCATGGTCACTGAATTGAAGAAGATGGCAATTCCAGTGACCACTAAAGAACAGGTAGCTCAGACCGCAACTATCTCAGCTGCTGACGCCGAGATAGGTAATCTCATCGCCGAAGTCATGGAGAAAGTAGGCAAGGACGGTGTTATCACGGTAGAAGAATCTAAAGGTCTTCAGTTTGAAACCGACTATGTCGAGGGCATGGAATTCGACCGTGGCTACATCAGCCCCTACTTTATCACCAATGCTGAGTTGATGAAGACCGAACTGGAAGATCCCTATATCCTGATTACAGACAAGAAAATTTCAGCGATATCAGAGCTTCTTCCTGCGCTGGAAAAGATATTGCAGGTTTCTAAAAACCTGGTGATCATAGCTGAAGATGTTGAGGGTGAAGCCCTGGCAACCCTGGTAGTAAACAAACTTAGAGGCACCCTTAATTGTCTAGCAGTGAAAGCCCCAGGCTTTGGTGACAGACGAAAGGCCATGCTCGAGGACATAGCTATTTTAACTGGAGGTAAGGTCATTTCCGAAGAAGTTGGCAGAAAACTGGATTCAGTTACGGTAGCAGACCTTGGTCGGGCTCGGAAAATAGTAGCTGATAAAGACAATACTACTATCGTCGAAGGCAAGGGCTCTGATGAGGCGATTAAAGCTCGCATCAAGCAGATTAAGGCACAAATCGATGAGACCACCTCAGATTATGATAAGGAAAAACTGCAGGAGAGATTAGCCAAGTTAGCTGGTGGTGTTGCTGTCATCAAAGTTGGAGCTGCTACAGAAGTCGAACTAAAAGAGAAAAAGCATCGAGTTGAAGACGCCCTATCAGCCACTAGGTCTGCAGTTGAGGAAGGGATTTTACCCGGCGGTGGTGTTGCTTTACTGAATGTCAGTTCTACCCTGGACAAGGTTAAAGCAGTAGGAGACGAAGCCACTGGTGTCGCTATCCTCAAGAAGGCTGTTGAGGAGCCACTGCACTGGATTGCGGTAAACTCTGGTAAGGAAGGTTCAGTAGTGGTAGACAAAGTTAAGCGCAGCAAGAAGGGTGTCGGCTACGATGCCGTTAAAGGCGACTACGGTGACATGGTGGCCAAAGGCATCATCGACCCACTCAAGGTTACCCGGACCGCGCTGGAAAATGCTGCCAGTATTGCTACCATGATTCTCACCACTGAGGCTTTGGTGACAGATATTCCTGAGAAGGAAAAGACCCCACCGATGCCACCAATGCCAGAGTATTAAAAATACTAGCCCAAAAAATAAAAAGAAAGCCACCCATCACAGTGGCTTTCTTTTTATTTCAATTATATCTAAAGTCTTAATATCTTGGCTAAGAATTTCTCATTTTTAACAGGTCCCACAGCAGCTAGATTTAGTTTTTCACTGGTCATAAGTTGTTGAGCAATCCGTAATAAGTCTTCAATTGTAACTGCTTCAATAAAAGAAACGGTATCTTCTACCGTAAGTATACGTCCAGTCAGTATTTCTTGAGCGCCTAACCAGTTAGCAACGAGTCGGCTATCTTCCATAGCCAGTAATAGTCGCCCTTTAGCTAATTCTTTAGCTCTACCTAGTTCAGCTTCAGAAATTCCTTCTTTGAGCCTAGAAAGCTGATTTAGTATAGATGTTAAAGCATTATTCAGACGCTTGGGATCAACACCTGCACTGATGAAGAACGCACCTGAATCTATAAAATGGGCGGCGCAGCTACCAATATCATAGGCAAGTCCTTGATTCTCTCTGAGTTCGATAAAAAGACGGCTGCTCATACCTTCGCCCAGAATTACACTGAGTAAGTCTACGGCAAAACGGTCAGGATGCGAAACTGAAAGCCCAGGCATACCAAGACAAAGATTGACCTGCTCAGTATTCCGAGCCACAATTTTTAATCTTGATGTTTCTTGCTGGATAATGCTTGGAAAACGTGGAGATAGTTTGTCTGGTTTCCAATCACTCAAGTATTGGTTAAGAATGTCTTCCACTTGCTCATGTTTTATATCGCCTGCAATACTTAGTACCGTATTATTAGCCAAGTAATGTTTGTAGAAAAAATCCAATATCTGCTGTCGAGTTAAATTAGCTACTACCTCTTTTTTGCCAGCACTATCCCGACCCAATGGCTGCCCTGACCATAAAAGCTCATCTATTAGCATATCCACACGCTGTTGTGGTGAGTCAAGACTCATATTGATTTCTTCAATAATTACCTTACGCTCTCTGTTAATGTCTTTCGTGTCAAAGCGTGAATTCCTGATGAGATCAACAAGCACATCTAAGGCTAAATTGAAATGCTGGCTAGCTACCTTGCACCATAATACAGTCAATTCTTTATCAGTACCTCCATTAAGAATACCACCAATACCTTCTATGGCTTCGCTAATCTCTTTAGAGGTCTGCCTTTTAGTAGTACCCTTAAAGCAAAGATGCTCGATAAAATGAGAGATACCAACTTCGGATTCAGTCTCATAACAAGTACCAGCTGCGACAAAAAAAACTATAGAAACCGAGTGTGTATGTGGCATTTCGCTGGTGAGTAGATGGAGCCCATTATCTAGGATAGCTTTTCGGTACAAAGTATTGCTAATTTTATCCATCATGGTGCCCCTAGTCAACATGTTACCTGAAAACATCGCGGGTCAAATAAGGCTTTTTTTCTTCTATTTTTAGTTGTGCAAACATCAATAGTAGTGTTAGAATTCACATATAATAAACCGCATAATTAATTTGTTCAATTTCTGGTTGGATGGGCAATTTTCAATACAGAGAGTTATATAGATATGACAGACAGCATTATTATCGAGTCTGGCATCCTAAGTCAAATCGATTATTTTATTGACTTAGGCCCGGAAGAGCTGGAATCAATAAAGAGATATATATCTCCGAAAATAATTCAAAAGGGAGAAATTTTCTTACTGGAGGGTGATTGGACCGATTCGTTATACTTTGTTATCTCTGGCATTGTGAAGATATATAAAATATCTACCGAGGGTAAGCAGCAAACATTAAATATTGCCACTACTGGAGATTCGTTAAACGACGTATCTACCTTTGATCAAGGTTGCAATGCAGCTAACCAATTAGCCATGACACCAGCTCTCCTCTACGGTATTAAAAAGAGTGACGTTCCGACTATTCTCTCTAAATACCCACAAGTGGCACTGAACGCCTTGAAGGTCCTTGCAAGCAAAGTACGTCGTGACTCACAATTAGTGGAAACCTTGTCATTCAATCAAGTTACAGGCAGGTTAGCAAAGACATTGCTCAAATATTATGTAGAGAAGAAAATCGTTGGGGTAAAACTTACGCAACAGGACATGGCAGATATGATAGGTACTTCGCGAGAGATGGTTAACAAATCTCTTAAGACCATGGAAAACAATAGTGCTATCAGATTGAAACGCGATGGTATTGATGTCATTAACAAGAAATCTCTTGAAGACATGACAGTGATCCATGTAACACCAGAAAGACACGGCGAAAATCCTGATGTAGATTAATATTAAATCGGGTAACAGCTGCAATCCAAAAGATGCTATATATTAGTACTCCTGAATTTTACAGTTTCTTTTTTAATTGAAGCCGACTTGCAGAAACTCCATTTTTTCGTTTACCTAAAACGCAATTTCCTGAGCCATATTTGCCATAATCAATATACGGGATGACATATTCACTACTATGATAGTATAATTACTCCAATTCATATACGTCGGTGTAATATTTTATAATGAGCAAAAACAATTTTTCTAAACTTTCTTTGTTCCCTTTCACAGCTCAGGTCAAAAAAGGACACCTTTGCATAGGCAATTGTGATACTACCGAATTAGTAAAAGAATATGGAACCCCACTCTATGTTTTCGATGAATTCACTTTACGGTCAAAATGTCAAGAATTCAAGAACGAGTTCACAAAGCGCTACTCAAACACTGTAGTTGCCTATGCCTCGAAGGCATTTCTAAATCGGACTTGGGCACAAATACTCAAAGAAGAAGATATAGGATTAGATGTCGTTTCAGGCGGCGAACTAAGCGTGGCACACTCAGTGGGTTTTCCTCTAGAAAAGGTTTATTTCCACGGGAACAATAAAACACCTGATGAATTAAAACTGGCTCTAGATTTAAGAACTGGACGCATTATAGTAGACAACTTTTATGAACTGGAGCTTCTTGACAAGCTAGCTGGAGAAGCGAGTATAAAGCAGCGAATTTTGCTTCGTTTAGCTCCAGGGGTTGATGCTCATACTCATCGATATACAACCACTGGGATACTGGACAGTAAATTTGGGTTTCCAGTATCTACTGGTCAAGCCGAAGCCGCAGTAGCTAGAGCCGCATCAGCTTCCAATCTAAACCTAGCAGGCTTCCATTTCCATCTCGGCTCTCCAGTTGGTGAACTCTCCCCTTATGAAGTAGCCATTGGAATTATTCTCCGCTTTGCTAAGGAAATGGAAACTAGATATGCCTTTCAATTTACAGAGTTTTCGCCAGGAGGGGGATTTGCTGTTCAGTATATGTTGAATTCCCCAGTCCTAGCAACAGCCGAGTATGCCAAAACTATAACCTCAACCTTAGTAAATGTGGCAAGCAAACTATCATTAAGACAACCAAGATTAATAGTTGAACCGGGTAGAGCCATTGTGGCACAGGCTGCAATAGCCCTATATACAGTTGGTGCTATAAAAGATATCCCTGGAATTAGAAAATATATTTGCGTAGATGGAGGCATGGGTGACAACATACGCCCAGCACTTTATGAGGCTAACTATGATGCCCTAGTAGCTAACAAGGTTGCCGAAGAGGAATCGATTAAGGTTAGCATCGCTGGAAAGTATTGCGAATCAGGAGATATATTAGCCAGAGATATAACTTTACCTCCTGTTTCTGCAGATGATATCATTGCTATGCCAGTCTGTGGAGCCTATGCTATACCCATGTCAAGCAACTATAATATGGTCCCCAGGCCAGCTATTGTCATGGTAAAAGACGGTAAGGCACGTCTTATTCGAAAACGAGAAGACTATCAAGATTTGACGAGGTTGGATATAATTTAGGACTAATATGTGGCGAACAATCGGCCAATCAAGTGTTTTAGCTTTATTTGAAAATGGTCTACAGACAGGAAATTTGGCTCACTCTTACCTTTTCGTAGGGCCTCCTCATGTAGGTAAAACGACACTAGCCCTAGACCTAGCTGAGGCATTAAATTGTCAAAATAGCAATCCACCATGTGGCGAATGTCAATCCTGTCTTAGAATTGCCAATGGTAAACATGCTGACGTAGCAATAATAGGTTTAAACCATAATTCCCACAAAAAGGGCCAAGCCGAAACTAGAACACAGACTGAAATAAGCATCGATGAAATCAGGGGAATTCAACGAAATGCCAGTTTGCCGCCTTTTGAAGGCAAATTTAAAGTATTCATTATCGATGGCGCAGAGTATCTATCTCTTGAAGCAGCTAATTGTTTGCTCAAAATACTAGAGGAACCACCGCCAAGAGTAATCTTGCTTCTTCTGACTACGGATGAAGCAAGGCTCTTACCGACTGTGGTATCTAGATGCCAGCTTGTAAAATTGAAACGGATGTCTAGTATTGAAGTGGAAAAGGTGCTTGGCAATTCTCATGGAGTAGAAAGTGATAAATCAAGGCTTTTATCTAGATTGTCTGAAGGCTGTTTTGGCTGGGCACTAATGGCTTCTATCGATGATATTCATCTCCAGCAGCGAACTCAAAGGCTTTCGGGGCTATATCCTTTACTAAAAGCCAGCTGGGAAGAGCGCTTCAACTATGTTGCTCAATTAGAAAGTGACCGTAAATTGGCTCAAGAGTTAATTAAACTCTGGCTAACCTGGTGGCGAGACGTCTTGCTGGCAAGATGTGACTGCCAGGAATCTATTACTAATGTCGATTCTCTGCCAATGATTGAAGAATGGGCACAAGCATTAAATTTGATAGAGATCAATGATTTCATTGGTTGCCTACAGACATCTCTGGACCAAATTTCTCGAAATGCTAACATACGCCTAGTTCTTGAAGTTCTAATGTTGAATATGCCTAAAAAGGAGAGCGTAGGGCATGAAACAGTTTCTATGCTTTACAACAGGTAATGTCAGAATTAGTCGGAATACGTTTTCATCAAGCAGGTAAGATTTATTATTTTGATGCCGCAGGTATTCCTTTGGAACTAAATGACTTGGTGGTAGTTGAGACAAACCGCGGCCAAGAGTTAGGCCGAGTAGTCATTTCTCCAGGGCAGATTTTATCAGCCAATATTAACGAACCCCTGAAACCAGTGGTTCGTAAAGCAACAGATAACGATATAAATCAGGCCGAACAACGGCAACAAAAGAACGAAAAATCATTGGTAAAAAGCCGAGAATTGATTGAAAAGCTTAACCTCCCTATGAAGCCTGTTTCAGCACAGTATAACCTAGATGGCAGTCACTTAACTATTTTTTTTAGTGCTGAGAAGAGAGTTGATTTTCGAGAACTGGTCAAGGAACTTAGCCGCAACCTGAGGACTCATGTCGAGTTAAGACAAATAGGTGCTAGAGACGAGGCTAAACACATTGGTGGCCTAAGTAGATGCGGCCTTCCTTTATGCTGCGCCACCTTCCTGAGTGAATTTACTCCGGTATCAATTAAGATGGCAAAGGAACAGAATATCACTCTTAACCCAATGAAGACATCTGGGCTTTGTGGGCGCCTTCTTTGCTGCTTAGGCTATGAATACGACCAATACCGTAGTATGAAGGGGAAATTGCCTGCAATGGGACAAGAAGTCTCAACAACCCTGGGTAAAGCTAAGGTAATCAGTATTAACCCGTTAAAAGAAGCAGTATCGCTTGAATTGGAAAGCGGCGCTACCGTAGAAATGCCTATGAGCAAGATAACCTGGCAAAAGAAAAATGATGATGGTGGCCAGAAAGAAAATAAATAGCTATTGTGGCAAATATTTTTGCCACTCAGTGTGTAAACGGATGTAATTGTACGGCACGTGGAAACCATCTTTCCGTGGGGGACAAGGTTGGTGCAGAAGAGGCATACCAGCTTCGTCTGGTGTTCGACCAGCTTTTCGACGGTTACATGGTATACATGCGCTAACTACATTTTCCCAGCAATGTTCCCCACCACGGCGTCTCGGAATGACATGATCTAAAGTGAGATCTCTACTTTGATGCCCACAATATTGACAGGCATATTTGTCCCGATTGAAGATCTCCATTTTGGTCATTTTCCTCTGATGGTGAGGTCGTCTTATGAAATAAACAAGCCTAATCACGGACGGCATATCAAAAATGCCACTAACCGAATGAAGGCTGCCACGCCCATTTTCTAAAACTTCAGCTTTACCACGGAAAAGCAAAACCATTGCCCGTCGTACTTGGCAGACATTAAGCGGCTCGTAGTTTTGATTTAGAACTAAGACTGGTAAGCCTACCATAGTTATATCCTAAATAATTTCGGATATTTTAACAGGAAAAAGTTTACCCGACAATTTGTCTTTAATAATTATAGATCGGCTTGGATCGCTTTTGTCTTACCTATCTTTATAGTCTTTGATCTCGCTGTTTATACCTTTGCTGCAATTTAATGCTCTTGTTTGCCTTTCTGTCACCTCGATAATCAGGAGCTATAATGTTGAAAGAAAGACTTATACTGGGATCAACCAAGCGAGAACTGATACGGCTTTCGATTTCGTCTAAATCAGTGCAAGTAGTAATTACCGTGGCCAGTCGGGCATTATACCGATAGTTAATCAGTTGGTATAGTTTTTCTTGAGCCCAGGGAGTAGTGGCTTGTTCACCAAAATCATCAAGAATCAGAACTGGAGACTTTTTAATTTTCTCGAAAAGCTCATCATAGGATACCCTGCTTTCCGGACTGAAGGCAGAACGCAGATGGTCAAGAAGATCAGTAACTACGATGAACCGAACAGATTTGCCGGCTTGGCATAAATGATTAGCAATAGCTGCAGCCAAATGTGTTTTACCACAACCGTTTTGTCCTAACAATACCAGCCATCCCTGTGGAGATTGGGCAAAATCAAGAGCAACACGGTAAGCTTGCTCCAAGTTCTGGCGTTTTTCAGGAGGCAAGTTCAACCTTTTGTAATCAAAGTTTTTAAAAGACATCTCCTTTAGCAATTTTAATTCCAGCCCCTCAAGCTCTTCTGATTCAGAGTAAGATATGGGCTGAATCACACATATCTGACAGAAGTCAGGATCGGCTAAATGGCCCTGTAAATTCTGGTCAAGTTCCTTAACTGACACACAAGTCGTTATCACCGTAGGTAGTTGTTCATTGAAGCGGTGATTGAGCAACTGCTCCAATTTCCCTTTAGCCCACGGAGTAGTAACAGTCATGGTTAAATCATCTAAAATCAGAAGTGGTGTATTTTTAACACGTTCAAATAAATCATCATAAGCAATATCGCTGTCAGGATGAAAAGTAGAACGCAGGTGATCCAATAAATCAGCAACTCCGATATAGAGTGCAGGCTGAGTTAAACCTATTCTGTAACTAGCAATAGCACAGGCTAAATGTGTTTTACCACAGCCATTCGGTCCAACGAAAATCAACCACTCTTTGGGGTTAACAGCGAAGGTCTTGGCTGCTTCATAAGCTTGGGAAAAATTATATTCCTGCTTACCCCCTTTTTGCCTCCCTGAAGGTAGTAAATTCTCAAAAGTAAGCCTGGATAATGCCCCTAAATTGCTAAATTTTTGGAGCTGGACTAGTTTTTCCTTTTGTAGCTCCTCCTCAACGCACTGGCAAGGTACGACACGTCTGAAGTCGGGCTTTCCCGAAGCTAGCAACGGATAAACAAAACCAGCACCCTGGCATAAAGGACACTTAGAATCAGATAGACTGTCTTCCTCTAGCCTATCGTTGAACCATATGTCCGTATTTTCCCTTGATGTACCTGTCTGGGTCACTTTCTTCTTTAGTATTTCTCCTAAGCTTTCCATTATCTTTGCCTTCCACAGCCCATCGTTCTAAAATGCGTGCGATATATTTCCAGCTACGCTTCTGCTGTATCACTGCTTCTTTAAAAGCGCTTTCAATCCAATCTGCTGGATAAAGCTTCTCTGCTTCTTGCAGCTCTTCAGCAATTAACGGTGTCAGTATACCAATATTTTGCTCATAGAGACTAAAGATATCTGGAAGACTGGGTTTTTCTGCAACCTCATGCTTTAAAGATGCTACTCCCGATAATGCAAGCTCCCCACGCTGAATTTTATCGATTGCTTTCTTTTCAGCATCAGAATTAAGGAGATAGATATCTTCGGACTTATCATCCTTGTCAATCTTCAAGTGTAATAAAATGCCCTGCTGGACAGCAAGATCCAGAGCCTGTCTAATCATAGTATTAGCTGATTTTACCTCATCACCTGCTATGCCACTTATTAGGATACTATCATGTGAAAGCTCCGCTAGAGTTACAAAGCGGGGATATCCCCTTCGCTGGCTGAGCAGCCTGAAAATATGCAATATCACCTTGAGTACAGCTATATCGTCAATATGTGGCATTAGTGCCGTAAGGAATAAGGTCGGTATCGGAGTGACCTCCATTCTTTCGGGGAAACCGGAAAAAGCTTTTCTATTCATGGTTCTTTAGCCTTGGTTATACATTAAAAACCAAATTTTCGTTTTAGGTAGGGAGTGGCATTGTCTCCAAGTTTTTAAATTTGGTAGTCTTGGCGACAAACTGCAATTTTACGTCCTCTATGGGACCATTACGGTTCTTAGCTATGATGACATCAGCAATACCTCGAGGATAAGGTTCAGCACTGTGCTTTGCCCATTCTTCCTCATCATAATACTTCTCATCTCTATGTATGAAAACAACCACATCGGCATCCTGTTCAATACTCCCGCTATCCCTGAGGTCAGAAAGCTGCGGCATATGGGAAACGCGTAGTTCTACAGCTCGGCTAAGCTGGGATACAGCTAAAAGTGGAACATTTAATTCTTTAGCAAGTGCTTTAAGAGAACGAGTTATTTCACTGAGTTCCTGAACTCGGTTTTCAATTCTACCCTCCCCTCTAATTAACTGGAGATAATCAACAATTATCAGGTCAATAGGATGCTCAAAGTGAAGCCGCCGCGCCTTGCTTCGTATCTCTACTACACGGAGCTGGGGGGAATCATCAATATAGATGGGCGCCTCAGATAGAATACCGCTGACCTCTAATATTCTACTCTCTTCTTCCTCAGTAAAATTTCCTAACCGAACTCGGACAGAGCTTATATTTGACTCACTCGATAAAAGTCTTTGTGCAACTTCATCTTGTGACATTTCTAAGCTGAACAGGGCAACACAAGCCTTTTGATTGAGCGCTGCATTCCTGGCAATATTAAGAGCTAAACTGGTTTTGCCTATGCTTGGTCTGGCAGCCAGAACAACCAGACCAGAACGTTGCAACCCTATCAGTACATTATCCAGAACATTGAAGCCCGTCATAATGTATTCCTTTTTCCTGTCTTCAGCCTCTCCTTTTTCCGCTTTAGCTGGAGCAAGCTCGGTTTCCTCAAAGTACTTTGTAAGAATACTGCGCAGGGGTACCAAATCTCCCCGAATGTGTCTCTCTCTTATGCGAAAAAGAATATTCTCAGCATCGTTAATAGCCTTATCAACATCCGGGCCTGCTTCATATCCAATAGCAGCAATCTTAGTAGCGGCACTAATCAATCGGCGCATTGTAGAAAGCCTGGATACAATATCAGCATAATATTTTATATGGAGTGATGTAGGTACTTGCGAAATCAACTGGCTCAGATATGAAGCTCCGCCGACTTCCTCTAACTTGCCTCGTTGAGCTAACTCATGAGCCACTGTTATCTGATTGATACCTTCATGACGTTCGTAGATGCTAAAACAAGCCTCGTAAATCCACCTATTTTGCTGCGTGAAGAAATCCTCAGATTTAAGGGAAGTATTGATCTCAAGCATGGCATCACCATCAATGAGAAGTGAGCCAATTACAGCTTCTTCAGCTTCGACATCATGCGGAGGCAACTGATCGCTAATCATTGTTTACTTAGTTTTCTCTTCCTCAACAATAACTTGAATTTTAGCTTCCACCTCTTTAGAAAAACTTATTTTTACTTCATGACTACCAAGATGGCGCAAAGGTTCATCTAGTTCGATTTTCTTTTTATCTATTTCAACATTCGCCAGTTTAGAAAGTTCTTTAGCTATATCAGCACTAGTAATAGAACCATGGAGCTGCCCTTTCTCACCAGCTCGAGCTTTGAAATATACTTCTTTCCCATCAATGAGCTTTGCTAGTTCACTTAGTTCTTCTTGCAGATGTGACTGGCGTCTCGCATTTTCTTCAGCTTTAGCTTTAGCCGATTTTATAGCCTCTTGTGTCGCCGGTAAAGCCAAACCCCTAGGAAAGAGAAAGTTTCTAGCATAACCATCGGCTACTTCTCTTATTTCACCAGCCTTACCTTTAGATGACACATCCTTGAGAAAGACAATCTTCATTCTGAAATTTCCTCCCTATTTAGGTAGCTCATAAATTCAATCTATCAAAATATTATAGTAACCATCCATAAATATATAAACTGCTTACTCGACAATTAAGTTACGCCTAGAGTATTAAGCTAATACATAATACTAGCTCTTATTATGCCCAACTGTAAACTCCTTCTTTACCTTCGCCAAATTTTCTTTTTTACAGATAAGGTCAACGGCTGTCATAGCTTGAGCTTTAGCAGCATCTAGTAACCCGTCATGACCTGCCTCAGAAGCTGCAGCTCTGGCAAAATCCTCTGAATGTAATAGCGTAGCCGTAGGTGCAATGGCAACCTCAGGATGGATTGCAGGTATGACTTGGCTAACATTTCCCATATCGGTACTACCAAAACCAAAACGAGGTTCAAATGGTTCCACTTTTCTTCCTAGAGATTCCAGATTTTCCGCAAAAAGCTGTGCCAGAGTCAAGTTGTTTTTCATCGGTGCATAGTAGTCCTCTGCCCACTTATATTCTAATCGTGCACTGGTAGCTATGGAAGCCCCAACAAAGCAGTTCTCTACCTTCTGCTTCAAGTCATCAAGATAACCAGTCTCTGTGGCACGGACTATTATTTCCGCTCTGGTATAAGCAGGCACGATATTAGCTGCCTCGCCACCATGAGTAATTATACCATGTATACGAGCTCTATCCTTTATGTGCTGGCGCAATGAGTTTATAGCATTGAAAGACAGGAGCATGGCCTCTAAAGCGTTTATTCCCTCCTCTGGATTAGCAGCGGCATGAGCTGCTTTACCATGAAATTCAACAGTGATAGTAATGCAGGCAAGCGATTCGACAGTAACCATATTACGTACACCAGGGTGCACTATCATGGCTGCATCAACTCCTTCAAACACTCCTTTCTTTACCATAGTCACCTTACCACCAAAAAGCTCCTCAGCAGGGGTGCCAATTACCATGATCGTCCCACCATTATTATCTACAGCGCATTTACTAGCTATACCTGCGCCTATCGCTGAAGCTGCTATAATATTGTGCCCACAAGCATGGCCTATTTTGGGCAAAGCATCATACTCTGCAAGAAAGGCAATTACTGGATTTCCAGCACCATAGATCGCCTTGAAAGCAGTTGGTAATCCACCCACACCCCTTTCTATTTTAAAACCTTTCTTCTCCAAGTAAGTCTCCAGCCAGACCGAAGCTTGCTCTTCCTTAAAACCCAACTCAGGATTAGCATGAATCATCAAACTTAACTCAATAAGTTCGGAACAATGGAGAGCAACTAGCCTTTTTACCTCTGCCTTAAGTTCATTTGCATTCAAAGTCTTTTTCATCAAATTTTTAGAGCGTCATTACGCTTTATATACTTTACAAAGTATACCTCTTAATGTGGCTGAGCCCATCTCTCTTGCATAGGGCTTTTTATTGTCGGTAAGAATATTAAGATTGGACTCTGCCCAATCATACATCTCTGCATCTTTTCTTTCTGGAAACCACCAACCATGTTCCAACATGACCACCCTGGGGTCTATAGTAGATGATAAGGTTGCCTTGTGTTTGATTTTACCCCGCCTCGTTTCAATATACACCCAGTTACCCTCTTTTATGCCCAGCTCATTAGCTGTTTCTGTATTGATAACAGCTAATGGCTCAGGATGAGCTTTTCGTAGATTTCTTAACTGCCGTCCCGCTGAGTGCTGGAACGCAGCTAGTTTCCAGTTGGTAAAAACCAGAGGATATTCCTTAGCGAGTTGAGGCTCACTAATCGGTGATTCTGGTGGTTCATGATATACTGGCAGCGGGTCAAAACCTAACTCTTTAAGACGGTCTGAGTATAACTCAACCTTTTTTGAAGGCGTATTAAAACCATCTTTCTCATATCTTCTATATTGCTTCGTACCAGTAATCACTCCCACCCGCCTGAACTCATCAAAGGTTAAACCAGTTGGCTTTAGGATGAAATCCAGAGCTTGTTTGTCCTCCTCCCAGAAGTATTTACCCATCCCCATGCGTTTAGCCAGTTCGTTGTATATTTTAAGGTCTGACCAGCATTCCTCTATCTCTGCCACTTTTTGTATCACATTTACAGTAGGCGAAAACTCAGATTCGTGAAGACTGTCAATCTCCATATATGTAGCCACTGGTAAAACGATATCGGCTAATTCTGCCGTAGGTGTCATAAAGAAATCGGTTACTACGAGGAAATCCAAGCTCTTTAAGGCCTCGTAGACTTCTTTAGTATTGGAGTAGGTGTGAAGCAAACTGCCACCTTGAACAAAGACAGCGCGTATAGGATAAGGGTCGGCTTTCAGAATAGCTTTCACTATATTCTGAGGCAGTGCATAAAAGGCCATCGGTAACAAGTTTTCCGCAGCACTAACCCTCTTATTACGTATTTCTGGTGGTAAAACGTTCCGTTGCTGCAATTCAGGAGAACCTTTCGATACTGTCCCTGATGGTGACCATTCTAGGTCACCGCCAGGTCTACCAATGTTACCAGTAATTGCTCTCAAGATTGAAATAGCACGAGCGCACTGAAAATTGTTTATGTTATTATCAATACCGTTTCCCCAGGCAATACAGGCTGGCTTGTTGATGGCGTAAAATCTAGCTACTTCCCTGATTTTATCTGCTGGTACCCAGGTTATTTGCGCAACTTTCTCGGGAGAATAATCCTGCACATGTTTTCTTAGTTCGTCAAAGCCTACTGTCCAGCTTTCAACAAAACTTTTATCAAATAGTTCTTCGCTTATTACCACATTAATCATGCCCAGGGCTAATGCCAAATCGGAGCAAGGCCTTGGTTTGACCCAAATATCCGCTTTTTTGGAAAATATTGTTTCGCCTGGGTCTATTACTACCAACTTCGAGCCTTTCTCCAGAGCTTCACTGGCTTTCTTGCAATCTCCAATCGCAGAGTTACAGGCATTAACACCCCAGAGCACAATACATGCCGGTGGATGTTCATAATCAGGAAGTGCCATAAATCCGTAGGTATAAAATGAGCCATTAACTCTGGGAACATGACAGATATAAGCCATAGAAGCTATATTTGGTGTACCAAACACATTGGCAAACCTGGTTACATATTGATCTTGGAAACCTTTGGCTCCTCCGCGGATAAATGCCACTGACTCAGCACCATATTTCTCCTTGGCTTTGATCAATTCAGACGATATAGTATTAAGCGCCTCATCCCATGTAATCTGATTCCATTTACCCTTTCCTCTTTCTCCTGCTCTTTTCAGAGGATGTTTCAATCGGTCTGGATGGTATAGATACTCCAGAGAGTTCTTACCTCTAATACAGATTGCCCCTTTATTCACTGGATTTGCCGGGTCACCTTCCACCATAATTGGTTTCCCGTCTTTAAGATGTATCAGAACACCACAACCCGCATTACACAGTTCACAAGCGCTTTTTACTACCTTTTCTGTAGACATTTCATAAACCTCCAATTATTTCAAAATATCTATATGCACTAAGTTGTTAAATCTATTAACCCGAGGTAATTGATCTTTCAGTACCGGCATATATAATATATATTTTAAGATATTTCATACCTCGGAAGAAAACCAATTGCATCTATTTCTATCATCATCTTAGGCGAAGCCAAATTCAAAGGCTGGATAAGAGTACTTACAGGAGGCTCTTCTACCAACTTGGGAGCATATTTTTGATAGTATTCGAGCTCTAACCTCCGCATAATTGAATAATACTCCAGGTTAGGCATAAGCACATAGGTTTTTACCAAATTATTTAGAGAACTACCTGTTTCCTCTACAGCCGCTCTTAGATTATCGAGGGTTATCTTCATCTGGTCTTCAAAAGTATCCGTCTCAATCCTACCGGTGAATTGGTCAGTCGGAGTCTGCCCCGATATGAAAATCAAACTTCCAACCACCACAGTATTGGCATAGTACTTTTTTATCTCACCAATATGTCTGGGAAACCCTCTTTTACCATAATATAGCGGGTATTTTCTTACCTCCCAATCAGGTTGTTGTGGAGAAATTACGCCAGTTACGTCAACCTCTGTCATAGATTCAGGATCTTCCAAAGACTGAAGTTTAAGAAACGTACTTCCTGGTGGATCATCTAGTAAAACTGGGGCATATATATCATAATGCTCTAGTTCACGTTTCCAGAGACGGTCTGAAGCAGGGCTGTAAGATACGTCGGTATTCCGCGATGGTATCAATATTGATTCCAATCTTGCCAAAAGATGTAAAGTTTTTATGATATTGCTTGCAGAACTGCCAGCTTTATCGAAAGCTTTCTTTATTTTGTCAAAACCGATATCCATCTGCAGTTCAAAATCTTTAGTTTCTATCCTGCCAGTTTTGGGATTCTCACCTGACATGCCCGATAAAAAAAGTAAATTGCCTACTACAACAGATTCGGATATTAAAGGCATACTGGGATCTATGCCTGGATAATTATGTGCTGTGCTCCGATATTGCACGGGATACTTTTTCATTTCCCATCCAGGCGCGTCTTTGAAAAGAACAGCCATCGAGTCTACTTCTACCAAACAACCTGGCTCAAGGAAAGATTTCACTGGTATCACTGTTAGCGCTGGCGGTTCTTCAAGTAAGCCTGGAGCGTGCTTTTGATAGTAATCTAGCATGATCTTCCACATGCTCTGACAATCCTCGACATTTTTAATAAAAACCAGATGCTTGACCAGATTATCCATCGAGCTTCCTGTTTCCTTAAGCGCGGCTTGAATATTGTTCAGACAACCAACCATCTGGTCTTCGAACTTGTGGGATAGAAGATAGCCGGTTTCTAAACTTATGCCCGTCAGACCTGAAAGAAAGATTAAATTACCCACAACAGCAGATTTAGACAAAAAAGGCATCCCCAACTTTATGCTAGGATAAGTCTGCTTTATGCCACTGATATACATGGGATATTTTTTCAGGTCCCACTTCATTAACGAGCCTCCAGTGATATCTAAGTGATGGCTATTTGTGCTTTTGCGTGGTTTTGACAGATGCTTTACAATTCTAATCGCATCCTTTATCGGTTGCAAGTACCTTGCCAAGACTATCTAAATAAGGCAAAATTGCATTGCTTTATACAAAATGGAGGGATTAGTTAATGAAGAAAAAAAATTCTCTACCATCAATAAGAACATTAAAAAAGATGCCTTCGGAGCAGCGACAGAAATATCTCAATGGCAGATTAAGAGAGATGGTTGCTTTTGCCTATGAAAAAGCTCCGACAATAAGATCTAGGCTTGATAAGGCAGGCATCAAACCATCTGAAGTGCTTGGCATCAAAGACTTAGAGAATATGTCAGTATTGAGAAAGGATGATTTGGTTAACCTATATAAGACAAATCCTCCATTCGGTGGTTTGGTAACAATGACGCTGAGAGATATGGAAAGGGTATATGTTTCTCCAGGCCCCATTTATGACCCGCACCACAAAAGCAAGAATTACTGGCGACGACATGCCCAACTTATGAAAGACTTGGGGTTTCGGAGAGGAGACATTGTTATCAATGCCTGGTCCTACCACCTTGTTCCCGCAGGACTCTTGGTAGACGAATCTTTGAGACGAGTTGGCGTTACTGTAGTTCCAATGGGAACAGGTAATACTGAACTTCAGGTACAGGTCATGAGCCAGCTAAAAGTTAGCGGTTTTTTTGGGGCTGCAAGCTTCTTCATGAATGTGGTCAACAAAGCTGAAGAAATGGGCTATGATATTAGCAAAGATTTTAACCTTAGGTTAGCATGTATTGGTGGTGAAATGGGTGGAGGCCCCATACGAAAGATAGTTGAGGAGAAATATGGAATCGCCACTACTGATGTCTACGGTACTGCCGACGTGGGCTTGATGGCTTACGAATGCAAACTAAAATCTGGGTTACACATTGCTGAAGATGTTATAGTAGAGATAGTCGACCCAGAAAATGGCAAGCCAGTTGCTTCGGATGGTGTCGGAGAGCTGGTAGTAACGCCGATAGACGAGTCCTACCCATTGCTCCGTTTTGGCACCGGGGACCTTGTTGGCTGGATTAATGAGCCTTGCCCCTGTGTCACCACTTCTTTGAGAATAACAAGAATCTTGGGCAGAATAGGCGATGCCGTTAGAACCAGAGGCATGTTCATTCACCCCAGGCAGCTTGAGCCAGCGCTAGCTAAATTTACAGAAATCTCTAAGTATCAAGCTGCGGTCACTAGACAAGGCTATCGTGATGAACTGACATTAAAAGTCGAACTTAAAAATGGCAATGTAGTCAGCAGAGCAAAACTAACAGAACAGCTAATTAGGGCAGTAACCGAAGCGGTGAGAATCAAGCTCGATAAAGTTGAATATGTAGCCAAAGGCACGATCCCCGAAGGGCATAAACTAATAGTTGATGACCGTGTCTACTAATCGTGCATTGTGGAGTTGAATTTACTACAGATATAACTTTTTTATCTAAAAATTTAGCCTGAACCCCTAACGCTGCCAGCGGCATTGCAGTTTTAACCAACTATAATTTTCAGGCCAATATTATTCTCGTTTGTTATTCCAATCTGGAATAAATATGAATTTTTAGCGGTTAAATAAGATTTTTCCCTTAATTTAGTATTAACATTACCTTAGTACTATTGACATTCAACTTGAAAGTGTTATATTCTACATTCAAATATAAAAGGAGGTTTCTATGCAAGCGTATTGTATGAAATGCAGGACTAAGAGAGAAATGAGTAACCCAAAGACAATCAAAATGAAGAATGGCAAACCAGCAACACAAGGTACTTGTCCCAAATGTGGGACTAAGATGTTCAGGATTGGTAAAAGCTAAATCTGCAGACAACGCAATTTTAAAAAAGCAGGTATTCGTTGGCAGATACCTGCTTTTTTTGCTTTTGTGCTGATACTGCTACTTAAACTTATGCCAAGAATGACATGAAAGAAACACTGGACACCATCAAACCCACAAAAGAGGACGATATCTAAAACCATTGTTGGCCTCGACAAGATCAGGTATTGCAGGATAGAGCCTTTTTCAATTGGCTAATTCCCTCAAATTTTGCTCACATCAGGTTGTACTTAGCTTACTAAGATGTTGTATAATTCAAGCAGAATTATAAGGTATAAGTTAACACTACCACATTAACTTAAAAAAGGAAGGGAAAGATGAGAATAGGACGCTTGGGATTAATACTGGCATTGATTATCAGTCTCCTCATATTTCTCGTTAGCTGCGTTCCAACAGGTGAAGCCCAACAAGGTGAACAAGGTGGTATGGGTAGCATCTACATGATTGTCTTCGTAGTATTGATAATTGCCATGCTGTATTTTACTATGATCAGACCGCAACGCAGGCAACAGAAAGCACACCAAGAAATGATGTCACAACTGAGAAATGGTGACAAAGTTATTACTTCATCTGGAATTTATGGGGAAATTGACAGTGTCAGCGAAGATAGTGCCGTTCTAAAAACGGAATCAGGGGCGAAGATTAGGGTAACCAGGGGTAGCATAGCCGTAAAACGAGAAAAAGTAGCGGGATCTAAATAGTCAGATTAAATATCACCACTTAAGCTAATTCGTTTTTCATCGCCTGATAAAGATATAAATGTCCATTAATTGAGGCAGATATGTCCGTACTTCTTTGAATTCGGTACAATGTTTTCATGGAAATTCGACACCACATGCAAAGCCGCGAGTAAGTTTTAACGTTTCAGTGACCAGTCCCCCGAAAAATTTTAATTACGTGACATTGCCACAACCACATTGTTTTGAACCTTACTAATTGATACAATCGCTACCTGATATAAGTCGATTTTTCAAAACGGGCAGTGTCTTTAATTTAAAATAAAAAGTCGAATAGGAGGTTTGAAATGGAAATAACACTGGTGAATCTGATTTTATGCGTAATTATACTGGGCTTAGGTATTTGGGCTTACAGTAAGAAGAAGGGTGATGTGCCGCTGTATATCGGCATAGCATTCGGACTTTTCGCTATCTCACATCTTATCACCATTATTGGCATGGCAGCAGCCTTGACTGTATTTCTTATTGTAATTCGATTGATCGCTTATTTATTGGTAATCTTCGCCCTATACAGGATTGTAATAAAGAAATAACAAGAGCGTCATCGAAACCCTACTCACCGCTTGCCCTGTAAGCAGAAATTCTTGATTCTGGGGACACTAGCGTTTAGTTAAAATCAAAAAATACGTAGAGGCAGATTCCTCATGGAAGTTGAAATGGTGGGCAGTACTGGACTCGAACCAGTGACCTCTGCGATGTCAACGCAACGCTCTAACCAGCTGAGCTAACCGCCCAACCTTCGCATTTTATCAATGCTTTAGAGGGCAGTCAAGAAGTCCTTACAAAAACAAGCTAATATCTCTATACAGCATCTTGGCTTTTGCCAACTAGCTTTGTATTACCAGTTAGCACAATCCTTACGGTGCTGCCACATTTAGGGCAAGTGCAATCAATGCTAATAGGCTGGTGCATCACACGTTCTACCAAATTCGTAACTATCGAATCAATATTATCCAGGCGATGATCCAACATTTCCAATCGCCTATCTACCTTATCTTTGTCTTTATCCTTATCTTTATCCATGGTCCCAACCTTCCATAGTATTTTTCTTGACACATGTAAAATAAAAGAGGAGAGGGTTCAATAAAGACCTCTCCTCATTATAAATTTACTTCCTGGTTATATCAACCTTATATACTTTTTTCCGCAACACCCATCCTCCCCAGTTCATCTTTATCTGATTTTATCAGGCCATCTAGTTGCTCGCTAACCGCCCCCTCCAAATACTTTCGATAAGCTTCTCGGGCATTCGGTGAGTTGCGCACTGCTTCTTTAGCTCTTTTCCATTCATCTTTAGTTATTTCCGAAATTCTTTCGTCACTCAAAGGAAACTCGTCATCCATCAGCGATTCTGCTCTATCCTGAATCCTGTTCGTAACCGCACGCTTAAGACGGTCAAAAGAAAGCAACTCCTGATCTGTATATGGTTTTTGAGACCAGTTCTCACTTACCATCTAACAACCTCCAAACTTTAACTTACTTGATATTGATTATAATATGCCCCCTTAAACATCATGTCAAGCCCTATTGATTTATCAAATCCAGAAATTTATACTATAGAGTAGAAGGGAAAGGGGGTAATCTAAAATGCCAGAAACCGAGATTGGTAAGATAAGCGATTTCTTTGCCAGACCCGTAGTAGCTGGTATCACCTTAACAGGAGCACTAAAAGTAGGTGACAAAATTCACATCAAAGGACATACCACAGACGTTGAGCTCACAATTAGCTCCATGCAAATCAATAATGTGAATGTTACCGAGGCAAAAGCAGGAGACGGTATAGGCATCAAAGTCCCTGACCGCGTCAGGCCTGGAGATAAGGTCTATAAAGTTACCGACTAGCTGCCAGCTAAAGAGTTTTCATTAAATTAGCCATTTCAATAGCAGAGGATGCCGCGGCAAAGCCTCTGTTGCCTTCCTTAGCTCCAGCTCTTTCTATGGCTTGCTCCAGAGTATCAGCAGTTATTATGCCTTGAATTACGGGCACGCCAGTATCAAGGCTTACTCGGGAAATTCCTCTATTTACCTCACTGGAAACATATTCAAAATGGGGTGTACCGCCACGAATAACACAGCCAAGGCAAACTATGGCATTATATATACCACTCTGAGCCATCTTCTTAGCGGCCAATGGTATCTCCAGACACCCCGGCGTCCAAGCAACATCAATATCTTTTTCGTCAACTCCATGCCTCAAAAAACTGTCTTTCGCCCCATTAAGCAGCCTACTAGTTATAACTTCATTGAAACGAGAGACAATCACACCAAACTTCAAACCCTTCCCGATCAAGTTTCCTTCATATAGTTTAGACATATATAATATTTCCTCCCTAACTCTTAGTCTTTGTTTTGGAAATTTCGCCTGCTTCCAATAAATGTCCCAACTTTTGACGCTTCGTTTCAAGATAATTACGATTATACAGAGTCGGCGGTACTATCAACGGTACTGTATCAACTATTTCAAGCCCGTAACTCTCTAACCCAACCACCTTTTTAGGATTATTGGTTAATAACCGTATCTTATGCAAACCCAAGTCTGCTAAAATCTGAGCACCAATGCCATAATCCCTTAAATCAGGCGGAAAACCCAGAGCAATATTGGCCTCAACAGTGTCTAACCCATTGTCCTGGAGAGCATAAGCCCGCACTTTATTATGGAAACCTATTCCTCTCCCCTCCTGCCTCATATAAAGAAAAACACCCTTCCCTTCCTCAGCAATCTTATTCATTGCCAAGGCAATCTGTTCTCCACAATCACAGCGCAAACTGCCAAAAACATCCCCAGTCAGACACTCACTATGCACTCTCACCAACATTGGCTCGCCACTATTAATTTCACCCTTAACAAGAGCCACATGCTCATCTGGATCAACCTCACTCTTATAGGCAACAACTACGAACTCGCCGTATTTGGTCGGCAGTTTTGCCTCGGCTATCCTGTGTATCAGCTTCTCGTGACGGCGGCGATAAGCAATAAGCTGAGATATACTTATCATCTTAAGGCCAAACTCATCCGCTATAACTTCCAGCTGAGGCAGCCGAGCCATAGTGCCGTCTTCATTCATAATCTCACAGATCACACCGGCGGGATAAAGCCCAGCCATCTTAGATAAATCAACAATAGCCTCAGTATGTCCAGCCCTCACCAACACACCTCCATTTTTAGCCCTGATAGGAAACATATGGCCTGGTCGTGCCAAATCTTCAGGTCTGGTATTAAGATCAATAACAGCTTTTACAGTCGCAGCTCTATCATGAGCTGAAATGCCTGTAGTCACTTTATGCTTAGCCTCGATAGATACAGTAAAAGCTGTAGCAAACTGAGCAGTATTCTCCTGTACCATGGGCGGTATTTTCAGTTCGTCTAATCTCTCTCCGATTATAGGCAAACATATTAGACCACGTGCTTCCTTCGCCATGAAATTGATTGCTTCTGGCGTAATCTTTTCTGCAGCCATCGCCAGGTCACCCTCATTCTCACGGTTCTCATCATCTACAATTACGATAAATTTACCAGCCTTTATATCTTTAATTGCCTCTGGAATCGTGGATAATGACATTAAGCTTCACCTCTTTTTCGACAAATCATGTTCTTCAAGAAACTCCAACATTACTTCCTGACCACTTCCCTGCTTCAACCGCTCCACGTACTTAGCAATGATGTCCACCTCAAGGTTAACCACATCACCTGGTTTCTTAGTACCTAAAGTAGTCTGGTTTCTGGTATAAGCAACCAAAGAAACTGAAAAAGAAAAAACATCAGGATCAACAACGGTAAGACTAACACCATCAACAGCAATAAAGCCTTTATTCACTATATAGCGCATCAACTTAGAAGGCGCTGACATTTTGACTATAAGAGCTTCACCTTTAGGTGTAATTGACAAGACTTTTCCTGTGTCATCCACATGCCCCTGAACGAAATGACCTCCAAATCGACCACCAACCAAAACAGCTCTCTCTAAATTCACCGGGTCGCCATAATGTAGCCTGCCAATATTAGTACGTCGCATTGTTTCAGGCATAATATCAACAGAAAAATTATCGTTGCTGATAGAAGTCACCGTCAAACAAATGCCATTTATAGCAACACTATCACCCGGCTCCGTCCCATTAATTACCTTCTTGGAACGAATAACCAAGCGACTAGGGATTATCTCCGTAGCCACTCCAATTTCCTCGACTATACCAGTAAACATTTCTATCTGTTACCTAGATATCCACTGACTAATATGTCATTACCAAAGTTTGCCACTTTCACATTATGTAAAGATAATGCTTTTAAAACAGTGGCAACCCCTGCGCCACCAACTACACTCTTAGCACCATCACCACCAATGATAATGGGTGAAATAAAAGCCAAAACTTTATCCACCAGACTACTATCAAAAAGAAACCCAAACAATTTGCTCCCCCCCTCCACCAGAATACTGGTAATTTGCCTCTTCCCCAACAATTGGAATAAATCTTTCAAATTTATTATACCGTCATCCGTATCTAATTCCACAACTTCGGCTCCAGCACTCACCAGCTCTTTCTTTTTCTTAGCCACCAGAGGCTCTCCCACAACAACAAGAGTTTTCCCTGGTTCAGAAAAAATCTGGGCAGTGGATGGTATACGTCCCTTACCATCCACAATTACTCGCAACGGTTGTACTTTGGTAATCCCCCCCTTATCGCTACTGCTACCACATACCCGCGCTGATAACCGGGGATTATCGTTAATTACAGTATTAGCACCTACCATAATGGCATCGACTATGTGGCGCAACCGATGAACATAACTCCTGGCATCATTATTACTTATCCACCTGGAATCACCACTCTTGGTAGCTATCTTGCCATCCAAGCTCATGGCAAACTTGACTATAACAAAAGGAAGCCCTGTGGTTATAAACTTAATATAACCCTCATTTACCTCCCTGGCCCTGTCCTCATATTCCCCAAGCACAATCTCTATACCAGCTTTTCCGAGCTGCTTGATTCCTTTACCCGAAACTAGAGGGTTGGGATCAATCAATGCCACATGAACTTTAGTAATACCTGCATCAATTATAGCTTGCGTACAGGGCGGAGTACGTCCATTATGGCAGCATGGTTCCAAGGTAACATATATCGTCGCACCCTTTGCTCTCTCTCCAGCCTGTTTCAGTGCCACCACCTCGGCATGAGCTGAGCCTGGCGGTTGAGTATATCCCAAACCCACTACCGCCCCATCTTTAACAACCACAGCCCCTACCGCTGGATTAGGGCTGGTATATCCCAGAGCCAACTCCGCCAGCGATAAGGCATACCCCATATAATCTACAGGATGGGCCAGCACTTAAAATATCCTCACTTTACCTGTTTGCAAATTATAATCAGGATAATACTTCGCCAGATATAATTGCCTATCAATTTAGCCCGCATCCACAGACTAGTTATAGAAATATTAGCCGAAGCAAATGAATTTGTCCAATTGGTGCCTTCAACAAAAAGTGTATTCTAAATAAACAAAATTTAAATACACAGCCTTAGTTTGAATTTGCCCTCTCTCTTCACGAAGAGAGAGGGCAAATTCAAACGGTTGACAAACAGTCTCAAGTTAATAGACTTCAGATATTAGTCAATGGTATAAACCATCTGGACACTAACTTGAAATTCCAGTTCCCCGGAACTAATAGGTGTCGGAACAGAGTCAGGTGCCATAGCCTCAGCCGCCTTCATATAATTCCTCACTGGCATATAAGCTATATTCTCAGTTATGTATATCGGCTTGCCTAACTTGATACCTGCTGCTTCGGCAATTTGCTTAGCTTTTGCAGCAGCATATGCCACTGCCTCATCACGCGCATCCTTATAATAAGGCGTCGGGTCATCAACACTAAAACTAATGCCATCAATACGAGTAGCATTACCACCAGCCTCAGCTACAGCATCTACAACACTTCCAGCTTCGATTACCTTCCTTATTTTGGCAATTACCATATTGGTTACACGGTAGCCAATAATTTCCTCCCGGTTCTCTTTATCAATCCATTGCTTTACTATTTGAATATTAAATTGCTGAGTTTGAATATCCTTATCGACCACCCCCTTGCCCTTTAGGGCTTTCACCACTTGATCCATCGTTTCAGCAGCTCCCTTTTGAGCTTCAGCCACAGACTTTTCCTGAACCTCTACACCCAGTGTGAGGATAGCCACATCTGGAATTCCATATGCTTTGCCTTCACCAGTAACCCACAATCCCACACTCTGCTGACTCCAGATTATGCCTGAAACTTTACCTGCGTCTTCACCTCCCGCCATAGCTGAAAACACAGGCGGCGTTCCCTCTTTTAGGCTAGAAGGTGCACTGCAACTAACTCCTACCAAAGCGAAAACCAAAACAATTATAAACAACAAAGATTTGTTCACATAAACCTCCTTTAATATTTTATATTACTTCTAATATTGCCCTATTATTTATTTTCCCCAGCCGTATTTATATAATCATAAAAATCACCTCAATATAATACTTATTGCCATGGATTATATTATTTATAACGAAAACAAACCCTACACGTTTAGCCCAGATTCCTTACTAAACTAAAGGAATCAAAATGCCAAAGCCCCTTAAAAAATTCTGCTCTTTCTTCCGATTGAAAGAGAGACAAGGTTTGGGAGATTGATAAAATAGCACAAAAAGCACAATTAGACTATAATTAACTACCAAAAAGTTTCTAAAATAACAAATGGGAAGATATATCCGCGATATCATTATAACCATTCTTGCTGCTTTAGCCATATTCCTTTTACTCCAGGTAACCATAGGAAGCTTTAAAGTCTATGGCATGAGTATGTCGCCCAGCATTCAGCATGGTGACTATATTATGGTCAACAAAGCTACCTATTTCTTCCAGGCTCCCAAGCGTGGCGATATCATTGTTTTTCGTTCCCCTCGTAGTCCCGGCTCAGACCTCATTAAACGAATCATCGGTTTGCCTGGAGATACTGTAGAGGTAAAAAATGGCACAGTGCTCGTAAACAAAAGTCCTCTTATAGAACCCTATATCATGGAGCAACCTAAGTATAAATATCCCCTACAACAAATACCTCAGGGCTATTATTTTGTTCTCGGCGACAATCGTAATAACAGTGCTGATTCGCATACCGGATGGTTTCTGCCCCGTGAAAATATTATCGGCAAAGCCTGGATCAGTTACTGGCCACCGCAAAATTGGATGGTCATAAATCACTATCCCATCCTTGCTCATGAATAAGTTATCACCGACTGAACTTAGACAGGGGATAAAACCGTTGTCCGATTATATAGTGCAAATCTTTAAAGACGCAGGAGCCATGCAGGAAGGGCATTTCTTGCTGACATCAGGACTCCACTCCCCAGTATACTGGGAAAAATTCCGTGTTCTACAATACCCCCACCACACTGAAAAACTTTGCCGACTCATTGCAGAGCACTTCAGAAAACAGAATATCGAAATAGTTGCCGGACCGACCACCGGTGGTATAATACTGGCTTTTGAAGTAGCTAGACAACTAGGCACAAAAAGCATTTTCGCAGAGAGGGAGGGAGACAAGAGGGTTTTTCGACGTAGTCTTAGCCTAAATCGAGGCGAACGCGTCTTGGTTGTTGACGATGTTTTAACCACCGGCGGCTCAGTTAATGAGGTCATAGAAGCTGTTAAACAACTGGGGGGAAATGTGATTGGAATTGGGGTATTAGTAGACCGAACCCAGCAAAACATTAAATTCAATTCACCGCTTTTTAGTTGTCTACGTGCACCAGCAACAACTTATGATCCCGCAGAATGCCCCTTATGCGCTGCTGGTATACCGCTCACCAAACCCGGTAGCAGCACATAAGCCAAACAATTTAGCTGTTGCTATTCACAGCTTTGAAAGAGGCTTTGCCAATTCACAAATTTCATTATCCATCCATTAACAATGGAGCTATTCAAAAGAACACAACCAGTTTAAAAACTAACTGAAAATAGTTTTTCACTTGCTTGACAGCAAGTAAGGTTAAAAACTACAATAAACGCCACGCCGAGGTAGCTCAGTCGGTAGAGCAGCGGACTGAAAATCCGCGTGTCCCCAGTTCGATTCTGGGCCTCGGCACCATCTGCTTGCAGCCGAAGTGGCGGAATGGTAGACGCGGCAGTCTCAAAAACTGTTGAGAGGCGACTCTCGTGTCGGTTCGAGTCCGACCTTCGGCACCAAACATACCACGAGATTGTCTATTAATAGGTTTGAACTATACTTATTACCTTGAGGAATAATCTCTTTATTGCTAAATCTAGCAAACAAAAGAAGGTTACTAGGAATAAGGAAAAAGACCTGAATTTCTCCGACTGTCGATATTTTAGATATAATTTCTGGCGCAGGTTGCTCAGTCGCAAGCTTAGGTCCCATAATTCCGGGCTTGTTGGCAACGGACTGATTAAGCTGTTAGTTCCCCTTACTATGACATGACCAAGTCATGAACAGCCCCACAACTCAGAGACTCTATCGCTGCGCTACACAAATAACAAAGAAAATGAGAGTTGGTCATGCCTATCAGTCACCGTAACTTTCATTTCTGCTTAAAGACTGACTATGCTTTGATCCAATATTGATTGAATTGATTTGAGCATAGTTGTAGGTTTACCAACCAGTAGCTTATCCACCAAATCAAAGTACTCCAAGCAAGTAGTACACGCCAGAATCTCTACACCTTGTTCTTCAAGTTTTTTGAGATAATTGATAACTTCTGAGCCTTCACAAACCAATCGCACACCCGTATTCCAGAATATCAGACTGCATGGCTTGTCTTTATTTTCTACCAATAGTCGCAAAAAGTTAGCCATAAGCAATGAACCTAGCTGCTCATCACCCCTCCCAACTACTTCCGATTGAATTAGAATTACTTTTTCCTTCATTCACAGTCTCCATTCTACGCATGTATTTAAATACTTTATAAGTGTCATATGGCTAGCGTAACTTCGTGAAGGATTGTAAAATCATGCGAATAAGTTAATCACGAGATATATGACTATAAGGCTAACGAATAGCTTTTTATTAATGGCATTTAGGATATGGATAAGCTTAAATCGGCAATCATATGTCTAAGCCATTGTGAATGTATAAGCTGATGCCACCCTTATTCAACAAATATGCAATCATTCACCACAACATCCGCGCCATAATCGCCGACCCCACCCTTTATGGTCACAGTTTGTCCTAGCTCCAACTCTTGTATTTTGGGCAGATATGTCTGGGCAAACATACATTTGGCGCCGGACTCATCTGGGGACCCACTACTGGTCAGTAGAACAAAATAAGGTTCAATAATGCTCGAACCTGCTACAACACCCGTGATTTTACAAGTCTTGCCTTTATATTCCGTTTCAGCAGCTGAGCTATCTGTATTATAAGCCTCTATCAACTCCGTGACAGTTATTGCTATTTCCTCTGGGGCCGCTGGCTGGGTAGTATTATCCGATGAAGGACTGGTTGGCGAAGTACCACCTGATGGGGTTGAACTTGACGAAATGATGTTTAAATCTCCTATATCAAAAGTCCCTCCTGTCATAACCCCAATTGCACCAGCTAGCATCATAATAATCACCAAGATAATTAGCAACACAAATCCGGAAGACGAACCCTGCTTTTTCGGGGGTCTTGCTCCATAACCATAAATGTTCTGCTGTTGCTGTCCTGAATAAGGCCCCCAACCTGGTGGTTGCCCCCATGGTGGCGGCTGTCCCCATCCAGGCTGCTGGTAGTGTTGATACTGAGAGCCTGGCGGTGGTTGCTGATAATTTGGAGGCATCTGTTGTTGAGCAGGCCAATTAAGGTTAATCCCACAAGTCCCACAAAATCTATCCCCAAAAGTAACGGGGCTATTACAATTTGGGCAAGAATATAGTTGCTGCATTAATTTTTTCTGCTTACTTCAAAACGCCTAACCAATAGTTTAATTGCATAATATGCTAAAATCAAATCAAAAGGATTAGTCAAAAATATCTTTAAGCTCTAACATATTGATGCTAAAATAACAAGGTGATAAAGCATCAATACATAAAAGTAAAGAGGATAGTCTATTGTGCTGTTCGCCTAACTTTAATAATCTCAGCTAAAATGCTCACTGCTATTTCTTCTGGTGTCTCAGCGTCAATATCAAGCCCAATAGGCGCATGGACATTCTTTAATAATTCGTCACAAACGCCTTTTGATCGCAAATTTGCGAAAATAGTATTCACTTTTTTCTTGCTGCCTATCATACCAATATATGCTGCCTCCGTATTTACCGCCCACTCCAGTACCGCTTTATCAGACAAATGGCTTCTGGTAACAATAACTACGTATGAAGATTTATCTAATTTAAGCTGTGAAAATGCTTCTGTAAAATCACTAAATAAAATATCATTAGCCTCCGGGAATCTATCGCGGTTGGCAAACTCTGGTCTTTCATCGATAACCACAATTCTGAAGCCGATAATCTTGCCGATCTTAACTAGAGAGAGGGATATATGACCTCCGCCAAAGATATATAAGGTAGGGGGTGATAAAATAGGTTCTACAAATACATCCATAACTCCTCCGCATATCATCTTATCCTTATCAGCATCTGTCCCCGTTAGATCAAAATGCAACAGTTTAGGTTTCCCTGTGCTAATGACTTCCAACGCTCGTTCACATACCTCAAATTCTATTTTTCCTCCGCCTATCGAACCAGCTGTAGTACCGTCATTTCTTACTAGCATCTTTGCCCCAATCTCCCTAGGAGCAGAACCATTCACTGAAATTACAGTTGCCAACGCCGCTGCCCGACCATCATGCATTAACTTCACTATATCTTCAAATATGTTTAGCATCTTTGCTTTCTGCTAATCCAAGAGAAATATTATTATACTCCAGTATTGCTTTCAGTACTCCGTCTGCTATCATTCTCATCTTATCTCTAATCCTACAACAAATCTAGGCTGATTTACAGGGTCTATTTCGCCTGCTTTGACTCCTTCTTTAACTTCGATATTGCTTCGTAACAATCCGCGAATAATACCGCTTATTTTTGCTTTGATTGCTTTATCTGCTACCAACGCTACAATCTCACCTTGAGTTAAAGTGTCACCAATGTTCTTAAGAGATATAAATCGCCCATCTATGGTAGCATTAAGCACTCATTCAAAGGTAAAGCCACCGATAGATACAGGTACGCGTGTATCACGCTCAGCTTCCCCCTGAGTAATCACGTTGTCTAAATTCTCACTGTGGTTAGTCTCCACAATCATATGTACATTGCGATTAATTAAGAAACCCGGACCAAGCCCGATAACCAGAGGAGCGTCGGCAATCCTGGTTCCCGTATTCCTCTTAGCCATGATAGCATCAACCAATACATGAGGATGCAAAAAGTCCTTAACGTGGGCATCCGGGTCAACTATGATTGGCAACTTATTCTGAGCCCAGCCCCCATATATCTGCTCCGGAGAGAAAACGAGTTCAGCTATTATTCCCTCAACTTCCTTTTCGCCATCGTATACAGCTTCACAATAGCTAGTGCCACGATGAACTGCCAGTGGAAAATGAGCCTCTGTCAAACAGACCTTCAGTCCAGAACAAGCTAATCTTTGAGCTACAGCGTTGCCTACCTCTCCGCCTCCTTTAATTAGAACTATTAACTCGCTTTTTAGTCTCATATTTATATTCCCACTTGCATAATCTATAATTCTGGAAACACTGGACCCAAAACTAAGCTTTTCAACAACAGGGATAATTATACCTCAGTATGTGCTAAAATTATAAAAATATAGTTTATGCCCCTACTAAGGAGATTGTAATTTTACCACGCAGGTATTCGATTAGAAATCAGTATTAGTCACAAATAAAAAACTCAATTTAATGAATATACTGTTTATGTCAGCTATAGCCAAATAGAAACAATAAAGATAGCTCAGTATCAATGTAACATATTTTAAGCATTGGGAAGTATCTATGATCTCTTGTGTATCTGCAATAATCCTTGCTGCAGGGGAATCAAAGCGTATGGGTATGCCAAAGCAGCTATTGCCCTTAGGACAGGATACGATTTTAGGCCAGACTATTGATAATTTCCTGAGTTCGAAGGTGAGCGAGATCATCGTAGTAGTAGGGTACAGAGCACAAGAAGTTATCAATTCTATAAATAGCAGACCAGTTAAGGTAGCCGTAAACCCAATTTATCAGCACGGTATGGGAACTTCAATATCAGCTGGTTTAAATTTAATTAGTGATAAAGTCCAAGGTATTATGATTGCCCTAGCAGATCAACCATTTATTGGTAACCAGACCATCGACCGGCTGATAGGAGTATTTAGCAGTAGCAATAAGGGCATTGTAGTCCCAGTATACAACGGTAGACGAGGTAACCCTGTTATTTTTAATATCCAGTATAAGCAAGAACTACTGACATTAGAGGGAGACGTAGGTGGTAGAGAAATAATCGCCAAGCACCCTGAAGATGTTATCGAAATAATCTTTGCTTCTGATGATATTGTGAATGATATTGATACTGAAGATAAATACAATCTGGCGAAAGACAAAATTACCAAGCTGGACGAAAATGTATAGAAAGCAGGGCATTTGGAATCTTTAGTGTCCCTTGACTTTGAAGTCAAACTATTACTCTTTAGTTGTAGACATACGATTGGCAATCATGAAATTAGTCGAAGCATTAGATATCGAAAATCATAAGGTTATAAGTTTGGTGGGCGGTGGGGGCAAAACCACACTCATGTTTGCCTTGGCTCGAGAACTGGTGTCCTATGAAAGACAGGTGATTACAACTACCACTACCAAAATTTATAAGCCGTCCCACTTGGAATCTCCCCGTATTCTCATCAGTGAATTCGATGAGAAAATAATCGAGGCATTTCTCCAAAACACGATAAAGCTTAAACATATCACTATTGCAAGCGAGATATTAACTTCAGGGAAGCTAAAGGGTATCACCCCAGGCTTAATAGACAAGTTAGCCAAACTGGACCAGGTATCTCACATTATTGTCGAAGCTGACGGAGCCGCTCATAGACCCTTAAAAGCGCCCAATATACATGAACCAGTAATACCGTGCAGTACTTCCTTGGTAGTAGCTGTAGTAGGGATCGATTCACTAGGATGCAGATTAAGTGAAGAAAACGTATTCAGAGCTGAAATCGCATCACAGTTGCTCGGGGTAGGACTCGGTGAAATAGTTACCGCAGCATCTATTGCTAGGCTGATAACTCATCCACAAGGAATAGTTAAGGGAACCCCAGAGCATGCCAGCATTATGTGTTTCATTAATAAGGTAGAGTCAGAAGAGAATTTAATACAGGCAAGACATTTAGCAACTACGATTTTAAAAACAAAACACAATCAAATTGTACGTGTTGTACTTGGCAGAGCTCAGGCAAATGATCCTGTTTTAGAGGCTTTCCCCTCGGGGGATTGATATTTACTAACTATAAAATACATAAACTGGCCTTTGAGTGAGTATGGTGCAGGAAATTTAGTTTTAGAAGACCTTGCATTAACGGTTACGCTGAAAAAATACTATCGCATATCAAATAGTATCTAACTCTTTTCACTTATTAATCGCTCTGGGCAAGAATATACTGACAAGCGTCTGCCGCGGGCATAGCCAATCAAGCTAATACCTGCTTCACGGGCGAGAACAACAGCGTTTTCTGTAGGAGATGTCAACGAAGCGATAATAGGAATTTGCATTTTGGAGGCTTTGCGCAGCATCTCAGATGATAGACGACCAGAGGTTATCAATATTCTTTCTTCGGTTGACAGCTTTCTGAGTAGACATTCACCCTGGAGTTTGTCCAGAGTGTTATGTCTGCCAATGTCTTCGGCCATGACAAGTATATTCTCCTTGTCACAGAGCGCAGAGGTATGAATACCACCAGAAACCTTGTAAATCTCAGCCCCTTCAAGGAGTTGCTTCATCAGGGACAATATCTGCACAGGCATCACCTTCAAATCAGAATTTACCTTTCCTTTCGTCGTAGTGCTAAAAGAGACACCACCACCACAGCCGGAAGTTAGTACACGGCGGTTGGGTAAAGTGAAATCGGATCTGTTCAACCTGACATCAGCCAGTAACTCATCCTCACACACCCGCATACTAACCACATCATCCATACCTGAAATAATGCCTTCTGAAAAAAGGAATCCAAGAACAAGGCAATTTAGCTTTGTCGGAGTACAAAGGGTGGTAACTAATTCCTGATTATTTACAAAGATGGTAAATGCTATCTCCCGAGGTATAGCTACGGATGCCCCCCGCCATTCTCCATCAGAGAACTGGTAGCAATCCATATCGGGCGCAATACCATCTCTACTTTTAATGTGCCTTTCTTTCATTTTGCCCCTATTTATACTAATATTTTCAATTATTTTCACCATATTATCAAGCCATTATACTGAAACAGTGATTATTGACAGGGTTTAATCAGGATATTACAATGACAAAGCGATCTGTGAAATTTAATATCTCTGAGTAAAATACGATGAACCAAATATCTGGCTCTAGTAACGCGTAGGATAAATAATGGCCTCTAAACCACTACGAGCTATGACCGTGGATAATATTTCCCTTCGTTACATCAGGCAAAGGATTGCTCAAGTTGGCAAAACAGATATCTTTCCTAAAATATGTACCCAATAAGCACTTAGCAAGATGTCGACACATAAAATAATATATAACTCACATGGGATTTTTTATCGTAATAGAAAGGGGGCAAATCATACGTAGCAATTAATCGAGCGCAATATTAGCATCGATATCAACAGGACCAGAGTTAATAAGCATAAAGGAGATAATAAATGTTTAAAGTAAAAGCAACGGTAGTTGGTTTCTTAGGAGATACAAAAAGGTACCCATGCCACTTTAATCATAAAATTGGTGACGAAGTCATCTGGGATGGAGAAAAATTTATTGGAAGATTGTGTGGAAGTGTGTGGCCCGCGCTTATTCCAAAGGTCAATGCACTTTGGAGCGCCGGGCCCAGGTATATAGATCCTGCTTACTATTATCCATTCTGGTATGCTTCTCTCAGCGTTAGTGACCCCAGCCAAAAAAAATATGATGGGATTGGGTTTAAATCGGTTTTGAAAACTATTGTTGAGCCACCGTACCACCTAGCACACCTACAACCACCTGAAGCATTCAGGTGGCCCCCACATCCGGAAAAGACCATAGCTAAAGATATAATGCTGATTTGCCCAGATACCAGGACATCTATGGTCATGAAGTTAGAAGCATTTGATTTATCTGACAAAGGCTATGATATCCCCTACTTTAGAAGACAGATGGCTATATTGAGCAAAGTTTCGCAGAAACCAGGGATCAATGTAAATAAGATATTGAACGAGTTTTCCAAAAAGCAAATAGAAGAGATATACCCTCCATTATCGCCGATTCTAATTCAGTGTTTGGTCGAGGAACTCGAACTCCTAGGCTTTCTCAAAATCCAGAATGGTAAAACTTCGATAACAAAGAAAGGACAGAAGAAACTCGAGGAATTTAAGACAAGTCTATCGGCAACGGAAAGAAAAGCACTTAGGATATAGAGATTCGACTAACACATATCAAAATACTTAATAATTGTTTTTAAGGAGAGGAGATATTTTTATGTACGGGATGACAGGAAAGATACTGCGTGTAAATTTAAGCAATTCCAAAATATCAACATTCTCTTCCGAACCATATGTCGAGCATTACCTCGGCGGACGCGGCATTGCCTCAAGAATATATTGGGAGGAAGTACCACCTGAGGTCAAACCATTCGACCCTGAAAACAAGTTAATTTTTGTTAATGGCCCTTTGGTAGGCACCGGCGCTCAAGCTGCCACAGTTATGGCAGTAGCAGGCAAATCTCCCAGCGCTTTCCCAGAAAGTTACTGCTATGGCTTCTTTGCCGGCTACGTTGGAACCGAGTTAAAGAAAGCGGGATATGACGGTATTATAGTAGAAGGATGCACACCAGAACCTGCATATATATGGATCAACGACAACAAGGTGGAAATTCGTAAAGCAGCTTCCATGTGGGGCAAAAGCGCTTACAGTGCAGCAGAGATAATTCAAAAGGAGCATGGCGAGAGCGCGAAATATATTACTATCGGCGTTTCCGGTGAAAAAAAGGTACGAACAGCAATAGCACTGGCTTCACATGAGTCAACACTTTCCTGTGGTTTCGGAGCGGTAATGGGATCAAAAAACCTCAAGGCAATCGTGGTAAAGGGCAGCGGAACTATTTCCGTAGCGTCCCCTGACAAACTCAAAGAGCTTAATCGTTACTCATATAGCATAAGTAAACGTGTTCATCTGGCGATTCCACCACAAGTTCTGCATTCCGGACATGGTCACTTATTGGAAGTAGTAGGGAAAGGCAATTGCTATAAATGCGGGAGCATTTGTATCAGGAACGTATATCGTTATGGCAAGCGGGATGACTTGGTAGCTATGCGTCGCTGCCAATCCATGGAGTATTACCTACCCTGGTTGTACGGTAGAGATGATGAACCAATAGAAACTTTCTTCTATGCACCGGTTCTTGCTAACGATTACGCAATTGAGAGTTTTGAACTCGAAAATATGGTTCGCTGGCTTTATGCCTGCCATCAAGCAGGATGTCTTACTGAACAAGAAACAGGCTTGCCGCTTTCCAAGATTGGCACTATGGGATTCTTGGAAAAATGGCTTCATTCGATAGCTTACCGAGAAGGCTTTGGCGACATCTTAGCCGAGGGGCAATTGAGAGCTGGAGAAAAAATATCTGCCCAGGCTAGAGCCCTGTTCAGCCATCTAGTTACTGCCATTGGGCAATATGAAACAACACCGACACGGGCTTTCGTGTATCAGTCACTGCTCATTCCTATGGAACCAAGGTCACACCAGCCACTTCTTCATGCTAATATTTTTGTTTTTGAAGGCTGGATGGCAAATTTGATGGACCATCGCGGGCAATCTCCTATTGATACCAAAGTATACCATGAAGTGGCTAAGGCTTTTTGGGGAAGTGAGGCAGCTGGAGACGTATCAAGCTACGAGGGCAAGCCATTAGCTGCGGTGAAAATTCAAAACAGAGTTTATTTACATGATAGCCTGGGATTGTGTAATTTCACCTGGCCTATTGATTACTCATTCAGTACAGCAAACCATGTGGGTGATCCCGAGCTAGAAGGCAAGCTATTTTCAGCAGTTACCGGCCTCGATGCAGGTAAATTGGATGAGTACTCTAAGAACATAATAGACCTTCAAAGAGCCATACTGGTTCGAGAAGGACGAAAAACTCCAGAAGCTGATTATCCCAAAGAATATCTGTTCACAGAACCGATAATCGAGAATCATCCAATTATGGTACCCGGTCCTACCGGCCCTATAGATGTAACTGGAAATAAGCTCGACAAACAGAAATATACAAGCATGCTGCACGAGTTCTATAAACTACGCAATTGGGATCCCAAGACGGGAATGCCCAACGACAAAATTCCAGAAATCAAGAGGTGATGCTCTGGGGCTAAAGGTAGTTTAAAAAATAGCAGTAATTATGCTCCGACAATAGGGTTAAATCCAACCCCAGTCACCTGTAAGATAAGAGGAGAAGAAATAGTCACGAAAACGAGGATAGAATTCTTATGTACGGGATGACAGGAAAGATACTGCGTGTAAATTTAAGCAATTCCAAAATATCAACATTCTCTTCCGAACCATATGTCGAGCATTACCTCGGCGGACGCGGCATTGCCTCAAGAATATATTGGGAGGAAGTACCACCTGAGGTCAAACCATTCGACCCTGAAAACAAGTTAATTTTTGTTAATGGCCCTTTGGTAGGCACCGGCGCTCAAGCTGCCACAGTTATGGCAGTAGCAGGCAAATCTCCCAGCGCTTTCCCAGAAAGTTACTGCTATGGCTTCTTTGCCGGCTACGTTGGAACCGAGTTAAAGAAAGCGGGATATGACGGTATTATAGTAGAAGGATGCACACCAGAACCTGCATATATATGGATCAACGACAACAAGGTGGAAATTCGTAAAGCAGCTTCCATGTGGGGCAAAAGCGCTTACAGTGCAGCAGAGATAATTCAAAAGGAGCATGGCGAGAGCGCGAAATATATTACTATCGGCGTTTCCGGTGAAAAAAAGGTACGAACAGCAATAGCACTGGCTTCACATGAGTCAACACTTTCCTGTGGTTTCGGAGCGGTAATGGGCTCAAAAAACCTCAAGGCAATCGTGGTAAAGGGCAGCGGAACTATTTCCGTAGCGTCCCCTGACAAACTCAAAGAGCTTAATCGTTACTCATATAGCATAAGTAAACGTGTTCATCTGGCGATTACTCCAACAATCACGATAACAGGACATGACCATTTATTGGAAGTAGTAGGGAAAGGCAATTGCTATAAATGCGGGAGCATTTGTATCAGGAACGTATATCGTTATGGCAAGCGGGATGACTTGGTAGCGATGCGCCGTTGCCAAACCTTGGAGTATTACCTCCCCTGGTTGTACGGTAGAGATGATGAACCAATAGAAACTTTCTTCTATGCACCGGTTCTTGCTAACGATTACGCAATTGAGAGTTTTGAACTCGATAGTATGATTAAATGGATTTATGCCTGCCATCAAGCAGGATGTCTTACTGAGCAAGAAACCGGCTTGCCTCTTTCCAAGATTGGCACTATGGAATTCCTGGAAAAGCTGCTTCACTCGATAGCTTACCGCGAAGGATTTGGTGATATTCTTGCTGAGGGACTGGTAAGAGCTGTTGAGAAAATTTCAGGAAAGGCCCGAGCCATGATTAGCCCAGATGTTGCCCCTATCGGCCAACAATCGCACTGCTCGCCTAGAGCATTTGTAGCCTATGCTCTGATTTACCCAATGGAACCCAGGGTTCATCAGCCCCTTAATCACGGGACTATCTTCCTTTGGACAGCATGGGCTATGCACCAACTTCAGCCGGATCTTAGCCCAGTTACTACGAAGGTATTCCATGATGTAGCTAAGGCTTTCTGGGGCAGTTATGAAGCGGGAGACCTATCCAGCTATGAGGGAAAGGCATTGGCCGCTGTCAAAATTCAAAACAGAGTTTATCTACATGATAGTCTAGGATTGTGTAACTTTACTTGGCCTATTGATTACTCATTTAGCACACCAAACTATGTGGGCGATCCCGAATTAGAGGCCAAGATCTTCACTGCCGTAACCGGTATCCCTGGCGAGAAGCTTGACCAATACGCCGAAACCATTTTTAATCTTCAAAGAGCCATACTGGTTCGAGAAGGACGAAAAACTCCAGAAGCTGATTATCCACTAGAGTATAACTTCACCGAACCATTGCAAGTTGATCATTTTGGTCGGCCGACAATTGTACCGGGTGGGGATCAGGAAGTAGTAGACACAACAGGTAAAATGCTTGACAGGAATAAATTTTTAAGTATGTTGAAGGAATACTACAAGCTAAGAGGCTGGGACGAAGAAACAGGGCTACCCCGGGCAAATACTCTGGCTGCTCTTGGGTTGGATGACGTGGCGTCTAAACTTCAGGTGCATTGAAGCGCGTATACAAAACGGATATGTTACAGTGTTTCACATCAAGAAAGCCTGCCAAACGAAAGAGATGAAATAACCAAATAAAATAGCTATCTTAGAAGATAGCTATTTTTAAAAGCGGCAATGATCAAAGCCGAATTTACTATAACAATGCTTTTCCCTATACTATTTCAAGTCTAACTCTAATGCCTTCTTTAGTGGCTGCTACTCTTAGCAAAGTTCGCATCGCCTCTGCTACACGACCCTGTTTACCTATCACTCTACCCTTATCATCCGCAGCAACTTCTAACTTGATCACTACTCTATTCTCTTCAGTTTCCTCAGTAACTTTAACATCGTTGGGTGCACTAACAATAGATTTAGCAATGTATTCAACCAACTCTTTCATTATTGCGTCTCCTTAGTGGTTGTTTCGGTTTTAGTTTTGGATTTCTGGGATTTAGATTTTGCTGACTTTGGCCTCTTCACTGGTTTTTGTTCTACTTTTACCGGAACATCTGATTTAGAAAGCAATCTGGCTACAGTATCACTTGGTTTTGCTCCACAGCCAAGCCACTTAATTGCCTTCTCTTTATCAACATTAATGGTTTCCGGTTCTGTTAGCGGATTGTAATGACCAATAACCTCAATAAAGGCACCATCACGTGGTGATCTAGAATCAGCAACCACTATTCGGTACATCGGCTTATTCTTGGCTCCTACTCTCCTTAATCTTATTTTTACCATGTTCCCTTTCTAATTTGAGTTCCTAAAATTTTTTTTATTGGCTATTATGCCCCAAGCTGCTTCGCCTGTCAATAGCGTTAGTTTATCTCAAATCAAGTAATACACAATTCTACCTATGTCTAAAGGCTACTACATATTTGCTACTGACAAATAGAGCTATTATAATCAAAGCATGAAAATAAACCAACTGCATGATTGGCAAGTAAACATTGAGCAGGCCAAACAAATACAAAGAGATTTATCAAGCCAGGTATCAAAGAAGAATGAGATTACTAGTCACCGCTTTATTGCTGGTGCTGATATATCTGCACCAGATTCTAGCGGCGTTGCTCGTGCGGCAGTAGTTGTCTTGGAATATCCCACCCTAGAAGTTGCTGAGGTACAGACAGCCGAGGGCAAATTATTCTTTCCTTATGTTCCAGGATTTTTATCTTTTCGAGAAGCTCCTCTATTAGCAACTATTTTTGAAAAAATATCAGCTAGTCCTGACATTCTTCTGGTAGACGGTCAGGGGATAGCGCATCCTAGGCGACTTGGTATTGCTTCACATCTAGGGCTTATTCTTGGAATACCTACCATAGGCTGTGCTAAGTCTCGCCTCTGTGGCCAATATAAACCTTTGGTTACGACAGAGGTTGGTTCATATACCGAATTAGTCGATGAGGATGAAGTTCTGGGAGTTGTGATGGTAACCAAAGCTAACACTGCACCTATTTATGTTTCTATCGGCCACAAGATTGACCTGCCTACTGCTATATACTGGGTAATGGAATGTTGTGCTGGCTATCGCTTACCTGAGCCTTGTCGATTGGCTCATATTGCTGCTGGAGGCAAGCAAATAGCTTTAAGTCATCAACAGAAGCTATTATAGTAAAATTAAACCTACATAAAGAGAAATAGGAGATAATATGCAAGAAGAAAAAGAAAAACTAGAAATTATGCACCACCGAATCTCAGACATAATGGTGCGTCTTTGATATTCCTAACAAAGAAAAGGAAATAACTAGGCTTGAATCTGAAACTACTAAACCTGATTTCTGGCTAGATCAAGCCAAAGCACAATCTACAATGCGCAGGCTGGATTCAGCTAAGACTATTATTAACACCTGGCGTGAATTAGAAAAAAAAGTTGACGGCCTCAATGAAATGGTAGCATTAACTATAAGAGAACAGGATAATTCCCTTAAAGAGGAGATTCAACACGAGGTTGAGAAATTAGCAGCTCAATTTGATGAGTTAGAAGTTAGATTAATCTTGAACAACGAATATGATTCTAGAGATGCTATATTGGCTATTCATGCTGGTGCTGGGGGTACAGAGTCCCAAGATTGGGCTGAGATGCTTTTAAGGATGTATCTAAGGTGGGCAGAGCGACACCGATATCAAGCAGAAATTTTAGACACTTCTCCTGGGGAAGAAGCTGGCATTAAAAGCGTTACAATCGAAGTCAAAGGTGACTACGCGTATGGCTATCTGAAATCAGAACATGGAGTTCATCGCCTGGTCCGCCTATCTCCATTTGATTCCGATCACGCTCGTCATACTTCATTTGTTCTAGTTGAGGTCCTTCCCGAAGTTAAAGAGCCAACCGAAATACAAATTAACCCTGATGATTTAAAGATAGACACATTCAGATCAAGTGGCCCTGGCGGACAGCATATGCAAAAAACTAGCAGTGCTGTACGGATAACTCACATTCCAACTGGATTAGTGATTACCTGTGAAAGTCAAAGATCCCAGCGCCAAAACAAAGAGAGCGCTATGAGAGTGCTTCATGCCCGCCTCCTCGAATTAGAGCTAGAAAAAAAGGAAAAGGAAAAGGCAAAATTGAAAGGTAAACGAATCGAAGCAGGCTGGGGTAACCAGATTCGGAGCTATGTCCTTCACCCATATAGAATGGTAAAAGATCACCGAACTGATTACGAGACCAGTAATACTAATGCTGTATTGGATGGAGAATTAGATGATTTCATCATTAGTTATCTGCATTCTAAAGTCGGAGGAGAAAAATGATTAAGCGCCTTCTGCCAATTATCCTGTTTGCTATCTCGCTCCTCACTCCAACAGTGGTATATGCTCAGGAGAATATATCAGTATTGGACAGCTCTACGGAAAATCATTTTCCTTCTGCACTTGTATTTAAACTAAAAGTTGAAAGCCCCAGTGACATTACAGAAATCCGCCTCAACTACCAAGTTGAAAAAATGAACTTTGCTAAGGTAATTAGTGAAGCCTGGCCTGAATTCACCCCCTCGCCAAGTGTTGAGACACAATGGATATGGGACATGCGAAACTCCAGCTTACCACCATCAGCAGTAGTCCATTACTGGTGGATAATAAAAAACAAGTCTGGCAGCAAACTTATTACTCCTGTCACCACAATTCGTTTTACCGACAATCGCTATTCGTGGCAAAGCTTATCTTCTGGGAAATTAACACTTTACTATTATGAGAGTAACCAATCTGTGGCACAGGAACTGCTAACTACTGCTTTGCAGGCAATAGATAGGCTAGCTGCGGATACTGGTGTTCATTTGGAAGATCCAGTCGACTTATATATTTATGCCAACTCAAAGGACCTGCAGGGCTCAATGATTTTCCCCAGAGAGTGGACAGGTGGTGTTGCCTTCACACAATACAGCATTATTACTATCGGTATTTCCTCACAAAACCTAGACTGGGGGAAAAATGCTTTAGCACATGAACTGGGCCATATGGTAACACATCAGATAACTTTCAGTCCATATGGTGCTAACTTGCCCACCTGGCTTGATGAAGGTCTTGCTATGCACGCTGAGGGTCAACTGGATGCCAATTTACAGTCATACCTTAAAAAAGCCATTGCTAATCAGAAGCTCATTTCAATTCGTAGTCTGTCTAGCCCTTTCTCAGCTATATCCGAAGAGGCATATCTCTCTTATGCTGAGAGCCAAAGTATAGTTGAATTTCTTATTCAGAACTATGGCAAGGACAAAATGTCTAGCATGTTAAACCTTTTGAAAGAGGGACATAGCATCGACGAAGCTTTGACTGACGTTTATGGAGTTGACCAAGATGGACTTGATCAGCTATGGCGTAAATCCTTAACAGCCCCAGTGGAACAAATAGCGCCATCGGAGAGTGTTTTACTACATCCATCTTTTATCTTTTCGCTTGTGGCAATCTGCAATCCAGCTTTTGCCTATATCGAAATAGGTAATATAATATGAAAGAATCATTTACCATTCACGATCTTCCACTTGCTGAGCGACCTCGGGAGAGACTGTTGAAATTCGGCATAGAAGCTCTCTCCACTCAGGAAGTATTAGCCTTAATTCTAGGAAGAGGAATAAAAGGTGAATCTGTACTGGTCACAGCTCAGAACCTGCTGACTACGTTTGGCAGCCTCAAAAGTATAGCTGATGCTTCTACATCAGAACTAAGCAAAATAAAAGGTATTGGACCAGCCAAAGCAGCTCAAATCAAAGCATCATTTGAGGTTGGCAAGCGGCTGGAAAATTCGGCTGACCAGCCATCGAAAGAAAAAATCAGATGCCCGGAAGATGCTATTAAAGCAGTTAAAAATAAGCTGAAGGGCAAGAAGAAAGAGCACTTCCTAGTACTTTCTCTAGATACCAGGAGCCATCCCATAGATACTCGGACAGTCTCAATTGGCAGTCTTGATTCCAGCATTGTCCATCCTCGTGAAGTATTCAAGGAGGCTATCTCGTCTTGTGCCGCCTCCGTCATCTTCATCCACAACCACCCCTCAGGTGATCCAGAACCATCAGAGGACGATATCAAGCTGACTAAGCGTCTTATTGGAGCTGGTGAAATTCTGGGTATTGAGGTTCTTGATCATATTATTGTCTGCGATGGTGAATATTTAAGTATGAAAGCCAAGAATTTGTTTTAATTACGATTAGTTGTATACATCTTTTCTTTACTCATAACTATTGATAAAAAGTTATGTAGAATAAGAAAAAACTGATAAGCAATCCCTAAAATATCTGTTTTGCCAGGAGGCTATCATGGAATATGAATATGAAATAAACGAACTAGCCAAAGAAGAATCTTGGCGCATGTTCCGTATAATGGGAGAGCTGGTGGAAGGATTTGATAAGCTATCAAATTTAGGCCCCGCAGTAAGTTTCTATGGGTCGGCTCGAATCAAACCTGACAATAAACTCTATGAGCAGACAGAAGAAATAGCCCATCGTCTTGGTACACTCGGCTTTTCAATCATAACAGGCGGTGGACCTGGTATTATGGAAGCAGCTAATAAAGGGGCACTCAAAGCTGGTGTTACCTCAATTGGCTTGAATATCGAATTACCTGAGGAACAAGTCTGTAACGTTTACACTACGAAATCAATTACGTTCAGACATTTCTACGTTCGTAAATTAATGTTGGTTAAGTATGCAGCTGCCTTTATTATAATGCCCGGTGGTTTGGGTACTCTCGATGAGCTGGCTGAGATACTAACACTAATACAAACTCACAAGATAAAACCTTTTCCTGTAATATTGTTTGACAGCAGTTTCTGGAAAGGGTTCCTAGACTGGCTGCGAGGAACTGTATTAGCTGGAGGCTTAGTATCAGAAGAGGATTTTGACCTACTCAGAATCTGTGACGAACCGGATAAGGTAATTGACGTTGTTCAAGAATGGTATATTAAACAGGAAATTGTCGGCAGGAAAGCTGTAGTCAAATAATACTGCGAACACAACGAGCATTCATCTACGCCTGTATTACATATACCTTATTTTATTCCAGAATAACCTCGTCTCGATAACTTGGAAGTGCTGTGTCCCATCCAAATCTATCTTTCACCAAACTGGCAAATTGCTTTGATATATTTGCCTCACCATGAATTACAAAAAGACGTCTCGGCGGTTTTTCATAACCCGATAGCCATTTCAATAACTGATCCCTATCGGCATGCGCTGAGAAGCTACCAATTTGAACCACCCTTGCTTTGACCGGATAGTATTGTCCTAATATTCTCACCTCAGCAGCACCTTCTACGATCCTTCTTCCTAGTGTACCCTCCGCCTGATATCCTACAAACAAGATTGTACTGTCGGGCCTGGAAATATTGGACACGAGGTGATGCTTTATTCTCCCGCCAGTGCACATTCCTGAACCTGCAATTACTATGACTGTTCCCGCTATATGGTTTATGGCTTTTGATTCTTCTATTGTTCTTACTAAGTGTAAGCCTTTAAAATCGAAAGGAGACTTTCCTTGTTTAATAAGCTTCAGCATTTCTTTGTCAAATAAATCGGTATGATGTTCAAAGACATCGGTTACACGTACCGCCATCGGACTATCAACAAAAACTAAAAGGTGTGGTATGCTATTCTCTATTAACAGCTTATTAAGATAATACAAGACATCTTGTGCTCTCTCCAAAGCAAAGCTAGGAATAACTATATTTCCTTTAGCTTTTACAGTTACATTTATGGCTTCGGCTAACTGACTAGCTCCTTCTTCTGGATCAGGCAATGATCTATCACCATATGTTGATTCCACCAAAATATAGTCAGCTTCCTTAAACAAGGTTGGGTCCCTTAGTATAGGCTTGCCCCATCTGCCAATGTCACCTGGAAAAATAATCGTTCTTTCTTCATCACCTTGTCTTATCCTGACTTTTATCATAGAAGAACCAAGGACATGTCCCGCATCGTAAAAAGTGGCTTCAATACCATCACCAATAACAATAACCTCGCCATATCGAAGAGGCGATAATAGGGGAAAAGATGCTTGGGCATCATCTGGAGTATACAACGGAATTTCTGGATAGGGACCCTTCCCTTCCTTCCCGCGCATGTCTTCTTTTCTTGAACTCAGCATCTTCTACCTGCAACTTTGCAGAGTCCAATAGAATGATCTCAGCAATCTCGGCAGTGGCAGGTGTACAATATATTGGGCCATTGAAACCTTCCCTGACCAGTTTCGGTATTAGCCCACAATGGTCGAGATGTGCATGTGTTAAAAGAATTGCATCCAACGTCTTGGGCGGTATAGGAAAAGATTCCCAATTGCGCCCCAAATGCTGCCTCTCTTGATAAAGCCCGCAGTCGACCAAAAACCTAGTATTGTTAACCTCAACAAGAAATCGCGAGCCCGTTACGCTCTGGGCTCCACCTAGAAAAGTAAGCTTGATTTTCATAATAGGTCAGTCTATCAGATAATAACAAAAAGAGATATGTTAGACAAAGTTATTTGGCACTTCTTTGCGTCTAATACTAGAATTTATCAGATTCGAATGATAGAATGATTTGTGAAATTGAAAATCTGTTGAGATTACCTAAGCACATTGGCTGCCAAACCAATTTGGGAATAAGCTGGGTTAACTCATATAAAGATTATCTAATTAAGTAACTCTATTTAGGAATTGTTAATGAAACGTATTGCCGTAATAACCAGCGGCGGTGACGCCCCTGGCATGAATGCAGCTATTAGAGCCGTAGTTCGGTCTGGATTAGATAAAGGCTGGGATATATTTGGTGTACATCAGGGATATGTCGGGCTCATAGCAGATTCTATTGCACCTCTCGGAGCTCGAGACGTCGGTGGTATTATTCAGCAAGGTGGTACTATACTTGGCAGCAGTCGCTGTCCCGAGTTTCAAACCGAGGAAGGGCAAATCAAAGCTTTGAGAACGCTTAATAAACATAAAGTTGATGCTCTGATAGTAATTGGAGGCAATGGCTCGCAAATAGGAGCACACGCATTATCACAGATGGGGTATCCCGTAGTGGGTGTCGCCTCTACGATAGATAACGATCTGTACGGTTCAGATATCACCATTGGTGTGGACACTGCACTCAACATAGCCCTCGAAGCGATAGACCGGCTTAAAGTTACCGCCTCGTCTCTCCAGCGTGCCTTCATTGTCGAGGTCATGGGACGTGAATGCGGTTATCTTGCATTGATGGCTGGTATCGCAGGCGGTGCTGAGATTATCATCACTCCCGAAGTAGAAACCGATCCCGAGACCATAGCTGATGAAATACGTGATGTCTACTGCCGTGGCAAAGCACATGCGTTAGTTGTTGCAGCAGAAGGTGCCAAGTACAATGCTGAAGCCCTAGCACACTACTTTCAAAAGCACCGTGAGCGACTAGGATTCGAGCTTCGCGTAACCATACTGGGACATGTACAAAGAGGCGGCACACCGACTGCTTTTGATCGAATATTAGCCACACAGTTAGGCGCAGCAGCAACTAAGCAGTTGGGGAAAAACAAACACGGTATACTTATGGGACTGACCCAAGGTAAAATTACAGCCACACCACTGGTCGAAGTCACTACAAATAAAAAGAACCTGGATTTGAGCCTTCTAGAACTAGCACGAATTTTAGAGAAATAACCTAATTCATTATCCACCAAAAATATATTCAGCTAAAAGCAATTTTTCAAAATATTTTAAAGTATAAGAACTAAACCTAAACGATGCCCATGCGGTATATCTTTAGGTTGTGCTCTCGCTCCTATTGGATAGATGTCCCAACCCACCCTTGTGACCCTAGTATACGCATCCATCATAGAAGGCATCAGCTTCAACCTTTGAAACAATTTCGTAAACGTTTAATAAGCTTGGAATGTCTTTGTTTTGTGACGTAGCAAGATACTCGGAAGGCACCTGTATATCACAGAATACACCATATTCGAATTTACCTATAAGCTCTCTAACATCTTTAACCGCCATGCTATTTGGTAGACAGTGGGCATTGGTTCTATAATACTGGTGCTTCGGGTACATATCTTTGGCTCGAACTCGCTCATCTAAAACAATCATGTCAGTAGTGACGATTCTGGTATTTGTTGCTCCCAACTCAATTTCCCCTTTTCGACACCTCTCCAGACCACCATGTATCAGGTCATCCAAAATATGCTCAAATTTTTCCTTACTATATGGCATTACCTCTCCTTTTTAAGCTTCATCGTCTCACAACTTTCATTTAGAGATTGTTTGTGCGTTTTCTCAATTAAAATCATTTTTTAAATGCTGGTTATATTTGCTCAAAATTAAAAGTCGTATTATACTCTCATACTATATAAATTGAGGTTACCCATTATGTTGCCCAAATTATTGTTAGTGGCTTAAAATAGGAAAATTAATGAAAAAATTCCAACAACTAATAATCCTGTTTATTTTCTCCCTCGCTATAGCAATTTTATTCTTAGCTACTGGTTGTCCAATACCACAAGCACAAGAAGTTCTCAATTTGTCAGATTCAGGCCCTATAACTCTTGACCCCGCGGTTTCAAGTGATTCATCTTCTCACGCGTATATTATGCAAATATTCAGTGGTCTGGTTGCTTTCGACGACAACCTAAATCCAGTTCCTGATATTGCCGAGCGCTGGCAAAGAAGCCAGGATGATAAAACTTATACCTTCTTCCTGAGAAAAGGAGTAAAGTTCCATGATGGCAAAGAGGTTACAGCACAAGATTTTAAATTCTCCTGGGAAAGGGCTTGTAACCCCAAAACTGGGTCGCAAACAGCGGCTATGTATCTAAATGATATCACTGGTGCCAAAGATGTAATAGAAGGGAGATCCAAAGAAATCAGTGGACTAGAAGTAATTGATAATTATACTATCACGGTAACTATAGATGCTCCCAAAGCTTATTTTTTAGCTAAACTATCTTATCCCACTGCTTTTGTCGTTGATGAAGCCAATGTAGCCCAAGGAGAAAAGTGGTGGCGTAAACCAAATGGAACAGGACCTTTTAAGCTAAAAGAATGGCAAGAAGGCCAGGTTCTAGTACTAGAATCGAATAAACTCTATTACCAACAGCCACCTCGCATAAACCAAATAGATTTTCAGCTTCTATCTGGTACACCATTGGAACTATATGAGACGGGCAAAATTGATGTAGCACAGGTTTATACAGATTATATTGAGCGAGCGACTGATAAAAAAGGGCCCTTTTATAAGGAATTAACTACATTCCCAGAATTAAGCCTAAATTACATTGGCTTCAATGTTCAGAAACCACCATTTGATGATGCTAATGTCCGCAATGCATTCTGCCACGCAGTTGATAAAGAGCGTGTCATCAAAATCATAATGAAAGGAACAGTGGTTAACGCTAATGGCATTATACCGCCAGGCATGCCCGGTAACAATGAAAATCTAACCGGGGTTGACTATAACATAGTGAAGGCCAAAAGCCTTATTGCTAACTCAAAATATAAAAGCGTTTCTGAATTTCCTCCTATTAAAATCACTGTATCTGGTTGGGGAGGTGATATATCGCCAAGTTTGGGCGCTATCATCCAGGATTGGCATGAAAACCTTGGAGTAGACGTTACCGTCAGGCAGATTGAGCCAGAAATATTCCTGTACTACTTAACAAAAGAGGCTGATGAGATGTTCATGCTTGGTTGGGTTGCCGACTATCCAGACCCTCAGGACTTCTTAGAAAACCTGTTTCGTACTGGTACGTCATATAATGCTGGCAATTATTCCAATCATCATGTGGACGAATTACTAGACCAAGCAGCAATCGAGCCCGATAATACTACCAGAATCAACTTGTACCACCAAGCCGAAAAGATAATACTAGACGAAGCAGCATGTTTCCCTTTATGGTATAACACTAGCTATATTCTAACTAAACCTTATGTCAAGAATTATAAGCTCAATCCCATGGGTATACCAGCACTTAGCCAAGCCTTTATAGAAAGGTAAATTTAAGTTCACCTACGAGTGGAAGATTCAAGTTCTACGTGTAGATGATGAGATATACGAGCTATTGACAGAAAAGCCTTTATTTACTTTCCAACTTCGGTCCTGAGTTTAAGACCTCCGGTGGTACGTCAGCAACAAATTGTTTAAAGTTTTCTACAAACTCCGCTGCCAGTATTCGAGCCTTTTTATAATAGGAACTACTATCTCCCCAAATAGCTGCTGGATTTAAAATTTCACCGGGTATATCATCACACGCACTGGGTATCATAAAACCAAAAACCTGGTCTTTCTTCATTGGGGTCCTGGCTAGATCACCTTTTATCGCTGCGCTGATTAATGCCCGAGTATAGGTCAGAGGAATTCTCTTACCTCTGCCAACCTCTCCAAATATCCACCCTGTGTTCACCATCCAGCATTTCACCTTATGTCTAGTAATCTTATCTATAAGGAGCCTAGCATATTTCATGGGATAGAGAGCTAAGAAAGGTGCACCAAAACACGGGCTAAAAACTACTTTAGGTTCTTTGCCAAGCCCAACCTCAGTGCCAGCTACCTTGGCAGTGTAACCCTGTAGAAAATAATATGCTGCCTGCTCCGGTGTTAGTAGAGAAATAGGTGGCATTATCCCGAATGCATCACAGCTAAGCATGAAAATATTTTGGGGATGAGGGCCAATTCCTGAGCGAACGGAATTATCAATGTGAGCAACAGGATAGGAAGCACGAGTATTTTCTGTAAGCGTGGCATCATTCAAATCAAGCCTGCGAGTCCGACTATCAATAGTCACATTCTCAAGGATAGTACCAAAACTACGCGTGCACTCGTAGATCTGAGGTTCCTGTTCTTTTGAAATCCGGATAACCTTGGCGTAGCAACCACCTTCAAAATTGAAAATACCATCTTCGCTCCACCCATGCTCATCATCACCAATAAGTCTTCTTTTGACATCGGTAGATAAAGTAGTTTTACCTGTGCCTGAGAGGCCGAAAAACAAAGCCACATCATCCTCAACCCCTATGTTTGCAGAACAGTGCATTGACAACACTTCCCCTTGAGGCAACAGGTAATTAAGCACCGTGAATACCGCTTTCTTAATCTCACCAGCATAGCTGGTACCACCTATCAAAATCAACCGTTTTCCGAAGTTAACAATGATAAAGACTTCAGATTTTGTGGCATCGATATCAGGAGAAGCATGAAAACGAGGCATACTAAATATGGTGAATTCCGGCGTAAAATTCATAAGCTTAGCTTTATCCTGTATCTGGATAAACATATTTCGCGCAAAAAGACTATGCCAAGCATATTCAGTTATGATACGTATTGGGATAGAATAGCGATGGGCAGCTCCAGCGTAGCAATCCTGAACAAAAATATCCTTTCCTTGAAGATAAGCCAGCAATCTATGATAAAGAGATTTAAATCTTGTCTGATCGAATGGTTTATTTTCCCTGCCCCACCAAATTTTTTCCTGGCTGGACTCTTCTCGAACTATAAACTTATCTTCAGGAGATCTGCCAGTATAGTGTCCCGTCCTTACCACAATTGGCCCAAGGTGAGCTATCAAGCCTTCCCTCCGTCTAACTGTTTCTTCATAGAGAGCCGGCGTAGGTAGATTCCTGTAGACATTCCCCAGATTTTTTATACCATAGTCATCTAGGTTGATCCATTCTTCACTGTTATCTGAGATCATACTAAACAATCTCCCCGATATTTCTGAGGCCTTGGCTACACCACAAATTTAATATAATTATTTGCTACTAATTTAAAGACGTTATTATTCTCGATTTCCCAGTATATCACGAGGTCTAGTCAATCACAATTATATGGCTTAACAAGCTTAATATTGCTCCCACGAAGTCGCTTTTGTTATCATCTTATCGGGCAAAGCCTTAACTAATCCATAACCGTAAAGGAGAATAGACTATGAATAGAGTAGGCCTTGTTTATGATCCCGTCTATTTAGAGCACGATACCGGAACTCATGTCGAGAATATCCAGAGGTTGACAACTACTTTGTCATTGTTAGAGGAAAGTCAACTTAAGGATGATCTTGTTCTATTATCCCCACGTCCTGCTACAGTCGATGAACTGTCTATGGTACATGCCAAGGAATATATTGCTCAAGTAGAACGCAAGTGTGAAAGTGGCGGTGGCTGGTTTGATCCCGACACTGTAGCATCACCAGGTTCTTATAAAGCTGCTATATATGCTGCTGGCGGTGCTCTAATAGCCGTTGATGCCGTAATGAGCAAGAGGACAGAGAGTGCTTTTGCTCTGGTTAGACCACCAGGACATCATGCCACTTGCTGGCATGCTATGGGTTTTTGCCTATTCAATAATGTGGCTGTAGCTGCTAAGTATGCTCTGGTAAATTACGACATTGAACGGGTTCTTATCGTTGATTTCGATGTCCATCACGGGAATGGCACTCAAGATACTTTCTATGCTGACAAAAATGTTCTTTATTTCTCAACCCATCAATATCCTTTTTACCCTGGAACTGGCAGCATTGATGATACTGGAGCCAGGGAAGGCAAAGGTTTTACCATAAATATCCCTCTTATCGCTGGCTGGGGAGACAGTGAATACCAAGCAGTTTTTGAAGATATCCTGGCACCAGTTGCTATGCGCTTTCAACCACAACTTATTTTGGTATCTGCTGGCTACGATGCCCACTGGGCTGACAGTATTGCCCTAATGCAATTAAGTGTCTCGGGATTTGCCCGACTGGTAGAAATACTAAAATTGCTGGCTGACACATTATGTCAAGGTAATCTGGTTTTCACATTAGAAGGCGGTTACCATCACCAAGCCTTGTCCGCTTCAATACTAGCTTCATTGAGCATTCTTTTGGGAAACAAAGAAATTACTGATCCATTAGGCAAACAGGACTCAAAAATAATGACTACGAACTTCGATAACCTTATTAAAACAGTCAAGGACAAACACCAAATAAAGTGAAGAGTAAATAAATTTCTGAAGACAACGAGATGGGCAATTATATACTATTTACGCTGGTTTCTTAGCAGAAGACAACCCAGAAAATAGTTTCCGCAACTCTCCCTTCTCCCAGGCTACTAGAAGCTCGCCTGCTATACAAATAGAGTCATAGGTACCAATGACAACACCTATAAGGAGTGTTAAAATAAAAAAGTGGATAGTAACTCCGCCAAGCAGGAATATAGCTACAATAGGGAAAAGAGTGGTCAAACTGGTATTGAGACACCGTCCCATAGTTTCTAAAATACTCGCATTTACTGTAGTTTCGAAATCCTTGCTTATACCTTTGCTGACGTTCTCACGGATTCGGTCGAAAACGACTACTGTGTTATTGATACTATAGCCCACAATAGTGAGCATACCTGAAATAAACATGGCGTCAATTTGGACCCCAAGCGCCCACCCTAAAATAGAAAAAATCCCCATGACCGCCAGAACATCATGGAGCAGAGAAATAATAGCACAGGTACCCCAGCGGAATGACTTAGGTATGCGGCGAAACGCCAAAGCAATATAGAACAACATAAATACAGCAGAAATAATAACCGCAATAGCAGCATTGCGTCCGGTCTCAGCCGCTATAAGAGGAGAAACAGAAAAAAAGTCTCGCACTGTAACAGTTGTATTGAATGCCTTCTCGAAAGATGTGATCAATGTTTGTTTGGCTTCTGTTGATATCTCTCTCGTGCGGACAATATAATCGCCATCGCCGGTGCGTTGAATTGCCGTCTCACTATAGCCTATATTGGCAAGTTCCTGTCGCAATTGCTCTTGGGATACTTCGTTGCCGAAGCGCAGGGTAATTGTAGTACCACTCTGGAATTCAACTCCTGATTTAAATCCAAAAACGATCAGCGATATTATGCCTGGAATGATAATTATTGCTGAAATAAGAAAGAACCAGTAACGCTTGCCAACGATGTTCATTGTTTCCGTACTCCATATAGATAAGGACTCTTCACTATTTGAATCACAAAACGAAGGAATAGTCGAGAAATCGAAATAGCAGAAAACATACTAAGCGCAACACCAATAAACAAAGTTATAGCGAATCCCTTTACCATAAATGCCCCCATAGTTTCTCCAAACCATGCCAGGATGATACAAGCGATAAAAGTAGTAACATTGCTATCACGTATGGCCGGCCAGGCACGGGAAAATCCGATTTCTACTGCAGCACCCAGGGTGCGCCCTGCTCTTAATTCCTCTTTCATCCTCTCGAAAATAAGTACATTAGCGTCAACAGCCATTCCCAAAGACACAATGAAAGCAGCCACACCCGGCAATGTTAGGGTGATAGGGACTAATTTGAAAATTGCTATGAGCAGAATGCTGTAAATTATCAGCGCTATACAAGCTACCAATCCAGACAGACGATAATACAGAATCATAAATAGAATTAGCATCACCGCCCCGATTGCTCCGGCAATAAGGCTTTTCTGAATCGAATCACTGCCCAAGGTAGCGTCAACATCCTGCTCCTGAATAATCTTCAAGGGCACATCCAGGGAGCCAGAATTAAGTTGTATGGCCAATCTCTTCGCCTCTTCTAAGTCTAGTCCGGTAATTACACCTCTATCTTTAATCACCGATTGCACCGTTGGTGCAGAGATAAGTTCGTTATCTAAAAATATCCCCAGAGGCTTATTTAGATTGCGCTTGGTAATTTGCTCGAATAGTATGGCTCCTTCTTCATCCCACTCAAAAGCTACCTCCGGTTTCCCTGTTTGTTGATTAAGAACTACCTGAGCATTTGGCTTGAGATATTTACCAGTAAGTTCCTTTTCTTTACCATCCTTGCCTGCAGCTGCAGCCTTAATCCAAGTTACTTCTGATTCTTTGCTAGGAGCTTGCGCACTTGTACCTGGACTTACTTCTCTGAAATCGAGCTCGGCTACCTGGCCTATTGATTTCTTTGCCTCATCCACATTCTTTACTCCTGGAAGCTGAACGAGGATCCGGTCAACACCTTGTCGCTGAATTACCGGTTCAGTAACCCCGTAAGCATTAACACGCCGTTCTATTTTACCCAACACCCCATTCATAGCATCGTCATCGCTCTGGGTAGGGTCTTTTTGTGTCAAATCAGCCTGATAAACAAGATAGCTGCCACCTTTAAGATCAAGACCCAAGCTTAACCCCTGCCTTCCAAACCTACTGCTATCCAGAGGTACTATTGCCCAAATGGCAACTCCTAAGAGAATCAATACAAAAAAGAGTAAATATATATTTCTTTTTTTCAATTTCTAACTTAATCTCTTACTATTTTAATTTAGCAAATTGAAACATCTGCTTTATTAGGAGTAGGTAGTGTTTTATCACAGTGTCTGCCACGACACCCCCTATCCAACTTTCTACGAATTAGTACTAGTGCTTCCTCCCTTGAACTTACCTCTCCAGTTGCCTGTGCTTCATGAACTAAACGAAGAAGTTTACCAACCATCGGGCCTGAAGTCAAGTCGAAGATGTTAATCAAATCATGCCCGTCAATTAGTTTTACTGGTAAGAGCTTAGATTGTTGGCCTTGATGTTCAGCTATTATGTAGCTGATCAAACTATTATGCTGTTCCCACTCTCTGATATCGAGATTAGGCCCACGAGCAGACAAGTAATCAGCCAGCGCTAGAAACAAAACATCTATGCCGTCGTCTCCCATATCTCTAAAATAGCGATAAATAGCTCGACTAGTCGGCAATCCAACATTTGCCATTTGGACTGGACGTAAATGATAACAAACCAGTTTCTCTACTAATTTTATTTCACGGCTGGAAAATCGCAACCTATTCAAAATTACAATGGCTTTATTTGCTCCTTGCTTGGCGTGACCTAAAAACCTCATCCTGCCTGTGGCATCTATAACTCTGGATTGTGGCTTAGCGATATCATGCAGTAATCCACCAATTTTAAGCATAATCATACGACTACTATCGCTTGATACATACTCATCAAAATGTCCCCTAATCTCTTCCGACCATGGAATTACTTTCAACAAATCGCTACTACCATACTGCCAATCCCTCTTGCAAAGAAGAAATTCGATGGCAGCTACCGTTTCCAAAGAATGTTTGAAAACATCCCAGTAATGCTCCTTAGGTTGTTCTGCACCCTTCAACTCTTCCAGGTCAGGTATTATTTCCGTAAGCAAATTTAACCAATCTAAATAACGCAGCAAATCGCTGGAGTGATTTAGCGCAAGTATCCTGAGCAATTCCTCGCGAAGTCTTTCACCCGGAACCGATTTGATCAACTGGCTATATTGCTTAATTAATTGCTCTGTTTCTGGCTCAATCTTGAAATCTAATTCAGCAGCCAATCTAACTGCTCGCAACAGCCGTGCGGCGTCATCCTTAAAAATTCTTTGCCTAACCGCCTTTATTAACTTCTTCTCCAGGTCTCTCTTCCCTCGGAATGGGTCAAGCAAGTGTGGTGAACCAGATATAAAGTCGTTAAACTCAACTGCCATTGCATTTATAGTAAAATCCCGACGCTCCAGGTCTTCTTCAATAGTATTTAAGAACGTAGCGAAATCCAGATACACCTGTTGTTCCCAGTCATTAACCACCACTCTAGCTACCCTATTGGCTTCATCCAACAATACATATTTACCGCCGAAGTATCCGGCCACTTCTTTAGCTACTTCTAAAGCATCTCCTCTAACGGCAATATCGATGTCATCTATCTCCCTGTCCAGTAGCCAGTTGCGGACAAAACCACCGACAATGTAAGCCTGATAATTAATTCGTATCAAAATTGAGGCTACACTGGTGAGAATCTGAGACAAATTCGGCTTAGTAGCAGGCATTGGCTTCGATTATATCTTAAGGTATGTACATTGTAAAGGACTACTAAACAGTACAGCCTACTCTATATCTTTGCTATAATTAGTCACCATGCTTTATAACCGTATAGTAGCCAAGTTTGGTACTAATTTGCTTACTGGAGGCACTGACCACCTTAATCAAAAGGTTATGGCTAGCTTGTCACAGCAAATTGCCGAACTACACAACGAGGGGCATGAAATAGTTATTGTATCTTCTGGTGCAGTTGCTGCAGGAAGACAAAAATTAGGACTACGTAAGAAACGAAAAGATATCCCTTTCAAACAAGTACTTGCTTCAGTAGGTCAAGGTCAACTTATGCATATATATGAGCAGATTTTTAGCAAGCATAAAATAACTGTAGCCCAAGCACTCCTGACCAAGTCTGACCTTAGCCATCGTGCTGGGTATTTGAATGCCAGGAATACGCTCCTAGCTCTAATCGAACTTAATGTGATTTGCATCGTTAATGAGAATGACGTGGTTGCTACCGATGAAATAGGCGGAGCTAGATTTGGTGACAATGATAATCTTTCGGCAATGGTAGCTAATCTAATAGATGCTGACCTTCTAATATTGCTTACTGACATAGATGGATTGTATACTGCCGACCCTCAATATGATTCTAGTGCCAAACTCATTCCTATAGTAGAGAAGATAGATAATAGAATTCAACGTTTAGCTAGTAACTCTGCTGGAGTTCGTGGTGTTGGTGGCATGGCTAGCAAAATTGAAGCTGCAAAGTTGGCAACAGCCTGTGGTATAACTGTTGTCATTGCCAGCGGACTTAGGCCTAATATTTTGCGACAAGTTACACTCGGCAATAGAATAGGCACTATTTTTACACCAATATCCAGCAAGATGGAAAGTAAAAAACGCTGGATGCTTAGCGGTTTGGCCTCTAAAGGCAAATTAGTTATCGACGGTGGCGCTGCTCTAGCACTCAGAAAACGAAATAAAAGCCTGCTTCCCGCTGGCATAGCTAGCCTGGAAGGGAAATTTCAGCGTGGAGATGTCGTCGATATCTTCGACACAGATGACAGTCGACTCGGTTGCGGTATATCCAATTATAACTCAGATGAAATCCTTATTATCAAAGGTATTAACTCTAGATCAGTCGCTAGCATACTTGGCTATGAATACGGCAGCGAGGTAATACACCGAAATAATATGGTAATAGCATAAGAAATATGAAAACAAGCAAGATATTGCTTTAAGCAGGTAGATAGACATGCAAGCTGTTGTAGCTGAATTAAAAGAAAAAGGTAATCTAGCCAAGTCAGCCTCTAAAAAACTTGCCTTTCTTTCAGCAGATATAAAGAATAAGGCTCTGCTAAACATTAGCAAGGCTCTGCTTGCGCGGCAGAATGAAATCCTAAAAGCTAATAAATTAGATTACAAGAAAGCTGAGATTTCTGGTATGAGCGCAGCTATGCTTGACCGTCTAATGTTATCATCTAGCCGTCTGCAAGGAATAGCTCAGGATGTCAAAACAGTAGCTTCTTTACCCGATCCAGTAGGCGAGGTTATAGAAGAACGAACGTTACTCAACGGTCTACAACTTATTAAAAAACGAGTCCCCCTAGGAGTAATAGGAGCTATTTATGAGAGCCGCCCTAATGTTACTGTCGATATATCTGTGTTATGCCTCAAGGCCGGCAATGCCTGCATACTGCGTGGTGGTAAGGAATCACTGCATTCCAATCTCGCTCTAGGCAAGATAGTTCAGGAAACTGCTTATCAGGCAGGAATACCTGAAGGGGCAGTGCAGCTCATCGAGTCAATAGACAGGTCGCTGGTCGACCATATGCTCGAGATGAAAGGAGTAATAGATCTTATTGTACCACGTGGTGGTGCTGGTTTAATCAAATTCGTCATCGAAAATGCTGCTATGCCAGTAGTTGCTGGTGGAATAGGAGTTTGCCATACCTATATTGACAGCAAAGCTGATATAAATAAAGCAGTAGCTATTGCCTACAATGCAAAGGTCCAACGACCCACGGTCTGTAATGCGCTGGATACCCTCCTGGTACACGTTAATATAGCTAAAAAATACCTACCCTTAATCGCCGCAGAATGGGGAAAGGCTGGTGTTGAAATGCATTGTGACGGACGTGCCCTGGCTATTCTTAAGCCAGATGCTTCATTGAAATTGGCAACAGCCAAGGATGAGGATTGGGGCAAAGAATTTCTAGCGCTAATTGCTGCTATTAAAGTAGTTGACTCCCTAGACGAGGCTATAGAACATATAGAGCATTATGGCTCCGGGCATTCGGAAGCTATAATTACCGAAGATAAAGCAGCAGCCACACGTTTCCTCAATGAAGTTGATGCCGCCTGTGTTTATGCTAATGCCAGCACTCGTTTTACTGACGGCGGCCAATTCGGCATGGGAACAGAAATAGGTATAAGCACTCAGAAATTCCATGCTCGTGGGCCCATGGCTCTAAAAGAAATCACCAGCTACAAATGGGTTATTATCGGCAATGGTCAGGTGCGCCCTTAGTGTAATTCTGCTAGGGCTGTTTTTTGAAGAATAAACAACTGCTTTATACCCTTCTCAGCAAGAGAAAGTATCGAATTGATAGTATCTTTAGAAAAAGGCCTACCCTCAGCAGTCCCTTGAATCTCTACGAATTCGCTTTTATCAGTCATTACTACATTGAAGTCTACAGAAGCGGCAAAGTCCTCCTGATAACAAAGGTCAAGAAGTTCCTCTCTATCCACTATGCCGACACTAGTAGCAGCTATTGCAGCCTTTAATGGAATCGCCGGCAGAATGCCACGGCTCTTCAAAACGTGCATTGTCTGGAACAAGGCTATATACCCACCAGTGATAGCAGCAGTTCTAGTTCCACCATCCGCCTGCAATACATCACAATCTACGATAAACGTTCTTTCACCAAGGGCAGAGAGGTCTGTAACAGCCCTCAAACTACGCCCAATAAGGCGCTGGATTTCTTGGCTCCGACCTGCCGTTCTATCAGTAGAACCAGCACGAGGAGTACGAGTATGCGTGGAACGGGGAAGCATGGCATATTCTGCAGTAACCCAACCTGTACCCCCACCCTTTAGAAAATTGGGTACTCTATCTTCGACAGTCACAGCACAAACTATTCTAGTATTTCCCAATTCTATTAGCGCAGAACCCTCAGCAAAAGCCTGGTAACCTAATTTAACGCGCACTGGTCTAAGTTCATCATTAGCACGACCGTCTGCCCTTTTCATCAGAAGACTACCTTTCTACCTATCTTCCGAAAGTATAACATTGATTAATCCAGCCAAACAACATTCTTATGTCTCGATTTTTCAATCAAGGTTAAAGTCCCTAAATTAGAAAATAAGCTTTTGATTCTTTATTATATGACTTGTGGCTAATTGATGTTCCAGACAAGGTTTAGTACAATGATGCTTTGGAATTTCATATTAGACAAGAGGTTGCCTTATACAATTGTATATATATAAATGGATTTCGAGCAGTTTCACGTCGGGCCTGGGACTTTGTATAATAATAAGGACAATCGTCAAAAAAGCAAATAAGTACAAATACCAGTAAAAAGAGGAGGATAATAATGGTATGAGCAAAAAGACAAAGGAGTTTGTACCACAAGGATTAGTTTATATTGCTGATAATATTATGTCCAAGCAGAATATACTTGGTGCTCAAAAAGAGGAAAAAGCAAAATGGGCCAAGGACATTAGTTTTTCTGGAACAAAAGAAACAATATTTTTTGCTGGATGTGGCTACCAATATTCTAGTTCACTAGCATCAATGATGTCTCTGATACGAAAAACAGACAAAAGTGTTATCGGTTCTGATTTTGCCATGAGCATTGCTTCGTTCCAAAAGAGACTGGGCATTAATGCTGCTGAGATATACCGTAAGATATCAACGAAAGAGAGTGAAGCCGAGGCACAGCCTCTCAGGGATGCTGTCAAGGTTCTTAAACGTCTTGGGCTTGAGTTCGGCTACCTTGCCGAAGATGAGCCATGTTGTGGTGGCTTACTATACTACACTGGATTACGGAAAGATTTTGCTCGAAATGCTGAGGAGACATATAAGAAACTAAAATCCTTTGGAGTAAAGCGGATTATCAGCATTGTCCCTTCGTGCACCTATGCTTTACGCACCCTAATTCCTGGTTGCGTTGAGGGATATGATATCAAAGTCAATCATTTCTCACAGGTTGTACTGGATAACATGCAGTCAAAGACACTAAGTTTCCCTAATGCAGTTAAGGTCACATACCATGATCCCTGTCAGCTTGGGCGTTATCTGGGTATTATAGATGAACCACGGGAAATACTTAAAGCTATCAAAGGCATAGAGTTTGTGGAGCCTGAATGGACCAAAGGTGAATGGGCCACATGCTGTGGTGGAGGGGGAGGATTTGAAGTTGTTTTTCCCGAACTAAGTGAAATGTTAGCAGTGAGCAGAACTGAAGAACTGGTTAAAACAGGTGCCAAGATTATTGTTACGCAATGTCCTGGATGTATTATGCAGTTGAAGGATGGCCTTAAGGTATTAAAAGTCGATAATGTAGAAGTTCTTGATTTGGCTGAAGTGGTAGCCAGAGCTATGGAGGTATAGAGATGTCCATTACTACAGAATATAAAAAGGAAATAATGGATGCAGCCCATAATGCAAGGATAAAACTTGCTTTATCTCGGGCTATCGCGAGCTACAGATCTAATACTAATACTGCGCTTAAAAAATTTCCTCACACCATTAAACTGGCAGACGAGGTACTGGAGATAAAGAAAAAGGCTGTGGGAGAGATGGAAAAACTCGCCCAACAAGCTAGCGAGGTTATACAGGAAAACAAGGGGAAAGCTTATATAGCTAAAACAGCTAAGGATGCATTGAATATTATCGACGGGCTGGTGGGGAAAGGTAAGCTAATCGTCAAGGGCAAAAGTATGACTGCTGAAGAAATTGGACTCCGTGAGCATCTGGAGGAGCATGGTAACGAGGTTTATGAAACCGACCTCGGCGAGTTTATTATTCAGAAATTAGGCTCGAGACCTATGCATATTCTATCGCCAGCGATTCATGTCCCCAAGGAAGATGTCGCCAAACTGTTCTCCAAAATCACAGGAAAGGAGCTAAAGCCAGACATCGAAAGTCTAGTGGCAACCGCCAGAGCTTTGCTACGAGAAAAGTATTTCAAGGCAGACATAGGTATGAGCGGCGCTAATGTGGTTTCAGCCGATACCGGCACTATGTTCATTATTGAGAACGAAGGCAATATTCGGTTAGCAACCGGTGCTCCCCCAGTACATATAGCACTCATCGGCATGGAAAAACTGGTTCCGACCCTTGGCGATGCTTTTAAGGTAGCCGAAGTAACCTGGAGATATGCCAACTACACTATTCCTTCCTATGTAAGCATGGTATCAGGTCCTAGTAAAACTGGTGATATCGAGAAAGTAACCACTTATGGTGCCCACGGCCCGAAAGAGGTCCATGTTATCTTCATGGATGCAGGCAGGACCGAATTGGCTAAACATCCAATACTACGTCAGGCTCTTTACTGCTTGAGGTGCGGTGGTTGCCTCTATGAGTGTCCTGTGTTTGCCTTTACTGCTGGACATTTTGGCGATAAATATTTTAGTGGCGTTGGTGCAGTCTGGGCATATTTGCTTAGTCATAACGAAGAGAAAGGTGCAGCAATGGCATATACCTGTTTGACCTGTGGCAGATGCAAGGTAAGATGCCCTATGAAAATCGATGTACCTGAAATGGTTGTAGAACTCAGGAAGCTAATAGCTGAGGGGGATTAAGGACAATCCGCTGGATATCGCCTGCTAGCCTCTTAATATAGTTACCTTCCTTCGAAAAATAGGGAATTGTATATCTTATAAAGAGACTGTTATCTCTTTTAGCCATTAGTGATAAGTTCTTCTTTCTGGCTCTGAAGTTATTGCTAACTTCTCATTTTTTTACGACATTCAACATATAGCCCTTCAGCATATATTCAAAATACCTTAAGGTTGGATGGGCTAGTAACTTGGATTTATACTATTGGTAATAATCTAAGATTATTATGAGGATTAAAAATGGAGATAAGAGCAACTTTTCGCAACAAACTAAAGGAAATTCAGAATGATGTTCTGTCCATGGGGAACATGGTGGATAAAGCTATTGGCTGTTCCGTTGAAGCACTGAAGAGGAGAGACATCTCCCTAGCGCATCAGGTAATTGCCGATGATATCAACATCAACGAGAAAAGATTTGACATAGAGAAGGACTGCATTCAGCTTATTGCCACTCAGCAGCCTATGGCAATCTATCTGCGCGCTATTATTAGCGTACTCAATATTATAACCGAATTAGAGAGGATTGGAGATCATGCTGAGGGAATAGCCAAGATTGTAGTGATGATAGGTGATGAACCACCCTTGAAACCTCTCATTGACTTGCCGCGCATGGCAGAAAAAACGCGGGATATGCTACACCGAAGTTTAATTGCATTTGTCAATAACGATGCCGAGGCTGCCAGACAAATCGCAGCTGAAGACGATGAAATAGACGAACTCCACAACCAGGTATTTAGAGAATTGCTTAGCTTTATGGTAGAGGACCCACGAACTATAACAAGGGCTACACGGCTAATCTGGGTAGCTCACAACATCGAGCGCAGTGCTGATAGAGTTACGAACATCTGCGAGCGGATAGTCTACATCGTCACTGGCAAAATGGAAGAAATAGGTGCCTCAAAATACTAAACTAGTAATACTGCACAAAATATACTTGACTGGGCAATATTCTTCAATATATGCGGCAAATCTTAAAGTCTAGCCAATTTAATTTTAGCAACTCTCTGTTTAGTTTTAAAAAACCTTTATTTAATCTTTGACATCACTGACAGCGTATGTTATTATGATAAAACGGAAAGCGGTTGCCGTATACCGCATTTAGTAACGGGAGATACCCGAATTGAAGAGAACATATATAATATAATGGAAGAGGCTTGCATGGGTTGTGGACTATGCCGCGTCTATTGCCAAACTGCAAATCCCGAATCAGGAGATATAATAAAGGCACATAAGAAAGAGAGCCGTCGTCCTTTACCCCGCATTCGCCTTGAGAAAAACGGAGAGGTTTGTTTTTCTCTTCAGTGTCGTCATTGTGATGAACCCTGGTGTGTCTATTCATGTCTAACCGGTGCTATGCGTAAAGAGCCAGCAACCGGTAGAATTACCGTTGATACCACAAAATGTATGGGTTGCTGGACGTGCATAGTTGCCTGTCCCAATGGGGCACTGACTAGAGATACCAACAACAAAGTTGTTACGAAAAGTGATCTATGCCCTGAGCATGAGAGTACTGTTTGTGTGGCCAATTGCCTAAATAAGGCCCTTTTTGTTGTAGAACATGGTAAAGCTAAAGCTTCACAAGTTGTTAAAGTGTAAAAATCAAGTCTTAAGAACGAGGAAACAAAAAATGATAGCCATAATAGATTATGGCGCTGGGAACCTGGGTAGCGTTACCAACGCCATTAACAAATTGGGCTATAGCTTGAAGGTTACCCATAAACCAGAAGACGTGTTGAATGCTAAGGCAGTTATACTACCAGGAGTTGGTGCCGCGGGAGATGCCATGGCTAGGCTGGAATCGATGGGAATGACCAGTGTCATCCGTCAACTGATTAACGAGAAGAGGCCATTATTAGCTATCTGTGTTGGCTTACAGATACTACTATCGAACACTGAAGAAGGTGGAGGACACAGATGCTTGAACATAATACCCGGGACAGTGAGACGACTACCTAAAGGACTAAAAGTTCCTCACATGGGTTGGAATCAGGTAAAACAACAATTTAATCATCCGATCTTTGATCGTATACCAGATGATACCAACTTTTATTTTGTCCACAGCTTTTATGCCGCACCAGACGATAAGTCGGTAATAGCGGGTATAACAGACTACAGTGTGCCGATTTGCAGCATGATTATCAAGGATAATTTGATAGCAACACAGTTTCATCCAGAAAAAAGCGGAAACTATGGTTTGAGAATGTATTTTAATTTTCTAGACATGGCTCTTAGTGGAGGGCAAACATGGCAGGAAAAACTGAAGTAATCAAAACCAAATATCTAACCATAGGAAATTCAGCCAGTGGTATCGGTGCTGCTGAAACAATTTGTGATGTGGATAGAAATGTAGCGCTAATAATTGCTCATGACAAGGCTTATTCCCCCTACTCTTGTCCTCTTACCTCGAGGTGCCTGGCTACTGAGCGCACCATTGACATGATGTCATTCCGTTCGTCTGATTGCTACAGCCAGAAAGCATTGATTGCCAGTCTAAATATTAGCCAAGATATTTACCCTCCCTTTCGGAATCACATAAAACGTCTACTTCAAGGGGAGCAGGAACTAATGCGAGCTCTGTGACAAGTATACGGCAGCCCAGAGAAACCACCTTGTTCCTTAAAAGATGAAACGACAGAAGCAATTCTGAAAGCAAGTTAGACTTCAGTACGGAGAGTTTTAGATAAATGTTAACAAAAAGAATTATACCCTGCCTTGATGTAACTCGAGGACGCGTGGTTAAAGGCACAAGCTTCACCAACCTTCGTGATGCCGGTGATCCTGTGGCACTAGCCAAGTTTTACTATGAAGAGGGTGCTGATGAAATAGTATTTCTAGATATCGGTGCGACGCCAGAAGAACGAAATACTATGGTAGATGTTGTTGAGCGCGTATCAAAGCATGTATTCATTCCGTTGACCGTGGGAGGAGGTTTACGCAGTATCAGTGATATGAGACGAATGCTGGAAGCAGGAGCCGATAAAGTAAGTATAAACACCGCCGCCGTTAATACTCCCGAGCTTATCGAAAATGGAGCACATAGGTTCGGATCTCAATGCATAGTTTTAGCAATTGATGCTAGGAGAATTAATAATTCAGTTGGATTTAAATGGGAGGTTTTAACCCATGGAGGCCAACGTCCAACAGGCATAGATGTCCTTAATTGGACAAAGAAAGCTGTTGATCTTGGTGCTGGAGAAATACTAATTACCAGTTGGGATGCTGATGGTCATCGGGCAGGCTATGACTTAGAGCTAACTCGTAATATTAGCGAAGTGGTGAATGTGCCAGTTATCGCTAGCGGAGGAGCTGGGAACCTAGAGCACTTATATGAGGCTCTGGTAGACGGCAAGGCTGATGCCGTGCTTGCCGCCAGTATTTTTCACTATCGGACTTACTCCATACACGAAGTAAAGAGTTACTTAGCCAAAAGAGGAATCCCGATGAGAATGGAACAGTAAACGGAGGATACAGGTGAAAACTTATTCACCATCAAGATTCTTAGTGGAAAGGGATCAAGCTCGGTGCATACAGTGCCAGGCATGTGTTAATCAGGCTAGCTTTGATGTACACTACCATGACGCTGCTGATGACGAGGCAAGAAATCGCGAGGGAAACTGTGTCGGTTGTCAACGATGTATGATCTTTTATCCTAGTAACACTATAAATATCAGGAGAAACACCATTGACTACAGAGAAAATTATTACCGGCTATTCCCACTATATCTCCAACCTTATGGCAGGCTTTATGCATATTAGTGGAAGGAATAAAGAAATGATACGTCAGGAGACGCGCGAGGTAGAGAGAAAGATAGCAGCTATTCTGGAGATCCTCAGCGATTCCGAGGAACCTCTAGGTGGCAGGATTATATCTCGTCGGCTCAAGGAGAAAGGTATAGACCTTGGCGAACGGGCAGTAAGGTATCACCTGAGGATAATGGATGAGCGAGGTCTTACTCATATTGTAGGTCATAGAGATGGTAGGACGATTACTCAGCCTGGACTTGAGGAATTAAGAAATGCTTTGGTATGCGACAAGGTAGGCTTTGTAACTAATAAAATCGAACTTCTAGCTTATCTCACCACTTTCGATATGGACGGACGCACTGGCTGCATCCCTATAGATGTATCTTTGTTTGACAAGGAAGAGTTCGCAAAAGCCTTAAAAACAATGAGAGCTATTTTTAGAGCTGGACTTTGCGTAAGCGACCTGGTAGCCATAGCTTCTGAAGGAGAGAGGCTCGGAGAAATAGTTGTGCCAAATGGGAAAATTGGGCTTGCTACGGTATCTAGTATTGTAATAACCGGATCATTACTTAAAGCTGGCATACCCATTGACTCGCGATTTGGAGGATTGATTCAGATACGGAATTATGAGCCATGCCGTTTTGTAGATTTGATAGAGTATCATGGCTCTACCATAGATCCCCTTGAGATATTTATTGCCAGTAAAATGACCAATGTCGCCGAAGTGGCAAAAAGGGGTGAGGGCAAAGTACTCGCTAGCTTTCATGAGATTCCAATGCTATCAAGACCAGCAACTGAAAAGGTATTGGAAAAATTGAAATCAGTCAATCTTTGCAGCTTATTTGCAATAGGAAAGACGCCCGAGCCAATATGTGAAATCCCAGTAAGTCTGAATAATATTGGTCTGATTCTTTTCAGTGGATTGAATCCAGCGGCTGGTGCTGTTGAAGAAGGTCTCAATGTAGTAAACAAAGCGATGAGCGGTGTAATAGATGTGGTAAAGCTACAGAGTTTCTGGGACCTATGAAATCAAAATGATCACATAAAGAGGAATAGAATTGCATAGAATATTGATAGTAGCTAGAGAGTCTGAGCGGATTAAAGAACTGAATATGGAACTCTCTCGCGAGGGACTCACTTGCACTATTGCCAAAGATACCAAGGACATTCTTAACGAGGTTATAAAACAAAGCATTGATTTAGCGCTAGTTGATTTGGATAGTTCACCAGCCTCAACTTGGACTGAGTCCAGTTTGGGCCGACTCCAAGAAATAAATTTCGGGAAGCAATTACCTGTTATTGTCCTTATATCAAAGAATATGGTGCATGGCATCGAATCAGCTCCCGGTATAGATGATTTTGTTGTTGAACCATATGACCTGTCAGAGTTGGTGATAAGAATTAAAAGAATACTTAAGAGAACAGACAAACTACATGGGGAGGAGGTAATCCGATGTGGTGATTTATTTGTAGACACTGCCAAATGCGAGGTGTATCTCGAAGGCAGGCTTCTCTCTTTGACTTTTAAAGAGTACGAGCTACTCAGGTTTCTGACAACTAACAAAGGAAGAGTTTTTAGCCGAGAGGCTCTACTTAATGAAGTATGGGGTTATGACTATTACGGTGGAGATAGAACAGTGGATGTACATATAAGAAGGCTCAGAAGCAAGATAGAGGATTCCACTCATACCTTTATCGACACAGTTAGAAATATGGGCTATATATTCAGAGAGGGCAATTGGTCCCCCCTATTGGAGACCAGCGATATCTCGAATAGCAAAACCGCCATATCTACTATTTCAAATTTATAAACTCAACCTATATCTCTCGTCAACTATAGGTGGAAGAATTTTTCTTTTTGTAATACATATTTAACCTGCCTGTAATATGTTTGAAACATTTTGCCTCTATAATTTTTTCTAACAGGGGATTTTCTACAAGAGGTAAATATGGCCAAAGACTTATTCCAAATAGGTACTCAAAGAGACATGCATTTGACCATGGGTTTATGGGCCATGCTTTCCCCACATCTATCTCAAAGAGGAAATAAATCTTTCGAGAAACAAAACTATCACAGATTTAAGAAGACAAATGTTGAAGACAGGAGGAATGCAGATGTCAGTTAATCCTGGCGATACCGCGTGGCTTCTAATTTCGTCAGCGCTGGTTATGCTAATGACGCCAGCTTTAGCTTTCTTCTATGGTGGCATGGTTAGAAGAAAAAATCTACTTTCCACTATAATGATGAGCTTCGCTATCCTTGCGCTGGTATCAATTCTCTGGGTTCTGTACGGCTATAGTATAAGCTTCGGTCCTGACAAATGGAGCATTATCGGGTCATTGGACTGGATTGGACTTATGGGTGTTGGACAAGAGCCATCATCCATATATGCCACTACAGTTCCTCATCTAGCCTTCATGATATTCCAGGCCACATTCGCTATTATCACTGTTGCGCTTATTACCGGAGCCGTTGTAGAACGAATAAAGTTCAGCACCCTAATTATTTTCTCAGTTTTATGGTTCACTTTAGTGTACTGCCCAGTTGCTCACTGGGTTTGGGGCAGTGGAGGGTGGCTAGCAAAATTGGGGGCTCTCGATTTTGCTGGTGGCACCGTGGTGCACATTAATGCCGGAGTATCAGCACTGGCATTAGCTCTGGTACTCGGTCCACGCAAGGGATACCGTGAAAGGGAACCAATGGAACCTAATAATATACCAATGGTGATATTAGGTGCCGCTCTTCTCTGGTTTGGTTGGTTTGGTTTTAACGCTGGCAGCGCCCTAACCTCCGGGGGTTTAGCTTCAAACGCTTTTGTAGCTACTAATACTGCAGCCGCATCTGCAGCTTTCACCTGGATGATGCTAGGTTGGATCAATCGCAGACCATCAGTACTCGGCGCAGCTACGGGGGCTGTAGTCGGACTGGTAGCAATTACGCCTGCAGCAGGTTTTGTACACCCCTTGGCTGGTATACCGATAGGAGTGATAGCTTCCATACTCTCCTATTATCTCATGATATGGAGAAATAAGAGTTTTAAGATAGACGAATCTCTGGACGTCTGGGCTTGTCATGGAATTGGTGGGACTTGGGGAGCTATCGCTACGGGAATTTTCGCCACCTTAGCCGTTAACTCAGCCGGAGCAGATGGTTTGATCTTCGGCAATGGTATGCAGGTTCTTAAACAGCTAGCTGGTGTGGCAGCAACCTGGGCTTATGCCTTTGTGATCACCTGGGTATTGGCAAAGATTTTAAAAGCCACCATAGGCCTTCGAGTAAAAGATGAGGAAGAGATGGTAGGACTAGACATCTCTCAGCATGGTGAGAGAGCTTATGGAGGTATATCATCATGAAGAAGATAGAAGCAATTATTAGAGAGGAAAAGCTGGAACCCGTGAAAGCTGCTTTAGAAGAAAAGGGTATTGTAAGCATGACTATAACCCAAGTAAGCGGCCGTGGTTCACAAAAGGGCATTGCCTTGCAGTGGAGAGCAGGAGTCTACAGGGTAGATTTTTTGCCCAAGACTAAGATCGAAGTTGTAGTTGACGACAAGACAAGTGATATGGTGGTAGCTATTATCTGTCAGGTAGCTAGAACTGGTAGGGTGGGCGATGGGAAAATTTTTGTTATACCAGTAGAAAATGCAGTGCGAGTAAGGACAGGCGAAGAGGGTGAACGTGTTGTCTAAAAACAGGACATATGGTCCTAATATAAAACCTATGCTACAAAATCATTTAAAAAGGAGGTTTGTATAGAACATAAAATTCATGATGGATTAAATGCATTGATTTAATTTCCACTTTGGTGTTTAATACCAACGAGCAACTTTAATTTTAATTAACAGGAGGAAAAATTTAATGGCAACTAAAAATAGATCCGAAGCATGTGAATATGTTCTCAAGAAGACTAAAGAACAAAATATTAAATTTATCAGGATGTGGTTTACAGATATACTTGGCTTACTGAAAAGTTTTTCTATAACTGTGGAGGAGCTTGAGGGAGCACTGAGCGAGGGAATGGGCTTCGACGGCTCATCAATTGAGGGCTTTGCCCGCATCGATGAGAGCGACATGGTGGCTATGCCTGACCCCAATACTTTTGTGTCGTTACCTTGGAGACCAAAGGCTCAGGGTGTAGCCAGGATGTTCTGCGACATTATAAGACCAGGTGGCGAACCTTTTGAAGGTGACCCCAGATATGTTCTTAAGCAAAACTTAAAGCGGGCTGCTGATCTGGGATATACCTATTATGTAGGACCAGAGCTGGAGTATTTCTACTTCAAAGATTCACTAAGCACCCAGATTTTGGATGAGGGTGGTTATTTCGACATGACTCCTCTCGACGCAGCCACTGACCTGAGAAGAGAAACAGTGCTTCTGCTTGAAGAAATGGGTATCGGCATTGAATATTCACACCACGAGGTTGCCAAGAGCCAGCATGAGATAGATATGAGATATACAGATGCCCTGACCATGGCCGATCAGGTAATGACATACAGGCTAGTGGTAAAACAGGTAGCCATAGCTAACGGTGTTTATGCTACCTTCATGCCTAAACCCGTCTTCGGTATGAATGGCAGCGGCATGCATGTGCACCAATCACTGTTTAAAGGGAACACCAATGCCTTTTTTGACAGCAAAGATAAAAATAATCTTTCCAAGGTAGCTAAGTGTTTTATAGCTGGTTTGCTCAAACACGCGCCTGAGATTACATGCATTACCAGTCAATGGGTAAACTCATATAAGCGCCTGGTTCCTGGCTATGAAGCTCCAGTCTACATAACATGGGCACGACGTAACCGCTCTGACCTTATCCGCGTTCCTGAATATAAACCTGGGCGAGAAAAAGCAACTAGAATTGAGTATCGCTCTCCCGATCCAGCTTGCAATCCATATCTTTGTTTCAGCGTAATGCTGGCAGCCGGCTTGGAAGGAATTGAAAAGGGATATGAGTTACCAGACCCCGTTGAAAAAAATGTGTATGAAATGTCCAATGAAGAAAGGAAGAAAATGGGAATTAAAACTCTTCCAGCCAATTTGCTAGAAGCCATACAGCTAACCGAGAAAAGCGAATTAGTCAGGAGAGCCATGGGGGAACATGTTTTCCAGGCTTTCCTAAAGAATAAAAAAATCGAATGGGACCAGTACCGAACCCAAGTAACAGAGTATGAACTCAAAAGATACTTACCGATCTTGTAAAGTGAGGAGAAGGTTGATTGCTAGAAATTAAACGGTCAATCTAAAAAATTGGAGGTGAATTATGTCATACAATTGGGGGCCATGCTACATCGTTCCATCGGAGGTACTGAAAAGCTATTCTGGTGCTGTCGTTCTGCGGGAAACGCTTGATGAAGAGCTGTTACAGAAGGAACTAGAAATGCTAGGCATATCTGGGCCCATCGTCAAGATCAGTAATCCCTGGTATTACCGTAAAAAGGGTACGACTACCTGGATCAAGGTCGGAGAGTCGAACGATAAACGTGACAATTTCCCAACCAGGTGGGATACAACTAGTCTAAAAAAAGGCAAATACGAGATAATGGGCCTAATGCATGTCTTTGTTAAAAAGAATGGCGCCGAAATAGCCATTGCACGGGAGAATGTAGTAGAAATCGCTGTTGAGAACTAAAAATAACAAGCCTTGCTTTAGGCTCTTAACGAAAATAAGATGAGTAGTAAGACATTGCTGTTAAGACAAATCATTGAGTACCAGCTTAATAGATACTAGATCAAATCCTGATCTGGTACTTAATTTAGGTGTAGTGTAAGGAATTAGGATGCGCAGGCTGCGGATTGGTATGGCTCAGATCAATACCACTGTTGGTGACTTCGCAGGTAACACCCAGAAGATCATGAAGTCCATCGCGGATGCCAGAGCTTTGGGTGTCGACCTAGTCACCTTCCCTGAGCTTGCCATCTGCGGTTACCCGCCAGAGGACCTCTTATTCAAACCTAGATTTATAGACGAGAATCTGCGGTCTTTAAATCAGATCATCGAGCAATCTTCGGGCCTGGCCATTATTGTTGGTTTCGTTGATGCAAGAGAGGACATCTACGACGCCGCTGCAATTATCTACGATGGAAAGCTTATCGGCATTTATCACAAGATATATTTGCCAAATTACGGAGTTTTTGATGAAAACCGATACTTCCAAGCTGGCAATGAATGCCCTATATATACCATAGGTGGAATCGGCATAGGTATAAGCATCTGTGAAGACATTTGGTATGAAGCAGGGCCAGTCACGGTGCAGGCTTATGCAGGTGCAGAGATAATAGTAAATATCAGCGCCTCTCCATACCATGCTGGTAAAGGCAATTTCAGAGAAAGAATGTTAAGCACCCGTGCTGCAGACAACGTAGTCATCATAGCTTATAGTAATCTGGTCGGAGGACAAGATGAACTGGTATTCGATGGCAACAGCATGATTCTGGATGAAAGGGGACACCTTATCACCAGATGCAAACAGTTTGAAGAAGACCTTACAGTAGCCGACCTCGATGGTGAAGCCGTCTTCCGTACCCGCCTTCATGATTCTAGATGGAGAAAAGAAGCCTCATTAGGATTACAAAAATGGCCTGTGACTAAAACTATGGTTTCCGAGTTGCTCTCTTCTACCACAAAACCTCCGCTATCATCAAGACAACTAGAGATTCGTGGTTTTCCAGGAGAAGCATATGATGCTTTGGTACTTGGAACCCATGATTACATTATCAAGAATGGTTTCCAAAAGGTAGTAATAGGGCTTTCTGGAGGAGTTGATTCCAGCCTAGTAGCTACTATCGCTGTAGATGCTCTAGGAGCATCAAATGTCATTGGAGTAGCTATGCCTTCCAGATATTCTTCACCAGACAGTCTGTCTGACGCCAAGCTCCTAGCTCAAAATTTGAGTATTAAACTTCTTAATATACCTTTCGATAAAGTATTTCAAGCTTATCTCGATACTCTGAAAGAGCCATTCAACGATATGAAGCCTGATGCAACAGAGGAAAATATCCAAGCACGAATCAGAGGTAATATACTTATGGCTTTGTCCAATAAGTTTGGCTGGTTGGTTCTGACAACTGGTAATAAAAGCGAAATGGCTACAGGCTATACCACATTGTACGGTGATATGGCTGGCGGGTTTGCCGTCATTAAAGACGTTCCTAAGACTCTGGTTTATGAACTTGTTCGTTACCGGAATTCCCTAGCTGGTAGCGAACTCATACCAGCTACCGTAATAAATAAGGAACCATCGGCTGAATTAAGAGCAGGTCAGCGTGACACCGACACTTTGCCACCCTATAATATGTTAGACCCTATCTTAGAAGCCTATGTTGAGGAAGACAAAAGTATCGAACAGATTATCGACTTAGGTTTTGAGGAAGAAGTGGTTAAACGCGCTGCCAGATTAGTAGATGGTAGTGAATATAAACGTCGTCAAGCACCTCCCGGGATAAAAATAACCCCACGAGCTTTTGGGCGCGATCGACGCCTGCCAATCACAAATCGCTTCAAAGGTTAACAACATATTGCTTTCACTAAACGCTGAGCAGACACCTTCCTCAATACTCATCAGTACATACAAACGCCAGCTTTAGTCAAAACGGTTAAAGCGATTCAGCTAAACTATTCTTTTTTTGTTTTAGAGATAGTATAATAAAACATAATCTATTTCGGATTTGCGAAATTATGATACTAAGCGCTGGCTCTGAAGCAGAAAGAAAAATCATAGCTATTTTGAAAGTGCTAAGCGAATCCTCCGAGCCCATGGGCTCAATCACTATCGCTAGGAAACTTGAGGAGCAAGGAATTTACTTAAGCGAGCGAGCAGTAAGATACCACCTTAAAATCACAGATGAAAGAGGTTATACCCAGCCATTAGGTCGGGATGGTAGATTAATTTCAGAACAAGGACTTAAGGAATTGGGAACAGCCCTGGTACCTGACCGTCTAAGCTTTATCCAAGAGAAACTTGAACTACTAGCCTTTCGTACCACATTTAATCCAAAGACAAAAGAGGGCATGCTGCCTATAAATACTTCTCTTTTCAATAAGGATGATTTCCCCAAAGCTCTCAAGACTATGAAGAATGTGTTTAAAGCCGGTATATGTGTCAGTGATCTTGTAGCAATAGCAGAGAGTGGAGATAAGCTTGGCGATGTGGTTATTCCAGACGGGAAAATAGGCATCGCCACAGTATGCGGCGTAACGGTAAACGGAGTATTATTGAAAAACGGTGTCCCCATGGAATCTAAGTTTGGCGGCATACTGGAAATTAGAAATTACAAACCATTACGTTTTACTGCAATCATTAATTATGGGGGGACATCTTTGGATCCATCTGAGCAATATATGCGTGCCCGGATGACAAGCGTCAGCGAAGCGATAGAAACCGGCAACGGTAGAATATTGGCCAACTTCCGAGAAATACCAGCACTATCGAGGTCAATCGTCGAAGAAGTTACTACGTCACTGAAACAAGCTGGTATAAACGGAGTCTATTACTTAGGTAGAATAAGCGAGCCTGTTTGTCAAATTGCAGTGGGGATAAACAGGGTTGGCATAATATTACTTGGTGGGCTTAACCCCATAGCTGCTCCAGTGGAAGCAGGTTTTGAAGTTGAGAATATGGCTGAAAGCGGTATGATTGACTTCAAACAATTAACCAACATCTGGAAGCTGTAAAGCCAGCATCAATTAGCCCGGTTGTTATTCCCGTTTCGGGACTGGTTACAATCGTTTAATTACTTATACTCAGCCGCAGAATTGTTTTAAAACAGGCATTGCCTCTAAATCAGGCCGTAAAAAATTAATTTTTTGACGAGAATAACACCCTGATATCAAAGTGGTCTTCAATTGTGAACTAGCTTTAGAAGCCTCACTCGGGTATAAGGACTTTTCCTGTCCTGAGCCTGTGCGGATGTTACTAGAACGACCATACCCGTTTCTCTTTAGCTAGATAATAGTGGAACTTACGCACCTTATAAGGTTCGAGTAAAATATCGTTAATTGGCTTGGTCAGTTTGGTTCTAGTTTCTGATGTATTCCAGTTATCCCAATCTTCAGCTTTTTCCCAAGTACTTATCACAAAAACACTAGACGGGTCTTCGATATTGACCAGTGTCTCACCAGTTATATAGCCTCGTTGCTTCATTGCCTCTGTTCTAAGTCGCCAGAGCAAATTAATAAGGCCATCAACATCTTTTGTCTTATGCTCTATAATAATCCTTACCATTTTTATTCTCCTCTTACGGCAATATTATTCTCTAACTAACAATTCACCTACCATGGATACTATTGTAACATGGCTATAGCCCTGCGGACTGTTATAAAACTCACATTCAGGTTTACCTAATACGATAATTTTTCATCTAAGATTTTTATGCCCTCCATTTCTCAATTTCAATTAAGCAAGAGCCTGGGGCCATACCGCAGGCATTCTTGGATATGAAGCGGTGAGGCGTCAGCAAATTGATGCATCCACCTTTGTCTGGAGATTCTCCCGGTTCCCCGATAGGCTCGTAGACAGCGCAGGATTCCCAGGCATGAGCTACACCAGGTGGAACTCGGTTAGTAACCTGGGCACTTAAGAGCACAGCCCCTCTATCATTGAAAGCTTTGACAATGTCGCCTTCTTTAATACCTCTCTTTTCCGCATCCTTGGGGCTGATACGGAGTACCCAGTAGTAATGGCCATCTGGTGCTTTCACTCTGTGCTCTGGCACTTCATTCATCCAGCTCTCCTTGCCGTCATACATTGTGTGGAAGCTATACCTGGGATGTGGTGTGATTATCTGGATAGGATACTTGGAGTATAGCTCTGTGGTGCGGTGACCTTCCCAGGAAGGAATATATTTAGCCACTGGTGGGCGCTCTGGATCGTTGGGGTCAAACCTCTTGAGACTGGTTGCTTCAAACTCAACCTTGCCAGTTTGGGTAGCCAATCCTGATTCATCGGGTAAACTCATTATGCCACCACCAGCTGGACCCCAGTCGGGTGTATCCTTTCTTCTACCTTCAGCAAACCATCTCAGTGCTGGAGTGGGTTTGTAATTCTTGGGTAGTGGAACCACAAAGTAACCTTTCTTTTCGAAATCTTCCCAGGATATATATTTGGGCAGGTCTGTTGATTTGAAGTATTGCTTACACCAATCGTAGAGTGTTTTGCCGCCGTCGGTGAACTTCTCGTAGAAGCCAAGCCTCTTTGCGACTACGGCAAAGATGTCATAGTCTGCCATTGATTCGCCCAGAGGCTCAATGCATTTCTTCTGCAGGACGATAGTGCGGCGGTTAGTTCCACAGGAAGAGTGAGGAATATAGCCTGAGCAATTACCCCATTCGCCGATATCCCATCTCTCGAAATTAGAGCAGGCAGGCAATATGATGTCGGCAAATTTAGCTTCACCTTCCATGTAGATGGACTGGTTGACCACGAAATCCAGGTTGGAGCTCTGGTACATCTTGACCCAGCGGTTGGTATTGGTCATGGTGCCGATATAGGAACCGCCATATCTCCAGAACATTCTTAAGGCAGAGTAGCCGTCTTCAGGATACTTGTATTTCTTGAACTGCATCTCGGTAGAATTACCACATCCCCCTTTGCCCCTCCATTCTTGTTCTATAGTCGGGTTCATGATGGCTTCAGGAATAAGTAGCCTGTGTATATGCTGGCCCAACGGGTTGGCTACTTGAGAAGTTATGCTATGCATAGTTATTCCTCTGGGAAGCAGTTGATAAGCAGCAGCCGAGTTAACAGTTTCACCAGATATACCACCTTCGGCATAGCCAGGAAAGAAAAAGTCTGCATTATAAGGAGCACCCTGGTTGGTGGTCCACAAGTTACTGCCAGGTTTGCCCATGCCTTGCATCGCACCCAGATAGATCATCATTCTGGCCCATTCTGTGGCATAAGCAGCTCTGCAGGCAGAGCCACCAAGCCCTCCACAGACAAGCATAGTCTTTTTCTTAGCCCATTCTCTGGCTAAGGCTTTTATCTCGCGGGTAGGTATACCACTTTCTGCCTCAGCCCACTCCGGGGTTTTGGGGTTACCATCTTCCTTACCGAGGACATAGTCCTGCCATTTTTCAAAGCCGTATGTCCTCTTTTTAATATATTCTTTGTCGTATGTATTTTCCATAATCCAGACGTAAGCAATGGCAGCGGCAATGGCAGCGTCTGTTCCTGGCCTGGGTGCCAGCCATTTATCGGCGTGATTAACTGCGGTGAAGTTATAGTGAGGATCAATGAAAACCATTTTTACGCCCAGCTCTTTGAGCCAGAAACGCCAGGGGGTTGTTTCCTGACCATTGTAGATCATAGGCTCACCATCAGGATCGCTGGACCAGAAAACTATCATTTCAGTGTTCTTTAAAGCGTCTTCTAACAAGTCATATTGCTCTTGAACACCCAGTCTCCAGGCAAATCCCCAGGAGTGCATTGCTCCCCAGTGCCAGCCTTCCCAGCTATCAGGATTATGACCATCAATAGTGCAGCCAAGAATTCCAGTAAATCTGAATAAACTGCTAAATATGTATCCTATATTACCCCAATTATGATGCGATGATGGAGTGGCTAGGATTGTGCCAGGACCATAGTTAGTCTGAATACGCATTATTTCTTCGCAGACAACGTCCAGAGCCTTATCCCATCTAATGCGCTCGTATCCGGATTTTCCTCTGTTTTGGGGGTTTCTGTTCTTGGGACCATAGTCAACTCTCTTAAGCGGGTAGAGAATTCTCTCTTTACAGTATGTTCTGGTTCTTTCGCTCAGGATATAGGGGGCGAGCCTGGCTACGTTAGGAGGAGAGAACTTCTTACCACGGGCCTCAATAGTCCAGCAGCCAGCGTCATCAGGGCTGTATTGCAGAGGTTCGATGCGGGTTATCTTGCCATCTTTGACGTAAACAAAGACGGGCCCACCTGTGGTGCAGTTGGTAAAAACCCGCTCACCTTTTGCCATAACTTACCTCCTCGCAAATTGTTCTTAAGGGTGTTTTAGTAGTGTTTTGGAGACATTTAACTGATAAGTAATTTAGCAGAGGGTATTTTTAGTTATTTCTTAGAATTCGATTAGAGTAAAGTCCCTATTTCCATAAATGCAAAGAGCAGCGGAATATCATGAGACACAGCTTCATGACAAGGACTACAACTTTTAATAACTTCACCCTATCAGGCAAACTTCCCCCGCTACCTAGCACTACATTGAACTTCAAAAGCTACTTTACTATAATAGTTGCTTCCATTTTGCACACGGGGAAAACTCCGAGGGAACCAGTATTCCTCTCTACGTTTGCAAACCGCAGTATATTACCATGTCATAAACATCTCTGTAAATATACAGAGCGTTTTCTTGTATTTTACTATTTCCTTATGTTATATTTATTAAACAAGTAGAATATTTAAATTAGCCGCTAGGGGTGCTCAGACAAGTACCTGAGGCTGAGATTCCGCTACTGCGGAGAACCCTGGGAACCTGATCTTGGTAATTCGAGCGTAGGGAAAAGCGGCATCGAACCAAGAGTTTAGCACTACCTAGTTTGGCTCTTGGTTTTTATTTTGGAAGAAAAAAATGACCCAAATAGAACTGGCAAAACAGGGCATCATATCCTCTCAAATGCAATATGTTGCTAAACAGGAGTATATCGCTGAAGAAACCATCAGGCAACATGTAGCCGATGGTAAAATTGTAATTCCCGCCAATATAAATCACACCAACCTCGTTCCCTGTGGTATTGGTAAAGATTTAAGTATAAAGGTCAATGCTAACCTTGGAGCATCGTCAGATTATGGCACTGTAGAAACTGAGCTAGAGAAAATGCGAATAGCTATTCAATTCGGCGCCAATGCAGTAATGGACTTGAGCACTGGAGGTAATATCTCAGCTATCCGTCAAGCTATTGCCTCTGCCAGTTCTGTACCGGTAGGCACTGTACCCATATACCAAGCTGGAATTGAGGCCATCGAACGGCACGGTGCCATAATCAACATGAGTATCGATAACATCTTTGCTGTAATTGAGCAGCAGGCCGAAGATGGCGTTGATTTCATGACTCTGCATTGTGGCGTAACACAAACAGCCATAGCTCGACTAAAACGCCAGCACAGAGTAACAGATGTAGTATCTCGTGGCGGTGCTTTTCTTATTGCTTGGATGCTACATCATGACAAAGAAAACCCTCTGTATGAGAATTATGAGCGTCTTCTGGAATTAGCCCGAAAGTTCGATGTAACATTAAGTCTGGGCGATGGAATGCGCCCAGGAAGTTTAGCTGATGCTACTGACAGAACACAGGTAGAAGAACTGATTGTCCTTGGTGAATTAGTAGATCAAGCCAGAGAAGCTGGAGTCCAAGTAATGGTAGAAGGTCCTGGGCATGTACCATTAAACCAGATTGTTACTAATGTCCAATTAGAAAAAAGCCTATGCCACGAAGCTCCGTTCTACGTTCTTGGACCTTTGGTAACTGATATCGGGGCTGGCTACGACCATATTACCGGAGCTATAGGTGGTGCTATCGCCGGTCTTGCGGGAGCTGATTTTCTATGCTACGTTACTCCAGCAGAACACCTCTCACTTCCTGATTTAGATGATGTAAAACAGGGAGTAATAGCTTCACGTATTGCCGCACACGCCGCCGACGTGGCAAGAAACATAAAACACGCCAGCGATTGGGATAGAAAAATGTCAATCGCCAGAAAGAACTTGGATTGGCCAACCCAGATTGAGCTATCACTTGATCCAGATAAAGTTCGACAGTTACATAATAAATATGCCACACGTGGACCTGCCTGCAGCATGTGCGGTGACTACTGTGCTATGGCACTAGTAGAAAAATACCTGGGTATTTCGACAATCAGGTGCTAAGTATCATGGTTGATACCGATAATGAAAGCGGAGATAATTTCTATAGGTACTGAACTGCTTCTTGGCGAGATAACTGACACAAATGCCAGTTTTCTTGCCAGTCAACTTCCCTTATTGGGAATCGATCTTTATTTCATATCCTTAGTCGGTGACAACCAGCAAAGACTTGTCCACACTCTCAAACAAGCCTGGCAAAGATCAGACCTTATTATTACCACTGGTGGCTTGGGACCGACTCAGGATGATATTACTCGTGAGTCCATTGCAGAATTGCTTCATGAAGAGCTAACAACTGACCCACATCTAGTACAGCAGCTAAGAGAATTCTTCTGTCACCGCAAGCTGGACATGCCTCAAAACAACATTAAACAAGCTAATTTAATTCCTTCAGTACAATCACTTGCCAACCCCAGAGGCACAGCACCTGGCTGGTGGGTAGAACGAGATGAGCATACCATCATAGCTATGCCAGGACCACCTTATGAAATGCAATTTATGTGGGCAAACGAAGTCATACCCAAACTGGAGCAAAAAATTGAGTCTGGTGTCATCATATCCAGAACAATTAAAACCTTCGGCCTAGGTGAAGCCAGAGTAGACGAATTAATAAGCCCCCTCCTTTCTTTCACCAATCCAACTCTTGGGGTCTATGCCAAACGTGACGGCATTCATCTGCGCATTACTGCCAAAGCCCAGAACAGAAATAAGGCCCAAAATTTGATCAATCAGCATGAAGCCAAAATTAGAATAATTCTGAAGGGTTATATTTGGGGCACAGACTCTGATACCATCGAGGGCATTATTGGAAAGCTACTTATAGAAAAGGGACTAAGTCTGGCTACTATGGAATCTGACACCGGAGGTTCTCTGACAAATACTATTGCCAGTATCCCTGAGAGTACTGTTTTTTTTAAAGGGGGCTTGATTACCTATTCCAATGAATCTAAAATAGCTTTTGGAATTGACACCATGCTCATTTCAAAATATGGACCTTCAAGTCTTGAAGCAGCAGAGGCAATGTCAATAAAAGCTAGGGAAAAGTTCAACTCCGATATTGGCATAGGTATTACTGGGGTGATGAAGTCAACAGCTTCTTCTATAGACAAACCTATAGGCAGTATATTTGTAGGCATTGACGACGGCAAAGCTAGACATAGATTTGCCAGAAACTACCCGGGACAACAACACCAGCTCAAGCAAAAAGCAATTTTGTCAACCCTCTTTGAGTTGAGGAAAATCTTAATTTAGGGAGGATCCCATGCACCTAATTATTGACGGCTACAGTAGTAATCAACAAATTTTACAGGACGAAGTTTTTCTTCGCCAGATGCTAGATTCTATACCCACCTTAATAGGGATGACCAAGATCTCAGAACCATTTGTGTTCAGATATGTCGGCGATGAGCCCAAAGAGTGGGGTATCTCAGGCTTTGTCTTCATCGCCGAAAGCCATATTAGTTTCCACACCTTTGTAGAACGATCTTATATCAACATAGACGTATTTTCCTGCAGGGATTTTGATACTAAGCAGGCTATCGAACATTTTAAAGAGAAACTTCATCTAACCAAATATAAAAGCTATCTGGTAAACAGGGATTGGAATGCCTCAGACATCACAGAAACTAATAAAGTAACCTTGCTTCGCTCATCATGAAAGATTTAGAGAATCTATTTTTACCACCTCAAAATTTTGCTGGTTTATCCTCCCCATATACCGATTTTGAAACTGCCAAAGTAGTAATTCTGCCCATTCCCTACGATAGCACTACTGAATGGCATAGTGGCACTAGAGAAGGCCCACGAGCTATTATTGATGCCTCTCAATATCTAGAACTCTATGATTTGGAACTTCGCCAAGAAATACACAAAGTGGGAATTCACACGATGCCATCCTTACAGCCTGTACTCAGCAACCCGCAAGACATGATACAGCGTATCTATCAGATAGCCAAAGAATTAATCAAGCAAACCAAGTTTGTGGTAATGCTAGGCGGTGAGCACTCCATCAGCCTAGGGTTGGTCAGAGCTTTTAAAGAACAGTACAAAGACCTCTCCGTTTTGCAATTAGATGCTCACACCGACCTTCGTGATGAGTATCTGGGAACAAAGTACAATCACGCTTGTGTAATGCGCCGAATTATTGAACACTGCCCTATTACTCAGGTCGGAATACGAAGTTCGAGCCAGGAAGAACAGCAATTCTTGAACCAGAACAATATGCAGCCATTCTACAGTTCAAGACTGACACCCGAATTAGCAGTATTACCTCAAATAATAGAGCACCTCAGCAATAACGTATACATATCAATCGACCTAGATGTTTTCGATCCTTCAATTATGTCAGCCGTAGGCACTCCCGAACCAGATGGCATGCAGTGGACTGAGGTTACAAAATTACTTAGCGCAATTGCCAACCAGAAACATATCGTTGGGTTCGACTTGACAGAGCTCTGCCCCAGAGAAGGTCCTGCCTCCTGTGCTTTTCTAGCGGCTAAACTGGCTTACAAACTCATAGGTTATTCTCTCTAACCAAAGGTAAATTGTAAAAATCTGAAAATCAGCCACCTAAACATAGGAGAATTGTAACTTAGCATGTTACGCAAATGTCCGCAACGCGTCAAAAAAGCCGGCCTATTAAGGACACCACGTAAAGAAGAGGACGAACAGAAATTAAGAAGCTTTTTCAGAATTGTTTCGCTGAGCGTTCAGCCACTTTTGTTTTTGGGCAATCCTGACTGATTCGTCAGTAGTTCGATACCGAGATAGGAAATCCATTTCAAAATCAAGGAAGGCATTTTCTCGTATAGCTGCTCTTATTTCTTGCGTTAGCTTAATAATGAATCTAAGATTGTGAATGGTAGCCAACCTATAAGCCAGTAATTCTCCACATCTAAACAGGTGATGCAAATAAGCCGCCGAAAATGTACGGCAAGTATAGCAATCACAGCTATCATCGATAGGTCCTTGTTTTGCCCTAAAAATTGCCTTGTCTATATTCTGTCTTCCGTCCCTTGTAAAAAGAGCCCCATTACGGGCTACCCTGGTTGGTAAAGCACAATCAAAGACATCTATACCTTTGCTAACCCCCTCTATAATATCCTCGGGTGAACCTATCCCCATGAGATACCTTGGCTTGTCTGGCGGTAAGTATTCTATTGTTGTTTCCACAATTTTCCAGGTCAGTTTCTTGGGTTCACCTAGACACAATCCGCCAATAGCATAGCCAGGAAAACCCATATCGGTAAGTATCGCAGCTGACTGTTGGCGCAGTTCCGGGAATACTCCTCCTTGTACTATGGCAAATAAAAGCTGTTCTTTGTTACCATGGCTCTTCAAGCATCTTTCTGCCCAGCGATGAGTTCTCAGCATTGCCTCTTGAACCCTATGCCTACTTTCATCAATGGAAGCACATTCATCAAGGGTCATAATGACATCAGCACCTAGTCTTTCCTGGAACTCTATAACAGATTCAGGAGAAAATTTATGCTCGCTACCATCAATGTGAGAGCGGAAAGTAACTCCATCATCATTTATCTTGCGTAATGGTGACAGACTGAACACCTGGTAGCCGCCGCTATCAGTTAATATAGGCCCTTGCCAAGCCATGTATTTATGTAGACCACCCATACGTTCAACAATATCAATACCAGGTCTTAAATAAAGATGATAGGTATTGCCCAAAATCATGGTTACTTCAATATCTCCAAGCTCATCCGGGGTCAATGTTTTTACTGAACCCTGACTACCCACAGGCAAAAAGACCGGCGTCGATACTGTGCCATGACTCGTGACAAGTTCCCCAAGACGTGCCTTTGTTCTGGAACAAGTTCCTATAACTCTAAAAACTTCTTTTATTTCATCTGTCCTGAACGAAATTATTGAAAAAAGATGCTTGTATAAATTCGTACCAACACCTTGGCTATATAAGCAAAGTGTCCAAACACATGACCAAAAAAATAATTCCCAGATAAGGAAAACTGGATAATTTGTATACCTGCCATGCAGCTAGGGATGTCGTGAAAAAGAGGAGGCGGGCACTGGCACAGACCATCAATGTACCAAGAACAATGGCTACTACTAAATAAAGCAAATTAAAGTCCGTGAGTATGTAGAGAAATATAGACACCGCGTAAAGAAACAAAGATAGTCCGAAGAGGATTTTAACTATATCCTTCACCTTCAAGCTTAACGGAAAGTAGTTCAAGCCAGCACTCAAATAATCTTCTCGGTTAGCAACCATAACACTCCAGATATGAATAGGAATCCAGGAAGCCACCAATAGACAAATAAGCATTATCTTAACATCAAATTCCGGCCTCAAAGCAAACCAGCCAATAAGTACTGGACTACAACCAGCAATGATACCAAATAGAGTACAAGATACCGTTTTACGCCATATTGCTGAAGCTATGGTGCCAATCAAACCGAAAAGAAAACAGAGTGGATTTAATATGTATGCCAACGCCAGTGCTACAACTATAAGCCCGATAATCAGAGGCAAAACTTTCTGCGGTGGATAAATGCGTTTTGATGGTAAAACCCTATTCCAAGTCCTCTTTGCCCTAGCATCAACCTCACGATCTAAGTAATTGGTAAGCGCGTTACAACCAGCACTACCTAAAGCAATGGTAATTACAGCTAAAACAAAAACCTCCACTGGTAAGTGCAAATACCCACCAGAAGCAATGATTGCTGAGCATGCTCCGATGAAAAGTAATAAACTAGTTTCACGAGGTTTTAGAACTTCGATATAGTTAAGAAAGGTATTACGTCTATCTAGAGCAACACTCAAGTTTTTATTACCTCTTTAAGAATGTTCAAAACATCACTGTTTGAGACATCAGTACGTATTATCACTTTGCCTATATCTTCGAGCAGAACCCATTGAATAGCCTTATTTCGCACTTTCTTATCCAACTCCATAGCAGCCAGGGCATCATCTAAACTTACCCCAGAGCAATTCACCGGTAAATTGAATTTTTCTAAAAGCGATTGTTGGCGTTGAACTACGTTTTGCGGCAAAAGCCCCAGTCGTTGGCTGAGCTTAGCTGCTGCCATCATACCAATAGCTACTGCCTCGCCATGGAGGAATTTTTTATAGTGGCTGGCTGTCTCAAGCCCGTGAGCCACCGTGTGTCCATAATTCAAGGTAATCCGTTTTCCTGTATCCCTCTCATCTTCAGCCACAATCCTCGCCTTGATACAGGCACTACGAGCAATCACGTTCGTCGTAATATCAGGCGTCAAGCTAATCAATTTCTCAACATTATCCTCAAGAATTTTAAAAAACTCTGCGTCCGAGATCAGTCCATGTTTAATTACTTCAGCCCATCCAGAAGCAAATTCGCGCTGAGGCAAACTGGTTAACACCTGAACATCAGCTAAAACAAGGCAGGGCTGATAAAAAGCGCCAATTAGATTCTTTCCTTGAGGATGGTCTACAGCAACCTTACCACCGATACTGGCATCTACCATACCTACAAGGCTGGTAGGTACCTGCACCCAAGGAACACCACGCAAATATGTAGCTGCCACAAAGCCCACAAGGTCACCAACCACGCCACCACCCAAAGCAACTATTACATCATTTCTCTCCACTTTACATTTGATAAGAAAGTCATAGATTTTAACAGCCGCATTGATGTCCTTTGAGGCTTCGCCTGGAGGCACCAGATAATAATCAACCGAAAAGCCAGAGTTTCGTATCGCTTCCCTGGACTGGTCGCCATAGATAGAAAAGACTGTTTCATCGCTTATAATTATTGCATTACCTGATAGCCCGGCCTGCCCCATTTTTTCTCCTAGCTTGCTCAGTAGACCCCAACCAGCAAAGAATGGATAATGTCTGCTAGATGTTTCTACGATACAAGCAGTATCGGCTTTCATAACTTGCTCAACATCATGGAAATGGCTTGTATATCTCCAGCCCTTTAACACTTCATGACTAACTTCATCAGTAGTTAGATTATCGGTATGAACAGTCCAATCAGCTATAGCATAATAGGGCTGTCGAAAAGCCTTTAGCTGTTTTATGCGCTCAAGCGGTTCCTTACCAGCAAGTAGTGGACGCATTACAGGGTTTGAAGAATAGAGAGCATCCTGGAGCAAACGGTGATAAATCATCTCAACTTTGGCTTCCAGACAGATGACTATACAAGTCTCATGAAGTAATTCTACATTTCTAGGGTCGAGGATAATCCCTCCTCCTGTAGAAATAACCACTTTCCCCCTACAGCAAGCTCGCTTTAATACTTCTCGCTCGAACTGCCTGAATTTATCCTCACCCTCTTCAAAGAGCTCAGGAATAGTCCTGCCGCTGAGTTTAACAATCTCGTCGTCAGTATCCACTGAATCCCAATTAAGCTGCGCAGCCACCTTTTTAGCCACAATTGACTTGCCAGTAGCCGAAAAGCCTATTAGAGCTATATTTTTAATGTCTTTGCCATGGTGCATAATGTTTCAGGAGGAAATAGAAACAATATAGTTGTGATAATTGGCTAAAGTTTCCTTTAAATGGTCACCACCAAATTTCGTCAACATAGCATCTGCTAGAACTATGGCTAACATAGCCTCTCCAACTACCCCACCAGCAGGTACAACACAGACATCGCTACGTTCGTAGTGCGCAGTCGTCACCTTTCTACTCTGCAAATCGACAGACGACAATGGTTTCCCTAAAGTAGCAATCGGTTTCATCACTGCTCTGACAATTATCGGTTCTCCATTACTAATGCCACCTTCAATACCGCCAGCCCTATTAGTAGGTCGAATCCAGAAAGAACCGTTACCTTTTAGATCAGGGCTGATTTCATCATGGGCTTCAGAACCTGGTAGACTAGCCAAAGCAAACCCAGCACCAATTTCCACTCCTTTAACAGCATTAATGCTCATTACTGCCTGAGCGATTTCTCCATCAAGACGTTCGCACCACTGTACATGACTACCCAACCCAACTGGTACCCCATTAGCAACTATTTCAAAAACACCACCCAAAGTATTGCCGTCTCCTTTAGCCTTATCTATAGCTGCCATCATTGCTTTTTCCGCTTTAGGGTCGGCACAGCGTACTGGAGAATTTTCTACTTGTTTCCAATTCACAGCATTGTTTTCTGCCACATGGTAACCACCAATACTTAGCGTGTGACTATGGATAGCAATGCCGAACTCCTCAAGAAATCTCCGGGCTATAGCACCTACAGCAACTCTAGCTGCAGTTTCCCGTGCACTCGCCCTTTCGAGTATTGAACGAATATCTCTAATACCATACTTAATAGCTCCAGCCAAGTCAGCATGCCCAGGACGAGGAGATGTTATCGGTTCCACTTCTTTACTAGAAACATCAACACTCATAATATCTTGCCAATTCTGCCAATCACGATTTAATATTAGCAGACTTATAGGACTACCTATGGTAAAACCATGACGTACTCCTGATATTATCTCCGCCCTATCCTTTTCTATATCCATGCGGGCACCACGCCCGTAGCCAGCTTGTCGCCGTTTAAGGTCATTAGCTATGTACTTCTCACTAAGCGCTAAACCAGCCACCATCCCCTCAATAACGGCTATTAAGCCCTTACCGTGAGATTCTCCAGCAGTAACAAATCGAAATCGCCCCATTGTACTCGTCTCTATTTATATCTTGCTTATCGCTGCTTTTGCCGTGGAAAACATTATATTAAGTGGAGCCTTCTTCCCAATCCATAGCTCAAAAGCAGCAGCTCCCTGATAAACTAACATAGGCAAACCACCAAGAGTACGGGCACCTGCCTTTGTCGCCATTTTCAGTAAAGTCGTTTCTGCAGGATTATACACCAAGTCATAGACTAAAGCATTGGATAGAACTAAATCAGCCTTCAAAGGTATTTGTTCTTCCTGGGCAGAATATCTCATCCCCACTGTAGTACAGTTGACTATTAGCTGGCAACTTTTAATCGCATTTTGAAGCTTCAATGAATCCCACGACAAAGTAAAAACTTTCGTATGCGATTTTGCGCTATCAACGTGGCCTAATAAAGACTCTGCCAGTATCTCAGCTCGCTTTAACGTCCGATTAGTTATAACCAGCAAAGCTATATTTTCCTGAATAAGAGCAAAACCGGCAGCTCGGGCAGCTCCACCAGCACCAAAAAGCACTACCTGCTTATCTTTAGGATCAAAATCAGCATCTTTTCGTAAAGCCTGGATAAAGCCATATGCATCGGTGTTAAAACCTGTCAGCCTACCATCTCGATTAATTATTGTGTTCACAGCTCCAATAAGGCTTGCTTGGTTATCAATTTCGTCCAATAAACTCAGGACCTTCTCTTTGTAAGGTACAGTAATATTTGCTCCTAAGTTTTGATAATGCCTTAACCGACTTATTACAGAAGATAATTCCTCGGCTTTAGTCTCCCAGACCTCATAACGAATATCTAGTTTGTAATAATCCAAAGCAGCCTGCTGAAAATATGGGGAAATTGAGTGTTTTAGAGGATAACCAATTAGTCCGATGTATCTTGTCATTAGCCACAAGCTTTCAGGCTATCCAAATATCCCTGCAAAATGAAGGCTGCAGCCGCAGCGTCACGTCGCTCTCTTCTTTTCCGGCTATTAATGCCAGCTTCGATCAGCAAATGATCCACGGCTACGGTGGACAACCTCTCATCTCTAAGTTCAATATCAACTTCAGTGCATTCTGAAAGCTTTTCTACAAAATCCTTCACTTTGTTTGCTTGTCTTCCAATACTGCCATCTAAAGAATAGGGAAAGCCAATGATAATACGTCGAATACCATATTTGTTAACAATTTCGACAATAGCACTTATCGCATTATCATCATCGTCTCTCAAAATCGTCGTCAATGGGCTAGCCAGAATCTGTTCAGGATCGCTAATAGCAACCCCTATTCGCCTATCTCCGATGTCTAATCCTAGATTACGCATATTTATTGGCGAGCCTTTTGAACCAAGCTTTTTACTAACCCTAAAGCCTCATCAATTTTGCTTTTGTCTTTACCTCCAGCCTGAGCCATTTCTGCTCTACCGCCACCAGTACCCCCAGTTACTCCAGCCACCTGTTTAATTATCTCGCCAGCATGCAGGCGTTTACCTATTAAGTCCGGCGTCACCATTGCCATAAAACCAGGTTTGCCTTCATGAACCGTCCCCAGAACGATTACAGCACTCTTCAGACGCTCACGCAATGAATCCCCTATCTCCCTCAGGATGGGCATCGAAGAAGCTGGCACATGAGCAGCTATAACCGCTATCCCATCTATATGTTCAGCACATTTCTGTAAGTCATCAACTATATTTTTTGACAACTTCCTCTCTAAGAATGCTATACGTTTACGTTCCGCTGCCAACTCCGCAATAAGAGCCTTCACCTTTTCTGGAGCATCAGAAGTCGAGGTTTTCATTTGCTCAGCTATAGTATCCAATGCCTCAAGACGTTCCATAAGTAAAGTATGAGCTTCCCTCCCCGTAACTGCTTCAATCCTGCGCAAGCCAGTACCAATACTGCTCTCGCTAACAATATAAAAGAGGCCAATTTCTCCAGTCGATTTAACATGAGTACCACCACACAGCTCAACACTTACAGGAGGTTTGCCGATTTCCATCACCCTAACAGTGTCTCCATACTTTTCTTCGAACAAGGCTATAGCACCTTCCTCGATGGCTTTCTTATAGGGAACGACCCTACTGACAACTGAAAGATTCTGGCGTATCTTTTCGTTGACAATATGCTGAATATCATTAAATTGTTCCTTACTAATCGCCGTTAAATGAGAAAAGTCAAAACGGAACCGGTCAGGAGTCACCAAAGAGCCTCTCTGAGCAATATGGCTACCCAATACCTGACGTAAAGCTGCCTGAAGCAGGTGCGTTGCCGTATGATTGCGCGCTATATCCAACCGACGATCTACATCAACCTCAGCCTCCACAACATCATCTTCTGCAACTTTGCCCTTACTAACTTGACCTAGATGGACAATCACGCCTTCAGCAATAATATTACCTCTCGGCGACCAGACTGCATCGGTAATAACCACCTCACCTGAATCGGAAACCATTTTGCCAATATCGCCCACTTGACCTCCCATCTCTCCATAAAAAGGTGTTTTATCAAGGACAATAGCCACCTTTTTGCCCCCGCTGGCAGATACAACAGAGTCTCTACAATCTTGGTCTAGAATCTTAATTACTTTAGAATGACTCTTACACTCTTCATAACCAACAAATTTAGTCGTTGGTAGTCTCGTTGGTCGTATACTATTCGTAGTTACCCCACCGCTGATATCAACATTACCACCAATAGTGATAGTGAATTTATGGCTAGCTCTAGCCTTCTCTCTCTGCTTCTCCATCTCGTTTTCAAAGCTTTTGAAGTCGACAGACAAGCCTTTCTCTTTAGCAAGCTCAGCAGTCAATTCCGCTGGAAAGCCATAAGTATCATAAAGGCGGAAAATATCCTTGCCTTCGATATATTCCCTACCATTACTTTTAGCCTCAGCAATAGTCTTTTCCACCAGATTAATTCCAGCATCAAGTGTACTGATAAACTTTTCCTCTTCTGTGTTGATTACCTCCAGGACGAAGTTTTGATTGGTTTTCAATTCAGGGTATACATGCCCCATCTTCTCTATAACTACTTCAGCCATCTTACTGAGGAAAGAATCTTCTATGCCCAGCTTTCTTCCAAAAAAATTGGCTTTACGTAATATTCGCCGTAAAACATAGCCCCTGCCCTCATTCGATGGTAAAACTCCGTCAGCAATAAGAAAAGAAATACCTCGGCTATGCTCAGATACAATTCTGATAGCCAGGTCAACAGTTTCATCTTTGCCATAGTCCTTATGCGCCAAATCGCAGATTTTTCCTCGCAATGGAAGAAAAAGGTCTGTGTCATATACTGAGTATACGCCTTGCATAACAGCCGCAGTTCTCTCCAGCCCCATACCCGTATCGATATTAGGCTTGGGCAAAGGAGTCCGTTTCCCTGCACGATCTTGATTATATTGAGTAAACACCAGATTCCAGATTTCAGAAAAGCGTCCACAGTCGCATCCCGGTTTACAATCAGGCTTGCCGCAACCAAATTTCTCACCAAAGTCATAATGTATTTCACTGCAGGGGCCACAAGGACCTGAATCACCTGCTGGCCCCCAAAAATTATCTTTCTCTCCCAGTCGACCTATTTTCTCATCAGGGAAACCAATCGCCTTCCAGCAGTTAAACGCTTCGTCATCATCCAAATAAATAGTAACCCAGAGATGTTCCGGTGCAATCGCCAGACGCTGGTTGACAAATTCCCAAGACCAAGCAATAGCTTCTTTTTTAAAATAGTCTCCTATGCTAAAATTTCCCAACATCTCAAAAAAAGTCAGGTGCTTGGCATCACCAACGGAATCGATATCGGTAGTACGAAAACACTTCTGACAAGAAGCCAAACGGGGATTCGACGGCACTGCTTGTCCCAAAAAATAAGGCTTGATTTGCACCATGCCAGCAGTCGTTAACAATAAGGTTGGATCACCATGAGGTATCAGCGATGAACTCGGTATGACCTTATGTTTTTTTTCCTCAAAAAAACTTAGGAACGCTTGTCTGATTTCGTCGCTATTCAACGTATTCAACACCTTTCTGGATTTTAATAAACCATTACTTCTATGTCAATTAGTAAAACGGAGCTTTTGCCGGTGTCAGAAACCAATAAACGCTAACAAAGTAGAGAAAATTATACCAATTTGAAAATGCTTTTGCCCACTTTATTAACTATCTATCCATAAGATAGACCGCAGCACCAATAGTCCCTGCTTTGTCACCCAATCGAGAGCGCACTATACGTACTGTCCGAACTGGCAATCTAAAAGCTCTTTGTTTTACGACTTTTCGAGCTGGTCTGAGTAATATATCCCCCATCTTAGATACACCACCCCCAATAATAATCACTTCAGGATTAAAAATATTAACTATATTTGCCAACCCAACACCTAGATAATAGGCAGCCTTATTCACCACCCCACAAGCCAGAGAGTCACCCTGTTTAGCTGCCAAAGCTACAGTCTCAGCAGTGATACTATTAAGTCCACCACTAGAAAATCCTGTAATACGGCTGGTTTCACCCTGACCAATACGTCTTTTGGCCTCGTTTGCTATAGCTGTACCTGAAGCCATAACTTCCAGACAGCCAAAATTACCGCAATTACATTGTGGCCCATCAGCCTCTACAACCATGTGTCCTATCTCACCTGCACAACCATCAGTGCCAACATAAAGTTTTCCATGTATGATAATGCCACCACCTATACCAGTGCTCACGGTAAGATAAACCAAGTTGTCAGCTCCACATCCAGCACCAAAACGGTGTTCCCCCAATGCTGCAGCACTAGCATCATTTATTAGATGGATATCCACTCCAAGCTTTTCAGCCATCATATCCCTTAATGGTATATTGTGCCATCTAGGCAAGCTTGGAGAGGAGGTTACAACTCCATTTTTTACATCCAAAATGCCAGCAGCAGCAATTGCAATACCGCACAGCTCCTTAACCTCCAGTTCAGCCTTCACCAAGCTATCCTTAATCGCGGATAAAATCCCAGTAACTACCTTTTGGGGACCTTTATCTGCCTGAGCTGGGTACTTTCTAAAATAGATAATTTTACCATCAGGCAACAATATAGCTGACTTTATATTGGTACCTCCCAAATCAATGGCTAAAACAGGCGCAAGATGACTTTTATTCATACTCTCTCAACTCCGGCAAATCCTAACAAACTACCTCAAATTTCCGAACTGAATTCTGCCCAAAAAAAATCCAGCGACATTATCACCCACATAACTCTACCACCAGCAAGTCTACAGCCAGATCACCATCGTATTTTCCAGTCTTTATAGCCACATCAGCTTCTAAAACTTTTTGATAAGCTAGCTTTAAATTCTCTATAGTATATGCTTTTGCCTGCTCCGATACTTTGTCAAAAACATAATCTGAAGTTATGCCCAATCTGCCCATAACCTGAGTCCTGGATAGCTTTTGACTCATTTCCTTCGCCATGATTATTCTACGAAGTTGCCGTGTAATTAAGACAAGAATTTGAGGTGGAACTACCCCTTCCTGAAGTAACCGATGAAGCAAGTGTTGGGCTGCTTTTCTTCGGCTTTCAAGAATAGCATCAATCAAAGCAAATATATTGGCTTCACGAGTATAACTTGTAACTTGCTTTACATCGTCCTCAGTTATTGGGCGTCCGTGGCTAAAAGCAAGCAGTTTATCAATCTCACTACTCATATTCCATAAATCACTACCTATAAGCTCCTCTAGCAAGTTAATCGCTTTAGGAGATGTATTACCACCACTTTCAGTTATACGCTTCCTAATCCAGCTTTGAAGATACTTACCTTTCAGTTCAGGAAAGGCTTTTATTTCAGCTAAAGGGCTGAGTCGTTTGAGCAAAATATTTTTCCTATTATCTAGTTCTCCATCAATCAATATGAGTATTGTAGTTGCAGGGATCTTATTAATATAACTACCAAGGTCCTGCCACTCTTTCAGCGTTGAATCGGATTTTAACTTGCTTGTGTTGGTACGTTTTTCTGTTTTTTTAGGAGGCTCAAAGCGTTCCAGTAAACCTTCGACGATAACTAACCTGACCTGATGCAAAAACGGCACGGCATTACAGACATCTTGAATCTGTGCCAGATTTATTTGCTGACCATCCAGAACATTGGTATTGATAGCAAGCATTTCAGTATTCCCAAGCCCAGCTTTTATCTTCTTTAGTTCTTGATGAAGCGAGAAGTTATCTTTCCCATACATTATGTAAAACAATTCTTATGAACCCCTATCATTGTAGCATATGCGAAACATATTTAGTTGCCAACTTTTACTATAAATATGTGGGCCAATAAATAACGTAAAACTACTTGATTTTAATACTAGCAACAGATATACTCAATCATTGTTCTCTCACAAGTAGCTCTCTACTTTTAACAAAGCTACTTAAGCTAAATTCTACTAGTTTCATTTGTGGAGGGTAAAATGGGGTATCCTTTTAACGAAGAAAGCAACGAAAATGATTATGACACTGAATTAGACTTGCAGATACTACGTGAGGACTTAGCAGCAGAATTGTTATCGATTAACCAATATCAGGAGCACATCGAGTCGCTGGCAGACGAAGAAGCTATAAGAGCCCTGGAACTCATAAGAGATGCCAAGAAAGAACATGCCGCCAAATTGCTTAAACTTATTCAAAAACTTGATACCGTTCAGGCTGAAAAATTAGAAAAGGAGATATAATCAGAATGGCACATAAACCAAAACTCAAAGGTGTAAAAAAGAACCGGGGCAAACACAAGAAATAGGGCAAAACCTAATTTCAGACAAAGGTAAACCAGTGAAAATATTGGTTATTGGTAGTGGAGCTCGGGAGCATACTCTGGTATGGAAAATTGCCCAAAGTCCAAAAGTTACGAAAATCTATGCTGCTCCGGGCAATGCCGGCACAGCCACTATCGCCTTTAATTTAAAAACAAAACCCACTGATATAGAAGCATTAGGCTCAGCAGCTAAAGAAATTGGAATCGACTTAACTATAGTAGGTCCAGAGGCGCCTCTTGCTATGGGCATCGTAGATCATTTTAACAAAATGAAACTGCCCATAATTGGCCCAACAAAAGTCGCCACTCAAATAGAATCTAGCAAGGTCTTTGCCAAAAAACTAATGCAAAAATACGCTATTCCCTGCGCTACTGGTAATACATTTTCCAACTACTCAGAGGCTAGAAAATACCTCGATACCCAACAGCCACCTGTGGTCATCAAGGCAGATGGATTAGCAGCCGGCAAAGGAGTAATTATAGCATACTCCAAAGAAGAAGCTACCAAAGCCTTGGCAGACATAATGGAAACCAAGATATTCGGCTCCGCAGGTGACCAAACTATAATCGAAGAATGCCTTAGTGGTAAAGAAGTAAGCCTTCTAGCCTTTACTGACGGTGACACTGTCATCCCTATGGTACCAGCCTGCGATTATAAGAGAGCTTTCGATGACGACCAGGGACCTAACACTGGTGGCATGGGAAGTTACAGCCCTCCAGGATTTTTCGATGCCGAAATGACCAAACAGGTAAATGGAACAATCCTAGAGCCAGTGGTAAGAGCAATGGCCAAAGAAGGTATGACTTATAAAGGCATACTATATGCTGGCTTAATGATAACCCCATACGGCCCAAAGGTTCTAGAATTCAATGCTAGATTTGGCGATCCAGAAACTCAGGTCATTCTGCCTCGTCTCAATAATGACCTGCTAGATATTTTCTTAGCAATATCAGATAATAGGCTCAGCAAAATGAAAGTCACCTGGGATAGCAGTGCTTGTGTCGGTGTTGTTATGGCATCAGGCGGCTATCCCGGCAATTACCAGACAGGCTTCCCCATAACTGGACTGGCTAAAGTCGATAGTGATATTATTGTTTTTCATGCTGGTACGAAAAGAGACGAACCTTCTCAAATCCTTACAGATGGAGGAAGGGTACTAACAGTGGCAGCCACTGGAAAAAACATCGCAGAAGCCAGAGATAAAGTATATAAGAACCTGCCTTTTATCAATTTCAATGGCTGCTACTACCGAAAGGATATTGCAGCCCGTGAGGTGAATTAAATGTCTGTGGTCAGTGTAATTATAGGGAGTAAAACTGATGAATCTTTAATTAAACCTGCTCTGGATATATTGGAACAACTGGGCATCAAATATGAATTCTCCATCATTTCAGCCCATAGAAATCCTGAGAAGGTTCGGGAATATGCGTTGAAAGCTAAGGAAAAAGGATTAGAAGTTATCATCGCCGCAGCCGGAGCCGCAGCACACTTGCCCGGCGTCATTGCTAGCTGGACTACATTACCCGTCATCGGAGTGCCTCTTCCCACCAGTGAGCTAAAAGGCAAGGACTCTCTCTACTCTATTGTTCAGATGCCTTCCGGCGTCCCTGTTGCCTGCGTCGGCATAGGAACCTCTGGAGCCAAAAACGCGGCGCTGCTCGCAGCACAGATACTAGGATTAAAATATAAAGAAATACGAGATGCCTATGAAGAATATAAACGGAAATTAGCCCAGTCGTAATATCGGATAACACCATGATTGAACGCTACTCTCTGCCACAAATGAAAAAAGTGTGGTCTGAAACCAATAAATTCGATAAATGGCTTCAGGTAGAAATAGCTGTTTGTGAGGCATGGGCAGAGATAGGCAAGATCCCCAAAGAAGCAATCCCTAAAATAAAAACTGCTAGCTATAGCCTCGATCGTATCGCCGAGATTTTAAGAATAACCCATCATGATATGACTGCTTTTATCAATGCCGTAAGTGAAAGCCTTGGCGAAGAATCTCGCTTTATCCACCTTGGTCTCACCTCCTCTGATGTCATGGACACTGCACTAAGCTTACAACTAAAAGAGGCATCAAAGATCTTAGCAGAAGACATTGCTGAACTTATCACTGTTGTGGAAAATAAAGCCGTTGAACACAAGCAAACAATCATGATAGGACGTACACACGGTGTCCACGCTGAACCCCTTACCTTTGGTCTCAAACTGGCTCTATGGTCCCAAGAAATGCGGCGTAATGCCGACAGGCTTGCCGAAGCCGAAAAGAATATCAGCGTGGGAAAAATCTCAGGAGCCGTAGGCACATACGCCACTGTACCACCAGAAGTTGAGAAAATTGCCTGCTCTAAATTGGGAATCTTACCAGCACCTGTATCTAGCCAGATTGTCCAACGCGATCGCCACGCCCAATTTGTTACCACCATAGCCATAATTGCCAGCTCTCTAGAAAAATTCGCCACTGAAATCAGACATTTGCAAAGAACCGAGGTTTTAGAAGCAGAGGAGCCTTTCTCTTCCGGGCAAACCGGTTCTTCAGCAATGCCTCATAAGCGGAATCCTGAGCTTTCTGAGAGAGTCTGTGGCCTAGCACGGTTAATAAGAGGCTATGCCTTAGTTTCAATGGAAAACATCGCCCTGTGGCACGAGCGTGATATCAGCCATTCTTCTAATGAACGTGTCACACTCCCTGATTCATGCCTAGCTTTAGACTATATTCTTAATCTATTCACCTCGGTGATAAAGAACCTGCAAGTACACAAAGAAAATATGCTCCATAATCTTGAACTGACACAAGGGCTGGTCTTCTCTCAACGAGTACTCATTGCCCTTATAGACAAAGGTCTAACCAGACAAAGAGCCTACGAGTTAGTACAGCGCAATGCCATGAAAGCCTGGAAGCAGCGAACAAGTTTCCTTGACTTACTTAAAGCCGATTCTGAGATAATGGATACACTATCCGAACCTGAACTAGAAGCTACTTTTGACTACAATCTCTTTCTTGGACATGTAGACGCCATATTCCAGCGGCTTGGGTTAAACAGAATCAAGATAAATAAAGTGACTAAAAGTAGCATACAAGCACCAGGGGCACTTTAAAGCTCTTAATTAATTATGTCAGTTATACTGGAAACCACACTTCCCATCCCTTTAGCTTACAGGGGTAAAGTGCGTGATACCTATGATTTAGGGGATAAATTATTACTCATTGCCACAGACCGTATCTCTGCTTTCGACTCTGTCCTACCATGTGGTATTCCAGATAAAGGCCTGGTGCTCAATCAATTATCCGCTTTCTGGTTCGATAAAACCAAACATATTATACCCAACCATTTAATAACCCTAATCAACACAGCCGAGTCACTCAAACAGTATTTTCCGAACAGAGCAACACTACCAGACTACCTTATCGGCCGATCTATGATTGTCCATAAAGCTGAACGTGTTCCAGTAGAAGCTGTTGTACGCGGTTATATCTCAGGATCAGCCTGGGCAGAATACCGGGAATCAGGCACTATATCTGGTATACCCCAACCTAAAGACCTGGCAGAGAGTCAGGAATTACCACAACCACTGTTTACTCCCACCAGTAAAGCTGATAGTGGGCATGATATTCCTTTGAGCAAAAAGGAACTGGAGAATCTGGTGGGAAAAGTCACAACTCGTGAACTAGAAGAAAAGAGCCTGTCTATTTACCAATATGCACGCAGTTATGCCCAAAGTCGAGGCATTGTCATTGCTGACACTAAATTCGAGTTTGGCTTCATAAATGGAGAACTAGCACTGATAGACGAGATATTAACCCCAGATTCAAGCCGCTTTTGGGATGCTGCTAAATACACGGTTGGCCAATCTCAGCCAAGCTATGATAAACAACCCGTACGCGACTGGTTAACTAATTCAGGTTGGAATAAGGAGCCTCCAGCGCCAATGCTGCCTCAAAAAATAATCGCTGAGACTTCTGAAAGGTACAAGGCAGCTTACAAGAAGCTAGTTGGCAATGAATTAAAGAAATAAAAGGGGGTATACATTACCAAGTCTCATACCTTTTACCATTATACAGAAAGGGCCAAACTAAGAAGATAAGGAAGTATGACAATGTATTTAGCCAAAATCTACATCACCTTAAAACCAACTGTAAATGACCCCCAGGGTTTGACTATAAAGGGGGCATTACACCATCTCGGATTCAGTTCAGTAGACGATGTTCGCGCTGGTAAATACATGGAAATTCGAATAAACGAAGATGACAGCAACAGAGCTAATAAACAGGTCAGTGAGATGTGCTATAAGCTATTAGCCAATCCAATCATTGAAAATTACCGTTTTGAATTAGAAAAGATTTAGGCAGTTTTTAAAAGACGCTAGCACTGTCCTTAATCTTCGTAAAAGCTATTCATTTTAGCCACTAATAGAAAATCCCCATTAAATAGGTCATTTATTATATACTAAGTACCAAGTTACACACATCAATGGCATAAAGCTGGAACAGAAGCTTTATTATTTGTCTCGTCGGACTCGATGTTGGAGTTGCTAACATCCAGGCGAACTTCCACAGTTTTAATCAAAGGCAAAGAGCAGCTAAATACATAGCCAAATACTCTATCCACTGTAGCGCCGGCAGCTATGACAGGTACAGCATCATCAGGGGTCTTATGGGCACCGCTGACCCACAGTTCTGAAAAACTGGCAACAGAAGCCTTACTGCCTTGATTCTTTATACTGTAGTGAATCCTGTCTCCAGATTCCCAAATGCCTACAAGAACCAAGTCTGGTTTTAGAAGGACCGGTATGAGAGGTACCACAGGCATTACCATTATACAGGACCACGACTCAGAGTATGCATTATTTCCCTCGTTGCTGCCTTCTGATACCACATTGTCCTTATCAGCCTGTACGGCCACGCTATCAGAAACGCCACTACATGAGTATGAATAGCTGAAGCTCTCTGTACTGCTGGCACCAGCAGACAAAGGCCCCACCGCATCAGATGCCTTGGTGTAACTCCATCGACTGTTAGCAAAGAAGTGCTTGGGCCCGCTGTAGCTGTGCCTTGATTTTTTATAGTGTAGCTGATTGTACTTCCCGACCGCGAGATATCAGTTATAACAAGGTCAGGCTCACTTGCTGGTGGTGGACCTGAAGCAACTACGACCGTTATTGTCATGTTTTGCCACCCAGTTGCATTAGAAGCTGTCAAAATATAATTTGTTGTAGCCGCTGGTGATACGGGTGCAGTACCAACCAAGCCGACATCGCCTATCCCTTGGTCTATCGTAACCGCTGTCGCGTCGGACACACCCCAACTCAAAGTCGTTGTATCACCAGCAGTTATCGAAGGTGGGTTAACAGTAAAATAACTAATAGTGGGCAAACCCGAGCTGGGTGGAGGCGGAGTTGGTTCTGGGATAGCTGGTGGCGTCGATGTAGCAGAAACCGTTACCTGAGCGGTTGCCGTAACTGTTGTTCCAGCCGCATTAGTAGCTATCAACGTATAAATGGTGGTAGCAGCCGGCGTAATCGTCCGACTTCCCGTTAAAGCAACATTACCTACACCCTGGTCTATCGAAACTGTGTTGGCATCGGCAACAGTCCAACTCAGAACTGAAGTGTCGCCAGGAGAAATAAGGGACGGCGCAGCCTCAAATGTTCTTATGGTAGGTGGCGACGGTACATATGCCGAGCCACCTTCGGGCACAACACGAAAAGTACAAGCTGAAAGTAATAGAATCAGAATGGAAAACAACAACAATTTCTTCACTATTCCATCTCCTACTCACTACTGTAATGTAAAAACAAGGTCTTGTTAGTAATTATACACTTTCCTTAAGCGCTATGGAATACCAACAGTAAAAAATCCTAAATCGGCTCTGCCCTCATATGAATTCTAGCTAAATCAACATGAAAATTTATAACTTACGATGGTATAACTGCTCATTCATAGCTAACGGTAAGTTTGGTTTTACCTGGTATAAACTCTAGGTAACTACCACCTCCGCTAGAAAAATAGAATTTCTCGAATTGCACCCTTACTTGGAAACGAGGGCTTTTATCAGCAACCTGCATTTGTACAGCACCAACTAATTGGGAGGATGTAAATGGTTGAATCGGCTGTGTGTAAGTATAGACTAAAGCATCAAGCGTGAAACTATCTACGTAATACCGGCTTTCCAAAACACCATACTGATCATCGAAAACACCCATTGCACCTAGAGGTCCAATAGGTTGACCATGAACAATATAGTTAGTAAGATCAATGGAGGCTGAGGTTATGGTAGCGCTAGCCGGTATCGACGATATGTCAAAGCTAAAGAAAGCTTGCATTTGCGCACTTGCAGTAGCAGTAACCCCTGCTTTCGGCTCTGCCTCTACTACACCATTACTATTTACACTACCTTCTTCTCCAACAATAGAAAACAATTCCACAATATTCTTCGGTGTGGGACCTACAATAATCCTGACATTCTCAGTTACAACCCCGGCCTGATTGCTAGCAGTTAGCGTGTATGTGGTACTTGCTTTGGGCGTGATTAATCTATTACCTACCAGAGGAACATTACCAATATCTGGTACTATAGTGACAGCTGTGGCACCAGACACGTCCCAGGTCAACGTTGAAGCCTCACCTTCAAAAATACTCTCAGGAATAAATTTCAAAGAATTCACCGACGGTTTGACGGTTCCCGATTGTTGAACATTAACAATACGATAGAGCTCTCTAGACCAATCCCCGCTATTGTCCTGAACCTTGAAATATATATAATGAGTTCCTATCGATAGAGAAGACGTACTAAAAGTGGCTGACGGACTCAACACACCATCTGAGTCTGACCTCCATGAATAAGCTATCACACTTCCACCTACATCCGTACCATGACCAGTGAAGGTTACAGTCTGCCCCTCAGTAACCGTAGTAGCGGAAATGGAATCAATATAAGCAACCGGCGGCTCATTAGGAGGTGAAGGAGATGTCAAAACTGGAACACAACCTACGGTTGTTATCACAACCAATAAAACAAGCACCGTTGAAACCATCGATCTTATCAAATCAGCACCCCCCTAATTTAATTAAAATATAGCATATTAAAACTCAATACCTGCTAGTGTTATATTATCATGACCTAAGACATTAATCTATTTCTAACTTTATCTATCAAATTCGACATTGTTTCACCAGCTTTAGCATTAATAAGGATTTTTGCATGGGAGTCCAAAGGTGTTGAACCTAGATTAATTATGATCAGACTAGCTCCGGATTCCACGGCATAAGTTGGCATGTAAGCTGCAGGGTAAACAACCAGAGTTGAACCTATAACAATAAAAAGGTCACAATTTCTGGAATGATGCATTGCATCTTCCAACGTATTCTGTGGCAATGACTCACCGAAGAAAACAACGTCTGGCTTTAATATGCCTTGGCAGCTTTTGCAATCAGGAAGTTCCTCAGACTCTAGTCTTTCCAGAACATCTTCCATAGGAAACATCTTGCCACAGCCCATGCATCTCACCAGTCTCATATTGCCGTGAAGCTCCAACACCTTGTTTGGTGAATTACCCGCCTTCTGATGAAGATTGTCCACATTTTGTGTGATAACACAATCAAGTTTACCTAGTTTCTCCATTTCAGCAATAGCATAGTGGGCAAGATTAGGCTCTGAGTTTCTAGTAAGTCCACCTTGAGTAAAAATCTTCCAATGCTTTCTCCGGTTTTCAGCACTGTGTAGAAACCTCTGGATAGTAAATTCTTCAGGATCGAACCTGCTCCAAAGTCCATCTGGCCCACGAAAGTCCGGTATACCTGATTCGGTACTAATGCCAGCCCCAGTGAAAACCACTATCCTGTTTGACTGGATAACGAGGTCAGCAACTTGATCCAGTGAGCAACTCAAATAACGACGAGGCATTGTTAATTTTCCCATTTATTTCTCAAATTCCATTTTCTTTATAAATGTTTAAAGCTATGCTAGTTGGCTTTACTAAAATTGTCAAGATGCCCCTGCAGTGTTTTAGGTATGGCTACAAACAAAGTCCTTATTTATGTAATTCCAGTGGGCAGGGAACCTTGATTTTTCTAATAGCTTTTGCTCAAACAGACCCTGCTAAACCAATGATACTATTAGCAAGCAAAACAACTTCTCGGTCGTATTCGTCTTTATTCAGGTTGTCTAAATAATTCAGACTCTTGTCTTCGCTTCTAAGCAATGCCAATATATCCTCATGGCTTTTGCTGGTTTTGGCTGCAGATTTAACGACTTTGTGCCAGAGCAAGAGTTTTTCTCGGTAAAGCTTTAATCTCTCTACTCCATTATCATAGCAGCCGAGATGAGCATAACATAGCTTCTGCGGCCTCAGTTCAATGAGTTTATCGATAGAAGCCAAAGCCTCTTCCAGTTTGAATGGCGGCGGTGCTGCTGGCCTGAGTACGCCACCCACACAAACACCTGCAGCTTCACCGGCTATAAGCACCCCTCTAGTTCTGTCAAATATGCTCAGGTGATGAGCAGCATGTCCCGGAGTAAGATATATCTCCAGCACTAATCCTTCACCTAGGTCGAGCTCCATCTGGTCTTTAGCCACTATAATTTTACGCTCAGGTACCGGCTCAATCTCGCCACATTGAATTGCGGCGTCACCCAGTGTTTTAAGGCTAGCCTTCCACAGCATCGCTGGGTTGATTAGATGCGAAACAGCCCGACTATGAGCCAGGATTTTGGCATTGCTCATTTCCTTAAGCACCATCCCGACTCCACCGGCATGATCGATATGAATATGCGTAAGTAAAATGTAGTCTATTGCTTTGGGGCTTAAATTAAGCTCGTCTAAGGCTTGGAGCAAACCAGGTATGGCTTGCTTTGGTCCAACATCAACTATGGCATTCTTTTTCCCGCAAAACAAGTATGCTCCGAGCATTCTGCTATATGTGGGTATCGGCGGTTCCAGATCTAACAGCTTAAGAGTCGGCGTGATGGTACATATTTTCATTTATCTCACCTTGTTTTAATTTTCAATACCAGAATTGAACTGATGATGGGAAATAGGATGCAAGACACAAAGACAACCTGGTAACCCAGGTTGGTTCCGTAGGTATTTAATATATCAATTATCGGACCAGCAAAGGCAGCTATGGCGCAGGCACCACCGGTAGCCAGATTGGTTAGACCCAGATATCTTGCCTCCTCGTCCTTAGCTACCAGGTCTGTAGCCATAGCCCAATTGGCACTCATGAAACCACCGTTAGCAATCCCCAATAGAGCACCAGCAAGCATTATATAGAAATAGGTATGGAAGAAAAGCAGGATAACAAAACCAAAAGCGCTTATTAATCCTGAAGCTATGACTATTGGTCGTCTTCCTATCCTGTCCGCTAAATATCCCGCGGGGTAAACCACAATTAATAGAGAAACACCAACCACCACCATAAGGTCAGACGTCATTGCCACTGGGTCAGGTATCTGGACAACATCTTTAAGAAAATATAAACCAAATGTCCGAACCACAATCAAGGGCATCAGGAAAAGAAAGCGAGACACCAAGAAGAAGATAAAGCTGGTATTTGCCCGAACGTCAATCTTAAAAGCATTATACAAGGTCTGCGCTATTGGGAATTTGGTGCTGCCAGCTCCAGGCTTTTCCTTAACTGTCAGAACAGTAGCTAGCATGGCACCTGCCATTATAATCGCTATCATACCCAGAGCTAAAAATAGCTTGATATCCTCTTCAGCAGCAAAACGCTGGCTCAAAAAGTAGCCAGTTACTTGTATCCCCGCAACCGCTCCCAACAACTCCACTATCCCTTTCACACCCGAGGCTATCCCTCGCTTATTATCGGGTACCAGATCAGGAATAAAGCCCTGCCAGGGGCCATGTGCGATATTACTGCTAATCTGAAGCAAACAATAAATAAGTAAAACAGCAATCAGGCTATTAGCAAAGCCCATTGACATCAAAAGTAATATTGACAATATAGAGCCTAACAGTATGTAAGGACGCCGTCGGCCCCAAGTGAAGTTCGACTGGTCGCTAATGGCTCCAGCTACCGGTTGAACTATTATCGCCAGAACCAACCCCACAAATGTGATAATTCCGAGATACGTATTCTTTTGTGACTCTGCCACAAAATCAAGCACCAGCAGCGGCATAATAGTAGTGCTCATGGGGTTCCAGAGGGCATTCAGGGCAAATCCGAAAATATTGACTTTGACATAGTCCCTGCGCCGAAACTCACGGACTTCAGATGACGGAATATTATTGCCTGCCATCGTTTCCATCCTAAACAACTTGAAGAATAACAGAGCAAAGATAAAGAGACAAGTAGACAAAAGCGATAGGCATGCTTTAAGTTTTAATAGGTCATGGGTGCTAAATTGACAGTAACCGTAGGAGCATTTAAAATAACAACGGTCTTTCTAGTGAACCAAATAACTAAAGCCTAAGACTCTGGTTCGTGAAGCAAAATCCTACCAAGGAGGGACCTATGGCGGTAAATAAAATACTAAAAACGTTCGATGAGGCAGTAGCAGATATTCCTGACGGAGCTACTATTCTGATTGGCAATTTTGCTGGCCCAGGAGGAACGCCTTATTATCTGATCCAGGCACTGCGAAAAAAAGGAGCCAAGAATTTAACTATCGTGGCCAACACTGCTGGAGGTATAGGTTTAACCTTAGACTATGATGATCACCGCATCCTATTTGAAAATAAGCAGGTTAAAAAGGTAATTGCCAGCTTCCCTTTCTCTACCTCAGCATCAAAACCCAGTGCGGCAGAAAAACAGATTTTAGCCAAGGAGGTAGAACTGGAACTGGTGCCCCAGGGTACCCTAGCCGAGAGGATAAGATGCGGCGCTGCTGGCATCCCGGCTTTTTATACGCCTACCGGTTATGGCACAGTAATCGCTGATGGAAAAGAAGTAAGAGACTTTGATGGCAAGCCTTGTATTATGGAACGTTCCATAAAAGCAGATTATGCTTTGGTCAGAGCTTATAAAGCAGATGCCAAAGGCAACCTGGTGTTTAGAGGAACCATGAGGCAGTTTAACCCCATAATGGCAATGAATGCCAGAATTACTATCGCCGAGGTCGATGAAATAGTAGAAGCAGGCGAAATCGACCCAGAAGCTGTAGTTGTTCCAGGTATATTTGTTACGCGTATCGTCAAGGTGCAAGAACCTCTACCCTTCCCACGTCACCTGGAGCGTAGTTTCTGGGCAAAAGAGGCTTGCTTTTGAATTAAAGGAATTTGCAAGGAGGCTTGAAATGAAAGAACGCTTGAGCCGTGAAGTTATGGCAATGAGAGCAGCTAAAGAATTATTTGATGGCGCTGTAGTTAATCTGGGCATAGGTATACCTACTCTGGTGTCCAGTTTTGTTCCCGAAGGAATAGAGGTTATCTACCATAGCGAAAATGGTATGTTAGGCTTTGGGCCTGTGGTTACCGCAGACGATTTTAATCAGAAGGCAGATATAGACCTAGTAAATGCCGGCGGGCAGTACGTTACCCCTTTACCGGGCATGTGTTTTTTTCATCATGCTGACTCTTTCTTAATGATCCGTGGCGGGCATGTCGATATAACCATGCTGGGCGTTATCGAAGTATCGGAAAAGGGAGACCTGGCTAACTGGATGTTTCCAGGAAGAGGAGTGGGTAACATCGGTGGCGGCATGGACTTAGCCTTCAATGCCAAAAAGGTTATCTGCCTTACAGAACATACGGTTAAAGATGGCAGGCCCAAAATAGTAAAGAAATGCTCGGTACCACTAACCGCTCCAGAATGCGTCGACTTGATTATCACCGACATTGCTGTCATCGAGGTAACCAAGAAAGGACTGGTTCTAAAGGAAATCGCTCCCGATTGGGCACCAGAAGAAGTTCAAGCGCTAACCGAACCAAAACTGATTGTAGCCCCTGATTTGAAAATATTTGAACTCTAAGGCTACAAGAAGCCCAACCCTTTTATCGGCTGGTCACCTTTGAGCAAATATCTATAATCGCACAAGGTGTTTTTCGAAATCCTTTACCCTGGGAGGCTTCTTGCCTTTCCCAGGTTCGATAATATGTCCTTCCTCTGTTAGCCGTGCCGACTGCATTTTCAAGCCACCTGGATACTTTTGGTTAAGCTCGCCGCCAGATTTCAATGTCCTCCAGTAAGGTGTGATATCCTGCTTGCCTTCAGCTCTAGCTTCTTCTGCAGCATGAGCAGCAACCCAGGCGAAAATTCCAGTAGTTATAGGACAGCCAATAGAAGCCCCGTGTTTTCGAGCTAGGATAGCACGAATTTCATTTATGGTAATAAGCCTGCCTTTAGGGACCTGCTTCATAATCTCGTCCACTTCTTTCGGCGCTGGAATGACAACAGTTCCCACCCCCCATCGTTTACTCATATTATCATTGATTTCCTGCACCATAGGCAGCCCCTTGCTATCTGCCAGTTTTTCCTGCCATGACTTGCGTAGTTTGGACTTACTGCTCATCTTGTCTCCCCCTCGTCTAGAATGATTTTAGCGAGGAAAGTATAGCTGTTTCACTTTTTACCGCGCCATATCTTAGCCCTGAGCCTCGCTGTAGTCAAATTCAATAATCGTTCTTGGTTAGATACTTCTAAGTAGCACTATAAGATGACATGGATATTTGTTGTAAACTGGCATAAAATGAAATCAAACAATAGGAGGTATAAAACCATGACTCAGATGTCCGAGGATGAAATCCGTAAAATAGCCCAGGAGAGGGTAAAAGCCAAGAAAGGATTTTATTCGCATCTTACAGCGTATGTCCTGGTCAATTTAATGCTGGTAGCTATCTGGTATTTCACCGGTGCGCATTATTTCTGGCCCATGTGGGTAATGTTGTTTTGGGGCATAGGGCTCATAGTCAACGCGATCACAGTTTTTGCCAGACATGACACTGGCTGGGAGAAAAGAGAAATAGAAAAAGAAGTGGAGAGAATAAAGAGAAGAGGAGGCTAGATTATGGCTGGCTTCTCAATGGATAGTATTCTGATCTAAGCTATAATCGCTATTTCCCGACGGGAATCTCAATCGCTATAGAAGTACCTTTGTCCAGTTCAGAGTTGATACTCATAGTACCGTTCAGTAATTGAGCCCTTTCCCGCATACCGATAAGGCCGAACTTTTCCTGATTGCTCAAATCGCCCAACCGCGCTGGAACCGTAAATCCTTTGCCGTTGTCGGCGATAATCATACGTTTTTTATCTGCTTCTGACTCCAGCTTAATAACCACTTTTGATGCGCCAGCATGTTTCCTGATATTGGAGAGTGCCTCCTGAGCAATACGGAACAATACCAGCTGAGCCTCTCGGGTCAATTCGCTGCTTTGAATTTTTAGTTGAACGTCAACTTCAATACCTTTTTCCCTGGCTAAACTGTCCGCCATCCATTCCAGCGCTGATATCAGTCCCAGGTCATCTAGAATGGCTGGCCGTAGCTGCTGTGAATAACGCCTTATGCCCATGAGGATTTCTTTGGCAAGCTCATTTAATTCGGTTAGCTTTTCTCTAACAGGCTTGGTCAGTCCAGCATTACGGTCAGAGATCTGAGCATCCAATTTATGTATCAACAGCAACAGGGATTGAGCAGTATCATCATGGAGTTCACGAGCAATGCGTTTCCGTTCCTCCTCTTGTACTACCAGAACTTTGCGTAGATAAAAGCGTATGCTTTCCTGCATTTTCCTTTCCCAGGTAACATCCCTGGCAATAGTCTGGAAAGCTACCGCCTCATTGTTCTGCTCAATCAGGCGAGTTGTCAGCTCAGCTATCAGCTCTGAACCATCTTTTCGATTCAACCACTGCTGGTACGGCAAATCCACTGGTCGATGGTGAATCAGCTTTGTTTGTACAACCTTAGCAGAGATACAACTTTCTGAAGTAAATAGCGAGAATATATTCGCCTGACATAGTTGTTCAGAAGAGCAACCAAAAAGCCTGGCAGCAGCTTTATTAGCTATCTGAATGTTGCCTTCCAAATCATGTACCCAAATAGCATCAAGAGCACTTTCGAACAGGTCCCGGAAGCTTTTTTCTGATTCTGATAATGCTTCTTCAGCTTGCTTACGCTCAGTGATATCTTGCAGCGTTTCTACGACGCCTACTACTTCTCCATTTCTATCCTTTATAGGGCTTGCCGTAAAATTAAGCCATCTACCACCCTCACCTACTGCTGGGAAAAAGTTTTCAACTTCGTAGGCATCATCAATCAGAGTGGATTTTTTACATTTACCCTGATAGTATGCCGCAATCTTATCTGCAGAAGCCCCGTCCACAATCAAATCAGCCAGTGACGGCCTCTTCTCGGCATAAAACGTACGCCATTGATCATCCGTGCCGATTATTTCATCCTTTTTTATGCCAGTAAGCGCTTCTATAGCAGTATTCCAGTGAGTTACTCTATGCTGTTTATTAATCACGAAAGATGGAATGCTAGAACCATCAATAATTTCAGATAGCATTTCCTCAGCATCTTTGCGCTCTGTGATATCCTCCAGGGTTTCTACAGCTCCCACTACTTCTCCATTTTTACTCCTAATAGGACTGGCAGTGAATTGAAGCCATGTGCCACGCTCACCGAAGGCAGGGAAAAAGTCCTCAACTTCATAGGCCCCATCAATAAGATTAGATTTTTTGTACCTGCCTCCATAATAAAATTCGATTTTATCTATTGAGGCTCCGTCTACGATTAAGTCAGCCAATGTTGGTCTCTTCTCATTATAGAATGATGTCCATTGCCCGTCTGTCTCGAGTATCTCGTCCTTTTTTATGCCAGTAAGCACTTCGACGGCGGTATTCCAGTGGGTTACCCTGTGCTTTTTATCAATGACAAATGAAGGAATAGGAGAGCCATCAATAATCACTGAGAGCATCTCCTGTGAGGTTTTTCTTGCTACCTTACCAATAGTTCGACCGAGAGGCTTAGTCATTTAAATCCATCGAAAATAATTATCCCATCACCACCACCAATTTAACAAAAAGGCGAATCAGAACTACCTTTAAACTCCGCTTTAAAATATATCCTAAACTGAATGCATCCTGCCGCAGTGTGGACATTTAATATTAACATTCCTGAGAGCAGGGGGTACTCTGAGTCTGGTGCCACATTCACAATCAATTGTCCTGTAATTATTCAACTGCCACATGAGATTTGAGGTCTCTCTAGTGCGCTGGATCTGGTCTTCCACAGGTTCTCTCTCTTTTGCCTCCGGGCTAGCTGCTCGTATTGAAACCGCCCCGACAACCGCCATTCCAGAAGCAGGGATAATTCCGCCTCTGGCCTTTCGCGCTTGCCTATAAGCCTTATCATAATCGGAGTATGAGGCACCAGCCATGGAACGCAGTATGCGTATCCTCTCCGAGATGGGTGGATGAGTGCTAGTGAGGTCACTAGCTGCCATTCCCTCCTTACGGAAAGGATTGATTATATACATTGGCGCTGTTGCTTTAGAGGCTGACTTCAACTGGTATGTGGAAGCAGCTATCTTTTCCAGTGCCGCTGCTAGCCCTTCAGGATATCTGGTATATAAAGCTGAGTTGGCATCAGCCAGGTACTCTCTCTTTCGGGAAATGGCAAAATAGATAAGTTGCGCGAAAATCGGTGCCAGTATCATCAAGACTATAGCAACGATAAAAATTATCAATTGAGCCCCTCCACCTCCAGACGAGGAATCTCTCCTGGATCTGGTCATCCCACCAAAAAGCATGAACCGTGAAGCATACCAGGATAATATTACTATGGTACCCAGGAGGACGCTGCACATAGCCATCAGCAGAACGTCCCGGTTGTTAATATGAGCCAGCTCATGCCCCATAACTCCCTGAAGTTCATCGCGGTTGAGTTTCTGTAATAGACCTGAGGTGACTGCTACCGAAGCTTTTTTAGGATCTCTACCAGTGGCGAAGGCATTCATTGCTGGGTCATCGATAATATAAATGTCAGGCATTTTCTCCAGACCGGAAGCGATCTTCATTTCTTCAATGACATTATAGAGGCGAGGATGGTCATCACGGCTGATTTTCCTGGCTCGGGACATGGAAAGGAGAATACTGTCACCCTGGAAGTAAGCAATAAGGTTCAGTATTGCCCATATTATCAGGGCAAGAATTAATCCGACTTCGCCACTATTCAGGAAGGACAACCCCAGGAAATAGCCAACAAGGAGCAATACCACTCCCATTACGATAACAAGTGCTATTGACCTGTTCCGGTTAGACCTGATTTGCTGCCACATGATTACAAATTTCTAGGCTAGGAGGTGAAACTTACTTTGGGTGCTTCCTTCTCCTCGGCTACAGTAACCTCGAAAAATTCTCCCGCCTTAAAACCAGTCATGCTGGCGATAAGATTCGAAGGAAACATCTGTGTCTTGTTGTTATAGTTCAACACTGAATCATTGTAGAACTGGCGAGAAAAGCTTATTTTATTTTCAGTTGAGGTCAGCTCTTCTTGAAGAGCCAGAAAGTTCTGGTTGGCTTTAAGGTCAGGGTAACGCTCAGCTACAGCAAGCAAACGTGCCAGCGCAGAGCTTAATTCACCCTCTGCTTTAGACCGTTCACCGGCTCCTGCAGATGACAACTGCTGGGCAAGATTACGAGCTTTAGTTACCGCTTCCAGTGTTTCCCGCTCATGCTTCATATAGCCTTTGACTGTTTCCACGAGGTTAGGAATGAGGTCATGACGCCTCTTTAACTGAACGTCGATCTGTGCCCAGGCATTTTTTACCTGGTTACGCAGCCTGACCAAGCTGTTATAGGTTGCAATAAAGATAATAAACAGAATTACGATGATACCAATGACAATCCATACTCCTATCATTTGAATCCTCCTACATAATTACTTATGAAGCTTACTCTTACGCTTTAAATACTTCTCCCAGAAAACCAAGGATTTGCTGTTGTGCATCCTCTTTTGCTGGCGTTTTATCGACAACTTGTTTTATCAGACTGATAACTTCACCACTATCAAACCACAAGCCATCTCCCCGCTGGCAAACATCGATTATTATCTCAGGTTGCCTACCTATTATTGTTTTTTTCATTTTCTTACTACAAATGGGGCATTTCCGTTTTTTTTCCGTCGATTGAACTTCTTGAGAATTTAGAATGTTACCCAGAAAAACGCTCCGACTGTCTAGGCCCATAGAATTCAAAAACAGCTCCAGTTCCCCAGAATCAAACCACACCCCTTGACAACTGGTACAGTAGTCAAGCTCAATCTTATTGTGCTCAACTACTATCATATCGTTCCTACAAGTGGGGCATATCATCTCGGTTCATCCTTATAGCTGCTGGTAATTAGTGTAATTTTAGTGCTAGATTTAGTCAAGAAGTCGATCTAATCCAGCAGGCCATCCTAAGGGATAAGGGGGGAAAATTTCTGGAGAGCGCTTAATCGACCTGATTAGTTGGCGTCATCTTGAGGCATAACCCGCTCCACGAACCTGATAAGACAATCCAAATTCGAGATGGCTAAGGAGAGACCAAGTTGCTTAAGTTCGGTATAGCCCAACCCTTTAAACAATCGCTGTCCAGCTACCATAGCCATCTCATCGTAAAGCTCTGGCCATTTTTTGCCTCGTCGTTCGATGCAAAAAAGGATAAACTCCCTCAGCTGTGGATCCAGAGAATTCATAGTTTCAAGAATATAAACGTTAGCCGTGGCAAAAAGTTTATCTTCTTAAAACTGCACGAAGGAACCACCAAAACAGCTATCTACCTGATATAAAAACCAGGTATTAAGGTATTGAGAAGACAGTTATATTTTGCTTTAAAGATTGAATCAGTTTTATTTGTTCGATTTCACCTGGTTATAGCACTCACTACAGTAAACTGGTCTGCCTTCGCGAGGCTCAAAAGGAACCTCTGTTTCTTTGCCACACTGGGCACATGTTGTCGGGAACATTTCCCGTGGCCTTGAGCCAGAATTTCGCTGCGATTTCCTCGTCTGTCGGCAGGTCTGGCAACGTTTAGGCTCGTTAGCAAAACCCTTGGACGCATAGAATTCTTGCTCTGCTGCTGTGAAGGTGAAGGTGGTGCCGCAGTCGGCACATTGAAGCGACTTGTCTTGGAAACCCAATGGATGACCTCCTCTTTATAAAGATATTTATTTGTTTGGTTAGAGTTGCGGTCACCCAGCACTTGAGTAGTTTTAGACTAACCTGACTAAGTTTGTGATAACCTTAACCGAAACCAACGTTCTCCAATATACACTAAAGTCTTTTTATTTGCAATAGTAGCAAGCAAGAGACAAGATAGAACTTTTCGCTATTTTGTGCAGCATGTACTCATTCAAGGTTTCAATCCCCTTGCGAGGATTAGGTTCTTTCCGACCTACTGTGCCTCTTTGTTTTGGTTTTGGTTAAGACTATAATGGCTAATATTAGTGTTGGTAGCCATAGTACCGCATCCCAGGCTACCCATAGGGTGCAAGTGTTACTTAAAAAGTTACTGAACCCAGTGGTTAGTGGTATGGTATCCCATAGCATCCTTAGAGGAGAGACTGAGAAGGCATTTATATACCAGTATGGTAGAGGGTTAGGCCTAGGGCTTATATAACCGGATGAGGTTATTAGCCATATTAGTGGTTTGGTAAATTCTAAGAGGGATAGGATTATGAGTATCGTCGAGTATAGTGATAGGACTAGGGTTATTACAGAAACCACTGAGACTCTTTTAATCTTGGTCTTAACTAGTGTTGATATGGTAAAGATTAGTATAGGTATGTATAGTATTATAGGCCACCAGTAGTCCATACTGGTCTCTGGTGATACTAGTCAACCGTATCCTGGTAATAAGTATATGGCTTCCCAGACATCGGGTAGGGAACCCATTAAGGCTAGTATACCATAGAATGCCAGGGATAGGATTACGGTGGTATATAGCGCAAGGCTTCTTGTTTTACTTTTTCCCAGCATGGGGTGTTTCTTCCTCATCTTAACTTTTTAAGTTTTCTGCAGTAGGGGCATCTCCTAGGTAAGTCCCAACCTCAGGAGCGGTACCATTTCTGCTCCTTTAGTTCAATTGAGAAATCACTACTGCAGTCAACAGACCTTGCTAGTAGTGGTCCTGGTTCTTTGTTATTGCTAACCATATTTCTTTGCCTCTTCTTCCTTTATAACTTGGAGTTGTCCAGTATTTTGAAATGGCCACGTCCGAGTAGTTTACCGGTGTCATGAAGAAAGGCTGCCAGGATAACGGTTCGGTATTCCTCTGCTGATTCCAAACCCCACTACTCCTTTACCAGAAACTCGTTTGAGACTAAAACTGATGACTTTCTCGTCCATTATAACACTTTGGTCGATAAGAAAGTCATATCCCGCTAAATAATACTTCAGGAGCGTTCTTTTCAAACACGTTATAGCAAAGAACGGAGATGTATAACATTCCGTCATGTTCAATAGCGGTGGGTAAAATGCCAATGCACCGCTCAACCTGTTGTTGAATAGATAAAAATAGCTTACTTTTCATTGCTTTTCTTGACGACACTGTATTACAGTGATAGGCTATGTTCTACACATGGCTAAGGATAAATTAAAACAAACCCCAAATAATAAGTTATTAGAAGAGGAACTGGCGGATATTGAGAAATACATTAAACTTGAGCCAGAGGGTGCCGATAACTGGCTGTGGAAAGGCGTTATGCTAAGCCACCTTGAGCGCTATTATGAGGCGCTTGAGGCCATTGAGAAGGCTATTAAACTTAGGCCTAAAGACGCCTTTACGTGGCGGTGCAAAGCTGAGACGCTTTACAACCTTCAGCATCTAGACGATGCCCTGGTTTCGATAGAAAAAGCCATGGAGTTGGATCCGCAAAGTGATGCTTCGGATAATATTAAAGGTGTGATTCTGATGGGAAGTGCACGATATGATGAGGCACTGGCATGCTTTAATTCAGCTTTGCAGAGACGAATAAAACACTTCTATTTATTTAATAGAGGAGCAGTCTTAATTCGGCTTAAGCGGGTTGACGAGGCTAAAGATTCAATTAGCCGCGCTAGGGATCTGGTTAGCAAGCCTAAGACTAAAGCAGAGGAGGAAGCCAGGAAGAATTATGATGACGTTCTGCAAAAATTGCGAGGTGCAGGTGAGAGGGTATCATGGTGGGACTGGTGGTTCACTAAAGCAAATAAGCCTCGGTGCTTGTTCGGCATTTTCCTCATAGCTACAGTGGTTGCCTGTGTCATTGCTCCCCTCATCCACGATGGGAAGCTTGGGTGGTTTAACTGCGGAAAAGATTGGGGTACATATATTATCCCAGCAGCTATCAGCGTATTGCTGTTAATATTACCTGTAATTACTAGATTTGGCCCACAAGGGGTTGAGGTCAGTCCCATATTGCAACCCCCTGAGATTGATATAAGCAAACTGACAAAAACTATTAAGCCACGATTAAAATAAATAGCCAAATTGTAAGATTCTATAGGTGGTTTAATAATAATGCTACCATGTAAATGAAATGGAAATCTTTGGCGGTAAGCTAATATCAGCCGAAATCGTGAATTGTTTTGGTTGCATCTCTGCTGCAAGCTGCTGAGCCTTTTTCAAAAGTTCCTTTATCTTGTTTGTAAATTCGTTCTTCTCTGTCTCACTAACGCTTTTCCCACTTAAATATACATTCGTCTCCTGTTGAAGCATCATTAGTTCTGACATCATACTGGCAAAATCATTGAGTTGTTGATTGTTTATTTTAATCGCCATATATTCACTCCCACTCAGTCTTATACTTTTTAATATATCAAAAATATTAGATTTATGCTATACGTAACAATCCATCGCATTGTTACCCTTCTTTACTTCCAACTTGGAAATTGCTTCAATCTATTGGTTTCCTTTTTCAGTTCAGGCTTCAGTTTAAGATATAATTTACCTTGTTATCAAAGTATAAAAATTGCTATACTGATTAGATTGTACTATGAAGCCGTGGAGAAAACCTTTCGACCATAACGATAAAACCACACCGCCAGCGCAGATACATATAGATAAGGAAAGGTGCAAGGGCTGTGGCTATTGCGCTGAGTTTTGTCCCCGAAAAGTTTTAAGCATGGGGACAGAAATTGGCCCTAAAGGATACAATCTGCCACAGGTGAACGACAGCAGTAAATGCCTGAATTGCGGCTTTTGTGAAGCAATCTGCCCTGAGTTCGCCATAAAGCTTACTTCTGGCAGTAACAAGGTCGCGGTTGCAAAGAAATAGTATCGTTGTATGACTTTTCAAACATATGTCGGCAAGTAAACCATTGATAGGTACATTCTTCATAAATGGCGACTTGGCTTGTGCCGAAGGAGCCATCAGCGCTGGTTGCCGTTTCTTCGCTGGCTATCCTATTACCCCAGCCACAGAGATAGCAGAAAGGATGGCTCTACGGCTGCCCCAAGTTGGAGGTGTATACATCCAGATGGAGGATGAAATTGCCTCTATGAATGCTGTGCTTGGTGCTTCCTGGGCAGGAGTGAAAGCCATGACAGCTACCTCCGGTCCTGGGTTTAGCTTGATGATGGAAAACCTCGGTCTGGGGGTAATGCTGGAGACTCCCTGTGTGCTGGTCGATGTTCAGCGAGCTGGCCCTTCTACCGGCTTGCCTACCATGGTAGGACAGGGAGATATGATGCAAGCTCGCTGGGGTTCTCACGGATGCTATGAGATAATCGCCTTGGCTCCAAGCTCTCCACAAGAGATATTCGACCTTACCATAACAGCCTTTAACCTCTCCGAAAAATATCGTGTTCCCGTGTTAATCATGTCTGATGAGGTTGTAGGGCATATGAGCGAGAAAGTGGTTATACCAGCAGTAGCGCCTGAAGACCTGACGAGTCGCAAAAAGCCCAAAGTTAGGCCAGAGAAATACTTACCTTATAAAGCCGATGCTAATCTGGTGCCCCCTATGGCTGTTGCCGGCGAAGGATACCATTTCCATGTTACTGGACTAACCCATGACGATAGAGGCTATCCCGTTATGACTGCCGATGCTCAGGACCATCTGGTTCGCCGTTTAGTAGACAAGATACGGCTCAATAGACACGACATAGTAAAGTACCGAGAAATTCAGGTAGATGATGCTGATATTATCGTCTGTGCCTATGGAATTTCAGCGCGCATCGCTCAGATGGCAGTAAATATGGCCCGCGACGAAAAAATTAAGGCTGGAATGTTGCAATTGATAACAGTCTGGCCCTTCGCCGAAGAGCGCATTAAAGAGCTGGCATCGCAGATCAAAGCGTTTATAGTTCCCGAGATAAACTACGGGCAAATTGTGTTTGAGGTAGAAAGGTGTGCTGGAGGTAAAGCCAAAACAATGCTGGTGCCTCATATGGGAGGTAGTGTACATCAGCCCCAGACTATTCTTGAGGCGATAAAGGAAGCCGCCAAATGAGTAATACTAGCTTAACTGTGGAAAATAAATCCATTGAAAAATATCTGAGGTTGGATAGAATACCTCACATCTGGTGCCAGGGCTGTGGCATTGGACCTGTTCTGGGCTGTTTTCTCAGGGCTATTGACCGAAGCCAGGTAAATCCCGATAAGATAGCAGTGATTTCAGGAATAGGTTGTACCGGCAGGGTGGCTGGCTATGTTAAGCTGGATTCATTCCACACCACTCACGGCCGTGCCATTCCATTTGCCACTGGCTTAAAGTTGGCCAACCCGGAGCTGAACGTGGTGGTGTTTTCTGGAGATGGCGACCTGGTGGCTATAGGTGGTAACCACCTGATACATGCGGCACGCCGCAATATAGATATGACCATAATCTGCGTCAATAATTTTAACTACGGCATGACTGGTGGACAGGTAGGCCCCACCGCTCCTCTACAGGCTCGGACTACTACCACTCCCTATGGAAATTTCGAACCACCCTTTAACCTGCCGTACCTTATGGCTGCCAGTGGAGCATCATATATAGCTCGATGGACAGTGATACATATACGCCAATTGGAGAATGCTATTGCTGAAACGATGGTGCGCCCAGGGTTTAATTTTATCGAGGTAATCAGCCCATGTCCGCCGGTATACGGGCGTATGAATAAGGAGCCGAGCGGCATGGATTCCCTGCACTATTACCAGGAGAAGAGTGTCATCCGCAATGGTGCCGATCCTAAAGATGCCAACATAGAACTAAACGGGCCTATCGTGGTAGGGAAATTTGTGGATAAAAAACGTCCTACACTCTGGGACAATCTTAGTGAAGTGTTCGCTAAGGCAAAAGAAAAAACAAAGCAAAGGTTTGACTAATTTTCTAAGCCAGGTCGAGAGTAAATGAGCAGGAGAGAAATCAGGATAGCCGGTTTTGGTGGTCAGGGAATTGTACTTTCTGGCTCCATAGTAGGCAAAGCCGCCTCAATCCATGATAACGGGTTTGCGGCACTGACACAAAGCTATGGGCCTGAGTCCCGCGGTGGCTCTTGTCGTGCTGAGGTAGTGGTCAGCGATAAGCCTGTAGACTATCCTTACATGGTAAATCCTGAAGTACAAATCATATTGTCCCAGGAAGCCTATAATGAATTTGGGAAGAACGCACCCAAAGGTACCTCCCTTATAGTTGATTCAGATTTAGTAAAAGTTGATCCATCCCAGAAGCCTAAGCCTCTTTCCATCCCTGCCAGCCGTATGGCTCAGGAATTAGGACGCCCGGTAGTGGCTAACATCATTATGATGGGATTCTTGGCAGCCACAAGTGATATTGTATCCTGTGAGGCTCTCAAGAAGGCTGTTCTGGACTCCGTGCCGCCGGGAACGGAGGATTTTAATATGAAAGCCTTCGAATTAGGTTATAATTATGGTATCGAGCATGGCAGGAAAGTTAAAAACCGGAGCGTCTAAAGGCGCCGCTATTATCGGCAACAGTGTTGCCGCAGTACAAGCCGCACTAACCTTAGCCCAGATGGGAGTTGTTGTTAAGTTAATAACGACCTCAGCATCATTGGGTTGGGATGGCATCGTCAGCAATATATCCAGCAGCTCCCCCCAGTTTAAGCGTTTTACCTTGCCACTTTTGCTACAGGCGACTAAACATCCTTTGATAACGCTGTATACCCGCGCCGAGGTAGAATCTATAGAAGGAGAAAAAGGTGATTTCAAAATAAAGGTATTGCAGCGCCCCCGATATATTCTTGAGGAACTTTGCACTGGTTGCGGTAGCTGCCAGGAGGAGTGCTCAGCCAGAATAACCTCGATAGTGAAAGGGCAAAAGGTAAAACATACCGCTATCCACGCCCCGCTTCTGGAGAAAAAGGCTGTCCCATCAGCCTATGTAATAGATAAAAACGGGCTGGCTTCATGCCAGGCTGCCTGCCCCCTGGGTATCAACGTTCAGGGTTTTGTTTCATTGCTGGCAAATGACAAGACCGATAAGGCATTGGCACTGATAAATGAAACTGCGCCGCTTGCCGGTATACTAGGTCGAGTTTGCACACATCCCTGCGAGGATAGCTGCAATCGGATAAAAGTTGACAGCCCAGTATTCATACGAGCGCTACATCGCTATGCCGCCGACAACGCCCCAGGAGGTATTTCATATAAACATAAGTTGCCTGCCAAGTCACGAGAGGAAAAGATAGCTATAATCGGCAGCGGGCCTGCAGGGCTGACAGCCGCCTGGGAATTAACTCGGCGTGGATATTCACCTGTGGTATTCGAGTCTCACAGTGTTGTTGGTGGCATGTTGGCTACTGGCATCCCCCGCTTCCGACTTCCACGGGAAGTGCGAGAGAGAGAAATCGAAGCTATTACCAAGCTTGGTGTGAACATAAGAACAGGTATTGCAGTAGGACGAGACGTAACTTTTGTCTACTTAAAGGAACGTGGCTACAAAGCATTTTTCATAGCTATCGGCACCCAGCAGAATAATGAACTCAACATACCTGGTGAGGAGCTCGACGGAGTGGTGGATTGCATGTCACTGTTACTTACTTTGAACCTGAAAGTTGACACTTTCGTAGGTTCGAATATAGTGATCGTTGGCGGCGGCAATGCTGCCATAGACTCTGCCCGTGTGGCGCTTCGTAGCGGTGCCCGAAAAGTAACCATTGCATATCGACGCACCAGAGCTGAGATGCCAGCCGACCCTGAAGAGGTCACAGAAGCTACACACGAAGGCGTAAACATTGAATATCAAGTTATACCAGTAGAAATTCTGGGGGATGGTTCAAGCGTTACCGGTGTGCGTTGTCAAAAAACTAAGTTAACCGATGAGATTATGGAAAACGGACAGCACAAACCAGAGCCAATACCAGACACCGATTTTGTAATCGATGCTGACCACGTGGTGGTAGCCGTAGGACAATCGCCCAATGCTCCTCAACTGGACATGGACGGGCTGGATATGGATAAACGTACAGGCGTAATTAAGGTAAATCCACTAACTATGCAAACAAGTATACCAGGGGTATTTGCTGGTGGTGATTGTGTTACTGGCCCTAACAATGTGGTGGATGCCATGGCTGCAGGGCTAAGGGCTGCAGAATCCATAGACAGGTTTATTCAAGGAAACAACCTGGAAACAGGACGCAGCCTTGAGCCTCCAAAGACTGCTGAGGTTAATCTGGAAACAGCCGAGATATCACCTCACAAGCGAGCCTCCATGCCGGTTATCAAACTTCAAAAGAGGCTAAGCAACATGGAGGAGACCACAACAGGACTGTCAGCACAGATAGCGCAAAGAGAATCTCAACGCTGCCTCAACTGTGCTTTGTGCAGCCGATGTATGGAATGCACTACTACCTGCGAACTGGGCGCAGTTTTTCATGACGATGTTATCAAAAAAATCGATTTAAGAGCACAGGCAGTGCTTAAATTTCTTTCCAGCGATACGACAAGCACTGCTAACATAGACAATATCTGCCCAGGATTTGATATAGACGGCATACAAGTAATCTCGCCCAAAGGCGACGGTGATTTAGCCTGCCAACTTACTCAAGCCATGGCAGTGGCCCTAGAAACTGCTATCGAAATTAAGCCCAGAAAAGTGAAGGCAAAACGCACTCCCGATCCTGCTGAGTTAGAAGTAAGTTCAACCCCACCGGTTACACCTTCTAAGCAAACTACTAAAAGCAAGCAAGTAGGCGTGTTTCTATGTCGCTGTGGCAATAGTATAAGTTCAGTTATCGATTTTCAGTCAGTTGCCCAGAAATTATCAGGTTCTCCTAGGGTAACTTATGTTCAGGAGATATCACAGGCTTGTACTGAATCTGGAGCCAAGCAAATAGCTAATCAAACGACTAGGCAAAGATTAGATAGCATAGTCCTGGCAGCTTGCCGATGCTGTAGCTGGGATCAGATGTGTTATAGCTGCACTGACAGGCGGAGCCTGTGCCTCAAATATTTAAATCAATATCTTATAGTACCTCACAATACCTTAGTGGAATTTGTGAACATTCGAGAACAGTGTGCCTGGGTACATAAAGAAAACCCTGCGGACGCCACACATAAGGCAGGGCAGCTAATCTCCGCTGGAGTCAGCCGTGTCCTGGCAGCATCACCTTTTGCTCCTACCGAGCAATCTATCCTGCCTCGCGTTCTGATTATTGGTAGGGGGCTTGGCAATCTAGCCGCTGTCAGAGCCCTGGCTACCAGAGGTTATCACGTTGAGCTGATAGCAAGTCAACAAACGAAACACGGGCAAGATAAAAAAGAAGGAATACCCCAGCAATTATTTGAGCAACTCAAAAAAACAAATGTAATCGTTAAACCATGGCCTGATGACTTAAAGCTCAGTGGCTCTCCAGGCAATTATGAAGCTGAATTGAAATATGGTTCTGAAATTGAAAGCGTTGCCACAGGTGCAGTGCTGGTAGATGTGGAGGGCATAGGCAAAAAGGAATCTTCTTTATTAAAGGATGCTTCTGTTAGTGGGCTACTAGGCAGAATCATATCGCGAACAAATATTTCAGGTTTCTTCGGCAGTCCGGATACTAATCTCCTACATGGAATCACTATCAAAGAAACTGCTGGCATATTCCTGTTACCATCTGACGGCACAGGTGTACCAGAAGACCAGGTTCTCCGTGGCTTAGCCACAGCCGCTCGTGTTGCTACCTATTTGGAGCAAGTTAAAGTAAGGCCTCGTGATTTGGTGGTTAATATAGACAGCAAACTATGTCGCGGCTGTGGCAACTGTGCTGAAATATGCTCTTTTATTGAGATGAGAACCTTCGATAATGGCATGGTTTCTGCCTTTATTGATAAGGCACTCTGCCTAGGATGTGGAACCTGTATTCCCTGTTGTCCCACGGGTGCTATAACCCAACCTCTCCAGAGTGATAAACAAATAATTGCCACATTGTGCTCTATACTAAATCCAGAGAAAATAATGAGTGAGGTCAAATAAGCAAGTTGAATCCTGCGATACTGATTTTTACCTGTAATTGGGACGGATGGAGTTGCATTGAGACAGCAGTTAACACAGGGCTGAGATACCCCGTGTCAGTGAAGATTGCCAAGGTAAACTGCCTTTCCAGGATACATGCTGGCTTGATTCTTCAAGCGCTTGATCTTGGGGCAGACGGAGTTATGCTATTAGGTTGCGAGCCAGGCAAGTGCCATTTCGGCGCTAATAGTGATTGTGTTACCAGGGAATACGAAAAGGCACAAAGCATATTGGAACTGCTGGGAATGAGCAAAGACAGGGTGGTTCTGATTCGACTTCCAGCGTTTGATGGCCATAAATTCATCAGGCAAGTAACTAAGTTAATTGAACATATTAAGCAAACAACCGTTCCCGCCGAGTCCCAGGAAAATATTGACCAGTATACATCGAATATTAAAGTTTAGATAGAATTAGTTTTATGTTGAGAGAAGTGGATAATCAGATGTTCGATTTGAAGAACGTTGCCAACGAAACCAAGATAAGGCTCTGCCTAGACTGTGGTAAATGCACTGTGGTCTGCCCCGTAGCTCGATATGACCAGGGCTTTAACCCACGCCTTATAGTTCAGGGAGCCCTGAGACAGAATAGCCATGGACCTGTTGATGAAAGTATCTGGTCATGCATCGGCTGCAACATGTGCGTAGAACGCTGTAACTATAATGTGAAATTCACCGATTTTATCCGGTTCTTGAGATCCAGAGCGTTATCAGAAGGTTTTGAAGTAAAATGCAGCCATAGCGGTATACCGCAGGTAACCATGCACATGATGGCTAACAAAGATATTAAACAAGATCGCCTAAAGTGGCTTCCAAAAAACATTAAAGTGAAAGAGCAAAATGAAACAGCATTCTTTGTCGGATGTGCGCCCTATTTTGACGTCTTATTCAGTGATTTAGGCGTTAAAACCATTGAAGGAACTAAGGGTGCACTTACGTTGCTTAATCGCGCCCAAATACCTTTTACTCTGCTTCCTAATGAGCGCTGCTGTGGCCGTGACTTACTCCTCATGGGAGATACTGAAGAATTTTTATCTCTGGCACAAGCCAATCTGGACGAATTTAGCCAGCGTGGCATAAAGGATATCATCACCGCCTGCTCCGAATGCTATTACACTCTGAAGGTAGACTATCCCAGGTTTTTGAAAAAATGGCATATTAATGTCAGGCATGTAGCTGAGATAATAGCTCCGCTTATTGAAAACAATCAGTTAGCTTTAGGTAAGCTTGGACGAAAGGTAACCTATCATGATCCTTGTGCATTGGGAAGGTATTCTAGGATATTCAAACAGCCACGTTGTATCCTAGACTCGATTTTAGATTTGGAATTAGTAGAGATGGCTGATAACCGAGAAAAGGCATTATGTTGTGGCGCTAATCCTTGGGCACACTGCGGCTCCGTAAATAAGCAAATACAGAAGGAACGTCTAGCTCAGGCAAAAGCCACTGGAGCCGATATACTAGTTACTGCCTGTCCTAAATGTCAGATACATCTCAAGTGCGCTCAAAAGAACGCAGAAAATAATGATGTATGCCAGATTGAAATCCAGGATATATTCGATCTCACCGCTCAATCGTTATTGCCACAGGAGGTAAGTTAATTGACACAAGAAGAACTAAGAATAGGTGTCTTCGTCTGTGAGTGCGGACTTAATATAGCAGGCTCTGTTGATTGCGAAGATGTAAGAAAATATGCCGAGGAACTGCCCGGGGTAGTGGTCTCTGTCCGCAATAAATATACCTGCTCTGACCCTGGTCAGGAAGAAGTAAAAAGATATATTCGCGAGCACAACCTTAACCGTGTGGTAGTAGCCTCTTGTACCCCCAGGATGCATGAGCCAACTTTCCGCAATTGCATCGCTCAAGCTGGACTCAATCCCTATCTTCTGGAGATGACTAATATCAGGGAGCAGTGCAGCTGGGTGCATCTGCATGATAGAGAAGCAGCCACCAAAAAAGCTAAAGACATTGTTAAAATAGCCATATCCAAAGCCAAGCTTCTCCAGCCATATGATGATACCAAAATACCAATAACGGATAGTGCCTTAGTTATAGGCGGAGGAGTAGCTGGTATACAGGCAGCTCTGGATCTAGCAGATGCCGGTCATCAGGTTTACCTGGTTGAAAAGCAGCCGTCAATCGGCGGAATTATGGCCCAACTGGATAAGACGTTCCCCACCATGGACTGCTCCATATGCGTTCTGGGACCAAAAATGATGGACGTAGGACGTCACCCTCGAATAAAACTACTGTCCCATAGTGAAGTGGAGCAGATATCTGGATATGTTGGTAATTTCAAAGTACGAATACGAAAGAAAGCCCGATATGTGGACGAAACGATATGCAATTCCTGCGGAAAATGTGCTGAGGTATGCCCCGTAGTAGTGTCTGACGAATTCCAGGCCGGTTTTACCTCACGTAAAGCTGCTTATATACCATTCCCGCAGGCAGTCCCATCTTCCTATATTATCGATATGAAGAACTGCCTGGGGAACAACCCCATAACCTGCGGCAAGTGTATTGATGCCTGCGAAAAGCAGTGCATTGACCTAAATATGCCTGATGAACTCATAGACCTTGATATTGGTGTGATTATCGCCGCTACTGGCATGGATGTTTACGACCCTTCCATCTTAGATGAATACGGTTACACCCGTTTTGAAAACGTGATTACCACCATGGAATTTGAAAGGCTTATCTGCGGTGGTGGCCCTACCGAGGGCAATCTGGTGCGGCCATCCGACCGTAAAACTCCTAAGCGCATTGGCTTCATCCAGTGCGTAGGTTCAAGAACCGAAAATCGGGGTAACCCTTATTGCTCCAATGTTTGTTGCATGAATACCATAAAAGACAGTCTGCTGATACACGAGCATTATACTGACACCGAGGTCTATGTCTTCTATATGGATATCCGTGCTTATGGTAAAGGCTTCGAAGACCTGTATCGACGTTCCAAGGAAATTGGCGTGCATTATATTCGAGGTTTGCCTGGAGAGATAATAGAAAACCCTGTAACCAAAAATCTCAAGGTAAGAGTAGAAAACACTACCACATCTAAAGTCGAGGAACACGAACTTGACATGGTGGTGCTTTCAGTAGGACTGCAGCCTAGCGACGACCTGAAACGCCTGACCAGCATCATAAATATCTCGCAAACCGCCGATGGCTTCTTTATGGAAGCGCACCCCAAGTTAAGACCTGTAGATGCACCCACGCCTGGCATATTCTTTGCTGGTTCTGCTGAAGCTCCTAAGGATATAAAAGATAGTGTTACCCAGGCTGGGGCTGCAGTAGCCAGAAGCTCAATTTTACTGAATGCGGGCACGGTAAAGGGCGACGCCATAAAAGCAGTGATAGATTTGGAAAAATGCAATTCCTGTGGTGTCTGTGCCAGAGTATGTCCCTACGGAGCTATAGAAGTAGATGTTAAGGCAAAGACAGGAGCACATTTGATTACTGCTGCCTGTGCCGGTTGTGGTGCCTGTGCTGCAGAATGCCGCTTTGGAGCTATAACTATCCAGCACTTTCACGATGAACAGATATTGGCTCAGATAAGCACCGCTCTGGCAGAAGAACCTGAGAAAAAGATCGTAACTTTCTTATGCAACTGGTGCAGCTATGCTGCTGGCGACCTTACCGGCATATCCAGAATACAGTATCCTCCTAACAACCGCTTTATCCGTGTAATGTGCAGCGCACGTATTAGTGAGAAATTTATCTGGCATGCCTTCAAGCTCGGATCTCCTGTTATATTGCTCTCAGGATGCCATATCGGGGACTGCCATTATATTAATGCCAACCATTGGACATTGAAACGCGCCGACAGAATGTGGAACCGCATGGAAAAGCTGGGCATTAGACCAGAACGGCTACAACTGGAATGGATAAGTGCTGCTGAAGGTCCCAGGTTTGCTCAGATTATGCGTGACCTGGAGAACATGCGACAAGAGGTAACTGCTGAAGAAATAAAAGCTACCCAAAAAGTGCTGACTGCCGAAGAACCTACTCAGATTATTGGTAGCGATGAGGCACAAATAGAATAACTATGGCTAAGTATTAAGGGAGCAAGTAGATTGGACACGTCTTTGAAATGTTTACACTGTGGTCATGTATACAAGATGCCAATAGACCCCAAGCAGGAAGTCAGAGAACGGGTATGCCCTAAGTGCAAGTCAAACAGCGTGCGTAAAATATCCTCCGAAGAATAAGCTGCTAGTCCCACATCTGTATAAGCCAAGGCAAAACGTTAAGATAGTCTCCGGGATTGATACTAGGTTCGCATTTCCGTTGAGTTAGAGTTGACTTTGGATTTGCGCATAGAACGGCGATATAAAGCGTATATTATTAGTCCAATAATTAACCAGGCAAAGCCAACAATACGTCCAAAATGGTGGGTATACACCACTATAAACCACGTGATAAGTGTTGCCAGTCCGCCAATGACTGCAGTTATCGGAATCTCCCTTTGGCGTATGCGGATGTTCAAAGGTATCTTGAACGGACGAGGCAAGTCTGGCTCCTTTATGCGCAAGGCAATAATAGAGGCGTGAGCTGCAGTATAGGCTAGCATTGCCCCAAAAGCATATATATCGACTAGAATGGTAACTCTACCAGTAGCTATCAATATACTGGCGATGACTGAGAACATGATGATAGCATTTTGCGGTACACGCGACCTGGAACTAACACGGCTGAGAGCACTTGGTAGCTGTTTTCGCATCCCCATAAAATAGGCAAGCCGTGATGTGCCCAGCATCCCTGCATTGGTAGCGATGACCAGAATCGTTACCGCCAAAACAGCCACCCATACACTAATAATGGGACGGATTAAAGCAGGCATAGCATAGGCAATACCCATTATCGGATCCTCCAGATATTTCTGTGTGAGGTCAGTTACCCACGCGCCGTCGGCGCCTTGGTAAACCGGATAAGCGCTTAGCGCTGTCATAGAAAGAAAAGCGTAAAGTATAATCACGGCGGCGAATACTAGTAGCACTGCCCGCGGGATACTCTTACCTGGATCACGGGTTTCACCACCCAGATTAGCCAAGGTCTCGATGCCAGTATAAGCTACCATAGATATGGATATGCCGAACAAAAGCTGGCTAGTGGTTGGGGCGGTGCCCCAGTGGATGTTTTTGATAAGTTGGGGCAGGCTGATAATCAGCACTATGCCGATTACAACAATTGATAACTGGGTGACTATATCAACCAGGACAAGAACTATATTCAAACGTGCAGACCTCTGTATGCCCCGGATGTTGACAAACGCAAGTCCTGCTATCACAACTACTCCGGCAATACTATTGACAGGCCAAGATTTTAAAATAGGGAAGAAATAACCAAAATAATTAGCAGCTGTGAAGGCGGAAATTGACATGGTAACAATGTAATCCATCATCAGTGCCCAGCTCGCAACAAAGCTGATCCAGCCACCAAAAGCACGAAGGGCAAAAGCTCCAGAGCCACCAGCCTCAGGCAAAGCTGTAGCACCTTCGGCATAGCTCAAGGCTGTGAACAAGAAAAGGATACCAGAGACCATAAGGACAGGGGGAGTCAGGCCCAGAGCAGACATGGCTACTACTCCCAGCGCATAGTAGATGGATGAACCCACATCACCATAGGCCGCACTGAATAATCCGGGTACACCAAGGACACGGCGTAACTTCCTTTGGATTGGCACCTGCACGAAGACATCGCCAATGCGTTTTCCCTGTCTCGCACGACTAATGCCTGAGCCCCCTCGAAACCCTTCCTTGAACCTATCTAACATATTTGTCGCAAGAATAAAGCCGTCACTTAGCCAGTTTCTGTAAGCCTACATTATCTAAAGCTGTGGTATTATACAGCAAAACAGAATTGGCTTTTGCTGGGATTTCGCAAATCGCTATTTATTTGCAGGATATCATGCTATCCCAATAGGCTGTTATAATCGCTCAATTGTTTTTAGTTGTCAAGCAGGGTCAGGCTTGTAGTGAGGAAATTTTTAGGAATATGGATACTTTAGAAAGCTGCTAGAAGTTACTTAAAGTATTTACATTAGGAACAATATGTTTAATAATATGTAAATAAGAGATATTGACACAAGCGGTTATCGGTAAAAAGAAACTAAGGAGGAATGAATGCAACAAAGTTCCTTATGTCCCAAGTGCGGTGCCCAAAACCCTTCTGGCCAAAGTTTTTGCGCCGTTTGCGGAGCAGAATTACAACAGAATTGTCCTAACTGTAATAGCCTAGTCGACATTGCTGCCAGATTTTGCCCCTATTGTGGAGCAGGACTAGGGTGGGGAATACGTGTCAAGGATATTCAGTATCAGATTACAACAACAGAAAGCGGATTAAGAAGTCTCATAACACAGTCCTCAAATGATATGAAAAGCCACCTCAGTCAAACTGAGGACGGACTGAAATCGATGCTTGGCCAATACTCAGAAAACGTCTTGGCTCAGCAAGTTGCCATGAATGAAACAGCAAAACATATAGCTGGATTGATAGCAGAAGAGCACAGCATGTCTCTAGGTAGAAAGATCAACCGGATTGGGTTGGGGATTATTGCCCTAGGCTTGGCTATAATCGGGCTTTCCTATGTCTGGATCAGCATCCCTTACCTTGCCATTGGGGGCATCGTTGTCGTAGCTGTAGGCTTCTTAATCCAATTAATCAGCAATTTTATTACCTCAAGGCTTACCATTTAAACCTATTGTCTCCCCCTCTACTCTTCAGGAGAATAGAGAAACGAAAGTAAAAATTTGGTGAAATATTTGCTAATAAGGTTAACTCTGATTTTCTTTATCCAGGTGCTCTTCCATCAGTTGCACTAGCCTACTGCTTTCCTCGTCAGTCAAACTGACGTTGGCTTCCAACTTATGTAAAAAGTCATCAAGCTCGAGAAACCGATTAGCTAACCTGGCTATCTTTTCGTTTTGCCGATGTATTTCTTCATCAAAGACCGAGAGGTCTATATCCAATTCGAATCTTTTGTTGAAAAAATCAACCGTTTTCTTACACGCTCGTGGGTCCCCAATAGAAACTAGATAAAAAGGCACTGGCATCCAAAGGGCTGTACCCATGATATTTCTCCCCTTAGCTAACCATAATAGGTATGAACTCAATGTTGGTCTCTGGCCAGGTGGAGTTTCATAGTCCATATCCCCGGCCAGGTCATATTGACTCAGCACAGTTTTCATCTCTGGTGAATTTGCCGTGGCTAATAACTGACGAGGCGTAGTATGAGCGGCTAGAGCAACCATACCGCCAATGGTATATAGTTCTCTGATCGGGCAAACATCCTCGGTTATGTCTAATACCATGTTTAGAAATTTATACCATTCAGACCGAGGAGAGTTGCTTTTGAAAATAATCAGATTCTTTTCAGGACAGCAATAGAATCGGCTTTCTGGGAATTGGGCGATATTGCCTTCCACTAACACCCCTCCTAAATAGAAAAAGCCCTCCGGCTCAATTTCGCAGAATAGCTGGCCTTTCAATTGCTCGTTTATATAATCAGTGACCGACGCCCCCAGTCTCCCTGCATCTTCATTCCAACATACAAGCAGGTAACAGCTACGCAATTTTGGTTTGCTATAAAATTTATAGGAGCCGTTTCCAGTCAATTTTCGTCTTCCTTGGTACTTTTCTTGAAAAACTTATCCACCTCATCCAATATCTTTTTCTTGTCTTCCTCGGTTATTGTTCCTGTCTCAGATAGTCTGGTATGACTGACATGCTTCAATTTATCGAGTTGCTCCTTTGCCTCAGAAGGCAATTCATTGTATAATCTGTCGATTTCCTTTTCGCTGCGTTCGGCAAGTCCGGCTATATCGCTCATATCGATACTAACTCCCAAGGCCTGAGTCAACACTTCCAACACTGCCTTTGATGCCTTGGGATACAGCATGGGAAACCCCTGAAGATAAATTGGTATTTCTCCCATGACACAGATCGCTTCGATGTTTCTCTTACGAGCAACCCCCAACAAAAGACCATTCAAGCCAGTAATATTACCCTCTCCACCCCTACTCTCCATATCTGACATTAAAACTGTATTATCATAGTTTTTTAGCTCCGGAATTAGAGATTCTACATTGGGGACTGCCCAAACCCTGGGCCGCAGAGTATGGTGCGTTGGAGCAACTGCTGCTCCTGAAGTGAACACTCTACGGCAACCAAGCTTCAACGCTACATCCAAGACCAAATTAGCCATCTGGTAAGCCTTAGTGCCCTCAGCATAAGCCTTGCCTTCCCAAGCAGGCTGTTCCTCTGCAATAAAAAAAATTAGATCTTTTTTCTCAGTCCTCTTGAAATAAAATTTATTGTCGGGGAACTCCAGATCCTTTAATTCACCATTCCTGATTAAAACTTTTCTCGGATAGAAGAAATCCCACGGCTCTACCTCTCCAAATTCCTCTGCTTCGAGCACCCTTCTCAAAGTATCCACGGCCACCAGCCCAATATTACCAATCCCAGGCCAGCAAGCCACAAGTACCGGGTTTTCCAGATTGGGTTCCTTATAAAGCCTGATTCCCATAGTTAATCGTCATTAACAAATCGCAAAACAACTTTTATACAACTTAATTATATAAAATTCACTGGCCAGGGCAAGAAACCAATTCGCCACACTGCCTCATTGCTTTGATTTGTCATTACTAGCAGCCACAGAGATGTGGCAATCCTCGGTATAGTGGGTACGAGAGGTTGTCACGCTTTACTCGTAATAATAGGAAAGTCTAGAAAGAAAACAGCGGTAAGCGATCTACATTATTATGTATGAATTAAAAAGCATCTAACGTATTTATTTTACGCAATATTCGTTATCAAACAATTTTTGTTTATAATCGCTCCCAGGCATCAAAATCAGTTAAGATCGTGAGCACTGCAATACTAGGCGGCTTCTTCAAGTACTACTCTGGCATCGACCGCTATCGCCCCGTCTTTATAGGCAAAAATAGGGTTAAGGTCCATCTCTTTTATCACAGAAGTCTTTTCCATAAAATCGGAAATCTTCAACAACATGTCTTCTAGAACGGCAATATTAGCTGGTTCTGAACCTCGATAACCTTCAAGCAAGCGATAACCCTTTATCTCTTTTATCATCTCATTAGCATCCCTTCGAGCTAAAGGCACAATCCTGAAGGAAACGTCCTTCAATACCTCAACCCACACTCCACCCAAACCAAACATCAGCACAGGCCCAAATTGCGGATCCTTGGTCATGCCGATAATTACCTCAGTGCCCGACCGGGCCATGCTCTGCACCGATACACCCTCGATTTTGGCCTGAGGAAACTTCTGTTTGACTGATGTAATGATCTCTTTGTAAGCCTTAGACACCTCAGTTTTGCTCTTCAGTCCTACTTTGACTCCACCAGCATCACTCTTATGGGAGATATCTGGTGAGGCTATTTTCAGCACTACAGGAAAGCCGATATTCTGACTAATAGAAATTGCCTCGTATTCGGATGAAGCCAGCCTGATTTCAGTAGTATCTATTCCCACTTCCCTAAGAAGCTGCTTGGATTCAATCTCTGTTAGGACTGTCCTGCCTTGTTTTCTGACTTCATCGATAATTTTACTCGTCAAAATTTCCCCCTTTTTCAAACTAGCGGTTATTGTCGCCTGATTTGCAGCACCACCCCTAGGATTCGTTGTCGATGACCACAACTATACCGGCGAATCATCCTGATAGGTTACAATTTGATCAAGCCCATTTTTATGGCCGTGACTACCGCCTGAGTACGAGCATTGGCATCCAGTTTGCGCAGTATGGAGGTTATATGGTTCTTAATAGTTTGCTCGCTTATATTGAGCATGGCAGCAATTTGCTTATTCAAATAACCTTTCGCCATTTGAGTAAGTATTTCTGTTTCCCTTGGGGTGAGGGGAGAAACAAAAGCCTCAACTCCTTTACCCCAGGAAAAATCCTGAAATTGTTGTAATACCTTCTCAGCTACCTGCGGATGAGCAACCAAATTATCGTTTATAGGGTGCTCTCCTCTAGCGGCACGGTGAATAGTAGTAACTAGGTCATCTGGTAAGACACTCCTGCTGAGATAGCCAGACGCTCTGGATCTAATCGCCCGAAACAACTCATCGTCATTAAGCTTTGGGGTAATTAGTACTACTGCTACACTGGGAAACATCTGTTTAATGGATTTGGCTAAATCCTGGTTATCATCGGGATTTAAATTAATATCGATTAGAGCTACATCAGGACATAATGTGTTCATTGCTGACATAAGTTCGCTAACTGTGTCAGCTTCACTGCAAATTTCTATATCAGCGGTCTGATTCAGAATAGAGCGAATTCCCTGCCGATACAGAGTCTGCTGATCAGCCATGATTACTTTTATTTTTTGTTGAGCTTCAGCCATCGCTATTAGTACGAATGTTATCTTAATGATATCAGCCTGTCAAGCCCAAAATGTACTGATACTATACAAAACCCTACAGTATAAACAAACAAAAATCCGCCGCTAATAAGTTGTTTACAAATATTTAGAAAATAAAATGAACAGGAAAATTAAACCTTCTGGTCAAAGTCTTCAAAAAAATATCAACCACAACCAATATAACAAACCAGATGGTTTGGCTCGTCGGAAGGTGGGGATATAGAATACCCGCATCTGGAGACAAAGGTTTGATAGCAAAAGGAAAATAACTCACCCTCAGGCGTTCAACCTGTTTTATAGAAATATTAAAGCCTTAAGATTTTAATATTTCTATAGCCTGATTATGGCCTTTCTACTATACAGCATATACCCATCCCACCCCCACCACATATTGCAATAAGGCCATATTTCTCATTGCGCCTTTGCATCTCATGGAGCAGAGTGGTCATAATACGAGCTCCAGTAGCGCCAAGAGGATGGCCCAGTGAAACACAAGAACCATTGACGTTGATCCTATCATAGTCTTTCTCGGTCAAGCCTAACTCTTTGAAATTTGAGAGCGCTTGAGCAGCGAAAGCTTCGTGTACCTCTATGAGACCCATATCTTTTAGAGAAAGCCCAGCTTTGTCCAGAGCTATCTTCACTGCAGATGGCACCGATTTGTAAGCGTAGCGTGGGTCAGCCCCACTGAAACCAAAAGCTTTGATGTAAGCCATAGGTTCCTTTTCGAGTTCTTTAGCCCTTTTCTCAACCATGAGCAGGCAAACTGCAGCACCATCGTTTTCTCCTGAAGAATTGCCCGCCGTGCAAACACCGCCAAGCACTGGCTTTAGTTTGCCCAGCGCTTCCATAGAAGTATCAGCACGAGGACGCTCATCAATACTGAACAGCGTTATTTCGCCTTTCTTGCCGGGGATGGGCACAGGAATGATCTCATTTTTGAACTTGCCCGACTCGATAGCAGCACAGGATCTCTGATTACTCGCGAGCGCCCATTTATCAACTTCCTCTCTAGTAAGACTATATTCTTTAGCTGCGGTCTCTGCCCAAGTCATCATTGAGGGAATAATACCAAAACGTTCTTCAGGTTGAGAGCGGGCTCTGCCCCGTAATGTCCTATCATACAATGGTATGCCCCATGTAGAGAGACTGCCATGGCCTCTAGGCATGTCTCCTGTTCCTCCAATCCCCCATCGAATGTCTCCAGTGACATAGAATTCAGCGGTGCTCATGCTCTCAACACCACCTGCCACCACAATGTTGGCATTATTGCTCTGCATCATCATTGCAGCGAAGCAGATGGCATCCAGTCCAGCGGGGCAACGACGGTCAACAGTAAATCCCGGCATTTCCACTGGCCAACCGGCTTTAAGAAGGGACATGCGGGCGATGTTGACATATTCACCACTCTGGTAATTCTGGCCCATGACTACGGCTTCGATTTGCTCCGGCTGCATGCCGGCTCTCTTCACAACCTCGTTGAGAACAAGAACTGCCAAGTCATAGGCTGGGATTGACCTCAACGAACCACCAAAATTTCCTATAGGTGTTCTTACCGCGCTTACTATAGCTACTCTATTCATGTTTCCTTTTCCCTTAATAATTAAACTCTGCCAATCAGGTAAGGTATCAGCTCATATTTATCAAACCAATATAGAGTACCATGGCTATCTCGGTATTCCATATTGGTCTTGATGACATGAGCACTGGCTTGAGATGTAAAAAGGTAAGTTTGACATCATGTTTGCTGAGTTAACACACATGCCAAACTAACTTGAAAAAGTAACGGTTTATCAGAGACTATTTTTCGACAATAGCGACAAGTCTTACAAAACCGCCATCTGCCATCTCGCAGCGGAAGGGAAAAGCTGCTAAAGTGACCCGCTGCCCTGTTATCTGATCAACATCGCCGCCAGCATTTTCAATGGTGACTATGCCATTTCTCATGAGCATACGATGACAAGGTTCATACTCAGGGAACTCCTTATCAGGATCTTTGCCTGTTTCCTTTCTATACTCCTTATCCAACCACGGCATAGTTTGCGATAATGGATAGTGCCATAGGGGACTATCCGTGGCACCCCATGTACCAGCTACCGCTTTCACCTTTTTCTTAATTAACCATTCCGCCGCTTCCGGACCAAGGCCAGGATAATAATTGAAATACGCATAGTTATCCCACCGCCAATTTTTGTGCCACCCAGTATTGAAGACAACAAAATCACCAGGCTCTATTTTGGGAGAAGCATTGTCAAGGTCTTTTGCTGTGATTAAGTGCCATTTTTTCATGTGGCGGAAATCTACTATAATGCCTGTGCCATAGCAATTTTCAAGGGGAATTTTATCAAGCATTATGCCACCCTCAGATGGATGCAATACATGCATAGGAGCATCAACGTGAGTGCCAGCATGAAGCGTCCCTGTGTAAGTCACACTCCTCTTGTGGAAACGCTCAAGGTACTCACCGCGCACGAAAACTAAGTCTTGCCGTGGTCCTGGAAATGGCCACAGTGGTGTGTCCACTCCAAAAGGTTGAGATAAATCATAGATTTTGGTGCCCATTACATTTTCCTCCTTTTTCTGCATTTAATCGATCTTTCGCACCTTGTAATCAGTCATATATTATAATTAATTAGCTCTCTCGGTGTAAAGATTATGAAATTGCTTGAGCCAAAGTCTCCGAATACAAATCGGCACTGCGAAGAATAAGCTCAGACGCTTTCAGATAACGGGTATAGTAATGCAAATCATATTCTATAGCGCTTCCCATAGCACCGTGAATTTGGTGTGCTGGACCTAAAATTCGCTCTGTAGCCTCGATTGCCCAAGCCCTGGCAATAGCTATTTCCTCCATACAGGGAAGGCCCTCGCTCAATTTCCATGCTGCTTGATATGTGCTCAGCCTCATACCTTCAACCAAGGTGAACATATCAGCGCAGTAATGCTGAATGATCTGAAAACTCCCTATAGCACGGTCAAATTGCTTTCTATCTTTGGCATACTGCACAGTCATGTCCAAAACCTGCTGAGCCATCCCTATCATTTCGCAACACTTAGCTACTACCACCCGATCAAGCACCTGTTTTACTACACCCCAGCCATCATTGAGTTGTCCTAGGATACTTTCCTTAGATACACTCACATTATTGAAAGTAACTTCGCAGAATCTATTAGCCATAGTCTTCAACAATGTTTTACTTATACTCTTTTCTGCTCCGTCAACTAGGAATATGGTTAAGCCTTTCTCAGGCTCAGTCCCATCTTTAGTTCTGGCAATACACAGTAATTGATTGGCTACATGCGCATCAGGGACAAAAAGCTTAGTTCCATTGATAACCCACTTGCCGCCACTAGCAGCAGCTTTGGTATCTATTGCATTGGCTGCAATCCTACCGTTTGGTTCTGTCAGGGCCAATGTAAGAATCTTCTGTCCGTTAGCTATTTCAGGAAGATATTTATTTTTTTGCTCTTCAGTTCCAAAATCTAGAATAGGAAATGCACCAAAAATCATAGTGGAGAAATATGGACCAGGCATACATACTTTTCCCATCTCTTCCATTAGCAATGCCTGGTCAAGGAAAGCCATGCCAACTCCGCCATACTTCTCTGGAATAAAGAGCCCCATCCAGCCGAGCTCGCTCATCTCTTTCCATAGCTCCGGTGAATAGCCCATATCGCTTGCTTCAAGCTCCTTAACCTTCGTCTTAGGAAACTTGCTTGTTAAGAAATCTCTTGCTGATTTTCGTAATATTTCCTGTTCCTCTGTAAAGTTTAAGTTCATCATATACCCCCATTATTGGTTTTGTATCATAGATTTATAAATCTTATTATGTGGGCAGACCCAATTTACGTATGGCCAGGATATTCTTTAAAATCTCCGTGGTTCCTGCCTGAAGGCTATAACCTTTTGAGGATAAGTATGAATGATAAGCTAGACCATCTAGCTTTACCCACTTGGATTCCGGAGCTAGTTGACCATATAATCCCAATATTTCCAGACCTACAGCAGCTAGGCGCTGCTCAAAAGTTGTGGAATATGCCTTTGACATTGATGCTTCCCACTCAGGCGAACGCCCCTCACCTATAACCATTGCTACTCGGTACATGAACAAACGCCCTACTTCAAACTCTACTTTCAAGTTAACAAGTTTATCGCGAATTAATGGGTTTTGAAATAATGGTTTTCCGTTAAGTTTTGTTTCTTTAACAAACTGGGTAATGCCTTCAAGAACTGGATAATTAGCCATTAGCCTTTCCATGCCGCTTCTTTCGTATGCTAGTTGTTCCATAACTTGGCGCCAGCCCTCATTCTCCTTGCCAATCAAGCATTCCTGAGGGACTTTCACATTCTCAAAAAAAACCTCGTTCCACGCTTCATTACCAGTGATGTCATGAAGTGGACTGGTTGTGATACCCTGAAGGTTTTTAGGGATGATGAATTCGCTCAGACCACGGTGTTTTGGAACATTCGGGTCTGTCCTTGCCAGCAGGTAGAGATAATTCATATTGGTTCCACCACTCGTCCACGTTTTTTGACCATTGACGATATAATGATCGCCCTGCTTTATTGCTTGAGTTTTTAATGATGCTAGGTCAGACCCAGCCTCTGGTTCGCTCATCCCCAAACCGACATACATCTCTCCTTTAATTATCTGAGGCAGAAGCTCTCTTTTTTGCTGCTCTGTTCCATACTTTAGTATTGAACCGCCTATCTGACGATCAGCAAACCAATGGCAAGCTGCCGGAGCTCCATATCTAAGCATTTCCTCTGTGAGGATCAGACGATCGACTGCGCTCTGCCCCTGCCCACCATACTCCTTGGGCCAAGTAAGGCCAATCCAACCATTAGCTGCTACACGCTTAGTGAATTCTGGATCATATGTCATGATCCAAGCATCAATGGTAGGTTTCCAAAGCCCTTGTCTCAGTTCTTCCTTAAGGAACTCGCTAACGTGCCTCCTGAATTCTTCCTGCTCTTTAGTAACACGGAAATCCATCTTGACCTCCTTAAAATAATCATGCAGCTACAAAAATCAAACTTAGCCACTTAACTGACAACCAGCTCATAAGGTCGATAACGTCATTTAATACGTTTTGCTAAAGATACTTTAATTATCGATACATTTGGCGAATTCGTGGTTCCTATAGATTGATATTAGAATATTTCCTACATGGCCTGGCCACAGCTTTATTCTCCAACACATCGAGCGCTTTGTTAATCATCTTTCTGGTATCGCTGGGCATTATGATATCGTCGATATACCCTCGTTCAGCTCCCTTATAAGGATTTTCATACAGCTCCTGGTATTCCTTTATTCGTTTATCTCTTACTTCCTGCGAGTTTGCTGCCTCTTTTATCTCCTTAGCAAAGATAACACTCGCTGCTGTTTCTGCTCCTACAATCGTTACTAAAGCAGTTGGCCAAGCAAAAACAAGGTCAGCACCAATTGATTTATCCAGCATACCGTAATGGGCACCAGCATACGACTTTCTCACAATAACCGAAATCAGAGGTACAGTAGCATCTGCCCAAGCATAAAGCAATTTAGCTCCATGACGAAGAATGCCTTTCCAATCCTGGTCAGAACCTATCATGTATCCTGGACAATCTACAAAACTGACGAGAGGAATATTAAACAAATCGCAAAAGCGTATAAACCTAGCCATTTTAACAGAAGCATTGATATCTATAACACCGCCAGCCCAAGATGGCCTATTAGCTACTAATCCTACCGGTCGTCCATCAAATCGGGCAAAGCCGATAATACAATTCTTAGCATGATACTCCATGAGTTCCATAAAATAGCCATCATCAACCACCAACTTAATTACCTTTATCATGTCAAACGCCAGTGATGGGCGATCAGGAATGATAGTATCTAGTTCAAGAACAATTCTCTCCCTGTCATCCTTGGTCTGGATACGAGGTGGTTTTTCGTTATTATTAGACGGGAGAAAAGATAAGAGTTCCTTACATTTATCCAGAGCTTCCTTATCATCTTCAATCACCAAGTGGGTTTGTCCCGATTTAACTGCATGAGCCTCCCATCCAGAAAGTTTTTCAAGGGTGATTTCCTCTCCAGTCTGAGTCTTGACAAAGGCTGGACCAGCAATTCCCATAAAACCAGTATGCTTACATTGGATGAGGAAATCTTGCATGATGGGATGATAAGCTTGTCCACCCAGGCATGGTCCCATAAGCAAAGCTATCTGAGGCACAATGCCCGAAGCTAGAATCTGCGCCCGGAACAGCCAGCCATAAGCCTCCAGAGTATCCATACCTTCTTGAAGTCGAGCTCCACCAGAATCGTTCATGCCAACAATGGGCCAACCCATATCCTTAGCAAACTCAATAGCACGAACAAATTTCTTACCATGATATTCGCCAAAAGTCCCTGCCATGGCAGTAAAATCTTCTGATATAGCCACAACGGGTCTGCCATTTACTTTACCATAGCCCGTTATCACTCCCTCTGCAGGTACCTCACGTTTGTCCATACCAAAGTGTACGGTCCTGTGTTTAACAAATAAGCCAATCTCAGTAAAAGTGCCAGTATCAAAGAAATAGTCAACCCTCTCTCGAGCCGTCCATTGTCCCGCTTTGTGGCGCGCTTCAATGGCTTTAGTATCCATTTGCACAATCTTGTGTCGCTTCGTCTTATATTCTTTGATTAGGTCTTCGGTTGATGCCATAGCTAACTCCTTTCATAATCTCGACTAGCTAGTCTAAAATTTTTTTGCTTGTTCCCCATTTTTATACTTCATATTACTTCAAATTCAGACTTGGAAACCGCTACATGTTCCACTATACCGAATTTTAAATTTTAGATTAGATAAATCAATTTATGCCCATATCACTAAATGAGCATGCATAACCGGTTATTTAGTATACGTTAATTTCTTGAGAATTGCACAAAGTCTCACAAACATGCCAGTCAGTACCTCGTCACATTTTGGACACATGGCGTTTTTGCCTCATCTATTCTACTGTTAAATATTTCCAACAATGCAGGACATGAAACTCTGCGGATATCGAAGTGGATATTATAGCTGATATCAAATAGGCTATATAGTACAATTTTACATCCTATCAGGTCAAACGCCTAGCCATTATCTATGGGATAGTCGCCATCAATTAAATTAAAAGCACTTGCATGATAGCCCATTTTCAGAGAGTTTGGCACTGCATTGATAGTAATTACATTGCTACTTAGCATTGAATTGACACACATGGCTGCGGTTGATACGCCCAATCCCAATTTATAAGCCAGGTAGCTGTAGCTAATTAAGACATATCTCCCGAGTTACGAAACCAATTATCCTTCTATGTCGTCAAACTAAAGAGCTCCTATTTCAGTGGATTTATGAAAATATGCAATAGTTCGGTAAAATCATGACGAAGGCGAGATATTGCATTGACAAGAATTATAATTAGTGCTAGATTTGTAAGTTGGTAGTCTTATAACAGGTCTTCCTAACAGAACAGTGGAACCATTATGACATTAGTCCACACGATGTTAAACGAATTTGCAAAGTAGTGTCTTAAGAGCATTTCTAGTCTAAAATGGAGGTGTAAAATATATGTGAAACTGACTAAGATTAAAAAACCATTTTTTGTTGTTAGAAAAGGGAGGATAATCAAATGAATAAAAAGTTTCTTTTCGTGGTACTGGCAATCATGATGATAAGCGCCATAGTTTTGAGTGGTTGCGCTGCACAAGCACCAGCACCCTCAGCAACACCTTCACCGACACCTACACCTACTGCTGAGGCAAAAGTATTAAAAATTGGTGTTATTGACACATTAACCGGTCCTTCTTCTGATATTCTAAAGCTTGCAGCCGATGGAGCCACTCTAGCCAAAGAGTGGTTTAATAACAAAGGTGGCATAACCATTAAGGGACAGAAATACTTGATTGACATCGATATCCAGGATAACAAAATGTCCGTTGATGGTGCCGTGGCTGCGGCTAATAAACTAGTCAATGACCAGGGCATAAAGTTCATTAGCGGATCCTATCCGCCTTTCATTAGCAATGGGATAACTTCAGTGACTGAACCGGCTCATGTGCTTTACGGTGACTTGTACAATTGTGGACAGAAAGAAGAATATGGGCCGCAGACACCATATAAATTCGTTACTTGTCTGGGTAGCCTTGAAGGCCAGAAATCTTCCATGATATTTCTTAAGGAGAAACACCCAGAGGTGAAAACTATTGCCTATGTTCTGGTAGATGATGGTCAAATTCGCGATAATGATCCAGTAGTTAGGGCGACGGCTGAAAAGCTCGGTTTCACTATAGTAGGTGATATCGTTGGCTGGACTCTTGATACAGTTGACTTTACTCCGATAGCACAGAAGGCTGTAAGTCGCAACGCTGACGCCATTATGACAGGAAACGGGAGCACAGACCAGAGTGGCTCTATTCTTAAGCTGGCACGGCAAATGGGCTACACTAAACCCATATTCCAATCCAACGTTAACCCTGCTGTGGATGTTCTCAAGATTGCTGGCAAAGAGGCAGCCACCAATTACTTCGCGAAAGGTATTAGTGCGGATACCCCAGATATGCCACAGATAACCCAGGAGGCTGTAAAACTGGCGGTAGCCAAGTATGGACGTCTGGATATAGCACAGCTCTATGGGTTTAATGGAATGTACGTTCTGGTAAACGCCATAGAAAAGGCACAAAGCCTCGACCCCACCGAAGTCAGGGACTTCATGGCAAAAATGACCGATGTTGATACCGCATTCGGCCCCGGAAAAATGACAGGACTTCAGACCTACGGGATTAATCACACTGTTGTTCACCCCATTCCAATTCAACTTCTGGAAAATGGTGAACTGAAGCCCGGCAGGTGGATGACAGTAGATGAGTGTTCGATGGAAGGAAAATGGTAAACTGAAGCCCGGCAGGTGGATGACAGTAGAAGAGGTGTCGATAGAATAGATTTACAGCCCATGAGTTAGTCATAGTTTTAGTCATATTGCCTGCCCAGTTAGACTGGGCAGGCAACTTAAACAACCTGTAAGGAAATTAAAGAAAATGGATACAGCAGTTACGTGCGTGATAAATGGACTAGTTCTATCAGCCATGTATATATTGGTAGCCCTGGGATTTGCCCTTTTACTGAGCATCATGGGTATTTTTAATTTCGCTCATGGCGCTATATATATGATAGGCGGTTATGTCACCTATATATTTGCAGAGATGATGGGTTTAAATCAGTGGTTATCATTAGTACTAGCAGTACTACTTATTGGACTGTTTGGATTATTCTTGGAGAGGTTCTGCTTTCGTCCTTTTACTGGAAAGATAAACAGTGTCATTGTTATGTCTATAGCCCTCATTTTTATATTTGAGACTGCTGTCAATGTAACACTCGGTGGTGAAGTAAGGTCATTAAATTCCTTTGTCCCCACCATTATTAAGGCGGGAGCAGTGTCCATAAGTGCCGAAAGAGTTGTGGCTTTTGTTATTGGTGGTATTCTTTTGGCTGCAATGACCTTGTTCGTAGGTAAGACCAAAACAGGTCAACAAATGCTAGCCATTGCTCAAAACGCGGAGGGAGCTGCCCTGCAGGGGATTGATGTCAACCGTATTTCCGCAATTGCCTGTGTCATCGCTTGTAGCTTGGCAGCAGTATCAGGAGCGTTAATGGCATCTATATTGAGCCTGACTCCGTATATGGGAGACAATATGTTAGTAAAGGCGATCCAGGTGGTTATTCTAAGCGGGATTGGAAGTATTGGTGGTCTCCTTCCAGGCGGTATAATAATTGGCTTTTTGAATGCCATTCTGCCCGTATTCACCAGCGCTGCCGTAGCCCAGGCAGTTGGGCTTGGCATCATCATTGGTATACTATTATTCAAGCCTAGAGGGCTTTTTGGCTATGAGCTGTTTTAAGGTAGAAGAGGATGTCTGTAGCGAATTTTTTAGCCCGCAAGAAATTGACTAAGCCCATAACCTATATCGCTATAATCGTTATCCTATTTCTGCTGCCATTGTTCATGACGTCAACCTATTACCTCCACATTTTTATCATAACTTTCATATACATAATTGTTACCAGCAGCCTGCGGCTAATAGCCACTTCAGGACAAATATCCCTTGGTCATGCTGGCTTTATGAGCATCGGGGCTTATATGTCCGGCGTATTGGCAAAGCTGCTGGGCTGGACGCCCTGGCTCACCATGCCGTTAGGAGGCATAGTGACAATGGCCGTTGCTATTCTGGTAGGTTACCCCTTCACCAGGGCGAGGGTAACCTATTTTACTGTGGTAAGCCTCTTCTTTGGTATAGGGATATTGGCTATAAATCAGATATTGGAAAAATTCACCGGTGGTTACTCCGGTATCGCTGGTATCCCATCTTTGTTTGGTACCTCTAAGGTGCCTTATTATTATTTCTTCCTGGCATTGACCTCGTTAAGCCTCTTAATTCTATATAGGTTTGAGTTTTGCCGCGTCGGCTTGACTTTTAAGGCGATTTCACAATCATATTCGGTAGCTTCAAGCGTTGGTATAAATGAGGCCGGACAGAGAGTGCTTGCCTTAGCTATAGGATGTTTCTTTGTAGGTATAGCCGGTGCTGGCTATGCCCATTACAATTTACTACTGGGACATGAAACTTTTAGCCTGCTAGCGAGTATTAATTTGATAGTGTATATGCTGGTAGGCGGTTTAGGGAGCTTTGCTGGGCCTATTATCGGCACTGCTGTTCTAATCATCATTCCCGAGCTTTTCCGGAACTTAAAGGACTATGTTCCGTTCATTTTTAGTGCTATATTGCTAATCGTGCTCTTTCTAATGCCCCAAGGGCTCGCTGGTTTACCAGAACAAATCAGGTCATCAATAGCAAAACGACGCCAAAGAAAGGCTGTCACACATGCTTCTTGAAATTAGCAATTTAACTAAGAATTTTGGCGGCTTGGCTGCGATTAGCCAGCTTGATATGTATGTCAAAGAAGGGGAGATAGTAGGCTTAATTGGTCCCAATGGTGCTGGTAAATCTACCCTGTTTAATTTGATAACTGGGGTTCACTCGACTACAAGTGGAAAGGTAATGTTTAATAAAAAAGATATAACTGGTAAAGCCCCACACATGGTTGCCAAACTGGGAATAGGCAGGACTTTTCAATTGACCCCTCTTTTTGCTGATTTCACTACGCTGGAAAATGTGTTGGCGTCATTTTATCTACATCCGAAATCGACTTTATGGGATGCTTTTTTTAATACACCTGTATACCGCCGCAACGAGAAGTATTGTCTGGAGCAGTCTCTGGAAATCTTGCAAATGGTGGGGCTAGATATAGCAAAAAATGAGCTGGCCAAGAACCTACCTCACGGTTATCAAAAAATGCTAGGTGTCGCTAGAGCCCTGGCTGTAAAACCAAAATTGCTCCTTCTGGACGAACCTATAGCGGGAATGAACCGGGAAGAAGTTACTTTTGCCATGAAAGCTATCGAGAAAATACGACAACAGGGTATAACTATACTTCTGGTTGATCACAACATGCGGATCATGGGGTTATGTGATAGGGTCATAGTCATTAATTTTGGAAAAAAAATTGCTGAGGGCTCGCCTGATGAAATAAGAATGAACACAGAAGTAGTAAGGGCTTATTTGGGTACTGAATATGTTACTTAGGCTAAAAAACTTAACAGTTCACTATGGAAAAGCCTTGGCGGTAGACAGTGTCTCGCTGGAAGTTGCCGAGGGCTCTATAGTTAGCCTTATCGGTGCCAATGGAGCAGGTAAGAGTACCATCTTAAGAGCTATATCAGGGTTGACTCCAATAACATCAGGAGAGATATGGTTTTCAGATGTAAGGATAGACGGTATGCGAATTCCAGAAATTGTAAAACTTGGCCTGGTCCAAATCCCCGAAGGTCGCCAGCTTTTCCCCTATCTTACTGTTTTGAGTAATCTCAAACTTGGTGCCAGCTTGCGCAAGGATAATATTGAAATAAAAAAGGATTTAGATGAGATTTTTGAGCACTTTCCCATATTATGGGAGAGACGCGATCAAAAAGCCGGGACTTTGAGTGGTGGTGAACAGCAAATGTTAGCTATTGGTCGGGGACTAATGGCTAAACCGAAGTTGCTGATGATGGATGAGCCCTCCCTGGGATTGGCCCCTAAAATGGTTGATGAATTGGTTCCTGTGACCAATAACATTAATCGAAGGGGCGTCAGTATTCTTCTAGTAGAACAAAATATTCCCTTAGCCCTAACGGTCGCTAGCAGAGGTTATGCCTTGCAGGTTGGCAGGATCGTCGTGGAAGGTGATATCGAGAAATTTAAAACTAGTGACGTAATCAAAAAAGCATACCTAGGGGAATAAATAACGTTAACTTAGCAAATAGCAGAGTGATACTGATGTTGGAAGATAGCACTATCTATACTTAGCATCATCTGGTATTATCACTAAATGTGATTATATTAATACGGCAGTAAATTCCTTCACAGAGGACTTCCTGTAAGCTTATATTGGGAATCATATTTTACCACTTCTACTACCTTTATCGAGTATATAAGCCCGTATATAAACACTGCTGATACTTAGCAAAATGGTATGCGTTTACCTTTGGATACACAGAGCAAAGCCATATACAGAGCCCACTAAAATTGCGCAGGGGCATATGACATTGTAGAAAGAAAATTGAGTACATCATCCAACGAAATACTTCGTTTGATTGTGCTATTTGGCTCATTACGACATATGATACGATAGCGAATTCAGTTACCAAATGAATATGAAACACACGTCAGAAAAAATCTTGGCTCTATTTGTGGTAGCTATGGGTTCTTTCCTCACACCGTTCATGGTTGCTGCTATCAACATCGCCTTGCCTCAAATAGGGATTGAATTCACTATGGATGCAATATCACTTGGTTGGGTAGTTACTGCATATCTCTTAGCATCAGTTATCTTTGTCGTCCCATTTGGCCGTATTGCAGATATGTACGGTATGAAGAAGATTTATATGTGGGGAGTTATTGCTTTCACAGCACCGTCACTGCTTATAATGGGAGCAAACTCCGGTACGATGTTGATTGCTTTGCGTTTTTTACAAGGTGCAGGAGGAGCTCTGATCTTCAGCACTGGACCTGCTATGGTGACTTCAATATTCCCCAGTAGTGAGAGAGGTAAAGCTTTAGGCTTTATTATGGCTTCAATGTATTTAGGACTTTCTTTGGGACCGTTTTTGGGCGGATTGTTAACACAGTACTTCGGTTGGAGAAGCATTTTTATGGTTTGTATTGTCATAGGCTTACTGACCATCGTTCTAATTTTGTGGAAACTGAAGGGCGAATGGGCTGGAGCGAAAGGTGAGAAATTCGATATTGTTGGCTCCGTTATTTATTGCCTGATGCTGATCGCTATAGTCTACGGTTCTACCCACTTGCCAGGCCCACTTGGTATCGTATTGATTGTGATAGGACTTATAGGGATGGTGGCATTTATTATCTGGGAAATGAGAATAGTAAACCCTATTTTGGAGATAACCCTTTTTAGAGAGAACAGAACCTTTGCCTTCTCTTCCCTGGCAGCATTGATAAACTATGGAGCTACATGGTCTGTGGGCTTTTTGCTAAGCCTTTACCTGCAATATATTAAAGGACTAAGTCCTCAGTACGCCGGCTTTGTTCTGGTCTCACAGCCTATTATCCAAGCTTTATTTTCACCTCTTGCTGGAAGGATGTCTGACAAGATTCAACCGCGTTTTGTTGCCTCAGCGGGGATGGCATTTACCGTAGTAGGGCTTGTACTATTTGTTTTCCTGGACAAGGAAACGGCTATACTACAGATAATAGCTAGTCTGATTTTGCTTGGTTTTGGCTTTGCCCTTTTCGTATCTCCGAATACTCATGCGGTGATGAGTTCGGTAGACAAAAGGTCTTATGGGATGGCTGCAGCAGTTGTGGCAACAATGCGACAGCTCGGCATACTCGGTAGCATGGGCATTGTAATGTTATTTTTCACTCTATATATAGGTAACGCCCAGATTACGCCAGAATATCACGGGGCGTTTTTGCATAGCGTCCACATGATATTCATCATCTCCGCTGTGCTTTGTTTTGCTGGTATCTTTGCCTCACTGGCTAGAGGCAATGTGCATGAGTCGAAAGTGCAGAGTTATTGATCTATTTACAATCTTGCCAGCAATATTACCTAGAAGTTCGGTGCTGGAGGTACTCAACCCACTTATCCAAATAAGAGCAATTATCGCGGACAGAATAGCACACAGCCAGTCAGCATACCGAGCGCCATGCGTCCATATCCATGCCCATATTGGCATGTTCTGATTACTTCTAGCAATACCGTCTCCCAAAGCTCATTTAGAATACTATCCCTGTATAGACTGTAAAAGCTGCCTAAGAGGTATGGAACGAATACAAAAGCATAATATTGACACTCAAATCGGCATAGGTAACTTATTCCTCAACTTAAAATACATCCTTTCACTAAGGGGACATAACTTAGGAAGTCTATAAATACAATTGGTTTTTCCCCTCAATTCGCATACCCGGCACTAAAAGGTAACTCTATCTCGTCTAAGAAGACATGCTTTCATGAATTTTACCAGGCTATGTAGCCTCCGTCGATTATGAGTTCACTGCCGGTGACAAACTTTGATTCATCCGACGCCAGGTAAAGCACACCGAAGGCTACATCATTCGGTTCGCCGAAGTGACCTAAAGGTATGTGACTGAGGATTTGTTTGTTAAATTCATCCGGACTTCCAGTAAATCTCTTACTTACTTCTTCCAATAATGGTGTCCATATCCAACCTGGATGGATCGAGTTGACCCTTATTTTGTCCGCAGCATAACAAATGGCGTCTGATTTTGTCATCAGTCGTACGGCACCTTTGGCAGCATGATAAAGATAGGGTGGAGGGTTATCTATGCCTCCAACAATGCCATATATCGATGATATGTTAATAATGCTTCCGCCTCCACACTTCTTCATATAAGGAATAACATGCTTGGAGCAAAGAAACACTCCCTTGGCATCAATATTTAGAGCGTGATCCCAATCAGCTTCACTTATCTCATGGGTAGCCTTGATTACGCCAGTAATCCCAGCATTATTAACAAGGATATCTATTTTGTGAAAATCCTTATATACCGCAGATATACACTGTCTTACCTCATTTTCTTTGGTCACGTCAAGGTGATAGTGCTCAGCTATACCTCCACTGTTTTTTATTTCGGAGGTTACCTCTAAACCCTTGTCATCTAGGATATCGGTGACAGCTACCTTGGCTCCCTCCTTTGCGAGAAGCAAACAGGTTGCTCTACCCAATCCCTTAGCACCACCAGTTACAATGGCTACTTTTTCTTCTACTCTGCCCATATTAATTCTCCTTTCATCCTCCAGTGATCAGCACTGCTATAATAATTTTATCGTTGTCTTTTACTGGCTTAGCCATGTCCACTTTATGAGTACTTTCAGCGTTAACGTACACAAAAACACTTCTGCGCAATTGCCGACGCTCATCAAACATCCATTTCTCAACATCGGGAAACTGCCTGATTAAGTCATCGAGGCATTCACCAACTGTACTGCCATCAACCTCGACCGAATCTTGGTTGATATATTGCTGCATTACGGGATCAAATATACTTACAGTTACGCTCATTTTCCCCTTAAGTAGTATAAAGAGCACTTCGGCAACTAGCCAAGGAGTTAGATCGCAGAGCAGCCGCATCTGAAATGGCTCTGCTGGCTGTTTTCCCGCTATCTATATTAGCACCTAGAATTACAGGCCAATATTGCTCTTTTAACCAGTGTCTTTGCTATCTGAATCTTGTACCTGTTATTTATTAATGGGAACGCATCTGCGACTGCTACATTTGAAGCATCTTCGGCGCTTGTTTCATCTATTAGTTTTCCGATAATGTACTGTTCTGCCTTGCTTGCCCGGTAAGGCTGATTATATACCGAATTCAAGCATATTCTGGCTGCCTTGACTATCCCATTATCACTCTCTATTGCCGCCGCACAGTTAACTATAGGGAAATCTATAGCCTTTCTCAGTGCAAACTTAATGAATTTAGATTTAACGTTTGAACTAGGTTTAGGTACTTCGATCTCCGTTACTATCTCATCATATTCCAGAACCGTAGTCTTGTCGCCTTCAACAGTGAAGAATTTCTCTGCTTCGATTACCCTTTTTGTGGTTCTGATTTTAGCGTTTAACGCTATCAACGTCGGTGCCACGTCTGACGAGTTGACAGCCACACACCCACAATTGAAACACCTATTAGCCTCTATCGTGACAGCACTTGAATCTAAACTACCAGCTTCCTCCACGTTCAAACTCTTAACTCTCTCAGCTACAGGCAGTTCCTGAGCATTCTCTCTATTCGTTTTCTTGAGATAAGCACTATTGAACTTTTGGGGCCATTTAGCACGCTCGCAATCATTTCCTTCGCATTGTATCTTTGCCCCTCCAAGAAACTGGTGTATGGAACTTGCAGCTTTTCTTCCTGCAGCAATAGCGGCAACGACTGTTGATGGACCAGTGACAAAATCTCCTCCGGCAAAGATATTTTTACCTAAAGAATACGTAGAGGGATTTATTCTCAACTGCCCCTTTTCATCAAGAAACTCAGTAGGGATAATTGAAACGTCTGGTTCTTCTCCAGTTGCCCTAATTACAGCATCAAATTCTATAGTAAATTCTGAGCCTTTGATAGGTATTGGGCGAGCTCTTCCAGTTTTATCTAAAGGTCCAAGTTCCATTTTTGAGCACTTAAGCACGACCTTGCTACCCTTTTTAAAAGCTTCAACCGGTGAGGTAAGAAACTGAATTTCTATATTTTCCTGCTCAGTCTTATCAACCTCCTCTTTTAGGGCTGGCATCTCTGCCTTGCTACGCCTGTAGATAATCACAGGTTCACATCCGAGCCTCAGAAGCGTTCTGGCGACATCTATGGCAACATTGCCCCCACCGATTACTGCAGCTTTTTCCCCTGGAACTTCCTTTAAACCAAGGTTCAACTTTCTCAGAAACTCCGCGCCGGACATCATTAATGCCTCTCCCTTTATTCCCGAAGGTCTTTCTTTCCAAGCTCCGCAGGCAACATATACAGCATCAAAGCTTTTCAGGAGATTATTCACTTTAATCTCCTTACCAACTTTAGCATTAAGCTTCATTTGTATACCCATATTTTCTAGAGCTTTGATCTGCTTCTTAACAATATCCTTAGGGAGCCTATATGGAGGTATACCATAGATGAGCAATCCACCCGGTGCATCCATATTTTCGAATATAGTTACGCTGTAGCCAAGTTGCCTGAGATAATACGCTGCTGAAAGCCCCGATGGCCCAGAGCCTAATATAGCTACACGCTTTTTAATCTCTTTTTGTGGAGATTTATAAACTTCACCAGCATTATTTAGAATGAAGTCACCTATAAACCGTTCGACACATCTGATGGAAACAGATTCATCATAGTCGCCTCGATTGCAATTGCTTTCGCAGAAGTGTGGGCAGACTCTACCTGTTATTGCCGGAAATGGGTTGGAATTGATCAGTATTTTGGCAGCTTCAGCCAAACTGCCTTCTCTTATCTTACTCATATATAAAGGTATATCCACATTAGTCGGGCAATTTGTGGAACAAGGTGTGCCATTTACTCGCGTGCCTCCGAATATTGAATGATATCTCCCATCCCCTATTAATGCGTAGCAGGAGCCGCCACCTTTCCTCATACAATAGAATCGATTATTAGGCACCCAATAGTACCAGCATCTATTACTTTGACAGATGTTACCTGCTATAGTACCCATCTCTCTGATGTGTGGTGAAGCTGTCCCATGGGCCGCCTCAGCTAGTGTGGCAAAGTCTTCCTTTACCAACTTGCTTTTTGCTATATCTTCCAGCCTGGTTAGAGCACCTATTCTCAGTGTCTTTGCTTCTTTCTTAATGTAATCTAGGTCGGTAATGGCCTTGATATTTACTATGACTTCTGGATATTCAGGCAATATGTCATCTTTCATCTGGCCCAACAGGTCTGTACCGCCCGAGATAATTCTGGCTTTACCCCCATATTCTTTGAGGATTGAGGTTGCTTCTTCCAGAACTTCAGCATTAACATGTTTGAATCTTTTCATTTTTACTTATCTCCAAATTTACTGTCCTGCTGTTTCTGTTACTTCCTAGGCTTTACCTAATGATTTCAGGACTTTATCAGGAGTCACTGGGAAGCCATCAACCCATTTACCTATAGCATTGTGGACAGCAGGTGCGATAAGAGTAGGAGTTACAGTGGCAACATCCTCACCGATACCAACAACCCCATATGGACCATAGCCCATTCCTGTTTCTACAAGTATAGTATCAATGGGGCCAGAGTCCAGTATCGTGGGAATTTTGTAATTTAAAAGATTGCCGTTAAGCATAACCCCGGTCATTGGGTCATGGATAACTTCCTCGCTTCGCCCCCTGCCAATTCCCATATAGGCTCCACCGTATTGCTGTCCTTCACAACCATCCCAATTTATCACTTTGCCAACGTCATTAACGGTAACTACCCGTGTTATGTCAACCTCTCCAGTTTCTGGATCTACTTCGACTTCCATGAAATACGCCTGTCTGCAGAAGCGAGGACGTATGTTCAAGTAGGCCCCGCGTTGAACGTGCCAGGCGTGTTCAAAGAGGGGAGGGGTGAGACGTAAGGGATACTTGATGCCTTCCTTGCCAGCGAAAACCGGTTCGCCTATGACCGAGCTGATAGGGCCTTGAGCACCGGAAGGTCCAACTAATTCTGCTAACGTCATTCTATTTGACGGATTGGCTTTCTCATAGATTACGCTATCTTTAATATCCAGCTCCTCAGGTTTCTTACCGGGGAAGGCGGGTGGGAAACTACTTAACTGGGTCACTCCTCTAGGGCTTGTAGCTACTTCGAGGATCTTTTGTTTTAGCATCCTGGCACAACTTCTGACTGCTGCCCCATTGATGGACGTATTGGTAGACGTATCTGGCGTCATAGCGAAGAAACCGGCATCAATTTGTGCCTTGTAACGAACATCTTCCATACGCATCCCCAGTTCATCGGCAGCAATCTGGGAGTAAGCTGTCTCTGCATTAACTCCGATGTCAGCGCGGCATCCTAAGATAGTAGCCGTTCCATCATTACGTTCAATGTATATCGCTATTTCACTGGTGCCCGCCGAATCATCCCATTCATGTGTCCAGACAAAGCCAAGCCCATGCATTTTGCCGTTCGGAAGCCTTTTTGTTCCCGGGGTATGCCATTTCTCGTCCCAACCAATAGCCGCTTTGCCCTTTTCTATGCACTCTTTCAGGCTATCTCTAACTTTGAATCCCAACTCTGCTTTACGTTTATTTAGCCATACTATATCGTGGCCTTCAGCGCCATCATTTTTAATTGCCACATCGATAGGATCAAGCCCTAGTGCATCAGCTACATGGTTGAATACTAGGTTTAAACAATGGCAATTGGAATTCTGTTCACAACGCACAGGTACCGTCGGTCCTTTACTTACCCGCACTGATTCAGTCCTGCCATATATATTAGGAATCTTGGTGTTTTCGATAAGGTGCGTTACAATACCAAATACTGGCAGTAGTTGGTTAGTAACTACAGCTCTCCCTTTTACGGCTGTGATTGTTCCATCAAGTTTAGCGCCTACCTTAAAGTAATACACTCCTTCATCCATCTCTCCGCCATAGAAGTCTTCCCTCCTATTAAATGCCCACTTAATAGGTCTGCCAGTTCTCTTAGACAAAACCGCAGCACAATAATGTCCCCCCATATTCCAGGCCATCTGGCTCCATCCACCAAAACTGGCACCTTGATATAGGCAATGGATGTCAATCTTATTCATCGGTATACCACCAAACCATGAGGATATGGCCCGTTTACTTATGTGCGGGCGTTGTTGCTTAACCCAGACTTCTGGATAGTCTCCATTCCATCTGAACACGCCGCAAGGACGCTCTGGTCCAATCCACGTAGTCAGGCCTTGTGTGAACTTAAATTCAATTATCTTATCGGCTTCTGCAAAACCTTTCTCAACATCGCCGTGCTGTTCTATATATATAGTCTGATCATCAATATTGCCGTGAGGGCTAGCCTCAGGATTGACTAAAGGAGAGCCAGGCAACATTGCCTTCTCTGGATCCAAGACAAAGGGTCGCTCTTCCCACTCCACGTCTATCAATATGAGCGCGTGCTCAGCTATTTCCTCAGTATCGGCAACTACGAAAGCACCCACTTCTTCCCCCTGGAAGTGGGCTATATTAGGAAGAACTGGCACAGACGATGGTTCATGTCCGCCCAAATCAGCTGTAGCCGGTAGCTCTGGGTCATCATATCTCAGTATTGCTCTTACCCCTGGCAAAGCCTCGGCTTTGCTGGTATCCATATTTTTAATTTTTGCGTGAGGGTAAGGAGAAGTAAGAAACCTTCCGTACAGCATCCCCGGTAGTTCCACGTCTAATGTATATTTTGCCGATCCGCTTGCTTTCTCTAATCCGTCTATTCGACGTACACCACGTTTCCCGATATTGTCAAATTTCTCCAGAGGATATTTATCAGCCCTTAGATTATCAAACATCTCCAACATTTTTGATTTTTCATCGTTAGCCATATTTGCTATCCTCCGTGTAAATTGTTAGCTGCTTCTAGCGCTGCTTTGATGTGTTGGGGATACGTTCCACATCTACATAGGTTGCCTGCAAGGGATTCTTTCACTTCCTCTTCTGTAGGATGGGGATTCTTGTCCAGCAATGCTTTTACAGTAACTATAAAACCAGGAGTACAGTAACCGCATTGCATACAGCTATATTTCACATATGCTTCTATAAGTGGGTGGTCTGCTCTGGCGATCCCCTCTATGGTCTCTATGGTTTTATTATCACACTCGATGGCAAGTGCCATACATGACAAAATCGGTCTCCCATCCATAATCACGGCACAAGCGCCACATGCTCCCTCGGAACAAAATTCCTTAGTTCCAGTTAAACCAAGTTTGCATTGGAGTACATACTGAAGTGTCCAGTTAGCTTGGACTTTGACATTGTATGAATCCCCATTTACGATAAGATTTATTTCTGCTTCGGATATCAATCCTTTTTTCTCTAGTTGCGGCATATACGAATATCCTCCTTTCTGTGTTCTCAACGGCTATTATAAGCGGTGAGATTATGACCATCGCAATATATCACAAGTATAATCATTCTCCAATTTACTGCAAAATTTCCATAATATGTTTTACCTTTGTCTTTACTTTATTCCGTATTACACCATCAATTAGCTGCAATTCAGAACCAGGACAACCTGTAACTACAATATCCGCTCCCACACTATCTATATTCCTCATCTTTTTATCGGCAATCTTCTTAGACAGGTCACAGAAATAAACGCTAAATGTTCCAGCCATGCCACAACAGCTATCAGCATCTGGCATTTCTACATACTCTATATCGGGTATCGACCTAAGAATTTGTCGCGGCTGTTCCTTTAGGCCCATGTAGCGACTTAGATGACAGGGATCATGCCAGGTAATTCTCTTGCCTCTAGCATCAGGAGAAACTCGGTAAGCTGATGCAGGCAATTTCAACTACAATCTTCTGCAGTCGGAATACAATCTCTGATTTAATTGACACTATTCAAGGTCCTGCTCGATCCAGATATATTCACAGATCCAATGACTTAAATAAAGTCATTATTAAGAATAAGTGCCTGTGACTTTTGGCTAATCTTTATGATTATAACCTATGGTTAACAGCGCATAACAATAAGTGCTATTTATTTAAGTGGAGACAAGCATCTTTTTAGCTAATTTATAACCAAGGTCAAACGCCTTTATGTTGATTGTGGCAACTTTGGCAGGAAAACGTTCCTGGATTATCGCTTTAACCGTCTCTATGCTTATTGGCATCTGTTCAGTGCCAAATAGTGCTCCCAGCATGACAACATTGGTTGATTGCAAGTTACCTGCTTCTACTGCAACCTGAGCAGCATCCAGAGCGATTACTTTCTTGGCTGCTTTATTCATTCTCCCCAAGATTTCTTCCAGAGAAGGATACTTGCTCTCCCCAATATACACAGTATAAGGAACAACCTTCCTTGTATTGAGTATTATCAGGCTTGATTTTGACACGAAGTTGCTATTCCGCAGTGCCTCGCTGGGCTCCAGAGCAACCAGAATATCACATTTGCCCTCCGGCGTAAGAGGAGCATGCACTTCGCTGCCGATTCTAATATTGCTGAATACCGACCCACCACGTTGCGCCATGCCCAGAACCTCAGAACCCCGGATTCTTAGCCCATCATGAACGGCAGCATGACCTAGTAATTCCGACATCAAAACCACTCCCTGACCACCAACTCCACAGATTATCACGTTAAGTTCTTTTACTTTGGTTATCATTCTATTTACCCTCGTCTTGTATTATTGCATCCTTGGGACAAATCTGGGCACAAACCCCACAGCCTGCACACTGGGAAGCATCTATGACTATCTTATCATCTTCAATGATTATTGCGGGGCAACCCAGCGATTTGATGCAGAATTGGCAATCACTGCACTTTTCCTGCTCAACGTGATAGGGAATTACCTTTTCTCCACGCCGCCTCTTCCCCCTCTGCTCCAAAATATTACAGAGCTGCCGTGAAACTACTACAGATGGCCCCTCAAACCTTATCGCCTTTTCCATAACCTCAATCGTTTTCTTCACATCAAAGGGGTCAACGACTTCAACAAACTTGACCCCACAAGCACGAACGACATCTTCCGGTTTTATCTTTAAGCTCTCTTCTCCTATAGCTGTCAAGCCAGTACCAGGGTGCGGCTGAAACCCAGTCATTGCAGTAGCAGAATTATCTAAAATCACCATGGTGATTTTAGCGTTGTTGAAAACAGCATTTATCATCGGCGGTATGCCAGAGTGGAAAAAGGTTGAGTCACCCAGATGCCCTATTACCGGGTTATTGATCACATGAGCCATACCATTAGCCACACCAAAACTAGAACCCATACAGACAGCAGTATCATCCGAGCCTAAGGGTGGATAGTATCCCAGACCATAGCAACCAATATCGCCAGTGTAAACCCGCTCTCCTAAATCTTTCTTAACTTTTCGGGCAGCAACATTAATAGCATAGAAGGTGGCACGGTGTGGACAGCCAGCGCATAGAGTCGGCGGACGGAAAGGCAACAGCGGCACTATCTCCTCGGCAAGCTTGTCTATTTTGGCAAAGTCTACTGGTAATCTATCACCAGTGAGTTTGGTAATCGCCTCGGTAGCCTTGCGTATGGATAGCTCAAGTCTAAGCGGTACCAAGTCCTTGCCATGAATTTTTACATTAATGCTACTCTCCTGCGCGATAATCTTGACGCGGTTTTCCACAAACGGCTCCAGCTCTTCTATTACCAGCACCTCCGGTACCGAAGATAGCAATTGCTTCACTAACTTTTCTGGTAGCGGGTGGGGTGTCCCTATCTTGAGCAGAGAGACTTTGTCTTCAAGCCCTAGCCAGCAAAGGGCTTCCAAAGCATAACTATATGAGATGCCACAGGCAATGATGCCAAGTTTGGCACCATTAACCAGCTTCAACTGGTTGTAAGAAAGGCTATTAGTTGCTTCTTTTATTTTGGCAAATCTTTCAACCAAAAGTATCCGGTTCTTCCGCGCAAACGCTGGTAAACAGACTAGCCTGGGGTCTTTCTTGAAGACGCCTTCTCTTTTTTCTTTGTCAATTCCGCCCAGCTTTATATCGCTCCGAGCATGGCCTATTCTGGTTACAGAGCGAAGCATAAAGATTTGCCCGAACTGTTCAGAGAGTCGAAAGGCATCTACCATCATATCTTTAGCTTCCTGAGAAGATGAGGGCTCCAGTATTGGGATATAACCCATCTCAGCAATGTACCGGCTATCCTGCTCGTTCTGTGAGCTCCATTGTCCTGGGTCATCAGCCACCACAAGCACCAGACCACCAATGGCACCCATGTACGTTGCCGACATCAGCGGGTCTTGAGCCACATTCACTCCAACATGCTTCATTACCGCCATAGCCCTCACTCCACACATTGAGGCACCTAAAGCAGCCTCAAAAGCTATCTTCTCATTTACCGACCACTCAATATAGACATCAAGTTCCTTGGCAACATCTATCAACGCTTCAGTTATTTCGCTGGATGGTGTGCCAGGATAAGCAGCAACCAATCGTACTCCAGCTTCAATTGCACCACGGGCTATTGCTTCATTGCCGAGCAAAAAAACGCTCCTGCCCGGAGCATCTGAAGCAATTGTCAATTTGGCTACTTCTGTCAAATTAGCTACCTCCTTTATTCAAATATATATCAACCATTTTTTATTACTCACTCATCTATCTCGAAGACGTGCATTTCTTTCTTCTATCGCCTTTACGAGTAGTACTATTACTTCGGTAACTGGAGTCGGAATATTATAATTTTTACCTTCTCTGACGACAATACCATGTATTGAATCTATCTCCGTCTTCCTGCGATTTTCAATGTCTTGGTACATAGAACATTTAGGTTTGGTTCCCGAATCTCTAAATTTCTCCATAACAGTAATGAGAGGCTTAATTGGGTCTTCAGGATTCTCCAGGTTTAAGCCCTTAGCTTTAGCTACTTGGATACACTCATTCGCCATGAGGGTTACTATCTTGCGGACCGAGGGATAGTAAAGAAACTCATCGTTGGTTATATTTAACACCGCAGCCGCTGCCATATTGATATTTAAAAGCAATTTACTCCAGATGAGGTCCTGGACTCTGGTTGAAGCGACTACATCTACACCAGTACCCTTAAAAATCTCGGCAATCTCGTTTATCCTCTGATTCATTATCCCATTCATAGGTCCTATTTTTAGACCTCCTGTACCAACTACCCAACTCAATTGATTAATTTTCAAAGGTGTTACTATACAGTGGAAAACACCACCGATTACGTGCGAATCGTCTTTCAAAACCTCGGCAATGGTCTCAATATTTCCCGCTCCATTTTGGATTGAGAGTACATAGGTATTCTTATCCACAAGAGCCAGTGCATTTTCCATGGCAGCTCTGGTTGCATAGCCTTTGACTCCAATAATGACTAAATCTGAAATTCCGACAGAAGCCACATCCTTAGTAATCTTGACTCTTATGTGCTTAGATTGGCCATCGGACATATCAATTCTAATGCCATCTTTTCGAATAGCTTCAATCAGATCATCACGAATATCTACCAAGGTCACATCCTGACCGACTTCGGTTAAGAGGGCACCTAGAAGCCCACCGATATTTCCAGATCCCATAACCGTAATTTTCATTTAATTATCCTTCCTATCATAAGCCCATCTACGGAATTTAAGGCATATTTTCGGCCATGACCTCAACCAGTTAAGGTTTGACTAAACCGAATGCTGATTTGAGTCTCTGGCTTAACTAAATCCAGTCAATACTTTGTGACTGTGAACTCGATATAACTAGGTAATTTGCCAAAATAGAAAACGGTCCATCTAATTTCAAATCCAGATGCGTGTCATTAAACATGCCACCCAGCAACTTTGGCGGAAATGCTTAGTCATGGAATAATTTTTGTCGCTACTCAATTATAAACGCGTATATTTTAAATAATAATTTATAATGCCGTCAAATAGTCTTCTTTATTTATTCTCTGCAGTGGCAGATAATAATGGCATCACAATAGCACCTGCCACTCTCTTAATTGGGGCACACTTAAGCATCCACCAATTTTACCACAAAGAGAGACATTGACAAATCGTTTGTGAAGTATCATCATAGAGAGGCTAACCATGTAAGGGAGTCAGACCGAATACCATATACCAAGACTGACTCTTTTGTTCACAAATTTAAATAGAAAGGAGAAAAACATGGTCGATACTATTAATATAAGAATTCCAAATACACTAATAGGGCTGGGGGCTATCAGCAATATTGGCGATATTGCAAAGAGTTTTTCGCCATCTAAAATTCTTATCGTAACCGATGCTGGTGTCATAAAATCAGGTGTTGTTGACGCAGTCAAGTCGCCACTGGAAAAAGTAGGATACAAATTTGATGTTTTCGATGGTTGTGTCAGTGATCCACCAATTAGTAGTGTTGAAAAATTGTGTAAAAAAGTAAAAGCGGCACACTATGACCTTCTCATAGGTATAGGTGGTGGCAGTACCATGGATGCAACCAAGATAGCAAGCCAAATAGCCGCAAACGATGGCATAAACACCTATGATTTGCTTAATGGTAAAGTTGTGGAGAAAGCTATATCTAAAATATTAGTACCTACTACTGCAGGCACAGGTTCTGAATGGAGCAGTGTTGCTATGGTCTCTGATGACAATGCAGACATGCAAAAGAAGGGAGTAATTTCTATCAAAAACCTGCCTGATGCGGTAATAATAGACCCTGAACTTATGAGAAGTTTGCCCCCAATAGTTACCAGGGATACTGGCATGGATGCACTTGCCCACGCTATAGAAGCTTATACTAGCTGTAATGCTAATGTAATCTCTGACATGTTTGCTACAACCGCCATCAAGCTAATTTGGGATAACTTGCCTATAGCCTATAGTAAGGGCAGTAAAAATATCGAGGCGAGATATCATCTATCTATTGCTGCTTCATTCGCCATGTATGCAGCATGTATCTCTGGCGTTGGTATTGGCCACTTTATGGGTGAGCCGGTGCAGAATAGAGTCCATTTGTCACATGGTCAGGCTTGTGCCTTAATGTTGCCTTATGCTATGGATTTCCATTTAATAGCTAACCAGGCAAAATTTGCCAAGATTGCCGAAATTATGGGCGAAGTAATAAGCAGCATTTCAATACTTGACGCTGCTGCAAAGTCTGTTGAAGCAGTAAGAAGGCTTTCCAAGACTATGGGAATGCCCCAGACACTGAGTGATGTCGGAATAAAAGAGGCAGACATACCTGAAATGGTGAAGGAAATGCACGCTGAAAAGGATTTCCTGATAAGGTTGTGGAATCCTCGTGACGTTAGCCCAGAAGATACGACCCGAATTTATAAAATAGCGCTTCGAGGGCGCGGTTAGTCTCAAAACCGCATCACGGTAAAAACGGTGGTTTGAAGTCAATCCCCAATAATTCTCTCGCTTTGCTCCGCAGCTTTTTTAAAGAGGAATTAAGTTGCTGTTTTTCTTCATCAGAGAGAATAGAAAAAATCATCTCTATAGATAACCTCGATGCACTGGTATATGACTTCTGCCCTTTTTCTGTTATGACTATTCTTATCTTGTCATCACCAGCATTTCGTACTTTTTTTACCAGCCCAATCTTTTCCATCCTGTTTACCAGACTTAAGACAGAGTTAGGTTCTCTCACGTTCAAGTTACATATCTCACCAATGGTCATTCCTCTATTCTCCATCAGTAATATGAACAAAACCGCCACCTGCACCCGCGATAGTTTATAATGATCTAGTTCCAGTTCTCTGGCTTTTGATATGACATCCCTTGTCTGATACAGCAAAACCCAAAGGTTCAAATTAGGGTCATCAAGTGGAGACAATATTTTACCTTTACGTTTTTTGCTAATTCGCTTTGGCTCTCGCATAGTTGTCGTATTTTACCACACTAATTAATGCTGCCACTACTCCCAGTCATCGCCACTACTATTTTTAACTGTAACCTAAACCCGCTGCCTAGCAATTAAGTATGTAAGCGTACATAGCCTTTTGACTCCTGTGTTACCGAAACTGCAATTTGACATAGCTGCAATAAATAAATTATAATATACGGCAAGCGGTTGCCGCATACCGTTTGCCAGAATTTGGTAAACCAGAATAAGAAGGATGTTTGTTTGAGAAAGATTTATATCCAACGTCGTCTCAGTAAAGTGCATCACGAGTAATACACTTTATATTATAATATGAGTTATAAGCATCAATGCGTGTATTTGTGAGATTGGGAAAACCTATAGCGAGTTCATTAATGTAAAATCTATAAGGGCACTATATTATGGATACTCAAACTGTGAAGATATATCTGTTTTGCTGTTCATCCAGTTTTGACCCAATAGAACTGGCGCGAGGCTATGGCGAACATGAAGATGAACTGAAAGTCATCCCGCTACCCTGTTCGGGAAAGGCAGATATTCTCTACTTGACTAAAGCATTTGAAAGTGGGGCGGATGGGGTAGCAATAGTAACATGTAAGCAAGGTGAGTGCCGATATCTCGAGGGCAACCTGAGGGCGAAGAAACGGGCAGAAGCCATCGATTCTCTTATTGAGGAGATTGGACTAGGTAAGGGACGAATGGCAATTATCCAAATGAATGACGGTGGAATTAAACAGGTCATCCGTGAAGTGGAAGATTTCAGTAATAAGATAAAGGCTTTACCCAGGAATAAAGTAAAATGCTAACACCCAAATACCATCGTCTGATATTGGATTACCCACATCTGGTAAATGCACATAAGGAGAGTACCTGATGAAACCCGATAGCAGACTCGCAAGCAAAATAGAGGGCGGAGATTTTATTGTTACAGCAGAATATTTGCCACGGCCAGGAACAGATGCTTCCGCGATTGAAATGTGCGCAAACACTTTGAGTAATGGGCCGACGGCTGTAAATGTAGCTGACAACCATTTTGGTGTATCAATGTCGAGTCTTGCAGCGTCAATTGCTTTAAGTCGGTTAGGAGTGGAACCAGTGTGCCAGATCGTCACGCGAGACAGAAACCGTATTGCTCTTCAATCGGACTTGATGGGTGCGGCGTTCCTGGGCATTAAGAATGTATTATGCCTGTCTGGCTATCACCAGACACTAATAGGTTGCTCCGAGTCAGCAAATGTATTCGACATTGACTCGATTCAACTTATTGCAACAGTGCAAAAGATGAATGAGCAGGGGTTGCTCTTAGACGGAACAAAAATTGAGGGCCCATTTTCCATGCTGATAGGAGCTGTTGCCAATCCTTACATGAAGCCGCTGGAGCTGAACATTATCCGGCTCAATAAGAAGGTAATTGCTGGCGCAAGCTTTATCCAGACTCAGGCAGTGTTCGATGTTAAAGCATTTCGTCAATGGCTTGAGGCTGTTCATAGCGAGGGTATCACCGAAAAGGTTGCTATCCTGGCAGGGGTAATGCCTCTAGCAAGCTATACTGAGGCAAAAAAGTTATCTGACACTTATACGGATTTCAACATTCCAAATGAAGTACTCGATCGGATAGGGGCAGCTGGTAACGAGGAAGCGCAAAAAAAGGAAGGTTTAACCATCTGTTCCGAAATAATCAAAATTATCAAGGGTATGCCAGGTTTGAGAGGAGTACATATACTTTCGGGAGGAAATGAGACGATTGTGCCTCAAGTTATTGCTGCGGCTGCACTATAAATAAAGGAAAAAACATATGCCAGAGAAATATCATATTGAAACACACCTCATACCACCACGACGGCCGCGTATTGGTAAATGTGGTGTAGTAGACTGGCGTGAAGATTGTGCTGGGTGCCATAACTGTGCCAAAAAGGCTTGTGTTTATGACCGTTACAGGGAGGAGGCACAATACATCCGCAGTATGAGTGATATCGAGACCTTGTTCTTCCAATGTATGGGCTGCTTCTCCTGCGTACAGCAGTGCACAAAAGGCCTTTTAGCCCTATCGCTCAACCCGGTATACGAACGCATGGGAAACGATTACTGGACTCCTGAAATCATTGAAACAACATGGTATCAGGCTGAGACCGCAAAAATTCCGGTTTCTGGTGCGGGCTATCGGGGGAAATTTTCTGGTGCTGGTTTTGATTCGATGTGGACTGACATGTCGGAAATCGTGCGTCCCACCCGGGATGGGATTCATGGACGCGAGTATATCAGCACGGCGGTAGATATTGGCAGGAAAACTCCTTTTCTCCTCTTCGACGGAGATAGACCAACTAGTGCTCTACCACCACTAGTGGACATACCAATGCCACTGATTATTGATATGATGCCTCCTGAGTATCGCCTTCCAAATCTGATACCCATTTTCAAAGAAGTGGCAGCACGGACTGGGTTATTACTAATAGCAAATATTGAAGACTGGGATCTGTTGGGGGATGACAAAGAACAATACTTGCCGCATCTGGCGTTTTATCTGGACGACAACGCCCTGACTCCGCAGAAGGAAATACTGCAAAAAACAAGACTCGCAGAAATTAGTTATGGTAATACTGTTGACCAGCGGATAAAAGAGCTTAAGTATATACATCCAGAGATAGTGATAGCAGTGAGAGTCGAGTTAGGCTCCAAAAGTGTAGAGCGTGCAATCGAACTTGCTCACAAGCAGAATATCGAAGTAATTCATCTTGTAGCCGATATCTATGGCAACCAGATCGGGGTAGAGAATCCCCAATTCGTAAAAGATATGGTAAGCCAGATTCACAACGCCCTTGTTGCCAGCGGGATCAGGAACGAAATCACGCTAATGGCAGGTGGCGGGATAGCATTAGCAGAGCACATGGCAAAGCAGATAATCTGCGGCGCTGACTTAGTAACAATCAACCTGCCACTGCTGATTTCACTCGAATGTCATCTGTGTAAGAACTGCAGAACTGGTCTCTCATGTCCAGCCAAGATTGAGGAGATAGACTTCGACTACGGCGTAGGAAGAATGACAAATTTGATCGCAGCATGGCACGATCAATTAATCGAGGTCATGGGTGCAATGGGAATTCGCGAGGTCCGCCGTCTACGTGGTGAAGTAGGCCGAGCCTTATTCTTTGAAGACCTTGAGGAGGCAACCTTTGGTAAACTCTTTGGTTCAAGAAAAAGCGCATAAAGAAATTTTGCCGAATAATACCCTGAAAACATTTGTGCCACAGGTTGAGGTACCACGTGTCGTGAAACCAGCGCCGCCACGGTATCGTAATGAAATTGCGAAATATATTATCCGCCGAAATGATGACTGCATACTTTGCGGCAAATGTACTCAAGTATGCCCACAAGGTGTACATATACTTAAGGGGGGATACAAATACTTCGCAGCTCCACAGCAGCATGTATGTATTGGCCCGTCATGTCAGGGGACCGATCACTACTGTGTAGAATTGTGTCCCCAGAAGGCATTACGAATGGTAGAAAACCCTATGTTGAGTCTGCTCGGAGATTATCGTTGGACTGCAGATATGATTTTGGCCACATGGAAAATGGCCGAAACTGGTGGTCTGCCTCCGCCAGAATATGGTTATGAATACCAGTGCGGTAACTCCGGTGGTGGATTTGATCGCATAAGGCTCAAGTTCCCGGACAAGCCGCCTATAGAATTGAATGAAGACGACATAGACACCAGTATTGAGCTTAATCGGCGCAACGATGGTCGGCCGCTCATTAGAATTGATGTTCCCTGGTACGGTGGGGGAATGTCGTTCGGGTCAGTGAGCAATATAACCCAATTGTCGAAGGCGCGTGCAGCCGTAGCATTCAACACATTTACCTGTACTGGTGAAGGTGGCTACATGGAACGGTTAAGACCGTACGACGATCACACTATTACGCAGGTCGCTACCGGCCTGTTTGGCGTATGTGAAGAAACGATCCAGCGTGTGCGCATTGTGGAATTTAAATATGCTCAGGGGGCCAAGCCAGGGCTGGGCGGACATTTGTTGGCTGATAAGGTCACACCAGCTGTGGCCAGAATTCGCGAGACTGTGACTGGAATTTCACTATTCTCTCCTTTTCCATTCCACAGCGTTTATTCAATTGAAGACCATAAAAAACACTTAGACTGGATTAAGCATATTAACAGACTGGCCCTGGTATCAACCAAAGTATCGACACCGATAGACGTGGACATGGTTGCCGTAGGGAGTTACTCCGCAGGAACACACATTGTGCATCTGGACGGTGGCTATGGTGGCACAGGAGCTGCCCCTGACATTGCCAAAAAGAATATTGCCATGCCTATTGAATATGCCATTGTTAAGGTGCACGATTTTCTTACTAAAGAAGGGGTACGGGACAAGGTTACTTTGATTGCAAGCGGCGGAATAAGGACACCCCATGATATCGCAAAGGCAATTGCCCTCGGTGCCGACGGCGTAGTGGTCGGTACAGCTGAGCTGGTAGCACTAGGGTGTGTACGGTGCAGCCGTTGTGAGAGCGGACGTGGTTGCCCCCGTGGCATCGCTACAACGGATGTTGAACTCAGTGGACGTATAAGTGTTGAATGGGGCACACAGAGAATCATCAACCTCTATAACGCATGGCGGAAAGGACTCGTTGAAATCTTGAGAAGATTTGGTATGCGTAACGTAAGCGAATTGAGAGGACGCACGGACCTCCTGATGCATCTCGATTATACCAATGCTGTGGAGATCGAGAAATGAATAGCGATATGATAGAGCGACTTCTACTTTCCAAAAGCCGCCTTATGGAAGAGCTTGAGCTGCCTCCACAAACAAGAAAGTGTGAGGAAGAAGGTGGCTGTGGTGTTATAGGATTCTGCTGCACTGAACCAGTGCCTGCAAGACATATTTATGAACCATCAAGACAGATGCACAACAGAGGTAACGGAAAAGGCGGAGGCATTGCTGCATTAGGGTTTATTCCTGAACAGCTCGGTGTCAACCAGGAAGTCCTGAATGAATATTACATGATTCACATCGCTTTTCTGGATCCGGGGATTCGATCAGAACTGGAAAGGAAGTATATCTCACAATACTTCGATATAGCGGTTTCCCATAAACTCAAAACAGTTGATGACTGGACATCGGTTGAAGACCTTGAGGCAAAACCGCCGGATGTGTGGCGTTATTTCGTTCGCGTGAAACAGAATGTACTCGATTCATTCATAACCAAGAATGAATTCGTGAATCTCGATCGCAATGAAGCAGAAGGTGAGTTTTTAAATCAGAATAGTATCAGATTGAATCAGGAATTCTATGCCTCCCTCGGTGAACAAAAGGCCTTTGTCCTGTCCCATGGTAAAAATATCATGATCCTAAAGGTAGTCGGATATGCAGAGGCAATTACAAAATACTATAGGATTGAAGATCTCTGCGCACATGTGTGGATCGCGCATCAGCGTTTTCCAACGAAAGGTCGTGTGTGGCACCCCGGTGGTGCCCATCCCTTTGGAGGCATTAATGCAGCGTTGGTACATAACGGCGATTTTGCAAACTACCACTCGGTAAGCGAATACCTAGCAGAGCGCCACATATACCCACAATTTCTTACAGATACCGAGGTGTCCATACTTTTGTTCGACTTGCTTGACCGGACTTATCATTATCCTTTGGAATACATCATAGAGGCTATGGCACCCACATCAGAACTTGACTTCGACCGCCTTCCCAGGGAGAAACAAAACATCTACCGGGCGATACAGACTGCCCATATCCATGGTTCGCCCGATGGCCCATGGTTCTTCATTATTGCCCGGAATATTCCAGAGGAAAAGAAATTCCAGCTCATGGGAATAACAGACACCGCGATGTTACGACCTCAGGTGTTTGCTTTCTGTGACGGCGAGGTTCAGGTGGGATTAATCTGTTCGGAGAAACAGGCGATAGATGCTACGCTTTTAAGCCTTCACCAAGAGGATAGTCGAATATGCCCTATTGCAGATCGTTATTGGAATGCAAGAGGTGGCAGCCACACTGATGGCGGGGCATTCATATTCAACCTAGAAAGGAATTCTTCCGGTAAAATGCGAATGACATGCACTGATAAGTTCGGATTGCCAGTGCCCATGCCTCGTGAGACTGAGTCATTTGATTTCTCCATTGATACAAAAGTTCAGAATAACAATATTAGGAACAGCATCCAACAATGCCTTGAAACAGGAAGCGCAATCACTCTTTTTGAGTATCTTTGTAACAATATTCGTCACTGGGCTTTTGGGGATATACGTGCAGCATGCGGGGTAATTACAGATTTGGCAAAAGATCCAAAGAACACGGCAGCCGCAATTGAGACACTTACCCTACTAAATGACAGGAGATACTCAACCGGTTCAAAAAAGCGTAATCACATCATGTATATCCTGCGTGATGCACTAAGACAATTGTTGAACAGTATTTCCAGGTTTGATACAGGGGAATCCTCAAAAAGCGAATACCGTCTCATCGATTTTGAAACGCGGCACCTTCTGAGACCACCTCATTTTGATGAAACTACTCTCGTTATAAATACGAAAGGGTTTGCCCCGGAAGGAGACAACTGTGACGCCGCCCTCTTACTAGATGGATACCTCCAAGGATGGCGACACTTTATTTGCTACAACTGCATCGGCCAGAGGTTTATTGGATGTGGACTAGGACCGGAAACAGAAGGGGTGACCATAGAAGTATACGATAGTTCAGGAGATTATCTGGGCTCAGGAATAGACGGATTGACGATCAGAGTACACGGTAATGCACAGGATCAAGTGGGACAGATAATTAAAAGCGGAAAACTGGTTATATATGGAGATGTCGGACAGACGTTTATGTACGGGGCCAAGGGTGGTTCTGTCTATGTAATGGGGAATGCAGCTGGCCGGCCACTTATCAATTCAGTAGGAAAACCAAGGGTAGTGATAAACGGTACGTGTCTGGACTTTCTCGCCGAGTCTTTCATGGCTGGTGATGCTCTTAACGGCGGGGGGTTTGTGATACTCAATGGTATCACCTTCGACGATGACGGCCACGTGATTCCACAACATGAACCATATCCGGGCAGTAACCTTTTCTCGCTCGCTTCGGGCGGTGCGATCTATATTCGCGATCCGAAGAAGAACGTTATTCAGCAACAGTTGAACAGCGGTGAATTTACGCTATTGGCCGATGAGGACTGGGATCTAATACTACCTTACCTCGAAGAAAATGAGCGCTTGTTCGGAATCAAGGTGGATGAATTGTTGACTGTAGACGGGAAACAGCTTATGCCGGCAGAAATTTACCGCAAAGTAGCTCCAGTCAATCTCGCTGCTCTTGAACCAAAAAGAACATCCTCGATAAATGAAATTCAAGGACTGACCGCACCAACTGGTGAACCGTCACAAATGAGAGTACAAGTATGACAGTGAAGATTAAAAGACAGACAACCGACGGTGGTCTCATGCGTATCGTAGAAGAAATGTCAGGTGTTGACTTGAGTGTATGTTACCAGTGCATGAAGTGCGCCGTCGGTTGTCCGGTGGCGAAGCTCACCCAGTCTCCACCTCCAGAAATCGTCAGGCGCCTACATCTAGGCGCTGGTAACGAACTCCTTGAGAGTGACATTATTTGGGTATGTCTATCATGCGGGATCTGCTACGCACGATGTCCAATGGAGATTAATATTGCCTCAGTTATGGATGCGTTACGCGCTTTGGCGCTGGAAAGAGGAGCATCAATACCAAAAGGCAATATGCCGCTGTTCAATCGTATGTTTCTGAGAACGGTCAAGGCCTTCGGCCGCACGTACGACCTTTCCATGATAGCGGCTTACAAGTTCGGGGCAGGCGCTTTCATGAAAGACATGGATAAATTGCCCATTATGTTGAAAAAAGGGAAGATGGCTCTCCTGCCTCCGTCGGGTGCGGACAAACGTATAGTGAAGCGCATTTTCCGCAGAGTTCAGCAAGATAAAGGAACAGGAAAATGAAGTATGCATATTACCCCGGATGCTCGGCACACTCAACAGCCCGCGATATGCATGAATCCAGCATGGCTGTTGCGCACGCACTTAGTATTGAGCTCAAAGAGATTAAAGGGTGGTCATGCTGCGGTGCCACTGCCGCTCACCAGACTGATCGGGTACTAGCAGCTTCCCTTCCTGCCGCGAACCTGCTTCTAGCTAGAGAGATGGGCCTTGATATGGTTGTCAACTGCGCAGCCTGTTATAACAGAATGAAAACAACAAACCACGAAGTCTTATGCTCCACTGCTATGCGTGAACAGGTGAATGATACGATCGGACAAGACTACGATGGCTCTGTTGCGGTGCGCCACTTTGTGGAGGTGCTTATTGAAGATGTTGGGCTTGCCAAGCTTCGCAACAGTTTCAAACAGTCACTAAACGGGCTCAAAGTGGCATGTTATTATGGGTGTTTCCTGGTTCGTCCTCACGAGGTCACCCAGTTTGATGATGCTGAAAACCCTGTATCCCTCGACCGCCTTGTAACTGCCATGGGTGGCGAAAGCCTTGACTGGCCTCACAAGGTTGAATGCTGTGGCGGAGGGCTCAATCTGACAAGGACAGATGTATTGGTTAAACTTTCCGGTTCAATTATTGATATGGCTCAGGCGTCTGGTGCAAATTGTATCGCAGTAGCCTGCCCCATGTGCCAGACTAGTCTGGACCTGCGACAGAAAGATATTGAAAAAGAAACTGGTAAGAGATATGACATACCGATTGTTTATATCACACAGCTTCTTGGCATTTGTCTCGGTATTTCGCAGAAGGAACTTGGACTTAACAGGTTGATGGTGGAACCATCAGCCATTTTAAAAGCCATTGATTCAGTAACTCAGCAGATTGGCAGTGTGCCGAGAGCTGACTGCTAAATAAATTGGAAGGCAACTAAGAATGTCTATAAGTGAAAATAAGAAGATCGGAGCAGTGCTGGTTCAGGGGGGTGGTATTGCCGGTATTCAGGCATCACTTGATCTTGCCAACTCTGGTTTCAAGGTGTACCTCATAGAGCGCTCCGCTGCCATTGGTGGAATGATGTCCCATCTGGATAAAACATTTCCGACTGGTGATTGCGCCACGTGTATTGTTTCACCCAAGCTAGTGGAATGTGCACGCAATCTCAATATCGAGATACTCACGCTTTCGGAGTTAGTGGATTTGAAAGGTGCCCCCGGCAATTTCAAGGCCACTGTCAAAAGTTATCCACGTTATATCGATAAAGATAAGTGTACTGCCTGCGGCCAGTGTACGGAAGCTTGTCCCGTGAATATTCCCAATTACTTCGATCGTAATCTAGGTACACGCAAGGCGATCGCGAAACACTATGCTCAGGCTACTCCAAACATTTTTAACATTCTAAAAAATGGCCATTCGCCATGCAAAGTAGCGTGCCCAGCCAATATTAATGTCCAGGGTTATATCCAGCTCATCAAGAAAAAAGAGTATCTTAAGGCAGTAAACCTGATCAGAGAACGAAACCCGCTCTCCGCCATATGTGGACGCGTATGTACCCATCCCTGTGAGACCGCTTGCGCTCGCAATTCCGTCGATGCACCGATTGCCATAAGATTGCTTAAGAGGTTTGCCTCCGATAAAGAGATGGAGATGATCGAATCTGGTGAACTCTCTCCCCCAGAAGAAAAAACTCCTCCGCCAGGTGCAAAGAAGGTTGCGGTAATCGGTGCCGGACCATCAGGACTTACTGTAGCAGATGACCTTGCTGGCCGTGGTTTTGGAGTCACAGTATATGAGGCTTCGTCTGCAGCTGGTGGAATGCTTCGCTGGGGAATTCCTGAATATAGGCTGCCTACAAAAGTGCTGGATTATGAAATCGATCTGATTAGGCGCAAAGGTGTTACTTTTGTCTTCAACTATCGTGTTGGGGAAGATATTTCTTTCGAAAAGATACGTCAAGATAATAATGCTGTATTCCTTGGCGTAGGAGTCCAAATGAGTCGCAAACTCGGCGTGGAAGGCGAGGACAAATCTAGCGTTAATTACGGAGTAGAATTTTTACGGCAGATGGACACAAAAGACAACCCGCCTGAGGTTAAGAACAGAGTGATTGTCATTGGCGGTGGCAATGTCGCTGTAGATGTAGCTCGCACTGCCTTGCGTCTTGGCGCCAAGAGTGTTGAGATGGTTTCTCTTGAGCAACGGCATGAGATGCCGGCTCTGCCTGAGGAGATTGAGGCAACTTTGGAGGAAGGTATTTTAATCCGTAATGGATGGGGTCCGCGCCGTATCCTAGGTAACGGCACAGTCGATGGTATAGAACTAAAAAGCTGCACCAGTGTTTTCGATAAAGAGGGGCGCTTTAGCCCCACTTATGATGAAAAAAACCTTACTACTCTCAAAGCAGACCAGGTAATCGTTGCGATTGGACAGATGCTCGACGCACAGCTCATCAAGCATACTGGCATTGAAACCGAGCGAGGGTGCTTTAAGGCCGATCCTGTAACTTTAGAAACCTCAATTAATGGTGTTTTTTCAGGGGGTGATAGTGCTTCTGGCCCCGCATCCGTCATTCAAGCGGTAGCTGCTGGGAAACGCGCTGCTGAATCAATTGCCCGGTATTTAAAGAATGAAGACATGCGGCTCTCCCGTTTCGAGGATACAATCAAGCCAGTACCCGAAGAACTCCTCCCTTCGATAGTAGACAAAGAGAAAAAACCGCGAGCGCAGCCAGAGAATCTTCCTGTTGAACAAAGGTTAGGAAATTTCACTGAAATAGAATGCGGGCTTATTGAGGAAGCTGCACTTTTAGAAAGCGAACGTTGCCTTAATTGCGCATTATGTTCGGAGTGTTTGGAATGCATGAAAACCTGTGAACAGAATGCAATTAATCATTATATGGGAGAACAAACAATCGAACTGGAAGTTGGCTCAGTTATTCTTGCCCCCGGATTTGAGGAGTTTGCTGCAGAGAAAAAGGGCGAGTTTGGTTACAATCGCTATCCAAATGTCGTTACAAGTGTACAGTTTGAGCGGATGCTTTCTGCCTCAGGCCCGTTTGAAGGTCATGTTATCCGGCGGTCGGACGGCCGTGAAGCTCGGCGTATTGCATGGATTCAGTGCGTGGGTTCTCGTGACGTAAAATGCAGTAATGAATACTGCTCATCGGTGTGTTGCATGGTTTCAACAAAACAGGCACTCATCGCCATAGACCATTTGCCTGAGACTGAAGCCACGATTTTCTACATGGATATTCGCGCTCATGGTAAGGATTTTGACCAATACTATGAGCGCGCCAAAAACAAGAACAACATAAGTTATATCAAGAGCATGCCTTCGCGTATTGTTCAGATGCCCAGAACGAAGGACCTTCGTGTGCAGTTTTATAACGAGGGCAGACAGTTCGAGGAACGTGATTTCGACCTTGTAGTGCTATCAGTAGGTATGGAGCCTGAAGCAACAGCCCAAGCCAATGCCAAAAGCCTCGGGATAGAGCTTAATGAATTTGGATTCTGTTCTACTGACCGACTTTCTCCACTGTCAACTTCCAGGCCTGGCGTATTCGTTGCCGGAGCATTCCAGGAGCCCAAAGATATTCCAGAGACAGTGACGCAGGCGAGTGCTGCGGCATCCATGGCCATGCAACTGCTTGCAGAATCGCGAAATTCTCTCATCGCCAAGAAGGTTTACCCAGATGAACATGACGTAACAGACGAAAAACCCAGGATTGGCGTGTTTGTATGTCATTGTGGCAAGAATATCGCCTCGGTGGTGGATGTAGAACGTGTGGCTGAAATAGCTGCGCAGCAGCCTGACGTTGTATTTGTCACGCACACTATGTACACCTGCTCAGATACAAGTCTTTATAACATCCGAGATATGATACATGAACATCGACTCAACCGGATAGTTGTGGCATCTTGTACCCCCAGAACGCATGAACCTCTGTTCCGCGAAACACTCCGTGAGGCTGGTCTCAACCCCTATTTGTTCGAACTCGCCAATATCAGAGACCAATGCTCATGGGTACACTCCTCCGTGCCGGAATTGGCTACGAAAAAAGCTATCGATTTAGTGAAAATGTCTATTGCGCGGGCACGATTTCTTACCCCTCTAGAGGGTACATCTTACGCTATTGATCAGAGCGGCCTTGTTATCGGTGCGGGTATGAGTGGAATGACAGCTGCTCTCGCATTAGCGGAGCAAGGATTTAAGATTCATCTTGTTGAGCAATCCAGCCGACTCGGAGGCAATCTGCTCGAACTGAATTACACCCTGGAGCATGAGGATATTTCCTTGTTTGCTTCTGATCTTATCCGGCGTGTTGAAAATCATCCCAACATAAAACTCCATATGGAAACCGAAGTTACCGGCGTTGCCGGTTATGTTGGCTGCTTCCAGGTTACCCTTTCACATAATGGCGAGAATACCAGAGTTCCGTGCGGCGCAATAATCGTGGCTACCGGTGCTGGTCCGGCCAGAACTAAAGAATTCCTGCATGGGGAATCCGATAGTGTTATTACACAGGTCGAGTTAGAGAAACGCCTGTACGCCCGTACTTTCGAAACCAACAGTAAGAATGTGGTCATGATTCAGTGCGTCGGCTCTCGTAATGATGAACATGCTTATTGCAGTCGCATCTGTTGTTCGATGGCGGTTAAGAATGCCATCCGGATTAAAAAGCAAGATCAGAGTGCGAATGTGTTTGTGCTTTACCGGGATATCAGAACATATGGCTTTAGAGAGAAATACTACAAGCAGGCACGTAAAGCAGGTGTTATCTTCATTCGCTATGAGCGTGACGCTCAGCCTGTGCTATCAGAAGACAATGGCATCATGGTCACAGTCAATAGCCCAGATTTCCCGGAGGCCATTGAAATCGAGGCTGATAGCGTTGTACTCAGCACCGGCATTGAGGCGAGTGAGGGTAACAGGCGTCTGGCGGATATACTCAAAGTACCACTGAATGCCGATGGGTTCTTCGTGGAGGCACATTTGAAGCTGCGCCCTGTCGATTTTGCCACTGAAGGGATTTTCTTGTGTGGTCTTGCCCACTCGCCGAAATTTATCGATGAAAACATCTCACAAGCACGTGCTGTTGCCGCACGTTCGGCAACATTGCTTTCAAAGACTCACCTTGAAGCTGGCGCCCAGGTATCATTTGTTGATCAGAGCAAATGCGTTTCGTGCATGACCTGTGTAAGAGCATGCCCCTATGGTGCTCCTATGGTGAATGTAGATAAGAAGGCTGAGATTGCTGCTGCCAAATGCATAGGATGTGGTATCTGTGCTGCAGAATGTCCCGCACATGCTATACAACTGAATCATTTTGAGACAAAACAGTTTAATAGCATGTTGGATGAGCTGTTTCAAGTGCAGAGAGGTGAAAATATCAAAGCGGTTTGTGTGGCTGAGTAAGGAAGTGTGTGATGAGCTCAAATAACTTAGAACCAAACATTATAGCCTTTTGCTGTCATTACTGAGCCTATTCGTCTGCGGACCTGGCAGGTTCGATGCGTCTTCAGTATCCACCAAATATCCGAATTATTCGGACGCCGTGTACTGGCAGGCTGGAAGTTGAGTATTTCTTGAAAGCGTTTGAAAATGGCGCCGACGGCATCCTTGTCGCTGGTTGTGAAGAGGGTAGTTGTCACTTCAAAGAAGGGAATCTTATTGCCAAACGCCGAGTGAACTACACGCGTGCTATTTTATCTGAAAGTGGCATAGAAAAGGAACGTTTGCGAATGGTTAATATCGGAGCCGCTGATGCACGCCCATTTACCAAAATTATACAGGATATGGTCGAAACTGTCCGCAAATTGGGGCCAATCAACTTAACCGGGGCAAAATACTAATTCAACAGGAGAGCCATTTATGATAGTTGCAGAAAGAAAAAGCATACCAGAACTTGTTGACATACTGCAGGTTCACAATAGAATATTAGTCCTGGGATGTGGCACTTGTGTTACTGTATGTCTCGCCGGAGGCGAACGTGAGGTAAGTATTATTTCTTCGGCATTACGCATTGCTGGGAAATTAAAAGGTCTAACCTTTGAAATCGATGAACTTACTATTGAACGCCAATGCGACAACGTGTTCATTGAGCAGGCTGCTGAGGCAATCCAAAAAAGCGATGCTGTGCTTTCCCTAGGTTGTGGTGCAGGTGTCCAGGCAATTGCCGAGCGATATGCCAATAAGCCAGTCTATGCAGGTCTCAATACCAAGTTCCTTGGCATCCTCGAAGAAAGGGGAGTGTGGGCAGAGAAATGTGCCGCATGCGGAGCGTGTGTGCTGCATGAGTATGGCGGTATTTGCCCGGTGACACGATGTGCCAAGCATATATTAAACGGGCCCTGTGGTGGTTCGCGTGAAGATCGTTGCGAAGTCCGCCCCGACCGTCCATGCGCATGGCAACTCATATATCAGCGCCTCAAAAATATAGGACAACTCGATAGGCTTAAACAAATTGAATTACCCAAGAAATGGAGCTCGAGTCTTAATGGTGGCCCCCGTGTCATCATCCGTGAAGATCACAGGATTTGAATAAATGTGATGATATGCCGTCAATTAATACGACAGATCGTACTTGGCAAAGAAATGGACATAGTAGAATTGGAGGAACATGATTATTTGATCTTGAATAGTCTTGTCGTCAAGTTTACATCGTATTTAAACCGCGATGCAAACAAAATAATGAGACAAAGATTCATTGAGCTATTCCCGTTATGTCTTATTAATTATGGCAGCTCTATATCTAATAAATAATGGATGGTTATAAATGATGGGGCAGGAAACACACGAGGTAGAGAGAAAAATATTAACTATCCTGGAGATCCTCAGCGATTCCGATGAACCTCTAGGTGGCAGGATTATATCTCGTCGACTCAAGGAGAAAGGCATAAACCTAGGCGAGCGAGCAGTGAGATATCACCTTAGAATAATGGATGAGCGAGGTCTTACTCATATTGTAGGTCATAGAGATGGTAGGGCAATTACTCAGCCTGGACTTGAGGAATTAAGAAATGCACTGGTATGTGACAAAATAGGTTCTCTAACTGGCAGAATTGAACTTCTAGCCTACCTAACTACCTTTGATACGGATACACGTACAGGAGACATTCCAATTGACGTATCTTTGTTTGCCGCAGAAGACTTCACAACAGCCTTGAAGACAATGAGAGGTATTTTCAAAGCTGGCCTTTGCATCAGTAACTTAATCGCTAAAGCCTCTGAGGGAGATAAGCTTGGAGAAGTAGTTGTGCCAGAGGGGAAGATAGGGCTTGCCACAGTATCTAATGTTGTAATAAGTGGATTATTATTGAAGTCTGGGATTCCTATCGACTCCAGATTTGTAGGCTTGGTCCAGATGCATAATTCCCAACCATGCCACTTCGTAGACTTCATAGAGTACCGTGGCTCCACTGTTGACCCTCTGGAAATATTCATCTCCAGCAAAATGACTAGCGTCACCAATGCGGCAAAGAAAGGAGAAGGCAGAGTACTCGCAAGCTTTCATGAAATTCCAATACTCTCAAAACCTGCGACCGAAACAGTTCTAGAAAGGCTCAAGACAATTAACCTCTGTAGTTTATTCGTACTGGGAAATGCAACAGAGCCAATATGTGAAATACCAGTGACTTCAAATAAAATCGGTCTAGTGCTTTTTAGTGGATTAAACCCGGTGGCTGCGGCCGCTGAAAAAGGAATAAATGTTATAAATAAAGCAATGAGTGGTGTTATAGATGTAAAAAAACTGAGGAGTTTCTAAAACTCGTAGAATCACATGAGACGACGTGGGCAAGTGGCATTGTACAGAATACTGATGATAGCTAAAGATCCCTAAAAATTAGAGAGTTGAACACAGAGCTTAGTCGATAATGATCTTATATTGTATCTACAGGGTATGACGGGGATGTGACTGACGATATTATACAGAAAGGTTTCGACTTAGCCCTTGTTGATTTAGATAGCTCGCCAGACTTGGCATTGACCGAGTTTAGCTAGAACCAACCCAGAAAAATAAAACAGAAAAAGCAATTACCCATCATTGTTCTCATACACAAAAATGATCTGCGGTAGAGAATCAACCAAAGATATAACATAAGTACAACTTTTACAAACGTTACCTTTTTTTGTCTTCGGGAAAGGGTTACCTGAGTAGTAGTGCCGATATTACTGCCAAAAGACCACCAGGATACCCAGAAATTTTAGTAACTCTTTTCGGTCATTGAGGACCCCATTTTATCAATTTATGACTGGATACCAAAAGAGTTATTTCCCAGTTTCCATTAAAAACTTTCCTCGGCTTGCTTCTGCTTTGCCCCCAACGCTTTAAGTATCTTCTCCGGCGTTATAGGCAGGTCTTTTATTCGTATTCCAACAGCGTCATAAATGGCATTGGCTATGGCTGGAGCGATAGCAACCATACTGGATTCGCCAACACTCTTGGCACCGAACGGACCTGAAGGAACTGGCTGTTCAACAAGCACCACTTCAATATCTGGCATTTCTGAAGTCGAAGGAATTTTATATGTTCCAAAATTATCACTTTCTACAACGCCGGTATCCTTATTGATGGCAAAATCTTCGGTTAGAGCGTAACCAACGCCTTGCATAACCCCACCCTCTAACTGACCTTCTACAGTGGTTGGGTTTATTGCCCGGCCAATGTCGTGGGCAACTACTATCTTTAACACTTTTACCGCACCAGTTTCAGTATCAACTTCTACTTCCGCAAAGACTGCCTGGAAAGGAAAGGGGTTTTCCTTTGGCTCCCAAGTGCATTTCCCCAAGATATTTAGACATTCTCCCTTGAAATTATAGATAGCATCCTTAGCCACTTCAGCCACAGAAATTTCTTTTTGGGGAGTCGTTCTGACATAGATTCGCCTATCCCTGATCTCCAATTCATTAGGAGACACCCCAAGTTTTTTAGCTGCTCGTTCTAGAAGCTGGTGCTTAACTTCTGCTGCGGCCCGCTTTACTGCATTTCCAATGCAGTAAAGCGTCCTACTGGCGTGTTGACCAACATCGAACATAGTCACATCTGTGTCACCAGTGACTATGTGAATATCTTCGGCATGTAGCCCTAATTCTTCGGCAGCAATTTGAGCTAGTGCACCAAGAGGGTTCTGTCCCATATCGCAAGCGCTGACTATCAAACTGGCCGAGCCATCTACATTAAGCTTCACCATAGCGTTGGTGTGCTCTAGAAGCGTATTATGGGCACCAGTAACGTGCATCATAATTGCCATCCCCACACCACATCTACTCGTACCTCCTTTCTTTGTTCCCCTCTTTTCCTTCCAACCTATTCTTTCGGCACCTATTTTGATACACTCATCTAGAGCACAAGTTTCAATGGCAAACCCAGCCTTGCCATACTCACCAGCTCGCTTATGGTTTTTAAGTCTGAATTCTACCGGATCCATTCCTATCTTTTCACAAGCCATGTCAACCAGCTGCTCTACCAGCCACATTGCAGCAGGATTACCGTAGCCTCGAAAACCACCCGAAACAGTAATATTAGTATAGACAATGTCTACTTCAGCCTGTAGACTCTGGCATCTGTATGGCCCAGAAAAATCACTCATACAAACGGCAGAAGTCGCACCACTATGTGTAAAATAAGCGCCAGCATCTGCAATCAGCTTCATTTGCAGGGCAGTTATTGTACCATCCTTCTTCACCCCCATTTTCCCAGTTTGAATGAAAGCTTCACGGGTTTCAGTAGCAGTGAATTGTTCTTCCATAGCATACTCCAGTTTAACTGGCTTGCCTGTCTTCTTAGCTAATGCTATGCATATTGGCTCAGCCATTAGGCTAAGTTTATTCCCAAAACCACCACCGACATGAGGGGTCAGCCACCTGATCGTTCCCTCTGGGATATCGAAAATTTCGGCAACATTTCTTCTTTGTGGAAACGCTCCCTGAAGAGGAGACCAGACCGTCAACATTCCGGTCTTTTCAAAGCTGGCTACACATGAGGCTGGCTCTAGTGCGCAATGTTCTTGTTTTGAGGTACGGAATGCTTCTTCTATTACATAATCAGCTTCCTGAAAGCCTTTTTCTATATCACCATGCGATTCAGTACATGGTATGTGACAAGCAATGTTGTTTGCCGCAAAATCATGTATCCTTAGGGCAATGGGCTTAATCGCTTCTATCGGGTCAAATATTGCCGGCAATACTTCATAATCTACCTTGATTAGCTCCAGTGCTTCCTCAGCAGTCCTAGTGTCTATCGCAGCGACAGCGGCTACCGCATCGCCAATATGACGCGCCTTATCATTGAAAATACTCTCATCTGGCATTGACAGTTCTACTATTGGAAGGAGCAACGCTGAGTCGGAGCGATTGAACAATTTCTTGGGCACATCCTCTCTGGTGATTACTGCCTCAACCCCGGGTAGCTTTTCCGCCTTTGATTTGTCTATCTTCACAATCCGGGCATGGGCATAAGGACTTCTGAGAACCTTGCCTATCAGCATTCCCGGCAGTTTAATATCTACAGTGTATTTAGCTGAGCCCGTAGCCATAGTATGCGCCTGCCACCGAGGAAGCCTCTTCCCCACAACTGATAGTTCTTCTGCCATATTACTTGCCTCCTTTTCTCATCATCTTTGCAACAGTCATTACTAATACAACAACTAACTTTTATGATCCACTAGCTGCGGCTTCAAAGATCTAATCCAGATTTTGAGAAAATTATTATATGTCCCACTTTGAGACTTCGACTAAGCATGAATTGGGTGCCATTCCCGGTGCATTTTTTGATAATATTCGAGATGGCGTGATTAGGTTGACACAGCCGCCTCTATCTACCGAATAGGGTTTACCTGGCTCTAGCGGATCGTAAATACCCGAAGCCTGATAGGAATGAACAACTCCGGGTTTTATTCTCTCAGTGACCTGTGCAATACCTAACACTGCACCTCGGTCATTATGGATTTTAATGATATCACCATTTATAATGCCGCGTAGACCAGCATCTTGCGGATGAATGCGCGTAGTGTGGTAAGGATAGCCATCTTTTAACATACGGTGCCCGGGAATATCCCATAACCAAGGCACATGAGCATCATAATGTGTGTGATAAGAGTATCTCACATGCGGTGATATAAGCTGAAGAGGATACTTCTTGGCAAGTTCAGAGGTATGTCCTTCCCAACTTGGTATATAGTGTGGCATCGGCGGTCTCTCTTCATCATCCGGAAAATATTTGGTCAGGCTTCGAGAAACGAACTCTATCTTGCCACTATATGTGCCTAATTCATTAGCCTTCTCAGTGGTTTTTTTGGGATTAAAATCATTAGTGTCACAGGCTCTATTTTCGTAGAACCATCTTAGACCTGGTGTGGGTTTATAGTTCTGTGGCACGGGAATTACAAAGTACCCCTTCTTTTTGAATTCTTCGTAAGAAATATATTTAGGGAGGTCAGAAAATTCAAACATTTTTCTAATCCAATCTTCTTCTGAGTTGCCCTCAGTGTAATCATTTTTAAATCCAAGCTTTTCAGCAAGGAGAGTAAATATTTCATAATCCGACTTGGACTCATATAACTTATCAATGCATTTCTTCTGATATATAACGACCCTGTGATTACATCCCATCGAGTTGTCTCTTGAATAGCCACCACAGCTTCCCCATTCCGAGATGTCATTGCGTTCCAGGTTAGTACATGCGGGTAGGATAATGTCAGCAAATTTGGTTTCAGGGTCCATCCATATGCTCTGATTAACCACAAATTCAAGTTTGGGACTTTGATAAGCTTTCACCCACTTATTTGTCTCCGTCATCGTGCCAATAAAAGATCCACCATAGCGATAAAACATTTTAACCTCTGTATCATTGGCCTCTGGATATGTATATTGTTTGAATTGCTGCTCTATTGAAGCAAAGCAAAAGCCCTCACCCACCCAACTAATAGGTGGACTTAAGATAGCCTCAGGAAAAAGTATGCGGTAAAGTTTCTGCGTAACAGGGTTAACCGCTTTTTTCTTTGCTAATAACTCAATTCCACCTTCGACATATCCTGGGAAGTAAACCGAAGTATTGAATGGCACTCCCATGTTAGCTCCCCAAATATTAACTCCTGGTTTTCCTAGTCCTTGCATTGCCTGCAGCAAGACCATCATTCTAGCCCATTCAGTTCCATACGCTTGGCGGCATACACTACTGAAACCACCGCGTCGACCACACCCAAGCATAGTTCGTTTTGATGCCCATTCACGAGCTAATGCCTTAATGGTTCGCGCCGGAATACCAGACAAATTTGCTGCCCACTTTGGGGTTTTAGGTACCCCATCTTCTTTACCCATGACATATTCCTTAAACTCATTAAAACCATAAGTGTGGGTATAGATATAATCTTTATCATAGGTACTTTCATCAATCCAGACATATGCTATGGCAAAAGCGAGAGCAGTATCGGTACCTGGTCTGGGAGCTATCCACTTATCTGCCATGTGGACAGCAGTATAGTTGCAGAATGGATCGATGAAAATCTGTTTCTTGCCCAGTTCCCTGAGCCATAGACGTGCCCTAGCAAACTCTTGGCCTGCAAAACCACCATCAGTAGAATCCGGGTCATGCCCCCAGTAGACTATCATTTCAGCGTTTTTCAGAGCGTCTTCAAGGAGGTCATATTGTTCAGGAACGCCTAGTCTCCAGTAGAAGCCAAAACAGTGGATGGCACCCCAGTGCCAGCCCTCCCAGCTATCCGGATTCTCAAAAATTTCGGTGAAGCCAAGTAGGCGGAAGAATCGACGCCATGCACTGCTGCGATAACCGATATTTCCGTAGCTATGATGCGAAGAGTGTATCGATGTTATAGCGGCCTTTCCGTATGTAGTCTGTATTCTCTTTATCTCACCACTTACTATATCAAGAGCTTCATCCCAGCTTATCCTCTGATATCCCGATTTTCCTCTATTTTCAGGGTGTCTATTACCACCAGGGGCAAAATCAACTCTTTTAAGAGGGTATTTTAGCCTAGTTTCTGAGTCTAATCTTAACTTCTCTGTTAAATTGGGTGGCGCAAGTGTTCCTTTCCTTTGAGGGGAGAATTTTTTTTCATTAAATTCGATTGTCCATGATGCTGGATCCTTGTCATCAAAGACTAATGGACGGACACGGATTATTTTCCCATCCTTAACATGGACAAATATCGGACCTCCGTTAGTACAACTAGTTAAAATTTGCTCAGACAACTTCTTGTCTCCTATAAGTACTACTTAGCTATCCTAGGATTTACTTTTTTCTCTTTTTCTTTCCGCTCTAAGTTTTTCTGTTGCGGCTTGACCAACCTCAAATGTTTTTGAATCAATCAAGACACCATATAACTCACGGGCATTTTCTAGGGATATGATTTCATTCAATACGTCTTTCCGTACACTTTCAACGTCTCTTTCCAATGGGTCACCAACACCACACCCTCCCTGGCAAAAACAAGCTAACGTTTCACCCCTATGCAAGACATAGTAAAGCCCTGCGCTTTCTTCCACTATTCCGTTTGTACGCGTGAAGACCTGTTTATTATAATTTGGAGGCTTACAGCCGCCAGCCACTGCAGGTCCTGGTAAGGTTCTGAAATGTTCCCCTGACTGGCATAGGTCCATACGATCAGCCTCCAGGACAAAGGTGCTCTCCATACCCGAACCACCTCGCCATTTACCTGCTCCACCTGAATCCTTAGTTATTTCCCATCTTGTCCACAATGCAGGATAAATTGACTCACAAATCTCTATTTCTGGAAAAGTTAGGCCGCCAGCACAGATAGGACTTGAACCTGCATGCCAACCGTCTGTGCCCCAAATAGCCCCAGCGCCATCAGTATTTGCTAGGAAATCTGGGGTAGCATAGCCTTCGTTACGTCTAGGATCAACACCGCTAAAGACAAAGGCAGCATACCCACCCCAACCAGCAGGAGTTTTTTGAGGAATAACCTTCGATAGCGAGTCCCATACTACCTCAATAAGCTGCTTGGCAACATAGAGTGTACACAATCCTACTGGAGCCGGATACGTAGCATGAGCTAAAGTTCCTGGTTTTGTGCGAATCTCGATGGGTTTCATCACTCCCTCCGAGCGATACTGAATAGTCCTTCCTATAGAGGTCATAAGTGCAATAAACACACTACTATATGTATTAGGAACAGTACTGTTGATATAGTAATCTATCATAGGATCAGTACCACTAAGGTCAATTATCATGTTACTATCCTTTATGGTTGTATTACAGCGTATAGTGACTTCAGGCCCTGTACCAGGTAATCCGTCACTGTAAGTCTCACCATAATATGTACCCTCAGGTATCTTTTTTATCTCCTGACGCATTAGGAATTCTGTATAACCATAAAGATCAACAAGAAAATTCTCCACAGTCGACGCATTCCACATATCCAGCAATCCGACGAGTCGTCTTTCACCGACGCGTGCCGAACCAATCATAGACCAAAGATCGCCTCTTTGTGATTCGTGAAAACGAACATTAGCCAAGACAAAATCAAAGACGTCTTTTCTCACCTTTCCCTTCTCAAATATCTTAATTGGGGGTATTCTTATTCCTTCAGCAAAAATATCATGGGCGTTAGGATTATAAGCGCCGGATTGCCCACCACCTGTGTCACTCTGATGAGCACGATTAACTGACCAGAACCAGAGCTTATCCTCATAGAAAACTGGTACTAGGATTGTCCAATCTGCCAGATGATTGCCAGCATCAAATGTATAGGGGTCATTGGTCAGTATGATATCTCCAGGATTGATATCTCCCTCAAAAGTTTTCAGTGCCGCCTTAATGGCAAAAGGTGCAGCGCAGAGGTGAATTGGTATATATTCGCTCAGCGTAACCAATTGACCATCTTTGTCGAAGATAGCTGTGGAGAAATCATGAGCGGCAAAATAGATAGGAGATCTAGATGTTCGCTCCATAGTTATTCCCATCTCAAGGGTAAAATTTTTAATAGCAGAATATAGAATTTCAAAATCAGCAGGGTGTGATCTGAACTTAAATTCGATATCACTCATTTTGCTAACCTCCTAAATTATTATTTCTTATTTCGGTACTTCCATAATGAAATCACCATACTTGCCCACTTCGATTTTGAAGCCAGGGGGAACAACTACAGTAGTTATTTTTTGTTCGATTATTGCTGGACCATTAATTACATTACCATATTTCATTGCATCACCGTCATAAATTGCTGAAGACACGAACCCCCCGGTCTCTTCAAAGAAAACATCGCGTTTTCCTTTCAGGTACTTACTAGCATCTTTACCATCGTAAGGATATTCTTTGAGAGACATCTTTACTACTTTGCCGAAGCCAGCCAGTCTAACATTTATTATTTCTGTTTCAGTAATATCCCTGTAAGCATAGAGAGTCTCGTGTTTTTCGTTAAAATGATCAACTACAGCTTTCATTTGCTCTGGTCCAAGCAAACCGTTTGGTACTTCTACATCCACCTCGTGGAACTGGCCTACGTACCTCATGTCCATAGACCTTCTAAAATATCTATCTTTCGGGGTTATTCTTTCTCTGTTGAGCATATCATGGGCTTCCCTCTCCAATTCTTGATAAACATTGTTCAATTGGTCAAAGCTCACATTCGAAGTTCTAATGTTTACAGTTCTAACAAAATCATGCCTCAAATCAGAAATTACACCACCCATTGCGCAAAAAACAGACGAAAGCCTAGGAACTATTATCTTGCGTATCCTCAAAGCCTTGGCAAGTTCTGGCACGTGTGTTGGTCCCGCTCCACCGGCAGCAATCAACACGTATCGTCTTGGATCCTCACCTCTCCTTACAGACACAGCCGATATTGCATCAACCATGCCAGCATTGAGTATTCTCACAATTGACCTGGCAGCCTCTATTAAATCTATGCCCAGAGGATCAGCAATCTTTTCTTTAATAACCTTCCGGGCTAGCTCAAGGCTAACCTTAAATTCTCCTCCGAGATAGTAGTCTGGATTTAGGTAACCAAGTACAAAATCAGCGTCTGTTGAAGTTGGTTCTTTGCCACCCTTCATGTAGCAAGCTGGACCTGGCGTTGCCCCTGCGCTTTGTGGCCCTACGTGCAATGCCTTACCTGCACCCAACCAAGCAATACTCCCACCCCCAGCACCGATTGTCCACACGTCAACCATCGGTAACCTGATACGATAAAGACCAGCTACATCGGTTTCATCGGTCATCCAGGGATGCCCGTCTTTTATCAGAGCGACATCAAAGCTGGTACCACCCATATCAGTCGTAATCAAGTTTTGCATTCCATATAGTTCTCCAACATATACACCTGCTGCTGGCCCACAAGCCGGACCTGAGAGTACAGTCCTCATCGCCTGTTCGCTGGCAATTTCGGGAGACATGACACCAGCACTAGACTGGGTAATAAGAAGCTCCTCTTTATATCCTGCTTTTCTCAATTCATCCACTAGGTATCGTATGTATCTAGATAGGTTAGGCCCAACATATGCGTTGATTGCAGTTGTACTAAACCGCCTGTATTCACGTATCTCTGGTAAAACATAAGATGATGTAGTTATATAGGCTTCTGGAAATTCATCCCTGCATATTTCAGCGGCGCGCTTTTCATGTGCTGGGTTCATGAATGACCAGAGAAAACATATAGCGATTGCTTGTACACCATGCTTTTTGAAATACTTAGCTGCCTTGCGAACTTCCTCCTCATTAAGTGGAATATACTCTTCACCATTCCATTTCACTCGTTCTTCAATGCCAATTCTAAGATGGCGAGGTGCTAAAGGCTCTGGCTGAGGAACTGCATAGTCATAACGGTTCTCCCTGATTCCAGTACGTATTTCAGTAATATCTCGAAAACCCTTCGTGGTCAAAAGTCCTACATTGGCCCCAGTTAACGTCAGAACTGCGTTTGTGCTGACTGTAGTGCCATGACAAATACGAATCACTTTTGATAAGAACTCCTTAAGGCTCATATTCAGAGCGGCAGAGCATTTCTCAATTGCTGTTACAACACCGATGCCGGGGTTTTCTGGAGTCGATGGTGATTTTATAACACAGGTATTACCTGCCTCATCAATGGCAACCAGGTCTGTAAATGTACCGCCAACATCAATGCCTACAACATACTTCATTTTTAACTCCTGTAATGTTTTTTATTTCAAGCTTCGCAGCATTGCTGATATATTCACTTTTTGCAACTCTGGGCAGCATGATAAAATATGTATCCAATTCATTCGATATATTCAACTACGATTTACAACTTGAATTTAGTGGAGCAGTTGATTTATTACTGGTAGTAACTAAGTAATTCCCAATGCTATATTTTCAATATACTTTCTATGTACTTTTATAGATCCTAATTTGATGTTGCCATAGTATTTTAATAGCTCACTTGTGTCTTCGTTTTATTCCAAGAAAAAGTTTTTATGCCAAGAGTTTGAATCTCTTCTTATGTCAGTTTGAATGCAGCATGGAAACCCTCATGAATTGCATCGTAGCAGGTACGTGGTTCCACACAATCACCGATCGCAAATACCTCCGTCCCTGCTATCTTTGAAAGCTCGTTCCATAATTCCAAGTTTGGTTTGAAACCAGCCGCAATGGCTACAGTATCACCTTCAATCATGGTCTTTCTGGATTGTTGATCACTTACGAATATGCCTTCATTGGTTATCTCTTCCAGCTTTACTTCGGTAACTATACTAACATCAAGCTCAGCTATTATCCTTACAAAAGCACGCTTCATTTCTCTGGATAAGCCTCGAGCTACCTCTGATTGCCGCGAAGTGAGAGTTATTTTATGCCCTTTTTTCCCAAGGATGAGTGCGGCTTCGCAACCAACTATGCCGCCACCTACAATGATTACATTTTTACCCGTCTTGGCCCCATGAAAAACATCCATGGCATTGATAACCGATGGTTTGTCTATTCCTGAAACATTGGGTAGTGGTGACATAATAGCACCAGTTGCGACTATGGCAGTATCGAATTTACCGCTTTCTATAGTTTGAGCTGTTGCCTCTTTTTTGATAACTTTGACTCCTGTTTTTTTCAGTTGTGTTATATGGTAATCGATCAAAGGAATAAGGTCTTTTTTGAACTCAGGTAGTGATGCCACAATTAGCAAGCCTCCCAATTCACCCTTTTCAAATAGTGTAACATCGTGACCCCTTAAAGCAGCAACTCTTGCCGCTTCCATGCCACCCGGTCCACCCCCTATCACCGCCACCTTTCTCAGTTTAGCTGCAGGGGTTATTTTTGATAAATCTCCCTCCCTACCTGCAGCTGTATTTACCGTGCAGGTTATATAGCCAATCATTACACCCCTATCCGTACATTCCATACAACGAATGCATGGTCTGATATCTTCTGGATGTCCATCCTGTGCTTTCATCGGGAAATATGGGTCTGCTATCAGCGGTCTACCTAGGCCAATAAAATCCCCTTTTCCTTCTTGTAATATCTTTTCTGCAAGTTCAGGCGATGTAATTGAACCAGTTGCCATTACCGGAATTTTCAGAACTTTTTTGATTCTCTCAGCAGCCCATACATTAAACGCCAAGGGATGATACATCGGAGATGTTTCGCAATCACCTTGCTGATGCATCCCTCCAGATACATCGATGACATCGCAACCAAGTTTTTCTAATTCCTGAGCAACTTGCATCGTTTCCTCGATGGGAATTGGATTGTCACTTTCATAATCTGTTCCACTCAGTCGGACACCGAGCGGAAAGTCGGGTCCTACTTTTTTGCGAATGTTCGCAAATAATTCGAGTAAGAAACGCATTCTGTTGACCAGTGGTCCCCCATAATAGTCAGGGCGCCTGTTCTGAGGTGACAGAAAATTCGTAATCAGGTAACCATGAGCACCGTGAACCTCAACCATATCAAAGCCAGCTTCTTTTGCTCTAGCTGCAGCGTCTCCGAAATCTTCAATAATCTGTTCAATTTCTTCTATAGTCAATTCATCTGGCACAGGTGCACCAGCAGCACGCAAATCAGGCCAAGGAGTACGATGAGCTGATTTGTACGGGCGTATTCCCAAGAATTTTTGCCTTCCGCAATGTACTATCTGCAGGCATGCTCTGGATCCATAACCCTTAATGGTATCAGCCAGCCACTGTAAACCAGGTTTGTGCTCAGCATTACTCACCCCAAGTTGTCCCATTGCTGATTTACTAGCGTCGTTATCTACCCAGGCAAATTCCACTATAACTAATCCAGTACCACCACAGGCAAATTCCTTATAATGGTCTACATTACGCTGGGTAACAAATCCTTCCTTGGTTCCTAAACCGCTTAACATTGGTGACCTTACTATACGGTTTTTTACATACAGTCTACCTATGTACCCAGGAGTAAATAACTTCTGGAATCTTATATCGCTTGGGCTCTTTTCTAACATTTCTATTGTCCTCCTATTTTGACTATATATTGTGTGATTAAACCCGGATATTTTGGGTAGTTCATCCCAATGCCCCTAGGCTAAATTAGCATTCCCCTAGTCACAACCAATATCCGTTACATTATGAGAATACCGAAAAGTCACCAAATCATATTTATAAAAAGTATGCTACTAGGTGTTTATACACAAAATGAAATTCGATGGTTCAATCGACATTTCTTAGTGAGTTGACCTCGCCCCTCTTTGAGCTTCGCACTAAGATATACCAGTTACATCCGTTTGTCAATATTGCGTATGATATCCTATAGCTCCTTGATCTGCATCTTTACTCACTTGTTATTTGCTTTGTATTCCAACTTACTAGTCTTATCTTTAGTTGAATCATTGGAATAATCACACTAATATAACAGCTCCTGCAATTTTTACAGAATTGTGTAAAAATACATCTAGGTGTGAGCCAATACTGAATTACTTTAATAATCTTACTACTAACGCTTTACCTAAGGGTATAATATTAAGATTATAATGCTGAAACGGATCTCTTATGGTTTGAGAAATGTCACGGTTTACTGGAGAAAGATATTATTGGTATTAGTGTCATCTCGTGGCTGCTTCCACAAAATTCAACAAAAAGCCCGGGATGCTATGGGTTGTCCGGTGGTTCTGAGTAGGTTTTGACAAACGGATGTAACTGGTATATCTTAGTGCCAACCTCAAAGAAGTACGATGATCAGCTCACTATGAGTTGATATTGGAAACCCCGGACAGTATTAAGATAAGGAGGCTAAATGAATGCGTACCTTGAAACCCTTTGATTACTTTGAACCGCAAACGGTCAAAGAGGCAACAAAATTGCTGTCTAAGTATGGTGACAAAGCCCAGGTGTTGGCAGGTGGCATCGACTTAATACCAAGGATGAGAAAGGGCAAGATTAAGGCAAATTATTTAGTCAATATCCAGAATATCCCCGACCTTGCCTACATTGAAAAAGCAAGCAAAAAGGGCATCAAATTCGGAGCTATGGCCAAGCTTCATGATTTGGAACTGTCCAAAGATATCCAGAAGATGTATCCGGCTTTCTACGAAGCCGTTCATCAAATAGCATCCGTTCAGGCAAAGTGCATGGGTACTACCGTAGGCAACCTCTGCGTAGCTACTCCGGCATCCGATATAGCCACCGCTTTATTTGCGTTAGGCGCAGAGTTGAGCATAGCCGGACCTGATGGCGAAAGGACGGAGCCTATAGAGAAGTTCTATCTCGACTATCTAAAGACATCCCTTCAGAAAGGTGAAATGGTTACCGGGGTTTTTATGCCGGCTCCTGCGGCAGGTGAAGGTACTTCATACTTCAATCTTTTAAGAACCAAAGCTGATATTGCCAAGGTCAGCGTGGCAGTAGCGGTAATAATGAAAAATGGTGTCTGCAAGGAAGCCAGGATAGGTTTGGGAGCGGTAGCTCCAACTGTCTTCAGAGCAACTAAGGCAGAGGCGGTACTCAAGGGTGAAAAACTGAGTGCAGATGTAATCAGCAAAGCAGCTGAGACTGTCACTAAGGAAATCAAACCGATAACCGATGTTCGCTCCACCGCCGAGTACAGAAAGCAAGTGACCGGAGTGCTGGTCAAAAGAGCACTGGAAAAAGCGCTGGAAAGGGCAAAGGCGTAAACTAAGGAGGAGATGCAGTGAAGAAAGAAATTGCAGTTTTTAATGTAAATAGCAAACCATGTGAAGTGATTTTAACTCCCAATATGACCTTAGCTGAGCTTCTAAGAGAAAAACTCGACATGACGGGCACGAAATGCGCTTGCGGAGTTGGAGAATGCGGCAGTTGCACCGTGCTGATTGATGGTAAACCAACGCTCTCTTGCTCTACCCTCGCTATAGCAGTAAAAAATAAGAAAATCCTGACCGTAGAAGGCCTAGCCACCAATGGTGAGTTGCATCCAATCCAGAAAGCCTTTATTGAGACCGGGGCGATACAGTGCGGATTCTGCACTCCTGGGATGATAATGATGGCTAAGGCCCTTCTGGATGAGAATCCCAATCCAACAAGACAGGAAGTTAAAGAGGGTATGGGTGGTAACCTCTGTCGGTGCACCGGATATGTAAAGATAATTGATGCGGTGATGTTAGCGGCAGAGATGATAAAAAAAGGAGTCAAATATATTAGCAATAAGAACCCATTTATTCAATAAACGCCGGCTCTGTGCTGAAAGCCTATCTTTTGACTCTTACATCCTCGTTTATCTTACCATCATCACCAAAAATAAGGGCTTTGGTTGGACATACAAGAACACAAGCTGGCGATAAACCTTCATCAATTCGATGCGCACACAGGTTACATTTTTCAATCGTATCCTTTTCGGGGTTGAACTGTGGTGCTCCGAAAGGACATGCCTCAATACATGCTCCGCAACCAATGCATAGCTCATCATCTATTAAAACAATACCATCCACCCGTTTGCTGATGGCTTTCGTCGGACAAGAATCTATGCAAACTGGCTTGGAGCAATGTACACATCTTACCATTTTGAAGGACAGATGTAGTTTCCCGCTCTTTCTTACTGGACCAATTGTAAATACACGTATCCATCTGGGCCCAACGGGAATATCGTGCTCTTGTTTACAGGCTATCTCGCATGCTTGGCATCCGAGGCATAGATTACGTTTAAAAACTACATGGTGTCTTACCATAGCCTATCTCTCCTACACCTTGTATATTTTACACATTAGCCCGGTCAGTGGGATTGTTCCGCATATCGGATCACCCCGCCCTTCGTCACTAATGAGCTTGTTGATGCTTACATCCCAGTGACCATGGTCAGTGCTTTCGATTTCAGGAAACCACCACTGAGAATCGCATTGCAGTACTTGAGGTAGAATTCCCTCGCTTAGCTTAGCTACGTTTTTAACTCGTCCCTTTACATTGGGTGGCGATAGCTCTATATATACCCAATCTCCTTCTTTTATACCATGTTTTGCGGCTGTCTCTGGATGCATTTCAATTTGTGGATTAGGTACGAGCTCACGCAGCCAGGGACTGTTTCTTTGCATGGAATGCATGTAGGCCATATATCGCCTTCCGGCAATTAGTATGTAGGGATACTCCTTTGCCAGATCTGGGGTGCTCACCGGGCTCTCCAGCGGCTCCATGTAATAAGGCAATGGGTCATAGCCGTATTTTTCGAATAGAGTTGAACGTAGTTCTACCTTGCCTGTGGCTGTATTAAAGCCGTTCTTCTCATATTTCTTATATTCCATGGGGGTGACAATAAAACTCTTCTTTTTGAGGTCTTCAAAAGTCATACCAGTATTCTTTAAAAGGTAATCAAGTTCTTCCTGTGCGTTGGTTGCGGGCGTGGCAAAATATTTCAATCCCATTCGTTTGAGAAGATCAAAGGCTACTTCCATTTCATCTCGGCATTCCCCTTGTGGGTCTACGGCTTTTACCCTGGCGCTGATAATATTCATTGTAGCAGCGAAGACTTCATCCATCTCAAGCCAGTGCGCGGCGGGGAGTACTATATCGGCCATCTCAGCAGTGGGCGTCATAAAGAAATCACGCACAAGAAGGAAGTCTACCTTTTTAAGTGCTTCGTAGACATTTTGAGCATTAGGCAAGCATATAAGCAGATTATTACTGACGATCAATGCCTTGATCGGATATGGTTTTTCAGTAAGTATAGCTTTAATAACACCAGGAGAGTAAACAACACCCATCGGTGCTGGAGGACCGCATAATAAAGGATATTCCTTAGCGCCGATTCTGGTATACTCTTCCTCATCAGTAAAGGGACGGCCTTCATTATAAATATTTTCCCCCCGATGTAAGAAAGACATATGAGGATGAATGAAGCCCTGGGGGCCACAGGGAAATACATTGCCACCTTTTATATCGATGTTACCTGTGACTGCCCTTAAAATAGCGATCGCTCTCAAAGCCTGGGTACAGTTGGATTGCATTTCAATGGAGGTACGCTGGTATAGAACAGCAGGCTTGATAGTGGCGTACATTCTGGCGGCTTTAATGATGTCATCCCTATTTACCCATGTGATCTCCGCTACTTTATCCGGCGGATACTCTTGCACACGTTCTTTAAGTTCCTCGAAGCCTATACACCACTTATCTACGAATTCCTTGTCATAGAGGTCCTCGTTAATAATGACGTTCAGCATACCAAGGGCTAGCGCAGCATCTGTTCCAGGTCTGACCTGTAGCCACAGATCAGCCTTAGCTGAATGAACGGTAAAGCGACAATCAATGCTGATTAATTTTGTTCCTCTCTCTTCTATGGTGTTGTGGAGTATTCTTGCCCAGGGTAAATGAGTACTTGCAGGTGTGCCACCCCATACAACTACAAGGTCACTGTTTCCGCAATCGGAGCCAAATTCCTGACTAATAAAATCACCGTAGGTGAAAGTCTCAGCTACTGGCATCGGCCCAAAGCAGTATGGCATATCGCTATTACCCAAATTAGGGCTTCCCATCGAATGCATTAGTGCATAATCGGCACGCATACTCTTGCTAGGTTTACCACCGTGCTGACAGGCAATAGCATGAGGCCCGTATTTTTTCTTGATCTCCATAAATTTGCCAGCAATCGTATCCAGTGCTTCATCCCAGGATATCCTTTGCCATTTACCTTCACCTCTTTTGCCCATTCTCTTCATAGGATATAGAAGACGTTTGGGATTATAGACATGCTGTTTGGCAGCTAAGCCTTTAGGGCACATCATCCCCTGATTCGTCGGATGTTCGGGGTTGCCTTCAAGTTTAATTATTTTCCCGTCCTTAACATGAACGAGAACACCGCACCCAACATGGCAATCTGCACAGACTGAACGTATTACCTTTGTATTGGACATGTTCACCTACACTCTTAAAATATGGGGCAATAATTTATTTTCCGCATAATTATATCATGGTAATGATGAGATTATAAGTTATTGACAATTGACTGATCATTATGAATAATATTACTACAAATATTTGCAGAATATTTGTTAATGAAAGCATTGACACACTTTATCAAGGAGGCTTTATTGTGGACTGTAAAGTGAAGAGATATCCAGCATATTTTGGAAATATCAAGCAAGCTTTCCCAAGTATAAAACCGGGAGAGGCATTCAACTCCAGATCTGTAGTAGTCGGCAACCTGATATTCCTCTCAGCAGTATCTGCTCGTTCTATTGAAACAGGTAGGGTGGGGGTTAAGACTCTTAAAGAACAGGTGTTTGCGGCTCTTGATAATATCAGGATAGCAATGGAAGAAGCCGAAAGTTCCATGAACAATATTATCAAAGATACTGTATTGGTTAGAGACATTAAGAACTTAGTGCCAGTACGACAAGCAATACTGGAATATTATCAAAAATATGCTCCTGTCTTGGTTGAGGAGCCGCCCGCTACCAGTTTCATTATAACTAATTTGGGAGCACCGGAATATATAGTACAGATTGATGCGCTTGGTGTTGTCACCAGAGGTTATACCGGCTGGGAAACAAAGATGATTCCAGCATACTATGGAGGTATCAAGCAAGCCTATCCTAATGTTGAGCCAGGACAACCTATTTTTTCTAAAGTTGCCATAGTGGGTAATCTGATTTTTTGCCATGGTGCAAATGCTCGCTCGCTGGTTACTGGAAAGGTGGAAACGGATAATTTTGAAGAGCAAATGCGAATAATCTTAGATAAAATAAGGATGAATTTGGAACAGGCCGGTGGGGCAATGAACAATTTAATAAAGACGTGTTACTATTTTAAGGATATGGATGCCCACTATTCCACAATGCGAAAGATGGAGTCAGAATATTACCAAAAACATACAGCGTCATTAGCAGAAAATCCACCAGCCAGTACGGTATGTCAAACCAACCTTGAGAAGCCAGAATATCTTGTAGAAGTAGATGCCATAGGAGTAATTTCACAGAATAGACAAGGCTGGGAGCTGAAGAAATATCCTGCGTACTACGGCGGTATCAAGTATGCTTATCCGCATGTACCTCCTGGACATCCAATGTTTTCTCGGTCATCCATAGTTGGCAACTTGATTTTTTGCTCTGGAGCTGCTGGTCTAGCGCTTGGCACTTTTAAACAGTCATCAAATACTCTGGAAGACCAGATGCAAGTGAGCATGAATAAAATTAAGATGTATATGGAACAGGCAGGAAGCTCCTTGGAGAACATTGTTAAGATGAACATATTCCTGAAAGATATGAAAGATTGCTCGGCTATTCGAAAGGTGGAGCTGGATTACTATATATTGAATGCGCCTGCTTTGGTAGCAGATCCACCGGCGACAGCAATTATTGAATCCCGTTTACACAAACCAGATACTTTTATGGAAATAGAGGCAATCGGCGTTATTCCTTGCTAGGCATTGGCACTGTTACCAAATCGCTATTAATTTAAATGGGAAGTGGTATATTATTTACAGCAAGGCTCTTTTAACCAATACCTCGGTTATTGTTATCTTATGTGCATTGTCTTTTAGTGGCTTTGCTTTGCTCACTGCAGCTTTTGCGGCTTGATTGGCAAGTTGTTCAGTAATTTTTTGACCCGTTAGCATGTCCTCCACTTCAGTTGCCCTGTAAGGCACTGGTGAGACTCCTCCTAATACAACTCTCGCATTGTTAACAGGTCCATTTGCATTGGTAAGTACGACAGCAACACTGGATATGGCAAAATCAATAGTTTTCCTTTCACGAAACTTTAAAAAACGCTGCCGTGTATTTGGCTTAGGGAGAGGTACATATATGGCTTTGATGATTTCATCCTGTGTAAGTGTAATTCCTAGTGAAGTATAAAGATTAACAATCTCAACAGACTTTTCACCTTTTGGGCTGGCAATTTTGACGACTGCATCAAGCGCCGCAAGTGCTGGAGCCAAGTCTGAGGGTAATGATGCAAAACATTTATTACCACCGAGGATGGCGTGATACGCGCTCTCACCTTTTATGGCATAGCATATTTTCCCACCTTTCCTCCAGCAGTGAAATGATTTACCGAGGGTAGGTGACCTGCGGTAATACCAGCACTGCACCTCTTGACATAAGTTCCCCGCTACAGTCCCCATATTTCTTATCTGAGGGGAAGCTACCATGTATGCAGCCTCCGCGATAATGGGATATTTTTTTCTGATGATTGGGGATGAGAGCACATCCTTCAGAGTAGCGAGCGCTCCAATAAAGATGCCATCATTGGTCTCTTTGATATATCTTAGCTCCTTGATTTTTTTAAGGTTTACCAGGATTGTTGGCTCTATGACCCTGCTCTTTAGCATGCGGATGAGGTCAGTGCCGCCTCCTATTACTTTAGCCAAACCATCCGCTTCTTTTATTATAGACAGTGCTTCATCTATAGTCTTGACATTGAAGTGGTCGGGTTTCTTTAAGGAAACCCCATAACTTTCTGATAAGAGCACGTTTTGGTCTGAGAGTTCAATGTCAATCGGCTTTTTTGCCAATATTTTTCCCTCCTGGGGTAAGTTTCCCGAGCGATTTTAGAATTACCTGTGGGGTGAAATGGCCTTCTCTGATTCTGACGCCTATAGCGTTATAAATGGCATTTGCAATAGCAGGGCCAGGTGTTGTGCAGGCAGTTTCTGAGAATCCCTTTGCTCCAAATGGTCCCCACGACGTAGGGAACTCAACAGGTATTTCCTTAATATCCTTCCCCTGAGGCATATCGAGAAAGGTCATTATTTTATAGTCTAGTAAATTGGGGTTTAGTATCGCCCCTGTACTTTTATCGATAACAATGTCTTCGGTCCTTACATATCCATTGCCCATTGTAAGGGAAGTATTAATCTGATTTTCAACGAGTGTAGGATTAATCGCCCGACCACAGTCGTGGGCTGAGGTGATACTTAGTACTCCTAATTGGCCAGTATCAGTATCAACCTCGACTTCAACTATGGTAGCAGCAACGCTCACCGGTGCTACTACCTTGCCACTTCTCTCATCACGAAATTGCCGTTCCAGTGTTCCGTTGCCAGTGATTTGTATTTGACACAATTCGCTGACGGGGATTACTGTATCAGGTTGCGCCATGATAAATACTTTACGATCCTTTATACTCAATTCTTCTGGTATTGTCCCCAATCTTTCAGAGGCTCTTTCAAGTAACTGCCTGCGCGCATCTTTTGCCGCGAGCCATGCTGCATTGATTACCGCACTCATTCCACGGTTACCGAATATTCCGGCTGACCAAGGACTAACACTCGTATCGGCAAGTATTACATTCACATCTTCAATTTGAATTCCGAGCACCTCAGCAACTACCTGTGCCATAGCGGTCTTAAGTCCCTGTCCAATGTCCACTCCGCTTGACATGACATCGGCACTTCCATCCAAGTTTAATTTTACGATTGCCGAATCAGGAGTAACCGCGGTTTCTGCAATGCAGTGATGCATGCCCAAGGCAATCCCGATACCCTTTCTCTTTGACCCGTTGATCTCCATCGGAGTTTGCCAACCTCTCCATTTCTTCTTCCATCCTGATTTTTCAGCAACTTGCCTAATACATTCCTGCAGACTATCGATATCAGTCCCCATGATATCCCATTCTATTTGAGAAGCAAACATTACGGGGACCAAGTCCATGGCTCTTTCACCATAGCGAGTACAGTTTTTAAGTCTGAAATCCACAGGATCCATATTGAGTTTTTCTGCAGCTTCATCGACTAATAGTTCAATACAGAGGCCAGATTCCGGATCGCCGAAACCGTTCATGGCTCCGTGGTCTTCTATATTAGTTATGACGTTATAGTTTTCCCATCGAGAATTATGGTACATGTACAGTGAGCTACATGTACCGGTACCTGCGCTACATGGAATCATAGATATATACTTCGAATCTCTTCCAAAACTGGTGATCATTTTGGTATGCACAGCGCTAATTGTGCCGTCCTTTTTTACACCCAGCTTCGCATGAAACTTTGCATCGATGCGGCGGTGAGTACCAATCAACTCCTCCCCTCTGGTGAATACTGCTTTCACTGGGTTACCTGCTCTTTTGGCAAGCAATGCGGTGAGGGTGGCTGTCTTTTCTGAATCCTTGGCACCAAAGCCCCCAACCGAGTATTTCGAAATAACTATCACACTTGAGAGCGGGATACCAAGGCAATGAGCCAGGTCCAAACGCATTTTTTGCGGCTGTTGGGTGCTTGCCCAGCATGTTAATTTATCGCCCCTCCACTGGCATACTACCGACCGAGGCTCTGGCGAACTTGGATGCGCTAATGGCGATTCATAGATACCCTCTACTATGTAGTCCGCCTCGGCAAAGCCCTTTTTAATATCGCCGACATCTAGTGTAAGCATACCATTAATGCTTCGAGGGCATTGTATTAGGTTACTGCCATTTTCAGGGTGAACTAGTGGGGCACCTGGTTGCATCGCTTCTTCTTTATCAAATACGGCGGGAAGTACTTCGTATTCAACTGTTATAAGGTCGAGTGCTTCCTCTGCTATTTCCCCGGATACGGCAGCAACTGCTGCTACTTCCTCTCCTGAGTAATGAACTGTCTCGTCGAGAAGATATTCAAATTTAAATGTTCCGGTGATTGTTCCGACTGGGTGTACCTTTGGTACATTTTGGTAAGTTAGCACTGCTTTCACTCCAGGCAGTGCCTCTGCTTTAACGGTATCTATGCTGATAATCTTAGCATGAGCATGCGGACTTCTTAAGAATTTAGCATAAAGCATTGATGGAAGCTTAATATCAGAGGTAAACTCCGCCTCTCCCCTTACTTTCTCCACTGCGTCTACACGTGGTAAACGCTTGCCAATAAGTGAGAATTCATCAGGCATGCTTCTTTCCTTCCCTAATTATCTCAGCTGCAGCCAAGACGCATTCCGCTATCCTTTTATAATTACCACATCTGCATAGATTGCCACTAAGGGCTTCACGGATCTCACCCTCAGTAGGATTTGGGTTCTCATCCAGTAATGCTTTGCTGGTAAGAATCATCCCTGGAGTGCAGATGCCACATTGCATACCACTACGCTCGACGAAGGTTTGCTGAATAGGGTGTAACCTGCCGGTACTAGGGTCTGCTAAACCCTCGATAGTCACAATGTCCAAATCCTCACATTCAATAGCAAGCATTGTGCATGATAGCATGGGAGTATTATCAACAAGCACTGTACATGCTCCGCACTCACCGTTATCACACATAATTTTTGTTCCTGTGAGTCCCAGCCTTTCCCTTATAACATCGGCTAATGTGTCAGTTGCGGATACTTCTAACTTGTATTTGCTGCCATTTACAGTAAGTGATACCAGTGCCTGTTTCATCGCTATTTTATCGCTCCTGCTTTCATAAAAGGTCCGACAACATCTATGACGGCATTGTCATTATACATTGTAAGCATGTTATATTCGTCACTGCGGGTAAATAATAATAGTCTATCTTAAAAACGCATTGGCTTCCAATGTTCCATATTATATCCTAACGTCGACCTATCTTAAAGTCACTTTCTGTTATTCGTTTATTGCGCGCTGAAGACGTATAAGAGGTAAAGAATTGTTTACAAAAAGAATCGCGATCATAGGAGCTGGACATGCTGGCTAAGGAGTGGCTGCTGACTTAACATTAGCAGGATATGAAATACATTTATAATATATAGCTTAGATCCTATCCCTGCTGGGCATTACTTGCCTATAGTTAAGTACTGTTCTAAACAAATTTGCCAGTCTTATAAAACTAGGATTTACCCTTCCTCGCCATTTTTTACTGGTTTAATTTACTGTCTGTCTTAATTTGGAGCAGATATACTTCATGGTAATTTCTAGTTATTATATCTCATTAGAATTGCCTCTAATACACCCCCAGCTATAGCTTTAGCTTTATCTGAAATAGTGTAACAGTATTCTTTAAATCCCCTAGGGTCAATATCTCCAATTTTCATTCCTTTGGTTACTACCATGTCATTCCTTAAAAGCCCACGAATAATTCCACTAATCTGGGTTCTAATCAGGTTGTTACTAACAGAAGCAACTACCTCTTTTGCTTTAACTTCATCTCCGATATTTTTAAGAGCCTTAAACTGACCAGCCACAGGCGCACGTAGAACTCTCTCGCTCGAAAAACCGCCAACCATTCCAGGAACTTTTGTGTCAGCTTCGGCCTCTCCTTGGGAAATTAGTCTTCCCAAATTGTGACCTCGATTTGTTTCTATCACAATATGAACATCTCTGCCGGCGTAAAAGCCTGGTCCTATTCCAATTACAAGTGAGGCGTCGGATAAATGTGTCCCTAAATTTCTTTTTGCCATTATGGCATCAACTAATATGTCTGGTTTCAGTTTGTGTCTAAGAGTCATTTCTGGGTCTACTAGCAGTGGAATTTTCCCTTCGTTCCACACCGTTTTTATATCTGCAGATGATGAAATATACTTTGCGATCACTTCTTCTACATTTTTAAAACCTTCGTAGATTGCTTCGCAGAAGGAAACCTCCCTTCTAACCGCCAATGGGTTGGATATATCGGTAAGACACACTCCGAAATGTGCACAATGCAATGTATGAGCGATGCCACTTGCAATCTCGCCAGCGCCTCTAATTAAAACTACTAAATCAGAAAGTTTTTTGCCCATTTTGATTTGTTCCCGATAATTTTATCACTTTTTTCCATTACAGCAAGCCTTATTCATATGTAGACACACCTATTCGTCATCCATAGTAGATACCATCAGTTCTTCTGCACACTTTGCTTTTAAGACAAGCTTATTCCTACCACCGAACTGTTCTGACAGCTGTGTAACGTCAGACGTTTTTCTAAAAACATCTGGTAAAGGCTTCCCATTAGCAGGATGCCTTTTCTGCCATAAATCAAGAGCCCTCTTAAAATCCCAGGGGACAATCTGCTTTTTGGGCATCTCACGTTTGAACACCACAGAAGGCACTGTTTCGCCACAATTCAAACAACGATTGGCTTGTTCAATGGCTGCATCCTTATTAAAACCCAGATTAACTTCAGCAAATGACTTGCGTTTCTTTATATTAAGTACTGGCGGCTGCTGGCTCTTTATTTCTACCATTTGCCTCGCACTCTTAGCTGGCAAGTATCTACCTTGCTTTAAATCTTTTCCCCTGAGATAACGGTCTATAGATGTAGCAGCTTCCTTACCAGAAGCAATGGCACTGATGATATCAACAGGCCCAGAAACTACATCACCACCAACAAAAACACGCTTGTCAGAAGTTTGCAAGGTAAGCGGATCAACAGCAATATTTCCCGTGGTATTTTGCCGAAGTTCATCTGGCAACATCGACTGATCTACAGCTTGCCCGATAGCAATGATTACACTATCCGCATCTATGGTTAGCGAGGTTACATTTTTGAACTTTGGGGCAAAAGTACCATTACTGTCCCGAACAGAAAGGCAATCGACAGTTTCTAAACCAGTAACCTTACCACCTTTGGTTAATATTTTACGCACTCCCAGACACGGATGAATAACCACTCCCTCTTCCTCAGCCTCTTCGATCTCCCTATCCTGTGCCAGCATCCTGTCCTTTGAGGTCAGGTCTCTACACTCAAGGCATATTAGATGAACACTTTCGGCTCCGAGACGTAATGATGTCCTCGCCGCATCGATGGCAACACTACCACCACCAACAACAATTACCTGCTTGCCAATAGCAATTTTCTCTCTTGAGTTCACCTTTCTCAAGAAATCAAGCGCGTACATTATGCCCTCAGCATCTTCCCCCGGCACATCCAGCTTCAGACTCAGCCAAGCACCCGTAGCCAAAAAGATCGCTTTATATCCCCGTGAGAATATATCATCCAATTTCTTCACTGTTGTATTTACCATTATCTCAACCCCCAACTCTTCAATATAGCCGATTTCATTATCCAAAACTTTCTTGGGCAACCTATACTCAGGTATACCATAGCGCAGCATGCCACCGCTCTTGGGAGCGGCTTCAAAAACAGTGACCACGTATCCTAACCTGACTAGATCATAAGCACATTGTAATCCAGCAGAACCTGAGCCAATGATAGCTACCTTCGCCTCCTTAGTCTTTCTGACAGGAGCTTTAATTCTTCTGCCTGATTTCAGCTCATAATCAGCTATAAAACGCTTCAACGAGCATATAGCTATTGCATTATCAAAATGTCCTCTTTGACAGTCCACTTCACAAGGATGAATACATACCCGCCCCAGAACTCCAGCGAAAGGGGTAACTTCCCTAAAAAGTTCGATCGCTTCTTTAAACTTACCTTCAGAAACAAGCTTTATATATCCTTCAGCGTAAATCCCAGCGGGGCAAGCTGTTTTACAGGGGGCGAAATCTTTCTTTGGCATATCCTCAAGCCGTCTCAAATTACCATATTTCCTTATCAACTCATCAATTGGACCAAACTCCAAGGCCCTCATTGAGCAACTTAACACACACAGCGGTTTTAATCCTTCTTCCAGACGGTCAATACACATAGTGCATTTCGACATCTTCAATCCAAATTCATCACCAGCAAATTGAGGAGCACCATAAGGACAGGCTTGCCAACATCTCCGTGAACCAGTGCATTTATCAGGATTCACCAAAACAGCACCGTATTTATCTTCTTTATAAATGGCTCCATTGGGACACGCTTCAGCACAGACTGGAACTTCACAATGAAAGCATGGTACAGGCAATATGCGTAAGTCAATTTGCGGGAACGAGCCTTCCTCCCATTGATATACCCGCATCCACTTAATGGCACCAGGTGGAATGTCATGCCATTGCTTACAGCTAATTTCACAGGCATGACAGCCAATGCAGCGACTCAAGTCTATTAAGAAACCATATTGTGCCATTACTGTTTTCTCCTGTATTTTTCTATTTGAACGAGGGTTGTTGCTCGGGCAGGAGCAAAGCAGCTATCAGAATCGCCACCAAGCAGGGTTGAAGCCGCTGCTCCAAAATCAACCCCTTTGTTATCGGGCATAAACTTACCACCGTGATGTATTAGAATGACACCCGGCATTATCCTCGCAGTAACATAGGCAGGCATAACTACCGTTCCTTTATCGTTGTAGACTTTAATCAGATCGTTGTCCTTAATTCCTCTGGCCTTGGCATCTGCTACGTTTATCCAAACACGGTGCCTGTAGACATGGTTTCTCAACAAGGCATGTTCCCAAAACACATAGTGCACCCGATATCTACTATGAGATGTTAATAACATTAGCGGATATTTATTAACAAGGGGATCATCCATTCCCCTTATAGTCGGCATATATGTTGGGTATGGGGTCATATCGCCCCAGTCAGCCGGCAAATTGTCATACAAATTGCCAAACGAGTCATAATGTTCGCCTTTGCCTCTATTAGCTTCATTAGCAATATATTCTGAGTATAGCTCTATTTTGCCTGATTTTGTCATCAAAGGCTTGCTTTCTTTGATTTGCTCATCCCATCCGGTAAAAGGTTCATCATCAAGTTCATCGCAATTGATAAACTTACCTTTGGTAAACTCCTCCCAGGTTGGAATTTCCTTGCTTTTCTTTTTATAGAAGGCTATTAAATTCTGATAAGAATCCTTCAAATAATTTTCCCAATCGTTCTCCCAATTTTCATCAGTTGTATAGTATTTGAAGAATGTCTTGGGATTTACGCCAAGCTTTTCAGCAATCTTTATATAAACCCAGACCCAATGCTTGACTTCACCCGGATAGTCCACTATTCCTGGGTTACAATTCACGCATTCAAAAAAACCATAGGAAGCGCTTCTAGTAATAGCTTTTCCCTCCCATATCGGATCCTGGGCAGGCAAAATAATATCAGCAAATTGAACTGTGGGATTCATAATGCTATGCATGGAGATGACGAATTCCATCCTCATCATAGCCCTTACCTGGTCATTTGCTGAGTCGCATGCTGTAACAATGTGGTTAGAAGCATGAGGCTTGCTACCACCACTCCAGAAAAGGAATTTGGGATTGAAGTCCTTAACATATATAGGATTTGCCCGCCAGCCTATTGCTTTCATATAGTCTTTCTCAGACATTTCGCCACTTCTCACCTTATCTAAGAGCAAAACCGCTTGTGCCCATAAATGACTCCGATATAATTTAGGAACCTTGTAATCTCCATTTGGCCCCCAGGCAGTACTAAATTCACTAATTGGTAAGGGGCGGTATGGGCCAGGATGAATAGCAGGACCTCCACCGGGAGTACCCCAGCAGCCTAGCATAGCTTGTAAGGCAGCAAAAGAGCTTATTACCTGTTCACCATGGCTCTTGCGGCTTAAGCTAAAGTGTGCCCAGAGCCAGGCGGGTTTCATGGTAGCAACCAGCCTGGCTAACTCACGGATTGTTTCCGCTGGCACAGCGCACTGGTTCTCTGCCCACTCAGGTGTTTTCTCAATACCATCGCTAATACCCATAATATAGTTCTTCCATTTCTCAAATCCCACGGGTTCTAAATACTTTTCCACAAAGTTCCTATCCCACAAATCTTCGTGAAACAGTACATTAGCCATCCCCATAAACATGGCAACATCGGTACCTGGTTTTATAGGTATCCACTGGTCTGCCAAAACCTTGGCTGCAACGCTATATCTCGGGTCAATGATAATAACTGGTTTACCTCGTTCCCGGGCAAGTTTAATAAACCAAGCCCATTGATGGGCAGGTCCTTGATGGCTAACAGTAGGATCGCTGCCCCAAATTACTACTATTTGGGACTTCGCCAGCATGTCAGAAGCAGAACTGGATGACCACTTATCAAGCTCCCAACCTCTTCCCCCAGTCATAACCTGTGCCATTAGCCTGGCGGCGTCATATGAGCACCAACCCCACCCTTCTACTCCAGCACCCCAGAAAGAGAAAAGACGCTCTACAGTTTCATTTGGCATGTAAGCCGTGATAATAGAATAAGGACCATATTTATCCCTGCATTCTTTCATCTTATCGGCTATAGTCGTCAGAGCTTCCTCCCAAGATATCCTGACATATTTACCTTCACCCCTCTTGGTGCCAGGAGCTCTCTTTAGAGGATAAAGAATTCGTTCAGGATGTTGGCTATATTTGTGAAACGCCAAGCCCATGACACAAGGTCTTCGCTGGAGGCGGACTTTTAACAGGTCCTGTTCCGATACCACCTCATCTTCTCTTCCTACATTCTTGTTGTATCGGTCATCAGGTTCAACTGCAACGACTTTGCCATCCTTAACAAGCGCTTTAATAACACACTGACTATTACCACCGCAATTACACCGACAAGTTGTATAGGAGACATTTGCACCTTTGTACTTCCCAGTATAGCTTTGAGACAACGCGATCCCTCCTTATCTAACAAATTGAATTCTATTTCGAGAAGTCATATGCCTGACAAATTGCTCGATTGAAAACAAAGGCTAATTCATACCCCTTGAATCTAATAACCTCTCTTTTTGTTGACTACATTGCGCAATCTCTTTCCTTCAATGTAACGCTTCAGGTTATCGCAGAACAGCTCAGTCACCACCTCATAATAGCTCACCAGTCTGCCGGAGACATGGGGACTGATAATAACATTGGGTAGCATCCAGAGCTTGCTGTCAACTGGCAATGGTTCAACTGCATAAGCATCTAGACCTGCCCCGGCTATCCAACCCTGTTCCAGCGCACCTACCATTGCCTCCTCATCAACTGTGCTACCTCTGCCTACATTAATCAGATAGGCTGTTGGTTTCATAGCTCTAAGTTCCTTTTCTCCAATCATTTTATAAGTTCCCGAAGTCGAAGGTAACAAAAGAACCACAAAATCGCTCTCCGAGAGCAGTGCTCTCAGGTTTTCCACAGGTATGATAAGATCAACGTACCTGGCTCTATCGCCTTTTTTAGCTGTCCGTCTGGTGGCTATCACCCTCATGCCAAAGGCTTTTGACATCCGCGCTAATTCTCTACCGATACTACCCAACCCTACTATCCCCACAGTTTTAGAGCGAAGCAATATGGTAATAAACCGCTCCCACTTTTTCTCCTGCTTATTCAGGAAGCAAAACGGCGCCTGTTTAGCAAACATCAGCATCATGCAAAAAGCCATCTCACTTACTGGCGAAGCATGAATACCGCTCGTATTAGTCACTGTAACCCGGCTTTTCACAATGTCAGCAGTTAAGAAATGGTCTACGCCGGCTAACATGGTCTGAATCCATTTCAATCTTGGAGAACGGGCAATAACATTCTGGGGAGGTCGATAGCCGTATATTATTTCGGCTTGTGCTAACATGTTCTCAAACTTTACATCAGTAAAATCTCCCTTCCGCTCAGCGGTAACAATATCAGGGGCATCCCATAGGCCTGAAGCATCCATTATTTTTATCTTCGGGCTGACAGCTGCTATTCTATCTAAATCCTTTCGACTGAGTGCTGAAGTTACAAGAATATTAATCGTCTTCATATAACCCACCGCTTATTTCAATATGAACTAGGTCTTCATTCAGAGTTTTATTATATACCATTTTTCGGAGTAACAACTTGCAACCCTAAATCAGCAATTTTCTACTATATTTAGCAAATATACCGCCAAAAACATATCGACTTGACCGCTCGTTGATGTGAGAACGACGATCCGCAGTTAATTTAGGGCATTAAAACTGCATGTCCTACACCTTGTGCAAGCCAGGCAGTTTTTTCCTAACTATAGTTGGAGCCAACGAAGGGATTCGAACTGACGCCCGGCGGTTTAAGAAGTCTAGTCGTGATTTTGACTGCTTTTGCGACCTAATAGCTTTACAGTTTCAGCCTTAATTTAGGTGATAAGGGTGTCAACCTCCAAGCCAATTGCAGGAAAATATTAGAGGGAAATCGGGAAAAATTCAATTAATAGTCGGCGGCATTTATCTAGCCTTTTTAAGTGCCCTGCCGCTCCCTCGTATAAGGTATATTTTCTCGTTGCTACGACCACGCCGGTATTATTCTGCCATCAGAGGTCTGCCAGTTAGGCAGCCAGACAAGTGTCACCAGTCGGATCAGGATGTCTTTTTTCGCTGGCCTGATGGAGAGATGTTCCAGTTCTTCGGTTAGTGGATCAATTTTCGTCGTCAGCAGGTCTAATTCGGCTTTGAAATCGGCCTCAAGCTCCTGAAGCCGCTGTTGATAGGCTACTACCGTATCCCGAGCGCGACCAATATCCTGCGATTCCTTCATAATACGACTTGCACCGCGTGCCGCGGTTGTTGCACGGCCTACAGTACCTGTACTAATGGGACTTCTACCACCACCCAAGAATGCACCGAGTAAAGTCGCCCCGACGGATATAGCCATCTGTGTCTTTTGCTGTTTGGCCTGTTCCGCCTCTCTATCCACTACCGCCTGCGCCCGGCGTACCTGTTCCTCAAGTGAGGCAAGCTTCGGTTCATATTTCTGCCTTAGTCTTTCGGCAGCCGCATCGCGCTGCTCACGGGCATTGAGCTGAATCCGCGCTCTAAAATCTCGCTCCGGTTCACCTACATTAGAAAATTGCTTGAGCGACGGGCTCTTCAGTACCTCAAGTTTGTAGTTGCTATATATCCAGTTAGCCAGTTCCTTGCCCCATGCATCATAGCTCTTCGCTTTACCCGCCGCAGATGGCAAGGCCGCATAGATAGCCGGTTCGCGCGGCGTCTTCTCAAGATCGGAAATATTAAAAACGACCTCGATTGCCGCATTCCAGTTAACTGGAATAACGTCCTCGGTTATCTGCGTCATTAGACTAGCATCTCTGGTGACATCCACACCAGTCTTTACGTCACCAAAATGAACCTGAGCCGTGCCCAGCACCATGGGAGCATATAGCAATGCATCTCCAGCAGTTGGGCTGCCGCGCGGCGGGACAAAATATTGTATTACCTCAGGTGGTAAGATAGGGCGACCGGGGCTTTTCGATACAACTCCTGATCCTGCTGGAGTTGGCTGTGCGACAACAGGCTTTGGGATAAAGTCAGAGGCTGGAGCAGTTGTTGCAGCAGCTTGCACCGAGGGCATAGCTGCTTTTCGCGGCTCCATGAGCACTTTAATCTGATTGCGCGTCAGCGGCCCTCTTAAATATGACATGGCCCAGCGAGTCTCAAATATCACCGGAGCATCATAGTTGACATTATTCATTAAGAAGATACGGTTACCAAGTCCAGCCAGAGTCTGCTCCATTGACTGCCTGTCGAAATTTTTACCAGTGGCAGCAGCCGCACCTTCGATGCCTTCGAGGACGCGCATCTTATCTCGTTCTGTTTGAAGACGTCCTATGAACCATGTACCTGTATTCGCCAGACCTTTATAATCAAGGTCAACCGGGTTTTGCGTGGCTAGCAATACTCCCACACCAAAGGCGCGTGCCTGCTTGAGCAGTGTCAACAACGGGCCTTTCGACGGCGGATTGGCAACGGGTGGGAAATAGCCATAGATCTCATCCATATAGAGCATAGCACGCAGGCTTGTTGTACCTGACTGTGTTCGCGTCCAAGCAAGAACCTGGTTCAAAAGCAGGGAAACGAAGAACATACGCTCAGAATCGTTTAAATGTGCTATTGAGAATATGGCTATTTGGGGTTTGCCTTCACGGGTATATAGTAAATGTGCAATATCAAGCGGTTCCCCTTCCATCCATACGTTAAATCCGGGTGCTGCCAGCAGATTATTAAGGGAAAGGGCCAGCTCAAATCGATCTTTTGCCGGATAGAATGAGTCCAGATCCATGACACCTATCCTGGTGATGGGTGGTGTCTGTATTTGCTGAATGAGCGCCGCTATGTCAAGATCCTTGCCTTGTCTCCAGGATAAATCAAGGATATTCGAGATAAAAATATGCTCCCTGCTTCGAAGCGGATCAACCTCTTTGCCAAGGAGTCCCAGAAGACTGGTTACCGTTGAGCTGATCCTGTCTCTGATAAGCTCATTGTCCTCGATAATCTCTGGCAGTGGAGCAGCAAACGATTTCAAAATGGAAACTGGAATACCAGCAGTGCTGCCCGGCGTGTAGATAGCAAAGTCAGCAGCTTGACGCAGGCGGCTAATACGCTCGCCATCCTCTTGCCACAAGGCAAGGCCGTTCTTCCATAGCTCGGCCTGCTGGGCAGCATAATCCTGCAGTGACAGGCCTTTCTTGCGGGCATCGTCTTCATTTATCCACGGGGCGAAGTCTTCGGCTCGCAATAATGGGAAGGTGAGAAGCAAATTCGCCAGGTCACCTTTGGGATCGATGACAATTGCAGGAATACCATCAATAGCTGCTTCTTCAATAGCTGCAATGCACAGACCTGTTTTTCCACTACCCGTCATACCAACACAAACGCCATGTGTGACCAGATGCTTCGATTCGTATAGAAGGAGTCCTTCCTTTGGCTTCTTTGCCGCCAGATCGTAAGGCCGTCCCAAGTAAAAAACACCTAACTTTTCGTAGTCTTCCATGTCAAAAACCTCCCACGTCTCAAATTATCCACCTGGGCTGCTTTCCATAACAATTACGAGCAAAAACGGTTTTCCCATGGGTGGGACTCAATTCTAAATAAAAGAATTTCATCAGTCAACAATTCACCTGAGACAAAACTCAAAATGTAAAACGCCATAAGCCCATATCGAGAGCCAATGGATACTCCGATATGCCTCACTATTATATTATTATAATGAAAAAACGTGCCAATATCGATAGATTTTGAAGCTGTGGAGCCAGCGAAGGGATTCGAACCGACGCCCAGCGGTTTACGAAGTCTGGTTTTGGTTTTGCCTGTTTTCGCCACTAAATAGCTTCACAGTTTCGGCCTTAATTTACCTGATTAGGGTGTCAACCTCCAAGCCAATTGCAGGAAAATATTAGAGAAAAATCGGGGAAAATTCAATGCAATGCTAACAAAACGATGTTTTGTTAAATACCATGTCTGTTGATATATTTATTCGGACTTAAATGAATAGCACCAGCAACTGAGGTTGGTATTGAGTCAGGTTAAGGAGAATTTACTCGAGGTAGTCTTTGAGTTTACGGCTGCGGCTTGGATGGCGAAGCTTCCGTAGTGCCTTAGCCTCAATCTGGCGAATTCGCTCCCGGGTTCGGTGAAATTCTACGCCGACTTCCTCCAAAGTTCGCTCTCTTCCATCCTCCAAGCCAAATCTAAGTACTAGAATCCTTCGCTCACGATCAGTGAGCTCTTTAAGAATGTTTTGAAGTTGTTGTTTGAGCAGCACCCCTGACGCCGCATCGGCTGGTGACATGGTGGCTCGATCCTCAATAAAATCGCCGAGATGACTGTCTCCCTCTTCGTTAATAGGCATTTCTAAAGACATTGGCATTTGAGACAATTTCACAATTTCCCTTACTTTTTCTGCGGTGATCTCCATACCTCTACCAATTTCCTCGCAACTCGGCTCGCGCCCATATTCCTGAGTTAAGCGACGATCTGTCCTACATAGTCTACTGATAATTTCCACTATGTGTACCGGAATACGAATAGTGCGAGACTGTTCAGATAGTGCCCTGGTAATACCCTGTCTAATCCAACAATGAGCATAAGTACTAAATTTAAAGCCCCTTCTGTATTGGAATTTGTCCACGGCTCGGAGTAGTCCAATGTTCCCTTCCTGAATAAGATCAAGGAATGGCATTCCATGATGGACATATTTTTTGGCAACGCTGACTACCAGTCGTAGATTTGCTTCAGTAAGATGTTTTTTGGATTCCTCCGCTGTTCTTTTTACCTTTTCAAAAAAGGATTTAAACTGTTGACTTTTAGATTGGAGTTGGGACAGGAACTCGGGATTAATCGGCTCACTAACGATAGACTCCACCTCACGCCATGAAGTTTCATCTCCAATAATAGTTAATAGTTCTGGAGGCAAAAGGCGGCTATCCAAGGAGATGCTGATTAATTTTTGTTCTACTTCTGAGATGTCTTCTTCACAGGTTTCTGAAATATCGTTAATCAACGTCTGGTCGATTACGCTATTGATTGCAGCTTCTAGCTTTTCGTTACGAATATTCCTGACAAAGCTATTTTCAGGAGGAAGCCCAAGCCGTTCAGTAAGAATGTCGATTAAAGGTTGAGCGGCAAGCAGATGCCTAAGCAAAAAAATTATGATAGCTTTTGTTGATGGATAAATATGGTATTGTTTAAAATAAAGCTCCTCGATCTTTCTAAGGTACTTGGCTTCTTCTAATTTACTGGCTAATACTCTCTCGTCGTTTGCCGTGATAAGTTGGACTCTACCGATCTCACTTAAGTATCCATATACAGGGTCATCAATTGCCTCCTGAACGTCTAGCCCTTCCTCTCGCGGCTGCAGCGCAGACCTGGCTTCTGGTCCGGGTTTGCCGATCAAATCCTCTTCAGATTCCTCATTTTCCCAAAGAGAAGTCTCTCCTGTAATATCTTCTTCTAGCTCTTCATCAATAGTTGACTCAGGTTCATGGTCGACGTTAAGTACGTCGTCAAGGGCTAACTTATCGTTTCTCTTCCTATCAGGTAAAAAAGATAGGAGTTCATCATCCCAGCGTAAACTCACTTCCTGCTCTCTTTCCGTTCCTTTACATTGCAGATTTGGCTGACCTGCGTACCAAATCATTGTACCACTTTTTAAGTTATGACCTGCCCGTGTGAAATGTAATTACAACATCGGAGAAGCAGATAATGCTAACCAAATGACACAATGCAGGCCTCTGTTCAATGAGAGGCTATCTTGATGATTCAGGCTTACATAGTTTGCAATTGTCAACATGCCTTCTAATTTTATTGGCAGCCGCCAGAGCCTCTATGTAAGTCTCAAATGGTCCGTGCCAAAATCCGAGGTGGCCAACCCTTGGACCCCTACCGTTCTTGCAGCAGCCACACTCTGCTTTGTGGACTTTGGCATAGCTCTGTTTTTTATGCTCCAGAACCCAAAAAGACAACTTATATTTCCTTTTTGACTACTTCGAAGGAACTAAGATTCTATCAGTCTTTTGGTTGCTGTTACAATTTTTTACTCGGTAAGCACACTTAATTTATTACTACGTACTGCACATTTTGGACTAATGTGTGATTCGATGAAATGCTCTTCTTTGAAAACAGACTGTAAGTCACTTTATCTCTATCTTCACTAGCCCCCACTATCACTTGACCCCAATCTACTCCTAAGAGCTATAGTTATTCTCTTATCTGTTGAGGCACAGCCCTCACAATGGTAACCTGCGATCCTCAGTCCCTCCAACTTTTATTGTGGGGAGGTCAAAACGACGATAAACATAACCCTTGACAATAACCCCAGCATAGCTCTTAAATGTATCTGGGCTCATTATTGCTCGATTGAACGCCTTTCGTTTAAGCCCCGGTAAAATTGTATCCGCTTCTGCATTGGGCACTATTTCAGCCCATACTTGTTGTAATGTATTCCATGAAATCAAGCCAGAACTAAATTAGTAACGTGGCTGTTTTAGTATTTCTGCTCATATTGGATTGACGCTTTATAATCAAGTACTGAGTGTAAATAGCTGTAGGTGGAGTACTCAATGCAGTCAATCAACACATCTGTTAGCTCAAAAGGGGTTCGCCAGTCACGTAGCCACAATAGTTCCTCTTTTAAGTTCAGAGAAAGTTCAGGATGACCGCTCCGTATCAGCGTTGCCTCTCAGATTACTATAGCTGATGAATGCCTGCCTGATACCTATGTAGCAGAGGGAACTTGTTATTACAAAATCCATAGACAACAAGCTCCCTTTGTTTTGGCTTGCGTCTCAATCAACTTCTGTAAGAAAGATTGCTACACGATTATAGAGGTTTAGTTATATACTATATTCGTGTTTTGGTTTTCTCAACAGATTTCTAGCGTGTTGGTAACCCTATAAGGGCTCTATATTCGTTGGCTCTAGCAAGGCTCCGCCCCAAAAGTCTAGCTATGGCTATCGTGTCAGCTACTGTTCTGGCATTGCTGTCTATTATGTCATCTTTGTGCGGCCACCTGAAGCAGGTATCCTCCATACCGACTCGGACATGAAGGCCAAAGAGCATAGCCATAGTCGTCAAATAAGAAGAGGCGCGCCCTGCCATGCATACCATGATTATTGATTCCGGGTCAATCTGACGTATTTGTCTAACCTGCCATATCATGCTCTCAGCCATAGCAAACTCGTTGGTCATAGGAGTACCGCCAGTTATATAACTGGGTAGCAGAATCCAATATAATGGTTTTGCAGCAATACCCGTCTCTATAATCCATCTGTTAGCCCTGTCTAAATCACCATCGGAGTATATGGCAATCTGGGGTTTTACGCCATTCTTCTGCATCATTTCAGTCTCGGCCTGCAGCAGCTTGCGAGGGCTCTCCCAAAAGGGATTTACTGGCGATACCTCAACCAAACCTGATTTTATTAGAGCCACTTCATCCTCAAAAGTAGGTAACAGGGTGCAGCCATCAAGTATGACTTTGTCACCATATTTTTCCTTGATGGGATCAATAATAAGGTGGAGCTTACGTATGTATTCATTCTTGTCAATGATCATGTTTCCATCATCAGTGCGAGGATGAATGTGTACGCTGATAGCACCGGCCTCTATGCATTCCATGGCCTCTTTCCTGATCTCATCTGTTGTGTAAGGCTGATTGGGATTCATCGCCCTCTTAATCGGTGCCCCTACTACTGCAGCCTTGACGACCATAGTCTCGGGTATATTCCATTTAGGTTGTACTTTCAGGTCCAAGCCATTTACGGGATCCCATCGGTCCTCAGAATTGTATCGCGTGGGTACATCCTTGAAGCAACTGCTCATACTATTACCTCCTGATTTTTGATTGTTTGTTCTATTTATATGTTTTATTCATTATTCAAGATGCTTTGGTCATTACCCAATAGATCAGAGTTAATTTGCATTGGATATCTACCTCATACTTGCGTCATAACCGCGAATTAATTTATAATTGTTATTACTGAAGCCTTATAGATTTTGACATCTCCTTAACAATGGAAAGAACATTCTGCTATGTGACCTGCTCCTCTGATTCTTGCTATTGCACTAAGCTTCTTTAAGTGATGCATGGAATGCCGCCACTTAGTTGAAATGGTCTCATGCGACCTTTGGCGACAGTGTTGATAGGGGTGGAACAGAGGGAATGAGTGTCTATCCACCCAAATAAGCCCTTTTGACTTTGTCGTTGTTGAGCAGTTCATCACGATTGCCACCAAGGACAATTCGGCCAGTCTCTATCACATAGCCTCGAGTTGCCAGCCGTAGTGCCATAGCCGCATTCTGCTCTACAAGAAGCACGCTAATACCCCGCTGATGCATAGTGGCAATAATCGAGGCAATTTCTTCTACCATTAGCGGGCTAAGCCCAATGGATGGTTCATCCATTAGCAGAAGTCTTGGCTTAGACATTAGAGCTCTGCTCATCGCTAGCATTTGTTGCTCGCCCCCACTAAGGCTACCAGCTCTTTGCCCTCTCCTCTTTCTGAGTATGGGAAAATGACCGTATAGTTCTTCCAAGTCACGCTTAATACCCTCTCTGTCACTTCTTATATATGCCCCTATTATGAGATTATCCTCGGTGCTCATATCAGGGAAAATCCGTCTTCCTTCTGGCACGTGCCCAATGCCCATCTTGACAATTTGCGATGAGCGTTTTCCATCGATCCTCTGGCCAGAGAACCATATCTCACCTGAGGTTGGATGCTTCAACCCCGAAATAGTTTTTAATACCGTTGTCTTTCCTGCTCCGTTTGCGCCCAATAAGGTAATAATACCCCCCTCTTCTACTTGCAAAGATATCCCTTTGACCGCCTCAACCCTGCCATAGTGGACCTTTATATCCCTAACGTCTAGCAACATACTCCATCCCTAAATAAGCCTCGATGACTTCTGTATTTTCGAGTATCTCTTCTGGAGGGCCCTCTGCTATTTTCTTACCAAAGTTTAAAACACAGATCCTGTCACATATGTCCATAACTACTCTCATATCATGCTCTACCAAAAGTATTGTTACTCCTCTATCGCGGGTGTTCCTTATTTTATTCTTCATCTGCTCAACTTCTTCCGCGATCATCCCGGTGACCGGCTCATCTAACATTAGTAATTCGGGGTTTGCAGCCAGCGCAATCGACATACCCAGTGCTCTTTGGTGGCCATGCGGTAGGTTTTTCGCCAACTCGTGCTGTTTTCCCCATAGTCCCATAAAATCAGCGAGCTCCGCCGCCTTCCCAAGCAATTGTTTCTGCCTATTTTGGGATGAAGTAGTATTAAATAGGGCAGCTCGGAATCCTATACCTGATGTCAGATGAAAACCGAGTAGGATGTTTTCCAATACTGTCATGCTGCCAAAAAGCGTCGTTTGCTGAAACGTTCTTACCACGCCCTTCTTGACTACAGAGTGCGGCTTTAGCCCAGTAATGACCTCATTCTTGAATAAAACTTTACCCCTGGTGGGACGAAGGACCCCGCTTATGGTATTGAACACTGTTGTTTTGCCCGCACCGTTAGGCCCAATCAGCCCTACAATATTTCCTTTTTCTATGGACAGATCAAGTTCGCTAACCGCAGTCAATCCACCAAAGCATTTCGTCAGTTTTTGCAGTTCAAGCAGAGACATGCAGTTAACCTCTCAAGTCAAATATAAGGCACTGAACTATCATAGAAGCTCCTTTCCACTGTCAACTAATCATATCAGCCAGCGAGTGCAGTAGGCTTAGACTTGGCTTTCTAGGGACATAACCATTCTCCTACTATTATCTGATATCGCTGGTTTTAGGTTAGTTCTACTTAATTTATGCTTTTTTCCCTCAGCTTCCGTGTGTAGTTTGCTCTTAAACAGGGTCTTAATAAGTGCAAAATGAATCCTTCCTAATCAACCTCATAAATTTGCGCCCTAACGTTTTTACCATGCCAAGTAAACCAGCTCTGAAAAACAATGCTGTACCTATTAATACTAGCGCATAGATTATCGGTTCAAACTCGTTTATTGGTCTTAGAAATTCGGACAAGACACTAAAAACTACAGTACCAAGTATCGGTCCAGCAATGCTTGCTCCTCCCCCCACTACTACATACACAAGATAGTAAAGTGACTGTATCAGGGTAAAAGAGCTGGGCAGTATACACCCTACATTATAGGTATATAATACGCCTGCTAAGCCTGCGAATATACTGCCTATTACAAAGGCTAGGACCTTGTACCCCATAATGTTGATGCCAACATGTTCGGCAAGGTTATCAAACTGGCTAATAGCCCGGAATACCCGACCAATGTGCGACGCATACAGCCTATGCATGGTTAGTATCCCTAGAAGCACCAATACCAATATAAGATAATAAAGAGAGGGTTTTGACACGAAGTTGATTTCAAAAAGGCCAGGCATAAGAATAGGGTCTGGGGGGGGCAAATTCTTAATTCCAAGTAAACCTCCAAAGGGGTGCTCCCACATACCAAACACAATCCTGATGAGTTCACCAAAGGCAAGGGTAGTAATCATAAAGTAAATCCCCTTGATTCTAAGCGTGATATAGCCGATGAACACAGCCACAGTTCCTGTTGTTGCTATTGCTGCAAGCAAGCTTAACCAGGAAGATAGACCGAAGTTCATGATTAATACAGCCGACATATAACCCCCAATAGCAGCGAAACCGGCATGACCTAAAGTCACCTGACCTGTCGTTATGATAAACCAGAGACTGGCAGCAAGGAGCACGTTGATTAGCATGGATACTATTACTTCTAGATGGTAAAGGTTCTTAATTAAAATCGGCACTAATGCCAATATCACCACTACGGCTATATAAGGTATATATGCAACGACCTTGTGACACTTTCTCCAGTTCATGCTGTCTTACCCAAGAGACCAGTACGTCTAAAAATCAGAATCAATATAATGATAAGAAAGGGGAAAGTAGTTGCGGTATATCCTAGGAATGTGTGTCCATAACTCTCTACAATACCTAAAATGAGCCCACCTAATACTGTGCCCGGAATACTGCCTAGCCCACCTAATATGATGATGCACAGCGATTTAGTTAGCATACTAGTCCCCATGGTCGGCTCGATAAAAAAAATGGGCGCCATTATTCCCCCGGCTGCTGCTGCTAGTGCACAACCCAGACCGAAGCCCAAGGTACCGATCCTCTCGGTGTCTATTCCTTGCAAGGCAGCGGCTTCTTGGTCTTGAGCGATGGCCCGCATGGCTCTCCCCAGTTTAGTTTTATACACAAAAAAGTACAGAGCACCTACCAAAGCAATACTAATTAACCCGGCTATAATTCTTGAATCACTAATTTTAACATTAAGAAAGGTCATACTTCCCTGGAAAACCTCTGCCATCCCCCTCGGTTGTCTTCCAAAGACCAGTTGGGCAGAAGTCTGAAGAAGCCACATTAACCCTATGGCAATGATTACAGTCGTAACGACATCTCCAAGTGCCTGGCGGAAAAAGGCTCTTTCCAGAATTACCCCAATAAGAGCTACTCCCACCATGCTTACTAGTAAAGCAGCAATATAGTTAATGTGTAGTAAGCCACTAAGATAGAAGACAAAAAAAGCACCGAGCATATAGAATTCACCATGTGCGAGATTAATGACATTCATGATGCTCAAAATTACAGTGAGCCCCAAAGCTACTAGTACATAGACTAAGCCTGTCTGTAATCCGTAGACTAAGGGTTGTAACAATGTTTCCAAAGTCACACTCAAGTATCAGCCAACCTTTCTGGACTGGTAGGGCAATGGTACTCAGCCAATATTTCCCATTCTTATCAAAAAAAACCCTTGTAAAGGTGGGGTAGGCCTACTACCCCACCTCTGCAAGGATATGAAACACTTTGCTGGTTTCATTCAAACATTTCGTAAGCAGGAGGGCCTTGCCATTTAGTTTCTAGCTTCCCATCAACATACTCACCTGGCCAACAGGGACCTAAAGTACACCGATTGATGCCCCACCCCGGCACCTTCTCTCCAAACCAATGATTTTCAAAGCCGAATACTCCCTGCCAGCGGTAATTGCCAAATCCCTCTGCCCATGCAGTAGTGTCCATGCTATCTTGGCCGTTGAGAAATTCGAAGAAAGCCTTCACATCGTTGTAGAACAGGTGGAAAAAGATAGTAGGGGGTTCACCATACTTCTCTTTATATTTGTAATACAAATCATGATAGGCCTTACTAACTATAGGACTATCAGGGTCTACGTCGTTAGTAACAACCTTCGCCAGAGATTCCTTGGGTACAGTTGTTTCCATTAGACCGACGGGAGGAGTACAAGTCATCGATATAAAGCCCTTAAAGCCTGCTTCCCGTAACTGCTTTACTAGAAAGGTTGACATACCCCCCATAGTAGCTGCAGTGTTGCTAGTCTCTATGACATCAGGGTTCTTAGCTAGTGCTCGAGAAATTACTGGCATAAAATCTTTGGTATCATAGGGGAACTTCTCCATACCCAGCCAATTCAAGCCGTACATTGGGCATACTCTCTTAGCCGCGTTTTCCCAGAGTGGAGTATCAGACAGGTCGGGTCCCATGGAGAGAACTGTTTTTGCCTCTGGGTAAAATTTGCTTAGATACACAAGTGGTACGTGAACTGGGTCCTCGGCAGGGGGAGAACAGAAGAAAGTATGCGGTTTATCCGGGCCGATCAACCCCGGCACTTGCATTACAAAAAAACTTATCACTTTGTTAGGTTCGGTAACTGTCTGGACACCTACAGCATCGTCAGCGAAAGGCCCGCAAAGAATGTTCACCTTTTTATCATATACCAGCTCTGCTGCAACATTCTTGCCAATAGCAGTATCAAATTTAGTATCAGTGACTATGGTAGCTAAATTATACTTTTGTCCGCCAATAGTGACCCCACCTTGCTCATTTTGGGCATCTACTGCCATTTGTACTGCGTTTTTTATAATAGTACCAAAAAATGCTGCTGGTCCGGTTAATGGGGTGGCAATTCCGATATACAGTGTATTCGTCGGTGCAGGACTAGGCGCTGTCGGTGTAGGCGCGGGTGGCGCAGACTGAGAGACACAGGTCCACCCTCCTACTAGCATAGCTATCACTATTGCTACTGCTAACGCTAATTTTACTAATTTCTTCACTTTTTTCCTCCTAAATTAGTATTTCCTTTCTGAATTAATAGAGATTCTAAGCAAACTCCTAGAATCATTCGTCAAAACTCGTATTCATATCAGCCCTAAAATGGATCTCTATTCCTTCAAAAGTGCCGCATAGGGCGGCTCACCCATAATTCTCATGCATAATATCCATTACTATTTGTCCTCCTTCTTTTAGCTTTTAACCATTGTCTCATACAAACCTGTCTATGAGTTACTAATGCTGGGTAAGCCAAGCTTATCGACCAAAACCTTTCCATCTTTTACTACCAGTTTTATGTTCTTTGTGTCAACTATCTGAGTAATAGGATCTCCAGAAACAACAATCAAATCAGCCAGCTTACCTTTCTCTATTGTTCCAAGCTCATTTCCTTTACCCAGATTCTCAGCGGCTATTTTGGTTGCAGCCATTATTGCAGCCATTGGACTCATCCCCAACCCTACCATTAACTCCATTTCTTTATGAACCGCTTTGCCGAAAGGATTCTTTGGCGCACCAGCATCGGTACCAACAGCGATTTTTACCCCAGCATCATAAAGCCTCTTGACACCTTTACTTACGGCCGAATAAGTTCTCGGCAGTTGGGGGAGCATTTTTAGGAAATACCAATGTACTGTAAGAGTCGGTACTAAGTATGTCCCTCTATCAACCATCATTTTAATGAGTTCATCTGGAACTTCTAGGTCAGTGTGATCAGTTCCAACCTCTATAAGGTGCTCTATGGAATCTGCTCCAGCGCGAACGGCAATAATTGCATCTGGTGAATACTCAACATGAACCGTAACACGAAGATTATGCTTGTGCGCTTCGTCTATCAATGCTTCGACCACATCCCAGGATATCTTTGCAACCTTTTCGGGGTAATGCCAGTAATCCATATTACCCACTAGAATTTTGATGCAATCCACACCACCTTCAGCTACTTTTTTAATCTCTTCTCTACCAGTCTTAGCATCTGCAACTTGCCTTGAACAGTGCTCAATGATGTAGGGATATCCGGCATATACAGTAGCAGCGGGACTTCCACCCTTTGCAGTAAAAATTGGACCGGCATTAAAAATTCGGGGGCCTTTTAGCTTACCTGATGCTATCTTATCACGAAGTCTAATCATGTCAGGAAAGAAGTCACCAAGGCTTCTGATACTAGTCACACCATTTTCAATTGATTGTTTTCTTGCACTGGCAAAGCTATTAGAGGAGGCCATATCCATAACAGGTGTTTGACCTGGCTTCGGTTTTACAACTCCACCGAAATGAACATGACAATCGATAAGACCAGGCATAACCACCAGGCCTTTCAAATCGAATACTGCTACTTTTTCTGGATAGCTTTTTCCCACACCAACGTTAGTAATGCGTGTCCCATCTACTTCGATGGTTGCTTTTTCAACTGGTTTTAGTCCAGTGCCATCGATCAGTAAACCATTAACAAGTACAAACATTTTTTACCTCCTCACATCTGAGACCTAAGGTCTTGCGACGGTTAACTCATAACATAGTCCACCCAATCAATATTTTCCTTCCTAAATTAATAAGGCTTTTAAGCAAGCTCCCGGGATAATTCGTTAAAGCTGATCTTTTATATCACCCTGTATGAACACTACCATTCGCATATTAACTCCCTCTCCCCAGTAAGTTTCATACCTATACTATAGAAGTAGGCACTAGTTACCTCCCTAGGCTTGAGCAAGTAGAGCTCCTCCAATTCAGACTCCGGAAATTTGAGAGAAACATCTTCGGCAGCCCACACTTTCCCAAACTTGGGCTTGTCAAACACTAGTCTGAATAGTTTATGCGACGGTTTACCCCCAGGTTTAAGGGATAAGGACGATGATGAAACAAAACGAACGTATGGTGGAGGCAACTCCGCCGGTGATATTTCTCGGCTCAACCTTATAGTCGCAGTAGCAAGCCTCTCACCATAAACTTCAAGGAAGGATGTGAATCTTGTTCCCGGCCCAACCTCGCCAAGATGCTCATTCAACTCGAAGAGCCTAGCTTTGCTAAAAGTATGCTTAATCTTCCCCATTTGCTTGGTGATACCCATAAACCAGCCAACAAGCAATGCCCAAGTTGTATCAACCCACATACAATAGCTCCATTTCGCCTCAATGCCATTGACCCGGCAATTCATAAAAAGACCACATTCGCTAAACACCCCCGCTTCTGGGTTACGAACCAGTAGATCGCTTTGGTTCTTAGAAATAGTTATGCCCTCAAAAAAACGTATATTGCAACCACCAGGGTCAACTTCTGAAAGTTCAACAGGCTCAGGTAGGAACTTTCGGACCTGTTTTGGATCAGCCCTAAAATTGATCTCCATTCCTTCAAAACTACCGCAGTAGGGCGGCTCCCCCATAATCTCATACAAAATATCCATTACTATTTTTCCTCCTTTTTCTAGCACTATTCTGTTAGGTTCAGTTCTTCATCTTTTCTCACAAAATCTAACACCTCCCTTCCATTTGGATATACGAATCAGTATATCAATCAATACTTTATTCCTTACTATTTTTAACTACCGCACATCAAAATAAACGCTACCATTCATGGACAACTGTCCTCTCGCCACTGATTTTCATACCAATGTCATACAAGTAAGCACCAGTTATTTCCAAAGGCTTTAGTAGACTGAGATCCTCTAGTTCAGACTCCGGGAATATTAAAGAAACATCCTCAGCGGCCCATATTTCTTTCCCAAACCTAGGTTTTCCAGAAAACTCCAATTTAACTAGTTGATTCTTTGCTTTAGAGCCAGACTGGAGAGGTAAAAATCTTGATGTGGTAAAGCGTGGCAATGGTGCGGGCAATTCACTCGCTGTTATTTGGCGACTCAGCTTCATAGTGGCGGTGACGAGTCTATCACCATGAGCTTCGAGAAACGATGTGAACTTTGTTCCAGGACCAACCTTGCCGAGGAACTCATTCACTTCGAAGAGCTTCGCTCTGCTGAAACCTAATTGGATTTTCCCCATTTTCTTATTGGTACCAAGAAACCAGCCTCCAATCACAGCGAAGTCTCTATCACACCATAGACAGTAACTCCATATCGACTCAACGCTATTGACCCGGCAGCGAAGAAAGATTCCCACTTCGTTAAAGCCCGCCCTCTCAGGGTTGATAACTAGTATATCTTTTCGATCAGAAGAAATAGTTAGACCCTCCCTGAAACAACAGTTACACCCACCAGGATCGATTGCTGAAAGTTCAACGGGTGGAGGTAGGAGCTTTCGTACCTGATCTGGATCAGCCCTAAACCAAATATCCATTGTTGCAAAAGATCCAGCATGTGGTGGTATACCCATAAGCTCCGTCAAAATATCCATATCTTTTTTATTCCTCCTTTATTTAAATCTATCGAAATATGCAATTCTGACAGTTATTATTTTGATAATGAATTTTGGCTGATACTAAAACAAGTTGCAATACCTGAACGCCGTGATTTTTTAAAAGGAATACCGAGATAAATTTATTAATATACAGTATAGATAACGAATCTGGATTTCCTTGATGTGTTTACGGCGCTAGTTTTTTAGAGATTGATGAAGCTATCGACCAATACCACCTCTCTAGATATCCACGGGCAGAGGCTGTGGAACTCTGCAATTCGGTTTGTCAGAAAAACTGGAGCTCAGCTTATAACTGGCTAAATTGAGTAGTATATGCCTAAAGGCAGTTCTAAAGGAAAGCTATAGGTATAACCAATGGAAATAACGCGTAATGCGATAAGCTTTAAAAATAATATTTTATCCCTTGTACGGAAAAGACACTTTAAAACAGTTTATTACCAAAAGATCTCTTGTCCTAGGTTGTATAGGCTTAACCTGTTATTTACTCCCGTCTTTTTGAAAATATTCTTCAAATGAGTTTCCACAGTATTTCGACTGATGAACAGTTGTTTACCGATTTGCTCGTTACTTAGTCCATTGAGGATACAATCAATAATCTCCATTTCCCTTTTAGTCAACTGATGTTTTATCGACATAAATTTGTTGGTAGTTTTGGGTATTTCGGAGAGGCTCATTAAGGATACCAAGAAACTAGGATAAGATATTAAGCCATCGGGCTGCCAGATAATTGAAGTTTTTACTCGCAACCATTCAAGTCGATTTCTCTTAATAATCCTTTGTATGTAAGTGGGCCTAGTCGCTCTATCATTTTCAAAAATATTTTTAGTAGCTGCACAATCATCTAGAATCTCAGGTAAAACAGAAATACCTTTGTCCTCCTCCTCGCTTACTCTGCCCAACTTTTTTAGGGACAAAGGAAGGCAGTACTCTTTGGCCTTTTGATTGCAATAGACAACCTGGAGGTTGTGGTTTATAACAATGATTCCCTCTGCAAAGTAATCGTTTCCCCAAACAATTGGGTGTCTATTGGTTAAAATTTTGGAGTATAAACTATTATTGTAGATGCTTGTTACCAAGTGGGGAACTAAAATGCGGCAAATTAGCTTTTCTCTAGAAGAGAAATTCGGTTGCTCCTCGGATCGAGTGAGCCCTATCACCCCATAAACCTTATTTCTATTACGAAGGTAAACAACCATTTTGTGGTATATATTCTGTGGTCGACAAAAAACTTTGTAGAACGTGTTATTTAGCCACCGAGAATGTGACATTACATCTTCAATCGTGCAGGTGATTACCTTTGAAAATAATGCTGGTACTAAGGGGTCGATTTGGTAATATCGTGGGAATAGATTCCAATATTCATAGTTGATACCAAAACCAATGATTTTGTTATTATCGATTTCTCTGTGTTCGCTATCACTTGGGAAAAACACTGCGCTCTTTGCATTCAGCAATTTTGCTATCTTACTTAGAGCACGGTTAATATTGTAAACTTCCCCGTTGTAATTAATGATGTGTACGATATCGAGGATATCACGAAAATCTTGATTTGCTATCAGTTCCATGTACCCACCTCATTCATAGCATTACTATTAGGGAGATATCCATTAACCAGCGGTATTTTATAAATAAGCACTTAGCTTTATTATAATCATTTGGCCATCTTTAAATCAATATCCTCGACCCTACCTCGTTAGAAGGCCTGGATAATAAAAATAGTACTAAAAAATCACGGCGTTTAGGTATTGAAACTTGCGCCAATGTCAGCGAAAATTTATCCAACACAATTATGGTCAAGATGGAACATCTTGTACCTATGTTATCTAAGAATTCAGATTATTGTCTTTATGAGACAATGAAAAGAGATAGATTAATTAAATTTAACAAAGAGAGTATTTACTGGAGTAGGATTGTATTTTTCCTGACGGAACAAATTAGGTAGAAAACAAATGAACATCTCATTAGGAGGAAATTAAATAAATGACAGGAGTTGATTTTTCAAAGTATAGGGATATTCCCACATTCGGTGTCCACCTTTTTGGTGAAAAGCTCTTGGACCTGAGCCAGCATCCGAAATGGGACATTCCTAATAAAATTGCTATAACAGCAGCTCCAACCGGAGCTTTTTTCACGAAGCAACAAAATCCTTACCAACCATATGATGCGGATGAAATTATAAAGGAATCTATTGAGAGCGTTGAAGCGGGTGCTTGCTGTGTGCACGTTCATGTTAGGGACGAAAATGGCTTTCCTTCCGGTGATAGAAAGCTTGCTGAAAAAGTTGTGAGAGCACTAAGGGACAGATTCGGCGAGAATATTTATATAGATGGAGAAGCTCTTTTCGGTGAGAACTTCGAGCAAATGATGGAGCCAATTAAGTTAGATCTCTATGAGGGAGCTGCCGTCAACTGTTTTGCTGCCTTCATAGGTGATACACTTTCCTATTTGTCTCCACAGGCATGTAAGGCAACTGCGGAAGTAATTCGGGCGTATGACAAGAAAGTCGTAATTGCGATATATAATCTAGGAGACATAGATAATGCTAACAGGTGGCTAATCCAGCCTGGTATTCTAAAACCACCCTTTCTTTGGGGGGTTTGTATTGGTCTGCCGGGAGCTTCCCCGGCATGGAGTCCGTTATCCATGACAGAAACCCTGATAAACGTAATAAGACGTATTAAAGACATTGATAAAGAGGAATATCCATTTATATCGTTCTCGGCCGCTGGTAGAGCATCTTCTTACTTAACAGCTCTGAGTATACTATTAGGATACCATGTACGAGTAGGAAAGGAAGACACAATTTATAAACTGCCTCAAAGTGATGAAGTAATAACCTCCACTAAGGAGAGGGTTGAACAAATAGTAGCGATAGCCCGAATGCTTGGAAGAGAACCAATGACAGCAACTGAATTCCGGAAGATGATTGGTGTAAAGCCTCCAAATTGCAAGCATGGCTGATCCTATGATAAAAGCAACCGGAGTCGGCTATATTTGGTTTGGATGAATTATCTATCGATAATTTGTAAATGATGAGCAGATTAAAGTAACAATAGTAATATCATGCAGCTTTAGCTTTGAATTTGGCTTAATAGATGGTTTTAGTCCTTAGAAATTCTTAGGAAACTGGGAAAGGCACTGGAAACTCAAGGTATACTCTTGCTTGGATAAAGCGGAGCTGGAACTGGTACCTCGAGGGCTCTAACTAGGAGAATACTACGAAGGTGCTGACATTCTTTTGTTTTATGCTCCAAGAGGTTATGGCAAAGTATGGTGTTGCCAAATTAATTCAACAAAATAATTGAGTAGCCAAGCAGATTTTTCTGAACCTTGTATTCTGACCACATTGGTATAGTACATGCTAAATTTTTAGACACAATCTGGAAAAGCACAGCCCAATTAGGAGTACAGGAGGTAACTGATGTGACTAAAACAAAAAAGAAAAAAATCATCGGCTTGTCATGTGGTAGAAAGAACGGCAACTCCGAGATCCTCCTAAAAGAAGCTTGCATGGGTGCGGAGGAACTCGGAGCAGAGACGGAGATAATTCGTGCTATGGAGCTGAGAGTAAAGCCGTGTACAGGTTGTGAATCATGCTTTATAACATTGTCAAAAGGAGGAAAAGCAAAATGTGCAGTTGAAGACGATGATGTTGCATGGATTTTGGAAAAGACCGTAGTGGAAGATTGCGGTTTAATAGTAAGTGTTCCAGTATATCATTTAACGGTTAGCGGAAACTTTAAAATAATTAATGATAGAATGCTCGCAACTGTATTCAATCATCCGGAAGTTCTAAAAAAGACAAGGGTTGGTGCAATTATTTGTGTTGGTGGTGGATGGACTACTCCCCTTGGCCTTAGCATGGCAAATATCTTCGTTCAGCATACACGAATACTGGTCGATCAAATACAGGTGAATGGTGGTGGGTCGCTAGGTGCTGTTTTGCTAAATAAAAGAGCTCTTAGACGAGCCAAAAAATTAGGGGAAAATGTCGTCAAGGCAATGGGGATGCCGATTAGAGAAGTAAGTTTTATGGGCCATGAAACCGATATATCTTGTCCGGTCTGCCATTGCAACCTGTTGCAAGTACCTAAAAATTTGCCTCATGTCATCTGTCCTGTATGCAACGTAAGAGGTGCCTTATCCTTTGGTGAAGCCAAAATGAAGGTAGAATGGAATGAGTGGGATATTAAGCACCCTCGATTATCCGAGTATGGGATTTCCAAACATACGGATCACATAGGTAAAATGGTCACGAAATTTTTTAAAGAAGATCAAGGCAAAATAAAAGAATTGAAAAAAGTATATAGCTCATACGGTAAAATCATAAGGCCGTGATTCAGAGTATGTGTCAAGGATTGCGAAAGGGAATTACAATTTATACGTTTCTCGAAAAAATGTACAAGCTATTGCAAACCTTTGCAGCTTAGGCAGGTCAAGAGAGACACTCGATTAAAGGAGGATACAAATTATGAAACATAGAAGTATAATGCTGCAACCAATGCCGGCAGATTTGGTTATCATGAAGGGTAAAGTAATCACAATTAATGACAGCTTCTCCATTGCCGAGGCAGTAGCAGTTAAAGACGGCAAAATTGTAGCTGTTGGAACAAATGATGATACTAAAGCGTTAATAGGTAGTTCCACACAGGTAATAGATATAGAAGGTAAAACAATGCTACCTGGGATTAATGATTCCCACATGCACGCCGCTGGATTTGGTGTTAGCAGACCACCTATGTCACTTGATGTAGGTGTTCTCTCAGTAAAGTCGATAAGTGATATCGTAGGAATGATTGGTAAGGCGGTTAAAACGGCTAAACCTGGTGAATGGGTTCAAGGAGTTGGGTGGGACGAAGGGGAACTTGAGGAATGCTTAAAGAACCCATCAAGGCATCCTGAGAAATGGGATTTGGATCCTGTATCTCCAGATAACCCTGTTTATCTTAGTGATATGTCGAGTCGGATAATTTGGGTTAACAGTAAGGCTCTCGAGTTGTCAGGGATTACAAAAGACACATCTGCTCCAGCGGGTAGTGAGATTGTAAAGAATCCCGTGACTGGTGAGCCGACAGGTATACTGAAAGGATGGCTTGCACATGCCTTGGTAAAGAGACTAATTCCACGTTGGAGTAGAGAGCAAAAGAGGGAAGCGATCATCTCTGCTATGAAGGAACTCAACTCACTCGGCATAACAAGCATAACCGAGGGTGGTCTTGGTCCTGGTGGTATCACGTTCCCGGACGGAGCATCAGGTCCCGACACTATTTCAATTTATAATGAACTTCACAATCAAGGCAAGTTGACGCTAAGAGTTAACATTTTGTTGGTTTTTGGATCATATGGAAAGGTATCTCTGGATGACTTGCGACAAGCGCTACCTAATATGGGGATACACACAGGTTTTGGAAATGAGTGGCTGAGAATAGCTGGAGTCAAATTATTTGCTGATGGCATACCTATACCTCAAGTTAGGACCTCCTGGATGTACGAAGATTACGAAAATTCCCCTGGAGTAAAAGGAGGGCTAGTTGTTCCTGGTGAAACTGATGAGGATCGATATAACGAGTTGATAAATACCATCGTTTATGCTCACAAATGTGGATTTCAGGTAGGTATTCATGCTATAGGTGATAGGGCTATTGATTCATGTGTAGATGGCTTTATTAAAGCTATTAAAGAAGAACCTGTGGAACGTCGCCACTATGTAATACACGGTGATTTTACAACAGCTCAATGTGCTAAACGCATGGCCACGTATAAAATAGGTGTAAATCCTCAACCAGGCTTCAAGTGGACAGTAGCTGATATCTTAGTCGCTGCAGTTGGTAAGGAGAGAGCTGGATATCAATGTCCTCTAAAAACCCTCATCGATGCTGGAGTTCATGTAGCTGCAAGCTCTGACGCACCAGCGATCTATCCAAACTGGAAGCTTGGTGTCGAAGCTGCTGTTCTGAGGAAATCCAAAGCCTCTGGCGAAATAAGTGGGCCAGAGCAACGTATTTCTCGAAAAGAAATAATCCGTGCTTATACTATCGAAGGTGCTTGGCAAGATCATATGGAGAATATCAAGGGTTCTATAGAGGTAGGCAAACTAGCCGATTTATGCATTTTAGACGATGATATTCTTACTGTTGACGCTCACCAAATAAAAGATATACGAACCTTAATGACTATCGTTGGTGGTAAAATAGTCTACGATGCTAGGTGAAAACATATAGTGTTCTAAATTAATATAGGTCGTTGATCAACATAAGGATGACTAACGGCAACGAATTCCAGTCCCCTATAGTTTAAGATTGATTTGTTAATTACTCCTATTTATCTACGCATCAACCAGACTATAAGTGAGAAGGCAGGATTACTGAAAAGTTCAAGGCCAGGTGTAGTTGTAATTTATATTAAGAAGAGTTGGAGAGTTATTAAGATATGGAAAAATTAATTATTTCATGTGCTCCTACTGGTAGTTTGACAATACCCACTCAAACTCCTTACTTGCCGATTACACCAGCAGAAATTTCTAATGAAGCCATAAGGGCAGCAGAGGCTGGAGCAGCAATGGTACACATTCACGCACGGGATCCTAATGATGGAAGGCCAACGTCCAGCTTGGAAGTATTTCGAGATGTTATAACTAGAATAAAGGAGCATAGTGATGTAATTATAGGTCTAACCACGGGTGGTGGTGCGGGAATGTCGCTAGAAGATAGAATCAAAGTTGTGCCAACTTTCAAACCAGAACTTGCTTCCTTCAATATGGGGCCAGTGTGTATGAGTCTCCGGAGGGTAACCCAAAAATACAATGATAACGATTATAAGTATCCCTGGGAAAAGAACTATTTAAACATGGTGGAAAATTCTATTCAACAAAATACCTTTGTCTCGTTAGATACATTTTTAAAAACCATGAATGATAACGAAACCAAAAATGAATGTGAGTGTTATGATGCCAGCCATATATACAATGCAGCTTATTATTTTAGGCAAGGGATGATGAAAAGTCCTGTATGGATGCAATTTGTTACAGGGGCACTTGGATCTATCGGCTCCAGTCCTGAAGATATCATATATATGAAGCACACAGCAGATAGGTTAATCGATGCTGACAATTATAAATGGTCAATTATAGGTACAGGTATGGCATACCTTTATACCACTCCTCTGGCTATCGTGCTTGGCGGTCATGTTAGGGTTGGCTTTGAGGATAATATATTTTTAGAACGTGGTGTATTAGCTAAGAGTAACGCTGAACTGGTAGATAATGTTGTCAAAATCGCTAGAGATCTTGGTAGAGAGATAGCTACGCCAGACGAAGCTAGATATATTCTTGGGCTCAAAGGGAAGAATAAAGTAAATTTTTAATTCTGGAGGTGGGATTTAATTGTAGATATAACAGATATTCAATACCAAAATATGTTTAGTATGGAGCGATATTGATACTTTAATTGGTATATTGAGAATGAATCAATGTGCAGTGTAGCAAACAGCAAAATTTTAGAAGAGCTACGCCCATTTTTTTACCCCGAGGCTATTGCTGTTGTGGGCGTCTCACAAGACACAGCTAAGTTTGGAAACGTTATGGTACACGCTCTACAGGCTTTTGGTTTCCATGGGCCAATCTATCCAGTGGGTCAAAACATTACCGAATTGTACGGATTACCCGTTTTCCCCTCTATAGTGTCAATTCCTGGGGAGGTAGATTTAGTCCGCATTTATATTACCGCTCAACATGTGTTGAATGCCGTACAGGAGTGTCGAGACAAAGGGATTCCGGCGGTCGAAATATTTACTGGAGGTTTTGGGGAGACAGGAACAGAAGAAGGCAGGAAGTTAGAGGCTGCGTTGGCAAGCATGTCAGGCAAAGATCTACGTATCATGGGACCTAATTGTTTTGGTGTATATAATCCTGCGAGTGGCATTCCACACCTAGGTTATACAAATTACTCAAGGGAAAGTGGTGCTTTGGGGCTCATTACACAAAGTGGCATGCTTGCAGATGATATTTGCCGTCTTGCCCAGGATTACGGGTTTCGTTTCAGCAAAGTAGCCAGTTATGGTAATGCCTGCGATATAAATGAGACGGATTTACTAAGATATCTGGAGGCTGATAATGCTACCAAGCTCATAGCCATTTATATGGAAGGTACCAAAAAGGGACAAGAGTTTTTCGAAATACTTAGGCGGGTAACAAAGGAAAAGCCTGTTATTTTGTGGAAAGGAGGGCTTACACCAGAAGGGGCACGTGCCGCCGCAAGCCACACCGCCTCTATAGCAGGAAGTGAATATATATGGAATGCTATTTATCAGCAATCGCTAGCTATTAGGGTTGATAGTCTTGAGGAATTGTTGGATACTGTCACTGCCTTTTATAATCTTCCACCGCTACTTAACGCCCGAGTTTCAGTAGTTTGTAGTGGTGGAGGGACAAGTGTAGCTGCTACAGATACTTGTTATCGCGAGAGATTAACCATACCGCGGTTTAGCAATGAGCTACAGCAAAGGCTGGTCCCTCTTCTACCTCCTATCGGTACCAGCGCAGGCAACCCAGTTGATGTTGGGACTCCTTTTTTTCCTCCGGCTGAGATATTTCGTGACATCCTGGAAAATATTGCCTCTTCTGGTGTTGTTGGCAGTATCGTAATAGATAAGATTGCTATATCTGCTAAAATGCGTCAGTTGCTAGGTCACACTGAAATGATGGGATGGAAAGACAAACCGTGGTTAGAACAGATTCCAGTGCAAATCTTTAAAAAGTGGGGGGTACCTATAATTGTGGTGTTGAGCGAAGGAGGCGATCGGCCCGGTGATTTTTCCCTAGAAACTGAGAGGCGCAGACTACGCAGGTACTATCAGGAAAATGGAGTGCTTGTTTATCCATCAATAGGACGAGCGCTAAAGTCACTAGGACGAGTGGTGGCTTATTACCAACGCCAATAAGCTATTTCCCATTGGTATCAATTATAGTCGATTAAGATGACCCTCACCATTGATGATATGCAAAATATTTATGTAATGCGAAGTGCCAAAAACAAATATAAATTCTTATAGGAGGTTGTTAAGTGTCAGGCAAAAAAGATGAGTCAAAAACTCATGGCAAGGATGTTTATGCCATAGAGATACACACAGAGGGCACGGAGAAAACAGTCGTAAAAGCGCTGGTGCAGTGTTCCTTCTGCAGGAATGGTGATCCTGCAACGGTTGATGCTAAAAATGGTAAAATACTCAGGATCAAGTCTTTCCACTACGATAAAAAGTACACTAAGAAACAGATAAACCCCTGGGAGATTGAGAAGAATGGGAAGGTCCTTGAACCGCTCATGAAGAGCTAAATAGCCCCTTATCAGCTTGCTTTAGCCTAGCATACATGTAATAACCACGAATAACTAGTGGATTGAACAGTCCGTCACATTGTTTCACGAACTTCTTTCAATCTGTACAGTCAACAAGAGGCGCGCTAGGTGAGATGCTATTGTGGTTGTAAGTCCGGTGGTCTATAATGAAAACAGACACTTTCGAGGGAGGTGGCAAGATGGCAATAATAGAGGAAAGCATCAAAATCAAGCAGCCTGCCAGCAAGGTCTTTGCCTACGTTATGGATATCAAGAACGTGCCCAAGTGGGAGTTGGACATCGTGGAAGCGGAGCAGACATCCCAAGGCCCGAAGGGGGTCGGTAGTACCCTCAGGGGCATCACCCGAGTTATGGGGCAGAAGATGTCGTGGACAGCTAAGGTCACTGAGTATGAGCCCGACAAGAGGTGTTGCGAGGTGATCACATCGGGGAGCACGAGGATAGACGAGCGAGTGACCTTCGAGCCTACCGACATGGGCACCAGGTTCACCCAGGTCTATGACGGGAAGATCGGGGGCTTCCTTAGGCTGATGTCGCCTATGGTAGTCAGCTCGATGCGCAAGCAGATGAAGAAAAACCTCTTCAACCTGAAGAGCATACTCGAAGCACAACCTTAGAGACAACTCGTATCAGGCCCTTAGGCTTCAATACAGTTACACTGATAAGCCGTATTACAGTGAGAGAAAGCCATATTTGACGCCAAGAGAGTGTGTCCCCGCTCGGTCCAACCCGCAATAACGGCAAAATAACTTGTACAGTGAAAAAGTAACATTTAGCCAGATTGTGTCGAGCAAAACCTACTGTTGACAGCCGTCAAAAAGATGCTTCAATGCTGAAATCAGTTGCTTTTCTTAAAAAAGTTTGGTCATCATCCAGTAAGCCCACTTAAGGAACAGCACCAGGAACTTCCAGGCAACAAGATTGGCCAGGAAGAGTATTTTTGATAACCTTCCAGTGGTTTTCGAGGAGTCGGGCGACGGTAAAAGCCAAGAAACTCTCCCTAAAGGTGCAGAGGGCGGCTGATAGTCTCCAGATCATAGCCAGAAGCATCAAACGGCCAAGATTGCTACCCGGCGTCCATTGATGCGCTCCGGTGAAACATGATGTTTGGCGATCATTTAGAGTAGAAAGCAAGCGATATTACTGGCCCAGTATGCGCCGCCATTACCGGCGTATACGGTGTCATATAAAGCTCCACACAGTTATATCTGGCGGTAACGAGCTTTTTTAATTTCTCGCCGTCTTCAAGGTTAGTCGTGAAGTGCACCATCATATGCACCGGCTTATCTGCTTCTACAAAATCGGAGACCATATCTACTAATTTCTCCATGGTTTTCTCCATACCTCTACCCCTACCCACCGCTGCGACTTCACCGGTCTCCTTGTTGTTTGTAATAATCGGTTTCACCCCTAGCAGATTCCCAATTGCCGCCATCTTCGGGGCGCGTCCACCTTTAATTAGATACTTCATCGTCTCAAGCGCTGTGAGATAAGTAACCTTAGGCAGCATATCTTGCACCAACTGGAGTACCTCTTCGAAACTCTTCCCTGCCCAGGCCGCCCGCGCTGCCTCAAGGACAAGAAAGCCCAAAGCTCCAGCAGCACATTTGCTGTCAATGATCTCGATCCTTATACCCGGGTTCTTCTCAAGGAATGTCTCTCTGGCCAGCACTGCCGTGTTCAGAGTTGCCGAGAGAATCTTGGAAACAAGGATGCAGATAATGCTGTCAGCACGCTTGCTGAGGTCGGCAAAAGCAATCTCGAATTCGCCGGCACTGGGTGTACTGGTACCCGGCATTTCTTCGAGCGTCTTGAACTTTTCCCAGAATTCGGCAGGCGTGATTTCAAATTGGTCACGGTAAACCTTGCCATTTAGAATGAGACCAACTGGGACTATGCTGATTCCGTACTGTTTAATCAACTCTGGAGGCAAACAATTGGTAGTGTCAGTAAGAATCCCGATTCTATTCATTTAATACCTCCTATTCTCCTCTATTCGATGCTGTTGGAAATTAAATAACACCGCCCTCAGGTTAAGATTCTGAGTTACCATGCTTTATACGTTGGAGCAAGCGAAAATATACCTAGACATACTAGGTATTCTATAAATTTATATCAGCGATGTCAATTTAGCTTGGTATCCACGAGGCTCTGGGGTAAGGTATCGGCTCATTGGCGGCGGATTTTAGACCGTCAACGATAATGGGACAATGGCTGGCAACATGAAGGAAGAGCAGATACCTAGGATAAAGTTTTAATAGAAATGATTGAGAATTTTACCTCTTACCTATATGGTGGGGCTCGGTGGACAGAACAACGAACTTATAAACTAATTTTTAGCCTTCTGGCCAGACGGCGCGATACTCCTCAGTTACTAGGGGCACAAAGCGGTCTAGGTCTACGAAGTTTGTTAAATCTGGCTGTACATGCACAAATGCTTCCAAAGAGCCAAGGGCTTCTCTAAGTGCACTCTTATTATCAAACCATAACTGTTCGACGCCGTCATAGAATGGTTCTCCTCCTGGAAGGTGAAGCGCCTCCTCCACAGCCTTAGCGACTATGGTATGGGATTGCACGTAGCGGCGCAGGTGTGGCAGCTTTAGCACTAAGGGTCCATGAACTTCACGCCAATACCGATGAAACTCCTTAGCCTCCATACCCCGCTTTCGCTTAAGTGGGAAAATGACCTTGCCCAGTATATCATGCTTTGAGATTGGAGGCCCCTCCAAAAGAACGTGGTCCTCAGTAAAAATCATTTGGCTGCCGCCTGGACGACCGAAGTTAGCCTCGTCTGGCAAAACATCCTCAAGGTACTCCCGAGATGTGAAGGTTTCTATGACCGCCTTCTCACTATCCAGCCATAAATCGACGATGCCATCGTATAGTAGTCCGGGTGGTGGTTCGAGGAAGTGATCCTGAACATAACGACGAAGACCGGTATACTTCTGCGCCAACTTCTGAGCCTTAGGGAGATGTATGTCTAGCCAGTGGCGATGGTACTGTAACTTACTGATATCAGGCTTTCGCTCGGCAAATAACATCATATGTATCATGACTTCCTCCTATGTTTTTATTTATTGTAATCAAAAAAAAACCATCTTTGTCAAACTGGACTACACACCTATGACCAGACTGCTACGTTTAAAGAGTTCCACTACTCTTGTGTCTCCTGAGTGGAAAGACCCACCCTAGACTGATCCGCGGGTACCCGGACATTATCTAAATGGATTTCAACTTGCGCAGCCGTCCTCCAGTCTAGCAGGTCTGTTGACTTCCCTAGAGAAAGATCGGCGGTATCGGCTGGTACGAGAAACAATGAACTTCTCCTAAGGAATATAAATTCCCCCCTCTTAATTTTTTAGATGCAGTAGCAACACCCTCTTTCGCCTTAATTCTAAGTACAAATTACTAGGATAAGACCAGCTCCAGTTTTCAAACAACTTTACCTGACTTTTGCTCATACCTCTAGTTAGCGTAATTCACAGAAAGTTTGCTGCAATGTGTCAGGTTTTTCCCCCCGGGATTGACAAATTTTCGACTCTAGCGCGTTGGAAGCCCTATTAGGGCTCTATATTCGTTGGCAGTAGCTGGCTTCCGCCCTAAAAGATTAGCGAGAGCCATCATATCAGCAAATACCTTGGCATTGCTTTTTATTATGTCATCTTTATGCGGCCACTTGACCCAAGTATCCTCCATGCCCACTCTGACATGAAGACCCAAGAGCATTGCCATAGTTACCAGGTAAGAAGAAGCGCGCCCTGTCATACACACCATGATTACGGATTCTGGGTCAATTTGCCGTATTTGCCTAACCTGCCACAATAAGCTCTCGGCCGCGGCAAACTCATTGTTCATAGGAGTGCAGCCAGTAAAATAAGCGGGTAGCAGAATCCAGTATAAGGGTTTCTTCAGAATGCCCGTATCTATGAGCCAGCTCTTAGCTCTGTCTAGATCGCCATCGGAATATATAGCAATCTCAGGTTTGACGCCATTTTCCTGCATCGCTTCGGCTTTGGCCTGCACCAGTTTTTTCGGCTCCATCCAAAAAAGATTTACTGGTGAAATCTCTACTAAGCCTTCCTTTAGCAGCTCTACTTCATCTTTGAAACTAGCCAACATGATACAGCCATCTACTATCACCTTGTCACCATATTTTTTCTTAACAGGGTCAATAATAAGGTGCAGCTTATGTAGATATTCATCCTTGTCCACAAGTATGGCGCCATCGTCACGGCGCGCGTGAAGGTGTATACTGGTAGCCCCCGCCTCTATGCATTCCATAGCCTCTTTTCTGATCTCGTCTGGTGAGTAGGGTATATTGGGATTTATCGCCTTCATGAGCAGAGCCCCTGTTACTGCCGCCTTTATAACTACTGTCTCTGGTATTTTCCATTTCGGTTGTATTCTTTGATCCACGCCAACCTGAGGATCCCAAAAATCTGTCGGAGGATACCGCGTAGGAATATCATCAAACTTAGTGACCATCTTTTTACCTCCTCTTTTTGATTCTTTATTCCACTAACATTTCGGGGCCTTACCGCTGACAGAAACCATCTTTGCCGTTATTATAAATTTGCCTTAGAAAGTTTGCCAAGCAGGCGAATTAAATCATCTAATATGTAACCAAAGACTTATTTGATGAATCATACAAAAAGTAATCGTAAATGTCAAACAAGTGTGCAGCGATAAACAATCTGATGTCATGGAAACGCTGACCTCCTAAAGCATAATAGGGCTCAGGAGGTGTAGCTAGCCTGGTATCATTAACATTTATACCCGCATTCTTAAGTATTGTCTTTGCTTTTACCTCGTGCATAAACATGTTATATACCTCCTGAGACTGATGAACCAGTCTCTTAATATATAAGAATTAATCCTATACAATGCAAATGTGGTACGTCACAAGGCCGTGTTCTTATTCCAATAGGATAGATGTCCCAACCCACCTTTGTGGCCATGGTATACACATCCATCCCCATTCCTTCCATTGATGACCTAGATTTTAAACCATGTCTGCATCCCTGACCTGTAGTTAGAGCAGCGCACTCTCTTTTAGGACAGAAATACAGCTTGCAAGGCCCTGATCCAAAACCAAGAGAAAAACGATATCCATCGTTAAAAGCCTCACCTTCAATTATTGATATTATTTCGAACATCTTCACCGCGATCGGGCCATTTTCGATAGGTGGGCCGTCCAGATGTTCGGAAGGTACTCGAATATCACATAATATGCCATATTTGAATTTATTCACTAATTCTCTTACGTCTTTGATTTCCATGCTGTAAGGTGGGCAGTGTGCATTAGTTCCATAAAAATCACATCTTGGATATCTACATTTCGCTCTGGCACGGTCATCCAAAATAATCATATCAGTGGTTATAATTTGGGCATCTGTTGCTCCCAATTCGATTGCCTTTCCCCTGTATTTTTCCAGGTCACTCCGTAACAGGTCTTCTGAGATGCTCTCAACAATTTTCCTTAACATATAGTATTCCTCCGGTTTGGGCAAACATTTTAGTAAAATGAAATTTCCATCACGATAAGATCTTATAAAATGATTTTGCCAAATACAATCTTTTTAAGAGAAGCGTTTTGGGATACGATCTTCTCCAGTAAACTTAGCTATCGCCTTATAACGAGATAAACAGAGATCCTGACATACTCCGCATTTTATACATTTCTCCCGGTTAATCGATTTTGTCTTACCTTTCTGGCCTTGAAAGGCTTTGCTGGGGCAATTATCCACGCAAAGAACACAAGCAGAATTGCATGCCAAAGTATCAACATAATAATTGATTAAACTAGGGCAAGACTTGGCTGGACAACGTTTCTCTATTATATGAGCTTCAAATTCGTCTCTAAAGTATTGCAGAATCGAAGTAATGGGATTGGTAGCTGTAGTACCTAAGGCGCAGAGCGAAGCATCCGCCATCACTTCAGCTATATCTTGGATCATCTCTACATCCCCATTTTCTCCCTTTCCTTCACAGATATTGTTTAGTATCCCCCTTAGTATCCTCAGACCTTCACGGCAAGGAATGCATTTGCCGCAGGATTCCTCACAGCAAAAATTAATAAAGTATCTTGCCATATTAACCATACAGGTATCCTCATCCATCACTACCATCCCCCCAGATCCCATCATAGAACCGAGTTTGGCTAATTCCTCGAAGTCAATAGGAACGTCAAGATATTGAGCTGGGATAATTCCTCCCGAAGGACCACCTGTTTGAACTCCTTTGAGCTTCTTCCCCCCTGGTATTCCACCACCAATATCGTAGACTAGCTTCCTCAAGGTTGTGCCCATAGGAACCTCTACTAATCCGGTATTATTCACCTTACCCACTAAGGAGAAGATTTTTGTTCCTTTACTTCCTTCTGTTCCTATTGATTTAAACCAATCAGCTCCTTTGCTGATAATTAGAGGGACGTTTGCCCAGGTTTCAACATTATTCAAATTGGATGGTTTTTCCTTATAACCCCTCTCGGATGTATGGACGTATTTCATCCTGGGTTCACCTACTTTTCCCTCAAGTGCTGCCATTAAAGCACTCGATTCCCCAGAGATAAACGCACCGGCGCCACGATGAATTTTAACATGAAATTTAAACCCCGAGCCAAGGATGTTTTCACCAAGAAACCCGTACTCCTCAGCTTGGTTTATGGCCCAATTCAAGTTCTCACATGCCAAGGGATATTCCTGTCGAATATAAACAAAGCCTTCGTGTGCACCTATCGCATATGCGCCAATAATCAGTCCCTCCAGAACAGAATGTGGATTTCCTTCCATGAGTGTTCTATCCATGTAGGCACCAGGGTCTCCTTCATCGCAATTTACTATTACGTATTTAGTTTCTCCAGGTGCGTTTTTGGTCATCTCCCATTTAATACCGGCCGGAAATCCACCTCCACCCCTTCCCCTCAAATTTGCCTTCTTCACTTCCTCCAAAACATGCTCAGGGGACAGTTGGAAAAGAGCTTTAGAGAGTGCACTGTAACCGTCTAAGAAGAGATAATCTTCGATGTTTCTGGGGTCAATCCATTTATTGGCACCAAGGACAATTCTTTGTTGATTCTTATAAAATGGTATCTCTGACTCCTTTGTTATCTTCTGGCCGTTTGCAGGGTTGGTATAAAGCAGGTGCTCTATAATCCTTTTTTCTTTTACACTCTGGATGATTTCGGCAGCAATTTCAGGTTTTGCGTTAGTGTAACAAATTTCCTCCGGATAAATAACGACTAGAGGCCCTCTTTCACAAAATCCATGGCATCCTGTTCTTGTAAGATCTATTTGGTCTTCTAATCCTTGCTCTTTTAGCTCCTTTTCAAAAGCTTCACTAACGCTCTTACTGCCGTAAGCAAGGCAAGCGGTCCCAGAGCATAAAGTAAGAGAGGGTTTATTAGGGTTTCTCTTCGCTTTTATCTCTTCTCTTAGCCTTTCCAATTCCAAAGCAGAATTTATTCTTTGCATCAGTTATCCTTTTTCATATTTCACAAGAAGTTCGCTTACATTATGGGCTGCCAAAGGACCATAATATATACCATTAACTACAACTACTGGCCCCATAGCACAGCATCCGAGACAATTTACCGTCTCCAAACTAAATTTCATATCCGGGGTAGTTTCCCCTGGCTTAATGCTAAGAAGCTGCTGTAGAGTATCGAGGATAAACCGTGAGCCACGAACCTGACAAGCGGTTCCGGTACACACCTCGATCATATACTTCCCCCTAGGAGTGAGTCTAAATGCCTTATAGAACGTCGCAACTTGATAAATCTGAGTAAGAGGGACATTTAATTTCCTATGTGTCTCCCTCAGGACTTCTTGCGGAAGCCAACCGAGATTACTCTGTATTTCCAGTAAGATTTGAATTAACATATCCTTATCCCAGTAGTACTTCTCGATAATATTACTCACAATATCTAAATCACTATTCATTTACAGGCTCCCCGTCTTTTATCAGTTTTCATAATTTTGAGCTCCATTCTAGGAAAGTGGCATGTCCAACTCGGCGTATTGGTCAGCCAGTGGAATTTTATGAGTTTCTGGTCTTGCCAATCTTCTTAGCGAGGTAGTCATCGATAGAGAAGCCAGAGAAATTAATTCCATCCGTTTCGGCAAGGATTTTACCTGTGGGGCAAATATGAAAACACCTTTTACAGCTTGAACAAAATTGTGAGGCTATTTCTGGGGAAAATACCACGCGGCGCTCTGTTCCTCTTCCTACATATCCTATAGCGTTTACCTCTATAACCTCGGAGCAATAGCGCACACATTGACCGCATAGAATACACCTCGTAGGCGTTGTTTGGACCTTAGACATAAACCTAGAAGCATCTGCCCCATATTCATCTGCCAGTATTCTTATCGTCTTCTTAATTTCCATATCAGAATCAGATATAAGTGGCATAAATAATTCAATAATCGTCTTTCTTATTTTATCTATCTTCAGGGATCTGGTTTTTACTTTAAGGTTATCCTCCACAGGGTAACCACAAGAGGCTACTACATGGCTCTTTCCTTTTTTCGATACCTCCACAACGCACATACGGCAAGCACCGTATGGAACTAAACTCTTATGGTAGCAAAGTGTTGGTATTTTTATACCAACACTTTTTGCGGCTTCTAAAATGGTTATTCCAGCCTCTAACTTGAACTCTTTACCATCTATCTCCAAGTTTACACTTTTCACTACTATGCCCCCTTGTATAAAACTGTGTTATCTGGTAAGAGCCATCAATTTTGACTGATTTTGAAGGCTTTAACTCTCTGTTCAAATCATGTCTTAGCATCATTCTGGACAAATAATTGCTACAACCTTCGGGCTCTTTAGAAACTAGCCTAAATAATAAGCAACCTGACTACTTATTATGCTTATAATCCCCAACTCTGTTTTTTCTTTTGCTCAAGAGTCGTGTGCCCAAAGTGTTTCACCAGTTCTTGTGGCTACTTACGCCAATTTCGTTGGCTAATACCATGGTTTAACGCACCTGGCAACTAGTAGGTTGAAAAATCAACATGTTTCCCGTCTCTTCCCATTAATAACCCGCGCATTCATATTTTCTTAAACACCTTCCTCTTAATCAGCCGAGGCAAACCGATGAGACCCTCAGGCAATAAGAAGAAGATGAGAATCACAAAAAGAGCATAAACTATAGGGGCATAGTCGGGGATAATTGCTAGGAATTCAGGTAAAACCGTTAAAAAGATAGCCCCGATAACCGGCCCCCACAAAGAGCCCATTCCGCCCACAACTATCATGATAAAAAGAACGATAGAAGCCCATATGTTGAAGCCTTGTGGTCCAACAGTTCCTATGTAGGTAGCATAAAAAGCACCTGCGATGCCAGCGAAAAAGGAGGAAACACAGAAGGCCATCACTCTATACGATACGCTATTTATGCCAATACTTTTAGCCAAAGGTTCATTGTCTGCAATAGAATACAAGACTGCGCCAATTCGACTTTTTTCAATCCTATATAGGACAAATAGTGTTATTACCATTAAAGCTAATATTATATAGTAATATGGGAATTTTGAGGTAAACTCTATACTAAAAAGGTGAGGAACAATGATGGAATCAGACGGGGATATATGGAAAATCTTGTAGCCGCCAAAAAGCCCCATAATAGTTAATCTAACAATTTCTACAAAAGCCAGAGATATCATAAGGAAAAACACGCCTTTAACTCTGATTGTGAGATAGCCAATAGCGAGTGCAACAAGGCCTGCTATTATACCTGCTACAGGTAAGCAAAGCCAAAAGGATAGCCCAAAATATGACTCTAGCAAAGCCCGAGTATAGGCACCTATGGCATAAAAAGCGATTTGACCGAGATTAAATATGCCAGCGACCAGTGACAGACGAAGGCTGGTAGTAAGCATAATGGCGATGCCTATCATGATAAGAGTATGAAACCACCGGGGGTCTTGTACTATAATCGGCAATGCCAGCACCAACATGCTGGCGACGATCCAATAAAGAATGTTCTTAGTAAATTTGACTCTACTCACGGCCGAGTAATCCTTGAGGTCTGAGTACCAAGATTAAAATAACAATCACAAAAGTAAGAGGGTACGCCATAGCGCCAATAAAAGCATAAGCGAAGTTCTCTATGAATCCTAAGAGCAGTCCACCTACTATGGCTCCAGGGAAACTCCCTAGTCCGCCTAAGATTACTACTATAAAGGTTCTCATAAGGGCAGTCGTACCTCCATAAGGATTGACATAATATATGGGCGTTATTAGTACCCCAGCCATCCCTGCAGCGGCAAAAGCCAGGACAAAGACTAGTACCCGACATAGATTCACATCGATTCCCTGCAAAATAGCTGCTTCAGTATCTTGTGTTGCAGCACGTATGGCCTGACCTGCCTTTGTGCGCTGACTGAAGAAATGTAAAGCTAAAACTGCAGCTACTGAAATAAGGATTATCACGCCCTTTTCTATTGAAAGGACAATCCCGAATATTTCTATTGTACCTGAAAATGGTGAGGAAATTACGTTCCTTGTTTCTGTTCCGTAAGCCAGTATAATAACATGGGATAGAAACAAGGCTAACGCTGTAGTTACAATCAAGGTCGGTAGTTCTTGGCTACGCAGCGGACGAAGAAATCTCTCGATTATCAGGCCAAAGATGCCAATAGCTACCGTGGTTATTATTATTCCAGGAATATAGGGTATATGCAGCACTTCGATGATAGAGTAACCGATTATGCCCCCAAGCACATATATTTCCCCGTGTGCCAAAAAAACTATCCTAGCCGCTCCAAAAATCATAGAAAAACCAACGGCCACTAAAGCGTATAATAGCCCTACCGTCACCGAATTAACAGCAATCTGCATGTAGTTCATAATCTCGACCTGCTCTAACATTACATGTCGATAAAAAAGCACATCCAAGATCCAAGGGGCAAAGCTTACTCAGCTAGGCAATAGTACTGCCTGCTTTTCAGATTCTTTGCCCTTGGATCACAGATGTATAGTGTAATTGCCCCAATCTCAGAAAGTTAAACATCTGGACACCACTAATCAGATGTATTTTTACCGTCCGAATGTGTTAGGGATGTCTTACCCATCCATTTCCAAATAGCCTATCCTTCATCGATTGTTGTGCTCTTCGCTAGCAACTTATGTCGGATCTAAAATTTAGCCTATTCTAGCCGCCATCCAATAAGAGGTAATTACTTCCCCCAGGCATCCATTGCCGAAATCTGTTGTTCTGCCGTTGCAAATTTAACCTGATTAACTACCCCCCCCTCTCCTGTTTCCACGACAATCATAGGTTGCATCATCTGGTGATTTATACCATATTTATTCTTCCCCCAGAATCTGACTTTTCCAGTAAGGGTATCATACCATCTATCGGAATCTAGAACTGCACGCACCTTATCCACATCCAGACTATTAGCGGTTTCAATAGCCTGTACAAGAACTGGCAGACTAAGACACAAATCTAGTGCTGTATCATCCCATGACTTATATTTCTCAGTGTATGTCTTACGAAACTCTTTTGAAGCATCTGTTGCATAGTCCCCCACGGTTGCACGCTGATTTCCAATACAGCCGTAAGCGGCTTCCTTACCTGCAATGGCAACCAAAGCCTGGTCTGGAAACGGGATAGCCAATTCGAATAGCCCCTTGTAACCAAGTTCACGGGCCTGTTTAACAGCTAGTGCAAATTGTGGTGGATTGCAGGCCATGGATATGATATCAGGCTTGGCTGCAAGGCCCTTGCCAAGGATAGTTGTGAAATCTTCTTGGGCTGGATCATGGAAGTCTAAACCCACTACCTCTAACCCTTTGTATTCGCAATATGACTTTGCAGAATCAGCACTTGGGTTTCCGCTTTCGCTGACCTCCTCAAGCAGATATACTTTTTTTACGTTTGGGTATTTCTCTGTTACATAGCCATAACTAAGTGCAAAGCTTAAATGACTATCCACGCCTACTTTGTAAGTATAGGGCTTGTCTGGGCCTATAATATCTGGCGTAAATCCAGCACATAACAGTATTACATGTTCTTTCTCTGATATCGATTGCGCAGCTTCAGCTTCAAAGCCGATGACAGGGCCTATGACATATTTTACTTTATCGGTGTATACTAATTTATTAATAGCAGCCACCACTCCCTCGGGCGTATATTTAGTGTCTGCGTCGACACACTCAATCTTGTAAGTCTCGCCAGCCACTTTGAAGCCACCGTGGGCATTGATTTCATCTGCAACCAAGTGGACGCCCCTATTGAGAGGTACACCTAAAGCCGATGCAAATCCAGATACAGGAAAGCATACCCCGATTTTAAAAATTTTTTCAGGTGCTGGCGCTGTAGGTGTTGGTGTTGTGGGTGTTGGTGCCGTAGGTGCTGGCCCTGTTGTAGCACAGCTGGTCATTAAAGGTACCACTATTAGGATAATAGCTAAGGAAAGTATAAGTAATAATTTCGACTTTTTCATCATTGCCTCCTTTTTAATATAATAGTGCCTGGGTTATTATTTTGTTTAGTATTTTTTTGCTACATACATTGCTCCTCCTTACTATAAGCTATAATATAAAGTGACTAGAAATCACAAGATCTGTGTCAAACCTACGATACTTAACATCTAAACCTCTCAGTGCTCTTATGTTCGTCTCATTCATTATCGTTGTATGACTTCTCCTTTGTTCCACAACAACCCAGCAACATTTTTATCCAAAATCAGCCATCTTCAGTTGTCACCCTCCAAGATAGGCTTTCTTAACTCGCTCATCGTTCGCTAGTTTTTTGACATCACCATCCAGAATAATACTGCCCGTCTCCATAACATATCCCCATTGGGCGAGCTTCAGAGCCAATCGGGCATTTTGCTCCACTAAAAGTATGCTGAGCCCATCTTTGCGGTTGAGGTCGGTGATGATTTCGCCAATGGTTTTCACCATAAGTGGCGACAAACCAAGACTTGGCTCATCCAACAAGAGCAGTATGGGTTTGGCCATTAGGGCACGTGCTATAGCCAGCATCTGTTGTTCACCACCACTAAGGCTTCCAGCCTGCTGTTTGGCCCTCTCCTCCAATATAGGAAAACGCCTATGAACCATCTCCAAATCTCTACTTACCCCTTCCCGATCCTTCCGAAGATAAGCCCCCATTCTCAAGTTCTCATAAACCGTCATGTATGGAAAAACTCTTCTTCGTTCCGGCACATGAGCAATGCCTTCAGCTACAATGCTTTGTGGTGGCAGTTGGTTTATCGATTCCCCTCGAAATAAGATCTGTCCTGAGGTCGGTCTGTTTAAACCCGATATAGTTCTGAGCACGGTGCTTTTACCCGCCCCATTGGCACCAATCAGAACAACTATGCTTCCTTCATCAATATTCATAGAGATGCCCTTTAACGCTTCAACTCGGTCATAGTGAACTCTTATATCGCTAACCTCAAGCAACATATTAACCACTCTCTTCAGAGCCTAAATAGGCTTCAATTACTTCCCTGTTTTGCTTTATCCCTTCAGGTAAGTCCTCTGCAATTTTCCTTCCAAAGTTAAGCACTATAATCCTATCGCAGATGCTCATCACTGCCTTAATATCATGCTCAACCACTTCATATGCATCGATACCTTCATTGAGCACCGCTTGGCTCCATTCTCTAGCGGCGTCCTCATCCATATCTACCACAGCATCATAAAGTTTTTGCAGTATCTCTTGTTTTCTCTCATCTGACGTCATTCTATGCTCCTCTATCAGACAATCTTATATATAGTACGATTTATTTATAGTCGAATGTTCATCATACCAGCCGAAATCATTAGCTGCCTTCGTCAACATCCAGGCATTTAGTGTTACTTATACTTTCTTTGAATTTTCGTGACTCACACATATTTACTTCATAATCCTTTTTGCGTGAGATCTGCAGCCATTGCATGAGCACCATTTCCACCATCTAAAACAGCTATTGTCTTCACAGTCGCCATTACAACTTGCCAAATTCATTAAGTGCTTTTATTATAGTATAAAAATTATATGGTGGCGTATTCACTGGTGTTTCACATCCGGGCATTAAAATAAACCCACGTGGCGCAAGTTTCCCTTTTTCTATAGTTATTTTGCATAGCTCGTAAATTTCATGTGGACTACCAGTTTGAATGAACGCTGGCTCAATGTTGCCAGCAATAATGCATTTGCTTTCAAAATTACGGATTGCTGTTGTAATATCCACTTCACGTCCGAAACTTACAATATCGGATTTACCCATGGGAACCTTTGCCCAATATGGAAGGTTTTGATTCTGTTCACCACATATATGCCACAACGTTGAGCGGATCTTAGCAGAGATGAACTTTTCTCCTAGTTCTTTCACATAAGGAAATACCATCTTTTCAAACTGCTTCGGCGAGATGATTTGGTTAGATGCAAGTGGTTCCCAAATTTGCAAACTAACCTGTCCTGGACCAAATGTTTCTACCCAATAGTGCACTATATCTTTGATATGGTCAGTAGCTATTCTAAGTAATTGGTGGGCAACTTCAGGTTTTTTTATTATCCAGCGGCATAGGGTTTCAACTGGACAAATGTTACCTGCTATAGTGAAGGGACCACCTACTACTAATGATATTGGTACATCATGCTTTTTTTGCAAATGGGAGAACTCCATGGCTAGTGGAATAAAGCCAGCTTTTTTCACATCGGGCATAGCTAGCTTCTTCACATCCTCCTCTTCATATACGGCAAAGCTTCCATGTGATGGTGCTTGCTCATATTCACCATCTGGCAGCTTGATTTCGCCTCCGAACTCTGCTCCTCCATAAGATGCATAACCATAGAAAGGTCCACTGTCATACCCGTACTGTTCCTGAGTCCAAAGTTGAGCATAGAAGCTCTTCTCCGGATCACTATAAATACTCGATAGCGGAAAACCAACGTTTTTAGCACAAAAACCGAGAGTGAATGTAAAAAACGGAATACGGTCTATTGGTTCGCCCTTTAGAAGTGCATCGACACGTTCATTCCATTTCACTAGCTTGCTCCTCTCAATAAAAATACGGTAACAAATCGTATGTTTGCGGACGAGGTAACATCCTAGCCTTAACACGCTGACTTTTTGAGGTTAACTATTCTAACCGCTTCTTGTACTGCCTCTCCTGCGCTCTCTGCATATCCGTCAGCCCCATAGCTCTTAGCTATTTCACGCGATAGGGGTGCCCCTCCTACTATAACGGCTGTATTAGGATCATTAGTCCTGAGCATTTCAATAATCTTTGGTATTGCCAGCATGCTAGTAGTCATTAACGTTGAGAGTCCTACCAGGTCAGCATTAATACGCTTTTGTTCTTCAACGAATCTCTGAAGCTTAACGTCAGCACCCAGATCATGGACGACCCATCCTGCAGCTTCAAACATCACCTTGACCAGATTTTTACCAATGTCATGGATATCTCCTTCTACAGTACCCAGTATGATTTGTTTTTTAATCTCTGCTTCATTGACTTTGATATGCGGCTTTAAAATTTCCAGCCCAGCGTACAGCGCATCAGCACAAAGCAATAACTCTGGGACAAAATATTCTTGACTCGTAAACAAGTCGCCGACCTTGCCCATTGCTGCTGCTAAGCCTTCGGTTACCGCTTCATATGCATCTACGCCTTCATTTAGCACTGTTTGGCTCCATTCTTTAGCGGCGTCCTCATCCATATCTACCACAGCATCATAAAGTTTTTGCAGTATCTCTTGTTTTCTCTCTTCGGACGTCATTCTGTGCTCCTCTATCAGACAATCTTATATATAGTACGATTTATTTATAGCCGAATATTCATCATACCAGCCGAAATCATTAGCTGCCTTCGTCAACATCCAGGCATTTATCGGTGGTGTCCCAGGTGGCATTGAACAACCCAGTGAAAAGATAAAGCCGCCAGGGCACTTTTTACCTTTCTCGATTACTACTTTTGAGGCTTCGTATACCTCTTTAGGCGTGCCAGTAAGAATTGTGGTAGGGTTAATGTTCCCCATGATAATATCGTTTGGAAAATGCTCTGATGCTGTCAGCAGGTCAATCTCATGTCCGATACTAACAATTCCCGGGTTGCCCATGGGAACCTTAGCCCACAGAGGTAAATTAGCATTTTGCTCACCACAAATATGGAAACATATATGCTTGTAACCCAGGGAAAGAATTTTCTGATGCAGTTCCATTTCATAAGGAAAAGCAAAATCCTCAAACTTTTTTGGCGAAATTAACTGGTTGGATGTTGTAGCTTCAGCAGTAAAAGGCAGAACTCCGTCAGTACCAAATTTATTTTTGAACGATTCGGTCGACTTTATTAGAAAATCTGTGGCCAGGCGCAATACGTGATGAGCTAAATCTGGCTTTTTAATTGTCCACTTTAAAAAGGTGTCAGTACCACATATGTTACATGCAAGATTAAAAAGGCCGTTGTGGACCGCTAGCGACTTAAAAGGCTTATTATCGAGCTCTAACTTGGAGGTTAACTCACTGAATTCGGTTAACATTGGTATGAAACCAGCAGTTTCTACATTGGGTAATTTGAGATTCCAGGCATCCTCTTCAGTGGCAACAGAATGGCGAACAATCGATGGCGTTTGCTCGTATTCACCGGTTGGCCATTTGATCTCCCCACCAAACTCCCAAGCACCATAAGATGCAAAACCAAATGTAGGAACAAATACCCAACTATATTGCTCGCAGCACCACTGCTCTGCCTCCAGCGCTTTATCCGGATTATTATATATGGTGGCAAAATCATATCTGGCATTCGCTATTGCAAAAGCGCTACAATCGAAATGCCAAACGGGAACTCGATCAGGCTTTTCCTTCCTTAACATAGCTTCTACTCTTTCACGGTCAGTCATAGCCCCTTTTCTACGCATAATCGTAATGAAATCCTCCTTTATTGCAAATTTACATTATGAAAAGTTATCTATATTAATTTTCTTTATATATTTTACAGAGGATACCTCTTAGACTTACAGAGCCTAGTTCTCTACCATATGGCGGGTCACTGCTAGTAAGTATATTGACATTCGATTCATCCCATCCACTCAATGCTGACGTTTTTTCCGGGAACCACCAACCATGCTCAACCATCACCACCCTAGGATCAATGTTAGGTGAAAGAGCGGCTTTTTGTCTGATTTTTCCCCGTTTGGTTTCTATATATACCCAGTTACCACCTTTTATGCCTAACTTGTTGGCTGTGTCCCGGTTAATTATAACAAGAGGATCCGGATGACTGTTTCGCAGAGATGGGATCTGACGTCCGGCAGCATGCAAGTAAGGTGCCAATTTCCAACTGGTTAGCACGAGAGGGTATTCCTTAGCCAGTTCGGGGTCGCTAAAAGGTGATTCAGGTGGCTCATGATAAGTGGGTAAGGGGTCAAAGCCCCAGTTTTCAAGTTGACTGGAATACAATTCTACCTTGCGCGAGGGAGTGGCAAACCCATCCCGTTCATATTTGCGATACTGTTTGCTCACGGGAATTACTCCTACTTTTCGAAACTCGTTAAAAGTTAGTCCAGATGGTTTCAGAATGAAATCCAGGGCTTCATTTTCATCCTTCCACACCCAATTTTTCAGTCCCATCCGACTAGCCAATCCGTTATATATTTTCAGGTCAGACCAGCATTCACCTATTTGAGCTACCTTCTGGATAATGCTCACCGCCGGCATCATGAAGCATTCATGAATTCCATCCATCTCCATATATGTTGTTACAGGCAAGACAATATCAGCTAATTCAGCTGTTGGTATCATAAAGTATTCTGCTACTGCAAGAAAATCCAGGCTCTTAAGGGCTTGATAGACCTCTTTAGAATTACTGTAAGAATGTAGCATGGCAGCTCCTGGGATGTAGGCAGCCCGTATAGGGTAAGGCTTAGATGTCAATATGGCTTTGATTAACTTCTGGGGCAGGGCAGAAAAATAGGTGGGCAAAATATTTTCTTCCCCACCAATTCTTTTGGCACGAAATTCAAGTGAAATGGCATTCTGCTGGTTTAATTCAGGGGAAGTCGGAGATACCACTGCCGCTCCTGACCACTCCAATTCACCTCCCGGTTGTCCGAGGTTACCGGTTATGGCTCGTAGAATAGCTAAGGCACGTGCGACTTGAAAGCTATTTATGTTATTGTCTAGCCCATTTCCCCATTCCAGACAAGCTGGCTTGCTGGTTGCATACAGCCGTGCTATTTGCCGAATAGTCTCGGCAGGTACCCAGGTCAGCTGGGCAACTTTCTCAGCTGGATAGTCCTTTATATGGGCTTTTAGCTTCTCAAAGCCTACTGTCCATCCCGCCACAAAGCCCTTATCGTACAAATCCTCACTGATAATGACATTAATCATACCCAGTGCGAGAGCCAGGTCGGAGCACGGTCTGGGTTTTACCCAAATATCTGCCCGCTGGGCATATACGGTCTCTGCAGGGTCAATGGTAATTAACCTGGCACCTTGTTCTAAAGCTTTCTGCATACGTTTATGTCGGCTAATGGACGTCGCCGCCCCATTAAAAGCCCATGAGACGATACAAGCTGGAGGATATTCGTAGTCCGGGTCAGCCACAAAACCATATGTCATTCTTGAAGCGTAGAGCCTGGGCAGAAAGCAAATATTTGAGGTAGCCACTACATTGGGTGATCCGAATATGTTGGCAAAGCGGGCCAGATATCTGTCTTGATATCCCTTGGCTCCACCGCGAACGAACGCTACCGCCTCACCTCCATATTTCTGTTTCACCTTACCTAATTCTGTTGCAATAGTTGCCAGAGCTTCATCCCACCCAATTTGTTGCCATTTTCCTTCCCCTCTTTTACCCATTCTCTTTAAGGGATGTTTCAGGCGGGCTGGGCTTTTTAAATATTCCAAAGAAGCTGCACCTTTAATACATATGGCTCCTCGGCTAGATGGATGTTCCGGGTCCCCTTCCACTTTGACAGGATGTCCTCCTTTTATATGTATCAGTACGCCACAGCCATCAAAACACAAATTACACGTACTTTTTATGACTTGCTCTTTTTGTATATTCATTATAAAGATAACCTCCCATGGTTTAATACACAGCAAATTATACTAATTCTATTTAGTATTTTTTTGCTACATACATTTATGCTTCCTTCATCAATGTTCATAGAGATGCCCTTTAACGCTTCAACTCGGTCATAGTGAACTCTTATATCGCTAACCTCAAGCAACATATTAACCACTCTCTTCAGAGCCTAAATAGGCTTCAATTACTTCCCTGTTTTGCTTTATCCCTTCAGGTAAGTCCTCTGCAATTTTCCTTCCAAAGTTAAGCACTATAATCCTATCGCAGATGCTCATCACTGCTTTAATATCATGTTCCACTAACACAACTGTGATGCCGTCATTGCGTATCTGCCGGATTCGATCCATTACACTCATACTTTCCCCCGGATTCATGCCAGCTACAGGTTCATCCAGTAGTAGTAAAATTGGATTCGCAGACAATGCAATAGCGATGCCCAAGAGCTTTTGGTATCCATAAGGCAGGTTAGTGGGCATCTCACCTTTCAAATGATCCAGTTCTACAAATTTCAATATCTCCATACTTTGTCTCTGGATCTTCTCATCTTCCCTTCGAGCAGAAGAGGTATTGAACAACAAGCTAAAAAAGCTGGAACTTCGCCGCAAATGATGCGCCACCATAATATTCTCAAAGACACTCTTGCTTTTGAATAGCGTAGTGGCTTGATATGTTCGTACTAATCCGTGCCGTGCAATATCGCTCGGCTTCAGACCAGTTATATCGTATCCATTAAATATTAATTTTCCAGATGTGGGACGATGGAAGCCTGTTATTAGATTGAAGATAGTGGTTTTCCCTGCACCATTGGGACCAATAATCCCTAGAATCTCCCCTTTTTCAACGTCAAAATCTAGTTGATTTACAGCAGATAAACCACCGAAACACTTAGTTAATCCTCTTACTTCCAGTAGCGCCATATTTTTGCGTCTTTCATATCAAGAAGTTAACAGCCCTTGGGAAATATTACACCTCTGAGCAACTGAACTGATTAATATAAGGCAACTATAGAATATTTATTTTATTAATAATCTAATCGATATCAAATAGAGTTTTTGATTATCAATTGCTTATCATATTACATATAGATTATAATCTCATAGTATATCATAGATTGTCAAGACCTACATCATTAGCTATTGATAGCAGAATCAATTCACGTTGGTAATATGCAAGAGAAGTCATGGTGCAATCTAATATCTATATTACTAAAGGTTCAAGAAATTGAAGGTTGTCTTTCACCATAAGCTATCACGGAAATCAGCCGTTTCCTAGGTATATCTGAGAATGATACATATAGTGTTGCTAGCTTGTATACTGACTTCCGCTTCTGCTGTACGAGCAACTATATTATCAAAGTTTGTCTTCGTGCTGCTTACCGTATGCTAGGCCCCGAGCAAATATTAAAATGTTTAGAGAATGAGTTAAACATCAAAGCCGGTGAAATAACACCTGACCTCAAGTTCAGTCTCCAAAAGGTAGTTTACTTTGGTTGTAATGCTTCGGCTCCGGTAGTAATGATTGATCAAGAAATCTATGGTAAAATGACGCCGATGAAAGTAAAGGAATTGTTAGCAGAATATAATTAAATAGCTAGTCTGAATTGGGATATTAAATGACCTTCGAACAAATACAACGCAATGCCATAGCTGAGTGCAAAGCCTTAGAAAACAATGAAGTGTCCAATATTTATATTGGAACTTCCACATGCGGACACTCCTCCGGAGCATCAAAAGTGCTTGACCATATTAATGTTGAGTTGAAAAGGGGGAATATAGCTGCTAGGGTGATAGAGGTAGGATGTATAGGCTTCTGTTATTTAGAACCACTGATATATATTGCCAAGCATGGTCGTCCGCGCGTTTGCTACGGTTCAGTTACACCGGACATTGCTTCTCAGCTTATAACGGACTATATAGTTAATAATAATCCTAGGCCCGACCTTGCTCTCTGTACTATTGGCAAAGGTGAAATCGCTGAAATCCCTAAAATTTCGGATTTACCCATGTTCAAGTCGCAAGTGAGAATAGCCCTTCGTAATTGCGGTTATATTGACCCTGGAAATATCAATGATTATGTTTCGGTGAGCGGCTATACAGGATTGGTCAGGGCATTAAATATAAGCCCGGGCGAGGTAATAGAAGGGGTTGGCAAGTCAGGGCTTAGGGGACGTGGTGGAGCTGGCTTTCACACGGGAACCAAATGGCGTCTTTGCTACGATGCACCTGGCACTGAGAAATATTTAGTATGTAATGCTGCCGAAGGAGATCCTGCAGCTTTTGCAAATCGGACACTTTTAGAAGGAGACCCCCATTCCGTTTTAGAGGGGATGATTATTGGTGCTTATGCTGTTGGAGCTACTCAGGGCTATATCTATATTAATGACGAATATCAGTTAGCTATTTCTAGGGTGAGGGCTGCTTTAAAACAAGCTGAGGAACTAGGATTTTTAGGCAATAATATTCTTGATTCCAACTACGGTTTAAACATAGAGGTCAAGGAAGGAACAGGTGACTTTATCTGTGGTGAAGAGACAGCCTTAATACGTTTCCTAGAGGGCAAACGGTCTGTGCCTTATTCTCGTCCTCCATTTCCTGCTATATCAGGACTGCGGGATAAACCAACCGTTGTCAATAATGTAGAGACATTGGCTGATGTGTCTGCTATTTTGCAAAAAAGTGCCGATTGGTATGCTAGCTATGGTACAGAAAAAAGCAAGGGAACTAAGATATTTACCATATCTGGCAAGATAACGCGTACTGGAATTGTTGAAATACCCATGGGCATCACGCTACGCCAGATTATTAATGATATTGGTGGGGGTATTCCCAATGGTAAAGAATTTAAAGCAGTGCGGATTGGTGGTCCAACGGGAGGTTTTTTATCAGCCAATGCTTTTGATACCCCTATTGAATATGAGCAATTGACTGTCAACGGAGCCATAATGGGGTCTGGAAGCATAGCAGTTGCTGATAGCAATATATGTATAGTAAATCTGGTAAAAGACTGTCTCTCTTTCACTCATGCTGAATCGTGTGGACAATGCGTGTTGTGTCGAGAGGGAACTATGCAAATGCTAGAAATACTGATGGATATTACTGATGGTAGGGGTAAGCCCGAATATGTAGATTTGCTATTAGAACTAGGGGAGGGCTTAAAGTTGGGGGCACTTTGTGCTTTAGGCAGAACAGCACCCAACCCTGTGTTGACGACTATCCGGGACTTCCGTGATGAGTATGTGTCACATATCAATAGGAAACGATGTCCCGCGCTGGTGTGCAAAAGACTTATTCTCTTCCACATTTACCCCGATAAGTGCCAAGGTTGCCTTATATGTCTAAAGAATTGTCCCGCTGATGCTATTGCTGGCGGCGAAAAGATGATACATGTGATAAACCAGAACAAATGCATTAGATGTGGAATTTGTTTGGATGTATGCCCCCCTCAATTTGCCGCGGTAGCAAAGGTTAGTGGTAAACAACCAATAGCTCCTAAGGAACCAATCCCTGTTGAAAGTTGGGGGAAGATATAGTTCAAGGGGGTATTTTGGAGACAATCAAACTAAATATAGATGGACATGAGGTTAAGACTAGTAAAGGGTATACTGTACTGGCAGCAGCACTATGTGCTGGAATCTATATCCCCCATCTTTGTCATCATCCCGACCTAAAGCCTGTTGGCGTTTGCCGATTATGTATTGTTGAAATAGAAGGTATAAGAGGACTATCCACTGCATGCACGACAATAGCATCAGAGGGGATGGTGGTAAATACTAGAACACCCCAGATAGACCAAATACGTCGTCTCTCTATGGAATTAATTCTAGCCAGTCATCCTCCAGATTGCACAGTATGTCCCAAGTATCTCAATTGTGAGTTACAATCACTCAAACAGTATCTGGGGCTTACCGAGGTGCAACGTTTTAAGAAACGGCTAAGAGCATTTCTCGTCAACACTAGTAATCCCCTTTTCTTACACGATCTCAGCAGGTGTATTCTTTGTGGGCGCTGTGTTAGAGCTTGCTATGAGTTGCGTGGTGTGGGAGTCCTCTCTTTTATAAATAAGGGCTGGAATACTTACATTGGTACAGCATTTGACCGCTTATTGGCTGATGCCGGATGTGTATTTTGTGGTGCTTGTGTTGAGGTTTGTCCCACTGGTGCAATCAGGGATAAAGAAGGGCTAATAGAACTTGAAAAGGGTCGCAATAAAGGGCTTGTTCCCTGTAAATATAATTGTCCAGCAGAAATAGATGTCCCCCGTTATATTCGTCTCATTCGTGAAAAGAGGTTTTCGGCAGCATTATCTGTGATTAGGGAAAAAGTTCCATTCCCTGCAACTCTGGGTTATGTCTGTAACCATCCCTGTGAAAATGTTTGTCGCCGTAAAGAACTTAATGAGGCAATTTCTATAAGAGAACTCAAGCGCTTTGTGGCTCAGAAGGATGACAAGCTATGGAAGAAAAACTCTTGGAAAGCGCCACCAACCAATAAGCGGGTAGCAATAATAGGGTCAGGTCCTGCCGGGCTGACTGCTGCCTATTATCTATCAAAGTTGGGGCACAATGTCACTGTATTTGAAGCCTTGCCACTTCCTGGTGGTATGATGCGAGTCGGTATACCCGAATATCGTTTGCCCAGGAGTGTACTCAATGCTGAGATTAAAGAGATAGAAACTATGGGTATAGACATTAGGACTAATACCAAGATAGATTCACTGGATACGCTCATAAAAGATGGGCACAAGGCCATACTGATAGCGATTGGCGCTCATAGTGGTCAAAAATTGCCTACTCCAGGCTCTGATCTTGATGGTGTGTTAATTAGTACTAATTTTTTAAGGGATGTGAATTTGGGTAAAGAGATACAAGTGGGAGAAAAGGTGCTGGTGCTAGGTGGTGGAAATGTTGCATTTGATTGTGCCCGTGTTGCCCGTCGCCTAGGTGCTAATGAAGTCCGTTTGGCTTGTCTGGAGCCCAGAGAAAAAATGCTAGCCTCCCCCGATGAGATTGAGCATGGTGAGGAAGAAGGTATTGTAATTCATCATTCCTGTAATTTTATCCGTATTCTGAACGATAATGGGCACGTTACCGGTGTTGAGTGTGCCGACGTAGAGTCGTTTAAATTCGATAATGAAGGAAAACTACAATGTAATATTGTTCAAGGTTCAGAACACGTTTTATCCGCAGACACTGTTATCTTTGCCATAGGTCAACGACCAGAAGTTCCTGCCCAGTATGAATTAACTACTGGTCGAGGGAACACCATTCAAATTGTCCCAGAAACATTAGCTACTAATAGAGAAAGAATCTTTGCAGCTGGTGATGTTATTAGTGGAACTGCCTCAGTTATTGAGGCAATTGCTGCAGGAAGAAAAGCAGCTACGTCTATTGACAAGTATCTTGGCGGGAACGGTATTATTGATCAAGAGTTGGTGCCAATTGAAATGCCTAGCGACTGGATAGGTCACCAGGAAAATTTCGCCTACCAACAGAGATGCAAAATGCCCTCAATTCCAACAAATCAGCGACTCAGTAGCTTTAGCGAGGTAATCCACAGTTATGACGATGAGTGCGCTTTTAGAGAGGCACAACGGTGTTTGCAATGTGATCTTAGGCTAAAGATATCCTCAATAAAGTATTGGGCGGATTATTTATCTCCTTGAAGGAATGTGACTACCTGTTTCCCGTCCTGTGGAACAAGCGGTTATTTAACAATTGATTTTATGTATTTTAAAGCGTTTTCCCCGGCAATGCGTCCACTATTTACAGCAAAGCCCATTGTATTGCCAGGTAGAACAAACACATAACTATCACCATATATTGCATTTGCATCAGTTCCAACAGCATAAAGCCCAGGAATTACCTCATCATCCTTGGTCAGTACTTCAGTTTTATAATTAATTCTTATTCCCCCCAGACTCCCATACCCACCAGGAAAGTGCCTACCGGCGTAGAATTTGGGCTGCTTTATCGGCCTCAGATACCTGGGGTTCTTGTAAAAAAGCTCATCCCTACCTGTCTCACAGAATTTATTATATTGATTTACGGTTTTTATTAAAGCATCAGGAATGATTCCGGTTTTGCTGGCTAATTCTTCCAGAGAGTTCGCTACAAATATATTTTCATTTCCTTGGTCAAGAGCTTGCTTGATATCAGCATCAAGATTATCTTCTTTAGTGACAGGATTAACAATAGTCAAGAAATCCAAACCTATTTCTTCGTAATATTTTTTCGTAGCTTCATCGAAAATAATGAAAGCACGTCTATTTTTTTGTCTAGCGATTGCATTGCCCGTAAATGTGGGGTTTATCATGAGTTCTTCGTTAATAAAGCGCTCGCCTAATAGATTGACCATAAGATTAGGTTGACGAAATGCTGGCTGTCCTGCGACATTCCATGGACCGGGCCCGGGAATACTATAAATAATTTCGATGTTCATTCCTTCGCTAGCCGCACCCACCTCCCATGCCATTTGGATACCATTTCCTGACAAACCAGGAATTCTATATGAGAACATATCACTTCCCCACTCATATCCAGTATATTTTTTTATCCATTCTGGGTTGTCACCAAATCCACCTGTAGCAATGATAACTGCTTTAGCATTCGCTTGGATCATTTCCCCGGACTTGCTTTCTGCAATCACACCCACAATCCGCACCCCTTCCTTGAGGATCTTTTTAGCAGGTGTTTGAAGAAGAATTTTAACGCCCAGTTCTTGAGCTCTCTCGGTCATAACCTTCATCATGGTGGCTGAGGCCTGAGGTCCAGGATGCCCACTGCTTCCCTTTATTAGATGCCATGTGAAATTCCCCCCAGGAAAATAAGCTGCTGGTTCCGCAAATTCAACTCCCATCTCTTCAAGCCAATCAATGGTGTCGGCTGATTTATCTATATAGTCTCTCACTAATCGGGCATCAACACGCCAATGGGTATAATCCATAAAGATTTTAAATGCTGCCTCTTTGGTAAGCCCGATCTGTTTTAGGCGCTGCAATCTGCTTTCTACGGCAAGGAGCCCCATCCCCATATTACCAGTCCCGCCTGTGGTTGTCGCTTTTTCAAAAACGAGCACCTTGGCACCTCGTTCTGCGGCAGTGATAGCCGCCGCTAACCCTGAAACACCAGCTGCAATAACTACTACATCAGCTTCTATTTGGTTCATTGTTTTCTCCCTTTAATAATATTCTTAAATTCTAGCGCCAAGCTCTTGTTATTTATGCTAGATATTGTGCCTTCTATAAGACCCAAACCTCACTTTTAGTTGTTAGTCGATAAGCCGTACCATATTCTTTCTGTAATTTTACCGACCAATGAAAATATCAAACACCATCAATACAATCAGAGAAGAAGGGGAGCCGAAAAACAGCACATTACACAGTATACAGGATTATCACTAACATAATAGGTTAAAAGACAGGACAAGTTCCTCGTAATACTCCTTAATTTTTAAAACATTAATTTATTTCAACTTACGCCAGTTATAATGCAGTTCTCGACTCTAGCGCGTTGGAAGCCCTATTAGGGCTCTATATTCGTTGGCAGTAGCTGGCTTCCGCCCTAAAAGATTAGCGAGAGCCATCATATCAGCAAATACCTTGGCATTGCTTTTTATTATGTCATCTTTATGCGGCCACTTGACCCAAGTATCCTCCATGCCCACTCTGACATGAAGACCCAAGAGCATTGCCATAGTTACCAGGTAAGAAGAAGCGCGCCCTGTCATACACACCATGATTACGGATTCTGGGTCAATTTGCCGTATTTGCCTAACCTGCCACAATAAGCTCTCGGCCGCGGCAAACTCATTGTTCATAGGAGTGCAGCCAGTAAAATAAGCGGGTAGCAGAATCCAGTATAAGGGTTTCTTCAGAATGCCCGTATCTATGAGCCAGCTCTTAGCTCTGTCTAGATCGCCATCGGAATATATAGCAATCTCAGGTTTGACGCCATTTTCCTGCATCGCTTCGGCTTTGGCCTGCACCAGTTTTTTCGGCTCCATCCAAAAAAGATTTACTGGTGAAATCTCTACTAAGCCTTCCTTTAGCAGCTCTACTTCATCTTTGAAACTAGCCAACATGATACAGCCATCTACTATCACCTTGTCACCATATTTTTTCTTAACAGGGTCAATAATAAGGTGCAGCTTATGTAGATATTCATCCTTGTCCACAAGTATGGCGCCATCGTCACGGCGCGCGTGAAGGTGTATACTGGTAGCCCCCGCCTCTATGCATTCCATAGCCTCTTTTCTGATCTCGTCTGGTGAGTAGGGTATATTGGGATTTATCGCCTTCATGAGCAGAGCCCCTGTTACTGCCGCCTTTATAACTACTGTCTCTGGTATTTTCCATTTCGGTTGTATTCTTTGATCCACGCCAACCTGAGGATCCCAAAAATCTGTCGGAGGATACCGCGTAGGAATATCATCAAACTTAGTGACCATCTTTTACTTCTCCTTTATATTATTTTTACATACCATGAAATAGTGTCAGCTAATATTTATTGCATACTCGTGTTTACTAGTTGAGATGGAAGCTAGCCCAATTACCCCTAATTCTCTGTGCCATAACCCATCTCCTTATTGACCATAGTACATCATAGTATTCTTAATACAAACAACTTCTAACATTACTGCCATATATCTTTTATCTCAATTGACCACCACAGAACATATCCAAAAGCATTCGGAGAAATGCTCTTTAGCCATTAAGCAAAAACTAAGCTAATGAATATCCTCCTACCTCCTTCTTCTTGAAACTCTTTACCATTCCTTCCCCATCCCATACTATTTCCCCTGTTCTCTTGTCTTCTAGCCAAAGTGCGCCAGGATTTTCTGGACATATTCCAATGCACATACCACAACCCATACAAAGTTTCTCATCTATATTTAGTGTTTTCTTCTCATGGTCAACTTTAATTACTCCATATAGGCATGTATCATCGCATACGTCACATAAAGTGCATTTCTCCTTATCAAACCTCGGAACTACAGGAGACGGGCTTTTACCACCTGTGAGTATATATTTATATTCCTTACCTTTCTCAACAGGCTGCATCTTGTAACCATACTTTTCTTCCCACTCAGACCGGAGACATGATGCATCCTCTAGCAGCTTACCTCGGAATTGGTCTATTCTTGTATAGCCGTGTCTCCTCATCCAATCCTCTAAGCCTTCAAGTAATTCCTTGTATATTCTATGACCTTTGTAATAAGCGCCACTAGTTACCTGAACTGCACTACATCCCAGCAATAAATATTGAATGACATCACTCGGCTTATAAACGCCTGCACCTCCTATGACAGGGACATCAACGGCTCTTAAAACATAAGACAACCTATTAAGGCTTAGCGGTACCATAGTTGGGCCAGCTATATACATCAATTCTCCAGGGGTACCATAAACCTCTTCTTTTTCTATATCGATAAATATACCTGTTGATGGCAATATATTGTGGCCAGAAATAAAGTCAAGGCCTTCCTCTACCCAAACCTTAGCACAAAGAGCCACTGGATTATGGAAAAGAGATAACTTTGCTCCAATTGGCACCTTGGTAACATCCTTTACTTTTCTAATGATGTTCTTTGCATATTCCATATCTTGCCATAGTTCCTCTGAAGCAAGAACGGGACGTTCTCCTTTACCAAGGACTGTTTTGCAGGCTGGACAAGATGCATCCAATTCAATAGCGTCGGAACCAGCATCTTCCAACATCTTCGCTATGCGCGCCCAATCTCTTGGTGCATCATCGGATTCGCCAAGATCAACTACACTATTTATTAGTGGCACTCCTGCATCATGGCAGATCTTATACCACTTGGGAACAGCTTTTTCCAGTAATTTTGTAAGGTTTTCTTCTTCCGTAAAATACCCTGCGTGAAGTAACCATGCCCCCTTGTATTCAGGCCCAAATCTATCGAGAGGAAATGCCCAAGGTTTGCTTGTGACCAATACTGGTGGAAGTGTATTTAGATGGCCAATTGACTTCGTGATAATTCCTCCAATGCCATTCTCAATACATCTTCTGATGGTGAGCTCGTCCGATGCTACCTCCGATGACCCTGGGAGTAGAGGATTCCTTAAAACTATTGAGCCCTTTTTTGTTTTGATTTCGACACTTAAATCTATTGCCATATTTATGACCTCCTTTTCTGTTTAATCGTACTCTCTGTTTGCGAATATAATTGCTTTGTGCTCAAATTAATAAAATAACAATAGCTACAATAGTAGAAAGATTCATTTTAATTCTTAATATTAATTCCTAAGGTCTACAAAAAAATTCTTTTACGATATCATATTTTACATCAAATAGGCTAAGCAATATAATAAGTGATACAATTTGTGATATGATATAAGCAGTAAGTTTTAAAATAATTATAATATTTGATATACTAAGCCCAGCAATTATAGCATATATTGTCAAGTACTGGACTACCAAAACTGGCGAAAAATTCATTTAGGCCAGTATAGCAACCATGGAAAAGTCAAAAAGAATCAGTAACAAGCAGAAAAAGAAGATAGTGTCTCCACTTGATGATCCTGATATGGACCTTTGGGTACTGCTCGATCGGACAAGAGATGTCATATCAAAAGCCAGAGAAGTGGAATTAAACCAATATAAAATTTCACGGGTACAATCGACAGTTTTGTATGCATTACTGAGCGAAAACAGAGGATTAACCATCAATGAGCTATCGAAATGGAACGTGAGGGAACCGAATTCTGTCTTAAGTCTAGTAAACAGGATGCAAAAGAATGGTCTCGTAAAAAAAATACGAAACACTGATAATGACTTGATAAATATTATCGTGACCGAAAAAGGTCGAAAATTATATATGAATGCAACTAGGTTGTCGATTAAAACGACTTTCTCTATTCTTTCCGAAGAAGAAAAACAACAACTTTATTCTTATTTAATAAAGCTGCGGAGACAAGGACGAGAATTGCTGGGAATGGACTATAAACCCCCTATTTATACCTTAATTCAGACGGTGAATGTGTCAATCAGCAACAATGGGACACTTTAGAACCGAACACTTTTAGTAGTCAATAGGAGTGAATAAGCTCCCTGACGGTCTACATTCATTGCACACTGCAAATCGCTGAATTGGGAGGTTTTGTGGTTTGTCCTTACTCTCAGTCATATTACCCTTCCCTTTGCACTCTTGTCCAAAATGTTTAATGCATCTTAATTATATTTAATCTGCTTATCTACTAATTCAGTTAGTAGCTTAAGTATTTCAGTACGTATTGGTGTTGTAGCGCTAATGATTGGTTGATTCTTCTGCTGTGTAACAGCATCACGATTACCATCCGTATGACACTTCTGGTATTGATTCTGCTCTCTCCCCACCAGTGATTGATCATGAGATGATGACTTAGGCATCATCTGTTGTATTAGCCAGTCTAACTTAACACCACAATTGCTACAAAACCTGTAACCGTAAGCAACTGGTGCCCTGCAATTAGGACAGAAATACATCCTCTGCATAAGTGCCATCCTCTCCACTAAGGATCATAAGAACCATAACTCCTATGTTATCTATAACGAAATATTATAATTAAAGTTTACAACTAAAATATTAATAAAGTAGGGTAAAGTCCCATTTTAGCCACTAAATTTATATCTATTTTCAATTAGGGATAAAACGCATTTGATTTTGTCCCTAATTTTAAGCCCTCTGTGATTATACCTCCAAACGTACTCCGCAAGGTAGAGATGTAGACGTTCCTTTCTGATCCCGCCTTTGGCTGTCAACATTCGTTTTAAGTAGCCCCAGAAACCTTCAAGCCCATTAATATGATTTCCTTGACCATCGCTATATTCTTGCTGCTCATGTTTTACCAAGCGGTGAACATAACCTCTAGCAGCAACCCCAGTATAGCTCCTAAAAGTATCCGAACATACTATTGATCCAGTTATCACCCTCTGTTTGAGCAATGGTAACAGAGTATCAGCTTCTACATTTGGAACTATTTCAGCCCATACCTGACCATTACGACACAGAATTCCAAAGACTGCTTGTTTGGTTGTGCCTCGACCTCGTTTAGCTCCTTTAGCACGAACATCTTTTCGTTTATTTCTCCAGCTGCCTCCCAGGTATGTCTCGTCTATCTCAACAATACCCTCAAATACCGGTGGAATGTTATGAGCCATAGCTTCCCTTACCAGGGTTAAGGCTTTTAATACTTTCTTCCTATCCAGGTGGGCTTCCTCGGCTACCCTAGCAATACTCTGTCCTAGGAGAAACCACCTTAATAAGCGCTTCCATTCGGCACGTGAGAAATGCAAGGGCAACCGATTTGCATGCCATTCATATTTGCAAACTGTGCATTTCCACTTGCCACGTCTTATAGCCCAACTCTTCTTATTTCCACATCGTGGACATTTCTGTAAATGTGCCATGCCACCATTCTCTCATATTTTGGTGGCTATTTTGGGACTTTACCCATAAAGTATTAACTTACAAGAACGCATACTTGTTCGAAGAAATATTTAGCGGCGATCAGGTAACAGAAGCCTCCTATGAACGAATAATGCAAGCCCTTTATTATTTGCCTATTCAAATATTCTCAATATTCTACCCGCGGTTAAGACTTTACTCAGCCTCCTATTCGTGCCGCTATTTTAAGTGCACACGGTAACGTCAGACCCGGAGCCCCTTAACCTGCAAAAGGAGCGCAACTCTTCAAGAGCTCGCTAAGGCTTCTAGAAGGCGGCTCCGGCCTGAATTAATTAGCTCAGATGGTACATACGGTCTACCTTCTTTTAGAACATGGTACACCACTTTAAGCAGCCACCTGGCCATTATTGTCTTGGCTACATTTGCTTTCTTAATTTTTCTAAGGGCTTCCAACCGTTGTTTTATTCCGGCATCCGCATAAGATGCTGGTACTACAGCCTCAATCAAAGCCCACCTTAGCCACCGATTTCCCTCCAAGATCATCTTTCCATGGTAGGTCTTTCCTCCCGAAGAATGAGTAGACGGTACAAGACCGGCATAAGAAGATAACCTTGATGGTGATTTAAAACGACCAATGCCGTCTATTTCGGTGCTAATGAGTACCGCAAGTGTTTTACCTATTCCAGGAATAGTGTAAAGTAGCTGGGCATCTTTGTCTTTTTTGAATATCTCCTCAACCATTAGATTACTAGCTGATATCTCGCGGCTTAGCTGCTCTATAAGTCTCATAGACGATTCAAATATTCTTTTATCTTCTTCTACGGACCATTCCAGAGATTTTAGCCATGTCACGCCGTTCTCACCTTTTCCTCTCTTAGAGAAAAGATTCTTAGGCTTTGTTTTTTCAACAGTAGAAGAGAGCAACCGGTTGTCTACCAGGTCGTTTACTTTATTCTTGACTCTGGTCCGCATTGCTACCATGAAAGCCCTGTGTCTGATTACTTTTTGCTTGATCCGATTGTCAGCTTCTCTTAAATGAGCCTGGGGAATAAGATCAGCCTTTAATAATTGGGCCAGTGTTCGAGAGTCGATAGCATCGGTCTTGATTTTTGCGGAGGCAATAGCCTTTATCTTAAGTGGATGAGCCAGTATGACCTCATCGACGAGGTTCTTAGCCAGCTCATATGTCTTGGACCAATTCCAGCATGATTCTATTACCATCTTGGTATTACGTCTGCCACCGATAAAAGACTGAAATTCCTCCTTTTTGTGAACCAATTTCTTCGACTTTATTTCCCCCGTCTCGGAGTCAATCAATGTGGCGAAATCATATAGCTTGTGACAGTCCAACCCAATATACTTCATTAAGCATCTCCTTTTTATGTATTTTAGTTTTCCAACCCAAACTGTACACTATAGTTTATGGAGGTGCATTATTCGTTCATGTTACCTGTTCCGTGTGATCTGATGCTTGTCGAAAGCTAGAGGCCTATTTTCTCCACAGATTGTCGTACCACTTGCGGTGTTCTTCACCAGCGACTTTACGATACTTTGCAGTCGTATTGAAGCTAGTATGGCCAAGATGTTCCTGAAGTAATCGAAGCGCATCACCCGTATCATCAGTTTTCATTGCGTGTACACTAAATGCATCCCTCAATCGGTGAGGACTAACTCCTCTCACCCCTCCTGTTTCTGGGTTTAGCAAAGGTGAAATCACAGCTCGCTGAGCACATTCTCTCACTATTTGCCAAGCTCGATGGCGGTTCAGTTTGAACAGTCGATTATCAATATGATGCTTTAACAGACTGCTTTGAACGTATTCTTCAATCAACTGGATAGAAGAGCTATCAATTGGTAGCACTCTGATACGTCGATGTTCTTGAAAACGTTGTTTGGTTTCTCTTATTTGTTCACCGCACTCTGGACAGAATTGGTGTCTCCTGGCTAAACTGGCCTTGCATTTGGTACAAGTGAGCCTGAAACGAGTTTTAAGGTGTAAAATTGTAATAGTCCGACTCTCGAAGTCTATATCAGACAATTTGATAGCCAAGGCTTCTGAGATGCGACAGCCGAGATAGAATAGAAGCCTAACAAGCAATTTATCCCTCAGGCTTTTAGCAGCTTGTTCCATTAATTCAACATCATGAGGCTCTAGATAAGTCTTCATCGTAATACTGTCCTTATTGGAGTAAGCTCTAATTTGCGCAACAACAATCGTCAATGTAGCTTTAGGATCAATTTCTCGGCAAGCAACCTAACTAGATTTCTCTTAAAATATCTGCTAGTGTGCTCTGGGCTTATGCCGAGCATTTTACCTGCTTCAGTGACTCCCTTACCCTGCCGTGTGAGGCTCGTAAACTGTTTTAACTTGGTTACACCAGCATGACCATTGAGTTCGTTTTCAATCTCCTGGAGGCATGTCATAGCCAACTCATGCAGCGCTCTTCCCCTTGGCACAATGCTGCTAGAATATTTTGTCTTAGCCAGATTTTCCAATGCAGCCAGTCTGCATAAAGGTGATCTTTGCAAAGTAATAGGATCGTCCAGATGTCTTAGGACAAAACGTGCTCGTTCATGCCATTCCTCTCGAGAAAAACGGCCACGCTTTAAATGCTGCCCTTTATTTAATCTTATTCCAGTTCCCATAGTATTTGACGATTTGTTTTTGTTTTTGACCTCATTTATTGTTTTTGGCTACAAAAACAATTATTTATCATCAATAGCCGAGCCCGAGCTTTGCGAGGGCGAGGCAATATTATCATTTACTAAAAACTCGCCCAACACTTTGAACCACACTCTATTCCTTTTATCTGCCTCAACCTCTTTTTCTACCTTTTCCTTTAGGCTATTTAAGGCGTCCCAATCTTCAGCACAACACATAACCAGGTCATAATTCTCCAGGTCCTTGGTTATGTTATTAATCTCCTTCCCTTCTCCATGTATCATCACCTCAACTGCCGTTTTCTTATCCTTGAAGTGAACTCCGACATCAACTGCTTTCCCGCTATTTTTATCCTCTATTATTGCTTTACATCCCTTATATTTTTGTTCATACCATTCTTTAATTTTGCTTTGCCAGTAACAGTGTATGAACCCTCCCACTCCTTTATGTTTCTCAACCTTGGCTTTTATTGATTCTAAATACTGCCATCCTGTTTCAGTTATTTCTAATATGGTAAATGGATTCCCCTTCTTGCCGGTCTTTATTTTATGCGCGTTAATATATTCTCTTGCGCCAAGCTTATCTCTCAATTGGTGACCTTTATATAATGACATATTGCAGTATCTATCCAATTGGGTCACAGATATAAAAGGATTCTGGGCTATAGCAATTAAATAATCCGTCTCGTCTTTAGTAACGGCTGAATCTAGGCTCGCGGGTATATCATCTCGCGTGCCAATATTATCTTCTTCTATTATTTCAGGCACGCTCCCAAACATTAATGCCGCTCGCAGGCTTAATTGCCTAAGCTCTTCTTCCCCCATTGTTTGGTCAAAATCTAGCTCTGGGATAAACATCAAAAACGGCTCTGGGTAGGCTAAGGAATGCACTACAGCGGCTCTGAGGGGCATCTGTGTCAGGTAGTCCATCTGGTCCTTGCTCAAAGACATTGCCATTCCTAAAGTCTGAATGTCTCGCCCGTTGATTACTCTCATTACTATCCGCGTGTTCATATTGCCGATGATCGAACTGGGAGCGTCGAAGGCTGTCTGGTTTGCCAGTATTAGCCCCAGGCCCAGTTTGCGTACAGCCCGGGCAGCCTGGCAGATGAACGGCTCACTAAGGTCGCTTCTATCTGCATCCTGAGCCAACAAAAGGCTCGCCTCGTCTATCACAAATAAATTGGTGAGTTTGTCAGATATGTTTCTCTGTTTGTCAAAAATGACATAGCCAAGCAAATCCGAGATAAAAAACTGGTGTAGAAAATCCGACAGTCCTTGCAAGTTGAATATTATTGAGCAGTTGAGCATATCTCTGATGTCAAAACCCTGCGAACAATCGTATGTATCTGCCATCTGGTCAGCCAAAAGTGTGGTCCTATTGATCAGAGTCTCCCAGTACTGTGCTTGACGGGAGTTGAAATTCCTGAATGTCATTTTGGATAGATATCTACGAAGAGTATGAACGGATGGATAGTTTGCCTTATCGCCTGCTCTTTCGTAGAGTTCATTCAATTTCTGGCTGAGAAGATTTGCACTGCCGTCCCTGAGATACAATGCTCCTCTCCATGTGCTGGAAGTTCTGTTGACTGTTTCCTTCCTTTCTTCGCCTAGCACCGGTTCTAGAGGATTCCTTTTGAAGTTCTTGTAGCTCAACACCATTACTTTGCCGTTTCTAATTTCTTCGGAGAAATACTTATACATATGATTTTCCCTGTCAAAAATCCAGACTCGTATTCCCTGCGAAATAATTTGCTTGCAGATATAAATCGAATCCCAGGTCTTGCCAGTACCTGTAGTCCCGACTATGTAAAGGTTTTGGGATAGTAAGCCCAGAGGAAGCATTACAGGCGAACCGTCCTGAAGAAAGCCGAGGATAACATCGCCTGTCCCAACTTCAGAGGGATCTGGGCCAGGTAAAAAAGGATGAATTTCTGCCAGATTAATAGCAGCTACCTTACCAAAGAAATTTTCCAATTTCTCGCAGAACTGTGGATTACTAGAGAGAGCTGCAATTTCAACCAGCCTGGACGCCCCTCTGTGCCCAGAAATAGCAGCCAGTTTTTGCAGATTCTCTATTCTTTTGTTTGGATCCAGAATATTTCCCATCGTTTTTCCTCTATTTACTGAACAGTGCTCTACCTATCTTGGCAGCAGTGCTAACTCCGGCTACTGCTAAGTGTGAAGTTACCTTAGTCCCTAACTTAAGAGCACCAAAGCTAGCTGTACTGACCACTTTGCCACCAAACCTTGCCGCTCTCCATCCTGTTCTAGCAGCAGAATTAAAGGAACTTTTTTTTCGCCTCTTATAGTATCTTCTCCGGTATCTCCAATGACGATATCTAGACATTTTCACTCCTTACCTGTGGATTTATAGTTGATTATGTTTAAGCAAGCTCGAGGCAATTAGCGGCCAGACCACACATCGTGTCAGGGCAAGGAGAGGATGGCATAGCTTATTTTTTTCTTTTACTGTCACCATCCTTTTGCCCTTTTCTTGACCATTCATTCTGTATAGCATTTGGTAATCTTTATGGTATGGTTGCCTCGAACACTGCATTTTTTCTTATAGCCTCCCTTTCCTAGAACTCAGTACCTTCTTCTGAGAACTGCGACAAAGCAATATTTTCGTCGTCGATCAGCCACTTGAAATATTTCTCACTGAAGTAGTCAACTACTGCTTCAGCTGTATCCTGAGTCATGTTCTTGATTGTCTTGGTTATCTCTACTGCGCATTTCAATGCTACTGCCTTCGCTATCCTCACCTTATATCCATCTGCCATTTAATTCACCTCCTTTTTCGGCATTTATCAGTTTATTAATTCAATCATCGGACTTAGCTAATCATGTTTCTTAAAGCTAAGTTTACCTATGAACTCACTCAGCTTCTCACAAAGCTAAGCTCATCTTATGCGCCGTTATTACAGCGCAGACTTGCCTTAGTCTTTTCCCTGAGCGCAGTTTAGGTTGGTTCTTGAACCGAAAAGACATAAGAGCATGTCGAGCAAGCGCATTTAAGATGAGCGAAGCTGAGAAGCAGGAGAGACGCATCAACTTGCTGTTCATTCTCACTCTCCACACGAATAGTAGCCACAGCCATCACAAGACCAGCAACCCTTCTTCCTCTCCAGTTTCTTGCCACAGATTGGACAAGTATGCTCGACCTCAACCACCAGTGCTGTAGTGTCATGAACTGAGACCTGATTGCCTACCGTTGAGATCCACTCTAAAGGAAGTGGGAGTTGCCTTATCTCTACTCCTATCGGAGTAAACCTCTTATTGCTGCGTTTTGATCTTTTCGTCATTTCTTCTCCTAGGCCTTGCTTGTCAGTACCCACCCACCCAAGGTTCCCAGCAACGCCATGAAAACGATCACAGCAGCTCGAAGCTTGAATGGCTCCAGATGAACCAATTCAGTGATCATCCAGGCCAAAAGTAGTCCTAATATGCCGACTATAAAAATTGGCCAAATCTTTAGCATTCTAACCTCCGCTTTTGATACACCTGTGTAGAAGCTTCCTTGAGCGGAATTTTGGATAAACACCACAACATCGTTATATATAGCTGCCCATCCCATTTGATAAGTACTTTTCTGCGTGCGCCAAAACGTACAACCTCTACCAGTGCCCCATAAGTGATGGCATAGCCAAATGATTTATTCCATTTATCGCCTTTAAAGTATCGATATTCCAACATTGGTTTCACCTATATAAATATGGCCAAAGAAACAATGGCTATAACTACGGCAAAAACCACCAACGCGTATATTCCTAACCTGGTTGCGCATTTTTTGCAATACACGTTACCAAATAAATTAATTCTTGACTCTACTCCCACTGATTTCAGACAGCGAGTGCATTTCACCATTGAGCAAGGTATGCATAATAAGCTTTTTGATCTGCAGTCGATACCACCCACTTCCTGAATATTGTGAAGAACCGCACCACATGGGCAATTCGGCAGCTCGGTCAGATCCGTCTCCTTAAAAACAGTTCCGTTAACCTGGGCAGTCTGGGTTTGCTCTATTCCTGGCTCTCCTACTTTCGCTTCGCCCTTGACTTCAGTTATGATTCTGTTTGTTAGGCCACTTGCCTCATCTTGCCCGTTTGGCATTGCGATACCTCAATTCTTACTACAGTTCCCCTTTAATAAACGTTGTCATGCATGCTTGACAATGAGCCATATAATAAGACCCATGATGCCGATGGCTATAAGAGATATAGGTACGGCTTGAATGATGAATTGAATAAGCAGCCAGCCGACAAATGCCATCCCAGCGATGGCACCAAGGATCATAAATGCTATCTTTACAAATGACCATATTAGCCTTGTACTGTATCCGGATGAGCCAACGCTTGAGGAAGGCTCCGAGTAATACTCTCGTTGTACCCTAACTTGTCTGCCTCGGTGGGTTTGTCTGATACTAGGTTTAGTGGGTATTGCCATGTCTACTTTCCTACTTATCCGCTCACTCGGTATTCGTTTTTCTTTTTATTACCTTGATGCCTGCTAAAGCTCTGGATATCGCTGTCAGAAACCTGTTTTGCTTTTTTACAGCCGGCCTTATGCTGCTCTTGTGTGCTGCTTCCATATCAATATCAATCTGGTCACTCTGGCTTTGGCTGGCAAGCCAATTTTCTTTGTTACACACATAGCAGTCTTCTCTCTTCTTTACTGGCGATATCTTTATCTGGAGATTTCGGTTGTCAACCCAAATTAGATCACCATTGATATTGGCTACCTCATGTTGCGTACCTTTAAGTAACATGCACAAAGCCAACCTAGTTTGGAGAATGGCGATTTGGGTCGTATCCAAGCATAACCCTTGTTGGGCGTGCAGCTGGGACTCATCTATGCCGTAATTTCGCGCTGCCTGTCTGATAGTGGCGTTGGAGTCCGGTATGCCAGAAAGACCAAATAGACAGCTGAAGCAAGCGGCATCCTTATCAGACGGATCTAAGCCAAAGACATAGCCGCCCTTGCCCCTTTCAAAAACTCCGCCGAATACCACTGGCTTTTTTAATTCCAGACAGACTTTGTTAATCAGAGCATTTGCTGAGGGATCACCGGGGCAAGCCATTACCAAATCTGATGCTGCTATTACTTTGCCCAGTCTCTCTTCATCTTTGGTCAGATCAAAATGCTCTTGCCTAACCTTCACCCTTTTATCTATTAGCTTCAATACTCTGGCAATGACTTTAGTTTTAGGCTTACCTATATCTCGTTCAAAGCCTATGTGTCTGATTATATTGACTTTCTCTAACTTTTCACGGAACAAATCCACGAGGAAGAAATATTGCACCCCTGTTCTGGCCAACATTTCAGCGCATTTGCTACCACCACTACCTCCACCCAGTATGGCCACTGTCTTGGAAGCGAGCACCTGTGGATTCACCAGATCAGCAATACGAGCAAGTCTATCATCGACTTCTAGCTTTATGTTCATTATTTGCCCATCCTTGACGCAGAACGCAGCCGTATCGAGGATATCCTGTGGTTTCATATTGACCACCACCGCAATAAATCCAGGTATTATGGCCGAGGCATCTACCAGGGTGTTTTGGTCTCCTGAGCTTAATGCAGCACCGTATCCCAGGTGTAGATGCCAGGCACCAACTACCTTTTGGCCTCTAGCTAAATAAGGAGCTAGAACTGAATAGTCCGGCTCACACATTGCCACCGTTAGACGCGGGTTTTTACCAGGTCCTGTTGTATCCGTAACCCATATAATTCCTCCTTTTCTCTTTCCTAAGAGGAAGCCACAGGTTTCCATGTGGTTCTGATATGCTTGGAGTGATTCCGACTTTATCTTGGCTCTAGCATCAGAGTTTAACAACACCTTTTGCTCCTTGTACTCGGATTCAGAAGCTTGTCGCTTGCTATAGCCTCCGAATCGTTCTAGCAATTTCATGATATAGATCACTATCTTCTTCAAGAAACGCATCGTCTCTTCTCCTCCTTGATTTGAATTCTGAGATAAACTGTATTGCCTTGCCCATTACAGTGGTGGCGGTCCATGAGGGATTCCATTCCCCGCCTTTTTGCCAGCATACCGATAAATCTTCCTGGTGATGATGAGTCCTTAGAGCAGGAGATATAAAGATTCTTGCCGGCACAAAAGGATAACCTGATGTATAGAACACATTTATGGTATAAATCTGGAACTTGAGTTCCCAATATAGTGTTCCATCTTTTTCCTGGAACAACCTAGCACCAGGGAATACCTTGTGCACTTCCCATTTCTCATAGTTTAGGCGGCTCTCTTCCATTCATACCTCCTGCTCAACAGACTTTGTCTGACTGTGTGCTGGCCTACTTTTACCACCAATGTGTTACTGGCAGCTCGACCGCTCCATCTGGCACGTCGGCGAGTTTGTGACCCCGTCGACCATCGTAGACCTGTCCCGTATCAGGATCTAGATATACGCGATCACTAGGGATGTTGTCGTTTGCCCTTGCTGGTGCCATCGATGCGGTACCGTGCTCAGGCCCACTGGCACGGTAGATCAATGATCCACGTTCCATTTTATGACCTCCTTTTAAAAATACTTTCAAGATATTAATCGACCTTTTTCAAACGCCTTCTTTTTTTTCTCATCTAAGCGCTGTTTATCGGCTGCGTTTTTTATAGCAGACTTTGCTGCTTATCAGGGTCATTTTCTGAATCACTACTGGGCTCATTTATACTCTTAGAGTCAGAGGAAATTTCCACGGCATATGCGTTGAATTGGAACTGTTTTTTAGCCTTCCAATCGATTATTTTTGCTGTTGTCCAGAATCCTCGTTTTTTTGATCTAAAAATCCTAGGACGCATCTCCAAAGTGCCGATGATTTGCCCTGCAGTACCAAAAACTGTTAATTTCATTCTCTCTCCTTTCTTTTGAACTTTTCCTTGCCCAGACATTAGATCTGAACTGGCGCTACTACCTTTTTTCATTTTTCCTCCTTTCCTTTAATTTTTTTTACATTATTTTGATCTTCTTTTTGTTCTGTACCGTTACTTTTGCCTCTCAAAGGTAATGCGGTGTATGCTTATAGCGGAGGCGGCAATAAGAACCCATATACGGGTTGCTGATTTGGTTATCGTCCGGACCGGGACTTGCCAAAACCGTCTCCTTTATTGATTTGTATTTTTATTCTGTATGCCTCCATTTCAGGTATCTTAAAGTGCCTCCCTTCTGGCCATAGCAATAGGCGCATCCTGATCTGCATATTTGAGAATAGCTCCCTATATCTCGGCTGATAACGCAGTTGCAAGTCTTACGCTGTGAAGGATCCTTTCTTATATCTAGGTCAAGAGCAAAAAGATTTGATAGCCACTCGGCTGAGATGCAGGATGACTGCTTAACCCCTTCCACGGTGGGACTACAGCAACTATACAGGGTAATGCCCAGTTTCACAGCTTCATAAGCCATTTTTTGTAGATCGGCGAGTTTCTTTTCCAATGGTGGATTGATGAGCTTTATACCTGATTCATCCAAACCCTTCTTGACTTGAGGATAAAAGCAGAGGAAGCTTGTAATGATATGCTTAATACCGAGTTCAGCTACCGCTTTTGCGACTGTAGGAAACGAATCAATATTGCTCTTTCCATCCTCGAAATAAATTAAGGGATCAAACCTTACCCTTACCGCTTCCGGATTGCCTAGAAACGCAATGACTTTGCTAGTATGCTCCACCACTTGTTCCCACGGTGGAACCCCAGGTTCAATTGGCCAACCACCCATGCCAGTTACGGTAACCATAGCAACTGCGTAGTGTTTGGATAATGCCGTCCTCAACGCCGAGTGCTTATAAATATTCTCCGGATCCTTTGTCCATAGTACCACCACTGATTTTCTTCTAAGATTATTTAGCTTATCGGCAAGATAGTCGACATAGAATCTTGGAAGGTCTGTTCTACGGCTTGCTGAAACGATTGGAGTTAATTTCATCCTATCCTCGTGAAAGCTCTTTTTTGCCCTCCTCATATCTACTCACAATTGCAATGGTCATGAGTGATACCAGTCGCCTTACGGACAGTACTCGTTTCCTTACATAAAGCCACGATGGGTTGGTGCCCCGTGTGCTTCCATCCATCTTCTATTGCTGCTTTCAAGAATCTATAGATAGCCACTCGCTCGACAGCTGAGATATGGTAGTGACTTCCGTCCCTTGTCATAGTAGAAGTTTTCCATTCCATGGGAGGTAGTCCCCACCTTTCACTAAATGTGAGCAGAGACGGCCCCATCTCACGATAGGTTCCTAACGTGATCCTTGCCGGACGATGCCCTGTTCTTGCTGCAATATGGAAGAACTCAAGATAGTAGTCTTGCCAGTGATCAAGTGGAAAGATTGGGTCTATCCGCCATCGGACCTCAAAGCCCATCTCCTGACCCTCCAAAGAAGCAAGTAACCGTTTCTCGATAGACGGGGTGATACGTATTCCATCATTCCACTTTCCCTCCCATAGATCAGCAATGGGCTCCGGATTTAGACTGAATGATAGGACTACGTTCTTGGAACGGTATCCTTTGAGATAATGAATATTGGTGCTCTTGGTAAGCAGGATCAGCTTACATCCTTTAGGATTTATTTCTGGGTCTCCAACCAGTAACATTGTGTGCCGTGCATGCCCGGTGACTCCTTCATATAGAAGGGAGTCACTACAATCGATGCCTAGACCAATGTTCTTTCGAGATGGGTTCATTAAGAACCTGATAACAGCAACTACATAATCATCTAGGTTCTCATACAGCACATGTCGGGATGGGTCGCACTTGCAGCGGTGTGTTAGGATGAGAAAACAGGTCCTGCATCGCATGCTACAGGCTCCCTCACCAATGGCTATGTCAGCCCAATATGTTGAACAGTAACCCTGTTCTGCTGCTGTCACAGACCATGGTTTGATAATGTTGTTTTGGCTTCTAACAGCTCTATAAACCTCGATGGGGCGAGCAAGCCCAACCACGCTAGGTTTAATGCATTCTAACCGCCATCTTCCGCTCTCAACCTTTTCTCTAACCATGAAGTCGAAAGGCTTGCCATCATTCGTGTAGGCTGGCCTGGTGTGTATCAGATCTAAATCCTTATGATCTTCACAGAGGTAGGATTCAACTTGTACATTTTCAAGAGCAGCAAGCAAGGCTGTCAGATTACGGGTGTGCTTGCCCATCAGATTTCTCAAAGTTTTTTCAATCTTGTTCATCTCCATTTATTTGTCCTTTCTACAATAGAATGACGTTGTTATTGCCGTCGAGCCGCGACTTCAATCAGCCTGCCACCAATCCTTTCTAGCTGCCTGGCGACTGGATAACTGGCGTCCCTAGCTGTCGCTGTCACTTCATTAAACAAGTCATAAGCATTGAATCCTGTAAGGACGGGCTTTTCTTTCTGGTCCGGTAGATTGACTCTATTTCTAGCCCAGCGCTCCCGGACTTCTTTCACCAGCTTCTTTCTTTCCTCTTCATCTATTTTTATGACCGCGTTCGCATGTGATGGGCCGACTACCCGGGCAACAGCTCTCCATAATTCCACCATTTCTTCATCTGTCAGCTGTTCGCTGGGCAACAGGGAGTAAAGCTTAATGAGAGCATTGGCTTGAAAAGAAAGACTCAACAAACCGTTTTCAAACTCCGTCAGAGAGGTTTCGTATTTTACTCGCCGGTCATAATTCCACCTGATACTACCCCACTCATCCCTTACCAATGCCCCGTTAAGACACGCCAAACGATATGCTGAGTAAGAGCATTTCAGACCTGTACCCCCAGTTTCGCTGTTGACCAGGGTCAGAGCTAACTTTGTGATATCTCCTACCCTGGGTTCGATCACCGGCAGGCTTTGGTCCAAAAGAGTTAGCCACATGCCCCTATCACTAAGGCGGATCCTCCCGACCTCCCATCTACTGGCTTGCATTTGTAACATCAGCAAAACATCTTTGTTTTTAGCAGGGTGGTAACCATCTTTTACAATGTTCACCACATGGCCGTCTCTCAGAAAAATAATTACAGCTCGAGCCTCTAATTGTTTGAGCCTCTCGATGTTGTCAGCTAGAAGGTCTCGGGGTATTCTCAAACCAAAACTTTCTGGAATTTTCACTATTTTGAGGAGATTGCTGAAAGCCCAGGCCGTGACCGGATACCACTGACCGTTCCAAGAAATTCTGTAGTCTTCGTCAACCTTTACAGTGCTTAGCGCTATAGTCTGCGTACTGATGCCAAATTCGGATTGTGCCAAGTGTATAGCCTCTTCTATACTGGCAGCCGGAGATTCTTTTTCTTCCATAAAAATTTGTTCAAACATAATTTGCCTCCTTTTTATTCTTATATTATGGTTTCGATTTGAGATTGAGATGTTGTAGTTATTATAACAACGACTTCTAATAATGTCAAGTTAGCCCTAAAATACTAGATAAGTCAAAAGGTAAATGAAAAAAACGAGGTTTTTGAAATAAATAAATGGAATTACATAACCTCGCGTCAAGTAGATAATCCTGAAAAAACTAAATACAAGGATTATTTATTTTTACTATCGATTGATCGAAGTAGGGTTTCCAATATCGTCTTATATTGCATGTGTATACCGGTCTTTTGGTAAATTTCCTCAAATAGAGAATTAGCTAACAGCGGCAGATCGGCAGGTTCCGATATTCGACTTGATGCTTTATGAAGGTATCTGTAAGCTTGCTTGTAGGACCGTTGATATGCTCTAATTTTCTCGGCGATCTCCGGTTTGCTCCGGTAAGTAGTTCTGTAAATTTGATTAAGTGCTTTTCGTCTAGGATCACTTCGACGACTACTTTCATAAGCTCTTCGTCTTGATAATGATTCGGGTGATAAGTGCAGATATACTGTTAACGGATGTACATTATAGAGGGATGAGATAAGAAGATGTGCCTTATATCTGGGCATACCTTGCTGGACGTAATTATGTTCTAATTTCTGCCATTCTTCAATCGGAAAATATTTGGATGCTGGCATAAAATATTCATAGTATCTATCTATTTAAAACTGTGCGATGTGTGTATAATGTTTTACGCGGTCTCTTGACAATTGATTGAGTAGTAATTATCTTAATAATGTTAAGATGTCATAATGAAAAAAATGGCGGAGCGAGTCATGTCTTTTAGCTTAAATAGAAATCGTCCCGAGCCACTCCATTACCAAGTAGCAGAAAAGCTGCGGTCTGATATCCTCTCAGGAAAACTTTCATTCGGCCAGAAACTACCGTCTGAGGAAAAGCTTATGGAGACTCTCCATGTCAGTAGACCAACTATTCGTCAAGCGATAACGACGCTCAGGTTGGAAGGTCTTGTTAAGGTGGAGCGCGGAGTGGGTACGTTTGTAACCTATCGATCTAAAGGAGCTAAAGAGATTCTAACTAAGGAGAAAAAAGTACGAACGCTTCACCATGAAGTGCCTAAGATAAAAAGAACCGCTTATGAAGTGGATGTTGAAGCATTAATAAATGAATTATATGAAGCTTTAATTAGCTTAGAGCCAGGTTCACAGGATTGCCAATTGTTTGTCCGACTACTAAAATGCATTAAAGATCACATTGTTCAAAATTATATAGGAGCCAAGAATGAATAAACTGAAGACGCTGCATTATCAATGCCCTTCAGTAGTAATACAGGATCCAAAATACAATGGGTCAAACCTACCTAAAGAAGATAAAACAACAGTTTGTTTAGCTTCTACTGATCCGGTTTCTCTTTCGAATTGGTATCTCTTTACTCCCAATTCTATTTGGGCGCTAAAAAAAAGAGATATTGCAGAGTTAACTATCGAGTCGATATATCACGATTGTATTTCACATCTCAAATTTGCTTTTGATAGTTGTCACCATATAGGACTAAGGGTTGCATTTTTTGAAGACAGTCAAAGTGAATATGACGCCGAATTCGATGCGTTTAGTCCAATTGCTGAAGCAGTGGCTAATGCTAGTTTATTTGTTGCGAGGCCGTCGAATTGGGCGGTGACTGGTAACCTTAAAATGATAAGAGGCGAATATACTCCAGACCAGAACGTAATTATCAATATGTTATGCAGAACTTACCTTAGCATGATGCAACTTTATTATGACCTCAAAAAAACGAAAAAATCGTTGGAGCGCGAGATATACAAGTTAGCTTGGATATATACGTTGCAACTTGGGACGCGAGTACCAGGTGGTAACTTTTTCGTTTCTGATAATCCTATTGATAGGATAGCATCTTTAGTAGCACTTGCGTGTAGAATGCCAGTGATTGGTTACAAGGAGCTCAGTCTTGATGAACTACTTTTAAAACTCATTACAGAGACTAGCAAAAGAACTTCACGATCGCTCGCGTGGCTACTCGATTTGCATAATAACGTTGCTAAATATCGAAACGAGAAATTATTGGCATTTGCGTCTATGGTTATCGCTGAATTAATTGCCGACAAAGGTCATGTACTCGAAAATCAAAGGAATCAAGCCGCTTTGAATTTCTTAACTCATTTAATTTTTCGACAAAGCTTTAGAACTTATGCTGTATCTTTTTTTCAAACTCCTGATAGTCAGATTGATACAATGGTTATCGGACGTAGTGCGCTTAACACAAAAGCTGCAATGTCTAACGCAAAAGCCCTATCATCACGTCCACCTATTTCGTTAGCTGCATCTAAGAGCGATCTAAATATGAGGGATATTGCTAGCCGTGCATATTTTCTTTATAGCGAGTTCATAAATCAAGGAATGAATTTTGATGACGCAATAATAGATTCAGTTATTTCTGTCTTAGTAGAAATTAGCCATTGGTATGAACGGTGGCTTCGAGAAGGCTCCTCAACTAGAAAGCCATCACTGTTGTTCGATGCATTGTCTCAGCATGAGGGTAAAAAAAATATTTATGTGACCTTGTCCGATTCCAAAGTACAATATAAACTTCGTGAGCGTTTTCAGCAGTGGAAATTGAATGAAGAGCTGGGCTTGTATATAGTTAATGAAGCGAAGGAAACAGCCGATAGGATCGGTATTTTATTAAAGGACTCGACTGCTCGCTATCGACGGATGATCTGTAACGCATGGGTTTTCAAGCCAGAGTTATTTAAGTCTAAGACACAAGAATCGGTTTTTAATATTGTAAAAACTATACATTTAAACGGGATTTAATTTAATGCCTTCAAATGTACAATGGATTATCTTTATTTGACGTTTGTGATTAAATTTAGAATTGATAATTTGCCATCTTCTATGTCCTTATGAAAATTATCTTTAATCATATTAAATAGATTTATATTTAAAACCAAACAAATTACCGGCCTATACCCTGCTTCTAAATCCTTTCTAACGTTTTCCATTGCATCAGATTTTCCAGTTTCTATCTCTATTGCAATACGTTCTTTATCTTTGGTAGCAACCACATCAATGTAATGACTATCAATTCGGCTTTCAAATTCTATGTTATAGCCTTTAGCTTTCAGTGATTCTGCAATTTTATATTTCCAGTACTCATGCTCAGGTCCTCCTCTACTCTCAGGAATATTGATTCTCTGCTTCTTTAAGATTTGACGTCCTTTCTTACTCAACTGTAGAAATCTCACCCTGCCATTCGGAATACTTATCAAAGAGCTTAGAACAACATCAGATGACAAAAGAGAATCTAGAATTTTATATCCTTTATATGCAGTTACATTCATTCTCTTAAACCTATCAGCAATTCCACTAGTAGGAAACTTTACTATATCCTCAAGCAATTCCCCCTCTTTTTCACCTAACTTAATATTACTCTTCATATTATCTCCAGGCTGAATATCCTGAATAACTTCCATTTCCCCCAAATCAGCTGGAATCACCTCGCTATTATCCAAATAACTCCTGAATTCCTTTCTTATATGCTCATCTCTTACCGAACCTTTATTCACCTCGACAAAGGGGAATTTAACTAGAAATGGCTTGTAATGTCTACTTTGTAGCTTTACTATCCCGTAACCTATTGGTAATTTGCCCAGATACTCCTTCTGTTCGTCAGTTAAGAGCATAGCTTCTCCGATAGTATTGATATCCCTACCATGTTTTAAATTCATTGCTATAGTACTATAAGTGTTCCCTATTGATGGTATTGAGATAAGCGAAGGATGCTGGTCTATGAGGATTATAGCTTCCCCTAGCTCTCTTATCTCTCTCAAAATAATGTCCATAACTGTCTCTTTGCTTTCTTTTCTCCTCAGTAATATGTGGTGAGCTTCCTCGATTATTATGGCATGCTTGAATGTCTCCCTTTCTTGTTCCTGGAGCCGATAATGGTGAATCCATAACATGAGCGACTCAATAAGGAATGTTTTATCTGAGTTGGTCAATGCATCAAGTTCGAGGATAACATTGTGTTGAAGCAGTTCTTCCAGGGCAACCCCTTTTGGCGTATTCAGTACTTTACCTATGTCTCCATAGCAGAGTGTTGATATGGCCCTCGACGTAGAATCCATCCATTGGGCTTCCCTCCTTTTTGCTTTGTAATTCTCCAGCCATTGTTGAACTGTTGCCAAAGTCGGATAGGTATTAGAACCTCTATAAACGCCAAATTCCTGGTAGACTGAATCGATAGCTTTTTGTAGCAGATAGGCAACACCTTCACCAAGCCAGTAGACATGGCACATAATTTCAATCAGCTTCTTAAGCCAGATAGTTGGTGTCGTACCTGCAGGTGGTATCAATGGATTAAACCTGAACGGAGCTATATCTCTGCCTACGGTGAACAACATTATCCTGCCAGTACCCAGGAGCTCAATAACATCCCTGTAATTTCGCTTCCAGTCAAAAATAAGGAAAGGTTTTTGTTTCTCCACTAGATTTCTGAGAACATTGAATCCCACATTTGTTTTGCCGCTTCCGGTTCTGCCAAATATAGCCATATGTTGTATCCATTCATTCTCACGCAGACCAAACTCACAAAGTGGAGTATGGCCGTAATAAACTGTTCCCAGGAGATATTCGCCGAAAGCTACTTGAGGATCAGGCGGAACGAGCACGATCTGCCTTTTTTCAAAACTGTGATTTAGATATTTAGCAGCCAGAACTTTCAACAAACCCTCTATCTCTTGCTTACTATCAGGATTAAGTACATACTCAAGCCAAAGAGCTTTTATCTTTTCACCCAGGATTGGCTCAAGCTTCTGAAATAGTTCATCAACTTCCACACCACTCACCTCAGCAGACGCTGTCTTTTAACCAATTCTTCGTAGTCACGTAGTAATTCTCGTCTACCTTCTTTTAGACTTGCCGATTCCCTCCAGACTCTTAATTTCTCCATTCTTTTTTCCTTCAGGAGGTCTCCAACTTTCCTCTCCCATAGGTTTCTCTCCATATCAACACCAACCCGATATCCTATAGCCCAATGCTTCAACTGGTCGAGGAAGAGCAAAGCAGATAGAACCTGATGATCAATCTCTGTAGTGAGTTCTCCATGGATCGATTGTCTTATCTCAAGCTCAATGTCTATTTCTTGAATCTGCCCTCTTATGGAGGCCAGTTTGTTTTGGAAGAATTCCGAATATAGGTCACCAGTATCTGTATATGATGAAAATGGTTTAAATAGCTCTTCGTTTAAATGTTTTTCTTTTGCTCGTTCGTGGTAGGTGGTGTCTGTTTGTTTTATTATTTTTTCCGACTTTATCACCATTATGGTTCCATAGATCAATGGCTGAGCCGCACCTTTTACATAGGGCAAAGCCATTCTTCCAGACGAAACTCCAGGCGTCTGTGCCATTATCTCCTCTGTACTCTTTACACCTAGGACAATATCCTCTCATTTGTAACCACAGGATTATAGGGAAGGTAAGAAATATAGTTAAGGGGTATATAAATTTCCTTTTGTGACACAAAGCTTTAAATAGTTATTGTTCTATTTACTACTCATGAGAAATAACATTATGGATATGGTCATCAATCCCAATGAAGCAAGAAGAACCCATTTATCGGTAGTTTCGGCAAATTCTGTGGCAATAAGAAATATCCACTGTCGCAATAACCATACATTTATGGCTTCTGACCAGTGCATTACTATTAATCAGCGTGCACTGTTAGAGCAAGAACCTGCTAAAAAATTAACATACAGAGAAACAGAATATCGTCAATTGGCGTCTAACTTAAAAAACTCGATAAATACGATATTGTATGGTCCACCTGGTTCTGGGAAAACTGCTTTGCTCAAGCAAACAGCAATCGAAGCTAATTCAAGCAAAATCCGAGCCATTTATATAGACTGCTCACTTTATCAGACAGCCAATACGGTGTTAAGAGAAATACTTATTGATAGACCAGTAGCCAGTCGTAGCAATTATGACTTGCTGAAAAAGCTCATAGAAAGAATGAGAAATAACAAGTATCTTGTTTGTCTTGACCACATTGAAAGTCTTAGGCAAAAGGAAATCATCGGGCAGATAATGCAGATTGGAACTTGCGTCGCTGTAGCAGGCGAAACTGTTGAATGTCTTGCCGGGCAGGGTTTAACAGCAAAAAACAGCATTGGAAGCATGATTGAATTAAAGCCTTACACACCGGAGGAGGCAGTTGGCATAGTTCAGGAGAGAATATCTGGTAATGTTGAGGGCGTTACATGCTCAATTGGGACGATAATGAAGATAGCCCAAACCACTAAAGGCAACATGGCTTCTATTTTGAATATATTGAAAGTTGCAGCTTTAAGAGCGCAAAATGAAAAAATAGGATCGATAGAAGACATTGATCTCAAGGATGTACTTTCAGAGTATGACTGTCCGGAGGGGTTAAATACTGATGAACGTTTAATTATGCAGATTTTGCATGAATGGAAAAGCTTGTCGGCAAGTCGGCTCCGTGATTTCTATGTCAAAAAATCCAGGTATCCGAAAAGTGAGAGAGCTTTCAGAAACTACATGGAAAATCTTTGCTCTAAGGGCTTGGTCAAGGCTCTTGGTGAAACCAGAGGAAGGACATATGAGATAGTTGAGGATAGAGTAGGTGGAGAAGTTCAGACAGGCACAAATATGTAAACGAACCGTAGAGAAATTAGCCTTAGCAGAAAGGGAACTCTCAAGCCGATTTAGATACAAGTGGTAGCGATGGGTTGCACAATAAACCTTAAGCAGTTAAAAGAATTTGCAAAAAAAGAAATGAAGGATTACTTGATTACACAAGGCTATATCCTGGCGGAGCCAGAAATTATTCCTATCGGAGAATTCGTCATTAAGTTGGATCTATGGTTGCGTTCATTAAAGATGGAAACTCGGGCAAAGTCATGATAGCACAGGAAATTTTAGAATTGCCCTGTTTTCAGATAACGTCGCAACGAATTCCCAGCCTTCCTGCAAATAAATGTCCAATTCATTAGTATGCACCACTTTCTGCTTACTATTGCCATTTCCCATCTCTTTGACCAATTTTTCTCTCACAACCTTTTGAAATTCCTGCTCGTTGAGTTGTATGTGGTCCTTAGTAATTTCCTCTGGTTTGAATCCAGCAACTAGTAGTAATTGCCTTTTGAACATCTTGCTAATATCTCCTTCAGTATCTGATTCTATGGTTTGCAAATATTTCTGTGCCTTCCTATAGCTTTCTCTCATTCCTTCTATCAGTTCCTGAGGTAGTTTCCATTTATTCAGCGTATAAGTATGTTCTATGTCACCTTTGTGTCCCATAAAGAATGAACGGTAATCTCTTATTATCAAACCTTTCGATTCGGCAACCATGAGTTGGGTATCAAAATATGACCTCAATACATAGGGTCTCCAGCTGAATCCGACCTTTCTTATTACTTTTCTGATGGCGTCCCCTATATTAATGGTGGTAATGAATTCCTTTTTTGCCGCCTTTGGCGTGATTAGTGGTGACCCTACTGTCAGCTTTTCGCCGTTTCGTGTTCTAATCTCTAAATATTGCTTCATGTGTTCACAACCTTCTTCACTTAAGAAGGTGAAGTATTCGTTCCGCTTCTTACTGAGATTTAACCTGATTCTAATGATGGTTGGGATTTTGTTAAAGCTAATCCCGTCATCGATTTTCATCTCGGGTAAATCTTTTATTCTCAGACCGTCTGTTCCGTCATAATTCCCCAGTACTTCCAACCTTAATCCTGAATGCGCGATCAAGGCACACATGGCCCTGGTTTTACTGTCTGCCACAAGAAAAATATTTTTCAATTCATCTTGAGTGGGAACTCGCTCGTCTCTCAGTGAAGGTGTATCCTGAGAATTTCTAACTTTTATCTTTCTCTTAATTTCTATGCCATTAAAAGTCAACCATGATTTAACGGCCTTCAAGTTAGATACGATGTAGCTTCCGGCAAATTTCTTTTTCTCCATTTCTGTGACTGCATCTAGTAAAAGATCATAAATTATCTTTTCATTCTTATTGATTAGCTCATGTGGTGCTAAATTATTTGTCTCACAGAAATTCCCCACTCTCCTGAAGTAAACATCAGCAGTAATTTGTGATCCTCTACTCAAGTTCTCACGCCATCGCTTTACGTTTTTATCTTTCAGTAGGTATCCATATTTGGAGTTCATAAAAAGTATTGGAAAAGCATATATTTAAAGGTTTTGAACCCAAATGGGCATGGGCCCGGTGGGACTCAAATACAAACGGGTTTGGGTCCATACCTAAAAACACAAATATTACTGATCTCGTATTCGGTAGTATTTGATTAAAGTTGATTCCTCGAGTGCCAAAGATAAATACCTTTCTATTCCGAAATAAGGCACATTCGGTAATCCACGTTTCTGTCAGCTTTAATTGAACTGGTTTAGAAATCCTTTAACAGATGAATCTCATGGGAATTGATATTGGTTATACAGAAAGTAGTTTGCGAAACTGCAAATATGCTTCATGCAGACCCTATAGGAGAAAGGTGATCGCTGTTTATTCTGAACCACCGGACATCGGCGCCGATGACTTATTGCCTTACAGGCGCATTGATCAGCTGGTAAATATGCCTTTACTGGAGATGGAGGAGCCGGAAATTTACCGTGAAATCATGGAAGATCAGCCGGCTTTTGCCGCGAATGCTACTTGGTATTGGAATGAGGCATGCTTCAAAGACTACTACAGAGAAAAGAAAAAAGCGGTTAGAATCGAGAAATATATTGAAAATAAACCGACTGGGTATGTATCGCTTGATAAAGTTCCCAAACAATCAGCTTTGCAGTTGATGGAGAAAGCAGGAGAAGACAACTGGTATTCAGCCTGGTGGCAAAATAGCTATGAAAAACAGCAAAAAATCTGCAGGCCGTGTCCAATCAGGCCATTGGATGAAACCAATTGTTATATCAGGTTTTCTAGTTACCCCGGCATGAACAGTTTTCGCCAAGGATTCACGCTGACTACTCTTTATGCCAACACAATAGATGAGAAGCGGATGAAAGAGGCATGGTTTTCCTTTCCTTATGTAGATAGAACAAAAGGAGAGTTGCCTAAGGACAAGATCGAACAATTGATGGGAATATGTGAGAGAACGCCAATAAATAAAGGTGGTGAAATTCTGTTTAACCATGTAGTAGATATGCTGGAGAGTTTAAAGCCCAATGAAATGGTAAGTGACACGGAAAAGATTGAAAACACTGACCTCCCTTTTATCGATGAATTCATTTCCAAATACATTTACCGAGAGAACCCGTATTCGTTAGAAGAAACAAGGAGTTTGCTACCTTACATAGAGACGCTACAGGAAGTTACCGACTGGGCGATTTGGGACGCAAATAACAAGGATATCAGGACAAGAATAATCGGGTTTAGAGATAGGATATCCAGCCTGGCAAATGCTCTCAAGATTGCAGATAAATATGAATTGGAAGTACATATGAGCTACTAATGGTTTCTCCAGTAGAGATGTTTTAGTTATAAACAGAGCGTGGTGAGACTCATTTGGGCAAAATTGTTTGTAGGCGATGCGGTGGATATAATGAAGGCACTGCAATTACCATTCAAAGACCTGATACTGAGAAGTGAAGCAACTGTTGATTAGGGTAAGACGATAGGTTGTTGCCAAAGTTATTCCTCCTAATTTCCCCTTCTTTTTAATATCTAGAAGTTTCAATAGAAGGTAAGTTTCCTTTTCTATTTCCTCTTGGTAGCAATTCTAGCAAAGACACTTTTGCCTTTAGAATTGGCACATTCGGCATCGCATATACACAAAACGAATATAAAGGAATATTTACAATGACACGGTATGGCGAAAAGAATCGCTTGTGCATCGTGTGGAAAGCCAATTATTAAGAACGAATTCTATTGTGGAGACGAGGCTACATATTACGAGAAAAAGCCTTTGTGTGAGGCCTGTTTCTATGAAGATGAACCAGTAGCTACCCTTTATCGGGGCCAGAACAAGGATCCCTACCACATATCTCAGACCAGAAATGACACTAATGGAAAGTTTCGGGCTTTATGGCACTCGACAGATCCTTGGAGAGGTCGCTATCAGCTTTCATCTGAAAGCTATGCGATGGTGTTCTCTGACGCCATTCTTTCCTATCACGAATCTGAGGCCATGCTCAAAGAACTTAATGATAAAGCTATGGAAAGACTATCTCAAGCTGAGATTGACTACTATCGTGCATTTTTAAGAACAAGCAATCTATTCTGTGCAGACTATGATATCTGGATTAAAAAGGATCTAACTCAAATTCTAGCTTCACATCTCATCCTCGAGAAAATCAAAACGGAAGTTAATTATGATGATCCGTTATATTCTACCGGAATAATTTTCGACCGTGACGATTTAAAAAAACTACAATCGTTGTTAGGTAGTAAATATCAAATTGAACGTGACTCAGATGTAATGAAGCTAGCTCAAGAAAAAGGAAATGACTTGGTTGAAGAAATTAAAAAGGCATATGAGACAAAAATGAATCAAGCAGGAACTCAGGGTGATAATGGTGTCTGATAGTTACCATGCCAAACAAGACAGTGAAACTGAATATCCTGGGTTTTACGAAGACATAGACCCGGAGATCAGAGAAATGTTTGAACTTGCTGAGAGGGAAGGCAGACAACCAAATTGTATTTATTGCGGAAATCCTCTGGAGATTGGTCAGACTTCTTATACGGATATTCGATGGAAATGGAATCCGGCATCACGTAGTTACCAGAAGATTGAAGATAGGGATTCAGATTGTGACAAGCCATACTGTTTGAGATGCCATAACCACGATTGGAACTTCACTAACAATAAGTGGGTGCAGTATTAGGTGAGGAAGATGATAGAACAATATAAACTGAGGCTAAAGCCACAGGAGATACCCCTGGGCCATCCTAATAGCAAGTACTACTTCGACACTCAACCTTATGTAGCAACACGCAATGCTCTGGATACTTATGGAGAAGGAATTATTGGAAGCTGCTTGATCTACCTGCAGAGACAAGCAAGGCAATATAAAGGACTGGATTATCTGCAAGTGTTTGAAGATGTTGAAGAGAAAAGGCCACCTCTTTGGTTTATAGATGATGGCGACGGTGGTGCCACAACTGCTCTTTTACCTGAAGATTATTAAACAGTGATAAAAATGATGTCCCTGGATTTAATGTCACGAAACGGTAGCTGTGAAAAGGTTTGGGCAAAAAAACTCTCTTACAATACTGCGGAGATAAATAACCTTCCAGTTGTCTGCATATATTATAAGTACAAGGATGTAGTCGAATTTAATCCACGAACATTGAATGTGACCAGGATGATCAGGGATGGTGGGTATAGCCCAACCGAATTCATTGAATATAAAGGCGAATTCTCAAAGATAAAAAGAGAGTGGGAAGCAAAAGGTTATGAAATTGAAGGAATTGTACGTGGTGTTCTTGCGGTAACTAAAAAGCGTGATGATCAATATGAGAATAACAGCCGAGGTTCATATTTCCAATAGAGACGAAAGGTTAACTATCCAATAGCCATGATTTCATGCCATACCGAATTGATATATACATTGGAAGCGATAATGGATCAAGAAGAATTGATAGAGGTTATCTTAATAAGATTAGACAATGGGCTGATGGGATCTTCCCTGACGGTTACACTATTGTCAGAGGACAGGGGTATTATCGAGGTACATCCGAGGATTCGCTTCTTCTTAACGTACTATCCAATTACGAGCCTAGCCTTAGAGAACAGTTGGAACAACTCAAATGCGAGCTGGACCAGGATACGATATTGGTTACCAAGTCCCAGATTGATTTAGAAGTAATTTAAATTCAACCGGACTTATGAATTCCATGTAATGCTAGCAGAGCAGATTACAGCATTTGAGAGACAGATTATGAACGACTAGGTTAAAGAGTTTATTAACGTGCTATGACCGCCATGACGTAAGATCAGCTCCCTCGTGAGCTGCCTACACCCAGCGGTTCTCTGGTCGCGTTTTTCGGATTCTTGGAATACTTCAGGTGCATTCTATCAACAGGTGATTGACTTGATTCTGTCACGGCCAACTGGACGGCTACCATGTCAACATACCTGCGCGTCATTTCCAGAGTCTCGTGACCAAGAATACGTTGCAGTTTTATGGGATTTTCCCCACTCAATAGGTAGTTAGTGGCCATAGTATGCCTCAGAAGATGAATGTGCAGGCGTGGTACGCCAGCTTTCTTAGCTAGTCGCTCAAAGACCATTCTGACAGCGTTCTCTGTCAATGGCCCACCATCACGATTAAGGAAAACACTGTCACATCCATTCACCTGCGTCTTCAAATTCAAATACCGTAACAGTGCTCTTGCCGTGCGATCACCGAATGGCACTATCCTCTCCTTCTGACCTTTACCCATCACCTTCAAGCATTGGTCTTTGAGAAAGAGATCGTCCACACGAAGCCCCACTAGCTCGGCGCAGCGAAGCCCTGTATCCAAAAGCAGGAGAACTATAGCTTCGTTCCGATACCCAGTTAGCGTACCTCTCTCTATAGTAGCCAGAATCCTAGATACCTCTGACTCAGACAGAGTCGCCATTACTTTTCTAGCAGCCTTGGGGGGCTTAAGCCTTCCCAGAACATTCTCATTAGTGTACTCTTCCTCGAAGAGCCAGGTGGCAAAGCCCTTCACCACCACAACATGTCCCTTTATAGTAAGGCTAGAAAGGCCGGTGTCCTGGATTGGGCTGTAGGGATGTCCCTCATACTTCCTTGCCCCTTGTAGCTCGCCGATATACGTGCGTACTGCCTGAAGCGTGAAATCATCTAGATTTCCGTTCAGCCAACGGCAGAATCTTCCCAGCTTCTCTCTGTAGCCGCGGAGCGTCTTGGGGGTTTTTCCCTCAGTGCGGCACACTAAGAGATATTCTTCAATCAATCTTTCCAATGGTATTTGTGTTTTGTCCACCTGGTCCCACACCAATGTTTTTGCCTTCATAGTAGTCAAGCCTCCTTCTCCGGTCAAAATTCAATGACCTAAAACTGATATTGACTTGACCCCTCATTGATGTGGGAACGACACGCAGTTTATTTAGGGCACAAAAAACTGCGTGTCCTACATCTTGTGCAAGCCACGCAGTTTCCGCCTAACTATAGGTGGAGCCAGCGGTCGGATTTGAACCGACGACCGGCGGTTTACGAAACCGCTGCTCTACCCCTGAGCTACGCTGGCTTCGAAGCCAATTTCTGGGACTTACTGGACATAATTGTAGAAGTTGGCGTTAATTTGGCGTTAATTTTTTGAGCTACCCCTGCTGGCAGTACTTCATCTAGTAATGCCATAGCATCCTCTTGCATGCCGTTTATTATATGCGAGTAGACATCCATTGTAAAAGCGACCGAGCCGTGTCCTAACGCTTCGCTAATTACCTTAGGTTTTGCTCCACGTAGTAGCATGAGACTAGCGAAGGTGTGCCTCAGATCATGGAAGCGCATACCATTCAGTCCCGCTTGCCTGACTAATCTGCTAAAGGCGTGAGTCAAAACGCATGGATCTATTGGCTTGCCTTGTGCATTGGTAAAGACCATGTCATCTAAACTAAGCTGTTTACCTAGCTCATGGTACAGCCATTCCCTCTCTGTCCGGTAGTCTCTCAAGAAAAGAGCCAGCTTTGGTGTCATGGCTACACGGCGGCGACTGTGGCTTGTTTTAGGCTCTTTAAACTGGCATATCCCCCTTCTCTTATAAAGTACCTGGGAGACTGATATCGACAGCATGTCGAGGTCAATATCCCGCCATCGTAAGCCAAGCAATTCAGCCTGTCGAAGTCCCGTGCTCACAGCAGTATAGATCACCGGATAGTAAAAGTTATCTTTCGCTGTCTCTAAAAGGACTTCTACCTCACTAGGGGTTAGGGTGTGCATAGCTTTCTTACGTGGCGATGGTGCATCTACCAGATCAGTGGGGTTACGGCCTAGATAGCCTTGTCTGACGGCAAACTTTAAGGACTGGGACAACACCCTATGATGATGGTGGACTGTCCGGGCTGATAACCGCTCGCAGGATTTGCCATAAAAGCTCTGAATTGCCTGGGGGTGAAGGTGCTTCAGTTGAAGTTGACCTAAAGCTGGTACTAAGTGGGTCTCTATAATGGACTGATAGCCGTCAAGCGTCCTTTGAGAGCAGTTAGTCTTGACATAGCCCTCTAACCAGTTGCGCAAATGCTCTGCTACCGTGAGCCGTCCTGGAGGGGTATAAACGCCTTTGTCAAGGCTAGCTAATAGCTCGGTTAAGCGTCTCTGTGCGTCACCCTTACGACCTCTTACTGTTTCAAAGTGGCGGCGGCGTTTACCCTCTGGCCCGGTGCCAGCATAGACTTGAATTTGCCAGGAGCCTTTACCCTTTTGTCGAATGTGACCTCTCATAACGTGCCTCCTTCTTTTCCTTGTGCTTCATTTACATTTTTACGTTCTCTATATTTCTTCTGTTTGCATGCATCAGAACAGAACTTTTTAGTCCGTCTATACGCATCAATCCAGCCGCCACATATCGGACATTGTATGATTTTAGTTCGACCGCTGATTTCCATTAGAAACATAACCCCAATAGCTGCCCTCAATGTGTCAATAAATTGAGATATTTCAAGTTTAGCGAAAGGGAGGACCCTTGGACTTATAGTATTCGTTAAAAAATTACCAGTCTCAATACAGATATAATATAATATTGGCCCTTTTACATCGCCTTTTTGCCATCTTGATAATAGACGCATATTCCCCAGACTAGGACTCAATATATCTTTCCAATTGCCCTGAGTATAAATTGAAATACCTTTTTCACTCCATTTAACGATATTTGTAATTCGGTTATCTTCACCACGTATCATATCCCACAATTCTACTAATGCAGCTACTTTTGAGATCATTTGCCTCCAAAATTGTACTGATTCCCCTTGCTGCCTAATCTTACCTGTCGATTTGTTTTTTAGAATATAGTAGTCCATTTGGGTGCGCATCAATAGACCATATTTGTTAACAAACTTGAGTATTCCATTGTTGTCATTATCCTTTAAAGCCATGAATCTTCGATGAAGTGCTCCTTCCGATAATAACAAATCGTTGTCTATCAGATCAGCCATTTGGGTTTTTCCGGTACCGTACCGCATATATCTGGTTCCTTTAGGTACGATTATCGGAATTTCTTTTGCACCAGGATTGCTTGTTAAATCAAAACCATGTATGGCCTCGTCGGTTAGGCTATAACCATCAGTGCAGACCTTACCCTCGAAAACATATAGCCCCAGCTTGACATCACGTAAATATATTTTGTCCTTGTTACGCATATTGTTACGATAACTTGTAGTTATAGAGTAACTTTTATTTTAAACTAGAGTTAATAATAAGTCAACAAAGGAGGTGAATAATGACAAACAAGATTAGAGAAATAAGAGAACAAATGGGTCTTAACCAAAGACAATTAGCTGAACAAGCTCATATTTGTCAATCACTTTTAAGTGATTTTGAGCTAGATAAACGTAAAACCTGGCCCAATATACGGAGAGCTTTAGCTAAGGCACTCAATTGTAGTGAGGAACTGTTGTTCCCGGTTTCCCAGAATGGAGGTGACAAAAATGCAGAATAACGAGGTTAAGGAATCGTTAGTTTATTCGGTTCCTGAAGCGGGACGGCTTTTGGGCCTATCAAGAGCAACAGCATACGCCTATGCACACCAAAATATTATCCCAACTCTCAGGCTGGGGCGCAGGCTGGTAGTGCCGAAAGTTGCACTTTTGAAAATGCTCAGTGAGACTGGCAATAAGACTAGAGTCGACCTTAGTTAAGGTCTTGAATCAAGGGTAGGATGACGGGAATAATGAACACCTTGAGGCTGAAAGATAAACTCCTAAATTGTGTAGATTATCTTGTTGATTTCTTAGCGCCGGGGTTAGACACCGGAGACGATGCTGTGCCACTCTGTAAAATCAGTTACTCGAGTCAATCGTCGGATGTTGAGTCCGAAAAATCGAAATCGGAGCCAACAAATTTCATCTTGGACGACGACGTTCCGTATTTCCAAGTGGACTTTGGTGATGGCCAATACCGCTTTGCTCACCTGATTAAGGCGGTGGTGTTATTATGAATAGACCCCGAAACTTTGAAGAGATCCTCGCCAAGTTTCCGGATGCCAAGCCAAACGGCAAGGGCGGCTATACCGCCTCGTGCCTATTACCAGGGCATAAAACACCTAAGGGACATATCGAATTAACGGATGCCGGAGATAAAGCCCTCATCACTTGCCACGGCGGAAAGCATATTTACCAGGACTTTTGCAACGCATGGGGCTATGACACCCTGACCTATTCAAACAACGGTAATGGGTGTCAACACGGCATCACTCGTGACAACGAGGCCATTAGACACGAGCAAACACGAGCGTTGACACCTGCGTTGACACCTGTTGTCAACGGTATGACCCTTGCCGAAATAGCAGAAGTCAAGCACTTAGACATTAACTTCCTAAAGTCACTGGGAATTGGTGACTTTAACTACAATAAACAGCCGGCTATTCGGATACCCCACTATAACGGCCAAGGGCAAGTGGCGGCAGTTCACATCAGGATAGCACTGAAAGGGAACGACCGCTTCAGGTGGCGAATGGGGGACAAGGCGTCATGGGGGCCTTACGGACTCAACCGGCTGCCTCTAATTAAAAAGGCAGGCTGGGTCCTATTCGTGGAAGGTGAATCCGACTGCTGGACTTGTTGGGCACATGACATACCGGCCTTGGGAGCGCCCGGGAAAGGGATATTTCCTGTATCCTGGGGTGAATATCTGGAGGACCTCGATATTTACATATGGCAGGAGCCGGGTGCCGAGGACTTCACACAGAGGATATATAAGGCGGCTCCACATAGTAAAGTGATAATAGCGCCGGAAAACATAAAAGATATTAGCGAGGCTCACATTCAAGGTGAGAATATTGTCAGTCTACTGGAGGACTTAAAGGCAAAGGCAATACCAGTTGCCGACTTGGTAAAACAATTAAACAATACTCTACTTACGGAACTTTACCAACAGGCCAGACCTGTCATTGAGAGCGATGATCCGCTGGCGCTCATAGAAAATGCCATAAGGGCAGCGGGTTATGGTGGCGATACAAAGCCAGCACTAATAACTTATTACTCAGCCACGTCTCGCTTGTTAGCCATGAGGGAAGGGGCTATGCCGGTACATTTACTGCTGGCCGGGCTAACCTCGGCAGGCAAAAGTTATACCCTGCGGGTCGTAAAAAGATTACTACCGCCTGAGGCCTATCACGAAATAGATGCAGGGTCCCCGAGTGTCCTTATTTATGATACCGCTGACCTTCAACATAGGTTGCTTATATTCGGGGAAGCAGACAGTTTGCCGGCTGGCGAGGACAGTCCTGCAGCAAGCGCTATCCGCGCCCTATTACAAGACCACAGATTGCGTTATCAAGTAACCGTGAGAGACGCTGAGACGGGTGATTACATAGTGCGCTGGATTGATAAGCCTGGCCCCACGGTGCTGATAACAACATCTATAAAGCCGCTCGGTGACCAGTTAAATAGTCGGTTTTTTACTCTGGAATGTTCGGATACTGCCGAGCAAATAGCAGCTGCACTTGGAGCCCAGGCCAAACTGGAACTGAGTGAAACAAATTTAGTTGACGCGCAAATGGTGGCTTTCCAGGCTTACTTACAACTAAAAGCGCCCTGGAAAGTACGGGTGCCATACGCCAAAGAACTCGCCACCTCTATGGGAAAACTGCAGGTGGCTCCCCGGATATTGAGAGACTACGCGAGGCTTATGTCATTGATTAAAGTAGTCGCAATATTGCGTCACCACAAACGGCAAACAGACGCCAGCGGGCGTATTGTTGCCGAACTCGAAGATTACGAAACCATAAGGCTATTGATCGGTGATATGTACATCGAGAGCAGCACAGGGGCGGCCGCTAATATCAGGCAGTTAGTCGAGGCTGTGCAGGAATTAGAACAGAAAAAAGTTGAAGGCCAAAGCATAACGAATACCACGATAGCAAAGCACTTAGGAATATGGATCAAACAAGTTACTAGACGTGCTAACAAAGCTATGCGCCAGGGATGGTTAGTCAATCGGGAGCAGCGCAAGTCATACCCTGCAGATTATACGCTTGGCGAACCTATGCCTCCAGTTGGCGGCTTACCTATATTGACCGTTGACAGGGTTGACACCCTTAAAATGGCTGACAACGGTCATGACAACATTTTTAGCTTCGGAAGCGGCACCGTTGACACGTTGACGCCTATTACCGAGGGGAAGGCAGATGACCCACCTGTTGACATGCCAGGCTACCCTACTCACCCATGTCCTAATTGTAGTTGCCCTGATTACTGGCTGCGTGAGGCTAGCCTGTGGGGAAAAGCTGAATGGCTTTGCTCTCGGTGTCACCCAAAACCAAAAGGAAGGAGTAGCAGATGAAAGTACAATGCCCTAATTGTGGGAAAAATGTGGTGGTCGATGGTTTGGGGTCGTAAACGGCTAAATATATCACTTAAAAACATTTGTGAGTGCCTTAGAAGGCATTGTAGCGTGGCGGCAGCAGCCCAAGAGCTTGGGTGTAGCCAAAGTTACATATTCGCTGCCCTGAAAGCCAGCGGGTTAAAACTCAAAGATGTAATTGATGGGCAAATCAAATAATCCAGAAAAAGAATACACGCTGATGCATACTTCTATATGTAGACAAGGATTCCTTTGACATCTATAATAACATTCACCTTTATACATTGAGAGGCTTTGCCTTAAAAGTATGACTTGCCCCAAAAGTAAGCAAGTTGCCTCAAGAGTCATTTTTAAGGCAAGGCTAGGGAAAAGGGAGAGAGGGACACTATGAGTTTTGAATACCTTGGTCAAAAATGGAATGCTGATATCGATGCTGCCGAACAGCTAAAAGGGTATTTAATCCAGAACGGTGGCATTGAAGACAAGAACATTAAAAGCGAACACGAAGCATGGCGGGTAAAATTCTCCGATGCCACATTTACATATTACAAAAAAGGAACCTTGTTTTCGACAGGCACTAATGACCAAGCAGTAAAAGATGCTTGGGATTTTGTTGCCACTCTAATTGACAGTACTCTTATTGCTCCAACAAGAGACTTCTGTATCGGGTTTGATGAGACTGGGAAAGGAGAGGTGTTAGGTCATACAGTTCTTGTCGGTGTGATCTTCCCTGCCAAAATCTTCAATGAGGTAAAAGAGCTTGTTGGTGTTGCAGATACAAAAAAGAAGCATGGAGTGGACTATTGGGATGATATATTAAAACGGATGGATATGATGCGGCCTAAAGGGCTTAATTTCATGGTAGAGAAAATTCCGCCCTGGCACGTCGATAAGTTTAATCTCAATAAGTTTATGGATGTTGTTTATCAACGAATTCTCTCTAACTTTACACGCCATGTTGAACTCTCAAAATGCAGAATTGTACTAGACGATTATGGAGTTGGTGAGAGCCTTAAGAGGTTTCTGCGCTCGTTAGAAAATGCCGGGGCAGAAGTGAAAGTGGTAAACAAAGCTGATGTAATATACCTTGAATCCAAGGTTGCCTCGGTTCTTGCAAAAAGAGAGCGAGAAAAAGTCATCGAAGCGATATCACGGTCTGGAGAATTCAAATTAGAAAATTGCAGCATCGGAAGCGGAAATGCAGGAGATGTGAATACTTTAACATGGCTTAAAGCCTGGAAACAGACAGGAAAATCTTGGCCTTGGTTTGTTAAGCGATCATTTAAAACTGTATGCGAGATTGATGGCAGATCACAAGTGCATAAATCTGTCATACCCTTAAGAGCTGATATTCTATCTAAAGATTTTATAGAGCAATTTGAAGCAGGGCAATTCTCTATAACCTCGCTGTCCATTGTTTGCCCTTCATGTGGTGAAAGAAGCAAAGCCGCGCTTGTTACTATCGACAATAAAGAGACCTGTATTAGGTGTCTTTCTTGCAAAAAGTCAATTCCAGATATCAATACAACTTTGAGATATTATTGCGGGTTTCTATTACCAGATAGCAATATTATTCTTGGCGGTTTGCTTAGTAAAGATTTGGAATTGTCAAAATTTTTTGAAGGATTCACGGTTTTGTTTAACCCCGTAGTTAAAAAGGAATGTGATACATCGGGTGGTAAAAGGGAATTTGACAAGCTAGCAAATTTTGCAGCAATGGGTAGGATTAGACTAGACGAGATAACTTCAGCTTCATTTGATCAAACATCATCTAGCCTTGAACGTGATGAAATCATTAAAAACAGTGCATTAAGCTCTAATGCAATACTCATGACCGGTGATGGTTCTATGAAAGCATTTGCTCAAGCTCAAAATCTATTTTGCCTTCATGCGTAATTATCTAAGAAATTTTAGGGTTATCCATTCGTTTTTATAACAATATCCTCTTAATGTTTTCTTGAAGCCTTTCCTTCCTTCTGCTAAAGAAACTCTCAAAATCCCTGAATTCGAGGCCAGCATCTTCTGGGATGTAATTGTCATTTAAGAACTTCTTGATATCGGACACATTAGGCTTGCCATTAGGGTCAACCCCGTACAGCCACTCTTTGAAAGGCGTCTTGTTTTTGGTCTCATTTTCTACCCCTTCCATGATTTGAAGGTTCGGAAGCTGATCTTTAAGTTTTTTCCACCAGTTAAACTTTTCCTCGCTAATGCTATAACTCCTCAATTTTGCATCGGTGAACAGGCTAACTGGATGTATATGATCTTGATGAAACTTAACCTGGCCCAGTCTAATATTGGGATACAGCAGTGATAACACCATAAAGGTATATGGCCCCTTCTCATACTCCAAGATATCTTCAATATCATCGGCCATTATTTTTAGCGTCCTGTTACCCGGCAACTTAGCGGTATTCATCAGAGCTTCAAAAGAGAAATTCTTCTCTTTAAGTATATAGAGGTCGCCGTCTTTTCGCCTAAGTGTCTCTCGCATATTCGATAGAACTTGGTCACCTTGCCCGCCAAATGTTTGCTTAAGAAGAGCATGGATCAAATATCTTCTAAGCTCTTTCTTAGATGAGCTGTCAGCATTTCCCCCATTCTTGAGATAGTAAGCGATTGGAATCACAGCGTTCTGTGATGTAAGATTTTCACCACTGAAGCCAAACTCTGTCAGAATAGTGACAGAATGCTCGATAGACATTTTTATACTATCCCATTCGTTCATTATCTTCTCTATGTTATCTTTCTTAAAGCTCCTTACTTTGAAAAGAACCGGCGAGTCAGTCAACACTAAGCACATTCTCATAACAAAGTCGTTATCAAAGCGAAATCCTTCACCCTTGTTGTTAATAGTCTCCAATAGTGTTTCAATTTCCTCCCGCGCGCGTTCCCAATTAGCCACAATCGTAGAAAAAAGTAGGTCTGACTTAGACAGAATCGTACCACCACTGTTGACTCTGACAAAGATATCCAATATCTCATCCAAGTCCTGTTCATCTACCTTGTAATAGCTGATCAATTCTTCTATCACCAAACGCTGATGCAATATTCTCAGTATTCTTTTTATCAGATCCCTTTTTTGTTCAACTGCCACACGGGCTTTGTCTCCAAGGTCACCTTGCTCCAATAGATGGTCGTAATACTCATCTATCTTGGGATCTTTCTCCCACAACAGGACATTTCTAACCGGAAACCACAAATGTTTTTCGTCTAACTGTCTGGCCTCTTCATCTGTAAGAAATCTAAACTCGTAGATGAAGCCGTCATCTGACACAATTTCTGGCTTAAGCAAGTTTAGATGGAGCTTTCTTTTGGGAAAAGCAGCATCGTTTTCCCATCGCGCATGGGTTTTCTTATAAGCATAAGTGCCTTGCAAGGCAATGTACATGGAACCCAATCTCTGTTGCCCATCCAAGACTCCAATTATCTCTTCCTTTAGTTCAGGCTTTGGTGCTATTTCGTTACGGCTCCTGTCTCTCTCATGATATTCTTGGATGAATTTGTAAAATGTATAATTGTTTTTATTTTCACCAGCGACAAACCAGAAAAGAAAAGTTCCAATTGGATAACCCCTCATGATGGAATCGAAGAAACTCTCTATCTGCTGACAATCCCATACAAATTTTCTTTGGATTGCCGGAAGATAGAAATCATTCCTGCCTATTTTCTCAATGATCTCTTTTATTTTGTGTTGGTAATAGCTCATTTGCCCCTCCTTCTGCCAAGACAATATTGACAGATTTCCTAACAAATCTGGAATAAAGGATTAAGCTCTCCTATCAAATATCTGAGTTCATTATATCATGCCAAAGGCGTAGAACAGTCGCAATTCCTGTGTGTAATACGAGAATAGCTAAGCTAACTCATTTTCACGGATCCTGACCGCTAGAAAGTGTAATAAAAAAACGTGTACGATGATGTAGGCGGTTGATTACACTTATTTCAAATGCGGCGCACTGTAGAGGTTTGAACCCACGACTACTTATCTAGAATATATTAGCGGCCTGTTTAGAATCAAAAGACAAACATCCTTACTGAGAGAGCAAAACACTCACAACTACTCCAGTAGTATTTTGTTGCCGTAATTGTCATATGTGTCACTACAGGTGAAGAGAAGGATTTGATTCTCTTTAGCTAACTCTTGAAGTAGCGGTATCGTTCTCTTTAGTCTCTTGGGGTGGAAGTTAACAAACGGGTCATCCAAAAGAAGAGGCGGCTTCTTCCCTTCCGTGATGAGGTTTACCAGCGCAAATCTGGCACAGATGTAGAACTGGTCTTGCGTTGCCCGGCTTAGCTCTGAGACATTCACCCAATCTTGCTTCTCCGGAGAAAAAGTCTGGATGGATAAATCTTTCTCGTTTATTCTGACCTGAATGTATCTACTATCAGTTATGATAGATATGTACCTACCAAGTTCCTTTTCCAGGACATTGGCTGCCCTAGAAAGCGCCTGCTTGTGAGCTTCTTCCAGAACTTGTCTGGTTGTCTCAAAAACCTTCTGTTTTCTTTCCCAGAATTTCCGTTCTTGCTCCAGCCGCTCTAATTCCTCTTCTGCGCTCGCCAGTTGGTCTGTGTCAGCATCTGTGTATACGAAAAAGTTGTCGAGCCCAACTTTCTTGCCTTCGAGGTCTCTTTTCTGTTCTACTAGACCACCTAGGCCATTGACCTCTATCTCTAGCTTCTGCAATTCAAGTGGCTTCAGCTTGAAAGGGAGGAGCTTCTTTAGTTCATCTTGGTTGGCTGTCACTTTTATTGCTAAACCAGAGTTCTCTGCCTCAAAGTTTTCCCAGTTTTTATCACCCAGTATTCCACTCAGCTTATCAAATAGCTGATTTCTTTGTCTTAGCTTTGTCTCGTAGTCACCATGTTGCCTCTCATATTTATCATAATCTTGGAAGCCAAACGAATTGAGAACGGACTTTACTAAGTCTTCCTTGATTTGAATTTTGCTCTCCAGTGTCTTCAACTCGTTGGATATGTAATCTTTTTTCCTCCTGTCGGCTATTTGGGGAATCAGCCAGAAGTATCCTAAAAGCAGCAGCCCGGCGGCTGCAACTGCAAAACCAAAATAGAGGTATTTACCAATAACCAAGCCTGCCAACCCACTTACTAACCCACTTACCAAGAATGCGATACCTAAAACACGGGCCCACAAGGCAGGTTTTTGTCCTTCCAACGCCTTCAATTCATTCTGTCTGCTAATCTTCTGCTCTCCTAAACTTCCTAGCTCGTGTTTTGCATCCTTAAGTTGTGCAATATCTGCTTCTCTGCCAGAGAAACAGGCGAACTCTCTTCCTAATTGTTCATCGGCGCTCTCCAACTCTTTCTTAAATCCTCTGGCCCTTTCAAAATCTCCGTACTGTTTGGTATCTCTTGCTATATCAGCTTCAAGTTGTAGGATTCTGTTGTTTTTTTCAAGCACTCCTTGTTTTGAGGGTAGAACATTGTTTATCTGCTTCAGTTGTTCTCTTGCTCTGTTCAGTTCTCTTCTTTTTTCCATCAAGCCGTTAACCTTGATTTCCTGCGTTGTTTTCTCACTGCGACGTCCTTCTATTGGTTCCTGGATGTTTGAAAGATAATAATAGGGACCCTTAGCAGGCTTATTGTGTGTTTTGCTGTATAACTTTGCCAGAATAGCTGGGACATCCACTCCCTCTGCTCCACTCAATGTGGCTTGCAATCGTTGTGCTATAGGACCATACGCTTTTTGCCAATCAGCACCTTTTTCCTTTACGCTTGGCGGAATAATCCTTATCAGCTCGTCTTGGCCTATGCATGCCGTGCTTTCAAAAAAGACTTCCGACGGACAGCCCATAAGTTCTGTTACTTTAGTTGTGATAGCATTTTTATTTGTTATGGGGCGTTCCTGTGAGCCTTTGCAAACGAGCTTGCAAGTTCTGTCCCTCAAGCTCTTGCTCAGCTGATACACCGCTGCATTGACCTGAAACTCGAGCTCTATTTCCCAGGGTTCATCTGTGCCCCAGCTTGTCAGTTTACGTACGTCCTCACTCGTACTGGTGGGATCCTGGAACAACGCCTTTGTTATGGCTATGCGCAGTGATGACTTTCCCGCTTCATTATCGCTTCCCTTGACGATATTTAGTCCAGGGAAAAAGGTTATCAAGTCTTCCTTCTTGATGCCTCTGAACCGTATGGCCATAATGCTCTTAAGTATCATTCGATCACCTGCGAACGCCCTTGGAGAAGGGCAAAGCCGAGCTTCAAAGCCTCCTCATACACCGATCTCTCCTCTTCATCGCCGACCAATTTAATCTTGTCCTGCATGAGCTTTATGAATTTGCCTGTCACTGTTTCTTCCGAGAAGTTTTCAGGGGTAACTTCATCCAACTTGGGATGCCACTTGTCCTCTACTCGAAGACAGAAAAACTGCCTGCCCAGCAGGTCTTCTATTTCTTTAGAATTCGGATCGTAATCCGTAGTACATAAGCCTTCCAATGTCACTTTCAATATCAAATCTGGACTAGCTTTAGCTTCAATAAGCTTCATTATTTCCGCTGTAGATTTAACGAGGCCAACATCTATGTGTATCTCGTCGAATTCCTTAGTTCCCACCCGAAGCGGAGTGACTTTAACATCGCCTTTTTCCTGTATGGTAACCATGGCTACGTTGCCAGCGCCCTTCTGATCCATGGATATGGGTTCGGGAGAGCCACAATAAAATGCTCCGGTGTTTCCCTGGCTGAAGTCCTGGAAAGAGTGCCAATGACCCAGAGCAAGGTAATCAAACCCTGAGCTTGCTATCTCACTCCTATCGAGCAGCATCGCTTCTTGCTCTATCCTTCCGGGGATCCTGATAGAGCAATGTGCCATGCCGATGTGAAATCTTACGTCTTTGACTAGCAATAGCCCCTGTATAGGGCTTTCGCCGTATGATTTACCATCAAAAGCTTTCCCATACACAGTGAGATCGAGATCCTTGTAAATCTCATGGTCATGTCCAGGTGTAAATACTGTCACATTTGGAGGAAAGCTAACAAAACGGTATATAGACTCATCGTTGTAAACGTCGTGAGTTCCAGGCAGGATGCATACGCGGATGCCATTTTCATCTAGCTTTTTGAACGCCGATAACACCTTCCCGATAACGATTCCATGCACACGATTGGTTTCGAAAAGGTCACCCACTATGAGGAGGATAGAGGTCTTTTCAGTTATAGACAGTTCTATTATCTTCTCGAAAGTGCTGAGAAGTTGGTTTCTGTATTCTCTGCCTTTTTCACCCAGAAAGCCTTTTTCAGCCTTGGAAGAAAATCCACCACCTAGGTGGATGTCAGCAGTGTGCAATACTCTAATCATCGCTCGACGCCAGCTCGGACTTTAGCCTTACAAAAGCAGTTTACTTCTATGGTAGGTAGCCTTAGTGTATACCAAGCCCAAACATAGGTCAACAGATACGATATATTTGCTGTACTAAGACTGCACACTCCGTTACAAAGGGTAATAACGACAGTATCTAAGATTCCACTACGCACATGGTCGGATTGCACAAAAGTCAGTTTTGTTACCCCACGTCGGTTGACCGAACCGATATATTTTACTAGCCGAGTATGCTCTCAAAAACGGTGGTCTTGTCTGCAAGCCATAATAGGGTATAAAATGAGCCATGCCAAAAGGGCTTGATTTAGGAGATGGTGACTTAAACAAGGGGACAGTCCGATGAATCGCATAATCATGGGACCGGCTAGTTCAGCCCTTGAAGCAATCAGGCTGGCATCTCAACGATTTGAAGGAGGAAGAGCCCGAATCGCGGTTGCGTGGGCACGAGATGATGGCGTTTCCCGTCTGTTCGATGCGATCGGGCAACAAATTACCCAGATTGAATTTCTTGTCGGAATAAACGAGAGGGGGACAACAGTCGAAGCCTTGCTTCGAATATTACAGCAACAAGCCTCCTTGAGAGTCTTCTACAAGCATCCATCTCAAACATTTCATCCCAAAATATACTGGTTCGACGACGGGGCACCGGAAACAGAGCAGGCTACAATAATAGTTGGGTCTTCCAATTTGACAACCGGAGGACTTATCACGAATTTCGAAGCATCACTTGTAGCAGAGATTGAGACTCACACAATTTCAGAGCATGATCGTGCATTTTTAAGGTCGATGCATGCGATTTGGAGTAGTCTAGCTGCTTCCCCTTACGCTCATACAATTGCAGCCAATGATGATGTGCGATGGCTGTATGAGGCAGGTTATATTGAAGGCGAACACGAACTTCGGAGAGATCGGAGACATGCTTCTCGAAGAAACAAGCCTTCACGCGATCTACCTTCCGCTCCCCCACGACGCCCACCAGTAATAAGCGTAGTACCCATAGACATACCATTTCCTTTGCGGAGAGAGACTCTAGACGACGCTGCTGGGGAGCAAGGAGACCCGATCGGAACTACTCCATTACCTGAGCGGTTCTTTGTGCGCACGCTCACAGACAATGATGTGGCTAAATTGAGGGGCCGTCCTGGCACTTTCGAACCTGACCTTGGAGAGATGGCACGCGACCGCTTCCCATCATTTTGGGGTTGGCCAGAAAAGTATGCTCAAGTCACAAGGGCACTGCCACGACGAGAATGGCAGGTAGAAGCCCGGGTAATTTCTTCGACAACGCCTCCCGAGGGCGTGCCGATTACCATAGTGCTATGGTATAGAGAGGCGAGGCCAGAGCATGCCCCTGAGCACAGGTTTAGTCCCCGTCCTACTGGGCTATTCCGACAGGCAGTACCTCAATCGTTTGATACTACAAGTCTTTTAGTAGTGGAACAGGCACCATCAGGTGTAGATTATCAATACGTAGTAAGGCTAATTACGAACAACGATCCTGACTATAGCGATTTCGCCACCTATCTGACAGAAGAAAGGCCACAACACAGATTTGGTTACGGCCCATAAATTAAGAGTTCTCAAACAGTATCAGCGTTTCAGTCGTAATTGAATTCCTCCGGTGCATATCGAATCTGGCGTAAGTATTTAATTCGATTACGTCTCGTATCTTCCAACCATTATAAACCCCAATGTCTAATATTAGCTTGGGTGTGTCAATCAAGACAGCTTCTCCACCTAAGGTGGTCCTATTTCGTCCAACGACTAAAGCAAAGACTCCCGAAGGGCGGAGAACGCGCTTCATACTCTTTAGTACCTGAGCCATTTGAGAGCAGTATGCATAAATAAGTGCGGGCATATTGCGACGACGAAACCCATTGTCTGGCGATGCTGCTAAGTTCAGCATATTCTGACACAGTTTTAAAACACTTTCAGGCAATTCGTGCCCATCGTCCTGCTTCATGCCGACCTCTAATGCTTTTCGCTTTGACTCGAGCAACTCGCGGGTACCAATCATTTGCCGATCAAGTTGAGCAACCTCAGATGATGATATCAAACCTAGAAGACATAGGCTAAGCCGCTGGGTATCAATATAAGGCAGTGCAGTGGCATAAGGCGGACTCGTAATTGCACAGTCAAATATTTGGCCCTCAAGAATACTGCTCTGCCGAGACAGCCATTCAAAAGAAGATCGGCTATCACCAACAAATGCTTGCTGATAACAGGGAGACAGTTGGACTTCCTGTAATGCAGCGGATATGGTGGCGAACCTTTTCTCTATCGCTCTAATAAACATGGGGATGACAGGGTAATTAGGAGCTGGAGCTTTCCTTCTTCTCACACGAAGATCTGCCGGCTCCTGCAATGAATTCTCTCTAACGAGATCACTCAGAATGACCTGAAAAACAGAGGCCAAGGATGAGTCTACACGAGTCCTAATTTGTTGGAGAATAGCAGCAAATTGAGATAAGACAGACGAGGAGAACCAACGCCGCAGGTACTCATAATTCGGGAGCGTATCGAACCAGTCTGGTCCCGCGAGCAATTCCATTTGCTGCTCATCCCATGGAACTTCATAGTTCAGACTCTTTGCGACTTCTGACAGACTATCACCAAGCTTCCTTAATGAATCTGATAATTGTTCCGTAGAAGAGTGAACAGCTTTAACCTTTGCGTTCGATATGAAAACACCAAGGGGGTTAAGGTCTACGCCGACAGCGTTCCAACCAACATGAGCACACTCCAACAGAGTGGTGCCACTACCGCAGAACGGATCCAGAACCCAAGCACCGATAGGCAACCCAATGATATTACCAATGGCTCGAACTATCTGGGGGTTGAACTTACCACGATATTCATGCAAGCCGTGCGCTGAATAGCGCGTGCTCTGGTGGGAGCTATAGTGATCGTCGTCTAATTTATCGTACTTTCGGCAAGATGATACTTCCAGACGGGTTTGATCGGGTATTCTCTTTTCACCATCAGTGAGTTCAATATGCCGGAAATAAGTAAGACGATCCAAGGTCTTCAACGGGGAACCATTTCTTGGAATCCGCAGACCCCCATTTTCTTCCTCCGGGGAAGTACCAAGCAGTGATTGAACCTCACGCTTCGCGAGCTCACGCTCGTATGGGAAATATCGATATCCATTCCATTGCAGTAGTACTGTTTCCATCAGTTTCCACCGCCTGCCATGAATAATATAATTGATTCCTGGCTTATCTTGCTTAGGACTGGATTGAACGCCTTTCTAGTTTGATTTATCCTGCGTTCAACCTTAGCAACCTGACGGAAACCGTTAGTTTCCGCTGCCCTCTTCAATAGGCTACCGTTGTCTATTGTCTTTCCATGTACAATTGAACGTCCTACAAGAAAACAGGCGAGCGCCTGAGGCATCATTACTTTGGATAAAAGATGAAAAACCTGTGTCATCTGGCATTCGAAGTCGGCCTCCGTTGCTGGCCGCTTCCTGAAATAGTGAGGGCGAGCGCCGATTTCCATCTTACGTACCTGTAACGGATCCATTCCCAGCCAGTACATCCGATATTTGTGGTAAAGCCAATACTCGTAGGCATTAGGATAAGGTGGCGACGTCACTACCAAACCAACATTTCGGCCGATACTTTCCGGAGTGACATCTAAAATATTGCCAAGAATAAGCGTGCGTTCCACTGATGGCGAAAAAAAACCTCCGTATGCCTCTAATACTGCTTGCTCAATAAATGCAACAGCGTCCAAAAACAGCTTATATACCTGTTTGGAGTTAATATCCTTTCGAATGGCCGCGTAGCGGGTGTCACTCTCTTGATTTGATACTCTAACGATGATGCGAGATAAAGCCACCTTCAAGCAATCTTGGACAACAGGGTCTCTGACTTCCTGTATGCGGTTAGTTAAGTTAGCAAGCGCCTGTTGAACATCCGACAGGAACCAGTGATCAAGGCGTGGGATTTTGGGTATGGGAGCGTTATTACTAATCCCGTTCTTGGTGATGGTATGCGCGACCGGCAATAATGGGGACTTCAGTGGGGTCGTCTTCGTTTTAGCGATGAGCACTGCCAGGGGATGCACGTCAACACCTATCGCAGGTTTGCCTGCCCTAATAGCTTCGACTAGCGTCGTACCACAACCGCAGAACGGGTCGAATACAGTTGAACCATCTCCAGGGTGAAAGAGACGTATGATTTCTCGCGGTATTTGGGGAATGAATCTTGCTGGGTAGGGATGAATATCGTGGATACGGTCTCGGCCAGTGACTTTATCAAAATCCCAGTTTACGCTCGCTAACCGGGCAGCAATATCGTTCATTGTTTCGAAAACTTCTGGAGTCACTGCCATATCATTATGCTGGTTAGCTACCATCATCGTTCGCAATCCTACGCTTTGATCCGCGAGGCGGCCGTCCCCGCCTAGAATTACCAAATAGAGACAGGTTTCTCTTTTGCATGCTATATTCTTGGACAGATGAAGAGGATACCAGCCAGTTCTTCCCTACTCTATCTCCTTGCAGGCGCCCTTCACGGACAAGCACTCTGACATGCTGACGGCTGTAACCTAGGATCTCAGCCGCCTCCTCTGTGCTAAGATAGCTACGTGTTACCATATTCCTTCCTGTTGCAAGGATTATATTCCTTTGGGAAGATAATGTCAAGCCCCTTCTTAAAAGACCTTTCTTGCATACACCGTGTTTGTGGCCAAGTAGTGCCTGATAGGAGGACACATTCCGTCATCTCGTTAAACGAAATCGTCCAGATAATTAACAATGGATAATAAAGTATTGACATTACTATACTTTACTATTAAAGTATCATCAGACTATTAGTTATCGTGAGGCTTATTATGGTGAAAAAACCGCTGTTCATGGAAATACCTGAAAGTCTGGTTTTATCTTTAGACGAGCTTGCAAAAAGGATAGGCAGAAAGAAGAACCTTCTGTCGCAGTATCTTTGGATAATTTCCTCAGGGTGACTGAAGAAGAATAAGGGAGGATCATAAGAAAATACTTAGATACCTGCCAGAAGTAGAATCTAAAATGTAGAGGCAAACGAGCTATGAAGATTCTACTGGACACCAATATTGTTATCCACCGAGAGGCAGCTACTGTTGTCGATGAGGATATTGGCGTATTATTCAGATGGCTCGATAATCTGCACCACACCAAGCGTATTCATGCCATGACCGTTGAGGAGATTGAAAAGCATGAGGACCCAAAAGTTCGCAAGTCTCTCAAAGTAAAATTAGGAAACTATAACGTCCTTAAAACGAGGGCTCCGATGTCAGAGGCAGTTCGCATAATTATGGAGCCCATGGACAAGAACCAAAACGACCTGAACGACACGCTGATAATTAATGAACTTTACTGTGAAAGAGTTGATGCACTTATCACCGAGGATAAGCAGCTTCTCAACAAAGCGTCGTTGTTAGGCATTTCAGATCGGGTTTACACAATAGATGCTTTCCTGGAACAGGTTACCGTTGAGAACCCAGAATTGGCGGACTACAAGGTATTATCGGTACGAAAATCTCTTTTCGGCGATTTAGATCTATCAGATGACTTTTTTACGTCCTTTAAGGAAGACTATCCTGGCTATGAAAAGTGGTTCAACAAGAAGGCAGACGAAACAACCTATGTCTGTTTATCTGAAGGCAAGCCTATCGCTCTCCTCTATCTAAAGATCGAGGGGAAAAACGAAGATTACACAGACATAGACCCTCCTCTTCCCTCAAAGAGACGCCTGAAAATTGGTAGTTTCAAAGTGACGCTAAATGGCTTTCGTTTGGGAGAAAGATTTCTCAAGATCGTTTTTGACAATGTCCTTCGTTTCAAAGTTGATGAGGTATATGTAACGATTTTCGATAAGCGAATTGAGCAGCAGCGTCTCATTAACCTCTTAGAAGAGTACGGGTTTTATCTTCATGGCTTTAAGAAAGGCCCGGGAGGAAACGAGCTCGTCTATGTTCGATCTTGCGAAAGGTCGGCCAACCGATTGATACCGAAGCTGACGTATCCGTTCTTCTCTACTGCAGGGCAAGTTTTCATTGTCCCGATTTACCCACAGTATCACACCGAGTTATTCCCTGACTCGATTCTACGAACGGAATCACCAATGAATTTTGTGGAAAACGATCCACACCGAAATGCAATAAGTAAAGTCTACATTTCACGATCAATAGAGAGGAACATACACCCAGGAGATGTAATTGTATTCTACCGTACAGGTGGTTTTTACAAGAGTGTCATAACGACAATCGGTGTGGCCGAAGGTATCGTTGATAATATACCAACGGAAGTTGATTTTATACGACTTTGCCGAAAGAGAAGTGTTTTTACTGATGAACAGCTGGCAAATTACTGGAGGTTCAGGAAGATGAACCGGCCATTTATTGTGAATTTCCTGTATGTCTATTCGTTTCCGAAGCGCATTAATCTACAGAAGTTGATTGAAATAGGGGTTATACCTAGTGCAAATGACGCACCCAGAGGCTTCACGCAAATCAGTGTAAAGAACCTAAGAGACATACTACAGGAGTGCCAAGTAGATGAGAGTCTTGTTGTCGATTAAACCCGAATTTGCGCTAAAGATATTTAACGGTTCAAAGAGGTATGAGTACCGTCGAGCCATTTTTAAGAATCAAGAGATAAGCAGAGTAATTGTATACGCATCTGATCCAATTAAACGAATAATCGGAGAGTTTGAGATTGAAGAGATACTACATGACAAACCCCAAATGCTATGGATAAAGACCAAGAGTCATGCCGGAATAAGCCAGAAAAGATTTTTCGAGTATTTTGCAGACAAATCCATCGGCTACGCAATAAAGGTAAAAGCATCGAGAACGTACGATGCTCCGTTGCCACTAAACAGCTTTATGGTGTCGTCGCCACCACAGTCATTCATGTATATAGAAGATTCATTCGGGTTGAATATAGAGTAGTTATGGACAGCTTTGCACTTTGGTACACGCCTAAGACAGGTATTGATAATAAGATTATTGATGTTGAAGTACATCTTAATTTGTGGAAGTTGAAGCATGGGAGAAAAGGTGGAGAATCACTCGATCATTTTCTAGATATTGGAGTAATGATTGAAGACATTGAGAAAGTTAGTAATGTCAATATATTTATACCATCTAGAATAAATAAGGGTGAAATAATAGATTTAGGTAGTTATTTTAAAGAACATACTGACTTGGTTCCGCTTATTTTTAACAGAGACTATGTCGTAAAGACTACTCAGGTGGGGAAAAGTGTGGAGGTCCTGAATCGCGATAATGAGCTACAGTTCAATATAATTAAGCTAGACACTGATACTGACCTAGAGATAATAGAAAGAGCTTATGGTTCGATTATAAGAATAGCTGCTGATGATACTATTAATAAAGGGAAAACATATTATAGAATCCGGATAAAGTCTGATTTTATTGAGTCGCTTAGTTCTATAGATAAACCTGCAAATGCAATTCTTGAGAGTGCTTTTGCTTGTACAGAGATAGTAGATTTTAGGCTAAATGAAAAAAGGAATTTACATAGTTCATTACTGAATGAAATTCATAAGGATGGTGAAGTTAATTTTAAACCAATACATTTGTTCGTAATGCGCGAGGCTAATTTTGATTACATCTTTTCTTCTGGGAAACTTTATAGAAGCAGAATACTGGAAAAAGACTTATGGACTCAGTATGTAGGTAGTAATTACTCGTTTAAAAAAATAATAGCTTACCAATGGATGGAGGAATCCAGTGAAACTGCATACGCATTTGTCAAATTCAGATTTAGAAGAAGCAACCTGAAAACAATATTCTCTTTTCTATTTTGGGCGTTATTGGTAGCTATAGTCGGAGGTGTTATAGGTAGTATTTTAGTAAGTATATTTATAACATTGATTCGAAGGTAAATAGTTCGTATGGGGCTGATGAGAATGATAATAGAGATGGTAAAATCCGGACTAAAAATAGCTAATAATTAGAAATAGCAGTTATATATTATTAATATCTATGTGAACTTTTAATAATTGATGCTGAAAAATGTTAGTTAAACGTATTAAACATTCCATCTTCTTGTTGCTGCACATTAAGCCAGAAAGTGCAACAAGTATGGCTACGCTGCCGGACTTTCCTAACCCTCCCTGTCGAATCATAGGGGTGTAGTCCACCACCCTCATAACGTTAATTATACAGACCGCTATCTTCAAACTAACATTGAACTTGAACATCGCGCGAGTGTCCGCGCGTGTTTTTGTTGGCTAGGGAGACTCCATTTATAAATAACTTTGAACGTGATGTTAAATCTATTACACATCTTATGCATCAACTCTTAATCTATCGTAATGCCTAGGTTCCTAGGTTAGCCTCGGATTACATAGAGACTACAAATTTGCTTGGCTCAACGGTGCCTCATAAAATTCCAGCCTATCCTATAGTGTAAATGAGCTAGAATACTTCTAGCTATGTTGATGTTCTCTCGCGTGCGCGCGTGTTTTAAGGCTCAAGAAACTCTGCTTATCGGTATCTTTGAACCTGATGAATAACCTGTTAAGCAATGATTCTTAATTTATTCTATAACCTAGGTATCCTTTTTGTATTCAAAAGTCTCTTCGAACATCTATAAACAGACAGCTAATAAGCTAGGAACCTAGGTGTTATATGTACTAACCCTCAGCACCTAGGTCGATATTTATTACCGATACCTAGGTTTCTAGGTTTGTTCTCTGATTACTCTTTTTGCTTCATAATTTCTGGTGGGGTGGGTGCCACCACTCCACCACCACCCACTTCCAACCTAGGCCGTCAATCAACATTCGCCTTCACCACCAGCAGGAAAGCGAGGAGAGCGGCAAGCTTCTGCCACCAGCAAAGTGGCTCTTCGGCTCATGGTGTCTAGTCCAGGGCAGGCTCACCGATCCGTTCTCATGTCCGGCTCCAGATAGAAGGGCTTTCGCATCCCGGCGGTTGACAAGTGTTGACATGGTTTGCTGCTTCTTCATCTTGGCGCTCACCTCGAAGAGAGAACAATACCGGAGCTTATATGGCTCTCTCCCCGGCTGCTGTGATATAGCTGTGGCTCGCTGTGGTAAGGCTGGTGGCACCTCTGTGACCCTAGAGTAGTAAATCCTTTCAGTGACAAAACCCACCACTGCCCTTAATCCCCCTTTGATTTTTGATTAGTTTCAAGGCAAAGCTGAAAAGTTGGCGTTAATTTGGCGTTAAACTGAAAAGGACTAGTTATCACTAAAAAGCACACTAGCTTCAAAAGAAGATTTTGCAGACTAACACAAAAGTTCTAGTTTGAACGTAAAACCACTGCTCGGCATGACTAGCTTAGAATTACGAAACCGCTGCTCTACCCCTGAGCTACGCTGGCACACATCAATTATATATAAAACACAAAGTAATGAGCAACGGTTTTCACAAAACCATCAAATTCATCTGAATACAGAAACTGACCATCGGTTCTCAGTAGAACAAGCTATAGAAGGATATCTCCTATCGTGCAAAGTAGAGGGAAAATCACCAGCTACAATCAAAGCATACACAAGCAAACTCTGTCCTTTCTTATGGTATGTTAACCACTATAACTTACCATGGAATGTTGCTCAAATCACAACTCAGCATATTAGAGAATTCCTGATTTATTTGTTTTATATAGAGTTCCTTATAGTCTTCCCATATTAGAATTTTTCACGGTAGGATTTCTGTAGTCCTATTTGAATTAGATTCTGCTTCGATTGCTCATGAGGCCCTTATATCGGAAACTCTAATTTAAGAACTGGTACAATTAGTGTGGCAGGTCAGATTCATTTGAGGTAAACCAAATGCAACGCTGGGTTAATTTATCGGTAATTAACATTATGTTCCTAACTTTTGCATTTGCTTTTCAGTCAGTCCCACCTGTTTTAAATATGATCACTGCTGAATTCGACCTCACTCATGCTCAGGCAGGTTTGTTGATGAGTTTGTTTGCATTGCCTGGAATAATTATCTCGATACCGGCTGGACATCTGACCGACCGTTATGGACAAAAAAATATTGGAATGGCTTCGCTCGTTCTAATTATCATCGGGTCGACGATATTTGCCTCAGGTAGCTCATTTATTATTTTGGCACTAGGCAGAATAATTTCTGGGATTGGGGCAATGACCATATCAGTAATTGCACCTCGACTAGTAGCACAGTGGTTCACTGGACGCCAACTGGGAATAGCAATAGGTATATTTAATGCGGTAATGCCTTTTGGTACGGTCCTCTCTCTAAATCTATTATCACTCCTAGGCAAAAGTTTTGGCTGGCGATCTAGCATCTGGCTATGTGTGCTTATCACAATAGTGGCATTAATTGTCTTTGCCATAGTGTATTCGCCGGCACGACAAATAAGACGACAGATACCATCTGCCTCGATAGGTTTTATTCACAGTCTGGGTCCCGTGGGGATATCAGTATGGTTGGTTAGTGCTATTTGGATGTTCTACAACGCTGCGTTTACTTCACTTATGACGTTCACGCCAAGCTTCTTAAAAGTTTCTGGATTTTTCATCACAGAAGCGGGGTTTTTAACCAGCATTATGATGATGCCATCAATAATATTGGGTCCGACTATTGGCTTTCTGGTAGGTAAATTTAATCACAAGTCAATATTTATTATTGCCGGTAGCCTTATCTGGACAATTATTATATCGTTCATCCCTGTATCTGGGAACTTTATATTTGCGCCGATGATCTTGGTAGGCTTGACAGCCAGTATAATGACAGTGCCCACTTATGCCCTAATGGTCGATGTTACCGATCCTGAAAAGCTTGGACTCGCATATGGTATCATGTCTACTACTATGAACTTAGGAATACTCGCTGGACCAGCTCTAGCAGGCCTTATAATAGATGTTACTGATAGCTATCAAGTAAGTTATTATCTCATCTCCGGATTTTCATTAATGATCGCCTTATCTGCTTTTGTACTTGTTCGAAAACGTAACTAAATGCCATCTCGTAGGGATTCATGATTTTTAGTCATCAGGCAAAGCTCGGTTAAAGCGCATGAAAAATAAGTTCTATTTAAAAGGATTATAAGTTGTCCCTATGTGAACATTGACATTGATAATGGTCTGGCATGAATCTTTGTTTCCAAGGTTAATCCAGTCCCAATCAGCGAATATGATCTTGTATCGTAGGTATGGTTCGGAATTTGGCGTTAAACTGAAAAGGACTGGTTACCACTAAAAAGCACACTAGCTTCAAAACAACATTTTGGCAATTAACACAAAGGTTCTAATTTTAACGTAAAACCACTATTTAGCATACCTGGCTCAGAATTACGAAACCACTGCTCTACCCCTGAGCTACGCTGGCGCAGAATTTAGTATATACGAAGGCACTACACCCATTCAACCCCTCGGTGTTAAATCCAAAATCTTGGAAACCACACCTCCCACCCCCAATTTATGACTATCGTCCCTAATTAGCGAAAAGCAACTAGTGCCAAGTCACCGCTCTGAATTTGTTTAGAATTTAGAAATTAGTATTTGGAGCTTCCCGTCAGATACCTCCAGACCGATACCCTCTCCTCTTTTACCGTTGTCTTATATCTTTCCACCTGGACAGGAACCTGGCGGTATTTAATTACTTCCTGATAACTGGTAATTTGCTCCACCTCAGTCCATTTTATTGCCAGTTGGACATAGCAGTCTTCCCCCCACATAACATTTTCCTGAAATTTTGCCTTATATGACCCCGGTGACAGGAGCAAATCAATCACTCCGCGAGAACCCAGCGTTTCCCAGATAATATGATTGGAAACATTGAACACAGTAAAGCTACCCTGTATAGTGTTATCGAACCACCCAACCAGCCGGGAATCAGGTTTATCAATATAAAAAGGTATTACAACTCCAGCAGGGACAACCTTGTAAAACCCGCTGCTAATGACTTGCATTCTTTCATTAATTTTTTCGGTTATATATGGTTCATTTACCGCATAAGCCTCCTGCTTGAACTCAGTAGCATATTCCGTTTCAGTGGTCTCAGTAGAAACGGTTATCAATGGCAGAGCAAAAATAATAGCAACCAGGGCAAATCCAATGATAATCCCAGCAATAACGCCTTTCCAGTGGTCTTTTAGATATTCCCAAATCTTGAGGTGTAACATGCTCATTTTAACCAGAGTTTAACTCCTTTCATGATTACAAATTATACTATTAAGTTTTTCTTCAGATAAAAACGCAAAAAAGGCATACGGGTTTAGTTTAGATGTAAATCTCTCAATTTTAATCTATCCCCTTTCTCTAAGTGAAAATTAAAAAGAAATTGAAGGGATGTGCATCCCTTCAATTCTCTAGTTTACCTTGGCCAACGAAAAGCCAAGAGTTCTAATCCCAAAAATCCATCTGCGATATTTTATCAAGCGCCGAGGCTGAAAGGTGGGTACTTATCGGTAACCAATAGAAAGGCATAGGCCGCTACTCTTAAAGACCATCGATACACATCCACTACAAAGTTAAACATATCTCTGGGGTAACGCCCGGTAATTAAAATAGCAAACCAGGCGATTATGGTTATTACCCATACAGCAATGCTTAGGAAAATCAGGACAATGTAGTGAGGAATTGCCATTATCCATTTTACCAGCGGAAGCCCACGGCTGAGTTCCTGGGCATTGGGATAGAGGATATCAATGTGAACTGACTGCTCTTCGTCAGTTGAAGGGTATTCATCCCTTAACAGCAAAATGTAGGCATAAACACGGGTACTGAATTTGGTTAAAGCCAAATTCCAGTCAAACCACCACCTGGGATATTTTTTTCGAAAAAGGAGCATCAATATCGTTGGTATGACAACGAGTCCAACAGCACCATACTGGGCATTCCAGCCACCATCACCCCAGTTAGTCGACATGCCAATGAGTAAGGCCAGAATGATAGCGATAGGAATCACCATGAATATTCTGAAAAAAGTCGTTAGCCTGTTCAGCTTTCTATCGGGGTAATCGATGGACAGTTTCGCTGGATAAGCAATTTCTGCCATAATAGCACCTCCTCAAAATTTTTATTTGCCTACAGTTTAGCAGAAATTAACAAGTCTAAACTAGAAAAATATTTCTCTGCTTTTAATAAAGATGGCTACTGCATTGGAACTCTGGTGATATTGAGAGCAATCCCGCCACCGGCAACGAATCAACTTGACACCTCTTATGTAAAAAAGATAAAATTTCCCGTTCATTAGCCGATAATTATTAATTCGGTTAAGAACTACTTATAAACAAAAGGAGTTGATGTTACTTGGCGCAGGTAAAGATTCATAGTGGGGAAAGTTTTGAAAGCTTAATACGGCGGTTTAGCAAGAAGGTTGAACAAGCGGGAATAATCAGCGAGACACGCCGCCGTGCATTCTATGAAAAGCCTAGCGTGAAACGCAAACGCAAAGAAGCAGCGAAGCGACGGAAAAGCCACAGGAGCACATAGAATATGAGCTTGGTGGAGCAAATAAAGGGCGATTTAGAACAGGCTATCCGACAAAAAGACAGGATACGCTGTTCCACGCTACGCTTGCTTTTATCCAGTATCCATAATGCTGAGATCGATAGGCAGCATAAGGCACTGGATGATGCAAGCACAATCGAGGTTGTATCCAGAGAAGCCAAGAAACGGCGTGAAAGCATCGAAGCTTTCGAAAAGGGAAATCGCCCCGACCTGGTAGCACAGGAGAAAAGCGAGTTAGAAATCCTTTCTGGGTACCTGCCTAAACAAATGAGCCGCGATGATATTATCGCCGCAGCCCAAAAAACCATTGCTGATATAGGGGCAAAGGGGCCTGGCGATAAAGGTAAAGTAATGGGACAACTTATGCCGCAAACCAAAGGCAAAGCTGATGGCAAGGAAGTAAGCGACATCGTCTCAGAGCTTTTAAGCAACCTGTAACTTCAGAATATACACCAATCTATCCCCCAAAAAAGAGATAGAGGCATGAGGTGAGCGGTTGACCAAGGCTCAAACTATCGGCGGCAAAAGCCGCCGCTATTTTTACCCGGAGCTATAACTTTGAAATTCGGTATTGTTATCTTCCCAGGTACCTGGAGCGACAGAGACTGCCATTATGCCCTTAGGGATACCCTGGGACAGAAAGTTGACTACATCTGGCATACCGAGACAGACATTTCTAACTATGACTGCATTGTCTTGCCTGGTGGCTTTTCCTACGGCGACTACCTGCGTCCCGGGGCCATCGCCCGCTTTTCACCCATCATGGCATCAGTGGAGCATTTCGCCTCAGAGGGTAAGCTAGTTATCGGCATCTGCAATGGTTTCCAGATTCTATGTGAGTCTGGGCTTCTGCCCGGAGTATTGAGGCAGAATGAGCACCTACAATACCGCTGTCAGTGGACATATCTCAGGACTGAAAATAGCTCATCGCCTTTCACCTCTAGATGCCAGGCGTGGCAGGTGCTGCAAATACCCATATCTCACTACGAAGGCAGCTATTATGCTGATGAAGCGACGCTGGCAGAACTGGAAGCCAACCACCGCATCGCCTTCCGCTATTCAACCCCCACTGGAGAAATAAATGATGCGGCTAATCCCAACGGTGCCTTGCATAATATCGCTGGCATTCTTAATAAGAATGGCAATGTCCTGGGGATGATGCCTCATCCTGAACGTGCCTGCGAGCCTTTACTGGGCAGCAGCGATGGTAATTTAATCTGGGAGTCTATCATTGCCAGTATCCAAAGAAATTCTTGATGAAATCGCACTGAGCCTGAAGGAATACCAGCTCATAGTGGAGCAATTAAGCCGGGAACCTAATCAGGTAGAGCTGGGGCTATTTGGTGCTCTGTGGAGCGAGCACTGCGGCTACAAACATTCCAAGGCCTTACTGAAACAATTCCCCTCCAGTGGCAAACATGTCTTGGTTAAGCCTGGACAGGAGAACGCTGGCGTGGTGGGTATAGGTGACGGGCAGGTGGTGGTTTTTAAGATAGAGTCCCATAATCATCCTTCTGCCATCGAACCCTATCAGGGCGCAGCCACAGGCGTAGGTGGAATCGTAAGGGACATCTTCACCATGGGAGCAAGACCAATCGCCCTGCTCAATTCATTACGCTTTGGACCTTTGAGCGAGCCTCGTAACCGCTACCTTTTTGGAGGAGTAGTCGGAGGTATTGCTGGCTACGGCAACTGTTTGGGGATACCGGATGTCGGCGGTGAGGTCTTCTTCGCTGACTGCTACTCAGCCAATCCACTGGTCAATGCTCTCTGTCTGGGCATTGCCGAAGCTAACAAACTATTGAAATCGGAGGCACGTGGTGAGGGCAACTTGCTGATCCTGGTAGGAGCTGATACCGGCCGAGACGGACTTCATGGCGCCTCAGGACTGGCATCAAGAACATTTGAGGAGGAACGAGAGCTGCGCTCAGCCGTACAGGTGGGTAATCCCTTCCTGGAGAAACTGCTCATTGAGGCTTGCCTAGAACTGGCAGAAACCGACTGGATTGTGGGTATGCAGGACCTAGGGGCTGCGGGGCTGACCAGTGCCTCGGTAGAATCAGCATCTAAAGGCGAAAGCGGCATTGAAATAGACGTCCTCAAAGTGCCCCGCCGTGAGAAAGGTATGACCCCTTATGAAGTTATGCTCTCCGAATCACAGGAGAGAATGCTGGTAGTGGCTAAAAAAGGCTATGAAGACAAGGTGAAAGCTCTGTTTGCCCGCTATGAACTGCGCTCGGATATCATCGGGCATGTAACCAGTGATAGTCTGGTCCGCATCAAAGAAGGGACTAAAACTGTGGCTGAAGTGCCCGTAAACCTGCTAACATCACCGCCTACGTATCGGCTGCGAGCCAAGAAACCAGCCTGGCTGACAAAATTACAGTCCTTAGATATTAAGTCTATACCTGATATTTCATTGAAAAAGATTAGTCATACTCTAATCAAACTGCTAGCATCACCTAATATCGCCAGCAAACGCAACATTTATCGACAGTATGACCACCAAGTAGGCAATAACACTGTGGTCTTGCCTGGCAGTGATGCTGCCATACTGCGGATCAAAGGTAGTACCAAGGCCATTTCTCTAACTACCGATGGCAACGGGCGTTACTGTTACCTTAATCCATATGTTGGGGGCGTCATTGCTGTAGCCGAAGCAGCCAGGAATCTAGCTTGCAGCGGTGCTCGTCCCCTGGCGATTACCGACTGTCTTAACCTGGGCAACCCGGAAAAGAATGATGTTTACTACCAACTGAAGGAGTGTGTTGCCGGCATGGCACGGGCTTGCAAAGAATTGAAAACCCCGGTGGTTAGCGGCAATGTAAGCCTGTACAATGAGACCAGAAATGAAGCCATATACCCTACTCCAGTAGTGGGCATGGTAGGCTTGATCGAAGACGTAAATAGACATTGCACTTCTGGATTTAAAAATGAAGGCGATATAGTATTTCTACTGGGCAGTCCCAAGGCTGATGACGTCAGTCTAAGCGGTAGCGAATATCTGAAAATAGTTCACAATCTGGTAATGGGAAATCTGTTCATCGACCTAGAACTGGAAAAAAGATTGCACCAATGCTGTATTGAGCTGATCAGGCAGGGTGTTATCAACTCTGCTCACGATTGCTCCGAAGGTGGTCTGCTGATCTGCCTGGCAGAAAGCTGCCTGGCTAGCGGTATTGGCTTTGTCAGTCAGAGCTGGAGAACTGAAGGCAGACTAGACACTGCCCTATTTGGCGAAGCCCAATCGAGGATTATCGTATCGGTAACTCCAAACCTGGTAACCAAACTGGAAAAAATTGCCTCGAAATGGCAGATGCCAGTGACAGGGTTGGGAGCCGTAGGAGGCAAACGACTGATGATAAAAGATTATGTAAACATAACTCTAGAAAAAATGGAAAAGGCATGGCTGAATACGCTGGGCATATAACTACGAAAACTTTCAGGAGGTATTTAGTTGGCTGAGATTTCACCGTTTCAGGGTATACGTTACAATCAGAATAAAATCGTAGACCTGGCATCGGTTATTTGCCCGCCTTACGATGTTATCTCCCCACAGGAGCAAAAAGGATATTACGAGCTAAACAACTATAATATTATCCGCCTTGAGTACGGTATGGAACCTTCCTGAAGATACTGAGAAAAACAACAAATATACTCGCGCTCGCAGTACATTCGACCAGTGGCTCAAGGACAAGATTCTGGAGGTCGATATCGCTCATGCTTTCTATATTTATGAGCAGGGATTTAGTTATCTAACAACTAAGAAGAGACGCCTGGGGTTGATAGCATGCGTTAAGTTGGAGCCATGGGAAAATAGGGTGATATTCCCACATGAGAACACCTTACAGAAGGTTAAGAGCGACCGACTGGAATTGATGCGAGCCTGCAACATTAACATCAGTCCCATATTAGGACTCTATGATGACCCTGGCAACAAGCTCACCAAGCTGATGGAATCAAAAACATTGCCCAGTAAATTGTTGATTGATATTACCGTTGACGGGGAAACGCATAAGGTCTGGAAGGCTAACGAACCTGAATTCGTACAAAGGTTCAGCCATTTCATAACACCCAAACCCATCTACATCGCCGATGGACATCATCGCTATGAGACCGCACTGGCTTACCGTGACGAGAGAAAGAAGAATACTCCATCGTATTCCGGTTACGAAGCTTTCAATTTCATTATGATGACGCTAGTACCGTTTTCTGACTCTGGTCTGGTTATGTTACCTATTCACCGCCTAGTTAAGGGTATAAAACACAAGAACCTAGACGATCTGCGCGGTCAGTTCAGCCACTATTTCGAGTTAAAATCTTCTCCAATACGCAAGGCTGAATTAATAGAAAACAGGGGAAGTGGCATAAAGGTTCTGGGCTTGGAACCAGGTAAAGTCTCGAACTTAAGGCTACTACCAACCGTGTCTCTTAACGAGATAATGCCCCAGCAACGCTCCACAGTTTATAAGAAACTGGAGGTGAGCATCGTGGAGCATCTGATTATCGAAAAGATTCTGGGTTTCCAGAGCGCCAGCGACCATATTATATATACGCCTGATACTTCACAAGCCCTAAAGCTGGTAGAGGAAGGAGAATATCAACTGGCTTTATTATTAAGCCCCATGCCAGTAACCACTATCAAAGCAATCGCCGATGCTAACGATCGCATGCCTCGGAAATCCACATACTTCTATCCCAAGCTGCCTACAGGGTTAGTCCTCAACCGCCTTGACGGTAGACTATAAACAAAACTATTAATTGCAACACCTTTTACTCATGCCGCAATGATTCTATAGGATCCAACCGGGCAGCACGGGTAGCCGGAAAAGTACCGGATATCAGCCCAGTCCCAATCGATACGGCAAGCGCCAGAATAACGGTAGCCAGTGAAATTTCAGCCTTAAAACCTGGGCTTGAGCCCCCTCCAGGAGACCCCCCCATAGAAATGTTGCCCATTAAGTGTGTCACACCTACCGCTAGGAGCAAGCCGATCAAACCGCCGGTGAAACTCAATGCCCCTGCTTCAATGAGAAATTGAATTAAAATATCACGGCGCTTGGCGCCGATAGCTTTGCGTATGCCGATTTCCCGCGTGCGTTCCGATACAGAAACAAGCATAATGTTCATAATTCCGATGCTGCCCACAATGAGCGAGATGGCACCGACACTGCTCAGGAAAATAGAGAAGGTGGCTAACGTCTGCTGCATACTCTCCATTATTTCGCGCATGTCCCTGATTTGGAAATCATCTGCAGCACCAGACGTGATATAATGCCTAGCTCTTAGTACAGAGGTTATCTCGGCAATAGCGGAATCTACTTTATCAGGGCTAGCTGCCTTTACCGCAATTTGCTGAACACTATTCCCGCCAACTATCTTAGATTGCATGGTGGTAAGAGGCATTAATATATAGCTATCTCCGGCAAAACCACCCATCTTTTTAAAGCTGCCGATGACCTGGTATTTACCGCCACTAACCCGCAGGCTCTTGCCTACTGAGGACTCGCTGCCAAATAAGTCTAAAGCCGTCTGATAACCGAGCACAACAACATTGGCTCTCGATTTTATGTCCTGGTCAGATAAAAATCTACCAGCCTCGATTTCATAATTCCTTATCTCTGTTATCTCCGACATAACCCCGGTGCACTGTACAGTCACATTATTGTTGCCGTAAGATGAACTCACGTTTTTGCTGAGCGTGGGAGAAACCACACCTATTGATGGGGCTAACGTTTTATCCGCCAGGGCTTGAGCATCTTCAAAGGTGAGTTCACGCAGAGTTTTTACTGCCTTATCCATTGAGCTAGATACATAAAGAGCACTGGCGCCCATATTTTCGAAAGTTGCCGTCATGCTGGTCTGGAACCCCTGACCCAGGGCGACCAGCAGTACCACAGCCAAGACGCCGATCACAATGCCCAGCATGGTGAGCGCAGACCGCATTTTATTAGAAAATATGGATTGCCAGGCTGTTTTAAGGCTCTCCCAGATACTCATCGCTTCTTTTCCTCCACAATCTTCCCATCCCTGAGATAGACAGTCCTTTGAGTGTATTTTGCTATATCTTCTTCGTGAGTAACGACAATAATAGTAATACCCTTTTTACATTGCTCCAGTAAAAGAGTCATAATAGCATGGCTTGAGTTGGTATCCAGGTTGCCGGTGGGTTCATCAGCAAGTATTATCAGGGGGTTGTTTATCAGGGCACGGGCAATTGCCACCCTCTGCTGCTCGCCGCCTGACATTTCGCTGGGGCGGTGACGTGCTCTTTGTCCAATGCCGACCGACTCCAGCGCCTCGATGGCACGCTGGCGCCGGTGATTTACACCATTATATATCAGCGGCAATTCCACATTGGCTAATGCTGTCAATTTAGGTAAAAGGTTATAAGATTGGAAAACAAAACCCATTTTTTTATTTCTTATCACCGCCAATTGGTTGTCATTAAGGCTGGAGACATCCTGCCCATCCAGTCGGTAGCCTCCAGCAGTCGGCCTGTCCAGGCAGCCAAGTATATTCATAATAGTAGATTTGCCAGAGCCGGATGGTCCCATGATGGAAATCATCTCACCTTTCTGGCAACGAAAAGAGACATTGTCTAAGGCAGCAACCTTCACCTCACCCATTTGATATATTTTGGTTATATTCTCTAATTCAATCATATGCTGACATCAAATTTAGAAATATCGGTAACATACTATCTTAACATACGCATGGTACCCCCCTGCGTTAGCGGACGGGAGGATTGACCTGTATTTACATTGGGCTGATTTGATACCGAGACTTTCTCACCTTCTTTCAATCCCTGTAACACTTCGGCATACTGGAAGTTTTGTTTGCCCAGGGTTACTTTTCTGGGCTCGGGCTGGCCAGTAGCCTCGTTGATAACTGTTACCATAGGACCCCTGGGTGTGGTTATAATAGCTGTTGTGGGTACCAGCAATACGTTCTTGGCGCTGTAGGTATTAATATCAGCAGTAGCGCTTAAGCTACCCCTTAGCTCAACATCAGTCGGGTCTAGCTCAATAGTAACAGCAAATTTAATGACATTGCCTGACTGTGTGCCAAAGGGAGAAATGAATTTCACCGTTCCCGTCAATACTTTATCGGGTACGGCATCAACTGTAATCTTAGCCTTTTGCCCCGTTTGCACTTTCATTATGTCAATTTCATCAACCAGCCCGGTGAACTCAATGGTCTTGGTATCAACAAGCTGAATAGCTGACCTGGATGAATAGTCCTGAGCAGACAGTACGTAGTCTTTTTTAAGGTTCACGCTCACCACCGTGCCATCGGAGGGAGCGATGATAACGGTGTTCATGATATCCTGTTTGGCTTTATCCAAAGCTATTTCGGCACTTTGCACAGCAAGATTATATTGCTGCAAACTCTTCCAGTTGAACCCGCTATTCAAATCATAAATCAACGTTTGATTTGCCAAAGTATCACGGCTCATTAATAGACTGAGTTTGGCCAGATATATCTTCTTGGCGATTTCTTCTGGTTTTGCATCATCTTGAGCCGTATACTTATCTAATTCCTGCAGTAAGCGCAGAGAGGATTGCAGGAAATTAAGGCTTGTAGGAGTATCAGGATAGGTCAGGTAGTCCCTGCCCCTGTGGTGAACAGTATTTTCTACAAGCTGAAAGCCCTTAACTGCATCCTGCTGGGCTTTGTCTAACTCAGGTGTAACTTTTTCATAATCACCCCTCATCATTAGTTGTGATATCGCCAGTAACCCGTCACGATATTGCTTTAGAAAATCAATTGCTTTCTGATCGCTTTCAGATATATCTGTAGTAGTACCAGCGGTACCATCAGGATAGTAAATCGCATTTGATTGAGACTTTACACCAGCATATACGGCAGCATCCGGTCTGGATTGGATAAGGGCTTCACATACTTCGACATCAAAGTAAACCATTCCCAGCTTATATCCAGCATCTTTGTATTGTCCCTGGTTATAATAGCTGATAAATTCATCCAAATCCTTCTGCGCCTCCTCAAATATTTGGGGAGCGCTTAACTCCGGATAGTTATTCGGAAAATCAAATGGTCCACATACGCTCATAGTAGCAACAATATTACCCGAGGTACCATAATAATTGGCGGTCGCTGTCTTACCCGTAGACAGTGCATTCGCTGCAGAGCGGATGTTATACAGTGCTGTCTTGATGGCATTTATTTGTGCTGTGTTATCCAGAAAGGCTAGCATGGCACCCTGCTTAACCCTGTCTCCTTCTTGTACCAGTATATCTTGAACTGTCCCCATGGTTCCAAAGCTCAGGTTAAATACATTCGGCATGTCTAGTGAACCATCGCTGGATACAATGACGTCCAAGTCTCCTCTCTTTACTTCGAAAGTCTGACCACCATTAAGACTCACATTGCCATTACAACCGCTGAGCAATATAAAAAGCAGGCTCAAAGTTACTGCCAGTAAAGTGATTGTTTTTCCCCTCATTTTATTTTTCGCTCGATTTATTGTTATATTAACAGCCCAGCACCCCAGTTTTTTCTCGCCAAAACTTGACTGCCATCGATATTACCTATCTTCCTGGTGGCGGACCTCCACCACCAGGTGGGCCTGGAGGAGCCGTAATTATCGGTGCTCCAGTTACTGCCTTCTCTTCGATTAAAACTTCATCGCCCTCATTAAGCCCCGATAATACTTCGGCGAACTGCTGGTTTTGTTTGCCCAGGGTGACCTGTCTTTTCTCAGTCTGACCTTTGGCACCGCTCACAACCGTTACGAAAGACCCCTCAGCAGTAGTGCTAACCGCCGTCAGTGGCACCAGTAATATATTTTCAGCAGTGTATACCGCAATATCCGCCGTAGCGGTAAGACCACCTTTGAGCTCCACATCGGCAGGATCAATCTCAACGGTCACATTAAATTTGACTACATTGGTAGTAGTATCTGCTGTACCATAGGGCGAAATAAATGTTACCGTCCCAGCAAATACTTTGTCAGGTACGGCATCCACGGAAATCGCAGCTTTTTGTCCAGTTTCTATTTTCAAAATATCGATTTCATCTACCAGTCCCTGAAACTTGATAGCTTTGGTATCAACAAGTTGAATAGTGCCGCTGGATGAATAGGTCATAGCAGAAAGGACATCATTTTTCTTTACGCCCACGCTTACCACTGTGCCATCAAAGGGCGCGATGATTATGGTCTTCAACACGTTATCTTCACTGTTTCCAAGCGTCACTGCAGTTTTTGCCAAATCGACATTATAAGACTGATAATTCTTCAACGAGAGACCGTGCTCCAATACCAGCACATTGCCACCCAGAATAGAGTTGCATATCTTTATGTAATGCTGGGCAGTACGCAAATCTTCATTGTACTCAGCCGAATTCAGTCCACCCTTTTCAACGAGGGTCAACGCTTCGTTCAATTTGTCTTCAGCAGCACCGTAAAAATAAGGGCATATGTTCTTGCCAGGATATGACATATCGTAATGCATTTCTATTTTATTAACACTTTCTTTGAGTTTTTTGCTTATGTCTTCCATCTGGCTTAAGATACCTTCAAATATAGAACCAGACTCAGCATAATTACCCCCAGCGATTAATGATTGAACCTTCTCCAGGTCTGTCTGGCTCTGATTGATTAGCTCAATCGTCTTTTCCAGTTGCTCCAAGATGTATACCGTGCCCGTCGGGAATTGGTTCGCCAAGGTAGCATACGGCGCCATCTCAGCTAAACCAGATAGCGAAGGGGTTTCCAAGGTATCCTGAAATATTTTTTTGCAGGATTCCAGGTCTGATACGGCTAAGCGCAATTCAGAGACCGCTTCATTGTATTTATTAAGCAGAAATAAATCATGTGCTGTAGCTAACTCTTGCTGTGCCCACTCTAAGGATAATAAGGCACTGGCATTGGGATAATAACTGGGATAACCCCTAGCCGTTTCCACAAATGGTCGGAACACCTCCCCTGGAAGAGGGACAGGATCAGGAAAAAACCGCTGCATGTCCGTTGAAGTAAGCGGAGTAACCGGATAGATCTGCTGTATACCTGGTATGGTTTCGTAGAGGTTACTTAATGTTTGCTGCAAACTGCAGTTAGCTGACTTAATGTCCAGCTGCTGTGATGAATTGTCCAGCATGGCTAATACTGTCCCAGCCTTAACAAAATCTCCCTCCTCCACAAAGACATCCTCAACGTTACCTGCTGTCCCAAAACGCAAATCAAACGCCTGCGGCATTTCCAGGTTGCCATCCACCGAGACTGATATGGTGAGATTACCGCGCTGTACTGCAGCAGTCTGTTTGCCTGCTTCCGGTACTTTTACTCCCGACGGTACTCCAGTAGGACTTGATGCTGAAGCGCAACTGACACCAGAAGCAAACAAAATAAATAGGCAAATTAAAGTTAGTACCTTATTAAATTTTCCAGTCATATTTATATCTTGACTTTACTTTTTACATAGAACTGACGTCACTCAAAGTATCCAATGAATAGTATCAGGGGAATATTAAGACATTATTAAGATTATAATTAGGCTGTCTGAAGAAACTCTCGCCCAGAGGTTAGTCAACGACCATCAATTGTCTTTGGCACATCGAGCGTTATTTCTTGAAAACTACCGCACATTTTCGGCTATTCTTATTCACCCCGAGGGCTGATTTTACACTTTGGCCTTGCTTAAAGTCAAGTATTCTCTGGTATACTGCTCCCGCCAGAGTCCATAATAAGCCAGCAAAATCGCTGAAAGTAAATGTGGAAGGGATTCCCACGGGTTTTTTAAACTGTCATCTTGAGCACCGTATTAAACTTGTCATTGCGAGGCATGGCATGCCGAAGCAATCTCGGAGTTCAAGGAGGACTCCGAGTACCTTATCTTGTAAAACAAACTGTCATCGTGAAGGCTAAACTCATGATAATGATGTTAAAAGATATCTTAACTATTACGAAACTTTCTTAAGTGCTACCGAACAGGTCGTCCACTTGCCTGCTTCATCCGGTAGGCCTACGATAAGCCCCCAGAGATCATTATCAGCACGCACAATATGCCACCAGTGTGTCAACAGGGGTGGAATGCCCTTGGTCTTAAATGCTAACTCGTATTTCCCAAACGTCTGCACCACCAGACCAGGCCATGTCTTCAACACGCCTGGAGCTTCAGGGATATGGACATTGATTTCTTTTTTGTCCCAATCCATCTCCAGCTCTAAATTCCATTCTTTATCTGTCCCTGGTACATGTGCCCTGCCATTAAACTTTTCCATTACCCACCTCCTTTTTAGACGGGTTTATGACTCAAGCCCCCAATTACATTTTAATAGCTATTTCAAAAATATCAACTTCTTTGCTTACTGGCAGCTTTTCGCCTAACTATCTGATAAATATGCAGAGCCAGTAAAGCCAGCAAAGGTATCAACAGATTATCATGAATTTTGAAAGCCAGAGGCTTGGTCAACAGCCCCAATGTCGCTGGCTCTACAATCCGATACTGCGTAATTCCATAGCCAGTGATGCCATAGAGTAATATCACTGCCACAAGTAACCAGTGTGTTATCTTTTTAGTCAAGCGGTGCAATAGAAAGTCGTTAATCATTCAAAAAAGCCTTTTTTCAGATCGGCGTCATTTGAATAACCCCGGCTTTCCCAATAGCCCTTATAATTAACATCGTCAGACAGCTCAATCTTGGTCACCCATTTAATCCACTTGTAGCCCCACTTGCTTTCGGCCACCAACTGGAAAGGAAAGCCTCTCTCAGGAGGCAAAGCAACTTCGTTCATCTTATAGGCCAAGATGATGTCATTGTCTATTATATAATCTAAAGGCAAAGAAGTGGTGTAACCGTCATAAGCATGGAATATAACCACCTTGGCATTTGATGATGGGTTTGCCTCTGCCAGCAAATCTTTCAGCAATAGACCTTCCCAGAGAATCTTAACGCTCCAACCCTCGACACAATTCAGGGTTACCACCTTGTTATAATTCTTAAAGCTGTTAATCACTTCATCATAGGTATATTCTCTGGCATTCGCCACCAGTCCAGTTACTTGCAGCCTGTAACTCTCCTGATCCACATGCTGAGGACCTTTTATGGAATTCTCCCGGAATTCATCTGTCGATGATAGTTTTTCGCCCTGATACTCTTGTATGGCTACAGGTTTCAATTCATTCACTTTGTCTATATTCTTATCCACGTTATTTACTCCACAACCTATTCCTGCTATTAAAATGGCTGAAATAATCAGTAAAGCCATGACTCCACCAAGTTTTTTTCTCATAATTATCCTCCTCAAGTAATCTTATTACCAACCTCTCACCCCCTACCCCATTTCTCCTTTACAAGAAAAGAGGAGAGTAAACTAAGCCCAGTGGGCTTAGCCACACTAGACCAGCATGACACTTTAATATTAGCAACAAACAAACTACTACGTATGTAACTATAGTCGCAAAAAGTAGGCAAAGTGCAATGACCAGTATCTTGATTCATGAAGCATAAATGTAGAATAGTTCCCCGCCCAACCTGCCAATATGCTGCAGCTATACTTTTTCAGCTACGATGCTGGCAATCGCCTTCCGACCTTCTACAACACCTTCGCGGTAACGAAGACAACGGAAATCACGGAATATATCCAGAAGCTCATTATGTTTCAGCAGATAATCGGGATTCTTGGGCTTGCCAAATAATACAGCCTGGTCAACAATGAAGGTTTCGTACACCACCATCCCTCCCTTCCCCACGCCATCCTTAATCTGAGGTATCAATGAACGTTGCAGATAATTAAAGCAGATAATCAAATCGTAGGCATCTTTTTCAATACTATAACCGCCCTCCAAGTCAGCAACTTCGGCTTTGATGGTTACACCAGCCTTTCGTGCCAGTTCCAGAGCATTGTTAACTGATTCAGACGAGATATCAACGCCCTCAACCTGAAAGCCCATCTTGGCCAGATATACAGCATTTTGCCCTGAGCCCATAGCCACGTCGAGGGCTTGTCCCCGAGGCAACAGCTCTATATTATCTATCAGAAATTGCGCTGGATGAAAGTCCGTTTCGTGAGAATGAAGATTCATTCAACCTCTTATCCCTTGTCCCCTCTCTCCTTGTAGAAGTATACAATTGATAATCAAGTTAGTCGTAGTTTACTGAAGTACACAATGCATCAGGTTGTTATACCATGAACTTCTTGCGCGCTTGGCTTGAATACGTTAGCGCGTATATTTTCTCGCCTTCACTGTTACATGTTCTTTTTGTATGTTAAGCCTCGCAATAAGCTCATTAGCAAACTTGTGGGCATCTTGTTGCCTCTCAAAGAGCATTAGCGGGATGCCGTGCTTATTCTCGGTCTGCCCCTTAAACTCGGTGATATGTTTCTCGATGAAAGCTATCAGGTCTTCATTCCTTTCTGGTCCTAAGTCCTTAGTAATGTAAACTTCGTGAAAGGCCTTATAACTTGGAGTGAAGCCTTCTCTAGGTCGCCACTTATGTACTGTTTTTTCTGGATGTTCTTCCATATTTCTCCTTTATTGACCTGCCGTAAATCATTGTACCACTTATTACGTTATAGCTGTCATAGCATAGGCCATTAACATAGCCTCAGGAGCAGGCGGTCGGTAGTTAAGTGCACTATGTGGCATTGACCTGTGCTCCCAAAGACTATACAACTTGGATTAGAATTCTCTCTCAAATAACTTCAAAATACGGGTGTTTATGAACTCAGGATGTAATTGACACCATTTGCATGTTGTCATGGAATTAGATGAAGGTCAACTGGTCAGAACTATAATTTAAGAAGCCGTACAACTATCAGGGGTAGGTCATACTCACCATGATGAAATGATAAATGATATAATATATACAATCCAATTCACTACATAACTGCTCACTAGCTCAACTTAATGAAACGGAGGTGTTTATGGCTTTCAAATCAGCCTTTATTTACATGGCCCCAGATGCTAACCCCGAGGTACACAGGGCTAAAATAAAGACTTCAATGCTGGAATTAACGATAGTGGTGATTCAGATGCAAAATTTTGACCAGGCAGTTGACGTTTGCAGAGCGCTGGTTCAGAGCGACGGAGTTCAGAATATCATTCTTTGCCCTGGATTCACGCACGAAGCAGTAGCGAAAATAAAAGAAACCGTTGGTGCTAATGTCTCTGTAGCCGTCGCCAGAGCCGACACACCCAATAATATGCTCGCGATAGAGATTTTAACAAAGGAAGGCTGGTTCCCCAAGAATAATTAGGCTAAAAATCTCTAGAGAATAACCCCCAATAGTTATACCACTTCTCAAGTTAGTTCCACAAGCACTTGGGCTTGCCCTTTTTCATGGATTGCCTTGGCATTTAGGGGTTAGCAAGGTTATAAAAGTTAATGTTTGTAAATGTAAGCAGTATGACCATCATAATTCATCTTCTCAAGGAGAGAGGGGTTTGTATTCTTCTTAAAAGGGCTACGCCCTCTTAGATACCTCTGAGATTATCATATCACTGCCGCTCTTAATGGTAGTTAAGGTAATCCCACCCGTCAAAACGGATTGCCCAATAATCCAATGGCAAAGATGGCATGAATTACAACAGACGCCCAGAATATCCACCAGATATAGCAATGATACCTAAAAAAACGCTGATAGGCAGTGTATTTCATTAGTTTACCAGTCACCCTTGCTCCAGTCATACATCTACAAGATAATACTATCAGTATACCGGCTACCAGGTTGATGATGCCCAGTACAAATATCAACCTAGAGGCTACTATCGATTGAAATATATCCATATGTCCTCCCTATCAACTAAAGTTCCAGTTCGCCATACCCGCGGTTGATATGTTTTGGGGTCAATGAGTCGTCTGAGCCATAAGCCCAAATAATTTTATTGACCCCTTTGGCAAGCGGCTTATCATATTTATCGCCGGTATTAAGCGCCCGTTTGAATTCGATTATGGTGTAGCCATCCTCCTCCCTACCACCAAATTCAAGGACATCACTAGTACCACCAAGTTCAATATCCGGTGGATGCGGGCCAAAATCGCCAGTGCTGAACAAATCATAAACAATAGCCTTCCCGTCTTTGACAAAACCAAACACAATGTCAGCATCTTTCATGCGCGAGCCAGGTTGAACAGCCATTGCTACCCAGCCACTGGTCTTAGCCTTCATAGCAATATAGACATTTCCCCCATCGCTAGCCCAGTGTATCTCATAATCGCCATATGTTTTTGTACCAGCATATTCCCCCATGTTGATAATACCATCAGCTACCCATTTACTAGCTAGTGGTAGTTGCGGAGCAGTTGGTACTGGCGGTAATGTCGGCGCCGGAACAGGTGCTGGTGCTCCACAGGATACACTGAAGACAAGCAATGACAGTAATACAGCAATACCCATCGCTGAAAAGCTTCCCACTCCCACCTTATAACTCTTTCTAAAAGCCATTTAACTAACCTCCAAGACAATAATTATTGACAACCATATGCACCCGAGACTTCTACACTCCATTCTAATGACAGAACAGATACAAGCGACGAGTCACGGGCGATTAGCGACGAACTCACGCCTAATGCCTTATGCCTATTTAGTCCTCTTTGTGCATAAGGAGTTTATGTTCCTTCATCATGCACTTATCCATTACTACCAGCAGCCCTGCCTTATTAGCTTTAGCTGCGGCTTCCTTGTGGATAACACCTTCCTGCATCCAAACCGCCTTAGCCCCAATTTGAATAGCTCCTTCAACAATTGGCAGCACCTTGTTTGAGCTTCTGAATATATCTACAACCTCTACTTTTTCTGGTATCGAAAGAAGGTCGGGATAGCTGACATGTCCCGATATTTCCCCAGCATTAGGGTTTACCGGTATTACGTGGTAGCCGTGATGTGCCAGATAGTTAAAAACCAGGTGACTGGGTCGCTCCGAGTTGGGCGATGCTCCAACAACTGCTATGCTACGGTATTCTTTCAAAATCTTCTTCTCCAGTATGCTAGTCTCCTCTACAAATTTTAATCGTCATCTACCTGTCTCCCAACAGGTCATAACTGACATCGATTTCTAGTTTGCGGTATAGGACTAAATCTCAACCAGTATATTATCACCCTCGATTTTTACCTTGTATGTAGCCAGTGACCTAGGAGATTTTAGTAACTTGCCCAACTTTGCAGCAAATCCAGTAAAGTTTGTCCACCGAATGACCTGACCGTTACTGAGATCAAACTGAGAGCTGTGCAGCGGGCAGGTAACCACAGTCCCCTCCAGTTTGCCCTGTGCCAAATTACCTCCAAGATGCGGGCAACGATTTTCCGCAGCGTAGTAATTATCGCTAACCCTAGCTAACAGGATCTCACGCCCAGCCGCATTTACTGCTTTCATTGCTCCATTCTTAAGTTCATCCTTTTTGGCAACTTGTACTAATTCAGCCATCAAACCCCCTCCGTAGATTTTTTTTACTAACCATTTTTACATTCCAATCCTTAGATTACTACGCTTCTTCTGTAACAAATAATAGGATGGATACAAACAGCAAAAGTCACAAGCGACTAGTAGCGAACTTCTATCTTATTTACTGCTTCGGCTGCCCCGTGGTGGAATTATCAGCACTGGTGCCCGGGCATGACGTGCCACCTTATCAGCCCCACTACCCATAGCCCAACGCGCTATCCCAGACCTCCCATGGGTACTCATGATAATCAGGTCTACATTATTCTCGCTGGAATAGTCCAGTATCTCATCGGCTGCTTTACCATGAGCCACGGCTACCTTAGCATTAACACCTTCACCGCCTAATTTATCACTTAATTTAATTAGATACCCCTTAAGCCAGTCCAAAAACTGCTTCTCCGCCTGTAATTCCCACTCACTTCCTAGAAGGCCACTGATTTCACCAGCTTGAGGTATAGGCTCTACCACACCGAACAAAACTACCTCAGAAACGTGACAGCCTGTGGCAATTGTCTTAACATGTTCCAGGCTGCGTTCAGAGACTTCCGAACCATCCAGTGGCGCCAGAATCTTTTGGTACATGCTATCCCCCTAACAAAGCAATTCTTAAAGGAAATCTTATTTTCAAATCCCTATTTACTTCGTTTTCTTGATGACCTCCTCCACCCATTTCATAGCAGCGATCATAGTAGGGAAACCTGCAGTAGTCGTTGCCATCAGGACAGCGTGACGAACCTCGTCTGCTGACATGCCCTCTTCCAACGCTCGCCGGGCATGAGACCTCACTGCCCCCTCTGAATTAATGCCAATAGAGATGCCCAGCTTTATCAAGCGCTGACACTTCTTATCCAGAGGCCCCTGCTGGTTGCAGCTATCACCCAGCGCATCATAAGCCTGAGCTACTTTGGGAAACTGTTTTTTGAAATCCATATAGATTTCCGGTAAGTATGACATCGCGCACCTCCTAATTAATATGAAAATCCTTATTTTATTCTGCTTTCTACAACACCCCAGTTTACGTTTTTGAAGAATGCTTCGATATAGTCAGCCCGCTTCAGCCCATAGTCAGTGATGAAAGCATGTTCAAAAACATCCATGACTAAAATCGGAGCACAGCCAGCAAGATGGCCAGTTTCATGTTCATTGATCCACTGATTGATTAGCTTGCCAGTTAAATTGTCCTGATACAAGATTGTCCAGCCGATACCGCGCATAGTGCCAGTGCCTTTAAAATCCTTCTCCCAATCTTCATAACTTCCGAAGTCCGCCGCCATTTTCTTGGTCAGCTTCCCTGCCTTGTCTAAAGCTGCCTTCCCACCCAGGTTTTCAAAGTAATATTCATGCAGCCGCATGCCATCAAACTCGAAACCCATCCGCCGTTTCAACTCGGCATACTCTGGTGTGCCGATCTTGCCATCCTTTACCATAGCAGCCAGCATATCCATAAGCTTGTTGGTATTGGTAACGTAGCCATTGTACAGAGTAAAATGGTTTTTTAGTAGCGTCTCGCTAAACCCCGCCATTCCGATTAGACTGCCATAATCCTTCGCCGTATAACTCACTGTCATTCCTCCTTTTAATTTTTTATTTATGATTTTTTCAGCAGGTCGTTGAATACATCGAGGTGATAACGTTCATGGTCCCTTATTCGAGTAAGCAGTTTTTTCAAACCGGCATCGGTAACTTCCTTAGCAGCTCGGTCATACTTAGCAGCTACCTCTTTCTCAATTTTAATATCAGCCTTCAGCATATCAGCTACTTTAGCTGACTTATCTACCTCGGTATGCTCAATCTTGGGACTGCTACCACCACCCACCATCTCCTCAGCCAACCAGCCCAGATGCTGCATTTCATTGACAGCCTGGTCCTGCATCTCCTCCTTAACCTCTTCATCTTCTGCCATATATGAATGAAGCAGATATTGGAGAACCACAGTATATTCGTGTTCAATGCCCCAGTTAAGAATCTTGGTAACTTTGTCTTGTTTATTACCTCTCAGGTCTTTAGCACCTTCACGTTTCGATTTATCCACGAAGTGGGCAAAATCACCCTGGTGCGATTGTTCATCAGACAGAATACGTCTTAAAGTCCGCTTTATCCTGGGATCATCAACAAGCTTAATGTGTTCTTTATATTGACTCATGGCACCCTCTTCCAATTGCACATCATTCTTCATCCAATTAGCCACTGCCTTGCCAGTCATAATCATCTTACCCCGTTTCAAGCTAGGCTTCCCTCCCAGTTCAACTATGGCTTCTGCCAGCAAGTCCAAGTGACGCATCTCCTCCCGGGCAATAGCCTCAATCTCACAAGCCATTTCACCTTCACCGATAGCATAAGCATGTGTCAGATATTGAATAATAGCACCATGTTCATCCTCAAGGTCCTGGTTGAGTAAAGCAATGATTTCCGCTTTTTTCATTGAAACCTCCTTAGTATCTTTTTTCAGCTATCCCTTAATATGTCAGGTAACATCTATCTCCGATTACCAATCAGAGTGCTGCAACTATCAGCCAAGACGTATGACTCTACCAAGATATTTCTCAGGCTCCTGGTCAAAAGCCTTTTTACAACCAACAGCACAGAAATAGTATTTCTGTCCTTTGTAATCGGAAGTTGCTGCTGCTTTCTTTTCATCGACCTGCATCCCACATACCAGGTCAATTGCCATATCAAACACCTCCTTTACTATTTTTATTTAAACGCCAGATCTGGCTGGCTTGAACCCTCGCAACCTTAATGAATTGGAAACCACTGTTATCGAACTGGCTGCCATGGCCGCCGCTGCCAACATGGGATTGAGAAATCCATACTCACCTAAGATAAAATGAGCTCCCGATGGAACCCCAGCATGTCCGAAAGCCAGATATAATATACCAGCTGCCACTGGGATAAGAATGACATTGTAAGCAAAAGCCCAGAAGAGATTCTGTTTAATAGTCCTCATGGTACGCTTACTCAACGATATAGCGGTAACAATCCCCATTAAATCGCCTCTAATCAAAGTGATGGCACCGCTCTCCATAGCAATGTCCGTCCCCGTGCCAATAGCAATACCTACATCCGCCTGAGCTAAAGCAGGAGCATCATTAATGCCATCACCCACCATGGCCACCACTTTCTCCGCCTGCAGCTTCTTAACCTCATCAGCCTTATGTTCTGGCAATACCTCTGCCAGGACTCTATCAATGCCAGCCTCACGAGCAATAGCTTCAGCAGTACGCTTGTTATCACCAGTAATCATGACTGTTTCAATACCCATTTTATGTAAAGTTTTAATCGCCTCTTTAGCCTCTGGTTTAATTATGTCAGCCAGAGCAACAATCCCCTTAACCTGGTTACCCAGGCTCAAGAACATCACCGTTTTACCTTCGCCCAGCAACTTGTTAGCATCAGTCTCCAAAGCATCTAAAGAAACATTTCGTTCTTTCATCAGTCGAATGTTACCTAAAAGCAGCTTTTTGCCCTCTACTACAGCCTCTACGCCATGTCCCGGTATAGCATTAAAATCTGAGGCATCAGATAGAGCTAGCTTCTTATCCAGAGCAGCCTTGGTTATAGCTTCACCCAAGGGATGCTCGGAAACATGTTCCACTGAAGCTGCCAGCCGCAAGACTTCATCATCAGCAAAGTTAGGCACAGCGACTATGCTTGTTACCACTGGCTCCCCTTTAGTCAGAGTGCCTGTTTTATCCAGCAGCACAGTCTTCACCTTATGAGCCGTCTCCAGGGCTTCGCCACTCCTGATGAGGACACCATTCTCAGCACCTTTACCTGTGCCTACCATTATCGCAGTGGGAGTTGCCAAACCCAGAGCACAGGGACAGGCGATAATAAGCACCGCTACGAAATTCAACAAGGCATAGGTAAGTGACGGCAATGGGCCAGCAAAATACCAGACAATAAAAGTGATTATGGCAATGCCGATCACTATGGGAACAAAATAGCTGGCGATAACATCAGCCAAACGCTGAATTGGAGCTTTGCTGCCCTGAGCCTCATCCACCAGTCTGATTATACGAGCCAGCGTGGTATCCTTGCCTACCCTCGTCGCCTCAAACTGGAAGCTGCCTGTCTTATTAATGGATGCGCCGATAACCTCATCACCAACTTTTTTATCCACAGGCATGCTCTCTCCAGTAACCATGGACTCATCAACACTGGAATATCCCTGACGGATTATGCCATCCACAGGCACGCGTTCTCCGGGACGCACCACAATCAAATCTCCTACCTGAACATCATCAATCGAAATCTCCTGTTCTTTGCCATTGCGGATAACCAAAGCACTCTTAGGACTAAGTTTAATAAGCTTCTTTATTGCCTCAGACGTTTGCCCCTTAGCCCTCGATTCCAGGAACCGCCCCAACAGAATCAAAGCGATAATTACCGCTGAAGTATCGAAATAGAGCCCCAGCTCGATATTGGCACCAGCAAACACATGGGGAAAGAAGACCGCAACCACGCTGTAAAAATAGGCAGCAGAAGTCCCCACCGCTATAAGGGTATTCATATCCGCAGTCCGATGTTTTAAAGCTCCCCAAGCTCCCCGGTAAAACCGCAGTCCTGCCCAGAATTGCACTGGTGTAGCCAGCACCCACAGCAAATAGTCCCTGCCAAGGAAAGTAGGCACCAGACCTAATGCCATGATTATGGCAGCGAGAACAGCAGCAAAGACGAACCTATTCCGTACCCCCCGAATCTCTCGCTGTGCTGCGGAAGCAACATCTTCCAGCGTCTCTGCTTCCGGTCCCAAATCGTAGCCAGCATCCTTCACCGCCTGGCGTAGCATAGCAAACTTGACTTCGTCAGTATACTCTACCGTAGCTTTTTCAGAGGCCAGGTTAACACTTACGGAAATCACTCCCGGCACTTCAGATAACGCTTTCTCCACCCGGGCAACACAGGAAGCACAGGTCATACCGCTCACTGGGAAAATCGATTTCTTTGTGGCTATGCCATAGCCGAGCTGCGATATAGTTTCCTTAATTTTGGTGAGGTCTACTTTGGCAGGATCATACTCTATGGACACCTGCTCAGAGGCAAAGTTAACACTTGCCTGCTCCACACCTTGTGTCTCAGCCAGACTCTTCTCAATAGTAGCTGCACAGGTAGTGCAGGTCATGCCCGTTACATGAATACGGGCTTTGTCTAGCTTCTGAGTATCTGCCTTATCAATCTTACTAGTAACCAATTCTAAATGAATCCATTCTCTTTGTGCTTCTGAGCAATAGTATTAGCCAAATTCTCCAGAGATTTGAAATCCGCTTCTCTAGGAAACCCCTTACACAATACAGGTTGCAACACCTCTACTTTCAAGTTAGGAATCATACCAGCCAGGACTTCTACAGTCTTGCCTCCCCAGCCATAGGAACCAATGATGCTGACAAACTTAACATTAGGCCTAAGGGCATTTGCCAGGAAAGCAGCATAAGCTGCAGCCGGATGCGGCCCAGCCAGCACAGTAGGTGACCCAATAACAACAGTAGCAGCATCCACCAGTGCCATAGCTAACTTACCAACATCGGCCACAGTTAGATCGAACTGCTTCACCGTAATACCTCTTTGGGTCAGGGCTTCGACAAGAAATTCAACCATCTTGCGGGTGCTGTTGTGCATTGAGACATAGGGCAGTAAAACAATGTTCTTAGGATTATCGAACGCCCAGCTATGATAGGCCTTAATAATGAACTCGGGTTTATTATGTATAGGGCCATGGCTGGGAGCGATAATATCAATCTGATAGCCTTTTACAGTCTCCAGGTTTTTCTGAATTTGATTACGGAAGGGCATCATAATTTCGGCATAATACCTTTTAGACGCTTCATAAACCTGCCCTCCATCGGTGACATACAAGTCAGCAGTCGCCAGGTGAGAACCGAAGAAATCGCAGGGAAACAGAATCCTGTCTTCTCTTAAATAGGTCAGCATCGTCTCTGGCCAGTGAACCCACGGAGCATAGATGAACTCCAGTGTCTTATTTCCCAAAGATATGGTTTCTTTATCATTTACCGTGATAAACTTCTCTTCCGGAACCATCAGCAGGTCCATCAGCATACCTTTACATTTGGGAGTTACTACCAACTTCGCCTCAGGGTATTTCTCCAGGACACGCGGTATAGCGCCAGAATGGTCCTGCTCGGCATGATTGGCAATCACATAATCTATATTCCCAATACCCAGTTCGTCCAAATGTCGCAACAGTACATTTTCCATGGTGGGATCTACAGTATCAATGATTGCTGTTTTCTCACTGCCTTTAATCAAATAGGAATTATAACTGGTGCCATCAGGAAGTGGTATCAGAGAATCAAATAAGCGCCTGTCCCAATCGACTGCCCCAACACAATAGATTTGTGGTCTGATTTCTCTCGGCTTCATAATAATCTCCTCCATATCCCTTCCCTCCTCATGAAGAAAGAGGAAAGCCGATATTTTCTACATTTTCTCGAACTGGTCTTTAGCTGCGCCGCAGACGGGACATACCCAGTCATCGGGGAGTTTTTCAAAAGACGTCCCTGGTTTTATATTACTATCGGGGTCGCCCAGTTCAGGGTCATAAATATAGCCACAAACTTTGCACTGATACTTTGCCATTTTAGGTGTTTCCTCCTTTTTCTGTTCAATATAGCTGGGGGCAGCCTTAGGAGTAGTGCCTCTCTTGACCTGCTGATAATAAGCATAAGTCATAGGCTCACCCTCTTTAACAATATCGGCATCAATGAGTTCACCGATAAACAGGGTATGTGTTCCCACATCGACCTGGCTGATTACCCTGGCTTCAAAATAGCCTAGAGTGTAGTCCAGTACAATAGGGAGATTATTTCGGCTCAGTTTGTAATTAACATTCTTCAGCTTATCTACATCTCTGCCGCATTTGAAACCAAAGTCGCCGATAAATGACAGCGGCGTATCCTTGGACAAAATGGAAACAGTGAACGCTTTACTGTCGTTGATTAATTCATGAGTATAGTTATTCTTATTGATAGCTACCGCCAGTTTCACCGGTTCAGAGCACACCTGAATAACAGTATTGGCAACCTGGGCGTTTAACTTGTCTCCTTTCTTAGAACCAACCAGATATAATCCATAGCTTATCAAGTATAAAGCTTTAATATTCATTTCTAACCTCCATCCAAAGAGTGGTGTTCGGTTTTAGTAAACCAGTCTGCGGGGTCAATGATATATTCCCTATAGTCCACCAGAGCCAGATAGTGTTTCCTTTCCTCAGCAGCTAGAGTTCTGTAAAATCTACCCTGGGCTTCATAAATAGCGGCCTCACCCTGCTTTTTATAAAAATCATAAGTCTTGTTTTCCATATCCATAGCCTTGGCTATAGTATTAAGTTCGACACTCGGTTTCTCTATTTTGCATACGGTTGTCTTATTCACCTGTGAGAAAATAGTATCCAAGGCATCTTGTCGCCCAGGCTGAATATCAATCGCAGGCCAGGTTTTCTCCTCCTTAATAGCTTTATATATTTGTTCAAACTTTTGCCGGTGCAAGTCTTCTTGAGCTGCCAGCCACTCAAAAAGGTCCCTACCTACCCTGACTTCACATTTTTGGCGGGCTTTCTCATAGTATTTCTTGCCGTCGATTTCCACTTTTATAGCGAACTGAAGTGCTTCCAAAGTTTTAGTCTGCTCACTGCTCATATTTAACCTCTCAGTCTGTATCTGACTCTCCTCACAAAATGAAAAACAATTCTTTAAAGGAGCTTTGTCCTTCCCAATTTCCCAGGTAAATCTCTACCCCGTCTTTTTCACAAATACCCGATAGACCCCCTTCTCCTCTTGAATATCCATGCATTCATTGCCCGTGGTTTTGCACCAACTTGGCATATCTTCCTTGATTCCCTCATCATCAGAAAGTACCTCCAGCACCTGACCGCTCTTCAACTCTTTCATTTTTCTAGCAGTATGTACTATCGGCATCGGGCAATAAAGTCCCACACAATCCAAAGTTTCATCTGCTTTCATCTCTAGCTCCTAAATAAACAAATTTACCTTGCTTTCCTTGGCAATAGCCATGTAGGTGGCAACACCAGCAAAGCTATCTACCTCAGAAATAAAGTCATTTTTAGAAAGCCCCATCATCCCGATAGTGGTAGTACAGGCAATAAATTTAACCCCAAACTCCTTAGCCGTAGCCATAAGCTCCTCTACAGGAGGAGAGTGAATATCCTGCATCAGCTTTTGCATCATCCACTTGCCCATTCCCATCATATGGAATTTGGACAGAGGTAGCCGTTTAGCGCCACCACGGTTCATCATATTGAGCATCTTCCGCATTATCCCTTTGCTCTTGATGCTTCCTTCGTTCTTCTTGACGACATTAAGTCCCCAGAAAGTAAAGAACATGGTCACATCCATCCCTGCAGTAGCCCCACCGATAGCCAGATTAAAAGCAGACAGCACCTTGTCCATTTCGCCGCTGAAGACGATAATGGTCATCTTCTCCTTCTCAGCCATTTATTTCTTAATGCCTCCTTTGCTCAAGGGCCCACCGCACTTGGGACATTTAGTGGCTTTTTTGTCCAGTACTGTTATCTGACAGGTAACACAGTGCTGAATCGTCAGCCCACAAGCCTCACAGAATGGGAAAGGCGCAATAGTCAGTTCCTCTTCACAATAAGGACACATACACATTGCTTTGTTAGCAGGTTTTTTCTTCTTCGTGTTCTTCATCCTCTTCGTCTCCTTTCTCGTCTAGACCTTGAATTTTGATATCTTTCTTATTAGCATAGTCACGAATTGCTTTCCTCAGTGCCTGGGCACCCAGGTTCGAACAATGAAACTTATTCTTAGGTAAACCTTCCAGTTCCTTCGCCACCAAGCTGGGGGTAATGGTCAAAGCCTCCTCCAGTGTCTTACCCTTTGCCATCTCACTTGTCATACTGGATACGGCAATAGCCGCCCCACAACCAAAGGTCTTAAATTTAACATCCTCCAAGCGATTGTCTTTCACCTTAATATAAAAGGTCATCATATCGCCACAAACAGGGTTACCCACCTCACCAATGCCATCAGCATCCTTGATTTCGCCGACATTGCGAGGGTTCGCGAAATGGTCCATAACCTTGTCACTATATATTGGCATGTTGCTTCACCTCTTCTGTTCTTTGATAAATTTGGCATACAGCGGAGACATCTCACGCAACCTATCTACGATAGGCGGCAATTTCTCCAGCACGTAGTCAATATCACTGTCATTATTATCCAGCCCCAATGTAAATAACAAAGAGCCCTGGGCAATTTCATGAGGTATACCCATAGCAATAAGGACATGAGATGCTTTCAAAGCCCTGGAAGTGCAAGCTGAGCCGCTGGAAACAGCAATACCCTGGCTATTCAGCAGCATCAGCATCGACTCACCCTCGATAAACTCAATGCAAAAACTGGCATGGTGGGGAAGGCGCTGGTTAGGATGACCTGTAAGTATAGAATGGTCGATTTTAGCCAGTACGCCCTTAATTAACTTATCTCTTAACTGAGAAGCTTTCTCCATACGCGAGGCAATATCTTTCTTGGCCAACTCGGCAGCTTTACCCAAGCCCACAATAGCCGGTACATCCTCTGTACCCGGTCTCCGCCCACCCTCCTGCACACCACCATCCATCAGTGGGATCAGACGCAGCCCTTTGCGTACCCACAAAGCGCCTGACCCTTTGGGCCCATAAAACTGATTTCCCGCCAGGCTTAAAGCATCTACCCCCAGTATTTTTACATCCACTGTTATATTGCCGGTGCTGGCAACAGCATCGGTATGGAACAATGCTCCAGCCCCCTTTACCTTACTGGCTATCTCAGCTATGCGCTGAATGCTGCCTACTTCTCCGTTGGCATGCATAATTGATACAAGTATTGTATCCTTTCTGATATTTCTGGCGACCTCGTCAGGATCGACAAGACCGTTCTTATCCACAGGTACCATGGTAAGTTCAAATCCCATCTTTTCCATGGTTCGAGCGGCATTAAGTACCGAGAAGTGCTCAATAGCAGAGACCACCAGATGTTTACCTTTGCCAGCCTGTGCTTGCGCCAGACCTTTTATCGCCAGGTTATTAGCTTCACTGCCACTGGAAGTAAAAATAATTTCTTCGGGATTAACAGCAACTAGGGCTGCTACCTGCCCTCTGGCTGTCTCTATTGCCTCTCTGGCAGCATCACCCCAGTCATGCAGCGATTGAGGATTACCATACACCTCCCGCAAATAAGGCAGCATTGCCTCCATTACCTCAGGTAAAACCGGAGCTGCCGCAGCATAATCAAGGTAGACTTTCCTCTCAGCATTCATCCCTAAACTTCATACCCTTCTTCAAGATTTAACTTTGTTTTTATAAACTGACTACTTATCCTTGCCGATTAGCTTCATCTCTTGCCCACAGCATACCAAAGCACCACCACCAACTTTAGTTACTGTTACCTCATTACCACAGATATTACACCGATATTGCTCACCAACACCTCTTACTGCCATTGCTACCTCCTTATAAACAATTAACTTACATTATCTTAAACTACAAAGCAATCGCTGGTATGCGACTTTTGTCTCATCTGGGTTTTTATAAAAGGTGCAATGCCTCTGTTAATCACTCTCGTATAATAAAAGCTTTTCCCAGTGTCCTATTTCTTAAGCCTCAGCTAACCAGCCTCTGTAGATAGTGGTGCGCTTGCAGCGCCGCTTTAGCGCCCTCGCCGGCAGCTACTACGATTTGTTTTTCTGGCACATTAGTAACATCGCCAGCGGCGAACAACCCAGCCACACCGGTTTCATTACTGCAGTTAATTTTAATCTCACTCAAATGATTTAAAGGGGCTACTTCTTTAGCAAAATCTGAATTTGGAATAAGTCCAATCTCAATAAAAATGCCGGCAACCTCCAGATTCTTTTCCTGTTTACTCTTCAAATCCCTGATTTTGATACCCTCAACCATTTTATCTCCCACGATTTCCAGTACCTCGTGTTCCAGGAAAATGGTCAGGTTTTTAGCATTCTTCACTCTTTCGATCAGTATCTGATCACCGGTCAGTTGAGTTAGCGACACCAAATAAATATGGTCAGCTATTTTAACCATATCGTCAGCAGCTTCCAGGGCTGAGTTGCCCCCGCCAATGACCGCTACTTTCATACTGGCAAACAAAGGCCCATCACATATAGCGCAGTAAGTTACTCCCCTAGCCTTCAACTTTTCCTCGCCCGGAACATTCAGCGGGCGGGGACGTTTGCCACTGGCAACTATGACCGCCTTAGTCTGGTATTCCTTACCACCAGCAACCACAGCTTCAAAACCGCCGCTTATCTTGGTCAAACTCTGGACTGCCTGGCCAGTTTTTACCTCTATGGGGAACTGCTTCACCTGTTCCTCGAACTTCTTCATCAGTTCGGCGCCCTCGACGAACTGATAGCCCATGTAGTTCTCTACTCCCAGCGTCCAATTCACCTGCCCTCCCACATCCTTGCTTAACAGTATGGTATTAAGCTTCTTCCTAGCAGCATAGACAGCCGCAGTCATGCCCGCAGGACCAGCACCAATAATCATTAAATCGTACATTTCCCCAACCTCTCTAAAGGTTCAGTTTCTGTTTCAGCCAGTTTTCGTCGTAGCCAACCGATATTTCACCGTCTATATCGATTACAGGTACAGCTATCTGACCCGTCTTGGTTACCATTTCGTCTCGGCCAGCTTTATCACTGGCAACGTCAATATCCTGATAAACGATTTTTCCGTCATCAAGCAACTGCTTGACCTTCTTGCACCAGGGTCAGGTAGGAGTAGAATAGACTTTAATCTGTTGTGCCATGTTATCCGCCTTAGTTTTGTTATACCCCTCCACCCTAAACAAAAAGGCTATTACCAACAAACAGCGGTAAGCTATACAGAAAGGGTCACTTTAAGGGATAAAATTCGTCTACCATCAACCCTCCCCACATTTATCATCAGTTAAGGACAATTAAAACGAGTAGACCATCCAGCTACTAGCATAAACACAGATATACTGGTTGTCAAGAGGTTCAACCTCAAAATCTGACACGAGACCACAACAAAGTACCTATCTCAAACAGGGTGTTCAATAGGGGCTTTAGCCTCTCTTGAGAAAAATCCTCTCCCCATCATCCTGCACCGGGAGAAGGAGACAAAGGAGAAAAGGGCTAACGAAATTAAATACCCTTCCTGAGCTTTTCAATGCCACAGCGAGTATCCTGCGTCGCCCTCACCTTGGTTCTTATCTCAGCTAAAAGTTCCCAGGCACCATCCATATCACGGTCGATGATGATTTGCTCCAGCCTGGATACTTGCTGTTCATCCAGAGTAATCACTGCTTTCGCCATGAGTATCTCCTCAAGCCTTTATTTGCCATCCAACCACCTTTTCTGACAATCCTTACACAAGCCACGAAACTCAAGCCGATGATCAGTAACCCAGAAGCCTGTGTCCCGCGCTACCTTCTCATTTATTTCCCTATTTACAGTCTCACCCAAATCAAAAACCCTATCACACTTATCGCACCTGAAATGGTAATGATTCTCTGTATAAGCATCGTACCTGTTCAATTTGCCGCTGAGGCCAATCTCCAGAATGTCACCACGCTCACTCAACAACTTCAGATTACGGTAAACCGTCCCTAGACTGATATTTGGAATCTCTTTCCTTACCTCGCTATATATCCAATCAGCAGTGGGATGAGACTTGGTTCCCTTCAAAACTTTGAGTATCGCCTCTCTCTGTCTGGTCTTCTTTTCCATGTTTTTAATAATAATTATCGTTATCTATATAATAAAATCGCCTTGACTTCTTGTCAAGAGGTCTAGAGACGGGACACCAATAAAGAGCAAAAAAGAAGATACAGCTTCCTTTTAAGATATGCATAGTACGCTTTCAGTCACTACTACACAGTCCGATGATTTGTGTAGCCTGCTATCTTGTCCTGAATTTGGAATTTGTCTATACTAACTTTGATAGTAATGAAATGGATTACAGCTTTTTATTTATGATATTGCCCGTATGAATGTTATTTGGGAGAAACATACAGTCTCTTATATATTGATTCTACACACTGCCGAGCAATCATGAGTGAATTAATGAAACTATCAAATTTGATTTGGCTTTCCGTATCATGTTCACTGAATTGAACATATGCAGGTGGAATCAATGAATCGGTTAGTAGTCCTGTCTTGTTGTACACTCTTTGTGGCGCTCATGATACCTATCACAGGTTGTGCTAGTGAGCATCAAATAATTAGTGATGAAGTCACTTTTGAACAGCTTATTTCTAATCCTGAAAGATATAACAATAGAAATATTATCGTGGAGGCTTTTTACTTTCACGGATTCGAAACTTTTGTATTAAGTAATAGTTTGAAATATTCAGGATATGCAGAGGGTCACCTTGTTCCTGATGGTAAGTTGATATGGGTGGAAGGAAGAATACCCTTAGAAGTCTATAATAAACTTGACCGACAGCAAATGATGGGTCCCGATGAACGATATGGAAAAGTAAAGATAAAAGGCAAGTTTGAGCATGGCGGAAACTACGGTCACTTAGGTGGTTACCAATTCCAAATAATACCATCGGCAGTAGAGCTACTACCATGGTCTCCGGAATAAACTCGACACTGGGGTTCATAATTCGAATGTCACCAGCCAGAATCCAACCCCCGCTACCAACGAATTCGAACGAAGCACAGCGAGAATACTTCTTTTTGTTTAGAGGTGAATAGCAAATTTACACTCTTTCGCCCCTGAAACTGCTGATTCTACTAGTTCGACCTGTACAGGCTTACCCAAGATTGTTTCCCAGTATCTCTCAACAAATGCCTGGGAGCAACGGCAATATGAGATTGATATAGTCTCACTCGCCGGCAACCCCCGCAGCAAGCTGCAATAGCATCTCATCGGTGTAGTGTATGCCTGCGGTGTGTAATATTGATAAAGGACATTGCCTCTTCTCTCTAATCTCATTCCTTTCGGTGGCTTCTTCAATTCGACCTCGAGAAAATCCTCAATGGTTCTAAATTTATGGCATCTTTTTTTTGCTCTATCTATAACAAGTTGGTTAACCTTGGAGCATTTATACCCGCAATGTTCCATGACTGTACTTCTTGTTTTCTCGTCAACCAGACAATCCAATCGGGCGATAGCGCCTTTTACCCACATGGCGATTTCTATTTTGTTACTCTTGGCGGTGATATCACTACAACCCTTCATTACCTTTACTCTAACTTCTTTCCCAGCAAATCGCTCAACATTTCCCCCAATTTCTTCTATCATCCCCAATTCTTGTTTACCCATACATTCACCTCTAAATAAATTATCGGCAATAGATATTGGAACTCATCTGCCTAAAAATGATCTGATAAAAGGTACTCACCCTCGAGTGACTGGCACAAAACGATAAAAACATAATTACCAGCCACTTATGCCACAGGCATAACATTGTTATAATCTAAGTAAGAGCTCTGGCTCCCCTGCTTAGACTTTCACCAGCTTGCCTTTCACATTCTGCAGCCTTTCTGAGTACCCCCGCCATTCTAATCAGGCTCCGTATAAGTATTTCCTGAGGCACAGGTTGATTCTGCATCATGTAATCAACCTGAGCCAATGCCTGTTCATAGCAAAGAGCAGTCAATCTGAGATAGTTTGAAGCTCTCTCCAAATCTTGATTACCTGTTGCTGCAGCCAGACCAGCTACAAAAGCATGAGCATCTATCTTATACGAGCTACCAACATTAAAGACCAAGTTGCGTATCTGCCCATCCAAGATTGCGATAAGGTCTGTCGGCTCTTCAAGTAATCCAAAGCCCCTCTCCAAATCACCAGCAAATTCTATAATACCATCAGGCCCAGATATAATATCAGTATCAACACGCTTACCAGTCACCTCATCAATACGACCCAGAGTTAATTTGGAATTCCTGTCTACAACCTCAGCCCAGGATATGCTCAACTGCTCCGTCGGTGGGTATATAATACATAACCCATTTCTTCCAAAACTCTGCCATGGTGTCTCCCTCAAGTCACAGGCCTTTTTAAAGTCCTCGATTTTGAATTCAGCATAGCTACCAGACTTTCCCTCAGCCAGCCCATTCTGACCCAGATACTGGATTCCCTCCCCAACCTCCCCTAAAGCTGGGTCATGAATCATCACCACACCCTTCTCTTCATCATAGCCGCATAACACCACAATATGCGGTACGGGACGAGCCGTCTTCCAAAGATGTTGCATATTCAGTAAAGGCATGTAAACAGGTATATCCTTGTCCAGATAGTCTTTTAATAATGTCCAAGTTTCATCCCAGGGCTTATCCTTAATCAAACTCACTTTGCAACCTATTTTCTGAGCAGCATAAGCCATAAATCTCGATGGCCCTAAAGGAGTTTCAGGACAGGCAAATGCCAAACTCCTTCCCTTAAAATAGTTGAAGCCATAGTTAAAACCGGACAGGTTCATCAGGTAGGATGGGGAATATTTTACACCGTAAAATTCCAGAATCATCCTCAAAGATGTAACATGGCAACGCGGTACAATTCCCTGGAAAATATAGGGGACATCGGCAATCACATGCTTGGGCATACCTACTTCTCCTTTTCCCAAAACTACACTAATCAAATGGCATACTTATTCTATCACCCAATTAGCTTTTACGCTGGTAAATTGTTAACAGCGTTTTATGATCAGACAATCAAAAATTAATATAATTAATCAGGAAATCCCAGTTCATTCGATAGAATAGGTGCATTAGCTATTGTGATTAAATTTTTGGGCCAGAATCATTACACAATTCGATGTTTTTTATTATATACTAATCTGTGGAAAAGCTCTTCAAGATACGCTAAATAGCAATTGAATCGGGATAGAGGCAGACATTAATCTTTATTTGGTTCGTTAGGGATTAAATTATAACAAAGGAATTGGAAAATGAGCGCTAAAACTAAGTTCATGGGCTACAAAAACCGCATCTTACGGGTTAATTTAACTACACGTACCTTCAAAGAAGAAACATTAAGTGACAGCCTAATACATGACTATATCGGAGGACGAGGTTTCGGCGCCAAGATTCTATATGATGATTTAAAACCAGGCATCGACCCCCTCGGTGAAGAAAATGAGCTCATCTCCCTAACTGGCCCCATAACCGGCACTGCTGCTCAAGCCTTCTCTCGCTGGAAGGTCACCTTCAAGTCTCCTCTTACTGGAACGTACTTCACCTCCTCTGCTGGCGGGCATTTTGCTCCAGAGCAAAAGGCAGCCGGTTTTGATATTATCATCATCGAGGGTATAGCCGACCGACCCCTCTATCTCTGGGTTCACGATGGAAAATACGAACTGCGGGATGCCGCTTACCTCTGGGGGCTGGATTGTGACGACACTCATGCCCTTATTCGTGAGGAACTGAATGACCCCCGCATCAGGATTGCCTGCATAGGTCCAGCAGGTGAGCATCTGGTGAAATACGCTGCCATTATGACGGACAGACGTGCTGCTGGCCGCGGTGGTGGTGGCGCTGTTATGGGGGCCAAGAAATTGAAAGCTATCGCTATCAGGGGCAATGAAGGTACAGACCTGGCAAACCCCGATGCCTTTCAGACAGCGGTTAGAGAGCAAATCAAATTAATTAAAAATAGCGAAGCTATAAAAAGGCATTCTGTCCAAGGTACGCAGGGAGCTGAGTTTACCAACATCCTGGGCATGTTCCCGACTCGGAATTTTCAAGAAGGCGTCTTGCCTCATTGGGAAAAGCTAGAAGCTTCTGAGTACGACAAGCTTCGAGTACGTAAAACGGCCTGTTATCGCTGCATGGTGCATTGCGGAAGTATCAGTAAGGTAAACGAAGGCGAATATCAGGGAGTGTGGTCTGAGGGACCAGAATACGAGACTACCTGGGCTTTCACCGGTCCAGCAGTAACAGCGGATATTGGCCTGACAATTGCTGCTGATAAGTTGTGCGATGACCTGGGGCTGGATACCATTTCCACAGGTAATACCATTGGCTTTGCCTATGAACTTTATGAGCGGGGAATTATTTCCAAAGCAGATACCGATGGCTTTGAACTAACCTTCGGCAATAAGGAACCAATTCTGCAGCTAGTCAAACAAATCGCCTACAGGCAGGGCTTTGGCGATTTACTGGCTGAGGGGACACGTGAAGTAGCCCGACGCATCGGTAAAGATACCAAGCAATATGCCATGCAAGTAAAAGGCCTGGAAATCCCCGCCTATCACCCCCAAGGAGCTAAGGCCCACGGTCTTAACTTGTTAACTATAAGCCTGGGGGCTGACCACAATGCTGGCTATGGTAACCAGGAAATATTCAACGTCCCCATTCCCAGAGCCGTTAACCGGTTTGATGTTGAGGGCAAGGGTGAATTGACCAAATACAATCAGGACATCACGGCTATAATGAATACAGGCATTCTATGCAATTTCGTTGCCCATATGGGCGGCATTAGACTCGAATTATTCGGTAAGTTGTTATCAGCAGCTACCAGTGTTGCCGACTTCACTGACCCGGACTATTTGTGGAAAGTGGGCGAGAGAATTATTAACCTGGAGCGAATGTTTAACATGCGCGAAGGTCTGGGGCGTAAGGATGACGTTTTCCCCAAACGCATGACAGAAGAACCCATGCCGTCTGGTCCGTCGGCAGGTCAGATATTCGAGGCAAACCTGTTACTGCCAGATTACTACAAGGTGCGGGGTTGGGACTTAGAAACTGGTATTCCCTCTGAAACCAAGCTCAAAGAACTGGGGTTAAACTTTACTTTAAAATAAATAGCATGAATGTCACTGTGCTGTTTTTCGGTAAATTCCGCGATTTGACTGCTCATCGTGACCAGATAGTTCCTCTAAAGGAAGGGGCTCAGTTGGCAGACTTAATCGAACATCTGAGCCGAGAATATGGCACAGCCCTTCGTAGCGAGTTAAGCAACAGGGAACAGCTACAAATATTGGTAAATGGTCAATACCATAACATTCTGGATAATATAAAGACTAAATTAAAGAATGGAGACATTATCGCCCTGATGCCACTCGCCAGTGGCGGGTAGTCGCGGCTCGGTTACCAATTCATTTAGCTGGTGTGCTTGGGGCTCGCATAACCTTCAAGTCATGATCCAGAGAAGCAACCACCTGTCCAGAAGTCACCATGGAGGTAACACTAAGTTGAGATGCGGTAAAACTATTAGGAGCAGGTCAAGCCTGAATTACGTATGTAAAAATTTCCCCAGAGACCGCGGTTTTACTATTGTACATATTTTCATGTTGCTGTATTATTATAAAAAAATTGGTGTAATCCAGTTAAGAGGTGTAATGGTATGAAACGTAAGATCTTTTTACTTATTTTTGTGATATTTGCACTTTTGGTAGCTTTGCAAATTCAGTGTGCTCCAGCAGGATGGAGTGATATCAGGGTAGCTGCAGTTGACGCTTTGATACAACTGTACTCAAACAGCATCAAAGTAGCAAGTGATGATTTAAACCGTATAGAAAATAATTTGCTTGATGTTCAAACTAAGATAGTTAAATTAGAGGAGATACTCATACCAGCCCAAAACTGGACTGAATCTAAAAAAAACCTGGAACATAAGGTGATCGGCTGGGTTAAACAGCAAGTAACATCTGAGGGATTAGACACGCTGAAGAACGATCAATATAAAATTACTAAGCTTGAGCTTCTAGCTGTTCAGAACTCAACTAATACCGGCTGGGTTTTTACTTCTACTATCAAAGTAACTGACCTCAATACAGGAGAAACCTCTAATGCTAACGACCTAAAAGATAACCTTGCTACTCTGAAAAGTAGCCTGGAGCAACAAAGGAAAGCAAAACTAGATAGTATGAATTTAGCTAAATCAACTATCACCAGTGTTGCCGAGTCCGTCAGAGGCTGGGTGGTACAAAGGGTTGGCAATATGTACACCTTTAGTGGTCCAGGGCTGGGATGGACAGATGGTAAATTGACCACAGGTCAATGGAGTTATCAGGCGGCTACAAAGGAAATAGCTCCAACTGATGTTGCTAGCCAAGCGCTTAAAACCGTATTGATAGCCAACCCGTAGCAGGAATCAATAACCAAAATGCTTATTTTTGTCCTCCACCTCCTCCACCTCCTCCTTGGCCACCCTGGCCACCCTGACCACCTCCACCACCTCCTTCACCCCCACCAAAATCACCTTCTGTTTGGGTGCTGGGCAGATCAGTACCACCACCAGACCCTGGGCGATGTTCTCGTTCTAATATTTCTAGCATATATGGATAGTTCCATCCTGCATCGATTCGCTGTCTAACATATTCCATAAATCGCTGATACGCTTCCTCAGACTCAAACCTGACCACCTTCGCTGGATATCCCGGAGTATTGCAGCCACTTGCCTGATATCGCAATACTTGTGAGATGGTCTGTTCCCTTGAGTAGTAGTGTCCATAACAGTCGCTGGCGGTACCATCCTCATGGATTGTGAGCGTCTCACAACAACCGCTATCCGTAATGATAGGTATGGCTAAGGCAAGTATAAACAAGAGAACGACCCATTTACTTACTGCTTTTTGTTTTACTGTCATAAATTACCTTCCTCCTATGCCAGCCAAGCACTTAAAACTGTGTTGATAGCCACACAGTAGCAGTAATCAATAACCAAAATACTTAATTATTTCCACCCTGACCACCTTGACCACCTCCACCACCTCCTCCACCTCCCCCAAAATCACCTTCTGTTGCAGTGCTGGGCAGGTCAGTACCACCACCAGACCCTGGGCGGTGTTCCTGTTCTATTTTCCGTAGCTCAGATTCAAACTCTGGTGTAGGGCGCCATCCTGCATCAATTCGCCTATTAACATCGTCCATAAATCGCTGATACGCTGCTTCAGAATCAAATCGGATCTCCTCCGCTCCCACGCAACTTAGTCCCAGACGATGTATTTCTGGGATAACCTGTTCCCTTGAGTAATAGTGTCCATAGCAATCGCTGGCGGTACCATCCTCATGGATTGTAAGCGTCTCACAACAACCGCTATCCGTAATGATAGGTATGGCTAAGGCAAGTACAAGCAAGAGAACGACCCATTTACTTACTGCTTTTTGGTTTATTGTCATAAATTGCCTTCCTCAGCATCTATGTCCTAACAAACAATAGTCTGAGTGGATGACACGGGTCTCAATATATACCTCGCATATCTTCCTGTCAAGTGGTTCTAAAACTGGCATACCAGTACTTTTTTGCTGCTCCTGACACAGTATAGTAATATTTAAGTATTCAGAAATATTTGTGGATTTCTGATTGGTCAAAATGATTGAAATCAATATAGACCCCTACATTTTCAGAGCCGGCACATTTGGGCTAATGTGGAGTTCCCTAATCGAGATAGTGGCTATCGCTCTGGCTCTATATTTATTCATCATAAAAGCCAAAAAGTACGGCTTGGAAAAAAAGCATATTATTTGGTTATCTATATTGTTCGTTGTTGCTGGGTATATCGGCGGGCGATTGCTTGCCCTTATCGAAATGTATTACTTTTTACACGTTATCGATCCCATTGGCCTGCGAGCACGTATGCCGGGTGTTGTTATCGGAACTACAGTTGTTATGCTGCTATATGCCAGAATCTCTAAATTATCCACGTGGCAACTGCTGGACATGGGCGCTCCGGCCTTGTATCTTTTTATAGCGCTATATAGAATCGGTTGTGTGGTGAACGGTTGCTGTTATGGCCTTCCCTGCGATTTACCCTGGGCAGTAATCTATACAAATCCCCATACAATATCGCCACAGGGAATATCGGAACATCCTACCCAGCTATATCATCTAATCTGGACTGCTATTGTCTTTGTATCTCTTATTCAAATTCAGAAGAAGCCTTTGCCAGCAGGATTTGCTACCCTGTCTGCACTTCTTCTTTATTCTATTGGTGATTTCATTATCAGATTTTTCAGGGCCGATGAGCCTGTTGTATTCAATATATCCATATCTCAAGTCGCAGCACTATTGCAAATAGTAATATGTGCCTATTTTCTTTTTTCGCGCCGTAAAACTTTTAAGCAAATTGCTTTCCGGAAGGTAGCAAAACAAGCATAAATTTAAGTGGTACCGAGGGAGGAACTCGAACCCACACTCCCTTGCAGGAAAAGGTCTCGGCTAAAAATCAGCCGGGCAGGCTGGTGCCAAGCCCATCATTGTGGCAACTTCCAACAGTTTCTTTTTACCTTTTTCAGACAAGCCCAGGCTGTCCAACTGCTCTGTCAATTTCTCCAAAGTACCATTACCCCCAATATACCCGTTAATTCGAGCCAGGGCAGTAGAGTTCATTAAGCTTCCCTCGCTATTAAGAATAATGGGTAAGACATCGGTTACCAGCTCTGGCACCTCCTGCAGCATATACTTCTGATAATTGATCTCTGCCAGATAAAACCTGGTTGCCGGCACAATTTCGGTCAGTACTTTTTGGCCCAATTTTAATTCCAGACGTTGCTTGGATTCCAGGGCAGCTCTTTTTTGTTCCTCATCGTGGTAGAAGATTGTAGGCTTCGTGCGCCTGGGATAATCAGGGTAAGTCGGGGCATGGCTAGCCCAAAAAACATCCAGCAATTGTTCATAGGATACAACAGTTGGATCGTAGTCTATCTCAACTGCCTCACTGTGGTCACCAATATCCTCATAGTACGGGTCGCTGGTTGTGCCGCCAGTATAACCAGTACGTGTTCGAACAACACCATCCATGACCCCGAACCGGGAGTCGGGAAACCAGAATCAGCCTACAGAAAAAGTAGCCGTTTTCACAACCGCTGGTACAGTTCTATCAATGGGAGGAACGATTGTATCATTGACCTGTTGATCTCCATCTTTGCTGGAATTCGGAGCAATACAGCTACCCAATATAAATGATAATGCTGCGATAATAACTATAAAAACAGTGACTGCTTTGCGTAACATGACTGGATTACCTTAAAATATAATAGTTATTATTACTATTATAGAATATATCTGCTTAATACAGGTAATATTCAAATCACCAGAGATGAACCATTTAAACCATAATTGACATTGCTGAAAAAGAGGTGCAGGAATCTTCCTGCCGAGGGTCTGGGGGTGTCCCCCAGATTCCACAATCCCCCAAGACTGGGTGATAAAGGGGGTTGAATATGAGTTTTCAGCACTCTCTAACTAACCAACATCTGATAAAATAAATAACAAAATTCACCTTATATATATATTAAATGCCTGATATTTTAAATGTAGTCCTACCTACCTTTGTCGTCATTCTCATCGGTTATGCATTTGGAAGAATAAGAAAGACGGCGGATATTTCGCCTCTGGTAGACATTGCTTTTTATATTGGCGCACCTGCTCTGACTTTTGTCTCCATGCTGGCAAAGAAGATAGTTCTGCTTGATGCTGGTAAAGTCTGGGCGGCAGCTTTGATAATAATGATAGGGTGTGGATTAGTAGCCTGGATAGTATTCAGATTACTTAAACAGAAACACTCGGCACTTTACCTATCCATAGCCATAATGAACACGGTAAACTTACCATTTCCCATAATCTATTTAGCTTACGGGGCAGAAGGGTTACTGGCAGCAACTCTATTCTTTATTCCAAATGTGCTTATTCTCTACTCTTTGGGGATTTATATAGTAGCCGGTAAACATTGGAAAGATGGTATAAAGGAAATATTTAAAGTCCCCGTCCTCTATACTGCTGTTATCGGCCTTGCCCTCAACCTCCTTAATGTAACACCTCCCGAACTGATAATGAATACGCTAGACCTCATCGCTCTGATGTCTATACCTCTGGTTTTAATTGTGCTGGGTCATAACCTTTCCAAAGTGAAACTGGCGTCGCTTCCTACTACTTTTTTAGCCTCGTTCTTGCGAGTAGGTGTGGGCTTAGCACTGGGGTTTCTCACAGTCAGCCTGTTCAATTTAGAAGGTGTATTCCGGTCAGTAGTGATATTGGATTCGGCAATGCCCGCTGCTGTTAACGCATCCATCATCGCTACAAAATATGATAATGAAGCAGAGCTGGTTTCCAGCGTGGTCTTGATAACAACGCTGATGAGCCTGGTAAGCATTCCCTTTTTGCTAAATATGCTCTCCTGAAATATATTCAGGAGAGTAATTACCGTTAAATTAAATGTTCAAGAATTCAAACTAGCCTGGAAATTACTGACTCAAACCCAACCCCGCACAGGATATTCCTGATGTCATAGCGGGCTGAAGGGATGGCAATCTCGGAGTTCAAGGAGGTCTCCGAGTACCTTACCTTGTTATTAGAATTATCATCAGCATAGGACTAAAAATACCTGCTACCAGTTTGGTAATATCAGTACCATAAATTAGCTACGATCTATCTCCACAAGTTCTTATTTTCGGGCTTATATACTTGATAAAGGTTTATTTAGGATAGCACGTGTACCGCTACCTAGTATCATTTACTGACAATCGATGAAGGCTGGAAGTTTAAAAAAGTCTGAATACCCTTCTTAGCAACCATATAATGATGAGAATGACTGCAATGACAAGTGCGATATGAATTAGCCATCCTAAACCGGGTATTACGATAAAACCCAGCAGCCACAAAACTAATAGAATAATACCGATAATTAATAAGATACTCATGATGTCATCCTTTTTAATAAATAAACTTTTAAGTTGAAATCCTTGTTAGATGGTCTGGTCTTCATTTATGGTTTTTATTGCACTATAAACTTTTCAGCCAACTCTTTTTATTTTTTTCCTTGTACTCTTTTAGGGGCTTGTATTGCTTAATAATTTCTTTGATAGCTTCCTCGTTGTTTTTCTTATTGTGTTCGATTCTGTAAACCTCCACGATCCTATCCTCTTCATCAGATAATTCGATTTGAACTCTTACTGCCATGCTATTTGCCTCCTGTAATTACTATTAAATAAATAATAGCAGCATAAACATATAATAGTTATATAATCGGGGTGGGATATATTAAATACTTATGACATTTGGCGGTATTCTCATTGTGCCCTCTATTTCAAGTATGTATAATGTCAAGTAGGTAAGCTAAAATTATGAACAAGAAGCAGAATAATCCATCAAAGACCAATTTAGTCACGAATAGCAAGGCCTCCAAAGCAACTATCTCATCGTTAATCGCCGATCTTGGGAGTAAAGATGGGATGGTACGTGTAAAGGCACGTCAGCAGCTTGTTGATTACCGGGGGAGTTCCATAGCTCCGTTGATAAAAGCACTGTCGAACGATAACTGCTGGGTGCGGTGGGAAGCGGCTAAATCCTTGAGCCAGATCGGTAGTTCTTCCTCAATCCAAGCACTGCTAAACGCCTTAGAAGATAAGATGTTTGATGTTCGTTGGTTGGCTGCTGAGGGATTAATTCGGATAGGACGCAAGGCGATAGTCCCGATACTAGAGGCGTTAGTCAAGAATCCGAATTCATCCTGGCTATGTGAGGGTATCCATCATGTACTACACGATATGAACAAGGGGAATCTTGGCACGGTACTGAGGCCGGTCTTACTAGCACTTGAGGACACGGGGCAATCGTTACAAGTCCCTCTAGCGGCACGGGCAGCCGTGGATGCCTTAACAAAAAAAAAGCCTAGTCAAATCAACAATTCACTATTTAAAATTAGCATCTTCGTAGTGAATTAACCAATCATGACGCAAAATCCCAGCCCTGACTATATTCAAGAAAACCCTGTCCACCAAGTCTTCAATAGTATCCTCAATCACAGTTAGAAACAACCCAAAAATATCATAACTTTTTAATATGTTTTTACTAAATTATATGACTATTACATTCCTAACTGGCTAATATTAAATATAAAATAAATGTGAAGGAGGAGCTTTACAATGCCTAGAGTTAGCGGTTTGATAATGGGGATATTGTCCATAATAGTTGGTATCTTGATTATTGTGTTCCCCAGTATATTGGCATGGGTTATTGGCATTTACCTCATTGTGATCGGCGTTCTGGCCATTCTGGCTGTTCGCAAATAATAAAGTAACAGTCAGTGTAAGCAGCATTAGTTTAAGTTTCAGAACGAGTTGCCTTTTATTATGAAGGAGGTGTAATTTGTGGCAACCAATAGGTCTCCTATGGGGAATTATAACGCTTGTTTTTGGCATCATCGTATGATTTTCCCCAGGATACTTAATTACATAGTCGGTATTTATCTCATCATCGTCGGAATATGGGCAATTGTACCCAACCTGCATTTTTAAAAGCCTGTAGTCGTTGATGATACTGATTAGATAGGGGTGTGGATTCTCCACACCCCTATCCCTATGACTGGCGGATGAGGTTAGGGGAGTCAGGCAGTTTTGAGGGAGTCCCTATTTCTATACTCCAGCCGTAATGCTAGTATTGTGGGGAGACGGTCAGGGTTATTGAGAAGACTCTCGCTGGCCAGCCTATTTGTATTTTAGGGGAGCGCTAGGTATCATCCTCTTGGAATGGACGGGGAGGTGGGGATTTTAGAAACCCATCTCCACCACACTGCTAAACACAAAAAAATAAGGATTTACTTAGTTTTAGCTTCAAATTCCTGGGTGGAGGCGGGGGAGGGTTGAACTCCCCGTCCGGTTGATGCATTTATGTATCCTATTTATCACCCCAGTTCATCCCCATGCTGCTGACCGTTGCTCCTGAAACATCGACTATCGCCGCACCGCCATCTATCACAAGGGCAGCTCCTGTCATAAATGATGCGTCATCACTGGCTAGATAGCTGCAAATTCCCGGTATCTCATCGGGTGTGGAGACCCGGCGCAGCGGTACATTTGATGAAAAATATTTGAAAGCGCTATCCAAATCAGTGCCCATAACTTCAGCAAGGTGACCTATTGAGTTCTCCAACATTTCTGTTCTGACAGCACCAGGGCAAACGACATTGCATCGGATATTGTCACGACCATAATCTAATGCAGCCTGCTTTGTTAGCATAATGAGGCCAGCCTTTGACGAGCAGTACGCAGGCATGGCTGGAATGCAACGTAATCCAGCCAGTGAAGCAATATTTATTATAGACCCTCCACCCGCTTTGATCATATGTGGTATCGATGCCTTCATAAGCAGAAAAGGACCCGTGAGGTTAACTTCAATGACCTTTCGCCAGAGCTCAGGGTCAACATCAGTAATAGCCCCAGGCGGATCCATTCCCGCATTGTTAACAAGCACATCAAGCCGGCTACCAAATTCCAATACCGTGCCTATCATAAGCTGAACATCTTCGTATTTAGTCACATCACCTGAACACGTTACCACCGACCCAGCAGGCAGTGAACGAGCAACCTTATTTAGTAATTCCTGGCGACGGCCGGTAATACATATCTTCGCTCCTTCTAAAACGAATCGCTCTGCGATTGCAGTGCCTATGCCCGTACCTCCTCCAGTAATAAGTGCCACTTTCCCTTTCAGTTTCATGTTTTTCTCTCCTTATTTATATTTAGACCAACCTTAAATACGTATCAGCAACCGATAACAGGTATAAGCTTTGAGTAACGCACATCCCTATTCTACTACACTAATTTGGGTCAAGTGTATAAGTCCGCCAAACAGCAGCAACTGCTGCAAAATAGGAATCAGATGTTTCTTCTTAAAAACACATCATGCTTCCATTGCGGGCTACTCAATTTACTTAATTGCTTCCAATAGAATAAAAAAGCCTGAGCAGGTTCTGCTAGCCGTGTTTTGTTCGCCAATTATTTCACACAATCACTTCAAGATGGTAGAATTTAGCAAAGCCATTGGTAACGGCAAGGGAGGAGGACTGAATATTTATGAAGATTGCCTGTGCTGTTGATGAAATTAGAGGTTTGAAACCCAAAGAACTCAAAGACATACTGGATAATGACAAAACTGGGGAATATCTTCTTGTCGATGTGAGACAACCTGAGGAATATGAAGCAGGACATATTCCTGGAGCAATTCTTATCCCTTTAGGGGAACTTGAATACAGACAATCCGAACTAAGTCGGAAAAAGAAGATAATAACGTATTGACGATCCGGGAGACGCAGCCTGGCAGCCGCCATAGTACTATGCGAAAGCGGATTCACCGGGCTGAGCCACCTGGATGGTGGTATGATGAACTGGACGTACGATAGCATTACTGGTATTCCTGAGCCAACTAAAAAATTCGTCTCCGAAGCCGCCAGCACCAGAGATATTCTGATACTTGCTATCCGAATGGAAAAGGGGTCTATGGATTTCTATAGAGCTGCACAGCAAGAGCCTAAGCTGAAAAAAGTCAAAGCCATTCTTGAGATGCTGGAGAACGCAGAGGAAAGACACATGCAGCAGCTGTATGACAGGCTAAGCAACCTGGTTGACAGGGATAATCTGCCGCCTTTAGATAAGTTGGTACAAGATAAAGCCAGCCACATGGAAGGAGGACTTGAAATCAACAAGGCTCTCCTGGAATTGGAGGAAAAAATCAGCGGGGAATTAGAGTTACTTGAAATAGGCATACAGAAGGAATATATGGCTTATGATTTTTATAAGCGAGCTGCAGTACTGGTGACAGGCACTAATTCCGAATCGTTGCTACATGAACTGGCGAAACAGGAACATATTCATTCTAGCATCCTGCTCGAGCGTCTGGCTCAAGTCGTCCGCCAAAAACAAAAATAGAGGGGTTTCAAGTGATCTTTGAAAGGATAAAATCAGACGGAATTGCCCATAATTCCTACTTTATCGGGTCAGCTAGTGATGCTGCAGTGATCGAACCCAGACGCGACTGCCAAATATACATAGAGTTGTCACAAAGGTACGGCGTCAAAATAAAACATATCTTTGAAACCCACCGCAATGAAGACTTTGTCATCGGCTCCACCGAACTGCAGAATATGACTGGAGCTCAGATTCACCATGGGCCAGGGCTTAAATGGAAATATGGTAACACCTTAAGTGATGGGCAGAAATTCCAGATTGGCTCACTAGAATTGACCGCCATTCACATGCCAGGACATACTGATGAAAGCATGTCCTACAGCCTGGTAGACCTCGCCTATGGGCATGCTGCCGTTATGGTTTTTACAGGTGATACGCTTTTTGTCAATGATGTTGGCCGAACGGATCTATACGGGACGGCTGAAGCCTCCCGGTTAGCTTCAAACCTCTATGACAGCATCTTCAATAAGCTGCTGCCGCTTGGTGATTACGTCATATTGTGTCCTGGCCACGGTGCTGGGTCGGTTTGTGGTATGAATATCGCCGACCGGGATGAAAGCACTCTGGGCATAGAGAGGATACAAAACCCAGTACTACAGATAAAGAATCGGGATGCTTTCGTTAAATTCAAGTTAGCCGAGCAATTAGAAAAACCTCGTTACTTCAGTCAAATGGAAAAGTACAACCTTGAAGGCCCACCTATTCTCGGTTGCCTGCCACAGCCAACACCACTTACGCCTACTGAATTCAAAAATGGGATAGAAAAAGGAGCACAGGTCATCGATACCAGTGAGCCAGCAGCTTTTGGTGGTGCCCACATAAGAGACTCTTATAGTATCTGGCTTGGCGGACTTCCAGTCTTTGCCGGCTGGGTAATATCTTATGACAAACCAATCCTGTTAGTACTGGAAGACCAATGTCATCTGGCAAAGGTTGTCCAGTATCTCATCCGAGCTGGTTATACCAATATAGCAGGCTACTTGAAAGAGGGTACAGAGGGCTGGTATAACGCCGGATTCCCCACTGAACAGCTTACTTTACTCTCGGTTCACGAACTAAAACAGAGGTTAGACCATAGGGAAGACCTACTGGTTTTGGACACTCGGGGGCAAGCAGAATGGAATAGTGGACACATTGAAGGCGCTGTCCATATTTACGTCGGACACCTCGAATCTCGCCTCAGCGACATTCCTAAAGGTAGACCAATAGCGGTAATCTGCAATGTCGGGCATAGAGCAAGTCTGGGAGCGAGTATATTGCTGCGTGCTGGATATCGAACAGTCTACAACGTCCTCGGCAGCGCGAAGGCATGGATAGCAGCTGGATTTCCCATTACTAAAGATTAACTCTCAGACAAAACTAAACATTGCCACCAAGTTTATTCCCAAAGTTTCCAAAGCGAAATCAAGGTCTATATGATAGAAGGAGGTAGATTGAAGAGCTATGGAATTTGACAAAATTAAAGTTGAGAAGACTTTTAAAGTATGCCCTAACTGTGGCTACAAAGATGGGTTTCACTCAATGTTCGAGAGGATTGGAGACAGTGATAAATTACACTGGCGTTTTATATGTCCTAATTGCCACAAAATCTACGACATCGGCCTTACAGTTACTCTAAATAAAAGTATTTAGAAAATATAAAACCATGAGAGGTATATCATGTCATTTTCAAATCTAAAGAAAAAAGCACATTTCTTGCGGCAGAACCCAGACTATTGTAAGACCAAGGAAGGTCTCATCGACATAACGTGCCGAGATTGCGATTTCTGGAAAGAAGACGACCGCGATTATGAATGTGGCGCTCGCGCCCTGTTGAGAGTTCTATTAGAAAAAAACGTTGTTTCAATAGAGGAAATCATACGTGCTGTCTCCGAATGATTATTTGCGCCTCTCAGATAATTATTTTTTAAAACAGCTCGAGGAGCTTTATGTCTACAACATCAGGACCGACGAACTATATGAAACAAATCAAGAGGCTTTTGAATTTCTCAAGCTATGCGATGGTTCTCGTCAGGTTGGTGACCTCAATTTCGAGAAGAAATTTGTTAATTGGTGCCTTAAAGAAGGGATCCTGACTACGGCACCAGAATGCAGGCAGCGCAAGTTCGTCGTAGCGGCTGCTCCCACTCCGTCTCTCCGCTATTTGGAGCTTCAGATTACTTCACGATGTAATTTAAAATGCCAGCACTGTTACCTAGGAGAGCCAGCAGCACTGGATCTTCCTCAAAAAACCATAATGCATGTCCTAGAGGAGTTTCAGAGAATGCAAGGACTCCGATTACTAATCTCTGGCGGTGAGCCTCTGCTGCATCCTTATTTCTGGACAATTAATGATTCCTTGCAGAGCTTTGGGTTCCGTTCGGTATTGTTAACCAATGGTACTCTCATTGACCAGGCTACTGCGAAAAAGCTTAAGGTAAGTGAGATACAAGTAAGTCTGGATGGCATAGGACCTTCCCATGACGTTATAAGAGGAAAAGGTAGCTATACTAAATCCGTAAATGCTTTACGTCGACTTCACAAGTTGGGAAAGGATATATCAGTTGCCACAATGGTGCATGCCAAAAACCTCAATGATTTCCCACAATTATCATCGCTGATTAAAAAAATGGGAATAAAAGAATGGAATGTTGATGTACCCTGCGTTTCAGGAAGATTAGCAGAACATAAAGAATTTCAGGTCGAACATCACGAAGCAGCGCAATTATTGAAGTACAGCTTCGGCGGCGGTCTCTATACATCTTCAGGGGACTTTGCCTGTGGTGCTCACCTTTGCACCATATTCCCTGATGGTAGAGTGGCTAAATGTGGTTTTTTCGCAGAAGAGCCAGTGGGGTATATCGATGAAGGGCTGAGAACATGCTGGGAGCGAATAAAACATATAAAGCTAAAAGACCTTGAGTGCCAGTGCGACTACATTCAAGAATGTAGAGGAGGTTGCCGATACCGGGCACTTTTAGCAAACAATATATACAGCTATGATCCGGTACAATGCTACTTCCGTGGGGTGAAGTAGAGTCTAACCAATAATGCATCAGGTCGCAATGTTTCCGTAGAAATCCGACAGTCCATGTAAAATCATGGACATGCAAAACAGGACATTAATAACACTTTGCTGGGAGTTATATGAACAAGGAATTCCTAAGGTACACATTGCTAAAAGGCTGGATAAAAATCGCGAGACCATACATATCTGGATACAGAACATCAAAGAACATGGACTTCTCTCATTCCTGGATAACTACGAGCAATCCAAGAAAGGTGAGAGGAAAAGAAGGCAAGTAGACCCGCTAGTAAAGAGATTAGTCTGGGAAATCAGGGAGCGCGAATACTATTGTTGTGGTCAGAAGATTCAATATTATTTAAAGCTTGAACGTGGTATCCACCTCTCGGTTCCTAAGATATATGAGATACTAGCGGAGAAATATTTAATTCGGTCCAAATGGAAGAAAAATAAAGTGAGAGGATTGATACCAAAAGCATCAATGCCCAGAGAAGTAATTCAGATGGATACAATTGATTTCGGGGACATTTATGCATTCACTGCGATAGACATTTTTACCAGAGAGGCAGATATTCTATTAGCTCCGGAGCTCACTGCCAGGTACGGTTCCAGATTTCTAGTTAAGAGTATGAAGAGGAGATTTGGGCAGCATGTGCATCTTATTCAGACTGATGGCGGTCCAGAGTTTAAGGCAGACTTCCTCATGCATGTACATTCTTTCTGTGATCGTCACAGGGTAGCTAGGCCATATCGTAAAAATGAACAATCTTATATTGAGAGTTTCAACAGAACGGTAAGAAAAGAGTGCCTGGGCTGGTCAAAATATCGTGCTAAACAATTGCCTGAGTGCATAGAAATGGTAGAATCTTTCCTGAAGCGCTATCATTATCATCGTCCACATATGAGCTTAGGGATGAAGCCACCATTACAAAGATTAAAGAAGGAGGTAGACTGTCGGATATTTACGGAGAATTAAGCGTAGGTTTGACTTAAAACTACAAGCGTGCTAATATCATTTTATCAGCCTAAATGGAGGTTTATTATGAAAATCAGGAAGGTTTCCAAGAAAGCTGTATCAATTTGCAAGTGCAAAGCCTCCTGCTAGAATCTGAGTCTATACTTTAGGTAGATTCAATTTAACAGATTCAGAAAGGTTGGGGGTTGTTTTATTCGATAATGCTGCATCTAAATGCAGATGCAAACGAAAGCAGGTGATTTATCACCTGCTTTTTTATTATGATGAACGATTGGGATACGATTATAATTGGTGCCGGGCTAGGAGGTTTATCAGCCGCAGTCAAATTAGTCAATGCCAGCAAACATGTTCTGGTTCTGGAGAAAAATCCCCATATTGGTGGCACAGCCTATGTATACCGCAGAAACGGCTTTACTTTCCCTATGGGACCACTGGGATTCAGTAGTCCCCAAAAAGTTGAGGATATACTTCATAGTCTAAGTCAGGATATCAGTTTCACTTACGGCCGTGTTAACTACAGCCTCAGGGCATTCGCCCTTACGCTTCGGCTTTCTCTCCCCTTCCCCCAGATGATTGAAGAATTAAGCAGACACTTCCCCAAGGAATCACAGGCAATCAAGCATTTCTTCCTTGACGTTGAGGATTTTATTTCTTCATTACGGTTTCCTGATATCAATGCTGATTCCAAATCAATAAATAAAAAATACCAAATCTCCGCAGGCGAATATGTCAGCAAAATCACCAAAGACTGGAGATTACAATGCATTTTGGGCAGCCTCGGCACCAGAAAACCTTATACCAGTTTCCCGTTACAAGCTGCGATGTGGAATATTATGAGCAAAGAGGGTATCTGGTATCCCAGAGGAGGATTCAAATCATTCTGCGATCGGCTAGCTCAGGCAGTTACAGGAAACCATAATAACCATCTACTGGATACAGGAAAGGGAAAGGGGAATTTCAAATCATCCGGAGCAATTAGATTGGGAACAGCAGTAGAAAAAATTCAGGTCGACCGTGGACGAGTTACAGGTGTGATTCTTGCAGATGGCACTTCTATTTGTTCTAGCTCGGTCATTTCCAACGCTGATTACAAGTCAACTTTCCTGAAGCTGCTAGGACCACGCATCTCGCCCGAATGGAATTACGCCATTTCCAAAGCAAAACAAGCCGGGTCTATTTTTCAGGTATGCCTGGGAGTTGACGTGAATAAGGTTGACCTATCAACATTCAGAGAGGCAAGTAGAGTTATTTATCGTCAAGACAGCAGTAACATACCCTCACAGATAAAAACAGACTGGGATAGAGAAGAGGTCAATTTGAATGAAATCGCTAAGCAGGAAATAGAAGTGAGTTACTGGAGCAAAGACGACATAAACCTGGCTCCGCGGGGAAGTGCGGTGATTGTGATTCGTACGGAAGCACCATATGAGCATTTCTCCAAATTCCGTCTGGATTCACGGTCACGAACATCTCATTATCATAACTACAAGACGAAAGTTGCCCATGCCCTAATCAATGAAGTAACAAAAATAGTGCCGGGGCTTAATGAAGGCAACTCAATAATGGATGTAGCTACCCCCATTACATTTGCAGACCAGGCATCCAGGAGCCAGGGGGCAGTCGCTGGGTGGTCTTGGGAATATGAAGATATTGGCGACGGCGGCCCCAAAGAACTTGTATTAACACCCATAAAAGGTCTGTATATGGCTGGTTACCAGGCTTTTTCAGCATTGTTCATGGGCGGTGTGCCGACTGCAATAGAGAGCGGCTGTCGAGCTGCCGAAGCCGTGCTTAGAGATGCCGACCCTGCCAGTGACATAAGGATCCCAGGAGTGCCATAAGTAAGAAACACTATAGGAACTAATAAGCAGATACTATCAAGTTCAGCTATCTAATAGACCTTTTTTCTTACGATTTGGGCTATTATCCCAAGAGTAATGAGCACTAACCCAATGATTACAACAATTATTACACTTTGAGCAGATACTGTATCAAGGGCAAGTCGTTTTATCAGTATGCCTCCTAATGCCCAGTCAACAACAAGGCAATAGAATATATCTTTTCGATGAATAAGCATCGCTATAGCTATTGCTATACCAACAACAATAACAAGTGCAGTCCAGAACTGCTGGCTAAGTCCGAATCCCCCCCAATTAGCATTAACCAATAAAGCAGTGACATTGGCAATCGTGGCTATAGTAATCCAGCCCAGATATATACTAAAAGGAAGATGTACCATATATCTTTCCCTTTTGGTTGCATCCGACTTGCCAATTCGCAACCTTAAGTAGATCGCAATTAAAGACCCCAACAGCAATAACATCACAACCAGAGACAGGGGAAGTATTTCATAGTGCCAGGCGAAGATCCAGCCGATATTCAATATGCAGGAAATAAAGAAAATAAATCCGATTTTTTCGGTGAAAGGGTATTGTTGAGTACTTTTCCTTATAACAGTAATTAACTGATATATTACGAAGATCGCCAGAAGGATATAAATTACCCCCCAGATTGAAAAGGTAAGTCCTGCAGGTACGAACAAGTTCGGATATTGGTCAGATAAGGCACCGGTTGTTTTATTGTTTATAGGAAGAGCATTGGCAAGTCCATTTACTATAACTACACCCAAAAAACCAACTATGTTCAAAATCGATAGAACCAAAAATGACCTAGCTTTGTTCATAGTTACCTCCTTTTCTTATCCTACGTTAGTGTCCATTATACAATAATCACATTTAATGAAAAACAACAAAGCTGAGCATGACATGAATAATTAATCATGATATAATAACCACCCGTTAGTACTACCATCTTAATATTAGTTGTAAAAATACATAGCTTTCAAAAAAAATTGTTAGAAAGGAATACTTGATGAAAATAACACTTTTTGAAGGTTTTGCTGTAGCCACTCCGTTTGAGCAGTACGCACTCATTGGCGTGCTGGTAATAGCCGTTATAGGTCTTCTTTATGCTGGCTTCCTTACCAGACAGATTCTTAGGGAACCCGAAGGAAACGAAAGGATGAAGCACATAGCCAATGCCATACGTACAGGAGGGAATGCTTACCTAAGACGCCAGTTCCGTACTATACTGTTATTGCTCTTTTTGGTAGCAATATTTGTATTTTTTACCGGTTGGTTTGCTGGTGGTACCTCCGCATATGGCAACCCGCCTTGGTTAATCGGGGTGGGACGAGCCGGTGGCTTCTTGATGGGTGCTATTTTCTCTGCCCTGGTAGGGTACATAGGAATGAATATGGCGCTCCGGGGTAACATTAGAGTAGCTCAAGCTGCGCGCAGCAGCTTCACTAATGCTCTAAAAATAGCATATCGCACTGGTACTATAACTGGTATGCTTACCGATGGGCTAGGTCTTCTCGGTGGTACTATAATATTTCTCATCTTCTTCAGAGATGCTCCTCTGGTATTAATCGGATTCGGCTTTGGTGGTACGTTAATAGCCTTGTTCATGCGTGTCGGTGGTGGCATATATACTAAAGCCGCCGATGTTGGAGCTGACCTGGTAGGTAAAGTAGAAAAAAATATCCCTGAAGACGATCCACGCAACGCTGCTGTAATTGCTGACCTTGTGGGCGATAATGTCGGCGACTGTGCTGGCATGGCAGCAGATATCTTTGAATCTTATGAGGTCACCATTGTTTCCTCTATGATATTAGGTATTTTACTGACTGCTGCAACTGGTCAACTCTACTGGATTATCTTCCCGCTTTTAGTGCGCGCAGCTGGTGTTTTCTCCTCGATAATCAGTACCTACACAGTAAGAGCATTACGTGAGGGTGAAAACGCCATGAAGGCCATACACCGTGGCTACTGGTTAGCCGCAGGTATCTCGATAGCCTCATTCTTTCTTTTTTCCTTCTTCTACTGCCATGATTTACGGTTCTTCTGGGCAACAACAGTTGGTGTAATTTTGGCAGTAGCAATCAACTACCTTACCGACTACTACACTTCAACCGAGCACAATCCAGTTAAGCAGATAGCCAAATCAACCAAAACCGGCCCAGCTACTACAATCCTCTCTGGTATCGGTATCGGATATGAAAGTAGCGTAACCGCCATCATTGTAATTGCTTTAGCCATCATCGCTTCAGCATTCATCTGGCGGGAAGGTGGAACAGGCGGTGCCACTATATTGTATATATTTTACGGTGTTTCCCTTTGCGGTATCGGGCAACTTACCTTGACTGGCAATAACATTGCCATGGATGCTTTCGGTCCTGTATCAGACAATGCCAATGGCATTGCCGAGATGTCAAAGCTAGAACCTCAAGCCCGAAAGACCTTGGCAGACCTGGATGCTGTGGGTAATACTACCAAAGCGATTACCAAAGGAATTGCTATTGCCTCGGCAGTTATCGCAGCAGTTTCCTTATTCGCTGCCTTCTATTCAGACTATAAACTCGAGACAATTAACCTTATCCAGTGGCCGGTCTTCGTCTGTTTTCTGATTGGAGGTTCTATACCATTTTTGTTTAGCTCTCTTACTATCAGCGCAGTGGGCAGGGCAGCATACCAAATTATCAACGAGGTGCGCTACCAGTTTGCCAAAGTTAAAGGAGTATGGGAAGGTACAGTTGATCCAGACTACGGCAGAGTAGTTTCTATCTGTACCATGGCCGCTCAAAAGGAATTGCTCACACCGGCGATCCTAGCTATACTTTCGCCCATAATTATCGGTTTTCTGTTTGGACTCGAAGCGCTGGCTGGGTTTCTTGCCGGAGTGATATTGGTTGGCCAACTCCTTGCTGTGTATATGTCAAATGCTGGCGGAGCCTGGGACAATGCCAAGAAAACCATTGAGGACGGATTATACGGTGGCAAAGGCTCCGAAGCTCATAAAGCAAGCGTCGTAGGCGACACTGTAGGTGATCCACTCAAGGACACTGCTGGTCCAGCTCTGAACCCGCTTATTAAAGTCATCAATCTGGTTTCAATCATTGCAGCTTCAATGATGGTGGTACCATTAGCTACTGGCGGCTTTAAAGAAATAGGACTCACTCCAGTAACTATCGGAGTATCAGTAGCTGGACTCATAATCATAGGTGTTTCCTTATGGTTCTCGAAGAGAACTGCCTCTTTCGGTAGAGAATTGGAAGAGTAAACGAAAATATTTAATCAGGAGCGGATAAAGTAACCTGAAGCACAATGATACATAGCCTTTGTCTTTGGACTCGAGCCATTTTATTGAGTTAATTGCTGACCCAATGGACAGTTATCCAAAGACGAGCGCCTGGCATATGAGGAGTATTTTTATTAAGAATAAAATGATAGCCCTATTGCGGGGCCAGTGTGAGTTGTCATTACAGGTGTTAAATCAGTCGTATAAACTTCGGCGCAGTTATACCTGGCAGTTACCATCTCTTTAAGTTGCTCTCCGTCTTCGATATTATCAGTGTAGTGAGCCATAACATGTAATGGCTTGTTAGTGTCAGCATGCTCCTTAACTAGTTCAACCAGTTTCTGCATGGCTTTCTTTTTCCCCCTCTCCCTACCAAGTGAGTCTACCATTCCCGTGTCACTTACTATGCCGATGAGCGGTTTCACACCCATTAAATCCCCAACAATAGCAGACTTGGGAGCTCGACCACCCCTGATAAGGTACTTCAGAGAATCGAAGGCAGCAATATACTTGACCCTCGGTACCAAGTCCTGAGCAATCTTTACCACCTCATTCAGACTCTTGCCCGCCTGAGCTGCACGGGCTGCCTCCAGGGCTACGAAGCCCAGTGCCCCCACAGAATTCTTGGTATCAATAAGCTCTATATTCAATCCAGGATGTTCTGACATAACCATTTCTCTGGCAGTCGTTGCGGATTTATAAGCAGCACTTAAAGCATGAGAAATGATCAAACACACAATATCATTTGTCGATTTAGCCAGCTCTGTGAAGATATCAGCATAACTTCCAGGGCTGGGGACGCCCGTAGTAGGCAGGTTTTTTAAATTTTTAAACATCCTCCAGAACTCAGACGGTGTAATCTCTATCTGGTCCAGATAAACTTTACCTTCCAGTATCAGATGATACGGTGCTACACGAATACCATATTCTTTGATTAACTCCGCTGGCAAGCAATTTGTGCTATCGGTTACAATACCTACTTTAGACATAAAATCCTCCTGCGTGTTATTGGGTCATCTTACATAGCCAAATACATCGTAATACGATGTATTTGGGAATAATATCAGCAACTAAGACCCATGTCAACAACTACCAGCTACTTTATGATGTTTCTGTCCTAGCGTCTTAGTGCTAATTTTGCCCTAAAAGACCTAAGAGGAAAACAAAAAGGGTGAGTTCTTAATTATTAGGTCTCAACAGAAAAAGGATGGCCATTTTTTTCAAAATCAGGGACATAGGTTTTTGCAGCATCTAGTTCCTGTACCCAGCCATTATCCAATCCCAAATCCAACAGTAGTTCAGTCACCATTTCATACTCATCGATTGAAATTACTCTAGAAAGCAACGGAACACGCTGCGATTTATGTACGGGCAAGTATTGAGCCATGATACTTACTGTCACCGAAGTTGATAGTTCACTCGCCAACCATTTCAAAGATTGTTCACTGCCAGCTAACCCATTAGGCAAAACCAGATGTCTTACAACCAATCCCCGCTGAGCTACACCCTCTTCGTTAACAACTAGATCTCCTACCTGGCGGTACATTTCCTTTATGGCAGCCCTGCTTACAGCAACATAATTTAAAGCCTGTGAATATTTCCTGGCTAAGTCATCAGAAGCATATTTCAGGTCAGGTAAGTAGATATCGATGATGCCATCAAGCTCTGTTAAACTCTCAACAGAATCATAACTATTAGTGTTATATACCAGAGGTATACGCAACCCCATAGGCACCGCCTCAAGAACAGCCCGAGCTAATTGGGGAACAAAATGGGAAGGTGAAACAAAATTAATGTTATGGCAATTCAATTCATTTTGAAGATAAAGCATTTTCTCAGCAAGGGTATGACAATCCATCTCAGACGACTTTTGCTTTTGCCAATTTTGACTTATCTGATAGTTCTGACAATAAACACACCTGAGATTACAATTGCCCCAAAATATTGCTCCTGACCCCTTAGTTCCTGATATAACAGGTTCTTCTCCTTTATGAGCGCAAACAGATGAAACTATTGGTAATTTCCCAGAATGGCAAAAACCTTCCTCACTTTGCAGCCTATTAACCCCGCATTTTCTGGGACATATATCGCATTCGGACAATCGGGCTTCAAGGTTTTGAACACGTCGCTCTAGTTCACCAGAACGATACAAAGTTATATAACCAGGTTGTGTTACTACCACAGTATCCTTCTTCAATTCATTGTCCTCGCCGAGGTTTCCCAGCGAGTTCTTCCATCAACTCAGTCTGTATTTCCTGGATTTCCAGAAGCCGCTGCCACTGACTTCTAAGAAGGTGGTCTATTTTCTCATGCATCTGACGAATCTCAAGTTCGGCTTTAAGATTTACTCTATAGTCTTGTTCCGACCGCAAGCGATCCCTTGCCTCCTGGCGGTTTTGACTCATCAGGATAACAGGAGCCTGAATAGCAGCAAGACAGGAAAGAACCAGGTTAAGAAGAATGAATGGATACGGGTCGAATGGCTTCTGCATTAGGGCCACAGCGTTAACGGCAATCCATATAATGAGCACGACAAAAAAGCCTATGATGAAGCGCCAGCTTCCAGCAAACGCAGCCAGTCTATCAGCTAATCGGTCTCCGACTTTCAGCTGCCTCTCGAATTCTATGTTGATATTCTTGGATAAAAGCTCTTGCTCCTTTAAGCTTTTCACAACCTGCTCTTCTAAGGCTGAGAGTTCGCCTTTTTCGGTTTCAAGAATATCCTTTACATACATTGCCCGGAAATGATTCAGGTCAGAAATACAAATAAAGCCACTGGATGACCAATCAGGGTTCGTCTTCCGAATTGTTTCCACCACAGGTTCAGATACCAGTTCCGCAGGTACAACCTCATTCAGCCTCTTCTGCTTCTTACAAATCTGACAGATAACATTATCTCTTTGTTTTATCTCCGCCATTTTAATCACCCCTTAATATAGTAGTTTAGAACTATGTAATTCCTGAGAATCCTCTAATTTCAATTATTCTATTATACACAACCACTGGAGTAAATTGAGGCACATCGAAAGGATTTAGAGGCGTTGCGAAGCAGTAAAAACAATAAGTTATAGGTTAGTTCTCGGGACAACAAAATTCCCACAGGAACAAATAAGTGGAATAATTACTTCAGGAAGTGGGATGCCCTATCTCATCACGTTTTTTATTGAATTCTCTGACTTGTTCGTCTAAATTCTCGGTGACCAGGTTGGTTATTTCTCCAACCTTACGGGCGTATTTCAAAACAGCGTCAGGTTCAGTAGTATGGATGTGCACCCTGATAAGCTGACTGTCCCCGACTACAATGACTGATTCTCCCATTGTCTCGATTTTACTTCGCATTCTTTCTAGAGGGAGATCAGTACCCTGTATCAAAAATTGGAGGTCAAAGCCATAGATCTGCGATATAGATTTTGTTTGCGGTTTTGCAGCGCTCACCTCCACTTTATCTCTAGTTACCCGTTTACCCATATAGTCGCTCATCCCCTGAAACATATAAAACAGCCCTTTCGCCCCGGCATCAACCACACCGGCTTCTTTCAATTGAGGCAGGAGTTCAGGCGTTTTTTCAACTGATTTTTCAGACTGCCTGACTATAGCACTCATGGCTTGTTTAAGGCTGGCACCACGCTTCGCCATGCGCGTCGCCATTTCCGAAGCTTCACTACTAACAGTGAGAATTGTGCCCTCGACGGGATTGATAACAGCACGGCGCGCCATCTCCGCAGCCATGTGAAGTGCTTCGGCAAAATTCACACAGGAGAATCGCTCCTTTGTCTCCATCCCTTTAGCAATTCCGCGTAATATCTGAGACAAAATAACACCAGAGTTGCCGCTGGCGCCAAGTAAAGCACCGCGCGCTGCAGCTGCAGTCACAACCGCAGCCGAGCGAGTATTTACGGCTGCTACCGCTTTATTTGCTGCTTGCAAGGTAACAAACATATTAATGCCGGTATCACCATCTGGAACTGGAAAAACGTTTAATAGATTAAGCTCATCGATATGTTTTTCTATACATTTTTCAGCTCCCCTCAAAGCTTCCCTTAAAGTACTTCCATCAAAAAGCTCTTGAATCATTCGCGTTTCCTTTAATCTCCTTCCAGGTTGAGTTTATTCATTGTAAAAAGCAATGCCTATTGAGTTTGGCCCTGTATGTGCTCCCATAACTGGGGTAAATCCAGTGGTAAGCAACTCAGCACACTGGAAACGTGAGGTAATCTCCTTTTTCAGATTTTCTGCCTCACGGATATCACCAGCATGCATCACCGCAACATGCAAAGGAGTGTTAGTTACATTTTCCTGCATCAATCTGAGCAAACATTCGATAGCCTTGGGTTTGGTACGTGGTCTGGCTACAGGTACAGCTTTCCCATCTCTTACGGTCAGGATAGGTTTTACCTTCAACAAATTAGCCAGAACCGCCGATGGCAAGTTAACACGTCCCCCCCGCCTAAGATAATCCAAGGTATCCAGAGCAAAAAAGATATAAGCTTTTTTCAAAATATCCCAGGCCGCTTTGACTACCTGTTCCATACTGCCCCCTGCAGAAGCCACCTTTGCTGCGGCTATGACACCAAACCCCATAGCAGTGGTAGACAATCTTGAGTCAATAACTTCTATAGGTATCTGGGTGACCATCTCCTTGGCATTTATCGCAGAGCTATAGGCGCCACTAAACTCTGTACTAAGCACTATAGTCACAATGCCGTTCGCCTTACCTCGCAATCCTTCAAACAATTGGAGAAATTCCCCCTGAATAGCTCCAGAGGTAGTAGGCAATGTGGGAGATTTTCGCAACCGCTGATAGAATTCCTCTGGCTGTATATCTATTCCGTCGCGATACCTTACCTTATCCCAGATAATTTGTAAAGGAACAACATAGATATTATATCGCTGCACTAGCTCTTCAGGAATAGTGGCTGTGCTGTCAGTAACTACGGCTATAGGGCTCATTTAACATTTTTCTCCACTGATAAACTACGAGTGTACATCGCATAACGATGCGACAAAGTATCATAATATAAGCTTCGCTCACTGTCAAGGATACTGGTGAAAGTGCCAACATAAAGCCCACACACAGGACCGACACTTTCGGTCTCCTAAGCAATCTGCGCCAAGAGCGCCTGATAACACCATGGCTACTATACTTCCCCCCTTCTCCTTCGATTGATTTCACGTAATACGTTCACCACCTCAGGCAGACTAGATAGCTCTTCAAACGTATAATACAGTCTTCTACAGTAATTCAGGTTCTCACCCACCGTACCAGGTACATTTTGCGGTCTTGTTTCTAGCCACAGGTCTTCCAGATTTACCAGCACTACCTTTGCTGGACTGGAGCCTAAAAAAGCCAAGATGCCTCTTAGAATTTCATTGATACTTAGTTCGGAATCTGTAACAAATCGTTCTTTTTTCAGAAACGCGATAACTGCCTCCCTCATAAGACGCCGTTTCTCCACTTCTGCATTAAAACCGACATCATCTAGCAACCCAAGCTCTTTGCGTTGAGAGATATCCTCTCCTTTCCAGAACGTAGCAAAGGTGGGCATATCATGAGTGTTGACGCTTGCCACCACATTGACTGGCACTGCAGGAAAAGGTTCCTCCGAGTCTGTGCTAACATCATATTGCACTACATAATGCCGGCAAAGGTCGTGCTGTGACATTGTTTTTCTGACTTCGCCAGGCACTGTGCCCAGATCCTCACCTAAAATCATGGCCTTATTACGGTGCGATTCAAGAGTGAGCAACGAATAAAACTCCGGGGCATGGTAGCGTACGTATACGCCTTGACTAGCATCGAATCCTCGTGGAATCATGTAAAGACGGTGAAACGCCATAATATGATCAATGCGCAGGATATCTGCATACTTTAGATTATGGCGCAGACAATTTATGTAATACCGATATCCCTGTTTACGAATACCCTCCGGGTGTAGAGGTGTAAGCTCCCATTTTTGTCCTTTGGTAAAAAAAACGTCTGGCGGTGCCCCTGCTGAAACTCCTAATACGAAGTCACCTCTTTCTCGCCAGACATCATAGCTATCAGGATTGACTCCCAGTGGCAGGTCGAAGTACAACTTTACTTCGCTTTTATGGGCTTCTTGTGAAACCAACGTAAGCTGTTCATTGGCTAACCATTGTACGTAAATATGGTAGTGCTTTTTCTGTTCATCGTAATCGTCTTTATTTAAAACTCCTTCTCGCTGAGGCGATGGCCATGAATGCCAGCTTTCCCGTCGCTTCTCATTAGTGGCGCGAAAACATGCATAATCTTCAACCATTGGATTAGCATTCATAAAATTCAAGCAACTTTTAAGCTGAGCCGAATCGCCAGAAAAACAGTAACGCGATAACTGTTCTAATACCTGACGCTTTAAGTCCATATGGAGGCGATAGTTAAAAAAGGGTGCCTGATGCAATGCATCAATAGCATTGCAAAAAGTTGGCTGAGAAAGAGTTGTCTGCACTGAAGAGCATGTTTCCAGTTCAGCGACTCTACTTACATCTATGTATACCTCATTCCAGAATAGCCGACTTGCTGGAGAATAGGGGCTTAGGTCACAAGCATTCTCAAAAAAAGTAGCCAGCAGAGGCAATGTAGCGACCACATTACCGCCTATCTTTCTCACCCATCTCACCATTGTTTCCAGAGCAGAGAAATCACCACCACCCCAACCAGTCTTCGTGTGCCAAGCATATAACGGAATAAATATTCCCCAGTATCGCCATTTAGACCCTTCATCACAAGCATATGCCTTCCGAGGTGCAGATATAATATGCACAGGAATAAGTCTTTTCGACATTTCCAGCGTCATCTCATGATATCCCAGCGGTAGCTTAATCGGGACTTCAAGGTATTTGACTATGTACTTAATCCCATTTATTTCCGTAATCTCTCGTGCACGAAGGTCCCCACCGTGGCATTGCCAGCGCAACCGTTCACCAGTCTCCAGGGTAATATGAACCATTATAGAAGCATCGGATAATGTTGAAGGAAGACGCATCTTCACTGGTAAGAGCTTGCCATTCCAGGCAATGGCAACGGGTTCTAATAATTGTTGCCACAGTTCCTGTCTTCGTTCTCGGATAGCTGAAGGGATATCCTGGATATTCTGAGCAGAAGCCCCCAGAACTTTCAGTGTTGACAGCAGCGATTCAACAGAGGCTTGCTTCCGACGTTGTTCCACATCGTAGTAAGCGATTTGCACGCCATACAACCGAGCAAGCTCATGGAGAGAAGATTTTTCCAGAGAAACGCTCATCAAATTATCCGTGATACTGGAAAGAATACTTCGGTCAGTTTCCCAATCGGCTTTATCCTCATGAAGAAGTATTTACTTTATTCTTTTTTGAGGAACTATGCTCTAAACAGCGCAATAAAGCCAGCGCGCGTGCTGCGATCCGAAAAGGTTTGTCATCCATTATCACTTCGCCAGGTTTAAAATCCGCCCTGCTTGTATCCAGCACAACCTCCCACTTGAGCCCCGAAATAAATTTTGGCGTTATAAAATCTACCGACTTATGCCAGGAGTTTAATAGCAACAGGAAGTCATTATCGATAAGAGTATCACCATTCTCTGTCATTTCGTCTGCTATTTCGCCAGATAGCCTCACACCAACATATCGCACCCACGGTGATTCCCAATCTTCTTCTGCCATTTCCTTACCATCTGGGCGAAGCCACATAATATCTTTTACTTTCGTTCCGTAAATGGGACGCCCCTGGAAAAACTTACGCCTTCGAAATACAGGATGTTCCTTTCGAATCTGGATTAGCTTCTTGACGTAGTCGAGTAAGAGCTGCTTCCTTTCGTCCAGATTCCAGTTATACCAGCTCAATTCATTGTCCTGACAATAAGAGTTATTGTTGCCCATTTGAGTTCGACCAATTTCATCGCCACCACAGAGCATAGGTACACCCTGAGATAAAAGCAAAATAGCTAAGAAATTACGCTTTTGTCGCTCTCGTAATTCGATGATTTTCTGATTATCTGTTAGCCCTTCAATGCCACAATTCCACGATAGATTGTCATTATAGCCATCGCGATTTTCCTCACCATTAGCTTCATTATGCTTTTCGTTATAACTAACCAGGTCATGAAGAGTAAAACCGTCGTGGCAGGTAATGAAGTTAATGCTGGCATAGGGATGCCGTCCATCCCACTGATACAGATCGCTACTCCCCGTAAGGCGATAGCCGAGTTCAGCCATCTGCCCCTCATCGCCTCTCCAGAATCTTCGCATTGTATCACGGTACTTACCATTCCACTCAGTCCATAAAATCGGAAAGTTACCAACCTGATATCCACCCTCACCAACATCCCAAGGTTCAGCAATTAGTTTAACCTGAGAAATTACAGGGTCTTGATGGATTATGTCGAAGAAAGCTGACAGTTTATCTACATTGTCAAGTTCTCTGGCAAGTGTTGCAGCCAGGTCAAAGCGAAAACCGTCTACATGCATCTCAGTAACCCAGTAGCGAAGGCTATCCATAACTAGCTTCAGCACCTGAGGATGATTCACATTTAAGCTATTCCCTGTACCAGTATAGTCCTTGTAGTACCGTTTGTCCTTAGGTTCGAGTCTATAGTACGTCATATTATCGATGCCCCGAAAGCTAAGAGTTGGCCCCATCTCACTCCCCTCGGCAGTATGGTTGTAAACCACGTCCAAGATAACCTCAATGCCAGCGCGGTGCAGCGCTTTTACCATTGCCTTGAACTCAGTCACCTGCCCCCCCATATCATTGGAACTCGAGTAAAAAGCAGTGGGAGAGAAGTAATTAATCGTATTATAGCCCCAGTAATTGCTTAGCCCTCTATCTACCAGATTTTTGTCATTGAGAAAATCATGGATTGGCATCAACTCCACCGCAGTAATACCGAGTTCCTTAAGATGCTCCAACACAGGAGGTGATGCTATTCCAGCGTATTTGCCACGTTGCTTTGGGTCAACTTGGTTATTATGTAAAGTAAAGCCTTTTACATGCAACTCATAGATTACCGTATTCGACCAGGGTATACGTGGCGGGCGATCGTCTTCCCAGGGAAACGAGGTATCAATAACCATACATTTCGGCATACCCCAGGCATCGTCCTCGTCATTCTGGGAAAGGTCGGCATCCTTGTGCCTTAATTGGTAACTAAAAACAGGTGCCTTCCAATCTACCTGACCACTGATAGCCTTGGCGTAGGGGTCTATAAGCAACTTCGCTGGGTTAAATCTGAGCCCATTTTCTGGCTCATAAGGACCATAAACACGGTATCCATAAAGTTGACCTGGACAAATACCGAGCGCACAAGAATGCCAAACACGAGCAGTAACTTCCCGAAGAGGAATGCGCTCCTGTTCCACCTTGGGATTTGAATTATCAAAAAGGCAAAGCTCTACCTTTGTCGCCGCCTCAGAATATATGGCGAAATTAACCCCTTCACCAACCCAGGTCGCTCCCAGAGGATACGGTCTCCCAGGAATCACTTTGCATACCATAAAACTACTTATAACTCCTTATATACTAAAATTATCATCGATTTTAAACCTAAGCTAGGTAGCTGTTGGCTCTGAATAGAGAATAATAGCTTCCACCGTATTTGCAAGAGCTTCTTCTTCAGTGTCACCCGCACTGCAACAGCCCGGCAACTCCGGACAATAGGTAGCGTAGCTCTTAGTTTCTGTGTCATATTCTAAAATTACTCGGAATTTCATCGTACGCTTTTCTGCCAATCAGTATACATTTCTAGCAGATTATAGTCTAGCCATGTCGGTAGTTGATTCTACGTTAGAGCAACACATTCATCTGTTGCCAACGGGATGAACACACGACAGTAGCTTAAGCTGAATTATAACAGACTTTTGCTGATAATTTTTACAAGCTTCGCTACAAACCTACCACTGGACAAATATTGAGATGCGCGCTAAATTGGACGTATAACTACTCAACAGAGTTAGAAAAATTCGTAATTTCCTAAATATGGTTCATTAGCGATATATTTTATCACTTCATAGAAACCTTCAACAGTGGAGACACGATAGCAACAAAGCGATTCCAGATTTGTGGTTGCTTATGTGCCCGGGAAGGTCTTTCTAATGTTTATGCTATATGCAAATACGAGTTATAAGTTTGACCTGCCCCCCGAAAACAAGTCCAGTATTAATGTTAGACTGGAGATTAATTGGACTTGCCCCCTTTTCTGTACCAGCCGTAATGTTAGTTTTGCGGGACTAACTTAGGAAGTGGTATAACTATTGGGAGCAGGTCATAATGGAGATTATTATATGTTGGGTGCGGGCTGGGTTCAAGAGAGGCAACGTATGAATACCTGGAGAAAATATCCTGTCATCTATGAGATAAACACCTGGGTCTGGCTTGGTGAGTTGAGTCGGACACACCGGAGGTCCGTGACTCTTGCCACGGTTCCCGATCAGGAATGGGATGCCCTTGCCGCTCATGGCTTTGATGCGGTCTGGCTCATGGGAGTGTGGGAACGGAGCCCTGCCGGCATCGAGATCTCCATGCGAAACAAGGGGCTCCTTGAGGATTTCAGGAGAGCCCTCCCTGACTTTTCACCGGACGACAATGTTGGTTCGCCCTATTGCGTAAGGCGCTACGTCGTGGACGAACACCTCGGCGGTGCACAGGGGCTCGCAGTTGCACGAAGCCTGCTGCGTAAACGCGGGCTGCGGCTCATCCTCGACTTTGTTCCCAACCACGTGGCGCCGGACCACCCGTGGGTCAGCGATCATCCTGAATACTTGGTGCAGGGGAACGCCGCCGATGCGCGCAGCGATCCGGCGTCGTTCATCGAGGCGGTGGGCAAGGTGTTTGCCTGCGGTCGCGATCCGTACTTTCCGGCGTGGCACGATGTGCTCCAACTCAACGCCTTTCAGCCGGGACTCCGGCAGGCGGTGATCGATACGGTTTCGGACATCGCCGCGCAGTGTGACGGCATCCGGTGCGATATGGCAATGCTCATGCTGAACCATATCTTCGAGCGCACGTGGGGGGCTCGTGCCGGGGCAAAGCCGGCCGACGACTACTGGAAGACGGTGATCCCTGCGATCAAAGAGAAGCACGGGGAGTTCAGATTCATCGCAGAAGCCTACTGGGACCTAGAGTGGGAATTGCAGCAGCAGGGTTTCGACTTATGCTACGACAAGAAACTCTACGACCGGATGGAACACGGGGATGCCGAGAGCGTGCGTCTGCACCTGCTTGCGGATTCTTCTTATCAGCAGGGAATGGTCCGGTTCATCGAGAACCACGACGAACCAAGGGCTGCCGCCGCGTTTCCGGACGGAAGAGGGCGCGCTGCAGCAGTGGCGATCCTCACGCTCACCGGAGCCAGGTTGCTGCACGAGGGACAGTTCGAGGGACGCAAGGAGAGATTGCCGGTCTTTCTCGCCCGCCGCCCGGCAGAGCCGGTCGATCATGACCTCACGGTCTTCTATCGACGCCTGCTCAAAGGGATCAATCGCGATGTCTTTCGCAACGGTACATGGCGCCTCTGCGAGCGCAGCGGCTGGCCCGACAACCAGAGCTGCCAGAATATGCTCGCCTGGTGCTGGGTCAAGGACGACGAGCGCTACCTTATCGTCATCAATTTCCAGCAACAAGCCGCCCAGGCGCGTGTTCATGTGCCGTGGGATGAACTGAGAGGAAAGACCTGGAGCCTCAACGATGTTCTGTCGGGTGAAATCTACGACCGAAGCGGGAACGAGATGCGGGATGCCGGTCTGTACTTCGATCTGACGCCGTGGAAATGTCATCTGTTCCGGGTGCGTGCACTGTGAGCGACACCATGTAGGACTTCCTGCCGAAGCACCATACGGCCGTCGCTTGTGACTACTAATTATAAAGGCACAGGCCTAATGCTCCTGGGCCTATGTGGGTACCTATTACTGGAGTAATTTCACTGGTAATTATTTCCATACATTTGAATCGAGCAGCTATACGCTCAGCCAGCCTTTTGGCTTCTTCAGGTACGTCTCCGTGTATCACCGCCACATGTAACTTCCTGGTACTGTCAACTCTTTGCTCCATTATCTCCAGCAATTTGTCTATGGCTTTAGGTCTGCTGTTTGCCTTTGTTAGAGGTTCAATAATTCCCTCCTTTATGCCTACAATTGGTTTTACCCTCATCCACGAGGCTAGGAGCGCCTTGGGCAGGCTGATGCGTCCGCCCCTTCGCATGTATTCAAGTGTATCCATAGCCCAGAACGCATGTACACTGGGCATCGCGTCTCTGGCTGCCTTAACTACCTCTTCCATGGAGCCTCCCCCGGCTGCCGCTTTAGCCGCCTCCAGCACTATAAATCCCTGCGCCATCATGACAGTTCTAGTGTCTATAACTTCTATGGGGAAATCACTCATAGCCTCCCTGGCCATATTTGCTGTGCCTAAGGCAGCGCCAAAACCACCGCTTAGCGGCAAGACCACTATACCATCCACTTTCGGCCTGACTTCCTCATATATCTGCATGAACTCTCCCTGCATGGCGCTCGATGTAGTAGGTAAAGTCTTGGATTTGCGCAGTCTGGCATAAAACTCACTTACTTTCAAGTCGACGCCGTCACGGTACTGCACCCTGTCCCAGATTATGTGTACCGGTGCTACGTGAATGTTGTATTTTAAAAGCATATTTTCGGGAATGCAGGCTACGCTATCGGTTACTATTGATATAGTCATAAATCCTCCTGTTGGCTTACTTTAGGTGCTACTATATTAAAAGTTAGTCCTATGTCTTCTCCGATACATCGTTATCCAAGGTATATTAGCATGGTAAATAAATAGTGTCAATTTAGCGGTTTACTATTAAATCACTCCTACCAAATGACGTAGTCATCGGGATGTCTATCCCAACATACGTACGAATATTCTGTTCCATTCTTTTTTTCTATAAAAAGAACAGAGAATAGTTTACCACTTCATATGGTTTGAGGGGGTCTAATCTGGATTTGGTTTCATACCTACAAAATAATGTAGACATCGGAGTGTATGTTAACCCATAATAAAAATCATAGGTCTAAAGTTGACTGCTAATATGCTCTCTAGCTTAGTTGACTTATTGATTGAAAAAGGCATTATTACTGAAGAAGAATACGAGCGGCATATAAAACAGAAGGTCAAGGTCAAATAGGTACGACTAATTATTCTGTTATAGCGAATCGGAACCAGCGAATCTTCTATAAGAACAGACCTCAGCGATGTTTGCAAAGTTTTTTACCTCTTCAATTCAATAGCGAGTCTCCTTGCATACTCTTTTGCCCGCTCGATTTCGCCTTCTTGAAGCGGTCCCTTTTGCCCTAACACAACGGCTTTCAGAACTGGTAGCAGTTGGTTCATCTGCTTCTCTCTGAGCTTTTCAGCAATCTTTTCGGCAGCACTGCCTTCCTTCCTCTCAATATTCTCAGGATTTTCAGTGTCGAAGGCTGCGAAAGGCTTGTTCATCCATTCTTTACTCTTCACCTTGCCTAAAAAACCTTTGACTGTAAAGCTCATTGTGCCAAATTTGGTTGGAGAACCGAGAACCAGGAAATTATAGTCCTTTGCGCTTAGCTTCTTTACATCCTTCACGTAGAAGGCATCGACTTCTATTCCAGACTCTTTCAATGTCTCTGAAATTGTTTCTGCGATTGTCTTGGTGTTCCCGTAGGAAGTGTCAAAAACAACTATTCCTTTCATTTTCAAGAAACCTCCCATTCAAGAGTTAGTGTTTTTTTTCTTAAATCTGTCTTCTATCAACTTTGTTCATCGAACTTAGCGACCGCTATTTGAAAATCAATTGGAAATCAGGTAACTTAATTAACAGTCTTATTGATGCTTAACCATCTGCCGCCCTATGAAATCAAATAAATATCCCGCCAGCCTTTTTGGTAATCCTAATGAAGTAGCATAATAATAGTCGGCCTCAAACCAGCCCTTTTCTTTATAATATTGATAATCCCGGTACTTCTGATCTATATACTTGATACTTGTTCGTGTCATCCGAAAAAGCATCAGCCTGAAAAATGAAGGCGGTGGTGTAGGACGCAGAAGTTCCTTATTTCCTACGTGCCACCCGCCTACGGGTGGCCGACATACTACCTTGCCTCTCGGAATGCCAACACCTTCATCTGCGATATAGCACTTGGCGATAGAAAGGCGATTATCTTCAGTCTTTAGCACACTTACACCACAGGCTCTTTGACTTCTATAACTAGGGATTCTACTTTCGTCTCCGCTGGTATTGGTTCATTTTGTGCCCTACAGGACTCCAGGTATAGCTCAATGGCTTCCTTTGCCATGATTATTGCTTCTTCCTTTGTTTCGCCTTGCGTGTAGCAACCCGGCAAAGCGGGTACTTCAACTGAATATCCACCGCTTTCTTCGGGCACAAGAATAACAGTATATTTCAACATCATCACCCTCCTAAATAAGTTCCTTTAGCTCCTCCACCGATAGCTCAGCATCCTTCAAAATGTTATTCAAAGTCCATGTTTTTACTGCTCTTCCATGAACAGGTATAACTACTCTATGTCTTGGTTTATTTTCGTTTTTCATAATAACATGACTACCACTTGTACGGTCAACATACCATCCTATTTTCTTAAGAGCATTTACTAACCTCTCGCCTTTTATTTGAGGTAATTTTGCTGACATTATATCTCTGCGTTTATATTATACCACTGGATCGTCACGGTCTCAGCAGAGGCGCTTGCGACAACAGTCTTCTTTGTGCGAGTCACTTAAATGAGAACGGCGCGCACATAAAAATGCTGCTTAGCTACGAAGCTACGTTACCACTGCACGAACATGGGCATGACAACGTGGACATAGTTATCCACGCCGACGGGTCGGATGACGCCAGGGCTGGAGGAGGTAGTGGTTTCCAATGCCACCTGTTTCTGGTGGATAGCGCTGAGCGCTTCCGAGAGATATTTGACATTAAAAGCGATCTGAGCTTTCTCACCATCAATCAGGGCATCGATTTCACCAACGTTTTCACCGATTTCTTCAGCACGTGCGGAAACAGATATCTTGCCCGGAGTTAGCTCGGCACCACCAGGGGTAATGATAAGACGAACAATACCGCTGCCATCCCGAGCAAAAATGGACGACATCTTGACAGCTCGCAAGAACTCAGCCACATCTATAACTGCACGTGTATTGTAACTCTGAGGAATAAGCTGGGAATAGTTGGGGAAAGCGCCCTGGATAAGCTGTGATACCATCTCGATATTCTTAAGACGGAATAGCACCTGGGTCTTCTGTTGGTTCACCGTAATTTCTACCGGCTCTTCCTGGTCAGTAAGAAAACGGCCTAATTCATTCAGTGCCCGTGCTGGTATGATAACAGCAGTCTGCTTGCCAACTTTCGATAGAATAGACGTTTTGTGAACCGCTAACCTGAAGCCATCGGCTGCTGCCAGCGTCAGTTTGTCTTCGTTAAAGTCAGCATGAACACCAGTGAGCACTGGGCGCGACTCTTCGGCGGCGGCAGCAAATGTGACCTGACTGATACCATTTCTGAGAGCCTCAGCTTCAATCTTGGTGGCAATACCGTCGGAGACCTGGGGAATAGGAGGAAAATCATTGGCATCAAGGCCATTGATACGAGCTTCAAAACGACCACTTTTTATCTGGAGAGTGTTCTTGGAAAGGCTCAGGTCAACGTTATCGCTGGGAAGGGAACTGACAAATTCAGTAAGGATACGGGCAGGAATGGTAATAACACCTTCTTCCTCCACTTTGGCACCAACCCAACAGCTAATAGCCATCTCTAGATTGGTGGCAGCTAGTTTAAGGCGGGACTGGTCGGTAGCAATCAAAATATTTTGAGTAATAGGCAAGGTTGTTCTGGTGGCTACCGCTCTACCAACAATGTTTAATCCTTTGTTAAGGTTTTCTTGAAGACAGGACAACTTCATGGAACACCCCCCGAGCGATTATAGTGTCAGAAGTATACCCCGCTGACAAAAGTTAGTCAATGGATAAAGGTAACCTCTCATCCCCTGCCCCTTCTCTCCTTATCTAAGGAGAGAAGGGGTTTTCATTTTTTCCTGCAACTACTCCAGAATAACAGCGCCGCTTTTGCCACCGCTCTTTTTGGTCAAGCGGATGTTTTCCAGTTTAAGCGAGGTGTCCACAGCCTTGCACATGTCGTAAATAGTTAAAGCTGCTATAGTCACAGCGGTCAATGCCTCCATCTCAAAGCCGGTCTTACCGCTGCCTTTTACCGTGGCAGTAATCTCCACTGCTGGGGTCCTTTGATCCAGAACAAATTCAACACTTATGTCATCGACTAGAAGTGGATGGCACATAGGAATAAGACCTGGTGTTTCCTTAGCTGCCATGATACCAGCAATTTTAGCTACAGACAAAGCATCGCCTTTGGGCAAATTGCCTTCCCTGACCATATTAAACGTGGCATCTTTCATTACCACCCTGCCCTTAGCTGTAGCCTCTCTGACAGTAATCTCTTTACCACCAACATCAACCATCCTGATTTTGGGAGACTCTCCCATGCTTAACCTCCTACCTGAGACATGAAGCGATTCCGGGGTACCATGCCTCTAGACAGATAGTGCTGGCTGGGTTTTAACTTAACCGCCTCTATTATTACCTGCTTTAATGCTTCCTGCGGAGCACCATCGCGCAGCAGCCCACGCAGGTCGATTTCATCATCGCTGAAAAGACACAGGCGCAGTTTGCCATCAGCTGTGAGCCGCAGGCGATTGCAGTCAGCACAGAAATGCTGGCTCACCGGGCTGATAAAGCCAATGGTTCCCGTAGCCCCGGGCAGGCGGAAGTATTTGGCAGGACCATTACCAGCAATAAATTTGACTCGTTCCAGCTTACCCAGAATGCTCAACCTTTCCTTTATCTCTCTGGCTGAAATGAACTGGCTTTGCAGGTGGTCTTTGCTCTCTTCGAAATATCCACCAGAGCAAATATCGGCGACGAAAGGCATAAGCTCGATAAAACGCACATGCCAGCCTTCAGTAACAGTCAATCTGGCAAAATCCAAAATTTCATCATCGTTCACACCTCGCATCGCCACTATATTAATTTTCACTGGATTCAGACCCGCTTTTTTGGCTGCCTCAATACCCTGGAGCACTTCATTCAGCCTATTGTGGCGGGTAATACGTTCGAATTTAGCCTGATTCAGGGTATCCAGGCTGATATTCACCCGATTTAAGCCTGCCTGTTTTAATTCCACGGCATAGTCCTTAAGCAGTACACCATTAGTACTCAAGGAGATATCATCAATTTTCTCTAGCTGGACCAATCGTGCTACCAGCTCCAGCAAATCAGACCTGACCAGAGGCTCACCGCCAGTAAGTCTAATTTTACTAATATCCATATCAGCAGCTACTGTGGCAATAGTAATAATTTCTTCGTAAGTAAGCAGCTCCTCCTTGGGCAGCAGATGGATACCCTCAGCAGGCATGCAGTAGACACAACGCAGGTTACAACGGTCTGTGACCGAGATACGGAGGTAATTTATAGGGCGATGGCAGGAATCAGTAAGTTTAGTCATAGTCTAGCCTTATCCGCAAATCTCTCTAATACACAGTATGCCTTTTGAGCAGCCCGAGCACGATGGCTAATTTGATTCTTTATTTCTAAAGGAAGTTCAGCCATAGTTTTACCAAATTCAGGCAGGTAGAAAATCGGATCGTAACCGAAACCGTTTTCTCCCTTTGCCTCAAATGCAATAAGCCCCTCGCATTCGCCCTCACATGTCTCCAGCATTCCGCCAGGTGTAGCAACAGCAATGACGCATCTGAAACGCGCCGTTCGCTCCTCCCAGGTAATTTCTTTTAACTTGTCCAAAAGATATACTATTCTATCTCTATCAGTGGCTCCTTCTCCAGCATATCGGGCTGAATGTATGCCGGGCTCACCACCCAGAGCATCAACCTCCAGTCCCGAATCATCAGCCACAGTTATAAGTCCACTCGAACGAGCATAAAACTCGGCTTTCTGCTGAGCATTCTCTGCCATGCTGTTATGCCCTTCCTCGACTCTGGCATTTATTCCTTCATCGGCAGGAGTTACCAGTTCAAATAGCAAACCTTGGAAAAGATAACGATATTCAGCAACCTTGCCTCGATTAGTAGTAGCTATAAGAAGCTTGGGCATTTCTTTTAGCTGATATCCTGGAACCTCGTCTTAAGTTTCTTCATCACCTGCGGCAAGGTAGTATATTCCATTTCCTCGAGGGGCAGACGATGAGGTTCGAAAGGCCCTAGCTGACGGAAAACATCGGCAATCATTAATGCCTGCTTCCGAGCATTATCGAAAGCTATATCACCAAGCATGTCACCTGGACCGATGAATTTGCCCTGAGCCAACTGAAATCCAGCCGCAATAACCCGAGGCGGACCGTCAAAACGGGTACAGTTGCTGTCATTAAATCCTACTGGCATCAGGGGACCATGATGAGAACCCCTCATCCACCCTTCCACTATATTGGGGTTGGCGAAAGGCTCCAAGACTTCTCCCACAGCCGGGAATATTCCCTGAGAGCGAACGATACATACTGGATCATCTTTACCCACATACCTTCCAGCAATTAAACACAGGCGTTGCGTGGAAGATGCCGCAGCTATTTCATTGGCATCCCTGTGATAAACCGCTTTAACAGCAAAACGAGTGGGAGCACCCAGAAAAACCAGCATATCATATATTTCTTCAGGCGCATTGAACATTATCATTTTGTTCTCTTTAACATCGTGGACTTCAAATGTGAAGCCGCTATGCATGTTGGAAGCAATGACCAGACCTATGGTATTAAAGGGATCAGCAAACATTTTGTAAAGCGGCAGGTTCCAGGCGCCTGAAGCAGTTTTGTCTGCCATAAAGATGATAACAGTCTCCGCCTCACGCTCTTCAAACTCCATCTCAGCAACGCCAGGCCCCATGCCCTTGACATTGCCTGAGAAAGCATCAGCGAGCAGGTCCTGCCCAGCACCATGCAACTTTAACTTTTTAGCCACTTCGGTGCAATCCACAAAAATATTCCAGGCCATCTCGTGGATATCGCCGTAGTTAATGCCATGCTGATGGGTCATGATCAACTGGAGGTCATCCCCGCATCTGGTAACGTGATAGTCTATTACCAGTCCCCTTTTCTTAGCTCGGCTCATACCTTCGTTAGCCGTCTGCAGTATTTCAGGATGGGAACTGGAATGGCCAACATAGCCGCCGACATCAGCTTTAATGGCACTTAAGGTTACTTTCATTTTCGAGCATCCTCCTTTTAAGTTTTATTGAAATTACTTATGCAGGAAATAGTCGACACAATATTATAGCAAAGCTGACAACACTGTGCTTGGGTAAATCACTGGTTGATTTCTAAGGAAAAACATCAGCCCCTTCCTTGGGCGCTCCAATTGAGTTTAGCAAAACACTAGTTATAGTGTCAAACGATTATCGAGGTCTTTAGCAGACTCTCACCAAACACCACTCTCACCTTCATAAAGGGAGGTACGGAGCGATTAATCTGAATTTGCCCGCGTTATTTTCTACAGCTATACTATACAGCAGGATAGCAGTAATTCAATTGATCAGCAAGTCTTTGACAGCAATTCAGAGGCAAGTGCCCGTAATTTATAACCTCTTTCCTCGCCTGGTAGGGACTATGCCTGACTGGCTCCAACATGCTGCACGCGCCGCTGATATGGGATTCAACTGGCTCTTCCTTAACTCGATTCTTTACCCTGGGTTCTCAGGCAGCCTGTATGCCGTAAAACATCACTATCGTATCAATCCAGAGTTTCTGCCACCAAACAATGACAATAACGGGCTGAATTTACTAGAACAAACTCTGCATAAATTTCAAGATTTGGGGCTTTTCCCTATGATGGACCTGGTGATAAACCATACCGCACGCGATTCTCCTCTTGTCCAGGAACATCCCGGCTGGTACGTCCGCGATAAGCATGGTGAAATCACCAGCCCCTTTGCCCTTGATCCGGGTGACCCATCAAAGGTGACAGTGTGGGGTGATCTGGCGGAGATAAACAACAGCGGTTCTAGTGATAAAGCAGGTCTCTGGGATTACTGGGCCGAGATGGTAAAATACTATCTGCGCCTGGGCTTTAAAGGCTTCCGCTGCGATGCCGCCTACAAGGTTCCTGCCAAGCTTTGGCGCTATTTAATTGAACAGGCAAAAGAAGTTAATTCTGATGTGGTGTTTATCGCAGAGACGTTGGGAGGCATGGAGAAGGAGACTTTAGCCCTGAGCGGTGCTGGGTTTCACTATCTGTTCAATAGTTCCAAGTGGTGGGATTTTAATCAGCCCTGGTGCCTGTACCAGCACAATAAGTTTGGCAAAATCGCTCCGTCAATTTCCTTCCCAGAAACACATGATACCACCCGCTTGGCTGCTGATACCAATGGCAACGAGGCGATCCAGCGCCAGCGCTATGCTTTCGCTGCTGTTTTTTCGGCAGGACTAATGATGCCTGTTGGCTATGAGTTTGGCTTCCGCGAAAGGCTGAACGTGGTGACAACACAACCCACTAATTGGGAAAAACCTACCTTCGACCTGACAAGTTTTGTAACAAAGACAAACAAATTCAAACTGGAGCACAATTTATTTCACGGCGAGGGGCATCTTCGGCAGATCAAGAATAATGCCAGTGTCCTTGTCCTGGAACGCCAAACAGAGCAACCTTCCCATGCCCATCATAAGGTTATTGAGAGTAGCCAAACTATTCCTTCTGTCATTACCAGGAGTCCCGATTTAATCGGGACGACGAAGCAATCCCCCAGCCAGACAGGCTGGATACTGATAAACAAAAGCGGAGATATGTCTGTGTCAGTTAATCTTGAACGCATCGCCGCTCTCAATGAACAACATCACCTATACCGCCTTTGTCGTGATGACAGCCCTATATCTGGCGAACCACTCTTGAATCAGACGGCGATACTCAGCCCAGCAGAAGTAGCATTGGTATTTTAGGAGACGTCAAAAGAGGGTAGCAAACAAGCTAAAATGAGCATGCTAGATATTTTAAAAGATACTGACGGTATCCGTGAGCAGAAAGAGCCCTTGATTGAATGCTTCCGCTGCGGGATATGTTGCTCCAGATATCAGGTTAGACTAAGTCTGGTAGAAGCACGGCGCATCGCCAGTGAACTGGGGATTTCGTGGGAAAAATTCGTAGAAAAATATACCGACCATCACTGGCCCAGCGCCAGGAGTTTTTTGCTACCCCAGAGCCATGGAACCTGCATATTTCTTAAGCAAGGCAAAGCTGGTAAAAGTACCAGTTGTCTCATTCATCCCTTCAGACCCTCTTCCTGCCGAGAATGGAAACCCAGCCAATATCGCCCTGAGTGTAAGGAAGGTCTGGACAAATACTGGAGTCTGAAAGTAAGTCCGAAGGGCAAGTTACAGGGAAACAAAGTTAATATCAAGCGTTTCCAAACTTTTTTTAAATCACTAAAACCTACCACTAATTCCTGAGAGGGAAAAGATAATACTTAAGGAGGTGGATTAGCATGAAGCTATTGATCAAAAAGATTTACTGTTCCGCTTGCTGTCGGTTGGTGAAGGGCCGCGAACAGAAAAACAATAGCAATATCCATGTAATATGCTCAAGGTGCGGTAAGCTCCTCTGGGTGTGGAATGGCATATACTGGAAGCCCATGCGACAGAGTAACTGAAGATATTTCCACGCTTCGCTCATGGTGATACAGAGACATAGCCAAGCCACTTGAAATCTTCATACTGTTGACCACGTATAACTTGTTGTGTTATCATATTCCTATATGCGCAAAAGCGCATATATAAAGCATTGAATTGACCGATGAGACAATTAGTTAAAGCTTTTAAAGCGCTATCCGATGAGACCAGGCTGAGGATTCTGAACCTGTTGATGGAAAGAGAGTGCTGTGTCTGCGAAGTGATGCAGGCTCTGGAAATTTCACAGGCACGTGCCTCACGGAACCTGAGTGCTCTCTATGACGCTGGCTTTTTGAAGCTAAGACGTGAAGGGCTTTGGGCACTGTATTCTATCGATAAAGAAGGGCTAGGAGAATACTATTTAGACATGATTATGGCAGTAAAGAAAGCTCTGGAAGGAAATGAACTAGCGTTGAAGGACATCCAAAGGCTGCAGACTGCAGAACGGGTGGGACCTGACTGGGTGTCTCGTTGTTGCCGTAAGTAGGTCTTTTTTTGCGCCAATTAAATACGTATATGCGTATATATGCTTACAATATAGGATGGCATGTTAAATGAAGACAAGTCATACATGTAATTGTGATGCTGATTCAAGAAAATCGGTATTTGATAACACTAAAAAGCAGAATACGAGAGTGAGGCTTTGGGCTCTTCTCGCGATTAGTCTGGGGCTATGGATAGTCATTTACTCCTGGCTGCAACCGGCTGCTAACTTCGTCACATATAACGTCTTGAAACTATCACCTTCGAGCCACCTAGGCAGCAGTGTCGCCTTTTTCCTCTATGATGCCCCAAAGGTGCTCATGCTTTTGGTTATCATTGTCTTCATTGTAGGGATTATCCGCTCATTCTTTACACCGGAAAGAACTCGCCAGATATTGGCAGGAAAACCGCAATCTATAGGCAATTTTCTGGCTGCTGGATTGGGAATAGTTACCCCATTCTGTACCTGCTCCGCAATTCCGCTCTTTATTGGATTTGTGGAAACAGGCATTCCTCTCGGGATTACTTTGTCCTTCCTCATTGCTTCACCGATGATTAATGAGGTGGCATTAGTCCTGCTCTACGGTATGTTCGGCTGGCGTATTGCTGTAATTTATCTAATAACAGGGCTATTTATAGCTATTGTCGCTGGATGGATTATAGGAAAACTGAAAATGGAGCGATACATAGAAAGCTGGGTATTTGAAATCAAGACGTCCACTGATGTTACATCGGCGGCACACCGGATGAGCTTTAATGATCGAGTACACTATGGTATCAACGCTGTGCGTGAAATAGTCGGCAAAGTCTGGCCCTATGTTCTAGTAGGTATTGCTGTTGGCGCAGGTATTCACGGTTATGTACCCGAAGGATTATTAGCTTCATTCATGGGCAAAGATATATGGTGGAGCGTGCCAGTAGCGGTAGCAATCGGTATCCCCATGTACTCAAATGCCGCTGGCATCATCCCTGTCGTTCAGGCGCTTGTTGAGAAAGGAGCAGCAATTGGGACAGTACTGGCATTTATGATGGCTGTCATCGGACTATCACTTCCTGAGACTATTATCTTACGACGTGTCCTGAAGTGGCAGTTAATCGGTGTTTTTATCGGTGTCGTAGCCATTGGCATCCTCATCATCGGTTATTTATTTAACATACTTTTGTAGTACGCGCGTTTTGAACAGAATAAGGAGGTAATTTTATGAATATCAAAATACTGGGTACCGGCTGCGCCAAATGCCATGATTTACAGAAGACAGTCAAAGAGGTGGTAGCTGAGCTTAAGCTTAATGCTATCGTTGAAGAGGTGAAAGACATTAAAAAGATACTGGAATATCCCATCCTGGCTACTCCAGGGCTGGTGATAGATGAAAAAGTAGTTAGTTCAGGACGCGTACCAAGTAAAAAAGATGTAGAGAAGCTCATTTTGATTGCCATTGATAAGAAGTAATGTAGAGAGCGGCCTTAAGATATGTCTCTACATATCAACTTGCGAACTAAGATGGGGAAGCAAAGAATTTTACAATTTAAGGAGACTGCCTATAACATGAACATATCAATTAAAGCCAGAATATACATACCATTGCTCACTATTTTAATTCTGGGATTGCTGGTTGCCTGTGACAGCAATACTACTACAATGACTCCACCATCTAAACTGGCAAAATCACCAGCTACTGAGACTCCAGTGCCGGAAGAACCTTCAGAATCGCCTGCGGTATCTTCGCCTGTCGATACGCCCTCACCAACACCGTCTAACAGGGTGGATATCGTCTACTTCCATCCTAAGCGTCGCTGCGCGTCCTGTATCTCCGTAGAGCTACGTACCAAGGCTCTCCTCGACAATGCTTTCAAGAACGCTATGGACAGCGGGAAACTAACCTTTCAGACTTGCGAGTTAGAAGACCCACAGAATGCCAGCGTGATAAAAAAATACAGCGCCGTTGGTTCGCAATTATTCATTACCACCATAAAGAATGGTAACGAAACTATCAGGCATATCGAAGAAGTATGGATGCCTAAGCTCTTAAATGATGGGGTGGCTTTCGATGACTTTATGCAGAAGCTTATCTCACAGAGTCTGAAGGAAGTAAGCTAATGGATTTCGGTGGATTGCTATCAAACTCAAATATTCCAGCACTTTCGGCGCTATTTCTAGGGCTGATAACTGCTATCAGCCCCTGCCCTCTGGCGACCAATATTGCGGCGGTGGCCTATATCAGTCAGAGGGTTACCGACCGCAAGTATGCTGTCACCACCGGGGCTCTCTATACCCTGGGACGGATGTTTTCTTATTCTGCTATCGGTATTTTGATTATTGTTGTCGGGTTGGAAATCCCTGGCGTTGCCTTGTTCTTACAAGGTGTTGGTGAGCAGGTACTGGGACCTATTTTGATTGTAGTGGGATTGCTTATGCTCTTCATCGATAAGCTTTCTTTCGGTAAAGGAGGGGGAGGTTTGGCTGCATTGGGAGGCAAAGTGGCTAATTGGGGTATGGTTGGGGGATTTCTACTTGGTGTAATTTTCGCCCTTGCCTTCTGCCCTTACAGTGCCGTGCTCTACTTTGGCGTATTGATGCCGCTCTCCCTAAAATCCACAGGCGGCATTGCCCTTCCGGCAATTTTTGCCATTGGCACCGGGTTGCCAGTTTTAATCATCGGCACCCTTCTCTCATTTGGTGTTGCTGGAGTATCTTCCTGGCTTAATACTATTACACGCGTCGAGCGAATCATCCGCATAGTTGTTTCCATTATTTTCATAGGAGTAGGTATCTACTACGTGGTGCTGTGGATACAATCTTAAATTTTTTAGTAATGGAGAAAATATGAACATATTAGTTAAAGCTAAGACTTACGTTATCTTGTTTGCCATCTTAATAGTTGGATTAATATCTGCATGTGGCAACCCAACCCCAGCAATAGTTCCACAGCCGGATAATCCACCAATTCTGTCTGATACACCAGCTTCACCACCAGTAGTACCTTCAAAAGTGCCAACAGAGCTTCCGGCTAACCGGGTTGAGGTTGTCTATTTTCATCTTACCCAGCGTTGCAAAACTTGCCTCTGCTTCGAAGAACGTGCCGACTACGTAGTGAAGACGTATTTTCAGGACGAACTGGCTAGCGGTAAACTTACTTTTAAGGTATGCGAAATTGGAGATAGTAAGAATGCTGCCACCGTTAGCAAATTTGACGCTTTTGGCTCACAGCTATTTATCAATACGATAATAGATAATGCAGACCATATTAGAGATATTAAGGAGATCTGGGGCTGGCATTGTCCTAGCGATAAACAGGGCTTTGATGAAAAAGTCAGGAGCCTCGTTGAGCAAAGCCTTGAGGAAGTGAAATAGCAGGCACATAATGCGACTCTGTGGTTGCAATCTTAGATTGCTGCAGTAAGAAGACAATAAACACAATGAATATATCGACTATATTTAAGAGATACGCAATTTTACTAATTCTCCTGGCGGTTGTCGTATTGTGTAGCTGTGGAGATCCTGATGCTTCTAAACTGGCGGAGTTTCCGCTGGAAAAAGCTTTAGCAAATGGGAAGCCTACTTTAGCCGAATTTGGTTGGAGGAAGTGTATACCCTGTAAGGCAATGAGGCCTATATTAGAAGAGTTAGCTGATGAATACAAAGGCAAGCTAAATGTACTAATCGTGGAAATTCCTTATCATGAGGACCTTGCTGAAAAGTACGGGATTATAGTGATGCCTGTGCAGATTTTCTTTGATAGCAATGGCAATGAAGTCGTTCGCCATGGGGGATTCTTGCCTAAAGAAGAAATAGTCGCCCAGTTACGGGGAATGGGTATTAAATAAGTATGGTTTTAAAAATAGAATGGTTACAACAATGCCATTAACCAGAATAATTTATGTTCTTTTCTGTTTTACTACTGGAACTGGGCTGTTGTGTTCTTGTGCCAATACGACTGATGCAGTGTCTATGTCGTCAACTCAGTCACTGGGACCAACTGATAAGGTAGAGGTCGTTTATTTCCATCGTCATCGTCGTTGCGAGGCATGTACCTATGCTGAAGAGCGTATTAGCTATATTGTGAAAACATATTTTCAGAATGATCTGACTAGCGGTAAGCTGACATTTGGTATATACGATATCGAGGATAAGGATAGCACGGCTGTAGCAAAGAAGTTTGGCGCTATTGGCTCGCAGCTCTTTATTAACAGGATAAAGGATGGGGTCGATAATATCAGGTATATTGAGGAAATCTGGTACTGGGGCTGTATTGACAATGAGGAGGTCTTCGATAGAACAGTTCAGAATGTTATTAAAAAGGCTCTTTATGGCGGTTGAGCTTAATAGGTAGAGAAGTTAAAAATAAACTGTGATTAAAAAATTAAAGAGGTGACAAAGCGTGAAGAAGCAACCAACTGCTAAAAGTAAGTCCGATAATTGCCTGTGCCAAGCCGAGACTGTAGTCCTTTTACCATGCTCGGGAGCTTCCAACTGTGGGCAGATTGCCAATCAGGTTGCAGTAAAGCTCACTGAGGAAGGTGTGGGCAATATGTATTGCCTAGCCGGAATTGGCGCCCACAATGAAGGGATGGTTGAATCAGCAAAGTCAGCAAATCGATTAGTTGCCATTGATGGCTGTTCTGTAGCCTGTGCTAAAAAGTTGATAGAACATCTTGGACTTGCTGTAACGGATTGGATATGTGTTACTGGCCTGGGAATCAACAAGGTTCATGAATTCAATATTATGCCAGGTGAAGTTGCTATGGTAATGAAATCTGTGAAGAAATTGCTGATAACGTAATCTAGATTACTAATGCTGAGGTGTTATGAAAAAGGTTTTATTTGTTTGCGTGGGTAATGCTGGGCGCAGCCAGATGGCTGAGGCTTTCTTTAATCATTTAGCAGGAGGGAAAGCACAAGCATTTTCCGCCGGCACCAGTCCAGCAAGCACTCTTGATCCAACCGCCGTAGAGCTTATGAAAGAGGTGGGCATAGATATCAGCGGTAAGCATCCCAAGAAATTAACACTGGATATGCTGGAGCAGGCGGATAAGGTAATCACCATGGGCTGCGGTGTAGAGCAGGCATGCCCTGTTACGTTGACGGAAACCGAAGACTGGGGCCTGGAAGACCCTAAAGGAAAATCAGTAGAGAAGGTCAGGGAGATCAGGGACGAGATACAAAAGAGAATGGAATATCTTGTGGAGAATTTATAGCTAGACTATGCTCAAGGTCAAAGCACCAGATGGTTATCCTCCAGAAAAAGGTCGCTACGTAAGGGGTAATGACTACTCTCCGGTAGCAGTGTGCGTCATTCTCGATACCTTCGATTACGCCATACCATCTGACTTGAATGAACTGGTGATGGCTGGTGCAGATACTGGGGCAGCCCTTTCGGGGATGCTTCAAACGGAAAACATTGGCATCGAAAAGATAATCTGTAACGTCGTGGCTAACTCTAATATTCGTTATATTGTGCTTTGTGGTAGAGAATCAACAGGGCATTTGCCTGGGAAATCATTACTGGCACTCAAGCAAAACGGAATTGATGACAAGAGACAAATTGTAGGCTCGACGGCTCTGACCCCACACCTTTCCAATATCTCCAAGGAACTAATAGATAGGTTCAGAGAACAAATAATAGCAATAGTCAACGTGCTCTGCAAACCGGGAGAAAGAGATTTAAGTGCCCCAGGATTAAACTCAAAAGTGATAGAAAAAGCTATCTGGAGTTGTTACCAGGAGGCTCCAGTGGAGTTCATGGGATATACGCTGTACGATACAGGGGCGTACCCTGAACCAGCTATAGTTCATCAAATCGTATCTAAATTAGAACAACCGCAGCAAGTTGCGGAACCGGGCAAATCAAAGATGGGTATGGGGCTAACTTTGCACAAGCTCTTGCCCAGAACCGACTGCCAGAAATGCGGTAGAAAAACTTGCCTCGCTTTTGCCATTGACCTGGCAAAAGGTAAGTGCCGGCTTGAGGACTGCCCACCACTAAGCCAGCCCGACCTCGCTGAAAGCCGTCAGGCTTTAGCTAAACTTCTAGAATAAGGAGAAAATGCATGGAAACAACCATGGAACCGCAACCTAAAGGCGTGGTAGGTAAACTATCTTTTCTGGACCGTTTCCTGACGCTTTGGATATTCCTGGCCATGGGGTTAGGAGTTGGGTTTGGTTATTTTATCCCCGGTGTAGCTAATTTCATTAACTTTTTCTCGGTCGGCACGACCTCAATACCAATTGCTATCGGGCTAATCCTGATGATGTATCCACCCCTTGCCAAGGTTAGATATGAGGAACTCGGTAAGATCTTCCGCGACTGGAGAATCCTCGGCTTCTCTTTAATACAGAACTGGATTATCGGACCTATCCTGATGTTCTTCCTGGCTATACTCTTTCTTGGTTTTCTCTGGCCTTACCCCGAGTATATGATAGGCCTGATTCTTATTGGCCTGGCTCGCTGCATCGCCATGGTCATAGTGTGGTGTGATCTGGCCGGAGCAGATAGTGAGTATTCCGCTGGTCTAGTGGCTTTTAACTCCATCTTCCAGATTCTTTTCTATTCGATTTATGCCTATCTCCTTATCACTATTTTGCCCGGATACTTCGGACTCAAGGGCATGGTGGTAGATATTACTATCGGACAGATAGCCCAGAGTGTGTTCATCTATTTGGGTATTCCTTTCTTTGGAGGCATGATTACCCGCTTTGCTCTGATCAAAGCCAAAGGGCATCAGTGGTATGAGATGGTATTTATCCCTAAGATCAGCCCTATTACGCTAGCGGCACTTCTCTTTACCATTATAGTCATGTTCTCGCTTAAGGGCGAAATCATTGTTCAGTTACCGCTGGACGTGGTACACATCGCCATTCCCCTACTCATCTATTTTGTGGTCATGTTCTTCGTCTCATTCTACTTGGGGAAAAAGATCACCGGCGACTATCCCAAGACGGCGGCCATTGCTTTCCATGCCTCTGGCAATAACTTTGAGTTAGCTATCGCTGTGTCGATTGCTGTATTCGGCATAAGCTCGGGGCAGGCTTTTGCGGCAGTTATAGGGCCACTGGTGGAGGTGCCAGCCTTGATAGGTTTAGTAAGCGTGTCTCTCTATTTTCAGCGTAAATATTTTCGCAATCGACTTGCCACAAGCCAGGTGGGAGAAACCTGAAGATACATGTTTATTCAAGTCTGAGTTAAAATGGCAGAAATAGCAGGAGTAATGAACATGAAGTTAGGAAAATTCTATTTCCACGCAAAGCTGACAATTGCTCTGGTTATCCTGATTGTTATAGTGATGCTAGGCAGTGGCTGTACCATGTCTAGTACAGTAAAAGAACCTACTGAAACACAGAATAGTGGACTGGTTATTCGCTACCTGACAGCCCCCAAACAATTAGAACCATCACGTGGGGCAGAAATTCTATGTATAGCTACCGACGAAGTGGATGACATTCTTAATTATGAATGGTCAGCCACAGGAGGACAGATTCAAACTCGCCAAGAGCCAGATAGCATTATCTGGATTGCCCCTGATAAGACTGATAACTATACCATTACAGTTGTAGTAACCAATGCTAAAGGCATCAAAGCTACCAAGTCAGTAAATATACTGGTAACCAATGAGCTACCTCAGTACCCAGTTATTACCAGTGTGACCTGCCAAGACTGTAAGAACGGCATAGAGGCCTCGCGCAGCAAGGAATACATCATCAAATGCGACGCCTCAGACCCAACTGGTGATAAATTGCACTATACCTGGTTTGCCACTATTGGTAAAATTAAAGGAGAAGGTCCCAATGCCACCTGGTTTACTGGAAGCCTGTACGGGAATGCTCTGATTACGGTCATAGTGGCTGACGATAAAGGCAATAAAACTGAAGGTTACTTAGCTATTAACGTAAGTTGTTGTCATTGATTGAACGATATATGGAGGTCTAACGAAATGAAAAAGGAAGAGATCAGGAAAGTGGTGCGAGAAGGCTATGCTAAGGTCGCTAAAGGAGGTAGTTCGTGTTGGGCTCCAAGTAATTCCTGCTGCTGTACAACCAATATAGCCGAAGATATCAGCAAGAAGATAGGATATTCCGACGATGAATTAAAATCAGTACCTGAAGGGGCTAACCTGGGTCTGGGCTGCGGCAACCCAGTGGCTCTGGCATCCTTGAAACAAGGAGAGATTTTGCTCGACCTTGGCTCAGGTGCGGGATTTGATTGCTTTCTGGCGGCTAATAAGGTTGGCGAAAAAGGTAGGGTTATTGGGATAGACATGACACCTGAGATGCTTGAGAAAGCGAGAGAGAATACCCGAAAGGGCAACTATAAAAACGTAGAATTCCGGCTCGGTGAGATAGAAAATCTGCCGGTAGCCGATAACTATGTTGATGTGGTCATATCCAATTGTGTAATAAACCTGTCACCTGACAAGGACAGGGTTTTCAAAGAGGCATTCCGGGTATTGAAGCCCGGTGGTAGGTTGATGGTCTCAGATATAGTTTTGCTTAAAGAGCTTCCGCAGTTAATAAAGAACTCTGTGGCCGCTTATATTGGCTGCCTTTCCGGAGCTATGATGAAAGACAAATACATAGGGGCAATCAATGCCGCTGGGTTCCAGAACGTCAGCATTGTCTCAGAGGATGGTTTTAAAATCGATTGCATGGCAAATGACCCTACAGCACAAGCGATGATAAAGAGCTCCGGCATCCCACTGGCAGAAATTGAAAAAATCGGCGGCTCAGTAAAGAGCGTAAAAGTTCACGCGGTGAAACCATAATAATTGTCAACTTTTTACCCTCTGTCCCTCTCTCTGTCAATGCCCCACGCTGTCATGCGAGGAATCCCGACTTAGTCGGGATGATGAAACAATGGCAGAGAATTCAACATCTCCCACCCTTATACTTCTCCCTTGACGGGAGTTATTCTCCAATGTAGGGACAGACCTTAAGGTCTGTCCGCCTTGGTTCAACCGTCTACTTTCATTTAGGATGGCCTATCGGTCTCGGACAGGTCTAAAGACCTGTCCCTACACCTCCCTGTCCCTTTATATGTGAAAAATAATTTGGTTCTCGCAATACTAAATCAGTGCTCTCCCGCCGCCGGCCTTTCTATCTTTGGAAAGCACAAAAAAGTATATTTTTCTAAGTGGATATATATTTTTCACCGAAAATTCATGATATAATGTCAACAATAATAATCGTATTAGAAGCACTAGCATGAGACAGTGGTTTAAGCCTGCCAAGTTTAGAGCTTTCACATTAATGTATGGTATAACAACCAGCATCATTAAGACAGACATATAGTGATGAAGTTCCAAGACACTGAAAAACTCTACCGCATCCTATTTGAACAGTCCCCCTATGGGGTCATTATAGCTGACCTCGAAACTGCAGCAATCATTGAATTCAACGATGCATTCTGTACCCAGCTTGGCTACACACGTGATGAATTTGCTGGAATGTGCGTTTTTGATTTTGAGGCAGCAGAAACACCTGAGGAAACTAAAAGGCACATTGCCGAAATTGAGCGCCAGGGTGGAGATGAATTTATTACCAAACACCGCACCAAACAAGGTGAAATCAGGGACTATATGGTATTAGGCAAGCCGATTGAGCTATCTGGCAAGAAGTTCCTTCTTAGTATCCACCGTGATATCACCGAACGCATGAGAATAGAGCGAGCAGTTAAAGAGGAGAGAGATAAAGCGCAAAAGTACCTGGATATAGCCGAGGTCATGCTGGTAGTTATTGATATCGAGCAAAAAGTTACTCTTATTAACAGAAAGGGTTGTGAGATTCTGGGGTATAAAGAGAGCGAGATTATCGGCAAGAACTGGTTTGATAATTTTATTCCGCAAAGGAATAGGACTGACGTGAAGGCTGCTTTCAATAAGATAATTGCTAGAGAAATTGGCACAGCTAAATATTTTGTGAATCCTGTTTTAACCAGGGATGATGAAGAGCGAATTATCTCCTGGAATAATACCATTATAACCGACGAACAGGGCAAAATTATGGGTACCCTGAGCTCGGGAGAAGATATTACCGAGCGTGAGCGCTGGGAGGAAGAGCTAAAGCTTAGGTCACAACTTCTTGATAGCGCTACCGACTCCATATATATACGCGACTCTGAGGGAAGTTTTATCTATGTGAATGAAGCAGCCTGCAAGTTTCTGGGGTATAGTAGGGAAGAACTCATGAAAATGAAGCTTTGGCAAATTGTTGCTCCGGAATATATCGAGCGCGCAAAAGAGCAATCTCGAATGATATCGGAAAAAAACCACGTGATATTCGAGTCGGCTCACCTGCGCAAAGACGGCTCTATAGTACCAGTGGAAGTACATGGCCAAGTAATTGAATACAAGGGTAAGAAGCTACGTATGACAATTAGTCGGGATATTACCGAGCGTAAAAGGGCAGAGCAGGCTCTTAAGGAAAATGAAGAGCGCTACCGTCTGCTGGTTGAGATCTCGCCTGATGCTATTTTTGTGCAAAGTGAAGGCAGGATTGTCTTTATGAACAGCGCTGGAGCCAAACTCTTTGGTGCTGACAGCCCTGACCAACTGGTGGGGAAACCGCTTATGAGTTTAGTGCATCCCGATTATCACCAAATTGTGATAGAGCGAACCCGTAAGACTATGAAAGAAGGAACTATAGTTCCCACTATGGAGGAAAAGTACCTCCGCCTTGATGGGACAGCAGTCGATGTTGAGGTAAAAGCAGTTCCTTTTATCTACCATGGTAAATTCTCATTCCAAGTTATTGTTCGCGACATAACCGAGCGCAAAAAAATGGAGGAAGCACTGGCTAGCGAAGCTATCCGACGGCGTATCCTGATCGAGCAGTCCAGAGACGGCATTGTTGTCCTTGACCAGAATGGTAAGGTATATGAAGCAAACAAGCAATTTGCCGAGATGCTCGGCTATTCACCTGAGGAAGTCCGTGATCTCTATGTGTGGGATTGGGAATTTCAATATCCACGCGAACAAGTACAGGAAATGGTCCGCAGTGTTGATGAAACTGGCGATTACCTCGAAACGCGACACCGTCGTAAGGATGGTACCATCTATGACGTTGCTATAAGCACCAATGGGGCTGTGTTCGCAGGGCAGAAGCTGATCTTCTGCGTGTGCCGTGAAATCACCGAGCGCAAGCATGCCGAAGAAGAATTAAAATTGCGAGCGCAACTTCTGGATAATGCTAACGACTCCATCTTTTTACACGACTTTGAGGGAAATTTCGTCTACATCAACGAAACGATGTGTAAGTCTCATGGCTATAGCAGGGAAGAATTAATGAATATGAAATTGCCTGCCCTGATTATTCCTGAGTATACGAGGCTTCTGGGACAGCAGTATCAGGATTTGATTGAAAAGGGCCATAATAAATTCGAATCCGCCCACTTCCATAAGGATGGCTCCATAATACCAATGGAAATACATTCCCGCCTCATTGAACTTGAGAACAGAAAGTTTATCCTGACCGTTGCCCGCGACATCACCGAGCGTAAAAAATTTGAGAATGCCATCAAGCAATTAGCTTATCATGATCCACTGACTGGGCTGCCCAACCGAATTTTATTCAAAGACCATGTTACCCTGGCACTAGCACACGCTGCACGTTACAATAACAAGCTAGCTTTAATGGTGGTAGACCTGGACAAATTCAAGGAGATTAATGATACTTTAGGACATGATGCCGGGGATCAGTTGCTCAGGGATGTCGGTAATAGACTGCTAAGCACTGTCCGCAAGACCGATACAGTATCGCGCATGGGTGGCGATGAATTTGTACTGCTGATATCAGAAATAATTAATGAAGAAGACGCGGCTAACGTTGCTCAAAAGATTTTAGAAACAATTAGAAAGCCCTTTATGTTTAAAAGACACAAGCTTAACATTACTCCTAGCATTGGTATCGCTGTATATCCTAAAGACGGCAAAAACATCAATACTCTAACCAAACACGCTGATTTTGCAATGTATCGCGTAAAACAAGGGAGGCAGAATGGCTACCTGCGTTACATGCCAAATATGAGTATTAAGGTTTCCGGAAAACGCTCTTCATCCTTCAAAAAACCCCAGACACAAAAACCCAAACCCTGATACTTAAATCCCTATACAAAAACACGCTACATAAGCTATTATTGATCAAGCGCCTTCCTTAACTTTTTTATGAAATTGCAAAGTGATCTAAGGGCATCGTCAGCGTCCATAAGCTGGATTATACGACTGCCTACAATCACTCCATCTGCAAGTTGAGCTATCTGTCCTGCTTGCTCCGCTGTGGATATTCCAAATCCAACACAAAGTGGCTGATTAGCCATCTTCCTTACCCTGTTAACAAACGCCCCCAGGTCGGTCGGCAGGCTATCTCTGGCACCAGTAATACCAGTTACCGATACCAGGTAAATAAATCCCCTAGACCTCTGCGCCACAAGTTTGATGCGCTCTTCGTTGCTAGAAGGAGACAGGAGATAGATGAGGTCAAGCCCATTATTCTGAGCAACAGCTTCCAATTGCGAACCCTCATCCGGCGGCAGGTCAGATATTATTAAGCCATCGATGCCTGACGACGTACAGTCACTGCAGAATTTTTCCAAGCCATAGCTGAAAACCGGATTGAAATAAGTCATAAACGCTAGAGGAATAGTGGTCTTCTGTCTCAATTCCCTGGCCACTTTAAGACAAAGCCTGGTAGTAACACCTTTTTTCAGAGCATGGAAGCTAGCATTTTGTATAGTAACTCCATCAGCCAGTGGATCGGAGAAGGGTATTCCCAACTCCACTATATCGCAGCCACTGCTGGCAAGAAGCGGCACCACTTTCATGGTTGTTTCAACACTGGGATAGCCTACAGTAATATAGGCTATAAGAGCTTTGTGCCCTGGCTGTTTAAATACAGACGCAATTCGGCTCATCGTTTCAGCCCCAATGCCCCCATCACGATATCCATGTCTTTGTCACCGCGTCCTGACAGGTTTACAACTACAATCTGCTCGCCAGATAACGAACCCGCCATTCTGGTAGCATAAAATAAGGCATGGGCCGGTTCCAGGGCCGGAGCAATGCCTTCAGTACGGCATAGCAGTTGAAAAGCTTCCAACGCCTCATCATCGCTAGCTGCAGTATATGTGACCCGTCCGGTTTCCTTGAGATAGCTGTGTTCAGGTCCAACACCAGGGTAATCCAATCCTGCGGATATGCTGTGGGTTTCACTAATCTGCCCATCTTTATCCTGGAGCAGATAGGACTTTGAGCCATGCAGCACTCCGATCTTTCCTGCAACTAGCGAGGCAGCATGCTTTTTTGTGTTTAATCCTCTCCCGGCCGCCTCCACCCCCACAAGCCTTACGCTATTATCGTTCAAAAAGGGATAGAAAATGCCCATGGCATTGCTGCCACCGCCGACACAGGCGATTATATAATCGGGCAACCGATTACATTTTGCCAGGATCTGCTCTCTGGTTTCTTTCCCGATTATCAATTGAAAATCGCGCACCATCATAGGGTAGGGATTCGGTCCAACTACAGACCCAAGTAAATAGTAGGTATTACTAACATTGGTTACCCAGTCTCTCATCGCTTCATTGATCGCATCTTTCAGCGTGCGGCTGCCGCTGGAGACGGGTACTACCTCGGCGCCCATTAACTTCATGCGGAAGACATTCAGTGACTGGCGGCGCACGTCTTCCTCTCCCATGTAAACAATGCAATCCAGTCCCAGCATAGAACAGACAGCAGCAGTAGCTACACCATGCTGCCCAGCTCCAGTCTCAGCAATAATTCTACGTTTTCCCATTCTGCGAGCAAGAAGACCCTGCCCCAGAGCATTGTTAATTTTATGAGCACCGGTGTGAGCTAGATCTTCTCTCTTGAGGAAAATTTGAGCACCGCCACAGTGCTGGCTTAGTCTCTTTGCAAAGTAGAGTGGCGTTGGCCTTCCTGAGAAATCGTGAGATAGGGCATCAAACTCAGCCCAGAAAAAATCATCAGCCCGGGCTTTCTCATAAGCGTCTGCCAGTTCGTCTAGCGCTGGCACCAACGTTTCAGGTACAAAGCGCCCTCCGTATTGTCCAAAATAACCTCTGCTATCAGGTACCAAAATAACCTCCATTTTTATATCAAACCATCACCACACCCAAATGACAATGTATGGGCATACCTTCAGGTCCGCCCTAGGGCGGGTTTTTAAACACGCCATTACACTGCTCATGACTAACCGAGAACCACAATCGACTAGCATTGCTTGCCTCCGCCTTTTTTACTACCTCGATAAAGTCGATAATCTTAGCCTCGTCTTTTTTTCCATTGCTCTCTACACCGCTGGAGACATCGACACCCCAGGGATGAAGTTCCTTAACCAGTCTAACCACATTGTTTAGAGTCAATCCCCCAGCGATAATCACTGGGAACCTTGCCGCTGCTTCCTTGCCCAATGCCCAGTCAAAGGCTTGCCCTGTTCCCCCATAAACATTTCCTATTTTTGAATCGAGGAGGCAAACAAGCGCTCGACGGGTAACTTGCTGGTATCCCACAGCCATCTCGGCAAATAACCAATCGACAGTCTCTTGATTCTTCTCAGTAGCTGGGATATGGATAGTTTTGATAATAGGCCTCTCGATTTGCCGACAGTATTGCCAAGTTTCATCGCCGCTGAGCTGTATCCAATCCAGATGACAGTAGTCGGCAATACGATTAACTTCATCAGCTGCTGAATTGACGAAGACACCGACCACAAACGTGTCAGTCTCTAAAGTATGAACTGCTTCAGCCAATTGCAGCGCCCTTCCCGACGAGACCTGGCGCGGACTGGGAGCAAAGACTAGTCCTACGAAATCAGCACCGTTTCTAGCTGCTGCTACAGCATGCTGTATTTCAGTTATCCCGCAGATCTTAACCCTGATCACAGAAGCTCCTTCATCCTGGCAACGATATCAGGTGCCGACATCAGAGATTCGCCAACCAGAACAGCATCAATGCCTAAATGTCGGCATTTTTCTATATCGCTACGGTCTTTTATGCCGCTTTCACTGACCACTATCCGGTCTGGTGGTATCAGTGGCCGAAGCCGCTCACTGGTGGCGAAATCTACCTTATAAGTGTTCAAATCACGATTATTAATACCTATAATCTTGGCTTCGTTTTCCAGAGCAATTTCGACCTCAGCTTCATTATGTACCTCTACCAAGCAACTCATGTTTAGTTCACGGCTTATGCCTAGCAATTCCTGTAATTTGCCTGGCGTTAGAATAGCCACGATTAGCAGCACGCCATCGGCACCATAGGCACGAGACTGATAAACCTGGTATGAGTCGAGCAAGAAGTCCTTTCTGAGCAAGGGCAGGCGTTTAGCTCCCAACGTCTTTTTGATATCCCTCAGGTGCTCTATACTACCCTGGAAGTATTTTGTTTCGGTTAACACTGATATAGCAGCAGCCCCGTTATCAGCGTAGATTTGAGCTATTTTAACTGGATCGAAGTCAGAACGGATAACACCCCTCGATGGCGATGCTTTCTTAACCTCCGCAACAAGTTTTACGCCTTTGCCTCGAAGAGCTGAGGCTAGATCAATAGGCAAAGGCCGTTCCAACACCATTTTCTTCAGCTCTGCCAGTGGGAGATTACGCTTCCTATATTCGAGTTCCTGCAGACTGTTTGATATTATCTGACTCAGCATCGTTTTCTTTACCCAGCCTTTGACTGAATTCGATTAATTGTTCCAGTTTTTGCAGAGCACACCGGCTATCTATCACCTCTCGAGCCATCGCCACTCCCTGCTGGAATGTTTTTATCTTATCTCCAGCCATAAATACTGCGGCTGCGTTCATCAATACAACGTCCTGCTGTGGCCCCGACTTACCACCGAGAACACGCCGGAGCAACTCAGCATTCTCCTTAGCATTACCGCCTTTTAAATTATCTAGGCTGGCCTCCGACAGGCCAAAGTCCTCGGGGCTGATAATGTAGCTGGATATGTAACTATCCTTGAGCTCGCAGACAAACGTTTTTCCGGTGATAGTAATTTCGTCGATGCCGTCTTCGCCATGGACAATGAGAGCATGACGGCATCCCAGATGTTCCAGCACTAACGCTAATTTCTCTAAAAGCGACTTATCGGGTACTCCTATCACCTGGGCACTGGCACCAGCGGGATTAGTAAGCGGACCCAGGATATTAAAGACAGTACGGATGCCAATCTCCCGGCGTGTAGCAGCAGCATATTTCAGTGCCGGATGAAAAATCTGCGCAAACATGAACCCAATCCCCAACTCTTGTAAGCACCTTCGCACCTGCTCAGCGTTAAGGTCAATCCTGACTCCCAGAGCCTCAAGAACATCAGCACTGCCGCATTGGCTGCTGGCAGCACGGTTGCCATGCTTGGCAACTTTCAGTCCTGCGGCAGCAGCCACAATAGCAGCCGCAGTGGAGATGTTAAAGGTGCCAGACCTGTCACCACCAGTGCCGCAGGTATCCACTACTGGTCCATCGATGTTCACATGAATGGCTTTAGTTCTCATGGTTTTAGCCAGTCCAATAATCTCATCGGCTGTTTCACCCTTCATTCTGAGCGCAGTAGCAAAGGCACCGATCTGAGATGGAGTGGCAGTGCCGTTCATGATCTCCTCCATGACCTGTGCTGCTTGCTCGATGGAAAGCGAGTGTCCTGATACCAACATTGAAATAGCATCTTTAAGCATTTTTCACCCCTTTTATATGCAGGAAATTTCTCAATAAATCCTTGCCTACCTGGGTCATAAATGACTCGGGGTGGAATTGGATCCCTTCCACCGGAAACTGACGATGCCTCAATCCCATAATAGTACCGTCCGCTGTCCAGGCAGTTACTTCAAGACAATCTGGGAGGTTTTGCCATAAAACTACCAGAGAATGGTAGCGAATTGCAGAAAAAGGATTGGGTAGCCGAGCAAACATTCCCTGGCTGTTGTGGTGTATCATTGAAGATTTGCCGTGCATAATTTCCTTAGCCTGCCCAAAGGAACCACCATAACTGTAGCCGATGCACTGATGCCCCAGACACACACCGAGTATTGGTAATCTGGAGCCAAAATGCTGAATAACATCATTGGAAATACCAGCATTGAGCGGTGTGGACGGGCCAGGCGAGATGACTATCCGATTGGCATTCATTTTCTCAATCTCCATAAGCGATACCCTGTCGTTCCGCACCACTACTACATTCTCTCCTAGCTCACTTAAGTATTGAAAAAGGTTATAGGTAAAACTATCGTAGTTATCAATCAGTAACAGCATTAATACCTCCCATCGTCCTGCTAGAACGCTCAGCCTGGCTCATTGCCTTAAGCAATGCCTGAGCTTTATTCAGAGTTTCCTGGTATTCAACATCAGGTACGCTGTCGTAAACAATGCCGCATCCTGTCTGTACATAGGCAACACCATCCTTTACTATCATGGTTCTGATGGCTATAGCCATATCCATGTTGCCTGAAAACGAAAAGTAACCTACAGCACCGGCATATGGTCCCCTCTTTTCAGGCTCAAGTTCAGCGATTATTTCCATGGCTCGAATTTTGGGAGCTCCGGATACAGTACCTGCAGGAAAACAGGCTTGCAGGGCATCAAAAGCGGTCAGATCGCTCCGCAGTTTACCTTGCACATGGGTGACCAGGTGCATGACATGAGAATAACGCTCTACGTCCATTAGGTCGGTGACTTTTACAGTGCCAGGTTCACTGACACGCCCAATGTCATTACGTCCTAAGTCAACCAGCATAATGTGCTCGGCACGCTCTTTCTCGCTGTTACGAAGTTCACGCTCCAGCTTAGCGTCCTCAGCAGTGCTTTTCCCTCTGGGTCTGGTGCCAGCCAAGGGACGAGTCATTACCATACCATCCTCCACTCTGACCAGAATCTCAGGAGAAGCTCCAATAATTTGAAAGCCATTGAAATTGAGAAAGAACATATAGGGAGAGGGATTTACGGTACGTAGTGCTCGGTAAATCTCAAAGGGAGCCGCATCAGTAGGTTGCGATAGACGCTGTGACGGCACTACCTGAATACATTCGCCAGAGGTAATATAATGCTTTATCTTTTCCACACTAGCTTCGAAATCCTTTTTGGAAAAGTTTGAAGAAATGCTGTAGTCCTTTTTTAGAGGCAAGTTAGCTTTTGTATATTCTTCTGGCTGTAATGGTTGATTCAACCTGTCTACGAGGTCATCGATTTTCGCCACTGCCTTTTGATAGGATTCCTCAATGTCTCCCGTCAAGTGAACGTAGCTCAAGACCTTGATCTTGTGAGTAACATGGTCGAAGACCAGCAGGGTATCCACAAACATGAACAGTGATTCGGGTAGCCCCAAAGGATCAGCGACAGGCGATGGTAGTTCTTCAAACCTGTTAACTATCTCATATGCCAGATAACCTACGGCACCACCGCAAAACCTGGGGAGATCGCCAACCTGTACTACTTTGTATTTGTTTATTTCCTCAGAAATAAGCGGGAGTGGATTCATCTTATCCTCTCCACTGGTAGATACTACCTTATAAGGCTCGGTGCCGATGAAGCTGTAACGGGCCAATCGCTGTCCACCCTCGACGCTTTCCAGCAGAAAAGAATAACCGCCACGGTTAATCTTTAGGAAGGCAGACACCGGGGTTTCCAGGTCAGCTACAACTTCGCGATAGACCGGTACCAGATTACCGCCCTTGTTAAGCTTTTTAACTTCTTCTAATGTAGGGTAATACATATATCACCTCTGCTAATCCAGAAAAACAAAAACCCCTCGCCCATAGGGGCGAGGGGTAATTCGCGGTGCCACCCTAATTGGTTGCTACGTAATGCACAAGGGATGCAACCATCTTTCTCAGGTACGGTCTCAATACTTTAGAAACGATACCCTGGGCTCTGCTAACGGTGCCCTTCCGTCAAGTCCTAATCAGGAAAATCCCTTTCGGTTTGCGGCTCCCGAGTCCATTCAACTCTCTGCGCTAACGCCGGCTCTCACCTTACCCGGCTCTCTGAGATTCGCTGGAGGCTTACTAGTCTCGTTCTCAGCTTTTACCCGTATTCAATTGTGGAAAATAGTATAAACGGCAATAGGGTTTTTGTCAAATTATAAACTGCCTAACCGGCTCTCTATACAAAGCGCCACTTTATCCCACACCGTCATGGTAGAAGGATCAATAGGACTAAATGGCTAAATGAAGGATGACTTTTGGGTGATTGGCAACACCATTTATGCGATTTATAATTAGTAGTAAGCCCAATATCTTCCATTTATGCTTGTTTAAAAATAACAAATTTCTAAGCATCAACTATCACTTAAAATGAGCAGACAGATTTTCCAGGTCTACCTAGAACCAAACAACGTTACTTCAGAAAACGCCAGCAAGATATTAGATAGGTTGAACTCTTTGAATTCGGCTGCGGAAATAATGAATGTACTGCGAACTCATGCTGGACAAAGAGTTATCGGCCTTCGGATTGCACAAAGAATCTTAAGTACGAAGACGCAAGTTGGTAAATTTCAGGATTTAAACCAGGTTGCAACTGTGCCAGGAATTGGCTATAAGAGATTCACTAACATTATGTCTGCTCTTGGCGACCACATTTAGCATTTTCTCCCCTTGAAGCTAGAGTCAATCTGCGATGCCAAACTAGGACATGGACACAAGGTAGCAGCATTCATTTTGCCATAGCCCATCGTTTTGTTGTACCGCATTAATTGGTATCGCTTTCCATATTATCCAATCACAACTTCCCAAAAATTTTACCTTATTATTTTCTAATTTCTTCTTGCATCTAAAGTCGACATCAATTAAAACGAGTTTACAAGGGCTTGACAACAGGTTCTATCAGTATTAATATACCTAATTACACGAGGTAGTTAATTTCCACTAAAGTGCCTATCCTTGTGTAAATTGAAAATATTAAGTAGCTTTTAGGCAGACATTTTTCAAGGGGAATCAGAAATAGCCAGGGGTGTAGCAGAGCGTTATCTCTCTAATCAATTGCAGGTAAAAAATTCCAGGAGGAGGTTATACATGGCAATCAATATAGGCAAAAGGATTATATACCAAACCAAGAGAGATATAGCAGAGAGGGTAATTGGTGAGGCCTTAGGACTTCTGGGCAACAACCCTGATAAGAACGCCAAGTATTTTCTTAAGGCGATAGATCACATCGCCAGCGGTGAAAAACAAGCGATCACCCGCGATTGGCTCTACAATTGGCTAGCCGAAGGCAAACCAGGACGTGAATTCTTAAATAGGATATTGCATAATATTCATCCCAATGTGCGCCGGCGCTATATAGCACGTATGATGGTCAGCATGTTCTTCCGCGATTCAGAGCTAATCGAGCGTTGCAAGCACAAATATGGTGTGAATCTGCCAGCCACTATGCTTATATCACCATCAATGAGATGCAATTACCGCTGCAGAGGCTGCTACGCCGCAAGCTATGAACGTAAGGATGATATGAATCCAGAGGTTTTCCATAGGGTACTCAGTGAAGCCGAGGATATGGGGATGAACTTCTTCGTCATACTGGGAGGAGAGCCTTTTATTTATCCTGAACTGTTGCCCATCATTAAAAAGCATAACAAATCCTTCTTCCAAATATATACCAATGGCTTTTTCCTTGATAAAGAAATGGTTAAAAAGCTGGTTGAACTGGGTAATATCGCACCACAACTGAGCGTTAACGGACCAGCAGAGTACACCGATGACTCACGTGGCAAGGGTGCTTTTGATCAAGCGATGCAGGCTATGGATAACCTGCGTGAGGCAGGCTGCGTTTTCGGATTTTCTTCTCTGGTAACGCGCCATAACATCGATGCTATCTGCTCCGACGAGTGGCTTGACCTCCTCGTCAAAAAGGGTGCCCTGTATGGATGGTATTTCCTTTACATGCCAGTGGGTGATAACCCAGATATGAGCCTGATGCCAACACCGGAGCAGCGCAATAAGCTGAGGATCACAATACGGCATTGTCGCCAGACGAAGCCAATATTGCCCGCCGACTTCTGGAGTGACGGCGCCATGACTGGCGGCTGTATTGCTGGCGGCAGACTTTATTTCCACGTCAATCACCGCGGTGACGTGGAGCCGTGCATTTTCTGCCACTTCGCCACCCACAATATTAACGACTGCAGCCTAGGCGAAGCACTCGCTTCACCGTTCTTCACAGAAATCAGAAAAAGCCAGCCGTTCAGCTTCAATACCCTGCGTCCCTGCCCCATGATAGACCACCCCCAGACCATGTGGGGCATAATCCAGAGGCATTCCGCAAAGTCGACACATCCAGGTGCAGAAAAAATGTTCACTACCTTCGCACCGGAGATGAAGCTGTACGCAGATAAAGTCGAGGAAATAATGGATGAGGTTTGGGATACCGATGGCTACTGCGACTGGGCAGCTAAATGGATGACCAGGTGTGCCTTACCACCAGAGCAAATTGAGACACGCCGAAAGGAATTCGAGGCTTCGCGAAGCAGCAAAAAACAACGCGTTACGGTCTAGTAGCAGTTGACTGTAACCATGTAAATCCGGTGCAGAAAACTATTTGTTTCGTTTCCTCCAGCCACTGACTGCCTATGCTACCAGCATAACTCCTGGCATAAGAGGGCCAGCTTCTGTTGCTCTTGTATTGCTGACACTCGCCTGGGCACAGCTTCATACCTCGCAATGATAGAGAGTAACCCCAGTCCACACACTGGCAAAGAGAGAAGTTTTGTCCATTAAATCCCAATGTTTGGTATACTTACTTGTGTTCAAAACCACAGACGACCGGAGGTAACACATGAACCTGACAGTAATCGAAGCTCACACTATCGGAGACGGCTGGTTCCAGTGCCTTCAAAAGGCGCTACTGGAAGGGAGGATGTATCTTATACAACAGGGCAGCTTTGAAGGGAAGCACAGGAAAGAAATACCCCTGGTCGCGGTTACAATTCTAAACCCCAGTGTCAGACCATTAAGACCTGATGTACCAACGGGAGTTCCTCCACCTACTACAGATGAGGTCATTGAAGAATACATGTCCTACCTGATGACAGCCAATAAACAAGAGAATGAAGAATACACTTACGGAGAGGACCTGGCTTCACAAATCGATGAGGTAATCGAACGCTATAAACATGGATTTGACACCAACCAGCTATGTATGACTATTGGCAACAGGGATAGTATTTATTTGAAAGACCCACCATGTCTGCGGCTGGTCGATACTAGAATTCAGGACGGCACACTGAATTTTGTTGTCTATTTCAGGAGCTGGGATTTGTGGGGAGGCTTCCCTACAAATTTAGGCGGTCTGCAGCTATTGAAAGAGCATATGGCTAAAGAGATCGGGGTACATGACGGCTCTCTGGTAGCTTTCAGCAAGGGACTTCATCTATATGAACACTGCTGGGATCTAGCCAAGATGGTACTGCGTATGCCCTTAGAGTGAACAGCCCACTACCCTGTTACAAATGGCATACTACACCAAGGTAATACTTTATTATTATAATAATATATAATCAAATACTTAGAAGCTGATTATGCACCACTCGTTAAGAATATATAGTAGATATCGTGAATTGTTCCTCAGATACTACATTTTCCAGGCTAAGTGGACTAAAATCCCCCTGATAGGGAAGATAGTCAAAAAGGTAGCCAATTCATATGGCAAGGGTATGAGTGCAGCCTATCTGCTCAACATCGACGAGGCCAATGAGATAGTTGACAGTGCTTATAAGGTAGCTCTGGGTCCATGCACCTGTCGGGCTGTGTTTAGAAACTGCGATAACCCCATAAATACGGAGATAATGTTAGGATTTAGCCAGAACATATTCATGGAAGAAAGGCCTCATGACTATCGGGAGATATCAAAAGATGAGGCAAAGGACATCCTAAAGCAGTGTCATCAACGTGGACTCATACACACCGTCATCAAATGCCGGCAGGACTTCTATGCGCTATGCAATTGTTGTTCATGCTGCTGTGTACCTCTGAGGCTTAACAAGAGATATGGCATAGGCAACGCGCTGGTACGAAAAAATAACATCGTCGAAGAGTTCAAGAGAAGCCAATTTTCTTAATTATGGACAAGAGGGCGGGAAGTTCAAGCGCTTTTGATAAATCGTACTATAAGACCGCAAAACGCCATTTTACAAGTGACAAATTCGCTAGTTACTTCGAAGGAATAAGTACAATCTCAAAGACCTTAGGCCATAACTTCCCAGTCACGAAAAGCCGATCACCCTTCGCGTCATAAGCAATGCCGTTAAGAACATCAACTGCCTCACCTCTATCTTCAGGCCTCAGAAGTCCTTCCAGGTCTATCCATCCCACAACATGGCCCGTCTCAGGGGAAATTTTGGCTATGCGATCCGTTTGCCAAACATTAGCATAGATTTCTCCTTGCACGTACTCTAATTCATTAAGTCCAGACACAGGCCTATCGTTCTCAGATACTTTAATCTGGCCGATTTCATCAAACGTTTCAGGGTCTAAGCAATGCAATATTGATGTACCATCGCTCATTATCAAGCGCTTTCCGTCATGCGTAATACCCCAACCCTCAGTTGAATAATGAAACTCTTGCAGTAACTCAAAACTGTCTTTATCATAAACAAAACCCATCCTTGCTTGCCACGTTAACTGGATGATCTTGTTTTCGTAGAGAGTAATGCCCTCACCGAAGAGTTGATATGGTATCTCACGAATCTGTAAAATATTCCCAGTTTTCAATTCAACTCTACGCAACGTTGAATGCCCACGAAGTCCCGTCCCTTCATACAAAAAGCCATTTTCAAATACCAATCCCTGGGTATAAGCCTTTCTGTCATGAGGATAAATATTGATGATCTTGTATGTGTATAAAGGAATATCATAGGAAGCCATTGAATCTTTCGAATTCGGATAATCTGGGGGTTTAGCGATATCTAGACAAGAGTAAACAGATATTGTTCCTAATAAAGTAAGGAACCCTAGGAGTAGTACTCTGCAAAGACGAATCATATGGATGGCTACACGGTCTGTTTATTTACTCTCTATTTTTACCAATAAAACCAAGCTTATTGAGAATAGTTAGATTATACTTGATCTTGACCACGTCGAATCTAAAAAAACCTTAGCTCTCATTAACGCTTAGTATTATACCCAGAGTTGAAAGGCTGAACAAACCGTCATGTTATGCATGACCTCTAAGACAGGGGGATATTGTTGTGGTATCGGAGATACGTTATCATTGGGGTTTAAATAATCGACCAAATGGTGCTCAAAAAGTTTCTTGCTCTGCATAAGGATTGCGGCAAGAGTTAGAAGTCCCGATAATATTAAGTAGTGTTCTGTGAAGACAGCGTCTTTACCTTTTACTCAAACTTAAATCCCTTATCCTGGAAAACCTTGAGACATGCACTTACAACATTAGGGTCATAAAAAATGCCTGTATTCTTTGAAATTTCTTCTAATGCCTTGTCTATCCCCAGAGATGGCCGGTAGGGACGGTGTGATGCCATAGCTTCAACGACATCGGCAACAGCTAAAATCCTAGCTTCAATGGTGATATTATCACCAGATATACCATTGGGGTAACCAGAGCCATCTGCTCTTTCATGATGTTGAAGCACAATCTGGCAAATCGGCCACGGTAACTCTAATGACTTCAATATTTCACGACCGATTTGGGGATGGGTTTTTACCAGGTTCATCTCCACCTCATTCAGCTTGCTGGGTTTACTCAAGATCTCAGCCGGCACATTTATCTTGCCAATATCATGAAGAATCCCAGCTACGTGGATTGTCTCAATCTTCTTCGGGGGAAGATTCATCTCTTCGGCTATAGCCGAGGCAAGTTTAGCCACCCGTCGCTGATGACCAGCCGTATACGGGTCTCTTGTTTCAGCCATCGTACTGATAGTCTCAATGGCTCCCTCCACCGTCTTTTGTAATTTCGCATAGCTCTTTCTAAGCTCTTCTTCGGCTTGTTTGCGATCGGTGATATTGCGAATAACTGTTAAGAGTATCTCTTTGCCTCCGTATTCGAGTGTGCGACCGTGCACCTCTACCGGTACCACGGAGCCATCTTTAAGTAGGTGGGCTGACTCGAATATTGCCTGACCATTATCGAGCATCATCTGGAAATCATCTGCTAGGCCATTGACTCTCTCAGGAGTAACAACTTGCTGAAGTTTCTTCTTCATGAATTCTTCTTTGCTATAGCCATGAAACTGACAAGCTGTTTCATTTACGTAAATAAAATTCCCATCGAGGTCGTGTGCGAATATTGAGTCGGTAGTACAGTCTAGAAGCTCAGCCCGTAACTTCAATTCCTGCTCCACTTGCTTGTGCTGGCTGATATCAGTCATAACTCCAAGAATAGCAGGCCTTTTTTTGTACGTTATTAGTTTTGTATTAAGTATGGCCTCGATTCGTTTACCGTATTTGGTGATAAATACATATTCGATTGATTTAGACTCCTGGCCTCTAATATGACAACTGAAATTCGCCTTCACCTGTTCCTTATATTCAGGGGCAATTAAAGTAAGGAAGTCGAAATCTGAGGAATAAAGCTCCTCCCGCTTGTATCCAGTAATCTCCTCGCATCTCCTGTTGGCATATACAATTGGCCCCATCTTGTTGATGAAGACCATATTTGGTGATTCTTCTGCAAGTGTTCGGAAATTCTGTTCAGATTCCTCCAGGATGTCCTTAGCTTCCTTATTCTCGGTAATATCCCAAGAAAGTATTAATGCACCCTCCGGTACAGGCTCCATGCAGAGTTCAAACCAGCCTCTGGTGCCATCAAGGAAGGTGAATTCATTAACCATACGATGCGAAGTGCGTTTTTCTATGCAGCGCCGGAGTTGGGCAAACATCTCAGTATTCTCGATACCAGGGTACATCTCCATCATGGTATGCCCCAATAACTCCTCCTTAGTTCGGCGGCCATGTGCAGCTACAGCATCGTTCAAGTACAGGTAGCGGAAGTCAAAGCCGATAACCTGGCAACCCTCAAGAACCTTATCCAGCGTACTCCAGTAGTATGTTTCTGGCTTCCGCAGCACCTTCTTGAACTCCGTTTTATGGTTGTTTTCAGATTTCTTCAGCCCAGATGTGCGATGGTGTGAAGCTTTTGTTTTTTCAACAAGCAGTGTATTAGTTTTATTGGCGTCTCTCATTTTGTACCTCAAGAAAAACACCTGTTAAAACTGCTCCTGTCGGCTGTTCCAAATTGGTCACTTTCGATGATCCGGTTGGCCTCTGTCTTAAATCTGTTTAACTCATCTTCGGTGAATAGCCTCCATCCTCTCCTGTCCCTATGTTCAGCTTCTTTGGAAATGCCTTCCTTGAGCCAACGAAAGAAAGTAGTCTTGCTTATTCCGACTATTCGACAGACCTCAGCTGTTCTATAGTAGGTTTGACCATTTACCATGACGGGCATATTTCCTGATCTCCTCTAACTAAACCTTTTGTTCTGATAGGTGTTTGTCTTAACTATCTCCACTACTACCCAAATATAGTCTATGCTATCCGGTCATATCTTAGAATTACCATTAGTACCATTTTCATAGCCAAAAGGCTCAATTATTAATACCCATCAACCTAATATGACAAGTTGGTACCACCATCCCCTAAAAAAACGATATTTGTATTTTACAAAGCTGGTTCTTTTAGAGTACAATTGACTCAATAGTTTAAGTTTAGGTTATTGCGTACTTAAACCCAGATAGATTATTTCAAGTATCGGATGACCGAACTCTAACTAAATAAGAAGAGAGGAGGTCATCCAGTGAACTTCCAGGATAAGTCGATACAATGTTCCGATTGCGGAGCTACCTTCACTTTCACTGCTACAGAACAAGAGTACTTTGCCTCCAAAGGCTTTACTAATGAGCCTAAGCGCTGTCTTTCCTGCCGTCAGGCGAGGAAAGCAGAGAGGTACGGAAACGGTGGCTACGGCCGCTCCCGACGGGAAATGTTCCCCGCAGTATGCGCCCAGTGTGGTAAAGATACCGAAGTACCATTCCAGCCCCGCGAAGGCAGAGCAGTATACTGCAGCGATTGCTACAGTAAAGTAAAAACGAGCAGTTAATGCTGCCAGGCACCACAACTTACACAGGCTGGGAAATGGCTGGCTTGTGTACGTCGCTATAACAAACTAACGAAAAGGAGACACATCATGAATATTTATGTAGGTAATCTGTCATACGATGTAACTGAAGAGGAACTGCGGGAAGAATTCAAAGCTTTTGGTGAGGTGGCCTCGGTAAGCATCATAAAGGACAAGTATAGCGGACAGTCCAAGGGCTTTGCTTTTGTGGAAATGCCAAACTTGTCTGCAGGCCAAGCTGCAATCGCCGGTCTCAACGGTAAAAAACTGAAGGAGCGTACTATTGCTGTCAGCGGAGCTCGTTCTCGAGACAGCGGCGGCGGCGGTAGCAGGTCCTATGGCAATAAGTCTTACGGAAGCAAGAGAGGTGGCGGGTTTGACCGGGGCAGAGGTGGGGGAGGTGGGGGAGGTAGAGGCAGACTGGGAAGATATTAAACCATTCAAGGAAATCTTTCCCCTCTATTTTCAAAACAATAAGCCCTCTCTCCTTTGAAAACTGTAAGACAGTTCAGAACAGGTTTGAAGGAGTTACACCTTCAAAAAAATCTCTCCCCTCTCTCCTTTAAAGGAGAGAGGGACAGTGGTGAGAGATAGAGTTTGTCAATACCAAAGTCAAAAGTTTATAATTCATAACTCAAAAAGTTTAGCACAAGTAAAACACCGCATTAAGTTAAGTGCACGAATTAGCCGTAACACAGAGCTTGCTGAACACTGTTTTAGATGAAGCAAAAACAGCTAAGGCAAAAAAGGTCACCAGGATTAACCTGGTAGTTGGTGAGCTATCAGGAGTAGTCAGCGATTGTGTCCAGTTCTACTTCGACATTATAAAAAAAGACACCACCGCCCAGGAAGCTACCATTGATTTCAAACCAGTACCAGCACAGCTAAAATGCCGTGATTGTGGCACCGATTTCCATCCAGAGGATAACCTCTGGGTCTGCCCCAACTGTAGCAGCTATAACATGGAGATAATGGGGGGACGAGATTGCTATATAGAAAGTATCGAGGTTGAACCATGAAAGTACCAGTTTTAAAAAATATTACCAGCGCCAACGATGTCATTGCTGTTCAGAACAGGCAGGTCTTAGAGCAATATGGAATTCTTACCATCAACTTGATGTCATCACCAGGAGCTGGCAAAACCAGCCTGATCCTGCAAACAATCAAACATCTCGAAAGCAAATTGCAACTGGCGGTTATCGAAGGTGACATTGCTTCAAAAATCGATGCCGATAAAATCAGCAAAGAGGGCATCCCTGTAGTCCAGATTAACACCGGCGGCAGTTGCTCTCTGGAAGCCCAGATGATCAATAAGGCATTGAGGAAACTGCCCTTGGAAAAAATCAATGTGCTTATTATCGAGAACGTGGGCAATCTTATCTGTCCCGCTGCATTTGCACTTGGAGAACATAAGAAAGTAGTCATCGCCAGCATACCCGAAGGCGATGATAAGCCAGCAAAATATCCTGTAATTTTTACCGAAGCTGACGCTGTAATCATAAACAAGCTCGACCTTACCCCACATGTAGACTTTGATTTGCCCCGATTCCGTAAGCTCCTCGAAGGGCTGAACCCAAAGGTTAAAATCTTTGAAGTCTCCTGCAAAACAGGCAAGGGTATAGGCCAGTGGTACACCTGGCTATCAAGCCAGACTAAAAAGAAACGAGGTTGAAGGGGCTTTCCCCTTCATAAAAAAGATTTCCCCCTCTCCTTCGAAGGAGAAGGGAGGGATAAAAGGGAGTGAGGTTGCCAAATTCCACTAACTATGCTAACTTTTAAGCTGTGGCAGCGTAGCTCAGGGGTAGAGCAGGGGACTCATAAGCCCTTGGTCGGGGGTTCAAATCCCTCCGCTGCTACCAGTAAAACTAAACCCTCATTAGCCGAGCAAGGATTTCATCAAAAGATACAAGCATATTTACACGCTAACTCTGAACAAGTGATTTCTATCAAGGAAGCTATCAACACCTTTTTACTATCCTGTATCGTACCCTTTCCATCGTAAGCGGTTAATAATAGCCATCGCACTGGACTGCCCTATATATAATTTCATAGTGACCTATACTAACCTGGCTAACCTAATATTTTATGTGGATCTTGATTTCCACGGGTACTCTTTATAGTATAGTTGCTATTAATTGATAAGGGGCGTATAGTACAGATTTAGAGGTATATTTAAAAAGGAGGAGGTAAAATAATGAGAAAAACTTGGGGATTGGTTAGTTTCGTATTATTCTGTATCGGCCTGGTGCTCAGTGTCATAGGGGGTATAGTGATTCCCTCGAATTTTATCATTGCAATGGTACTAGCAGTATTCGGTCTTGCCATCGGGATTATCTATGTTATCTATACCAAAGATACTGCAAGCTTGCACACATTGCTTCTTGCTACTATAGTTCTATTAGCAATGACTGCTGCATTCACTCCCATTACTATTTTGGACTTAGGTAAAATAGCTACCAGCATGCTTTTGTATTTCGCTGCCTTGATGGCTCCGGTAGCCCTTATCTCTGCAATAAAAGCACTGCTGACACTAGGTCTAGAACCAAAAGTCAAAATTTAGAGTTTTGATTCATCAATAGAGAACAAATTCTTATAGCACGCACAACTTAATATAAGTGTGATACGAGGCAGGCAATACGTTCCGCTTGTGAACAAATAGTCTGCCTCGTGTGTATTTCTGTGCCCAGTAAGATAAGTCTGGCGAGCCTTAAAATGGTTATTTTGGCTTCAACATATCTAAGTGTAGTAATCCCGGTCGAACAAGTACTTTCAAATCCTTCGCCTTGACCTTCTCCACAATCTGACTTATCGTCGGCATCGAAGGAGGTCTACATGACTGAAACTACTGTATTAACACGAGAGACTGGCACTCATAAGCCCTTGGTCGGGGGTTCAAATCCCTCCGCTGCTACCAAATTCTCTTAAGCATAAGGTGCTCTGGTATAATCCTCTAAATTTGATTATAGCCTTCGGTCTCTTTATAATGAAATCCCGGCAGTGTTTGTTTTTATACCTGTGCAAACCAACCGCAAATAATCGAGATATGGTTTGATATCCTTTCTCTGGCAACAGGAGGCAATTGAGTAATGCAGAACAATGAATTCGATCAGTTTAAGGGGTCGTCCGATTATGTGCTTTCCGAGCCTTTAAGGAATGCTGTGAATGTAAGCATAGCACTGGGCAAGCCCTTGATTATCAGGGGAGAGCCGGGCACCGGAAAAACCAGACTGGCTCACAGTATCGCAAAAGGGCTCGGTAAAAAGCTCATCACCTGGAATATAAAATCAACGACCAAAGCTCAGGAAGGCCTTTATATCTACGATACCGTACAGAGACTTAATGACAGCCGGTTTGGCGATAAAGACGTGGCAGATATAAGGCAATATATTAAACTGGGCAAACTGGGCCAGGCATTTACCTCCGGGGATCAGGTGGTGCTCCTCATCGATGAAATCGATAAGGCGGATGTAGAGTTTCCCAATGACCTTCTCAATGAACTCGATGAAATGGCCTTCCATATACCCGAGATAGACGAGTCAGTTACGGCGGTCCACAGGCCTATCGCAGTCATTACCAGCAATGCAGAGAAGGAACTTCCGGATGCTTTCCTGCGCCGCTGCATTTTTCACTACATTGAATTTCCCGACCCGAAACTGATGGAAGAAATCGTCAAGGTACATTTTGCGGATATCAAGAATAACCTGTTATATGCAGCCATAAAGGCATTCTACAAGCTCAGGGAAATCGATGGATTCAGAAAAAAACCGTCAACCAGCGAGCTGCTGGACTGGATTAAAGCGCTCATTATCGGCGGTATACCGCCTGAGAAGATATCCAAGGAGATTCCCTTCGTGGGAACACTGCTTAAAAAGGAGTCCGATTACGCATATTTCACCAACAGGACCATGTAAACGCGTATTTCAGATGATTTAAGAACATAAGATGTTTACCGATTTCTTTTTTACTTTAAAACAGAAGAAGGTGCCGGTATCGATCACCGAGTGGATGACCCTCATGGAAGCACTGTCCAGGGGGTATATATCCGACATGACCCAGTTCTACTATCTGGCCAGGGCGATACTGGTTAAAAACGAGGGCCATTTTGATCAATACGACGCCGCTTTTCAGCAGTATTTTAAGGGGATAGAAACTCCGGCCGAGATCACCGATCAAATACTGGAATGGCTCAGAGAGCCGATCAACCGGATGATACTCTCAGAAGAAGAGCAGGCCTTATTCGACAGCATGGAGTTCGACGAATTGATCAAGGAGCTGGAAAAAAGGATCGAGGAACAGAAGGAGCAGCATGACGGCGGGGCTTACTGGATAGGCAGAGGCGGAAGATCACCCTTCGGGCATTCCGGCTATCATCCGGCCGGCATAAGAGTCGGAGGGCAATCAAGGCATAACAGTGCAGTGCAGATCGCCCAGCAGCGAAGGTTCAAGAACTACCGCAGCGATCTTACCCTCGATATTCGCCAGATGAAAGTGGTACTGAGAGCACTGCGGCAGTTAAACCGTATCGGTCCGGAAGACGAGCTCGACCTGAAGAAGACCATTGACATTACCTGCAAGAACGCGGGTGAGTTGGAGTTCATCTGGCAGAGGAGCAAGAAGAGTGCGGTGAAGGTGCTTCTATTGATGGACGTCGGCGGATCGATGGACTCATACGCTCTCCTGTGCAGCCAGTTCTTTTCTGCTGCACATTCGAGCTCACACTTCAAGGATTTCCAGTACTACTTTTTCCACAATTGCATCTACGATAATGTGTACCAGGATATCGAGAGAAGCGACACGGTAAGCACCGAATACCTGCTTAATACGCTCGAGCCTGACTACCGGCTTATAATAGTCGGGGATGCCAGGATGGCCATGTGGGAACTGGTACAGCAATACGGCGCAATTTACTATTACGAACGAAACGATACACCGGGAATCGTCTGGCTCAAACGCATCTCGGACCACTTCAGCCGCCGCGTCTGGTTGAATCCGACCGCTCCCATCTACTGGCAGCATCCAACGGTGACATCGATCGGCAAATTATTCCCCATGTATGAGTTCACCATTGAAGGGCTGGGAGAGGCGGTGAGAAAGCTGGTGGCGAAGCAGTAAAATTGCCTGCGTACATATAGATTGTCCCCGGTAGCAGGCCTGGCTTTCGTTATATCGAACGAGGCTCTTGAGGGATTATCCTACCACAGATGGCCCTACAGTCGGCTACCCCGCAGGCGGTAAAGGGTTATGATGCTGTGGAGAGTCATATCAGGTATAGCCCAATTGATAATATGAGTAAGCAATAGATTGCGTAATTGTCTAGTTTTTTAACTACCTTTTAAGAAATCCAGGACTTCTCTATTGAATCTATTGCTCATCTCTAACGGAAAGCAGTGTGACCCGTTCTCAATTTTGACCAGCCTCGCATTCGGTATCAGTTTCGCCATCACTTCAGAGGAACTCGGTTTAATTACTCTATCCCCAGTTCCCGCTATCACGAGAGTTGGAGCGATGATCAACGGCAACCTATCTACGGCATGGTGTCTTGCACATGCTTCTCTTTGCGCAAGTATACCTTCAAGTTCAGAGGACCGCATCATAGACTGAATCTTCATTAGGGTAACAAAAATGATCCCGTTTATTCTGCTATTAAAAAGTAAAGACCCCATGGGGCCGATTTTCCCCTGAATACCTAGATCTAGCGCTTTAGCCCACTCCGGAGTTTCCCCATTTAGCGCATCATCCCGGCAAGCAAATGTACATCCTAACACTAGCTTCATAACCCGTTGCGGGTAATTTATAGCAAGCTCCTGAGCAATCATTCCTCCCATGGATATGCCAAGAATATGAGCTTTTTCAATACCCAGATGATTCATCAAATGCACGGTATCGTCTACCATCATCCGGATGGAGTAAGGCCCCTCTGGTTTGTCCGACTTGCCAACTCCTCTATTATCAAATGTAACCACGCGGTAATGCCTTTTAAAGAATCTCGTTTGGAACATCCAGCTACTTTGATTAGAACCCAAGCCCATTATCATAACCAAAGGTTCTCCTTGTCCTTCGACCCTGTAGAATATGTTTATTCCATGGATTTTTGTCTTTGGCATTACCCGCTATCCTCCTTGTCGACGTTAGTGGCCTGCCCCCATAATTTTACCACCTTTGGATTCTAATTTGTTGAAGTTCAGGCTAACTGCAATAGGCTTCCTCGTTCACCAAATGCGAGAATTACGCGATTAATAAAACGGTACACTCAATGGCTATGAAAATGGAAAGGTGTGGTGGAATTCTAATTTGTGTATTAGGAGATTTCGAGGATGCGGTGGAGAGTCATAAAAGATATGGGCCAGTGGATAGGATTAAGATTTAAAATTGTACCTGGAATAGTCTAGGGGCAGATCACTCTATTCAACCAGTCGCACTGTAGGAGGTCTCCAGGACTTGTCCGTCACCTGTTTCTGCGGCCAATACAGGCGCAGCGTCAATGAAAAGTCGCCGCTGGCTGGGGCCGGCAACCAGTTGGGTATCTTGGCAGAGACAGGCAAATCGTACTTATCTACAAAACACGCAGAAAATAAGATAAAAGCACACTCGCGTTGCAATCTTCTGGATAATATACAGCTAAAGGTCACCGATAATTGAAGCTACTATTGCACCTGGTCCTGCATGCGTCCCACAAACAGACGTCAACGGCCATACATGTATCTGATCTCTCGAAAAGAATTTCGACACACGGTCTGCAAGCGCTTCTACGCTCGGCTTATTATCTGTATACTGTATTGCCATTGCATTTATCTTTTTAAAGCTACCAATATACTCATAAAGGTGTTCCAGCACCTTTGTATGCGAGCGTACCCTGCCGATGGGACGAAATGTACCGCGTGATTCGAGTATTGGTTTGATATTAAGTATCGAGCCCATTAATGCCTGTACCTTGCCTATCCTGCCACCTTTGTGAAGATATTTAAGGGTATCAAGACAGATCCGCACGTAACATCTGGGCACATCCCGATTCACCATCTCCACTATTTTATCCAGTGTTTCTCCCGCCTTGACTGCTTTCAGTGCCTCCAACACAATCAGTCCTACTCCCCCGGCAACTCCAAGCGTTTCTATCACTTCAATACGAACGTCCTTTTTCTTGACCGCTTCCTTAGCTTTAATAGCGGCATCATAAGTAACGCTGAGACCGGATGATAATACGATACATAAAATTTCGTTCGTATTTTCTGCCAACCTGTTATATGCCTGGGCAAATGGGCCTATGGTCACAGCGCTGGTTGTAGGAATTTTAGGACTTTCTTTCAATCGCTTATAAAACTCGTCAGGTAAAATGTCCACCCCATCAGTATACGTCTTATCGCCGAACGCAATCTCATGTGGTATTACCGTTATTCCAAGCTCTTTCGCTAGTTCTTGAGAAATGTCTGAACTCGATACGGTAACAATTTCAATGCTCATATGTTCCTCCTGTCTATTTTATTGAATAAGAATAGCTAGCAAGATAATTATAGATGGTAGTGAGGCAGATTGACAATATCCTTTAAGCGATTATTACCGTTTAAATTCCCCCCAATAGTCATCCCAATTTTCGACTCTAATTTGTTGAAGTGCATATCATTAACAATAGGGTTCCTTGTTCACCAAATGTCAAGCAGTGGGGCGTGAGGATGCGATACAGGAACATAAGAAGTATGGGCCGGTGGATAATATTGTAGTACATTGATTATTGGGGCATATCAATTGTGGGCAATACCCAAACTCGTGTTTGAGAAGAACATCTTGTTCCAGCACTCCAGCAACTGATGATATCCTGAAGATTACTAAACAAAATGTCATAATAATTTAACTATTTTCCTCTCGATTTAATGACTATTATATGGCTTCTTTGTTATACTTATATTTGGATTAAGCAATTATGAAGGAGGTGGATAATGCTTTTTCAAGTAGTTCATACGCATACCAATGAAACCTGTCCGGGTCAGTCTTCTGAGCAAGCCAAGCGCTTTGGAGAATGGTGGCAGTCATTGAAGAAAACACCGGGGGTCAAAGTGCTGGCCGGATACGTTTCCCCCATGGACCACACCTTCCATATTACTCTGGAGGCCGATGACTACCCAACTTTAGCAAAAGCGCTCGGACCATTGAATACCTATGGAACCGGTCGCACAAGCCCGGTTCTAACCTTAGACCAGACACTACCCATGGCTGAAGCTGGCGCGTTCCGTGCGTCGAAATAGCACTGCCTCACGGTTGCGAGGTAGGAAGCTGATCTCAATACAACTTGGCTCGGAGTTGCTCTTATCCGAGAGATAGCTTGATGCTACAAAGATTATTGGGACATACAACGTTGATGATGAAGAACAGATATTGTCAGGCGGTAGGATGCTATGATGCAGTGGAGGCACATAAGTTATATTCGCCGATTGACAATATCAAAGTATGATCGACCAGTTTTTAGATTGATTTGGTCAGGTCTTTAAAAACCGCATTATCTCCTTAATTTCTGGTAACTCTCGAATAGGATACATTTTGGCAAACACCACTACCTGATTCTCATCAATCACTATGTTTGCTCGTTCTGAAAAACCTTCTTTGTCACGGAAAACACCGTAAAGCTTTGCTATCTCTCCATGAGGCCAGAAATCACTAAGCAGTCTGGTTTTCACAATACTCAGTGATTTGGCCCATGCCTTGTTAGATGGTGCTGAATCAACGCCAATGCCCAGAGGTACTGTATTCAACTTGTCAAATCGATCGAAGTTCTCTTCCAGAGACTCCATTTGATCGGTTCAAACTGGCGTCCAGGCCAGCGGTCTAAATGAGAGTAAAACCTTTTTACCTTTAAAAGAAGAAAGCTTAACATTTTTACCTTTCTGGTCTTTCAGTGTAAAGTCAGGAGCCTGTCTACCAACTTCTATCATGACAACACCACCTTTCGATATTTTTTGTATGGATTCTCTCACGCTGGACAATTAATTGCAAATGAGACCAGACTGACCTCCCACTGTAATTGTGCCACCTTTAGACTCTAATTTGCTTGGTGTACAGACTATCTACCATAGGCTTATTTGTTCACCAAATGTCAGGCAGTGGGATATGAGGATGCGATAGAGAGTCATAGAGATATGGGCCAGTGAGCAATATCAAATTTTAGCTGCTCTATATTTCATCAGTTTTACTTCGATAGGTTTTATAACATTGCATTGAAAATCAATCCTATCTTGTTCTTCCTGCAGCCAAGTGATGGCATCAGACAGCTTGCCTACCATTGATTGTTTGTTCTCGATGTTAAACAAGAACAACATATTCTCAAAGAACGCTTCATCTTTTGGAGGTATGTTTTTACGAAAACCTGGCCCACAATATATTCCAGGTTCAACATTAAAGCACGTAGCTCCAAAATTGTAGAAATGACTCTCTATAGTTCTTAAAGCCCCTTTTCCATGAACTAGATGAATTGCGAATCGATTCTTATACTTTTCATACAAATCAGAATGCCTAACATATTTTTGATAGGCTGCAGTATATGATCTCAGATAATAAACGTCCAGATTTTGAGCCAGAATCCAAAAGTTAAACAAAACGTCGATTTTCCCAATCTTTCTTTTACACATCAGGATGCCAGGTAGTCTATATAACCTTTCAAATTCCTGAAGATACGTAAAACCTAAGGTCTCGAACACATCCTTAGCATCAAAATGCATGCGCTTTCCGCGCTCTCCTAATTGGCTTGTCACATAATCTAATTCAATAGGGGTAGTTCTTTGCCTAACCTTTATCTTTTTTTGCCTAACTATGTCCAATCTCTCTTTAACAAACACCGCAAGATCGTCTTTTATTCCGCTTATAAGTTCCGCCTTATTACTGAAAGGCTTTCTTCTAAAATAACCTTCATTAAAATCCTCAACACGTTTAATAAATTTTCTCTGCTGTGAGTCTTTCTTCCCTGCCGATATGTATACCAAGATTTTTTCCGGATTGTCCTTATAAGCTTCATTAAATTCCATCTCGCTTACCGATATGCCTAAGCTATCAATTACAGAACCATAATTACCACCCATAATAGCAATAAAAATATCACAGCCTCGTGCCCACTTTTTACATTGAGTAAGAGATGACCTTGGTTTACTACCCTCATATTCTGACACTATTACCCCGTAACGAAGGTCATCATTAAATAGCTTCTTTACAAGTGATCTTTCTTCTTGCATACCTTTGATCGTAGAACTCACAAATACAACTGGTTTTGTCATTTTTATTAATCCCTAATTGCTAGTTTTTCTGATTATACATCTACATAAATCGTAATGGAATACCCTAAACGAATTAAAGCCAGTAATATAAATAACTTATCATTCAAATCAAGCAAGGAATGGATAGTCCCTTGTTCTATTTACACGTAAGTACAATTTGAGGATACTTACCTTAGATAAGGAAAAGCCAGTCCAGCTTTAAGTTAGAAGTAGTACAATTCACCGTTGTGTAAGGATTGGACAGCCCAATAGTTGAAATAGTGCCCGACACTATTTGATTGCTTGTCCAATGAGGTTCCATGCGAGGATTATGTAGACTATACCGTAGACTAATGCAAATATTGCTGGTCCCCAGTCATCAGCCTTCATGCGTTCCCATGAACGTGGTTTGACAATTGTATTCGCAATTACAGCAATCAACGCTGATAGAGACCAACAAATTCCAAGCGCAGTCAAAACTGGGGCAGCTATTACATAAATCCAATTTCCAGTTTTCATACCCATCCAAAGGCCAAAAATAATAGCCATTATAGATAGAACTAACGCTATTATTTTTACTATAAACCAGGAATGTCTCGATATCTTAAAATAAACCATCTCTGCTCGTTGGCTTTTGGTGGAGTCATTGCCATCGCTATTCAATATATTCACCTACCTAATCCTTGTACTGTCATATTATATATACTATAAAGTCAAACCGCTAGATAATCTGCAATACAAATCGGGCAAGGAATAAGTAGTCCCTTGTTCTAAATATTACTAATCAAATACGACACATTTAGTATTAATAACGGTAAAATGTCCCGTGGCAGGTCATCACAGGCATAATGGTTACGGTGAGAACGTACTTTGCCAGAGCCGTCGAATTGTATAGCCAGAAAGCCATTTGACAATGGCCATTGCAGAATTAAGAGGCATCCTAGATCCGCCGTAATAGGATACGGTAATGGGAACTGCGGCAATTCGCAGTCCTGCTTCCAAAGCTCTGATTAACACTTCAACTTCAAACTGGTACCTTCTGCCGGTCAGTTCCATTATCAGCAATTGATTTCTTTTTATACCGCGAAGGCCGCATTGCACATCGGTAAATTTTGTTCCAAATAATTTGTTTATAGTTGTAGTAGCCAGAAAGTTGGCTCCCCGCCTGATAAAGGGGATAGTGCTAAGAGATCTCTCACCCAAAATGAGATCGTGGCTGGAACAAAATGGCATTAGCTTGAAAATATCCTGCGGATCAAGCTGACCATCTCCGTCTAAAAAGAAACACCATTCAGTGGTGGCATGGGAAGCCCCGGTCAAACAGGCCCGGGCTTTCCCCAAGTTTTGCTCATGCGTTATAACCTTGTATCCCATGCTCCGACATATGTCACCGGTGCCATCTTGAGACCCATCATCAACGATGATTGTCTCGTAAAAGTCCGGTAAGGTCGATAACAGCGACGAAATATGATCTGCTTCATTGAAGACAGGGACAATAACAGAGATAGGTGTTTTTTCAAGACTCATATACCATAAATTTCCTTCATGTCGTTTCCCACTCTACCCCACCCCAATGATTGTATCACCTTTTAAGTTGTAGCTGCCAAAAACTCTTAATCACTTCGTCTTGACCTTATCCTGATTGTCACTTATCATACGGCAAAGGGGAAGGAAAATTAACGGAACTGCTGCATTAGCAAGAGAGACCGACACTCATAAGCCCTTGGTCGGGGGTTCAAATCCCTCCGCTGCTACCAGACCTCTTAAACCCGCAACAAACCAATCTGTCATCACGAGGGGCAATAGCGACGTGGTGATCTCGGAGTTCAATCCGCCTCAAGGCGGACGAGTACATTAGCTTGTATCCGCTATCCGAACAAGGGCTTCACTAAAATCATCTCTTTTCAATGAATTCGAAAGTTATATTATCTGGTCCCTTTAAGTAACACACGCCCCAGTTACCTGTGCCAATGACACTTTTCCCCCAGAGAGGCGGGCTATTGAACTTTACTCCCTTTTTAGTCAAATCCTCATACATTTTTTCAATATTATCAACTTCAAAAGCAATGTGAGAAACACCTGTATTACATGTCTTCAAGTCAATCTCTTTACCCTTGGGCATAACATACTGGATTAATTCTATCAAGCTGTTATCTGGGGTTTTAATGGTACAAATCCGAAAGTGGACATCGGGCATTTGCAGTATCTTTTGAAAACGTTCATTATCTTTGACTTCATGGATAGGATTTGCTTTCATACCAAGCAAATCACAAAAAAAATGAAGCGCCTCTTCAATGTTACTTACAGTAAAATTGTGGTGATCAATGCTTTTTATCATGTAACCTCCTTTTTTTAGATAATAATAATATAGAGATTGCTGAAAAATATCATGTTCAACCCCTTTATCCTCCAGTCCTGGTGAATTTTATGTACAGTAAAGTACCGTTAATTATATCTCAGTTTTCAGGCAACATGATTCCTGGGGGGCAGGTCCTGGGTAACAACCAAAATCAGTTTTTTTCGTTATACTTATTGTTTAACAGAACGAATGATATGGTGATAAGATGACAGTTGGAGGTAGTTGAAATGCAAAGGATTATCCTGTGTATGCTGATGGTAATAGGGCTGCTGAGTCTATGCTGCCTGAGTAGTGGGTATCAGGTAACAAATGGCTTGAATATGCAAAACCCCGATCAAGCTAGAACCAGTGAGATGGTAGTCATAAAGATAATTGGCGAGGGCGGTAATCCTGTCTCAGGGGTGCGTGTCTATAGTCCCGAATATCTGGGAGATACAGCTATAGATGGCAGTCTGGGTACCTTCTTTAAAGAGCCTGGCGATTACCAGCTATGTGCCAGGAAAGGAAAAACCGGAGAGCCAGGATTTGCTGAAACAAAAGGCGTAATAAGCATAATCCCCGGCCCTATCGATTTGCAGGCTTTTGATGGAATAGGACCGATTCTACCTCCGGGGGAAACGTATACAGGAGAGCAGCACTATAAATCAAGAATGACAGTTAGATTCAGTTTCAAAAACATTGGTGATACGGAAATAATCCTAAACAATTCAGACCCTTGGAAGATACAAAGCCGGGAAGGGGAAATAGTCTTTGAACCGGTTGCCCTACAGGCGATAGTCCAGTTGGCACCTGGCGAATATAAGGAGTGGACTTGGAACCAGAAAGATAAGAATGATCTCCAAGTAGGTGAGGGAGGCTACATGGTAGTCCTCAAATGTTCTGAGGGTGAATATGGCCTCCGTTTTTGGATTATACCCGAAGGAATGATGCCGTAGATCATTATCCGGAATCCAGCGAAAGGGAACTCAAGAACCGTGCAATCACGAAGGAGTAGTCGACGTAAAAGTCCATTTTGTATAATCTGCTAAGGAGAATCCATTAAACTCCAAGCTTTGACTGCTTGGACCTGTAAAAGTTCTTGACGACTAGCTGGTGGGACATACAACGTTGATGATGACTAATCGATATTGTCAGGCGGTTGGGTGCGAATATGCGATACGGGAACATAAAAAGTATGGGCCAGTGGATATTCTCAGGCTATGATGATGAAAAATATTCCGTGAGCAATCGAAATAAATTCTTAACAATTTAATGTTATATTAGCTGATGCAGCGTGGCTATTTAACAGTAGACATCGAGGCACTCAAGTCTCAGTAGAGAAGTAAACTAATGAATCCTGAAAAGGGAAAAAAGAACACAAGGGGTTAAAGTTATGAAAATAAAATACATTTTGCCTTTATTGATTTCACTTTTGCTTTTTATTATGGCTGGTTGTACATTACCCAGTACCAGTAGCTCGCCAACGTTTAGCCAGGTGCAGACAGCTTCTCCAGTGTCAGTTAGCCTGCCTCCTGCCACACCACCAGCTGATACTACAATTCTTTCACCTCTACCTGATTTTGTCACATTAATAGCGCAGGTTAGACCCTCGGTAGTAGCAATTACTACGGAGGTCTCCATGGTCAGTCGCTTCGGTAGATCATTTACCCAACAAGGCGCAGGTTCGGGTTGGATTATTAATAAAGATGGGCTTATCATCACCAATAATCATGTTGTAGAAGGAGCCAGGAATATTACAGTAACCCTGGAGAATGGCAAAACATACCCGGCGGAATCGGTACATACTGACCCCGTAGCCGACCTGGCGATAGTTAAAATTAATGCCCAGAATTTACCAGCGCTTAAGCTCGGCGACTCTTCCAAACTACATGTTGGTGAGTGGGTAGTAGCCATTGGCAATTCACTCGGTATGGGGATAAGCGCCACTAAAGGGATTATCAGCGCTCTGGATGTTTCCTTATCGACATCACCAGAGGAGACTCTATATGGCCTTATTCAGACAGATGCTGCTATCAATCCTGGCAATAGTGGAGGACCTCTGTTGAATTTGCAGGGTGAAGTAGTTGGTATAAACAGCGCCAAAGTGGCACTAGTAGGTGTAGAAGGTATGGGATATGCCATAAGCATTAAAGAAGCGAAACCTATTATAGGCCAATTGATTAAGGATGGCATTTAAAAAAGCTTAAATACCTTCCGTAATAGCCAGATTATTATAAGGATAACTGCAATAACAAGTGCGATGTGGATCAGGGTACCCAAAGCGGGTAAAACGAATAAACCCAGCAACCAAAGAATTAAGAGAATAATACCAATAATTAATAAGATACTCATGCTGTCCTCCCCAGTTAAAATAACTCTAAGTTTGCTAAAATTTTACCATTAATGGTGATGAATAGATACTGTCAAGCAGTAGGGTGTGAGGATGCGGTAGAGAGCCATAAAAGTTATGGGCCAGTGGATAAACTGACTAAATAATGAATGGCATTTTTAAAATAATTCTTATATTCCCAGACACTGGCTTAACGGCTATCTAACTCAATTGCTGGCTTATTTCACGCGCACACAAATTGTCATCCAACTTGGCTGGATACGTGGTAATCAAATAAAAATACCAACCGCATATTAATCTGCAGAAGCCTTCAAAGCTTGGGTACAGCAATACTGGACCTAGCGCGCATTTCAAGGTTTACATGGGTTATCTTGGCTATTAAGAGGAAAATCAGCGCCGATAGATAAGTCCACATCAGAAAAGCGACCAGAGTGCCTATTGAACCATAGACAAGGTTATACGGACTGAAAACCTTTATATACCATATAAATATCACCTTTGTAATCTCAAACAGAACAGCAGCTACCACAGCACCTAGCCATATATCTTTCCATTTCGGCCGTATACTCGGTATGAACTTGTAAAGCATTAGGAATACTAAAAAGGCAAGCCCAATAGCCAAGATGTTTGCCAATATACGAATTGTCAAGATACTGTGCAGAAATTCGGCTCCTTTAGCTTGCATCCCTGTTTCATGGAGGGTACTGAACATGGCAGTTATGAGTACTGACAAAAACAGTAGAATGGCAGCGCCGATCATCATTATCAGGTTTATAAGCTGGCCTTTAAAAATACGATGAGGGTGGCGGATACCCCAGATTGCATTCAAAGACACTCTCACCGAATTGAAAAAAGCTAGGCCACCCCATATCAGTGCAATAAAAGCCACTACGCCAACCGCACCGCGGGCTGCGGCAACATTGGATATTGTGCTGGCAATCAATTGCCGGGACACCGGCAGCAGATAACCAACGCCCCGAACAATCTGCTCTTGCATATTTGGCGATGTGGCAACAGACCCTGCAATGTATACCGCAGCAAGGGCTAGCGGAAATAGCGAAAGAAGCAAATTGAATGAGACAGAAGCTGCCAGCAGAGTGCCATTATCAGCACCAAACTCCTTTAGTGATTCCTTTAACAAAGCTATTTTGCCTTTCATCAATGTCCCCCTGTGCACGTAGTTGCTCAACTCTCCAGAGTATTCTACTAGGTGCCACCCCTTGCCTGCAATTGATTATGTCGATTGCTTCATTAGCCTGCGGTAGAATTCTTGCTAGACCGAGAAACAGTAGGTTTAAGAGTGGCATGGCTATGGCTAAAGAATGGTGGGGATAGCTTGATGTTAAAAAGGTTATTGGGACATACAACGTTGATGATGACAAATAGATACTGTCAGGCGGTAGGGCGTGAGGATGCGGTCGAGAGCCATAAAAGATATGGGCCAGTGGATAATATTAAGATATAGCTTCTCTATATCTGGATCGGCTTTGGTAGGTAGGTCAAGGGTTGCTTGACTTTATTATATGTAGGTTCCCGAATTTAAGAAGAGTTTCTTCTTGCGGGGCAAGCTGGGTTTCCTTCAATATCTGGTCCAATCCACCTTGAGTGAGATAATCTCTGAAACATCTATAATTATCTCTGCCTGCAAGGAATTCCACAGCCCCGATGAGATAAGAAACGCAGTTTTTAGGTAAAGGAACTTGGAAGTCAATGAACATCAAAACGCCTTCCTTTTTCACCACCCTTTTCATCTCGGAAACTGCTCTATACCGCTCACCTCTTTCCATCTCATGCAGCCCAAGTGATATTGAAGCGCAATCAAAGTAACCGTCTGGGAATGGCAGCTCGGTAGCACTGGCTAGACGAAAGATGCTATCGTTGAATCCCTGTCTTTCTCTATTCTTTTCTGCTAGTTCAATAATGTTGGGGTTCTGGTCTACGCCAGTAGCGATCGCGCCCTTTTGCATATATAGAAATACCTGATCACCTGTCCCACAGCATACATCCAGAACCCTGTCGCCAGCTTTCATACCACAAAGCCCAGCGACACAAGTCCTGACGTCTCTCAACATGGGGTCGACTAAGTTCGAATAATTGAATAGAGGCACGATTGTGAATTATACCACTTTCAGGTCGGGCCTAAGGTTCCACCCCTACATTCTATTCCAACTGCAACGAGAGGAAATTATGGCACAGCATTTTAACAATAGCCTGAAGGCCAGTTGTTCTAAATTTTGAGGGGATACCTGCTGTTACAATACAGGAACATCAGAAGTATGGGCAAGTGGATAATATACAATAGCGGACTGGACTAATTGTAGTTAGATCAAAAGTTATTTATACAATGTTGGAAAGGTAGCTTTCATATCAATCATAAAGTGATTTTCCAGATATGACTATTGTAGTAAAGCCACTGAAGTCATATGAAATAGAGACAGACCCAGAAACAATTATTGTTCCAGAAAATATGTTAAAATCAATTGATTTTAGTTAAATAAAGGGAATATATAAATGACATGTGCAGATGAAGAAAACCAGAAATTTGAAAAAACGATGGAACAATTTAAAGGCAAGCGTTTTCCTTGTGCTCTGTGCGGAAAAGAAGGCGAATACAGTAAAGATTTAGGGTCCTTTTTTACAAACATAGGACAATTGGGAGAACTTAGAGGAGATTCTTGTACGGCATCAGTAGAGAGCAGTTTTGCATGTAAAGATATTAAGGCATGTTATCAGCGCCAAAAAGCAAATAGGTAAAATAAATATACTTAGGCAAATCTCCCTTAACGTCACGTTAGGATGTGACTATGCCTTTCTTTAATACAGTTCTATTTACCATGCTAAGTAAATGTGCGAGTATGCACTATTTCATTAAAAGAACAGCCCAGTATAATACTGAAAGACTAAAAGGTTAATAATATTTAGCTCATTAGACCTAGCCATCGAGTTATCTCTCTTGCTATTATTTTTTTAGAAATCAGATAACATATTTCTTGAGGGCAGTAGAATGATTGAACTTATTAAATGGTCTATCTTTATGCTATTCTCTATTGGACTAATCGCTTTTTCCTGGAAATCTCTGGAGCAGGTATTCAGCCATGGTTTCTTCAGATTCTTCGTGTTTGAAGCTATTGTGGGTTTAATTTTAGTAAATAGCGAATATTGGTTTACTGATCCATTTTCCCTTTTACAAATAGTATCCTGGATTTTTCTTTGCAGTGCCCTGGCAATGGCTATACATGGATTCTACCTGCGGCGCATCACTGGAAGTTTCGAGAATACATCCATGATGGTAAAACCTGGTGCGTATAAATACATTCGCCATCCCCTCTACTGTGCACTTCTGTTGCTGGCACTTGGCACGCTTTTCAAGCAGATATCAGTAGTCAGCTTATTTATTGTTGCTGTTGCCATCGTATTCCTAATAATCACTGCCAAGGTCGAAGAAAACGAGAATAAGGAGAGATTCGGAATTCAATATAGTATCTACTCGAAAACGACAAGGATGTTTATCCCATTTGTATTCTGAAAACTATATTCCGGTTGCTCTGAGGATCCCAAGATAGCATTGACCTGCCGGTGTTCTTCATATAAGACACCTCAGACATTTTACTATCATGCCCGGTACACATTAACCAAGCAATCCAAAGGCTGTAAAACTCACTGGTTGCGAAAATTTGACCCCAGCGAGCTAAGTGGCAAAATTCCCCACCTCTAGACCAAGTACTTTTAAATCTTTCGTCTTGACCTTCTCCTGATTATCACTTATCGTGCGGCAAAGGAGAAGGAAAATGAACGGAACTGCTGTATTAACCAAAGAAACTGGCACTCATAAGCCCCTGGTCGGGGGTTCAAATCCCTCCGCTGCTACCACCCTTATCCCCAGGCAGAGCCTAAGCCTTCCACAACAAGAAAAAGACAGGCTACGCACATCCCTTTAACTATACAAGACATCCACTCTCAAAGCCTCTATTGACGGCATGCCTGAATGGAGAACCGAACTCACCATAAGATTCTTAGCCAATAGCACCATGCAGCTTTACCTCTCAACTGTGCAATAATTCTTAGACTATTACCAATACCCGATATACAAGGCACAAAAACCTATCTCACTCAAAGACTTCAACAGGTCACTCTTACCTGAGAATTGACCGTTTGTCCCTCAATTTTTACCCATAAGATATCGCAGTTTTCACGTTTTCTATATTATACTAATAACGGGAGGAATTACAGGTTCTTTCATTTTGAGTGACTCATATGGAGACGAGAAAGTATTAAATACATCTCCAGGAGTATACCACTTTCATCGTCTATATCTTTTAGAATGGTGCTTAGCATGCTTTTCAGCTGAATTTATGTGAAGATACAGAATTGAACACCGAGCCATAAATCTCTGCTAATCAATTAAATTAAGGGAAAACCTGATACATGAAAAGTAGAAGTAATACAGTCGAAGAACTAATAAATGAATTGAGCTGTGAGAAAGAATGCGCGCGGTTCTGTGCTTTAAAAATTTTCTCCGAAATGGCTGCCAAGCTCAGCGAACTTTCACCCAAAGACGATATCTACCAGATCATCGGGGCAGGGCTGCACGAACTTGTTGAAGAATCAGTGGTGCTGATAAATTCTTTCGAGGAAGCATCAGGGGTCTTCCATATTCGCGCAATGGAAGGAGCCGCAAGACACATGGGTCATTTTGCCAGGATGCTTGGCGTACATAACCTCGTAGGTATGTCTCTATCGACAAACGATGAAGCCAAAAAAGAACTTAACAGTGGAACTCTTAAGAAAGTACCTGGAGGACTCTATGGTCTGTCCATGGGAAATATTCCCGAATCCATTTGCTCTGATATTGAAAAACTTCTTTCTGTTCGTGAAGTATATGCTATTGGTTTTACCTGGGGAGGGCAATTATTTGGCAGCGCTAGCTTTCTTCTGTGCAATAATAACAATTACGTAGATTCGGAGCTTATTAAGGCCTTTGCGGGCTTATCTGCGCTGGCATTGAGACATGGACAGGTGGTGGCGGCTTTGCAGACGGCTCATGGTGAGTTGGAACAACATGTCAAAGAGCGTACCGCAGAGCTAGAAAAAGTGAACGAAGAGCTGAGGGCTGAGGTAAGAGAACGCAAGCGTGCCATAAAGATAGTAAAAGCATCCGAAGAAAGATATAGTCTGCTCTTGAAAAACTGCAATCAGGCCATCGGGGTGGCTCAGGACGGTGTATTCAAATTCGTCAGTCCCAAGGCCAAGGAAATCTCCGGCTATTCCGAAAAGGAATTAACTTCCAGACCTTTTATTACCTTTGTTCATCCTGATGATCAGGAAATGGTGTTCAAATACCATATGGAAAGAATTAATGGCAAATACGTTCCCCCTGTCTATTCTTTCAGAATTGTAGACAAGGGGGGCAATATCAAATGGATGGAAATCAATGCGGTAGCAATCCCCTGGGAAAATAAACCCGCGACACTTAATTTTTTTAGCGACGTCACCGAACAAAAACAAACAGCGGAGAAAATTCAGCAAAGTTATGAGAGACTGCGATCAGCCATGCAGGGAACTATAAAGGTCATGTCATCGATAGTTGAATTACGAGACCCGTATACAGCTGGCCACCAGTTCCGGGTAACGAAGTTAGCCTGCAGGATAGCCGAAATAATGGGACTTCCAAGTGGGCAGATTGACGGCCTCCGTGCTGCCGGCCTTGTTCATGATATTGGCAAGATATATGTGCCTACAGAGATACTGAGTAAACCCGGCCAGTTGAGCGATATGGAATTCACCCTGATCAGGGCTCATCCCAAGGTTGGTCATGACATATTGAAGCAGATAGAATTCCCCTGGCCAGTTGCAGATATTGTGCTTCAACATCACGAAAGGCTTAATGGAACTGGCTATCCCTCAGGCCTGTCAGGTGACGATATCTTAATCGAAGCCAGAATACTGGCTGTTGCAGATGTGATTGAAGCTACTGCTTCTCACCGCCCCTACCGAGCCGGACTTGGCATAGCCAGCGCCTTAGAAGAGATATCGCAGACTCAGGGTGTATTATACGATTCGAAAGTAGTAGAAGCTTGCTTAACGCTTTTTAACAGCAAAGGTTTTAGTTTTTAGTCAGCAGGCACACGATTGAACAAGGGATTTCTATTAGGGAAACTATTAACAGTTTGCCATTATTTCCCCATCATATTTGCCTCAGTTATTATCACTTCATATAGCTGCACTTCGTCTGGCAAATCTGACCCCATTTCAAAGGTTTTCTGGCAATCCCATGGAAATATTTCCAGTTGATGCTTCAGTTTTTTGTCAGCTAATGCTTCCATCGCATCTGTAACAATTTTGGTATAATCATGGACATGAATTGTTATCTATGTATAATTAGAACAAGATTTGCCTTAGATTCTTTAATAACTTAACAGGAAATTAATATTTATATGCTACTGTTAAATCATTACCACTGTAAAAGGAGGAAACTAAGTGATGTGGAAAAGTAAGAAATTCATTATTATTACCTCACTGCTGGCGGCCGTGCTATTGTTTGGGGCTACCGCTGGACTTGCACTTGCCCAAGATGAAAATGATGGACCTGGGCAGGGTAAAGACATAATGGCCAGAGTTGCCCAGATTTTAGGCATAGATCAGCAGAAGCTTACTGATGCATTTAAACAAGCACAGACTGAGCTTAAAGCTCAGCGGTTAGACAACCTCGTCAAAGATGGCAAAATAACACAGGAACAAGCAGACCAACTCAAGGCATGGGAAGCAGCCAGGCCAGATCCCAAGGCTGACCAGCAAAAATTCGACGAATGGCTAAAGTCAAGACCTAATATTCCATCTCTAGAACCGCCTGGGCCACCGCCACATCGTTTTAACGTGAATGAAATGTTAGACAACCTCGTCAAAGATGGCAAAATAACACAGGAGCAAGCAGACCAATTCAAGGCATGGGAAGCAGCAAAGCCAGATCCGAAAGCTGACCCACAAAAATTTGACGAATGGCTAAAGTCAAGACCTAATATTCCATTTCCAGAACCGCCTGGACCGCCACCTTTCCACCGCGGGCATAATTGTCCTGATTGGCAAGAACCAGCACCACAATTAGCTCCCTAAAAACAGACTGTAGTTCAAATTTAAAGGAGAGGGTGTGATTCACCCTCTCCTTTTTTCATTTCGATAACGAATAATTAGTACCTAATTCCTATTTACATTGAGCTTTATGTGTATCTATACTATGCATAGAATGAATAGAAAGGCTAGTAAATATCTTTGGCTTGTATTCATCTGGCTGGTGCTTTCGGTACTTGGTCTCGGTACAGCTTGCTCTGCCACTCCTCCCACTGCACCCCTCCCTGTAAATAATAGTAACACTCAGCTACCGAAGCCAGCCACACCAGCACCATCGGAAGAACAACCACTAACTACGCTGCCAGAGGGCAAGGTTACCCGGGTTCTTGAGGAATCCGTTATCGAGGCAGACGTCACTGGAAAACCCTGTATCATTCGTTATATCGGAGCAGATACACTTGTGCCTTTTCTCGAATACAATTCCACAGAATATTATGCTAAAGAAGCCTACCAGAAGAACTATGAGCTGGTCAACGGCAAAACTATCCGCCTTGAGAAAGATATTTCGGAGGCCGATAACCAGGGTAGACTACTTAGGTACGTGTGGGTAGATGACATTATGGTTAACGCCGAGCTTATCAGACAGGGTTATGCCCAGGTAATAGGTTGCCCTCCAGATCTGAAATATTATGATCTCTTTGTTCAATTACAAATCGAGGCGCAGCATGAAGGAAGAGGATTATGGTCGCTACAAGATGAACTGGTTAGCACAGCACTAATTCCAGGCACATTCATTGGCGACATCAAGTCAAAAGTCTATCATTATTCATCATGCGAATTCGCTTGCATGATTAGCGAACAAAACAAAATGGTCTTTAGCTCCGCAGCCAGTGCTCTGGCCCGTGGTTACAAACCATGTAAAGTCTGCAAACCTCCGGAAAAAATATGCAATCAAGGAACCTTTTCCCAATAGTTGCACCACGTTTTGAGTTAGAGTTATTTATCTGGGAACCATCTGCAAATCTTTCGAAGCCAAGGCCAGTCCGGTAAATAATTTACGCTATGTCATTGGGCAGTATTTTATTTCGCATATGATGTTGTATAGCATCTGGGCACTATATTAGCCACGGCACAGATATCTGATACAGGTTTTTCTTTTAGTCCCTGAACGAGATAAGGGCCAGATATTGATACGCTGCCAATTAATGTAATGTGTTTAGTTTCTGAATAGTCCGTACTAACTAGCCTAGACTGCGTTTACCGTCTTACCTCGATATCTTCCAGCTCTTCTCCCATGGTCTCATGTGGCTTGGTGAATAGTATAAATACAATAGGGATAACCATGAACAAACCGGTAATAAGCCAGAAAAATTGCATGTCAGGGAAGGCTTTGAGTAGAGCGCTCATTGCTAAAGGCGCCAGTACGAATGTACCACGGCTGATTGTTGTTGTCCATCCCAGACAACTGCCACGTATTTCGGTGGGGAATATCTCGGGTATATAGACTACTATCCATGCGTAATTGAACATGAGGAAGAATAGTACTAGTGCTGGAGCAATTGGCAGTAATTCCCTCGGTAGAAAACCAGTAAGCGCCAGGCTTAGAATTAGTCCGAAACAGCTGAAATAAAATGCTTTAATTCTGCCAATTTTGTCCATTACCCAACCAGCAGCTAACGCTCCCAGGATTGATGTAATACCCCCGACCCCAAGAAATAGTGACCACTCGTTGAGAGAGAATTTGTGGATATTCATGAAGTAATAACCTGCCCAGGTAACTGCTCTGGAAACAAAGAGCCATGATGCCCAAATAACCACCGATACTATAATATAGAAAATATCTTTACGTTTGATTACACCGATGCCGTAGGCGTGATTCTTTTTTATTCCTAGCTTCCTGTCTTCTTTTATCTGGTAATATCTTCCTGTTTCTTTCATAAAAGGCCACATTGCCAAAGCCACAATGCCAATAAATATGGTGATACCATATGCCCAGCGCCATCCCATCAACGGTATAATCAGGGGAGGTATGATCGCCGATAATGGGATCATACTGATGGCATACACTATCGTAAGTAGTTTGGCACGTGATGCCGCCGGTGCTTCCTCTGACACGGGAATAGTCCAAGTGTTGGAAACCACAGCAAAGTTGATAAGACAATACACAACCATGAATGAGTGGAACGTTGGAGTAAATTGAGTTACAGCAAAAGCAGACGATCCCATAAGAAGGATTAAAATGAGTATAGTGTACTTTCGACCAATGATGTCATTAAGCCCATTGAGTAGGAAAATGAAAAATGTTGGTATTAGGTATATTGTTTCCCAATTAGCGAACACCGGTGCCGACATATTGAATTCTTGGAGTATATACGGTTTTGCTGTTGCCTCAACCATACTGAGGTACCAGTCCATCAGGGCTACGATGCCCATGAAGGCAACCAGGTATATCAAATATCCTCGGTTTCGTATTAAGGTCTTGGTATGCGTATTTTCCAGTGCACTTTGTCTCATTGAAAATCTTCTCTCTTCATTAAATATTTTACTGGCATAAGATTCGATGAAGTCTGCAAATTATAATTTATGGTAGCCGAAAGCACAATTTTTGATGCCAATAACTGCTCATGCGCCTAAAATCTGCCAGAAAACTATCTTGACAACTAGGGCATCGGGAAAAATCTGCTGAATAAGGTAAACATCACCGGAATAGAAATTATAGAGAAGATAAAGCTAGCCAAAATAAACTGATTTGTTATTGAAGTATTACCTCCCTCACGTTCCGCAACTATGGGGATACCAGTAATAGGAGGCACTGCGCTTTCTAACAGTATTATCAGGGCTATATTGTAGTCAGGGCGTATTAACAATAACAAGCCGATAAATACTAGAGGGAAAATTATATTTTTAACGAATACAAATTTGATTATTTCTTTAATATAAATTTTGCCCTTTCTCTGAAAGTCGATGTAAAGACTGCCTCCCAGTATTATCATGAGCAATGGTGACGTCATCGCGCCCAGCATGTTAAAAATAGTGATAATAAAATCAGGGAGATATGTTTCTATTCCAGTTAATCTGATACCTACTGCAAGTAAAGTTGCCACCAGCACCGGATTGATTATTCTCTGCAGATTAAATTTACGTTTTCCACTATCGTCATCTTTCTTCCTGAAAAAGAGATGAGCTGCGCTGAAAAACACAACTGGATGAAGGATAATAAAGATAAATAGCTGGACAATATATGGTGAGTTAGACCCAAAAAGACCAGCTATTACAATTAAAGGGAAAAAAATCCCGTTTTGAAAAAATAGACCCAGGGCAAATTCACTGCGTGTACTTTTTCGAGATATAAACATGAAGATCAAGGTAAGTACCAAAGCAACAGCCGCAAAAAACACCCACCACAAAGGTAGCTGCCACCAATCAGGGAATTGTTTGGGATTAAAATTTACTATTATGCCTGCGAAAACCACGCAAGGAAGAGCAATATCAATTGCCAGCCTGACCAGAAAGCCGATAACATTTTCAGATAATATGCCTCTCCTGAGGATCCAGAACCCCAGCACGCCTATGCCGATCATAGCTAAGACAGATTGAAATACAACATTAAATATATTCATATTTACTTACCTGCATGAAGCAGGCTTTGGGATGGCAACAAAGGCGAATGTGCGTTTATGTAAAAGACAACAGTTAACTAGTTTTCCTACTAATTAGAATTTAAGCCAGAACCCAGGTAAATGCGTTCAGAACCTGGCCAGATTATACTCTTAATTTCTCCACTTAATGTCTTTTTAAATAATGAAGTTAAAGAATGTGCAGTATTTACACAGCTTTTTTCATCATAAATATCTGTATATCTTTCGCTACAATAGATATCTGTATAACTGACCTGAAGTCTAATGCCCTCATCGATGGCCTTATCTGATACTGCAAATCCATGTATGTACATATTCATCGTTTGTTGTTCACTATTCCCATTGATTGACGTATTATTTATCTTAATTGAACCAACGCCGTCTTGTGGTCTATTTGAAAAATAAAAACAACTAGCTATCGATTTATTTGGCGCAGAAACTTCAAACACCACACATCCCTCTATTTCTACATTCATAGCACGGCCAAAACCTATATTTTGGATTATAAGAGAAATATTAGGATTACACTGAACAACTGGACTTCCAGGGGTTTTGATAATTTCCAAGTTTGGTATAATTTCGTCGACTATTAGTTTCGGTTGTATTCTTAGTTTCTGTTCTTTTTTCGACATTCCTTTCTTTTGAAATACATAGTAATAGGTTACCCCAACAATTGCGGCTACTAAAATAATTAGAATAAGCTCAGCTAAATTCATACTAATATTAACCACTTCATCCTCCTAATGGTTTCCATTTTATCATTGAAGGTTTTTTTTGTACAGCGCTTGTTAGCTTCACAACCTAACAAGCAATAAAGGTTGGGGTTACGTTTCTTATCTAAAAATTTCATAAACTCAATAAGAAATTTCTAATGTCAGACTTCAAATTTTTGAGCAGATGCTATGAGGTTTCTATATATCTCTGTTAATCAGGATGAAATTCTTATGAAAAAGTTTAGGTAGTTTAGAGATGACAACCCAAAATTGTACACCCCTTCTTGTTAAATTTGTTGGAGCACAAATTGAAAGGCGTTAAAGGAACAACCTAAAGAACAACATAGTGTGTCTAATGACACAGTAACTTAGCATGGCAGTACGGAAACTACCGAAGCTAAAATGAATTATATGCCCCACACCATTTGTTCTTAAATGTTAGTCTTATAGTTGGGGCATTTGGGGGTAGTACAGTGTATTACAGGTAGTGCTCCGTCTAATACTTCCATCCTGCCACCGCATATTGGGCATTTTCTGCTCCCCATAACTCTCATATGTTTTGGAGTATTGCCATATTCCCGCCTGAGCAGGAGACGATAAACCACAAGCCCGGCAATTCCTACCAGACCCAGGATCGCCAATCCACCCAATAACCCGATAAATACTTCCATTTAGAACCCACTTTCAACTATTCTAACAACTCAATATATCCTAATAGAATACCTTAATGGAGCAAATGCGATTAACCTTTTGGATAATTCTGGCGGACCTGTAGTTATTTCAACTTCGTATAGGCTATTTTTTACCGCAAGCTCGACTTGGAACAATACGATACCACGCTATGCCCAAAATCAGGCAAAAATAGAAAATCGTTAGCGAATTCTTACAAAGGGAAGCTCGTGGAGCAACTATAGTGTGAGAGTCGTTAAACCTTGAATAGAAGAGCGTAGTTCCAGATTAACACAGCGGAGTAGAGTACGATGACGCCGGCAGCACCTCTTGCGGCAACCTTTGTGGAAAACCTGGACAGCAGATAGATTAAAAGGACCGAGATAACGACACTGCTAACCTTTTCAAACAGGAATATATTATTCTTGATCAGTAGTGCCATGAGCGGGTTGCCTTCAGAGATGTAGCCATTGCCCACATACTTCTGAGTCAACAATGCATCCCATAACTGAAATCCCGCCGCAATGATAACCAGAAGCTTGAGATTCCATTTTTGAGCTATTTTACTATTTTGAACTATTTTACTATACAAGATTAGTCTTCCTGCATAGACTGCCTATTACCAAAGAACTAGGACAAAAGTACTGCCTGCTATTATGCCTCAATCTAAATGGTAAAGTCAATAGTCCGCAATGTTTCCGTAGAAATCCGACAGTCCATGTAAAATCATGGACATGCAAAACAGGACATTAATAACACTTTGCTGGGAGTTATATGAACAAGGAATTCCTAAGGTACACATTGCTAAAAGGCTGGATAAAAATCGCGAGACCATACATATCTGGATACAGAACATCAAAGAACATGGACTTCTCTCATTCCTGGATAACTACGAGCAATCCAAGAAAGGTGAGAGGAAAAGAAGGCAAGTAGACCCGCTAGTAAAGAGATTAGTCTGGGAAATCAGGGAGCGCGAATACTATTGTTGTGGTCAGAAGATTCAATATTATTTAGAGCTTGAACGTGGTATCCACCTCTCGGTTCCTAAGATATATGAGATACTAGCGGAGAAATATTTAATTCGGTCCAAATGGAAGAAAAATAAAGTGAGAGGATTGATACCAAAAGCATCAATGCCCAGAGAAGTAATTCAGATGGATACAATTGATTTCGGGGACATTTATGCATTCACTGCGATAGACATTTTTACCAGAGAGGCAGATATTCTATTAGCTCCGGAGCTCACTGCCAGGTACGGTTCCAGATTTCTAGTTAAGAGTATGAAGAGGAGATTTGGGCAGCATGTGCATCTTATTCAGACTGATGGCGGTCCAGAGTTTAAGGCAGACTTCCTCATGCATGTACATTCTTTCTGTGATCGTCACAGGGTAGCTAGGCCATATCGTAAAAATGAACAATCTTATATTGAGAGTTTCAACAGAACGGTAAGAAAAGAGTGCCTGGGCTGGTCAAAATATCGTGCTAAACAATTGCCTGAGTGCATAGAAATGGTAGAATCTTTCCTGAAGCGCTATCATTATCATCGTCCACATATGAGCTTAGGGATGAAGCCACCATTACAAAGATTAAAGAAGGAGGTAGACTGTCGGATATTTACGGAGAATTAAGCGTAGTCAAGTGGCTTGACAACCCATGCCTCGTCAACTAAGATGCTCACCATGAAATCAAACTTTCTCCATCGGCGATGGCTCCAAGTTTTTATAGTGGGGCTCCTTCTTTTTATCATAACTGACGTGGCTCTCAGGATAACCGGCAATCCCAATTATTTCCCCACCGTCCTCCTCTTAGGTGCCTTTTTGGTGCCTGTTACCTTTGTCATATATTTCTATGAACACGTACGAGATCGTGATATCTCACAACCTCTATTGACCACAACTTTCATAGTAGGAGGACTGATAGGTCTCGCTGCTGCTGGTTTGCTCGAATATGGAACCCTGCAAAAGCTCAGCATTACTGGATTGTTTGGTGTTGGGTTAATAGAAGAAATTGCCAAACTGCTATTTCCCATCGCAATGTACATCGGATGGCGTTATCGGCATGAAGCTGATGGCCTACTTTTTGGCATAGCTGCTGGCATGGGCTTTGCTGCCTTTGAGACCATGGGCTATGGCTTGGTTTCTCTAATACAATCTGGTGGCAATGTCACTCTCCTGGAACAGGTATTCATTATTCGTGGTTTACTATCTCCCGCTGGGCACGCTGCCTGGACCGGCTTTGTCTGCGCCATACTGTGGCACGAACGCCAGAAAAAAGGGCATGTTGTAGTGAACTTGGCTGTTGTCGGAGCATTTATCCTCGCCGTGATACTCCATTCACTATGGGATATAATTTTCAGCATCGGTGCCTTAATACCTTCCGCATTTATACTTACTATAATTGGTAATATAGTAGTTGCCGTCATAAGTCTAGCTCTTGTCATCTGGCGATTTCGAAAGGCACGAGGCCCAATACAGAAAACAGTTTGAACTAGATGCATTATAGAAATGCAGCTATGAGGCTATGATTTAAAAGAAAACTAAAGGTGCGCAAGTAATTCAGGAAGGGCTCGAATACGAAGGCAATCTTTTATCTCAGGATATAAATCAAAGCGGTCAATTAATACCGGAGTAATACCTGCTCCTCTAGCACCAACTATATCCACCTCATATTGGTCCCCTACATGAATAGCCGCAGATGAAATCAAACCCGCCTTTTCTAAAGCTAGTAGAAAAATAGCTGGATCGGGCTTATCGGTTCCGGCTTCCTCAGAAGTAACAGTGAAGTCAAGGTATGGTTCCAGACCCAGCTTACGATGTATTGAAATTGCATCTTTACTGGCATTAGTAATTAAACCCAACTTAAGATGGCGCTCCTTTAGAGTTTTGAAGGTTGGCAGCACATCATCGAAGAGTACGAATTGCGTACGGCTAAAAACCTGTGGCCACTCCTTGACTATTTGAGGAATTAGTTCCTGGTCAACCTTACAGCCTGCTTCATCCAGCATTATTTCAGCGTAGCGGATATAGGCTTGACCCTGCTCTTCAGGACTTCTCTTAGTCACTGGCGAGCGAACAACCTCGGCAAAGAAATACTTATCAGCAGCCAGAATACCAGGGAACAACCTGGACGGAGCAATATCAATGCCAAATTTATGCAGCACCTGACTGTGCAGCTCTTCACGCGGGGGTTCATAAAGTGCCAGGGTATTGAACCAATCAAAAAATACTGCTTTAATTAAACTGGAATTTCCCATATAAATGCTTTAGCCATGTTACTCCGCTGTTTGCTGGTTGTCAATTGTGGGTAGTGGTCTAGTTTGAATCAGAAAAAATTTTGTTATCTATTAAGGCGATGATTTCTTCTAGCGTCCAAGCATGATTAGCAATACCCGCAGCCATTGCTGGCGTTGTGCCTAGTGTCTTATGAATCCTAGCAAAGTTATAGTACATGAAATGTAAAGCTACAGCCCATTTAAGATTATCTATTTTCTTTGAGAACGCATTAGTCAACCGAGTAAATCGTCTCATGTTCATACGCATGGTAAGATTCTGTCGTTCCACATAGCTAGTTGATATCTTTGCTTTGTCTGGATTTCCCTTTATGATATGCTTCTCAGCCCCTATACATTCAGACGGACTGTAGCGTTTCTCATTATCAGGTTCAGCACCATATAGCTTGACTAACATAGCATAATCAATATCATTACCGAATACATCATCCACAGCATCTAAATATTTTTTATGACCGTCTGTAGTCAGTTGAACCCTATTAGCTATTCTACGCTTTAAATCACTCATAAATTGATAGGCATAATTGGCCGTCCTTGAACCAACAAGCCAACAGGGAACTAACTTAGTGTCCGCATCAATAGCAACATAAGTCCAAACATCGCCATAACCAAACTTACCTCGCTTGTTCTTTGGTAAGTTGTCCTGTTTGGCATAGCAAAATGACCATATTTCATCGCATTGTATTCTGTGACAATTAAGATTTTTTAGAGTTTTATATTGGTATCTATAGCAAGCAGTACCAAGCTCAACAAGCAGGCGTGTTACCGTAACTCTTGCTGCTCCTGTCATGCGACAAGTAGCACGAATAGAGTTACCTTCAACTAAAGCTGCTATTACTTCTTTTCTTTGCCTAATGCTTAACTTGTTCACGCTCTTATTGTACTTGAGCGGTCAAGCATTGTCAAGAGGATAAAAGGTTAATTTGGAAAATTTTTTAAATGTTTAAATATCTTTTGGATTCATCTGGATATTGCTTACTTAATTCATCCAGTATTTCTGTCGGTATAAATTGTGATTGGAAAGCTCCTATGATAATTTTCTTTGTATGATATACACTACAAAATAAATAATCATTAGGCTTACGTCTTGCTTTATCTATTAATTTCTTAACTGGAATAATTTGAGCATTTGCGTAATTCACTGTTGTTTTTTTCTTAAACAATAGTTTATCGTCTTTGGGTTTAAACGTTACCATCCATTCTTTCCAATATGTTGCAGAAGTAAAATTTATTAAAACAACATTATGTTTTTCATTTGGCTTTGTAAGTATTATATAGCGATGACCCTCACCACTGTCATCAAGGCAAAGAGTATCCCCAACTTTGCCAGTGAAAGGCATATCATTTCGTCATTTCTTTTAAGCGTTTTAATTCGCTTAGGTCTTTTTCAAATTCTTTAATTTGTTCCGGTGTTTTACCTAGTATTCGCAGCAATTCAGCATATGGGATTTTAATGCTAGAACTTCCTGGGTCTTTCCATTCTGGTGTTATTTCAGGATTATGGTGTTCATCAAATAACTGTGCCGGTGTTTTATGTTTGTTTTCCTCAAAAACTTCTTTAATAAGAGATATTTCTGCTCTTGACAATTTACCATTTCCGCATTCTTTAATTAGGTGGACGTTATTATTCGCAGAAGTCTTTAGATGTTCTCTCCAAAATGATTTAACTCCTTGATTTTCTAATTTTGCTTTATTCAGAGCTTTACTTACAACTTGTCCATGAGGCATCGAAAATAAATCATCAAATGTAACAGGGCGCATCCAGCGATTTAATGCTTCCCTTTCAATACCATATAAGAGTTTTATGCATTTCGCATAATCCATTTCGCCACCATTCAGTTCAACTAAGAGACAAGCTGCTTGCGTTGCCTTAATTTCATCATATAAAGAATACTTATCCCATCTAGTCTGTGCTGCCTTTTCCGCTATCTCTCTGCGTCGCTCTGGGGTTAGCATTTCTGCTCTTCTTTGCCCACCCTTTAATCCTCCAAGTCTGCCTAATTCTACAGCAGCAGGATTTTTTATGATGGGCGTTTCATCTGTGGCTTTGTTCACAATGCGTGCTGCTAATCTATTCGTGTCCATATTGCGCCTCCTTTACTTGACCGCTTAGGCATATTTTGATTATGCCATAGATTTAATGTTTTGTCTAGTGGTCATTGACAAGAGATTACCCAGTGTTATAATTCGACTAGGGCGAGACGAATTGTGGCAAATATAGATTGGATGCTTACTTGGAGTACAGTTCTTGCCATAGCAACAGCATTAATGGCTTTAGCAATAATAGTAACAGCCATTTATGCTGCTATACAACTTCGCCATATTAAGAAGACAAGGTCTTCAACTATATTGATGGAACTACATCAAATATGGGATTCAGATGAATACATTAAATCTCGTATGCTAGTTAATCAATATTATTCTGGTATTAACGATAAAGCAGCCTCTAAAAACTTGATAAAAAATTTTGAATCTTTTGAGGTGAGAAATAGCGAGGAATTCTTTTTACTAGTACGTATGGCAAATTTTTTTGAAAATTTAGGCTATTCGGTTTGCGAAGGACATCTTACTAGAGAACAAGCAATAGCATTATTTGGTGGTGCCGCTAAGGGATATTGGCGTTTATTGGAAGATTATATCAGACTTTATAGAATCAAAGCCCAACCTAATGTATGGGTATATTTTGAATACTTAGCAAACGGATGCAAAGGAAAGAAACCAAATAAATAGAATCTCTATTTAGGTGCCCATCCCATAATAAAATTCCCCCTTTTGAATTGTAATTATAACACGTTTGTCAATATTATGTCCAAACTAGACCACTACCCAATTGTGTGTGCTTTAAAGACTAGGACATTGTCATACCACCATTTACTGCTATGGTTTGACCAGTAATGAAGTCACTATCCGATGAAGCCAGAAAAATGACAGTTCCTACCAGGTCCTGAGGATATTCCACCCGCTGAAGTGCACGTAAAGGCACTACCTGTTTCCGTCGCTCCAGGCCGTTCAAATTACCAGGGTCCTCACTAAACGTAGACCCAGGAGCTATACAATTTACATTTATATTGAATTGTCCCAGCTCGTTTGCCAACACCCTGGTTAAACCGATGACACCACCTTTGCTGGCTACGTAGTGCGCAAAGTTAACCAGCCCAAAGAAAAAAGTATCCGATGTAATATTAATTATTTTCCCAGCTTTTTGCTCTCGCATATAAGGGAAAACAGCACGTGCACAAAGAAATGGCCCTTTAAGATTCACTGCCATTAACCGGTCCCATTCGTTCGGGTCCAATTCATAAAAAGGTGCCATTGTTAGTGTTGGTCTCATATAAAAGGCAGCATTATTAACCAGAATATCGATTTTGCCAAAGGTCTCAAAGGTCTTTTTCGCCATATCTAGAGTGCTTTCTACTATTGAGACATCCACTTTTATTGGTAATACTATCCCGCCCTGGGCTTCAATCTCTTTGCCCGTGGCGATAGCACCTTTTCCATCAATATCGGCAATTACTACTTTAGCTCCTTCGCGGGCTAAGCCAAAGCAATACGCCTTACCTATTCCGTTTGCTCCTCCCGTTACAATAGCAACCTTATCTTTCAATCTCATATGTGCCTCCCAAAATTATCAATCTAATATAATACAGAGTTATTCGTCTGTCCCAGCGCAGAATAAGGAATAAACAACATCAACTTCCCATTTCGGGTGTCAAGCAATAATCCGAAATGATTTGATTAAACATATCGGGGCGTTTTTCCTTTAACTCTATGGCATATTCCAGGAATTTGCGGATGCCGTCACCTAACACTTTATACACTTTTTGCCTTAACCGGTCATTTTTCATAGCTTCATGAATAAATAGCTTGTCAGGATGGGCATTTTTGAATAAGGTAACATCCTGGACAAAGTGCAACAGGTACACCATGTCCTCGAATATATCCCGAAAATCATGGGTGATTGCCAGGTCCATGAAGTTTTGCCAGACATATCGCGCCTCTACATATTCCATGATAACGGGCTCCATGACTTCAGCTGATTTGTACTCTACCTTATTTGCCTGCTGTCTCATGTTTTTAAGTTCGTCCAAGGAGGCATTTTTAATTTGCTCTATGGTTAAATCCGGGAACTTGAGAGCAGTGAAATTCAGGATGAAGAGATTGCGCATGTCGGAACGGAACAAGCAGCTTTTTATATACATCAATTGCCTTCGCTTCTCCTGCACTTCTCTATTGTGAAGGATTCTTTGGATTATGAAGATGATAATTAGAGCGTCTACTGCAATAGCCGCCAGGTGTAGCATAAACGCTATGTGGGTAAAATGCTCGATCACTAAAAGCAGCAATGCCGCCACGATTAAAGCTATATAAGTTACTGCGGTTGACCTCGTTGTCATTGAAACTCCCCCCTCTCTATTCGGAATAACATAAGCCACCAGGTTGTCACATTGTATGTCGCCTCTTTTATCAAGGTCAAGCCATCAGTCAAACCAGGTATTGCTAAGCATGTGCTTAAAGTCTTATTTAATAACTCCGCTATCTCATTCCAGCACACACGGCACCATTAATACCACATCATGATAGCAGCAAAGGCGGATAACTCAAGAATTCGACTCACTGAGGAAGCAGTAACTTTGGGGAATCAACAGCTTACCGAAAGTGGAAGAGAAAGCTCAAATAGATTGAAGCTCTATCCCTGCAATTGGGTACCAAAAACTAATCTAAATTTATTTAGACTTACCGCAGGGATGCTTTTTAGTGTCTCCATGACACTCTCTGATTTGCTCGGGGCTACACTCACCCGGTTTACCTTTTAGTTTCTCTGGATGCTCACACTGATTTTTACCATTCTTCATATGCATTTCCTTTCACTCAGAAATTAATCTGATTATACATTACCAGGCTAGCTAAATCTAATGATGACCAGCAGGTATTATCAAGCTGTAAAATGCTATCAAGCAGTAGCTGTAATATTTTTTCTGTGGTATATTATTTATTCGTCATTAAAATAACTTGAATAGGAGGTCAACAACTTAATGGAAGCAAAAACGGTCTACTTTGATAATCCAGGAATTGAGAATACCGACCAAACCCTAAACCTTGCCAAGGAGCGAGCTCAGCAACTGGGAATAAAGACTATACTGGTAGCGTCGACTACAGGCCGAGTTGCGGTAAAGGCGGTAAAAGTCTTCAAGGGAGTGAAACTGATCATAGTTCGGCACAGCAGCGGTTTTAAAGAGCCGAATATCCAGGAATTCACTGAAGAGAACTTGCAGATAGTGCAGAGTAACAATGTACCGGTGATTACCGCCGCCCATGCCTTTGGTGGCCTCTCCAGGTCTATGCGCCAGGGGGATGTAATTCAAGCTCCAGCGACCTACGTTGTGGGAGACATCGTTGCCAGCACACTGCGTATCTTTGGTCAGGGTATGAAAGTCGCCTGCGAAATTGCAGTAATGGCAGCTGATGCCGGTATGATACGAACTGATGAAGAGGTTATTGCAATTGCCGGTGTCGGCAAAAGCGGCGGTTCTGACACTGCAATTGTGGTTAAAGCAGAACCAGCGCATCGCTTCTTCGATCTCAAAGTAAAAGAGGTTATCTGTAAGCCACGGCTTTAGTCCTCGTTGGCTAGCCTGCCCTAATCCTAATGTACGACTATGGAAGTCATATCCATTGGAACACAAGTTAATATGATTAACCTGAAGTATGGTTCAGATATTAAATATTAGTAAGGAGGATGGAGTAATGACCAAACGCATGATCAAAAAAATACCTGGCTTTCCTGTTTATCACGCAGGGAAAAAGATGGAATGGACAACTGGACATGCAGTGTGGAACATGGGAGGTATTGTTTTTCTCAGCGGTGCCGAGGGTAGAGACCCTGATACAGATATACCTCGGTCTGGAATTAAAGCTCAAACCAAGCTGGCCCTGGAAAGGATAAAGACCAGGTTAGAAGAATTCGGCACATCCCTGGATAATATCCTGCACCTGTGGTATTACATAGCAGGCCCCGACTTTCCCAAAGGCGTACAGGACGACCAAAAATGGAAGGATGCCTCCGAAGCGCTGGATGAGTTCTGGCGAGAAAATGGTGTACCTCAGTTCTGCCATGAAAACTACCCGCCAGCATCCACCTTGCTGGGCATATCAAGCCTGGCTAGGAGAGAAATGCTTATAGAGATACTTGCTGTGGCAGCACTACCGCCATTGGAATAAATGCAATAGGGATTAACCTCCGTGGATAAAGGGCAGGAACGAGACGGTATCATTGGCACTTAAAATTCTGTCAAGTGATGTCATTTCCTGATTAACAGTTATCAGGGTTTCTGCTTCATTCAAATTGAGGGCAGGATAATGGTGCTTAACGTATTCAAGGGCATCAGCCACCTTTGTCTCTTCTGTTATAGACATTTTTATGCTCGGTGTATTAGTTATGAGGCGCTGTCTTCCCAAGAATTCAATTGAGACAAACATATACTGAAATGATTCCTTACATTCGTAATCAATAGTCTTTCTTACGCCTGCTTATGCATCAAATTTGCTGAGCAGTTGACTTGCCTGCTTGTCCATGAGGCCAGCTTTCTCCACCGTTTCACGCTTAGGTATCCCCTGGGATGTAAAACCCTTCTTCTCATAGACAATATCACAGAGCTGCTGATAGGCTTCTAGCCTTTTTTCAATAAGTAGCTTATGTTTCTGTTCCGGTTTTTCAGGTAGTTCCTTATCACCCAACTGTTCCCGCAGCCATTCATGGTAATAATCAGCACGGGATTGGTACTCATTGAAATACACAGGACCCATTGCCCTTATTGGAATCTGGTCACTGGCTCGTGTGCCCTTTCCCTGACGCAGATTAATCAGTTTTTGCAGGATGTACAGCCTTTCCGAATCATTTAAAACATCATCGAGCGTTTTCTGGCTCCCTGTTGTAGCATTGAGATAGCTGACGTAATACTCCAGCGTAGGAATATTCTTTGCCGGCTCAGCAGTGTTGGCTGCCTCTGGGTTTCGCACATCGATCCAGGGGAGCTTACAGAGTCCAGTTGCATTGAACCAGGTGCGGATCAAGGGAAACCACTTCAGTGCGTTTGCCTTATGTTCAAAAGTAGGCAATTCTTTATGCACCTGGTCGATGAAAATCAGCCAAGCTTCATCATGCTGCGGTCCTTTGAGAGCAAAACCATAGCCACCCTGCTGGGCAAGCGATTCCTTGGTAACGTACATCGAGAACTCAAGACCTTTCACTTCCATGGCGAATTTGTTCAGTTCAGCCATAGCAGCATCTACCGAAGTGCCACTTCGAACAGCATGTTTATCGGCTACCCATTTCTTGCTCCTGGCTACGCCCTGACCAGCAACTTTACCGAAACCTTTAGCATTAGCTATTTCATGCATTAGCCTTTCCGCAGCATCTATGTTACCGAATGTTAATTCGTAGCCCACGTCCTCAGAAGTCAGAAAGCCCCGTTGAAAGCACTCCATGAAAAAGCCGATAGTGACGCCCGTTGAAATGGTATCAATGCTATATTCATCGCAGTACCAGTTATATTCCATGACAAACTGTGGATCAAATATGCCCATATTGGAAACTGCGGCAACCGTTTCATACTCAGGCCCGTCAATGCTAACACGCTGCCCTGCCTTCGGACCCGGGTAAGTTCCACATTTTCAGCACCTTTAGCGCAGGCAAGATTGCATCCATAGTAGCATCCGTCAGGCATCTGCTTGCTGAAATACCTGTCAAGAAAGACATTGGCAAACAACCTGGAGGATTCGGGGCGTTGCCCGTATTGATAGTTATTTATCGGAAAAAGGTGGAATTTGTCCATATACTCGGACAAGCCAGTAGTTCCCCACGCAGACAGGTAAAGCTGTTTAGAATCGTAATTAGAAATAACCTCCTTTAGCTGAGAACCTGCCCTGCGTACTCCTTCTTTATCTATGGCATTATTGCCATTTGCCCTGGGTAAGCTGGAACGCACCACGATAGCACGGAGCCCTTTGAATCGCATTACAGTTCCAGTACCACCCCTGCCAGCCTGTTTTGAGCGGATACGCTTCCGTCTTCTGTCAAAAAACAGGCTGTTGATAATACCAAACTTGGCGTGGCAAGCACCGTCCCCAGAGACTACAGCAGCAAGGTCGTCACTATATTCTCCTCCATTAGCATCTTTCAGCAATGTCTGGCCGAAAGAAAGGGCACCGGCATCGATTTCCTTATCATAGGCAGGTGCTTTAGCAATACTGATAGTTTGTGCATCCCCATCAACGAGAATGACTACATCTTCCTTAGATATCCCTGATACAGCCAGTGCATCGAAACCAGCAAGTTTCAAGAGTGGCCCGAAATGACCACCGACATTCGAATCGATAAACGTGTCTGTCAGCGGAGATATGGTGCCAACTATGAATTTGCCCGTGCCTGGAAAGCCAGGCTCATTGCCCAGCGGACCGCTGGACATTACCAGAATATTTTCGGGACTATCATAGCGGGTCTTGCCTGTTGTGCCGTCCCAGATAATTTTAAGGGCATATCCTCTGCCACCGACGTACTTGTTTTTAAAGTCAGGGGGAAGCTTCTGTATTGTAATTTTCTGTTTCCCCAGGTCAACCCTAAGTACACGGTCTGTGTATCCACCCACGACTCTGGCTGGTTCATAGCTAATTTGTTTTAATATTTCCATTTGTACTCCAGTCTTTTGAGTAGTTTCTAAAATCGCAGAGAGCTACCAAAATATCATTGTCCTCAATGTGTACATCATCAGTATTCTTGCAGAAGCTGGTTTAACGAATGTACATAAAAAGATGCTGCCTTGCTTATAAATCGTGATATTATAGCTTTTTATACGTAAAGACAGCAAAAAAACTATATTTTCATCCAGTGAATACCCTGCAAAACTCTTACTATAGACTGTACAAAAAGGGGCAAGTCCCTAGAGAATAAATTCTTCTTTAGCACTATTTGGGGATTAAGCCGAGTGCATCTATCTCAAGCGTAAATGTCTCATGAGCTAACGGTGCCTGGAAAGTAACCAGCGATGGTGGATTTTCTACTAGACCAGGAGCGTGTTTCTGGTAAAACTCAACCTCAGTTTTACGTATTGCTGGATAATCCTCAGCCCGAGGCACAAGCACCACCAATTTGATAAGGTTATCCATGGTACTACCTACTTCCTCCATGGCTACTTTAAGTTTATTCATCACTATATTTGTTTGCTCCACTACGTCAGTGGTATCGACGGTGCCAGTAAAAGGATTACCCCCCTCCATACCTGAAATAAATAGCAAATTGCCAACACGCACGGACCTCGAGAACTGCTTCCGCCAGGCACCAATATGTTTGGGCCAGTCTCGGTCAAAATAGTATAGTTGCTGCGTGGTCACTTCCCACCCCTGCCTTTTTCTGTCAATAACACCTATTATCTCCGTTTCGATTTTATATTTAGGGTCAGCTAGTTGGACAACCGCCAGCGTGCTGGCTGGAGGTTCATCAATTAGAAATGGAGCATGTTCATTGTAGTATTTCAGCTCATTTCCCCACATCTCCCACAGGTCCTTTTGATTCGGCAACCAGTGGAACGTTTTGACAACATTGTTCATCGAGCTACCCGCTTTTTCCATTGCAATTCTAATCTTGTCGCTAGCCACAATCATCTGCTCAACAAGTTGGTCAGACTCCACTTGTTTGGTTTGTATTGAACGCCCAGCCGAACCGGAGCAAAAGATTAAATTGCCGACTTTTGCTGATTGAGAAAAAATTGGGCTACCGGGAGCAACGTTGGGGTAAACCTGTTTCACACCCTGGTAATACATGGGAATCATCTCAACTTCCCAGCCGGGCTCATCCCGGGAGATGACCCCGATTGCTTCTATCATCACAAGGTATTCTGGCTTCCCTATTAGGCTAACCCGAGCAAAGGTACTTGCCGGCGGATTCTCCACCAGATAGGGAGCATGTTTCTGATAGTATTTCAGCTCAGTTGACCGCATTGGAGCATAGTTCTCCAGATGCTTCAGGTAAATTGTAGTCTTTATGATATTATTCATAGAGCTACCTGCTTCTTCCATAGAGGCTCTAATGTTATCCAGGGCGATGACCATCTGGTCTTCAAATTTGTCTGATTCTACTTTGCCAGTCCTTAAATTTCGACCGTGCATACCAGAAATGAAAACAAGATTACCTGCTACAATGGCTTTGGAAAGAGCTGGTTCGCCAGGCACTACATTCGGATAAGTTTGTTTAACATTGCCATGATACATTGGGTATCTCTTCGTTTGCCAATTCATACTTACTTACCATCCTTCAGTCAAAATAATATATCTCAGCGTATTATCTTAGCATCCAGCCAAACTGCCCAGTCTTGTAAAGGTTCTCCATTGGTATTTACTTGTAAGCGGAAGTCAGCGTTCTTCCCAAAGTATTCGGGTGGTATGGGTACAGACATTGTTTTGATCTTATAATCATATATATCATTTACACCAGAAACAATAGGTGACCAATCTGATTCGCCATGTAAACGAATATACACCCAGAACTGGACATTACCTGAAACAGCATTGTGAAGAAGACCAACTAAACCATAAAAATGATCACCAGGTTTTACCATAAAATCAGTATCATAGTCACCATTAATCAACCCATTTAAAATCGAGTGCGGCCGAGTTTCTAGTGCCTTCAGCGGAACAGAAGCGTCCTCCATTTTTTCTCCAGGTTTTAACAGCGCCACGCCATCGTCATCTGTACGCAATTTACCAAAAGCTATACTCTTATAAGGATATCCGATTTCCCAACTACCGTTATCAGCATTATCAATAAAATCAAAAACAGCCTCAACTAGATAGGCTATCTGTAACACATTATTGTCTTCATTTTTTTCAATCACGTTATTATCAGCATCTACAATAACTTTCACTATATTAGTTGCAGGATTATAAAGCCAGCCAGTTATAGTCTTGGTAGCAGAGCCACCGGCAGGCAACATCTTTAAGGCATCTAAAGCTTTATAAACACCATTGGCATATAGCCTGGTCGTACTCGGTGGCGAATCGTTAGTTCCACGATTCTCTACAGTATATTCAATATTTATACCATTATCAGTCTCGACTTTCCTGATATCGGTGATAACCAGGTCTGGTCGTCCTGAAGTCGAGGCAGTAGTAACCATTACCTGGGTTGTAGCTAACACAATCCCAACATTATTATAAGCAGCCAGTGTATATGATGTTGTTTTAGACGGAGATATCTTTATTGTTCCAATTGGATCAACTAGACCAACATCAGGATCGATCTTTACAGATTCAGCGTTAGTAACATTCCACTGCAGAACCGCAATGCTACCAACGGTTACGTTCCCTGGATCCGCAGCAAAATTGTTAATAACTGGCAAGCCCACTTTGCTGGGCACAACAAGTACCGTTGTTGTGGAACTAACGGTCGCTCCCTCATTAGTAGCAGTGATTGTATATGTTGTGCTTATGGTTGGATATACTTTTATAATTCCCGTCATGGCAACATTACCTATTTCCTGATCCAAGAATATCGTTGTAGCCCCAGATACATACCAGCTCAGCTCAGCAGAATTGCCCAGACCGATTCTATCAGGTGTCGCCTGAAAGTATTCTATGACAGGCGCAGGTGGCACGGTCTGTAGCTTAGGTGGTTCTAATGGCTTTGGTAGTGGAGCAAGAGGTTCTGTAACAGGTATCGTAGGCTCTGTATTGCATGCCACCAGAACAATCAGTAAAAATACTAATATAAAGAAACGTTTGTACTTATTTGCCATCAACTACTCCGAATCTGTACAGATTATACAGCGGAGTTAGTTTGTATTCTTCCCAATACATCAGCGCACAAAGAAACTGCAATTGTAAAGACACTCATACCCATATTCCTTTTTGGTAAGTCCTTTACCAGCTACAGCACACTTAACCGCACATTTATGGAACGGACACTGAACCCAACCGCTTTCTTCAAAATCACCTTTCCCACATTCAGTACATTTCAGCCCCTGCTCTGTCATTTCTAACTTGTGCCTGTATCGTACCACCTTACAGTTTTTACAATATAGATATTCATATTTCTCACCTGTAATCACTCAAGCGTCTCCTTTCTAACATAGCCGAGCACCACCATCCAAAAATTTCTACAATCAATCCATAAATACCCGATTACTACTATGAAGAGGTATTAAAATTATAACACCAGGTACTCATGGGAAAAAATAGGATAAAGCAGCTAGGTTTATTTATCAGCTTTCCGGCTGTGGGCAGCCATGGTCCATTTCCTGGCTCTTCTGATAAAATCTCTGATTTCCTGGTCAGTTCGGAATTTGTCAACCCCACAGTAATCATAATGAACCATATTCTGCTTGTCTCTCATCAGCTTAGGTCTTGGCTTTACGGCAGGATATCCCAGTGCCATCATATCATAGGCTTCCATCTCCTTTGGTATTCCCAGGAGACTTTTTAACATGCAATGCACGTATGGAGAATGGACTGCGGAAACCCATTGTGATGCCAGACCCAGAGTAGTAGCGGCAAGATGCATATAGAGGAAGGTGTTGGCAAGACTGGAAGTAAAGATTACTTGGAGACCACTTGTATCGTATCTAACTGTCATTGGTAATCCCTCATTAGTTCTGGTGTCGCCAAATAGTATAATAAACACAGGCGCCACAGTGTAATCGGCTTCGCTACCAACAGGTTCCGGTTTCCAGATTCCTTGCCAGGCTTCACGCGTAGCTTCCATCTGTGGGGCGAGTCTGCGATATTCTTTACAGAATTCCACAACCTTTTTCTTTAATTCCGCTTTTTTGACCACAATGAACTCCCATGGCTGCTGATTGAAACCAGACGGAGCCCATCTGGCAACCTCAATAATTTTTTCTATATATTCATCGGGGATAGGGTCTGGTTTGAACCTGCGGGTGCTCCGCCTTTTCTTAACTAGTTCCAGAAGATCATCATAATTCATTTCCATCTCCTTAGTTTATTTATATATATAATAGCAAGTTTCGCCAATATATTGCAGGCGATGACAGATAAGATGGAATAGTATAAAATTACATGACTGCACTACTTAAACAGACCTTCTCAATATCTTTTTAGTAAATCGTGACTTTGATGGCAGATACTCAAGATAACCGCTATATTTTGACCATCGCAGTATTGACATCATTTTGCAACGCATTGATCATAAGTGCTGTCATCATTGCCCTACCCGCTATAGGGAATGATCTAAACATGAATGCAATCCAATTGGGGTGGGTAACACAATCACATTCATTAGCTTCGGCAATTTTCATTCTCCCATTCGGACGGGTAGCCGATATTTGGGGAAGAAAGAAAACATTCACCACAGGTTTAGTGATTACTATTGTATCTACATTCCTAGCAACGTTTTCCATTTCTTTTCTAATGCTCATTCCTCTACGGGTAATTCAGGGGATAGGTATGGCTATGATGTTTAGCACTGGGGTAGCATTACTCACTTCAGCATATCCTCGTACCGATAGAGGTAGGGTGTTGGGGATCAATGTGGCTGCAGTCTATGTGGGCTTGTCACTTGGGCCGACTATCGGAGGATTACTGACACAGAATTTGGGATGGAGAAGTATTTTCCTTTTATTTGTGGTTCTACAAATACCGGCACTAATACTGGTTCTTAACAAGGTACGGAGAGAATGGAGGGAAGCAAAGGGAGAAAAATTCGATATCACAGGCGCACTATTATTTTCCATTATGCTCTTCTCAATTATCTATGGATTCTCCTCTCTGCCAGCAACCATGGGTATAGTGATTATGTTAATCGGTGTCATGGCATTGGTCGCGTTCATCATGTGGGAACTTAAAGTAAAAAGCCCGCTCTTAAATGTTCACCTTTTAACCAGAAACAGGGTGCTTTCGTTATCGAGCCTTGCCCAATTTATATTCTACAGTGCTTTATTTTCTATATCTTTCATCTTGAGCCTATACCTGCAGTACATAAAAGGACTCAGCCCACAAGATGCTGGTTTTGTTCTGCTATCGCAACCAGTAGTGCAGGCAGCTTTTTCACCGATTGCTGGCAGAATTTCAGACAGGATTCAACCCCGAATAATTGTCTCGGCGAGCGTGGTTATTGCATTGGTTGGGCTCTTACTTCTACTTGGTGCCACCGAAAATACGTCTATGTTATTAATCATACTCGGTCTTATTTTAGTTGGTTTAAGTTTCGCCTTTTTTTCACCGCCCAATATGAATGCTATCATGAGTTCCGTGGAAAGTAAGTACTACGGAGTCGCATCGGCAATTGACTCAACATCGAGAAATATAGGCATAACATTCAGCATGAGTATACTCATGTTATTATTCTCAATCCACCTGGGCACAGCACAAATAACGCCTGAACATTATGCGGACTTTGTGGAAAGCATCAGGACAGCACTCATGATCTTTTCCGGTTTTTGCTTATGCTGTATTTTTGTATCTTTGGCAAGAGGCAAAGCGGTTTTTACGCAGAAATAACTGCACTCTCACACGAACAAACTATGCAGCTAACCTATAAGTATATTAGTCATCGGCTGGGCTGATCTCTCTAGCTTCTATCTCAGGTTGTTGACGTTCTTTTTTGGGCTTTAGAACCACCAGTACCTCTTTTAGTCTACGTCTGTTTTTAAACAATAAGAATACAATGATAACCAGCGCGTAATATACTATTATCTCCGACCCATAGAATAACCAGGCAAGTAAAGGCAAAAGCGGCGACATAATACATACCATAACAAAGAGAAAACGGGGAAATCTACGACGAGTTACCAGTAAAACAATACCCATTAGCCCAAGGATAATAGCCATAGCTATGGGCGTTATGACGGAAAAAATGCCCATAATGGTTGCTACTCCCTGACCACCTCTAAACCCGACGTACACCGGATAATTATGACCGAGTATTGCTGCGAAACCAGCCCCCAGCACCCACAGCAGGGATACGCCAAAAGCCTGGGCAATAAAGATAGGAACTGCTCCTTTTGCCATATCTACAACTATGACTAAGACTCCTTCCCAGATGCCCACTTGCCTTAGAACATTGCCACCACCCATATTGCGCGCATCAACATCGCGAATGTCTATTCCTTTCCGCAGCTTGGCAACAATATAAGCCGTAGGAAATGAGCCTATAAGGTAACCAATAATTATTGACGCTATCCCTAGTAACATATGATTTTGTAACAATTGGTTAAATTGGCTTGGATAATTATATCAACGTTTAGCATTATTTTCTTGCTGGGACACCTAAATGTAGTACTATGTCGTAGTCACGTCGGCACACCAGCTTTCTGATAGGCAAATTTATTTCACGCGCAACAGTATTTCAGCAACATTTCTGGAAAGTGTTAAAATAGCTTAATGCAACGTCCTTAGAGAGGAGAGCTAGTATGCGTTGTGCTACACACCCTGATGTGGAAACAGGTCTGGCGTGTAGCAAGTGTGGCAAACCTATTTGCCCCAGATGTTTGGTGCAAACACCAGTGGGTGCCCGATGCGCTCAATGCGCCAAGCTGAGCAAACTGCCTACTTTCCGACTTTCGCATATCGATTATATAAAAGCCATTCTGGTTGGTATTGCCGCTGCAGTAGTCGGCGGTATCTTGTGGTACCTTATCCGCTGGTTTGCTCCTTTTATGGTGTTTTTCAATATTTTGGTGGCCGCCGGAGTTGGCTATGGAATTGGGCAAGCCATGAGCTTTTCTGTTAATCGTAAGCGTGGCATATTTTTAAAAACAATAGCTGGTATTTGCATATTGTTAGCTTTTATCATTGCTAATCAAGTAGCGCTTCCGTGGAACTTTAGTCTCAGCTTCAACCTTTTTAATATTCTGGCTATAGCCATCGGAATCTACCTGGCAGTTACCAGACTTTGAACTCAAAACGTGCCACTCTCTTCACGGTCATCAACAGGAATATCTTCCGACGCCTTATACTCCGAAAAATAGTCTGCCAAGTTGGTTCCGTTAAAATACATATCACAGAGCAGTTTGTCATCTTTCACGCCGTGTGGCGTTCCCAACTGAACTTTCTTGTTCTGGAGCATAATAGAAAGCCTCTGCTCCACATTCATCGCTTCTTTACCACTCTTGGGAGCATCGTAGCCTACCGCCTGCACCAGATTCCCAGTTGCACCATCTTCCAATTTCCAGCGTGGAGACACCTCAAAAGTGTTTCCATCAATAATGCCTTCTACTTTGAACGTCTCCATAATTCCCCCTAAACTGAATCTTGAATTGATGGCGAACCAGGAATATTACACATGTAATTCATTTATTTTACCCTTGCCAGTAACCTTAAACAACAAAAGTGCCTATAACATCGCATATCCACGGTAACAGAGACGTATATTAGATGAAAGATTGCACTTCAACCGCCGATCCATCCAGGAATCCTGCGCATTTGGGGCCTACTTTTGAGAAAGTAAATCATACAAGTGTGAAACATTCCATCTTTGTACTTCTGGTCCCATAAATTCCGGCTCACCAGGTAACATCGGATAGCGGTCAAGCAGGGAAATTCTAGCCATAGACTCTTCCTTAGACCAGCCCTGGTCGATACCATTTTTCACAACATCTATCCATTCTTGAATAAAATTGGCCTGCTCTGTAAGGTAACTCTTATTACAAACCTCACCATGACCTGGTACTATATAATCAACTTCCAGCTCGCCAATACTCTTTAGAGACTGCAGCCAGGCAAAAGGGTCTGCTTCGTGGAGGAAGGTCTGCACTTTGTAGAAGACATTGTCCCCACTAAAGACTAGCCGTTCTTCAGGTACAAACACAGCAGTCTCCCCAAGAGTATGCCCGGGGAGGTGAATTAACTGCAACGTATGACTACCCAAGTATAAAGTAAGACATTCAGAAAACGTGATGGAGGGAGCATTTATCTTATATTCTGCTACCAGAGGAAGACCTTCAGGATCAACCTGGGCAATACGTTCCAGAATCTGCTCTTTGCCTACTGCCAAAATTGCTTCTCTTGTCTTGTCGTGTGCTATAACTGGAACGGGAAAGAAGAAATTACCAAAATAATGATCCCAGTGCGGCTCTGTATTGATCAAGTATTTGACCTGTCCTTTCCCACCAACCACGCGGCTCCAATCTATTGCATCCGTAGGCCGAGGTGGTGTATCTATCACTACCAAACCCTGCTCCGTGGTGATATAGCCCACATTAGCTCCATAATATTTGGTCTCCACGTAGATGTTCGCTGTAAGTTGCATTTATCCTCCTTAAATGCGTATTAAGTGTTGAATAATAAGAAAAAGGAACTTTGAGAAATTATGGACTGCCAGTAATTATTGTACCACACCTAAATGAAGGTTGTGACGGAAGAATTGGATAATTTCGAATACAAACAGTTCATGAAGGAACTAAGTTATACCTGATTCCATCAACTTATACTTAGATAGCATTAACCTAACACGTGTTATAATTATATACAGTGCGAGAATCGTTGCATTAATGTTACCGACAACCGGTGCATGTTGTTAGACATAAGGAGAAGAGTATCCTTACTTAATCCCACACCTAAATTACCTCATGATAAACGAAGTGATGTAAGTATCCGCAGGACCACCCGGAATCCCGAGTTTCTGCGATTGTGAAAATTGTCCCCACGGATGAGCAGACAAAAGAACATACAACACCGATGATGACGAATAGATACTGTCAAACGAAAGGGTGTTCGAATGCAGTGGAGACACATGAGAGATATAGTCCAGTTGAGATTTATCGGGATGGTTCTGACAGACCATACTAATTTGTGATCAGGGATTTATTATAATGGACTCACAATTTATCTCGGAGAGTTTCGATTCCCTCTTTGACAATTGGTCAGAGCTTCAAATAAAGTCGCAAAACAGTCATATTTTTTCTGCTCCTGACTGGTCAAAAGTATGGTGGCAGCACTTCGGATATGATTCCACTTTATACCTGAGAGCCGTAAAAAAAGAGGGGGAAATAACCGGAATAGCCCCTCTCCGAATGAGGGATACCACCGCCTTTTTCATCGGCAATACCGATGTCTGTGACTACCTTGATTTCATCATATTACCCGGCGAAGAGCAAAGGTTCTTTGACGTGTTACTCAATAATCTGGCAACAGCAGGAGTCAAACAGCTAGACCTATCCCCAGTAAGATATGATTCTTCTGTAATTACGAGTCTAGTTGATATCGTGCAACACCGAGGATTACAGTTCCTATGCAATAAATTTGATGTCTCTCTGGACCTGCCATTACCTGCCTCCTGGGAAGAATATCTCCAATTGCTGACGAGCAAACAAAGGCATGAGTTGAATCGCAAATTGAGAAGACTAGAAGAAATGGGCGAGATAAATTTTCGCACCAGCACCGATGCTAACCCTCAGGATATCAATACATTCATAAAACTATTTCGAGATAGCCGGCAAGATAAGGCTGAGTTTTTAACTCCGCAAATGGAATCGTTCTTCAGGTCATTACTAAGTACAATGGCAAAGTCAGAGCGGTTGAGATTAAACATTCTGGAGCTTGATACCATGCCTGTAGCAGCTACAATTTGCCTTGATTACAAAGATATTGTATATCTTTACAATAGTGGATACGACCCGAAATTTAGTTGGCTGAGCGTCGGTCTCATTTCTAAGGCAATGTGTATCCATGACAGTATTCAAAGAGGCAAAAAGCAATTCGATTTTCTCAAAGGGGATGAACAATACAAATACCATCTCGGCGGGCAAGAAGTAGCTTTATATAAATGCTCTATATCCCTCACAGAATAGAACCAATGCCTTTTATTATGTCAGAACAACTTAAAATAGCCATAATCAGCTTTCACAGTTGCCCTCTGGCCAAGCTGGGAGGAAAAGATTCTGGAGGTATGAATGTCTATATCCAGGCACTTGCACAGGAATTGGGGAAAAGAGGGCATATTGTAGATATCTACACCAAAGCTCACCAGCAAGATCACGGACAGGAAGTTACTTTAGGTCACAATGTCAGACTTATTCACATCGAAACTGGAAGACATGAGGAGATACCCAAAGTAGCTCTATACACTCAGCTCCCAGACTTTATCTGCGGCATAGAACGTTTCAGGAAAGCCTCAAAGGTAAACTACGATATAATTCACAGCCATTACTGGCTATCGGCACTGGCCGGTAAGCAGCTACAGGTTTGGTGGCATATTCCCCACATAGTAATGCTTCATACCTTAGGTGCGGCCAAAAACGATATCGGCATCGATGTGGACGACGAACCAGAGCTAAGAATAGAAAGTGAGAGAGAGATTGTCCACACCTGCAACCGTATAGTCGCTGCTACTACCAGGGAAAAGCGAGAGCTTACCCAGTACTACGGCGCTTCTCCGCAAAAAATCACCGTCATCCCTTGTGGTGTAAATCGTAATTTATTCAAACCCATAGATAGGGAAATGGCACGAGCAGAACTGGGTTTAGACCACCAGAAGGTTATACTATTTGTAGGCAGGCTTGAGCCCCTGAAAGGTCTAGAGCAGCTTATAATAGCACTAAGTCGCCTTTCGTCCAGACAGGCACCAGAGCTTATAATTGCTGGTGGTGATGAACATAGCCCAAGTAGAGTACAAGCGCTACAAAAGTTAGCAACAGAACTCAGTGTCCAGGACAGAATTAGTTTCCTCGGCTCCATCATCCAGGAAAAGCTACCTCTGTTATACAATGTGGCTGACATCAGCGTAATTCCTTCGTATTATGAGAGCTTCGGCATGGTCGCCTTAGAGTCTCTTGCTTGTGGCACACCCGTATTAGCTACAGATGTGGGAGACTTGAGAAGTGTCATTCGTCATCCTGAAATAGGATATGTTATAAAGAATAATTCGCCTTATCTTCTGGCATCCAAGATAACTTCACTTCTTGCCCGTAGAGGAAATCAAGCGCGAGAGATCGCGAAAAGACGCTCCTTAACAACCAGCTATAGCTGGAGCAATATAACTGATCTGATACTTCGCGAATACACCCTGGCACGCAAGAATTACCATACCGTGGTCGGTGTATAGTTGTAACTATACAGAGTTATTGAGGCACTTATTTGCTCCTCAATAGTATCACTAAAGTCATCAGAAGACATTTCCACTTATGATTTGAATTACGGAGGCTTAAAAATAGTATGAAGACCTGCTACGCACTGATAATCACAGCGCATCCAGATGATGCTGAATTTGGAATCGCCGGTACTGTAGCAAAATGGACAAAAGAAGGCAAAGAAGTAGTTTATATTGTATGCACCAATGGCAACAAAGGGACTGATGACCCTGAGATGCTCCCTGAACAATTAGCAGAGATTCGAGAACGAGAACAGATGAATGCCGCCAAGATGCTGGGAGTAAGTGATGTCATCTTTTTGCATCATGAGGATCAGACCTTAGAGGATACTCCAGAGTTGCGCAAGGAAATCGTACGTCTCATCAGAACCTATAGACCAGAAGTTTTAGCCAGCTGCGACCCCTATAGGCGCTATATCTGGCACCGTGACCACCGCATCATCGGCCAGGTAGTGCTCGATGCCGTCTTCCCCTATGCTCGCGACCATCTGGCATATCCTGACTTACTCGGACAAGGTCTTAAGCCTCACAAAGTTCAAGAGGTTCTAATGTGGGGTTCGGAGCAGCCGAATTATTTTATTGATATTACCAATACCTATGATATAAAGATGGCAGCATTACGCTGTCATCAAAGCCAGGTTGGTAAACAGCCTCCTGAATGGGAGCAACGTCTGAGGGCACGATATCAAACGGCACCAAAGGAGCTGGGCTACTCACTGGCAGAAGCTTTTCACCGGGTAGAGATAAACTTTTAGGTTGGTTATACCACCATTAAGTCCCGATCAATTCCACCCGCTTTATTTACTCGGTACTCTACCTTGCCAAAGGTCTTGCAGTTACTGAACTTCATAATATAATATAAGCAGTTACATCTGACTTAGTTAATATTCATGACTAACTGGTTAATTACTGGGAGTCCCAAAAATCTTATCTATGGGCTTATAATAAAGCTTCTTTTTACCAACATAACTCGAAAATATCTAGTTCGCTATTTCCATAAGGTTATCACCTCATATTTAGATCCTGAGAAAGAAACGTTCTCTTCTACTCGTAGCCATAAAATAAGGAATGAACAGAAATTAATGGCACTTGCCATTATTGAGTCAATGACTAGGTCAATAGATAAGAGAATGCTTTCACCAAATGTGGCAAGAGCTATCTTAGAGCTTTGGGCAAAAGCACTACTGGTGCCGAGACACAAAAATAGCGAGGTTAGAAAATTTTATCAGGAGAATGGTTGTAATCCCCCCTGGTTTCTAGTAATCAGCCCTGGTCATGGCTGCAATTTGAAATGCACCGACTGTTATGCCAGTTCTGATATAGCTGGAGCAAAGTTGCAGTGGGGTATTATGGAAAGAATAATTAATGACGCTCGGAAATTGTGGAATATCAAATTAGTGGCCTTTTCCGGCGGAGAGCCCTTTGCTTACCACTCAGAGGGCAAGAATATATTGGATATTGTAGAACAGCACCCTGAATGCCTCTTTCTGGCATTTACTAACGGAACGTTAATTAACGACGAGATTGCTTTACGCATTGCTAAATTAAAAAACATTACACTAGCTTTTTCTGTCGAAGGAATGCGCTTTACTACAGACCAAAGACGGGGCCAAGGTACCTTCGACATGGTATTGAACGGGATAGAGCTTATGCGGAAAGGGGGTATACCCTTTGGAATCTCAGCAACGGTAAATCAAAATAACTATTTAGAAGTGCTATCAGACGAGTTCCTTGATTTCTTTTTTGACAATCAAGGAGCATTTTATGGTTTTTATTTTCAATATCTACCAATTGGACGTAATACTTGTTTTGATTTAATGCCCACACCAAAACAACGTGTCGAATTTTGGCGAAAAGTCTGGAAGATTATAGAGCAAAGAAAGTTATTTCTCATAGATTTCTGGAATCACGGATCATTAGCTGAAGGCTGTATTTCAGCCGGTAGAGACGGAGGTTATTTATATATTGATTGGAACGGCAAAGTTATGCCCTGTGTCTTTGCCCCTTACTCGGTAGGCAACATTCACAATGTCTATCAAAATTGCGAAACGCTAAATCATTTATGGAAGTCTCCCCTACTAAAATTAATTCGTGAATGGCAAGTAGGATATGGATACGGAAATACACAGCCTACTGCAGAGGGAAATTGGCTTCGTCCATGCCCTTACCGAGACCACCATGGTCAATTCTTAAATTGGTTAAATAGGTTTGAACCTGAACCTGAAGATGCCTCCGCAAAAGAAGTCCTCTCCGACACGAACTATCACCAAAAAATGATCAAATATGATGAGGAACTGGCAAATTTATTCGATCCTATCTGGAAGCAAGAATATCTGAAAAAATAAGCGTTATTAATTTAATCCTGCTTATAAAGCCACTTATCAATTAATTTATCAACCAATCCTTCATCCAGACATGCTTTCAAACCGGAATTAATTCGCGCCAGCAATTCCTTATTGTTTTTACAGACTGCGATGCCATAATACTCTGATGTAAACATTGTGCCCACCATTTTGAGCTTATCAGGATTCTTACCCTCATATGCCAAAGCTACTGGATAATCGCATACTACTGCATCAACCTGCTTATTCATTAAATCTTGATATGCCAGATCAATTTTTACATACGTTTTTAAAGTGGCATCCTTTATTTTCCCTACCTCCATAGCACCCGTAGTAGAGACCTCAGCGCCAACTTTTTTACCACCCAGGTCATCTTTACTTTCTATATCAGTATTATCTTTACGGACTACCACTACTTGGCCTGCAATAATATAGGGATCGGAAAAGACCATGGCACTTTTGCGCTCGTCTGTTATAGTAATAGATGAAATCGCAGCATCATATTGACACTTGGCTATACCTTCCAGCAAAGATTCAAAACCTAAATTAACATATTCCACTTGTAAGCCAGTTTTTTGGGCAACCTCATTCATCAAATCTATATCGAATCCCTCAATTTGCTTGGTCTTCTCGTTAACATACTCGAATGGCGGCCAGGTAGCATTAGTAGCTACGCGAATCTTGTTCGCCGATTGTCCCACACAACCGGGAAGCAACAGACTCAAAAGCACCAATACCAAGATAGAAATTAAAGCTAAACGTCTCACATTTACCTCCAATAGATATCATGAATGCCTTGAAGCTAAGGGGCTGGTAGCTGTACCTGCCACCAAGACCATCCGCCCGTGTTATCATTTACAGCTTCCAACCTGTATGTTTTAGGTTGTCCTGAAGGTACTGTGACCACGACGCTACCCACTGGTCCAACCGGACCTATTTCAGGCGTGATTGTTTGCTGCGTGGAGTTCGACACATTCCAATTTAGTTGCCAGGAAGCGCCTCCGAGATGAGTGGCAGTAAAGTCGATAACAGGATTACCAGGATAGGATGATTGCAGAACCGTAACAGAAGCTGTTGCAGTAACACTACCGCTCTGGTTCGATGCTGTTAACGTGAATACCGTATTGACTGAGGGATACAGTATTATAGAGCCAGTTCCAGTCACCTGCCCGATACCTTTATCTATAGAAACCGTATTAGCCCCAGAGACGCTCCAACTCAATTCGATTGAGCCACCGAAAACGACGCTGTCTGGAAATGCCACAAAGGATGCAATAACTGGCTTAACCGCTCTAGGATTAACAGTAACAGTGGTGCTCACTTCCTCAGCCCATAGACTACTATTGTCAATCACTCTCAGGTAGATGATATGCGTGCCGACCGAAAGCGATGTAGTGGTAAAACTAGGTGCTGTACTCACTACCCCATCAAGACTGGAACTCCATTCATAGCCAACAATTAAACCATCGGAATCGGTGCCACGACCATTTAATGCCACGGGATCACCAACATAAACAGTGGTAGGACTAACGGAATCGATGTAGGCTACAGGTTGTTGAGTAGGTAATACCGCAGGTTGCTGGCCAGGTGATATTCCAGTATCTGAATTACCTCCGTTTGGAACAACAACACGGATACAACCGGCAGAAATAATAAATAAAATGATTGTTATCCCCATTATTATCTTCTTCATGTTTCTCCTATTACCCGATTAATACAAAAAGATGACTTAGGCAAGGGATAATTATATCACTATTTTGTCCCTATATAGTCATCCAGATCGGTTTTGGAAGGAAAAGTCACATTATCTTAAGGTTATGACCTTCTGGAAATGGGATTTCCAGTCGCTCACACAAGGCTTAACACCTTCAATCCAGATTGCCGTGTCAGGGTATTTGGAGTATTCCGGCGGCAATACCATACCGCGCAGGAAAGTTGTCTTCACACCCTTGTCAGTAGTCGAGACCAGCGGATAGGCGCCTTCCTCGTACCAGACATCTCCTGGCCTGCGGTTGTTGGAAGACTCACCTTTCTCAGATTCGGCACGTAGAGTGCCATTCAACATACAGCGGATACCTGAGCCAGGATGGGAATGTAGCCCCGTGGTACCTTCAAAACCAATGATGCAATCGAGGCGAAATAGCCATTTCGAAGTGGGAACGAGTTCAAACATCTTGACCTTGCGGGACATTCGCAAGGTGGAATGCACACCTTTACCCTGCAGCAGGTGTATTGGATCGCCTTCCGGAACCAATTCCCACCGCCAGAGTACGGCACCTTTCGCTCCAGCTTTAATGGTGGCGAAGTCCTCGGCATAGGCTGCCGAGTCTGCCTTGACCAGTTTGCCATTCACAGTGGCAGAACCTTTCCATACGTAAATTATGCTGTGTTGCGCCTCCAGTCCCAGTGTTACTGCTGAATTAGGGGTTAGCTCGTCGTGAAACAATTTAAGTAAATAAGACATTATTCTGACCTCCTTTGTGATATATCCAAACGCCTTATCTTAAGGTTATGACCTTCTGGAAATAGGATTTCCAGCCGCTCTTGCAAGACTTGACACCTTCAATCCATACTGCCGTGTCAGGGTATTTATCATATTCTGGAGGCAGTACCATACCGCGCAGGAAAGTTGCTTTCAAACCAGGGTCGGTAGTAGATACCAGCGGGTAGGCACCCTCTTCATACCAGGCATCTCCCGGCTTGGTATTATCGGCAGATTCGCCTTTATCCGATACAACTCGCAATTGACCTTTTATCATGCAGCGGATACCCGAGCCGGGATGGGAATGTAGCCCCGTTGAGCCCTCGTTATCAACGATGCAATCAAGTCGGAATAACCATTTCGAGCTGGTAACGAGTTCAAACATCTTAACTCTCCGGGATAGCCGCAAGCTGGAATTCACACCATTGCCCTGCAGCAGGTGTATTGGATCACCTTCCGGAACCAACTCCCAACGCCAGAGTACAGCGCCCTTCGCTCCAGCTTTAACGGTGGCGAAATCTTGGGCATAAGCTGCCGAATCCACCTTGACCAGTTTGCCATTCACATTGGCAGAACCTTTCCACACATAGATTATGCTATGCTGGGCTTCCAGCCCCGGTGTTACTGCTGAATTAGGGGCTAGTCCGTCATGAAACAACTTAAGTAAATAAGACATTATCCTGACCTCCTTTGTGGATTTGTGGCTGCCTGTAAATAATAATGACCCAGCAAGGCCATTGTCAAGAGTATAGCACAAGTAGTTGCGCACTCTGTATTATTTATGGCATTATAGTATCAACTGTTGAAAGGAGGTAGAAGAATATGTTTTCGCTTAGCTTGCCATTCGCTGGTCTTTTTGGCGGCATAATAGCTCTCATTCTCGGCATTATCATCTTAGTTTTTCCCCGTATTCTCAACTATCTTATCGGAATAGCTCTCATTATAGGCGGTATACTGGGAATTATAAGCGGCGGGCTGATAATGGGCATCATCTCTATTATCTTCGGTATCGTCGTGATGATTTTCCCAAGAATACTCAACTACCTGGTAGGAATCTATTTAATCATAGTTGGCATAGTTGGATTAATCGCCATTTTTACCGCGGGCTTTGCCATAATACCGCTTATCATCAGTATCATAACCCTAATCTTTGGTATTGTAGTAATTGTTGCCCCCGGGATACTTAATCTCCTGGTCGCCATCTGGTTGATCATACAGGGTATCGTAGCAATTGTGCAGTATTTCGGTTGGTTCTAACCGAGAGCCAAAAAAATAAGCTCTTAAAGGAACGGTTCTTCTCCTTGCCTTCTAAGCCGAAGGCAAGGTTCTCGGTGATCCATAGGATCCCGAGAACCTTGTCTTGTCAGTAAAATTGTCAATCTGGGCGTAGCGAACGCATTTACTGAGCTGGAAACCCGCTAGTTTCCTTGTACTATATGATTCGCCATTTAAACAAACTTCACCTATATTAACTATACCTGATACATAATACGCATAGTAACATAAAGGCAAAATTCCATAGAGACCACATTATTTCTCCACTATTTTTCCACATTCTCGTCCTAGAATGAAGTACAGACGGTCGATAAATTTAAAACACACTATTAAGAAAAGGAGAGAATTAATTGAGTAGAAGAATTAAAATCATAGCCGTCGCACTGGCATTGGTGGCAATCCTCACTGTTGTTTTTACCAGTATCGCATTCGCAGCAGATCCAGACGACGATAATGGTTTACCAGCTTGCTGTCGGCAGCTGCAGGGACAGGCTGTACCCGGCTGCTGTATACAGCAAGGTGCCACAGCCAATCCGGGATACGGCTACCAGGTTGGCCCAGGTAGCTGCTGCGGGAGATAGAGGACCAGGAGCTAAGTGAAAGATATCTTAGCAGTTCAATACTAATTGCCTTTAAAGGCAATTAGTAACACCAAAAAGAGAGAGGTAGACGTGGTCTGCCTCTCTCTTTAGGCAAAGCTAATAAGTGTGATATCAAGAAACTTGTTTACGGGTTAGATCAGAGAACGTGCCAAAACAGGATCGATGAAATACTATTATGAGGAATGGAGTGTTGTATAATTATTAACTGGAGGTAAAAATAGTGAAGAAGCTAAGTGCAATCAAAATATTGTTGTCAATAATTGTTTTAGGAATACTCATTATACTTTTAGGATGCACATCCTCACCATCATCCACACCTGCACCTGCACCTGCACCTGCACCTGCACCATCGCCACCACCGACAACCACACCCAGTTCAAGCCAGACTACCGTAACTATCAATCTAACTGCACAGGGCATGGCTTTTGACAGAAAAACAATAAGCGTATCAGCGGGTGCGGATGTGACAGTAATCTTTGAAAATAAGGATAAAGTACCTCATAACCTTGCCGTTTATACAGATAAATCAGCTGCAAAGGGAATTTTCGTCGGCGAAGTGATTACAGGCCCAAAGACAATAACCTATCGTTTTACGGCACCGACAAATCCGGGAACTTATTTCTTCCGTTGTGACGTGCATCCTGCTACTATGATTGGTGATTTTATAGTTACGAATGCCGGTTCCTGAGCAATCTAAGCTGAAGGCATGACAATCTCGGGTATCAATGGGGGCTCCGTGCACCTTATCTTGTCATCACGATAGAAATAAAATGAGCATACTACGCTAACAATAACGCACCGCTATTGCCAGGCTGTGGGCTGCTATGATGCGATAGAGGCACATAAGAGATATTCACCAGTGGATAAACTTGCAGCAATTCTATAACAGAGAGTGACACAATGACTGTGTCCATGTCATGTATTGTGTCTCCGAAACTCCTCGCGTTCAGCTTGATTCCTGGCAGCCAAGGGCTTTTCGGAAGCCTGGATGAACGCAATACGCGAAATGCCCTGACAGTTTTTGCATTGTCTTGATATCATGCTGAAATTTGTATGAGTACCTCTCTTCATCGTCACCAACATAGATCCCTAAGAAACCAAACCATAAAAGGAGTCCGATAGCATTTTCCAATCTGTCAGAAGGAATCTTTGCATCAGTAATTCGTTTTTTAACTTCGTCTTTTGATAGCACTGCTTTGCTGTCGATAAATGCATATGGAACGTCAGCATAGTCCGGACTAACATCCTTCAGTTCATAGGTTAGGTCGACCAATAAATCATATGAATATGCTTGTTCCGCTTTTAGAATGTCCTCTTGCGTCACTTTTTCATGACCGCGATTAACCGCAATGTCGATGCTTTCACGTGTAAAATGTAGAACTTCCCGTGGCCTCATAAGTGTCCGGTTTAAGATGTAGGAAAACGATTCCTCTCCATTGATGTGGGTTGCAAAAAAATGTGGCCAGAGAATATCGAACAGTTGCTCCAACTGAGCACTATATATTATTCTCCTCCTGATGATCTCCTTGAAAAGTTCAGGGTCGTTCCAGTCCAGTAGGACCATCGTCTCTTTTCCTCTATCGGCAGGATCGACCACTAAATGTTGATAGATGTCATTGCGGATGAAGACAATAGCATGGAAGTCTACTTTTCTCGACTCAAATTGTCTCTGGATCTTTCTAGTCGCCTCTAGTAGACATTTCAGTATCATGATGTCCTCGGGAGTGGCACAAGTCACTGGCCAGCCCTTGTCGAGGTTGTCGAAGAGTAGCCACACGTCCTCTTTCTTGCTTATTTTGAGGTAGTCACCTATCGCATTACTGAGCGGGCCAATGTTTTGCTTGTACACGAGTTGAGTAATATCAGCCGTACTTGCAATTTTCGCTATATCTTTCCTTCGAGCCAAGATATCATCAACTAGTCGCAGTAGTCGCTCGGAGAAATCGGCCTCTTCAAGTTGTTCGTTGCCACTATAGGCGCTGACAACTCTTCCATATGCTTCTTTGACGGCATAATCGCGGTATGCATAGCGTTCCTCTTCCTTGACTATCTTATGTGCAATCTCAATGAGTAACAAGTAGTTCCAAAAAGCAGTCAGGACATGCTGGCGTAATCCTGGTGATAACTCTTGTAAAATAGTTTCGCGCAACTTCGTAAACTGGTGGCCTTCTGGTTTTAAGTCTAGTACCAGATGGTCCCTGCTCGGCTTGTATGCATTCCTTACGCTATAGAAGATTGCTGTCTTGCCTGCGCCCTTTCGGCCTACTACGAGCCTCGCATGTCCTCTCTTGGCTTCATTATATTGGCCTGTTGGAACAAAGTAGGTGCGGAGTGCTCCAATTTCGTTTTCGGCTGCCACGTCGCCCAGGTCGATCTTCTCCAGTTGTCGAAGGGGTAGTGCTGTAGCAACGAATCGTTTCTCCTGCAGCATTTCAACAACCGATTTGATGAGAGGGACGAGTAGGTCAGGGATATTAGGGGCTCCGCTGTAAGATTTGACGACGTCTCTATAATCGATTGGTTGCGGGACTTCGGTCTCTTGCAGCATCAACGTGAATCTTCCTGCAGCCATTGACATTCCGGCGAGAAACGCACACCTAGAATTGTGAGCAAGGGCCCCTTTCCTTTCAGGGTCAACTAAGTGAGCAATCACACCATACGATGAACAGACTTGCTTAAAAGCTTCATGCAAAGAGAGACGGGATATTTCTCGTGGGTCAAATGTTCGAAAGCGGAGCCCCGACTTCTTGAGCACAGACATCAGTTTGATCATTCCCTCATTCTGAATGTGGCTTTTCACGAGGTAGAGAGGTAGCTCCGTATTGAGCGCGGGATATTGATTGAATGGTGGTATATCATCAATGCGCTTGGTCACGCCTTCCACCAGAGTCGTTGAATTCTGGAAGTCAATATATCCCAGTGTATCAAGTAACCCTAACTCATCAAATACCTTGTGATCCCGAATATAACTTGTGTCTCTAATGGGAAGAACAGGCTTACCAAGACCAAGAGCATAGCCAATCTCAAAGAGTAGGTTGAAGTTAAGGGTTGTGACGTCGGCAATCACAAGCTTTGTAAATCGAAATGCAGTGCAGATCTTGCAAAAAATGATTTGACCAGAAATGTCAAGGTCTTTCCAAGAAACCCAATGCTTTCCTTCCGTGTTAGATCTAAGTTTTGGAATAGATTCTTCTATCGTGCTGGCGATAGTCTTTGGATCGCTTGGATAGATAAAAAATCCATCGGATATAGAAAGATTAGCAAATTTCTGATCGCAAGCTGCTCCGGCATACTCACAGAAGTTAGGAGGTTCTGTAATCAAAGATATACCAGCTTGCTGGCTGTTATCCATCTTCTGTCCCCCCAAAGCCCTTTGCGTCTATTATGCCACTGCTGACAGCAATATGCCAGCCAGCACACTATGACTCTCGCCTCGTTAACCTGTGCCCATTCCCCTGGCTCACTCCAATGGCTTCCCTACCAGATTTGCTCTAAATTTTATGGGTTTATAGGTGATTTCAAAAGCTTTATTTAAAGCAATGACCCGAATATCCCTTGCTTCTTTTCCCCAATACTCACTTCATTTTTATCGCCAGGCAATAGTATGTCAGCTTTTAGTGGGTTCTTTAATAATTACGGATATCGTGAGTGAGACCACCAACAATACTGCCAGAAGAGCTAATGCTGAAATAAACTGCCCGGTTGCTCCGCGCAAACCTTCCATCACTACCACAATCACAACTGCCGCAGCATTGCCTAAAAGCTGAAGGTATCCCACAGAAATGCCAGCAAACTTGGCCCCTGTGATTTCGGCGGACATAGTCAGCATGATTGGCAGGGCGGATATAAAGAAAAAGCCGAGCAGTATACCAGCTACCATATTTGTCCAGTAGCCTGAACCCAGCATAATCATAATGGCACATATCATGCCTATAGATGATGCCAGAATAAGAAACGGTTTCCGCCTCATGACCTTGTCGGATATCATGGGAATGACGATACAGCCAAGCATACCAGCAAAAATCATTACAGCGGAGATAGTCCCTGCGTCAATCATGGATATATGGTGCATTTCGTTCAGTATTTTTTCCAGCCAGGTAGCCAAACCATTGAAAACACCTATGCCGACTAATGCTATGAAACCCAGGTAGACAAAATTTCTATTCTTTAAAATTGTTCTAATTCCACCCCAGCCAATCACTTCTTCTCGGGATTCAATTTCTCTAGGAGATATAGCAGGCCTGGGCCTGGCTATGACCATGAATAACAAAGCGCCGATAAGCCCGATGATGCCGTAAATCCAGAGCATTGTGTGATAACCCATATTTTGCACCAGAGATGGTGTAGCTCCCAGTCCTACCATCATGCCAACGAACAGAGCCAGCGAACCGAGTCCTACTGCTGTAGCCTCTTCCTTTTCAGGAAACCAGGTCATGGCAAGCTTGGTGACGCCATTGAGCACGAATGGCTGGCCTACAGCGATACCTATTTGAGATATTAGCAGAACTGTGAAAGATTCAGGATTGATCAAGCGTACCATAGCAAAAACGCCTGTTAAAATCGCCCCAATGGCAATACCGTATTTGAACCCTTTGCGGTCAATAATCAACCCAGCAGGCATTGTAAGTAATATCTGAACCAAAGGGAAAACCAGAGTCAGCCACATAATACTACTGGCTGATATGCTCAAACGCTCCTCCATATAGGTGGTGATAGCGGCAAAATTCAGCCAGTATAGCTGTGTCAGGGCAGCAACAATCATGTACGCAAATAAAACAACCCATCGATACCTGTATACACGCTGGTTATTCATTGTCATCGTCTAACCTACCTTTCACACTAATTTACTGGGGTACAGGCCTACTCCAATTCCCAGTCTTCCAACGAAGCTTCGCACATGCCTGCAATATCTTCGTCTGTCACTTTTCTCAGGTTATATTCCAGGAATGGAGGAGAAAATCTTCTGGCTTCCTTTATAACTTCGGGAATTTGCTCTCTGCTAAGATTAGCTGGTTCAAATTTTCTAGGAAAATCCAGATCAATAAGCAATAGTTTAACCCGCCGTAGAAATAGGCTGGCTAACTCGGAGATAGTTTTATACTGCGATTTCTCACCCAGAATAATTGCCATTTCAGCGAATTTCTGCTGGCAAACCAGCATGTTGAACTCTATGGCATGTGGCAGAAATATACCACATTTGTAACCATGTGGCCCTTTTAGACTAAAACAAACCCCTCCAAGACCATGAATAATACCCAGACCGGCGTTTTCTCCAGCGACCATGGCTAGAGTGCAACCAAGCTGCTGATTCAGTTTAGCTTCTATGTCATCGGTCAGAGTAGCCTCTTTTAAATTGGTCATAATAATCTTGATCGCACCAAAAGCCAAAGTATCCGTGAGAGGGGTGCTCCTGGTACTCCACAGAGCTTCCACCGCATGGGTAAGAGCATCTATACCACCGAAGGTCATCGGCCAACGAGGGCATGTTTTCAGTAGCAATGGATCCAGGATAGAAACGCGCGGTGAAACATATTCACCCCCAATGCCAAATTCCCTTTGATACTCATAATCAAGAACTGGAAATCCTGGTGATACATCTGACCCAGAACCTGCCGTAGTGGGCAGGCAAACGATAGGCAACGGTGGTACCTTGGCTTTATTCCATCCCTCTAATGCGCGAATATCTTTCACGTTGTTAGTCACTTCCAGGGCAGCGCCTTTAGCAGCACATATGGGACTACCACCCCCAACAACAACAATCCCGTTACAAACAGATTTCTTTATCCTTAAGGATATCCTATGTATGACGTTAACATCGGCATTTTCCTGTACTTCATCGAAAACTTCATAATCTACTTTGCTTTTGGAGAGGGAATTCTGCACGACTTCTAGAAGCCCAGCCTGACGAACTCCATTGTCGGTGACGATTAAGGCTTTAGAAATGCCCTGTTTAACAGCTTCTCCACCAGTTAGTTCGGTGCTCCCGATGCCATGATATACCACTGTTTTGAAGATAAACTGGGAAGTCCCCTGTGTAACCAATCCGATCTTAGCTTGACTCATTGCAACCTCCTCTATTTACACTATTAGGGTAAAGGCAGTTAGTGAACCGACTTTATTTTGATCTGCCCTAAATTATGTTAACCTTGCTCTGGATTAAAGGCACCAGGGGATTGAGCCAGTGGCAGCCTCTTCTTGCCTATCGCTATAGCTGTGATTGGTATTATTAGAGCAATGATGCCAGCTACTATAAAAGTAGCATTTAGATTCAGCCCTGTAAGGGTAAATACCAGTCCCATCACCAGAGGTGCACTGGCCATTCCCACATTTACCATTGTACCGAATATCGCCATAAAACCTGCTCTATGCTGCGGAGGAGTCGTACTGGACGCTATAATGATCATGCTGGGTAAGATTAATCCCTGAGCTATTCCCAGTATAACGGTTGGCAATAGAAGCAGCCACAGATTTGTTAATACCGGGATAATAAACATAGCTAAAGCATACAAACCAAAAGCGACCACTATCAGCAAAGTCGCCAAGAATCTTTTATTAAGCATTCCCAGCCGGGAAGAGGTAATAGCAATGATGAGTCCCATGACAGAAACAAATAACCCGATGGTAAAGGGAGATACTTGAAAACGATTCTCTAATAGGAGACCAAAATAAGTAAGATAAGCCCCGTAAAAAAGGACGTAGGTTATTATTGCCGCCAAAAAGAGCCACAGCACTTTTAGACTTTTTAAATAATGAAGGGTATCTCCTAAGTATTGCTTAAAAGTCTGCCGATTATTTGGTTCAGGATAGTGTAAATAAAGCTGGGTAATAATCCCTAAAGGTATGTTTAGGAACAAAGGTAGGAAGGTATAATTCCAGGCTATACTTGCTAGCGCCCCACCCAGTACGGGATAGATGATATAACCTACATAGTTAATAGTATTATTAAGCCCCATAGCCTCAGCCCGCCGCTGTCCCGCAAAAATATCTCCGATAATAACAAGGCTTGTATTAAATAGTGCGGCACCACCTATCCCCTGCACCAACCGTAGTATCAGAATGATATTGAAGTCATTGGTAAACGCACAACTACCCCCAGCTATGCCAAACAGGAATATAGAGGGCACGAGAACTCTTTTCCTTCCGAATCGGTCAGCCATAATCCCGCTTAACGGCGATATAATAATGGCAGGAATAGTAATGGCAGTAATAAGTAACCCTATGGATTGCTCGGCAACACCGAGTGCCTGTACCATCTTGGGGAATGCCGGAGCTATCAAGGCTACCATCATGAACCCCAGAAAACTGGCGATGGAAGCTATTTGAAAATTCCGATCCCGGTATACAGCGATTTTGGCCATATCTTTTAGTTCACAGAGTTTATTGATTAATGTTATCTGCCAGCAAGGAATCGTATATTATCATTGCTTGAGATCGGCATAAAGGTAATCATAGAGAGTTTCTTATCTAGCCGCATAATTGTATCACTTTATAAGCTAGAGTTTCACTACAGAGTGATTGACATATAATGATAGGCAGTTAGTTATTGTTTTTAATTGCATTTAATAATTTTAATCAACACAAGCTTTACTAGTCTTATTGGGCTAAGAAGCCTCCATCCACAAACAGAGTGTGTCCAGTAACGAAGTCAGACTCATCTGATGCCAAATATATAGCCGCAGCAGCAATTTCTTCTGGCTGTGCTACTCTCCCGAGTGGGATTTCCCTAATTATCGATTGAAATAACTCAGCATCATCCAGCTCAGGTTTTGACATAGGAGTCTCGGTACAAGCTGGACCAATAGCATTCACATTGATCTTGTGGGGTGCAAGTTCAAGAGCCATAGCCTTTGTCAGATTAATAATGCCAGCCTTTGAGACACAGTAGACACATGCATTCCGATACCCCACTGCCCCCCAATTAGAAGCTATATTGACTATTTTCCCCTTTCCCTGCTTGAGCATAACAGGTAGTACACGCTGTGTAGCGAAAAAAAGCCCCCTCAGGTTTACGTCAATTACAGTGTCCCATTCAGCTTCCGTTACTTCGAGTACTGATTTGAATAAGTTTACACCGGCATCGTTCACCAGGATATCTATTTTGCCAAAATAGTCGACCGCTGCAGAAACCATCCTTCCAAGCTCAGAAATCTTCGATACGTCGATCTGGATAGCTAATGACTTACGTCCAATCTTTTCAACCTCCCGAGCAGTTGCCTGCGCTCCAGTAAAATTCTTGTCAGCGATGCATACATCTGCCTGCTCCTGAGCAAATGCCAAGGCTATCGCCTTGCCTATTCCAGAGGCACCCCCAGTAATAAGTGCAACTTTATTCTCTAATCTCCCCATTTTGTTACTCCTTCCATTAGTACAACCAGCCGGCTATATCTCGTCGAGTGTTAAAGCAAAGTTACCAATTTCATCTGATATTTATTGTTAATAAACTGGTGATTAAAGAATTTTCAAGCATTTTGATTATTTGCCTCAGTGCAATTCTCTGGCCAGACTTGTACACCGCGATAAGGCTCACTCCGTGGTCCCACCATAACATTGTCACCCAATACACAATCTTCAAGGTCAAGATGGCTTTCAACATAACTATGAGCACCTATCAAGCAGTTCTTCAGCACTGATTCCTCTGCTATTTTCGCTCCACGCCACAATACCGATCCGTCTATGACAACATTACTAGAGATATCACAATGCGGGCCTAGCACGGCAGGCCCCTTAATTCGAGAGTTCCTATCTATGGTACATCCTTCAGCAATCAAAACTGGGCCTTCTATCTGAACAGTAGGATGTATTCGACTTTCCCCCTCTATCCTTACTCCGTAATCTGGTTGCGCTTGCAACAAATCATGATGTACTTTCAAATACTTTTCCAATGTGCCGATATCAATCCAGTAAGCGTTGGATTTGTAGCCCAAAATGGGTTCACTTGCATCAAGCAACCATGGGAAAAGCTGACGTTCGAACATGCAATGAGTTGAGGATGACACAAGCTTTAACACATCCGGCTCTACAACATAGATGCCAGCGTTTATCATGTTTGTAGTAACCTCATCCCACGATGGCTTCTCGACAAATCGCTTCACCATATTTTTCTCATCAGTTTCTACCACACCGTAAATTGTAGGATTATCCACCGGCGTGAGTGCTATACTAACCTTCGGTTTGATTTCTTTATGCCACTTAATCATGTCTGATAGGTCTATCTCGGTGATAATGTCACCATTAAAAACGATAAAAGTATCGTCCAATAACTGCTCGGCGTTTTTCACCGCTCCGGCTGTGCCCAGAGGGGATTCTTCTATAACATAAGTGAGTTGAATACCAAGACGTGAGCCATCACCAATAGCTTCCTTGATAGGGTCTGGGTTATAACCCATAGCCAGAACAACAGTATCTACGGAATGCCTCTTTAAATAGAGCAAAAGATGCTCCAGGAATGGCTTGTTTAAGACAGGTACTACTGCTTTAGGTATATTACAGGTCAGTGGGCGCAACCTGGTTCCTTGCCCACCGATAAGAATAACTGCTTTCATTGTTCAGTTTCATTCCCATGCCGAGTATGGCTATAGAAATTCTCCGATAAGTTCCAATAGTAAATATTTTTAAACATTATATCATTCCTATAGCCCTTGTCGAGCATATACGCCCGGCATTTTCAGCCATTCGGTTGACCAGTATTGCCTGCAATGATAATATAATGAGTGAGCACTCACTCATTATTCTGAGGATGATGGCGGATGCCTCAACGGGGTAAGAAAGAGAGCTTAGCCACAAGGAGAAAGCAGCAGACGCCGGAATCAACTGATGCCGATTTTCTTTCCACCATCATCGCAGATAATCTCCATGTGAACTTTAAAAATGTTGAAGTTCTGCTATTGCTAATCAGCGAGATTCAACGCGACCCAGAACTACGCCAGCAATACCTTGACCAAGTAATACAACCAGCCCTGAAGCTACTGGAAAAATATTTGAAATCGAGAGTACCCAAGAATGTTTTTCGACGGCTGAATACCACGGTGGCTGCCCGTACATTCCTGGGCATGATAGTAGGCTTATCGCTGTTGTACCGGCTCGAAAGAGAAAAAGGAGTGTTAAGCAAAATACCTATTCGGGAATTGGTATCGGAAGTAGCCAAACCGGTTCTGGAAGGAATTCAAATCAAGCAGGTAGCAGGTGAAGCCTGCTCCGGCTGAGATCATTGGCAGAAACATGGTAAACGTAGTTATTGTTACTGACAGCACAGTATGCTTGCCCCCAGAATTAGTGAAAAAATATGGGATTGAAATCGTGCCCATGGAATTTATCCACGAGGGTAAAGTGTATCGTGACGGGATAGATATGAGCCCAACCCAGTTTTACCAACTCCTATCTCGGTCAAGCAAGTTACCCACTACATCAGCTCCATCAATAGGAACTTATTTTGAAGTTTTTAAAAGGGTAGCCCAAAAAGCCAGGTCTATCTTAGTGATTGCTCCTTCTGCCAAATTTAGCCATGCCTTTGATTCTGCCAAAGCTGCGACGGAGATGAGTAAAGAGAAATTGCAAAATGCCGCCATAGAAGTGCTGGACTGTGGTACTGCTGCAGGCGCTCAGGGATTTGTAGTTCTAGCGGCAGCCAGAGCAGCATCCCTCGGAGACAGTCTATCGCATGTACTCGAAACTGCTCGTAAACTGATGCCCAAAGTTCGTTTGGTTGCCTTTATTGATACCCTAAAGTATCTGGCTAAAGGAGGTAGGGTGCCACAAGTAGCCGCCTGGGCAAGTGCTTTGCTCAAAATTAAGCCTGTTTTTGAGCTTATGCCATTATCAGTAGGAGCCACTCCTCTGGATAAGGTCAGAACCAGAGTCAGGGCTATTGGGCGCCTCTTGGAATTACTACGTCAGAGAACTGACAGGAAGCCGATGCATGCCATTGTCTTGCATACTAATGCTTTGAACGAAGCCGAGGACTTGAAAAAGCGTCTAACCTCAGAATTCAATTGCGTTGAAGTCTACGTGAGAGACTTTACTCCAGTCATGGGGGTGCACACAGGCCCTGGACTTCTGGGTATTGCCTTCTATTTCGATGAACCGTCAGATTAAAAGAAAAATGGAAAGGAAGAAGGATAGCTATAAAAGTTGGATGATCACAGTTACTGGACACAAGTACAAGGGCTTGATATTCACTATAAACGTCTGGGCAAGGGTCAGCCCATAATTTTTATTCACGGTGCTGCCAACGATTGGCATGAGTGGGAAAAGAACCTGGCTTTTCTGGCTCAGAATTTCCAGGTATATGCCCTCGACCTACCTGGTTATGGTCAAAGTCAGCCCGCAGATGTGCCTATTTCGCCCGCCTGGGCTGCTTCCTTTTTGAGTGATTTCATGAAAGCTCTTGGCCTATCTAGTGCTCATATTATAGGGCATTCTTTGGGCGGAATGGTTGCATTGGTCTTGGCCCTAGACCATCCCGAAATGGTTAACAAGCTTGTCCTGGTTAATAGTGGCGGTCTGGGAGACCTTAGCCGACGAGGCTGGTTAATACTTCAGCTTACCAAGATTCCAAAAAAGCTGCTGGGGAAAGAAAAAAACAAATATCTAAAAAGCACCAAGAACGACTGGATATTCATAAACCGTCTACCAGAAATAAAACCCAAGACAATGGTTATCTGGGGAGACAAGGACGTCTATCTGTCCGTATCACAAGCTAAGCTGGCACACAGCTTTATTCCTGATTGCAAATTGCACATTTTCCCACGCTGCGGTCACGCCCCACAAAGAGAAAGTGTAGATGAATTCAATAACCTGATCTGCAAATTCCTCTCGGAGTAGTACCTTGTGTCTTTTCAGGAAACCTGACTTCTAAACTACTACTAAAACGCAAACCCCCTACCTTTAAAGAGCTTATCACAAGCGCTTGCCACCTTGGGATGATAAAGAATACCATTTTTAATTATCTCCATAAGTAACTCTTTGAGGTATTGTTTAGCTTTTACAATTCAGTCTCTTGTTACCTATGTGACCATTTCGCACCATGCTTCGTTGTAATCGGCGCGGAGCGCTGCTGTATTTATCTGGCGCAGCAGACACCGTGTAATCAAAGCCTTGCAGTATCCGGCGCTCCAGTTTTGCCTTGAGAATAAGCTCAAGAGCTCGTACCATGGCTGTGTCCGCACTTGTCACAAATGTTAACGCATCACCGTTTTTGTCAACCCGTCCTGTGCGGCCGATGCGATGAGTGTAGGCATCTGTGTTCTCTGGCATATCGTAATTAATGACGTGTGAAATACGCAAAACATCAATGCCGCGGGCTGCAATATCGGTCGCCACCAGAATTTTAACCGAGCCAGCACGGAAGCTGTCAATAGCAGCCTGACGTCTGTACTGAGACAGATTGCCTTGCAATGAGGTTGCTCTAAACCCCGCTCTTTTCAGTTGTTGCATTACGCGCTCAGTACGATGTTTGGTACGCGTAAAGACAAGTACTGACTTCGTTTCAGTACGCCGTAAGAGTTCTATCAGCAGCGCAGTCTTGAGATGTTGATTAACAGGGTACAGTGCGTGTGACACCGTGGTTGCCGGTACTGTGCGGCCAATTTGCACCAAGACCGGATTATGCAGGACATCTTCCACCAGACGGCGGATATCATCAGGCATGGTAGCCGAGAAAAGGAGTGTCTGGCGCTGTGTTATCAGACACTTCAAAATACTCCGAATGTCTGGCAAAAAACCCATGTCAAACATCCGGTCCGCCTCATCGATGACAAGAATTTCCACATGTGATAAATCGATTGTGCCCTTCCAGATGTGGTCTAACAGGCGGCCTGGACAGGCAACAGCTATTTCGATCCCACTGCGTAGTCCTTGTTTTTGTTGCTCCATGCTCGCCCCACCGTAAATGGCGATACTCCGTAGCCCCGTTTGCTGTGCCAATTCACTAATAACCTCGCAAGTTTGCTCAGCCAATTCACGCGTGGGCGAGATTATGAGAGCACGGACCCGCTCCCTCGGACCCTGCAGTAGACGCTGCAAGATTGGCAGCACGAACGCGGCAGTTTTGCCGGTTCCGGTCTGTGCCAGACCAATGACATCACGTCCCTGCATTATTGGGGGGATCGATTGAACTTGGATAGGTGTGGGCGCAGTATAGCCAAGCGCTCGTACACCATCCATAATGCTTGGATGAAAATTAAAGGTTTCAAAACTCATTAAAATTAAAACTCCTTAGTAAAATATGATAAAACAATATATCTCCGACTTATGGCAAGCGATTTAACTTATTCCTGCTATTTCGCTGCCTTATTCTGTTAAAATGGCTACCTCTTCTGCTATCTAAGGACTTCCCTTCTGTATGGCCTGAAAAACAAAGAGACTCAATGACTTCAATCACCCGGCCCTTTATTGTTTTACCTCTAAGACCAGTTACTGCAGCACTGCCTTCGGATTCTAAGACCATTTCAACAAAGCCATATCCACACGGTTGACCGCTGCCAATGTCCCTGTCATTCATGATATTTACAGATTTCACTTGTCCGAAAGCTGAGAATTCGTTCCTAAGTTCATCCTCAGTCAACTCAAGTGGTAAATTACCAACAAAAATATTCATATCAGAGCATCCTTCGCTAAATCACCCACTATCACTGCTTTTCTACCATCAGCACAAGCCGTGACAAATTGTGCGCTTTCTAGCGCGCTCCTGTATTACCTTGATATCGTCGCCGCCTGGCACTATTTTTTGCTTTAATCCGGGCAGCGTCTCTCTTGGATACAAAGCGTAGTTTAGCTTTCGACTCACGCAGGACTCCACTCACCTGCACCATCTTTTGAAAACGTCGCAATAGCGAGTCTTGTGATTCACCTTGACGTAGCGAAACTTCTAACGACATAACTTACCAACAAATTCTAGCAAGAGCATAAATTAACTCGGTATCTCAGCCTGTGTATACTCTAATGATTTGAGATAGTTCTATCTATGCACTCTGACTTTACGATAGCAATTGCTACAATACACACGTCTATAGGCACGAGGTTCAAAGGGTACTTCGGTATCTTTACCACAATCGGCGCATGTTGCCCGAAACATTTGGCGGTGGGGACTGCGGCCATAGTTGCCAGCCCCATATCTTTTCCCTGCCTGGCAGCATGAAGGACAGCGCTTGGGCTCACTATTATGGCCCCAAGATTGGAAAAACTCTTGTTTCTCAGCGCTGAAAGTGAAAATAGCCCCACACTCGGAACAGTGGATAGACTTGTCCTGAAAATTCATTAGATGACCTCCTCTCATCTCAATTTTAGTCGGAGTTCGGTCATCCAATACTTAAAATAAATCTGAGGGGATTCTAAGAAGCTTGTAATAACCTAAACTTGAACTAGTTAAATTATTATACACTAAAAGAAACCTTATGTAAAATGTGTTCAGTTTACCTTGTACACAAGGTTAATTTTTATAATGTGATACTTTCCTTTGCAGTAACCTTTTGACGACAGGTGTACTCAAGCCTAAAATATGAATGTTTAACTCGTCTCCAGTTTCCAAACACGGGTAAATTATGCTTGCAGGCTTATTAATTGGTGGTTTAGTAGGTATCCTCGGTGTTGCAGCCGGCATAGTGGCTACGCTTTACGGACTGGGATTTTTTGAGCATCTCGGCGGCAAGAAAAAATCAAGTATCGCGCCTATGAGGAAGCAAGCACTGATAGAGAAAATACTGCACCTTAACTCGCCGCAATTGCCTTATCAGATTAAGACAGCGGAAAACTCCGACCTGGCGCTGGAATGGAACATCGTTGATGCCAGATGGTATGGAATCTACTCCAAGGAGAAATTAAAGAAAACATATCGAGCCTTTATGCTGGCAGATGAGAACCGTCACAGTTTCAGGTATTACGAGGAGCTTGGAACCGTGGAATGGATTGCAGGAGCACCAAAAATCTCATACCGTGAACAGTTTTTTAAGGGCAGAATTCTGTTCCAAAAATCGTGGGGGATACAGTACGGGATAAAAGAAGACGGCACATTGGGCAAAGCCTATGACTATAAGTTTGATATCAGCATGGTCAGAAACTCAATAAAGAAATTTGTTGAAGACAACGGCTGGGAATTTGTTCCAGTTATCAGAAAAAAGAACGCTATTTACAGGTAAGTGACAACCTCTCACTCCCCGCAATTATAGGAGAGTGATGGCTCGCGGTGATAGCAGAATTGTCTTTAGGAGGGTGTACGATCTTGTACCATAGATACTACTTCTTCAAATAGTTTATAAAATCATCGATTTTATGAGCTGGCATGGTCATGGTCTTGAGAGTTCCCCTGGCACCCAGCTCTATAGCTACCCTGCTTATCGCCTCATTGCTGGGAGCGTCTAAGATGTTCACGAAATCGTAAGGGCCCAGCACAGCATATTGAGACAATATTTTAACTCCCATTTCTTCAACTTCTTTGTTGACTTGCTTTATTCTCTCCGGATTACTTTTAACAGTCTTTCTACCTTCCTCTGTCAGCGTAGTTAACATGATGTAAATAGGCATTTGTCCACCTCCCAATCATTTATTTAGCTTGGTACACCCTCCCAAAGCTATAAGCTAATTCTAGCAGCTTTTAGCCGCAGTTCAAGAGGTATAATTAAAAAATTTTGGTAGTGCTATTGATTACGCTCTTGATAAAGCACTACGGTAAGCCAGAGCAAGGCAACGAAACAAAATATAGCCCCGCCCAATGTACTGGAACTGAGAAACGTAGAATCCAAGGCAGACCTGATAATAAATTAAGATCAACTAGCTATGTAGAACGACAAAACCTTACCATGCGTATGAACATGAGGCGTTCTGCTCGGTTAACCAATGGCTTTCCAAAGAAGCTAGAAAAACCACTTATGCGTTTTGGCTCTCTACTTTTCATGCACTACCATTTTGCTAGTCCACATAAAACACTAGCTTATCCCTATCCGAGAACTCCAGCAATGGCAGCGGGATTAACTGACCACTTGTGGACAATTGAAGAAATTGTAAAGTTTCTAAAAGAAAAAAAATCTACGGCGTCGTTTTATTGAATCTCTTAATACCTCTAAAAATAATCCTGTATCTGCAAAATAATTTGGATATGCACGCTGTAGATTATTAAAGGAATCAACAGATACAAGTACAGCATCACCTTCTTTCGTTTCTCTAATTATCTGCTCTATCTTAGCATATTCTTCTGCTGCTTGAGCTAGTTCTTTACGAGGGTAAACAGTATAAAACAATCGCTTTTTTTTGGTATCAAGTGAAAGTAAAATATAATCAGTACTCTTAATAGCTCGTGTTTTACGAACAGATTTTATTGCTGCCGTGAATCCTTTAAAATTATCTTCTACTTGTAGTTCTTTAGTATACTTACTCAATTCTTTATGTAATTCTTCTCTATCAGATGGAGTATTAGGTACTAGCGGAGTGTTTTCTCGATAAGCCATTTCGGAACCCATCAATTGGAAAAAACGTTCCCAATCTGGCTTACCTTTGCTAGATTTTAATGCTTGTTTTGTGAAAGCATCAACAGTCTCAACAGCAGTAGCCCAAGCATGTTGTAAATTTGTTCGTATTTGTATTTCAATCTTAAGCGAATCAAACGAATGATTATTCTCACCAATATAACGATATACTAAGTGCCTACTTCTGTATCCAGAATCTTTTGGATGGTTGATATAATCTTTTTCGCCGACAAACTTAGATGTAATCTTGTATTTACTAGATTTATAAGTATCTACTAATTTCTGTACAGCAGCAATACTATCAAGAACTGCCCTACAACCACCTATATCTTGCATATCCCATAGTTTCATCGTTGGGAAGCGATTCAGTTTTGATAATATTGCAGATAATCTTTTAAGACGTTGAGCAATAATACAATCTGTATATATTACACACCCACGATTTCGTAATGTGGTTTGCAATACGGTTAATGGATATGCATGAGCAACACGAAAATTATCTATAATATCTATGGCACGAACAATTTCATCACCAGCAGGTACTCTAGCAAAAGAATGAAAAATAGAACCAGCCTCATTAATTTGACGACGGTTATATTGTAATTTAGTCCAAGCCATATCTTCTTGGATTGATAAAATAGATTCTACCGAATAGTATAGCTTATTAGTTTTCAAAATGATACACTACCAAAATCTTTGATTTCTTGCTTAAGCAAAGAATAACAGCTAAAATTAAAATACAGGTTTGCGAGGTCTACTTAGATGAGATGCCCTCTGTGCAATAAGGACTACTTAACTCAAGAAGAGGTATTGAATTGCATTTCCAACCACATGCGTGCCTCTCAGGAAGAAGCTGCCAGACAAATGCAAAAGCAGAGCCTCATGCTTATGGCCAGTCAGCTTACTATGGCATCCTTAGCAACACACGCCTCAGCACGTGATGTTGTGGAAAGATTCGGTGAGATTTACCAGCTTTTAGAAAATCTCAATCAGAAGCCAGATGTGGTCACCGAAATCGAAAAATGGCTCAAAGAAAAAGATAGCGGCAACCAACAGTGAAATAACCGCCACATAAGGAGAGAGACACCACTGAGTTTAAGTAAAGGGGCACCAAGCCCCTTTTAAAATTTTATAGTCCCTCTCTCTGGGATGAAAGAGGAACTAAGGTAAAACAATAACAACCAATTTCTTTATTCTGCGCCAGGTGTTTTGAAGGTAAAGTTCCCCGATGTCCACTCCTGATCACTCTGATTTTTCAAGATAATACGGTAATTATAACTGGTGGCAGCCTGCAGTCCAGATAAAGGTACTACATGGTCTTTAACGAAATCTGACTCAAACTCAGAAGTCGAACCATAGGTGGTATCCGTGCCATATTCCACCTGTCCTTTATACAAAACATCAGTCTTCCACCTGACTTCCATTTTAGCTGTGCTAGTTGTGTTATCACTAGAAATATGGAAGGGGAAAGGACCCTCCGTAATCGCACTTGTGATAGTTGTACCTGAAGATGAACCAGACGGAGATTTTGCCCACGGAGGATTGCTGCTGAAAAAGGCAAAATATCCCAAAGTACCAAGCCCAATCAGGAGAACAATGAGCAATATTACCAACCCTCCTGCCCCTGACTTTCGCCTCTGTACCGGCTGCCCCCAGGCACCAGCCTGTGGCATACCTCCTGGTGGCGGTTGCCCCCATCCTCCAGGCTGCTGCGGCGGCGGTCCCCAACCCCCAGGTTGCGGCGGTGGAGGAGGTTGTCCCCAACCCCCAGGTTGCTGCGGCGGCGGAGGCTGTCCCCAACCACCTGGCTGCGGCGGCGGAGGAGGCTGTCCCCAACCACCTGGCTGTTGCATCGCAGGCAATTGAGCTCCACAGTTCCCACAAAATCTGGCACCAGGGTCTAAGCTAGCTCCACAGTTAGGACAACCAGTACCCAAAGTCGTACCACAATTCCAGCAGAATCTCTGACCCAATGCATTTGGTGAACCGCATTTAGGACACATTATCGATTGCTGCATATTCTCTCCTCTAGCTTTATTACCTCTCCCTTCTTTAAAAAAACCCCTAGGTATTCACCATTGCTAATTAAATTACTTTCTACGATTATACAACTATGACTTGAAATAAAGCAATGGGTAAAAAGTAATATTTGCACCTTACATACAGTTATAATATACAATTTCAATAAATTAATAAACTTAGATATCCTAAATTACAATGATTACACCTCAAATAGTAAAAAATCCACTCCTTGATGCTATTTCTCGACAACTTCAATCTGGGATGGTTCTCTGAGAATTATCTCAGGGTCACCTGAACCTTGGGGATACTCTTCGATTAATCCCTTGACCAGGACTCGTTTGTTCAAGAAATACGTCTCCGGGTTAGGGGGAAACTGCTTGATAAATTTGGCTTTATCGCTGCCCCATATTAAGCAATTGAAATAGCCTTTAAATGGCATATTAAAATCAAGATAGGTGGGAGTACCTTTGGAATTTAAAGCATAATGCGTGTACACAATAACTCCCTCGACTATTCTGTTCTGGCCAATGTAGTTGGTTGTTTCTTTCCAGTTAATGACGGCTTGGCCAATTTTTATATAGGCAACTTTAGCCTCGGTATCGCTCCCGCCGGGACCAGCTACTGTAAGGGTAACAGCGTATTCGTCCTCAGAAGTATATGTATGAGTGGGTGCTGGTTCTTTACTAAACTGTCCATCGCCAAAGTCCCAGTGCCAGAGATCGATTTCACCTGTAGTTAAAGCAGTGAAGGTAACAGTCAGAGGAGCTTGCCCTTCATTGGGGTTGGCAATGAAGTCTGCCGTTGGCGGGGTATTGGTCAGAATATTAGCTGATGCTGATTGTTGAGCAGGCACTGGTTGCTGGGCACAGCCAGCTAAGACCAAAAACAACACCACAACCAGAATGGTGTTCCCAAGATTTTTTAACAACCTCTCATCCTTCTTCTCGTTATCCCTTTGCCAAGGGGAAAGGAAACATTGCCAAATCTCACCTAAAAATCTTTTCTCGATTATACTATTAGTGGAAGCAAAATGGAATATGGTGACAACATCTTACCTAATCTCCTCTCCCTTGACGGGAGAGGATTAAGGTGAGGGAAAGACAAATTCCAATTTTGCTCAATACCATCGCTTGAAGTAAAATTCAGCTAAACTTATGGCCAAAGTCAGCACTCTAAAGTTAGCTCGTATCAGCGCCAAGGGCATAGTCCAGGGAGTAGGATTCAGACCCTTTGTTTACCAACTGGCGGTCAAGCACAAGCTAAAAGGCTGGGTGTGTAACACCTCTGAAGATGTGAAAATCGAGGTCGAGGGCGATAAGACAAGCATCGAACAATTTTTTGCCGAACTTCAACAAAATGCTCCACCCCTGGCACAAATAGAGAGTGTTTCCATCAACTATCATCCGCCTCAGGACTATCAGGGGTTTGAAATCCGCCACAGTATCGCCCAAGAAGACAAGTACCAACTCATTTCTCCAGATATCGCTACTTGCCATGCTTGTCTTGAGGAAGTCTTCAGTCCAGAAGACAGGCGCTATTATTATCCTTTTACCAACTGTACCAACTGCGGCCCCCGTTTCACTATAATAGAAGACATCCCCTACGACCGTCCTAGAACAACCATGCGAGCTTTTAGGATGTGCCCTGCCTGCCAAGCAGAGTATGATAACCCACTGGACCGCCGCTTTCATGCTCAGCCCAACGCCTGTCCAAAGTGCGGGCCTGAATTGAAACTACTCGATGCTGCTGGAAATACTGTGATTGTACCCGATGTCATTGCCTCCGCTACTCGATTTTTGAGAGAAGGTAAAACAGTTGCGGTTAAGGGACTGGGCGGCTTCCTCCTGGCTTGCGATGCTACTAGCCAACAGGCTGTGGAACTTTTGCGACAAAGGAAAAAACGCCAGTTCAAACCTTTTGCCGTCATGGTCGCCAACATGGATGAGGTTAAAAAATACTGCTACGTATCTGAGACAGAAGCAAAACTGCTTAAATCGTCACAAAGCCCTATCGTGCTGTTACCCTGGAAACCAGACACCGGAATATGCCAGGCAGTAGCTCCCAATATAAAATACCTGGGCGTCATGCTACCCTATACTCCTCTGCATCACATCCTGCTCCGTGAAACAGGACTGCCATTAGTTATGACCAGCGGCAACATCAGCGAGGAACCGATTGCCAAGGATAATGATGAAGCGGTGAGACGGCTCGCAGGAATTGCCGATTATTTCCTGGTGCATAATCGTGATATCTATGCCCGGTATGACGATAGTGTTACTATGGTAGAAAGAGACGAAGTACAAATTGTGCGGCGGGCGCGGGGCTACGCACCACACCCCATCCATCTGCCTTTCAAATCCAGGCAGGTTCTTGCCTGCGGTGCTGAGGAAAAAAACACTTTTTGCCTGATACGTGACAACTATGCGTTCATTAGCCAGCATATCGGTGATATGGAAAACCTGGAGACCCTGGAGCATTTCGAAAACACTATAAACCTGTTTAAGAAGCTATTCCGCATCGAACCTGAAATCATTGCCTGTGACCAGCATCCCGAATATCTTTCCAGCAAATATGCGCTGGAACTGGCGGATAAGCTTAATAACGTCAAGCTTGTTCCAGTACAACACCACCATGCCCATATTGTAAGCTGTATGATCGACAATAAGATTGAAGCTCCAGTTATCGGAGTCGCTCTTGATGGCACTGGCTATGGCAGCGATGGAAATATCTGGGGAGGCGAATTCCTAATGGTTGACTACAAAGGTTTTCAGAGAATGGGACAGCTTGAGTACTTGCCTTTGCCCGGCGGTGCTACTGCCATTAAAAGACCATACCGTATTGCCATAGGTTATCTACTGAAGCTACTTGGTAAAAATGCTCTCGTATCCGAGCTGGATTTCTTGACAGAAATCGACTCCACCGAAATTGAGCTTATCAAACAGCAGATAAAATCTGGACTTAACTCACCGCTGACCTCGAGCATGGGACGGCTGTTTGATGCCGTATCAGCTTTGACTGGAGTCAGAGGAGTGATAGATTACGAGGCACAGGCAGCTGTAGAACTGGAGATGATAGCTTATGAGGCAGGTGACCTGGTCGGTAATGAAAATTATCCTTACGACATAATCGAGCAAAATGGATTATTCGTCGTCCAGCTTAAAACGCTTTTCTCTGCCATAGTCAGCGATTTATCTCGGGGCATATCTAAAAGCGTGATGTCTGTTAAATTCCATAATACGATGGCTCGGATGGTTACTGAAATGTGCCAGGTGATTGCCAAAAGAACTGGAATCAATCAGGTAGCTTTAAGCGGCGGTGTATTTCAAAACCGCTTGATATTGAGGAAAGTTATACCTTTGCTGGAAGCTGCTAATTTCTCGGTATTGACACACAGAGAAGTGCCCTGCAATGACGGCGGCATTTCCCTGGGACAGGCTGTAATAGCAAATTTCCAAGTCGATTAGGGGAGACAACTCTTACCTATTTGTCTCCTTCAGCTTCCAACACACTGTTACTGCGAGTCCGCCTCAAGCGGGCGAAGCAATCTCTATTGCTTTACACTTACCTAGCGATTTGTCAATGACTGCAGAAGAGGTTAAAATTATCCGTTATGTGTTTAGCCGTTCCAGTACAGGTTGTGTCCATAGAGGGGAACGAAGCCGAGGTAGAAATCGGCGGAGTGAAACGTCGTGTCAGCATTGCGCTTACCCCAGAGGTTAAAGCTGGAGATTATGTTCTACTTCATACCGGCTATGCTATCAATGTCATTGATGAGGCAGAAGCACAGGAAACCTTAAAGATATTTGAACAGATGGCCCGCCTTGAGGATAGTGCTGATTGAGCTACTGGGAAGATTAAGTAGAAGCGAGCAATAGTCCTGATTAGTCTTGCTCGCAATAACAGTAGAGTTTTAAAGAAGAGGTAACTGAGATTAAGAAATTAATAATTTCTAATCTGATATTGATAGTCTTGCTGCTGACATCATTACCAGTGATAGGCTGCCAATCAAAGACTGAACCAGCTACATCAAATACTGCCACGACAGAGAAGCTCACCCCTGACCAGTACAATGACTCAGGACTGGCTCTGATCCAAGAAAAGAAATACGACCAGGCTATCGCTGAGTTTACTAATGCCATCGAGCTAGCCCCGGAGTTACCTGGCGCTTATGTTAACCGTGGTAATGCCTACATGTTTAAAGGTGATGTGGACAAGGCTATTGCCGATTATACTAAGACGATTGAACTATCATCGGCCTACGCCAAAGCTTATACCCTGCGCGGATATGCTTACTATATCAAATTGGAATTTGAGAAAGCTATTCCTGACTACGATAAGGCTATAGAGTTAGCGCCTGATTACATGCAGACCTACTACTACCGGGGAATGTACTACGATTATATCGATGAAAATGACAAGGCTATTGCCGACTATACCAAGGCGATACAATTAGACCCCGAATACGCCGAGGCCTACAATAACCGGGGTAGCACCTACGGCAAGACAGGTCAATATGATAAGGCAATTGCCGATTTCACCAAAGCCATTGAACTAGTCCCCAATTACGCCCAAGCCTATAGAAACATGGGACATGCCTATGAGATTAAGGGAGACTATGACACGGCCTTGGCAAATTACACCAAGGCAATAGAGCTGGCTCCTGATTATACACAGGCTTATACCAGCCGGGCTTCTGCATACTCTAGCAAAGGGAAATACGACGAGGCCATTGCCGATTATACCAGGGCAATTGAGCTAGCTCCCGACCTTGTAGATGCTTACAGTTACCGGGGTGATATTTACTATACTGAAGGAGAATACGATAAAGCTATTGACGATTACAACAAGGCAATTGAGCTGAAGCCTGGTGATGCCTCCAATTATAGCGCTAGAGGCATTTGCTACGCCACGTCAAAACAGTATGATAAAGCCCTGGCTGACTTCAATAAAGCAATTGAGCTGAAGCCTGATTTTGTGCTGGCTTATGCCGAGCGAGGTTCCGTCTACTTCAGCATAAAGGAATATGACCAAGCTATCCAAGATTACACCAGGGCACTAGAACTAGAGCCTAAGTACGCTAATGCTTATGGCAACCGTGGATTGGTCTATGCCACGATCGGCAAAAGAACAGAGGCTATAGCCGATTTCGAGATGTTTATTCAATTGTCCGATGATCCCATCATAATCGAACAAACCAAACAGTGGATAAGGCAACTGAAGGCTGGTGGATAAACAGTTGAGATATATCGACGAATACCGTGATGTCGAGCTGGCTAAAAAGCTGATAAAAAGAATAGAGAGGCTATCCACCAGACCAGCCAGGTTAATGGAATTCTGCGGCGGACATACCGTTGCCATTATGAAAAACGGCCTCCGCCAGCTGCTACCACCAACTATAGAGATGCTCTCTGGCCCGGGCTGTCCCGTCTGCGTTACCGCCAATGCCGATATTGATAAAGCCATTGCCCTGGCAAATTTGCCCGATGTCATCATCACCACCTTCGGCGATATGATGAAAGTGCCCGGCAGCTATTCCAGCCTACAGCAAGCCAGAGCAAAGGGGGCTGACATACGCATTGTTTACTCCACACAGGATGCCCTCCAAATCGCCCGAGATAACCCTGATAAATCGGTCATTTTCATTGGCATCGGCTTCGAGACCACTGCCCCGACTATAGCTGCTTCAATTCTCCAGGCAGAAGCAGAGAAAATTAGGAACTTTTATGTTCTGTGCCTGCTGAAGCTGTGTCCCCCAGTAATGAAAGCACTGCTAGACCTCGGTGAAATCAAACTGGATGGTATCGTCTGCCCCGGGCATGTCAGCACCATAATCGGCTCTCATCCCTACGAATTTATCCCCCATAGATTACGGAGTTGCCTGCGTGGTTTCTGGGTTTGAGTCGCTGGATATTTTACTTTCGGTAGCCATGCTGGTGGAGCAAATCGAAACAGGAAAGCCACAAGTAGAGATAGCCTACCGTCGAGGAGTGAAGCCTGAGGGCAATGTAAAAGCCCTGGAACTCATCGATAAAGTCTACGAAGTTGATAAAGCTGGTTGGCGAGGCATCGGCGAGATTCCGGGCAGCGGTTTGAAATTAAGGAAAGAATATGAGAGGTTTGATGCTAACCTCTCTTTTACTTTTGCTGTTGAACCAGTGCGGGAGGCGAAGGGCTGTATCTGCGGAGAAATCCTCCGCGGCATAAAAACACCTGCTGACTGCAAGCTATTCCGCAAGGTCTGCATACCAGAAAATCCCATAGGTCCCTGTATGGTCTCTTCTGAAGGCGCCTGTTCTGCCTATTATATATATGGAGCTGATTTATGAATGAAATCATCCTGCTGGCTCATGGCAGCGGCGGTAAGCTGAGCCATGACTTGATAGAAAAGAACCTGCTGCGCCCTCTTAATAACCCGCTACTGGCTAAGCTTGATGACTCAGCGGTATTTGACCTGAAGGGGACGACTCGCCTTCACTACAGACAGCTATGTGGTCAGTCCCCTCTTTTTCCCCGGTGGCGATATCGGCAAACTGGCAGTATGCGGCACAGTCAATGATTTAGCCATGAGTGGTGCCACACCTCTGTATTTGAGCCTGTCTCTGATTATTGAAGAGGGACTATTACTGAGTGAACTGGGCAGGGTGATAAGTTCCATCAAGGCTGCTGCCGAAGAAGCTGAAATTAAGATAATCACCGGTGATACCAAGGTAGTGAATCGGGGCAGCGTTGACCGTCTGTTTATTAACACCTCGGGCATAGGGGTTGTGCCCAAGGATGTGGATATCTCTGGAGCTAACGCTAAGGTAGGCAACAAGGTTATACTCAGCGGTACCATCGGTGACCATGGCATTGCTGTTATGAGTCAGCGTGAAGGCTTGAAATTCTCGGTACCTGTCCAGAGTGATTGCGCACCGTTAAATAAACTGGTGGCACAAATGCTGGAGGTTTCACCCAAGATTCATTCTCTCCGTGACCCCACTCGCGGGGGGCTGGCGACCACTCTGAATGAGATTGCCAGACAGTCGAATGTGGGTATCAGGATAGATGAGGACAAGATACAGGTTAACAATGGGGTGCGGGCTGCCTGTGAGCTACTTGGCTTCGATGCGCTTTATGTCGCTAATGAAGGCAAACTGGTGGCAATAGTTGACTCCAGAGATGCGGAGAAAATCCTGAATAAAATGAAACAAAACCCTTATGGTGTAAATGCCGCAATTATCGGTGAAATAACTACCGAGCATAAGGGCAAGGTAATCATGAGAACCCAGCCTGAGCGCTTCTCGTATAGTGGATATGCTTTCTGGAGAACTATTGCCACGAATATGTTAATCATGCCAACCTCTCGCCCCGCTCTATCATTGCGATCACAGCAAAGCAATCGTTTAGTCTTTCCATCCAACCTAGCCCTTGCTTCGTCATCCCGATTCAGTCGGGACTCCTCGCAATGACAGACCAATGCAGGGACAGACCTGAAGGGGTTCTGCTCGGAAGTGGTTGTCAATGGCTAATCCTAAGGAATACATTGTCTGCACTAGTAGTCTCCCAATATTTTGGATATTTAAATTTCATCCCCTTTTCAGTAAACTCAGATTTAAATACTTCAGATTCAACTCTATTGAGTAAGTTTATTTTGTCAGTCGCAATATTTTGCAATTCCTTATATTCTATAGGTACTGTTTTATTTAAATGGTGGAAATCATGTCTCTGTTGCCCGCCATGTATATTTGCTAAAAGTTCACTTACATCTGGTTGGACAGACTCAGTTTTAATCTTCCTAATATTGACTTCAAACTTACTTGATGGTTGATTCCCTGTCCATTTTTCATACATAAAACGTGCTAAAGCCTCAGCCACGGTTTGACACAAAGCAATACATCCATAATAATACCCAGACTCAAATAATAACTGACATTCAGAAGACACATAAGAGAAATAATGATTTGGGATAATAGGTTGCCTAGTTGTTTTCATATCAGCCTTACCTCTATCAGAATAATAAGATATTGTGAACTCATCCTATCCTCCTTATCCTACGTATATGTTGCACTACTGTTATTTGTTTTGGGATAGTTTTGTCTCTTATTCTATATTGTTTTGCCCTAGTTACACGTTTGCGTTCACGTTCTCTTCTACGGATTATTTGTAATGGAGTCATTGGCATCCTTGCGAAACCTATCTCCGCAACGTTTGGGGGTTTAATATCAGGCATTACATTGTATTTGATTAACTTTAGCCAATCTTCACAAGGTAACACTACTTTGGCTTTTTCTGCAGGTGTAACATAGCTATCCCTTTTAGTCTCTAAAGACTGATGTGGTCTAATGAAGTTGTAATGCACAAGAAAACCATCCATAATCAACTTTGCGGTCTCATAGCTTTTTAATCCTCGCATAACCTTTGTCCGACCTTTGATAGTACCTTGCATACGCTCTATGAGGTTATTGTTTGGACTGGCAGTAAACTTCTTAACCTTTAAGTGTCGTGCTCTGTTTTTATAGGTTAGTGCGATTGCCTCCATATAGGAATTGAGGCTATCGGTCATAATCACTTTTGGGAATTTGCCTGCTCTCAAATTGGCTTTGTGCATGAGAATCATAGCATCGTCTACAGTTCGTTTTGTTGAAATATGAGAGGCTAATAGAAATCTTGTCTTAAAATCAATGACATCCCATAGCCAATGCTTTGTTCCGTTAATATCAATCATGGTTTCATCGGCAAGCCAAACATAGCCTACTTCTGGCTTGATATCCTTTGTCTTTTCAATAGCTTCTTTTGTGAATCGTGTTATCCATTCATAGACAGTGGAGCTAGAAGGATAAATACCATAGGCTTGTTTTAAATTTCTACGTATGGCATTTAGTGATAAACCATCGTAGTATAAACTCAAAGCTAAAGCCACTTGCTCTACTGGCGTTTGCATATACGGTAATGCAGTGTTAGATACGAATTTACGTTTACAATCGTTGCAATAGTATCGTTGTATACCATTGAAAGTACCAAATTTTTTGGTATTTGTTGAGTTACAATATTTACATGGCATATACTTTACCTACTCATTTTCTGAAGTTGTTTTGCTATTTTTGTTCTTATTTCATCTAAAAATATTTCATCTGCTTGCTGCCATATTGTTGTATATGGTTGGTGATTATACATACTAGCCAAACGTTCATATCCAATGCCTTTGATATAACTTTCGTAATCTCTTAATTTTCGAGATAACATCCCGTCTGGTTGAATTTTGCATTTTCCTAGTTCACTTTTTAGTTCAGCCCAAGTCGTATTATTATTGATACTCTCTAGTAACCCTATGTCATTATTGTCCATATATCTTATTAACTCATAAAAAAAAGTAGCCTCCCATTAGTTGTCCATCCTTTGTTTTTGTCGCTATATTTATGATTTAACTCAATTTCCCTAATATTTAAATTATTTAATGTCTCTGAGGTTATCTTATTGATGTCAATATTCTTTAACATTACCTCAATCTCGGTCTTCATTTTAGGTAATAACTCCAATATTTTGTCAGCACTACTTTGCTGTACCCTTGACCAAGTATCCGTTAATCCAACAACTAGGTTTTTATTACGTAATACCGCAAATATAATTAAGCCAATTACAGTACCCCCAATAATTGACCAAACATACCAAAATTCGTTGCTATTATAAATACAAACACGTGCTACTATATAAAATATAAGTAATCCGCCACCTGCGCTGAGTAGCCATAAAAGTACACGTGTTCTTAATTGCCCTACTAACACACCACCAACCCCTCCAAGTAATAGTCCTGCTGCAATAAGAACAAGTTCAAGAAATATTTTATCCATGATTTTATTCTATCATAGAAACAGGATAACAACCACTTCCGAGTAGAACCTCTAAAGACCTGTCCCTACGCTAGCGACGAGCCACGAATATTTCGTTTGACACAAGTTTAATCATGGGTGTACAATTTGGAGGTTTTGCCTGTAGATACTCATTCAATACGATGATATTTTTTCTCCTTCAAGTTGATTTGGCCAGAATTTTAGTCCAGCAGGTTACCTAAAACTTATGCTGGCTTGTCTAGTTACAGAAAAGGAGGATATATGGCACAAGCAAAGGTTCAAGAAATTCCAGTGCTCTGGGTACAGGCTGGCACCTGCACTGGGTGTTCCGTATCTGTCCTCAATACGGTCAGTCCCACCATCAAAAACGTGCTCATCGACGAAGTTATCCCTGGCAAGCATGTTAACCTTAAATTCCAGGCGACCGTAATGGCAGGACAAGGAGACGCCGTACTCGAAGTACTCGAGGACACATCCCAGAAAAACAAAGGTGGCTATGTTCTAGTCATCGAAGGCGCTATACCTACCAAAGATGGCGGTATGTATGGGACATTAGGAGAAAAAAATGGCAAACCTTTACCCATGGCACCCCGCATGGAAGCCCTGGCTAAAGATGCGCTGGCAATCATTGCTCTGGGTACTTGTGCCGCTTTCGGTGGCATAGCTGCGGGGAAACCTAACCCCGGTGGCTATGTTGGCGTTGATGCTCTATTGAAATCTAAAGGTATTAACAAACCGCTAATAAATATTTCCGGTTGTCCCCCACACCCCGACTGGTTCGTGGGCACGGTTGCCTCGGTACTCCTGACGGGCTTGCCCAAGCCTGAAGCTCTGGATGAGCATAAGCGTCCCAAGGCATTCTACGGACACCTAATCCATGAGAACTGCCCGCGGCGAGCCTATTTCGATGAAGGCAAGTTTGCTCGGAAATTTGGTGAACCCGGCTGTTTGAATGAGCTGGGCTGCAAAGGCCCTGTTACCTATGCTGATTGCTCACTAAGGTTATGGAATCATGGTACCAATTGGTGCATCGGCGCCGGTTCGCCCTGCATCGGCTGCTGCGAACCAGGATTCCCCGATTTGGTAGCGCCTATGTATCAGAAACTGAGTGATGCTAACATGCCTATGGTGGGCAAACTCCAGGGAAAGGAGGCCAAGTAATTGAGCAAGATTATTATTGACCCGGTAACTCGTATTGAAGGTCACTACAAAGTTGAGGTGACCGTTGAGAACGGTGTGGTAAAAGATGCCGATAGCTCGGGCATGATGTTCCGTGGCATCGAACTTATCCTTCAGGGGAGAGACCCCCGAGATGCCCAGAGGTACACTCAGCGTATCTGCGGTGTCTGCCCCACCAGCCACTCCATAGCTGCCACCCTGAACCTGGACAGTGCCTTCGGCGTCGCTGATAAGATACCTGACAACGGCCGCATTGTCCGCAACCTTATCCTTGGTGCTGCCCATATTGCTGACCATATCCTGCACTTCTATCACCTGGCAGCACTGGACTATGTAGATGTAACCAAGGTGGCTGGCTATAGCGGCAATGACCCAGCATTGAACTCGGTGAAAAAATTCATCCAGCGTGGCGAGCTGGCACCGTTTGTACCCCGCTATGAAGGCGACTATCGCCTCAGCGACCAGATGAACATCGAGGCTACAGCTCACTATGTTAAGGCACTGGAGATGAGGCGTAAGGGGCAAGAAATGCTGACCATCTTCGGCGGCAAGATGCCCCATAACATGGCAGTTATTCCCGGTGGAGTAACCGAGACTGTTACAGTGGATAAAATCGCCTCTTTTCTATGGAAGCTGAACGAGTTAAGAGATTTCATTGACACTGTTTATCTTCCCGATGTGCTGGCGGTAGCTGAAGTCTACTCCGATTACTTTGGCATAGGTGCTGGCTGCGGCAATCTGCTCTCCTATGGCAGTTTTGACCTGGAGGGCAATGTTGCCGACCTGACCAAGCGGAAGAGGCTGCTGAGGCAGGGAACCGTATCCGCCGCCGACCTTAAGTTAAATCCGTTGGACACTGGCAAAATCATCGAGCATGTCAAACACTCCTGGTATGAGGACTCCAGCACTGGCAAACATCCTAAAGAGGGAATGACCAAACCACAGCTAGGCAAGAATGGTGCTTATTCCTGGTCAAAAGCACCGCGGTATGACGGCAAAGTCTACGAAGTTGGCCCGCTGGCTCGCATGGTGGCAACCTATGTCAGCGGTGATGCCACAGTCAAGCAGATGGTTGACTCCACGCTCTCCAGGTTCAAAGCCAGCCCAAAGGCTTTATTCTCCGTTCTGGGACGTCATGCTGCCAGGGCGCTTTATTGTAAATTTGTCGCCGATACTATGCCCAGCTGGTTGCTCCAGCTTAAGCCCGGCGAACCAGCTTATGTAGAGTATGAAATACCTAACGAATCCTATGGCATGGGGCTGGTTGACGGCGCCCGTGGTGCCTTGGGGCACTGGGTTCAGATTAAAGATAAGAAAATTGCCAATTACCAGTGCGTGGTACCCAGCACCTGGAACTTCGGTCCCAAAGATGATAAGGAACAGCCCGGCCCAGTAGAGCAGGCGCTGATCGGTACCAAGATTAAAGATGAAAAGAATCCTTTCGAAATCGTTAGAATAATCCGCTCTATGGACCCATGTCTGGCTTGCGCTATCCACGTGATTACACCTAAGGGGAAAGAGATTGGCAGGTTCAAAGTCTGCTAAGGCGGAACTTCTCCGTTCCTGTGGCAAAGAAGCTGCTAACTACAGTCCCAGGATTACGGTTCTGGGCATAGGCAATTTGCTGCTCCAGGACGAGGGCGTGGGTATCCACCTAGTCCAGCGATTAGCGGATAAAGTGGACTCACCAAATATTAACTTAATCGATGGTGGCACTACCCCTGATATCCTGTCGCTGGTGGACAATGACATTGACAAGTTGATTATTGTTGACGCCGCAGTGGTTGGAGACAAACCAGGAACTATATATCGGTTCGACATCGCTGACCTGGACTCGGGCACACCAGCACCAGTTTCTTTGCATGAACTCGGGCTGGTGGACAGCCTGAAGCTAATGAACTTGTTCGGTAAGCGTCCCAAAATGGTAACTGTTATTGGCATTGAGCCCAAGGTAATAGACTACGGACTGGAGCTTTCCCCGGAACTAGAGGAGAAGATGCCCCGACTCGTAGAACTGGTTCTTGACGAGATAAAGGAAACGAATACGTCTATGGAGGTAGATAGATGATAGTCTCTGAATTAAAGCCTTTTGCCGAAGTTTTAGGATATTTGGAAGGAGAAAAGAAGGTTTTTCTGGTGGGCTGCAAGGGTTGTGCTGAAGTTTGCCATACTGGCGATGAACCTCAGGTATTGGAAATGAAACAAAAACTGGAGAAAGAAGGTAAGACTATCACTGGCTATAGCGTTATTGACTTTCTCTGCGACAAAGCATTGGTGAAGAGCAGACTCCTGCCACGTGAAACTGAGATAAATGCCGCCGATTCCCTGCTGGTAATGACCTGTGGCATCGGCGTCCAGGCTACCGCAGCGGTGGTAAACAAGCTGGTACACCCTGCTGCCAATACTGTCAACCTCGGTGGCAGCCGTGGCGAATGGAAAGGCAGCGAACGCTGCCGCGAGTGCGGCGAATGTGTGCTGGACTATACTGGTGGTCTCTGCCCGCTGACTGTGTGCACCAAGCAATTAATTAATGGGCAGTGTGGTGGAGCTAAAGATGGTAGATGCGAAGTTGAACCTGAAGTAAGACCCTGCGGCTGGCAGTTGATTTACGAGAGATTGGAGAAGCTGGGGCGGTTGGACAAGATGAAAACGATGGTTCCGATCAAAGACTACAGCAAGATGCAACCACCGAAGACCATCAGGAGTACCATATTGTGGGCTCTGGAAGAAACAGAACAAAAACAGCAGGCGAAAGCCTAGGCAGCCTTTAAGGAGGGAACTATATAATGAGCAACCTGAGCGATGCATTCAAAAGCGGAAAATTTGTGGTCACCGCCGAGGTTGGACCAGCTAAAGGTACTGACACTCACGAGTACCTGGAAAATATCAAATTAATAAAGGGCAGAGTAACTGCGGTCAACGTTACCGACCAGCAGAGCGCGGTTATGAGAACTGGCTCGCTGGGTGGATGTATGTTACTGAAACAAAATGGGCTGGAACCAGTCATGCAAATGACCTGCCGTGACCGTAACCGTATCGCCCTGCAATCTGATTTACTTACCGCTTCCGTACTCGGTATCGAGAACGTCCTCTGTCTTACCGGCGACTATGTTACTCTGGGAGACCATCCTCAGGCTAAGCCTGTATTTGACCTTGATTCTGTTTCTTTATTACAGGCTGCCAAAACATTAGAGTCTGGCAAGGACCTGGCGGGTAAAGAATTGAAAGGCTCTCCCAAATTTTTCCTCGGAGCCTGCGTTACTCCCGGAGCTGACCCTCTGGAGCCTCAACTGTTCAAACTGGAAAAGAAGGCCAAGGCTGGCGCCCAGTTTATTCAGACTCAGGCAATATACGAACCAAAGAAATTTGAAGCTTTTATGAAAGAAGCTAAGAAGCTTGGTGTGCCCATAATGGTCGGTATAGTACTCCTCAGATCAGCAGCTATGGCACGGTTCATGAATAAAAACGTGGCTGGCATCCATGTTCCTGATGACCTTATCAATGAAATCGACAAAGCAGAAGACAAGGGCAAAAAAGGCATCGAGATAGCTGCCCGCCTGATTAACCAGATGAAGGGGATGTGCCAGGGTGCCCATATTATGGCTATCGGTTTGGAGCACAGGGTACCAGCGATTTTGGACGCTGCCGGACTATAGACTATAATAGTTCGAAAAACTCTCAACCCCCATGTATCCCCCTTTCCTTAAAAGGAGAGGGGGAATTTTATTTTTACCCCTGATTTAGTGGTACCATAGTACACTATTCTGTTGGTATGGACACAAAAGAACAACAGAGCACAGTATTTAAAAGAGACAGGCTCATCACCGTTTCTTTGGTGACCCTCTGCCTGATTTTTCAGAACATTGCCCTTTATGGAATAGCTATCTTTTTACCAGCAATCAGAAAAGACTTTGGTCTTTCTTTTACTGAGGGTGGTGCTCTTTCGGCAGCATCCATAATGGCTTACACTATAATGCAAATCCCAGCAGGCTATCTGGCAGACCGTCTTGGCTACAAGAAAGTCTTCGTAACCGGAGCATTAACCACAAGCGTACTTTGTCTGACATTTGGGCTGATTTCTAATTACTGGCAAGGAGTCGCCAATCAGGTTTTTTCTGGCCTCTTCCGTGCTCTCCTCTTCGCACCCGGTCTGGCGCTGGTAACAAGCTGGTTTAGCTCAGAGCGAAGAGCAACTGCCATGGGCTTAGCTTCAGCAGGATTATTTTTAGCCCAAGTGTTTATCAGCGGGCTTGGTCCCCCTCTAGCCCAGGGGTCAAGCTGGCACTTCCCCTTCATCGTTTTTGGGTCAGCTGGCATTGTTATCTCATGCACTTATCTCTGGTTCGGCAAAGGGGCTTCCAGCTCCACCACCCCAAAGCAAAAGATTAACCTGCTTGAGGTATTCCACCTTTTCCGTTACAAGGTCATGTGGCTTTTTGGTATCCTGCAGTATGTCAGGTTCGCTATTTTCCAGAGTATTGCTATATGGCTGCCCAGCCTCCTGATAGACGAGAAAGGCGTAGCACTGCAGGTAGCAGGGATAATCGTAGCGGTTCGGGGGCTGCTCACCATTCCTGCAAACGTCCTGGGCGGCTATGTCTCGGACAAACTGAAAAATCCCATCCTGGTCATTAGCCTCTCGCTCGTCATCCTGTCAATCACCACAGCGCTGCTTGTTCGGGTCAACAATATGGCATTGCTCATTGCCATTATCATGGTGAACGCCTTTTTTGTACAGTTCTATTTCGGACCGCTGTTTGCCATGCCCGTAGAAATCCTGGGCAAGCGAATGGCAGGTACTGCTACTGGCTTTGGCAACTTTTTTGCCAATCTGGGCAGTTTCACCTTAGTCTATCTCCTCGGCGTGCTCAAGGATGTATCAGGCTCTTTTGAATCTGGTTTTTATGCCGTAGCCGGACTCTGCGTTGTTGGGTTGGTGTTCACCTTTTTACTGGCACGCTTTAGACGCAAGGCTTCTTTAACCGCAGATACCATATAGTCTGACGGGTAGCCGAATACTAAGTTTTGCATGGCGTGCGTAACTATGTGGACAAATTCTAAATCCCAATATCTAAATTCTAAACAAATTGAAATGACCCAAGCTCAAAATTAAAAACACAAAGGCATGAGGTAAGTTTTGGATAATTTGGATTTTGATATTGTTTAGGATTTCGGATTTTAGATTTCTGATTTAAACACCTGTAATCTAGAAAGAATGGTATGATTCATCCGAATTTCATTTATTGCATCGTGCTAGTTAATAGGCTACAATTAATGCCACAGAGGAGGTGGGACTATGTCAGCCAAAGCATTTATACTCATTGAGACGGCAGTTGGTAAGACCAAGGACGTTATCGCTACCCTAAATAAGACTACAGGAATAAAATCGGTTGATGCCGTAACCGGACCCTACGATATTATCGCCGTAATCGAACAAGACGATCTGAACGCTGTAGGGAGCCTGGTTACCACCAAAGTCCATCCTATAGAAGGCGTCACCAGAACTGTAACCTGTCTTGCCATCCGTGTCTCCTAGCCTGAGCTCTAAAACATGGAATGCATCTTCTGTAAAATAGTCGCTGGGCAAATACCTGCTGACGTTATCTTTCAGGATGAAGACTTTATCGCCTTTCGGGACATACATCCTCAGTCGCCAAAGCACGTCCTGATTGTGCCTAAAGCTCATATTGCCTCACTGGCAGAGGTCTCCAGCAAACAGCAGAGCTTGATGTGCCAGTTATTGCTGGTAGCTAAAGAAGTTGCTGAGAAAGAAGGCATCGCCGCCAGCGGCTATCGAGTAACTATAAACTGCGGCCCAGATGGTGGCCAGCTTGTGCCCCATCTCCATCTCCACCTGCTCGGCGGACGCCGATTGGATGACCAGATGGGATAAAGTCCAACCTCTCACTCTAACCCTCTCTCCTTATGTAAGAAGAGAGGGATTCGCTTTTTTCAGCTTGGCTACTACTTCTTCAATAGCTTCGTCGGGAGTGGAGGCACCGGCGGTAACACCAATATGTTTCTTGCCAGTAAGCCAGCTACTCTTTATCTCGGCGGCGGTTTCTATCAGGTGAGTCTCAACTATTGGCAAGCATATTTCCGCCAGACGCTTTGTATTGGCGCTGTTGCGCCCGCCCACTACTATCACCAGGTCATTTTTCCTGGCAAGCTCCAGAGCTGCTTCCTGCCGCTTCTGAGTCTCTTCACAAAGAGTATTGATAACGCGAAGCTCCCGAACCCTGGGAAAAACCACGCTGATAACTTCTTTAACGAACTCGGCAAATTGCCAACGGCTCTGCGTTGTCTGGGACAAAATACCCAGCTGCTTAGGCAAGCTGGCATCAGCCAGCTCCTCACCGTTCAAAGTAGCGATAGCCTTGTTATCTGCCCAGCCCAGCAACCCCTTGACCTCGGGATGGTCTGCCTCACCAAATATAATCACGCCGAAGCCCCCTTCTATCAGCTTTTTAATCGCTTTCTGAGCGCTGCGGACATTAGGACAGGTAGTATCTATGACTCGAAGCCGGCTGCCCTGAATTTGTGATAGTAGCTGCGGCGAAACACCATGTGATGAAATAGCAATAGCCTTGCCCTGAAGCTGGTTCAAGTCATTTACCACGCTGATACCCATATCAGCCAGTCTGCTGACCACCAGCCTATTGTGCACAATAGGTCCCAGAGTGGTTATGCCCTGGTGCTCCCTGGCCGCTTCCTGGATTATCTTGATAGCTCGCCTGACACCAAAGCAGAAGCCGAGCTCACGGGCTTTTTCAACTTTCACTCCTCTTTTTGACTTTGACATTCTTATCAACCCCTCACTCTTTTCTCTTCCACTTGCCCTTCAACCAACACATAAGGGCGTACCTTCAGGTGCGCCCTGGGAGGGTGTCCCAAAAATAAATGTGTCATCGTGAGTCCGCCTCTGGCGGATGTGACGATCCCTCGGGCTCAATGGGAACCCGCGAGTTCCTGCAATTGTGATTTTCAGACAATCTCCTTTTCAGCCCTTTTTATCACATCAGTTTTAAACAGACCCGCTTGGGTCTGCTGGGCAGGTTTAAAAACCCGCCCCTACATTATTTTTCTTCTCTCCATTGATGGGAGAGGATTAAGAGTGAAACTTATCTCTAATCCCTTTGGAGAGCAATCTCCCTATCGCTGCTGGTGCTAGAATTAGCTGATGGATTAGCTTGTTTGCTATATTTCCCGTGATATTCGGGCGGAAGAACGTTACAGAGCTGCTCCATAATTAGATTGCTCAATTCCTGTATCCTGGTAAAGCTTGGTTCACGGTCTAGCTTGGGCAGGTAGAAGGGCTTGCCGAAAGTCACCACTACTTTAGGACGGGTTAACCAGGCAATTCCCTTGAGCTTTTCCGTCCCGTAAATACTGATAGGAATAAGGGGAGCACCGCTGCGCAGGGCAAGCCTGACGGCACCGGGGTGAGCCATGTCCAGTTTACCAGTGCCGCTGCGAGTCCCTTCAGGATAAATACCCAGCACATGCCCTTCCACCAGCACAGTAAGTGATTTCTCAATTACCTCTTTTCTCTCCTCGTTTGTCCCACGGCGAGGTACTCGCAGGGCATCGGTAACTTTCATCAATATAGCGAACAGAGGTATCGGCCAGGGGCGGAACAGCTCCTCCTTTGCCAAAAAGATGCTATCGCGCGGCAAGATGCTCATTATATGTATTATGGGATCAAACATATGAATGTGATTGCAGATAGCAATAATCGCCCCCTGCAAAGGCAGGTTCTCCCTGCCTCTTATTTCCAGGCGAACGATAGCTTTGATCAGCGGTACCAGGATAGCTGCGGTTATTTTAAAAGATAGTTTGGCAGTTGGTTTCATGGTTTTCTAGTAATGCCAATATTATAAGACAATATGTCAAGCTGATGGTATTTTTGTTTAACTTTTCAACTTTAACCCCCCTCCCTCTATCTCCCTCCAGGAGAGGGAAAACACACGTAAGGGCGTACCCTCAGATGCGCCCTGGGACAGGACAAAAGAGGTCTCCCAGGTTTTGGTTGATTCTTATTATCCAATTCAGTAAACTGCTCTATAGTAAAACCGGTGCTCGAGTGAGAACGCTGACGATTCGTCGAGTAAATAGGCCTCTATATATCCTTACTCATTTTCATGTGCAACCTGTTATAATACGGTTGCAGTAAATCAGGGATGCAGACAGTCTGATTAAAAAGTCGGGTGCTTGATGCTGGTATTTGATTTTGTGTTCTGGATTTTGCTGGTTGGCCTGTCTCTGGGCTTTATTATCTTCAGCCTGGATGAGCTATTCATTGATTTCTATTACTGGGCTATAGCTCGATCAAAGAGCCAGTGGCAGGTCTCTATGGACCAGATCAACACCGGCCACCTGCAGCTTATAGCCATACTTATTCCCGCCTGGCAGGAAGCATCTGTCATCCAGAATATGCTGGAGACGACCATCGGCCTCATAAATTATCCCCACTCTAAATACCACATCTTTGTGGGCTGCTATTCAAATGACCAGACAACCATACAAGCGGTGCAGCAGACCTCTTTGAAACACCATCACATTCACCCGGTGGTGAATCCCAGGGCTGGTCCGACCAATAAAGCGGATAATATGAACTCCATTGTCCAGGGCATGGTTAATTACGAAACTGAATTCAATGTTAAATTCGACATCGTGGTCATGCAAGATGCTGAGGATGTGATTCACCCTCTGTCTTTGAAGCTCTATAACCATTTGGTACCGCCAGTTGATATGCTACAACTTCCTGTTTTTCCATTCGAACCTCCTCCAACTTTAAAAGGATTCTTTACCCATCTCACTATGGGAACATATGCTGATGAGTTCGCAGAAAACCATCTCCGGGTAATGGTGGTCAGAAACCATTTAAAAACCATGGTTCCTTCGGCAGGTGTCGGCACTGCTATCCGAAGAGAAGTGCTGGACAAAATCGCTGTTAATGGCGCAGTATTTGATACCAGCCAACTTGCTGAAGATTATGAACTTTCCCTCCGTGTAAAATCACACGGCTATACAACATATTTCTTTCTGGAAGGCGTGGAACGCCTTGCTGATAATGGCAAAATGGTAAAGGATAGAATTGCTATTCGGGAGTACTTCCCCAATACATTTCAGGCAGCCATAAAACAAAAGGGGCGTTGGATTCAGGGCATTACCTTCCAGGCATCCCGCAGCCAAGGCACCCGGAATCTAAACTGGGTTGATGCCTTTGCCAGGTATCGAGATATAAAAACACGGTGGGCAAATTTAATCGTGGGGCCGGGGTATCTGGTATTTCTTTTTTCCCTGGCCATCTGGATTTACTCCGTATTCACCGGGGCCGCTCCCTGGCAAAACACCAGCACGCAAAAAGCCTGGGAAATGGTATATACTCTCAGTATCATAACATCAGTTTTTTCCGTAGAGCGCCAGGTTATGCGGGGACTGGCTCTGTCCGAGATTTTTGGGGCAAAGCAGGCACTTATGGCAATGCTGCTACCGCCGCTCCTTCCGATCCGACTGGTATGGGGAAACATCATCAATTTTGTAGCTACGCTCCATGCCTGGAGGATAGTCCTTTTTGGCAGTCCAACGCAGCAAAAAAAGTGGGCTAAGACAGAACACAAGAGCTATGCTCCTGAGAGTTTCCTCATCGCCCACAAACGCAAGCTGGGTGACCTTGCCCTGCAAAATAAAATCATAAGTTCACAACAGTTATACTCTCTGTTGTCGCAGCAAAAACTTACAGGCAAACCGCTGGGTAAGCTTATGCTGGAACACAACATGGTAGATGAGACAACTTATGCACAGTTACTCAGCCAGCACTATAACCTGGATTACCTCAATCTGACAACAGAAATTATTGACCCTGACCTGGCCAGGCTTATTCCCTATAAAATAGCTTTGAGTTATCACCTCGTTCCTCTGGTTGGAAGCCGCACCACCATAGTGGTGGCCACCTCCGAACCGCTGAGCGATACTGCAATCGATTTTCTAGCATCAATGACCAAACGCCAGATCACTCAGATTCTGGCGCCCTCTGCAGCCGTTGATAGAGCGCTGCGTATTACCTACCTGCTGGAACCGCTGAAGACTCACACTCGTCTGGGCACCAAACTGCTTTCAGCGGGCATCATAGACCAATTTCAGCTGATAGAGGCTCTGCAGATACAGGCGACTACGGGACGGCGGCTTGGTGACATTTTAATCAGCCTGGGCTATGCACAACAAGAACAAATCGAGCTACTTATGAAATAGGGAGCAGGAGAATCCAATGAAAATTGCCATAGTCTTGGGAACTCGTCCTGAAATAATAAAGATGGCCCCGGTGATAAAGGCACTGGAAGCAAAACAGGCCAATTTTTACATCCTGCACACAGGGCAGCACTATTCCTACATTCTGGACATGGTATTCTTTGAGCAATTAAGGCTACCTCTCGCCAATTACAATCTTGAGGCAGGTCCAGGTTCCCATGGAGAACAAACAGCCCGGATACTCACCGGCGTGGAAAGAGTCTTACAGAAAGACCGGCCAGATATTGTCCTGGTGCTGGGTGATACCAACTCCGTGCTCGCTGGAGCTCTGGCAGCAGCCAAACTCTCAATAAAAGTAGGTCATGTAGAAGCTGGCCTGAGAAGTTACGACCGGCAAATGCCTGAGGAAATCAACCGTATCCTGACTGACCACTGTTCGGATTACTTGTTTGCGCCGTCACCGCAAACCAGGGACATTCTGCTCCACGAAGGAATTCTTGAAAAAAATATCTACATTACTGGCAATACCATAGTTGATTCTGTTTACCAGCATAAACAATTGGCTGAGAAAACAGGTACTATGCTTAAACCTCTCCATCTTACGTCTCAAAAGTATTTCCTGGTCACACTCCACCGGCAGGAAAACGTTGATAACCCTGACAGGTTGGCTTCTATTCTGGATGGTTTGAACCAGATATTCGACCAGTTTCGGCTGCCTGTAGTCTATCCCATTCATCCGCGTTCACGGAAGATGATACAGGAATTTGCATTTGAACCCCGAAACATCACGCTAATCGACCCTGTAGATTATTTAGACTTCCTCCAGCTTGAGAACAATGCCAAACTCATTTTGACTGATTCTGGCGGTGTTCAGGAAGAAGCCTGCATTCTACGAGTCCCCTGCGTAACTTTGCGGGATAACACTGAGAGACCGGAAACTATTGAAGTCGGAGCCAACATTCTGGCAGGAGTCAGACCGCAGAGAATACTCGAATGCGTTACTATAATGTGCCATAAGGATACTTCATGGAATAATCCCTTTGGAGATGGCACGGCCGGAGAAAAAATTGTTCAAATAATAACTTCTCAGGCGAACTAGGCATTACCAGCATCAAGGGAAATGCGGCGTCTGTAAAGAAATTATTCCTACAGCAGCCTGGAGAGACAGGATCTCACCGTCATCGGCAAGACAACGAGAAGAGGCTGGTTCCATTGGTTGATATGACCTCAGAAGCCCTTATGGATTACATGCACAGGCACCCCAGCAACTCACCATTCCTTTCCAGGAGACATGAAGACTGGTTACGCCGAGATTTACAACATCGAGAAGACCATGAGGCGGGCCTGCATCAGGACTGGGGGCAAGCAATTCACGCCACACTAGCTGAGTTACTACTTCGCCACCACTATGTTGAAGGGCGGGGCTAAGCTAGGGTGGTCAGCCGCATTCTGGGGTACGCGCAGGGCATCTGTAACTTTCATCAGTATAGCGAACAGGGGTATCGGCCAGGGGCGGAATAATTCCTCCTTTGCCAAAAAGATGCTATCGCGTGGCAAAATGCTCATTATATGTATGATGGGATCAAACAGGTGAATATGATTGCAGATAGCAATAATTGGTCCCTCCGGCGGCAGGTTCTCCCTGCCTTTTATTTCCAGGCGGACAATAGCATTGATCAGCGGTACCAGGATAGCTGCGGTTATTTTAAAAGATAGTTTGGCAGTTGGCTTCATTACTTTTCACTGATGCCCATATTATAAGGCAATATGTCAAGCAAAAAAACAAGGTATTAATCCCCAAACATATCAAATTATATCTAAATAAACCTTTTCCCCCTTTTTTTCGTTTTTACTAGCAAATGACAGGACAGGAGGAAAAATGAAATTATTAAGTTCGTTGTGGTCAAAGTTAGCTGTTGTCAGTCTAATTTTGAGTCTGTGTATCTTCCCAATCGTCTCAACTAATGTATATGCTCAGGATGAGCCAGGTATCAATGTCACCAAGACCGCTGACCCTACACAGGGTGCACCATCAACAGAGGTTACTTTTAAAATCGTGGTCACCAATACAGGTGATTCTACCCTCAACCCAGTAATAGTTAATGACACCCTCCCCGATGGCCTGAGCTACGTCACTGGCAGTGGAGCGGTAGGTGAAGCCGCCGCAGAGCCAACCACTTCAGATAATATTACACTGACCTGGGATCTCGAAGCGTTAGGATCCAGTGATAATGCCACCATCACTTTCAATGCCCATATCGATGCTGGTGATGCCGGCACTCTGACTAATAGCGTCGAAGCCATCGGCACTCCCCCTGCTGGTGCTAACGTCTCCAGTACGGCTACTGCCGATGTGACTCGCCTGGCACCAGGTATCAATGTCACCAAGATCGCTGATCCTGCACAAGGCGCACCATCAACAGAGGTCACTTTTGAAATCGTGGTCACCAATACCGGTGATTCTACCCTCAATCCAGTAATAGTTAATGACACCCTCCCTGCTGGTCTGAGCTACATTCCTGGCAACGGATCGGTAGGCGGAGTCGCCACAGAGCCAACCACTTCAGCTAATATACTGACCTGGGATCTCGGAGCGTTAGGCTCCAGTGATAATACCACCATCGCTTTCAAGGCCCATATCGACCCAGGTGATGCAGGCACCCTGACTAATAAAGTCGTAGCCATCGGCACTCCCCCTGCTGGTGCCAACGTCTCCAGCACAGCTACTGCCGCTGTCACTCGCCTGGCGCCAGGCATCAGTATCACCAAGACTGCTGATCCTACAAAGGCTACGCCATCAACAGAGGTCACTTTTGAAATCGTGGTCACCAATACGGGCGATTGTACCCTCGACCCAGTAAAAGTTAATGACACCCTCCCTGATGGTCTCAGCTACGTCACTGGCAGCGGATTAGTAGGTGGAGTCCCCACACCACCAACCACTTCAGATAATATTACACTGACCTGGGATCTCGGAGCATTAGATTCCGGTGTTTCAACTACCATCACTTTCAAAACCAAAATTGATATAGGTGATGTCGGCACTCTGACTAATAGCGTCGAAGCCATCGGCACTCCTCCTGATGGTGCTAACGTCTCCAATACGGCTACCGCCGATGTAACTATACTTTCTAAATCTTGTTGGACAAAAGCTGAAATCCTTAAGCGAAGTGGAGTTCATGGCAAAGGAATTAACCATGCACCTGGACTACAAAAGCCGTTTAATCCCAACTCAAAAGCTGCAGAAAATGCTGGCAAGAAAGACCGGGACGGAGAAGAAGAACATCTCAAAATAAGGCAGAGAACGGAGAACCAGGGCAATGCTAAATGGAAGCTGAAGATAAGGCAGATGGTAGAGAACCATCAATAACCCCCAAAAATTCATACTAAAACAGCGCCAGGGCGACCTTTGAAATGGTCGCCCTACGTTTTTCTTTTCATAGCAGAGTACATAGTGGCATCTTCAATACCTGCCTAGCTTACTTGCTAATCTAGTCTGATGGAAATATTACAGTTGTTAACCGCTAGGTCGCAGGTTCGAATCCTGCCCGAGGAGCCAACCGCCTTGTCTATATCAGCGCTACTAACCTCTTCGATTTAAAAATACAGATAAAAGTCTATGCTTCTGGCTTCGCTTAATCCAATAATATCTACATTCATCGAAGTGCACTAAAGAAGTGTAACCCTTATCAATTCACCAGATTGTTCGTGACCCAATTATTGCAGATAATCCATGCTGGTGCTAAGCTTATTCTAATACGATGAACTCTCATACTATAATTTATCTAGACCAGATGTATTTGAGTAACATGGCAAAAGCTATGTTGGGACTTATGAAGAACAAAGATAATCCAGAATTCTGGAAGCCTCTTTTTAATGGCTTAAAAGCAGCGGTAATGACTAATAAAATAGCGTGTCCTGAATCCGAATTCCAGAGAAAAGAGGCTAGCCTAGATAGGAGAATTGAAAGAACTGTAGGGAAGATACTTGATGAACTGTCTTGGGGATTGCAATTTAATTATTGGGAGGACATCCTAATACAACAGATCGAAGATGCAGCTTTCAGATTCTCAAGAAAGTGCCCTCCTCCAAGTGAACCATGGGCAATTGCATTTAATTCCGACCCACAAGCTCCTGTTGAGAGCAGGATGGATGATATTTATGGAGTAAAGGGACGAATATCAATCTCCTATCCATTATCAGATGAAATCACAGATGAAGTCCGAAACAATAAACAGGCATTTGTTAAAGAGGGGCTTGAAATGCTGAGAAAATACAGCATAAAGCCCTTACAATGGCCAAAGTTACTAATTCAAAGTAAAAAAGGTGTTGTAGATGGATTCATAGGGCAACAGGCTAATCAGGAGATTATCCGACAGGCACAAGAAAATTCACCATCAAGTCAACTAAAGGCACTCAACAAACTTAAAGAACTGGAGGATATATGGAAAAGACTACAACGTGCAGGAATAAATACTAATGACACAAAGGCGATAATGCCCTTTGCAGAGTCTGATAAACTTTTAAATAGCCCTTTCATTGATATAAATGGCTCAATTTGGGCAGTAATTGGTCAATGCTTTATTAATCAAGGGCGTGAGTTAGATAAAGGCGATTTTTATGATGTACCGATACTAGCTTCAGTGCTCCCGTATTGTGACATTGTTACTACAGATAGTTTTATGAAAGAAATCTTAGTTAACAAACTTCATTTTGATAAAAATTACAATTGTAAGATACTTTCACCAAGCGAAACAGACCGCCAAACCTTTTATAATCTGATAACCAAATCGTAAATATGTGTGAATTTTATAGAAACCCACTTGCCCCAGCGGCCTCCTGCGAGCGCCACTCTGAGCCGAGAGCACATCAATGGTTTATAGGGTTGAAGCTACGTGGCAAGTCCCCGGCCTCGCGTGGCTCACCAGGACGGCCTCCCGACCCAGGGACCATTACTTTGAGCCCCATGTGTCACCTGCCTCACAGGTGACCCTACCTGCAAGTACAAAATATAACGGTCACCCGCAGGCGAGTAACGCGTAGAAGCAGCACCAACAATTTTTACTCATAAATCTTTCTGCATTCGTTTCAACAATTCGTCTTCTTTGGACATGTGGGTCTCTATTAATTGGCATATTTTGGGTATCGCCTCTTTTATGTCCAAGGCATCCTGCTCTAGCTCTCCTTGACCCAACCCATCCTTAACAGCATCGTCAGCCAATAAAATCACACCTTCCACTTGCTGGCATATTTCCTGGTGTCCTTTTATTAGCTGCTCCACTGAATTACTATCAAGAATTGTCTGAAAAATGCGGCCATCTATCTCAATGTGACGTCGTACAATCACTTTGAAGTCCCGTAGATTATGGCGATACCGCCATATCAGGTCTTTTAGCGAAGTTGATTGCTTGGATAAGCCAATAAGTGAGTTAGTAAGAAACTTCATCTGTGCCTTAATAGCTGCATGCTCCCGCATTAAGCGTCTCATTTCATCTGCAGTAGCTGCCATGAAGAAGTTCTCCTAATGCTTGACTACGTAGGTATTATATAGGAATCTGGCCAACAACGGAAGCGACCTGACCCGGCATTTGTGCCATCTGTTTAAGTTAAACGTTGGCCCTCCAGATAAGATGAACTGCTGCAGGTACCGAGCAGGCGAGGGCAATACTACTAGCTGATGACCCGCCTGCAGAAGCCCCTGATACCAACCCAGAGGAACAGGGCACAGAATGCCAGCAATACAGGGTAGACCACATACAACTGCATGTGCGGAATCGGGGTCAACGCCGCACGGAACCCCTCAGTCACATAGATTAACGGGTTAAGGCAGACCAGAGCCTGCAGCCAGGGGAAGCCGGCAACTTTGACCGCTGACAGCGCTGTCCAGGGGTAATAGGTGCCGCCCAGAAATGTCATCGGCAAAACAATGAACCCAAACATACCTCCTATGTTGCGCGGCTTGATGTGAGTCCCCAGCACCAGACCAAGGCTGGAAGTCATAACACAGGTAATAGGGAAGAGCGTGAAAAGGATAAGCCAGTTCACAGACAGGTTAATTTCAATACCTCTAGCATGAACAGCATAGGCAATGGGGAACACTATAGCCGCAGCGATGAGTCCCTGGATTGCTCCGGTAGTAACTTTACCGATGGCAACCCACGCCACCGGCAGAGGTGCCAGCACGCGGTCCTCGATTTCTTTAGTAAAGCCGAACTCAGTGGCTAGAGGTAACGCCACTGCCTGGATTCCCTGGAACATAAGCGATAGTCCCACCACACCGGACACCAGTACCGCAGCAAATAACGATTCGCCAGCAGCACCCCCACCTCCACCGATACCCTGGCCGATCTGAGGGAACAAAAATAAGAACACGAAGACCAGGAGAAAGGGCTGGATAATAGTACGCGGAATGAACTCGCCCAGGTTCTTTTTCAGTACCGTGAGGTCTCGCAATAGCAGTGCCCCGAAGACAGCGTGGCTGGGAATAGCCGCCGACCGTTTGGATTTGAGCGGCTGAACAGCGACTGGAGCTATGGTGCTCATTATTCGCGCAACTCCTTTCCAGTCAGGTTAAGAAAGACAGTCTCCAGAGTGGGTTCGGTTACAGAAAGGTCGGTGAGATTAAAACCTTGATGCTCAGCAACTGTGACCACTTTGGGTAACAAGCCATTTGTACCTTTGGCATGCAATTGGATGGTACTGCCAACTCGCTGGCTCCTGGTTATTCCCTCGACATGGTTTTGAAGCGCCTGGGCCAGAGCATCAAGGTCGCCTGTAGCTGACACGGTAATGATGCTGTCAGCACCAACCGACTCTTTAAGCCCTTGTGGGGTATTCAGGGCCAGAATGCGGCCGTGGTCTATTATGGCTAACCGGTCACAGAGCGTGTCGGCCTCTTCCATATAGTGAGTGGTCAACAGAATGGTCTGCCCCTCGTTATGTAGCTCATTGAGGATATCCCACAGGGCAATACGGCTCTGAGGGTCAAGTCCAGCGGTAGGCTCATCAAGGAACAGCACAGACGGACGGTGCATCAAAGCCCGGGCTACCATGAGCCGCTTAGCCATGCCGCCTGAAATAGCCATTATTTCCGCTTTAGCGCGTTCGTTAAGATGGAACTCGACCAGGAGCTTATCAGCCGTCTCACGACTCTCCCTGCTGCTCATCCCAAAAAAGCGACCGTGGTAATAGAGGTTCTCCCAGACGGTCAGGGAGCGATCCAGATTGTTGGTCTGTGTCACCACGCCAATCATCTGCTTGACAAGCGCCGGTTTAGCCACCACGTCAATACCAGCGACAATAGCTTTGCCGCTTGTTGGTATCACCAGACTGTTGAGCATACCGACCGTAGTCGTCTTGCCGGCGCCATTGGGCCCGAGTAACCCGAATATTTCCCCACGACGCACCACCAGGTCAAGCCGGTCTACAGCTAAGATGTTGCCTGGATAGCGCTTGGTCAACTGCTCACAACGGATGACCTCATCAGTTAAAGAAAAAACGCCGTCAATGCCGGCGCTATCTATCTGTGTAGACATTTAACTCTTACCTATTATTAAAAGTAACATATCCTGATATATTTAGTCAAAAGCTTGGTTCTTACGTGTCACCCCACCTTCGGGTGACCGTAGGAACCTCTTTCTTCCCCCCTTCCTCGACGGGATTAAGGTGAGGGTAAAAAAACAAGCTTGCCCAGATGGCACATGACGGCATGGATCGTGCCATCAATCCCTGCCATACCATGCTGGATGGAGACACCATCTTTGCCCTTTCTCTGGGCAAAAAAGAAGGTGATCTGACTGTTATAGGAACAGTAGCCGCTGAAGCGATGCAACGAGCCATAATAAAGTCAGTAACCAGAGCAGTTAGCCTGACCTCCGTACCAGCCAGCAAAGATATCCTCTGGGATAGAGGTTAATTGCAGGACAATCTTCTGTGCTAGCCACCAACCTATTAATAACAGGTCCGATACCTGTCAAGCTTACTTGTAATCTAGTCTGATGAGAATATTACAGTTGTTAGCTGCTAGGTCACAGGTTCGAGACCTACCCCCCACCAAATTTAAAAAAACCGTGGCATTAAAACCAAGGATTTATGACTAGTATTTGGAAATGATATCATAGTAACTAGGGAAGTCTATTTCAATATATAAGAGATATTTATTGTTATGTCTCAATTCCCCCATCTTGTATAAAGTAAATTAATGCTGCTTAATTGACAACTGTGCATCATTAAGATAATCTGGTGATAATTAGCTTAAATTGAATTGAACCTAGTATTAAGTTATAGGAATTGCCGAAAATTTTAAGACTCAGGATATATGTTCACTAGTTATTTATTTATTGTAACCAAAAGCAATTGCCAGGTACAGAAAAATGGAGGGGGAGTTAAATGGATCCTATTATTCAAGGCATCATATCAAGTGTGATTGCCAATTGTCTTACAGGATTGGCTCAATATCTTGCTGGCGTCAGAGAGACTCCTGCAACTAGTAAGTCAATGGAACTAAGCACGCTCATTGAAAAAGCTAGTGACGAAGTCTCAAATACTATTGAATGGGAACCACCGCCAAGAGTAGAAGAAGTATGTCTATTTCTCAGGTCATCTGAGGTGAAATCGATCACTCGACAGATATTATCTTCGCAAATTCTAGGGAACGGAAATCGAAATAATTTGAAGATCATCGCGAGAGAATTTTTGTCCTTATTTGCACTATGGGTAGGTGAGAATGAGGGCCGAGTAAAAGATGCTGCGACGATATTGTTTCAGACACTACTAAAAGGATGCGAAGCAGAGCTCAATTGTGCAATCGATAAAGGAATACTAGCAGCTCATGAGGCCAAATCTTCGATACGTTATCACATATTGTTGGATGAACTAGAGACTATGCAAAAAAACATGTCCTTTCTTTCAGCAAACAGGACCATGGGAATTAAAGAAGTACTTGAATTCGAACAGAAATATTGCCAACAAATTTGTAATCGCCATCAACATATTGTTCCTCCGCACTTCGATACTGCAAGAAAAATACCGATTGATGATATATACGTATTACCTAACTTTGAAAAGAGACTCAAGAAACAAGAGGAAAAGAAAATCATTCAGACTGAAATGGAATTACTTTCAAATACTTATCGCTCGGTAATTTTAGGAGACCCAGGTAGTGGAAAATCGACGTTTGCACTTAAACTATGCCATGATTTGTCCGCAGGTAAGATAGAGTCTTGCTTTTGCGGTAGACGGGTTACGCCCATTCTCATAATCCTACGAGACTATGGCGCTGAGAAAAGAGCTCATGGTTGCTCTATTCTACGGTATATAGAAGGAGTAGCCAGTTCAAGATATCAACTCGAAGCCCCAAAAGGTGCATTTGAATACTTGTTGTTAAATGGTCGTACTATGGTAATCTTTGATGGTCTCGACGAATTGCTAGATACTTCATATCGAATGGAAATAAGTAATGACATCGAATCTTTTTGTACATTGTATCCTTCAATTCCAGTAATAGTTACTTCTCGGAAAGTAGGATACGAACAGGCACCACTTGACGAAAAAAGATTCGAAGTTTTTTACCTCATGGAGTTTACAGAAGATCAGGTCACTGAATATGTTAAAAAATGGTTTGCACTTGACCCAGACCTGACAGCTAGCCAAATTAAGGAGAAGGCAAATTCTTTCCTAAATGAAAGTAAAATTGTACCAGACCTGCGCTCTAACCCCCTTATGTTAGCCTTAATGTGTAATATTTATCGAGGAGAGAACTATATACCAAGGAATCGTCCCGATGTATATGAGAAGTGTGCAACAATGCTATTTGAACGATGGGATTTAAGTAGAGGTATCAGCGTACCACTTCCTTTTGAAGCTCACATCAAGCCAGCAATGATGTATCTAGCTCATTGGATTTATAGCACTGAAACATTGCAGGGTGGTGTGACTGAAGACAATTTAGTAAATGAGGCTTCAAAGTATCTTTTAGCCCGTCGTTTTGAAGATCCAGATCAGGCAAAAGTAGCTGCACGATCTTTCATTGATTTTTGTAGAGGTCGTGCATGGGTCTTTACCGATACAGGAACAACAAAAGAAGGTGATAGACTTTATCAGTTTACGCATCATACATTTCTGGAATATTTCACGGCTTCACATCTTGTCCGTACTCATTCAACTGCGAAAACATTGTATGAAGTACTAATCCCCAGAATCATCAAAAGGGAATGGGACGTTGTTACGCAACTGTCTTTTCAAATTTTAAACAAGAATGTAGAGGGAGCGGGAGATGAGTTATTGAAGTCGATACTTAAGCAGGTCGATGGCGAGAATATCGATGAGAGACAAAGATGGAACTTACTCTCTTTTGCAGCACGTTGCTTGGCATTCCTTGTGCCAAGTCCGGCGGTTACTCGGAATATTACGAAAGCTTGTATAAATAAATCCGTAGACATCGGATGTTCTTTAGCACAAAAACAGCGTGTAAAAGAAACGGTAGCAGATCTCAGACAATCACTTTCTGAACAACTTACCACTAGCCTATTAGACGCAGTACTGGAGAATTATCCGATTATTCATGATGAATGTGTAAGAACAATTGTTGAAATAGCTAAGAATGATATAGAAGTTAGATCTATTGCAGCTCTTGAACTTGGTTTATTCATCCCACATAATCCGTTGGGCCCCCAAAAAAAGCTCACAATAACGGAAATAGTTTATGAACAATGCGTAGAAATTATTAATAAGCTTCGTAGGAAAGATTATTCTATTTGCTTTCAATCATTTTTTAATGGTGATACAACGATAACCGAGGTAATAGAGTGGCATAAAATTCGAGTATTTTTCACGGACATGCCTTTATTAACACTTCCTAATATGTATTTAATACCAATTTATGCTCTACTTGTAAGGGAAATATTATATGTTGGCCAAAAATTATGGGGAAGAACTACTATTTTTAACCTGGATAATACATTAGCAGAGTTAGGGCATATCTTCATGAAGTTCAAACCTCCATGGTGTAAGGTAAAACATTTAGAGTTTGCCACTAGAGTTATCCTCCCTCGCTTCGAAAAAGAAGAACATAAAGAGGCTCAAGAAATAAAGGTTACAGAGAAGAGCCTCTTTGGCAGTTTCGTGCTTTTGGCAATATTAATAGAAACAAACGAAGAATGGCGTAAAGACTTGATTGAAAACATTAACAATATTCAACAAGGTCTTCTTAGTCGACTGGAATTAACTTTCCGCTCACGATTTGAGGTAGTGAATAAAGATGACGTACGACAAGAAATAAAGGCATGTGGCTTTGATCCTCAACAAAGTGATTTAGTATGGCGATGGAGTCAAAATAAAGTTAACTTCACAAATAAGTAATCGAGTAGAGAGTTAGTGCCTATAATTAGTGGCTTTAAAAGGGGAAGTTATGATTGTACTCTTAGCCTTCCATGTTAATGCTGCCCAAGTGAATGCAGTTCTTGGGCTAACCTCCAGTATCTCACGAGCCATTCCGTATTTGCCTCTCCTATCTACGCACTTGGCTTACCATGACCAGCCCTCTTTTCCTTGTAAGATGTTAAATAGGCATATCCGTAAATTAGCTTCCTTCACTCTCCACGCGAGTCTCAGAATCTGCGGCTAGTTCCGTACACACCATGAGAGTGCGCCGCTGGCTAACGTCGAAGTAGCTGTTAAGACAAAGTTTTCCTATTTCATCGAACAGGTCTATAATCTAAACAGAATATGATAGAATCATTCCAAGGCTTCCCCACCTCTTCCATCCAGACATAGGAGACACAGCCCATTATGATGAAAAACAAGTTTAGAGTATCGTTGCTAGCCTGTGTTCTGCTGTCAATATTACTGGCGTCCTGTGGTAACAGAACGCAAGAGTACATTAATAGCGGAGATATATCTGTGGCAGGCAAGGAATGGAAAGAAGCCATTACTGCCTATAGTGCGGCAATAAAAGCAAGCCCTGAAAACGCTGAGATTTATTATAAAAGAGGTATCGCTTACCGCAGCAGTGGTGACTATGACAAGGCCATCGAAGACATGAACAAGGCTATTGAACTGAAGCCAGCTTTTGCCCGGGCTTATATCGCACGCGGCCTGACCTACAGCCTTATGAATGAGATGGATTTAGCTATGGCAGACATTGATAGCTGCTTTAACATTGATTCCATGCTAGCTAAAGATATTGAACCTGACATGGGCCCAGCATATTATCGGTTGGGTGTCGCTTACCGTCAGCAGGGGATCTATGTTACAGCCTTAGCTTTCCTGGGCAAGAGCATCACATTGAAATACCAGACAGCCGAGACCTATATCGAGCGCTCTAAGATACATGCCTTCGGTGGCTCCATGGACCTGGCTATAGCCGATTTAACCAAAGCAATTAAATTTAACCCCGAATCTGCTATAGCCTATAATCTCAGGGGCGAAGCTTATGCCAGCAAAAACGAATTCAAGGAAGCACTGGCTGATTTGAATAAGGCTATCAACATCGATACCTCGTTAGCCCAAGGTTACTGCGATCGTGGCTGGGTATATTACAACCTGAAGGACTACAAATCAGCAATTAAAGATTTGAACACCTCTATAAAGATTGATCCCGCTCTAGCACTCTCTTATTATTATCGTGGCTTGCTCTATTTAGCTGAAGGTAAGAATGACCTGGCCATAGCCGATTTTACCAAGACAGAAGAGCTAACAAACGATATTATTCTTCGTAACAAAGCCGAGCAGAGCCGGATGGGGATACCCCCAGGTAAACAGCAATAAGAAATTGGAATATTTTATCCCCCTCACTCTGACTCTCTCCCACCAAGGGAGAGAGAATTATATCCGATTTTAGGGCAAAACCAGGTTCAGCAAACCGCCCATGACCAAGGCTGCCACTATCATTATGCCGGTGGCTTTGAGCATATCTTTTATGCCCAGTTCACGGATTAATACCGCAAAAGTAGCCACGCAGGGGAAGAACATAGCCAGAACAGTACTACTGACAACCAGTTGCTTGGCAGTCAGGGCTAAGGGAGCCAGCATGCCCACAGCCACGTCCTTGCGTAGGAAGCCGATTATGATGGCAACGACCGATTCTTTGGGCAGTCCCAATAATCCTTTTACTACCGGTGCCGTAACATTAGCGATAAATTCAAAGACTCCCAATATATAGAGTATATTTACCACCAGAACGGCTCCGAGAACTAAAGGCAGAGCCTCTTTAATGAAGCCTGAGACTCTTAGCCACAGTTTCTCGCCGACAACTCGCCAGGGTGGGAAGCGGTACGATGGGATTTCCAGCAACAGTTCCGGGCTGAACCCTTTGATAGCACGATTGAGGATAAGCCCGACGACAATCCAGGCCACCAGCAGGCTGCCATAGACCATGGCAACATACTGCATGCCCTGCTTCCCCACCAGCCCTATAATCATAGCCTGGAGTGAGGCACAGGGAACACCGATTGATATCAAAGTAGCCGCGATAAACCTTTCCTTGCGGCTTTCCAGAATGCGGGTTGCCATAATTGCGGGTACATTACAGCCAAACCCCAGAACAGTGGGAATTATGGCATAACCGTGCAAACCCAGCTTGTGCAGTACAGTATCCATTAGCACTGCCAAACGGGGCAGATAGCCGATATCCTCCAATACTCCCAGTACAAAATAAAAAGCGACGATATAGGGAAGCACTGCGGCAAACTCAATGTAGAGCCCAGTGCTGAGCAAGCCAAAAGACTGGAGATAGTCAATATGCCCATTAATTAGTTTGCCTACCAATATATCATGCCCGAGACCATGGGAACCCAGGACAGGGCTCAGCTTCATCAGAAGCGGAGTCCATAGCCGTTCGAAAAAGGGATTAGCTATATAGTTGATGAGTCCTTCACCGACAAGCCGAACCACCCAGAAGGCAACGAAAATAGCCAGCAGGGCAATGAAGAATCCGCTTACGGGATGATTGCTGGCATCTTCCAGAACTTCACGCCAGGTATGGTGGCGATGGCTTAAAGATTGCACCTGCGCGATGATAGCCCCAACCTTCGACCAGCGTTCGTCGCTGCTGGTATGGGCAATTTGAGCAGTTTTTGCTTCGGTGATGTGGCTTACCAGGTCTTTTATCCCCTGACCAGTGACTCCTACAGTGGGTACCACAGGGACACCGAGCAGCTCTTCCAATTTACCAACGTCGATATTGATACCACGATGTCTGGTCTCATCCCACATGTTCAGGGCAACTACCACCGGAACTTGCCTCTCCAGTAATTGCAGGGTGAGATTGAGGTTTCTTTCTAAATTGGTGGCATCAACAACATTGATAACCAGGTCACCTTCCTTGAGCATCTCCACGGCTACCTCTTCAGCCTTACTGGTGGCGTCCAGAGTATAAGTGCCAGGAACATCGATAACCTCAACCCGTTCTCCTCCAAAGCTTAAATAACCCCTGGTAAAACCAACAGTGGTGCCGGGGTAATTGGAAGCGATGACGTGTGTGCCGGTCAAACGGGAAAAGATGGCACTTTTGCCTACATTGGGGTTGCCCATAAGGAGGATCTTCATGATTTGCTCCGGGAATACCTAGGCAGGTGTGTCAGATTCCACTTCAACCATGATTTTATTAGCCATCCCGAAACCGATGGCTATCTGAGCACTGTCTAATCTCAAAGTAACCGGGCCTTTAAATAACAGGGCACTAACTTTGGTTATTTTTTTCCCAGGTCTAATTCCCATAGAATCAAGGCGAGTTGCCAAGCCTCTGCCGCCAAGGATTTGAACTACCGTACCAGTTTGTCCGAATTTCAATTGATTCAAAGTAAGTTGTTTCTTATCAGTCATTTTTTGTCCTTCTTGTGTTTGCAATTTGAACATAAGCCTTTTATTTGTACTTCGAATTCAGTAATCTCGAAGTCATGTTTTTTGCCGATTTCACTCCTGAACTGCTGGCTCAGTGGCAAATCAATTTCCACGATTTTACCGCAGTTAAGACAAAGGAGATGCTGGTGCTCTGATGCCGGTTTCACCTCGTAATGATGATGTTCTTCGGCAAAATGATGCTCAGCAATCAATCCCAGTTTTTTGAAAAGCTGTAGATTGCGGTAGACGGTAGACAGGCTGATGCGTCGGTATTTTTGCCGTGCCTTGCGGTAGAGCTCATCGGCATCCAGATGACCATAATTCTGGCGGATAAGGTCAAGCAGCAAAGCCCTCTGTCCAGTTACTCGCTGCCTGGACCTGTTTAGAATCTGCCGGCTGCTTTTCTTCTTTAATGCAGTTTTGGCTGCCATTTTCAGCATAAATCCTTTTTATTTATAATGCTAATGCAAATCATTTGCAAATAGTATTATAAAACATACTAGGGCAAATGGCAAATCTTTAGTAGGAAAGCTACAAAAGGGCAAATGGTTACCACAATCATAGGTACACGTGGGTTCCCGTTGATCCCACGGGATCGACACGCGCTTCGCACTCACGATGACAACTATTTTGAAGTGGAAATGTTGAAGAGACCCTCAGAATAATGGAGAAGAGGATTTGCGATGACAGAGAGAAATAAGGCTCGCGATGACAATTTATTCCAACCTGTCATCCCCAACTCTGCCACCAGTGGGCGGTTACGCCTGTTTATATTCGTAAAACCCTCTGCCCGTCTTGCGGCCATAATGCCCTGCAGCCACCAGTTTTTTCAGTAGAATAGGAGGTGCTAGGCGAGGGTCCTTGAGCTCATCATACATAGCATTGCAGATAAAATAGACGGTATCAAGTCCCACGAGGTCAGCAAGCGCAAACGGGCCCATAGGGTGATTCAAGCCCAGTTTCACCGCTTTATCGATATCTTCTTTGGTGGCTGTGCCGGATTCCAGCATTTTTACGGCGTCTATCAGGAAAGGTATCACCAAACGATTGACTATAAAACCAGGAGTATCAGTGGCAACTACTACTTCTTTGCCTACTTTTTCACCGAAAGCCCGGGCTACCTTGAGGGTCTCCTCACTGGTGGCAATGGTCTTAACCAATTCCATCAGTTTCATCATTGGCACAGGATTGAAGAAATGCACGCCCAGCACTTTCTCCTGCCTCTTGGTTACCGCTGCTACATCCATGACTGACAGGCATGAGGTATTAGTAGCTAGAATAGTTTGTGCCGGGCAGATTTTGTCCAGGTCAGTAAAAATCTTCTTTTTCAGCTCCAGGTTCTCTATAGCTGCCTCAATTACCAGGTCGCAGGACTTGAAGTCCTCTGTATTAGTGGTACCTGTAATACGTTTCATAGTATCAGCTTTTTCCTGTTCAGTTATTTTCCCCGCTTTCACTCCTCTTGCCAGGGACGCATCCGTAGCTGCCATTCCTTTGTCCAGTAATTCCTGGTTGATCTCAGAGGCTATTACTTCATAGCCGGCTCTAGCAGTAACTTCGACTATGCCCCTCCCCATCAAACCACAGCCGACAACGCCCACTTTCTTAATTTCCATTTTTGAACCTCCGTTTTTGTTTTACTAAAAAAAATCTACTTCGCCTTAAACTCAGGCTTCCTTTTCTCCAAAAAGGCTCTGCAGCCTTCATCAAAGTCCTCGGTACTGGTCACGTAATCACTCAGGGACCTCTCCAGACCCAGACCTTCTGATAATGACATGCTTGTCCCCTGAATCATCGCCTGTTTGGCAGCTCTCACCGCTAGAGGCCCTGGCTTGCACAACAATTCAGCCATCTGCATTGCAGTGGGCATAAGCTCAGCCTGTGGTACCACTTTATTGACCAGACCGATGCGGTAAGCTTCCTGAGCGTCAATGGGACGTCCCGTGAACAACATCTCCGCAGCTTTGGCACTGGGGATAAGTCGCGGCAATCGCTGAGTACCCCCCCAAGCCGGTATAAGCCCCAGTATAACCTCTGGCGCCGCGAATGTGGCATTCTCAGCAGCTATCCTTATATCGCAGGCAAGGCATAGCTCCAAGCCTCCACCCAAAGCCACACCATTAACAGCAGCAATCATTGGTTTCCACAGGTCTAGCCCACGCATAATCGTTGGCGGCTCCTCCCAACGTTGCTCCCCCACTCTTTTTAGTTTAGGCAGCATCTCCTTGACGTCAGCGCCAGCACAAAAAGCTTTACCTCCAGCGCCAGTAAGTATACCTACCCAGAGCGAGTCGTCGTCTTTAAAATCCATCAGGGCGTCGCTTAATGCTGTGTAGGTTTCTGGATTCAGGGCATTATGGGCTTCGGCGCGATTCAGCATTATAATAGCGATTCTTCCTTCTTTTTTATAATCAACAGGCATGAAAAACCTCCCCTTTTTCTAGTATTTGTGCTGGATTAGGCAGAATAGTTAATTGTAGCAGGCGAAGTCAGTTAATTTCAACAGCATGTGGGCATTTACCAATCTCTCACCCATGTCATCTTTCTCTCAGAAGAAAAGAGGTGACAAATTTTTTTGAATTGACTTCGCCTCTTCAAGCTGTATCTGCCCAACACTTCTTTTTTTTGACACAAAGACGTTCGCTGCGATAAACTTTTTAATATGAAGAGGATTACAAATCCTCTCGACAATAGTTTGAAGTTTATTCTTTGCTGCTATTGTAAAACAGTTTAGGGAAAAGTGTCTTTTCAACGTAAAACCGAACCAAGCTGGCTAGACAGATTTAAAATCCGAATCAAGCGCGCGTTTGGAGTCAATACTCTATTATGCAATAGTTGCAAGTGGAACTGGCGCAGCGCTTGCCATCGCCCCGAACGCCCTAATGCTGTATGGTGCTCTGATTATGAGAAGCGATGGTGATTGAAAAATAGAACGTGCATAAATGGTTTGCCTCTTTAATGCCTGTAAGTTAATCTTCCTGAACGGTTTTAATTGATTGATTAAGATAAGAAAATAGAATTAAGAAGTTTCTCAAAGATTAAAGTGTATATCTCCATCACCTCACTCACCTTGTTGTGGTTTTCAATTTTAGAAGACGTTGGATTGTATCTTTTGACTATGCCAGGAGCCAATGCTATGATGAATTGCGTATTTCAACTGAATATGAGGTTTGGTAATCTATGGAAGACATCAATATCTGGTACATAATACTATTTCTATTCTGCCTTGCCGCAGCGGCATTTTTCTGCAGCGCTGAGACCGCTTTCATCGGTATGCAAAAGCTTCGTCTCCAGCATCTGGTACAGAACAAACACCCTAAAGCTAAAATCGTAGCCAGGATTCTGAGGAAACCAGAGAAGTTCCTGGCTACAGTGCTCCTGGGAATTAATTTCTTTGAGACTGCCGTAGCTGCTCTGGGAACAGTAATTGCAGTCTTGTTATGGGGGAATAACTTAGGTGCAGCTATTGCTACTATCGTCGTTACCATAGTTACTCTGGTTTTCGCTGAATTTATTCCCAAAAGTCTGGCTACACGCCACGGCGAAAAAATTGCTCTTAACTATGCCAGGACTATAGAACTTATCTCTGTTGCACTCTATCCTTTTGTCTATGTCCTAAACCATATAGGCATCAGGTTCACAAGAGTCGCCAAAGGAGAAACTGAACTGAGGCCGACGATCAGCGAAGAGGAATTCCGTACAGCTATTACCGTGGGGGAAGCTGAGGGTGTATGGGAAGAGGATGAAGCAGAGATGCTACATAAAGTTTTTGAATTCGCTGACCGTCCCATATATGAAGCGATGACACCCCGGACTGAGATTGTCTGGGTGGAGAAAGGAACCACCCTGGCTGAATTCCTTAATATTTATCGACAGTCACCTCACTCACGGTTCCCTGTTTATGAGGACACTACTGATAACGTAATCGGAGTACTGTTCATTAGAGATGTACTCATGGCACAGGCGAACAATAAATTAGGCATGGACGGGCATATTGACGAACTGGTGCGGCCACCCTATTTCATCCCTGAGACCAAACCTCTCGGCGAGATTCTTTCTGAGATGAAAGATAATAACTATAAGATGGTGGTAATTGTAGATGAGTTTGGAGGTGTTGCTGGCATAGCTACTCTGGACCAATTGATTCAGGAGATTGTAGGTGACATCGGTAATGAACTGGGTGATAAGGAGAAAGATATTGTAACCATTGACGCCAATACTTATGAGCTTGATGGTGGGCTCAGGATTGAGGAAGCCAACGATGAACTGGGGCTGGGTTTGCCTACTGGCGATTATGAGACTGTGGCTGGTTTCGTGCTCAGCCACCTGGGGCGCATCCCCAAGAAGGGCGAACATTTAAGATACCGCGATCTGAAATTGACAATACTGGAAATGAAGGGGATGAAGGTAGAGAAAATTCTGGTTACCAGAGAAGTGGATGCAGCGCCTAAGAGCTAGCTTCAGCCGTGGCGCAGAGCTCAAGTTCCTGTCACATCTAGATTTGATGCGGCTCTGGGAAAGAGCCTTTCGCCGGGCCGGTTTTTCCCTGGCTTATTCTGAAGGTTTCACCCCACATGCGCGAATTTCACTGGCAGCACCTTTATCAGTAGGTATGACCAGCCAGGCTGAGTTGATGGATATCTTTCTCTCCAGATGGATGTCACCGCACTCTTTTATCAGCCAGGTCAAGGAGCAACTGCCGCAGGGCCTGACAATACTGGATATATGGCCAATCGGTCTTAACGAGCCTTCACTGCAATCTCAGGTTCGCTCTATCGAATACAAGGTCGAGATAGAAACAGACAGGGAAGATCAGGAGATTGAGTCAGCCATAAAGACATTGCTTTCAGCCCAAGAGATACCCTGGCATCATTTAAGAGATACCGGCGCTCGCCATTACGACCTTCGTCCACTGGTGGCTGATCTGTGGCTCATCGAGCTGCAGGATTCCCGATGCATGCTAGGGATGGAATTGCGCTGCAGTAGCAGCGGTACTGGCAGACCTGAACAGGTGACCAAGGCCCTGGGCTTTTCACAGCATCCCAGGAGCATCCACCGTACCAGGCTGATTCTAAACTAATATACCCTTTCGGCAAAAAAACAATGCTTACCGAGTCTCCTCTAGACATCGAGCGTCAGAAGAAAGCTAAAGAATACGCCAGAATCATACGTCGATTGATCTTTGCAGAGTGGTCTATAGTTGCTGTGGTACTGTTGGTGCTCGTTTTTGGTAGAGTTTCGGCTAAATTAAGCCAAGTCCTTCTTTTTGGGCAGCCATGGGCATCTGCCCTGTATTTCGTTATTTTAGCAATAGGGCTGGGCATAATTCTGCTGCCGCTAAGTTACTATCGAGGCTTTGTCTTGTCGCACCGCTACGGCTTATCCCATGAAAAGTTCCGTATTTGGGTGGCTGATAGAGCTAAAGCCTCAGCAGTAAGCCTGGTACTGGGACTGGTAATTGTCATCGTGGTTTACTGGCTATTAGAACACCTGCCAGGCACCTGGTGGCTCTGGTCTGGCATCCTGCTCTTGCTGCTCGGTTTGCTTTTGACCCGGTTGACTCCGACTTTATTCATATCGCTGTTCTTCAAATTAGAGCCTATTGGCGATTTAGAACTTAAAAGAAAGCTGACAGACCTGGCAGAACGCGCTCGTACCAAAGTTTGCGGTATTTTCACTCTGAATTTGAGCAGCAAATCCACCACCGCCAATGCCATGCTAGCCGGTCTGGGCAAAAGCAGGCGCATTATCCTCAGCGATACCTTGATTCAAAAATACTCCCCTGAGGAAATAGAGGTGGTTCTGGCACATGAGCTGGGACACCACATTCACAGAGATATTCCCAAGATGATAGTCCTTCAGGCTGCCACTGCTTTTCTGGCTTTCTATCTTTCGGACCTGGTGTTGAACGCCAGCTTGACGCCGTTAGCTTTTAATGGAATCTCCGATATAGCTACCTTACCATTACTATTTTTGTTTTTAGCTGCCTTTAACCTGGTAATATCACCATTGACTAATGCCTATAGTCGTTATGTAGAGAAGGCAGCTGACATAGCTGCCCTGCAACTGTCAGTCAATCCTGGTGCCTTCATAACGGCAATGACCAAGCTTGCTGACCAAAATCTAACTGAGTATCAGCCCAGCCGCTGGGTAGAGCTACTATTTTATGACCATCCGCCTTATAATAAGCGGGTGGATTTAGCGCGTCGCTACATTCAGGAAACCGTTTAAGGAGGATTCTATCAAGCTTATTTTAATCAGACACGGCGAAACTCCCTGGAACCAACAGCGGCGGATCCAGGGAGGCAGTAGCGATACCACACTGAGTGCCCTGGGTAAAAGACAGGTAAAAAGCCTGGGTCTAGCATTAAAAGAAGAAAAGCTCAGCGCCATTTACTCCAGCCCTTTGCAACGTGCTGTAGAGACAGCTAAGACCATTGCTAAATATCATGATAATCTGGAAGTTCGAATAGAGCCTGAGCTACGAGAACTTGAGGTTGGAGAGCTGGAAGGTGTGCCCATAGCAGACCTGGGCACTGACTTCAGCCATTTTTTAGTTCAGTGGCATGATGGAGAAGGCAAGGAGAAATTGCCTGGTGGTGAGAGCCTGGCTGATCTGCAAAGTAGAGTCTGGGCAACCGCGCAACGCATTGTTGCCGAGCACCAGGGAAATGTAGTGTTGGTCAGCCATTATTTCGTCATTTTAACCATCATCAGTGCTGCTCTAGGATTGCCGCCCAGCGGCATACGGCGATTCCGGGTCAGCGTGGGCAGCATTAGCGTGCTGGATTTTAAGAATGGTGTTCCTTGTCTGGCTTCGTTGGGCGACACCTGCCATTTGAAGTAGACGAGAACGGGGTTTAGTTTTGGCTAAGAAAGAGACTTCTCTGGAACAGAGAGTTATTCAGTTCATCCAAAACCACAACCTGGTTTCGGCGGGTAAGACTCTGCTGGTGGCAGTGTCAGGCGGTGCCGATTCGGTATGTTTGCTGCACACACTGGTAAAGCAGCAAGACGAGCTTGGCATAAAACTACACGTAGCTCATCTCAATCATAAACTGCGGGGAGACGAGTCCGAGGAAGATGCCTGGTATGTGGCTAACCTGGCTCACAACCTGGGAATCCCCATAACCATGGACACCCGGGATGTCAATGCCTATCGTACTCAGAAACGCTGTTCCCTGGAGGAAGCCGCCCGTGAGGTACGCTATAGTTTTCTGGCTTATTTAGCCAACTCAGTAGGTGCCAGTTGTGTAGCAGTGGGGCATACGCGTGATGACCAGGTGGAGACTATCCTGATGCACTTGCTGCGAGGAACAGGCATCGCTGGACTGCGCGGTCTTCAACCACAGTCGGTTTTACTCACAGGAGAAGATAAGTCACCTCTGACCATTGTGCGACCGTTGCTGGAAATATCGAGACGGGAGACGGTGGACTATTGCCGCCGATTTAAACTGGAGCCACACAGTGATTCTTCCAACACATCTCCTGATTTTCTCAGAAACCGTGTCCGTCTGGAGCTTCTGCCAGTGTTGAAAAATTACAACCCTCAAATTGATGCCGTTCTGCTCAGGCTAGCGGCTATTGCCGCTGATGAGACCTCATATATTGAAGAACAAGCTTCAGGCTTATGGAATAAAATAGCCACTACAGAAAATGGTGCGGTTTATCTCGATAGAAAAATAATGCTCAAATTTCCGTTGCCCCTGCAGCGGCAGCTTTTCTGTATGGCAGTGGACAAACTCTTAGGTAATCTTAAAGATATCGAGTCTGACCATTTTGAGGCAATGGTAGATTTTCTATCAAAGCCAGCCGGCAAGAGTCTATGCCTGCCTCATGATTTGAGGCTGTCTACGGAATATGGTCGTCTGGTCTTAAATTTGGCTGGGACTACTCCATGCCCTTTCCCACTCCTGGAAAGCGAGGTTAACATCAATGTTCCTGGAGAAACGGTTCTGCCGGGCTGGAAGGTTAGGACTGATATAATTCAAAGAAGAGGTGTTAGTAACAGTAATAACAGGAACGGCTTTACCGCCTGTCTTGACCTGGATAAAACTGGCACCAGGTTACTGGTGCGACAGCAAAAAAGAGGCGACCGCTTTCAGCCATTGGGCATGAGCCAGCTCAAGAAATTACAGGACTTCACGGTTGATACTAAGATTCCACGAGCCTGGCGGAGCCGGGTGCCTCTACTCTGCTCGCCAGCGCATATCCTGTGGGTGGTGGGATGGAGAATTGATGACCGGGTTAAGGCTACTGAGGCAACCGAAAAAATTCTCAGGGTTAAATTTACCAGGATAGCAAATGATTGTAGATTCAGAGCTTGATTTGCACAGGAATACCGTGGACGAAGCTTTGCCCAAACTTAACGGCTACCTCTATAATGCTTTCGTAGCAGGCATGACCACGGTATGTGTTAATCACGGGAGGGGGACAGGGGTATTGCGTCAGGCAGTGCACCGCGAATTGAAAAACCATACTCTGGTCAAGTCATTCCGCCCCGGCGGTTACGGTGAAGGTGGCGATGGAGTAACTATCGTAGAACTGGCAGACCATTAAAATGAAAACCATTGGCATCCTATATCAAGAAGAACTGAAAGAATACGACTTTGGCGAAGGACATCCTTTTCGGGGTAATCGCTACGAGCTTTTCTATAAATTCTTGCAGCAAAATCTGCCAGAGGATGATAACTACCGTATTATAAAGGCAAAGCCAGCGACTGATGAAGATTTGCTTCGGATCTGCCATAAAAACTACATCGAGTTCACCAGAGGCTACTATGAAGCTGCCGACTTTGGCTTGAGTTACCCTGGAAAGTTTACGGACTTTCATAGCATGGACAATGTGCCTACAGGCAAGCCCGGCAAGTTGGAGGAGGCGGCAAGGCTAGTGGTGGGGCAGGCTAAGTTAGCCTGCCAGTTGGTTCAAGATGGTAAGTTCCAGAAAGTGGTGTCCATAGGTGGTGGGTTACACCATGCCAAACCAAACTATGGAGAAGGTTTCTGCCTTTATAACGATGTTGCGTTCTGTGCCAGGTATTTGTTGCAAGAATATAAGCTGGAAAGGGTACTGATTCTGGACACCGATGCTCACGCCGGTAACGGAACTTATGAGTATTTTCAGGAAGAGCCAAGGGTTCTGTTCATCGATTTGCACCAGGACCCCAGAGGCATTTACCCCTACACTGGCTTTGCCAACCAGATTGGCTCTGGAGACGGAAAAGGGTTCACCATTAACATACCGCTGCCGCTGTCTGCTGGAAATGATTGTTATAAACTAGCTTTCGAAACTATTGTTGAGCCAGTGACCCATGAGTTTAAGCCGCAGATTATCATCTGCAATGGTGGTTCTGATCCTCATTACCTGGACAGCCTCACCAATCTTGGGATGACAGTAGAAGGCTTCCGAATGATAGGCGCCAAAGTCAGAGCCATGGCTGAAATCTGTGATGGTAGAGTAATTGACCTGATTGCATCGGGATATACCAGGGCTGTACTGCCCTATTGCTGGCTGGCACTGATTTCTGGTCTGGCAGGATTTAGCCTTAAGATAGAGAAACCCGTGCGTATTCCAGATGAGTTGAGACAACAACAGCCTCTGGACAGGACTAAAGAAATCCTTGACGAAGTTAAAAGCTACCTCAAAAATTACTGGAAGTGCTTAAGGTGATTTATCTTTTGTAGCGTCACCGGTAGGCAAGTGATCAATGCTCCAGTGACTCATACCTTTCTTATACGGTTTGGACGCAGGCTTTCAGTACTATTCATTTCCTCTACTAAATCAATTATTCTGTAACTGGAACCGTCATCTACCTGGAGCAGAATCCATTTCTCATTGGCATGGTATCTATTTGCATAGTCCAGAGTGCGCCGCGCTAAATCTTCCAGATTTTCATAATGGTTAGTACCTCTGTGTTCACGCATTCCCCTTATAAAATCGTGTAGCTGGTACCAACACCTAAGTACACTGGCACCAGCATAGCCTTCTATGGCGAGTTTTTCTTCAGCGACCCCGTTGTTGACCAGCACACCCAACATATCAAGTCCGTCCAGTGCATCGTATTGATCATTCGTAAGATTAGATAACCGTCTAGCTTCTTCTGGCTTAATTCGGTAAATAGAACGCAGCCCTCTTATATTTTCGCGTGTCCTCAATTCCCTGCGTAGCCCAATGGCAATTTGAGCTTGACTGATTTTCTTAGTCCCCCGTTTATTAAGCCATAGTTGGACAATAGCAACAATTACACCTAATGCTAAAACAGATGTTGCAATGGCTGTAATCATACTAGAATTCAATTCAATCTCCCCCTGTTCATGAATCGAGAAGGCTCACTTAACCTCATACACCTTAAGAACTTCGTCGCCTTAATTAGAGCGAAAGCATCGCTTTCGTTTCTCGAAGGAGAACTAATAATTGGATTTTCGATAACGATCTGTGCAATTTCTAGTATAGTATACTCAAATGAGAACGGGAGTCAATAGTCTTTGGTATTTGTTTGGGAATTAGGAGTTGCAGCCTTTGTACCACCTAAAAGTACTAAGACTAAATGCTGATAGTAGTCAACCATTCGTCTTAGGCACATATTACGAGGCAAAATCATACGTATGCCCGATACACAGCAAACCCTGAATAATAGATAATATAAATAGAAAGTTTTAAGTTAGTCATAAACCTTTAGCAAAATAGCTCGTTATAAATAATGAAAGCAGAAAACAAGGAGGAAGAAGAGATGAATAATAAGAAACTGTTAAACATAATCGGCGGAGACAGACAGCTTTTGGGGTTGTTCAGTGGGGTTGTTCTCAGCGCTTTTGCCCTGCTCAGCGTCGTAGTTGCCGCAGGTGTCTGGTATTTATAAAAATTAATCCGTAAGACTACTTAAGATTAGAGGCAAGGCAGTTTCCTGCTTTGCCTCTTCTCATTTCTGTGAAATTCAACTGCCTGAAGATGCCCCTGCTGTTCCATAATCCATAAACGTCTCTTCAACTATCATTTTAGACACCGTTCACTTTAAATTTCTCTTTCCCCCAAAAGCACTAGGACTAAATGCGGATGGTATTTACCCATTCGGCGTAGATACATATTACGATGCAAAATCATACGTATTCCCGATACACAGCGAGCATTGGGTGATAGATAATATACCCAGAAGGAAGTTCTCAATAATGAAAACAGGAAACAAGGAGGAAAAAGAAATGAACAGCAAGAATCTCCTAAATATACTCAGAGTCGATAGGCAGTTATTAGCCATGTTCAGCGGTATCCTTTTCAGCTTTGTGATTATGATCAGTCTGGCGGTTACCGCAGGTATCTGGTACCTATAATTCGAGTTGCCTCATCTGGGATGGTACTAAGATACTACACCAAATAGTACTGATGGGTGATTTACTAGCGAAGCTACCAGAAATATAATGGTAGTGGAAATAAAAATAAAGGGACAGGAGCGAAGAAATGATCAACCGAACCAGTATCTTAGCCAGAGTCAGTCACGACAGAGGATTGCTAGCATTGTTCAGCGGCATCATCTTCACTTTCATCGTCCTGATCAGTCTGATAGTTACCGCAGGTATGTGGTTTTCATAAACATTCGTCATTATTATTCCTCCTCAAGGAGAGGCAAGACTGGGAGTCTTGCCTCTCCTTATTTTCAGCGGAGGTTGCTTATCTTGAGTGGTTTACAGGTTATTAGGGCAGGTCGCCTGCAGGGAGGTTTAGGCAGGTCTCGACAGGAAATATGGCAATTGGCAGTACAGCCCACAACTGGATAGAACTTGCCTCCCAATCCTTTCCTGGTAAAGGGGAGAGGCATTCCTTCACAGTGTGGAATTCCCCGGGAATCGCTGAGTCTGGCGGGGAGTTCCTGGCAGGTAGCATAGGTCATACCTTTGGCTTCAACCAGCACTCTGACTTTTCGGTGGAAATCAAGCCTCAGATCACGGCGCAGCATATATCCCTGTCCCGCCCAGTTTTTTCCGTACAGATATTCCTCTGCAAACTTTTCAGCCAGCGGCGGCGAATAGGCATGGATAATATCACGCACCCGCTGCCATGATCCCTTGCCCTGGCTAAAATCACCGCGGCCTGGTTTCTTGGACAATCTACCAGTACTGGAGATAACATGTTTGATGCCAGATGCGCCGAAGGTGGCAACCAAATCAGCAATCTCACGGAACCAGCTTTCACCATACAGCGCCTGGAAAAGGTGAATGAACACAGGGTCAAGGCGAGCTATAGTACGGACGCCCAGATGGGAAAACCTATTAATGGCAACCAGCCTGGCATAGAAAGGTGGCGCCTTAGGAGAGAGAAGCTGCAGGATTTCTGCAGTTCCTTCAATGGTGATGGCAATAAGCTTGGGCTCGTATTCGGCAAACCCAGGTATTTCCAGCAGGAAAGAGGGGTCGCCCTTGGTGGTAATGGCAAAGGAGACACCGTAGTTCATTAGAAGTCTTACCAATCTTTTGACCTCTGATTTTAGCTCCGGTATATCCTGGCAGGGGTCAGAAATATTGGAGATGGAAACAGGAGGGCAAATACTCAGCTTTTTAAGGTCTTTTTCCACCAACTCGGGCAAGTTATTGTAGACCAGAGTATCTTCGGAGTAGTTAGAATAGATGGACTCCCGGGCATAGCAATAAAGGCACTGATGAAGGCAGTGGTTTGGCCCCGGCGGAGTGACATTGATAATCCAGCAGTGGAAGCACTTACGGCGGGGATGAGAATAGGGAAAATCGTGGAACGTAGAGCCTTTCTTGGCGATCAGCCTAATATTTGGCATCCTCAGGCTTAGTGTAATTTAAAATCCTTCCTGCTTGTACTTTCGGGTTAGCCTGGAATAAGCATCTATTGCGTGCTTTAGTTGGGCCAGATGCTGCGGCGATATTTCGCTCTTTCTCCCCGGCACGCCTACAACTAATGACCTGTCTGGTATCTTGGTCTCTGGTGCCACTACTGAGCCAGCGCCAACCATACAGTAATTACCTATCTCGGCACCATCAAGAACTGTGGCATTATTGCCGATGACAACATTGCTGCCGATTCTTTTGCAGTGAATGACAGCAGTATGACCCACAATGACATTATCTCCGATCACCAACTCCTCTTCAGCGTGGATAACACAGTTATCCTGTATGCTGACATTATTCCCTATTTTTATCCTGGCCATGTCACCCCTGATAACCACTCCTGGCCAGATGCTGGAGTCTTCACCGATCTCTACATCACCGATAATGCAGGCGTTTTCATGGACTAGCGCCGAAGGTGCTATTCTAGGGGTCTTATCATCAAAGCTTTTTATCATTCCTAACTTTATTAATGGTTGCTTTGTATATTATACCCTACCTTTTCCCTTGTCATTGTAAGCACCTTTTTTTCTTGCCCTTTCGAGTCCCGATGCAATCGGGACGAAGCAATCGTTATGCCTAAATGTAAGGGCGTTCCTTCAGGTGCGCCCTAGGGCAGGGCTGTAATACCCTGCCCTCTTAACCTTGTTTTCCTTTTATTGACAGACACTATCGGGTCTGCAGGGCGGGTTTGAAAACCCGCCCTTACATTCTTTTAGCTACGACCGAGAGATTGGATTACAGCCAGCTTCTTAATCGCTTAAAAGCAGCGATTTTTTCAGTGTCGCCGAGCCTGGCTTTTGCCAGAGCCTGGTGAAGCATCTCGATACTTCTATCGTATGTCTTACGGTCAACAGGATAAGGATGCCCATCCTTTCCCCCATGGGCAAAACTATACCTGGCAGGATCACGCAGACTGACCGGGACTTCATAGATAAGCTCTGAAATCAAGCTCAAGGCACGGAGAGTTTTTGGTCCCACACCCTCCAGTCCCAATAGCATCTCAAAGTTCTCCGGCTGCTGTTCAAAAGTGTGCAAAAAAATTTTAGCCATGCGGTCAGGATGGATATCCTGTACCTCCAGGTGATGGCGTGGTGGCAGGGTAAGTGTCTGTAGCTTTTTGAGCTGGCTGATAAGTTTTTCGGGCTTGTCTTCTGTGGCAACCTGAGTGATGGTGTCTCGCGCTGGGCCACTCTCAGTAGCTACCAGGTTCAGCACTTCGCCTCTGCCCTGGGAGCAGATCGCAGCATGCGGTTCGCAGACGAAATCGCTTACCCCCTCACCCAACCAGTGATAGCGGCGGGCATAGCTGTTGACTTCATTCATACCCTGCTGGACTACTGCCCAGGAGCCGTCAGCAGTGAAGATAAAGGTATGGTGATAGAGCTGATAGCCATCCTGAAGGGCAGAGTTATCCACCTTAGCTGCCATGCGGCTGGCATAGACCAGAGACGCTGCATCAGTCTTTAGATTGTGCCCAACGCCTTCTATTTCTGCTGGAGTTTTCCGGGATGTTCTGCCTTTGCCTCCAGCAATAAACAAGCCCAGGTCAGTTTGCAACTCCTTTGTGCCTTCCTTGAGAGCACCGCAAACTGTGGTGGTGACACCGCTGGAATGCCAGTCAAAGCCCAGAACACAGCCAAAGGCTTGAAACCAGAAGGGGTCGGAAAGACGGCGGAGCATCTCGTTAGGGCCAAACTCGGTGACAATAGCGATGGTGATTTCACGGGCGAGCTTGGTCATTCGTTGAAAAAGCCAAGGTGGTGCTTTGCCGCCGTGCAGAGGTAAATTGGTAATGCCGGTTCGCTGGGGTGAATTAGCCATCGATATTAACCTGTCATTGCGAGTCCGCTTTAGGCGGGCGAAGCAATCGTTATGTCTTCCCTCCAACTGAGAGATTGCTTCTTCGCTCCGCTCCTCTTCTGCATGACAAATAGAAAGTATCGGCAGACTGCTCTATGCCTCTTCTTTCCATTTTTTGCGGGGTGCCTGGAGGGGTGCTATAACGCTGGGTAAATTCCTGCATACCAGGAATAAAACCATTACTATAGCGTAAATGGTTAGCGTTAGTATCCTTTCGGGCGATCCTTTGAATATCCAAGTTCCAAATGTCCAGATAAAGATTGGCAGGAAAGGAGCACCAACGCTGAGTGCCAGTACGAAACGGTGCAAGACCTTGCGAAAGCTAATAAGCAAAACAATACCTATTATTATCAAGGCGCAAAACGCTTCTAGCGGTGCCAGAACCAAAAAAATACCTATGGTAGTGGCAGCACCATGACCACCTCTGAATCCTATATATACTGGGAAATTATGGCCCAGGAAAGCAGCAAATCCAGCTCCCAGCACCCAGAACAGATGCACACCCAATGCCTGGGCAATGAGTATAGCAACAGCGCCCTTGGCTATATCGGCTATTACTACCACAATGCCCTGCCAGACACCAATTCCCCGCATAGTAGCGGCAGCACCCACATTGCCAGTGTCAACCTCGCGGATGTCAACACCTTTGCTGAGCTTGGCTACGATGTAAGCAAAGGGAATAGATCCCAGTAGATAGCCGATAATTACGGTAGCTATTCCCAACAGCACATTTAGCAACACTGTATTCCCCTAACCCCTTTTGTTATCCTATAATATACCAGTGATAGGCGTTTTTTTCTAGAGGATGTATTGGGCACCATTTGCATGTTGTCATTGCCTTAGATAAAGGTCAACTGATCGCAGATTTAATTTAAGAAATAGACAAATATCAGGTCAGCTAGTTAAGTCTGAGTGTCCACTAATCTTGAAGGTCAGATTGTTCCACTTTTGCCAATCACACACATATTGCACTTTTTTCTCATAGTAGGCATTTGTTACTAGTAATTTTGCCAGCAACATAAACTTTTCAGGATAGTATATCGTTATTAACTAAAAAAGGAGGTATACAGATGCAAGCATACTGTATGAAATGTCGCACCAAAAGAGAAATGAGCAATCCGCGAGCTGTAAAAATGAAAAATGGTAAGCCTGCTACACAAGGCGTTTGTCCCAAATGCGGGACTAAAATGTTCCGAATAGGCAAGAGCTAAATTATATAAAGAAACAGAAATAAAAAGCTGGGTTTTTTGTCAATACCCAGCTTTTTATTTGCCAACGAAACATTATAGACATTTGTTACATGACTATATATTTGTAAGATTTCTGGCAGGATAAAGGATTGTAGTGATAACTTGTCCTCAAAGACTATACTACTTGGATTAGAATTCTCACTCAAATATCTTCAAAATAAGGGAGGTTACCAACCGAGGATTTACTCGCCTCCCGCCTTCGTCTCTCGGCTAACACAGATACACAAGGCGACTGCTGAAAAAGAGGTGCAGGAACCCTCATGCCAAGGGCCTGGGGGTGTCCCCCAGCTTCCCAATTCCCCCAAGACTGGGGGATAAAAGGGGTTGGATATGAGTTTTTCAACACGTTCGTAAGGCGTTAAATTTAAGATTTTTCACGGTAGGGGTATTCGGTTGACTTTTCAGTTATTATCTAGTTGAATTAAGAGGCAGATTACTTGGGTAGTAGCTTTGATATGATTTATATTGAGAGACCGCTGAAAAAGAGGTACCCCGACTCGTCTGTGGCCGAGGGTCTGGGGACGTCCCCCAGCTTCCCTACTACCCCAATAGTGGGGGATACAGGGGGTTGGGTAGGAGTTTTTCAGCACTCCCTAAATAATAAACAGAGGTTGTAGATTTGAAGAATCATAAATTATTTCAAGATGAGGCGGAGAGGAGGAAATGGCAGAATCCCAAAACTATCCTGGCTGCTATCGGTATCAAGCCAAATTCAACCTTTATTGACATAGGTTGCGGTCAGGGTTTTTTTACCCTGCCAGCAGCAAAGCTGGTCGGTGAAAAAGGAAGAGTTTACGGTATCGATGTGGATGCCGAGTATATTGGTATGGTGAAAAAGAAAGCCAAAAAAGAGGGCTTAAAGAACATAAAGCTGATGGAGGGAAAAGCAGAAGAGACAATTATCTGCAATGCCTGTGCTGATATTGTTTTCTTCGGCACCGCCCTTCATGACTTTGCAGACCCAGCTAGAGTCCTAGTTAATGCCAGGAAAATGCTCAAACCCAACGGACTGGTCGTTAACCTGGACTGGAAAAAGGAACCGATGGAGTTGGGGCCTCCGCTGCAAATAAGGTTCAGCCAGGAGAAAGCGGCTAAACTCATTCAAGAAGCAGGCTTCACAGTAGAATCAGTGAAAGAAGCTGGGCCTTACCATTACGTTATCGCTGCAAGGCCCTGATTTTGGGTAGTGGTCTACTTTGAATCAGAAAAAATTTTGTCACATGATTATTCCATCTCTGGAGGTGTAATATGAAAGATAGGCTTATCACTACGGGTGCAGCTAATTGGTTAACATCTTTAGGTGGTTGTTTCTTATTTAATCGTTTTGACATTTATATCTTATGGATGATAGCCGATGTATTCAATGTATATAATATGTTCACTAGAATTGACTCTGTAACGAACACGTGTGCTGTCCGTTATATCATATTGCAGTATACCTTTTAATCTACCCTTCAACTTCTTCAATTTACCACCTGATTTTAGGCGATCTTGAGGTGTTTCTTGAAGAAAGATTTTACATTGCTCTAATTTATCTGGTATATCTTCTTTCAAGGAAAACCAGTCTTTTTCAACTGCATTGTTCCTAAATTTTATCTGAAATTTTGTCATTCTTTGAGTGCGATGTATTCATTTTTTCGTCCCGTCGTACTCAATATCTTCATTGCCTCGGTATCCTGTATAGTTTCCGCAGTTGCCTTCCAATCATTTAATAATGTTTCTACCCCTATCCAATTATCAGTTACAATAGCTTTCACGACATTGGTCATTAATTCTTCATGAAATTGTCGTTTCTCATTGTTAGCTAGATAATCGACCCAAGGGAATGTATTGCTATTAGCCTTTTTTTCTACTTCTTCACAGAATTTTACTACTAATTCAAGATAATATTTTTGCCTATATAGATTACTAATGGTTTCACGGTCTATTATAGCTAATTGGTGATGACCATAGGTTATAGTTATAGGCCTTGAAGAAGCTCTACCTAGCCAATATCTTTGATTATTTCTAAGTTCAGTAGAATTAACAATTTCATCAGAAAATAAAGTGGTAACCATCTTAACCCCCTCTAATATTATATGTACAGAATTATGTCTTATTTACTGTACATTATTTGTAACACACTGTTAATATAACTAACTTACTGACTATTTGTCAAGTGAACAATTGTAACATTATATTGTAACAATGCATTGTAACTATACTTTGTAACATTATGTCCAAAGTAGACCACTACCGAATTTTGCAATGTTATAGTCTATCATTTCTGTAATCCAATACTAATAGTTGGTATGTATATATGTCAAATCCCGTGTAACCATCTGTGAGCAGAAAGCCCTACGGAATAGCGAGGGCTTGGATATGTTGAAGGGATCATCACGTCGTCCCGACTAAGTCGGGACTCCTAACAATGACAAAGTTGTGATGGCCTGCCACCAAAGATTGCACTAATTCTTAAGTTAGAATTCTCGCTGAGACAGCTTCAAAATACTAGCGTTTACCAACCGAGGATGTATTGGACACCATTTGCATGTTGTTATAGACGTAGACTTGGATTGTAGGAATTCACAGATTGTGTATTTATGAAAACACTTTATCCTCTTACTTTTGAAGGAGGGATTGGCAGGGGGTTTGGGGATGGGAAATGTCGACATAAATAGAAAATCGGGGAAAATTTTAAGATTTTCCCCAACGGCACAACTAGCGAGGTCTTGATGGGTGTGGTAGAATGATTGGCAGGTAAGGGATAACCTTGCCTATTTGGCTATCGGTAAAAAAAGGAGGTGATGCCAATGAAGCAGGGCCGTGGTTGGGTTGGACCTGCCAGGGCAAGTTCGGTATGATCCTAGCTCCGGGAAATAAAGCCTTAGCCCGGCGGATCGAGTCCGGGTAACAGGGGAGCAGCCTTGCGGAGAGGCTTAAAAGAACCGAACTAAAAAAATGAATAGAATCCCTTTCGGGGATTACAAAATAAAAACCTGCGGTGAAAAGTCGAATTTACGGCAGTCCCCCTTTAGAGAAATCTAACGGGGTTGAGTAAATAATGGAGGAATAATGAAAATAAAATACTCAAGTATAGTTGGTATACTGGCGATGCTGGTATTGATTGCCAGCTTTGTGATACCGGCTAAACTGGCCACTCCAGAGCCAGTATCCGCTCAGCAGCCTCCCATGGAATGGCTGCCGGTAGATACTCCGGATACCATGGCCGGCATCATCAAGGAACTATATACGCCATCCGTTGGTGCTGGTGGTGCCTATCTGGCTAATGGACCAGAGGCTGGCACTGAAATCACCAAGCTGCTGGTAGGCAACAATGGCACTACCATGTATGTTCAGTATGCCCGAGGCGATGAGCCCATCACCACTAACCAATCGCGCCTCAGAATACTGAGATCAATTGACGGTGGTGTATCGTGGAGTCCAGCTGCCTATGCGAACCTGGACTTTTTCGTGACCGGTGGTACTAGTGATACCATAGTATGGAACATTGCTATTGCCCCGGATAATCCCGAGATCATTGCTGCTGCTGTATCAATACAAGGCGTTAATCCCACAATCGCTGGGAACTGGCCCTATCAGCGGGTCTGGATTTCCACCAATGGTGGCACCAGCTGGGACAACACCAACTGGCCTCAGACAGGCAGCATAGCCCTAAACCAATACATCAGTTGTCTGGACATCTCCATGGACTATGGTGGTGCCCGTGATATCCTGGTGGGCACCCGTGGCGCTGCTGCCGCTGGCACTAACAACCTTCAAACTATGAAGATGCCCGGCTACGGCGGCTGGAATGTGCAGGATGCTGCTATAGGTGTTCCGGCATCGATCAATCCTTTCACTGGCGATGTTATTGACGCCAAGTTCTCGCCGACCTATATCGGCGATTCCACCATAGTGGTGCTTTACTCGCAGGCGGCGGCTAACCCTGGTACCTGGCTGGTGACTGGTGCTCATGACACCATCGTCAACAATACTATCTGGCAGGTTCAGGCACAGCATGTTTCCATCAAGAATGCCGCTGAACCTGTGGCTAACTCACCTACGTCCGCCGAGATCATAACTGGAGAGATCCAGTTGCCGTCTGACTTCTCGGGTCAGAGTGCCAGTCTGCGTCGTTTCTACGTCGCCACCGACGGTCTTCCTGTTGCTGGTCCTACCTTTGACGTAGGTGTGTATCGCATTGATGACAATGTGGTCTACACTCTAATGGACAATACTACTACCTCTTTTGCAGTAGCGATTGGTGTAGTCACCAGGCGTGCTGCTCACATTGCTTACTGGGGCACCTATGCTTCAGGCAAACTGCTGGTTGGTGAGAGGCTGGGTGAGATGTGCACCGCTAATGTGCCCACCTGGTTTACTGACTCACCGACAGTATGTCCAGTACCATGCTGGTATCCGGCCAAGAAACCGGTCAGCGGTGCTGGTGGCAGTATAACCTGCCTCCCTATCAATGGCTGGGGCAATGCCATGCCAGTGTGGTCTCCGACCTTTGCTGCGCAGGGCGTAGCCTATGCGGTTACTTCCCATAGCTGTTCTGATGGGCCTTATCTTGCCCTTCCTTGGCCAGCACAGGTTAATGGTATACTAAACTGGCCTGCTGCCATCATGAACATAGTCCAGCTGGATGAGTCAGCATTTTCGCTGACCCGGAACAATGGTGAGACCTGGAATCAGCTTTCTTTGATTGATACCAGGATGAACAAGCTCACCGATGTTGCCCCATCGGCTGACTGCACCACCGTTTACCTGGCTTCGACCAACAACGGTCAGAACTGTGCTGGCTTTGATAGTGTCTGGCGCAGTAGCATGAATGAGAAAGTGGTGGCACCACCTCTACCAGCATTACCAGTTGGTTCTATCTGGGAGAGGGTACTCCACAGAGTAACTGCTCGCACCTGTAACGTGGTTCAGGTCAACTATGCCATACTGCGACTGGCACCTGACAAGCTTGACGGACAGGTTGTGGGCTGGGCGGCTGGTGGTACTGCTGGACAGACTCCTATAGGCATTCCCTTTGGAGGCAGTGCTGGCTTGCCAGTTGGTATTAACCAGAATGTGATGTCCTGGTCACCGGACTTTGGTGACTACTGGGCTAATATCACCCCCAGGCTGACTGTTGAGGACTTTGCCTTTGAATCAAGCACTATCATATACGTTCTGGAGGGGTCGCCACCGACGAATACTGGTAACGTACAGAAGATGCCTTATACTGGCACTGCCTGGTCTAGCTCTCTACCCAGTGTCAACACCCAGCTTGGCGGTGGTCATACCATAGAAGCCAAGGCTCCGGATAAGGTACTGGTAGGTAACCAGTCTACAGCTGCGGCTACACCATTCGCGGTTTCCATATCACTGGATGGTGGTTTTACCTGGGTACCTGCGATACGACCCATTAACCAACCAGCCAACATTGGTTACCATGCCATATTCGATACCGACTATGGTGTGGGCAACAACACTACTATCTACGAGGGTGATGATTCTACTGGTCTTGGTCTGGTACAGCGCAATTTTATGCCGGCTGGCGCCAATGTGCCCTGGACTGACATGACTACCAATTTCACCACTCATCGTGAGTTCTACGGTCTGGTGCAGTCCAACTCCAAGAATGTTAGCGGACAGGGTACCCTGTATGCAGCTCATGCTGGTAACGTCACTACTGCACTACTACCTACTGCATGGAGCGGCGTGGAGAGGACTCTGAGACCGCTCGATGGCATACCCAAGCCCGGTATCGTCTGGGACTGCCTGGATGCTTCAGCGGCTACGTTCCAGCCTAATACCCCGCAGTTTACCTTGGAACCGAAGTCGCTCAAGATATGCGGCTGTCTGACCCAGGATACCAACTCCACTTTGTGGGCCATTGACAATCGCGTATATTCCAACAACCATGCCCGTGCGCGTGGTACTACACTGGCTGCTGTCGGTGCTAACGTGGCGCCTTTGCCTGGTCCTCCTGCCATACCTGGACGTCTCTGGACATACGTGGACTGTGTAGCCAAGGTAGGCCCCACGCTGACCATGGACGATGGCACCATCATTGGTTGTGATCCAGCGACTGGCAGAGCCCAGGAAGTCAACTTCACCTGGGAGCAGCTCTGTATTGCTAACGCGTACCAGTTGCAAGTTGCTAAGGATGATGCCTTTACCTTATTGGTAGGCGATAATGCGCCTTTGGCACCGTTCTTCGTACCAGCAGCTGTGACTTCACCAGCAATGGTCTGGCTGTCCAATGAGGGAGTGGTAGCACCGTTTGTGCCCCTGGAATGTGGCCATTCGTACTACTGGAGAGTCAGGGTACGTGACGAGACTACTCTCGATCAGGTACGCAGCCCGTGGTCTGATGTCAGAAGCTTCACCATCAAGGCAGGCTTCCGCGTGACCACGCCGTACTACGGACCGCAATTGCTGGCTCCGGACAACGGCTGTGGCTGTGCTTGTGATGCTCCACTTTGCTTCTCATGGTCGCCGTTCAAGGAAACGGTAGAATACAAGTTTGAGCTATCAGAGAATGCCGATCTGAGCAGTCCTCTGGTATCGACAACTGTAAAGACTACTGCGTACCAGTACACCGGCACTGTGAAATGCAACAAGAACTACTTCTGGCGTGTCATGGCTACGGCGCCGGCGCCGAGTGAATGGAGTGCGGTATTCAGCTTTATGACTCAACCTGAACCACCGGCTCCTGCACCACCAGCGCCCGCTCCGGAAATCCCAATGTGGGTCTGGATACTGATTGCTATCGGCGCAATCTTCGTGATCGTGCTGATCGTACTTATCTTCAAGACTCGCAGAGTGTAATCTTAACCCGGAAGTGGTTAATAAGGGGGTAGCCAAAGCTACCCCCTTATTTTTTGTCCTTTCTGTCGTTCTAATGTTTAGCAGAACCCGTGGGAATCCCTTCACTTTTACCTTCACTCAAACGCAATATTGCTTAGATATTTGCAATCACCTCGGATGATATAAGAGAGGAAAAAGTACTAGCAATAGCGAGGGCTTGGATATGTTGAAGGGATCATCACGTCGAGACTGTCCGAAAACTCAAGCGTAAGGGCATACCTTCAGGTGCGCTCTAGGACAGGGTCATTGTAGCCCTGTCCTTACGGCATCAGTTTTAGACAGACCCAGTTGGGTCTGCAGGGCAGGTTTAAAAACCCGCCCCTACATTGTTGTAATTTTCCTGGCATTTTCGGACTGCCTCACTTCGCATGACAATAATAAGTAGTAGACATAAGATTAGTGCCTGAAATGGCGAATGCCAGTAAGTACCATTGCCATATTATATTTATCGGCGGTGGCAATTACCTCATTATCCTTTACTGAGCCGCCGGTCTGAATAACAGCAGTCACCCCGCCTTTGGCTGCTACCTCTACGGTATCGGGGAAGGGAATCATAGCATCGGAAGCAAGAACACTGCCCTTGGCAGCGGCACCAGCTAATTTCAGGGACAGCTCCACGCTGACCACTCTATTAGGTTGGCCAGCGCCCATGCCCAGCATGGTATTGTCTTTAGCCAGGGCAATAGCATTGGATTTGATATGTTTAATCGATTTCCAGGCAAAGAGAAGGTCTCTCATCTCTTCCTTGGTAGGCTGGCGCTTGGATACCGTCTTTGGTTTAAATTCCTGCTCGGTGTAATAGTCTTCGTCCTGTACCAGGAAACCGCCACTGATGAGGCGCAGGTCTAATCTCCTGGCTTTGCCTGAATCTGCTTCAACAGGCAATGAAACCAGACGCAGGTTCTTTTTGCGCCTGAGCAGGTTAAGAGCATCATCGCTGTAACTTGGGGCGATGATAGCATCGTAATGGGTTTTATCGATTTCAGTAGCCAGCGTCATATCCATAGGGCGGTTGCAGGCAACGACGCCCCCGAACGCCGATACTGGGTCGCCAGCAAGCGCTCTTTTATAGGCTTCAACCAGGTCTTTATTGCTGCACAGCCCACAGGGGTTGTTGTGCTTGACTATGGCTATGGTAGGCTCAGGGAAATCGATAGCAGTGCTCCAGGCAGCTTCGAGGTCAAGGAAATTGTTGAAAGATAGCTCAGGCCCGCTCAGATGCTTCACTGCGGTCATACCCGGTGACTTCCGCCCTACCGCCTGCTCGGCGTACAGCGCCGCTTTCTGATGAGGATTTTCTCCATAGCGAAGGTCGTAGAGCTTTTTCATGGCTATGGTCAGATTTTCTGGTAAACCGGCATCTCCCCAGAGATACTGGGAGATAGCGGTATCGTACATGGCAACATGCTGGAATGCCTTTTGCGCCAGCCTCTGCCGCTCTTTCAAGTCTATGCTGTCCTGGCGCAACTTCTCCACCACCTGAGTGTAATCCTGCGGGTCAACTACTACCAGCACCGAAGGAAAATTCTTGGCTGCGGCACGGATCATGGTAGGGCCGCCGATATCGATGTTCTCCAACGCCTCATCCAGAGTAACGTTTTCTTTAGCTACAGTCTGAATAAATGGATAGAGGTTTATCACCACCATGTCGATGGTCTGGATTTTATTCTTCGCCAGCTCTTCCATGTGCTGGGGAAGATTGCGTTTCGCCAGGATGCCACCGTGAACAGCGGGGTGCAGCGTTTTCACCCTGCCATCGAGAATCTCGGGAAAACCGGTTAGCTCCGAGACGCTATGTACTTTTATGCCAGCAGCCTCCAGAGACTTCTTGGTGCCACCAGTACTGTAAATCTCGACCTTCAGGTCCTGCAACTGTTTGGCGAAATCGACCAGGTTTGCTTTGTCCGATACACTCAGGATAGCACGCATGAAGTAAAGCCTCCTTATTTAATAATTATTTGCTCTGCTTTATTGGACTCAATGATTTTACCGATTGCCTTACTTTGAGGTAAGGCTGCCATAGCTCTGTCTGCTTGCTGCGGCAAGCACACGATTATCATGCCTATTCCCATATTGAATACTCGGTACATCTCGGCTTCTTCAATATTGCCCCGCTTCTGAATAAGGCTGAAGATAGGCGGTGTTTCCCAGGATTTCTTGTTGATTTCAGCACTCAGTCCCTTTGGCAAAATCCTGGACAGGTTTCCGCTAATGCCTCCACCAGTGATATGGGCTAAACCTTTGCTCATGGGCAACACTGGCTTAAGTTGTGGGTAATAACAGCGGTGCGGCTCCAAAAGCTCTTCACCCAGGCTGCGTCTTAATTCAGGATAAGATACTCCTAATTGAGCAGAGTTCTGTTCTAATCCGAATACGCGGCGTACCAACGAATAGCCATTGGTGTGCAATCCGCTTGAAGGCAACCCTAAGATTATGTCATCTACAGATATAGTACTGCCATTCAATATATTTCCCTTTTCGACGACGCCGACTATAAATCCCGCCAGGTCATAGTCATCTCCATGATAGATTCCGGGCATTTCGGCAGTTTCCCCACCAACAAGGGCACAGCCGGCCTGACGGCAAGCCTGGGCTAAGCCGCTGACAATCTTCTCCACTCTCTGGGGTACCAGTTTGCCCATAGCGATATAGTCGAGGAAGAACAGGGGCTCAGCACCGCAGCAGAGTATATCATTGACACAGTGATTGACCAGGTCAATGCCTACAGTATCATGCTTATCCAGTAGCGAGGCGATTTTAATCTTGGTGCCCACGCCATCGACACTGGAAACCAGGACAGGTTCTTTGTAGCCTTTGAATTGAAACATGCCGCCGAACAAGCCGATATCAGTCAGGACTTCGGGACGGAAAGTAGAGCGGGCATGTTGCTTAATTAGTTCTTTGGTTTTATCCGCAGCATCGATGTCGACGCCGGCAAGAGCATAAGCCCCTTTAGGTTTCGATTTCACTCAAACTCCTTGAGGGCAGAGCTTCCAGCGCCAGCTTGTCCATTTCTAGCTGCACTGGAACGGGATAATCTCCAGTAAAGCAGGCCAGGCAGAAGTTATCCTTGGGCAGACCTACAGCCTGGATAAGACCTTCGACACTAAGATAACCAAGGGAATCGGCACCGATGGCATCTTTGATTTGAGGTACAGTCTTCTGGGCAGCAATAAGTTCCCACCGTGTTGCCATGTCCACCCCAAAGAAGCAGGGATGACGGATCGGTGGCGCACAGATGCGCATATGCACTTCCCGAGCACCAGCCCGTCTCAACAGATTGATAACCCTGGGAGTAGTGGTACCTCGCACGATACTATCATCGATAACTACCAGCCTTTTCCCCGAGATTATTTCAGACATCGGATTAAACTTCAGCTTAACGCCCAGATCTCTCAATCTCTGGTCAGGCTCAATGAAGGTACGCCCCACATAGCGGTTCTTAAGCAGCCCCTCGCAGTAAGGTATCCCCGATGCTCGGGAGTAACCGATACCTGCAGCAGTAGCTGAGTCAGGAATACCCATCACCAGGTCAGCATCGGCAGGATATTCTCGAGCCAGTATCTCACCCATGGACTGGCGTGTGGGGTAAAGTAGTTTGCCCTGGATAAAACTATCGGGACGTGCAAAATAGATATACTCAAAAATGCACAGGGCTTTTCTGTTAGACTCTCCTTTGAAACGTTTGACCCCATTACCATTAATGACCACAATTTCGCCGGGCTCAATTTCTCTGACGAAATGTGCGCCGATGTGGTCAAAGGCACAGCTTTCCGAAGCAATTGCCCAACCACCATCGATGGTTCCAAGGCAAAGCGGTCGAACACCCATGGGGTCTCTGACAGCAATAAGTTCATTATGGGTCATGATTACCAGAGAATAGGCTCCCTGGAGGCGGCGCATAGCAGCTTTTATTTTGGATACCAAATCTTTTCCTGCAGAGGTTAAAATAAGCTGTGCGATAATCTCGGAATCGGTGGTGCTGGAAAACTTGTAGCCGAGCTGGGAGAGTTCGTCTCGGAGCAGTTTGGCATTAATCAAGTTGCCGTTATGCCCCAGGGCTATGGTATAGGAATCGTTGGTTACCATAATAGGTTGGGCGTTGGTAAGATGGCTTGAGCCAGTGGTGGAATAACGGTTGTGTCCGATGGCGATATAGCCCCCAAGCTGGCTCAGTTTCTCTTCAGTGAATGCCTGGGCTACCAACCCCATACTGGTGTGGAGACAGATTTTACTGCCATCGCTTGTAGCGATACCAGCACTTTCCTGTCCCCGGTGCTGGAGAGCAAAGAGAGCGAAAAAAGTAAGTCTGGCTACATCTACATCCCGCGCATAAACCCCGAAGATGCCGCAGCTTTCATGCATAATTACTTTCGGTATTTAAATTATAATTCTTTTTCTATGCCAGGGTCAATTAGATTCGCCCTTGAGCCAATTTAGCACGGTATCTATAGCTTTTTCCTCGATACGGAGGCGGTGGCTGGCATTGGGAATGATAATTAGCTCTTTGGGGTCTTTTGCCTGCTCATATAGCTTATGAGCATGTTCCACAGGCACTATATCGTCTTTATCGCCATGAATTATGAGCAGGGGGCGAGGCGAGATTTTGTGGATGTAATGAATAGGCAAGATAGCATTGAAACCTTCAAGCCAGGTATCTATTGAAGGAGGAAAGTCTTTATCTTTAATCACGCCGATGCTACGGAAGTGGCTTATAATAGCTTCAGCATTGTTCTTCTGGATTAAACCATCAAAGTTTGCTGGGCAGGCTAAAGTTGCCACAGAAGATATTCTAATGTCACGGGCTGCTACATAAACGCTTACCGCAGCACCCCCGCTGGAACCGATAAGTGCCAGCCTAGATTTTTTTACCTCATCCAGACTGCAGAAGAAGTCAATAGCAGCTTCCAAATCATGGGTCCAGCCCAAGAGGTCAAGATTGCCCTGGCTCGGTCCAGCACCGCGAAAATAAAAGACGAAGGTGATAAAGCCATTAGTGCAAAATCTCTCAGCCAGTATGGCGTAGCCCTGTTCGGCGGGATTAAAAGGGACTGCAGGAATGCCATGGCAGATGCACAGGGCTGGTCGAGAATAATCTATGACCTCGGGGAAGAATACTTTGCCGTAAAGATTAAGGTTATCAGATTTGAAAGAGACTTCCTTTTTCTTCACTTGTTTAGTCCTTGTTGTCAACCTCTCACCCTGACCCTCTCTCCTTGAGAAAGCTTTGTATCAGAAGTCATATTTTCGAGCTTTTTGTATCAAAAGTCCATCATTGTATCAGGACACGATTGTTATTCTAATATGATGGAGTGTAAAATAAAGCCATGCAACGTTTTAAGCAAGTTATCAAATGGGGAGGAATCCCAGTGGGCATCCTTTTGAGTGTATTAGGCATTTATTTTACTGCTAGAGACATCATGGCATGGGGATTGCTAACATGGGTTTGGTATTTAATTGGATTGATAATTCTATCAGCTAGTTTTATATCTATCATCTTTGGATTTTGGAGAGAAAACAAGACGTTGAAGAAAACCTTTGGAGTAAGTGCTGATAGCAATATTAAACTAATGGAATGGCGTCAAGAATATAGAAAACCACAAAGTTCTAAAGTGGCAAATATCCCACCAACATTAGGACAGATGTGGAAGCTAGTACATAACATCATGGAAGAAAAAAGGGGAGGTCACATATCTAAGGATAAATTATTGAAGATGGTGATAAATTTAGTACAAGTACCTCCAGATGACCCAATATTGAATGCAAGCAATTATACCACTGAACATAAAATTAAGAAGATAAGCAAACGTCTTGGATTGAAGATGGGATTTAGAAAACCAAATGCAAAACTAGAAGCTGAATGGAGAAAACGCATAGCAGAGGAAATGGATAACTGTAAAATAGGACTACAGTTAGATAAATCCGATGAATACGCAATACTAAGGAAACAATTAAATGAAGATAGAATACCAATAACAAAAACCAAAGTTGACCATGCAATAGATGGTTTTATAGATAATTTATACACATTATATAGCGTTAGATTACTCTTATTCTATGGTGGAACGAACAAGAAACTATATATTTTTCCTCGTGAAATTAGAGATGTCCTAAAGCATATAGAAGAAGCAGTTGATAAAGCTATGCGAGTATTTTTGAGATATGTCAATGAAACACTAGAGGAATATTCAATTGGGAAAGACCTCAACGAGAAACAATGACCTATTTATGGCGATTCTAAAACGGCATACTTTCAAGAGCCTTTGGTTCTACTATCCTTCGGAGGTGTAATATGCGGTCAGAATTTGATATAGCACAAGTTTGCACTAATGGTCATTTGATTACAGGAGCACTGGTGAGAAGTCCTGAGTTTGGCAAAAAGTTCTGCGATAGATGTGGTGCTGAAACTATCTCTAAATGTCCTAATTGTGGTCAACCAATACAAGGTTACTATATTGGCGGATTATCATTTGGCACTTATACACCGCCAAACTTTTGCCCTAATTGTAGCAAACCATTCCCGTGGTTAGAACTCAAACTAAAAGCTGCAAAGGACTTAACAAACGAAATAGAAAACCTGAATGAGACTGAACGTGAACAATTAAAGAAAAGCCTTGATGAAATAGTATCTGACACTGCTCAAACTACTGTAGCAGCAACAAGATTCAAAAAGCTAGTAGCTAAAAGTGGGAAATTTGCTGCTAATGCTTTTAAAGAAATATTAGTAGATATAGCTAGTGAAGCAGCTAAAAAGGTTATTTGGGGTTAGCTCTTAAGCATTAGAGGAAATTTTATGGATGAACTAATTAAGGTGATTACAACTTGGCCAGTTTGTGTATTAACCTTGCTAATCGTGTTTCTTGTAATATTTAGGAAACCTATAGCAAATAAAATTGGTGATATTAGTTCTGTTGAAGGCGAAGGCAAAAAATGGAAAATCAATATGAATCCTGATAAGGATAAAATTATAAAGTTGGAACCAACATCTTCTAAGCCATCACCACAAATTCTTCAAGCTAAAGGTATCCCAAGTGCAGAAGCATTTGGTAATGCAACTATCTCTACCGAGAAGCCTAAATTAAGTGAAGAAGATATTGAGAAAAGTAAACAAGAAGCACAGCAAAGGCTTGATGAAGATACTAAAAAAGTTGGCTATAAACGAGGAGAACTATATCTACGCGATGACAAATCATACGGTATTGCTTGGAAAGTAAATGTCAATGATAGAATCGTTATTAAAGATGATTAAATCTGACTTATTATAGACTTTTAATACAGAGGGCACTTTTGATACAAAGCTCCTTGAGAAGGAGAGAGGGAACTGTTTTTTTATCAAGAGGGGCAAAGCCCCTCTTAAACTCCTCTCAAGACACGAGCGACTAATAATGCAACCAGCCTGATGCCTTCTAGCTCAATGTCAATAACAGGAGAAACTCCTGATTGCCTTCGGCACCAGTGATAGGTGAGGCAACCAACCCACCCAGGCGCAATCCATGGTCTATTGCCCAGAGAATGAACCGTCCCAAAACTTTAGCATGCACCAGGGGGTCTTTAATTATACCGCCTTTGCCTACCTCTTTCTTCTCAGCCTCGAACTGCGGTTTGAGCAGGACGATGATATAACCTGAGGGTTGTAAATGTTCTATTATATTGGGAATTACTTTAGTCACTGAGATAAAGGATACATCCACGGTCGCCATGTGTGCTTTTTCCGGTAGTGAAAAGGGGTAATGGACGTTGGTTTTTTCTCGGACCACTACCCTGGGGTCCTGCCTTAGTTTATAGTCGAGTTGACCATAGCCCACATCTATGGCATAGACTCGCTTGGCACCTCGCTGCAGTAGACAATCGGTAAAACCACCGGTGGAAGCACCTGCGTCAACAGCTATTAAAGAGGTAACATCGAGTTTGAACTCGTCAAGAGCATAGGCCAGCTTGATACCACCGCGGCTGACGTAGGGTAGTTTCTGCGCTATCTCAATGGTGGCATTCTCATCGGCTAGACTACCTGCCTTGGCGATTACCTTACCATTTACGGTTATCTCACCAGCCATAATCAAGGCACGTGCTTTGCTCATGTTCTCAGCAAGCCCTTTCGACAGCAGCAAATTATCTAAACGCTGTTTTGCCATAGGATTACTAGATCTAGCTAAATTGTTATTTTTTCGTGCCTCATACTGCTCGGAGCACTTTATTCCGTCCAGCAGCTTTGGCAGCATAAAGAGCACTGTCAGCAGCAGCAATAAGCTTTTCCCTGGAGGTCGCATCTTCAGGGAAGGTTGCCACTCCGATGCTTACGGTGATGTTGGCTGTCTGCCCCTCGTCGATGGTTATGGCGCTGGCAGCTATGTTCTTCCGAAGCCGTTGTGCTACAGTCACGGCATCGGAAGCAGTCATCTCTGGCAGAATGATAGTAAATTCCTCGCCTCCATACCTGGCAACATAATCCACAGCACGAACTTCCTGGCACATCTGGGTGGCAAGGGCGCGTAGAACACTGTCTCCAGCCTGATGACCGTAAGTGTCATTCAATTTCTTAAAACGGTCAATATCTAACATCAGCAAAGAAAAGTGATGTTTGTAGCGCTGGGAACGTTCAATTTCAGTTTGAAGTCGTCGCTGGAACTCACGGTGGTTGTACAGCCCGGTGAGACCATCATGGATAGCCAATTCCTGCAACACTGCCTGGTCTTTTTCCAGGGTTTCTGCCATGGTGTTAAATGCCTTGGCTAGTTCACCAAACTCATCTCCCGACACCACTGGTACACGGTAAGATAGGTCGCCCTTGCCGAAGTTGCTCGCTCCTTGTTTAAGTAAACGCATCGGTACAAGAATTGAACGGAGCAAAAAGATGATGACGATGATAGCGATACACGTTCCTAATCCGAAAGAAACATAAATTAAAAACAAGGCACGGTCTGCTATATCTTGAGCTTTCCGTTGATGTTCAATAGTTTGCTGAATGACCTGTTGATGTAATTGGCCCAGGTGATTAAATAGCACACTAACATTTTCACCGAATTGCTTCATTTCCTGTTTGGTTGCTTCGGTCATCTCGGGATCAGGAGTTTTTAGAATTGCTTCAGCAGTGTTCCGTACTTGTTTCCACACTTGCCGAGCGGAATTGATTGATTCATTTTGTCCCGAGGCAATAGAGCTTATCATAAGCTCATCGAATGCATTTTCGATCCTGAGTCCAAGTTGAGCAAGTAGCTCACGTTCCTCAGGATTACGGTAAATAAGGTAACGGTAGACCGACGTAGAGACCTCAAAAAGAAACGTTCTGAGCCGTATAATAGAACCTATATCCATGCTTGATATATACGCAATCTCATGTATAGCATTATTCATGGACTGGATGGAGAATAATGATGCTGTGGCTACTGCAATTATAAGTATCAACAGAAGCCCCACCCCGATGATTAATTTGTTTTGGTAAGATGTAGGCAGTAAATTGATTCTTTTCATCTCTCGATTATCGCACTGATACTAGCAAGCTTACCATAGCAGAGCAGATTATCACCTGCCATCAACTTTTCTTCTATTTTGGGTTGGAATAATACAGTGTCACTCCGCTCTATAGCAAGTATAGTAATAGCCTGTTGTTGAAGTCCGGCTTCTTTTATGTTGAGACCAATTATGTGGGATTTTTTACCGATAGCAAGGCGAACCAGGGCATAATCGCCAGCCTGGTGTAGGATTTTCTGGGCTATTTGGGGGGGGATGATACGCTCCCTCCTCATGAGCCTGAGAATAGTGGTGGTCAGTTTATCTATTAATCTAAACCAGATAGCCAAGCCAATGGCAAGCAGAACGACAACAGCTATGACAATAGTAGCGGTTGATGGCGGTTCAATACCAGCACGTGCATATAGGATCACCAGCAGTATCAAGGCAATAATTCCAGTATTACCTAAAAACATAAGATAGGAAACTATGCGACGGCGTCTGGGATGGTCCACTACTGCCTCGGCATGAGTGGTAGTAAAACCTGTGCCGCTTAACGCTGACAGAGCTTGAAAACGTGCCCTGGAGCGTTCCATGCCAGTTGCCTCCAAGGCTATAGAACCAATCCATAGAATTATTAGCCAGACTGCTATAAAAATAAGCAACCCAAAGACCTGCATACTGCCTCCTTCACTTTTGATAATAAGGCGCTGAAATTGAGGGAATTATATTATGAAGATAAAGGCTATAGCAAGAATGTGTAAGGACGTATCTTTAGGTGCGCCCTGGGACAGGTATAAAACCCTGCCCTTTTAACCCTGCCTCCGTTCACCTTTTCTGTCATCACGAGCGAAGCGTGGTGATCCCTGCATTTTCCCTTCCCTGCCCAACCGAGATTGCTTCGTCATCCTTCCCCAGAAGGACTCCTCGCAATGACAATATGAGTCCATTGGAAGAATGTGAGATACAGGGTGAGAGGTTGATAACAGGTTATAGTTTGACCAGACTGGCGGTATAGACATCTTCCAGAGCCAGGATTTCCTGTCTCTGCTCTTCTTTTAATGCCTCGTCCAGCGCCAGAATCATGAGTGCCTTGCCTCTGGGCTGAAGCCTCGCCAGTTGCATAGAGCTAATATTGATATCGGCTTTGCCAGTGATGTTTCCCACGGCACCAATGAGGCCAGGACGGTCACGATGGTCACTGAACAGGAAATAGCCACCAGTAGGTATGATGTCTATCCAGAAATCATTCAGCCTGACGATGTGAGTTTCATTACGTAACACGGTGCCAGCAACATTAGTAGTACTGGTGCTGGTGGTGACCTCCACAGTAATCAGGCTGCCATAGTTCTCGCAGGTAGCTTCGGTTTGCTCCACTATTTTTATGCCACGTCGAGCAGCAATGATACTGGCATTGACCAGATTTATCCTTTCCTCGCTTACTTTTTCCAATAAGCCACCAATAATCGAGGCTTTAAGGACACTACCATCACAGCCGGCAATTTCCCCAGCATAGACAATCTGAAGACTTTTTATCTGTCCTTCCATGAGCTGCCCTGCCAGCTTGCCCAGCGTTGAGGCTACCTGTATATAGGGAGCTAATACCGAAAGCACTTCAGCCGAAATCTGCGGGACGTTGACGGAATATCTGGCAGGCTGTCCGTTTAATACTGCCAACACCTGCTCGGCAGCATCCAGCGCCACTCCAACCTGTGCCTCGGCAGTGGAAGCACCCAGATGCGGTGTCACAATAATTTTATCGCTCTTGAAAAGGATACTGTCAGTTACCGGCTCTTTGATGAAAACATCCACGGCAGCGCCAGCTATTTTACCTTCTTCGACCGCCTTATACAGGGCTTCTTCATCGATGAGTCCGCCACGGGCACAATTGATGATGCGTACTGTTGGCTTTACCAAGTTCAGTTCTTTGACACCGATCAATCCACGGGTAGTTTGAGTCAAGGGCAAGTGCAGGGTGATATAGTCTGACTCTTTGAGCAATTGTTTCAAGGGAACAAGCTCTATACCCAGATTACGGGAGTAATCGGCAGAAACGAAGGGGTCATAGCCAATAAGGCGCATTTTAAAACCCTGAGCTCGCCGTCCTACCTCTGAGCCTACATTACCCAATCCAATAATGCCCAAAGTCTTATCTTTGAGTTCATTGCCCATGAAACTGCTCCGCTGCCAGACACCGGTTTTGAGTTTAGCATTGGCTTGAGGAACATGACGGGCTAGAGCCAGCATCATAGCCATGGTATGTTCGGCAGCGGATATGGTGTTTCCAGTGGGAGCGTTGACCACCACAATGCCCTGCTGGGTAGCAGCTTCGACATTGATATTATCCAGCCCTACGCCGGCACGAGCGATGACCTGCAACTTCTTGCCTGCCTTGATGATTTCGGGGGTTACCTGAGTTTCACTGCGCACTACGATGGCATCGTAATTGCCGATGATGCTTTTAAGCTCTTCGGGCTTGAGTCCAGTCTTAACATCGACTTTGACTTTAGCTTGCAGTGCTTCTATACCAGCTTTATCTATGGGATCAGCAACCAGAACTTTCATAGGAAATTACCTCTTTATGATTTTTTTGTGACCTCTCATCCCTAATCCCTCTCACCATGGAAAGAGAAATGGGAAAAGAAGCTTTCTTAAGAGGGGCTTTGCTCCTCTTTACTCCTCTTTCTACAAACTAGCCTTTGGCAAAGCTTTCTTAATGGCATTTAACACTTCTTCCATATCCTTTTCTGTAACCCAACCCAGATGTCCAATACGAAAGATTTTTCCAGTGAGATCACCCTGCCCACCAGCAATGACTACTTTATACTCATCTCTCAGTATCTGGCGTAATTTAGAGACATCAAATTTACCATCGGCTTTAACTGCGGTAACAGTATTGGAAGCGTACTTTTCGTCAGAAGGCAAAATAGCTAACCCCATGGATTTCGCACCATCCCGAGCCTTCTTGGCTACTTTGGCATGGCGAGCAAAAACATTGGATAAACCCTCTGCCAGTATCATGTCCAGCGAGACACCCATGGCATAGAAGATTGGTACTGCGGGTGTCCATGGTGTTTGCCCCTTCTCCAAGAAGTTCTTGGCTCTGGTGAAATCCCAGTAAAAACGAGGCATCTTTGCCTCTGCGTGAGCCTTCCAGGCTCTTTCACTGACGCTGACCATAGACAGTCCCGGTGGTACCATCCAGCCCTTTTGAGAGCCACTAACCACAATGTCACATTTCCAGTTATCAACTTGCAGGTCAATAGAACTGAGCCCGCTGATAGCATCGACGATGACAAGCTTGTCGAACTCTTTGATTACAGCACTGACTGCAGCCAGGTCACTGGTAACCCCAGTGGAAGTCTCATTGTGGGTGACCAAAACCGCCTTTATCTTAGAATCAGCTTTTAATGCTTGGCGCACCGCGTCGGGGTCTATTGGTTTGCCCATCTCGAACTTGAGACGAGTTACATCAGCCCCAAAGGTCTGGGCAATGTCGGCAAAACGGTTACCGAAAACTCCATTGGAGGCAGATAGAATTTTGTCACCTGGCGACAGCATGTTTACTATAGCTGCCTCCATTCCACCAGTACCCGCGCCGGTTAATATCAGGACATCATTTTTTGTCTGGAAAATAGTTTGTAGTTTTGCGGTAATACTCTTGATGAGCTCCTGGAACTCCTTACCCCTGTGATCTACCATCTGTTTTCCCATGGATTTCAGAACCTGGGGTGGACACGGTGTCGGTCCAGGTACACGTAGTTGCATTTTAAGCCTCCATAGTTACATATTTATCAGTTATTTATAAGTCGGCATTTGCCAACGGTAAACCTCAATTATACTACTCGGCTTGATTTTTGACACTTTTATAGCTATTTTCTCGGCACTAACTTATTGAGAATCACCTTTGCCTGCTCTATATCTCTAGCTATTTGAGCCTTGAGTTCTTCCGCAGAATTGAAGCGCTTTTCATCTCGCAATTTGTCTATGAATTCGACTCTGAACCTTTGCCCCCGTAATTGTGCTTCGTGGTCCATTATATAGGTTTCTATCAGCCGTTTCCCTCCTCCAAAGGTAGGACGAACGCCGATATTGGTTACCGAGGGCAGTGGTTCGCTATTAGTGTAAGCAACGGTAACATAGACCCCATCTCCTGGCGATGCCTGGTCAGGTTTTATCTCCAGGTTAGCAGTAGGGAACCCCAGAACACTTCCCCTTTGGTCACCCGGTACTACCATGCCAGTGATACCAAAAGCCCTTCCCAGTAATTTAGTAGCCTTTTTTATTTCCCCCTGAGCTAAAGTCTGGCGGATAAGACTACTGCTAACCACCTCACCATTGATTACCAGTGGTGATACCACTTCAACATTAAAGCCCATCTTCTGTCCCAATAAACCAAGCTGCTCTGTATTACCCTGTCTGTTTTTACCCAGGGCAAAATCAGGGCCTACGATTAAGCCTCGTATTTTCAGACAATCCTTGAGCAACTGCATGAACTCCTGAGCACTGAGCTGCCTTAGCTCGGAGGTAAAGGGCAAAGCCACAACTATGTCTATTCCCAGGCTTTTTATCTGGTTAATCCTGCTGTCTAAATCATCCAGCCAGGGTAACTGTCTTTTGGAGTTGAGCACTGTTTCTGGGTGAGATTTGAATGTAATCACGCCGCTGAGCCAGCCATTTTTTAGAGCCTTGTCTCTTAAGCGTATCAGCAAGTACTGATGCCCAATATGAACACCATCGAAAACACCTATGGTAATAAGTGTTTCCTTTTGCGGTTTTATTATAGCTAGCTCTTCTGCAATACCCATGGCTTTCCTTAAAGGCTGATTGGCTGCAAGCTAAGCATTAGCCTGCATAGGTGTACCCGCTAGGGTTCGTCCCACTGCAGCAGCTACTGGTTCTAGCTGCGACATGAGCTTATTGAAATTCTCAAACGTGAGCGATTGCGGCCCATCTTTTAGCGCCAGGTCTGGCGTAGGATGGACTTCAACCATAATCCCATCAGCCCCAGCAGCTACCGCAGCCAGAGCCAGCGGAATTACCAGATACCATTTGCCGGTGCCATGGCTGGGATCAGCTATAACTGGTAGATGGCTGACCTTCTCAATTATAGGTATAGCACTAACATCCATAGTGTTACGAGTATAGGTCTCAAAAGTCCTGATGCCTCTTTCACAGAGCATAAGATTTTTATTGCCCAACGCTAGAATGTATTCAGCAGCCAGCAGCCACTCCTGAATTGTCGCTGATAATCCTCGCTTCAGCAACACTGGCTTACCTGTCTCACTGACTGCCTCCAGGAGATTGAAGTTTTGCATATTGCGAGTACCTATCTGGAGTATGTCAGCATAGACTGCCACCATATCCACATCCTGCGGTGACATAACTTCGGTAATGACCAATAAACCGGTCTCTCTAGCAGCTTGAGCCAGGAGGATAAGTCCTTTTACACCCAGTCCGCGGAAATGGTAGGGAGAAGTGCTAGGCTTAAAAGCACCGCCGCGCAATACGGTAGCACCGGCAGCTTTCACCGCTTTAGCTGTTGCCATAAGCTGCTCCTCATTTTCTACAGCGCAGGGACCAGCCATAACCACTATCTCCTTGCCACCGATAGTGATATCGCTAATATTGATGACAGTGTCCTGAGGATGAAACTCGCGGCTGGCAAGTTTATATGGCTTGCTAACTGGAATGACCTCGTCAACCCCTGGCAGAGATTCCAGCATATCTTTGAGTTCAGGAAATGTTTGTCCCAGTACCCCGATGATAGTTTGCTGGACGCCCTGAGACAGATGAGGCTTTAAGCCCGCGGATTCAATACGCCTGGCAACCTCAGCGATTTCTCCATCGCTGGCACCAAGCTCCATTACTACAATCATTTTCTATCTCCACCCCGCTGAAAGGTGCCTGTTTCCGATCTCAATACCTCTGCACCCTTGAGATAAATGTGAGTTATTTCCTCATTCTTCTTCTCGGTATTAACCAGCATCAACACTCTCAAACAGTTAGATATGCTTCCGGGTACGTTCATCTCATGGCCACAGATAAGGGCAACGTTTGACCAGCCTAGTTCGCGAGCTGCCACAGCAGGGAACTCAGCGTTAATATCAGGCGTCGTGGTGAACCAGACACCAGCTATATCGTCTACATCCACCTCATTGGCTTCTAACATCTTCCGCAATAGCTCTGTGCTGGCAGCTATTATGGCTTCCTTAGTATTTCTTTCTACGGTTATCGCCCCTCTTATACCACAGCACCTCAATTTTTAATCCTTTCACTTGGGAAATTAGACTATTAGACTACTCTATTTACCTCAAAATCGTCAAGAAAATTTGGATGTCGCTGGTCAGCCAGCAGCTTATTGTTGCGCAGGGGTAAACAGTATTTAAGGTAATAAGCCCAATGACAAAATTAGAGCTTTACATGCGTACAACTATGGCAGCTTCGGTGTCGGAGAGTTGCTCCCATCGTATAGGAGCTCCTGGCAAGGTGAGCAGATATCTTTGCGTACCATTTTCACCACAGATGCTAATACGACTCTCAGGGGTAACGATTAATGAATAGGCTCCACTGTCTGTCCACTCGCCTAGCAATTTGTCTGGCGCAGACAGACTTATGCCGTTTGTTCCATCATGTATAGCCTTTATGCTGACTTTTATGCAGATTTCAGAATAGTTTGTGTCCATAAAAAATTAAAATCTGGCTGACATTATAGCAGATTTGGCAGTTAAAAATTTTTAGAATACAAGTAATTAATCTAATACCATGACTATATGCACTATGCTATAATAGTGCTGAATTAAAATAGGGGGTGTTTGATGATAGTAAGAGATATCATGACCTGGAATGTAGTCACTGTCTCCAGTGATACGCCGATGATGGAAGCCAAGAAGATCATGGAGACACATAGCATTCGCCGTCTGCCTGTAGTCGATAAAGGAAAGCTTGTCGGTGTTATCACTAAGGATGGCATAAATCGCGCCGGTCCTTCAGCGGCTACCAGCCTTAGTGTCTGGGAAATAAACTATCTTCTGGCTAAAATGACAGTTAAAGATATTATGCGCAAAGATGTGATTACCATTTCACCAGATATGTCCGTAGAGGCTGCTGTAGCTCTGGCTCAGAATAAGCACATCGGTGCTCTGTTGGTTGCAGAAAATAATAGGTTGATAGGTATAGCTACTACCGATGATTTCTTCTACAAAATCTTAAATCCTATACTGGGAATAGGTAAACCCGGTATACGACTGACTATTTCTAGTTGTGCTAATGCCAAATGTATCTCAGATATTATGAATTGCGTGGCTAAGCATAATTTTAAGATAGTTGCTGTACACAATGAGCCACCAGTAGAGGGTAAAGAAGCTGATTTATATCTACATCTCGATACTGATAATGCCGACAAGGTCATAAAAGACCTGAAGGATAAGGGCTATACGGTTGACGTCAGAGAGAGGTAATAAGCGGAAGTTCATTTTTATGGCTTTTGACTACCCTGCACCCCAACCGAGATTGCGACACCACTGTAGCCACGCCAATGACGGGTGAATCAACCTCGACCTGTGTTTCTCTTCTGAAACAGGAAAGAGAAGATTTTTTCTTAAGAGGAATCTTATCTTTTTAAATCCTCGTTATTGACTCACTATGAGTAAATTTATAGAATTGTGCTTGGTCTACAGACCGAGCTAGTTTAAAGCATTAAGGAGCTATTTGCCCGATGGAATTGGTCGATAAGATGCTGGCAGGAGATGTACTATCTCTAGCACGATTGATATCAATAGTAGAGAGAGACAATGCTGAGGTGCCAGCTATTATGAAGCTGGTTTATGCCCATTTGGGCAAGGCCTATTGTGTGGGTGTCACTGGCCCTGCGGGAACAGGCAAAAGCACCATCGTAGACAGGTTGACGACAATAATACGCCAGCAAGGATTGACTGTGGGAATAATCTGCGCCGACCCCAGCAGTCCATTTAGCGGTGGTGCTGTGCTGGGAGACAGGATACGGATGCAGCAGCATTACCTTGATGACGGTGTTTTTATTCGGAGTATGGCAACGCGGGGCAGCCATGGGGGGTTACCACGCAGCACCAGCAATGTGATTAAATTGCTCAACGCTTTCGGTAAAGACTTCATTCTGGTGGAAACGGTGGGAGTAGGGCAGACCGAACTGGATATTATGCAGAATACCGATACTACGGTAGTTGTGCTAACTCCCGAAGCAGGGGATAGCATCCAAACTATGAAGGCTGGTTTGTTTGAAATCGCTGATATTTTTGTGGTCAATAAGTCTGATCGCCCTGGCGCCGAAAGTCTGGTAGTAGAACTGAGGAGCATGCTTGAGCTACATTCAGCAAACACTTTTTGGCAAGTGCCTGTCATGGCGGCTCAAGCTATTAACAACGTGGGTACTCAAGAGCTGTACCAGCAAATTGGGAGACATCGTAAAACATTGGAAGAGACTGGTCTGTTATTGCAGCATCGTAAAGAGCAACGGCGACATGAATTCATGGAAGCAGTACAAAACCGTCTTCATAACGAACTCCTGAAGCTGGTTAAAAAAGATAAAGAGCTAAGCAAATATATGGCACAGGTAGAAGCAGCGGAGATTGCCCCTGTTTCAGCGGCTGACGAAGTGCTCAAGTCAGGAAAGTTGCTGGATAGCTGGGCAAGGCAACTAGCTGAAAGCCATTCCAGAGCTCAGGGACAATACAAGAAATGACTAAGAGAAATACTCGCTCCATCAAAAATTCCAAATCTTCAAGACGTCCTCACAGGTACGATGTAATTATTGTCGGTGGCGGACCAGCAGGCATTTTCGCAGCTCTGGAATTATGCCAGACAGCTGGTCTCAAAATCCTGCTTTTAGAAAAAGGTAAAGATATTGAAGCCCGCTCCTGCCACTTGCAAGATTCGGGTGGTCAATGTATTTCCTGCTCGCCATGTAACCTGGTCAGTGGCCTGGGGGGTGCTGGGGCTTTCAGTGATGGCAAACTTACCCTATCGCCCGAAGTTGGTGGTCGATTGGGAGAGCTAATAAGCAATAAAAAGGTACAAGAACTTATAGATTACGTAGATAGCCTGTATCTCAAATTTGGTGGTTCCGACCATGTTTACGGTATTGGTGAAGAGGTAGATGAGCTGGTCCGCAGAGCCACGTTAGCCGAACTACGGTTAATCCCGGTGAAGCTGCGTCATCTGGGGACGGAGCGCTCGCGGCTGGTGCTTAAAGCCATGCGAGATTTCATTGTGCCCCATATTGAGATAAGGTTCGGTGAAGCAGCCACAAGCATCATTGCTAACGGCGGTATTGTCTCAGGAGTAGAGACCAACCATGGCGAAAGGCTGGAGTGCCAGTACTTGATTCTGGCACCGGGCAGAGAGGGTTCTGACTGGCTAACCAAAGAAGCCGAGAGGCTAAAACTGACCTTGAAGTCCAATCCCGTCGATGTCGGTATCAGGGTAGAAGTACCATCTCCAGTGCTTGAGGAACTAACTTCGGTACTATACGAGTCAAAACTTGAATTCTTCTCTAAAAGCTTCGATAACCGAGTGCGGACTTTCTGTATGTGCCCCGGTGGGGAAGTAATCATGGAATCCACCGGCGGTACTGATCCAGTGGTAACAGTTAATGGCAATAGTTATGCCGAACATAAAACCAGAAACACCAACTTCGCCATACTGGTCAGCACTGAGTTTACCGAACCATTTCATGAGCCTATTGCCTACGGGAAATACCTGGCACGTCTGGCTAATATCATCAGCGGTGGTGTTTTAATACAGCGCTTGGGAGACCTGATGGATGGGCATCGGTCAACCCCAGACCGCATTCAACGCAGTATTGTTGTCCCCACTTTAAAAGCAGCAACGCCGGGAGACCTGAGTTTTGTCCTGCCTTTTCGCCATCTCAAGAGCATAGTGGAGATGCTGCAGGCAATGGATAGGCTAGCTCCTGGTGTGGCATCACGACACACCTTGCTTTACGGTGTGGAAGTCAAGTTTTACTCCAGCCAGATCCAGCTAACCAAACATCTGGAGACGGAAATCGGCAATATGTTTGCCGCTGGCGATGGTGCTGGGGTCAGCCGCGGGCTGGTGCAAGCTTCAGCCTGTGGTATATTGATAGCCCGTGAGATTCTAAAAAGACTGGGTAAGCGATAGGCTTGCTATTTGGTATCGATTTAACTTCAGCAAAGACTAAACCCAGTGCCTGCGTTTACCTGAATAAAAAGCTAGAAGTCATTTACCATGGCTTTTCATATTCGGATAGCACTATTATTGCAAAGATAAATTCATTATCACCTCAAGTAATAGCCATTGATTCGCCACTGAGCCTGCCATCGGGCTTGTGTTGTTTAAACCAAGACTGCGCCTGTCAGGCTAGTTCACCACTGAAAGGTCGCAACTGTGAACGGCAACTGGCTAAGCTAGGAATACCCTGTTACTTCACTACCAAAAAATCAATTATTAAAAAAATGGTCGGACGGGGCATAAGGATAAAGCAACAGCTTGGGCAACAGGGCTATGAAGTAATCGAGGTTTATCCTTATGCCAGCAAAGTCCGCCTATTTGGCAAGCCTATTCCCAAAAAGACCACTTCCGAAGGTCTGGCATGGCTCAGAAAAAAATTGAGCAGCCTTTTTATTGATATTCAACTAGACAAATGGAGCCACGATTTATGTGATGCCGCTATTGCTGCTTACACGGGTTATCTTTATGTTTGCGGAAATGCTGAGGCTGTGGGTAACGAGGAGGATGGGTTGATTTATATTCCTAAAAATAACTACGATCCAAAAGAAAACGATTAAGCAATATTTTCCCAGTGCTGGTTCTAGCTGTTTTGAGGTCAGCACTGAGATTGGCAGTAAGGCGACGAATTACAATAGCGACGAATGTCACTGCTAGTGCCAGTGTCATCTCAATAGGCTGATCCAAAAACCACGAAACCAGCGGCATGCCAACAAAGCCAATAAGCATACCCAGAGGCATGCTATTGCTTACTGGTCCACCAAGTTTTAGTTTCTCTTCCACGGATTGCCCTTTTGCCATAAACCGTGGAATCGTTCGACCCAATACAGCGGCTAAAAAGCAGACAATGCCACTGTACATGACCCAAAGGGCATTGGAACCTATGCCAACACTGAGTGCAAAAGCCATACCGATGCCAGTGGTATTGCCTTTTTCTCCGTTAAACTTTTGAAAAACAGGCCACATCTGCCCGATAACCACGGCAACTCCGGCAGCAGCTATTATAGATAACCTAAAATCACAGACAAAGCCGATGAGAACAGGGATGATCCCCTTTAAAATGTCAACAAGTACCCCGGATGCACCCTCCAGGCGGCCAACCTTACGCCACATAGAGAGATGAAAATCCTCGCTGCGGGCAAGATTAATCCCTTTGGCACGGCTCAGGATAAGCATATAGGGGAAGGTACCTATCAGGTAAGCAGCTATTATCAGAGCAATTTCAGCAATAAGCCTGAACATATCTTTCTAAGTTTAGCAGAGAAACCAAAATCAGGAAACCCCTATTCCAAATCCCAAGCACAAAATCCTAAATCCCACTTCCGCATCATGGAGAATCATCGGTATAAAATGCGATGCCGATGACCCCCCGACCAGTGGCATAAGCCATCAATGGACTAAACTGGCTGGTCCACAGCTCCACACAATCGAACTCAGCAGACATCTTCTGTTTCAAATTTTCTGCTTCATCTGGAGCGCCAGCATGTAGTATAGCTAAATGGACTGGCTGTTGCTTAATTTTTTTCTTAGCGACTCGTAGTAGACGGGCTAGCATTTTGCCCTTATCTCTGGCAATGCCAACTATACTGGCTGAGCCCCCACGAATTGTAATCAGCGGCTTGACATTGAGTCTGGAGCCAAGACTGGAGACCGTCTTAGGTATGCGACCAGTTCGGTAAGCATAGCGAATGGTTTCTATGATGTAATACAGATCAACCTTCTTTTTGACGCTTTCCGCAGTTTCAATCACCTCAGTCAGGCTTTTACCTGCAGCAGCAGCTCTGGCTGCAGCTAGAGCTACAAATCCTTCGGCAGCGGTAGCAGTATATGAATCGATGATCTCAATGGTGGTATCAGGCAATTCTTCTTTAGCCAGGTCTCTGGCAGTGCGAGCCATATTATACAAAGTGCTGAGTTTCGAAGATAAAGCAACGTAAATAATAGCGCTGGCCCAGCGGCTCAAATCTTTATAGATTTCCAAAAATTCCACCGGGGTTGTTGGCCCTGTAAAGAATTTATCGGGTGCGATTTCCAGCATCTGATATGCTTCATCATATCCCAAGTCCACCCAATCACGGAAAAATTTACCTTCAAAGTAGATATTGCCCGCTGGCACAATGCGAATCTGGTATTGCTTAACCAGCTCTGGTGGCAGGCAAGCTACACTATCAGTGATTATGGCAATTTTGTTCATACAGTTTTATTCTCCGAGCAGAACTTAAGTGTTAGTAATACCTAGTATAGCTATGCTAGAATAGCACCCAAGTTGGAAATCTGTCAATAGTCTCTATTGCAAGTTGCCTCAGCTACCCAATAAGTCGACATTGTTTTAGAGGTAGATAATCCATTCTAAGGCAAATCGTAAAGAGTATTGACAAAGAAAAATAGTTATGGTAGATTACATCGATATCGAATCGATATCGATGTAATCATTGTTTTAGTAATTCCTAAACTTAGCTCTTAACCTTTGTCTTATACAGTGATATCATATTTAGATTCATCTTAAGGAAAGAGGAGTTATTATGCCAGAGCAAATTTTAACACAATGTACTTCAGGTGGTGCTGTCTGGGTTCACGTTAAGGACGGGGTGATAACACGAATTCGACCCATTATCTTTGATGAAACAGATGCACCCTCATGGACCATTGAGGCAAGGGGAAAAAAGTTTACACCCCTCAGAAGAACCACCTTAAACACTTATATTGTGACAGAAAGAACGCGGATTTATTCTGACAACAGGATCAAATACCCTTACAAAAGGGTCGATTTTGATCCAAAAGGCAAAAGAAATCCCGAGAACAGGGGGAAGTCCGGTTATGAGCGAATAAGCTGGGGGGAAGCACTGGATATCGTCACTGGCGAGATAAAAAGGATAAGAGAGACTTATGGACCAGCTGCCATTACTGCCAGCACCAGCGGCCACCACAATTGGGGCTTGTTATTTTATAAGATGGGGACTTTCGGCAGATTCTTTAACATGCTTGGTTACACCATGTTGCTGGACAACCCTGATAGCTGGGAAGGCTGGCACTGGGGTGCTGCCCATGCCTGGGGCTATTACTGGAGACTGGGTATCACCGATAACTTCGATATACTCGAGGATGCTTTAAAAAATACTGACCAAGTAATTTTCTGGTCTGTTGATCCTAATACCAGTGCTGGTGGTTATGCTGGTCAGGACTCTATGATTTGGCGTATCTGGTTACGGGAGTTGGGAATACAAACGGTTTTCATCGATCCCTGGTGCAATTTCACCGCTGCCACATGGGGTGACAAATGGATAGCACCTCGACCAGGCACCGATGCAGCACTGGCAGAGGCCATTGCCTATGTATGGATCAAAGAAGGGACATATGATAAATGGTATGTGGAAAACCGTACCTTAGGATTCGATGAATTTAAAAAACATATCATCGGGGAGGAGGATGGGACTCCCCGAACTCCAGGGTGGGCAGCAGAGATAACCGGTGTTCCCGCACGTGATATCACGGCGCTTGCCCGAGAATGGGCAGCAAAGCGCACTATGTTGGGTTGTGGTGCCATGTTCGGTGTTGCTGGAGCCTGCAGAACGGCTTATGCCACGGAATGGGCCAGACTTATGGTGTTGCTCATTTCAATGCAAGGAATGGGCAAGCCCGGCGTCAATGTCTGGGGTGGTGCCTCCATGGCGGCACCCAATGATTTTTCGTCATTCCAGTTCCCGGGATATTCCTCAGGAGGCTGGGATGCATTCGGACTGGTGGCTAAAAAACCAGCTTTCCCCGGGGGAAACAAGGTTACTCAGAAAGTCTACCGCTTGCTTCTCCCCGAGACTGTTATGAACCCCCCAGTTAGCTGGATAGGCGAGGGCTTCTGTGGACAGTCTCTGGAGCAGCAGTTCACACATAATACCTGCCCAGAACCGGGACCCAATGGCTCTGAGATTAAGATGTTTTACCGTCATGGTGGCTCTTATATCTCCACCATGACCGAAACGAGCCGGTTTATAAAAATGTACCAGAGCCCCAAACTCGAATTTGTGGTCAATCAGGACTGTCACTGGCAAAGTGAAACACGCTTCGCCGATATTATTCTGCCAGCCAGCACCAATTTCGAGCAGAGCGATATATCAGAGTGGGCTGCTCCCGGCGGCTATGCTGCAAACAAGACGGGAGCCAACCATCGAGTTATTGTCTATCAGAAAAAATGTATTGAGCCGTTATGGGAATCGAAGCCAGATTGGGAAATATACTGCGAACTCGCCAACCGGCTAGGTTTTCTTGAAGAATACACCGAGGGAAATTCCAGAGAAGACTGGATTAAGAAAATATTCTATGCCTTCTCACTCCCCAAACATGTTACCTATGAGGAATTTAAGAAAAAAGGGTATTTTGTAGTTCCCTCCCCACAAGGGGATTACAAGCGTACTGTTTCCAATCGCTGGTACTACGAAGGTCGTCCCTGCGATGTCCCCGATCCTTTTAACCCACTTATAGGCACTGACAAGGCAGATAAGCTGGGCACTTACAGCGGGAAGATAGAATTTGTGTCACAAAGCCTGCTGAAGCATTTCCCAGATGATAAAGAGAGACCGCCGATGCCGCGTTATATACCGAGCTGGGAAGGACATACCACTGAGCTGGCGAAAAAATATCCGCTTCAGATCCTCACAACTCATGTGCGTTTTTCCTTCCATACCCATCATGATAATAAGACCCCCTGGCTCGATGAAATTCCAGTACATCGTATCAAAAAAGATGGGTATGCCTGGTGGCCGATGCGCATGCATCCGTCAGACGCTAAGCCCCGTGGTATCCGGCATGGAGATGTTGTCAAGCTCTACAATGACCGTGGTGCTGTGCTGGGTATCGCCCAGCTCACCGAGCGTGTCAGGCCAGGAGTAGTCCACACCTACCAGGCTTCAGCCAAATACGACCCCATCGAGCCAGGCAAACCAGACAGCATAGATAAAGGGGGATGTGTCAACATATTAACACCATCCAGAATGATATCAAAGAATGTCCCGGGAATGGCTAGTAATTCCTGCCTGGCAGAAATATGCAAGTGGGAGGTATAACCCAAATGGCTAAATATGGAATAGTAATTGACATCACCAGATGCAGCGGTTGCTACAACTGCTTTCTAGCCTGCAAAGACGAGCATTGTGGGCATGATTATCCCGGTTACGCCGCAGCACAGCCCATGACAGGACATTTCTGGATGAATCTGTTTGAAAAAGAACGGGGGCAGTATCCTAAAGTAAAGATAGCTTACACTGCGGTGCCCTGCATGCATTGCCAGGAGGCAACCTGTATAAAAGCGGCGGAGAACGGAGCTGTGTATCGTCGCCCTGATGGCATTGTCATCATCGATCCAGTCAAGGCAAAAGGACAGAAACAATTAGTATCTTCCTGCCCCTACCGCGTCATTTACTGGAATGAGGAAAAGAATCTACCTCAAAAATGCACACTCTGCGCTCACCTACTTGACCAGGGCTGGAAGGAACCACGTTGCATAGAGCTCTGTCCTACAGGGGCTCTAGCTTTTGGCGATTTGGACAATCCTAAAAGCGAAGTCGCCAAGCTTGTTGCCTCCGGTAAGACCGAGGTACTACATCCAGAATATAAGCTTAAGGAAAGTGTTACCTATATTGCCATACCCAGGAAGTTTATTGCTGGTACCGTAGCCTACGGTGATACCGACGAATGTGCTGGAGGCGTTACTGTTACTCTGGAAGGTAATAATGGGGAGCAGACGACCAAGACCAACAATTTCGGTGACTTCGAGTTTGAAGGTTTGGCTGATAATCTAGAGTATACCGTAAAAATCGAGGCTCCAAAATATAAGTCCCAAGAGTTTCCCCTAAAAACACGTACTGATGTTTACCTGGGAGTGGTGATACTGGAAAAATAAAAATGTCACAAGAACTAGGCATGTATTGACAAGGACAATTTGCTGTGATATATTTGACTCGCTATCGAATCGATATCGATTCTAGCATTGTATTCCTATTATCCCAGAACTCTGAACTAGCTTAAATTAAATCATTTGGAACGAGGAGGTGGGATCTCGATGGTCTGAATGTTATGAGTAAAAAAACAAAAACAGTGGAACACAAGCTGACATTATAAATTTATAGATAAATAAGGAAAGACGAGGTAAATAATATGGAAGCGCCACAAAAATTCGTACCCAGACCAAAGTTTGAGGAATATAAAGAGCAATTCAAAGATTATTTCATAATGGAGCGCAAAAACGGCATCATCTTAGTTCGCATGCACACCAACAACGGCCCTGTCATATTTAACCATCAGATGCACGGTGCAATAGGTCAACTCTGGCATGTAATCGGAAATGACCCTGAAAACGAGGTTATGATCCTGACCTCGACCGGAGATACCTGGCTAACAAGAGGAGACGAAGCAGGTGATGAGGCTCTCCATAAGAAGATGGATCCAGCCGACGTCAGCTACGAGTTCTATTTCTATGACTCCAACAAGCTGGTGTCAAACCTCATAAACGAACTTGACATTCCCACTATCGCCGCAATCAATGGTCCTGGGTTTCATACTGAATTAGGCTTGTTTTGCGATATCACCATCTGCGCCGAAACTGCCCAGTTCAATGATCGTCATTTTCTGTCTGGATGGGTGCCCGGTGATGGGCAGTACCTGGCTTTTCAGAAATTAATCGGGGAAAAGCGCGCCAACTACTGTATATATACAGGATACGTTATTGACGCCAAAACCGCCCTGGAGTGGGGACTGGTAAACGAAGTCCTTCCTAAGGAAAAACTTTTGAAGCGTGCCTGGGAGATCGCCGAAGTACTCATGAAACAGAAACGGTTGCTTCGCCGGGTGACAGCCCAGATCGTGAAGCGTCCCATAAAGCGTCTATTTATGGATGACCTTGACCTCCATCTCGCTGACGAGTTCTATGGCTTAGAAGTGACCAGACCAAGACACGATTGGGACACCATTACCAAGGACTTCAAGAAGTGAACGCAACAAATTCTCAAATCGTCTTGCAGAATAGCTAGTCCAGGCGGTAGTAATGGCTTAAGACCAGCAGGTAATTTTATAATCACTGAAAAAGGTTATGAGCTGTTCAATAGATATTTTAATGAGAGAAATTTGCTGCAATACAATATAAATAATGCTGAAGTTAAGCTCTAGTGTTACTGAGAAAAATTATTCCCCATGATTCCATGGGCGAGTGAAAGGAGGTTAATCAGGACGAAATAAGAAATAAAAGGTTGTGATTAATTATAAAATACCAAAATATTCAGATTAATTTGGAGGAGGATAAAAACAAATGAAAAAATGGTTCCTAATTCCAATAGCAGCAGTACTAGTAATCGGGTTGATCATAGGTGGCTGTGCAGCACCAGCACCGGCACCATCGCCAACACCAACACCGACACCAGCTCCAGAAAAACCCATAGAATTAAAGTTTACCACCTGGCCACCACCGGTAGGCACAGTCTATGAAAAAATGCTGGCTCCCTGGGGAAAAACCATAGAGGAGCGTACCAACGGGAGGGTTAAGATTACCTTTTACGCCGGTGAGTCTTTAGCCAAAGCACCTGACACCTATGATGCGGTCGTGAACGGTACTGCCGACATGGGCTGGCCAGACCCAGGCTTTACTCCTGGCGTTTTCCCCTTATCCGAGGTGGCAAACCTACCTATGGTATTTCCTTCATCTGAAGTTGGTGGTGCCATATATTGGGATCTTGTGAAAAAATACATGATGGATACAGAGTTCAAAAATGTAAAAGTTCTTTGGGTCAATGTTCTAGGTACTTTCCAAGGGTGGTCAAGGGAAAAAGAAATACGCACCCTGGAGGACCTCAAAGGTATGAAGATAGCGGCTCAATCGCCAACCCTGGTTCCTGTAATAGAGGCGCTGGGTGGTGTGCCCACATTCATACCCGAGCCAGAAATTTACACTGCTCTGGAGCGAGGTATAGTAGACGGCCGCTTCGTCGAATTTGAAGCCGCCTGGGTTTTCAAGACGTTCGAGGTCACCAAATATCGTACTGAAAATATAAACCTAGCCGTAAATAAATCCCTTGGTATTATGAATCTTGATGTTTGGAATAAATTACCTCCTGATATCCAGAAGATTTTCGATGAAACCACAGGCTTTGAGGCTTCCCAGCATTACGGTAAGCTTATGGATGAGGCAGACCAGCAATTCCGTGCCATGATACTAGATTACGACAAAAAGGTAGGCAACCCAGCCATCTACTCTCTACCTGAAAATGAACGGGCAAGATGGGAGGATGCTACCTCCGGTGTAATTAATGGGTGGGTGAACGGATTGGAAGCCAAGGGGCTACCGGCAAAAGCAATGATGGATGACTATCGTTCCTTACTGCAGAAATATTCGAAATAATACGCTGTTTTGTTCTTCATGGAAGAAACTAATAAGGGCTTCAGGAAAAGGGTTGACTTATTTAGTCGCAGAGTAGGCGACATCTCGATAGCCGTGCTAGTGGCAATGGTGCTATTGGTGGTAGTAGATGTTACATTACGCCGCGTCTTCAATAGCCCATTGCCATATAGCTTCGAAGTTGTCCAGTTTATGCTTGTAGTGGTGTTTTTCTGCTCATTGCCTTATGCCACTTCTATAGGTAGACACGTAAACGTGGACATACTTACATCCCGATTCCCGCTCAAGGTTCAGGTAGTTATCGAGATAGTCACTGACCTAATTTGCGCAGTGTTGTTTTGTTTAGTAAGCTGGCAATCTGCACTCAAAGGAATTTCTATCTGGCACACCGGCCGAGTATCAGGAATACTGCAATTGCCCTACTACCCATTTCTGTTTATAGTCGCTTTTGGCAGCGCAGCCGCTGGTTTCATACTTTTTGTAAAGATTGCTACTTCCATAATAAGCTGGCGAGGTAAGTAAATGAGCATCATCACGATAGGTCTTATAGGTGTATGTTCGCTTTTAGTGATCATATTTTTAGATATGCCCGTCGGTCTAGCTATGGCTGGCGTCGGATTCGTAGGAATGGTTTGTCTCAGAGGTTGGGGGGCAGGGCTATCTGTTCTGGGTACAGAACCCTTCACCACGGCAACTACTTATTCTTTCACTGCCATACCCCTTTTCATAGCACTGGGGTTCCTAGCCTCTGAGATCAAGCTGAGCGATGATGGCTTTTACGTGGTAAATAAGTGGATAGGGCATCAACCTGGTGGACTGACCATGGCGGCTACCGTAGGTTGTGCTATGTTTGCTGCTATCTCTGGTGATGCCATTTCCACCGCAACTTCTATGTGTTCGGCATCTCTGCCAGTAATGAGGAAGCACAAATATGCTGACGTTCTGTCCCTCGGTTGTCTCGCCTCGTCTGGTAATCTAGGTTTCTTAATTCCTCCCAGCATTGGCTTCATCGTATATGCCATTTTCACCCAACAGTCAATAGGTACACTCTTTATGTCCGGTATATTGCCGGGGATACTTCTTACCATTCTTTTTTTATTTACAATATGGCTTTGGTGCCGCATTAATCCCCGGCTTGCTCCTGCATCAGAAGTTTCAAGCTGGGGAGAACGGTTCAGGTCGCTCCCATATATTACCGGGCCTGTGATACTAATTATACTGATCCTGGGAGGGATGTACGGCGGGATTTTTACTGCCACTGAAGCAGCGGCAGTAGGAGTTTTTGCTGCTGTCATTATGGGGTTAATAACCAGACGACTAACCTGGAAGGGTTTTACCAGTTGTCTTCGCCAAGGAGCAATGTTGTCAGGCAAGATATTTACCCTTGTTATTGGAGCTATCATTCTCAGCAGGTTCATAACAAGTTCGGAAATTCCTCTATATCTGGCAGATACCATAAGCACGCTAGACATACCTCCCTGGGCTATATTGTGGATTTTTCTTATGTTCTACATCGCCATCGGTTTCATTATGGATATCATGTCAGTAGTCGTGATTGTGGCACCAATTGTACATCCCATACTTGTGGGCATGGGATTTGATGGTGTCTGGCTGGCGGTGTTAACGTTATTAACGATTCTCATGGGGCAGATCACCCCGCCAGTAGGCATAGTTGTCTACGGGCTTAGCGCATATGTCCCGGATGTGCCCATCGGCACAATCTTTCGCGGTACATTTCCCTTCTTAGCGGCAATGTTTGTCTGCTTGGTTATTCTATTCTTTTTCCCACAAATCTCGCTGTTTTTGCCCCATCTGAGGCCAGGGTAATTAGACTTACTTTTACCGGTAGTGGAGAGGTAGTCTAGGACAAAGACAGTTATAAATGAGCAAAATATGGCATTAGCCAGATAATTAAAAATATAAAAGGAGAAAAAATGAAAAAAGATTGGCGTGAACTGATTTCCCAACCCAAGTATGGAGTTAAGGCAGAAAGGGATGTCTATGTCACCATGAGCGATGGAGTGCGCTTGGCGATGGACATTTACCGCCCTGACGCTAAAGACAAATTCCCGGCTCTGATAGCTCCGTCCACATATGGTAAGGAGACGCAAGAGCTACAACTTCCTCCTCAAGCACAAGGTGGGCCTCTTTGGGATGGGGGAATAGAAGCTGGAGACAGCTACTACTTCGTTCCCAGGGGTTATGTCCATATGGTCGTCGATGTCAGGGGCACCGGTTACTCGGAGGGAGAACACGAGTTCTTATTCTCCCCAAAAACGATAAAGGACACATGTGAGCTCATTGAATGGGCTGCCAAGCAACCCTGGTGCAACGGCAATGTAGGGCTGGTGGGGATGTCATATTATGGCGCTATACAACCTTATGTAGCTATACAGCGTCCGCCTCATCTGAAAGCTATTGTCCCCGTAGGCGGCTCTGTGGAGCTGTATCGAGATATTAATTACAACGGCGGTGTCCTCGGTGCATTTTTCTACGGATTACTGGACGGTCGCGGTGGCGATAGCGGTTTTGCCATCGGGAATATAGTATCGGTGATGGAAAAAAGTCTTCCCAAGAAGGAGTTTCAACGCCTACTTGATGAAGCATGTCAAAACCCAGATATACAAAAGTTCACCAATTTTTATCAGGTACTGAAGTACCCCAAGAAAAATCCTCTATTTCTGGATATTCTGTTAAATCCTTTAGATAATGCATTCTGGCATGAAAGAGCCAGCATATACGAGGCTGACAAGATAAACATCCCGACTTTAATAGTCGGAGCCTGGAAGCGTTCCTACTGGGCGAAAGCTGCATTCGACCTCTACAATAAAATAAGCACGCCTTATAAGAAAGTAATAATCGATCCCTCAGGTTGGTGGGAACGCCCCTGGGTAACCTATTACGAGGAAAACATCAGGTGGTTTGATCACTGGCTTAAGGGCATAGATACCGGCGTTATGGAAGAGCCACCGATAAAGATTTTTGTAAAGGGCATAAATCAATGGCGCTATGAGAATGAGTGGCCCCTGGCAAGAATGAAGCCAATAAAATATTACCTGCGCAGTTTCGGCGGGCTGTCGCCAGAACCCGAAAGATATATGGATGAGCCTGACCCCTTCGTACAGCCACCACTATACGTGACATATGATATACATTCGTTAACGTATCAAACTCCTCCTTTGTCCCAGGATATGGAGCTCACAGGACCCGTGGCACTTCGCCTGTACGCCTCCATTGACCAGGAGGATACCAACTGGATAGTAAAGCTGTTTGATGCCAGTGAGAAGGGCGATGAACAGCTGGCGCGCGGATATCTAAAGGCATCGCATAGAGCCTTGGATGAGAAGAAGTCAACACCTTTGGAACCCTACCATCCACATACAAAGGCAGAACCTGTTGTGCCAGGGAAAATATACCAATATGATATAGATATCCAGCCAATTTCCAATATTTTTAAGGCAGGTCATCGTATCAAGCTGGAAATCAGAAGCCTGGAACATGGCAACGAGGGTGCCCAAGGGCAACCTCCTCATGCTATTCACCTTTGCAGCAGCAAGACAACTTTGCACAATATTTACCGCAATAAGGAATATCAATCATACCTCTATGTGCCCGTTATTCCTAAATGAGTTGGAATAAACTAGCTAATAGCTGAGGAAAAATCACAGATGTTCAGGGCAAGTCTGGTGTAAAGAGATCTTAATGCAAGTTTGCGCTACGCAATAGCCAGCCTACAACATTTCAAGAGGAGGAAAAAGGTATGAGTGAAGAAAAGGTGCTAACCAGTTTAGTCGGGGACTTTGCTGGAGGAACACCGATATTTGTCCACGTGAAAGATAACCGCATAATCAGGGTTAGAGCTATGATATTCGGAGAGGATGAGGCAAAACCCTGGAGCATCAAAGTCGGCAACAGGGTATTCTCCCCACCAAAAAGGTCATTCGCCGCACCCTACGATCTTACCGTGCGCCGGCGCACCTACAATCCCCAACGAGCCAAATACCCCCTAAAACGAGCTGATTTTAAGCCCGGAGGAAAAAGCAATACTGCAAATCGTGGTAAAAGCGAATATGTCCGCATCAGTTGGGACGAGGCTCTGGACATCGTCGCCTCCGAGCTTACCAGAATAAAGGCAACGTATGGCAACAGTGCCATCTTGACCCATACCATGGGGCACTGCTCTGGAGGTATTCTAAATCAGCATGGCTTAATACGAAGAGTCCTAAACTTCTGGGGTGGACATACCACCATGAATCGTAACCCCGATAGCTGGGAAGGCTGGTATTGGGGCGCCGAGCATGTCTGGGGTTTTGATTTTGCCTGTGGAAACTCTTATGTATCAGACTTGTTCGAAGATACCATGCAACACTCCGACCTTTCAATCTTCTGGTCTTATGATATGGAGCAATCAGGGTTGATGACAGGTGGGGACAAGGCGATGTGGCTTCTCTGGATGAAAGAACTGGGCAAAAAAATGATATTCATCTCCCCTGACCTCAACTACACCGCAGGAACTAAAGCCGATAAGCAGATATTTATCAGACCAGGTACAGACGCTGCCCTAGCTTCGGCCATAGCCTATGTCTGGATTAGCGAGAATACTTATGATAAGGACTATGTTCATACTCACACCGTAGGTTTTGAGAAGTGGAAAGACCATGTGATGGGACAGGAAGATGGTATACCTAAAACCCCAGCATGGGCTGAAAGTATCACCGGTGTCCCAGCACGAGTAACCAGAGCCCTAGCCAGAGAATGGGCTTCCCATAAAACGCATTTGTGTATACAACAGAATTCAGGAGCAGCACGGACACCATATTCCACAGAGTGGCCTCGCATGATGATTTTTCTTCATATTATGCAGGGCATGGGCAAGCCGGGTATAAGCATGCACGGTATACAGGCGGCAGCTCCTATGGACCTTAACCTAAAGCTGCCCATGAAATTCCCCGCAGTACCGATGATCGAAGTAGTAGCTAAAAATGCTCCCGAGAATCCAGTCAAACAGTGCCTATTCCAAACCATGATTCCAGAGGCTATCCTCAACCCTCCAGTAAGCTGGCGCGGCCGAGAAATCGGTTCTCCTGTGGAAGAGCAATTCATTAAGCGCACTTATCCCATGACCGACTGCTCCGAGATTCATATGATATGGTGGAGCACCGTCTCGACATTATCTAACTGGAATAACACCAACAGGTGGGCAGAAGCCTACCGCCATCCCAAGATAGAGTTCACCGTGGCGCAAGCTCAGTTTATCGAAAATGACGCCCTGTTCGCCGATATCGTATTGCCAGCATGTACCCAGCTCGAACGGGAAGATTTCAATTACCAAGGGCAACCGCTGATCTTCGGCAGAGGTGGCGATTGGAATAACTTAGCCGTTGTCTACATGAAGGAATGCATCAAGCCACTCTACGAGTCGAAAAGCGATTACGAGATATGCCGCTTAGTCGCCGAAAGACTCGGCGTAGAGAAAGAGTTCACCGAAGGAAACACCCCAGAAGACTGGATCAGAAAGCTCTTCGAGGCATCATCATTGCCAGAACATATCACCTTCGAAGAATTTAAAGAGAAGGGTTATTACGTCTTTAAGTTTCCCGACGACAAAGACTATAAACGCAATTATGGAATGAGAGAATTTGCTGAAAAAGCCACAGGGCTGAAGACTCCTTCCGGCAAAATCGAGTTCTTCTCACAAAGGCTGTTTGATAACTTCCCAGGTGATAATGAGCGCCCACCAATAGCACGCTATATCGCCGAAGGCGAGACACACCAGGAGAGCTTAAGCAGTGACAAAGCTAAGAAATATCCTTTGCTCATGGAATCACCTCATCCTCGCTTCAGGTTTCACAGCCAACATGAGACAGTCTCATGGCTCTGGGAAATACCAACTCATAAGTTTATCAAGGATGGCCAGCCCGTTGATGCTATGTGGATTAACCCCATAGATGCCCAGGCCAGAGGTATAAAGCATGGCGACCTGGTTCGTATCTTCAACGAACGCGGCTCTGTGCTCAGAGCTGCACATGTAACCGGGCGGATGATGCCAGGCGTAGTCCGAACCCCTAACGGTGCCGGTTACCACACTAAACTCGGAGCGATTAACGCCATATGTCCACTCAGGACTACTTCTAAGAATGCCTTTGGCATGGTCACCACCGCATACCTGGTCGAAGTCGAGAAATGGGAGGGAAAACTATCATGAAAGTTATGATTATTGATATTACCAAGTGCAACGGCTGTTTTAACTGCCAGATAGCCTGCAAGGATGAGCATGTCGATAATGACTGGTCACCCTATGCCAAGCCACAGCCCGATATGGGACATTTCTGGATGCATCTTAGTGAGTTGGAAAGAGGAAGCTACCCTAAGGTTAAGATCGCCTACATCCCCAAGCCTTGTATGCACTGCCAGAACCCCAAGTGCATGGAGGCTGCTCAAGGAGGAGCAATTTATAAATTAAAAGATGGCACTGTTATTATCGATCCAGAGAAAAGCAAAGGGCAAAAACAAATTGTCGAAGCGTGCCCTTATGGCTGTATATATTGGAATGACGAACTCAATATCCCCCAAAAATGTACTTTTTGTGCTCATCTCCTGGATCACAAATCAATAAAAGCGCCCAGGTGTGTAGAAGCCTGCCCCACGGGTACGTTAATCTTCGGTGAATATGAAGACCTGAAAAACATTATAAAGGAGAAGAAAGCTGAGCTTCTCCACCCTGAATTCGGATTGAAGCCCAATGTGTATTATATCGGCCTACCCAAAAGATTCGTCGCTGGAACGGTAATATTCGGTGATACCGACGAATGTGCTGAGAATGTTAAGGTAAGTCTGAGCGGTGATGGGAAAAAAGAAACTATTAAAACCAATAATTACGGTGACTTCGAGTTTGAAGGACTAGAACCGGACCAAAAATTCTCAATAAAAGTCGAGCATCCAGGTTATGTCAATAAAGAATTTAATGTACAAACAAAGACGGATGTTTACCTCGGAGAAATCGGGTTAACCAAAAATAAATAATCTAATCAAGGTATGTAAATCGTAAAGAGGACAAAACTGGCCTAAATAATAGATTAATAGATTGCGCTTTTAAAAAAGCAGGTAACCCACCGATTCACTCTCTTCTTGAAAGTAAAGGGTAAAAGTGAAGGGCAGCTGTTGTTTAGATGACTATTGATACTAATGAGGAAAAGGTACTAACTAGCTTAGTCGGGGACTATTTTGGTGGAACGCCCGTATTTGTCCACGTGAAAGATAACCGCATAATCAGGGTAAGAGCCATGATATTCGGAGAGGACGAGGCAAAACCCTGGAGCATTAAAGTCGGCAACAGGGTTTTCTCCCCACCAAAAAGGTCTTTCGCCGCACCCTACGATCTTACCGTGCGCCGCCGCACCTACAATCCCCAACGAGCCAAATATCCCCTGAAACGTGCCGATTTTAAACCCGGCGGGAAAAGCAATACTGCAAACCGTGGTAAAAGCGAATATGTCCGCATCAGTTGGGACGAGGCTCTGGACATTATAGCCTCAGAGCTTACCAGAATAAAGGCAACGTATGGCAACAGTGCCATCTTGACCCATACCATGGGGCATCGTTCCAGCGGTCTGGTGAATGCATCCAGCCTCATGCGGAGAGTTCTAAACTTCTGGGGAGGACATACTCCGATGGTACGCAACCCTGATAGCTGGGAAGGATGGTACTGGGGCGCCAAACACGTCTGGGGTTTTGATCCGAGCAACGGAAATGCCGAAGCATTAGACTTGCTCGAAGATACCATGCAACACTCCGACCTTTCAATCTTCTGGTCCTACGACATAGAGCAATCGGGCTGCATAATAGGTCAGGACTGGGCACTATGGCTTCTCTGGATGAAGGAACTGGGCAAAAAGATGATATTCATCTCCCCTGACCTCAACTACACCGCAGGAACTAAAGCCGATAAGCAGATATTTATAAGACCAGGTACAGACGCTGCTCTAGCTGCGGCTATAGCCTATGTCTGGATTAGCGAGGGCACTTATGATAAAGACTATGTTCACACTCACACCGTAGGTTTTGAGAAGTGGAAAGACTATGTGATGGGACAGGAGGATGGCATACCCAAAACCCCAGCATGGGCTGAAAGTATCACCGGTGTCCCAGCACGATTAACCAGAGCTCTAGCCAGAGAATGGGCTTCTAAGAAAACGCATCTATGTATAAGGCACGGAGCAGCGTGCCGGACACCATATTCCACTGAATGGGCACGCATGATGGTTTTTCTGCAGACTATGCAGGGGCTGGGCAAGCCAGGCATAAGCATACACAGCATGTCACAGGCAGCTCCCGTGGACCCAAGAATAAAGTTGCCGGTTAAAATGTTCCTCCCAGCGATTGATTCGGTAGCTTCAACTATCCCCGAGAATCCCGTCAAGCAATGCCTATTCCAAACCATGACTCCAGAGGCTATCCTCAACCCACCAGTAAGCTGGCATGGCGGAGCCATCGGTGCCCCTGTAGAGGAACAATTTATTAAGTTCAGCTACCCTATGTCCAGTTGCTCCGAAATTCATATGATATGGTGGGACACGCTTTCTACAATAACTAACTGGAATAACACCAATAAGTGGGCAGAAGCCTACCGCCATCCCAAGATAGAGTTCACCGTGGCCCAAACTCCATTCATGGAAAATGATGCGCTGTTCGCCGATATTGTACTACCAGCATGTACCCAGCTCGAACGGGAAGATTTCAGTTATCAAGGGCACCCGCTGATGATAGGGCAAGCCAGTGACTGGAATAATTTCACAGTGGTTTACATGAAGGAATGTATCAAGCCACTCTACGAGTCGAAAAGCGATTACGAAATATGCCGCTTAGTCGCCGAAAGACTCGGCGTGGAGAAAGAGTTCACCGAAGGAAACACCCCAGAAGACTGGATCAGAAAGCTCTTCGAGGCATCCTCATTACCAGAACATATCACCTTCGAAGAATTTAAAGAGAAGGGTTATTACGTCTTTAAGTTTCCCGACGACAAAGACTATAAACGCAATTATGGAATGAGAGAATTCGCTGAAACAGCCACAGGGCTGAAAACCCCTTCCGGCAAAATCGAGTTCTTCTCACAAAGGCTGTTTGATAACTTCCCAGGTGACAACGAACGCCCACCAATAGCACGCTATATCGCCGAAGGCGAGACACACCAGGAGAGCTTAAGCAGTGACAAAGCTAAGAAATATCCTCTACTTATGGAATCACCTCATCCCCGCTTCAGGTTTCACAGTCAACATGAGACGGTCTCATGGCTCTGGGAAATACCAACTCATAAGTTTATTAAGGATGGCCAACCCGTTGATGCTCTGTGGATTAACCCTATAGATGCCGAGGCTAGAGGTATAAAGCATGGAGACCTGGCTCGTATCTTCAACGAACGTGGCTCTGTGCTCAGAGCCGCACACGTGACCGGCAGGATGATGCCAAGCGTAGTACGAACCCCTAACGGTGCTGGTTACCACACTAAACTCGGAGCGATTAACGCCATCTGCCCGCTCAGGACTACTTCTAAAAACGCCTTCGGCATGGTCACTACCGCATACCTGGTCGAAGTCGAAAAATGGGAGGGGAAGTTATAATGGGATTAGAGAGGAGTTAGTTATTTGGCAGTGAAGCCTGATAAGTATTAAAGAGAAGATGTTCTGATATAATTAACAGGCTTGTGGCTAGGGAATAGCAAGCATAATAAGGGGAGGCATTAATCACCATGAATAAACATTTATCTGAAGACCCGAATTACAGATTGTGGATACTTCTGCATCAGGTTAGAGATGTATTCCATAAAGTCAGAGAGAAGGAAGTCGCGAAGTATGGCATTACGGCTACGCAGTCCGCAGTGCTATTTATTATAAGTGCCAATGGAGGCGAAGCAACACCTACTGCGATATCTAATTGGTTTTTGCGAGAGCCCCATACGATTTCTAGCGTTTTAACTAGAATGGAGAAACAAGGTCTCGTTAATAAAATCAGAAATAAGGAGCGGGGTGGCGAACTAACCATTAGGTTGACGGAGAAGGGAAATCAAACCTATGCTAAAACAACAAATATAGACATAATCAAAGAAATGTTGTCTTGCATACCCGAAGACGATCGTGAGCTTCTACGTTCGTTACTGAAGAAATTACGCAACAAAGGGCTCAAATACCTTTTCGCACAAAAAAGTACGATCCATCCATAAGCCTAATAGTCTCTTAAACCTATGCTTACTAGCCACCAATTAGGAATACATATTCAAAAGCCTAAAAATAATGACAGTCTCTTAAACTATCAAAAAACTTATTATGCAAGGAGGTAATCATGCCAGTAGTTATCGTTGAAATGTTGGAGGGGCGCACTGTAGAGCAGAAGAAACAACTTGCCGAAGAGATTACTTCTTCACTCGTGAAGATAGGTGCTCCCAGGGAGGTTATACAAATTATCATCAAAGACAACCCAAGGCAAAACTGGGCATCTGGTGGGAAACTACTTTCAGGGATCTAGTTCTACACCATTTAAATCTTGCCTCAATCCATATTTTGCTCATACCAGTGATAACGGATTTTCTACACCAAGGACATATTCGATTATTTCTCATAACCTGCCCCAGCAATTGCATCAAAAAACTATACCAACATCGCTTAAAAATTTTTGACGGCTAAAGTTGTATCGCCTATAATTGGCTTGTTTTGTCAGCCTTATCTTAATACCTCAATATGCCAAGCTGTGGCGGAAAACGTACTAAAAGTGAAAGGAAACATAATATTCTTATGGGAGAATTGACGCAATGGCTGCTGTAGTATCTTTCGTTGGTACATCAGGCACTGGGAAAACCACGCTTATTGAAGGGTCAGTTCGGGAGCTGAAGAAACGTGGGTATCGGGTAGCTGTAATAAAACATGCTCACCATGGCTTCGAAATAGACCGACCGGGCAAAGATACCTGGCGATTTGCCCAGGCAGGAAGTGATATGGTGTTAGTGTCCTCACCTGATAGAATAGCCATTATAGAACGGGTAAGTGAGGAGCTCTGGTTACCTCAGCTTTTAACCATGATTGCCGATAAGGTGGATATAGTATTGGTGGAAGGCTACAAATGGGCTTCCAAAGTGAAGATTGAAGTATCTGGCTCCGAAAAAAGCGACGATGTTGCTAGAATTGTGGACTTTTTAATCGAGCAGATAAAGCAGAACCAGGATAGTAACGAAGGTAAGCTCTAGCATTAACAAAGTTTTAGAATCACAGGCAAAATCGAGCCTAAAAACTAGAGAGACTGCTGAAAAATAGGTGCCCCGATGCAATCGGGGCCGAGGGTATGGGGGTGTCCCCCAGCTTCCCAATTCCCCCAAGACTGGGGGATAAAGGGGGCTGAATATGAGTTTTTCAACACTATCAGAATAGTAAAAGCCTGAAAGGAGTAGGCATATGGCAAGCGAGAAAGAATATGATTCTATCCATCGCACTACGGTCTGGTCAGCAGGGGCTGGTTGCCACGGCGGTTGTGGGGTCAAGCTCTTCCTAAAAGATGGCAAGGTGGTGAAGGTGGAGGGTGATGAAGAACATCCCTGGAATCAAGGCAGAAGCTGCCCACGCGTCCTGGCTCTCACCCAGTATATGTATCACCCAAATCGTGTTACTACTCCTCTAAAGAGGGTTGGTGAGCGAGGTGAGGGAAAATGGCAAAGAATTTCCTGGGATGAAGCGTATGACATTATCGAGAAAAAGTTCAACGAAATCGGCGAAAAGTTCGGTAAGAAATCAGTATTGTTCTGCCAGGGGACGGGAAGAGATATCGGCGGTCCCATGTCATTGCTGGCTTATTCTTATGGTAGCCCTAACTGGGGGCAGATAGGTTTATCTGGTCAGTCATGCTATACGCCACGGTTGGTATCGATGCTATCCACTTTTGGAGATTATGCTGTAGTTGATGCTGGTCAGTTTCTGGAAAAACGTTATAACGATCCTCAATGGAAACCAGCCAAGTGTGTCATATTCTGGGGGCAAAACTTGCCTGCCTCCTGCCCCGATGGATTTTTTGACCACTGGATAATTGACATCAGGAAAAAAGGTGCCAAGTTTATTGTAATAGATCCCAGGACTACCTGGCTTGCCAGCCGCGCTGAACTCCATTTGCCCATCCGCTCTGGAACCGATGGCGCTTTAGCCCTGGGTATGCTTAATATCATCATCAATGAAGAGCTCTATGATAAAGAATTCGTGGAAAAATGGACGTATGGCTTTGATGAGCTGAAGAAGCGTGTTCAGGAATTCACGCCAGAAAAAGTGGCAGAGATAACCTGGATTCCTAAAGAAAAAATTATTGCAGCTGCCCGTCTGTATGCCACCAGCAAGCCAGCAGCTCTTCACTGGGGTGTGCCTATAGATATGGACCCACAGGGAACTGTGGTCGCCCAAGCCATTTCTCAACTCTGGTGCATCACTGGAAATCTTGATGTACCAGGCGGAAATGTAATCGCTCGCTCTTCACACGGTGTTACCACCTACCCCATGAGCACTGAACAGTTGATAATCCTTTATGGCGAAGAATTTGTCAAGAGTGTTTTGAAAGAGAAGATCGGTGCCACTGAGTATCCCATGGTCAGAGACTACCGGCACTGGACACAGCCAGACCTCGTTGCTGACCAGATGATATCGGGAAAACCCTATCCTATTAAAGCAGCCTGGATTCAGACAACAAATATTTTAGGCGGACAGGCTGCTGATACCCGAAAACACTATGAAGGACTTAAGAATTGTGAATTCGTGGTTGTAGTTGACACTTTCCAGAATCCTACCAGCATGGCTGTGGCTGATATCTTCTTACCCGCAGCCACATTTGCCGAGAAGGACAGCGGCAGGGCATGGTGGGCTCCACTAAGTGTAACGGTTAAAGCAGTGCAGGTGGGAGAGTGCAAGTCCGACTGGGAGATTAACTTCGAACTGGCGAAGCGCTTTAACCCCCAAGCTGTTCCCTGGAATAACGTTAGAGAAATGCTCAATGAGAGGATTAAGGTTTCCGGTATAACCTTTGACGAACTAGTTGCCAAAGGCACCTGGGCTATGCCGCCGGAGGGCCCCTCCAAGCCGTATCGCCGCTATGAGAAAGGATTGTTAAGGGCAGATAAGAAGCCAGGGTTCAACACAGCCACGGGCAAGGTCGAGTTATGGTCCAAGCGTTTCGAAGGTTGGGGACTGGATCCAATTCCGTACTATGAAGAGCCACCGGAGAGTCCAGTCAGGACGCCAGAACTATGGAAAGAATATCCTCTTATCATGGGCACGGGTCGGCGCTCGGCGGCTTTCTTCCACTCCGAACACCGCATGATCCCCTGGCTCAGAGAACTTGACCCTTATCCCATTGTAGAGATTAATCCGGAGACCGCCAGAAAATTGGGAATTGATGATGACGAGTGGGTCTATATTGAGAGCAAGCGCGGGCGCATAAAAAGGAAGGCAAAAGTTACGCCGGTGGTCCCGCCCTGGATGGTTATGGTTCCTCATGGTTGGTGGCTGCCAGAGACTCAGGGAACGGAGCCTTATCTCTTCGGTATCTGGGAATACAACTGCAATCAATTGGTCCCCACAGGATGTCAAAGCAAATCAGGGTATGGAGGCGGTGCCTACAAGACTATGCTTTGCCGGGTAACCAAAATTAAATAGACAATGGAGGAATGTAGACATGGCTCGAATGGGTTTACTAATTGATTACGAATACTGCACCGGCTGTCATACCTGCGAAGTAGCTTGTAAGCAGGAGCATAATTATCCTGTTGGTAAGTGGGGCATAAAGGTTACCGAATATGTGCTGGAAACTTTTGATAAGATTGCCATCGACTATATTCCCTTCCCCACTGACCTTTGCGACCTCTGTGCCAAGAGAACCAAGAATGGAGAGAAACCAGCCTGCGTGAAGCATTGTCAAGCAACTTGCATGGAGTACGGTCCTGTTAAAGAACTGGTTAAGACCATGGAGAAGAAGGGAAAGACTGTCCTTTTTGCCCCTAAGTAAGCTCCGCGTATCTGCTTTAAATCTATGTATGGGAGAGATTTGGCAGTCCTGTCCGCACACTAAAAGGTCTCTCTCGTTTATTCTGCCATTCAGATATTTTGATTTTTGCACGAAATGAATAAAAACCTTAAACATCAAAAGAAGGCAACAGATTCAGATTCCCCTGAAATCGATGAAGGTACCAACTATATTGGATACCACGATGCTTTAGATCTGGTCTATTCCAATGTTCCCCACATCGGCGTCGAAGAATTGCCCCTTGACCTATGTGCTGGCCGCATAGCGGCAGAAGACGTGGTGGCACTTATCAGTAATCCTTCAAGCGATGTTTCTCTAAAGGATGGCTTCGCGGTTAAATCACAGGATGCAGCCGGAGCTTCTTCAGAACACCCTGTTCGTCTCAGAGTTATCGGCTCTGTGTTCGCTGGTTCTCAGTTTGAAGGGGAGGTTTCCAGTGGTAATGCTGTCAAGATATGTTCCGGTTCGCCGATACCCCAAGGTGCTGATACTGTGGTATCCGATGAATTCTGCCATGAGGCAGCGTCGGAGGTTCATATCAGGGCAAATGCCGAGCCTGGCAGAAATATACTCCGAGCCGGTGAGGAAATTAAAGCCGGCTCAGTAGTTATTGAAAAGGGAAGACATCTTTTGCCTGGTTACCTGGGTCTGGCTGCTGCCGCAGGGATAAACCGTATAAAAGTCTATCGCAGACCAAAAGTAGCAGTCATCGCCATAGGCGATGAAGTAGTAGCACCTGGCGGTTACCTCAGTCAGGGTCAACTCTATGCCAGCAATCTGGTTACAATATGTGCCTGGCTGGCTTCTTTTGGTGCTACCTATGACACCGCAGTAATAAAAGATGCCCAAGATGCCATCCGCTCAGAACTGCTGAATCGCTTGCCTGATGCCGATTCTATTATTACCAGCGGCGGTGCTTGGGGAAGCGAACGAGACCTTATAGTGAAAATACTCGACGAGCTTGGCTGGAACAAATTGTTTCACCGAGTCCGCATGGGACCGGGCAAGGGCATATCCTTCGGGATTCTAAAAGGCAAACCGGTTTTCTGCCTGCCCGGTGGCCCTGCCAGTAACGAAAAGGCTTTTCTGCAATTCGCACTTCCTGGCGTGTTGCGCATGGGTGGTAGAATCAATCACCCGCTACCGACCATTCCAGCCAGGCTAACGCAGAACATCAAAGGTCGCCACCCGAACTGGACTGAATTCAAAGATGCCTACATCTCCTGCGACATTGATGGTAACTATTTGGTTACACCGTACCGTAACATCAGCCGTCTGCAGGCTATTGCCAAAGCCACCTGCCTAATTTGCATCCCGGAGGGCAAAACCTCGCTGAACGCCGGTGAGATTATATCCGTCCAAATTTTGACAACCACATTGGAAGGGCTTTCCATTCACTCATCCAACCGTCGTCATTGAGGAGTCACAACCTCCGTGAGAATCATCCTCCCTAGAGAGGTTTACTCTCCAAGTACCAACCATAACGGTCATCGCAGGCAGGTGATAGATAGGAAAAGGTCAATTACGATTATAGTCGATGTATCCCAATTCCTATTAATCTAATTTACTAAACCCCATAGCTGCATATGATACTGCTTGTCGCGCCTCTTCAAGACTGATGTCCTCGCCATGTATCGCCCTATTTGCAATAGTAATTGCATATCGAAATTCTTCAAATATATCTTCCGAAATAACTTCTTTGCTAGATAACATATGAAGTAACTGACCCGCAGATAAGGGACGATCTATTGCCACTCCTTTTTTTTCGGCAATATCTCTTAATGTTTTCTCAATAAACCGACGAAGCCGCGCAAGTCCATTCCAAATTTCTCCTGAATTAATTTCATCTATTACTTTGATAAAATCATCCAAAACAGGTATTTTTTTAACTTCTGTTTCAGGTTTTAATGTCTCAATCTCTTGCTTTGTTTTTACTTCTGTACCTACAAATGCCTCGATTTTGCTTATATAATCATCGACTTTTTTCGATATATTTGTATTAGAAACATATTCATAAGTAGTAAAGTTGCCAATGACCTTATCTAGATAGATTCCAATGTCAATTAGATTATCAGAATTTAGAACAGCATCAAGTTGCCTTTCTTCAATTACTTGAAGCTTTTTCTGCTCACTCTTCTGATATTTATTGTTCATAAATATCGTAAGTGCTAGCGAAATTATTCCAGCAATGATGCTCACAGCAATAGATACAATTTCAAATGAAACATTCATTTATTTATCCACCTAAATGTGTACGATAAAGAATAAGAAAAGGTCTAATTTTTTTGAATTTGTTATATATTTTAAGGGTAGCTATGTACTGGAGATGTAACAAGCGAAGTTGCCACAGTAGATATATACCGTAGGAGGCTGTTGCTAATGCGAAAATAGCAATAAGCAAGACGATCCACCAAGGAATATTCAATTCAGACTTAAAGAAAGAAACTAGAACAGATATGAACAACGTTGCCGCAGCACCTAATATCCATTGCGATGTGACTTTAGTTCTCTCGAAATGCCAATCAAATATTTTTTCAATTCTAGTTTCTGCGTCAGGCACTTCGGCCACAATAAGATCAATGATTTCTTTTATTTTCAGATTCTGCATATTCCTTGATTCTATGTTATTCACCATTATATCATGTCAATTATTTTGTTTTTTAGGTGCCACCTGCCCACGGGTGGCTGCCTGTGGGAATCATCCTCCCCAGAGGTGATCTACAGAGCGGCCAACCCCGACCTAGTCGGGGCGACTCACACATAAAAGTTGTAGTTATAGGAAAACAAAAGAGATATGTGTAAGAGATAGTAGGCTAACTAGCTTGTCTAAACCGACTCTATTGTGATAAGATAGCTACCAGTTTTTCGCCAAGATATTTGTTCGTTTCCCTTAGTGAATGGCAGGTATATTCGTATGTATGCTGAAACTAATCTCACCGTAATGTTCAGTGATCTGGAAAGGAGCACTTTATAATGTCTGAGAAAGTCTTTACGAGCTGCACTGTTGGCGGTCCCATTTCGGTCTATGTCAGAGATGGGAAAATAGTTAGAGTTCGCCCGCTTGTTGTCGATGAAAATGACTTGAAACCATGGATTATTGAAGCAAAGGGTAAGAAATTTTCACCGCCTAAGCAAGTGAAACTGGCACCATTTACCCTGACCGAAAGGATTAAAGTAAATTCTGAAGAACGAATTAAGTACCCGATGAAGAGAATAGACTTTGATCCTAAAAGCGAAGACAGGCGTACTCAGAATAGAGGCAAGTCAGGTTACGAGCGAATAAGCTGGGATGAAGCCTTAAATATAGTGTCAGGTGAAATCAAAAGGATAAGAGAGACTTATGGTCCAGAAGCAGTTACTGGTATTACCTCATCACATCATAACTGGGGGACTGTAGGCTACAAATTAGGCCCTTTCATGCGGTTCATGCATTGTCTGGGCTTCACTTTCATCTTTGATAACCCTGATAGCTGGGAGGGGTTTCACTGGGGGGCAGTACATGCATGGGGCTTTTATTGGAGATTAGGCTGTCCTGAGCCATACGATCTTCTCGAGGATACTCTGAAAAACGCTGAAATGGTGGTTTACTGGTCAAATGACCCTTATGCCACCTGGGGAACTTATAGTGGGGGGGAGTCACAAATCTGGCGTATCTGGACCAAAGAAGCAGGTATCAAGCAAGTATTTATTGATCCTTTCTGCAACTATACTGCAGCAGTCATAGGAGACAAATGGTTCGCTCCAAAAGTAGGTACCGATTCAGCTATGGCCTTAGCTATTGCTTATGTCTGGCTGATGGATGATAGCTACGATAAGAAATATCTGGACACCCACACCATAGGCTTTGAGCAGTTTAAGCAATACGTGCTGGGCAAAGAGGATAAGATACCCAAGACACCCCAGTGGGCAGAGAAAATCTGCGGAGTTCCAGCACGAAAAATTATTGCCTTAGCCAAAGAGTGGGCTTCAAAAAGAACTGTGCTCTCATGCGGAGTAAGAGGCGGTTTCGGTGGCGCTATGCGTCTGGCTTACGGACACGAGTGGTCACGTTTCATGGTATTTCTTCAGGCGATGCAAGGCTTGGGCAAACCCGGAGTTAGTATGTGGGGTGGCGCTATGGGTGCACCTCATAATTCAAACTTCTTCTTCCCTGGTTATGCTGATGCTGATGGTAAACTCTTTTCCACCAATGCTGCTAATAAGAAGATTACCAATCCGGTTGAACAGCGTCTATACCGCTTGCTTTTCCCCGACGCAATTTTAAATCCACCTATAGAATGGCGAGGCGAGGGCTTTTGTGGTCAGTCGATAGAGCAGCAACTCAAGCCCTACGTATATCCATTACCAGGAAAATCAGAAGTCAAAATGTTCTATCGCTATGGAAGCTCCTTTATTGGTACTATGACCGAAACTAACAAATGGGTGATGGCATACCAGAGCCCTAAACTGGAATTCGTAGTCAATCAGGACTGCTGGTGGGGTGGTGAAACGCAATTCGCCGATATTATTCTGCCGGCATGCACTAATCTGGAACGTGATGATATTGGTGAGTTTAGTAACGCCGGCGGCTACTCTGCACATGGCGGCAGCGGTTGCAATTATAGAATCATCATTCGGGAGAAGAAATGCATTGAGCCACTCTACGAATCCAAGTCTGACTACGATATATTCACCCTTCTTTCCGAAAGACTTGGTGTTAAAGATGATTTCACCGATGGCGGCAAGACACTGGTAGACTGGGTAAAAAGGTACTTCGAGATATCTGACTTGCCCAAGTATATCTCCTGGGAGGAGTTCAACAAGAAAGGCTATTATGTAGTGCCATTACCTGATGACTACAAGCCTACCTACGCTCTGCGCTGGTTCTACGAAGGCAGAGCCTGCGATACTCCTGATTATTTGAATCCTAAGAGAAATACGGAAAAGGCCAAGGAACTCGGTACCTACAGTGGTAAGATAGAGTTCGTTTCCCAGAGCCTGGCCAAGCATTTACCTGATGATAAGGAAAGACCTCCGATGCCTCGATATATCCCAAGCTGGGAAGGACCTGATTCACCACTGGCTAAGAAATATCCCTTACAATTAGTGTCACCACATCCCAGGTATTCATTCCACACTCACTATGACACCCACAGCCCATGGCTGTGTGATATTCCTGGACATCGTATCCTTAAGAATGGTTATTACTATCAAACCATAAGGGTTCATCCATCAGATGCCGAGCCCAGAGGCATAAATCACGGGGACATTGTCAAGCTGTATAATGACCGTGGTGCTGTGCTGGGCGTAGCCCAGGTTACCGAGCGCGTCAAGCCAGGCGTAGTCCACAGCTACTGTTCATCAATTAGATATGACCCGCTGGAGCCTGGTAGACCTTATTCTATTGATAAAGCTGGTTGCGTGAATATGTTGAGCTCTTCACGCATGCTCTCCAAGAATGCACCGGGAATGGCGCCCAATTCTTGTCTCATAGAAATCGAAAAATGGGAGGCATAAGAAAAAATGGCTAAAAAATATGCAATGGTCGTAGACATCACCAAGTGCAACGGTTGTTACAACTGTTTCTTAGCATGCCGGGATGAGTACTGCGGTAATGATTACCCTGGGTATTCAGCAGCACAGCCATACAGTGGGCATTTCTGGATGAGGCTGATAGAGAAAGAGAGGGGGAAATACCCCAAGGTAAAGGTTGCCTATACGGCTATTCCCTGTATGCAATGTGATAAGCCAATGTGCGTAGAAAGAGCTGATAACAAGGCAGTATACCAAAGGCCTGATGGAATAGTAATCATAGACCCTGAAAAGGCAGTGGGACAAAAAGAGATACTATCAACCTGCCCCTATCGGGTAATCTACTGGAATGAAGAGAAGAAACTGCCACAAAAATGTACATTCTGTGCTCACTTACTGGACCAGGGATGGAAGGAGCCAAGATGCGTGGAAGCATGCCCTACAGGTGCATTGGTATTCGGTGACATCAATGATCCTGGCAGCGAAATATCAAAGGTTATGGCAAATGCCAAACTGGAGGTCTTGCATCCTGAGTATGAAATGGAGCCAAAAGTAAAGTATATTGGGTTACCCAAGAGGTTTATTGCTGGTGAGGTTATATTCAAAGACAAGCAGGACGAATGTGCCGAGGGGGTAAAGGTTACCCTCACGGGCAAAGATGGTACCAAAACGATAAAGACGGATAATTATGGTGACTTTGAATTTGAGAACCTGGAAGCTGATGAAGATTATGACGTAGTTTTGGAGCATAAGGGTTATGCTACCAAGAAGATAAAGGTAAAGACTAAGGTGGATGTATATTTGGGTGAGATAGTACTAAGCAAGGCTGTTGCCAAAAATAGATAAGCTGGAGTAGAATTATAATCCAGTTCAGCTTACAGGTTTCCTTGATTAATAGCTTGTAAGAAGGGGGGAGCACAGATGTCCTGAGAGATCAAACAGCTTGTGAGTTTTGCTAACTATCGTTCTTAGAAATTTAGAAGAAAAGGAGAAATAGAAATGGCTTTAAAATTTTATAATTTATCTCAACCGTTTTATGCAGGTGTCCCACTATGGCCCTGGCCAGTAATGTATGACACTGAAGTCTCCAGGGTTACCTTCCCTGAGTTTGCCACCTTCCCCGGCGACCCCAAGAAAGGCCGAATCAATAAAATGACCACCGTTATCAAGACCAAAATGCATGTTTCTACTCATATGGATGCCCCCCTGCATGTTCTTGAGGGCGGTCTCAGTATTGATAAAATACCTCTGTCAAGCTGCTACGGCGAGGGTGTAGTCGTGGATATGCGCTATCTTAAGAAATGGGATGTCATTGGCAAGAAAGACCTCGACAATGCCAAGCCAAAGATTCAGAAAGGCGATTTCGTCGTCGTCAACACTGGATGGCATAAATATTTTCCAACCTATGGTTACACTTTCTTCAATTATTTCCCGGGCTTCTACACCGAAGCCGCAGAGTGGTTTATTGAGCACAAAGTAAAAGCCGTTGCCATCGATGGCGGAGCATCGGACCATCCCCTGGCTCACGCCCCATTGAAGAAATGGCAGCCAAACCTGTGGGAAGAGTACAAGCAGGTAACCGGCAAAGACTCTGATGAGGAATTCCCGATTTATGAACCCACCCACCTCGCTTTTGCCCAGCATGGCATTCCCGGTATCGAGATAGCCGGTGGACAGATTGATGAAGTCACTGGCAAACGCTGCACCCTGGCTTGTTTCCCGCTTAACTTTATTGGTGGAGAAGCTTCACTGGTGCGATTAGTAGCTATCGTAGACGAATAAAATAGGAGATCGGAACAAGTTGCAATATATAAAGTTACCACCTAACAAAGTAATAATTACTGTAGCGCAGAATGGTGCTCTGGTTAACAAGAAGATGAACCCCAATGTGCCAGAGCAACCTGAGGAAGTAGCGGCATCTGCATATGATTGCTACAACGAGGGCGCCGCAATTATTCATATTCATGCCCGAGATAAGGAAGGGAAACCTACGGGAAGCGCTGATGTTTTCCGCGATATACATGAGAGAATTCGGAAAAAATGCAATGCTATTATCCAGGACTCTACTGGAGGTGGTTCCAATCTTACTGTAGAACAGCGTACAGAATGCCTGGAAGCCTATCCTGAGATGGCATCTCTCAATATGGGAACGATGGTGAGAACTATTGGCGAGGCTGCGGGTACTGTGTGGATGAACAGCCGCGCTGATATCGAGTCTTTTGTTACCCGGATGAACAAGTTCGGTGTTAAGCCTGAGATGGAATGTTACAACCTGGCTATGCTCCACGAGGTGGAAATCCTGATAGAGAAGGGGCTGGTACAAAAACCCTACTATGTAGACCTGATACTGGGCATGGCATATCAGGGGGCACTACAGGCTAATCCTTTCTTTTTCACCACCTATCTGCAGTACCTGCCAGCTGACGCAATGTTTAACTCGCTGGGAGTAGGTTCATGGCAAACACCTATCGCCACCATAGGCATGATCCACGGTGGCTGCGTTCGTGTCGGATTAGAAGATAATATCTACTACAAAAAGGGGGAACTGGCTAAAAGCAATGCCCAGTTAGTAGCTCGTATTGTCAGAATTGCCAGAGAGCTGGGCAAAGAACCAGCGACACCTGATGAAGCCAGACAAATATTAGGGCTAAAGCCTTTGAAGGGATAGGCTGAAGTAAGGATACCTAGTTAACTAAAGGAGGTTAGAAAAAGATGTGTGAAATGTTTAGTCTTGAAGGTAAAGTAGCCGTGGTTATCGGCGGTGCTGGTGGTATCGGCGAGCTTCTGGCTGAGGGGCTAGCCAAGCAGGGCGCCAAGGTGGCTCTTGCCGACATAGCTATTGATAAATGCGAGCAAGTAGCCAAAAGGATTCAAACAGAAACTAAAAAAGAGACTGCCGCATTCAAGGTTGACCTGACCAACGAAACCAATGTGGCTCAATTGGCCAAGGACGTAGTAGCAAAGTTCGGTACCGTTGATATACTGGTTAATGCCCAGGGTTTAAACGCAAAACACGATGCTACCGAATTTCCAGGAGATGTTTGGGACAAATTGTTTGCAGTCAATGTTAAGAGCCTTATGCTCACCTGCCGTGAATTTGGTAAAATCATGGTTGCTAATAAGAAGGGCAAAGTTATCAACATGTCCTCGGTAAGAGGAGTCAGGGCTACACTCTGGGGAGGTAATGAAGGATATTGTGCCACCAAAGGTGCCGTGGACATGATTACCAGAACCTTGGCCGCTGAGTGGGCGCAATTCAATATCAATGTAAACGCTATTGGGCCTTCGTTGATACGTACTCCGCTTGCGGAAAGGAGCTTGAAGGACCCTGAGCGCATGGCAAGATACATGGCTAATGTCCCTATGAAGCGAGTGGGTGAACCAGCAGACCTGATAGGAGCTTGTATTTTCCTGGCTTCATCTGCTTCGGACTTCGTTACTGGCCAAATTCTTTATCTTGATGGCGGGCTTACCGCTATCGGATAAAATTCTGTAGTTACGTATCTGAAAAGTGGCGGAGCCCTCCATCTCACTCTACCAGGAGTGCACCATCTTGTAAGGTAAACCCTGTCCCACTCTCTCCTTTAAAAAGGAGAGAGTGGTTTAGAGGTAGCGGTTGACAACTAATAATCTATATTACATGAAAGGCTGGTGTAACTATGAAAGTAATCAAAGGCAGCGAAGGTGAGAAATATGATGCCAAGCAGCATTTTGGCTGTTGGACTGCCTATAAGCTGCAAGCGGGGAAAGACACCAAGAGATTGAATGTTAGTACTACTCACTTCCTCCCCGAAGGTGGTGCTGAGATGTCCTCCTCCCCAAGGGAGAGGGTATATATTTTGCTCAGCGGAGCCATGAAGGTAACTGGCAAAAACGAGGAGCATTTTTTGGAACCCGGAGACATGATTTATATCGCTCCCGGTGAAGAACGCGCAGTCCAGGTAATTGGGAATGAGCCTGCTACCACTCTGGTGATTGTAGCTACTGTTGAATAACACCGTCAATAACTATAAACAAAAAACGAGGAACTTAATAATATGGATGTAAAAGACGTTAAGAAGATATTTGTGGTTGGGGCAGGAACCATGGGAAGTGGTTTAGCCCAGGTATATGCTCAGGCAGGTTACAATGTTACGCTGTACTCCCGCACTCAGCAAACTCTGGATAAGGCAATAGAGTTGACCAAATCCAGCCTTCAAACAATGGCTCAAGAAGGTTTGATAGATAACAAGAAGATACCGACGATACTAGGTCGGATAAAAATTACCACGTCCCTGGAGGAAGGAGCTAAAGATACAGATATAGCCCAAGAGACCATCATAGATAATGTCGAGGAAAAGAAGAAAATCTTTAAACAACTAGATGAGCTTTGCCCGCAAAAGACCATAATAGCCAGCAATACCTCGTTTCTGAACATATTTGATTTTGCCGAGACTTCCCGTCCCGATAAGGTGCTTATTGCTCACTGGTACATGCCACCGCAGCTAATACCCTTTGTGGACGTGGTAAAAGGTCCCAAAACATCAGATGCCAGTTTACAATTAGTGGTTGACCTGTTGAGAAATATGGGCAAGAAGCCTGCCATAATGCAGAAATTCATCCCCGGCTACATCATCAACCGCCTTCAGATGGCATTAAACAGAGAAATTTATTATCTACTTGATAATGACTATATGACCCCCAGGGAGATTGATGAAGCTGCCAGATGGGGATTGGCGCTGCGTATGTTAATTTTAGGCTTATTGCAACGGATGGACTATGGCGGCATCGATATGACCATCAAGAATTTGAATAATCCCAACACTCAGCCTGTACCTATTGATTACAAGCCAAAAAAGTTGCTAGAACTATATGAGCAAGGCCACCTGGGAGTTAAAACTGGAAAAGGCTGGTACGATTACTCGGGCAAAACACAGGCCGAGTGTAACCACGAAAGAGACGTCGGCTTAATAAGGTTACTGAAGTGCTTTAAACTTAAGTAAAAGATTTTTCTGGTTTGTTTTTTTATTTGAGAGCCACCTGCTCGCAGGTGGCTCTCCTTTTTGCAATTACGAAGAAGAGGGCAGATTATACCTTTAGTATCACAGCTGCATTATTGCCCGCTGCCCCATAAACTTCAGACATACCTACTTTGGCTCCTTCAACCTGTCTAGCCTTACACAGACCTCTCAACTGTAAGACCATTTCATATACCTGGGCAAATCCTTGAGCCATTGTAGCCTCGCCAAAACTTGAAAAGCCACCGCTGGGACAGACAGGAATTTTACCCCCAATCATAGTTTCTCCACTTTCAAGCAAATGGTGAGATTCCCCTTCTTTGCAAAAGCCCATAGTTTCCACATACTGTAAATAGTGCCAGGCACTATTATCCGGGACCTCCACGAAATCAACATCCTTTGGTCCCAGTCCAGCTTGCTCATAGGCTCTTTGAGCTGCCACGGCACTTTCGCTGATTATAGGCACTCCTGGCTTGGGGGTAAAACCAACCACTGGAATACGTGTTGTGGGATCACCATAAAGTGGGCTACCTATTGATGAAGCTGCAATTGTGATCGGTTTAGTAGTATATTTCTTGGCCGCTTTCATACTACAGAGCACTACAGCACCAGCGCCATCACTGGTAGCACATATCTCCAGAAGCCTCAACGGGTCTGTTACCATCGGTGAATTTAAAACTTCTTCCATAGAAAATTCTTTACGATACCTGGCTTTGGGATTTAAGGCGCCATGTTTACTAACCGCAACTTTCACCTTAGCCAGGTGTTCATCGGTCACTCCATACTTAACCATTCTCTTGCGACATTCGAGTGCCCAATAAATTGGATTGGGCAACCCCATATGCCAACGGATAGTGTCATTGGATGGGACCGGCTCTTCATGATAGACCGGAAGAAACGGGAAAAAACCTTTGGCAGATTTATCGGCGCCAACTGCCAGAACGATATCAGCAGACCCAGAGGCGATTGCATTGCTCGCCATATTCATGACAGTGCCGGCCGTGGCACAGGCATTATTGATGTTGATGATAGGCACACCGGTCTCTCCCATAACCTCAACAAAGTAGTTTCCAGAATAAATGCCTTTGCGTCCACCCCATAGCTGAGAGCCAGAGATAACAGTCTGAACATCTGTCCACTCAATGCCAGCGTCGCTGAGCGCTTCTCTGGCTGCTTCTACTACCATCTGTGTCCAGGGTTTTTCGGGGAACTTACCCCAAGCATGCAATCCAACTCCTATAATCGCAATATCTTTCATTGTTGTCACTCCCTTATCATAAATTATTAATCGTGAGCAAACTAAACTCGCTTAAACTTCCATCCAATCACCTGTTCGTTAGCTTTATTGGTATAAATAACACCTATAACCATTTCCACATCCATGCCAATTTTCACATCCTTTGGGTCACAGCCTTCCATCATTGCTATTAGATGAATGCCCTCGGGTAGTTTTACTTCTACCACTGGTATCGGCTGATAATTTTCAGGCGCTATAAAAGGTGGGGGTGGGGGGTAATTCATCACAGTGTAACCGGCTACCGTGCCTTTCCGACTAAGTATAACTTCCTCTACTTCCTTCTTCTTGCATTTTGGATTATGGCAGGTGAAACTTTTGGGAAAGAAGTAGTCCCCGCAAGATTTGCAATGAGTAGCCATTAGATTTGGTTTGCCATCCGATACGGTAAATAATCCTGTGCCTATTGGTATTTGTTTAACTTCTGTCACCAGAACCTCCTTTTACATTATGCTTATTGAGTTTGGTTGCCTTCGCTAGGTATTGCCTGGGTTATGCAGCTTAGCTGGGTGGGAAGCTCATACAGGCTGATTGTCTATCCTCAAAGCGCCTAAAATCATAGCACAGAATACGACACCACTTCAACACTTTGTACACCTCGTTACTGTACCAAACAAGTTGATAAGTGATTATCGACATGTATAATCTTGGCAGAGCATCAAACAAAGTACTCTGAAAACAAATACACCATGAAGTATAAAATTTCATGGCGTATTTATCATAATATAAGAATTCCTCTACGCGATCACTTGCTCTTTTCTTAGCTGGGAGATCTTCTGGGAGCTATAGCCCAGGCTCAAAAGAACCTCCTCAGTATGCTGGCCTAACAGAGGTGCTGGGGACCTGACCTTAGCTGGGTTCTGGCAGAACTTAATCGGCATATTTATTACCTTTATTCGACCAATATCGGGCTGTTCGACCTCAGCAAAAAAGTCGTTGGCCAGGGCTTGAGGGTCAGTAGCAACATCGAGAGGAGACAGAATCGGGCCGTACATAAGATTGTTTTCTCTAAGACGCTTCTCCCAATCTGCGTAAGTTCTGGAAAGAAAGACCTCTTCCAGCATAGGAGTCAACTCCTCGCGATGCTGCTGCCGTGACGCAGTCGTGGTGAATCTGGGGTCTTCTACCAGTTCTGGCCTGTCTATGGCACGACAAAAAGCTGTCCAGAAAGCTCTACCAGTAGGATCCGAGGCAACGGCATACCGATCTGCTGCTGTCAGTTGCAGCCATTTATCATCCTTGGTTCTGTAGGTATCATAGAATGGGTTATCCCCTTTGGTGCCTGTTCTGCGCAATGGCACGCCGACTAGAGCATCCATTATATCAGCACCTACCATCCAGACGCCGGCATGATACAGATTAAATTCTACCTTCTGACCTTTGCCCGTCTTTTCTCTATGTAACAGAGCAGCCGCAATACCGCCAAAAATTTGTAGCGAAGAAACTCTATCAATTATACCTGGACGCGACACAGGAGGAGGCACCCCCGGTACAGTCAGCATATACTGTATGCCAGAGCGAGCCCACCCCGCCGCAAAATCATAACCAGGCATATCTTTATCCGGCCCCACCATCCCATAAGCAGAAACTATTCCATAAATTATTTTGGGATTAATCTGACTTAGGGTTTCGTAATCCATTTTGAGCTTCTCGAGCGAACCTTCCTGATAATTAGTCAGAAAAATGTCGAACTCCCGAACTAGTTTATAAACAATTTCTTTACCTGCTTCCTGTTTCAGGTCTACTGCTATGCCTTTCTTGCTTCTATTGTGCAGGTAGAATCCCGGGTTCATTTCTGTCCCTCGAAACACTCGTGATCGGTCACCCGTGAGCGGCTCTATTTTAATCACCTCCGCCCCACAATCACCCATCATAGCGGAAGCCGTTGGAATAGCCACAACATGCCCCATCTCAACTACTTTTATACCTTCAAGTATATCTGCCATATCTTACCTCCATACTTGTTTACTATACTATTTGTGAGGCTTATCTTGATGACGTGGTTACATGCAGAAGCCGATTAGTTTCCCGCCGATTATTCTACAACACTACGCCGTTATTCTCAAGTGAATTGACGATATTGGAATGGTGGTGCTAGAATACTTGCCACCGATATTAGAAAACATCAGCGTAATTGTGATCAAAATATAAATCCGTAGCTCATCAGAGACAAAACAAAACAGGAGGAGAAACTTATGAGTAATGAATATAAGTCGATTATTTATGAGAAGAAAAACAACGTGGCCTGGATCACTTTAAACCGACCAGAAGTATTAAATGCCCAAAGTGATGACCTCCGTGCTGAGGTGGTTCAAGCTCTAGACCGTGCCGGGGAAGATGACGATATATACATAATCGTAATTACTGGAGCTGGCGATAAAGCATTTAGTGCCGGTGCTGATATAAGCCAGTTCCCGATGAAATTCCCTGCTGACCTGGTAAAAACCAAGGGCAGAAGACGCCCATATGAACTGATACGTGAAATGCCCAAGCCGGTCATAGCTGCAGTAAATGGTTTAGCTTTAGGTGGAGGGTGCGAGTTAGCTCTGGCTTGCGATATAATAATCGCCTCGGAAAACGCCCAATTTGGACAACCTGAGATCAGAGTTGGAGTTATACCAGGATGCGGAGGATCGCAAATATTGCCCCGCCTGATTGGAGAAAAAAGAGCCAAAGAACTCATATTTAGTGGACGTTTTATCTCAGCCGAAGAAGCCCTTAAGCTGGGTATTATTAATAAGGTTGTTCCACTGGATAAACTCATAGAATCTACTGAGAGCCTCATTAAAGATTTTCTTAGAAACAGCCCCGCGATATTGAAGTTAGCTAAAATTGCAGTAAACAAATCTTTAGAAACGCCACTATCCGTTGGGATGAGTTATGAGCGTGATCTTTATGCCATTTGCTTTGGTACCGAGGACCAGAAAGAAGGCGCCAAAGCATTCTTGGAAAAAAGAAAGCCATCTTATAAGGGCAAATAAATATAATTGCTATAAGTTACCCAACCAGCTTATCCAGACCCACATCGGCTAAAGTATTTTTGCTGGGTTTACCTGTCTTAATATCCCAGCCCATGGTGTCAAAAAAGCTCTTCTTTAAAGTATCATAGTCAATCACAGCTCCAGTGGCTGGCCCAACCTTTTGTGGTACGGTAACCCTCTTAGGTAGCTTAAACTTATCTGGCGTTACACCTTCACGCGCATTAAAGGCTTGCCTCAAGGTCATTATCCTCTTGCCTGTCTTGATGCCCTCTGCCCAGTTCATATCCCATCCCGTGACCGGTGCCAGTAATTCCACTACGGGGACAGCAAAGAATATGGTATATATAGCACATAGGCCAGCGGAACTAAGCAACTGGTAATATGCTTCACCGGTAGCATAAATGGGCCCTTTTTTATCGAAATCGCCGTACATCTCCAGCTTAGGTGGCTGCAGCACAGGGTCGGAGCCTAGAGGAATACCAGACTCCAGCAAGCCAGTTCCCTGGCTATTCATATGACAGGCAGGCTGAGCATCAGCGATGATGCTGGTACCCAGAGCAGGACCATTTCGCGGGTCATGGTAAGGTAATCGATGACCTCCCACATGCATAGCAAACTGCTCAGAGCCTTTGCCGATACGCTCGGTGGCTTTGGCCACACCATCGGCAAGCACTGCGCCGAAGCCTTCTCGCTTGCCTATCTTTTCTGCCAGAGCAACCACCGCAGCACCGTTGCCCCACTTGAGGTCAATGCCATCAGTATCCTTCTTGGTAATCAGACCTTTCTCATAGCACTCCATAGCGAAAGCAATGACTCCACCTACTGCCATTGTATCCATACCGTATAAATTGCAGACCTCATTGGCTTTAATCACCGATTCCAAGTTATCATTCAGACACATGTTACCCAGAGCTGCCAGCGTTTCGTATTCTGGTCTGTGCATTTCGCTTTTAGTGGCAAAAGGCCCTTCTTTTACCTGGATAAGAGCACCGCACCTGAGAGGGCAGGCATGGCACCCATAGCTGTCCAGCTTATATTTGTCCATGTTGGCGCTATCCAGATTGTTGCAGGTAGGCATTGAATCCGTACCAGTGGTGTTCCAGTTCTTGGTGGGACTATCGCCGATAGATACCAGGAAGCTGGTGCCCCCACCTGTACCTGCTGCGGTCAGTCCTTGGTGAAATTTACTGGCTTTCAGGTTTTTGAGAAATTCTTCACGTGCTGTCTTAAGCTTTTCCGGTTTTGCTGCAGCGATTTTGGTCTTAGCCTTGTCACTTCGTACCGCCACAGCCTTCAATCGCTTGGATCCCATCACCGCCCCCACGCCCGAGCGGGCAGCAATCCTGCCTCTCTCATTCACTATTCCCGCCATCAGAGACTTTGTTTCTCCCGCAGGACCAATGCAGGCAATCCTGGCTTGAGGCTTGCCCAATTCCTTCTGGAGGATATCATCAGTCTCATTAGTATCTTTGCCCCAGAGGTGCGAAGCGTCTTTCAGTTCGGCTTTACCATCGGAAATTAAGAGATAAACTGGTCTGGGGCTAATGCCCGTGAAGAACACTGCGTCATAGCCAGCCCATTTAAGCTCTGGCCCAAAGAACCCACCCGAATTTGCTTCAGCCCAGGCACCAGTGGTAGGAGACTTGGCAACCACGGTGTACCTGCCGCTACCAGGCGTATTAGTTGCGGTTAAGGGCCCAGTAACAAAACCCAGGATATTATCCGGTCCCAGCGGGTCCGCTTTGGGCTTCATCCGCTCATATAGGATTCTGATTCCCAACCCATTGCCTCCTATGAAGTCACGGTAGGTTTTTTCGGGAAGTTTCTCCTCCTTTATGGTTCCTTTGGTAAGGTCAACAAACAATATTTTCCCTGCATAACAGCCTGGCATAATTCCCTCCTTTGTTAGTATTTTAAGTGAGCCGATACTAAGAGGCAGCTTAAATATAGCATGAATATAATATCAGACGAGTATGGCTCAATCAATGCCTAAAATGTCCAGCCCTTAAGAAGTTATATAGTAGCACAAAAATAGCACATAGCTAAAATGCCAGAGGCTGGAGGCGGATCAAAGATTTATAATTGCTACTGACCATTTATCCACCGCCCATCAGATAAACTATTTGAAGCTCATCCCCATTCTTAACTGGTTTAGACACGATCTCTGGGTAGAAACTCTTTTCATTTATATGAATATCAATATATATGTGCAACTTTCCACTTTTATCAACTAACCATGGCTTAGCGTCTGGGAATACTTTAATAAGTTGATCTAAACAATCGCCTACGGTATTTCCGCTTACCCCGATCGACCGCTGATTATTAGTATATTGATATAATATTGGCGGAATCTTGACTGTGATACTCATTTCTAACCCTCAACTGCAAGATGCTTGCAATCCTGGCAGTTTGAATCCCGCTGCACCTTAATTTCGCTGAAACTCATATCAAGTCCGTTATAAGCCAGTATTCTATTAGTTAATAGTTCTCCAACTCCTACAATGTACTTTAATTGCTTCTATTGACTGGATAATGTGACCCGCCCCCAAGTATCATATCACCCCACGGGCTAGTTTGTTGTTATAAACAATAAACCCCTCAGCAGCAACACAACCCCGGGAGACAGATCAATAGTAGCTAACCCTCTGGCTCCAGCCCGCAGATCCCCAGTTTTTCCACGGATCAGAGCCAGCTTAGTCAGCTATGTGTACCCAGACCTTCTGAGCCAGGATATTAATTATTGGTAAATTCGTTTCTTTACTACTTAAAGTCTAAGCTACGTGTCTGGCATAGAATCTCCGTACCAGGACAGCAATGATAGCCGCGACTATGACAAATCCACCGCCTACATACAGAATTGACAAATCCTGGAATATCTGGAAGCCAAAGACTACGAGTATTCCAATCAGTCCTATTATGGGTACAGCTGGAAATTTGAATGGTCCGCCAGCATAGAACGGTCTAACCATATTCGGTTTCTTATGTCGTAAAACAATCACGTAAATATGGTTTGCTGCATACGTTACGCCGAATAGCATAGCAGCTATGGAGACTATCCAGATGGGGGATTCAAATACCAGGGTAAGAATTATGGCGATGACAAACACTATAGTGAGGGTGGTCCACGGCGTCTTGTATTTGGGATGTAGGTAGCCAATAAACCTACCGAGGTATCCATCTCTGCCCAGACCCCAGAGCACTCTTGACGTGCCCGCCATGACCGATTGGAATGTGGTAAACCCAGCCAGTAGCGTAACCGCCGCCATTATCACCAGCCCAGGCGTACCGAAAAACATCTTTCCAGCTTCTACCATAGGAGAAGGCACACCGTGTATTTGTTCTGCCGTCATGCTCCCACCAACAGCCAGTCCAAAAAAGATTTGCATCACCGTTATTACGCCAATACCGGCAAACATCGCTCTCGGTATTGTCTTGCTGGGCTGTTTAATCTCCTCGACCAGGGGAGCAGGCACCTCAATCATGGCGTATAACCATATCGACATAAGCCCCAATGAAAGAACCACCATCCAGCCAGCAGGAACAAAGCCTCCATAATGGCTCAGGTCAAATGGTACCATGCCACCACCAGACATCTGGACTATGCCGCCAATAGTAAGGATAGCAACCATGGCTATGGTCATACCCAATTGCCCCCAGCCAACAATCTCGATGCCGAACAGGTTGGTAAGGTAGAAGATAGCCAAAAAGATGAACGACCATAATTGCCATACTATGACAGGGACAAACATTTCCATTAGCATCCCCATAATCATGGCATCCCCTGCCAGCCCCATACATACAGCAAAGTAAACGATTCCCTGCCAGATTCCAGTAGTAGATCCAAACGCCTCTCTGGCAAACACGCCCATACTGCCAGCTTTAGGCATGCTCGTCGCCAGCTCAGACATGCTAGTGGCAAACAACGCCACTATCACCGCAGCCATAATCATTGAGATGACAAATGCTGGGCCAGCGTCAGCGAAGCCGTAACAGAGGACATACAATGTTGATGGCGCTACCACCAAGCCGACAGCAACTGCCAGCGTTCGCCAAAATCCTAGAGTTCCATGCCTTAGTTCAGGTTTGACTTCACTCATTTTTCCTCCTCCTTATATTTAATATCCTTATTTTTATTTAAAACATAGAACAAGAAGGTATGTCCTCTCCCTATACTATGTGTGATTGTATTACTACTTTGTTCCGCCAACTTCACTGACAACGTCCAGCAGGATATCGGTAGCCTTATCAATATGTTTTTTAGTTATTACCAGTGGTGGCATAAACCGTAGTACAGTATTATAACGACCGCAGGGGACCATGACCACACCACGCCCGATAAGCTTACCTACAATCGTCATTATTTTATCAAAAGCCAGAGGTTCTTTGGTCGCCTTACTTTCAACCAGTTCCACACCAATCATAAAACCACGGCCACGGACATCGCCAATGATCTTGGTGCTCTTCGCCCCCTCCCGAAGTCTATTCTTAACCTCTTCACCTAGCTTAGCCGCCCTACCAATTAAGTCATCTTCCTTATTGGTCAATATATCAATATTGGTCATACAGACTGCGGCAGAGAGAGCATTGGCAGCAAAGGTATTTGGCTGGGATCCCTCTTCAAATTTATCGGCAAAATCAGCTCTAAAGGAAACGCCAGCCATGGGAAGGTCACTACCCATGCCTTTACCCCATGTCAGCATATCTGGCTTGACACCACTGTGCTCAATACACCACATCTTCCCGGTACGCCCTGCACCAGCCTGAACTTCATCAGAAACATATAGTGCGCCATGTTTTTCACAGGCTTGCTTTACCATTTTCAGAAATTCTGGCGGTGCTGGCACATAGCCGCCTTCCCCTTGTTGAGCCTCAATGAATACTGCTGCTACATCATCAGCACCGGTATAGGGTGTATTCAGCACATAGTCCAAGTATTTGCCGCACTGAATATCACATGATGGGTATTTCATACCAAAGGGGCAGCGATAACAATAAGGGTATGGTGCGTGTATCACACCGGGTATGAATGGGCCATAGCCACGATGGAATTTCTCACCAGTGGTCATGGCTACACAACCACACCACACACCATGGTAAGCTCCGTGAAAAGCTACAACCTGCGTCCTTCCGGTTATGCGGCGGGCAAACTTAACAGCTGTTTCTAGGGCTCCGCTTCCACTCTGGGCAAAGTAAGTGATGCAGTTATTACGCAGACCAGCAGGCATTACACTGGATACTTTCGTTGCCAGTTCGACTCGTCTGGTATTGCCCGCATCGACGCCATGCATTAATTTTCCCATTTGGCTCTCTATGGCTTTTATCACCTTAGGATGCCTGCGTCCTACAGAACTCACTGCTACTCCGGCAGTTGTATCTATAAAGATATTGCCGTCGGGGTCTTTTATAGTGGCACCCATACCTTCGTCCCAGATGAGAGGGAAGGCACCTGCACCCCTTGCCATAGATTCAACTTTAGGCTCCTTTTTTAATATGGCTTGAGCTTTTGGCCCAGGAAACATTTTGGTAACTATTTTGGGCGCCTCTGGATACGATAATTTAGCTAGTTCCTGCTCTGTAATCAATGATATTCCCTCCTTTTACAAACTACATTTTTGATAAAATTCAATTTACTAACGCAATAAGCACCTCCTTAGTTAATATCTCAATATAAATAAAGTTCACATTAGCGTCTCATACGGTGTGTATTCCATATCCAGAGATTCAGCCACTGGCTTATTAACCAGCTTGCCTCTGCACACATTAATTCCTTTTCTTAAAGCAGCATCCTGCTGCAACGCCTCTTTGTAGCCCAAATTCGCCAGTTTTATAATATATGGGAGTGTAGCATTGGTTAGAGCGAAAGTTGATGTCCGTGAGACGCAACCGGGCATGTTAGCCACGGAGTAAATGATTACGCCATCGACTGTGAATACAGGATTTTCGTGTGTTGTTGGCGTAGAAGCCTCACAACATCCACCCTGATCAATGGCGACATCCACAATCACCGAGCCTTTTTTCATCTTGGAAATCATTTCCCGTGTTATCAGTTTTTTAGCCTTGGCTCCGGGAATTAACAAACCCCCAATAACCAGGTCAGCATAAGTTACAGCAGACTCGATATTAAAGGCATTTGAGACTAAAGTAGTCAATCTCCCTTCAAGGACGTCGCTCAAATATCTCAGCCGGTCGAGGTTGATGTCCAAAATAATTACATTAGCACCGATGCCCAGTGCAATTTTAGCACCATTGGTGCCAACTGTGCCACCACCAATAACAACTACAGTGCCTGGTTCAACTCCGGGTACCCCACCCAGTAAAACACCACTGCCGCCATTCTCTCTCTGCAAGTAGTGAGCCCCTACCTGAACGGCCAGTTTTCCGGCTATTTCGCTCATAGGAGTAAGGAGTGGCAGTGAGCCGTTTTCTAGCTGAACTGTCTCGTAGGCAATACCGATAATCTTCTGCCTTAAAATTGCCTTAGTAAGTTCCGGCGCAGGAGCCAGATGGAGGTAGGTGAACAAAATCTTTCCTTCCTGGAGTAAATCATATTCCTGGGGCAAAGGCTCTTTTACCTTAACGATCATCTCCGCCTCTTGGAATAGTGCCTCTGCCATTGGAATTATCTTAGCGCCAGCAGCTACATACTCCTCGTCTGTTATCCCACTCCCCAACCCAGCCGATCTCTCTATCAGTACTGTGTGACCGTATTCTGTCAGTGCTCTAACGCCGCCTGGTGTCACGGCTATCCGATATTCGTGTTTCTTTACTTCTTTTGGAACTCCGATAATCAATCTTAATCACCCTTTCTATATCGTTAGTTGAAATCTATGTATCCAAGGCATACCACAGATTCTTCTTACGAACACAGGTCTTTAGCAATGTCATCCAAGCCCAGCTCCAGCAATCTCTTCTTGCTAGGTTTACCGGTTCCGGGATCCCAACCTCTTGCCCGGTAATACTCTTTGGACAATGTGTCAACATCAACAGTGATATTGGCTAGTGGACCTTCTTTATCTGGTGGATTGCCTATGGGGTGCCCTTGTATCTTAGAATCCTTTGGTTTTACACCTTCACGCAGGTTAAACGCCTGGCGAACAGAAAGTATTCTTTCAGCAGTATCAGTAAACTCATCTTGAGAGTAGTTGAATCCAGTGACAGCATTTATGAAGGTCTGCACATTTCCAACAGGCAGAAAAAGCGCGCCACCGAAAAGACACATACCCGCAGCGCTTAAGAGCTCAACATTGTTTCTGAGCATAACCTCAAGATTCCCCTTGCCGGTATAAGTATATTTATCCAAGTTTTCAGGCAACCCCAGACCCGGCTGTACGGCTCCTTCCTCGGGCAGACTCAGTCCAGTCTGAGTATGTCGGCCGGGCGTAGGCGCAGTCTGATAACTGCATCCAAAGCTGGGAGCGAACGTAGGATCGTGCATCGGCAACTCCTGCCCATGCGCATGAATTGCATACTTTTCAGCGCCTTTGCCGATCTTGCTCGCTGCCACCTTTACTCCACCAGCCAGGATGTCGCCAAAACCTTCTCGCTTAGCGATTTTGTCGGTCATAGCAACTACTGCCTTATGATTTCCCCACCTCAGATCAATTCCACCAGTATCCGCTTTACTGATAAGCCCATTCTCATAGCACTCGATGGCAAAGGCAATGACCGAGCCGGCGGATATGGTATCCAGCCCATAGCGATTACAGATATCATTCGCTTTGACAATGGACTCCAGATTATCATTGAGGCACATAGCTCCGTAGGCAGCGAAGGTCTCATATTCTGGCTTATGTACCCCAGCATCGTATTTATATTCAGTGCCCGCTTTCATCACGCCGCCGCAGGCAACAGGGCAACGCCAACAGGCGAACCTCTTCTCCTGCAACTTAATCACATTCTCAGCACCAAGAGCGGCAGCATTGGGGAAATCTTTTATACCAACGCCACCCCAGTTCTTACACGGTGAATTGCCAGTCTGGAAGTTGGGGACATTTAAAAAACAGAGTCCAAAATCGCCCAGGAGCTTGGCAAAGGGACTTTCCTTTAGCTTGGCGGCATACTCTTTAGTCGCCCGTTCATAAGCCTCCGGGTCAGCAACCGTTACCTTCCTGTTACCTATTGCTACTACTGCTTTCAATTTTTTCGAGCCCATTACTGCTCCTAAGCCAGACCTGGCAGCCGCTCGGTGATTATGCATAACGGCAGAAATTAGGGAAAGCTTCTCACCAGAAGGACCAATACTGGCTATCCGGGCTTCTTTACCCAGTTCAGACTGTAGAATGGATTCGGTTTCATCAGTATCCTTACCCCATAAATCACTGGCATCACGTAATTCAGCAGTTCCATCTTTGCAGAACAGGTAAACTGGCTTTTTAGATATACCTTTAAAAAAGATGGCATCATACCCGGCAAACTTGAGGTAAGGACCGAAATCACCACCACAGTTAGCGTCTCCCCACGTTCCCGTAAGAGGAGACTTACCCACAACAGCAAATCTGGTGCCAAATACTCCAGGGACTCCAGTCAGAGGACCAGTGACAATACCAAGGATGTTTTCTGGTCCCAGAGGATCAACTCCTCTCTTCTGATTACTATAGATAATGCGAGCACCAACACCATAACCCCCGATAAAATCCCGGCAGGTTTTTTCCTTGAGAGTTTCTTCTCTAATTTGCCCCTTTCCCAGGTCGATGAAAAGTATCCTACCCATATATCCGTTTGACATAGCTTACCTCCCTACTTTTAAATTTTTAATATGCCTTTACTTAATTAGAGATGTGGAGAATTGACCTGGGATTTTTTCTGCGAGCTTATAGCCAATTTCGTCTCCTTCATCGTACCACCTGATCCATGATTGGCAAGTTTTCAAATAGGCAGAGGCTTTTAAATTCTATCCTATGCGGCGTATGAAATACAATAACCCTGTCTTTGCCTCAACCTCTGCACCTTTCTTCTTAATAAATTAGCTATTAACCCCCCACATCCCTCCCCCCCATATTAAGGGGAAGGAAAATGGTCAAAACCCTTCGTCCCCAATGAGCATATACTAAACCTTATAAACCTTGCAGAGCATACCTGATATAGGGCCTCCGCCAAAGCCAGATACGTCATTGTATCCCATAGGAATGGTCTGGTTACAGTTAAGTTCCCAAATCCCGTAATTATGGGGGGATTTACCTTCTGTTTCCGGCAACCACCAGGCATGAGTCGCCATTATCGTCTTGGGGTGGATTGTGGGAGTGACCTTAGCTTTTCTCTTAAATCGTCCCATGGTGCCTTCAATCCAAACCCAGTCTCCATTCTCTATGCCTTGCGCCTGGGCTGTCTCTGGATTAATCTCGACAACTGGGTCAGGGTCGCATTCCCTGAGCCAGGGTATCTGGCGATGCTCGCTGTGAAACAGTACTGGAGAGCGCCTGCCTGTCATCATAATCAGCGGATATTTTGCCCATATCTCTGGCGTCGTAATTGGGCTCTCGGGCTCTATCTCCCTATAGTAGGGTAAGGGATCATATCCCCACTCCTCATACCTGGTACAGTAAAGCTCTACTTTGGTGGTGGGTGTGCGGAAACCGAGCTTCTTGTCAGGGCGTAGCAATCCAGCTTCGTATCTGCGATAAGGAGTACTGCCGCAGGGGTGACCTTTAGGAGCAAGGTCCCAGATTTTTTCGCAAAGTTGTTCAAAGGTGTAGCCTGACGGTTTCATCCTTTCAGTAAGCATCTCCCTAACGTCTTTCCAGGGAACAGCCGCAGGGTTGAGGCGTTTCGCCAGCGTGAAGTTTATTTCCCAATCCGACTTGCACTCAGGCACATCTATGACTTTTCGAATGATATTTAGGGGGCCACCGATACAGTATAATGAGTCTTTCTCAGGGAATGAGGCTGCAGGCAAGACAATATCAGCTAGAAGCTGTGCAGTAGGAGTCATGAAGACCTCTACTACCACGTTGAAATCAAGGTTTTTACAAGCCTCGTAGTGGCGCTTGGTGTCCTGTGCCTGGTTAGCCAGGAAGTTGTTCGCCTGTATCCAGAGACCATGAATAGGATAGGGCTTACCGGTTTCCATCTGCTCGATAATCGAATCTTCTTGCGCCCAGGCTCTGAAGTTCTTAACCAGAGGATATTTATCAGCGCCAATTCTTTTCTTGCTTAAACTCCAATGAAGCTCCTCGCCATATAGCTGAATGACCTCCTCGGTGGAATAGGGGTAAGTGGTCACAGTGTAGGCAGACCTGCAGATAACATTGCCGCCGGGTATATCGAGATTACCGGTAATGGCTATGAGCCGGTGTATGTTCATAATTACCTGATTACCTTCCGGGCAACCTTCAACCGGACGGCCAATTTCGATACTAGCTGGTCTGTTCTCGCCAAACATACGGGCGGCTTTGACTATCTTCTCTTTGGGGACCCAGGAAATTTCAGACGCCCACTCAGGGGTATATTTCTGGACTCTCTCTGCCAGCTTGTCGAAACCGTGGCACCACTTGTCAATGAATTTCTTATCGCACAAGCCCTCATTAACAACGACATTAAGGAACGCCAGAGCCAGGGCGCCATCAGTCCCCGGCCTTGGTTGGAGCCACAAATCAGCACGGGTCGCCTCCCAGGTGCATCTGGGGTCAATAACGATGAGCTTCGTCCCCCGTTTCATCATGTCTATAAACCAGTGTCCTGACCAGTAGTGGTCAACGCAGCCACGATTAAGGGTGGATCCCCAACTAATAGTTACCTTCGAAGGAATGTACTCAGGGTCATCGTACCTTTTCTTTAAGAATTGAGCTGCGTCAGGGAAGGTAAAATCGCCTTGGGTTACATAGCCTGCCGCCAGTTGAGGGGTAAAGCAGGAATGCCCTGATAACCCCAGCATAGTCCAGTTGGGACTTCCATAAGCATAAGCCAACAGGGTCATCATGCCTCCCACATCGCGCCCAGTTCCCTGAGTAAAAATCACAGACTCAGGGCCATATTTCTGGGCAATTTCCCTGAGTCGTTTTTCGCAGATGTTAAAGGCTTCATCCCATGATATACGGTCCCACTTACCCTCGCCCCTATCGCCAACACGCTTCAGCGGGTACCTCAGGCGATCAGGATGATAGATGTACTGAGTCATAGCCAGTGCCCGAGGGCAAAGCCTTCCCTGATACCAGGGATGGTCCTCCATTCCCTCCACCTTGACTACCTTGCCATCTTTAACATGTACTTCTACGCCACAGCCACCATGGCATCCTGGCCCAGGCGACCAGCCACCCATCTTGTATACTTGCGCTCCTTTAGATTTATCTACCATTTATTTCTTCCTTTCAACTAACTAGTTATCCCTGTTAAACCACTATTCTAAAATTCAATATAATCGCCATCGATTTACGCTTAGCGGGAATATAAAACCGATCTTGGCATGTTTTCCATGAGCTTAACCAGCTCAGCAACAGGACCATGGTACATGCACCAGGCTTGGCAGTGCTTCACACAGGCTGGCTTCTCTCCTTTTTTGGTTCTGCCAGCACAGAGATCGCAGAACTCTGTAGGGAACGGAACATAATCAATACGGATGCTGTCTGGTTTAGCGGGATCCATAAAGACCTTCTCGTCTACCTTTATTCCCCACTTGCCTGCCGGGTAACCATGCTCCTGCTTGCAGGCTACCGCACAACTCTGGCACCCAGTACAATACTGATAGTCAATAAGCAATCCTTTTCGAGCCATTGGTATTCCTTCTTTCACTACATTTTTATTTTTTCCAAGTTTATATTACCAGCCTGGTGGTATTTCATACATCTCTCTGTATCTCTTTTTTTTCAGGGAAATACGGTTAAATAAAAAGGTACCAACAACCACCACCAATTAATGTAGTCGATTGCGGTACCTTATTTCATACAGCCCCCACACTATAACGAATTCTACAAATCTATTTCATTATACTTATATAACACTCTAAATTGTTAAAACCATCTACTATCCAGCAAAAAGAATAAATATGGCAAATTGTATGTCTTCTGTACTATCTTGTCAATAGGTTTTTATCAATATGTTCCAAAAATTATCCTTTATTAATACAATTAGCGTAAACCCTGCAATTTGGGAATGTAAGCAAGGCTACTGCAAAATAAATGAATTGCGTTTCTATTGTAAAAACAATAATTAGAGCAGCAATTCGCTATTACCTACTCAGGGGATTCCTGTGGTATTTTATAGTTATTCTCAGTAAGGAAGCTATAGTCGTAGAACCTGACGGTACGCACCAGAAAATTGACTTCGTACCGCTCTATATCATCAATTTTAGATAATTCATTAAATAAGAATTCCGTTAAATCCTCCATCTTGCGAAAACGTGCCCCTACGATTATGTTATATGCTCCGATTGATTCAGTAATTAGGTAGCAGAATTTGTACCTTAGCAAAGACCGAGAGACCTCTTGAATACGGCCTTGCTTCACTATCAACTCTATGATAACCCATATGTCATAACCGAGAGCCATTGGGTTAGGCAAAGCAACTAGATGCAGTATATCATTACTGATAAGCCTGTTGATACGCCTTCGAACAGTCGTATGAGGCACGCCTAATTTATTTCCTATTTCCCGACTAGATTGCTGGCCGTTAGTTACCATTTCATTACAAATACGCATATCCAGCTCATCCAGAGAAATACTACTTGATTTTCGCTTGTTCTCGCTCATTTGCTACTCATCCAATAATAGGTGTAAGAAAGCTAATTAAAAGTTTATAAGTGTCCCGCCATGAGTGTACAAACCCCATGTCACCTGGACTCGGTAATTATAGCACCACTCAAACTAAACTTTCCACGATGAGGCATCAGCTGGAAGGATTTCCCAACTGCTGTCAGTGTGAGGATAAGAAACGTAATAGTAATGGAATTAGATTAGGGCGCGCAATGTTTCCGTAGAAATCCGACAGTCCATGTAAAATCATGGACATGCAAAACAGGACATTAATAACACTTTGCTGGGAGTTATATGAACAAGGAATTCCTAAGGTACACATTGCTAAAAGGCTGGATAAAAATCGCGAGACCATACATATCTGGATACAGAACATCAAAGAACATGGACTTCTCTCATTCCTGGATAACTACGAGCAATCCAAGAAAGGTGAGAGGAAAAGAAGGCAAGTAGACCCGCTAGTAAAGAGATTAGTCTGGGAAATCAGGGAGCGCGAATACTATTGTTGTGGTCAGAAGATTCAATATTATTTAAAGCTTGAACGTGGTATCCACCTCTCGGTTCCTAAGATATATGAGATACTAGCGGAGAAATATTTAATTCGGTCCAAATGGAAGAAAAATAAAGTGAGAGGATTGATACCAAAAGCATCAATGCCCAGAGAAGTAATTCAGATGGATACAATTGATTTCGGGGACATTTATGCATTCACTGCGATAGACATTTTTACCAGAGAGGCAGATATTCTATTAGCTCCGGAGCTCACTGCCAGGTACGGTTCCAGATTTCTAGTTAAGAGTATGAAGAGGAGATTTGGGCAGCATGTGCATCTTATTCAGACTGATGGCGGTCCAGAGTTTAAGGCAGACTTCCTCATGCATGTACATTCTTTCTGTGATCGTCACAGGGTAGCTAGGCCATATCGTAAAAATGAACAATCTTATATTGAGAGTTTCAACAGAACGGTAAGAAAAGAGTGCCTGGGCTGGTCAAAATATCGTGCTAAACAATTGCCTGAGTGCATAGAAATGGTAGAATCTTTCCTGAAGCGCTATCATTATCATCGTCCACATATGAGCTTAGGGATGAAGCCACCATTACAAAGATTAAAGAAGGAGGTAGACTGTCGGATATTTACGGAGAATTAAGCGGGGCGTAGTAACCAAGCCAAATAAAGCCTATAATGTAATGCATATTTGTCAATTATTTCAAAACAAAAAGAATCCAACCCAGCTGGGTATTTAGCCTAAGAAAAGAAATAGGAATAGAATTTATGATAAATTCAGGATAGAATATTATACTGCTTAAGAGCAATATTCTATCGAATAATCCTGACTGCTGTCGGAAAATGAGGGATAATGATTAGCACTACAGTATTTCCTGGTCGCTATATTCAGGGATATGAGGCGATTAAAAGGTTGGGCTCAGAAATTGCCAGACTGGGTAGCGTTGGATACTTTATCTGCAGTCCTACAGTTTACGGGAAACTTCTGCCCACATTCAGGGATGATTTAGAAAAATCGGTCAAGATAATAGCTGAAAAATTCGGCGGTGAATGCTGTGAAGAGGAAATTAATAGATTACAAAAGCTGGCGGGAGGAACAGATTGCGATATAGTTATCGGCATGGGTGGAGGTAAGACTCTAGATACAGCCAAAGTCATCGCCTCCCACTGGAAAAAACCACTAATCATTGTGCCTACTATAGCCTCAACTGACGCACCCTGCAGCGCTATAGCGGTAATACACACGTCTTCAGGAGAAATGAAAGAACCCTTGCCACTCAATAAAAATCCCGACGTTGTTCTTGTTGACAGCAAAATAATAGCTCAAGCTCCGGTGAGATTTCTGGTTGCCGGAATGGGCGATGCCTTATCCAAAAAGTTTGAGGCTGAATCTTGCCGGGCGAAACATGTACCTAACCTGACTATGACTGACAGTGTTGGTTCCATAACTGCCTATGCCTTAGCCAATCTCTGCTACCAAACACTGCTTGAGTATGGATTAATTGCCAAAATGGCTTGTGAGGCACATTTGGTAGTACCGGCTTTGGAACATATAATCGAAGCCAATACATTGCTAAGCGGGCTAGCCTTTGAAAATAGCGGATTGGCGGCGGCACACGCTATTGAAACTGCGTTTTCCTTTTTAAAAGAAACTCACAGCCATTTACATGGAGAGATCGTAGCTTTCGGTACACAGGTGTCCCTATTTCTAACAGATAAAGGAAAAGATGTAATAGATGAGGTATATTCCTTTAGCAAGTCAGTGGGATTGCCCACAACGCTAGAGGAAATTGGAATCACCAGAGTCTCTGATTCGGACTTAATAAAAGTAGCTGATGCAGTTTGTGCCCAGGGCGGATTGATTTACAATGAAGCCATTCAAGTTTCCAGAGATTCGGTGGTAGCGGCGATTAAAGCGGCTGATTGCCAGGGGAAAAAGAGAAAGCACGACTAGCTTCTATTGTTAACCATATTCACGTGTATTTAAGCCTATAGCTATATTGAGAATAGGTTTATCTACTCGATTGTACTTTAATGGTCCGTGTATCAGCCCTTTGGGTACGTACATCAGGGTAGTCGAGGTGAGGATGAATTTTTCGGCTTCTTTGCCACTACCCATCCACCACTCTACCTCACCACCCAAGTCGCGTAAATTTCTGGGATTAGAGCCAATAAGAAGCACTATTTCATCAAAAGGATGGGAATGAGCGCCAGGTAACTCACGTGGATTAGGCAATTCCCATATCCACACAATATCAAGCCACTGGTTGGCTTCTTTAAGAAGGTCTTTATCCAGATACACAGCCCGTCCCAGGGTACACCTGAAGGTACGCCCTTACACAAAAAAAAGAGGTAATGGCGGGTCTTTAGACCTGTCCCAGACCGCTAGGTCTTACCAAGGTGAAGGTAGGCGTCTTTCCCAGGGCGGACAGACCTTCAGGTCTGTCCCTACACTGCTCATCTCCCTTGACAGGATAAATGGTAAGTTATCACAGATATTATTGACAATCATCACAGTATGTTTTACGCTATAACTAATAGCGAGATTGTTTATTAAGGGGATTTAAAGGGGCTTCGCCCCTTGGAAAAATCCATTCCCTCTTCCCTTATGAAGGGGAGAGGGATAAAGGGTGAGAGGTTGGTAAACAATTTCTAATAGCATTACTTTTAATTCAATATTAGAGGGGGTACCAGATGAAGGGTAGTGAGCAATCAAAAAAGCCTCGTGCCACTAAATTGAAGGCGCCAAGTAATGCTTCCTCTCATAAGGCAAAAGTCTCCAGAGCCTTTACTACTCATAGCGATAGCGTTGGCATCTTGCCCGCGACTATGAGTCTTAGGCAAATGCTTGAGAAACTCAAACCCCACGACCACCTTTGCCTGATATATGAGACTCCCAAGGAATGGCAGATGGCCATAATACCTTTTACCAAAATAGGGCTGGAGCACGGCGAGAAGTGCTGCTACTTTGCCGATGCTCACACCGCTGAGCAGTTGCGCGGCTATCTGCAGGCAGAAGGGGTGGACGTTGCCTCCGCTGAGGCATCGGGGCAGCTCGTCATCCTCTGTGAGAGCGAAGCATATACCAAAGAAGGTTCTTTTGACCCTGACCTTATGATTAGCCTGCTAATCACCGAGACCGAAAAAGCCATTGCCGAGGGCTATCCGGCCTTGCGGTTGACAGGTGAAATGACTTGGGTGCTCCACGGCTTGCCCGGCTCCGAAAGGCTCATAGAATATGAAGCCAAGCTAAACCGGGACTTCTACTCCAAATATCCCGCACTTGGCATCTGCCAGTACGATCGCTGGAAGTTCGACCCTGAAATTATCAGGGGCATTGTCATGACCCATCCCCTCCTGGTGAGGGGCAATTACATCTACCATAACTTCTACTACATCCCCACCGATGAGTTCCTCAATGCTAAGCGTGCTGAATTGGAAGTTCAGCACTGGTTGAATAATCTTGAGCGTGAGCAACGGGTGCAGCAGAGTCTGAGAGAGAGTGAAGAGAAGTACCGCAGTCTTGTCGAGAACAGTAATGTGGCCATCGCTAGCATAGACCTGGAAGGAAAAATCATCTTTGCCAATGAGGCATTGCTCAATTTGTTTGGCTACGCCGAAAACGAAATCCTTGGCAAGCCTTTCTACAACTTCATCCATCCCGATGACCTGCAGCCAGTAATGGAGCTATTCTTGGCTGCTCCCACAGATCTCAGGGAGGCAATTGAATTGGAATTCAGAGCGGTTGATAAACAGGGGCATGACATAGATATGTACGCCAGCATGACGCAGATGAAGAAAGATAGTGAGATTATCGGATTCAATGCCATAATGGCAGATATTACCGAGCGCAAGAAGGTGGAGGAGAGACTCCTTTTTACGCGGTTTTTAGTCGACAGTGCAGCCGATACCATGGCCTGTATAGATCAAGAGGCACGCTTCGTTGATGTAAACAACGCTTTCTGTCGCGCTGTAGGGTATTCGCGGGAAGAATTATTTTCAATGACAGTTCACGACATAGACCCAGACTATTCAGCCGAAGTATGGCCTGAGTTCTGGAAAAAGCTAAAACAAAGTGGTTCTCTCACATTCGAATCCTATCACCACTCAAAGGAGGGGAGAATCATTCCCGTAGAGATTATGGCGAATTACTTTGAATACGCTGGTAAAGAGTATCACTGCGCATTCGCGCGCGACATTACCGAGCGTAAAAAAGCTGAGGAGACGCTTCGCAAGTATGCGTACATAATTTCTACTACAAAGGACTTTATGTCCTTTATCGACAAAAACTATGTTTACCAAGCCATAAACGAGGCTAACTGTAAAGCACATGGCAAGCCACGTGAAGATATCATCGGACACTCCGTTGCCGAGCTTTGGGGACAAGAAACCTTTGAAAAAGAGATTAAATGCCATATAGACCGTTGCCTCGCTGGCGAAGAAGTTCATTATGATTTATGGCTCGATTATCCCGCATTGGGAAAGCGATACATGGATGTGACTTACTATCCTTTCTTTGATAGCAACGGTACTATCCCTGGTGCCGTCATCTGTTCACGCGACATCACCGAGCGCAAAAAAGCAGAGGAAAAATTTAGACTGCTCTATGAGGATGCCCCGCTGGGATATCAATCCCTTGATTACGACGGGAACCTTATAGAGGTAAACAAAGCGTGGCTAGATATGTTCGGGTACTCCACCAGGAAAGAGGTGATAGGTCGACGCTTCAGTGATTTTATTGCTCCAGAATATCTGGAAGACTTTAAGAAGAATTTTCCCCACTTTAAAGAGAGCGGTGAGTGTCATGGTATCGAATATGAAATGGTGCGGAAAGATGGGTCTCGTATAGCGGTCTCAATTGATGGAAAGATTGGATACGATAAGCAAGAGAATTTCCAACGTACACATTGCATACTGGCAGATATCACCCAGCGCAAGCAGGCAGAAGAGGAATTGAAACAAAGTGAACAGAAATATCAGAGTCTCATCGAGGGAACCAGGGCAGGAATGGTAAGCATGGATACTACCGGAAAATTAATCTACATCAACAAGGCTATTTGCGAGATATCTGGTTATTCTGAAGAGCATTTAATTGGTAAACCATTCATCGACTTTGTTCATCCTGACGATAAAACAAAAACTATGCAACTCTTCTTAGATGCTTTGGCAAAACCTCAGGACAGAATTGATGAGGATTTGAGAGTCATCCTTAGAGATGGACAAGTAATCTATATTCAAATATATATATCACAAATTAAAGCAAACAATGAAATAATCGGATTTAACGTAGTCATTGTCGATGTTACCCAGCGCAAGCAGGCGGAAAAGGAATTAGAACTAAGAGCACAACTTCTGGATAATGCTACTGATTTCATCTTCCTGCGCGACCTCGATGAAAACTTTGTTTATGCAAATGAAACAGCCCTGAAAGTCCTGGGCTATAGCCGGGAAGAATTTCTGAAATTGAAAGTCCGTCAAACAATTGCGCCGGGATATCCCTATACCAAAGCCTCTCTACTGGAAGAGCTGCTAGCAAAAGGCACAATTACATTTGAAACTGCTGACCTCTGCAAAGACGGCTCCATAATACCTGTGGAGGCACATACTCGGCTTATCGAAATGGGTGGTGAAAAATTCGTTCTGAGCACAGTTCGTGATATCACCGAGCGCAAGCGGCTGGAATGGTCGCTACAAAAGAACGAACGACGCTTAAAAGAAGCCGAAAAATTGGGAAAGCTGGGAAACTGGGAATTTGATCCGGCTACCCAGAAGATCGAATGGTCTGATGAAGTATACCGACTATACCAGCGCGATAAAGCTCTGGGGCCACCTACCCCTGAAGAAGAAGCGCTCTACTACGCTCCTGAAGCAGCTAAGAGATTACGTGAATTTTCCCGCCTTGCTGTGGAAAAGGGGAAAGCACAGAAATATGATGTGGCCGCAAATTTGCCCAGCGGCAGGACCGCCTTCTTCCACTGCACCATGCAACCAATTAAAGATGACCAAGGACAGGTTACTAAATTGTTTGGCACAGTACAGGACATCACCGAGCGCAAGCAGGCAGAGAAGCAGTATAAAACAATCATCCAGGCTTCCATAGATAGTTTTTGGATTATAGACATGGAGGGACATTTCCTGGATATTAATGACGCCTATTGTAATTTGACCGGCTATAGCCGTGAAGAGCTTTTGAACATGAGCATCCCGGATATTGAGGCAATAGAGACAAAAGAAGAAACGGCACAGCGTATCCAGCGGATAGCTAAAACTGGTGGTGCACGATTCGAGACCCGACATAGGCGTAAAGATGGCAGGATAATAGATGTCGAGGTCAGTAATGATTACATAGACATTGCCGGGGGGCGCATTTTTGCGTTTATCCGTGACATCACCGAGCGTAAGCAGGCAGAATCGGAGTTGTTAAAATCACAACAGGAGTTGCGTAATTTCTCGGCGCGTCTGCAACATCTGAGAGAGCAAGAAAGGACAAACCTGGCGCGTGAGATTCACGATGAGCTTGGCCAGGCGCTAACTGCCCTGAAAATGGACCTGTCCTGGCTATCAAGCAGACTGCCAGAAGAGAATGAGGCTCTGCATAGCAAGGCAGCATCGATGTCACAAGTCATCGGTGCTACTACGGAAACAGTGAGAAGGATGTCCACCGAGTTGAGGCCGGGTCTGCTGGATGACCTGGGCCTTATTGCCGCCATGGAATGGCAGACAACTGAATTCGCCAAGCGGACAGGAATTAAGTGTAAACTAGTCTTCAAACCTGAAGAAATTGCCGTAGAGCGAGACATGGCTACAGCCTTTTTCCGTATTTTCCAGGAGGTGTTGACCAATGTTGCCCGCCATAGCCAGGCAACTAAAGTTACCGCCAGCCTTAAGGAGAAAGCTGGTACACTGGAGCTGATGGTTAGTGATAACGGCAGAGGAATTGCCAATGAGGAAATTTCCAGCTCTAAATCGCTGGGGTTAACTGGAATCCGGGAGCGTGTTTATCACCTCAAAGGCAAGGTTGAAATCAAAGGTAAACCCGGCAAGGGGACCACGGTAAAAGTGCGCATAGCAAGGAGCCAACCTGATGATAAGGATATTAGTGGCTGATGACCACCCTGTGGTTCGTCAGGGGCTGAAACAGATTATCGCCGACAGTCCTGATATGGTGGTGGCTGGCGAAGCCAGCGACGGGCAGGAAGTGCTGGAGCAGGTCAGGAAAAACGACTACGATGTAGTTTTGCTGGATGTCTCCATGCCTGACAGAAGCGGACTGGATATTCTAAAGCAATTGAAAATCGAAAAGCCTGAACTGGCTTTTCTGATATTGAGCGTACACCCAGAGCAACAATATGCGGTACGAGCTTTGAAAGCCGGCGCCTCTGGATATCTAACCAAAGACCGTGCTCCTGAAGAGCTGATTGCCGCCATACGGGCAGCGGCATCAGGCAAAAAATACCTGAGCTCTTCTTTAGCCCAGGAATTAGCTTCCGAATTAGGTAAAGCCACCGAAAAATTGCCTCACCAAACCCTGTCTGACCGAGAATACAGCATATTGCTTCTGATTGCCTCCGGCAGTACCAAAGGAGGCATCGCCCAGAAACTGTCGCTCAGCCCCAAGACAGTGAGCACCTACCGGTCACGCATTTTGAAAAAAATGGGGCTGAACAGCGATGCCGAACTGGTCCGCTACGCCATAGAAAACCAGCTGCTGGACTGATATACCCCCCTGTCATTACGAGGAGCAATCCCTGCACATCCCATATACAATCATAAGGTGCACGTGGGGCCTATTGATCCCACGGGGTCGCCATGTGCTTCGCACTCGCGATGACATTACTCTCCTGTCATTGCGAGACCTTTCCCCTCTGTCATTGCGAGGAGCGCCAGCGACGAAGCAATCTCGGAGCTCAAGGAGGTCTCCGTGAACCTTGCCTTGTAAAAAGTCTGTCAGTTTGAAAATTATTGAAACAGTAGTGTACAATTAAACTCCACAGAGGTTAAGCATGACTTCAACATATATCGAAGGTAAAATACCTGTACTATTTTTTAAAGATTCAGATAAATTTGTAGCCTATTCACCAGTGCTAGATATTTCTACCTGTGGTAATACTAAACCGCAGGCAAAAGAAAGATTCCTGGAATTAATATCTATTTTTTTAGAAGAGCTTACTGAGATGGGCACTTTAGATGATGTGCTAACCGAATGTGGCTGGAAAAAAATCCCAACTAAGCATACATGGTCTCCTCCCATATACAAAGGTATTCAAACGGAATCAATAAAAATACCAGTTAGAGGTTAGGCGCTGTCTGTCATAACCCCCATTTCCTGGCAAACTTTTGAATGTGTCCTCTTAAAAGCAGGTTGCCACTTTGACAGACAGGAAGGCGATCACCGTATCTACAAGAAAAAAGGGCTAAAACGTCCCCTGGTTATTCCCATGGAAAAAGATTTGCCCGTTTTCATTATTCGTAATAATCTTAGAACACTAGGGATTAGCCGGGAAGAATACTTTACACTTCTACAAGGCTGCTAGTATTAAATTACTCCCCTCCTTCTGTCATCGCAAGGATTTTACTTTTCTGTCATTGCAGACGCGGCGAAGCAATCGCTGCGCAATACTTCCACTACCCATGCCTAAACCCTAAGCACAAAATCCTAAATCCTAAATAAATATAAATTACCAAAATTCAAAATAGTGTTTGGGAAATTGGTAATTTATCATTTGAATTTGTTTAGGATTTGAGATTTAGAATTTAGGATTTGGGAGTGAGGAGGAAATGCGTAGGGATTGTGTTGTAATCTAAATCCTACATTAAAATCAGCCGAATCCTACACAAGAATCAGGCTTTCGCTGACAGACTCAGTCCATATTTCCAGCTATACTTAATATCCTTCCAACAATTCAGATGGGGTAGGTGGTGCATGACATCAAAAGAGAAACTGAAGGTTTTTATCGCTGACGACTCAGACTTCATCCGGGAACGTTTACCAGAAATGCTCTCACAGCTGTCAGGGGTGGAAGTAATAGGTCAAGCTGAAGACGGCATCGAAGCCGTGAAGTCTATCCTGACACTAAGTCCCGATGTGGTTATACTGGATATTCGCATGCCCGGCAAGGGCGGTATCGAAGTGCTCAAAGAGGTAAAGAAACATAAGCCGTCAACCGTAATAATCATACTCACCAACTATCCCTACCCTCAATATAAAAAGAAATGCCTGGAGGCGGGTGCAGATTTTTTCCTGGATAAATCGGTAGATTTTGACCAGCTTCCCGACATTCTAAGAAAGGTGAGTCAGGCGGGTGGAGCAAAGGAAGTGGCTGACATTTAAGCTGGTCAACATCACAGTATCAGCAACGAATGAGGGAGGAGAAGATGAGAATAAAGATGGATGGTTTCTGGGGTGGACCATCGGTAGGCCTCCCTTCGAAAGGCTGGAGTACAATGATTTATGTTATACCATTTGAGATAAATTGAAAGGGTGAGTCAGGATGGCAACAAGGAAAGAAGCTAGAAAGCAGGGTAAAGGTCAAGCGTCCGGCAGGAAAGGACCTGTCACCACGAAACGCCCCAGAAAAGCTACTCCTGCTGCGCCTGAAGGCAAAGCTACCTATTCGATCGTCGGCATAGGTGCTTCTGCTGGCGGCTTAGAAGCTCTACAGGAGCTATTCAAAAATATGCCAGCGGACACTGGCATGGGGTTTGTTATTGTATCTCACCTGGATCCTTCTCACGTAACTATGTTGCCAGAACTCATTGGCAAAACTACAAAAATGCCTGTTTCCGAAGCCAAAAACCAAACCAGCATTAAACCTAACAACATATACATCATTCCCAGAAACAAGAATATAGCTATATTCAACAGGAAATTGATTTTGCTGGAACTAGCAGAGCCGCACGGCTTAAGATTTCCCATTGATTTCTTTCTCAAATCATTGGCTGATGATCAAGGAACAAGAGCTATTTGTGTCATTCTATCCGGAACCGGAACGGACGGCACCATAGGTTTGCAAGCAGTAAAAGCCAGGTCAGGTCTGGCAATTGTACAGGAACCAGGTTCAGCTAAGTATAATGGGATGCCAGAGAGTGCAATAAGCACAGGCCTTGTTGACTTTGTTTTACCCCCATTGAAAATAGCAAATCAGCTGGCGTCGTTGGCCGCCAGTTTTAAGACCAAACCAGTACCAGTATTGCCGCTAGCTGCAGATAGATTAACTGGCTTTTACGAAAAAATATTCTGGCTGATACGTCAATATACCAAACATGACTTTTCACAGTACAAACGGCCAACAATAACCCGGCGCATAGAGAGACGAATGGTTGTTAACCAAATCAGCAGTATTGGGGATTATGTTAGCTTTCTAGAGCGGAATCCAGCAGAAGTGAAAGCTCTCTTTAAAGATATTTTAATCAGTGTTACCGGGTTTTTCCGAGACAGTGAAGCCTTTATCGCTCTTAAGGAATGTCTAACAGATTTGATATCTACTATACCTGAAACAGCTGTCATCCGCGCCTGGGTTCCTGGCTGTGCCACGGGTGAGGAAGCTTATTCTATAGCCATACTTATCCAAGAATGCCTGCATAAAACGGGACGGGACAACCAGGTACAAATCTTTGCTAGCGACATAGATGAGGTTGCCCTTAATAAAGCGCGCACTGGCTCCTACCCCATGGGCATTGCTACTGATATAACACAGGATCGTTTAAAGCACTTCTTTGTTCAGAAAGAGGATGTCTATGCTGTTAAAAAGGAAATCAGGGGTACCTTAGTTTTTTCTGCTCACGATGTCAATAAGGATCCGCCATTTACCAAGGTAGATTTGATTTGCTGCCGCAACCTGCTGATTTATTTCAACCCCGTTTTACAGACAAGATTATTGTCTCAACTGCACTATGCCTTAAACGAAGGAGGGATTCTCTTCCTGGGTCCTTCGGAGACAACAGGGAAATCCGCGGAGCTATTTATTACTCTTAACAGCAAATGGAAAATATTCAAGCGTTCAAGTAGTGCTTCTAAGTTCGATGTATTACGGGTTGCTCCTTACCAATCCGGGTTCCAGCGTGCCGAACCAGCCAGCCGCACAACGAGCCAAGAGGATGAAACAATTAATGTCATAGAAATGGTTAGAAAAAAACTTCTGCGTGAACACACTCCCGCGGCTGTTGTCGTAAATTCCCAAAACAATATAATCTACATACACGGCAAGATCACTAATTTCCTGGAGCTTCCAGCGGGACCAATAAATACGAATATCCTTGACATGGCGCGACCAGGTATCAGAAACGAACTATCAAATGCCCTGCAAAGAGCATTCCTTCAGGGGAGAGAGACCAGTCACCATGACCTGAAAGTAAAACAAGAAGGTGATATTGTTGATGTTGATTTAAAAATAAGCCCGCTGGTCTATGCCAAAGAAAAGCCGACACTATGCATTGTTACGTTCCAGGCATTAACCCCTGCTAAATCGGAAGCTCCAGCTGGAACGGCGTCTCGCCATGGAAAGCGAACTGACCAGATCGCAGAACTGGAGCAGGAAATACAAACTACCAAGGAAATCCTCCAGAGCACCATAGAAGAACTGGAAACCTCCAACGAAGAAATGAAATCAACCAATGAGGAATTACAGTCTACCAACGAGGAATTGCAGAGCAGCAATGAAGAGATGGAGACATCTAGAGAGGAATTACAATCAATCAACGAGGAGCTTCTGACGGTAAATAACGAGTGTCAGGCAAAGATTGAAGAATTAAATGAACTTAATGATGACTTACAGAACTTTTTTAATAGTACTGCCATCGCTACCATATTCCTGGACATGGATCTGCACCTCAAGCGTTTTACTCCTGCGTCTACCAAAATATTTAATATAATAGACTCTGATATTGGCCGCCCCATCACTCATATCACCTCCAAAATAGTATATGACCAGCTAGAGCGGGATTTACAGGAAGTGCTGGACACTCTGATCCCCAGAAGTGTAGAAGTGCAAGCCCAGGATTCATTATTTTCATACGCCCTGCGCATATTACCCTACCGCACCTCGCATAATGCCATTCAAGGCGTAGTGATGAATATTGTGGATATTACCGCAGAGAAGAAGGCTGCCCAGGAAATTGGTACAGCTGGCCGAAGGGTTGCCGAGAGCATCGTCGACACGGTGCGTGAGCCACTATTAGTGTTGGATAGCGAGCTTCGAGTTATTTCAACCAACAAAGCCTTCTATGATATGTTCAAAGTCTCCAGGGAAGAAACGGAAACACGATTCATCTACGACATGGGTAATAAGCAGTGGGATATCCCCCAGCTCAGGCATCTGCTGGAAGAAATCTTACCTCAAAATAGCAAGTTCCATAACTATAAAGTTGAACATAAATTCCCCACTATCGGGGAAAAAACAATGCTACTCAATGCCCGTAAAATTGTTGAAACATCAGGGCAATCACCACTGATACTGCTGGCTATCGAGGACATTACTGAGAAGAATTAGTGTAATACGACTTTTTATTAAACTGGAAGAAAGTGGATATTACGCTTCTGTAAATGAAGCCCAGAAGAAGGTGCACGTGGCTAAAATAATTGGTACCGAAAGAAAGAAAAAACTCCGCAAACTTGCCGAGAAAATAATATCTGAGAAACCACAGATTATCGGGGAACTAGATCCCACAGATATTAAAAAACTGGTTCATGAACTGCATATACATCAAATTGAGCTGGAAATGCAGAATGAGGAGCTGCGCCGAGTTCAACTTGAACTTCAGGAGTCACGGGACAAGTATCAGGAACTGTATGAGTCTACGCCGACCGGTTATTGCATTCTTGACCAGAGCAGTTTGATAGTTAATGCAAATCCTAGCATTGGTGAGCTGCTGGGGATGGAAAATCACAAGCTAATTGGTATGAAATTCACCGACTTTATTTCACCAGATTTTCAAGACATGTTCTATCTCCATAGAAAAGAAGTGAGTAAAACTGGTGCCAAGGGTATTTGTGAACTCAAGATGTTGAGAGCAGATAGCACCCCATTCTACACTCAGATGGTAAGCAATGTTATCCTGATAAAAAACAATAATATAAGTCGGCATCATATCTCTATTACTGACATCACCGAGCACAGGCTAATAGCGTTGTCGCTGCGAAAGAACGAACAACGCCTGAAAGAAGCCGAAAAATTAGGAAAGATCGGGAACTGGGAATTTGATATTAATACCCAGAAGGTTGAATGGTCTGACATGGTATATACACTGTATGAGCGAGACAAAGCTTTGGGGCCGCCTAGCCCTGAGAAAGAGGCAACCTACTATGCTCCAGAAGAAGCTAGAAGGTTAAGAGAATTCGCACGCCTTGCTATGGAAAATGGAGAGGAACTTAATTACGACTTTACCGCAAAGTTGCCCAGCGGAAATACCGTTCTCTTCAACGCTTGGATTCGTCCTGTTAAAGATGAAGAAGGACGCGTGATTAAACTGTTCGGTACTGTCCAGGACATCACCGAACGCAAGCGGGCTGAGGAGAGATACCGCAGCCTTTTTGAGCAGTCCAGGGACCCAATCTTTATCACTATACGTAGTGGGGAATATGTCGATTTTAACCAGTCTATGCTGGACCTCTTCGGCTATACCAGAAAAGAGCTGATGGGCATGAATGTAACGGAGACATATTCCATCCCAGCTAACCGGAGACAGTTTCAAAAAGCAATAGAACAAAAAGGTTTTGTCCAGGACTATGAGACGAAGTTTCGTAAAAAAGACGGAACCGAGGTAGAATGCCTGCTCACATCAACTCTTCGGTTGGACGATAACGGCAATATTCTGGGGTACCAGGGCATTATACGCGATGTCACCGGGCATAACCAGGTAAAAATAGAGCTTGAGAAGAGCTACACTAGCTTGCAGAAAGCTGTGGAGGCGACCGTTAAGGCTATAGCTTTGACCAGCGAGATAAGAGACCCATACACCGCTGGACATCAGCAGCGGGTGGCCGAGCTGGCTTGCGCTATAGCTAAAAAAATGGGGCTTGATGAGGAGCAGATTGAGACGATAAATATGGCTGGAATCCTCCATGATATTGGTAAGATATATGTGCCCGCTGAAATACTGAGCAGGCCCAACAAATTGAATGAAATCGAAATGAATATGATCAGAGCCCATGCCCAGGTCGGCTGTGACATATTGGAGGCGCTAGAGCTACCGTGGGCGATCTGTCCGATAGTGCTCCAACATCATGAAAGAATTGATGGCTCCGGTTACCCCGCTGGTTTATCTGATGGAGATATCCTCATCGAAGCCAGAATCATAGCTGTGGCTGATGTTGTCGAGGCCATGAGCTCGCACCGTCCCTACCGGCCAGCACTGGGCATAGATGCAGCCCTTAATGAAATCCAGCAAAACAGGGGCAAGCTCTACGACCCTGACGTGGTAGACATCTGCCTGACGCTGTTTGAGGAGAAAGAGTTTAAGCTCAAGGAGCCTTCCCGCATCAGTATTGCCTCGTCGCTCATTTAGAAGGCAAAAGGCAACAGGGCCTTCACCATCACCTTAATCCTCTGCCGTCAAGGGAGAGGAAAGTCCTGGCAATGACGGTATTACAAGGCAAGGTATACGGAGACCTCCTTGAACTCCGGGATTGCTTCGTCGCTACCGCTTCTCGCAATGACAAAGAGAAGGAATTTTCACAACGCCATTACCTCGTCTTTGACCATGTGGAGACGGATTAACTTGGGCATTTCTTCGTCAGCGAAATGACACCTTACGGCATCTTTAACCATCTCTCTAAGTTCGTCCATAGTCTCGCCAAAGGTGAAAATGGCATGTCCTAAAGCTCTAGCCTCATATCCCCCTTCGTTCGATTCTTCGATCAGAAAGATGACCTCTTCTGACATCTGCCTTATACCTCCTCTTCTGAACTAAAGTTTACTCTATACTCTGCTGATTATCAATGGCTCCACACATCAAGTTTTAGTAAGGAAGCAATGATAGAAGGGTCGAAAGGTTGAGGCAATCATAATTTTTTGTGGAGTTACCTGTCCCAGACCGCCAGGTCTTCCCAAATGTAAGGGCGGGTTCAAAAACCCGCACCAGGGCGCACCTGAAGGTCTGTCCCTACTGTCATCGCGAGTCCGCCTCGGCGGGCGTGGCGATCCCGCGGGATCAATGGGCACCCGCGAGTTCCTTATGATTGTATAGGGAAAGCGCAGAGATTGCTTCGTCGTCCCGACTTAGTCGGGACTCCTCGCAATGACAGGGGGAAAATGTTCGCAATGACAGAGCAAGAAGCTAGACGTCTCCTAGTTGAAGCTGCTGGACAAAGCGCTGCTGCCTGGCATCGAAGGCAAGCCTGATGCCTGTTACTCTAAAGTTAATACCTTCCTGCTCAGCCATGAGGTCATAGATAGTGATAACGTCCCAAAGCTCTACAGCACAGTTGGGGGGTAAGGTGACAAAGCCTGCTTTACCTTCGAGGCGGGCTTTGGCTATGGCTGCCTGCGCTACCTGCTCGGCCAGTGCTGCGGTGGTGACCAAGGGCTGTAGCTTAAAGTCCAGGCGCTCACCAACCAGGCCTATCTCGGTGGTGTTCTCATCTGCGCCTGACACTGGATTGTCCTCCGTGTCCTTGCTTAGTACCATTACCCTGTTATTGTTCCAGCTGGCGGTGCGGTAGCTGCCGTCCAGCAAGAAGTGCCTGGGTGCTAGCTGCGCTGTTACATTGTAGAGGGGCTGGTTGTAGAGATAGGTGTTATACATAATTCATTCAATCACAAGGTACTCGCGGGTTCCCATTGATCCCACGGGTTCGCCACGTGCTTCGCACTCGCGATGACAACTTTTTGACAAGGCAAGGTACTCGTCCGCCTGAGGCGGATTGAACTCCGAGATTGCTTCGTCATCCGCCTAAGGCTGATTCCTCGCAATGACAGGGTGGGAGGGACTCGCAATGACATTCATTTACTATTTTTCCTCTAAAGCCTTAAGCCTGGCTTCCAGGTCTGCCAGTTTAGCCTCATGGTCATTTACTAAAACTAACTTAGGCTGTGCATTTAGCATAAATGTCTCAAACTCTGACTTGGCGGGGGTGACTGGCTCTATGTCAACAAGAGCATCGATTTGCTCTTTGCTGGTGTTGCCCACAGAGATAGCCAGCAGGAAAGCATAAGGATTGTTGGCGCTCTCGACAACAACTGCTGGCAGGGTAACATCCTTCAATGCGCCTGCCATGACAGGGGGAACGCCTACAATTATCTCAGTGATACCAAGCTGCTCTGCGTTAGTTTTGATGGTCTGAGTTATCTTTTGACAGACTAATACCTTTCTCATGTTACTCCCTATACTGATATTAGAAGTTGGTACAGATTGCCAGCGCTGCCAGCAGTAGCAGCAACGGTTTCACTTACCCCTGAACCTGCTGCACCACCTGCTACGGTTAAAGTGCCTGCGGTGATGGCTGCATAGATTAAGCAGATAGCGCCGCCACCACCGCCACCACCACCACCACCTGCACCGGTCTTGCTTGCGCCACAACCACCACCAGCACCACCTTTGACTAAAGTTGCCGATTTTAGCCAGTGAATTATGAGGGTGGGGTGGTGTGCGACTCCCGAAGCGGTAGCTGCGCCTCCTGTGCCACCAGCATAACCAGTAACCGAACCACCATTACCAGCACCACCTCCGTCTGAAGGGCTAGAAGTTCCGCCGGCATTTCCTGCAGAACCAGTCCCTGCTGCGCCAGTTCCACCATTACCGCCTACTGCGGTTATCGTGCCATTGTTGGTTAAGGTGAAGGCAACGATTAACATAATACCTCCACCACTACCACCTCCTCCTCCGCCGTATGCGTGGGTAGCACCAGCGATACTAGCGCCTAAGGTAGCCTCGGCTAAGGCAGTGCCTCCAGTGTGGCCTGATCCGTTGTTTCCTTTGCGCGATATTGTTCCGTTGTTGGTGAGAGTTCCTTTGACAAAGACTCTATAACCGCCAGTGGTTAAAGTAACGCCTCCATTAACAGTCAAGGTGTTATACATCATATCCCTGGTTAGTGTGATGTCGCCTGAGATAGTAACGTCTCCGTCTGATCCATCACCAAATAGAAAAAGCACACCGCCTGAAGTCTCTGGCTCTGTCCAACTGCCAATACCATTAAGGTATAAAGCGGGATCGTCTGGAAATTTAGGGCAAAGTCCATGCTTAGCGATGCTGGCATCAAGGTCGGTGTTATCGTCTGGCTCGGCCAGGTCGTCAAGCTTAAGCTCATCGCTGCCCTCGTCCTGGTGGCTGGTGGCGTGGTCAAGTGGGGTCTGAGGATCGGCAAGCTCACCTGACAGTCCGTCAACATTTAGCTCATCGCTGCCTTCGTTCTGATGGCTGGTAGCATGGGCTGGCGGGGCTGTTTCCAGGTCGTCAATGTCTTCCTGGATGGTAGCTATATCTTCCTCTACGGTGTTGACTGCGCTATTGAGGTCTGAGATAGCCTTAGCGGTGATATTAAGCTGGACATTAGCGCCTGCCTTATGGGTAGCTGCTGACGTGCTTTCCTGTGCTCTAACCACGGTAAAAGTGTCTGAGCTTCTATTGGTGACCTGCAGGATCTCGCTGTCAATGGAGATGTGGAAGGGATAAGTAGAGGGGAAGCGCGCTCCCTCTCCAGTAAGGACGGTAAGGGAAGCAGCCACTGCGGTGATGGCTGCTGCCAGCTTGCTATTGGCGTTGTTCTTGGGGACAAGGAACGTGGTGGTCATTCTAGTTTCTTCCTCCTACTCTGCGATTGCTTCGTCGCTCCGCTTCCTCGCAATGACAGGTGGGGATGTTCTTCGCAATGACAGTTTTCAACAAGGCAAGGTACTCGGAGACCTCCTTGAACTCCGAGATTGCCACGTCCCGATTACATCGGGACTCGCAATGACAGATTCATTTAGCTGCCTCCTGGGAAGTGGTAGGCGTAGGTGGGGCTATCGGCTGCCTGGGGGTAGACGATGTAAGCGTCCAGGCCATTGAAATAGATAACATCTGGCACCAGGTCCAGTAAGCGCTTTAGTAAGCCTGCGCCTGTCTCACCCCCCTTAACCTCCAGCTTGGGGTAAAGGGTGGTGATGTCTGTGCAGCGGGACTTATAGTCCAGTGTACCGCCGATGCACTCCATCAGCTTCTCGACGATGTCATAGACGGAATCGGTATCGCTGATCAGGTTAAACTCCTGCGGACCAGGAATAACGTATTCCTCCAGTAAACCCCAGGCGTCAATACAGTAAAGGGTGACGGTAGCCTCATTAGGCTCTCGGTCATAAACCCAGTCCTCGATGAAATACTTATTAGCCTGGGCGGTCTCATCCTCGGTGGTGCGGTAGCCGAAGGCAAACTCAACCCTGCTGCCTCTGTTGATGTGGGTTGATGGCAAGCTGGAATAAGTACCTTTGGAGTTGTCCAGGGTAATCTCAAGCTCGGAGCGCTTCATAGGTCTAATGGTTTCCTCGATGGCGATAACATCTGCCTGGGCGATTTCCTGACTATCCTCACTGGCGCCCGAGCCTGCGGTGGGGGTAGTCCAACCACTACCGGGTAGTGGAGAACGCCAAACCTCATTAGCTCTAGTACCCCAGATATAGGAGCTATCACAAGCCAGCGCTAAGCCATAGGTACAACTTCCCTGCAGCTTATAGGCTTTACTCCAGTCGGCATCGTAGAAATCGGTACCATGCCTTAGCCTGAAAAACCACTTATCACCCTGCTTATAAGCTGACAGGATGGGTGGAGCGCCTTCTGGCTGGGTGATGAAGGGAGCGTCCAGGTCAAGGTTATCGATAGCTCGGGCTGCAAAGATGGCAGAGATAAGAGTCCAGTTCTCCCTCCACTGGATACCATGACGCTGAAGATACCAGCGCTTGGCGGGGATAGTCTGGGGATCTCTCCCCTGTCGTCTATAAACTCCATGCTGAAAGCTCCTGTACTCGGCTGCTGCAGCCTCGAAGTCTGAGTAAGGGGGTAGACGTTCAATATACTGCTGTAGTAGCTCATCCTGATCAACAGTGGCTCTACCGGTATTCAGGTACTCGGTACTACTCCAATTACCTGCGGTTACTCGATAACCGTCTCCGTAGACAATCCTGGCTAGCTGGAAGTTGCTACCGGTATTAACCAGGGCGATGATATTGTAGTCTCCGTCATAGTAGACAGCTAAACCTTCAACGGTGGGAGCGCTGGGCATAGATGAAGCGGAAATCCATAATCCACCAAGTCGTAGTTGAATCCAGAGGATACCTGCTGCTGAACCAACCAGGGCGCAAGTTCCGTCTGGCTTGTGGCAAGCTGCGATAGCGCTGGCGGGATTGCCACTGGTGGGTAGCAAGGTCTCAGCACCCCAGGAAGCACCATAGTCCGAGGACATAACGTATTTAGTCTGAGCGCCTAAAGCCTTAGTAAAGACGATAACCTCGGCACCATGGGCAGCGATAGCAACTGGTATGCCTGAAGAGGTATTCATTATAGCGTTCCAGAAAGCGCCAAAGTCTGATTCAGGTCCAGGGCTGGCGACTCGCTGGTGGTAAATATTATTTAAGTAATAGCGGATACGGTTAAGGCTGCCGTCGCCGGCAATGGCGACTCCGTGGAAGTCCGGGGTAATGGTATCGGTCTCGTAGAGTTTAACCCAGTTAAACAGACCCCATTGCAAGCCTTCACTGGCTGCGCCTTCTGATCCGCCTGCCTTTTGGGGATGGCCGTACTGGCGGGCAACCAGGCTGACTACTGGCAGGGCGGTTGCCTTCTTCTGCTCGTAGAGTAGAGTATCGGTTAAAGTTTTCATATGCTTTCCCCTGTCATTGCGAGTCCCGATGTAATCGGGGCGTGGCAATCGTTTAGTCTTTCCCTCCAACCTAGAGATTGCTTCGTCGCTCCGCTCCTCGCAATGACAGGGGGGAAAGGACTCGCACTGACAGAATGAAAAAAGCTGGCAATGACAGAAAGACAGAAAGATGGCAATGACATTTGTTACCTACAAAGCTTCAACAGTTCTGCTGCCACTTCTCCCAGCATATAAAGGTTTTGGTTGCTAACTGCTAAAGCAGTTTTCCAGTTAAAGCCTCGTTTGACATACTCGGCTAAGGACTGGATTTCCAAACTCTTTGTCCTGATGCGCTCGAAGTCCAGGTAAGCGGTGTAATAGGCTTCACCTAAAGCCAGGGCTTTATGCTTAAGGTTGCTGAAGCTGCCACAGGTGGATTGGTGGGTGGGGCAACCTGGCTCCTGCACCTTCTCCTGGGCTTCTCTGAAACTATAACCCCAGATAGCGCTAAACCTGGCGTCTGCCTTCATGGTAAGGTAGTCCCAAAAGTCAACGGCGTGCTCGATATAGTCGCACTTGGTATCCGCGCCTGAGTTCATAGCCTGGTAAAGCTCGGTGGATTCGTTTAGTACTCCGTAGGTGATGGGGGCTTTCTTCTTTACCTGCTCATCGAAAGCCTGTACATCCCATGGCTGCGGGGCTGGTTCTAAAACGGTGCTGGTCGCTGGTCGCTCGTCGCTAGTGGTCTGCTGGCTATTCACCTGAGCGGGCTGGCTGGTGTTTAAGGCCTGGGCTGGTAGCGAACCATTAACCACTCCATTAGAGGCGGAATTTTTAAGCCTGGTGTTGTCGTTGATGCCTTCAACTATGGTGTAGCCGATGCCTCCAACCAGGGCTATCAGTGTCGGTAGAAACTCCTGCGCCAGTCCGATAAGGCTGGCCTGGGTCTCGGTGTTGGTGACCATGATCTGGATTATGGCGATGATGATGGGCAGGATAACCGAAGCGCTGTACTTCTTCTTGCCTGCCATAAAATTGTTTAGTGCGTTACTCATTTGCTTTTCCTCCTGTTTTGTCGCTCGTTATTCGTCGCTCGTCGCTCGTCGCTCGTCGCTCGTGGCTCGTCGCTCGTGGCTCGTGTGCTAGACAAGTACTGCCAGAGCATCGGGCAGGGGCTTACCTGCTTTCAGGTAGTGGCTGGCCAGGTGCTTAGCTGCTGCTAATATCTGGAACTCGTCTGCCTGGACTCTCTGTCCTTCAACGCCCTGCCGGGACAGGTAAGCAACCATAAAGGGCATGTTCTCCCAGTCAACGGTATGCTCATAGCCTATCTTGCCCTTGATGGCACGGTAGACCTGCCTGTTATGATGGGATAGTTTCCATGTAAGCGGATCTTCCTTATCACCTACCAGGGCGAAGGCTTGCCAGGGTAAACCGTCTCTGACTGGCTGCGCCTCCTCATGCTCGGTGAACTCATCCTCCTGGATGGTGGGGGTGATAACCTCAACCTTCCTGAGCTTGCCTCTTTTCACTGTAGTAGTCATAAATTCCTCCTATCTAGTATTCCTCTGAGATAAGCTTATTCACTTTTAGTTTGCTCTTTGCTTTTTTGCATCCCTCCTGGAACTCTTTTAGCCTGGCTCTGGCCCAGGAGAGATAGTCACGGTCGACGTCTTCTCCGCCGTAGTTGGCTCTGTTAGTGGAGTACTGCGACTGCGCTAAGGCGGCGTAAGCTGCAGCACCCAGCGCGACCAGGTCTTCATGCCTGGTGGGGATGGTAGACGTATCTCCATCCAGGGTATGAATAGCAGTCCAATAGACATAGCAATCCTCACCATCTCCCTGGGTTTCCAGGAAGTACAAAGTATCCTGATAGACTTCAAAACGGGTAAACGCTCTCGGTTCGCTATCTACCGGGAACTCCACCTTATCAACTGAGACTCTATCGGTGAGAGTGCTAATATCAAGCTCGATGCTACCATCATCGGTGGCGACGGTAGATTTCATTTCCCTGGGGCAGTACTGAGAAAACTCCTTGACTGCTTTGGCAATGGCGCGGTCGATTTCATCGTCTGTCCAGCGATAGTTGCTGGCATCCTCATCTTTGAGGTCACGCCTGACATTGGTTCTCATTTCTGATAGGTTCATTTTTTCAACTCACCCCTTGTGTCCCACTCCCCTCAAGGAGAGGGGGAAAGAGTTTTATCTCGAAGGGGCAAGCCCCTTCGAGCTTCCCCGTATATTCCACTAACTGGTAGGGGGAAGGTTGCTCAAGCTTTCCCCCTACCGGCTTAAAAGGAGGTATAAGATGCCTGGGGGGGGCGGTAGTCCCCAGGCTCATTCGAAGCCAGTCGCTTGTAGCTCGTGGGTTTGAACCTCCCCTTCCTAAGTTTAACTGGATAAGCTGTCGACTCTGCTGTTCAGGAAAAACATCACCAGGGTAGCGGATAGGGCTATGCCGATGATGGTGTTACAATCACCTGTCGTGCTTGGTGCGGTTTGGGTGATCCCTCCATAACTGGTACCCTCGGCTACGTAGACTGGGCTACCTGCGGTAGCGCCTGTGTAGCCATCGACAACTGCTCTAGGCGACACAGGTATTACCTCGCCTATAGCGCCATCTTTCAGCGCTACAACTCTGCCCTGAATAGCAATGCCTACGGTGGCTAATGCCAATTTCCACCCTGAGCTATAGCCTAAAACATCACCACGTTTACAAGCCTCTGCCAGGGTAACCGTAGGCGGATAAGGTCCTACTCCTGAGTCAACAATCTGTCTGTCTTTTCCCGGGTCTGCAAATGCCATGTTTTTTCTCCTTTCTTTTTTATTTCAACCTCACCCCCCTGTCCCCTCTCCTTCAAAGGAGAGGGGATAAGATTTCCTATTCCGAAGGGGCTTTGCCCCTTCGAGCTTCCCCTTTTATTTATCTCTCCTACCCAAGCCCATCATTTTTACGCCCCAGCATTATTCTGATTACATATCTGAAAGAATGCCGGCGGGTGCTACCCGCTAGTCCTGTACTCCGATTAGGGCTGCTGCCTTGACAGTGCTGAACAAGGCAAGGCTGACATACCACTTAATGCGGGTGCGTGTGGCGTCTTTGGATTCCATCTGTCCGATGGGGACAATCTGTAATCCGCCTGGGCTGGTCAAGCCAACAAGTCCGCTCTCTCCGAATTGCACAGCGTAGATTACCGAGTTAGCGCCTCCGGTGACGGCGGTCTCCACGCTGCCAGCTACAGTGTGGGTGTCCAGCTGGAAGTCACTGACGGATATAGGTATGCCATTGTAGAACTGGACAAACTCACCAAGAGCGCCCTTGCCTACTTCCAGGTTGTTGCCGGCAGCCCTGGCCAGAGCGTTGATCTTCCTGCGGGACCGGCGGGACATAAGCAGCAAATCAGGCTTACCGCCTTTGACAGCATCGATAAGCTCGTCAAGCTTGGCTAGTGTCAAAGTGGCACTGGTAGCGCCCATAGCGATAAGCTGAGCGCTGGCTGCGGCGGTGTTGATGATATTCCTCAGTCCGTCAAACTGGTTAGCATCGGCGCTATCATCGCCATAGAGGAACTTGTCCTCAAGCTCGTGCCTGATGGCTTTGGCGGTTAGCTCTATAATGGCTGCCTCAATGTCCTGGATATTGGAGCGGGTCTGCTTGATGTACTCATCGACATCGGCATTCTGGCCAAGTATCTTGAGGGTAGCGGTTACCTGGCTGAAAGCGATGGCGGGGCTGGTAGCCCAATCATCATTGGCTGCGTGCCATTCGGCTGCGGGAAGCGCGCTCTCCCGGTTATAGGTCAAGGCATTGCCTACTATCTCAACGAAGGGTAGGTTCTGGAGTAGCGGGCTATCCTTGATAATGGTCTCAATGACGCCTTGCAACAGGACATCATTACTAAGTTTGGCTGCTTCGGTTAATGTGGTTGCCATATTCTATTCACTTCTCCTTATTAGTGTATTTTGTGCGCTCTATGCGCTCTTTTTTCGGGCTTTCTCGATGCCCTGAGTTATTTTCTCCCTGGTGGTCATGGTCGAGGTATCGGGTGGGGTTCTACCTGGAGCACCAGCGGGGATAGTGGTCTGCTGGATTTCCAGGGTCAGGCCTTCCTTAATCTTGCCAACAAGGGAGTTGGCTTTCTCTGTGGCCTGGTCAATATCGGCGATGGTATTTCCCAAAATCATTTCAGCGGGAATAAGGGGATTAACCTTAAGGACCTGACTGCGGTAAGCGCCTACGGCTGCTTCGAAGTTGGCGGTAAGCGAAGCGAAGCTTTTCTCCTTCTCGGCGACTGCTGTCTTCAAGCCTTCGGCTTCTTCGCCCTTAGCCTGGACATCTGCCTCAAGCGCTGCGATGCGTTCCTTAAGGGGCTGAGTAGCCTGGTTGACCAGCTCGGGGGCTTTGGCTTTCTCGGCCTCCAGGTCTGCCTTAAGCTGGTCAAAGGCTTCCTGGGTGATTTCGGGGGTATTGGTGTTGTTTTCATTACCCAATTATGTTTCCTCCAAACATTTGTTTTATTCAGTAATAGCTTCGGTCTCTGTTTCGGCGGCAACACTTCTCTCACGCTCTCCGCCTCTAGTAGACTTGGCTCTAAACTGCATATTCATGGCCAGAATGCGCTCTCTTTCCTCAATCCACTTGTCAAACTCTGCCTGCGGATCCCTGATGCCCAGCTCATCCATAGCGGTGCGCCGGCTATGGACTCCTGACTGGACTAGCAACTGCTCGTTCTGCGCTTCTCTGGCTCTATCCTGAGGCAGTACCTGACCCCAAATAATGCGGTGGTTTACCTGGGTGAGGTCCTGCCTGGTAAACTGCTGATGAAGCTTTAGTATCATCTGACTTCTGATGGTATAGGCTGCGGTTCTGATGGTGCGCTTGCGCCTTACCTTCTGGAGTAGTGACTGCAGCTCTACCTCAAGGGCGACGCCTGAAAGCTCTCTTTCGATGCCTCCGTAGGCTGCCCTGGGGGACTCTGATATATCATGGAGACATCTGTAAACCATATCTATATAGTCAATGTGCAGCCTGATACCTCCGCCCTGCAGTAAGTCCAGCAAATAGGCTTTGCTTTCCTGGGGTAGATTCCAGACAGCGCCTGGCTGCACTCTGATATCCTCTGAGCTTTCTACTCCCTCAAGTACTGCAATAGGATTACCTGACACTTCTAATATCCTGCTTAGCTGCGTTAGCGCTCTGTTAAGCTCTTTCTGAGCTTCTTTCAGCGATGGTATATCGGAATAGCCCCAGAAGCTCTTAGGCTTGCGCAGGTTGGGGAAAATGACGAATGGGATAAAACCATAGGGGTTGGGCTTGTTCTCCAGTATTTCGTTGTCCAGGTAAAGCGTGAACTGCTTTGCTGTCCAGACTTCGGTGAGCATAGCTGTTTTCTTGGATATGGTACGTTTATACAGCATTGAGATCTCATCCTGAGACAATGAGTACCTGCTGGCCATTCTCCACAGCCTGGATAAATCATCACCTAACCACCAGGCATAGATACCGTGAACATCGGGGCTGGTAACTCTGATTCTCTTTTCCTGAGCATCCCAGGTCACCTTATAGCAGCCATCACCCAGGATGGCAGCATCAATCTCGGTCTCATAGTCAAGCTCCTGGAGATTATTTTCCTGATAAATACGATAGATCAGCCTCTCGGCTTCCTGGGCTATCTGTTTAGCTGGATCATCATCGGACACTGGGTCACAGGCGAAGTTAAGCCCCTGCATCAAATAGCTGGTTACTTTATCCACAGCGATCTTGGCATAGTTAAATACCAGCTGGCGGTTTCGGCTTCTTTCTGTCCACTGAGTACCTTCGTAGAAGTCCAGGTTGGACTTATAGTTACCGAAGCGGTCTTTATCCAGGTTGCTCAAGGATTGGGGATTGAAGTCACTCATTCCTGACGCCTCCGGTAGCTTTGAAGGAAGAGAGCACCCGTTGTACCGTTCTCTTGCTGACATGGAACAGCTCGGCTAACTTCTGCAGTGCTTTTGCCCTGACGCCTCAATTGAGCCATCTGGCTGGCTCTGGCCAGCATTCTAAGACGCTGTTTCCCACGAGGTTCATCTTCGATACAGCGGGGCAGGGGACAACTGAGACAGGCAGAAAAAAGCTCACAGCCTCTATCCTTCCAGTTGATATCATCGGGCAGAGGTTCCAGCTCTGGGGTGGTTTGAGCAGTGGTCATTGCCCTTTTATAATAGTACATTTGTTCTAGTTTAACAAGGGCATCCTGTCGCTTTTATCAACCTCTCACCCTGTGTCCCTCTCCCCTTCTCAAGGGAAGAGGGAAGGAGAATATCTTAAGAGGGGCAAGCCCCTCTTTGACACCCCACACCTCATGGGGCAGAGCTTATTAATGCCCCATAGTAGATAGCTTCGTTTTAGTGGTCTATTTTCTTGACAAAAAGGTGGAAAAGGGTTTTAATTCTACTATGCGCATTTGGCACTATGTAGGATTGTTTTTGCTTTTAACGCTGGCACTATTGACACTGCCGTCTGTAGCTTCAGCAACAGGCTGAGGTGGGGGTGGTTGCGTCACGGGTTTGACGCCTGATTCCGGTCAAGTCGGTAGCACCGTTACCATAAGTATTACCAGCAGCGGTTTCTTTCTAGATGGTGATTACCAGATCCGCTGGAGTCCAACCACCGACTTTCCCGAGGATCAAACCGTAGTGCTGAAAGAGGGCAATGCACCCAAAATTACTACGGTAACAGATAGCTTTACTATACCTGAAGCCAGATACGGTGATAATTACGTACAGTTCATGCGCTGGGGCCGTGAAGATTCCGTCAACCTAAAGTTCACAGTTAAGCCCAGCCTGGAAATCATCCCAGCCCAGGCTAGCCCCGGTGCTACTGTGACCGTAAAAGGCACTGGTTTCCCTGCCAGTGGTACTGGTACAGTTACCTTCGATGGTCAAACCACCGACATTAGCATTGCCTCAAATGAGGTTGGTACTTTCAGTGCTGAATTTGTGGTTCCCAATACCATAGCTGGCGAACATAAATTCGTAGCCAATTCACCCCAACTGCTCATGGATTCGGCTACCGCTAACATGAAAGTAATATCTGCCGTCACCATGAACCCCCAACATCCCGACGTTGGTGCCGATGTCGAAGTAGCTGGCCGTGGTTTTGCTGCCAAAAGTATAGTTCAGATTAAGTATGATGATATCAGCATAGCCAATTCGCCCACTACAGATGAAAACGGCAACTTCAGCTATACTTTCAAAGTTCCCGAGAGCTCTACCAAACAGCACAAAATTACTGCTGAAGACGGAGCTGGTAATAACACTATCCTGAGTCTCTCCCTAGAGGGTACACCACCACCCAAGCCAACACCAGTAGCACCCAAGGCGGAGAGATTCGGCTGGCTTGGCGATGAAACGGTTACCTTCGTCTGGACACCAGTAACTGATATCAGCGGCGTTACTTATAATTTAGAGGTAGGCGAAGACCTTAATTTCTTCCCAATTAAACCAGGGATGAAAAAGACAGGTTTAACCGATCCCACCTTCACTATGGATATCAAGGTAGGTACCTATTACTGGAGAATTCAGGCGGTTGATGGGGTTGGCAATGAAGGCGAGTGGTCGATCTCACCCTATGCCTTCAACGTGGGTTTCCTCTCTAACTGGATGCTCATTGTCGGCGGTATTGTTTGTCTTATCGTTTTCATCCTGCTCATCCGGGCTTTCTTCCGCCGCCTCAGGGATTACGATTAATTAAAGGTACAACCTCTCACCCCTAAACCCCTCTCGCCTTCGTAAGGATAGAGGGGGAACATTTTGGGCACGCCCTTTACTTTTGGTTACCATTCAGCACTTTCAACAGTGCTTCGGAGGCGGCATCAGAAGGAACCAGATTCTCAGGTTCTAAATAATAGGTCCACACACCTGTAGTAAGACCCTGCGCCATTCCCAACCCGGGACCGCTGACATTGTAAGTAGTGATATTAACCTTGATTACCCTCCAATTCTGATATTGACTGAGGACACCATCAGCGGTAACAGCAGCTAAGTCAGCAGCTTTCTTGCTGGCATTACGTTGCAGCGTCAGGGCGGATATCTTTTCTTGAATCTCCTTAGTAAGGTCCTCCAGCGGGGTCACTGTGCCAGTAAGAAAATCTTCGACCAGTATCACGCTGGTATACTTGGTGCTTCCGCTCAACAGCTCGCTGGTGAACTGCAATTTAACCACCCGAAACTGGTCATTCTTAAATTTATCTAATTCCAGGTATCCTGCCGCCTCTAGAGTCCGCTTACCCCCATATCCCATCCTTTCGGCATCTTCCTTCTGTACTTGTAACCATTCCAGGGCTGGAGCCACTACCTGATTCAACCTATCCATTTGACCATTAAGTGAAGTGATCTCCTGGTCTAGTCGGTTGATTTCTGCGCCCAGTTCCTGCGAAGTGTTATCCCTTATCGCCGTCAGATTGCTGACCACTTTCGCCCTGACCTCCTCCTCCACCTCTGATGAAGAAGAGGAAGCACAAGCAGTAAGCAACATGGCAGCCAGCAACACCATTACTCCCAAAACCAGAGCCACCAGTCTAACCACAGACAGCTTAATCTTTACCGATTTACCGCTTCTGTTTTTTTCAGCATCTGCAAAACTCATGGCAGGCTATCCTCCTAACATATATATGACACAGTGTAAAACACTTACGGATAAATGTACCACAAATAAGAACAATGTTACAACGGATACAACAGCAAGTCTCCCACCCTCTTCGACGTGGAAAAGGCACCTGGGGTTTTAAAGGGGCTTTGCCCCTTCGCAAAGTAATTTATCCCTCTCCCCTTCTCAAAGCTATGTATAAAAAGTCTTCGTTGCAAACGTATGGGGGGATTTTTTGTACAAAAAGTCCTCAAAATCACTTTTCTAAAGTATATCATTTTGTGTCTTCAAGGATATATAATGGCAGAATACTACATGTTTTTGAAAATTACCTTGCAGAATATCTATCAATAAAGAATAGTCAATTAGGAAAGCAATTAAAATGCATATATCATCTTGGTGGCATATATCATGGTCACATTTTAGAACAAGATTTCGTGCATTTTTACGCCGATATGGTCGTATACTCTCCCTTTACTCTATTGTTATTACTTATCTTACTGCCATTATCATTATCTGTAACTTGCGGGAGCCTTATTTAATGGCTATATACGGCATTATCCTAGCACTTTTAGGATTTCTTTTACTTGTTGTACTTGTTGGGATGTTTATATGTTCATTGTTTCCTCGGGGGAGGAAACAATTTGATAAATGGTTTGGTTATGCAGATATCGAATTGGTCTCTACTAATACTAGGTTACGTAGCCTTGAGAGACAAACGAAAGATATACAGTCTAAAGTTGTTGAGCTTGATAGGAAAATTAGGGAGGATGAATTAATTTTGAAAGAACGAATGGGTGTAAAAAATTATGGAAAAGGAAAAACAAAGACATCAAAGAAAAATAGTAAGACGTAATATTACAAATTAAGGAGAAAAAATGCAAATAATACTAAAACAAAAGCAATATCAAATAAAGAATGGATACGCAATGAATAGCCCAGAATTAGGATTGGCAGCTCATGGACATAGTCTTGAATCAGCAAGATGTAATTTGGAAAAATTGGTTATTAGTATGCTGAAACCATTCCAAAGAGACGGTAAATTGGAGGAGGAAATACATATTTTAAAGCGTAAAGGTATTCAAATTAAAGGTGATGGTTCGGAAATAGAAGTTCTTATCCATTGACACTCTCTAAGCTAGTGCTATAATGCTCTTATATTACAAGGGTAGGTAGCGACATAGTGAGGGTTTATAATGGAGTTTAGCATCTGGATTTTTCTAACTGGTCGCATAGGTGCTGCTGCACCAGAGATTATCCGATTATACAAATTACGCAGAAAACGCCTTGTCTTTCCTGTTTTTTATTACGTGATTTCACTTCTATTCTTTTTTCTTGGCGGATTTGTGGCAAACATATTACCAGTTACAACACTTTGGGGTGCTTTTTATGTAGGCTTTTCATTGCCCACTTTAATTAACACATTTGCTCGCATAAGTATCAGGCCTGAAATCCCCCCACCCCCACCAATTGAGATAATCCCGCCTTCTATGCCCCCACCACCGCCAGCTCCGTGCCCTATGTCATCTATGTCAATTAAAGAATACCTTGGTGCACTTTGGCTGTAGATTCCCTATCAAAAAGGGACTTTTGATACAGAAGGCACTTTTGATATAAATCTAGTAATTTATAGGAGGGGAAATTATGAAAAGATTTCTACAAGTAGTTGGCTTTCTCGAATGGTCTTTAGGAACAGTGTCCTTAACGGTGATAGGTACAATCCTTTCACTGAAAGAACTAAGTGGCAAGAGTCAAATCATTGTTCTTATTGTTTTGTACGTTTTTCTAGTTGTTACTGTAATTAGACAATTTGAATTGAATGGTTGGTTTCGTAAAAGTCGCTGGTCTTAAAGATTTTCAATACAAACTACATGACTATTTATACAAGTGACACTTTTTGTACAAGGCTCCTTCTCAAGGGGAGAGGGGAAAAAGGGTGAGAGGTTAATAAAATGCCACTAATGACTTGATATATTAGAACAATTGTACTATTATAATTCCTGATTATGCTTAAACTGTTAAAAGTGGCACTGGATAATCACCGGTATGACCTGGCAGCACATGTCCTCGTCTTCGGGCTGATCAAGGCAAAACAAAATGGCCAGAAAAAGCACGCCAAAAAACAAAAAACCAGGGTTTTATCTTCAAGCGCTCAGCGAAGCTGAAAAGCTGGGGCTGGAAGAAGCCAGGGACATAAAAGGTCTAGACGAGGAAATTGCCATGCTGCGTGTTAAGCTCCGGGAGCTTATCGAGAATGACCCGGACAGGTTTGATTTGCAGTTGAAGGTAACCAATACTATAGCCAGGCTGGTCGGCATTCATTACAACATCAGCAAGGAGCAAAAAAGGTCTCTTAAGGAGGCTATCACCAAGGTGCTGACTGAGATAGCCATACCACTGGGAGTTAAAGTTTTAATCAAATGAGACTTTTATCAACCTCTCACCCATTATCCCTCTCCCCTTCTCCAGGACACACATTGTCATTGCGAGTTCCGATGCAATCGGGACGAAGCAATCTCTAGGTTGGAGAGAAAACGTAACGATTGCTTCGTCATTTCATTCCTCGCAATGACAGGGGAAAAATAGATGCTAAGACCATATCAGCAAGAAGTAGCCAGGGCAGTGCTCAACAGCATTCAGGAGAATAGGGGTTTAACCTTCTCCGTGGAGATAGCCCGCCAGGGAGGCAAGAACGAGCTGTCAGCACAGCTTGAAGTGCTGCTGTTGACCATGTTTATGGGCAAAGGCGGCAATAGCATTAAATGTGCTCCCACCTTCAAACCGCAGACCATCATCTCTATGATGAGGCTGAAGGAAAGGCTTGACGAATTCGGCTTTGCTGGCATCTGGACAACCGAGATGGGTTACATTATCAAGCTGGGTGCCGCCCGCCAGATATTGCTCTCTGCCGAAGAATCGTCTTCCGTAGTCGGACACACCGCCGACATCCTCCTGGAGATAGACGAATCCCAGGATGTGAGCAAGGACAAGTATACCAAAGAATTCAGGCCTATGGGTTCAGCCCATAATGTGACCACCGTCCACTACGGCACAACCTGGGATGATACTACATTACTGGAGGAAGTAAAACAAACCAATCTGGAACTGGAAAAGAGAGATGGCATAAAAAGGCATTTCCGATATGACTGGCAAGAAGTATCCAAGCATAGTCCTGAATACGGAGCTTTTGTTGAGGCTGAGCGAGAACGGCTGGGCGATGACCATCCCTTGTTCAAAACGCAATATGCGCTCATACCCATACACGGTGGGGGCGGTTTCCTATCCCGTCAGCAGATAGCTCAGATTCAGGGCGAGCATTCCAGGGTTCACCGCCGCAGTCAAGCATCCAGGATATATGTGGCTGGCATCGACCTTGCTGGCGAGTCCGAGGTCACCGAGGAATTGGTCTTAACCAGACCGGGCAGGGATGCTACTGTAATCACCATTGCCGAGATTGAAGCCACTCAGAATTCACCGAATATGCTAGAGCAGCCAGCTATCAAGGTGATAGAGCATTATTGCTGGGTGGGGCAAAAGCATCCGCTGCTGTTCCACCAGATGGTGGATATCCTGAAAAACGTCTGGAAGTGCCGCCGCGTTGTGGTTGATGCTACCGGTGCTGGCGAACCTGTAGCCTCTTTCTTGAAACAAGCCCTGGGCAATAAAGTTATCTCATTCAAATTCACCCAGAATACCAAGTCGGAAGCAGGCTTTGACCTGCTGGCTGTCTTAAATTCAGGCAGGCTAAAGCTTTACCGTCAGGATGGCTCTGAAGAATACAGAGAGCTTATGCTGGAACTGGAAAAAGCCAGGAGCGTCTACCGTCCCAACCAGACGCTGAACTTCTTCGTCGACCCTGCTGACGGTCATGATGATTATCTGATGAGCCTGTCTCTGGTGGTACAGGCAGCCAAGGGATATCTGCCCCGCAAAGCCACAGGACAGTTTCGTAGCTAGCGGCTAGAGATTCTTTTTCTGTCATTGCGAGCTCCGAGCAATCGGACGAAGCAATCTCTAGGTTTTAGGGAAGCATAGCGATTGCTTCGTCATCCGCCTGAGGCGGATTTCTCGCAATGACTGGGGGATAAACAAAAGAGGAGAGAGTATCTCTCTCCTCTTCGTCGTGAACGTTGTAACTAAGACTTAGATTAAGCTGGGCAACTCTTTGGCGGCGTCTTCCATATCACGCAGCCGCCCCGAGGTCTCTCTCAAGCGATCTTTCTGAGTATGAGCAAAGGCCGAAGCCCTATCATAATAATCACGTATTTTCTGCACAAAGGCTAATTGAGAGAACATGACGGTAACGTCAACCGAATTCTTCTCCCATGGAAAATCACCAGAACGGATGACGGCATTCTCTGCCAGCTCTCTGAGATAATCGCCCAGTCCCTTGGCGATATCCATGCTCATCTCATGCACCGGTGCCGCCAGAAGATATAATGCCCTACCGGCATCTTCCGGGCTGCAAGTGACGGAAAGCTCGCTGAGAGCTGCGTCCATAGCTTGCATGGCTCTCAAAGTTTCACTGCTCTTTTCCCTGAAGCTGGTTTTACGCATTTCCCAGGGGAAACGGAAACCTCTGGGTATATCGGTTCTGCCTACACCCAATGCCGTCCAACCATCAATGGACTGAATTATATCCCCAGCATCCATCGTCTTAGAACCTACATGCTTAAACCTGGTCACCTCGCCAGCGCAAAGCAGGTCATAGAAAGGCATTGCAATCTGCTCGTTTATCCGATTCAGATTAGTAGCCATGCTGGCATCTTTCCTAACATAGCGTTGATTATCAGCCAGGAAAACACCGTCAGCCACTGACTGGATAGACTTGAGACAGACAGCAGTATTGTAAACGCTCCTCAGCTCAGCTACTTCTTCGTGTTCGAAGGGTAATACTACCAGAGCATATACTGGTTTGCCCACATAGCGTTCTTTAAGCATCTGGGCGATAATAGATATCGCACCAGAACCAGTGCCGCCGGCAGCGCCGGCAATGAGCATGAACGCATGAGTCTGATAGAAAAGAGGAGATGTCCTGATAGCATCGATTACCTTGTCACCGTCCTCTCTGGCCAGTTCAGCACCCATCTCGTTAATCTTACCTACACCATGACCCCAGGTCTTACGTCCCCCGATAAGAATACGGTGCAGATAGTCAGAGCCAATGTGACTCAAGCCGGTAAGATCAGCCTGATCGGTATTGACAGCAAAGGCGCCTGTTATTATAGTGGTGCCCCGACTCGATTTCGCTACCTTGCTGAGGCGAACAAATTCATCAGCAACCCTAGAACCACATTGCCCCAGCCCAATAACCATTAATCTCATAATTTATACCTCACTTTAGTGATTGTAATTTGATTTATATTATATTCTTAATCCCTATTTGTCAAGTAATTGGACTATTATCAAACCCCTCACCCTGTATCCCTCTCCCCTCTCCAGGGGAGAGGGAAGAATGTTTTTTAAGGAGGCTTCGCCCCCTTTAATTCCCTATCATTAAACTGAGCTTTCTTTTCTGTCCCTCACTTCCGTCCTATCTTCCCCTATTCTGGCATTACGAGTCCGCCTTAGGCGGGCGAAGCAATCGTTATATTTTCACTTCCAGGCTCTTCGCCTAATTGAGACTACTCGCCAGATAACCAGAGCCAGAATAACAATCACCCCAAAAGCAACTGCAAACAACCACCATTCTCCCCCCACCTTAAACAGTTGTCCATTAGTCCAGTTACTTTCATTACCAGCACCGTCTACAGCTTTAATTCTCCAGTAATAACTGCCGTCTGGTAATGCCTCATCTTTGGTTAAGGTATACTGTGTCTGTGCCAGCCCTTCCTTACGAAGTACAGCACCAGTAAATTCAGGGTTATTGCTTATCTCCAGCGTGTAGTCAACACCACTGGTATCTTCTACAGCAGTCCAGCTAAAAGTAACCGTAGTGTTGCCCACTAAACCTAGTTTGCTGCCTGCTTCAGGAGATACAGGCCTCGGCATCGGCGGTGACAATGTCTCAGTCTTAAAACTAGCCGAAGCCACAGATGCTGTAGCATCGATAACGGTTATGGCATGGTCTCCACCAGGTTTGCCCTTAGGGACTTTAAAGCTAGCGGCAAAACTACCTTTGGCATCGGTAGTGGAACCAGAAGCCACCTGCGTTCCGTCATAACTGATAGTGAGGGGCTGATTAGCCCCAAATCCAGTACCATTAACCACTATATCCGCACCTACACCTCCAGATGCAGGGTTGACTTCAATATGTGGCGATACGACTAAAGCAGCATCAGCGACATCATCAGACCCGGTGGTCTTTCCCGCAGCATCGACAACATGTTCACCGTGGCTGCTTAGCGGCACTTTCAACTTAACCGCCCAGGAACCGTTAGCATCAGCTACAATGCCACTGGTAATCATAGCACCGTCAAATGTGACCAGAATGCCGCCTTCATTCTGCTCGAAGCCAATGCCACTGGCCCAAAAATCATCTCCAACTAGGATGACATCACCTAGCTGACCTGAAGCCAGTTCCAGCTTCAACACCGGCGACACAGCAAAACTAACCCCTGCCACAGAACCTTCCCCGGTAACATCCCCATAGCTATTTATTCTATGTCCGCCCTTAGTCGATGTGGGAATAAAGAAAGTCGATTGCCACGAGCCATTGCTATCAGCAGCGATAGCTGTTTTCACTTTGAGTCCATCATAGGTTATGCTTATGCCCGATTCAGAATTGCCAAAACCAGTGCCGGATACTGCCACCATAGTTCCCACCCCACCTGCTGTGGGGTTAATATCGATCTTGGAAAGCACTGTGAATGACTTATTATCCACTTCCGTAGCCGGCGTAGTACCCCCGGCATCTACCACCATGTTGCCAGAACGGTTTGGAGGAATCTCAAAGGTACTTTGCCAATTGCCCTTGCTATCAGCCGAAATTCCAGTGGCAATGGCATTTCCTCCAAAGATTACCTCTATACCAGTCTCATTAGCATTGAAGCCTGTGCCGGTAACTGTCAGACTAGAGCCAATATAACCCTCTGTAGCACTTAACTTAATAGCGGGTAACACATTGAATTCACCGTCGTAGGCATTTCCACCTACTTTAAGAGTAATTTTATATTTACCTCGAGGAGATTCAGGAACGGTAAAAGTCACACTTGATATTCCTGATGTAGTGCCCTGATTTATAAGTTTCTTATCCTCACCCCAGTAAACGAAATATTCGCCATTACCATACGCTAGTATGGAAACAATGGTGACTTCTGACCCTACAAATCCCTGGGCAGGATTCAATGTCAAACCAGCAGCTTCAACCGGCTTTGGCGCTATAAATGCTGCCAGTGATAATAGAAATACTATCACTGAAGCTTTTAATTTCATCAATGCCTCCGTCGTCATATTGTTGTTATCATAACACAAAGCAAACAAAAGAGGTATAGGTCAACTGCCACCCCCTCCCCCGCAACTCCAACTCATCCTTGCCCCTCTTTCCCAATTAGGGACATACCTTCAGGTCTGTCCGCCTTGGTATAGACGTCTACCTTCATTGCAGGAAAAATTATCAGTATCCGGACAGGTCTAAAGACCTGTCCCTAATTATCCTGTCATTACGAGTCCCGATGCAATCGGGACGTGGTAATCGTTACGTTTTTTCGTCCAACCTAGAGATTGCTTCGTCATCCGCCTGAGGCGGATTCCTCGCAATGACAAGGTAAGAGCCTCTCGTCTTATACATCTTTGGATAAGGTCGACAGGAATTCAGCATTGTTCTGCGTCTTAGCCAGGCGGTCCAAAAGTCTCTCAGTGGCTCCAGTGCCATTGGGGGAATCTTCTGCCAGCATACTAACTATGCGTCGCATCAAGTACACCTGCTTCAATGTCGTCTCGTCAAGTAAAAGCTCCTCACGACGAGTGCCGCTTTTCACGATATCTATGGCTGGGAAAATCCTCTTCTCCGCCAGACGACGATCCAGGTGCAGTTCCATATTACCAGTACCTTTGAACTCTTCATAAATCAGGTCGTCCATGCGGCTACCGGTATCGACGAGACAAGTAGCGATGATAGTGAGACTACCACCCTCTTCGGTATTGCGGGCAGCGCCGAAAAAGCGTTTTGGTGGATATAGAGCTACTGAATCAATGCCTCCAGATAATGTCCGCCCGCTGGGCGGCATAGCCAGATTATAAGAGCGGGTCAGCCTGGTAATACCATCGAGCAAAATAACCACATCCTTACCCCCCTCTACTAGCCTCTTAGCTCTATCCAGCGCCAGCTCCGCCACCCTGGTATGATGTTCCACCGGCACATCAAAGGTCGCGGCAATAACCTCGGCCTCCACCGAGCGCTTCATGTCAGTCACTTCCTCGGGTCTTTCCCCGATCAGACAGACAATAACATGAGTATCTTTATGTTTAGTGATAACAGCATTGGCTATGCTCTTCAACAGCATAGTTTTACCTGCCTTTGGCGGCGATACAATAAGCCCGCGCTGGCCTTTTCCAATAGGCGCTACCATGTTTATTAACCGTGTTGACAGGTTACGGGCATCAGTTTCCAAATCAAACATCTTGTCGGGAAAAGTAGGCGTCAGCGAACCAAAATGCCGCCGCGTTCTGCCCTGTTCTGGGTCCTGGTCATTTACTTTTTCCACACGGAGCAGGCTATAATATTTCTCACCTTCCTTTGGTGGACGCGCCTGCCCGCTTACCGAATCACCGTTCCTTAAACCAAAACGGCGAATCTGAGAGTTGGAAATGTAAACGTCATCCGCCCCGGGAAGAAGGCTATCCTGGCGCAAAAAGCCATAGCCATCATCCATAATATCCAGTATACCGTTGAGATACGTATACCCCTGCTGCTCAGCCTGCACCTGCAACAGGCGTTCAATAATTTCTGACTTCTTCAGCCCCTTGCAGTCGTCAATCCCTTGCTGCGTGGCTAACTCTATCAGTTCATCACGAGTTTTCTCTTCAAGTTCAGCAACGTTCATAGTGTTCATATTCATAATACCTCACAATTTGTTAATATATATTCGTATTTATTTTTATTAGCCTCTCACCCTCATCTTAACCTCTCACGTCGAGGGAGAGGAAAGGAGAAAAACCCTAAATTCTAAGCACGAAATCCTAAACAATGTCAAAACCCAAATGTTCAAAACCACACCGCAAACCCACATCCTCAAGCCTTTTGTCTTTCTGTTTTGAATTTCGCTCATTTTAATTTGTTTAGAATTTAGATATTAGTATTTAGAATTTTTTATATTAACTTGGTCTCTCCCATTACCTTGTGCCAATCATCCCGAAAGCGGCTGATACCGATATCAGTCAAGGGATGCTTTATCATTTGCAGCAGCACCTGATAGGGAATAGTGGCAATTGGAGCACCGGCTTGAGCCGCTTCAAGGCAATGTTTCGGATGCCTAATACTGGCAGCAATTATTTCCGTCTTGATATCAGGGTATTTTTTAAATACCTCTACAATTTCTCTTATGAGCCTCATGCCATCCTCACCGATATCATCCAGCCTGCCCACAAACGGGCTGATGTAAGCTGCGCCTGCCGCAGCCCCCAGCAGAGCCTGGTTTATGGAGAAACACAGAGTAAGATTTACCTTGATGTTTTCCTGGGACAACTGATGAGTAGCTTCAATTCCTTCCAGGCTGGCAGGTATTTTTACCACCACATTATTAGCCCACTTGGCAATCTGTCTGGCTTCGGCAACCATACCAGCAACATCTGTGCTCAGCACCTCGGTGGAAACTGGACCAGGAACAATGGAGCAAATTTTCTGGACAAGCTGCTTATAATCTACCTTGCCTTCCTGTGACACCAGGCTGGGATTAGTAGTCACACCAGTGATCACCCCCAGCCTCACACCATGGCTGATATGTTCAATATTAGCGGTATCTAAGAATAAACGCATGTACTCACCTCGGCTTTAGTAATAACCTGCTTCATAATGGTAGTGTCACCTGAGTTCCTTCAACCATGGTCTCCTTAGCAGCATTGATGAAGCTGACAAACAGAGGATGCGGATGGTTGGGGCGTGATTTAAATTCAGCATGGAACTGGCAAGCTACCATCCAGGGATGGTCCTTTAACTCAGTTATCTCCACCAGTTTATTATCCAGAGATAAGCCGCTGGCAACAAAGCCTTTCTGGGCAAATTGCTCGCGGAACCGGTTATTGAATTCAAAGCGATGACGATGGCGTTCATAAACCACTTCTTTGGTATAAGCTTCAGCCGCATTTGTTCCCGGAACCAGGCGGCAGGGATAGACTCCCAGCCTCATGGTGCCACCCAGATTACTGACCTTCAACTGATCCGGAAGCAAATCAATTACTGGATATGGCGTATCCGGGTCAAATTCGGTAGAGTTTGCCAGTTTACTATTCAGCGCATAACGACCGAACTCAATAACCATGACCTGCATACCCAGACACAAGCCGAGATAAGGAATATTATTCGTCCGGGCATAGGCTGCTGCCGCTATCATACCTTCTATGCCGCGGTAACCAAAGCCGCCAGGAACAATAATGCCCTGCGCTGATCTTAACAGATTTTCGCCACCAGAACATTCCAGAGCTTCAGAGTGTATCCATTGCATATTTATTTGTCTGTCATGGTATAGTCCAGAGTGGCACAGTGCCTCACGCACCGAATAGTAGGCATCCTGAAGCTCCACATATTTGCCCACCAGGGCTATATTCACCGGCTCTTTGGGAGCTTTCAGCTTAAAAACCATCTGTCGCCACTCTGCGAGGTCGACATCCTTTGCCTCCAACCCCAAACGCTCCACTATCAGGCCGGTAAGACCGGTCTCCTCAAGCATCAGCGGCACTTCATATATAGTTTCCGCGGTAACCATCGGGATGACAGCATTCCTGTCTACACTGCAAAACAAAGATATCTTTTCCTTTATATTCTCCGAAATGGGAAAGTCGGAGCGGCACAGAATTATATCTGGCTGGATACCAATACGCCTCAACTCGTTAACACTATGCTGCGTAGGCTTGGTCTTCAACTCTCCTGTGGTAGCAATATGAGGCAAAAAAGTAACATGGATATAGAGAACATCATCCCTGCCCTCCTCATTTCTCATCTGACGTATAGCTTCCAGAAAAGGTAATCCTTCAATATCACCCACGGTACCTCCAACCTCTACAATTACCACCGCAGCCTGGGAGAGCTGAGCTACTTCCCTTATCTTCCGCTTTATCTCATTAGTTACATGGGGCACCACCTGTATAGTGCCACCCAGGAAATCCCCACGCCTTTCCCCAGCTATCACCGCCGAGTAAATCTGACCTGAAGTAACATTGGAAGCATGGGTCAAATCAATATCAATAAACCTCTCGTAATGTCCCAGGTCAAGGTCGGTCTCGGCACCGTCATCGGTGACAAAAACCTCGCCATGTTGATAAGGTGACATCGTTCCCGGGTCAACATTAAGATAAGGGTCCAGCTTCTGGACCGATACCGAAATATCGCGGCTTTTCAGCACCCTGCCAATGGAAGCCACACTTATGCCTTTGCCCACAGAGCTGACCACACCGCCAGTGACAAAGATATACTTACTCATAGGTCCTATAGTTATTTATATTTTGAAAGCTCATATCCAACCACTGATGAGACCTGACTGTCCCACACGTGTACTAAATCATCTACTATTTATTATGAGCAGAGTGAAACAATTCTTATGACTATATGCATGGAAACTGCAAATTTCCCCATAACCTAGTTATACATATAACACAACAATCAATTACGACTCATTATGGGAAAAATAAAGCAATAAATTCAAGAGTAGATGAAAGTGGTTTTTTATTATTATAAGGACAAGTCTAGGGCTTGTCAAGTCAGGGAGTCTCCCTGTCATTGCAAGCCCTTCGCTATCCCCAGAGCTCAGGATAAACTCTGCGAAGCAACCGTTTGGTCTTTCAATCCAACTGAGAGATTGCTTCGTCACTCCGTTCCTCGCAATGACAGGGGTAGTGTAGGAATTTCTTCATCACCACCTCCTAGCAATGATAGAAAGGTGACGGTTGGCAATGATGGGCAATTTACATTTATAGGTAAAAACTATGGCTGGAGCACCCTGGGGTCCACCCAGGCTGGCTTCACTTTCTCCGCTGAACCTATTACCTCAACTCGCAGGACAAATCTCACCTTCTTTCCTGCCATCTGGCTCAGGTCAACTTCATATAAATCCAGCTTCCCATCATTAGCTACAGTTATCGCTGGGAAGTAATGAACGAAACCACTCTGCTCAATAATGCCAAAGATAAACCTGGCTTGGCTGTTAGGCGCTGTATCTCTAGTAAACCCAACTTTGGCACTGAATTTTGCCATATCCGCTAGAACAACATCACGGACTCGGGATATGCGCAAGTCGTCAACATAAAAATCTCCAAACCCGCCCTCTATCCAGCCGTCGGGCACCTGCTGCGGTATGGTTAACAGCACTGAGCCATAACCCTGCTCATCCTCAAGCGTTGCCTGAGTGACCAGAGCTGCCCCATTAGCGCTCTCCTCAGGCAGCGGCAGCTTTAATATGCCATAACCAGTAGCCCAGGTAGCTAAATGGTAAAAATCGACAAATCTATAGTTAAACTTTTCCCCCAGAATAACAGCCTTACAGTTATTGCCTTCGTCATATTCCACAACAGTATTTTCCACGTCAGCACAAACCTCAACTGTAAATTGCTTGGGTGCTCCCGTAGATAATTGCCCAGCCAGGCCATGCGTCTCGTATACCCAGGTATAATTGGAGAAGGAATCGGTTCGCTCCTGTCCTGGATCCAGGGCTTCTATGTAATCTTCAGCCTCTTTACCACCATTGACATACAGGTAAGCACGACAACCCTTGGCAGCAGTGCCGCCGATATTCTTAACTTTGTAATAAACTAGTTTGGATACCACAGAGATATCAGTAATCACCAGGTCCGGTCTAACTGCTGCTGAGGAAGTCAGGTTAACCGTAACACTGGCAGTGATGGTCCCGGCTTCATTGGTAGCAGTTAATGTATATGTAGTAGTCGTCGGGGGCGATACCAGCACCGTGCTCACGGCGTCCACTGTGCCCACCACGGGAGTTATTTCCACCTGGGTAGCCCCAGACACCTCCCAGTTTAGCCGGGATGTCTGTCCCGCATCTATCGATGCTGGATCAGCAGTAAATGATTTTATTACCGGTGCGCCCGATGCCGGCGCCGGTGGCGTGGTGGGAACATTCGACTTGGAATCGCTGGGCTTCTTCTCATAGACTGTGACACAACTGGTAGCAAGGATAACAAGCACCACAAATAATACTGCAAACACACTTAAATATCGTTTATTTTTATTCATCTGCACATCCTTTTTCAAAAAGTATAAATATGCGGACTTATATTGTCAAATGATAACCTCTCACCCCTACCCCCTCTCTCCTTGGGAAGGAGAGAGGGGGTAGATTCCTTTTTTAAAGGGGCAAGCCCCTTTTAATCCCCAATGTAAGGGCATACCTTCAGGTGCGCCCTGGGACAGGGCTTTAGCCCTGTCCTGCAACACTGCCCATCATTCCCCAATTCCAGACAGGTCTCACCGGGTCTGCAGGGCGGGTTTGAAAATCCGCCCCTACGTTCCTCCTTCTCAAGGAGATAGGGGGTTGAGGAAGACCTTGCAATGACAGAAAGGACAAAAAATAAGGGGGTAGCCAAAGCTACCCCCTTATTAACCACTTCCGGGTTAAGATTACACTCTGCGAGTCTTGAAGATAAGTACAATCAGCACGATCACGAAGATTGCGCCGATAGCAATCAGTATCCAGACCCACATTGGGATTTCCGGAGCGGGCGCTGGTGGTGCAGGAGCTGGTGGTTCAGGTTGAGTCATAAAGCTGAATACCGCACTCCATTCACTGGGCGCCGGCGCCGTAGCCATGACACGCCAGAAGTAGTTCTTGTTGCATTTCACAGTGCCGGTGTACTGGTACGCAGTAGTCTTTACAGTTGTCGATACCAGAGGACTGCTCAAATCGGAGTTCTCTGATAGCTCAAACTTGTACTCTACCGTTTCCTTGAACGGCGACCATGAGAAGCAAAGTGGAGCATCACAAGCACAGCCACAGCCGTTGTCCGGAGCCAGCAATTGCGGTCCGTAGTACGGCGTGGTCACGCGGAAGCCTGCCTTGATGGTGAAGCTTCTGACATCAGACCACGGGCTGCGTACCTGATCGAGAGTGGTCTCGTCACGTACCCTGACTCTCCAGTAGTACGAATGACCACATTCCAATGGCACAAACGGTGCTACCATTCCCTCATTGGACAGCCAGACCATTGCTGGTGAAGTCACAGCTGCTGGTACGAAGAACGGTGCCGCAGGCGCATTATCGCCTACCAATAAGGTAAAGGCATCATCCTTAGCAACTTGCAACTGGTACGCGTTAGCAATACAGAGCTGCTCCCAGGTGAAGTTGACTTCCTGGGCTCTGCCAGTCGCTGGATCACAACCAATGATGGTACCATCGTCCATGGTCAGCGTGGGGCCTACCTTGGCTACACAGTCCACGTAGGTCCACAGACGTCCAGGTATGGCAGTAATACCGGCCACACTCGTCACACCAGCACCGACAGCAGCCAGTGTTTGACCACGGATACGGGAATGGTTGTTGGAATAGACGATATTGTCAATAGCCCACAAAGTGGAGTTAGTATCCTGGGTCAGACAGCCGCATATCTTGAGCGACTTCGGTTCCAGGGTAAACTGCGGGACATTAGCCTGGTATGGATTCGGTGAAGCATCCAGACAGTCCCAGACGATACCGGGCTTGGGTATGCCATCGAGCGGTCTCAGAGTCCTCTCCACGCCGCTCCATGCAGTAGGTAGTCCTACAGTAGTGACGTTACCAGCATGAGCTGCATACAGGGTACCCTGTCCGCTAACATTCTTGGAGTTGGACTGCACCAGACCGTAGAACTCGCGATGAGTGGTGAAATTGGTAGTCATGTCAGTCCAGGGCACATTGGCGCCAGCCGGCATAAAATTGCGATATACCAGACCTTGACCAGCAGGCAGAGCAGAATCATCGCCCAAATAGACGGTAGTGTCGTTGCCCACACCATAGTCGGTATCGAATATGGCATGGTAACCAATGTTGGCTGCTTGGTTCAAGGGTCGTATCGCAGGTACCCAGGTAAAACCACCATCCAGTGATATGGAAGCCGCGAATGGTGTAGCCGCAGCTGCAGACTGGTTACCTACCAGTATCTTATCCGGAGCCTTGGCTTCTATGGTATGACCACCGCCAAGCTGGGTGTTGACACTGGGTAGAGAGCTGGACCAGGCAGTGCCAGTATAAGGCATCTTCTGTACGTTACCAGTATTCGTCGGTGGCGAACCCTCCAGAACGTATATGATAGTGCTTGATTCAAAGGCAAAGTCCTCAACAGTCAGCCTGGGGGTGATGTTTGACCAGTAGTCACCAAAGTCCGGTGACCAGGACATCACATTCTGGTTAACACCAACTGGAAATTGTGGAAGACCAACAGCTGCTGCATGCGCAGCATTTGGCATAAGAGGCAATCCAGCAGTACCACCAGCCGCCCAGCCCACAACCTGTCCGTCAAGCTTGTCAGGTGCCAGTCGCAGTATGGCATAGTTGACCTGAACCACGTTACAGGTCCGAGCAGTTGTTCTGTGGAGTACCCTCTCCCAGATAGAACCAATCGGTAACGCTGGTAGAGGCGGTGCCACCACTTTCTCATTCATGCTACTGCGCCAGACACTGTCAAAGCCAGCACAGTTCTGACCGTTGTTACTCGAAGCCAGGTAAACGGTGGTGCAGTCAGCCGCTGGGGCAACATCGGTGAGCTTGTTCATCCTGGTATCAATCAAGGAAAGCTGATTCCAGGTCTCACCATTGTTCCGGGTCAGAGAAAATGCTGACTCATCAAGCTGGATCACATTCATGATAGCACCAGGCCAGCTTAATACACCATTAACCTGTGGTGGCCAAACAAGGGCAACATAAGGCAAATCATAGCTACTAGCGGAAGTAACCGCATAGGCTACGCCCTGCGCAGCATAGGTCGGAGACCACACCGGCATGGCATTGCCATAGCCATTGATAGGCAAGCAGGTTATACTGCCACCAGCACCGCTGACCGGTTTCTTGGCCGGATACCAGCATGGTACTGGACATACTGTCGGTGAGTCAGTAAACCAGGTGGGTACATTAGCAGTACACATCTCACCCAGCCTCTCACCAACCAGCAGTTTGCCTGAAGCATAAGTGCCCCAGTAAGCAATGTGAGCGGCACGCCTGGTGACTACACCAGCCGCCACGTTAAAAGAGGTGGTAGTGTTGTCCATCAGGGTGTAGACCACATTATCATCAATGCGATACACACCCCTGTCACAAAGAGCCGCAGCAACAACAGAATCGTCGCAGACGTAGAAACGCCGCAGACTGGAACTCTGACCCGAGAAGTCAGACGGCAGAGCTATCTCTCCAGTTATGATCTCGGTGGACAGAGGTGACTGAGCCACAGCATTAGCGGCATTCTTGATGGAAACATGCTGTGCCTGAACCTGCCAGATAGTATTGTTGACGACGGTGTCATGAGCACCAGTAACCAGCCAGGTACCAGGGTTAGGGCCTGCCGCCGCCTGCGAGTAAAGCACCACTATGGTGGAGTCACCGATATAGGTCGGCGAGAACTTGGCGTCAATAACATCGCCAGTGAAAGGATTGATCGATGCCGGAACACCTATAGCAGCATCCTGCACATTCCAGCCGCCGTAGCCGGGCATCTTCATAGTTTGAAGGTTGTTAGTGCCAGCAACAGCAGCGCCACGGGTGCCCACCAGGATATCACGGGCACCGCCATAGTCCATGGAGATGTCCAGACAGCTGATGTATTGGTTTAGGGCTATGCTGCCTGTCTGAGGCCAGTTGGTGTTGTCCCAGCTGGTGCCACCATTGGTGGAAATCCAGACTCGCTGATAGGGCCAGTTCCCAGCGATTGTAGGGTTAGTGTTTTGATTGGATACAGCAGCAGCGATGATCTCGGGATTATCCGGGGCAATAGCAATGTTCCAGACTATGGTTTCACTAGTACCACCGGTCACGAAAAAGTCCAGGTTCGCATAGGCTGCTGGACTCCAGGATACGCCACCGTCAATTGACCTCAGTATTCTGAGACGTGATGTGTTAGTGCTAGCGGGCTCATCGCCTCGGGCATACTGAACATACATGGTAGTGCCATTGTTGCCTACCAGTAGTTTGGTGATTTCAGTGCCAGCCTCTGGTCCATTAGCCAGATAGGCACCACCAGCACCAATAGATGGCGTGTATAGTTCTTTGATGATGCCAGCCATGGTGTCCGGAGTATCTACCGGCAGCCATTCCATGGGAGGCTGCTGAGCGGATACTGGCTCTGGATTAGCCAGTTTAGCTGGTATTACAAAGCTGGCAATCAATACCAGCATCGCCAGTATACCAACTATACTTGAGTATTTTATTTTCATTATTCCTCCATTATTTACTCAACCCCGTTAGATTTCGCTAAAGGGGACCTGCAGTAAATTCGACTTTTCACCGCAGGTTTTATTTTGTAATCCCCAAAAAGGGATTTTATTCATTTTTTTAGTTCGGTTCTTTTAAGCCTCTCCGCAAGGCTGCTCCCCTGTTACCCGGACTCAATCCGCCGGCGCTAAGGCTTTATTTCCCGGAGCCAGGATCATACTAAACTTGCCCTGGCAGGTCCAACCCTACCACGGCCCTGCTTCATTGGCATCACCTCCTTTTTTGCCGATAGTCAAATAGGCAAGGTTATCCCTTACCTGCCAACCATTCTACCACACCTGTCAAGACTTCGCCAGTTGCGCGGTCAAAAAAAATTAAAAAATTTTTCCAATTTTCGATTTATGTCAACTTTTTTCATCCTCACGCCCCCTACCCCCTCTCTCCTTTAAAGGAGAGAGGGGATTAAGTTTTTTAAAGGGTCAAGCCCCTTCAACCCTCAACTCTAAATTGTCATTACAAGGTTTATTCTCTCTATCACATAAACACGGCGCTGAAGAAAGTTACCACCTTATCCGCCAGGGATATTTCCTGTGAGAGCCAGAAGTGGTCAGCACCGGAGATAAGCTCCAGGCGCTTGGGCTCAGCAGCTTCCTGGTTCATCAACCTCAATTGTTCACTAGAAATAGATTTATCGGCATCGCCGCTGATGATGAGCTTGGGTATGGTGCAGTTTTTGAGCTGGGCTATGGCTCCCTGTTCCATGATTGCCGGAGATATCAGCGCCACAGCCCTGATACGGGGGTCACGGCAAGCCTGGGGTAATGCTACCAGGGCACCGAAGGAATAACCTGCCAGCCCTATCCTGCCAGTATCGGCTTCTCGTTGAGCCACGAGCCAATTAAGGGCTGCTGCCACATCATCCTGCTCATCTATGCCACCGCCGAAACTACCCTGGCTTCTGCCCACGCCGCGGAAGTTGAACATGAAGGCAATTATCGACTTCTTAACCAGGGCTGAAGCCAGTGCCAGGATGACATTGTTGTCCATGGAACCACCATACACAGGGTGCGGATGGCAGAGGACTACCGCAGGAAATTTCCCTTTGCCATCGGGGTAATAACAGAAGCCTTCCAGCTTAAGTTTGCCACAGGGGAAAAATACATTTTTAGTTTTCATTTTAACAACCTCTCACCCTTTATCACCCTCCCCCTGATAAGGGAAGAGGGAAAGATTTTTTATAAGGGGCTTTATGAAAAAATCAGCGTAGGGACAGCCCTGAAGACCTGTCCCTACATTTTACCGCGCCTCTAGTCCTCTGCCTTTTTTGCCTTGCGGTCTCCCCACCAGGCTTTGAGCCGTGAGATTATCTCCTTCTCAAATCCCTGCTCGGAGGGTAAATAGTAACGCTTTCCCTGTATTTTCTGGGGCAGGTATTGCTGCTCCGCAGTGAAATGGTCAGGGTAATTATGGGCATACTTATAATCTTTGCCATACCCCAAGCCTTTCATCAAATTGGTGACAGGATTACGCAGGTGCAGCGGCACTGGGTCATTACGGCTGCGCTGGACATCGTCCTGCACTCGAGAGTAGGCAGTATACAAAGAATTACTCTTCGGTGCCGTAGCCAGGTGGACTACCGCCTGTGCCAGAGACAAATTGCCCTCGGGCATGCCGATGAAGTGGACTGCCTGCTGGGCAGCTACCGCCACTACTAATGCCTGAGGGTCTGCCATGCCCACGTCTTCAGAAGCGAAGCGTATCAGGCGACGGGCAATGTACAGTGGGTCTTCCCCGGCTTCCAGCATACGACCCAACCAGTACAATGCAGCATCAGGGTCTGAGCCACGCAGCGACTTGTGCAGTGCCGATATCAGGTCATAATGCTGGTCACCGCTTTTGTCATATAGTAAAGCGCGGTGTTGCAGTGCTTCCTCGATTGTGGCCAGGTTCAGCCGACGGTATCCTTCAGCATCAGGTTGGGTAGCCTCGGTGGCCATCTCCAGGGCGTTAAGCGCTGTCCGGGCATCGCCATTAGCCATGACCACCAGGTGTTTCAGCGCATCTTCCTCCAGCTCCACTTTGAATTTGCCCAGTCCCCTTTCCTCATTCTTTATAGCTCGTTGTACTATGGAACGGATATTATCATCGGTAAGCGAATTCAAAGTAAACACACGGCATCTTGAAAGCAGGGGAGCGATAACTTCGAAAGAGGGGTTCTCAGTGGTAGCGCCGATGAGCACCACATCGCCGTTCTCCACGAAGGGCAATATGGCATCCTGCTGGCTTTTGTTAAAACGGTGTATCTCGTCGATGAAAAGGATGGTCCGCTGCCCAGTTAGCTTAAGCCTGTGTTTAGCTTCATCGATAGCACGGCGCAGGTCGCTGACACCAGAGGTGACGGCACTCAAAGGAGTGAAGTGAGATTTGGCGACACTAGCGATAACATAAGCCAACGTGGTCTTGCCGCTGCCCGGCGGTCCCCAAAATATCAGGGATGGCAACCTGTCAACTTCGATGCATTTTCTTAAGACCCGTCCCTCACCTACCAGATGTTCCTGTCCTACAAATTCGGCAAAGTTCTGCGGCCGCATCCTGGCAGCTAAAGGTATTTCTCGCTGATGTTCAGCGGCAGTTTTGAATGATTTCTGCTTCTCGGGTTCGACCTGGTTTAAATCGAAAAGGGTCACGTTTTTTTCTTTTTCGGTGTAGTTGTTGTCCTGGTGAAACTGGTTGCTTTATCATAATAGTTCTTGACAATGTCTACATAAGACAAATCCGAAATGACCAGTGTCACCTGGGCACAATTTTTGACTCCATGAAAATCGCCGCCTCTTATTACGGCATTGTTGGTCAATTCCAGCAGACGGTTTCCCAGGGTTTTAACCATATCAACATTGGCTCCTTCAGCAGGGATGGCAAGAAGGTAAATGGCTTTGTGGGCATCTTTCAAATCGAAATCAATGGACAACTTTCCCAGTGCCAGGTTCATTGCCTCCATTGTTTTTTGCGTTTCCGAACCTTTCTCCAGAAAGGTGGGCGTCGATTTCCAGAAGGACCTGGATACCTGAAAATCGGTAGTACCGATGCCTATGGCTGTCCAGCCTTTCAAAGCTTGCATCATGTCACCAACACCCAGTGTTCTGGCACCCATATATTTGGGGTCGCTGCGTTCGCTGGCACAGAGCAGATCATAGAAGGGAAAGACTATCTGTTTATTGGCATCAGCCAGGTCATTTGATAAGGCTGCGCTTCCCTCGACTTTAAATTTATTATTGTCCACCAGGAACACGGCATCGGTTACTTTCGGGATAGATTTCAGGCAGATTGCAGTATTATAGATAAGCTTCAGATCAGACGCCTCTGATTCAAATGGAAGGACAGCGAGAGCATATATTGGCTTGCCTACGTGCCTATCCTTTAATTGTTGCGCCATGACGGAGACTCCGCCGGAGCCAAAGTTCCCCGCAGAACCAGTAACTAGCAAAATAGCGTCAGTATCATAAAAATCACCCGGTCTTATAGCGGTGAGAACGCGCCCGCATTCTACACGCATGACTTCGGCACCTGCTTTGGCTGATTGATCTTCCAAAATACGGTTAACAAATATGGTCTGTAGCTCTCGATACCTTGCCTTCAACTGCGCTAGTCCGTTCTGGTTATTGTTAATGGCATAGGAATTGGCAATTATCTGAACACGGCGCTCCAGTCTGGCTTTTCTATTCAACTCGGAAAACTCTCCGGCTAACCTGCTACCGCAGTCACCAATACCGAATACTAGCAGCTTCATTTACTTATATCTCCTTACCTCAAAACGGTAGAGATTGATCGGTTCATCTTCCGATATACCAGCCTTCCGTCGACAAATGCTGATCTGCCCATCTACAGTATCGACACCCTCAAGGTCAGGCAGTAGCAGCCCTCTCCTCAAGCCGGACTCCACTATGACTCCATACTTCCTGGGGTCAAGCTGGTCTTTGCTGCTGACTGGCTCAGGTTGGGTAAGAATATCGACACTATAGTCCAGGTCAGCTAGCTCTGAAGCCGTCACTGGAGAGAAGCGCGGGTCACCCATAGCTGAGCTGATGGCATTATGGATAATCTCTTCGGCAACATTAGCTCTGGTGGGTTCGAAAGTGCCGATGCAACCCTTCAACTGACCATGTTTCTTTATACAGACAAAAACGCCAGCCCTTTCCTTCATCTCAGCAGTAAGTTCCTCCGGTTTTATCACTTTGTGCTGGTTAATATAGTTTTCCACCGCTTTTTGGGCTAACCTGGTTACAGGATGAAGCTTCTCTTCCATTTCTCCTTATCCTCCATTGCCAACCTTAAGAAATGACTTCAAAGGAGGCTACCATATAGCCAACTCCGAAGGGTCCTTCATAGGAAAGTATTTTGGGTTCTACCTTCAGCCCATCCAGCGCGCCTAAAAGTATTACAACAGGGCGCAAACCGCATTCCCCAGCCCGCTCGATAAGCTCCTTGTCCAGGTTTAAAATGCTCTTGGTATCTAAACAGGATAGCGCCTTTACCAGCTTCTGGTCAAAAATTTTGCCCATAGGGTCATAACCGGCAGGCGCACTGGGAATAAGCCGATGTGAAAGGTCACCGCTGGCGATAAGAACAACCCTCTTTTTGCTTTGCTCCGCAGCCTTAGCCATAATCTTGCCGAAAGAAAAATGTGTTTCCAGAGATAGCCAGGAAAAAGTCAGCGGCACCAGGGACACTCCTTTTAAAGCTTTACCCAGAAAGTGCAGGGGCACCATCACGCCATGGTCCAGGTTGTAGCCGCCCTTGCCGATAGACCTGAGAGGGATATTGGCTTTCTTGGCTTCCTGCTGAATCAATTCCACCAGGTTGAGGTCATTATCGTATTCTTGCCGTGGGGTACGCGAGCCCCAGGTACTCATATCGCCGGATGATAACGGTACTGTCAATATCCCCATAGCATCGGCATGGTAGCTGCCATGAGGGCTGATAATCAAAGCCGTCTCAGGTTTCTGGCGGGATAGTTTGTCTGTTAGTTCTTCCATAGCCCGTGTGGTTGCCGATATCTCTCGCTCACCGCCTCTGCCGACATCGGGAACTATTAATGGTGGGTGGGGCACAACGCAGCCAAAGACTATGCTTGCCATAAGTTACACCTCCTCAAACCGGTTGTCGCAGCTTCGTGACAACATTCAGCTCGGCTCCGCAAAATTGGCACCTGGAACCATCAATGCCTGTTATCTGCGTGTGATAGCCTTCTCTCCGTATGACTACTCTGTTACAAGAATAACAAACAGTATTTTCCTTATCGTGGCTGGGAACATTGCCCAGGTAAACAAAACGCAGTCCGGCTTTTTTACCGATATCATAAGCCTTTTCCAGGGTAGCTATCGGGGTGGGGGGTAAATCCCTCAAATGATGCTGGGGGTAAAACCTGGTCACGTGCCAGGGCGTCAGTTCTCCTAGCTCGCTGCATATCCAGTTGGCAATACCTTCAAGTTGCTGGTCATCGTCATTCATCGTGGGTATTACATTAGTTATTACTTCTACATGCATGTTCCATTTCTGTTTAGCTCTCTTGGCCACGTCGAGTATACCCCGCCAGTGAAAAATTCGGGCAAGGTTTTTATACAGGGTGTCTGAGAAGCCTTTAATGTCTACTCTCCAGGCGTCGAGATAAGGTCCGATAGTATCCAGTCCCTCTGGCGTCATATAGCCGTTAGTCACATAGACAGTATACAGGCCCTCCTTTTTCGCCAGCTTGGCTGAGTCCAGGGTATATTCCAGCCAGATGGCAGGCTCGTTATAGGTCCAGGAAATTCCTTCACAGTCATGCCGCTTAGTTAGACTAATGGCTTGCTCTGGAGATATCTTTTGCAAATGCCTACCCATATCTTCTGGCTTTTCTACGCAGGATATCTGCCAGTTCTGACAATGGATGCAGTGGAAGTTACAGCCCCAGGAGCCTAAAGAAAAGCAGGAACTGCCAGGGAAAAAGTGAAACAGGGGCTTCTTTTCAATAGGGTCAGCCGCTGTTGAGGTAACTTTGGCATAGTTAAGAGTATAAAGGGCACCATCATCATTGCGGCGCGTCTTACAGACACCTAGCTTGCCCAACCCAATGACACAGCGCCACTGACAAACATTGCAGCGTACTCTGGAGCCGGCAAGTTTTTCGTATAGAATTGCCTCAGGCATGGTTGGCCACCACCCAAAACATTATACCACTTCACCCCCATCGCTTCTCCTCCAAATCCTAAACTTCAAGCACTAAATCCCAAACAAATTCAGAATTTTCACTTTAACTCTGCACCAAATGCCCATAGCGGCCGGACTGGTACTTATTGAATGATGGTGAACTCTGTGATTTGCCGGTAACGTATATTCGGTAGCGTGTCTGTTTGCCCCTGCCGGAACGCATAACAGTAAATTTGACTGAGCCATCTTTTTTCAGGGTCAGACGGCGAATCACCCGGTATAATTCCTGGCTGAATTCCCATTTCAAGGTCTCACCGTGGAAGATTATCTGAGCAACATAGCGATTGCGTCTGGGCATACCAGCGTTGCAGAAATCACAATCATCGCCATAGCAAAGATACGACCTGCCTCGTTCCTCAACATAGTGCTTGGCTACCTCCTGAATAGAGGAGATATTAATGATAATGTTGACCGTGTCCCGGTCATGCAGCACCAGCCAGCCGTTACAATTTTGCATAACAGGCATACCTTGTTCCAGAAATAAAGCTTCTTAAGCTTGATTAAAGCTTTTCCTCTTTATGTGTAATATATATATAAATATAATTGATTAATCTTGGAGACTTTATAAGCTTGCAGCTTAAGAACTTGTTCTATTCTATAATAGAACAATTGTTCAAGTAAAAGTCTTTTTGTCGCTGGTATCAACCTCTTACCCCCTGGAGGTTGTCCGAAAATGCCAGGAAAATTACAACAATGTGGAGGCGGGTTTTGCTTGCTAGACAATGGTTAAAGCATGGTTTAGAATAACTGTCAATATACTCAATAAAGCAAGAACATGCTGGTTATCGGTGTCACTGGAAATTTTGGTACGGGCAAGACCACGGTATGCCAGATTATGGCTGGGCTTGGTGCTACTGTGATCAATACCGATGAACTGGGGCACGAGCTTCTCCAACCTGGAAGTCAGACCTACAATGAACTGGTAGCCGCTTTCGGCGATGGCATCCTGACAGCTAATAAAAAAATAGACCGTGGGAAGCTGGCGGAGCTGGCATTCCAGAACGGCAATAACCAGGCTCGGCTGAGCAATATCATGCATCCCCAAATGTACCAGATAGTACAGGGCATGATTGAGCAGTATCGGCAAGGGGGTGATAAAACTGTAGTCCTTGAAGCTGCTCTGCTCATCGAAGCCGGCTGGAAACCACTGGTAGACCAGGTCTGGGTTACTGTCGCTCCCGAGACAGTGATAGTAGATCGTCTCAAGAACCAGCGTGGTTTTGATGAGGAACAGATACTTGCCAGACTCCATACCCAGATGCCCTCGGCAGAAAAAGTTAAACAAGCTGACGTCGTGATCAATACCGACTGCAGCCGTGAAGATCTGAAAGCAAAAGTAACGGAATTGTGGCAAAAGCGGCAACTGGCAACAGTAGATTAAAGAGATTAAGTTAAAGGAGACAGCTAATGACAGAAATTAAGAATACCAGTACAGAGCCGGAGATAATTAAGTACGGCATCTGCTATATGTGCACCCACCGTTGTCTTACCAGGGTTCATGTCCGCAATGGTAAAGCGGTGCAAATTGAAATGGTAGATAAAGCTGTAGCAGAACTCTGCCCCCGCGGGAGAGCACAGCTAGACTTTGTTTATCATCCTGACCGCTTGAAATCCCCTTTAAAATGCAGCGGCAGACGGCGAGAGGGGTCTCTTACTCCTATTTCCTGGGATGAGGCACTGAATACTGTGGCTGATAGACTGCAGAGAGTCAAATCTGAATATGGGCCTGAATCAGTAGTTTTCTGGGTCGCCTATACCAAGGAACCCCGCCCCTATTTTCACCGTCTCACCCATGCCTTCGGTTCACCCAACTATTGTACTGAGAGCAGCAATTGTTTCTCTGCAAACTGGCTGGCGTTAGCTCTCACCTACGGCCAAGACTATGGCTATATGTTTAATGATAGTATCAACGTTGACCCCGAAACTAAATGCAAATTGGTATGGGGTTCCAGTGTCATGAACTCCATGCCCCAGACATGGGCACAGCATGTCAAAGCCAAAAATAATGGACTTAAACTCATCGTGGTTGATCCCAGTCGCACCACTATCGCCTCTATGGCAGATATACATCTCCAATTACGTCCTGGCACTGACGGCGCACTAGCGCTGGGGCTGATAAATGTAATTATTAATCAGGGGCTGTATGATAATGATTTTGTGGAAAAGTGGACGGTAGGTTTTGATGGCTTGAAGAAGCTGGCTCAGGAATATACCCCTGAAAAAGTGGAACAGATAACCTGGGTGCCCGCGTCTAAGGTAAGGGAAACTGCCATATTATACGCTACCATGAAACCAGCCAAAATAGGGTTAAGTCCAAATGGTAGCACCCATCATACTAATGGTGTGCAAAATCACCGCGCCATTGTTTTACTACCAGCTCTAACGGGCAATTTCGAAGTTCCTGGAGGCAACCGCTGGCCATCCGAGCCGCTTCCGCAGAATAATATTACACTCCATGAGCGCATAACCCAGATGCCGCCGGGCTTGGGTTCGGACAGGTTTCCCATCTGGACCAGTATGTACAAGGAAATGGAATCCAATGTGATGGCAGACCGAATTGAAAGCGGTAAACCATATCCTATCAAGGCTCTCTTTGGCGCTGGACTTAATCCTCTGTTTTTCCCTAATTCCAACAGATTCATGAAAAGTCTGGAAAAACTAGACTTCATTGTAGCAACCGACTACTTCCATACCCCGGGAACACAATTGGCCGATATAGTGCTGCCTATTGCCTCATGGCTAGAACGCCAGATACTGGTAACTCAGTTCGGCGGACAGACAATCCTGGTAGAGCCGGCAATAGAGCCTTTAGGAGAAAGCTGGCCAGAATTCAAGATATTCTCCGAGCTAGCTAAGAGATTGGGGTTTGGCGCTGAGTTCTGGAATGGTGACTTTGACAAGTGCCTTAGCCATATATTAGAGCCATCAGGTATAACGCTCGAAGAGCTAAGAAAACACCCTGAAGGAATAAAATATCCTGTGCCTCCCAGAGAGCCCAGACATTATAAGAAAGCAGGATTCAAAACTCCATCAGGCAAGGTGGAAATCCACTCTTCTGTCCTGGAAAAGCATGGATATGATCCGCTTCCAGTGTACAAAGAACCTGAAGAAAGCCCGGTGAGTAAACCGGGGCTGGCGGATTCTTATCCACTGATATTAACTTCGGGGGCTCGAAAGTTAGCCTTTACCCATTCCCAGTTCCGGAATATACCCCAGTTGCGTGAGCTGATATCGGAACCGCTGGTGGATATCAATCCTGTTGATGCTGATCCTCGTGGTATTAAATCGGGAGATATCGTGATGGTAGTCTCACCGCGGGGCAGTATAATGCTGAAAGCCAGTGTGACTGATACCATATTGCCCGGAGTGGTCAGTATACCGCACCACTGGCCTGGTGAGGCGAACGTTAATATTCTTGTTGATGATAAAAATCTCGATCCCATCTCAGGCTTCGCCCCACATAAATCACAGCTCTGCCAAGTAGGGAAAGCTTAAACCAGGGTGAGGTATGATACCGTCGCACAGTTTCGATTTTGGGTTTAGTCCCAGGGTGTTCAAGAGGGGCACAAGCCCCTCTTAAGAAAGAGATAAAAACCATTAAGAAATTCCGCCTCAAGTCGTTTTTCAGCGGCCTGTTGTCTCTCTTTGTCTTGGCGCACTTTGCGCATCATTTACCCACCTCCCTTCCGGTACCCCTGTTGCCCATGATTCGCAGCGAATTTGGACTAGATTACACCCAGGCCGGGCTGATCATCTCGGCATTCAGTGTGACATACGGCATCAGTCAGTTGCCAGCAGGCTGGCTTGCCGACCGTATCGGGCGGCGCATCATGATTGCCATAGGCATAGTTGGTGTAGGGATTTGCGGTCTGGCAGTCGGTCTTTCTCATACCTACATAATGATGATCGTTTTCCTGGGGTTAATGGGATTGATGGGAGGTGGCTATCATCCAGCGGCAACACCAGCTGTTTCCTCAACGGTGGCACCAGAGAACCGTGGCTCAGCATTAGGATTCCACCTTATCGGAGGCAATGCCAGCTATTTTCTGGTTCCGCTGGCAGCAGTGGCTATTGCGGCGGCGTGGGGCTGGCGTGGTTCATTCATTACCATGGCTATACCCACCATTATCTTCGGAGCCATATTTTACAGGGTTATGAGACGCGTGCCCAGCACTTTTAATACCAGAGAAAAAACTAGCACCAGCGATAGCCAGACATTAGAAATACCAGGACGGACGCGCCGCCTGATAGTTTTTATTCTTCTCAGTTCATTCTCCCAGGCTGTTCTTGTCTCAGTGATATCTTTCATACCATTGTTCCTGGTTGACAAGTTTGGCGTCAGCGCGGAGGCAGGAGGAGCCTTTATCGCCATTTACTACTCCGCAGGACTATGGGCAAGTACTTTAGGCGGTTATCTTTCTGACCGTTTCGGGAGAATGCGAATGGTATTCATAGCATGCTTTGCCATAGGCATTCTCACCTATTTTTTCAACCTGGCTCCCTTCGGACTGGGTATGGGTGCTCTGTTGCTACTTACAGGAATGTTCAATTCTATGCGCATGCCAGTATCAGAGTCATATATTATCAACAATACCTCGGAAAAACGCCGCTCCACCATACTGGGCTTCTATTTCTTCGGTAACCAGCAAGGCGCCGGCATCTTCACTCCTCTGTTAGGTTACACCATCGATAAATTAGGGTTCTATTACTGCTACGCTTTTTCCGCCGCATCTGTGTTCATAGTGACCTTAGTTTGTTTCATACTGCTACGCGGCAGCCGTGACTGATTTGTACCCTCACCTTAATCCCTTCAAGGTATAGGAAATCAAATGGCAAAAATCCTTTCTCACCTGACTGTGTCGGGGAGTTTAAGTGGGGCTATGCCCCTCTTAAGAAAAAAATTACCCCTCTACCCTTGAGAAGGGGAGAGGAATTAAGGGTGAGAGATTGATACTTATGCCAGTTTTATGCCTGAGCTTCCATCGGCTTCTCTAAGAAAATGCAGCAGTATATCGCTCCGCAGGTCATTGCGGCCTTTAACTGGTGCTACGAATTTCCCCTTAATCCAGATGCGCTGCGGTTCAACATGAACCAGCACACGGGGATTGCTGGTGGCTTCTTCCAAGAACCGAGGAAACCCTTTGTTAAACATCTTGCGTGCTTCTATTATATGGGGCTCATCCAATTTCTTGACAATGTCCTCCAATATATCGCTGGCTTTTTCCACATTACTATCGGTGGTAATAGGAATACGTACTTCGTCAAAAACATAGTCACCGGGAATAGCCTCGAAGTGCCCCTTGGAGTAATTCAAAACCGGTTGATCCAGTATTATCAGGTTAGGAACATATAGCAACCTGCCAGTAAGCTCGCCACCAAGTTTCTCATCCTCTCCTACCTCTTCCAGAATAACATGGATAAGTCCCAGATGTCTTACATCTCCCTTGACATTGCCAATGCGTATCCTATCGCCAATTTCAAAGATTCGAGTAAAGCTGATAACAAAAAAGGCAATAAAGCTGGCAGTATACTTTTGCAGGGCAAGAGCCAACCCTAAAGCGATGATAGGCACGTATATAGCTACCTGCGGCACATAAATCGCCGCTACTACAGTAGCCGCTATCAGTATCAGCAAAGCTACAATGGTAACAGTTGTGGTAATTAATCTCATATCGTCTATTTACTTTTAGATATCAACTTCTCCCGTCATGCCTTACAACTAATAATCAAGTTGTTCACTGCTGGTGCGGGAAAAAGTCTAATATAATAGCACATTGAATAGACTTAATTCTAATCCACTTGCGTTTGTGGTCAAATCTTTTTAGTCGCTGGTCGCTCGTCTCTAGTCGCCCGTCGCCCAAATGTTATCCACTTACGAGCCCAGAACCATACTACGACAATAATGACGACTGCTGCCATCAAACCCAGCACGGCAAAATAGCCCCAGTACCATTTCAGCTCAGGCAAATTTTCGAAGTTCATGCCATAAATTCCAGCGATAAGTGTCAGCGGCATGAAAATAGTAGCTACCATTGACAAGACTCTCATGGTCTCGTTCTGGCGGTTTGCCACCGAAGACATGTAAGTATCCAGCGCATTATCGGCTGCATCTTTGATATTCTGGGTCAAATCTATAATCTGCATTAAATGGTCGTAAACATCCCGGTAGAATATTCTAGCTTCCTCTTTTATTATGGGGAACTCGCCTCGACTGAGACGGCTTAGTATCTCGCGCTGTGAAGCCATAACCCGGTATATCCGCAGGGTAGAGCGTTTCAGCTTCAAGATGGATTCCAGCACCGCCTGCTGCGGGTTACGGATGGTTTCCTCCTCGATTTCCTCACTCATGTCGCTCATGCTATCGATAGCAAGCAGGACATTATCAATCAGGGCATCAATTAGAGCATGTGCCAGAAAGTCTGCGCCATGCCTCATATTACGGCCATCATCTTCTGCCAGTCGCATGACAGCCTCGGTACAACGTAGAGGAGACCTGTGAATGCTCACCACGAAGTGTGAGCCCAGGAATATAGCCAGTTCAGCGGTTTCCACCACGTCTACCTCTACTATGGGGCTAATACCATGTACTATAATAAACAGGTAACTGCCCAGGTCATCTATCTTGGGGGAATGAATCGTGGGACCGACGCAGTCTTCAATAGCCAGATGGTGGAAATGAAAGTTCTGCACCAGGAATTTAGCATCTTCTTCTGATGCCCCGGTTATATCTACCCAGAGCAGACCTTGATTGGATTCAAAGGCAATCCTGATTTCCTTCTCACTGAGGTTACGCCTGAGAGTATCCTCTGGGCTCAAATAGTATGCCTTAAATGCCATGCCACACCTCCTGTATTATACGTACCTCAATTCTAACACTACCAGCAGGGTATATCTACGGGTTAGATTTTAATAATCTCCTGGGTTCAAGGAGAGTTTAAGAGGGGCAAAGCCCCTCTTGAGAAGAAATAGTTTCCCCTCTCTCCTGGATAAGGAGAGAGGGGGCAAGGGTGAGAGGTTGATTTTATTTGTAGATTAGCCCCTTGTTTGTTATAGTTTTAAGGCTATAATTTACCATGACAATGCAAGTAATTCCAGCAGTTGACATCAAGGGCGGCAAATGCGTCCGCCTATATCAGGGCGATTACAAACAGGAGACAGTTTTCTCTGAAGACCCAGTAGCCATGGCTTCGAAATGGCAAGCCCAGGGAGCCAGGAGACTCCATATCGTAGACCTGGATGGAGCCGCCAGCGGCGAACCAAAGAATATCAATATCATCGAGGCAATAGTAAAACAGACAGGCTTACCAGTACAATGCGGCGGAGGTATTAGAGACGAAGCCACTGTGGCAAAGTTACTGGATATCGGAATCCAAAGGATTATCCTGGGCACAACGGCTATCGAGCAGCCAGGATTGGTGCAAAAGCTGTGCCAGAAATACGACCAGGCGATAATAGCAGGCATCGATGCCAGAGACGGCTTTGTGGCTACTCACGGCTGGAAGAAGAATACCGAAGTTACAGCCCTTGACTTGGCTCAACAGATGGCTGCCATAGGAGTACTGCGAATTGTTTACACCGATATCAAGAAGGATGGTACACTGACCGAGCCCAATTACCAGGCGATTGGCGATCTTATCGATAAAGTGAAACTACCAGTAATCGCCGCAGGCGGCATTTCGGCAATAAGCCACCTGCAGAAGCTCGAGAGGCTGGGAGTCGAGGGGGCTGTCGTGGGCAAGGCGCTATACACTGGCACTATCAATCTGAGAGAAGCATTAGACAAATGGATATTAACTCCCAGGCAGATTGAAATACTACGCCTTGTTGCCACTGGGCTTATGAACAAAACCATCGCCAAACAGCTCTGCCTTAGTGAAGCAACTGTCAAAAGAGAAATAAATTCCATATCTACTAAACTCGGAGTGACTGACAGAGCTCAGGTTGTTTCAGAGGCATACACGAGGAATTTGTTGGAAAAAGAGTGACGAAGGAGCAAACAGATAATGTTAAAGTTCGATGATAGGGAATTAATCCCGGTAATAGTTCAGGACGCCACCAGTAACGAGGTGGTAATGCTGGGCTACGCCAACAAGGAAGCCCTCCGGCTGACCCTGGACAGCGGCGAGGTCTGGTTTTACAGCCGGAGTCGACAGGAGCTATGGCATAAAGGGGCGACTTCAGGCAGTATTTTGAAAGTGCGAGCCATAGCCAAGGACTGCGATAGCGATACTATTCTGATTCGGGCTGAGCCAGCTGGACCAGTTTGTCACACCGGCAACTGGAGTTGCTTCTACCAGAAGCTGGAGAGCGCAGATATAGACTAGGTCTTATATCAGGGTACTTGCTCACTACCATGAGGTTTCACTCAGGGGATAAAAGAGACAAAGCCCCCCTTTAAAAATCGCCTTCCCTCTCTTCTGGAGAAGGAGAGAGGGATACAGGGTGAGAGGTCGATAAAGAATCACTCTGAGGCTGCGATTCACCGGCGTCGGCTTCAATAACTTTCTTTAAAGCCGAAATAGCTGTCTCTAGCTGGCTATCGCTCGGTTCCCGGGTAGTCATCGATTGCAGCGCCAGCCCTGGGGCTAAAATCCTGCGCATAATTGGATTTTTAACGTGACCTGCTCCGAAACGAACGACCTCGTAGCCGATGGCAGCAATCACCGGGATTAGAACTATACGAGATATAATTCCCAGCCATAACGGTGGCCGTCCGATCAGGGCGAAAACAATTATGGCTAGCACCAGTACAATCAGCAGAAAACTGGTGCCACAGCGGGCATGTGCCGTGGAGTACTTTCTCACGTACTCCAACTCCAGAGGCTGTCCTGATTCATAGGCGTTGACTGCCTTATGCTCAGCACCATGGTAGGCAAATACTGTCTTTATATCACGCAGCCGCCCCACCACCCAAAGATACAGGATAAACATGCCGATACGTATCACGCCTTCTATCAGGTTGCCCACCAAAGCTGAGTCAATATAGGGGTAAATGAGATAGGTAGCGATAAGCAGCGGAGTTACAAAGAATATGGCTACAGCAAAGAGGATGCCTATTGCCATTGTCCCCCACAACATATACGGAGATATCTTTTCGCCAGTCTCCTCGGTGGAGACAACATTTGCAGAATGGAGCAATGCCTGAATGCCCAGAACCAGCGTCTCGATGAGCACTACCACCCCGCGGGTAAATGGCATCTCCCGGAACCTGCCCTTATACATAGTGGCAAGAGGCTGGCCAGTTACATTTATCTCGCCATTGGGACAGCGAACCGCAATAGCCACATGCCGCCGCCCCCGCATCATCACTCCCTCGATGACTGCCTGTCCACCGTAATAAAAAGGTTTTGTTGCCGACATTCTAATAAATAAAAAGGAGCGGATTTTTCACCCGCTCCCCTATTATACAATATTTTGTACTTCTAGCCTTCAAGCTTGTAGCGTCGTTTAAAGCGTTCCACCCTGCCAGCGGTGTCCACAATCCTCTGCTCACCGGTGAAGAAAGGATGGCACTTGCTGCACAACTCTACCTTCAGCAATTCCTTGGTAGAGCCTATAGTAAAAGTATTACCACAGGAGCACACTACTTTCGCATTAGCATAATATTTGGGATGAATCTTCTCTTTCATTTCTATTCAGAATAAACACTGACCCTTTTAGTTTTTTTGGTAGCAACCTCGTATTTCACCGTGCCTTCAATGAGAGCAAATAAAGTGTAGTCCCTGCCTACGCCGACATTGGTACCAGGATGAATCTTGGTTCCATTTTGCCTGACCAGAATAGTTCCAGCATTAACCTTCTGGCCACCGAATATCTTTACGCCCAGTCTCTTAGATTTACTATCACGACCACAGCGAGTGCTGCCGCCGCCTTTCTTATGTGCCATTAGTCTTCACCTCCAACCTTAGCCTTCCGCTTCCTGGGAGTTTTTACCTTCACTTCACCACCGGGCCTGACTATATCATTAATCTTCAATGTGGTAAAAAGCTGCCGATGCCCCTTCTTACGGCGATAGCGGACTTTATTCTTATACTTGAAAACAATAACCTTATCACCTTTTCCCTCGTTGAGGCAAGTGGCAGTTACTTTAGCATTATCGATAGTAGGGCTACCTATCACCACATCTTTGCCATCGGCAATAAGCAGAACCCTGGAAAGCTCCACCTCCTTACCTTCGCCAGCCGCTAGGTACTCGACATTGACTTTATCGCCAGCAGCAACTTTATATTGTCTTCCGCCGGTTTCAACTATAGCATACATTTCCTTCATACAAAGCCAGTATTAAACCATTTTCTGGGAATAAAGTCAAATGAACGCAATGTTTCCGTAGAAATCCGACAGTCCATGTAAAATCATGGACATGCAAAACAGGACATTAATAACACTTTGCTGGGAGTTATATGAACAAGGAATTCCTAAGGTACACATTGCTAAAAGGCTGGATAAAAATCGCGAGACCATACATATCTGGATACAGAACATCAAAGAACATGGACTTCTCTCATTCCTGGATAACTACGAGCAATCCAAGAAAGGTGAGAGGAAAAGAAGGCAAGTAGACCCGCTAGTAAAGAGATTAGTCTGGGAAATCAGGGAGCGCGAATACTATTGTTGTGGTCAGAAGATTCAATATTATTTAAAGCTTGAACGTGGTATCCACCTCTCGGTTCCTAAGATATATGAGATACTAGCGGAGAAATATTTAATTCGGTCCAAATGGAAGAAAAATAAAGTGAGAGGATTGATACCAAAAGCATCAATGCCCAGAGAAGTAATTCAGATGGATACAATTGATTTCGGGGACATTTATGCATTCACTGCGATAGACATTTTTACCAGAGAGGCAGATATTCTATTAGCTCCGGAGCTCACTGCCAGGTACGGTTCCAGATTTCTAGTTAAGAGTATGAAGAGGAGATTTGGGCAGCATGTGCATCTTATTCAGACTGATGGCGGTCCAGAGTTTAAGGCAGACTTCCTCATGCATGTACATTCTTTCTGTGATCGTCACAGGGTAGCTAGGCCATATCGTAAAAATGAACAATCTTATATTGAGAGTTTCAACAGAACGGTAAGAAAAGAGTGCCTGGGCTGGTCAAAATATCGTGCTAAACAATTGCCTGAGTGCATAGAAATGGTAGAATCTTTCCTGAAGCGCTATCATTATCATCGTCCACATATGAGCTTAGGGATGAAGCCACCATTACAAAGATTAAAGAAGGAGGTAGACTGTCGGATATTTACGGAGAATTAAGCGATGAACGATGTCTACGACCTGTCGTCGCAGTCGTTAAGATTTTAAGATAGAAGGCTGAAGGCACCAGCAAAAGGGGGTGTTTAATAGGGACAATGCCCCTCTTAAGAAAACTTATTTCAATGCGTTAGCTACAATCTCGGCAACGTCCAGCACCCGCACTTTATCGGTAGCATTCTTATCTTTTAGCCCATCTTCAAACATAGTCATACAGTAGGGGCAGCAGACGCAGAGAGTTTTGGGGTCCTTGCTCAGGGCTTCTTCGATGCGGGCTATATTAATACGCGTCCCGGTGCTCTCTTCCATCCACATCCGTCCTCCTCCAGCACCACAGCAAAAAGACTTATCACGGTGGCGTTCCATATCATGGGGCAAGCTTCCAGTAACCGCTGCTACGGCTTTTCGTGGCGATTCGTAAATCATATTGTAACGTCCCAGGTAACAGGAATCATGAAACACCACTTTACCCAGCTCCGCAGTCTGGCTTAAATTCAATTTACCTTTCTCAATCAGGTCGTTGATAAAGTCGGAGTGATGGATGACTTCCAGCTCAGCACCGTACTGGCGATAGTCATGTTTCAGAGTGCTATAGCAGTGTGGACACTCCGTGATAATCTTGTTAACGCCTCGCTCCTGGAAAATCTTGATATTATCCCTAGCCAAGCGGTCGAAAACAAACTCGTTACCCAGGCGGCGCAGGCTATCGCCACAGCACAATTCATCCTTGCCCAGGATACCCCAGGAAATACCAGCGGCATCCAGTATCTTAGCTATAGCCAAAGTTACCTGCCGGCTGCGGGAGTCGAAGGCGCCAAAGCAGCCTATGTAAAACAAATACTCGGTCTTGCCTGATTCAAAAGGCTTAACCTCGATTTCGGCAGCCCACTTAACACGGTCAGAGGGGGCGATACCCCAGGGATTGCTCCGCTGCTCTACATTTTCGAAAAAAGTCAGCAGCTCTTCAGGAAACTTGGCTTTCATTTCTACCAGGTGTCGGCGTAAAGAAACCAGCTTGGGCACATGTTCAATGAACACTGGACATACTTCCATACAGGCACTGCAGGTGGTACATGCCCAGATCGATTCTTCAGAGACGCTGCCTTCCTTGCCACCACCAATAAGAGGCAACTCTGCTTTTTCATTTTTCTTTATCCTTGGTCCATTATGAACCAAATTGACTTTGATATCATGGACAACCAGGCGGGGGTTAAGCTCTTTGCCCGTGTTGGTAGCTGGGCAGAGGTCATTGCAACGACCACACTCAGTACAGGAATAAGAATCAAAGAGGTCTTTCCAGCGGAATAGATTTACCTGGCCTGCACCAAATATATTGCCTTTTTGGAACTCTTCCCGTGGCTGGGTGATAACTTTATCAATGCTCTTGAAGAAGCAATTAAAAATCGAAGTAAGGATATGCATATGTTTGCTGTAGGGCAAATAGTTCAGGAAAGCCAGCAACACAATGGCATGGAGCCACCAGAAAAACATGACTAATATCTCCAGCGTTCCTGATGAAGCTCCAACCAACCAGGTAGAAACCAGGTTGGAAATGGGCATATACGGGGCAGCTTGCATTATCACGCCCGCAGTTGCATCGGAACGAGGAGCATTCAGGGCAATCTCACTGCCGTGCATACCAAAGAAGGCAATCATCAATAACCCCACCAAGCTCAGGATAATAAACGCGTCTCGACTCCTTGCCTCTATGTACTTAGGAGGAAATATTACGCGGCGACCAAAGGCAATGATAACTGCCAGCAGAGCCAATATGGATACAATATCGAAAATACAAGCAAGCACATGGTAGGCAGTGGCTGGCAGCAGCATAATGTTTATATAGCGGGGAAACAGACCATGCAGTAAAAACTCGGCATTGGCAATCAGGAGAATCAGAAAGCACCAGAAAAGGACGGAATGGTTTATGCCAAAGGGACGGCTGACGACTCGACGCTGACCAAAGGCATAGAATAACATATTCCAGATACGCCTGCCTATATTTTTAAAACGGTTGTCAGGTCTACCCAGCAGTACCAGCCGGAAACGTCCGTAACAACTCCAGGCAAAAAATGCTACGGCGACCACAAAAACGATAGCAAATATAGCAATTTCAGATGACACAGTTTACTCCTTTTCAGGTATCAATCTTATCACCCTTTCACCCCTATCCTCTCCCATCAAGAGAGAGGAAAAGCTCCCTACTAACAACCAGCGCAATTAGTTTGATTAACCAGCCTTCTTGGCACGTAAATCTCTAATACGTTTAGTGATGGCTGGGACTATCTGGAAGACATCTCCCACAATGCCGTAAGTAGCTACTTCAAATATAGGTGCTTGCTTATCACTATTGATGGCAATAATAACGTCGGAGTCCTGCATACCCACCAGGTGTTGTATAGCACCGCTGATACCGCAGGCAATATATATCTTGGGTCTGACAGTCTTGCCTGTTTGTCCCACCTGTCGTTCTACGGGCATCCAACCCGCCTCCACAGCAGCACGGGAGCAACCCATCACACCACCCAACTCGCTAGCCAACTCTTGTACCATGCCGAAATTCTCTTTAGCCTTCAAGCCCCTACCTCCAGAAACGATGATATCCGCCGCCGCCACATCTACATACTCTCCACCATCCCTAGCGTCTTCGATTATCTGCAGCACCTTAGTAGTAAAATCTTCTTCCTTAACCGGTACTGATTCACGGATAACCTCGCCTTTGTTGGCGGTATTCCTCTGCGGCATGGGCATCACATGAGGTCGAACCGAAGCCATCTGCGGTCGAGTCTGCTCCGTCAAGATAGTAGCCATAATGTTACCGCCAAAGGCAGGACGTGTTTGCAGCAAGAAGCCTCTGTCATCAATAGCCAAACCAGTACAATCCGCAGTCAATCCGGTCTTCAGGTTGGTCGCCACCGCACCAGCCAGGTCTCTGCCCAGACCGGTGGCACCTATAAGTAAGATCTCAGGTTTGTACTTTTCCACCAGGTAACAGATGGCTTTGTAATAAGGCTCAGTGCGATAATAGTGAAATATGGGGTTATCTATCAGATAGACCTTGGAGGCACCATAGTAAAAAGATTCCTGGCAGAGGTTCTCCACCTTGTCGCCCACAACAACCGTGCATAGCTCCACATCTAAAGCTTTAGCCAGCTCTGCCCCTATGCCTAGCAGCTCCCAAGAAACTTCCGCCGGTTTACCCTCGGTCTGCTCTACGTATATCCAGACTCCTTTGTAACCTTTAATCTTAGCTTTGGCCGCATCTTCCTCTTCAGCCTCCTCGGCTTCAGATACTCCTGCAGCCTTAGCCTGTGCCTCTAATTCTGCCAGAATCTTAAGCTCTTCTGGAGTATAGTAAATCTCGATGGCATCAGCAGGGCATACCTTGAGGCATTTACGGCAGCCAATGCACTTAGCTAGATCGATGATTGGCTCGCCCTTGTCATTCATCTCTACAGCCTCTTTAGGGCAGGAGCTCTGGCAGCGAGCACCACAGGCAATACACCTACCAGGAATGAGCTTGGCTACGCCACGGGGTTTCTTTATTTTCTTCTCTTCTGGCATTTATAAATCCCTTGCTTATCCCAATATTTACCCAAACCCGTTATAGACAGACGATATCCTTCTCTATCAGTTTATCAATGAGTAAACTGGCGGCTCCCTCGGGATCCTTGACACCATCGCCTATTATCTCGCCCTTGGCTCTTTCCGGAGAAAAAATTTTGCGTACCTGTGTCGCCGACCCTTTGAGACCTATGGTATTTTCGTCCAGTATCATAACCTTATTGTTCCATAGTTCTACTGTAGTATCTTCAGCCATTAGCCGCATGGGCACAGTGGGGTAACGTGGATGGTTTATCTCTCGCACCACTGTAAGCACTGCCGGAAAGGACGACTCCACTATTTCATGCCTACCTTCCAGTTTACGTCTTACTCTAATTTTCTTAGCATTTGGGTCTATATTTTCAATATTGTCTACCAGGGTCAGTTGCTGGTAGTCCAGGCGGGTAGCAATACCCGGCCCTACCTGAGCCGTATCTCCATCGATAGTCTGTTTACCACAGATCACCAGAGCCACCTCTTCCTTCTGGGCCAACCTTTTTATAGCTTCAGCCAATACCATGCTGGTAGCCAGAGTATCAGCTCCACCAAAAACCCGGTCACTCAGAAGTATCGCCTCATCCACCCCCACCGCCAGAGCCTTCCTCAAGGTGACCTCGGTATTAGGGGGCCCCATAGAAATGACTGCTACGCGAAACCCGTACTTATCCTTGAGCCTGAGGCTCTCTTCCAAAGCATGCGTATCGAAGGGGTTCATAATGAATGGTACCCCTTCTCTGATCAAGGTACCAGTAACCGGGTCAACCTTTACCTGGGTAGTGTCCGGCACTTGTTTGACACATGCGACTACCAACATTTCTTATTACACCTCTTGCTGTAACATGAACTTAACACTTATAATTCCGGGGCATTGCCGCCTAGCAAAAAGCTAGTCATCATCCGGCTGAGTTCTCATATATCTAATCTGTACAAGCTTGTCAAAAGGCTCAAAAACCGCCTAATAGTTTAAACCTAATAAATCCCTGTGTCAATACCCCGCAATGTTTCCGTAGAAATCCGACAGTCCATGTAAAATCATGGACATGCAAAACAGGACATTAATAACACTTTGCTGGGAGTTATATGAACAAGGAATTCCTAAGGTACACATTGCTAAAAGGCTGGATAAAAATCGCGAGACCATACATATCTGGATACAGAACATCAAAGAACATGGACTTCTCTCATTCCTGGATAACTACGAGCAATCCAAGAAAGGTGAGAGGAAAAGAAGGCAAGTAGACCCGCTAGTAAAGAGATTAGTCTGGGAAATCAGGGAGCGCGAATACTATTGTTGTGGTCAGAAGATTCAATATTATTTAGAGCTTGAACGTGGTATCCACCTCTCGGTTCCTAAGATATATGAGATACTAGCGGAGAAATATTTAATTCGGTCCAAATGGAAGAAAAATAAAGTGAGAGGATTGATACCAAAAGCATCAATGCCCAGAGAAGTAATTCAGATGGATACAATTGATTTCGGGGACATTTATGCATTCACTGCGATAGACATTTTTACCAGAGAGGCAGATATTCTATTAGCTCCGGAGCTCACTGCCAGGTACGGTTCCAGATTTCTAGTTAAGAGTATGAAGAGGAGATTTGGGCAGCATGTGCATCTTATTCAGACTGATGGCGGTCCAGAGTTTAAGGCAGACTTCCTCATGCATGTACATTCTTTCTGTGATCGTCACAGGGTAGCTAGGCCATATCGTAAAAATGAACAATCTTATATTGAGAGTTTCAACAGAACGGTAAGAAAAGAGTGCCTGGGCTGGTCAAAATATCGTGCTAAACAATTGCCTGAGTGCATAGAAATGGTAGAATCTTTCCTGAAGCGCTATCATTATCATCGTCCACATATGAGCTTAGGGATGAAGCCACCATTACAAAGATTAAAGAAGGAGGTAGACTGTCGGATATTTACGGAGAATTAAGCGTACGACGAAAGCAAGTATTTATACCTGCCATTGACTTGAATTACATTCGCTGTATTGCAACCGCACCCCATGAAATCAAGTCACAACCAAGCTAGTAACCTGGCTGTTTTGATATTCCTCAAGAGAATATGCTTACAAATTGAGGGCTAATCTTTTAATATTGATCAGATGTGTATAACTGATGTTATCAGTTGTCGAATTGCCAGCGAATGTTCCGCAGCCTAACGTGAAAGATGGAATCAAGCCATCGCCTATTCCCATATTGTTGTAATATATCTGCTCTTATGATAATATAATTCTTTATACCTTTCGACGGATATATTGTACAATATTAAAATTATTGAGTGGAACGAAGACGGGAGGTAAATCTGATAATAAAAAATAAGCATTCCATATTTTGGGTATTGCTCATTATAATGGTTTTTTCATTATCAACTGGTATTATTGGGTGCCAGACATCTACCACACCATTACAGCAACCGACAATCCCACCCCCTTCCACCCCCACCCCTCCTACACCAACACCTACTCCAACGCCTGCTCCCACACCATCACCTTCAGAAGAACCTCTGGCTAAAATCACTGAAATTAGCGGCGAGGTATTGGTAAAGAAGACAGACACTGATACTTGGATTAAGGCTGAAGTGAATACAAGTCTTAAACCCGGTGATTCCATTAAGACTTCTGATGAGTCCACAGCTTCAATTCTTTTCTTTGAGGGAAGCATTATCGAATTAAACTCAAACACTGAAATCCGTATTTCTAAATTGAGTATTAATGATAAGACCAAGTCTACAACCATTGAACTATGGCAAGAGATCGGCAAGACCAAAAGCCGGGTAGAAAAACTCGTTGACTCGGATTCGCTGTACCAAATAGACACTCCTCATACCGCTGCAGTTGTTAGAGGTAGTATAGGCGAGGTATTCGTCTTTCCCAGCGGTACGACAGTATTTAACATAGAGGGCAATTGGTTTGTTATGGTAGATGGGAAATTAATCAGTATACCCGAAGGTTATCATCTCACTGTATTACCTGATGGGTCATACATATTCTACCAAGGGAGCATTTCCGGGGGTAGCGGTGGTGGGAGTCAAGGCGGTGGTGGGGGGCAAGGCCGGTAGAGAAGGACAAGGCAAAGGCGGAGGTCAAGGCGGTGGCGGAGATAGATAAATAAGCCTTAATCAAACAAGCGGCATTTATACATTTGCTCCATGAAACTTTTCCTAAAAAAGCTAAGTCGCCGTCAATACCACAGGCTGTTGCATACAATCATTGTGCTGGGCGTGGGATGCCTGTTTACCTTGCTTGTTCTGGTGGTCCAACCTTTTACCAGGATTAATCTTTCTCTCACTGACCAGTTATTCGCCCCAGAACCACCATCATCGAACATAGTCATAGTGGGTATTGATGACGCCACTTTGGAAACCTATGGTAAATGGTCAGAATGGCACCGCAGCCTCCATGCACAGGCAATTAATAATCTAAGCGCCGCTGGTGCTAAAGTTATCGGATTCGACGTTCTTTTTGCCGATACCTCAACCGATGACACCATCCTCTCTCAAGCAATTAAAGAAACAGGAAACGTTGTCCTGGCAGCAGTCGGTGTCGAGCCCTTGCCATCAAGCCAATCTTCCCTTACCTATGAACATTTTTTATTCCCCACGGCACTCCTTAAGCAAGCCAGTCACAGCATAGGCCATGCCAACATAGCTCCCGATACCGATGGTGTAGTAAGGAGGCTGCCCCTAGTGATTGTAAACAGCTCTGCGCAGATTTTGCCGGCACTTTCTGTAGCCATGCTTCAGGTCATGTTTCCTGAATCAAACCCTGACCAATATCCTTTGTACAATAACAAGCTCCACTTAATTGGCCGTGATATCCCGGTTGATCAATATAAAATGCTGCGGATAAATTATGTGACCCCTGATATAAGCTACAGCTATCTTTCTTATGTAAATGTTATCAAGGGCGATTTTGACCCATCCATAGTCAAACATAAACTCGTGATTATCGGCATGACGGCAACCGGGGAGATCGATACCTGGGCAACTCCAGTTTCAGCAGAGAAACAACCAGGCGTATGGATTCATGCCAATGTCATGGACAATATTCTAAGACAAAGATTTGTAGTAGACACTGACTGGCATATTACATTGATGCTCATGCTATTGTTTGTAGTGATTACGGGATTTGCCTTACCCCGTTTGAAATTGAAGTGGGGAGCGGTACTGGTGGTTGCCTTGATTATAGGCTACATGATAAGCGTTTTTATTACATTTGATAGAGGTTATATCTTAAACCTCTTATACCCGTCGATGCTGATGCCTGTAGCCTACATTGCCATCGTTCTTTGTGTCGTCGTCTCGGAACAGTCACATAAACAACTTATCAAAGACCTTTTTGGCAGGTACGTTTCACCCCAGGTAGCAACGAAAATCCTGGAACTTGATGACATCGGAAAGCTTGAGCTTGGCGGTGAACTCAGGACTGTGTCGATACTCTTTGCCGATATTAGAGGCTTCACCAGAATGAGCGAACAGATGTCCCCAGAAGAAGTCGTCAATATGCTCAATATCTATCTGTCAATTTTAATAGAACGCGTTATAGAAAACGATGGTATAGTTAATAAATTCGCTGGCGATAATATAATGGGGGTGTGGAATGCCCCACAAGCTCAACAAAAGCATGCCCTGTTAGCAGTGAAGTCCGCATGGGAATCACAACAAGCAATTATAAAAAGGCAACAAGAAGATACCTCACTGCCTAAAGTTCAATTTGGCATCGGCATTAACACTGGTAATGCGATCGCTGGCAATATGGGGTCATCTGGGCGATGCGAATACACTGTTATTGGCGATTCGGTCAACCTGGCTTCTAGGATTTGCAGCGCTACAACAGGCGGTGAAGTCTGGATTGGGCCTGAGACATATCAACAGGTCAAGGGCTATGTGGAGGTTGAGGAGTTGGGCCCGAAATCATTCAAAGGCAAAGAGGAATCAGTTACTGTTTACAAAGTAATAGGCGTAAGCTAAGCCTTTTCAACGATAGAATGGTTCAGTTTAAGGTTTTGTACCAGATGTTGATTTGCCTTCTGTGATTTGCATGTCTTGCTTTTGCTCTGAGGCCTTGATTCCCAGTTCTGCGACCTGTCTCAGTCCCGGGTCATTAGTCAATTCCAGTGTCTTTTTGAAGTCAGCCAGAGCGAGATCATATTTCTGCTTATGGTTGTAGACTAAACCTCGATTACAATAAGCTAAAGCCAGATTAGGGTCAACTTTAATAGCCGCATTTAAATCAACCAATGCTGATTCCCAATATTCAGTTCTAAAGTATGCATAACCACGGTTGCAATAGGCTTTAGCTAGTTCAGGGCCAATGATTGCCAGATCATACTTATCCATTAAGAGAATAGCTGAGGTCAGGTCGGAGATAGCCTGATCATACTGACGCGTGTTGACATTGATGGTGCCACGATCCAAATAGGCAGTATACAGCTTGGGATTGAGTGTGATGGCAGTATCCAGGTCAAACATAGCCTCCTTCAATCGCCCGGATTTGCCATAGGCTTTGCCGCGGCTATCGTAAGCTTCAGCCATAGTCGGATTCAGCTCAATTGCCTGAGTGAAATCAGCGATAGCCAGGTCGTACTGTCCCTTGACATCATAAGTAATACCCCTATTATAGTAGAGCATAGCTTCATTAGGCTGAAGCTTCATCGCTTCAGTAAAATCAGCTATCGCCAGGTCATACTGTCCATTGCCATTATAAGCAATGCCCCTCTTGTAATATGCCTCAGCCAGCATGGGCTCGAGTTCTATAGCTTGAGTATATTCGGCGATGGCATTATCCCATTGCCCCTGATTGAAGTAGGCATCGCCCTGGTTGAGATGTTGTGACGCACTTGGGGGGGTAGGTACAGGCTGATTGCTCGGTGCAGTCCCATTGTTTGATGCAGGTTCAGGGCTTGGTGTAGGCTCAGTGCACGCTGGTATCAACAATATGGCCAACATTATGACGACTATGAACACTATGAACCGTACTCTGTTTTTCATATAGCTCCTTTAATAGAATCCAACCGAGTCATCCTCTCACCTCTAATCCTATCTCTCATTTTGCCTGATAGTTCATGCTTTTTACGTCCACCATAATGCCAGCAGTATCCCCAGTATTGCACCGGCCGCAATTTCGAGACGATTATGTCCTATAATCTCTCGAAAACGCAGTTCGAATTCCGGATTCCCTCTGAAAAGCTCATCTAACATACGGTTTATCATGCCAGAATGGCTGCTTACCGTCCGACGCACGCCACCAGCATCGTACATCACCATCAGGGCAAAAAAGGCAGCAATAGCAAAAACAGCTGAGGTGAACCCATTAGAGATACCTATAGTTATTGCCAGGGAGCAAACTGTAGCACTATGGGCGCTGGGCATGCCGCCCATAGTGGTCATGTAGGAAAACCTGGGACGCCTGTCTTGTACCGAGGCAATGATAACTTTAATAAACTGAGCTACAAGCCAGGCGCCAGAGGGAACTATTAAAGCCTTATAGTCTAATAAGACATAGGTCAAAGCAGTATTCAATTTGCCATAATTATATACTACTTTTGGCTTTTGCAGGAAATTAAGATTTTTATTTCCAACATCTCACCACTGCTCCTCCCTCCTTCTCCAGCAGATAATGGGTTGCTGCTTCTTAAGAGGGCATGCGTACCTCTTAAACACACTCGGGCGACGAGTCACTAGCGACGAGCGACATTAGCCTTCGGCGTCTTGAGTTTGAAAAGAGCTTCTTTCGCAGGCTTTTTCTTGACAACGGCTTTCTTTTGTCGCCTCTTTTTGGAGGCTAAAGCCCGCTTTTCGGCTCGTTCCTTGAGCCATTTTAATTCGGCATTAGGGTCGTCAGGGTCGGCGCCTTTAAGGTTTTTGGTAACCACATGTATGGCATCAAGCATTCTGACAGTAAAGAAGCCAGTGTCAGCTTTCAGCCTCAGGGCAGCTATCTGCTTCTGTTTCTTAACCCAGGGCAGGTCTTGAAATTGCTTCGACTGGCAGATTGGTTCATCTGGATACCATATGGCATGCTTCAAAGCAGTTTCCTGGATAGGACACAAAGGAGCTTCAAGAGTTTCACATACCTCGAATAAATTACATAACCTTTCGCTCACCAGCTAACACCTTTCCCAAATAGCTCAGGGTTAGCCCTAGTTTATCAAAAAGACGTGGAGAATTATATAGTTTTCAACCAATCATTCCCTCCCTGCTCCTTCTCGCCTTTGAAGACACCTCTCTGCCATTGCCAGCCCTCGCTGCTGCTATCCTGCTTGATGTCTTGTTCTGGGAATAAACCACCGAGACTAAATTCTTTGGATTGGGCAGGTTTGGCAAGGTCGGTATAATATTACGGGCTTATATACTGAAGATGAGCCTCGCCTGCCCCAATAGTCCCTAGACAGCCAAAAAGACTCCCTCGCCAAGCTGGCGGGGGCATTGCGGTACGCAGCGCTAGAGACTCCATTCATCAATGAGATTGGCGACCAAGCCTGTCCAGCCCGTCTGGTGTGAGGCGCCCAGCCCCTGGCCGGTATCGCCGTGGAAATATTCATAAAACAGCAGATAGTCACGCCAGTGCGGGTCGTCCTGGAACATCCGCACGTTGCCGTAGACAGGACGTTTCCCGTCAGCGTTACGCGTAAAGAGGCTGATCATGCGCTGCGCAAACCCCCTGGCAATTTCCTCTGGGGTGACGTGTCCTTCACCGCTGACGTTGCTGGGGATGGTAAACCCATGCCCATAGGCAGTGTGCAGCTTCCGCAAGGACTCAATCATCAAGAAGGTCGTGGGAAACCACAGCGGGCCACGCCAATTGGAATTACCACCTTTCAAGCGTTCCAGAGATTCGGCAGGACTATAACGCACCACATGCTCACCAAACGTATAAGGATGAGCCTCGTGATGCTTCGATAAACTGCGCAAGCCATAGTCTGAGCGAAACTCTGATGGATCCCAGATGCAGCTGAGGAGCCGGCGCATCTGCTCCGGATTGATAATGGCCAGGACATGGACAACCCCCAGCTCATTGGTAATCGTGCGCACACAACGCTGCACAATATCCTGGCGATTCTCCAGGAACCAATGGAGATTGGCCCGGAACTCCGGAAACGGTGCGAGTTGCTGTTCTTCGAGGCATTCAATGGCATAGAGAGGAATCAAGCCAACAAGAGAGCGCACCTGGAATTTATGGTACGAACCATCGGGATAGCACAGCGCATCGTAAAAAAACCCATCCGTTTCACTCCAGAGTTCGTACCAGCCACCCATCTTCTTCATGGCCGCGCCAATATAGGCATAATGCTGAAAAAATTTGGTGGCCAGTGACTCATAGACCCGGTTCTCCTTGGCAAGTTCCAGGGCGATGCGCATCATCTGCAAACAAAACATCCCCATCCAACCTGTAGCATCGGATTGTTTCAGCTTCACCCTATCCGGAAGCTTTTCGCTGCGATCAATCACCGTGATATTGTCGAGTCCCAGGAAACCACCTTCAAAGACATTATTCCCTTCGCTGTCAACCTTGTTGACCCACCAGGAAAAATTCATCAGCAACTTGTGGAAACACCGTTCCAGAAACTCCCGGTCTCCCGTACCCGTATGCAGGCGCTCCATATTGTAGAGCCGCCACGCGGCCCAGGCCTGCACCGGAGGATGGAGATCGGAGAACTCCCACTCGTAGGCCGGAATCTGGCCACTCGGGTGCTGGAATTGCTCGAAGAGCAACAACCAGAGCTGTTCTTTGGCGAATTCCATATCCACAAGCCCCAAGGCCATACTCTGAAAGGCGAGATCCCAGGCCGCAAACCAGGGATACTCCCATTTATCGGGCATGGACAGCACGCGCATGGAGTTGAGATGATGCCAGTGTACATTGCGGATATGACAGCGCGCATCCGGGGGCTGACAGGATGGATTATCCCCTTTGAGCCAGAGGTTGACGTCATACAGGTAAATCTGCTTGCTCCAGAGCATCCCGGCCAGGGCCTGACGCTGCACCAGGCGCTCGTCTTCCGTAGTGCGGGGAGGGTGGATCGTGGCGTAAAATGCATCGGTTTCTGCACGGCGCTGGGCCACGATCGTGTCAATGTCCTCCAACGGATTCGGTAAGAGCTGATCCGAGAGCCGCACTCTGAGCACGACAGAGCCACCGGCGGGTACGCACACATTGGCGTAATGCAGGCAGGATTTGGTCCCGCTCTGCGCCGGGTTGACCGACGCTTCCCCGTGGATAATGTGGCGATGGAAGGCGTCTTTGACCCAGGGACTGCGATTCTCGGCTCCCTCACCCCAGACGCGCGGACCATTGGTCTCATTATTGGTCAAGAGGGGCGTCGCTCCCGCTGTGCCATAAAGATACCGGGGACCGAGCCGATACTCAAACATCAGGTTCGCCAGCGGGTCAGCAGCCGTATCATCAGCGTGTAGACTCATATACCCTGGCCCCTCTGGCCCAAGCGTGATACGAGGCTGCGGTCGAGGCTCTGGCCCCCAGGACCAGGTATTGCGAAACCAGAGGTGGGGCAGAATATGGAGGGAGGCCTCTTCAGGGCCACGGTTGCACACTTCAATTCGCATGCAGATATCTTCCGGACTGGCTTTGGCATATTCTACAAAGACATCGAAATAGCGTTGCTCGTCAAAGACCCCGGTATCCAGCAGTTCGTACTCGCCCTCCCAGGCCTGGCGTTTCTGGCTCTCAGTCATGAGCTGGGCATAGGGGTAGGCAGCCTGGGGATATTTGTAGAGATACTTCATGTATGAGTGGGTCGGGGTAGAGTCGAGGTAGTAGTAATACTCTTTCACATCTTCGCCGTGATTGGATTCCGTGGGCACCAAGCCGAACAGGCGCTCCTTGAGAATAGGATCACGGCCATTCCACAGAGCGAGAGCCAGTACTAACAGTTGATAGCGATCGCAAATGCCCGCCAGCCCGTCTTCGCCCCAACGATACGCTTTGGAGCGGGCCAGATCATGCGGGAAATAATTCCAGGCATCACCATTGGGGCTGTAATCCTCACGCACCGTGCCCCAGGACCGCTCCGACACATAGGGCCCCCATTTGCGCCATGGCTGCACTGGTCCTGCATACGCTTCGTGGAGGCGTTGTTGTTCTGCGGTTTTGGCCGATAGTGGGGTCGTCATGCTGATTATCCCTGTCTGGAGACTTGCATAAATACCATCTTCTTTTGCATACTGTACCAAGCTTCTTTTGCATATTGTACCCCATTCCCGAGGGCACCAGGTAACTTCTCGTGGATTTGACGGACTGCTGGGCAGAGCCGGAGACGCTTCCGAGGCTCCTGCGCTGGTCGCGCGACAGCTGCTATCATTTACTCACTACCAAATTGGGCAACCACACTGATTAGGACACAATATGACGGTTTGTGTCCTCTCGGCTAACCTCAATTTTGAATTGATTTTTTAGTCTGCCCCTTCTACAATGCCTATTTCTGCGTTGGTAAGGCCGTAGAGTCGTAAATTGTCCGGGTTTATTTAATTCTCCTATCTAGTTCTCTGGGTCTCTACCCTATTGCAGAGGCTTTTTGCAAATGGTATGATAACGAAAGAATTGTATGGTTTCAAGGGAGGTGCAGTATGCAGAAATGGCTGAAGGTCATTGCAGTGCTGGCTTTTATCCTGATAGGAACAATGTATACAGGTTGTGCATTGGGCGATACGATGATAGGAGCAGGTACCGCTCTCGTTAAAATATTTAACGAAGGTATAGCTAGAGTAGATTCAGAGATAAGCCAGATAGATAAGCAGAACTATGACGTTCAAGTCAAATTGGGGAAACTAGACCAGGTTCTCAAACCAGCCCAGGACTGGGTGGAGTATGAGAAAACTGCGCCACCGCAAACCGGTTCCTGGAGAATCAGAGTAACCCCAGAAGAATTAGACAAGCTTAAGAATGACCTCTACAAGGTAACTACGTTAGAATTCATGGTAGTCAACGCTGGTGGTACCGGCGAGCAGTTTTCCTCAACGATAAAAATCACCGACCTGAATACGGGGACAATCTATGACCCGGAAGAGCTAAGGGACGAGCTCAATACCCAAAAGGCGTCCTTTGATCAAAAGAGAAAAGAGATGCTATCCGCAAGGGAATCATCCAAGTCTACAATACACAATGTCTTAAAATTTGGCGAAAGATGGAAGGTCCAAAAAATTAATGATACCGCGTACCAGATTAGTGGTATCGGTTTAGGCTGGGATACGAAACTCGCTTCTGGTACCTGGACTTACTACGTAGACAAAGACCAAATGATACCGGCCGATAAACCGGCAGAAAGTTTAAAAGGTATTTTATCGATTGAATGATAGTCATCAGTTAGAAGTGTAAACCACACTTTTCATTGCCCTTTTCCCAGGCTATTTAAAAAAATGTAAAGGACAGGTTTGAACCTGTCTTGTCCTTTCCTTCAAGGCCAAAGGTAGATTGATAACTGGGGCAAATAGTTCCACCGTTGGAGGTAATTTCTTAATCTCTATCTCCTTAGAGACTAGTTAAAAAATGGAGTGATCTTAAGATCACTCCATTCCTAATCATTCCCGTTGGTCAAAGAGAAGCTACTATTTACCTACCTCCACCACCCGCACTTCCTTCACCTCCTTGCCCCATATCCACTGAAGTAGTCTGCAAACTACCTGGATCTGTATTCAAGGGAAGTGGTTCTGTAGGTGGTGACGGGGGTTCTGGAGGTGGATCTTCATGTATTACCCCGCTTTGCTCCACGTGCCAATGAAAGTTCGGGTCACATAATTGCTGCAATGACAGTATCGGTTTACATTGTCCACCTAAAGTGGTATAGAAACATGAATTGAGAGTCAAGAGGAAAGGACAAAATACTACCAATATGACGATAGCAAGGATTACCTTGTTTACTATAGATTTTTTTATCATCGCACACTAACCCTCCTTTATTACTGTGTCACCAACGAAAAGTTCCAGCTAGGTATGGCTAAGGCGAGTATAATAAAGAGAACGACCCATTTACTTACTGCTTTTTGGTTTATTGTCATAAATTGCCTTCCTCAGCATCTATGTCCTAACAAACAATAGTCTGAGTGGATGACACGGGTCTCAATATATACCTCGCATATCTTCCTGTCAAGTGGTTCTAAAACTGACATACTGGTACTTTTTTGCTGCTGTTAATACAGTATAGTAATATTTAAGTATTCAGAAATATTTGTGGATTTCTGATTGGTCAAGATGATTGAAATCAATGTAGACCCCTACATTTTCAGAGCCGGCACATTTGGGATAATGTGGAGTTCCCTAATCGAGGTAGTGGCTATCGCTCTGGCTCTCTATTTGTTCATCATAAAAGCTAAGCCGATTTTGGTATCTCAAATAAAGCGCAAAAATGGGCTAAAATCTGTGTTTTAAAGGCACTTTAAACGTGGGTTAACAGGGATTATGTGCAATATCTCGTGAAGCTAAAAATGTCCTACAGGAAATTAAAAATAGACTATGACTATATAGTATCCAGTGTAGACAAAATTTTAAAATCCAGGTTGCAACAAATTGGGCGGACAATCGAGGGATCATCGCTGTAGCGCAACGATGTTGTCAATGAGGCTATAACCGCACAGAGACAATCATTGCTCGTACTCATACAATGAACTATTAAATAACTACACTACAGACATAAGCAACATTACCAATATATCCAACAGGACGAACGGTATGGCAGCTTTATATACGTCCTCCATGGTGGTATCAGGTGGAGCTACACCTTTCATAATAAACAAGCTACGGGCTCACGTTTTTTACGATGGCGATGATGATGCCAGAATGAAAGCAGCAAGCCTAGCCAGTAAACTATTCAAAGATGACTTCGATATCTCTGTAAAGCGTGAGGCTTGGACTCTGTCACATGTTTCTAGTTGAGCTATGCTATGTGCAGAACTAAGGTATAGACTTTCTTTTAAGACATTGCACATTATAGTTTTAATGTTTACCAACAGTTAACACTTAATAATTAGACATAACACTAGGTGTTTATATATTGATATAATCAACGCGGAAAAGGAATTTAGGACATGGCGGCAAAAGTAAATTTACTTTATGAATACATGCAAAAATTGACCAATAATCAAAAGATAGTCGAGGTCAACGGTAGCACTCTTGGGCAGAGCCTTAATGACCTGGTGAAACAGTTCCCCGAAATCAAAAATGCCATATTTGACAAAGAAGGCAAATTGCTACACTATATATTGGTGTATATTAACAAAGAAATTGCCAGTTTTGACCCCGAGCCATTAAATAAGCCGATAGAAGACGGAGACGAGATACTCATTACTCTTTTGCTTCCAGCAGGAGGATAGAGTGTGGAACATTAAGCGTACACCCTTTATTTGCCACAGCGGGTTGTGTTCCTCCATCAAAAAATGCTTATACTTTGCCGAATAGCTTTAAAATGGAAACCATCAAGTACAAAAGAGACCGATATTCACGACAAACAATATTCCCTGGCATAGGTGAGGATGGGCAACACAAATTAGCTAATAGCTGTGCTGTCGTTATTGGTTGTGGCGCTCTTGGATGCACCAGTGCAACTTTACTGGTAAGAGCCGGAGTTGGCAAGGTGAGAATCATAGATAGAGACTTCATAGAGTATCACAACCTGCAGCGTCAAGTCCTATTTAACGAAGAAGACGTAAGGAGCCGGCTACCTAAAGCTATAGCCGCCGAGCGGCATCTCAGAAGAGCCAATTCAACTATTACTGTTGAGGGTATAGCTGCGGATGTAAACTATACTAATATCGAAAGGTTTTGCCAGGGAGCAAATGTAATACTAGATGGGCTGGATAACCTTGAAACCCGCTTTTTGGTTAATGATGTGGCACTCAAGCACAAAATTCCTTGGATTTATGGTGGTGCACTTGCTTCAAATGGAATGACCATGACAGTAATTCCAGGGCAGACTCCGTGCTTAAGATGTATATTTCCTGTAGTACCTAAACCAGAATCCATGCCAACTTGTGAGACGGCAGGTATAATAAATGCAGCCCCATCCGTCATTGCTGCATTGCAGGCTACAGAGGCGATCAAGCTCTTGGTTGGCTCTGCAGATGTCAACCACAAACTTATTATCGTCGATGTCTGGGGACTGACTTCTGATGGGTTAAACATTCAGCGTCGTGAAGATTGTCCTTCCTGCCATGGCACCTATGAATATTTGGATAATAGATTCGAGATGAAAATCAGTTCATTCTGCGGCCAGAGTCGTGCTTTGCAGATAGTAAACACCAAGGTTAATACTATCGCACTGGATAAGCTTGCGGCTCGACTCACAAAATTCGGTAAAATATCAAAAAGCGATTTCATGCTTACAGCCATAATTGGCAAACATGAGATAATTGTTTTTCCAGATGGTCGAGTTATTATCAAGAATACACTTAACGAAGAATTGGCCAAAGAGCTTTACCTAAAATACGTCATGAACCTTATCTAGGTTATATCTCCATCGTTGGCATCTTTGTTTTTTTAAAGAACGGCAATCACATCATACGGGCCTGCGACCCTATCATTACAAATCTGAACTGTAATGTTTAACGAATTTCAACACTCCCTGAAGCAGTGACCGTTTCCCCCGGCGGAAGGGAGTTAAGTTCGAACCCCGTCTCCCGCTCCAAATAGCTTCAAAATCCACCTAATTTATCCTATCTTTTCCTTTAGAGACAAACTGCCAAAAAGGCAGGCTGTCTAAAACAATTAGCAATTTGAACGTAAAAGAGAAAAACCGACGACCTGCCTGATAAATAATTTCTGTGGGAAAATGTGATTTACTTGCCTGGAGGGAAATTCTAATCAATATAGTCAAGTATTCAAGATGGACGGGGAGCTCAACCCTCCCCCGCCTCCACCAAATCAAAAATTTAAGAGTATATTGTTTCAAGATACTGTCAATTCATTGTTGCCTATGGGGCAAGTATGTTAAAAAGAGTCAAGCAAGTAGTGAGAGGTTATAAAAAGGCCGATAACCTGCTTAGTTAAAAAAGGGGCGGTTTTTCAAGACTTCTCAGGTTCAAAAAGAGCTGAAAATAGAGTTCATCCAAGACGATGCCCTCCAAGAAGGCTGTCACGGGTTCGAACCCCTCTAGGGATGTTATTTCCGATAAATAACCAAACGCTTGCATCCACTTGACAATAAATTGGCTATGAGCTATTCTATACCTTGCTATCCGAGGTATGGCACACAGGCTTAAGCTGGAGTATTATAGGCATCATGGAGTTAGTTTATTCTATACCGCTAGCTGTAGCTGCTTTCTGGCTGGGTGCCTGTCCCTTTTCACTATGGATTGGCAGGTGGCTGGGAGGTGAAGACATCAGGAACTACGGTGATGGCAACCCTGGTGCTGTTAATGTCTTCCGTGCCGCTGGTCCCAAGGTTGGAGCCTTCGCTTTAATCCTCGATATGGCCAAAGGCGCACTTTTCGTAGCCCTGGCACATTTGGTTTTCAAGCTCCCTGTTGCAGCAGTTCTAGGAATTGGGATCTGCGCTATAGCGGGTCATGCTTTCTCGCCACTGCTGGGACTTAACGGCGGCAAAGCGCTGGCAACCACTCTGGGCGTTCTTTTTGCACTACCTCAATATGATATTTTGATTGTCATGCTTATCATGGCACTCATGGGCTTTTTGATTATGGAAAGCGACACCTGGGCAGTGATGATTGCTCCACCAGCCACCCTGGTTTACCTGCTAGTCACCAAAGGTCCTTCCTGGGAGGCATTGTTCGTGCTGCTCGTGCTGGTAATATGGACAGTTAAGCAGCTTGATGACCTACGGTCTTTTCCCAGAGTCCAGATAAAACCTCTTATATGGCTCCGGGCACGTAAAGCCACACATGCCAGTCGACATTATGAGGAGTAAGAGCATTGATATATCAGATAATAATAACTGCTGGCCTGGTGGTCTTTGCCCTTAACCTCATCCTCAATTTGAAAGCGCTCCGCAGGCCCAAAAAAGATAGCACTATGCTCGAGCCAGCACCTTTAATCTCGGTGCTTATCCCTGCCAGGAATGAAGAGTCAAACATAGAAGCCTGCGTAAAGTCTTTACAAAAACAAGATTACCCCAACTTCGAGATTATAGTGCTTGACGACAATTCCAGAGACAGGACTGCTGACATTGTGAGGCAGATAAGTGCTACAGACGACCGCGTCCAATTGTTGAAAGGAACCCCATTGCCCCAGGGCTGGGCTGGCAAACCATTTGCCTGTCATCAGCTTGCTGAAAGAGCCCAAGGCTCCTGGCTGTTGTTTGTTGATGCCGATACCATCAGTGCCGCTCATATGCTGCGCAGTGTTATGGCGCTGGCTCTGGAGCTAAAACCGTCACTGCTGTCGGGATTTCCCCGCCAGCTTACTACCTTCTTGCCTCAAAAAATTGCTATCCCCATATTATTTTATTTTCTCATAATGAGCTGGTTTCCTTTGTGGTGGCTGCAACGCAGTAAAAAACCAAAGCCATCGCTGGCTATTGGACAGTTCCTGCTTTTCCCCAGAGATGAATACTGGCGCATTGGAGGACACAAGGCAGTAAAAGGTAAAATACTGGAAGATGTCTGGCTAGGAATTGAGACAATTCGGCATGGCGGCCGGCATATGGCAATCGATTTATCTCCAGTGTTTTCCTGCAGTATGTACCACAGCATTAAGACGATGAGCGAAGGTGTAATCAAATGGATGTATTCGGTGGCGTCACTATCCTCAGCGGCGCTGGTGGCATTAATGGTAGCTGGCTACGTTTTCTTCCTGGCACCATTCTACTGGCTGTGGCATGAGCTATTCATGGTAGATGCTCCTACAGCTTGGCGGCCATTGATTATATTCCAGGTAGTCGTAATAATCGGTATGCGATTGATGGTGGACCTTCGTTTTAAGAATTCTGCCATCTCTGCATGGTTACATCCTATTGGGTTCTTCTATATTTTGTTAAGCGCTGTTTATGCCACTGTTCGGCAAGTTGTAGGCAAAGGTGTAAGCTGGAAGGAACGGGTATACGACGATGGCTCAGGTGTGAAATAATATGCAACTTGGGAATACGAGATGAAAAGTCTGCTGTTGGCAAGCGGTTTTGGCACAAGGCTCTACCCGCTCAGTATCAACAAAGCCAAAGGGCTCATCGAGTATAAGGGAAAAGCTTTAATCAGCCACCTTGTATATAAGATTCCACAGGATATTCCTATCCTGGTGAACACCAACAAGAAATTTGAGGCCGATTTTCTCCAGTGGCAGGATAATTTGAGTAGGAATATAACCCTATATGCAGAACCAGTTTTTCATGAGAAGCAAGCCTTTGGTGCTATAGGTGCAATAGAATACTGTATAAGAACCCAGAATATAGCAGACGACCTGCTGGTTATTGGCAGCGATAACTACTTTGAGTTTGACCTCGCGCGATTCATTACCAGCTACAATGGTAAAAATACTCTAGTGGCAGTTCATGATATTGCTGACAAAAGCAAAGCCTGCCAGTATGGCGTGGTGCAACTTGACGATCGCAAGATAGTAGAACTCGAGGAGAAACCAGCCCAACCTAAATGCAGCCTTATTGCTACTGCCTGCTATATTTTTCCGCAGCGTATATTTCCACTGTTAACCCAATACTGCGCCGAAGGCAAAAGAGATAATCTGGGTGGCTTCATCGCTTACCTGATAACTAAAGACGAAGTCCATGCCTATACCTTCAACGAACCCTGGTTTGATATCGGCAGCGCCAACATCTACCAGGCAATACGGCAGACTAACTAATTCGTCATTTGTCTCCAGTCGCACGTCAATTCCTCTCTGCTCGAGCAACTGGGCACAAGCAATTAGCAGCGAACAAGGCGGCTTGACTCGGCATCTTTAAACCAGTTAAGCTTAAAACCTGAATCTATGGCTGATATTGTTGACGTTAAGTTCGGGGAATGGGTACAAGGCAAAAACCCCAGAGAAGCAAGGATAGCCATCTTCAACCAGATAAGGGACATACCTTACGCTGTAATCCCAGAGCTAAATGATGCAAAGCAATACGTAAGAATGCTGGAGTTTAACAAAGGCTCGTGCACACCCAAACACTTCCTGCTGTGTAATATGTTTCAGAGACTGGGGCTGGAGATATTATATGCCGTTTACAGTTATAGATGGGACGAGTTTGAAAACCTCTACCCACCGGAACTGAGAGAGGCGGCTAAAGAAATGCCCATGGGCTCTCACCTTGCCTGTAAGGTGGATATAGGAGGTAAGCTGGTTCTGGTTGATGCTACCCTGGACCCAGCGCTGGCTTTAGTAGGATTGCCAGTTAATAAAGAATGGGATGGCGTCAGTGATACATTGCTGCCAGTAAAACCCGTCGGTGAAGAGCAATTGTACTATCCCTCAGAGGCAAACCTAATTCAGGTACAACAGCCTGACCAGAGGACTATGTCATTCTATAATGGTCTCAACGCCTGGATGGACTTATTGAGAGTCGATAGGAAGTAGGATTGATGAAAAATTTACCTAAAAAGACAGGGATCTTCTTGCCTTACTTTGAAGGACAAAGGCTTAAGGACTTCCCCGAGGCTCTAGCTAATATCCTGGATAAAGAGAATGTCTCTTACTATGACGGTGTGTATCAGGGTGGAAATAATGCCTTCTTTCTCAATGCAGTACCGGATGAGGTACTATTGCGGGTGCATTCCAGAGACATGATAGACCAGGTGAAAACGACTGGATATTTTGAAACAGCCCTGTATTCGGCTGGAGCAACCGTTCAAGCCGCAGAAGAAATATTTAAGGGAAACATTGATAACGCCTTTGCCTTCACTGGCAGCGGCGACCATCATGCCGGCAGAGACTTTTTCGGTGGCTGGTGCTATTTCAATGGTGCTGCGCTGGCAATAGCAATACTGCGGGAAAAGGGAATGAGAAGGTTTGCCATTGTGGATACCGATAGCCATCATGGCGACGGCACCAGGGATATATTCAGTCATGATAAGGCTGTGCTTCATGTTTGCTTCTGCTACCAGGACTATCGGGATGAGTATAGCAACATAGATGTAGCCATACCTTATATCATGAGTGATGAGCATTACCTTGAGAGAATGAGGCAGGTGTTTGTGCCAGCAGCCACTGCTTTTCAGCCCGATGTTATATTCTGGGAACTGGGCTATGATGCTACTCAGGGAGATTACGGCGATAAAGGATTGTCCCAGGATTGTCACCTGGGATTTGCCAGGATAATCAAAGCCACTGCCGATGAAATCTGCCGGGGAAGGTTGATAATCATACTTTGCGGGGGATCGCGGCGAGATACAGCAACCTATATTATCCCCAGGGTTATTGCCCATCTAGCTGAACTAGATGGTTACAACTAGGAGTTTTTCATGATTCTCCGCCGACTTTATAACTCGTTATAGAAAATGACCTGCCTTCAAATACCAGTGGAGCAAATCGCTACCCCAGATTAACGTTGCCATGGCGGCTAAGGCAAGGAAAGGACCGAAGGGAATCGCTTCCTTCCTGCGCCTAATTTTAAGTAGCAGCAAGATAATAGCTACAAGGCCACCACTGACCACAGCTAAAAATATAGCAATTAAAATCAAGGGGAAGCCAGCAGCTAAGCCAATGAACCCCGCCAGTTTAACATCACCCCAACCCATACCACCTCGGAAAATAAGGGCGATGATGAACAAGATTACAAAACCAGCGCTACCGCCAATGGCTGCATTCACAATCCAGAGCTTGGTAAGCATGGGAAAGGCATTGGCGATAAAAGAAGGATCAAATCCAAATATAGATCCCAAGCCAGCAAAGACCAGAGCCAGAATCATACCGGGGTAGGCTATCTTATTGGGCAGAATACCATGTTCCAAGTCTGTAATAATCAAAGCAATGAAAAAACAACAGTAAATAATTACAATTGCCAGTTCCCAGCTTAAGCCATAATGCCAGTATAGAAAGGCAAACAGAATCCCCGTACAAAGCTCCACAATAAACGAACGTACTGGAATAACACTCCTGCAATAGCGGCAGCGGCCCTTCAACCAGATGTAGCTGAAAATAGGTATTAAATCTCTGGATGCTATTCTCCGCCGGCAGTTAGGACAGTGGGATGGCGGCGATATAATTGACTGCTTTGCGGGCAGTCTGTCAGCAACTACGTTGAGAAAGCTGCCTACAGCTATTCCCACTAGGAAAAATAGTACTAACCACATTGCCATCATAGGGGTCTATTATAAAGCATTACGCACTCCATTATAAATACCACGATACCATGACCATTTACTGAATCAGCACCTAACCAGGACTTTATTACCATACAAAAAAGTACCAACGGGCTATTTACTGAAGTCGTAACCTAAGCGATACTAAAAAGCATGTCGGGAAAATTTCCCAAGACAAAAAAATTAACTAAATAGGAAGGTAGGAGAATAATAATGACAAGATGTATCCAAGCAATCGGCAAAATCCTCTCTAAAGTTGGTCATGGCGCTGACGAAAAGGGATTCAGCATCCTCAGTTTGATGCTGATCTTAGGTCTCCTGGGCGTCTTTGCCGCGGTGTTAATTCTGAATTTTAACGGCTTTTCCCGAGCAGACACACAGGTTGCGTCCAGTGCACAAGAGACTATTCAGACATTGTCAGCTCCATATTCTACTCAATAATCATTTAAACCTCCATTATCAAGAATAGGCAACTTTCTCACTGAGTTGCCTATTCTTGTTTTCAACACAATTTCGCAAATCAGGCTTCAGTTCTCCAGGACTTTATTACCACGCAAAACAGTACCAACGGGCTATTTACTCCAGCTACGAATAATGTGATACTAAAAGTGTACCCTAAAGGATTAATCCCTCAAATAGAGGGAAATCACAAATAAGGGAAAGGAGGAGAAAAAATGCTAAAACTCATGAAAACAGCCAGCAAAATCTTCAGCCCATCTGGAAAGGGACTCGACGAGAAGGGGTTCACCCTCATCGAGTTACTGGTCGTCGTAGGCATCCTGGGCATCCTGGCAGCCGTGGTTACCCTCAATATCGGTAACTTCATCGGCACAGGTAAAACACAGGCTGCGTCAACCGAACTGCACAATGTCCAGACTGCAGTTACGGCATTTGAGGCAGAAAACAGTGGCGCCATGCCCACATTTCCAATGACCGCTGCACAGATGGACAAGTACTTTGTTGGCGGTATAGCAGCAGTGCATGGTACTTATACCATCGATGGCACTGGTAAAGTTTCGCAAACAGCATATCCCTAATATTTGTTAGAAAGAGGGCTTCAGCTAGTAGCTGAAGCCCTCCATCCCAAAAATAAGCAGGCAATTCTCAGACTAGAGTTGCCTGCTTACATTTTTAATAAAAGTGATTAACAAAAGTACGGAAGATTACAGCCAGCAGATTTATCTATACTGGGCTTTGCCAGCAAGTTTTTCCACTTCCGTAGCGTCCTGGCAGAAGGCTAATACACTATCCCAGCTTATCATCCCTTTCTGGTAGAGCTTTATCAAAGCATCATCCAGAGTCTGCATACCGACCTGGCTTTGGGTGCGGATAGTGTTGGGAATAAGGTGGATTTTGCCTTCACGGATCAAATTCTTTACGGCCGAGTTGGCTAACATAATTTCTATGGCAGCGACTCTGCCACTATTAATTTTAGGTACTAATACCTGGCACAACACGCCCAAAAGAACGGAGGCCAACCTCGCCTGTGCCATAGCACGCTCATGGGGAGGAAAAAGGTCCACAATTCTCTCTACCGACTGTGACGCGCTGGGGGCATGGCCCGTGGACAGGACTAAATGTCCAGTCTCAGCAACTGTGAGCACCGCCGCTGCAGTTTCCAGATCACGCATTTCACCGACGAGAATAACATCAGGATCCTGTCTCAAAACATGCTTCAGAGCGCTAGCGAATGATGAAGTATCCACAGAGAGCTCACGTTGAGAGATGGCACACTTCATATTAGGGTAAATGTACTCAATGGGGTCTTCAATGGTAACTACATGGCGCCGCTCAGTATTATTCAAATATTGAACCATCGCCGCAAGGGTGGTGCTTTTGCCGGAGCCTGTGGGGCCAGTAATAATAATCAATCCCCTAGGCTTGATAATGAGCTCCTTGCATAACTGCGGCAGCCCTAATGTGTCCAGGTTCGGGATAGTTGGAGGTAGCAAACGGATAGCCAGGCAAATGGCACCCTGTTGGCGATATGCATTGCATCTGATACGCCATCCTTCGGATATGGTATAAGCAAAATCAAGTTCGGATTCTTTCTGAAAAATCTCCTTTTGTTCTAACGTAGCTAGCTCGTTAAACATCTGGCTTAAATCTTCGGCAGTAAGAATCGGAGCATCGGCCATAGGTTGCAGATCTCCATCAATGCGTAGCATCGGCGGACAGGAAACTATCAGATGTATGTCCGAAGCCTTTTTAGCCCTGGCTTGATCCAATAAATTATGGATATTCATATCAACCTCTCACCCTGTATCCCTCTCCCCTTGAGAAGAGGAGAGGGAATGGTTTTTTCTTAAGATAAAAAATTTCTTAATTCATTCCAATATCAAGATAAAAGCCCAACGGTGATAATCAAGCTCATGCATGTCCGATATAATAACATTGGTAAACCTGCCAGTATCTCTCAAAGCACGGGTATAGCTAAGAATGGTCGCTTTATCCGGGGCATTTCCATGGATAAATACTTGCTCGGCATAACTTATTGAAGTCAGATTAACTGTACCTGGCAGCAGGCTGGTTATCTCGGCGAGGTCGCCATTGGCCTTGGCACGCTGTGATTTAAGGACAGTCAGAGACCCTTGATAAGAGATCTGAGCAGCTTTAACTGCGTCATCTTCGGCTTGCAACAATCTAAGTAGTGCGTCGGCTGTTTGCCTGTTAGCAACCTGAATCTCCATAATATTGACCTTGTCCATTAAATCCGAGGTTTTGGCGACTTCTGCTCGTGTTACTATAGCAAGCGGCACCAGTATTATGATAGCCAGTACCAGTACCACCCACGATATAACTTCAATCCTTTGCCGTGGCTTGGGGAGATATATAGCCGGTGTAGCATCTATATTTACCAGTACTGGTGCCCCGCTATCCTTTACCTGTTTCAGAGCCAATCCAGCGTTAATAGCATAATCACCAATATCAAAATTAACTCGAGATACGAGCCAGCTAGGAATTGGCTTTGAAATATAACCCAATGACTCTGATAGCACTTCTCGCATATTACCACTGATGTAAGTGGCTATGTTGGTGGTAATGGGACTTTCCTTGTGACTTGAGTTATAAAAGGTTACCGTCCGATCAAGTTCCTCTTTAATTAAAGCAACTTTATCCTTTTCTGGCGTATTCATTGATGGGAACCTTAGACTACGCAGCAGCTCGGGAATGCCATTCTTCATAATCACAATATCAAAGCTGAGAAGCTGGGCATTGATTATTATGGCATCTTTCTCGTCAGCGAGCCGCGTCAGAGCCAATGGTGTAATATCCAGACCTGCGGATTGCAAGCCAGCATGACGCAATGTCTCCAGCATGGAATCAACTGTGTTACGTGGTAAACCAATCAGGCAAAGAATAGTCTCTTCCGCGGATACATCCACCGCCTGCCACGATGTATACAATTCATTCAGTGGTACTGGCATAGCCCTCTCAAATTCCCGACGGGCTGCCTCAGCAACCACTCCTTTATTAAGATGGGGAAAGCTAGCAATCCGATAGATTGAATGGATACCGCTAATGCTGGTTATTACCTTCCTATCCGATATATCCTGAGAAACAAGAAGCTCCTTAATATGCTCGCTTACCATAGCTTTATCGATAACAACACCGTTTTCCACAAGGCCAGGCTCAAGCGGCAAGCTGGCCACTTTTTCCACCTGCTTGCCGTCCACGAGCATCAGCCTTATTTGTGTATCTTCAATATGTAATGTAATCATATCTATTCGGAAATCTTGATTTCCCAGTCGCTGATGTTAGCGGTAATAACCTTTATATAGAAATCACCTTCGCCCTCATAAATATAATTGGTGCCTTCGGGGTTACCACCCGTTTGTGAGATAATTTCAACATACCTTCCCGTTTCACCCTTGCGATATATTATCAGATCAAATCCAGACCATTTATCATTTGACGCCGTTGCTTTCCAGTCAATTCGCCATTTTGAGTTTTCTATCTTAAATAAGTCTGTAGTTTTATCCTTTTTATCGGTGAATGTTACTACTGGCTTTTTCCCAACAACTGATATATTAGCATCCATAGATTCAGGTACTTCACTGCTATATACATTCAAAACAACTTCTGCCGTGTCTTCCGCCTCTTCTACCTCGGGTATGCTAAAATATACTTTCTTCAATTCAGATGTAGGGTACTTAGTATTCAATTCCAGTAGAAAATTCTGGAATTTGGGCACCTGTCCCTTAAGGCTGATGTTGAAGGTCAGTACGGGGTAAACCATGGTGTCGCTACCAACCTCGATAGAACTCTTTGAAGTTGTTACCAGCGTCTTGGTTATTTCAATACCGTTTGATTTAGCTAACGCCAAAAGGCCATCGATGATTTCAGGGCTTCTATCCGTAATTGGGAAAGTAGCTTTAACAGTATCCAGTCCGTTCTGGGCTTTCTCTATTTCCTCATCTAACCCCTTTTTAAGAGTTTCTGGAGCTTCCTGTTTACCCAGCGCTTTCTGCAATATAGAGTACTGGTGATTTATCTCCGCTTGGCTTGCCTGTTGCTGAGAAAAGATTAAGAAAAGCGGTATTGCGATAATAAGGAAAATACCAATAAATAAAATGAGGCGGACTACCGGGCTCATTTTAGGCAACCTTATAGATAAAGGTCTTCCTTGTTTCGTATTATTAGGTCTCATAATTTCAAGAGTTTATACCACTTTACGCTATAGTTTTTACTAGCACATTCTAGTGTAGCACGTCCCAACAGGCAATAGCCACTGTTAGCTACGGGTTTTTATATAGTATACACAGTTGAGAAGTTAATGAATAGAGTAGGTGCGTATGGCCACACTACTTACTGTCGTTCCACCACTGCTCTCGCCAGGTAGGCCCTCACGATTTCTCAGGTCCACGGGGTAAATGATTTTACTGTTGCCACTGCCGCTGATACTCTCCCCCACGGCTGAGCCGTATAATCTGGAATTGCCTGATAAGGTAATTGCGCCGTTCGGGGCATATATTATGGCTGATGTCCAGTTATTCCCGGCTAAGGTCGCAGTACCGCTTGTGGACATAATCACAGGGATTTGTTCAGCCGCGAGCTGTGAATTCCCAGTCAAGGTAATGTTGCCCTCAGCAATTACCCAAGACCCGCCGTTAAACGAAGCGCTGTTCCCGCTCATGGAGATTGCTCCCTTGATATATACAGTACCCCCAAGATTTATTGCCGAATTTCCCGTGGTCTGAAAATTGCCCGTAACGTGAACAGTGCTGCCAAACGTAATACTGTTGTTAGTGCTGATATAAATACTGCCGCCGACTTTGACCCCACCCTGGAATATGACAGTTGACAATGATGAAATAGAGAGATTACCATCTACGCATACTGCTTGCTCAAATGTTACCGTACCAAGTCTGGAAATACTCAGATTTCCAGAAACATGGACTGGGCTGGTATGTTGATAGTTTCCGGTGCCGCTAATGGTCCAGCTAGTATGCGTAACCGGTACGCAGGTGCCAGCCAGCGTCTCACTTTCACGACTAGCAGTATCTACAGTCGGCGGCGTTAATTGAGGATAACCAGGGTATTCTTGACCCATAATACGTGAATTATTAATTGTGGTTATAGTACCGTAGGCAGAGGCATCGCCGTTTACTTTAGCATTGCCACTCAATCCTACATTTGCATTGGAATAAATATTGCCTTGCTCTACTTCGTCTGCTTCAACATCCGTATTGCCACTTAATGTTATGTCTCCACCGAGGCTGGCAAGGGCATAGTCGAATACTGCTGAGGAAGAGCCACCACTGAAAGTCAGGTCTACATCAGACGAGACAGTGGCATTTCGTCCCACACCACCTTCGGTCGTAGAGATAATCGTGAATGTAGTCCCATCTTGGTTAGATATAGTAATAGTCAAATTCTTACCATTAAGCGTTTCTGAAAACGGCAGGGACGACTGTTGCCCCACGGATGGCAATTGCAGGCTAGGGTTATTTTGTACTTGCCACAGAGCATACTCGATACCAGCATCAGCAGCATAGACACTCTTATCTGTCTCATCTACAGCACGGTTTGCGGTAAGGCTAGTGGAAACAAGCACACTCGATGGCACCACTAAAAGACCACCGACCAGAAGCAGGACCAAGGCCGCAGGCAAGGCGAACCCTTCTTCACTACTGAGAATCTTTTTAATCGACTTGATAATCTTCATATCTCTCTGTCTCCAGTCTCATTATTACTGAGTAACTGGCACTCTTTGGATTGCCGTATATTCTCTCTTGAACATTAAAACGTCCCCGGATTTAGCACTTATCCTGAAAGACAGCGCGTGAGTTTGAGAATCGTAATTGAGAATTTTGGTGCTATTTTCCAAATCACCATCAGGGTTATAGTAGATATCTTCTGCTACCAGTATTGTTGAGTCTTCACTGGTACGCATCAGCTTTTTCAAACCGCCATCCATATCTTCCAGATGATAAGTTACAATACTGTCAACGTAACTTCCAGCTATATACTCCTTAGTCGTCAGTTCTAAGATGCCGCTAGCAGGGTTGCTATTAACGGCTTGTGCCATCTGGACATCGCGAGTAATCCAGTAGCCAGCGTTTTGCACCTGTCGAAGGATAACTACCTGGTCATTATTCTGCGGAGTGATCTTGGCTATTGTGGCAGTGGTTACAGTCATGGCACCACCGATAGCCCCCATGATACCCAGGACAATCAGCATCTCAATCAGGGTAAATCCTTTCTCGCTTCGCAATAATCTCATGGCGCTGCCTCGTTCACCCTATATCCTTCCAATCTAAATACTTCGGTTCCGCTATGATAAATTACGACGGTTAATTTCTGAAGCCCTACGTCAATATCAGTACTGCCTCCGAGGGGATTAACTCTTTCAGTCTGGATATCAACATCATACCCATTTTGAATATCATCTATGGACATCATTTCTGGCGAATAAAGAGGTGGATTATTGACATCGTCATAAGGTTGACTCCGAATATATTCTATCTGACTTTTCGCCAGGTTTTCCGCAGTCACCCTTTCTTCACTGATCATTATTGCCTTGGATGTGGCTGACATTCCCATCAAGTACGCAACTGCCACCACACTTATAATCCCCATGGCTACAAGAGTCTCAATCAGGGCAATGCCGCTCACATCACACAAGACTTGCTTTAAGCTTTTAATCCCCTTTATCAATAATTTCTTTGCCATCACACTATACCTTATTTCAACAAACTGAGACTTGAGTAAAGAGGCATAAAAATTGATAGCGCCAGGAAGCCCACAGCCATTCCCATAGCTATGGTCATCATGGGCTCAATCAAGCTGATTAATCTTTGGGTACGGTTCTCAGACTCAACCTCATAGTTCTCAGCAACCGTGACCAACGTCGCATCCAGCGTACCAGTTGCTTCACCAACCTTAGTCATTTCCACCAGCAACGGCAGAAAAACCCACCTCTTTCCCATAGGCGCTGCCAGTCCTTCTCCCATTAACATGTCCTTCTCCACATCGCCTAATGCTCTGGATACAACCTGATTTCCACTAGCCTGAGAAGTCAAGGTCATAATTTCAGGCAAAGGCAGGCCTGCTTTGTACAGCAGAGACATGCTACGGCAGCAGCGAGCCAACTCACCGATTAGATTAAGCCGTCCTAATATAGGTAATTTCAGCATCAGCATATCCTTGTAATAGCGTCCAGTAGGTGATTTACTATACATATATCCAACTATACCTAATGCAAATATCGCCACAAGCATATGTAATCCATATTTATGTAAGATATCAACGCTAGCCAGCAGCAACTTCGTAGTTATGGGTAGCTCACCTTTTAACGAGGTAAACATGCCCACTATAGGGGGCAGCACCACGGTGATCATCACACCCATAATCAATACCGCTAAACAAGCAACGATGGCAGGATAAGTCAATGCTGCTTTAAGCTTGCCGATAGCAGCAGATTGCCGCTCAATGTAATTAGCCAGGTTTCTCAGTATTTGCTCCAGACTACCAGTTCGCTCGCCCACTGCAATCATTTTCTGGTAAATCCTGGAAAACACATTAGGATGTCTGGCTAAAGATACCGAAAGGGGATCACCGCTGCGTAAATCAGCTATAACGTTACCCAGCACTTTCTTCAGATGTTTGTCTCCTGTTTGAGATTGAAGCAATTCCAGGCTCTGGACTATACCCAAACCTGAATCCAGGAGCAGTGCTAGCTGCCTCGAGAACATGGTTAATTCCGACGACTTGACTTTCCTCTTTAGTAAACCGCCCAAGTCGGGCAAGAAGGGCATAACTGTTTTAAGACTGACTACCCTGTAACCGATCCTGGACAGCATATCCATGGCTGCCAGTTCGCTTACTGCCGAGATTTTGCCTCTGACTTCTCGTTTGTCTTCTGTATATCCCATGTAAGAGTATTCCATCACGTATCAGTCCTCCACTTATTCCAGAGAATAAACGTTGCGCATTACTTCACAAGGAGTAGTAATTCCAGCCTTAGCTTTCATCATGCCATCCCTGGCCAGTGTTACCATACCTTCTTCTAGAGCCTGCTTTTTTATCTCAGTAATCCCTGCCCCACCAACTAATAACCTCCGGACCTCATCAGTAATGGGTAGAAGCTCAAAAACTCCGGTCCTACCCAGATAGCCAGTATAAGAGCAGGCTTTACAGCCGGCACCGTAGGAAAATTCACTGCGTTCCTCTGACATTTCTTTCAGGTATGCTATCTGCTCTACCATTGGTACTGCTCTCGTCTGGACACAGTGCGGACAAACTCGCCTTATCATTCTTTGCGATACTATGCCGATTACCGCGGAACAGATAAGAAATGGCTCAACACCCAGGTCAATAAGTCGGAATAAGACACCTACAGTATCATTGGCATGCACTGAGGATAAAACCAGATGCCCCGTAAGAGCAGACTGTATCGCAATTTGAGCTGTTTCGCTATCCCTTACCTCGCCTACCAGCATAACATCTGGGTCAAGACGGACCATGGACCTTAGGGCACTGGCAAAGGTCAAACCCGCCTTAGTGCTCACCTGTATCTGGTTTATGCCAGCGAAACGGTACTCCACCGGGTCTTCAATGGTGATAACATTACGACCTGTCTTATCAAGAGAGTTAATAGCCGCATAAAGAGTGGTAGTCTTGCCGGCACCTGTGGGACCACTGATCAGTACCATTCCATAAGGAACCATGAGCATCTTTTCGAATTTCGTCTTACTTTCCGGCAGAAAACCAAGCTGAGAGAGTGCCATGGCTGCCATGGTCTTATCCAGCAATCGGAGTACCGCCATTTCACCATGGACGGTATTAACAGTAGCTACTCTGATATCAATATCCTTGCCTTTGGCTTTAAGGGAGAATTGACCATCCTGGGGCCTCAGACGATCAGCAATATTCATACCTGATAGAATCTTTACTCGTGAAATAAGTGGTCCGTGCACTAAAGTAGGTAGCGCCGCAATATTATGTAATATACCATCGATACGATACCGCACGCGAACCTTATCCAACTCAGGTTCAATATGTATGTCAGAGGCGCGTGATTTCACCGCTTCATTGACAATCAGGTTCAGCGCTCTGGCTATTGGAGAATCATCTGCTATTTCTGCCGCTGTTTTTTCTCGAGTCGGCGCTTCCGGGATGGCTGTAATCAGACCAAACTGCTTGGCGATATCACCAAAAGCCTTATAATTGAAATCAATGGCATCATGAACATCTTTTATAGTTGCCGGTACTGGCTCAATCCTCTTTTTGGTCAGTGCTTCTAAAGCAGTAATAGCCAGAACATCGCCAGGGGTAGCCATAGCAACTTTCAACGTATTGGCTTCCACCGCCAATGGAATAATGGAATATTTCCGGGCGAGCTCTTCAGGAATCAATTGCAAAGCTTCCTGGGCTGGAGTCTGGCTCAGCATGTTAAGCTGGCCAATAATAGGAGCAGAATCCTTAGTGCCACCGCTGGGTTCGACATGGATGTCTATGCGGTCAATCAGAGCCTTAATTGTGGTCTCCTCTTCTAAATCTGCAATACGGTCTACCATATTCAGTCCCTTCATTCAGTATTCAGGCGGTATCTTGCCTGCGATTTGGAAAATTCAATCTTTCTCCATGACAAATTTTAACCTACCAATACGTTAACTCATATGTAAATTAAATTCAATAGAAATCTTCATTTTTGCCTATAACTTTAGTCACAAAATCTATGGTACATTAGTCCCAAACGAATTGGTTAACTAGAATTTAAGTGTATTTTATAACTATGACGTGGCTTGACAGTCTGATACCATTCAGATAACATTCGAGCCAGTAGCTATGGCTGAAGCTCAACAACAAGTAAATAAAATCATAGCTGAGCAACAGGCTCACTTTCGTCAGGGAATAATCTCCATCCTGAATCTAATGGTGACATTCGACAAATATCGAATGTTGTCTGCGCAGGGCACAGAATATATTTGAACTGAAAGGTATGGTATACTATATATAGGTTAGAGGTACCACGGAAATCGCAATATAATGTGGAAAGTATTACCTGGAAATCAACAAGCCTCGCTATTATCGTACTGGCGCTGATTCTGGTATTCTTGTTTATTGCCACGCCTCTGGTCAGTACCAAGGCCGTTTTGGCAGAATATCCCCCATCCATATTGAAATGGTCGTTTGTTGATACGCCCTCTATAGACGGCAATGTCATAGTCAGCCCTTCAGAAATTAACCGTATCGCCTTTGGGCCTGATGACAGGGCAATGTATGCCGTTGATATCCCCAATAGCCTGCTCTATAAATCAACCGACAGTGGCATCACCTGGGATAATTCAGTAACCAATCAGCTGGTGGTCGCCGGTGCCCTCCTCCCAGTATGGGACATAGCTGTATCTCCGGATGATGCCAATTTCGTGGTAGCCATCACCGACGGAACAGGACTTCCTATTCCCAACGGACCTAAAAATGTTTTCGTCTCCACCGATGGCGGACAAAATTGGCAGAACACCAATCTGACCTTACCACTACTCACCGACTTCATCAGTTGCGTGGCTATATCTCCGCAATATGACGTCGACAAGCGCTATATCGCCATCGCCACCCTTGATGGAACTGGCGGAGGTAATGGCAAAGTCTTCACCTTCAAAGCGCCAGGACCCAGCATCTGGGTAGACCAGACTATAGCACCTTGCCTCAATTGGGTAGCAGGTGACGTCGTCGCCCTGAAATTTTCTCCGTCCTATAATCTGGACAATACTATTGTGATTGTATTTGCTTCCGGCGGCGGCCTTTTCCTGAATATCGGAACTCATGACACCGTCAACAACACGACTACCTGGAAGGTCGGCGTTGGCTTTCCTGTGAAGATAACGGCATCGGACGGAAGTTCCCCGACCAACGCCCAGATTATAACTGCCGACCTGGAGCTGCCCTCTGATTTCTCCGGGGCCGACCCCGGCACCAAGCGCCGCTATTTCCTCAGCTTCGATGCGCGCAATGGAGGGATTGCATATTTCAGCGGCGTTTACCGTATCGATGACACCATTGTCTTTCAACTGATGTATAACACCTCGCTAATAGCAGCCCCTGATAAGCGCATCTCGAGCATTGCCTACCGGGGCACCTATGCCAGCGGCAAACTCATCGCTGGAGAAACCACCACTACTGACACCACAAAAGGCGTCGTTAATATCTGGCTTTGTTCAGACCCCCTCACTATACTCCCTCCCCCTGGCTGGAGGATTTCCGATGTTATGAAATCGCCCACAGGCGGCGGGAACAGAACAATTCCCCCTCCCCCTCCCCCTCCTACCTACGGACTGGCGAACGCGTTCTTAATATGGAGCACAAATAGCGATAAAGTGTACTGTGGAACCAGTTCGGCTACTCTTACACAAGGAGGACTTCTTCCAGGTGGCATCCCAAGTAATCAATGGCCCGGAGGGTTATGGAATGGTTTCGCCCTCGACGAATCAGCATTTTCCATCAGTCTTGACGGCGGTGATATCTGGAACCAGCTCAGCCTCATAGACACGGAAATAACAAGTCTTACCGATGTCGCCGCCATCGAAGCTCCCGAAGACTCCGAAGAACACGATGTACTTTACCTGGCATCTGTTAATACCAATGGGGTTGTTGCTAACAACTTCGACAGCATCTGGCGCAGCATCAGCGACCCGCTGGGCATGCACTGGGAGAGAATACTTTGTACTCTTACCACCAATAATGACATTATCCTCCGCCTTAACCCCAGAATCTCTGAGGATAATGTGAGAAGTAAAGCTATTGTTTTTGCCGATCGCGGTACTGACAACATTCGTTATTCTGCAGACGAAGGACGATACTGGCAGGTCCTCTACCCAGGATGGACCGTGACTGATTTCACTCTGGCCAGCGATTCGGTTATCTACATTCTCAATGACATTTATGTCCTCAAGGGAACCTATGACGGGACTGCCTGGAAATGGGGTGCTAGAGAGTTAACCGGGCTTACCACTGGCCACACCATTACCACACCATTAAAGAATCCCAAAGGCAAACGCGGGCACATAGAAGACTGGGTAATAGTGGGCTCATCTATTACTGGAGAGGTGGCCTGGGCTGATTTTTCGCAGCCAGTAATAAAGTTTTTACCTCCCTTGGGACAGCGGGTAAGAACGCCTGTACAAGGGGATATCCATGTCCTGGCTGACGAACAGTTCGAGGCAAATAAGACAATTTATGCAGCTAGCAGGGTGGCGAACGGAAAAATCTATCGCTGGATTATCGACAAAAGCACCACATGGGATGAGCTCGTGCCCATAAACAGCGACTTCTACGGGATTGAACAGAAAAAAGGTGTGCTGTATGGGGCATATAACGTTCCGGCTGTGCCTGGTACACCCCACGGTGTTGACCGAACCCTCTATCCGCTGACACCAGTGCCTCCTCCGCTTGACTGGGATGATTTAACTGCAGACCTGCCAGCCACTGTCCATTTCACCCGAGAACCTTCTTCGCTCAAAGCATCTACCAGCACTGACAACAACCTCTGGGCGATTGATAATACGCCTTTTATCTGGGCAACTAAGCAGGGTTGTCTCTGGAACTATACTGATACGCTGGCAAAAAATGGCCCCTGGACCACAGCACCACCGAGCAGCGGTGTCATCCCGATTGATCCAGTAACAGGTCGGGCGAATGAGACGAACTTTGCCTGGCGGCAACTGAGCTATGCACAGGGCTATGAACTTCAAATCGCCAAAGACGACATTTTCTCCCTGCGAGTGTTTGTCAGCGATAATATCGTACCCCCAAACCCGTTATCTCCCGCTCAGGTGATATTACCCGGATTCCTGGATGCTAATCATAAGTATTTCTGGAGAGTCAGAGCCAGCAGTGCCAGCACCGGAGAGGTTATCCACAGCCCCTGGTCAGCAACCATGTACTTCACCACTATGGCGGGATTTGCGGTGCAGTCATCTCACCTCGGCCCTACCTTGCTTCAGCCGCCAAATAATTGTACTGGTTGCACCACTTCTCCGGCATTTTCCTGGTCGCCGATGTTCCAAACCACTAAGTATCAATTTATCCTGGCTAAAGATGCTGAGTTAAGTCAGGTGGTAGATAACGTTATTGTAACCACAACCTCGTATCAACATAAGGGAAAGCTAGACACGGGAGTTACCTATTACTGGCAAGTGCAGGCTATTGAGCCAGTAGTTAGCGAGCCAAGTCCTATTGGCTGTTTTACGGTGACCGGTAAAGAACAACCCGGAATAATGACATTGCTAGGAATTTCGGATTCAGCATCGCTAGCAGCGTGGATAGGAATAGCTCTGTATGCAGCTTTTATTATATTCATGATTATAATGATAATAAAAATAAGGTATCGCAGGAGACGTGAAGAAGATTAATATAAACAACCCTGTCTATTATCTGATATAAGGAAATGGCTCGAAAGTTTTTTTTACTTGGTTAGCTAGTTAACCGTAATCAAAGATTAAAATTAAACTAGAACTTTGCCAATCTGGTGGCTTTCTTCCACACCCAGGATTTTTCATTCAGTCGCTTCAAGGTAGTACGAACGGTCAAGTCATCCAGGCCAGTCCCGTGAACTATTACCTCCATAGTAGCCGAACCAATTCTGTTGAGAAATTCCAGTACTTTCGCCTCATTCTCGATGTGCTTCCTCTCCGGCACCACAACAAATCGCTTCCCCTTCTCAGTTAGCATCCAGAAGTCCACTGTGCCCTCCCTTTTACTTTATGCCATTATGGCATAGCATTGCTTAAAATTATATTTATATTATCCTACAATATTCAATTATATGCCATAATAGAGATTGTTTGTTAAAATGTAACTATGGGAATACTTGAGTGGTCGATCATCGATACCCCAGATTCTATTCCAGGTACTCTTAGGGAAATACTGAATCCACGAAACCAAGGTGCAGGAATTACTAAAATTGCTGTCGCAAATGATGGAACAACATTTTGGGCAATCGTAAGACGAGGTGATAGAAATGGCATCTCCAGAGGTGGAGCCCAAGTCATGTTGTATAGGTCGTTGGATGGCGGCCTGAGCTGGGATGATACTCCATATCAAAATCTGGTTCGCAATCAGACTAATATCCCGTATGGCACTTTTGTTTGGGATATTGCATTAGCTACTGACGATGCCAATATCATCGCCGTAGTATGCGCCAATATTAATGTGAGTCCATTGGTTCAAGAAGTTTGGATTTCATTCGATAATGGTATTAATTGGGATAATACTATTTGGACTCTAGAAACTGATAAAACTGGAATTAAACTTATTAGCACAATCGATATATCACGCAGTTTTGGTGATAGGAAGATGTTAGTAGGTACTCGTGATGGAAGTGGTTTAGCTACTAACAATATTCAAATAACCAATTTATCAAATTATAAAAAATGGAGTACTCAGGATTTAAATGGGGAAAATCCTTCGATAAATTCCGTTACTGGAGATATTTTGGTTGCCAAGTTTTCTCCTAATTTCCCCGAGGATAAAACAATTATTATTGTTTACAGCAATGGAGAACTTGAACCTGCTCACGGAGGCACTTGGATTGCTACAGGTATACACGACCTTGCCACTAGTAGTACTAAATGGCAATCGTTCAGAGAACATGTAGAAATAAGGAATTCTAATAATAAACCAGGAGATTCACCTCAAATCAACGAAATCATAAGAGTGAACCTTGAATTGCCATCTGATTTTTCAGGAAATGACTCTAATTTACGTTTTTTTTATGTTAGTACCGATGCTATTGACAGGGTAGAAAGTGTTTCGCCTAACAGAGGTGTATATCGTATAGAAAATGATATTATCCATACGTTGATGGATAATACACAAACATTTGGTCTTGTTACTTCAAATAAAAAGACACGACGAGCTGCTAGTATATCTTATTGGGGAACGTGTAAATCAGGTAAGCTTTTAGTTGGTGAAACACTCGGTTTAGCAAACAAAGCCAATGTACATGTATGGTTTACTGATTGGCCGACAATGACTCCCATACCATGCTGGTATTTGACTAAGAAACCACCTAGTGGTGCTGCTGGTAATATTTCAAATACTATCAGCGATAAGGATATTTTAGGCTATGGCAATGCACATATTGTGTGGTCACCTATATATGCTAGCACGGGTGTAGCTTACTTAGCTACAAGTTCTTCAAGTCTTGGCCCGTGGAAAATACCTGAAATCAGTGATGGCGGCATCGTAGCTGATATATCCTGGCCTGCAGGCTATGTTAATGTGGTACCTTTTGATGAGTCAGCCTTTAGTCTTACACGAAATAACGGAGAGACATGGAATCAGCTTAGTTTAATAAATACATTAATTTCGAAATTGACAGATGTAGCCATTTCACCAGATGGTACTACTCTTTATGTGGCCTCAACAAATGCCAATTTAGGATGTCAAGGATTTGACAGCGTATGGCGAAATAGTGCAAACGAACGCATCATTTCACCACCTTTGCCTCCACTACCAGTCGGGCAAGTATGGGAGCGCATTCGAGTTTCTCAAACCAATGAAGATCCTACAATGCGCTGCAGCAAATGGGCATTGTTAAGATTATCACCGGACAAATTGGATGGGCAGGTTATATTTTGGGCAGCTGGCGGCACCTCGGGACTTGCAGAAATAGGTGGCTATCCTGTTGGCCCTAATACTAAAGTCGTGGCTTGGTCATCTGATTACGGTGATTACTGGTCAGATATATCTCCCAAGATAGAAGTCCAAGACATTGCCGTGGAATCAAGCACTATTATCTATATTCTGGATATCTTTGGTAATGTCCAAAAAATGCCTTTTACTGGTGTGAAATGGTCAAATTCACTGGAAATAGTGCCTACCTATTTGTGTGGAGGACATACAATCGAAGCTCAGGCCGCCGATAAAGTAATAGTTGGTAATTGTACGAATAGCCCATTAAGATTTCCTGTTTCAATATCTTTAGATGGTGGCCGTTCATTTATCCCATATCGCAAGGCTTTGAACAGTCAACCTAAGATAGGATATCATGCCATTTTTGATGTAGATTTTTTTAAGAACTCGACAATATATCTATGTAGTGATAATGACTACGACGGTTTAATTTATCGTCAGCAAGCTGCGGGAATAGCCATTAACTGGTCAGAAATAATGACTGGCAATCAGAGCCACCACTCTGGATATTATGGCCTTGTACAGACTAATCATAGAAATGTGACTGGGCAAGGTACTCTGTACGCAGCACATTGCGCACCTTCTAAACCAAAAATCCTTTATTGTGGTGTTGAAAGAACTTTGAATCCGTTAGCTGGTTCTCCCATTCCTGGAGTGTTTTGGGATTGTTTAGATGCTAGTAGTTTTTTTCAGCGTCAATCTAAAACTGTAGAATTCACATTGGAACCCAAGTCATTTAAGCTCTTTGGTTGTTTGAGTCAAGATACAAATGCTACCCTGTTAGCAATCGATAATGATTGGTACGCAAGCAATCAAAATGCTAGTACTAACCATGGTGGAGTCGTTAAAGTCGGAGAAAGCGGTATGCTTTGGGCATATACCGATTGCGTGGCTAAAAAAGGACCACTTCTTACCTTGCCAAATGCTACAATCATTGGTGTGGATGAAGTTACTGGTAGAAATCAAGATATCGACTTCACGTGGGAGCAATTATGTGTTAGTACCCACTACCAGCTTCAGATTGCAAAAGATCCTACCTTTTCTCTACTAATTGCTGATATTAATGATAATATGCCTTCTTCAATTACTTCGCCAGCACTGATATATATGGCTGCTGGTAGATATACATTGCCAAATACAATACCAGTGCCCTTTCTCCAAGAGGGTCATACTTACTACTGGCGCTGTCGGGTTAAGCAAGGTATTACTGGTCAGAAGATTGTTAGTCCGTGGTCGGACGTTCGCTACTTCACTATCAGCAAAACAAAAAAGAGTTCTTCTAAGATAATAGATCAAGTGTCCCAAGCGGAAACAACTAAGATCAATAGAAAGGAGGCTAGGCCAGGTAAGAAATACCATGCCTTTATAGCACATGCATCTGAAGATGAAAAAGAGGTAGTCAATCCTCTGTATGTCGCTCTGCGAGAGAAAGGATTGAAAGTCTGGTATGACAAATTTGTTCTTGACATAGGTGATAATATAGTCCACAAGGTACAGCAGGGATTATTGGAAAGCTGGTATGGTATAGTTGTATTAAGCCATCATTTCTTCAACAAAGGGTTCCCCCGAGCCGAATTAGACGCATTACTCAATATTGAAATGGAAATGTCTATTGATAAGTCAATTATTCTTCCCATATGGCATAGAATTGATAAGTCCGAGGTAGATGCAAAATCTGTCTTCCTAGGTGGGAAATGGGCTTACAAAACTAGTGAGAAGAGTATTGAGCAAATAGCCTCGGGAATTTACACTAAAATTATTAAAGACAATTTTCCCATAATTGAATAAGATAGGTTGTTTTATTAAAATCGTGCGAATGAATCAGACGAGTAATTGGATGATTCCAGAGATCATTCAATAAATTCCAAATATCAATAGTTCTGTAATACATTACGCTAAAAGTATAGTGTGCGAAATTTCAGTTCTATATTTATTGCGATAAGTACTTTAAACAATCAAATATAATAGCTCCAATAGTTGAGAATACCATCATTATATAATGTCGTTCGGATAATACTATCGGTTGGATAGCAGAAAATGCCCGAAGCCGATCTCATACTGCATAACGCCAATATACTGACCATGGACTCCAGATATACCCATGCCAGTTGGGTTGCTATCCGCGATGGCAAAGTGCTGGCGCTATCAGGTAAAGAGGACTTCGACCCATTAAAAGGTGCTGCCACAGAAGTTATAGATTGCCAGGACATGACGATTTTGCCTGGTTTTCATGATGCCCACTGCCATCCTGTAGGTTTTGCCGAAAGCCTGGTCAGCCCTGACCTGAGTCGCCCTACCGTGCGTTCCATCTCAGATATCCAGAACAAAATCAGCGAAGTGGCAACGAATACACCAGCAGGAAATTGGATTAGAGCCAGGGGTTACAGCGAGTTCTATCTAGCCGAGAAACACCACCCCACCCGCTGGGACCTGGACAAAGCCACCACCACCCACCCAGTAAAGCTAACTCACCGTTCAGGACACGCCCATGTGTTAAATAGTCTGGGATTAAAACTCGCCGGTATCTCTATCGATACCACCGAACCTTCTGGCAGTATCATCGAGCGAGACCTGGAGACAGGTGAACCTAACGGCGTGCTCTATGAAATGGGTTCTTATCTGGCAGAGGTAATACCATCCTTAACAGATGATGAAATGGAACAAGGTATCAGGTTAGCCAGCGAACAGCTAGTCTCTTCAGGCATAACCTCGGTACAGGACGCCTCTGTGCGCAATGGAGTCCAGCGCTGGCAGAAGTTCCAGCAGTGGAAAAATCGCGGCAGCTTCAAACCCCGGATAAGCATGATGATAGGCTTGGAAGCTTTGGAGCAATTTCAAGAGCGAGGCTTGTTGCCCCAAACTAGTGATAATCAATTACAACTTGGTAGCGTGAAGATAATCGTACACAGAGCCACCGGACAGCTTAATCCCACTCAGCAGGAGCTAAATGAAAAAGTGCTGCAAATACATAAACTGGGCTTTCAGGTCGCCATGCACGCTGTTGAAGAAACCACTATAGCAGCAGCTTATCTGGCTCTGGATTATGCGCTGAACAATCTTCCTCGCGCTGACCACCGCCATCGTATCGAGCATTGTTCGGTATGCCAGCCAGAGATGGCTAGACTCCTGGCTTCACTGGGTGTGGCTATAGTCACCCAGCCAGCCTTTATTTATTACAACGGCGAGAGATATCTGAATACCGTACCCACCAAGCAGATTGAACACCTATATCCTTTAGCCACACTTGCCAAGGCAGGGCTCAAGGTGGCGGTTGGTTCCGATTGTCCCGTGGTACCGCCCAATCCACTTAGCGGCATCTACGCCGCAGCTTCACGAATTGCTGAAACAGGTCAAAGCGTTGCGCCTAAACAACGCATCACTGCAATAGATGCGATACACATGTACACGAAAGGCTCTGCTTATTCCTGCTTCCAGGAAAACATCAAAGGCTCCCTAACCCCAGGCAAGCTTGCCGACCTCATAGTGTTGAGCGATAACCCTGCGGAGGTAAACACAGAGGAAATAAAGGGATTGGAAGTCAAAATGACCATAATCGATGGAAAAATCGTGTGGGGAAAAGAACTTTAGCCAGATGAAAAAAGCGAGAGACCTAAACCTGTAGGGATCAACGATAGGATATAGAAAAGGGGGACAGTTTTTAATTGTCTGTCCCCCTTTCCACTTAGTTGTAACTTATGGCATCCAGGTGTCAAACCACTTAATAAACTCTGTTTCTCCTTTATTAAGACGACACACAGAAGCAGGACCAAATACTATGTGCTTAATGTTCCAAGGCGGCTCGCCACCTCCCAATCTTGCCGGTCCCCTGGCAGTTTCAAAATTATCCATGCTTTCCCAGGCGTTCTTTACATCGGTTGGGTCAATGCTTTGCGCTTTCTCTATTGCCTGTATCGTAACCCACATGGCATCCCAGAACTCGGTCCCGTCGGGATCGAAGGGGTCCTGATGGGTAGCATCCCATTTCTTAGCCATCTCCTGTATCAGCGCAGGTGTATTTGCAGTGTCATACGGGTTATAGGAATTCCAGGTGTAGTTATCTGCTAATTCTTTACCCACCATCATTACCAGTACCAGCGGGCTTCCTGGGACAGGGGCAAATATAGGGCCTGTGTAACCTGCCTGACGACCCTGTTTCAGACAATTAGCCGCATTTTGCGGCATTTTCAAACCGGTATCCACGCCATCAGGTTTCATCATCAGGATTTTATTCCACTCAGGGGTATATTCGGGCGACTCAAACGGGTGGAGTATCACTTCCATGGGTTCAAGCCCCATCGATTTAGCTATACCCTGATCTATCTCTGCAGTCATACGCCCTCCTTCTTCATCCTCGGCAAGATAGCCCACTGTTTTCATTCCGGGATTGGCTGCAATCACGGTTTGATAAATAGGGGCTGTTGTAGCAGGAAAGGGATAATTGGCATAAAAAGTATATGGTTTATCAGGCCATATCGCAGAACTTCTGATACCAGTTAATACAACCCCTGCTTTCTCAGTGACAGTAGACATGCCTTCAATTAGTATTGGTACCACCCCACCGATAACAAACTTGCAATTTTCCTGATGCACAAGCTTGGTGGCAGCAGTTACACAATTTGCTGCGTCCCAATGACCATCCTCATAAACCAATTCAACCTTATAGTTCTCGCCTTTAATGTTGACTCCGCCTTTTTCGTTGTTAATCCAGTCAACAAACATGAGCTCCATGTCTTTGCCCATTAGCTCATGTATGGAGCCAGGACCGGTCAACCCCAAAACAGCACCAATCTTAATGACTTTGGCTTCTGGTGCTGGAGTTGGCGTTGGTGTCGGTGTTGGTGTCGGCGTTGTCGGTTGGGCACAACCGCCCAGAACCAGGGCGGATACTAGCACAACCATCGCCAAGATAATAAATAACTTTTTCATACGTTTCCTCCTTTTTTAATTTAGACTAAGTATACACTGGTAGACTACTGTTACAATTGACCTCCTTTTCTTGTATCTATTTCATGGTAGATTCGGTATAAACCGCTGAAACCTTGCCAGACTAAAACAGCGGGAATTCTTCAATTGCGCTTTGAAACGACTTCGTTGTCATGCAAGTTTCACATATTGAAATTGTATTTCGCTCACCACAGGACAGCCCAAATTTAGCACAGCCTGTAACAGTTGTCAATATGCTTGTAGCTCAAATATCATCGAGGTCGCATGATGACTTTTATTAGGAATTTAATGGATGATTAAATAAATTACCGTACAGCCTGCCACGTCATGTCATGCCTCGCAGATTCGGCTGCCAATGACAATGACAGTCATTTTAACCATAAAAAAATAGGAAAACGGAACAAGAGGGTAAGAGCAACAAAAACCCCTCTGAGATATTCAAATAGAGCTAAAGTAAAAAACGATAGGTGATTAGTCAGACGAAGGTAGTGCTCGAGGTTCCTGCAATTCCATGGGCTTACCGCAGCATTGCACAGCACCTTCACCACCCTTGGTGCACAACACCTCAGTGCCACAAGCCTGACACTTAAATCTTTTACCCAGTTGATTCATGAAGCTGTCTCCTTATCACTCTAATCAATTTATGCTTGACAGCACTATTTCTTTATCTCCATAGGCTGACCGCAGCAGCTCAATGTGCCATTACCAGCCTTGGTGACGATAAATTCAGAGTTGCATTTCTTGCAAATGTATCTCTTACCCATTTCATTGGCCATAACTTTGTTTAAACCTCCCGGACTTAATATTTTAGCTTCAAAACCTTAAAAAGGCAAGTTTGGCAAAAAGATTTATGGTTGCCCATACGTTTCGCGGAGTTGTTTTCTCAGCACCTTGCCCAGAGTGTTGCGAGGCAACTCAGCAACGAAAACTACTGACCTTGGTCTCTTGAAACTTGCCAGCTTGACGCGGCAATGTTCCATAATCTCTTCTTCAGTGGCAGTCTCGCCTTTCTTAAGCACCACTATGGCTTTAGGTACCTGTCCCCACTCCGGGTCAGACACGCCGATTACGGCAGCTTCTTCCACTTTAGGATGAGAATAAAGGGCATTTTCCACTTCCTCCGGAGAGATATTTTCACCACCCCGGATAATCATATCATCACCACGTCCTGCCAGAAATACATATCCTTCCTCGTCCATCCAGCCTCTATCGCTGGTGATTAGCCAGCCATCAGGCGTAAAAGCTTTCTTGGTTTTTTCTTCATCCTGCCAGTAGCCGGACATGATGCGCGGGCCTTTAGCCACAATATCGCCAATTTGCCCAAGAGGCAGCGTTTCGCCGTTTTCGCCAAGAATCTTTACCTGCACATCAGGCAGGGGTTTGCCGATTGACGATGCCAACCTTTTCAATTTCTTCTGCTTTTCCTCTTCGGTTCCTTCGATGATATGGTCTTCAGGTCCCAAAGCAGTTATTGTGGAAGCAGTTTCTGTCTGTCCGAAGGCATTGATAAACTTAACCCAGGGTAATACCTTCATCGCTTTGGTAATTACCTCAAAGGGCATAGCAGAAGCGCCATAGGTTACCACTTTGAGACTACTCAGATCGTATTTTGAAAAATCCGGATTATCTACAACTTGTTTGAGCATGGTGGGCACCAGCATGGCGCGGGTGGCACGCTCCTGTTGCACAGCTTTCATCCACTCGTTCACCTCGAACTGCCTCATCATTACCAGTGTTCTGCCGCCATAGATAGCAGCCAGCATTGCCTGAATGCCAGCTACGTGATACAGCGGCACCGTGAGCAGATTCCTTTCCTCCGTATCCGGGCTGGCAGGGTCTACATTCCCCAGTACATAACCGACAAACCCACTATGTCTCAGCGGCACCCCTTTAGGTCTGCCTGTAGTGCCAGCAGTGTACATCAGAATGGTAACATCTTCGTCACCGATATCGATTATTACCTCGTCATCAGGAGCCGAATTAATCAGGTCACCGTAAAATTGCATACCAGCCACTTTGTCATCTAAGGAGATGCTATGCTTAATATTGGGCAAATTGGGCAGAATAGTGCGTACTAAATCTAAATATCTCTTGCCTGCAAACAGGACTTTAGCCTCGGCATGGCTGGACATATAGCTGAGCTCGTCTTCCTTGGCTCGGAAATTCAGTGGCACATAGATAGCATCCAGCCGGGCAGCCGCGAAGTATACTTCCAGACATTCAGGGCAATTAACCTGAAGCATGGCTACGCGATCGCCTTTCTTAATCCCGAGCTTGGCCAGAGCGTTGCCCAGCTTGTTAACGCGCTGGCTCAATTGGGAATAAGTGATCCTTTTCCCCTCAAAGACAATGGCATCCCGATCAGGGCAAATGGCAGTGGATATGCTGAGAAAATCTGTCGTGTTCATACTACGCTCCTCCAAACATTTTTTTCAAAGGGTTGCCTCCCCGGGTTTGTTCAAAAATTGATAACTCTGGCGACAGCCAGCTTAAAATAATAACTGGAAGGTTGCCTTTAGTCAACTGGGCTTGGCCCAGCCGCCGGAAGTGCAGGATATTTAAAGGTACACAGCCCCATAATCTCTCTTTAAATATGCGGTGTCGTATTTCTCTGGCTTACTGCCAGGTGAAACTCCTGCTTCATCCAAAATTGCTCTTGTTACGTATATCGGGGCTTTAACTCGAAGGGCAATAGCAATAGCATCGCTAGGACGGGAGTCGATTTTCAGTTTCATCCAGTTAGCGCTAAGGACAATATTGGCATAAAAAATACCATCCTTAAGGTCGTTGATAACAATATAATCAATTTTAGTTCCCATTTTATCCATAATAGAACAAACTAAGTCAGGAGTTAGGGGACGGGGTACTTCCTCCCCTTCCAGAACAACCGCTATAGCATTTACCTCGGTAAAACCGATTAAGAGGGGGAGATAAGTGTCACCGCCTTTCTGCTTCAAAATTACCACTGGCTGATTGGTAATCTGGCTGATTCCGACATTGTCCACAACCATTTCCACCATACCATCCTCCAGAGCTGTCTCCTGTTTTCCTATTGCTCTGAGATGGTTAGCAAAATCATTGTCACCCAACCACCTTACTGCATCACTAAGCCCGCTGGGTATAAAAACTGAGCAGACTACCAGCACAAAGATGACTATGAGACAACCGAGCAAGCACCATTTCGCCCTGCTCAGCTTTCTTTTCTTAGCAACTTTTTGCTGATTGTCGGTTCCGCTGTTTGGCTCTATCATTTCGGACATCAGCTACTTCATAAAAAGAGAGGAATTTAGTCACTATTATTAACAACATCATCTTACGCTGAAAGCTCTGGGAAGACAAGAGTATTGCCTGCCATTATTGTGAGCGACAATGTAAGGGCATACCTTCAGGTGCGCCCTAGTACAGGCTTAGCCCTGTCCTCTTAACCCTATTCTCCCCACATCAGTTTGAGACAAACCCGATTGGGTCTGCAGGGCGGGTTTCAAAACCCGCCCTTACACTATCCCTGGAGACAACGCCCGATAGGAATCTGCCCCCATTCTTTTACTGAACTTTAAAGGGAACGGTAAATTTCTCCTGACCATTTAGGAAAAGCTTGACCACATAATTGCCTACAGGCCAGCCGTTTTGGGGTGGCTGCAGTTGGAAGGCTAAGTAGTAAGTCCCGCTCTCCATACCAACATCCTCATATAATACTGTATTTTTGGTTACATAGACCCACTGCGCCTTAACTTCGGTGTTGGGTGGCGCATTGGAAAGCTTAACCGAGCAGTAAATTATTGGGGTATTAGGAGTAAAAACATCGGCCTTCTCAATAGGCACGGCTGTTGTTGAATCAATGTTTTTACACATGGTAGCTTCACTAAGGTAAACCTCACCGCCAGGTACGGCTGACCCACTTTGCACTTTGAAAGGAACTGTCAGTTTTTCCTTTTCAGCTACAAAAAGCTTTACCTCATAGTCACCTATAGGCCAGCCTTTGTCTGGCCGTGTTATTGAAAATGAAAGATACCTCGTTCCACTACCCTGAAGAGTGTACTCAGCAATCTTATAGTTTTTAAGGTCTTTGGCTTCACCTTGAATATAGACCCACACCGCTGTAATTTGGGTTTCAGGCGGCGCATTGGAGACTTTAACCGAACAGAAGATTTCGGTAATATCAGCCGAGAAAATATCTGTTTTCTCAACAGGTCGTTTTGTTTGCTGGTCCACGCTCTTGCACGTGGTAGCTTCGCTTAAAGAAGCCGTGGAAACATTAACCGAGACCGTACAGCCAGCCAGGGAGGTTACCAGCATCGCTAGCAAAACCAACAAACCAGCTGTTAAAATAAAGAGTTTTTTCTCTTTCATCTATAATTAGACCTCACTTTTGTTTTTAGCATTTACTTCATAAGTGTTTTCCGTGACCAGCCATCAAATCATGAGAAACATGGGAAAATACAGCCCTCTGGCCAACTCCATAGTACGCCAAAAAGTTCTTTGAGGGCAAGAAATCTAAGTACCAACTGGATGAAAATATCAATCTGATTTCTAGTTCATATATTCATCCTGATTTCAGTGCTGTGTTAATGTTAATATAGCTTATTAAAACCCCGCGCAATACAAGACAATCACGATAAACAAGGCAAGCACTGCCACCAAATCTGTGTTGATAATTAATTGTGTTCAAAAATTGCTAGGGCAAGACGCAAGGTGTACAATCTCAAGACAAAAAGCGGCACATCTTAGTACCGGTTATTCTAATTACTTGCAGAGGAGAGCAAAAAATGAAAAGAATGGGATGCATTATAGCGATAGCCCTCGTAGTCGTGGTGGTACTTGCAATCGGCGGTTGGCTAGGAGGCACATATAATTCATTTGTAACAAAATCACAGGCGATCGATGCCCAATGGGGACAGGTTGAAACACAATACCAGCGGCGCTTTGACCTTATCCCTAATCTGGTGAATTCAGTTAAGGGACTCATGGCTCAGGAGAAGACTGTGTTTGATAATATAGCCCAGGCACGTACCAAGTACGGCAGTGCTACTACAGTTAACGAGAAGGCGGCGGCAGCTGGTGAACTTGAGACTGCACTGGGAAGGCTGCTGGTTGTGGTGGAAAATTATCCAGAAATCCGATCCAGTACGGCCGTGGTCGGCTTGATGGATGAGCTGGCGGGAACCGAGAATAGAATAAGCGTGGAACGACGGCGTTACAACGACCTTGTCCAGAGCTATAATACTTCCATAAAGACATTTCCCAACAATATGATAGCGGGGATGTTCGGTTTCACAGAAAAAGAATATTTTAAGTCAGTGTCCGGAGCTGACCTGGCGCCAAAAGTCGAGTTCTAATGAAGCGAGTTATCCTTGGTATCGTCCTTCTCCTCAGCCTATTAATATTGGCAACCGCTGGTGCCGTATTTGCCCAGGCCTTTCCCGATCCCCAGGGTTACGTCAGCGACTTTGCTGGGCTCCTTTCCGCCGAAGGCAAGGCACAATTGGAAGACCAGCTTTCACGTCTGGAAAAAGATACTACGGCTGAGGTTGCCGTGGTTACTATAAAGTCTCTTGAGGGCGACACTATAGAGGATTATGCCAGCAGGCTTTTCGAGAAATGGGGTATCGGCAAAAAGGGGCAGGATAACGGTGTACTTTTTATCGTAGCTCAAGAAGACCGAAAATTGAGAATTGAGGTTGGTTACGGGTTAGAAGCGGTACTTACGGATAGCCGTGCTGGACGTATACGAGATAATGATATCTTACCGTACTTCAAGAAGGGCGATTATGAAAAGGGGATAATTGCTGGAGTTAATGCCATAGAGACCTATGTGCGTGGTGGAACACCACCACAGCCACTGAAGGAAAATCCAGTCAGCGATACCTTGGGGTGGGCTGTGCCGATATTTATATTTGCTACCGTAATCGGTTCCTATCTCAGCGGTTTTATGGCGCGCAGTAAAAGCATTTGGTTGGGAGCCATATTCGGGGGAGTGGTGGGGATAGTGCTGGGATTAGCCATAGGCGGGATAGCGGTATTGATTATTTGCACTATCTTATCGGCCGGCTTTGGCACTGGATTGGACTTCATACTTTCCAGGAACTATCGCAATCGTAAATCAACAGGCAGTCCCACATCCTGGCATAGTACTTGGGGTGGGTTTCATGGTGGTTCTGGAAGCTCTGGGAGTTTTGGTGGGTTTGGAGGTGGTATGTCTGGTGGGGGTGGGGCTAGTGGGGGATGGTAGTGAACAACTCGCAATAGTATTGCCTAAAGAACCAATACAGCAATAATAGTGCCAATTATAACCACATAAAATATATCCACTTTCCAGAGCAGCGCCACAAATGCTGCAGCTGCCAGCGCCATACGAATTGGCTCCCAGGGAACATCGAAAGCAAAACGAAGTGTTACTGATAAAAGTAGTCCGACGAAGGAACAGATTATACCGGTAATTGCCTTATTAAAGTAAGAAGAACCTCGTAGCCTGTCGTAATAAGGAACAATAACCACCAGTATTATAAACGAGGGCAGGAACATGGCTATGGTAGCAATAATAGCGCCTACTGGTCCCCGTACTATATAGCCGATGAAGGTAGAGGTAATCACCACGGGACCTGGTGTAACCTGACCCAGGGCAATGCCGTTCATAAGTGTCGTGCTATCCATCCAGGCACGGACATCCACAAATTCATGGTACATAAAGGGAAGGGCAGCAAAACCACCGCCGAAAGCGAATATGTTTATCTTGGCCATAGCCGCAGCCAGATCAAAAAGTTGCGGGTCTAGGAGTAGAAGACCAAAAAAGACTGCCGTACCAGCCAGAACCAATGACAATTGCAGAAAAGAATACGGTCTTTTTTCTGAAGTGCTTGCAGCCCCGGGGACATTTTCTGTTTTATAAAGACCTATTCCTATTAAAGCAGCCAGCAGTATTACAAAAACAGGGTTCACCCCGAAATAGAAAGCAACTGCAGCAACAAAGGTGATGATTATATCTTTGTAAGTTTTTAGCGAAATTAACCCAAAGGATACGGTAGCATTAGCTACTATAGCCACAATAACAGCGTTGAGTCCATTAAAAGCTGACACTACCGCAGGCAAAGTATGAAAAGATACATAAAGGGCTGAAAGACCCATCATAAAGATAAAGGCAGGCAAAGCAAAAGCTACGAAATTGAGGGTAGCTCCTGATAATCCCCACAACTTTAAACCTACATAGCCAGCATTCTGTATCGCTGTTGAGCCGGGAATAGTCTGGCATAGAGCCACGCCCTGGCGAAAGGATTCTTCGTCAAGCCACTTCTTTTGCTCTACCACTAACCTGCGAATGTAGGCTACAATTGCTGGACCACCAAATGAGGTCAGCCCTAATCTGAAGAAAGACAGGAACATGAGAGGCAAGGAAGGGTCCTGCCGTTTTTCATGCTCTTTCATTGGTTTAAGCAATCTTTATCTCCTCTCCCTTAATGGGAGAGAATTAACGGTGGAAATTGCCAGCCTTCTTTCCATCTTCAGACCTTCGGCCAGGGGCAAGTCGCGCCCTCTCACCAATGCCTGCTTGGCGCTCCTGATTGCCACTGGATCGTACACTGCTATCTGTTGAGCAACGCCTTCTACAACAAGCGACAGTTTATCTCTAGGTACAACTCGATTAACTAGCTTAGCCTCATGAGCTTCCTCAGCGCTAATCCAGCGCCCGCTGAGCAGCATCTCCAGTGCTTTGGCACAACCGATTGTCCTGGGAAGAGTCTGTGTGGCTCCCGCCGCTGGTATGATGCCCAATCGTATTTCAGGCAAGCCGAACTGGGCATCTTCTGAGGCTATCCTCAGGTCACAGCACAAAGCAATCTCGATTCCTGAGCCCAGCACATAACCGTGGAGAGCAGCGATTACAGGCTGGGGAAGAGCTAAAAATAGCCCCCAGATGTCACGCTCCCAACGTACCTTCCGGGCAATAATAGGAGTTGGAGCGGTGAGAAATTCGGTTAAATCAGCGCCAGCGCAGAATGCCTTCTTGCCGGCTCCTTTGAGCACGACTACTCTCACTTCGGGGTCATCCTTGATAGCGCTTAATATCTGGAAAAGCTCATCTCTCATTCTGATATTGTAGGCATTCAAAAATTTAGGGCGATTGAGAGTAATATAAGCGATATTGCCCCTCTTTTCATAAATTATGGTCTCAAGGTCGCTCATTGCTGTATTTCAGATAAAATCCCTATTTCCCTCGGAACTTAGGGGGTCTCTTTTCCCTGAATGCTTGGATGCCCTCGGTGCGGTCCTTAGTCGTGTGCAACAGAAAATAGAGGTCCGCCTCCAGGCGCAGCCCCTGCTCAAGGGTCAAGTCCATTCCCTTGTTTATGGCTTCTTTGGCAAAGTTCAATGACAGGGAGGATTGAGATGCCATTGTTCGCGCTATATTTTTCGCCAGTGGCATCAGTTCTTTTAGCGGAACCACCTTGCTGACCAATCCAATCCTTTGAGCTTCTTTGGCATCTATGGCTTCTCCAGTTAAAACTATTTCCATAGCCTTGGTCAGACCCACAATACGCAGCAGCCTTTGAGTTGCCCCGTCCCAGGGCATAAGGCCAGCAGCAACATGAGGTAGCACAAACCGAGCTTTATCTGCGGCAATCCTAATATCGCAGGCTAGCGCCAGCTCCAGGCCCTGGCCCAGGGCATCGCCATTCATTGCCGCAATAGTAGGACACCTTAGAGCAGCAACTGGTACTGCCACGGACAATAGTCCAGCACCCTGCCGAATGTCTTTTGATTTAAGCTCATTCAGGTCTGAGCCCACGGAAAATGCCTTCTGCCCAGCACCGGTAACAATTACCACTTTTATCCCTTCATCGATACTTATGTCGTGGCAAATTTCAGCCAGTTCCTCTGCCACCTGCTCATTTATGGCATTGTTCGCTTCGGGACGGTTAATCATTACAATGCCTACCGCCTTCAGTTTTTGATAAACAACAGCTCTATCGCTCATAATAATCTTACGACTATCAAACCAAGTTTAGTTTAAATAAAACCACAGCCCATTTTCAGCCTGATGGCCCCCAAGATAATAGCAATAGCGCATAAAGCTATGCCTGTGATACCCATACCTCTATTGCCCCTAGCGGAAGTTGTGGCTATGATACTGATAATCAGTCCCACAATAGCAAAGGGGATATTACCCCAGTTCAGCCATCCCAAAAATGGAATAAGCCCGATGAACATGCCGCAGATAGCCAGGATACCCCAGATGAGACTTAATAACTGCAATCAAAGCCTCCTTCTTTGACAATTGTGCTGTGTTCTCAACAGTAAGCTTATCAATGGGATAGCCTATGCGTCAACTGGCTGACTGTATTAATCACTCACCATTTATCCCTCCCCCTTTTCCATGGGCCATACGCTGTCACTGCAAACTGAAGCTGCCCGGGAATGATAAGAAAAACACTCGCAGCATCTCAGGCTCATTTCACCAGTGCTGGTTAAATGCCCCTATCACCAATTAGTCCTGCTTAAGAGATGGTGTAATGTGTTAATTAACCCAGTACTTATTTGCTATATCGAAATGGACTAAGTTCCTATATACATACACACATTCCATACTTATAATAATTCGCAGCAGGAGGTGAGAACATGTTCATAAAATTTATGAGAGCAATGAAAAATTTGCACAGGGGTGAGCGCGGCATGACCGGGCTGGAGACTGCAATTATCCTTATTGCATTCGTGACTGTGGCGGCTGTTTTCGGTTATGCAGTGCTCAGCGCTGGGCTATTTTCTGCAGAAAGAAGTAAGGAGACAATCTATGCTGGGTTGCAGCAGGCTAAAACTAATCTCGAGTTAGCCGGTTCGGTTATGGCCATAGGCACTGATAACGAAACAGTCAGCCTAATCCTTATAACGGTTAGAAATGCTATATCCGGAGTACCGGTAGATATGGCTCCCTGTAGCGGGACTGACAATTCTACCAATAAATGTGTAATAAGCTTCAGCACTAAAGATGATTATCTCAATAATATCAAATGGAGTAAAGTCGCTATCGGACATGCTGACCAGGACAACTTGCTGGAACAAGGGGAGCAGTTCGAAGTAACAATAGATTTGGCAGACCTCGGCGATGGTCTAGCTCTTAGCCAACCCCTGATAGCCAATGATGTGTTTAATATTCAAATGAAACCGAACCTTGGCTCTACAATTACCATCCAGAGGACGTTACCGGCTGCAATAGACCCAGTCATGGACCTCCATTGAGTTTAAGTAAGTTTGATCGATAGTAAATATCACAAGGTTCAATGGTTAGATAAAGAGGAGGGGTCATTTCCCCAGGAAATGGCCCCTTACTGAAAAGAAAGAGGGGGTAGTTCCTTGAGTGCTGATTTAATTGAAATTGCAGGACTTATTCAGTGGACAGACCAGGCCACTATCAAGTTTGGCAAAGAGCGCACAGAGAACCTTTTGGAAATTTCATTTGCTGGTGGTCGCCTACCGGAAAATCTGAAAGATATATTGATAAGAATGACACGCCTTTCTAGTCATGATAGTTTAAACAGGGAATCAATAGTTGCCAGCGATTATCTGGAGGTTTTAGCTCAATTAGACAACTTGCTAGCAGGCTCCGAGCAACAGAACAATGCATTACTATCAATTCTTTCACCGATGAACCAACATCAGTCTGCACTAGATATTGCTAACCCTTTTGCTAGATAAGCTCGAACAGATTAGCCCTTATCTAAATAATCAAATCTACTCACTAGCACTTACCCAATTATGTCAAGTCTTAATTTTTGGAATGCTAGTTCGTTCCTCGCAATTAAGGGGGAGTTCCCCGATATTATGCATCTTTCACTCCTCAAGTGAATAGAAGAGCGCGATTTTTTTGATCAGGTACTCCTCAGTAGACAAAAGATGACCTTCCAGATCCTTAGAAATTTAAACTTAAGAGCCTATGTGGCACCATTGTAGAAAACAAGCCCCAGTGTTCCCGGGCCAGTATGAGCAGCAAATACAGGTCCCAGCTCGACCAAGTACAGTTCCTCACAGTTATAGCGGGCACGTATTTCCTGTTCTAGTGCCCTGGCTTCTTCAAGCGCACGGGTGTGGACAACTGCGCCATGAATAGGAGCGCTCTTATCAGCACGCTGTTCCATAAGCCCGAGCATATACCTGATAGCTTTATTTCTACTTCTGGTCCTGGCTATGAGTTTGACTTTATTGTTCCTCATCGCCAGCACTGGTTTAATACTAAGCAGATTACCTACAAAAGCCATTATGGCAAAGCGCCCTCCTGCCTGAAGGTATTTCAAGGTGTTAATCGTGCCAATGACGTTCGTCCTGGCAATGAGCCATTCCATAATCGCCTTAATCTCGGCCAAATTTTTACCCTCCTCAGCAGCCTGAGCAGCAACCAGAACCAGCATACCCATCCCCATAGAGAGCCAGTCCACCACCTCAATCTGAGCTTTGGGAAATGCAGCTTTAGCAGCTAGAGCTGAGTTCATAGTGCCGCTCAGTTTACTGGAGATATGTATAGAAAAAATGGGATGGCCAAGCTGGGTTAGCTCGCCGTACACCCTGATGAAATCGCTGACGGGAGGCTGCGCCGTGGTAGGATGTGTCCTGGATTTGTCCAGTCTCTGGTAGAATTCCTCATTGCTAATATCTACTCCCTCAGCAAAAACCTCGCTTCCGAAAATAACCCTGAGCGGAACAACGCGAATGTCGTATTCCTCAATCGAATCTTGCCCCAGATATGCAGTGCTATCGGTTACAATTTTTACTTTAGCTGGCAGTTATGGTGTCCCTCCTTAATCTTTAATACATCTCTAGTAAGTGGGCGGCATGCTTCGAAATGCCTCAGGCAATAAATATCGTATGAAATCCAGATGACCCACCAGCCAGGAGAGAATGGTGGTATCTGCAAAAAAATTGTTTAGCCAGGGTACTATAGGGAAAGTTTGAAACAAGAGTACCAGCAATGTCAGCCCGAGAGCCGAATTCGCCAGAGTAAAAATGCCACCGAGAAGTCTAAAGAAGCATCCGCTGTTCCAGGCAAGATTAATGAAATGACGGGGTATCCAGAATATCAGGGATAAAATTATGCTTACCACTATCAGGGTGATAAGAAACCCCAAGAAATTGCTCCAATCTTCCCCAGGCAAGAATGAAAGGCATGATGCCAAAAACCCATAAAAGGTGCCAGTTACTAGTATAGCAATGATTAGCGTGAGTAAAGATAAAAACCCATTCACAACCCCACCTTTAAGACCGGCAATAAAACTGAAGAACAGTATCAGAACTACTATTACATCTATCCAAATCATGGCATCAGCCTTGCATAATTCGCTTACCTGTACGCAGATTTAATCAGGCACAAAATTAGGATATTTTACCCCGTTATCGTGGCATTTAACAATCCATGAAGCTGTTTACCAATAGGGTTAGAGCGACATGTCACCCTAGAGGGAGTTAAAGGGACCTCTCCACTTAATGTCAATACGTTGAAATTAACCGCATAGCTAACTTTGTTGTTACCTACTGGCTCCTGAAGCTATACTATAGAAGTAGTACAATTGCTTAGAGCAGGTCATCGGCGCTTCGATATATGACGTGACTTTTGGGAGGGAAGTGTTATGGAATATATATATTCATTTAACGGTGACTGTGAAGATAAGACTATCTTAGGTAACAAGGGTGGCAACCTGGTCACTATGACCAGGCTTGGGCTGCCAGTTCCTGCCGGATTCATTGTCTCTATTCAGGGGTATGCTGAATATAAAAAGAGTGGCCGCTTGCCCGAAAAAGAGATTACGCAGGCCCTCGCCAGCCTCGAGAAACAGACGCACAGAAAGCTTGGTAAAGGTCTTCTACTTTCCGTCCGATCATCTGCGCCCGTATCCATGCCGGGTATGATGGATACTGTGCTCAATATTGGGGGACTGGCTGAGATGAGGACGGCTATCAAACGTATCTTTGATTCCTGGGATAATCTACGTGCTGTTGAATACCGTCGTCTCAATAAAATTCCTTCTGATTTAGGCACATCCGCTATTGTCCAGGCGATGGTATTCGGTAATAAGGATAATATGTCTGGAACAGGCGTTGTTTTCAGTCGGAACCCGAGTACTGGCGAGAGAGGACTATTTGGTGAATATATTGAATGTGCACAAGGTGAAGATATAGTATCTGGAACAAAAACACCAGTCCCTATTTCCCGCCTCCAATCTATAATGTCAGACATATATGAAGAACTGGAGCAAAAAGTTGCCTTCCTTGAAACACACTTCCGCGATTTACAAGACATCGAATTCACTATCGAGTCAGGGAAACTTTATCTTTTGCAAACCCGCTCGGCAAAAAGGAGTGGACAGGCTGCTGTCAAAGCAGCCGTCGATATGGTTCACGAAGGTCTTATCACTCAGGAAGAAGCCATACTCCGCCTCAACGTCGATGATCTGCGAGCACTTTTACACAAGCATATCAAGTCAACTCAATCGCAGGAGCCACTGACTAAAGGTCTAGCAGCAGCACCGGGTGCCGTAAGCGGACAGATAGTATTCAAGGTTGAAGAGGCTATGGTCTGGGCAAGGAAAAGTATTTCTTCTATACTCGTCAGGCCAGAGACAAGCCCCGATGATATACAGGGGATTGCGGCTGCCGAGGGAGTGCTAACATCGAGGGGTGGGCTTACATCCCACGCAGCGATAGTAACCAGAGCAATGGGCAAGCCATGCGTCTGCGGAGCTGAAGACATCGAGATTGATCTCAGAAAAGAACAACTCATATGTAAAGGACAAACGTTAAGCAAAGGTGACACAATTACTATAGACGGCACTACCGGCATGGTCTATATAGATGCCCTTCCTTTAGAAGAAGGGACAATGATCAAGGAACTTGAAGAACTACTCACCTGGACGGATGGGGCTAAACGGCTTGGGGTTAGAGCAAATGCGGATATGCCAGAGATGGTGGCGCAGGCTATAAGGCTCGGTGCTGAAGGCATAGGTCTCTGTCGAACGGAACGACAATTCAATGGGCCAGAACGACTTTCGGCTATTAGAGAGTATATAATGGCAAATACTACTGAACAAAAAACCAGGGCGCTGGAACACCTCAGCAGGCTTCAAAAAGTGGATTTCATATTCCTGTTCAAAGAATTAAAAGGATTGCCGATTATCATCAGGCTTCTTGACCTGCCACTCCACGAGTTCCTCCCATCTGAAACTGAGACAAAAGATCCCAAGATTAAACAACGCATAGCTGAGCTGAAAGAGATAAATCCAATGCTTGGGCACAGAGGCGTGCGTGTTGCAGTAACAAACCCCGATATATACAAGATGCAGATCGAAGCTATAGAGGCGGCGAAGAAGGAAGTCCCAGCAGATGTCTCGGTCATGATTCCGCAGGTCATCACATCGCAAGAATTGATAATGATCAAAAAGAGCTGCGTTGAAGGTTCTACCCTTAAGATAGGAACTATGATGGAAACAGTCCGCGCTTGCATGAGAGCTGGGCGATTAGCTGAAGTAGCCGATTTTCTTTCTTTTGGCACCAATGACCTTACCCAGGCAGTGTTTTCTTTTAGCCGAGAGGATGCCGAGAAAAAATTCCTTTCCACATATCTCAAAATCGGTATTCTGGAGAATAATCCCTTTGAAATCATAGATATCAAAGGTGTCGGTCGGTTGATGGAGACGGCAATATTTTGGGCTCGAAGATCTAGAAAAGACATCCAGATTGGCGTCTGCGGAGAGCAGGCTGGTGAGCCACATTCAATAAGTTTTTTCCACGCAATAAATGTTGATTACGTAAGTTGCAGTCCCTTCAGAGTGCCTATTGCCAAGCTTACTGCTGCACAGGCCGCCATTAAGCAAAAAGATCAAGCTGAAGCTGAAAAATAGATTGAGGCAAGAACCTGACTTGCCACCGCTACCAACTTTGGAGACACAAAAGACAGTGCAGAAATGTTCTACCTTTTTCGCTTGGCAAGTGAAGAGGGAATTAAAAGGATCCCCCTCACCCTATCCCTCTCCCATCGAGGGAGAGGAGATTTTCTCTCCCCTGGCGGGAAAGAGTTAGAGTTAGAGGGTACAAAAACAACTAAATGCCCAGCTTCTTCCGTTTTGCCTCGATGTGGTTCAGTATGCCGTCAACCGCTTTGACCGGGTCTTTTTCCACGTTGAGCAGCCCGCCGGTCACCTGATTCAAGTCTTCGGTGAGGAGCTTGACCAGATTGGGCGCACCAGTAACCGTGGGCACAGGATTAACATAAGTGTATAACCCAAAAGCCAGGGCAAAAATGGCATCAATGGTAGCCTTCTGTTCCATGTATTCCGGCGCTACCGCAGCCACAGGAAGGTCTATCACAGACACACCTCCCAGCGCATTGGCGATAGCTGCCAGCAGGTCAGCCAGCCGGCCAGTATCAGTACAGGTTCCATAGCTGAGGACAGGTGGTATTCCCAAACTCTGACAAAGTCTCTTCAAGCCTGACCCTGCCAATTCCCTGGCTTCCGGTGCACACAACCCCGCAACCTGCATGGCTCCATTGCCACAGCCCAGGGACAGCACCAGGACATCGCGTTTAATCAGTTCTTTGGCTACGGCTATGCTATGTACGTCATGGCCATGGTCTCTCAGGGTAGTACAGGAAACCAGGCCAGCTACGCCGCGTATTGTCCCATCTTTTATGGCTCCCAGCAGCGGTTCCAGAGTACCGCCCAGAGCTTCGAGGATGCTTTCGGTGGAGAATCCCACGATGGCTTCCTTCATAGGCAACTGGGTTACAGGCTCAACTGACGTTCTTCGCTCTTTGAAATTGTCTATTGCCATTTGCAGCAGTTGAGCAGCTTGCTGCTCCGCTCTCTGAGGCACATAGTTAACCCTATCGGTAATGCCTTCAAAGGCAACCAGCTCGCTTACTGGCACCAGCTTAAATTTATACTGCTTGGCGTATATCGGGTCGATTTGCATGGAGCAATTCATATCGCAGGCGAAGAGGTCTACACAGCCCGAAGCCAGAACTGCTTCCTGAGAAATCCAGTTGCCAGTAAAACCATAAAAGGCATCATCCATTTGCCATCTCTGGATCATTTCCTGTCCAGTCTCGATATTGGCAATAATACGCAGCCCCTTGGCTCCCACGTCTTTGGCTTTCTGCTGCCATTCAGGCTTACGCGCCAGTTGAACCATAGCAAATCCCAGAAAAGGCTCATGACCGTTGGGCAGCACATTAACATAGTCCGGGTCCAATACACCGAGGTCAACGCGCATTTTATGCGGTCTGGGGAGACCGAAGAGGATATCCTGGCAATATTCATTGACAATCTGGCTCTGGTAAGCCATAGCCAGGCTAAGTCGCATTGCCTTGAGCGCCAGGCTAACATAGTAACCGTCTACATTGGTCAGACAGGAACTGGTGGCAAACATGATCTCCCCGTTAATCCCCCCAGGAAAGATATCCAGCTTCTTCCAGAGCTCCTTGCGCTCTTTAGGAGCTAGTGCTTCCACAATTTGGCTAGGTTCATAGTATTTCCTATTGAAGTCAGTTTCGACGAAATCACAAAGGCGGCTGGCAACTTGCTTCTCCGACCCTGAAGTATCTATGCTGAATCGCTCGGCAAAAGCCTTCAATTTTTTAGGTTCTGCTATCTCAAACGGTGTCTGCCCGTTGGCTGTTGCCATCAGGGTCTTAATAGTCTGGTCGGCGTGATACTGATAAGTAGATGCACCCAGCACATTCCTGAGCAGCATCATGCGCATAGCCATGCCGTCTCCAGTAATCCCACACACCCCTCTCTTGTCCTTGGCGACATCAGCGCGACAGGGGCCATTGGAGCAAAGATCGCAGCGAACGCCTCCCTGGCAGAAATGACACCGCTGGTCAGGGTTACCCCCCAAACCCTGTGCCTCGTAGCGATCCCAGATATTAGTCAAGTTATCTTTTTTAATGCGATCATATACCTTGCGAACAGACTCGTGGTAGGAAATCCGGTTACCTTCCATTGTAAAACCTCCTCAAGAATTTATTTATCCTTTAATTTTCTACTGTCGTCACGAGTGAAACGTGGTGATCCCGGCAATTTCTTTCCCCTTCTCCAGGGGAGAGGAAAGATGATATTTTATAAATGGGTTTCACCCCTTCGACCCCACAAGCAACTGCGGGAATAGTGATCTATCTCCGTAAGACAGGCTAATTATTGCCTAAAACTACTTTTCCTGCAAACGCTCTCCCCTGACACTGATGGTGATTTCTTCAAAAGGAATATCCTTGCCGCTGGCAGCTATTGCCTGTTTTGCCATATGTACCAAGCCTGCGCAGCAGGGCACTTCCATATGCACCACAGTAAGGCTATTTAGCTGCGCTTTGCGTAGAATCTCGGTCAACTTAGCCTGATGAGCAGGAAAATCATCCAGCTTGGGGCAGGCTACCAGCACTGCATGGTCTTTAAGGAAGTCTTGGTGAAAATTAGCATAGGCAAAAGGTACACAGTCGGCAATCAGCACCAAATCTGCTCCCTGGAGAAACGGTGCAGTGGGCGGCACCAGAGTAAGCTGCACTGGCCAATGACCCAGCTTAGACTCCTGGCGAACTTCATTTGCATCAACACCTTTACCTGCCTCCTGTTTCTGAAACTGGGTAACAGTGGCTGATGAGCAGCCACAGGGCAGCTTTTCCTCAGCCTGCTTCTCAAACTGAACAACAGTGGTCGACGGACAGCCACAAGGAAGCTTGTCTTCAGCATGTCTCTTCTGCTCAAGATGATGCTCTACTGCTTTTTCATCGAATTCCTCGGCATCCCTTTCTTCGACTGTGATAGCGCCCTGGGGACACTCACCAAGACAGGCACCTAGGCCATCGCAGTATTTATCGCTGATCAGTTTTGCCTTGCCGTCAACAATCTGCAAGGCTCCTTCAGCACAAGCAATCATACACAGACCACACCCGTTGCATTTTTCCTCGTCTATCTTGACAACCTTTCTTTTTACCCTGGTTATATTTGCCATTTAAGCGCCCTCCTTTTCCTTCTTTGCCTGCTCCTGCTCTTTCATTAGCCGGTTATACATTTCTTCACCGACACATTCCTTGGCATACTCGCACCATTGGACACATGAAGCCACATCATTATAGATAGTGAATCCGCATTTGGGGCAATCAGTCTTCATATCCGTGGAAACTATCTCCACTTCCTCACCGCATTTAGGGCATGCCTTCAATTTAATCGTGGGCATCATAATCGTTTGGGTTCCTGGACACTTCTCAATCATGGTTATACCTCCTTGAACCATTTTCTCCCAGACATTCATGGGCTAAAGCGCACCAATCGATACAGGGAGTTGATTCCTGGCGATAGACTATACCGCCACATTTGAAGCACCTGACTTTTGCTTCGTCGGAGAAAATCTCCAACTTCGTGCCACATTTAGGGCATCTGTAAAGTCCCAGCCTTAAACTATTGCTCTTTTCCGAACAGGCCGTTTTTAACTCTCTCACTTTTTTCACTCCGCAAATTTATCTTTTAACTTAATAATAAATCTAAAATACCAGGAAAACCATGATTTAAGTCATATAATCACAGGAAAATACAGATTATGGCGAGATGGCGATTTTTTATAACGAGCCATTGCCGAGGCAATATTGCTGTGGAGATAATTAGAACATACTATGTTAATGATAATAATATTGAGATACTGTCATACGCGCAGGGCTACGATTCTGATTGATCTATAGCAGACATTACATCTATGTTAGCAGCTCAGAGAGGGAATCTGCGCCTAGCCGACTCAGTTTAAGGCGAAACAATATACGAATTTTGCGGTTCTAAAAAATAATTTCTTATCATGTATTACCAGTGGTGTGCTTGAACCAACGTCATCCAGCTTAAAACTCCAAATAAGACTACCATCTTGAGTATTGAGACAATGAATAGCAGACTCGAAGCCTAGAAGGATTTTAGCACCGCAAACAGTAGGAGATGTATATGTTGAGTCTCCTGTCCTGTATCTCCATATAAGCTTACCATCATCAATATTCAGGCAATATAAATATTTATCGTTTGATGAGACAAAAAGCTTGCCATCTGAAATGGTTGGCGTAGCCGTGACTTTGTCATCAGTTCTATAATTCCATACCAGGTTACCATTCTCAATATCTAAGCAGTATATATTGGCATCATTAGAGCCAACAAAAACTCTATCACCATAAACCGCAGGAGATGACCTTACCGCATCTCTCGTGTAAAATGTCCAGAGATTATCACCACTGCCAGCATCCAGGCAGTGGATATTTCTGTCATCTGAACCAAAAATGACTCTATAGCTAGTTACAATAGGTGAAGTTTGAACCGTACCATTGGTGTGATACCTCCAAATCGTGGCACCATCACGAGCATCAATACAATACAAATAACCTTCATTATCGTCTTTTCCACGAAGCCCACAATAAATCTTGCCATCGCTTATGGCAGCAACAGAAGATCCAGCGCTTACATACTCTTTTTCTTTCGTTAGACTTTTATTCCAGATAGAAGAGCCACTTTTCAGGTTAAAGGAATAAATGGCATTAAATGAGCTAATAATTACGTTGCCTTGATAAATTAATGGCGAAGAGTAGTTTTCGCCGATATACTGACTCCACATCAGTTTTCCGTCATCTGCATTTAGACAATTGATGAAATGCCTCGTCGGTATCATGACCCTATCAGACGAAGCTGCCGGAGAGACACGGCTGCCACCACCTTGCTCAAACAGATCATACTCATATCGCCATAATAAATTAATAGTATTAAAGTCAAAACTGCTGGTGGCACCAGTTCTCTCGACATTAAATTTGAACATCGGCCAGTCATCATCACCTCCAAATAAATCCTGCAGCATACATCCGTAATTGGCAGAAATAAGAAATATACACATTAATACAGCGAGAACAAATAGAAGTTTTACAGAAGTTTTGCTTAAGTGTTTTTTAATCAAGTTCATACTACCCCCAGCTCAAAACACCCGTCGGAAGCAATTTAAAATTATACATTTATTCAGACAGAAATTAAACCGCCAAAGCTGTGTAACGCACTCAATAAATCAGTATACAACTAAGAGATGTTTATTAAGGGATTTAAAGGGGCGAAGCCTCTTTGAAAAATCTCTTCCCCTCTTCCCTTATGAAGAGGGGAATAAAAAGGGTGAGAGGTTGATAAACATCTCAACTAAGTTAATTGACGGTCTGTCTTAAGGAAAAGCATGAGAGGGGATTTTCACACAATTATTAACTGGACAGAGGTGAGTTAAATATACAGCGGATCCCTATCAGAGAAAATTCTACACCTGTGGTGGACCCTGGCTTAGCAACTTGAGCCTGGTTTTATCGAGGATAGTCATCTTACCACGTCCAGAGTGGATAATACCTGCCGATTTCAAACGGCTTATAACCCTGATAGCTGTCTCGGTGGTGGTTCCAGCCATGTCAGCTATCTCCTGCTTAGTGAATGGCAGCTCTGAGCCAAGCTTGGAAGAAAGCATAAGCAGTATCCTGGCAATGCGCTGCTCCACCCTCTCACCAGCAAAATCCATGAGACGACTCTGGGCATCTCTGAGCCGTCCACCTAACACATTGATAATCCTTAAAGCTACCTGGGGACGACTGGCTAGAAATGTTAGAAGGTCGTCCTTCTTGATTCCCAGCACCTTTGTTTTGGTTATAGCCTGCGATGAAGCAGGATAAGGCTTGTCTTCAAAAACGGCTACTTCCCCAAACATTTCACCCGTGCTAAAGAAGGCAACGATAAACTCTTTCCCTGAAGAAGCATGTTTAAGGACTTTAACCCTGCCCTCAGCGATGATATAAAACCAGTCGGGAGCATCTCCTTCCCAGAATATATACTCCCCTGTCTCGAAACTGCGCTCAATAGCTAGCCTGGATAGCTCCGCCAGTTCCTCCTGGCTCAGGCTGGAGAAAATAAGTGAGTGCCTCAAAATTTCAGCTTTAGAACCATGTTCCAAGTTACCAGGTCACCTCTACAGATAACTACGCGGAGCTAAGCATTTACAGGATTATAGCATTTGCTAGCCTGTAATAGAATATGTATAGCAAATTGCTTAAGCGCCTAGTAAGACTAGGCATTGACAGGCTGGAGTATAATGATGTTGCATAAGGATAGTATGTTTTGATATATTCCAGAACGAGGGCATTGGCTTTGTTTGCAAGGCGGTGGACTCGTTCTTTTAATTGAAGTATAATGTTAGTCACTAAAGATGCTACTGCTAATAGCCCCCTAAATTACACAATGTTAAGACACCACTCACTGACAGATAGGATGGAATCTAGCTAATGAAAATATGCGTTGTTTCTGATACTCACGCTCACCATATAAGCGACTTACCGCCAGCTTTAATCAGCGTCTTGAAAAAAGCGGACATAATCGTTCACCTTGGCGATTACGATACCATAGAGCTGGTGACCGAGTTGAAAAAGCTGGGGAACTTCTGGGGTGTTACTGGAAATCACGACTTCGCCAAAATCAGGGCAGTGTTACCGGCAACAGACGTACTGGAAGTACATGGTAAGAAGTTGGGTCTAGTTCACGGGCACGGTAGTTCTATGCCACGTGGCTTGCAGAAAGGGTTAAGAGCCCGTTTTAATGGACAGAAGATAGATGCTATTCTTTATGGGCATACACATGTAGCCAGAAACAGAATGGTTGGAGACGTTCTTTATTTTAACCCCGGCAGTGCCGCTGGTAAATTCCCCGCATACCGCAGGAGTTACGGAGTCTTAACTGTTGATGGTACCATTAAAGCCGAGATATTCCCCATTATATCGCAGCAGAACCCAGGTATATTGCTAAGCAAAGCCCCATCTATAGCTCAACGATTAGCTGCACCTCGTAGGGCTTTTTACTGGGCTGTAAATCTCTGGTAGGGCAGGCGACCTCTCACCCTTATATCCCTCTCCCCTTCATAAGAGCAGAGGGAATTTTTTACTATATCGATTCATTTGATTTTCAGCAGTTTTCGGGCGCTTTCACCCAGTATTTTCTTCTTGTCCTCTTCCGGAATATTCATAACCTTGATACCGAGCAGATTTTCCCTGATAAAGCTCTCGCCCGCCTCACCTCCAAAAGGATAATCCGTGCCATACATCATACGCTCGGGACCAAAAAAGGCATAACCACAAGGGTAAGCAGCGACTGTACCATCCATAGCAGTGTCTCCATAGATATTACCCCAGTATTCCGTGATGTGCCGTGGCACCTTTTTCGTTAAAAATCCTTTGAAATTCGCCTCTATTCTCCGAGCAAAATAGGGAAGCATGGCTCCCAGATGATGGGTAACAACCTTCAAAGAAGGGTAGCGGTCTATCACTCCGCCGAAGATAAGCCTCCATACAGCCTGAGTGGTATCGAAGGGCCAACCAAAAATATGCATCATCCGCCATCCCTTGTCCATCTTAACCAAAGGGTAGGACTCCCAGTGAGTGGGGTGGATAAAAAGAGGCAGGTCGTGCTCTACCAATTTCTCATAAAACGGGAAATAACCGGGGGAATCTAGTCCTTTTCCATTATGGTTGGAGGCAACGACGACTCCGCGACAATCCAGCTCATTGATGGAACGTTCCAGCTCTCTCATAGCGCTTTTCATGTCAAGGAGCGAAACCATGCAGATGTTCACAAATCTGTCTGAGTATGCCTTGCAAAGAGCATAATTGTCATCGTTGGAAAGCCTGCAAATTTCAGCGGCATCTTTAGCACCAAACCCCAGTATGACCGGCGCTGTTTGGCTGAGTGCCTGCACGTCAACCCCATATTTTTCCATGAGGCTTAAACGCACCTCGGGGTCTGCATTCTGAGGAGGATACAAGAATTCTCTGCCCTCCCCGTAATATTTAGTCTTTAGTAATATTTTCCCAACTGACCTTGAAATGTGATGGGCTAATATATCGATGATCATCTTTGTCCTCCTTATTATGGCAAAGTTAGCTTATCTCAATTTATTTTCAAATGCTTGACTTATCGACTGTTAGATATGAATATAGTAAGACAAACATGCCTGTGGGACGCAGCAGAGTTAGTCAACTTCCGTTCACTTCTCGAGAACTTTTACCAGGTTTTCAGTAGTGGTTACCCAGCCGAAGCAATCTTTAACATTAAAGATTGTTGCCTGTTGGGTATACGGTGGACCACTGTTGGCACTGGCATCTGAAATAAGAATGGGAAAATAACCACGGTAGCAGGCATCTCTTATTGCAGCTTCCACACAGATGTTGGTAGCTACTCCTACAAATGCCAGATATTTAATGTTGAATGTCTTCAATATTGTATCCAGGTCCGTTTCAAAGAAGGCACTGTATCTCGGCTTCACAACAACTATATCGTCCTCTCGGGGTTTTAGCTCTTTTATAATCTGAGCACCCCAGGTACCTCTAATAATGAATTTATCTTTCCACTCGGGATGTTCACGGTACATACGTACCTCAGGACTGTGCCAGTACCCGGCATTTGGACCACCAGTCTCACGCAAATCAGGAGAGTGATGATGCACAACATATATCACTTTGACGTTTCTTACCCGTGCCGCATTACTAAGCTTTTTAATAGGTTCTATGATTCCCTGGCCGCGAGAGATATCCTTCGCCCCTAAATCAAACATACCGCCCTTGTTAACAAAGGCATTTTGCATATCTATCACCACTAAAGACAGCATTTGCAAATCGATTTGCAGCGGTTCAGGTTCTGTTTCGAGCAGGATGGTTCCCGTGGCAGGATTTGGCTCAGTCATTTTCAATTAAGTCCTCCACCAACAAAGATTACCATTTAGATAGAGCAGGATAGAGCATGCGCTGAAACACGGCCCTATACTAAACCTCAGTTCATTGTTATTAAGGGATGGGAAATCGGAATAGCAAACAGTACCTATCATCCCAAATTATTATTCTAATGTCAATAGGTTGTTTTAGTAGCAGGTGCGCGGGGTAAGTACGTACCATTGCAATCTATTGACCATTGCTTTGTTGTTTTGACAAAGAATATAGTTGGCAGTTGGACGCCATCTGAATGGATACCGCCTAAAGTTGCAATGCGATTAGGTGAACTTGCTAAATCTAAATTAATCCTCTAAGTTACAGGGTGGGTTATTTGCTTCTATAATGTCTGCTTCTTCGGCTTGTCTGATACCCTTAATATAGCTACTTGTGTGTGCATGAATATGTGTTCCACCATAACGTTTTATACATGGCATCTTCTCGTGATTAGGTATTAAACGGTTTTTAAGGTTATCAGTTTCCCCAATATAAATAGCTGCCCATGTATTAGGTTTAGTTTCTTTAGCGAAGATATAGTTACCTACATCTGCCTTGAAAGTTGTTTCAATGGGATGTATCCAATATTTATACTCCTTGCCCGATTTGCCAGTCCAAATACAGATTTTTTCATCAGCCATAACACACCCCCTCTAAGCCAATTATAGCACTCAGGTTGAACGTGTCAATCGTATTATGGGTTTTTTAATAAACTATTCAGGCTTATATACTTGATAAAGGTTTAAGAAAATTTGGGCTGGAAGTGTGGCGACGGTCAGACAATAGCATCCTAGCACATTTTTAGAGCCCAGTCCCGTGTTCCATCATGATTCTCCGCAAGCGATTTGTCAATACCTTTGTGATAGAATTGGGGTATGCGGTGGCTTAAAGATAATATTATCAATCTTATCGCTCTTATACCTTTGGTGGTGGGTGCGGTGGTAGTCTTTTTAGCTTGGGTGCAACAAATACCTTGGTATCTTATTGCTTTAAGTGCGATTGCAGCTATAGCTATTGTCTTCTTCATAATTAACCAAATTCATACTTGGCGAGAAAGACACAAAAAGGGATTAAGTAAGTATAGCGATAAGGAAATTGAATCTACTATACGTGAATGGATAGATATACCTATGTTTACAATCAAGCGTACAGATGTAGATGAAAGCAAGACATATTTCACGTTTACAGTGATTGATACAGAAGACCGACAATTTCATATAGCACGGAATAGAAAAAGTCCACATTATATTGGTATTTTTACAGCCATGAGTCTTGATTCAAAGCCAGAAATGTCTGTGGAATTAACTGAAGAAGATATTAAAAAATTAGTAGCAAAATTAAGTCTGGAAATGCTCCGATTGGGCTGCTCTTATGAATTCGATTTCAAAGAGAAGGGATTTATTTTAACGCTTCATAATTCAGTCTTGATTGAAGATTCTCTAACTGATGTTGCTTTCAGAAATGAGTGTGGATTTCTGGCACGAGCTTGGTCATTGGCAATGGGAATAATTGGATTGACCTTGCAGGAATTAGGAGTTAATGTGCCAACTTTTCGTAAGAGAGATTCTTAGATTTTACTAGCTTTAATAACGTATCTCTAAACAAATATGGATTATCACGATTATTAAACCGCCTAACCTTGTGCCAACCATATAATCCCGGTAATTATGCTAAATGCGCAGTTAGAACGTATAAGTTGTAGCCACGCTATTTAGAATAAACTGCTCAGGCATCTCCCGGGCAAACTCATTCATTGCCATCCACCCGGTACAATGCATGGGAACAACATACGCAGGCTTGAGTTTTTTCATCTCCTCTATAGTGGGTCCTATTATAGGCTCAAAAATCTTATCGTTAAGATGGAATCCCCCTAAGATAGCATGGATTTTATCTGATCCGCAAAGCTTCTGGCAGTATTTCACTGTGTTGATAATGCCAGCATGAGAGCATCCACCGATCACAACCAGGCCTTTACCTTTTACCTTTACCGCCAGCGCCTGATCATCGTTAAACGGGTCTACTACCCATTTGCCTCCTATTTTAGCTTCGACCAAAGGGAAGCCCTTCTCAAATTTGGTTACCCGTTCTACCGTGTTGGTCACCAGGACAAAGCCAGAAGCGATTACAGAAGGCTTTTCAGCCATAACGAGGTTAACCCCTGCTTCCTGTAATACCTTCTGGTTTAACCCAGGAATATTCACTGCATGTCCGCCAGGTGGGTTAAGACGGCGCTCAAGGAAGGCATCAGGATGAAGAATGACAGGTACCTGTTTTCCAGTTCTTTGCAGAACTGCCATTAGACCTTCAACATGGTCAACGTGGCCATGACTGATAACGATATACTCTATCTTTTTGGCGTCTAGCTCCAAAAATTCTATATTATGCATTATACAGATGGGGCTATGACCAGTATCTAACAAAACATGATGTTCTTCAGCCCCAGAAAATACCTTAACCAGGCAAGACAATCCATGTTCTGCCAGAGGAGCCTTGGGAGGGCAAATAGGTGGCCTCTTGGCGATAGGTGTACTTTCCATAAGGGTATCGGTATAATTGTCAACCAAAACAATTACTTCAAGTTTATCTGCTTCTCGTAAATTCAATTCATTCATTCTTAATTAACCTCCTTGCTAATTAAAATCGGCCCCGACTACATCGGGGCACCTTATTTTCAGCAGTCTCAATATAGTACCAAATTCAAACTAGTTTTCCTATCGCTTTGACTGGTCTGGACTTATTCAATCCTTTTTCTTTAATCGACTTTAATATCTTCTCCTGCGTGATTGGCAAATCTTTTATTCGTACTCCGATTGCATTATAGACTGCATTACCGATTGCCGGCGCTCCAGTCGTCATTACTGTCTCACCCATTCCCTTGGCTCCATAAGGTCCTTCTTTGTGAGGAACCGGTGCAAACAATACTTTCATATTCTCCCTGGACGGGATACTACACATCGCGGGAATTTTGTAATCATGCAAATTTGAATTGACCACCTTACCTTCAGCCATAACCATCTGCTCCAACAAGGCACTGCCCAAGCTCATCACCAGACCTCCTTCCATTTGCCCTTCACAGAGCTTAGGATTGATTGGCCGTCCCATGTCGCAAGCCAGGATAAGCTTGGTTACTTTCACCTGGCCAGTCTCTATATTGACCATGACCTCGGCAGCCTGTGCGGCATATCCGTAAAACGATGCCCGCCTTAGTCCCTTTTTAGCTAGAGCCAGGTCAATTTGCCCAGTCTCAGGGTCGGGTGCAGCACCTGGTTGCACCCAGATAGCTTTGCCCACTATCTCTCCCACTTCCTCCACATAGCTGCCAGAAGCAGTATTTTTGAACAAATCAGTGATTTTTATAGTTTTGGAAAGATCCGTTTTAACATATACAATTCCCTCTTTGGTTTCCAGAACCTCGACGGGAACTCCCAGCTTCTGTGCTGCTCTTTTCAGCACCTGATTTTTAGCATCAAGGGCTGCTAATAAAACTGTCTTACCTATGTTATAAGTGCTTGACTGAGAGATAGTACCTGTACTAAACGGAACATTATCTGTGTCACCCCAGGATACCTTTACCCGATCCACAGACATGTTGAATACCTCAGCAGCGATTTGCGCCATTATATTATGGACCCCTTGTCCGAAGTTATCGGCGCTATGTCGCAATTCAATCACTCCGTCCTCATGAACTTTGACCCAACCAAGACTGGTAACTCCAGGGAAGCAATATTTATTGCCCACAGCTAATCCCCATCCCACTCTCCAGTCGCCAGGGACATTCACCACTTTCTGGCTCCGATCCATCTCTTGCACAACTTTTTCTAAACATTGCTTCGCCCCTATGCTATGCATATATTCGCCATGAGCATTTTCCTCACCCTCATCGAGAATATTCTTTCTTCTAATATCAACGGCACTGATACCCAGCTTCTCCGCCAACATGTCCATTTGAGTTTCCACCGCCCAGATAGGCTGTGATGAAGCAAATCCCCGAAACGATATTGCCTCTGGTTCATTGGTATAAACAGCATAAGCACCGATATTCATGTTGGGAACTCTGTATGTTCCGGCAAAAGCGTAAGTTAGATTGGTAGCCAGTACTGGTGCCAGTACAGCATAGGCTCCAGCATTGAGTATAACCTTTGCCTCCCTAGCCACAATGGTACCATCACGTTTGACTCCATCTCGCAGGTAAATGACCATGGGAATCCTGGAACCACCGTTTTCAAAAACCTCTTCTCTGGTAAGAGTAATTTTGACCGGTCTACCTGTCTTCTGAGCTAGAATCGCTGCTATCGGTTCAACAGCAAAAATTGACTTTGAACCATATGAACCTCCTATATGCATCGAGGAAATTAATCTTACCTTAGAGGGAGGCAAATCAAGAGCCCCGCAAAGATGTTTCTTGGAGAAGAATAATAACTGACGACCAGAGTATATTGTCAGTTTACCATCAGGATCAAACAGCGCAATACAACCATGTGGTTCCATAGCACAAGCCTGTATTCTTGCTGTACTAAATCTATTTTCTATAATTTCATCAGCTTCTCTAAATCCCTTCTCTATGTCTCCGTGCCTAACTTTGTAATGTTTGCAAACATTCGGTCTGTCTGGCACAAAGGTAATGCGCTGATCAGGTGCAGCAGCAACTGGCCCTAGCTCATAATCGAAAAGCTCAGGATGAAGAACTACCTTGGGATTGTTAACCCACGCCTCCTCGGGGTCAAATATGGCTGGCAACTCCTCATACTTAACCTTTATTAAATCTAACGCTTCATTGGCAATATCAATTGTTTCGGCAGCAACTGCGGCAAAAGGGTCCCCAATAAAACGCACCACACTATGAGCCAGTACGTGCTTATCACAAATTACTTCTCCGTATTTTTTTACTGGCACATCCTTGCCCGTTATCACACACCGCACTCCGGGCAATTTCTCTGCTTCTGAGGTATCAATGTTTAAAATCCGAGCATGTGCCTTTGTGCTTCTTAAAAGCTTACCGTATAGCATGCCTGGAATTTCCATATCTATGCAATATTTCGCTTTGCCAGTTACTATCTCAAAAGCATCGCGATTATTTATATTCTTGCCTACTGCAAAGTTCTCAGCCATTTTCCTACCCTTCAAAGGTTAGTTTAATACACGGAGTCTACTAAAACCCTTCTCTTTCCCAAAAGCGTGTTAAACCGAAATCCCCCGCTATGACTCTATAACAGCGGTAACTAGAACTTCGACCGATGCCCTGACCTCCAGGAGCTGCTGAGCTACACATGTAGAGATTCTTAATAGGCGTGCGGAAGTTTGGGAGCTCAGGAATACCACGAAAGCGCTCTCCCTGTGATAATATATTGTCTCCCAGGGTAAGACATCCCTGTATCATATCGAGGTGAGTTTCAGCAACCTCTACGGGGGTATTCACGCGTGATGCGATAACATTCTCATCCGTAATATTGGGGGCATACCTTTGCCACTGTGGTACGAGATGCTCCAGGATGAATCCCTCTCTTAACCGACGCCAATCTCTATACGACAGGTAGCGAACTGGAGCACTAATTTCCTCAAACGTAGTAATATGTTTCCCCTCCGGAGCACGGCTATGATCCCAGAGGCTGTCCGTAGTTGCTAAAACAGCAAGCTGGGAAGGAAAACCCATCATCCTTATCTCATGCCAGTATTTATCTTCAAAATATCTGAGGTCACGGGGACACCAATAAAGTCGAAACAGGCGGTTTACGTCAGGATTTGATTCAGCTGCCTTATATTGCGGGGGTTCATTTAGTGCCACAGCCCCCTCTATAATGGCACCGCGGTCATGGATGATGCTATCTACTCGGCGCCTGATTTTTTGTGTTACATATTCATCGCCCAATAAACGGAACAGTAGCTGCGGGATACCGGTATCGGCAACCACCAATTGCCGGGCCTGGACTACACCACCATTGGCTAGACGAACTCCCTTAGCTACGCCGTTCTCAACGATGATTTTCCCCACATCTGAATTGATGAAATACTCAGCGCCCAGTTTCCTACCTGCCGAGACAAGCGCATCTGTTATTGCCCCATTTCCGCCCACAGCAATAGACGGCGGCGACCAAGATAATACTACGCCTAATACAGCAATCAAACCATCTAAGCCTGGGACATCATCCAGAGAAGAGGTCAAAGTGGTAAGAGCGCCGCGGCAGAATAAAATTCTGAGTTCGGGACTTTCAAAAAGATAATGCGCATGTTGCCTCACAGTCATAAACTGCATCCATGTCTCCAGCCCGCTTTCGGGATCAGCGAAAAGTTTTTCTAGAGGAGAAGGCACACCCCAGGGTGTGGGTAACGAAAAACGTTCGAGTGAAGCTGCTGACGCCCATTTAGTCCTGAATTTTTCGGTAAGACCAAGATAGGTTTCGGCATCGGTTTTAGAAAAGAAAGCGATTTGCTCATAAGTTTTTTTCACGTTCTCTTCAGAATACTCTCTTCTCCCCGTTTTGGGATCTACTAATACCCAAGCAGGGTAACCCACCAGCGAGGTTCCATCATCAAAGACTATACCAGCCCCTGTTTCTGGAATCACGTGATGCAGACCTTCATCATAAAGATTAAAATCACGAAAAGCAGGGTGAGCGTAAAAACGAGTCCAGTGAGCACAAAAACTCATGCGAAATCCCGGCGCTGGACCAATCTCAGTTACAGCCCCTCCACCTAACCGATCTTGCCGCTCGAAGACTCCCACTTTCATACCTGCCTTAGCCAAATAAGCAGCTATGATAGTCCCGTGATGTCCCCCTCCAATAACAATCGCGTCGTAATCCGCCATTTCCAATCTCATTCAGTAGTTTTATTACTGGTCATAGTCCGTTTCGTAATGTCTTATTAATAACTGACCCAAACCTCGTTTACACAAGTACATCCTATGCTACCGATTTGTAAAAAGAGACATTAAGCAGCAAAACCTGCTTATGCCTACCAGTTAGCATAGGATGTTCTAAGATTAAAATTCCGGTTTAATTCCCTCTGAAAGCCTTACGATTTGAAAAGCTTTATGTCCCCTACGTTCACGTCCTTTGTTGCATCAACAGGTCCTAACTTATGGCTGTGATACCCTTTTTTCTCTATCAGCACAGAGTATGCTCCTGACTCTAATTCCTTGAACCAGAAATCGCCGTAGCTATCTGTCTTAGTCGTAGACTTCTTACCGCTTCCCAGGTTCGTCAGTGTTGCCGTCGCCCCTTCAATATTTTCATCTTCCTCAGGGTCATATACCGCCCCAGCAATAAAACTCCTGGGCAGTCCGATATAGTAAACCCTGGGTTTAACCTTCAGGTCGGGCCTCAGCGGTTCTGCTTTACTTATCAGGTCTTTGAGGTCTTTCTCTTCACCGAAGGTGAAGGCTCCTGTGGGGCAGGCGTCAGCACATCTTGGCTCCTTCCAGCCTTTGTCCAGCAGATGAGCGCAGAAGGTACACTTTTGCGCAATGTTGAGGTCATCGTTGAAATAGATTACCTTATAGGGGCAGGCCTCAACACAGGACTTATGACCCCGGCACTTCTCAGGGTCAATTATCACGATGCCATCATCTCTCTTATATATCGCTTTTTGCGAGCATGCTTCAATGCACGGCGCCTCATCACAATGCTGGCAGATATCATGGAGATAGCTGATCTTTACCTTGGGAACCGTGCCTCTGACCATGTCAGTAACCTTGGTCCAAAATTGGCCAGTGTCCGGTTGTGGCTTGGCATAGGGTGTCCAATCATTTCCCACATGCTCATCCTTGCAGACTACCTGGCAGTTATAACAGCCATTACACTTATTAAGATCTATAACCATCACTTTACCCATGTTTATTTACCCCCCTGAAGAAAAGATTCCACGCTTGGCCCGGCGTCTTTATGGAATGGTCTCTTGAACGCTTCGGGATATTTCTCTACCAGTTTTTCCAAATCTTCCTTCTCGACCTCAACTAAGAATCCACTCATCGCCATCCCACAAGCATTTCTTGAGGTTGGCTTGCGGCAGCATATGGTATCGATGGCACCTCCCCTGTCTATCTCCCCGGGAACGATTGGGTCTAACTTGGCACCATGGTCCATACTCACCGCTCCAGGCATCACCCTCTCCGTCACATAGGCACCACCGAGGACGATACCCCTTTCATTGTATATTTTGACCACATCTCCGTTCTGAATGCATCTTTCAGCGGCATCCAACGGGTTGATCCAGAGAGGCTGGTACTGATAACCATCCATGCCTCTGACTCTGCAGGTTGGGATTTCCCTCAGCCATGTTATATCGTCATGCTGAGCATGTACACCCCACCTGGGGTGGTTGGAACACATGAGCAACGGGTACTTTTCCGCTCGTGGTGTCCCCAGTGTCTCCTGATGGGATTCACCGTAGGGGATCCAATGTGGAACCGGCGGTCTCTCATCATCGTCAGGGAAATGCTCAGCCAAACCGGTAGCGTAGAACTCTATCTTACCAGTCGGCGTAGTCAGAGGGTTCTTCGCTGGATCTTCATAGAACTTTATCAGCCCTGCAGGGATTTTGGGCCAATCAGGGTTAGTTGGGACAACATAATATCCCTTCTCCTTTATCTTTTCCCAGCTAATCGCGTCCTGTACACCTGAGGTATCAAAGCCAAGCTTTATCAAGTCTTCAATAGTCTTACCACCAGTGTATTCCTTGAGAACCCCTAACCTATCAGCTATCATACAGACTATCTCGTAATCGCTCTTAGACTCGCCTATGGGCTCGATACATTTTTCTTCGGGGAAGACCAGATTGTACTGTCCGCTGAAGATATCAGAACCGATATCATCTTCCTCAAGCTTGGTGTTTACTGGCAAAATTATATCAGCGAAAAGACATTCGTTTTCCATCCAGGGGTGCTGGGCAAATATGAATTCTATCTTTTGATTTTTGAGCGCTTCAATGAACCTGTTGCCATCATTCCAGCAGGTAATCCAGCAAGGTGAATCGGTCCATATCATATGTATTTCGGAGCAACCTTCCGCAGGATACGTATACTTTACGAATTGATTTTCCCTGGCTGGCGTCTCTGATTCATTGCCATACCAGGAAACGGGTGGATTGAGGATAGCTTCGTGAATAAGGGTCTTGGGAATAAACGAAGGATGGTTCGTGTCCGCAGGATGCCCACCAGTATAAGCCTTCGCCAAACACGGCAGAACCTTGGGTCTGGGAGGAGATATCTGCTCAGGATTATCAAAAAGCCCCCATTCAATCATCTTTGCCTGATTGACCCCTGGTTTGCCCAATCCCTGCATGGCTAATAGTAAGACCTGTAGCCTCGCAGGTTCACTGGCATATGGTCCCCTGATTCCAGGACCTCCATTCCCGATTACCACCGTGGTTCTTTTGGATGCCCATTCCCGCGCCAGCGATTTTATAGTTCTGGCGGGAACGCTGGTTATCGCTTCAGCCCACTTAGGTGTCTTGGGAACTCCATCCTCCTTACCCATAACATATTCCTCAAATTTATCAAATCCATAAGTATGCGTCGCTATATATTTCTTATCATATGTTCCTTCTTTAATCCAGACATAAGCTATCGCCAGGTATAGCGCCGCATCCGTATTCGGCAATATAGGAATCCACCTATCAGCATGAACTGCAGCAGCATAGTTCAGGTCAGGGGCTATATATATCTGTTTTATACCAAGTTCGGTATACCAGTAGCTCAACCGGCTGGGAAGCTGTCCCTGCCATCCCCAGGTGGTGGTTTCCTGGTCACAGCCCCAGAATAAGAGGAGTTCGGCATTCTTAGCAATGTCATAGAGCAGATTACTCTGGGGCACCTGCTGACCCACCGGCTGCATACCCCATACATGCTTTGCTCCCCAGGTCCAACCTTCCCAGCTATCAGGCTGCCTAACTTGTAAGGTGTACCCACCCAGAATTCGGAGGAGTTTTCGGGCACATCCATGAGGGCCGTGCACCACCTTATTTTCTCCGTGCTGGTCGGATTGGTATAGTATGGCGGTAGTTCCATACTGTTTCTTTATCCTTAAAATTTCGCTGATAATTATATCCAGAGCCTCATCCCACGAGATTCTAACGAAACGGCTTCTCCCTCTCTTCTTAATGTTTCTATCACCTTTGGGGTCGAAATCCACTCTCTTTAGTGGGTACCTGATTCTGGCGGGGGAATAAACACGTTTCTTGTAACCCAGGCTGAACGGAGGTAGCAGAGTCTTCATACTGGGTTCAAAAACCTGCCCACGTGCCTCCATCTTCCAGTGATTAAATTCCTCCGGTTTATACTTCCAGTCATAATGTATCGGTCTAATCCTGACTATTTTACCGTCCTTGACATCGACCACTGAGGCATTGGCGCCATTGCCCACACCGCAAAAACTTATGTCTCTTACCAGTGGTCTTTCTTCCCCTGATCCCTTTTTACCTTTTTCTGCCATTGCTTCCTCCTTCGCTTTTAGATTCTAAAATACTTTGAGCGACTTAAAATGTCTCCGGGATTTTAAGGGTTGTGCGTTAACGAGAAGTCCAGTATAAAGAGTCAGTCTTTACTTTGTCAATACTGCGTCACGTTGACTTTAATACATAATGAATGTTTTAATTAGAATTGGTTTGCTTCGCTGTTAATTATGAGGTTGAGTAATTATGAAATACCGCGTTGGCATAGATAGTGGTATGTTTACTGACCTCGCTTGCGTCGATAAAGAGGGGAAAATAAAAGCGATAAAAGCCTCTTCCACAGCAAAAAATAGTGGAAAGAGAGGACAAACCAAATGAACAGTAACTTTTCAGTAGTAGGTAGAAGATTACCAGATATCAGTGGGGTGGAGAAAGCTACCGGAACAGCAAAGTTTATCTCGGACATCAGTTTACCTGGTATGCTAACTGGAAAGGTGCTCCATAGCCCCTACGCTCATGCCAAGATTGCCAATATTGATATTTCCAAAGCTGAGAAGCTCCACGGCGTTGAGGCTGTAATTACCTCCAAAGATGTGCCCCAAAAACAATTTACAGGTACACTAATGAACCTTCAGTGCGTAGAGGGTATAGAAGCCTTCGGAGTATACGATCGCCTAGTTTTAGGGAACAAGGTACGTTATGTAGGCGACGCTGTGGCAGCAGTGGCTGCCGTGGACGAGATGGCGGCTGAAGAAGCCATTGAGCTCATCAAGGTTACCTATGAACCGTTGCCAGCAGTATTCGACGAGCTAGAGGCAATGAAGAAAGATGCACCAAAAATACACGATCGGGTACAGAGGCGGCAAGCTAATGGATTTCCTGGCGAGGAAACTGTCGAAAAAAACATCGCTGTACATGTCGCTCATAAACCAGTTGGTGACTTAGAGCAAGGTTTCCGTGATGCAGACTACATCATAGAAGAGATTGCACATACCACCCAGCAAAGACAGGCTCCACTGGAGACATTCCATTGTATTGCCACCTTCGATGCCAGCGGTAAGCTCACTCTTTGGACACAGACACAATTGCCCTATCTCACGCGGAGGATGATTGCATATATATTTGATATGCCCGAAGGAATGATCAAGGTCAAGAACGAGTATACAGGAGGAGGTTTTGGAACTGGACTTGCCGTGTTAAGAGAGCCGATATGTATAGTCCTCACTAAAAAGACAGGCAGACCGGTAAAGTTAGTCTACACCAGACTAGAAGATTTTACAGACAGACCGACCCGAGCTTGTTTCGGTCCCTATACTGTCAAGATGGGAGTGAAGAAGGATGGCACCATAACCGCTATGCAGAGAAAGGTGATTTCAACAGCCGGAGCTCATGCGGAGTGCTCTGCTCTCTCTGGACTGATAGCTACCTCCGTAGCCAATCCACTGTATCGCCGTAATAGCTACAAGGCAGAGATAGATGCAATATACACCAATAAAGTCCCCTGTGGTGCCATGCGAGGGTTTGGCAATCCCGAGGAAACATTCATCCGAGAGCAAGTAATGGATGAAGCAGCCCAGAAAATAGGTATGGATCCGCTTGAATTCAGATTGAAAAACCTGTGCCAGATTGGCGATCCTGGGACATTTGGCCCCGATTTCCCCCTCACCAGCATTGCCATGGCTGACTGTATCAAAGTGGGCACCGAGAAAATAGGCTGGAAAGAAAAACGAGGAAGGAAGCAACAAGGCATACACAGGGAAGGTGTAGGTGTGTCATGTATGGCTCATAACAGCGGTGCCTATCCCGCACATGCAGAAATTAGCAATGCAATCGTAAAGTTCAATGAAGACGCCTCAGTAACTTTGACAGTATTTCCAGCCCCTATCGGTACTCTGGCTTTCGGTACGCTAGCGCAGGTAGCCGCGGAGGTGCTGGGACTTTCCTACGAGGATGTCCATGTGGTCTGGGGCGATACCGATGTCACACCATTTGAAATCGGTTCCCATGCATCCAGGACGATGTATATTATTGGCAATACTGTGCAAAGAGCCGCCGCCGAGGCAAGGAGAAAGTTGCTGAACCGTGCTGCCAAGAAACTGGGAGTATCTGCTGAAGAGCTTGATATCAAAAACAAAAAAATATTTGTTAGGTCGAAACCAAAAGTAAGTATTCCAGCAGCGGAGATAACAAAAGAAGCCCTCTATACTCGCAAAGACGTCGAGCAAATTACAGGCACGTGCTCATTCAGACCGTCAACATCACCCCCACCATATCAGGCAGTATTTACCGAGGTTGAGGTGGACACGGAGACTGGGGAGATTAAAATTTTGAAGATGGTGGTAGTAAACGACAGTGGTATAGCCATAAACCCAATGGTGGTTGAAGGTCAGCTTGAGGGAGGAGCAGCCCAGGGACTGGGATATGCTTTGTGGGAACATCCTGTAATGGATAACAAGACAGGAGAAGTATTAACTACCAATTTTGACACGTATAAAATAGCCAGTACATTGGATATGCCAGAGATGGAAGTAATCCTCATAGAACAGCCAGAACCAACTGGTCCTTTCGGGGCCAAAGGAGTAGGCGAGCCTGGATGTGTCAACCAGGCAGCATCAATAGCCAATGCTATATATGATGCGATTGGGATACGAATTTGGGAGCTTCCCATGACACCAGAAAAAGTGCTCGGAGAATTAAAAAAACAGCATTATGTCAACCAGTAATTAAACCAAGGAAACTCGCTGCTTTTAAGCAAGAAGCCGATATGGTGATTTTCAACCACCATATCGGCTTCCTTTTGACTTTGTAAATCGCCTGACTTAGTAGGGTTTGGGGAATACAGGCTGAGCCTCAGCAGGCAGAGAATCGTGCTTAGACAAGACTATCTTCAATTCCAACTTATCCGGAGTGTTTGTCTTAAACCACTGTCCAAAGAACAGCGGTATTCGGTTGAAGTGGTCTTTATTGAACAGCACAGGGCTATTGATGGTTTTAAACATATTCAGTGTTGGAATAGCTGCATTGATTTTAGCTGTATCTAGAGAGCCAGCCTTTCTTATAGCCTCAAGAGCGATTTGCATGCCTTCGTAGCCATGTCCTATAGCTGGGTTCACTGGCTGTTTCTTGGCATCCATCCATCTCTGGGCAAGCGATTCTGGAGTTGTACTTCCGATGCCTGGGCAATCTTTAAACTTGGGGTTCCACCACACCTCAACACCTACACCCGCTGCAAGGTCCGGACCCCATGATGAGGCATCAACATAGAATAGAGGAGCCCTCCCTATCATAACTATCTTTGGCTTGAAACCCATGCCTACAGCCTGTTTGAACATAGCTCCGAAATTCGGGCCAGGGCAGTTACCCCAGAGGATTTCGACATTATTGTCTTTCCATTCTTTAATCACCGAGCTGTAGTCAGTTGTATCCGGCGGTACAAGGCCCAAATCTTTGTCTATGCCTATGACCTTACAGCCTCGTTCATCTTGTAAGATCCTAGGAAACCCAAGTGGTGAACCAGGAGCATACCAGCCTCGTCCATCGGCTTCATCAGTGGCAAAAACGCCAGCTACTTTATTCGTCTGACCAATAAACATGTCCAACAAACCAAACCAAGTATCCTTTACAGTATATCCTGGCACATCCCTGAAATCCCCTTTGTCCGCAGGTGTGGCAATAGCAAAACCGGTCAACCAGTTATATTCCCACGGAGGTGTGGCTGACGTCCGCATACCATTCCACGGTTCATAAGGACCACCACAAATAATACTTGGAATCTGGTATTTTTCACCAACATTACATGTTGGAGTCCACATAGGTGCCGGCGCATCAGGCAGGACAAAGAAACTAACTTTTTCACGAGTCACTAGGTCTTCAGCAAGTTGACCGACCTTCGCTGAGTCGCTTTCGCTATCCAAAACAACGAATTTGACCTTCATCTTCTGGCCGCCGACATCAAGCCCGCCAAGTGCGTTAATATCGTCGACCGCTGCCTGCATACCGAATGCATTTCCTTCACCAAAACCTGTGAACATTCCGGTCATAGGACAAACAGTACCAATAGAGATTTCTCCACCAGCTGGTGCTGGCGCTGGCGCTGGTGCTGGGCCTGGTCCCGGTGCTGGTGATGGCGCTGGTTGGGCACAAGCACCAAAAGCAAGAGCCCCTGCCATTACCAGAACTAACAAAGATATTAAAATTTTTTTCACCGTTTATTCCTCCTTGTCTTAAATATGGAATACGATTACCAACTGCTGAATTTTAATGATTCACCCCATATATCACCTCCTTGGTTTTTATTACGTTCCTACATACCTTTTAAGATTATACACCTTGTTCAGTCACTGTCAAGAGTCAACAAAGATACTGACAAGGTAAAGACCACATCTTATAATACCTTCTCAGCAGTTTATAATCAAACCAAACAAAGAACTCCCGCACCAAAATATCTCACAGGAACCAAAGCTTTCCCGGCAAGGTTTATGTTGTAGATATTCAACCTTATCATCAAAGAAGTGAAAGAGAAGGCGATCCGCAAAGCCCTGACAAATATAAAGGCAATCCTGTTAAATTCTTACAACACTGGTATTCCAGAGTCAAGTATCGACTTAGTTATCCTCATTGACGCTATTCAAAGTATCAAGGATACTGATGCCTTGTGCCACGAAATTCATCAGCTACTCAAAACGGGTAGTTGGCTATTTATGGACGCCGGGCATCTAACAATACCACGAGCAAGAGATTTTGCGCTCAGCAGTGGTTTTTTCACCATGGCTAAGCAAGAAGAACGCAACATGCTTCTAACCAAGAAAACATAAGCCTTTTTCTCTGCCCCTATATTTTGTCCTATATTTTGTATATAATGGACAAAACTGGAGATTCTCAGAGTATATGGAAGCACTACTACTGGCAGCCAGCGAAGATATACGGATGCACCCGCTAACCTACACTCGCCCCAAAGTGATGTTACCTTTAGCAAATAAGCCGATAATGGAACATTTGCTTCTTGAAATAAAAGAGGCCGGCGTAATCGAGTTTCTGGTTGTTGTAGGTTACCATGGCGAAATCGTCCGCAACTATTTTGGCAATGGTGAAAAATGGGGAATAACTATAGATTACATCACTCAGAGACAACAACAGGGCACCGCCAGTGCTGTCAAGAGAGCCGAATGCAGAGTGGGCGACAGGTTTCTGGTAATAAACGGCGATATCGTAGCCAAAGCAGAAGATATCCAGAAACTAGTGAATACTGATAAAATCACGTTAATCCTGACAGAGGTAGATAATCCTTCTGACCTTGGAGCGGTGGAATTAGAAGACAACAAAATTAGACGGATACAAGAAAAAACACCAAAACCATCATCAAAATTAGTCAGCGCTGGTGTATATCTGCTTACACCTGATATTTTCCCAGCCATTACAGCTTGTCCTGCGTCTCCTAGAGGAGAGTATGAACTTACTGATGCTTTGCAATGCTTAATAGATTCGGGGCACCCACTAGGTTACTATACTACTAACTACTGGATTCATCCCGACTATCCCTGGGACCTGCTTGAAGCCAATGGATCTTTCCTATCTAAGCTCAAGGCTACAAAGAACCTAACTGCAATAGAGGACAATGTAACCATTAAGGGAAAGGTTTCTATAGGCAATGGGACACAAATAAAAGCAGGCTCATACATCGAAGGTCCAGTAGTTATCGGAGAAAAGTGTATTATAGGTCCCTGCTGCTATCTCCGCCCTGGTACAGCTATCGGAAACAATTGCCAAATTGGTGGCACAGTGGAGATTAAAAATTCTATAATAATGAACAACACTGTAGTTGCCAATCATTCCTTTATCGGTGATAGCATTATCGGTGAGGATTGTTTCATCGGCTCGGGCACAAAAATTGCCAACATCCGTTTCGATGGTAAAAACATCAAGGTAGCTGGCATTGATACAGGCAGGCAGGAACTCGGAGCTATAATCGGTGATAAAGTACAGACTGGAGTCAACGTTTCTATCGATGCCGGTACTATTATCGGTAATAACAGCATGATTGGACCTGGGGCAGAACCCAATGGTGTAATATTGCCCAATTCAAAAATACTTTGAAAGGACGAAAATGGCCAGAATAGAGCAAGCCATAATCTTAGCCGGTGGTGAGGGACAGCGGTTAAAGCCATTCACCAGCCTGAGACCAAAGGTCATGCTCCCCATCGCTAACAAACCCATTCTGGATTATGTTATCGAGGCCTTAGCCCAGGCAGGTGTACGACATATAATTCTGGTGGTGGGCTACCGCCGCGATGAAATACAGGACTACTTCGGCTCAGGCAAAAAATTTGGGGTAGATATCAATTATGTGGTACAAAATACCCAGGTAGGCACTGCTGATGCCTTGAATCAAGCCAGAGACGTGGCTGCGCCACGATTCTTGGTTCTCCCTGGTGACAACATAATCGAGGCGGACACCGTCCCTCCTCTGGTCAGCGCAACAAGCAATACTATTACCGTAAAATACCAGAAGAATGTCTCCCAATATGGAGCAGTAATAGCCAAAAAGGGTAAGGTAACCAATATTATTGAGAAGCCAGAGGTAGCAATAAGTTATTTAGTGAATACAGGTATTTATGCCTTCGACCATGAAATCTTTCCCTTCATTGCACAGGAAACTGACCTGACCCAGGCAATACAGGCCATGATCGACCAAGGTTACAGCTTTAACGCTATTGAGACCAAAGCTACTTGGCTAGATGCAGTTTACCCTATTGATATTTTACGTCTCAATGAGGTTATGCTGAACAAACTTCCCGCCAGCACTGGAGGCAGTATCGAAGAAGGGGTTACGCTCAAGGGTAAAGTGACTATAGGCAATGGCACTACTATAAGGTCAAACAGCTATTTTGTGGGGCCTGTGGTTATCGGTGATAACTGCGAGATCGGCCCCACTGTCTGTATCTTCCCTTCAACCAGTATCAGCAATAACGTATTCATAGCCCCTTTTTGCCAGATTAAAAACAGCGTTATCGGCAACGGGGTAGTCATTGGCAGCAATTGCAATATTCAGGACTCGATAATTGCTCCAGGTTGCGTTATCGGTAATGGGCTTACTATACGAAGTCAAGAGGTCTGCCGGGAAGGCGAGGAGGGTCGTTTAGCCAAACTGGGTGCCTTAATAGGAGATTTCTGCGAGCTAGAAGACAATATAGTCATCAACGCTGGAATATCTCTCGGTATCAGAACCAGAGTGAGATCAATGAAAATAATCGATGAAAACGTTCCAGATGGAAGCCTGGTATTCTAGTATTTTCACAAAAAACTAGTTACTTATAGTAATATGTGCGGAATTGTCGGTTATATCGGTTATAAGCGAGCTGAGCCTATACTCATCAAGTCGTTAAAGAGGCTGGAATATCGAGGATACGATTCCTGCGGCATAGCCATCGCCAGCAAAGGTGCAATCCAGCTCTTCAAAGATATAGGCCGAATAATAGAACTTGAAGAGAAACTACCGCAGGTCGAGGGTACAGCTGGCATTGGGCACACCCGCTGGGCTACCCATGGCGCGCCCTCTACCACAAATGCTCACCCTCATCTCGACTGCCACAAGAAAATTGCCGTAGTCCACAACGGTATAATCGACAACTACGTTAGTCTGAAACAGCAATTAATTGATGAGGGACACTCATTCCTGTCGGAAACCGATACTGAAGTCATCGCACACCTCGTGGAAAAATACTATAACGGTAGCCTTGCCCAAGCCGTAAGCAAGGCACTCAAAGATATTGCTGGCACCTATGCCATTGCTGTCCTCGATAACGCTGCCAGCGAATTAGTCATCGCCCGCAAAGAAAGCCCAGTAGTAATCGGACTCGGCGATAAAGAAAATTTCATCGGCTCCGACATTCCGGCGCTTCTGGACTACACCGACCGGGTAATCTATGTAGAAGACGATGACCTCGTAGTGATTACCCCCGAGGATGTGAAAATAACACAACATAATAAGTCGGTTGACCGAAAGTGGCAGGTAATCCCCTGGAAAATCGATGAAGCTGAGAAAGCTGGCTACGATCATTTCATGATTAAAGAAATCCATGAACAGCCGCAGGTTATCCGCCAGACACTATCTAATTACATCTCTGAAGCCGGAATTATGGCCGACCTGGATATCCCAGAGGGTGAAGAGCCTAATATACTCTACCTGGCCTGTGGCAGCTCTTTCTATGCCTCTCTGTTACATGAAAATATCTTTGATAAACTGGGACATCGAAATGTAAAATGCCAGATTGCCTCCGAATTCGTTCATTCCTCCAGAATAAAAGAGGGAACCTGGGTGATAGGCATTAGTCAGTCCGGTGAGACCGCGGACACCCTGGAAGCCATTAAGAAAACCAAAGGGCAGGGAGGCAAAACCATAGCTATAACCAATGTTATCGATAGCACTATCACTCGTATAGCTGATCATACACTTTATGTACGGGCAGGACCTGAAATAAGTGTAGCTGCCACCAAGAGTTTTATTGCTCAGGTTATTATCGGATATTTACTGGCCATTAGTGTGGCTCCGCTTGAAGGTTATGTCAATAGGTATGTAAAGGAGAAGCTGGTAAAAGAGCTACAACTCGTATCCAATACAGTCAAGCAAATCCTGGACAAAGAGGATAGAATTGCCGAGCAGGCAGTCGACTTAGCCAAATACGAGGATATCTTCCTCATTGCCCGTGGCGTCAATTACCCAGCAGTACTTGAAGGCGCTCTGAAACTTAAAGAAATAGCCTACATACATGCCGAAGCTTTTCCCGCAGGGGAATTAAAACACGGTCCCTTTGCTCTGCTGCGTGACAATACTCCCGTTATCGCTATTGCTACTCCTGATGAAACCTACCAATCGCTGCTTACCTCTATCAAAGAGGTCAGAGCACGAAGCTCACCAGTGATAGCTATAGCTGAAGAGGGAGATAAAAACATCGAGCAAGTGGCTAATCAGGTAATCTACACGCCCAAAGTTGAACCTCTACTATCACCGATAACCAATACCGTAGTTCTGCAACTGTTAGCCTACTATGCTGCTAAAGAACGTGGCTGCTCCATCGACCACCCGGTCAATTTAGCTAAAAGCGTTACCGTACATTAGACAGACCGCTCAGCTATAAAATCCAAACTCACCAATTAGTTTTAGTTGAGTATCACCAGCCCCTAGATGACCTGCTTTACACCACCACTGCAGCGGCCAATAGACGCAAACAGATGGTGTGCTATCGGGGACAATCCTCGAACTCGTATTCGAGAAGAAGCAGCATATCGCGGCTTTACAACAAATTATTGTTTCTCACCAGCTTCTCAATCGGCCCTCAAGCGATAGCCAACTCCTGGTTCAGTAATGATGAACTGTGGGCGTGCTGGGTCAGGCTCAATTTTTCGGCGCAAATTGCTGATATTCACATGCAACATGTGAAATTCCTCACCGTATTCTGCTCCCCAGACCTCACGTAGCAGGTAGTGATGGGTCAGCACTTTTCCTGCGTGAGTTACGAGCACGCGAAGTAATTCATATTCGGTAGGAGTTAATTGCACTTTATGTTCTGACACATTTACTAGCCTTCGTGCTAGATCGACTTTTAGACTGCCACTAGTGAAAACTGGCCCGCTAGTTGTTTGAGCAGCGCGACGTAAGGCAGCACGAAGCCGTGCTAGCAGCTCTCCTACCCCAAAGGGCTTGATCAAGTAGTCATCCGCCCCTGCATCAAGTGCGGCAATTTTGTCACTTTCTGAACCTCGGACCGACAATATGATAATCGGGATTTGTGTCCACTGGCGGAGCAACCGTGTAACCTCAACACCGTCCGTATCTGGCAGCCCTAGGTCAAGGATTACGATATCTGGTTTCTGCGTGGCAGCAGCCGAAAGCGCTTCCTGTCCAGAGGCTGCTTCAATTACTGTATATCCTTGGGATGTCAATGTGACTCTTAGGAACCGCCTTATAGCTTGCTCGTCATCAACTACCAATACTCGTCTGTTAGACATTAGACTTCTCTCCAGGGACTTGGTCAGGTTCAGACACCGGTAAAATCAGCCTGATGATAGTACCACCACCCGGACGATTCTCGGCAGCAATATGGCCGCCATGAGCCTCGACGATGCCTTTGCAGATAGAGAGCCCCAACCCTGTACCTCCCACATTATCAGGATGCTGGATGCGGTAGAATTTATCGAAAATATGTAACAAGTCCTGCGGTGGAATACCGACGCCACGGTCTGCCACCTCCATATGCACCTCATGATCAACTTTCCGCCCCTTAATTTCAATAGGTGAGTCGACTGGTGAGTACTTGAGGGCATTATCCAGAACATTAACCAATGTCTGTACAATAAGGCTAAAATCCACAGATACAAAAGGCAGCTCCATTGGTATGTCTATCTTAATCGGGCGGGTGCTGGCACGGCTACGCAGCTGTTCCAGAGCTGCACCAACCAAGTCCTGTACATCAGAAGGCTGTTTGGATATTCTTATAGCCCCAGCCTCAACTCTTGATACATCAAATAGATTGGTTATCAAGTGATTCAGACGCTCTGCTTCCTCCCGGGCTACCTGTATCAAATTTCTCCTGGCAGCATCATCCAGACGCATTTCTTCTTCCTGAAGACTGCTTAATACACCAATGACGGATACTAACGGAGTGCGTAAGTCGTGCGAAACTGAATTGAGAAGGGCAGTCTGTAGTTTCTCTGTATCGCGCAAGACTTGCGCATTATGTGCCTCTTCGCTGAGGAGGATACTCTCAATGGCTACTGCGACAAGGTCGGCGTAAGCCTCTAGAAGTCGTTCTTGCTCTATTGTTAACTCCTCACTGGCATCAATTGCCGATATAGCTATTACCCCCACTGCCCCCCTGGCAGTAACCAGTGGTAAGTACCGTGCCTTAGCATTGGGGAGAGTATCTGTTCCATGTCCGACTATCCTCCGATGCTGAAAAGACCAGATGGCTGCGGCGAATTCATTTTCATCAATATTGACGTTTGGACCATCCGCATATGGCTTGAGTGTTTCTTTGTTTTGAGGATCAGGTAAGAAAACTATCGTATCATGCCCGAATGTTTCCTTTGCTCTCTTTATAATGGCCTGGATGTAAGACTCGAGGTCATTAGAGATAGCTAGGTCTCGGCCCAGGGCATAAAGCGCAGCTGTTTGGCGCTCGCGACGCCTAGCTGACTCGGTTTGCTGACGAACCCGTAATGCCAGATAGCTGATTAAAACACCGACCACAAGTAATGCCAGAAAAGTGAAAATATATTGTGTGTCACCTACGGCAAAAGTCAGAAATGGTGGAATATGGAAGAAGTCAAATGCCAGTATGCCCAGAACGGAGACCAGAATAGATGGACCTAGTCCCCAAAAATAAGCCGCGATAACGACGCATAGCAAATATATCATTGCTATAGTGGTAGGAGCAAAAAATTCATGTATCAATTGACCTAGTAATGTAGCCAATACTACTAATCCCAGACCCTGTAGATAACCCCGCCAGTTGCCCAGAAATGTTCTGCTTGGTCTCTCTTCTCGTTTCACAGGCTCTCCACCACCACTAACCATGTACACATCAATATGCCCACTCTGGCGGATGATTTGGCCCACAACTGACCCAGACAGTCTCTGGATACGGTTCCTTTTTTGTTTGGCAACGACTATCTTAGTGATGTTGTTGGCTTTTGCATATTCCATGACCGCTGCGATGACCGAGTCTCCCTGAATGGTCACAGCCTTAGCACCCAGACGCTGCGCCAGTCGCAACGAATCCATTATACGGTCTTGCTGGGCGGGCGTTAGTCGAGCACTGCCAGGCGTCTCAACGTAGACAGCAGACCACTCGGCACCCAACTCATAAGCCAGTCTACGAGCACTACGTACCAGACGAGAGCCTGAAGAACTGGGATCTATAAACAGCAGAAGACGTTCGCCGGATAACCACGGGTCACGTATAGCATGAGTCTTCATATAAGCTAATGTCTGCTTGTCTACATGTTTGGAGGCAGTACGCATGGTCAATTCGCGCAGCGCTATAAGATTACCCCTGCGGAAGAATTCTTCAGTCGCAGGTGCTATTTGCTCAGGGATATAGACTTTGCCTTCCTTGAGTCGCTTCAGCAACTCGTCAGGAGGTAGGTCAACCAGTTCGATTTCTGTGGCGCTATCAACAAAGCTATCGGGTATTGTCTCGCGTACCCAGACACCTGTAATTTGCGCTACCACATTGCGCCCACTCTCTATATGCTGGATATTGAGCGTAGTATAGACATCAATTCCAGCCTCCAGCAGTTCTTCTACATCTTGATAGCGCTTGGGGTGACGTGAGCCCGGCGCGTTCTCGTGGGCAAGTTCGTCTACCAGTGCCAGTTGTGGACGACGCATTAGCACCGCATCAATGTCCATCTCGGATAGTTTAATACCGCGGTATTCCACTTGCCTGCGTGGAATAACTTCAAGGCCTTCCAGAAGAGCCTCTGTTTCAACTCGGCTATGTGTCTCTATGTAAGCAGCGACAACGTCTGTGTCCTTCTTCCGCTGGCGAGCCGCCTCAAGCATGGTATAGGTCTTTCCGACGCCGGGAGCGTAGCCGAGAAAAATTTTTAGCTTACCACGCCTTCTTTGCTCTTCCTCAGCTTTAACCCGTGCTAGCAATTCATCAGGATTAGGTCGAGAATAACCTTGCACCATGCAATTTATGTCTCCAAATCACATTTTATATTTTGTTTGTGTTCAAGTCTATTTTATTGTATCAAGTGCCAGATTGAGCTTCAACACATTCACTCTTGGCTCTCCCAAGATGCCGAACTGACGGCCTTCCCTAAAACGATTCACCAGTGCATAGACTTGCTCTTTGCTTAAGCCTCGGTACCGGGCGACACGAGGGACTTGATATTCTGCCGAGGCAATACTTATATGTGGGTCAAGGCCACTGGCTGAATGTGTTACCAAATCCAGAGGAACTGGTTCATTGTTGTCCGGGTCTACTGCCTTTAAGGCACTTATTCGCGCTTGAACCGCATCCCGAAGTACCGGGTTCGTTGGACCATAGTTTGAGCCTGAAGATGAGTTAGCGTTATACGGGAACGGTGCCGTAGCCGAGAGCCTGCCCCAGAAATATTTCGGGTTACTGAATTGCTGCCCTATGAGTTCTGAACCAAGGCTCTTTCCATTTTCTTCAATCAAGCTCCCACTAGCCTGGTGATGAAAGAAGACTTGGGCAATACCTGTTACCACCAGTGGATAAATTATCCCGGTGACTACGGTAAACAGACCAAAAAATATCAAGGCATAACGAAGTTGACGTCGCATGGAACCTTCCACTGTTTAACCAATTAGGCTAACCCCAAAGCTACCAAAAACATGTCAATTAATTTGATGCCCACAAATGGCGCAATTAAGCCGCCCACTCCATAAATTAACAGGTTGTCACGCAGGAGTCTTCCTGCCCCGACCGGGCGGTATGGTACACCGCGCAAGGCTAGAGGGACAAGCATCATGATAATCAACGCATTAAATATTACTGCCGATATAACCGCGCTTTCTGGCGTAGCTAAATGCATGAAATTCAATGCCTGCAAGGCAGGATAGGTTGTGGCAAAAGCCGCCGGGATGATGGCAAAATATTTGGAAACATCATTGGCAATACTGAACGTAGTCAGAGCTCCACGTGTCATTAGCAGCTGCTTGCCAATCTCTACAATTTCAATGAGTTTGGTAGGATTGCTGTCAAGGTCAATCATATTAGCCGCTTCCCTGGCTGCCTGTGTTCCGGTGTTCATAGCTACAGCCACGTCAGCCTGTGCCAACGCTGGGGCATCGTTAGTGCCATCGCCAGTCATGGCTACCAGTCGTCCACCAGCCTGATTCTCACGTATCAACTTAAGCTTGGCCTCAGGAGTAGCCTGAGCTAGAAAGTCGTCTACTCCTGCTTCAGCGGCAATCCCTGTTGCCGTAAGTGGGTTGTCACCAGTAATCATTATTGTCTTGATGCCCATTTTCCGCATCTTTATGAAGCGTTCTTTAATACCTCCCTTGACTATATCCTTGAGATGGATGATACCCAGTACTTCGCCATTTCGGGTAACTACCAGCGGTGTGCCACCGCCTCGAGAAATGTTGTCCACTGTTGTTTTTAAATCCGCCGGTACTTCCTTTCCCTGTTTCTGAATATAAGATACAATAGCATCGGCTGCACCCTTGCGGATGCTTAGCTTGTCCGTGTCCACACCACTCATACGTGTCTGTGCTGAAAAAGGGATAAAGCGCATGTCTCGCGGTTTTTCGCCACCTGCACTTCTCCCCAAACCATACTTTTCCTTAGCCAATACTACGATGCTGCGACCCTCGGGAGTCTCATCAGCCAAAGAAGCCAGTTGCGCTGCTTCTGCCAGTTCATGCTGGCTCACCCTGCCAATAGGGACAAACTCCGTTGCCTGGCGATTCCCCAGAGTAATAGTGCCCGTCTTGTCCAGTAGCAGTACATCTACATCTCCAGCCGCCTCTACGGCGCGGCCCGACAAGGCGATAACATTGCGCCGGATAAGTCGGTCCATACCGGCGATACCGATAGCCGGCAATAGCCCGCCAATAGTGGTTGGAATAAGACAGACCAGCAACGCCACCAGCACAGTGATAGTAATCGGTGTGCCTTGCTCATTAACCTGAACACTGTACAGTGAATAAGGCAACAACGTGATGCAAACAACAAGAAAGATAATGGTAAATGCCGCTAGCAGGATATTAAGAGCAATTTCATTAGGCGTCTTCTGGCGCTTGGCGCCTTCCACGAGGCTAATCATACGGTCCAGGAATCCTTCACCAGGACTGGCAGTTACCCGTACCACCAACCAGTCTGATAGAACACGCGTCCCACCTGTGACAGCGCTTCGATCTCCTCCTGATTCGCGGATGACAGGTGCACTCTCGCCGGTGACAGCGCTCTCATCTACGGAGGCGATACCCTCAATCACTTCACCATCACTCGGAATGATATCTCCAGCCTCTACCAGAAAAACATCGTTCTGTCGCATGGTACTGGAAGGTATCAACTCATATTCAGCCCCGTATTTGGGATGCCTTAGCCTTTTGGCTTGAGTCTCCCGGCGTGTCCGACGCAACGCGGCCGCCTGGGCTTTGCCCCGACCCTCGGCCAATGCCTCAGAGAAGTTAGCAAATAGTACAGTAAGCCATAGCCACAGAGCTATGACGCCAATAAAACTGGCGCGAGCCTCACCCCAGCCGGAAAGCGCCTGCACCCATAAGACAGTGGTAAGTATGCTGCCCACTTCCACTACGAACATCACAGGATTACGTACCATCCAGCGAGGGTTTAGTTTGAGGAAAGCATCAATAATAGCACGGCGATATATCTGCTGGCCGAAACGCGGCTGTTTCCTCACACCTTCGGTCAACTTCGGTCTATCACTTGCTATTTGCGAGTCTTGCATCAATGCTATTACCTTATCATCAACTGTTCAACAAAAGGTCCCAGGGACAGGGCCGGGAAGAAACTGAGTGCCCCGACAATAACAACCACTGCAATAAGCCAAAAGATGAAGAGCGGAGTATGCGTGGGCAATGTGCCAGAGGTAATGGGCACCTTCTTCTTACGCACTAAGGAACCAGCTATGGCTAATGCCGGCACCGCCAGCCAGTAGCGGCCAAAGAGCATGGCAAGACCGAGCGCGATATTGTAAAAAGGCGTGTTAGCCCCCAGACCAGCGAAGGCACTACCGTTATTGTTACCCGCCGAAGAGAAAGCGTAGAGTACCTCACTGAAACCGTGCGCACCGGGGTTAAATACTGCCGTTCTACCCGCAGGCACGACCACGGCAATTGCCGTACCGAATAGCACAAGCAGCACCGGGATAAGTACCATCAGTGAAGCCATCTTCATTTCGTAGACTTCAATCTTCTTGCCCAGGTATTCAGGGGTACGCCCAATCATCAGCCCAGCAACAAATACCGCAATTATCACGAAAGCCAGCATACCATATAAACCGGAGCCGACTCCACCATAAACTACTTCTCCGAGTTGCATAAGCCACATGGGCACCAGTCCACCAAGTGGTGTGAACGAATCATGCATGGCATTCACTGAGCCGTTTGAGGCAGAAGTTGTGGCAGTAGCCCAAAGTGCTGAGTTGGCGATACCGAAGCGTACCTCCTTGCCCTCCATATTGCCACCCGGCTGCAAGTTGCTTTGTGTTTGGTCGATACCAAGTCCAGCTACCGCTGGATTACCGCTCTGTTCTGCCCACACAGCTACGGATAACATCGCCACAAAGATGATTGTCATCGCGGCTAGAATGACCCAGCCTTGGCGCGTATTCCCAACCATTTTGCCAAATGTATAGCATAGCGCTGCCGGGATTAGCAGAATCGCCAGCATTTCTAAAAAATTGGAGAGAGGAGTGGGGTTTTCAAAGGGATGCGACGAGTTCACATTGAAAAAGCCACCGCCATTCGTCCCCAATTGCTTGATGGCAATTTGGGAAGCGGCCGGGCCAACCGCTATCATCTGCTGACTGACGGTCTGTTCGCTAACATCCTGTGTTGGCTGCAGAAGCGGCACTTGCTGGGCGCCGCTAAATGTTTGTACCACGCCTTGCGAAACCAAAACTAGCGCTAGAATTAATGATAGCGGTAGCAGGATGTAAAGTACGCTTCGGGTCATGTCCACCCAGAAATTACCTATTGTTATGGCAGAGTGCCGGATGAAGCCACGTATCAGAGCAATCAGTATTGCCATGCCTGTAGCCGCGGAGAGAAAGTTCTGGACATTCAGGGCAACCATCTGGGTCAAGTAGCTCATGGTGGTCTCCCCGCTGTAGCTCTGCCAGTTGGTATTGGTAGCAAAGCTTACCGCCGTATTGAAAGCCAGGTCAGGTTGAACCGCTCCCAGGTTTTGTGGATTGAGCGGCAGCACAGACTGGAAACGTTGCAGAGCATACAGTAGAAGCAAGCCGGCAAAGTTGAAGAGTAGCATAGTAACAGCATAGGTCTTCCAGTCCATCTCTTCATCAGCACGCATACCCACAATGCGGTAGATTAGACGCTCAATAGGTCTAACTACAGGAGTAAGAAATGTACGTTCGCCCTGATAGACGTGTGCCATATACAATCCCAGCGGCTTGACCAGCAATAAAAGGATAAGCAAATACAGCCCGATTTGAAGCCAATCGAAGATTGTCATTTGAACCACTCCGGTTTCAGAAGCGCTAAAATCAGGTACACCAGCAAACAGAGAGAGATTATGCCCGAAATAACATATAGAATACTCATATTATTATGGTCTATTCAGGCGCTGGCAGATGAATACTAATCCCAGGGTCATGAGGAAGAATACCATGACAATCAATAGAAAAATCAGGTCGTTCACTGCTCTCTATTCTAGCAAAACGTGGGTCAAATAGGTGTCAAGAAAGGCATATAACTAATCAAGAAATTATCAAGAATTGGGTTTCCCAATACCGATTAGGTAACGAAAATAGCGGCTGATTTGAGGTCACTATACTTGCGAATGAAAACCGAAAAAACTGAGCATTTAGAGATGACTTGAGGCTAATTTGTTGTTTAATTAATAGTTTATTAATATTTTAGTTGTAAACTTTAATTATAATATTTCGTTATATCACATAGGAGTTATGGAGCTTATGATCCTTAGTGAAGAGGATGGCACTTATGCAGAGGATGTATTTCTGTCCTAATTGTAGGGCACCAGTTGCTTACAGTCACAGGTTTTGTAGCAACTGCGGTGTTAGGTTAGAATGGCTAATACAACAAATGACGCCTAAGTCATCGTCTCATGATCAATCACTGGTGGGGGGAGAGCAGAACCAATACCAGAAGTGTAATACGGATGGTAATCGTGATGCTGTTACACAGCAGAAGAATCAACCAATCGGTAATACTACGACACCAATACGTACTGAGATACTTAAGCTACTAACTGAATTACTAGATAAGCAGATTAAGTATAACTAAGATGCATTACACATTCCGCCCGATTGTTCACTTAAAGCGAACCATACTCGACACAAATTCACTTTAATAGCCAATGTAGGCTACTAGAACTCAACCTTTTTCTGGGCAAAGAAACGCTCAATGCCACGCTCTATCTTCTGCCTGACCGGCATGAGTATGGCTATAACCACGGCTATGGAGATAATATGAATGAATATGGATTGCCCGCCGAAGAATTCTCCGACATATGTAGCCAGCATGTGCTCGGAGAGGCTGAAGATAAAAATAACTAGCGCCAGCAGTATCGAGTATATGGTGGTCTTTTTGATGATAACGGTGATGTCAAACAGGCGCTCTTTTATGATGGCTATCCCGATTAAGGCCCCGAAAGCGGCGCTGACCAGTCCACGGACTGGAGATGCTAGCAGAGTAGTTTCGAAATTGGTGGGGAGGAGGGATACGGTCAGAAAACTAAGGGAGATTACCAGGAAGCTGATAAAGATGTACTGCATGTGGTGCCGGGCTAGAGGTGATGTTTCCCGCCGGCGGGCGCGAAACAGTAACCAGCATGCCGACCAGATAAAAGCGAGAGAGATGACAAGGAAGATTGAGAAAAAAATAAGGTGTTTAGCCTCGGCGTGGAACTCCAAATAGTTACCCCAGTCGGCGTGGGTTATTGTAAATGGCGAAATCCCTTTAACCGCGGTAAAGCTGTTAAAAATAACGATAATTGTCGTATAAACCCAGACGAAAATTGTCGACTTTTTCCTCGACTGGTTGAGATAACGGCAAGTAAAGTGGTAGATACAGGGGACATTTAACATTCCAGTTGCTTGGCCTACAAAAAAATAGATAGGCAGCTCATCAGGGTGGCTGTTTCTAATATGATACAGAAAAAAACAAAGTTGCCCTATAGCATTAAGGGCAAGGACGGCGGCAAAAAGGTAGTGATATTTCTGCCTCCCCCGTGACAGGACCAGAAACAGCACCGCGCCGTTAATGAGAAAGGCGAGGCATTCCAATATGGCGGAAGCCATAAGATAATTAGACTGCATACTGTAGCTATGTTAAGTCCTAAGGAACTCGTTGTCAACCCTACCCATGCAACATACCGATTTACTTCTGCAAGTTGATAGAGAGGTTCAATGTCCAGCATGCATATTGTACTAAACGCTAGGAAGTACAACGCATTTAGCATTCGTATTTCAGACATCTAAGATAAAAAATTAACTTTGTTTGATCTTTGTTCTAAAATTAGAGGATGTGAACTCCAGGTGAGTGCCAAACATTATTGGAGGGTGTTTCAAGAATGATAGAACTTAGAGTGTGCGAAATCAGAGGCAAATGTCCTGTTTACAAAGTAGGGAATAAAATGACTATTAGCGGTGCAGAGATTCTTATGGATAGAACCAATGCTATCTGTATCCATGCATTATCAACTTTACTACACTATATCGTGGCTATAGATGAAGGCGCTGATCCGATCAAGCTAGGTTTATCAAAGAACAAAGAGCATGCTTATATGCAGTGCGTTGATCCTGGTGAGCCTTACACCGAAGGCGGGACAGTAATCTTCGATTGCCACTGTCTAGAGGATTGATCAGCTCAGCTAGATGGAGCACGAAACTTTATACGGGCTGTCCATCGAAGTAATAATTTGAGTTGTGATCTTGCCCTAATAACTTATGGAAACCTGCACTCAGATGTTATATGATGAGCAACAATGGAAACAAGGAAACGGGAGCCAACAGTTGACGGCGAGCCGAAAGTGACATCGCCAGCCATTCACATCAAGGATCTGCGTAAGATCTACGTTGTCAGCCAGCAGGAAGCCAACGTGGTGGCTGCGCTACAAGGGCTCGTGCACCGCCGCAAGTTAGAAATTCCCGCTGTGGACGGTATCTCGTTCGACCTAGCTCCTGGTGAGATAGTGGGCTTTCTGGGTCCCAACGGCGCTGGCAAGACTACCACGCTCAAGATGCTTTCGGGTTTGCTGTATCCCTCGGCGGGTGAGGTGTCCGTGCTCGGCTATGTTCCGTGGAAGCGTGAGAAATCATTTCTAAGGCAAATTACGCTGGTGATGGGACAACGCAACCAACTGGTGTGGGATATCCCCGCCCTGCATTCATTCGAGTTAAACCGGGCTATTTATCGTATTCCACCCGAGGATTACCGCCACATTGTTGGTGAGTTGACCGAAATTCTGGAACTAGGGCCGCTTCTCAATAAACCGGTCCGTAACCTCTCCCTAGGCGAACGGATGAAGTGTGAGATCGCAGCAGCTCTCCTGCATCGCCCGAGTGTGGTCTTCTTGGACGAGCCAACCATCGGTCTTGATGTGACGATGCAACGGCGCATACGCTCCTTTATTACGGAGTATAACCGCCGCTTTGGAGCAACTGTCCTGCTGACCAGCCACTACATGGCCGATGTCGAAGCGCTTTGCCGCCGCGTCGTTGTCATCCACCATGGCCAGCTCCTCTTCGATGGTGACCTTTCGATACTAGTGCAGAAATTTACGGCACACAAAACCATAGTAGTGCAGATAGGAAATTGTCAAGCCGATTTGCGCTCCTATGGCGAAGTTGTTTCTTGCGCAGATGGCCGCTTTACTCTCCGAGTCCCAAAAGCCGAAACAGCCCATGTCACTGAGCGGCTGTTGGCGAATCTGCCGGTGATTGATTTGCTGGTTGAAGACCCTCCGATTGAGGAAGTAATCGAGCAGGTCTTCGCGCAGGAATATAAATGAAAGCTTTGGCGGAGTTATACGTACAGCAGTTCAAAACAACCTTAGCATCAATGTTCCAGTACCGCGCCTCGCTGCTCATCTGGATGATCGGGCAAGTGCTCGAACCGCTAGTCTATCTCATCGTATGGTCAATAGTCTCGAACAGCAGCGGCGGAAGTGTCGGCGACTACACTACAAAGGAGTTTGCCGCCTATTTTATAGTGCTCATGCTGGTCAATCAGTTCACTTACACCTGGATAATGTACGAATTCGAGTACCGTGTCCGCGAAGGAATCCTTTCGTTCGCGCTGTTGAAGCCTGTGCACCCTATCCATTCGGACATTGCCGACAATGTGTCCTCAAAACTATTAACACTGCCTGTTATGATACTCATTGCAGCCGGGCTAACGGCATTGTTCCATGCCTCCATTTCTCCCCCACCGTGGGCTATCGCGCTATTCATACCGGCATTGCTGCTTGCCTTTTTAGTTCGGTTCCTCTTAGAATGGACTCTGGCACTGGCAGCGTTCTGGACCACACGTGTCGGTGCCATCAACCAGACCTATTTTGTCCTGATGTTGTTTCTCTCAGGGCAAATCGCCCCGCTGACGCTTCTCCCGTCTTCAATTCAGGTTGTAGCTGAAATTCTGCCCTTCCGCTGGATGATAGGCTTTCCAGTGGAACTCCTGCTTGGTCGGCTTACGTTGGCCGAAGCGTTAATTGGGCTTGGAGCCCAGGCCGCATGGTTGCTGGTGAGCTTTGTACTGCTACGGATCATGTGGCGCACAGGTGTGCGTAACTATTCGGCGGTGGGAGCATGAAGTACCTTCGCTTGATTGGCGCATTTTTCTGGGTCAGCGTCATGGGTGAAATGGCCTACCGGGTCAATTTCTTCTGGCAACTGTTCCAGTCGTTTCTCAGCCTGGCCGTATCATTGGGCGGGCTAGCTGTGATTTTTTCCTACACCGATACTCTGGGCGGCTGGCGGCCTGACGAAGTTCTGGCGCTCGTCGGTGTCTACTTTCTTGTTGGTGGAATAATCGGTTTGGTAATTCAGCCGGGCATGGAGCAGTTCATCGAATCGGTCCGTGATGGGACGCTCGATTTTACTCTCACCAAGCCTGAGGATGCACAGCTTATCGTCAGCATCCGACGAGTAGAAATCTGGAAGCTGATTGACATTGTACTAGGTCTAGCCGTGCTGGCTACTGCGTTAATTCGGTTGGGCGAGAATGTGGGTGTATGGCAGGCAGGGGCCTTTATCCTGATGCTAATTGCTGGCGCGGTCATCATCTACAGCTTCTTCCTGATTCTAGCCACGCTTTCGTTCTGGTTCGTTCGAGTGGAAAACATTCTCGTTATCTTTCAGAGTATGTACGAGGCTGGACGTTGGCCAGTGAGCCTGTATCCAAGATGGTTACGTTATGGACTTACCTTCATAATACCAGTTGCTTTTGCCACGACAGTACCCGCCGAAGCCTTGACCAGCCGCCTTACCTGGGAAACCATGCTGGGTGCTGTGGTAGCGGCTGTGGTCTTGTTCATGGTTTCACGATTATTCTGGCGGTTTGGACTGCGACATTATTCTGGAACATCGGCTTGACGGAGAATCCCTTCTTGCTCACGGATGACATTAAGTATCAAAAAAGCATGACATCAGGTCCTTCCGATTGCACAAAAATCAGTTTTACTCAATAGTCGTTATTTACAGACCGCTACGCAGGGCAAGCAATTGTAGAACATCATCTAAATTAATTGGTCATTTCATAGTTAACCTCCAGCTTTCAGCCGCGGTTCCTCTTACATCTGTCATTTTGAAAGAGTATAATATCGTTCGCAATTTGCTATGGTAACAAAATCATATCTGGTCTCACATAACAGACTAACTGTCAATCTCAACGATAATTTTCTTATGCAAAAAAGAACAGGAGAAATTTAGCTATTAAGAAGAAGGATTGGTCACACTACTCTAGTATCTCCACTTCAAGAAATGCCAATGGTAAACCTGGTTCCAGGTCAGACAGGAGGAAATTTTACTATGGCTGGGTAGTACTGATAATTTGTCTTATCCTTATCACTATCAGCTATGGTATACGGTTCTCATTCGGCATATTTTTTACATCACTGGAACAGGACTTCTCTTTGACCAGAGCAATGACCTCAGGGATTTTTTCAGTTTATATGATACTCGGCGTTTTCTTTGCCATTATTGGTGGTTGGGTAGCAGACAGATATGGACCAAAAACGGTGTTATTGGTGATGGGTGTCTTCGCCTTTTTAGGTCTGGCATTGACCAGTCAGGTTAGTTCGCTGTGGCAGTTGTTCTTAAGCTACAGCCTTTTAGTAGCGATAGGAACTGGGCCTATGTATGCTGTAGCCACATCGGAAGCCATTAGATGGTTTACCCAGCGGCGCGGGCTGGCATTAGCTATTGTCACCTGTGGAGTTGGCCTTGGGTCGATATGGATAGCACCAGTTGCAGCCCATTTCATCGAAAGCTTTGGCTGGCGCCTGTCTTTCGTATTTATTGGGCTGATAGCACTCATCACCATAATTCCATCATCTTTCTTTTTACGTAAAGCTCCGAGTGTGGTAGTAGCCCTGCCTGAAGATAAGAACAAAGGCACTGTTGAAATCAATAATCTAGATAAGCCACAAAAAGAAATAAAAGACTTATCTCCGCGTCAGGCAATCAAGACTAGAAACTTCTGGCTCGTGGTTGGCATATGGTTCTTTCACTCATTCTGTTTATTTACCGTAACCACGCATATAGTTCCGCATGCAATTGATTTGGGAATATCCCCTATGGAGGCTGCGCCAATACTCAGTATCCTTGGTTTCATGAGTTTACCGAGCAGGATATTCCTGGGAACTCTAACGGACAGGGTTGGTAGAAAACCTATAGCTCTGCTGAGTGCTATTCTTATGATGGCAGCTATGGTATGGCTAATGTGGTCATCAGGTTTATGGATGCTCTACATATTTGCCGTTATTTTTGGGATTGGTTTTGGAGGGCTGTCACCAGCTTCTACAGCTATGGTCAGTGACTCTTTCGGAACACGTAACCTAGGCTCCATTATGGGATTATTAGAAATTGGCTGGGTACTCGGTGCCGCTGCGGGTCCAGCCCTGGCCGGTTATATATTTGATACCACTGGCAAATATTTTTTAGCCTTCCTTTTAATGGCAGTTGCCTCCCTTATAGTGGCAATATTGGTCCTATTTGTTAAATTACCGAAAGCTAATTTTAAATATTAAGAAATCAAACTGCATAGAGTCCACACACCGTCACTTTGTTGGTAATTATGCCTATTAGTCACAAAGGTTTAGCCTATACTTTGATGGATTAGCCTTTTATAATTAGTAATATGCTTGAGGATTCCTCCCTCAGCTTATTGAACGTATCCTGCGGAATAATGATCGACATTTGCTTAAGAAATGTGCGCATAATAGGGCAAATTTGCCTGGATTAGTTTCTGCATATAATGAAACAGCAACTACTTGTGATCTTAAACCTCTCATTGGTTTCTGGCCTTGTGATATTAGGTGTTAATATCATCTCACCTGTTCTTCTCAATATGCGCTTTCATTTTCTATTCCCATAGCACTTACACAATTCAGTAAGATAGGGACCTGCCGGTACTATTCCGTAGATTCTTCCTTACTCTGACCTTACTACCTCTACCTTACCTGTACCACTGCAATGTATACACTTCACTTTTAATATGGGATGGCCCTCACAGTAGGGGCAGTCGATTTCCAACTTACCTATTTTCTGCTTACCAAATTCCTTAATCTTCGAATCCAGTTCTCTATCGGCTCGAGGTTTAATTCCTCCGACATTGGTGACTAACTTGCAGCCGATGGAACGGCAAATCTCTACTTCGGGAATATTTTCGGGGCCAGTTCGATATCCTCCTTTGGCGAATATGTCGGGCTTGACCAATTCTAGGGTCTTACAGACTGTCTGGTCGTCATCCACGGACGCGATAACCTCATCCACACCTTTAATGCTCTCAAGGATTTCTTTTCTATCCTCGAACGGCCTGAACACAAACCCCTTTTTCTTAAGCAGGAAATCGTCGCTGTTCAGGATCACAACTAGCCTGTCACCTAGTTTGACTGCCTCTCGTATGTACCGAATATGACCTACATGTATTGGGTCGAAGGCTCCACTTACTGCAACTTTGATTAATTTCTTTTCCATTTCCGTCACTCTTCCTTTTAATATAAACCATAATAATCTTAATGGGCAAGCTATTGCAAAACGGGATTGAACCACTAAGACTGCTTTGGGTTAGGAATGCTGATATATTTTTTATCCTATTATTATTGCCGTAGGCTATGACCCGATATGGTTTGCTGTGATAATAGTGATACTGCTAGAAACAGGAGCGATTACCCCATCTGTTGGCTTAAATGTATTTTTCATGAAGGGCATAGCTACGGATGTACCCCAGCAGACGATATTCCTGAGAACTATACCCTACTTGATTATGATGCTCGTTTGCCTGGGAATTTTAACAATTTTCCCCGATATAGCATTGATTCTGCCCAATTTAATGAAGCAAGTGAATAGGTCTATTTGGCAAATTTGACAGGTAGTTCCCTAATACTGCCTGTCAAATTTCTTAGAGGCATCCTTCAAAATACATGTTGCTCTGTCAAATCTGTCTGTAAAGCCTCAATTGACTTCTCTACAATGGTTCGACGTAATTTCTTTTCAGCTTCTGGAGACAAATTTAAATCACCCAGAGGGTGAATTATGCCATTACCCCTTACAATCCGATTCGAACCAATCATAAGCGCTACAGGTGTCATGGTAGTCACATGGGCTACAGGCATACCAGCCTTCTCTATCTCTACTACTATCGCTGCGCCGCAGCGAGTACTGGTCGCTCAGGTAGATGTCAGAATAGCACCATCTACTAGCTCCTCTTTTAATCGCTCGGCTATACTTCGTCCAATCCTTCTAGAATTTTCGAGTGTGGTGGCTACGCCTGTTGTGGAGTAGAACTTATCGTCAAGCGTTCCTAGCAATTCCTCTTTTTCCAGATCACGCATTATATCCAGTGGTATAAGGCGATGCGGATCCTCTTTTACTGCCTTAGAATCATATCCCACGTGAACTACTTCGTAATCTTTAGGATCAAGCACATTAACATTCTTAATACTATATTCGCCATATTTTGTGGCTTTAAGCGACTCCATATTATCGGGGTTGCCCCTGGGCACAAGCCCACCATCGGTAATTAAACATATCTTAGAGGATGAGAGATCCTTTATCGGGGCAGCAGGTTGGACCCGTTCAAACTCCGGGAGATGTAGTTCTGTTTCAAATGGATTACCCTGCAGCTTTGCCATCAGCATATCTACGACACGTTGGGAAACTGTCCTATCTGAAAGCCCCCTCTTCAACATACCTCTGGGGAAATATCCCTCTTCACCTGGTTTACCTATCTCTTGGTTGTTGACAAGTTTAAATGCTAAATTGACCATTTTGGTAATTGCCTCAACCATCTCCTTTGCTGAATCCGTAGTCCTTACTATATACACATTTTTTTTATAGAGGCCTACTCCCGGGTTTTCTTCATACATCCCAGTGACTGCAGGAATCCCTAACTTTTCCTGGACTGTATTACATAGCGCACCACAAGCAACTCCATATCGGCCTGCATTGAATGCCGGCCCCGCAATCAATATATCTGGCTCATATGGAATAATTAGTTGAATTATTTCTTGAATTACTTCATTCGCTTTCTCGGCAAAGTAATTATCACCGCAAATAACCGTGGCCACTACATCGCCCCGTTCTTTCAAGATATCCTGCAGCGCCCTGCCAGGGCCAATCACACCGCCCTGTATTTTTAGACCTTCAGACGCTTTCTCCTCTCCCCCTATACCACCAAAAAACTGGTTCAAATAATGGACTACTCTTAGCTTGTGAACCATTTATCTCCTCCCTTGTTAAGATCAATAATCAGAAATAATAACCATTCAGTTTGAGGTTGTACTCCAGGTGATTTTATTAGACTTCATACATTATCTGCCTAGAAGCCCCCAGCTGGCTCGAACCTCCCACAAGGACGTAGGAGAAAACTTGAATCTCTTCATTTGCAGGCTTACCTCCAAATGTTATAGGGCCTCCAATTACTTTTTCCATAGGAGGTAACGTAAATATATAATTAAAGCTTCCTACGTTGACTATGGCATCAGCATACGGTGTATTAAACAGCAGTGCACCTTCCGAGGAACCATCTGTCGCTGCATCGGTAACGACGATTGCGGTTTTCACTCCATACTTTTCACATTGTTCGCAGGTCTGTGCCAGATCGACGTTAGGAGCTCCACCACCTATTTTAGTTAGCACAGCCCCATCTGCCCCAAGGATCTCTTTAACGAGCTTTGCAGAAATGATCGCTGACCGTACCCTATCTGTCTCAGTGAACTGGGCGACAGTAATTACAACTCCGACAAAACACAGCTCTTTCCCGTGCCGCTTGTATAATTCTCGAACTACAGGGTGATTCTGAATAGAGTAAGTTTCTACACCCTGAGCATAATATCCCCTAACAAGAGCCCCATCGAGAATCTCATTGGGATGGACTATAGTGGGCAGAAGTTTGCTAACGTTATCTCCATAGAAGATAGGCTCATTTGACGGCCTATCTACGGATTGTTGGAGTGAATGGACCTGATAGATATAAGCAATTCGAGGTAGATGTTCCAATCCCTTGCCCACATCACTTATCGGTCCCAGGTTGTAAACTTCTGTTTCATCAGCCTTTACATCTTTAGCTACTTCGGCTAAATATACTGCAGCTCTCAATCCTGCGATCCTCAAAGCGTTTTGATAATCATAACGAGTAATGCCATCGACAGGGCGGCAAAGTAGAACAACGTTTTGTAGATCACCATAAAGCCCTGGCTCAGCTCCTGGCCCGGACATATCAATTACCATCGCATCCTTCGCCCCAGACGTGTAGTCAACTGTGACTATGGCCGCCCCTCTTAGAACCCTTGTTTGTCCTCTGCCAGCAATCTCCAATTTACCCAATGCCCCCGGGAAATTTTCACCAGAACCCATTACCTTGGCTCGTGGTTCTGTAACATCAAATACCTGGACTATTCTACAACTCTCTCCAGGGTGGGCTAAATCGATATCAACCTCGCTGAATCTATCGTCTTTTCCTAGTACGTCATTCAGTTCTCGACGGTTTATATAGAGAACCCTATTATTGATTGCAGTCTTTTCGGCAAACTGGACATCTTTGATATTAGTTATATCGAGTTGTAGATTCATGGAAATGCCTCCTTAATGTATTTATTTTGTCAGGCTCTCCCACTTAAATTATAAATTATCTGATCTTGTCTCATATCACCCTTGTTAAGTCAATGATGTATATATGAAGCATTTGAGTATTAAACATAAGCAAGCTTCGTAAAACTAGTTCGGAGTTGATATCGTTTGAGAATCGACTACTTTTTATTACGAATCCTGCTCATGGCTTTGGCTATTTTATCAACGTCCAGGGCTATCTCCATAAGCTCCAGGTGTTGTTTATAGATGTCAGGAGCTATTTGCTCCTTTATTTCAGGCTCAATGATGTGATATACCGGTAGATTCAGGGCTACACCAGCCAAGGGGCCTGCCCATGTAGGATCGCCATTGGTGACTGTCTCAGCGTAAAGTTCAGCACTGTCAGCATCAGGTGCACCAAGCACTACAATCAGGTTGTCCTTCCCGTATTGCTCTACAACTTTTTTAATAGCCTCTTGACCCTCCGGGTCAAGCGCACCAGCAGCAGTTCAGACAAAACACTGGGTCTGGACCAGTAACGGTTCAGCCCCAGCACTTTCTAAACACGCGGCAATGGCAGTGCCTTGTATTCCATCTCGTTCACCAATAATAACAGCCTTTTTACCCTTAAGTTCCATCTAAAGCCTCCTTGATAAACTAACATACCGCTATCTTAGGTTATGATTTCCTTGATAGCTTCCACCAAATCGTTCTGCTTGATTTGTTCTCCCGACAGGCGCTTTATTTCAATACCATTTTTATAGAAAAGAAAGGTGGGTAAACCGAGTACCCTAAGCTTGGCACACAACATGCGGTTTCCAGCCGCAGGATTCAACTTGGCTATTCTGATCTTTCCAGCATACTCATTCTCCAATCGATCTACGGTAGGCATAAGAGCGAGGCAGGGTCCACATTGTGGTCCCCAGAAGTCTACCATAACAGGCAATGCCGACTGCAAAACCTCGCTATCGTAATTATCACTGTTCAACTCTACAGCCAATGTTACTTAGCACCTCCTGTATTTTTTTCAAGCATTAATGATATACCATCGGAAAGCTGTGTCAAACGTCCCAGAAATAAGCTTCCCTTGGCTAGAAACATGGCATTATGGATTTTACCTGACATGATATTCCGGAGTGCGTGGCCTAGGTATGGTACAGCAGAGGCAATATGTCCTTGGGTCGGAGAGAAGCCAGGCATACCATGAACTTCAATAAAATGATCGAGTTCATCCTTTGCGATTTCACCTCGTAATACGGCGAAGCTACCTATAGTACGGTAGTTAGTTTTTGGAACGTTGCCACTCCCCTGTGGCTCAGTGACCTCAGGGTTATGCAATTCGGTGGCATATTTGTCAACATCGGTAAGCTTCATACCCAGCCTATCAAGTGGTTCAACCACAAGTTTATCCAGGATAGCCTGCTGAGCTGAGCCTGAACTAATTTCGTGTTTGCCAATAGAATCTAACCGGATTATCGGGCTTTTCCCATCGTCTTGTGTCACCTCTATAGCAATGGCAGCAAGTATGTTTTCCAATATCGGCATATCGTTGCGGAGGTGGCCCTGGAATTTCATTCCCAATTTAGCAAAGGAACCACCAGCTACCATGACCACGTTTTTGAAGACATTGGAAGCAACCAGGCTTGCGGCGATCATTAGGCCATGTATCGGTGCACAACAAAATGCCTTGACATCAGAGCCAGTGGCTCTAGTACATCCACACAACTCACCAATAGCCTTAGCTAGGTTCCCGCCACCACGATTGTAGCGGTCACCAATCGCCTCCTCACCGAAGCCAATGAGATAGTCGATATCTCTGGCATCACCTGCTTTGGAAATGAGATGCCGCAATGCCATGACTCCGGAAGCCTTGGCTGAAAGGTTTTCAAGCATTATGCCAGGAAACAGATTATCATCTTCTTCTGCTCCCCCACCTTGTGGCCTTTGAAAACACCCTACCAGACGATTACCTTCAACATAAACTGGTATAGTAGCAGTTTCTTTCAGTATCTTCTCAATTAGCTCCAAGGGAACACCCTTCCCCAGTTTCTGTATATCCTCGGAGCTAATCAGAGGGTGTTTTTTCATTTTTGAAGCTATATCTTGTACGAATCCTTCTTCTAGTTTTATAATCTCAAATTGATCGCATATCTTCAATATGCCATAGAACTCTTCCTCAGGCATGATTTCTCCAAAGGCGCCCCACCGGGAGGCATTAGTTATCAAGTTTTTATACCAGGGGGATGGGAGATTCCATAATTCATCTGGGTCAATATTGCCAATAAAAACCTGGTTAGGTGGGTAAGCCATAGCTTGGTCAAAGGTCTGAAGGTGACTCAAGACCGATTGTAATAAAGAGGGGTCATTAGCTATTTCGCGAAAGGGCTTGGACCCGTAGCGAATCATGCTTGGTACATGGGCTAAAAAATAGGATGCCGCTTTTATTACCGGGCGTGATGTCTGGTTTGATGGAAATTCATTCATATGTATATCACCTTTTTATATCAAGAGCTATTTTGGCATTAAAGTATATTAAAATCATACAAATTAGTAAAATGAGAGGGCACCCATGCTGATACTATTTCAATCGAGTGAACTGCCCCAGTAATTGTACCACTTTTAAGTTAAAGTTGCTGAAATTACAGCTTCTGGAGCAGGGGACCGATAACTTAATGCACTATGCGGCCTTACTGTGTTGTATTCTTGCCTTCAATTCGCATCAGTGCACTCTAGTAAACTTATATTCCAGAACCGCAATTGACATTAATAGTCTGACCAGTTATAGCGCTGGCATCGGCAGAGGCAAGAAAGACCGCAGTACTGGCAACTTCAGCTTCCTCGGTCATTCTTCCCAGGGAGTATTTAGTCATCTCCTGACTCATTACTTCATCAAAAGGTACTCCGGTGGCCTCTGCTCTACCCTTCAATATGTCGATTACACGTTCTCCTGTTACACCACCAGGAGCAATGCAATTTACACGGATATTATATTGCCCTGTTTCCTTGGCTACTGTTTGAGTAAAACCGATGATGCCCCATTTACAGACACAATATGGACTTCTATTGGTATACCCTTCTCTCCCCGAAATTGAACTTATGTTAATGATATTGCCACTTTTGCGTGGAATCATATATTTGAGCACTTCCCGGGTACACAGCATGGTGCCTGTCAGATCAATGGCAATGACCTCATTCCAATCTTCTATTCTCAGATCGACTACTGGTACAGTCGGCCCGGAGATACCGCTGTTGTTTACCAGGATATCGATTTGACCGTATTCAGCAATTGCATTTTGTACCATTCGTTGAACTTGCTTCTCATCACTGACATCGGCCTGTATCGCAATTGCTCTGCCATTTTTACCCTTGATCTCTTTAACCGTATCCTCAAGATTGTCTAGCGAACGCGCCGCTACTACTATTTTGGCTCCTTCGGCAGCAAAAGCAAGAGCTATAGCTTTTCCTATACCTTTCCCTCCACCCGTCACAATAGCTACACTGTCCCTCAGTTTCATAATAAGCATCTCCATTCAATTAAAGAAAGATTATATTATCATCAAGTGAGTCTTCTATACTAAATCCTATACTCAATATTAGAAAAGCCTACCAGGGAAAAGCTGGCTCAATTGTATTATCGCCCACTGCATTATTTCCCAGCCTATGTAAACCATTTCTAAAATTACCATCAATAAAAGTAAAACCAGATACGACCACATAGTGTCTTAGGCTAGAGCCTGCCTGCGCCTCAATCAATATTATCGGTTACTTTAACATAAAAGGTGGTACAATTACTGAGAGTAGGTCATGTCCTCCTATCCAGTTTTGGGCCTACTTAGCGGTTCCTTTCCGGTTGCATATGCTCTTCCATCACAAATCTCTACATAGTTCATATCATTTAGCGCATCCAACATTACTGCTAGTAAAACGGGAGTCAGTATTGGGCCAATTTCATCTCTCTCAAACTTAGTAAATCTATCCAGTATTTCATCGGTTTTGATCCCAGGTTCCGCCTCTATCTTTTCAAGTATGCTAATTTCCCTTCTGTAAAAGGGCTGAGCATACTCGCTATCACTCAAATCAACTGGTTCACACCAGAAATGAGCTAAGATTCTATGGTCAGCGCATAAAAAATGCCCTCCCTTTGCTTTTCCAGATTCGGAATTAGGTGGCAGACCTATTTTTTCAGTAGCACCTTCCCGAGGTGTTTTCATAGGACGGAATCCCACGCCATCGTACTTTGCCATACTATGATCCCTCATATCATGGCCACGGTATCGATACATAATATTTTCAGAGTATTTATTTCCCAAAAGAAAAATGCCATGGATAACTGGCATCATTGAAGCAAATAGTCCTGGGCATATCCTGCCACTAAAGTGAACTCCATCATAATAGAATTCATCACCGATCTTGTAGTTGAAGTGGCAAGGAAATGCTGTCTCGTCTCCTTCGAATGAAACAAGCTTGCATCTCACTTTAAACATGCTTATTACCTCCACGAAGTTATACGTAATAATATAAAAATCAGTCTTCAATTACAAATATATTGGGTTGTGTCCCAGCAAGTGATTCACATTGACCAACGTTAATCTCTCGCCTTATTTTACACTTCTAGGGCCACCAGGAGCGCCTCTGTTCGGTAACACTTCATTTTGACGCAACACAATCAGCAAATTTGAGCTTACCGCAGTCTCCTATTGACATATGGTGTATAATTTGTTTTGGGCAATTTCACGCCGAAGCATTTAGCCTGTTTATTGCATTCTTTTATTACATTATTTGCTTATTCTGCTCATTTAGTCTATATTGGTTTGGCATAAAAACAATGTTTTAGAATAATTTAGTTTATTAAGGAGGTTGTATGTTTGAAATCGTAGTAGATACGGGAGGAACTTTTACTGATGCTATATTGATAGACGATGAGCGGAAAATCTATACGGCGAAATTCCCCACCAATCCAGCTGAGCCATCAATAGGTATTATGGGTTGTGTTAAGCGTTTTGCTGAGCAGCGTAATCATACTACACAACAAGAATTGCTAAAAAATACGGCTACTATAGTAATAGGCACTACTCTACCTACGAATACGGTGGTCGAGAAAAAGGGTGCAAAGTGCTGTTTGTTATACACCAAAGGTTTTAGAGATATAACCGAATTAGGTCGTAGAATTCCAAAAGATGATATCTACAATCTCAAATTACCTGCGCCAGAGAGTTTCATCCCACGTTATCTACGCTTCGGAGTTGAAGAGCGTCTTCAATTTAACGGAGACGTAGTAACGCCGCTGAATGAAAACGATGTACTGGAAGCGATAAAAAAGGCGAAACAGCACGACGTAGAGGTCCCGGTGGTTTGTTTCTTGCACTCGTATATCAACCCAGAGCATGAAGAAAAGGCAGGAAAAATCATCAAAAAGGAATACCCGAATGTGGTGTTATCCTCGCACATTTTGCGCCGTTGGATGGAATGGGACCGCCTAAGCACCACCATGATAGCAGGTTACGTGAAACCAGTTGTTACAAGGTTCGTAGGAAATTTGGGTAAGCAGTTGAAGAGCAATAATTTCAAGGGAACATTTCTTCTTACAACCTGTATTGGCGGTGTAGCATCCCCTGATTTATGCTTGGATAACCCGGCCCTTTTAATAGGCTCGGGGCCAGCTTCAGGCCCTTTACTAGGGCGGTTTTTAGCCAAATTGTGCAACTTTGAGAATGTGATAGTGATTGACATGGGCGGAACAACCTTTGATATAAGTGTGATTCCAGGGGCAACAATAAATGTTACTTCGGAAATGAGAGTAGGAGATTTCTTAAACGCTTTAGAGTCTGTAGATGTAACCAGTATAGGGGCGGGAGGTGGAAGCATTGCACGAGTAGACAGTCGTAATATACTTCAAGTTGGGCCATCTAGTGCTGGTGCTGACCCTGGCCCTGCCTGTTACCGCAAAGGTGGCCAAGATCCCACAGTTACTGATGCAGATGTCATTTTAGGGTATATCCCTGCCGACTTTTTCCTGGGGGGCACAATACCATTAGATATAGACTTAGCCAAGAAAGCTATTGAGAAGAATATAGCAAAGCCACTGCATCTTGATATTGTTGCTGCTGCCCACGCAATCTCAGCTCTAGTCGAAGATAACATGGCACAGGGGATTTTCTTGAGCGCCGTGGAAAGGGGGGCGGATCCGCGGGACTTCACTCTCGTTGCTGGTGGTGGAGCTGGGCCTGTCCATGCGGCCGCCATAGCGTCTCGTTTAGGTATATCACAGGTATACATTCCCAGGCAAGCATCGGTATTCTGTGCCCTTGGAGCAGCTTTAGCCAACTATGAATATATTCTTAATCTCTGCATATATCGCAGAGAAGATCTACTAAATGTTGATGAATTGAAAGGCTGGTACAATGACCTAGAAGAAGAAGGGGTAGCTACCCTGGCACGGCAGGGACTAACCAAAGAAAATATGAAATTGGCACGTGGTGCCGAAATGCGTTATTTTGGACAGCTCCGCGATCTTGTGATCTTCCTTCCGGAGACCCAGAGAGGTAAACCTTTTACAGGAGAAACTTTAAAACAATTGATCAGAGAATTCCACAAAAAGCACCAAGCCGTTTATGGCTGGTCAGATCCAGCGATGGTTGTGGAAATCTCAACACTTAAGCTCAAAGCAATAGGAGTTAGGCGTCCTATTGAGCTCACAAAGGAGCCAAAATCAGGGGCAGATGCATCAGCAGCTTTCAAACGCAATAGGCAGGTCTATTTTCAAGAACTTGGAGGATTCGTAAAAACACCCTGTTATGACACAAACCGTCTGAAACATGGAAATATAATCGCAGGTCCAGCTATTTTGGAAGATCCAACAACCACCGTAGTGGTGCCTAAAGGTGCCAAACTTACGGTAGACCCATATCACAACTATATTATTAAAATAAGGAGGTAATAATGAGTAGTACTAGTAAATCAATAGATCCTTTGACTTTATCGGTAATTGAGGGCAGATTGAATGCCCAGAATCAAGAGCTGGGGTTTAGGTTGTTTCGCCAGTGCTTTTCTTTTGCCACGGCGTTTATCCGTGATATTGGCACAGCATTATTCGATAAAGATGAACGGGCAATGACCATGGGTAATTGGATGCCGGTTCATACCGCGGGGTCTGATGTTTGTCTTAAGGGAATGCTGGATTATTTAGGGCGTGAGAATATACACGAAGATGACTTTATTTTAGCAAACGACCCGTTTATAGTACGTTTTGGCCATGCCCCTGACTTCTCGTTCATACGCCCTATCTTCTTCGAAGGCGAACTTGCATTCTACCATTTTATGAGAACTCATCAATATGATGCTGGTGGTGCCTTCCAGGGTTGCTATTATCCACGCACCTATGACTGCCATGGTGAAGGGATAATGATTCCGCCGGTTAAGATCATTGAGAAGGGTAAGATTGATGAGAAGGTTTTTTCAGTAATCCTTCGCAATGTTAGGGGCTCTGCTCTGGTTCGTGCTGATTGCCTGCTGGCATATGCCTCAATGAGGATGGCTGAGAAGAGGATACTCGAGTTACTTAGAAGGTATGGGAAAGAAACCGTACAAACAGCATGCAACGAAATTGTGAAACGAACTGAGGAAACAGTCAGGAAAATAATTTCAACATGGCCAGCCGGTACATATAGGGCCGACCGAGCTGCTGATTGGGATGGGACTGTGGATAAACCTGTATGGGTTAGGTTAAAGCTAACCGTTAAACCTGATGAGGGCCAACTGATATTCGACTTCAGGGGTAGCGATGCACAGGTTGATTTCATCAATAGCCCAAAGGGTCAGACAAATGCTGCGGTTGTTACTGCCGTGGCATGGTCTCTTCCACCTATACCACGTAACCAAGGGTTGATAAATTGCCTCACGATTCTTACCAAGGAGGGCTCAGTGCTCGATCCTGTTTATCCAGCGACCAGCGGAGGTCAAGCCTGTTCGGTTGCTACACATGTAACCGAGTGTGCTCAGGTTGCATTAGGCCAGATAGTTCCAAAGGATACCTCGGCTTTATGGGCTAGACACTTGAATCCAATTATAACCGGTAGGCGTCGAGACGTAGTTGACCCAAGAACCAAGGCTCCCCAGCTTTATTGGTATGCTCCGTTTCATGCTGATGGTTCCATGGGCGCAATATACGGGTATGATGGTTGGGATGGACTCGCTTGTACTATAGGAGCTGGTGGTGTTCTAAGAGCTCCGATAGAACCAATGGAATGGGGGACTCCTTATAGATGGATACTCCACGAGTTTATTACGGACTCAGCTGGTGATGGGAAATGGCGAGGTGGACTGGGTGTTGACTGGGAAATTGTAAACACTTATGATCCCAAGGTATGGCAGACCCATGATTGTGTCGTGGAGACAGGTAATTCTGACGGAGAGAAATTCGCTCCGACCGGTCTAATGGGTGGTGGTGAGGGTAAGAAACACAAATTGGGCATAATAAGAAAGGGGAAAAAGGTAAAACTGCGCTGCTGTGACGTTCAGTACGTTCAACCCGGCGACACTATTTGGAGCAAATCCGGTGGTGGTGGTGGTGTCGGGGATCCACTTGAGCGGGATGCGGAATACGTTAAAATGGATGTCCTCAATGAAAATATCTCAATTGGAAAAGCTAAAAAGATATATGGAGTTGTACTAAAAGCAGATACTTATGAAGTGGATTATCCAGCGACTACGAATTTAAGAAAGAAACTGAAAGCAAGCAAAGTAACAAAGAAAAAACTGCATAGGGCAAAATAGGGCACAGGACTAAACGGAGAAACACGGTTACATTTCCGATGTTGCTACCATGCGAGAATGGCTTAGCAATCCGCTCGATTAGGTTATAGCAATCCTATTTAGGAATACCGTTACCTTTTGGTTTTACTGTTTCTGCAAGATTACCGACGACATGCGCCTAATCTTTTAGGTTATGATTACCAGATATGAATCTTCTATGCCATAGAACCACCGTCTATCAATATAGTATGACCGGTGATGTAACTGGAAGCATCAGAAGCTAATAGCAGTGCAGCACCGACAATATCATTTGGTTCACCTATTCGCCCAAGTGGCACCGAAGTCTCGTATTGTTTCAAAAAATCGGGATTACTCCAACTTGGTCGGCTGAAATCTGTCCTAATCAAACCTGGAGCAATGGCATTTACCCGTATACCATAGCTACTTAGTTCTTTTGCTAGTACACGGGTAAGCATAATGATTCCAGTTTTGGCTACACTGTACGCACCCATACCCGGAGTTACCTTATATGCATACTGAGATGCTACATTGATGATAACACCTTTCTAATTGGATTATTTGCTTTTAAATGTTGTTTTTTTGAATAATATTTGAACGTTATGAACATGACTTGAACGGTATTTGAACAGCATATGAACACATCCTAAATAGTGTCTGAACACTTGTAATTCTCTTACAGAAGTGTTAACAAAAGTAATAGTGATTAGCCTGAAGGAAGAAACGTGTTACAATGAGCGCGGATTGATTTGGGCCTTTCGATGGCGAAACTGAGGCAAAAAGTTCTGTCTATTGTACACTTAGGCCCACCAAAGGGGACGACATCTAGAACTCTCCACTCTCATAACAATATGATTCCGCTGGCTAAAGTCTTTTCAATAACATTCGCATGGTTCCCTCAGAACTCCCAGTGACTCAATTGTAATTGTACCCAGAGAATACAATCAGCTTGAGATATGCAGTCTCACAACGATTCCTTGCTAGAACACACATTGTGGAATAAACTTGACATTCCCCATCTTACCTCACTAAATACACAGCTAACCCTATATATTTTGACAGTATTTAAATACTTGTGGTAATATGCGACACGCATTGTCTCGTTTCGCTATCTTTATAGAATATTTTGTTAGTATAACAACTAAGATAAAACAGTTGGAAGCCAAGCTCAAGAAATTGAAAACGACTGAACCACTACATTACTATTAGCCTATAAGGAGGAGATGGAGTACATATGGCCCACACACAACAGATTAAAGAGGATGTATGGATACCTAGTACCTGTGGCATGTGCTTTCACGGTTGTTGCATCAGGGTGCACCGAGTGGATGGGGTGGTGGTAGGAATAGAGGGGAATCCCACCGCACCTGACACCCAAGGGGGACTATGTGCAATGGGACATGCTGGCATCATGACGCTTTATGACCCCTACCGAGTGAAGGCCCCCATGAAAAGGACCAATCCGCGGAAAGGAGCGGCAGAGGACCCCCGCTGGGTGGAAATCACCTGGGAAGAGGCCATAAACCTTATCGTAGAAAAACTAAAGCCTATCCGAAAAGAAGACCCTAACGGCCTGATTTTCTCCAGTTTTCATTATCAAACCATCTTTCACGGTGGGGCTTGGGGACTGGGATTCGGTACCTCCCATGCCAGTAGTATGTTTTCAGGCGCCGGGGTTATGTGCGGTGCGGGCATGCACATTATTGGTGAAGTAGTTCATTCTTCATTCATGGACTGGGCTGATTTCCGATACTGCAACTATCTTATTATAGCTGGAGCCGGGCTCTTCGAGTCACATTACGTCAAGATTCCCAGCGCCCGTTGGGTGGGGGAAGGCAGAGAGAAACGGGGATTAAAGCTGGTGGTGATGGACCCGCGGGGAAACGGGGCGGCAGCCAAGGCAGATGAATGGCTTCCTGTAAGGCCTGGAACGGACGGTGCCGTGTTCTTGGCGATGATGAATGTTCTGGTCAACGAGGTGAATATCTACGACGCTGAGTTCCTGAAAAAAGTCACCAATGCCCCTTATCTTATCGGGCCGGACCGGTACCCAGTGAGAGACAAAGAGAGCAAGAAGCCTCTTATCTGGGACCCCGTGGATAACCGGGCCAAGACCTATGACGACCCCACTATAAAAGACTACGCCCTTCTCGGTCGCTACATAATAGAAGATGTAGAGGCCCAGCCAGCCTTCAATATCTTTAAGGAGCACATTCGTCAGTATACGCCGGAGTGGGCGGAGGGAATCACTACCATAGATGCCGCTCGCATAAGGCGCATTGCCAAGGAATTTGGAGAAGCCGCCAGGATAGGCAGCACGATAGTAATTGATGGAAAGGAATATCCCTACCGACCTGCCTGTGTAATGGGGTATCGGGGGTTAAATAACCACACTAATGGTCTTGGCAATGTCCTCGCCTATGAAATACTGGATATGCTTGTGGGCGCTATCCTCGTGCCAGGGGGCTTGCGCAGCTTGCCATGGAATGCTGCGGGATTGGGATTCCCCTATCCCGAGAGGCTGACGCCAGGCAGAGACGGGGTCGTTTCTCCTAGCGGATATGCACTCGGCATTCCCGAGCCCTTCCAGTTTCCACCGCAGACACTCAGCCTCAGAGAATTCTGGCCGGGGAGTTTTGTTTGCGAGCATATACCTTTCCTGACCCAGAGCCACCCCGAGAAGTTTAAGCTGCAGAAGACTGCCAAGGCCCTTATCCAGGTCAACCTAAACCCTATGATGAATTGCCACAACCCTAGCATTGTGGCTGAAGCCTTGAGCTCTATCCCCTTCATGGTTTCCGTCACCACTTATATTGATGAAACTGCTAACCTGGCCGATGTCATCATACCCGATTGCACCTACTTAGAACGTTGGGCAATCACTAACGGTTTGACTGCCACCGAAGGAACCCCGCTGCAACAGCCAGTAGTACCACCCCTATATAATAGTAGGAACTATATGGAGGTGTTGATAGAGGTGGCTGATAGAATGGGATTCCTTACAGGCACCGGGGGCATGCTCTTCTGGCTGAATCAGTTATATGGGAAGGAAGCCTTAGATATAAATAAGAAATACAACTGGAAAGAGATATTGGCAGCGCAGGTAGAAGCGGCTTGGGGTAAACCACTGGAGTGGTTTATGGAGCATGGCCATAATCTGCGCCTTATCCCCACCGAAAAGAGCTACCTTACATGGAAAGACCATCGGCTTCCCTTTTATCAGGATTGGTTTATGGAGCAAGGAGACAAGCTACGCCGCAACATGGAAGAGGCCAAGGTCAAGGAGCAGATAGGTCTTGATCCGAACTGGTTCTGCGACGGGTATCGCCCCCTGCCCACATGGGAGCCTGCCCGGATCCACTTAGAGCCCGAGGAATATGATATGTATACCGTTAACTATAAGGGCGCTATAGGGAGGTTCGGAACCCTTCCTGCTACTAACCCCTGGTTAATGGAAATAGCTGAAAGGGACCCCTATTACCTGAGGATATTAATCAATACCGAGACAGCAAAGAAAAAAGGGCTTAAAGATGATGATTGGATATGGGTGGAATCCAAGGTGGCGAAGGTAAAGGGGCAGATACGGTGTACGGAGCTCATGCACCACGAGTGTCTTGGCTTTGCTGCCAATCTCGGGCATTACAACATGAAGCATCCTATTGCTCTGGGGAAGGGTGTTAACTGCAATACTTTGCTACCATATGGGATTGAATACACCGGGGGGGATTGTGGGGGTATGGAAGGTAGTGCCCGGGTTAAGGTATATAAGGCGTAAGGGGGCTAGAAATGGCAAAAAGATATGGCATGGTAATCGACCTTAAGCGCTGTGTGGGCTGCCGCTCTTGCCAGGTAGCCTGCAAGGCAACGAACTTCACCCCGCCCGGGGTGTTCTTTAGCCGGGTGCTGCTCCAGGAAAAAGGCAAATATCCATATTCCAAGCTGGACTTCGTGCCCGTACAGTGCAACCAGTGCCAGAACCCGGCCTGCGTGAGCGTTTGCCCGACCGGAGCCACCAGTCAGCGGGCCGATGGCATCGTTACCGTGGATGCTAAAAAGTGCATCGGCTGCCGCTATTGCATGATAGCCTGCCCGTATCGGCAGCGTTTCTACCTCCCAATTCGGCCTAAGAAACGCACCTATTTCCCAGCCGGTCCTACTCCTCATGAGTTGCAGGGAAAGAAAACTAGGGACTATGCCGCAGGCACGGTAATCAAGTGCGATTTCTGTTTAGGCGCCGACAGATTGGACAAGGGGCTGGAGCCAGCCTGTGTGCAAACCTGCATCTCTAAGGCACGTTACTTCGGCGACCTTAATGACCCAGAGAGTGAGGTCTCCCAGCTTATCATTACCCGTGGAGGCTTCCAGTTGCTCCCCGGAGTGGGGACAGACCCCTCTATATATTATCTGAGATAGGAGGTAAACATGGCACACTCATACCCTGAAACCTATTCCCAGACAACATTGGACGAGTTTCGCGTTGGTTTTGATTATCAGACGGAGTGGGCCCAAGGACGAGGATTACTAATGCTGGCGGCCGTGTGGATCGGTGGCCTGGGCGGAGGGCTATTCCTGACCTCCCTCATTATAAACTGGCGTCTGGGAGTGCTCATTTCCCTGGGCATTGTGGCAGTGGGTAAGGGGGGAGCCCACCTGAGTTTTCTGGGACACCCCGAACGCTTTTGGCGGGCCTTTCTTAAGCCTCAAAAGTCGTGGCTGAGCCGCGGGATCATCATTCTCATTCTCTTCCTCATCTTTGGAGCCTTGTATGCTGTTCAGCCCATTACCCTATGGATGGTATTGGGAGGATTCTTTGCCGTGGCTCTGGTTACCTACACGGGCTTCCTTCTGGCATCCTCTCCCGCAATCCAGTTCTGGAACAACTCCCTGCTGCCCTTCATCTTCCTCACCGCCGCACTATGGAGCGGGGCTAGCTTGACGGAGCTATTGAAGCCTGCCCAAGCCGAGGCCAACCCCGAGCTTCTGTATATTTTTCAGCTCGTCGTTGGAACCCTGACAGTTTTATTGCTATTTACCTACATGGTGGTCAATTACATGTCCACAGTAGCCGCGAAGAAAGCAGTAACCTTCCTTGCAACGGGCGGTATGGCCCCTGTCTTCTACGGCCTGGGGGTGGTGCTGGGTCTGCTCATCCCATTAGCCATCCTGGTGCCAGCCTTCTTGGGGAAGGTTCCGCCAATCTTGCTGGCTGTAGGTGGACTGTGTGAGCTGGTGGGTAGCTTCTTCCTCCGCCTCTCTATCCTGAAAGCAGGCGTCTATGAGCCTATCCTGTAGGGCATATGACAACTAAGGATGAGAGGTGCTATTTTAAGGCTTCATCGAGGGCAAAAGCCCGAGCCAAGATATATGATATCTTGGCTTACTTTTATAATCGGCTGCCTAGCCAGGAATTTGTAGACCAGGTAAAGTCGAACCTGTCTGAGCTGGGGCAATGTCCACTTCCAAGCTCCAAGATAGCTAAGGTGTGGCATGATGCGTTTTTGGAAAAGCTGGAAAGGTTGGAATCTAGCCTCGGAGCGTTGGAGCGGCAAGAGGATATATTGGAACTGGCGATAGAACGCACTCGTCTTATCCGTGGGGTGGGTTCTCATAATGGACCACCACCTCCCTATGAATCAGTATACCGTGGAGAGGGGATGGTCATGGGGGAAAGCACAAAGCAAGTTATAGACCTCTACCGAGAAGTAGACTATGGCTTGCCGAAAGGCTGGGGTGACCTACCGGACTATATCGGCATTGAGTTAGATTTCATGGCATACTTATGCCGACAGGAAACCGAAGCGTGGCAAAGGGGTGACCCAGAAGTAGCCCGGGACAAACAGCGCCAGCAGCAGGAATTTCTGGCTAACCACTTGATGCAATGGGCGCCTGGCTTTTACAAACAGTTTTCAAGCCATGCCACGAACAGTTTTTTAAAGGATGTTCTTAATGCCACCCATTGTTTCTTGGAACTAGAGGCGGGTGAGCTTGTCTCAAACAAGGCACCAGAAATGGCGAGTGGAGGAGGATCGTCCTGAAGATACAAGTGCAGTTCTCAAGCCTGGTAGCCAATATAATTGGCAATGGGCAGGAAGAAATTACTCTACCCGAAGGGGCTACCTGCAGAGATCTATTGAACATGCTGGTGGACAAATACGGCAAGGACTTCCATAACCTGCTGATGACAGAGGGCGGCCAGCTCCGGCAACTGGTACACATAATCGTAAACGGCCAAGATGTTACCCGGCTTGGCGACATGGATGTCAGTCTCGATGGTATTCCCCAAGTTAACATCGTCATATCAATGCCACCCATTAGGGGCGGCTAACTGTTCTTTGTGCCTGCTTAGGCGATGATATTGAGTCCAGTCCTGCGGCCCAACCGACGTTAAAGCGAGAACAAGTCACCGTTAATCTTATCGGTCGGATGCAGAGAGCATCCACTGAAGATAAAATAACTTGAGAAAACCGAAAAATATCCAGGTTTTAGACGCAACCAGCACAAAATTGAGGTATCAAAATGCCAGGACGGTTAGAAGGCAAAACCTCTCTGTGACCGGTAGAGGCTCGGGGATCTGTAGAACTTCTGCACTGGAGTTTGCCAGGGAAGGGACAAAAGGAGGTCATTGTAGATGCGCGATGATATCCGCCGTTTTGGTAACCAGCGCAATATTGGGCGCCATGATTTCCAGGACTGCCTCCTCGGCCTTTGCCTGGGACGGTGGCGAGGTGCAGGCATCACTGGCGATAATAGCTGAATACCAGCGGTCTATCGCCTGCAGCGCCGCAGTATACACCGCAAGTTGAGTAATACACCCCACTAGTACCAGAGTTTCCACCACACGTGCCTTAAGTACCTGGTCAAGGCCGGAATTCGAAAAGGCTCCGATGAGCCAGTTGGTGAGCACCGGTTCCCCTTGCCGTGGCGCCAGCTCGGGAATAATTTCCAGAGCATCGGGGCTTGCCTGTGCCGACTCAATCAGCCGGCAGAGATTGCCGTAAGCCGGCATGACGCCACAGGGATTTTGCGCTTTGTTAACTATCAAAGCCTTCACATAGACCACTGGCAGCCCTCTATCTCGAAAGCTCTTGAGCAGCGCCTGCTGGAGTGGAATAATCCCATTTTTCTTCACTGCTTCGTACAGACCGGGAATGTGGCTGCTCTTGCCAACAATACCCTGTTGCATGTGCAGGATAACCAGCGCCGGTTTACCCTTCATTGTCCAGTCAGTCATTCCTGTTCATCGCCGCCAAAATTATTTTTAGTTAGCTTTAGCACTCATAGTTTATCCAGTTGGATTATATCCTCTGCAGTCAGCTTCCAATCCAATGCAGCCATATTGCTTGATAATTGCTCCACGGTGGTAGCTCCAGCTATAACTGAACCCAACCAAGGATGGGAGAGCAACCAAGCTGTGGCAAGTTCTGCAATACTATGGCCGCGCTCTTTGGCAAAAGCTTCTAGTTTATCTATTTTGTTGAAGTTTGCGTCAGTTAGGATATCTTGATAAATCGGGGGTGGATTTGCGAGACGTGAACCCGCGGGTATTTTCTGATTGCGATGGTACTCACCAGCGAGTAAGCCAAATGCCAGTGGTCCCCAGGGAATAAACCCAACTCCATATGCTTGGCAGCAGGGAACTACTTCCCTTTCGATACTGCGGTCAAGCAGGTTATATCTTGATTGCACTACGATGAAGGATTCCAGGTTATGCTGCCTGGAAGTCCACAGGGCTTCACAGAGTTGCCAGGCAGCAAAATTGGAGCACCCTATGTAACGTACCTTGCCGGCGCGAACAAGGTCGTCCATGGCACGCAGGGTCTCTTCAATTGGAGTCTCCGTATCAGGATAGTGAAAATAATAAAGATCAATGTAGTCTATGTTAAGACGTCCTAAGCTGAGGTCTACCGCCTTCATTATGTAATTGCGTGACCCACCCCGTTCCTTGGGCCCAAAACTCGTCGGGTAGCCAAATTTGGTAGCAAGGACAACCTGGGAGCGTTTCCCCTTTATCGCCTTGCCTACTATTTCCTCAGAGCGCCCCTTAGTGTACATCTCAGCCGCATCGATGAAGTTTATGCCTAGCTCCAGAGCATGATCAACGATGCTGATGGAAGTCGGTTCATCGGTCTCGACACCATAGGAATTGGTACCCAGGCCAATCTCTGAAACCTTTAGTCCTGATTTTCCAAGTCTGCGATAGTTCATAAACGCTCCTCCCTTCAGCGCTAAATCCTTGTACAAATAATCCTTAGTTTTATCCTAGTCACTATACTAACAAAATATTCTAAAAAGATAGCGAAACTAGACGACTCGTATCGCTTGCAAGGCATACTACGTCAAATTACCACAAATATTCAAATATTGTCAAGATAGCTATTGATTCGGTGAATCGGTAATGCTATTATATAAGCCCTAGTCTAGTATTAAATGTTGACATTTATATTATATACGCCAATAATAATTAAGACATAATTATTTAAAATTAAATAAATTTTATGGTGCTGGTATAAGGAGGTGACTATGACGTAAAATCATTAATTTGACCACTCTAAATAATAATATTTTAGGAGGAATATAGGAGGAATAAATGAAGAAGAAGAATCATCTAATATTTATGTGTATTTTAGTTTTGGTTGTAATATTATCCACACTGCCATTTATGAGTGCGTGTGCAACAAAGCCAGCAGCAACCGGCCCGATAAAAATAGGTTGTCTCTTCCCGCTAACTGGGCCTTTTGCTATGTGGGGTGGCTGGTTCAATGATGGGGTACCTTTTGCCCTTGATGAGGTCAACTGGCAGGTTGCCGGAAGGGAAATAAAAGTTATAATCGAAGATGAAGGTGGAGAAGATGTTAGCATAGCTCTAGAGAAGGCGAAAAAGCTAGTCGAACAGGACAAAGTAGATATCATTGTCGGCCCATTCTACGGAAGTTCACGCATAGCAGTCTATCCTTATACATCCAAAGTACCGATACTCGCTGTCTGTCAGGTCAATACAGCAATACCCGAAGCGCAAAATGAGTATTGCGTCTGGACGGCTCAGTCCTACGTAGATACTCAACGTCCACTAGGACTCTATGCCTATGAAAAGTTAGGTCTCAGGACAATGGTGGGTTTAGGATCTGACTATTCATGTCCATACGAGTTCACACAGGGTGTCACTGACGCTTTTCAAGAGCAGGGAGGAAAAGTACTTCAGCAGCAATGGGCTGCTCTAACCGAAACGGATTACTCACCTTACCTAGTCTCGATGAAGCCGGCCGATGCGTTAGTCAGTACTTGCCTGGGTCCTCCAGCTATGATGACTCTTTACAAGCAACTTGCTCAGTTAGGGCTTAACAAGAAGTACCGGGTACTTCAGGCTGAAGATGGTGCTGTACCTCAATTTGTTATGGATGAGATAGGTGAAGAAATGCTTGGCACCATGCAGTCCAATGGCTATCACTACAAAGTGGATAATCCAATCAATAAAAAATTTGTAGCGGCTTTCCAAGCTAAGTTCAATCGCATGCCGGAAGCTATGGATGCGTATAACTACGTTGCTTTCAAAACTATCTTAGCTGGACTTGAAGCAACGGGAGGTGACACTGATCCCGCTAAATTGTATAAAGCTATGGTCAATTTAAAGCTGGATACAATCGAAGGACCGGTGAGCTTTATACCCGAGGGCCAACCTATTGTAAACCATTATATTCTTGAAGTGCAAAAGCAAGATGGAAAATATACGCAGCAAATAGTTGATATTATAAAAAGCACCAAGCCGCAAATATACCGTGGTACTCCATACAAGAAGTTTGAAGATAGAAAATAAATCATGTTCTATATCGGGGTTTATCATTTAAGCCTGAGTAAACGTTTGAGTTACTTGTTTACTGGTTACAAGTTCCCGAAAAATTAGAAATAGTGTAGATCGGGGGATATTCCCCCGATCTACACTATTTAAATAAATGAGCAATCTGCCCATTATGATGAACTATACTTTTATGGAAAAAATACCATGGAACTGATTGTATTAAATATTCTAAATGGCATTTCATTCGGGGTTATCCTATTTCTTCTTGGTTCCGGCTTATCGCTGATCCTTGGCGTTATGGGCATGCTTAATCTGGCTCATGGCGCTTTATATATGGTTGGTGCCTTTGTCGGCTGGACCATAGCCAGACAGCTAGGTTTGAACTATGTGCTGGCCATTTTTTCAGCTGGAGTTGTGGCAGGGTTGATTGGTTTGATAATGGAGAGAGGGTTCTTCCGCTATTTATACAAACAGCTAAATGAACAGGTGCTGTTAACGTTCGGCTTCCTATATATATTAACCAACTTAAGTCTATGGATTTGGGGTCCAAATGCTAAAGCGCCATTTACAGCTGAAATACTATCTTCTTCCTTCGCTATTATGGGCTGGATATATCCCACTGCTCGCATTGCAATTATTTTTATTGGGGTGGCTTTGGCTGTAGGCTTGTGGTGGCTACAGGAAAAAACTCGTGTCGGCGCTATTATTAGGGCAGGAATGGATGATAAGGAAATGTTGGAGGTACTTGGTATAAATCTAGGAGTGGTCTCTACTGCTTTATTTGTCTTGGGTGCTTTCATAGCCGGGGCCAGCGGTGTAATCGGCGCTCAGCTGTTTGGAGTAAACCTTGAACTTGGTCTGAACATTTTACTTTTAGCACTGGTTGTAGTCATTGTCGGAGGCACAGGCTCGGTGCAAGGGGCTCTGGTTGGAGGAGTCGTCATCGGCCTTATAATCAGCTTTGGAAAAGCCCTATTCCCGGAACTTGCCATGTTCTTCATTTACCTTGTTATGATAGTTATTTTAATTATTAAACCGTCTGGTATTCTCGGCAGGAAAGTTTAAGCATGAAAACCGCGAGCTCCCAATCAACCAAGGAACTATGGAAGGGGCGATTGCTTCGTTCTGCACCCTATATTATTGTTGCCATGATTTTCGTTATACTACCTCCGGTATCACCAACGTATATTCAGAGCGTGATGACAAAAGTGCTTATTTTCGCTATCTTCGCAGGAAGTTTAAATATAATTATGGGGCATACTGGTATGCTCTCCTTAGGACATGCAGCCTTCTTTGGAGTCGGAGGATATACCGTTGGCATTTTTATAACCAAGTGTGGCATCGAAAGTTTTTGGATAATATTACCCTGCGCTATTTTGATCGCAGCAATTACCGCATCAATCTTGGGCGTTATTGCCCTCAGAACTTCTGGTATTTACTTTTTGTTAGTGACCTTTGCTCTATCAATGTTGCTTTTCAGTATTGCTGTCAAATGGTACTCCCTAACCCAGGGCATGGATGGTCTTCCAGGATTACCTCTGCCGATTCTTGGTTTACCAGGGTTTCGCTGGGATACTACCAGTTTCTATTTCTTTGTTTTATTAGCTTCGGCTATCTGTTTCTACTTGATGTACTGTATTATTAAGTCTCCATTCGGTCTTGTCTTACGAGGTATTCGGGAAGCTGAACCTCGAATGCGCGCTCTGGGTTTCAATCCTTGGCTCTACAAATATATTGCTTTTATTATCTCTGGAGCTTTTGCCGGAATAGCAGGCATGTTTTTTGCATATCATAATGGATATGTATCCCCGGTGAATCTTGGAGTGCTTTACTCTGGTTTAGTAATGCTTATCTGCATCATTGGTGGTCTTGGAACGCTTTTGGGCCCAGTTGTCGGAGCATTAGTGATAATACTAGTGGAATATTTCTCCAGCTTATACGTTCCTGAACGCTGGCCTTTAATTTTGGGAGGTATTTTTATTCTAGCCGTTATTCTCATTCGCGGCGGAATCGTCCCTTATTTGTCTAGGTTAAGTAAGAGGATCGGTCTTGGAAGCATTAAAAGTCGAACGATTATCTAAAGATTTCGGCGGTGTTAATGCATTGCAGAACGTTTCCTTCACTGTGGAAACAGGAGAACACTTGGCTATAATTGGTCCTAATGGTGCAGGGAAAACAACTCTATTTAATGTTTTAAATGGGCAATTGACAGCAGCAAGTGGACAAGTCTATCTCTTCGGGAAGCAAATTACGAATGTGCCAACTTATCGACACGCTCATCTGGGTCTAGCCCGTTCTTTCCAATTAACCACTCTTTGCCTTAATCTTACTGTAATAGAAAACCTCTTATTAGCTCTTTATGGCATTCAGCCCTCTCGTTTCCAAATGTTTCGCTCAATCAATAGTCATAAACATTTATTCTCAAAAGCTCAGAAATTGCTGGACCCGATGATGCTATGGGATAAGAGAGATGAGCTTGTGTGCAGCATTTCTTACGGCGAGCAGCGAAAACTGGAAATTGCTCTTAGTTTAGCATCGGAACCGAAAGTATTACTGCTAGATGAACCTAGTACTGGTTTAACATCTGACGAAAGCCATGAGATGATCAATATGATTAACAAACTAGGTGAATATATTACGCTGGTACTCGTTGCCCATGATATGGATCTGGTATTTGGAGTGGCTGATCGTATAATAGTGCTTCACTATGGACAAATTATAGCTGAAGGAACACCCACAGAAATCCAAGTGAATTCCAAAGTGAAGGAAATCTACCTCGGAATTCAAGAGGGTTAAGGAATGCTGGAGTTAGTTGACGTTCACACCTATTATGGAGAAAGCTATGTTCTTCATGGTATTTCATTTGAGGTTAAAGATGCTTCAGTTGTAGCTCTATTAGGTAGAAACGGTATGGGCAAAACTACTACTATTCGTACTATTTTGGGGCTTAACCCACCACGTCGTGGCAAAATACGTTTTCAGGGAAATGACATTACTGGACTCAAACCATATCAGATTGCTCAAAAGGGTATAGGTTTAGTTCCGCAAGGACGGCGGATATTCCCCTCGCTTAGCGTAGCTGAAAATCTCATAGTAGCAGCAAGTGGTACAGAAAAAAGCGAGGCCTGGACATTGGACAAAGTATTTTCACTTTTCCCGATTCTGAAGGTGCGTTCTAAAATCAAGGGTAATCTTCTAAGCGGTGGCGAACAACAGATGTTGTCTATTGCTCGAGCGCTGATGACAAATCCCACTTTTCTTATGCTTGATGAGCCTTCAGAGGGGCTTGCACCAATAATAGTACAAGAGATTGGTCGTATTATTAACCAACTAAAGCAAAGTGGCTATTCTATCCTTTTAGTCGAACAGAATCTTTCTATGGCTTTATCTTTAACCGATTATGTTTATGTAATAAGTAAAGGTGAAATAGTGTATGAATCTGTCCCAGAGATGTTAAAAGACAATGAGAATGTAATGGCTAAATATCTCGGTGTAAAAGCTTAAATGACCTACCCCCAATAGTTATACCGCTTCCTAAGTTAGTCCCACGAGGGTAATACTGCAAAAGCCTCAATTTCTACCAACAGATCAGGTTCGTGAAGACCAGGAATTGCGACAACCGTATCAACTGGTGGCTCTTCTATCAAGTTAGGTGCATGTCTGCGATAATAGTCCTGAAGCTTCTCCTCCACTTTGGGGTAGTCTTCAATACGGGTAAGGTAAACAATAGTTTTAAATATCTGATCCATTGAACTGCCAACTTCCTCTAGTGCCCCCCTGATTTTATCCAGCGCTACCTCTGTCTGTTCCTTTACATCATTTGAAGAAACGTGGAAGGTCTCCAGAGTCTGCCCGCTGCATCCAGACACAAACACATAATCATTTACAACTGCCGATCGAGAGAAGCGCACTTTAACGGGGTATCTTGAGGGATATAGTTTTTTCCTCATATTTTGCTCAAAATTTCAAATATAAAATTAAGAGAATATCCTTTGACGCCGCTTTGATCTGTCACTATGGCAGCCTCTGGATTAGGCAGCGCAGTAGTTGAGTTAGCTATGTGGTCTTACCTGATTATACTCCTTACGCCACGCCCCTATCAATATCTGTACCTCAGCCAGGTTGGCGAATATTTAACAGTTGAGTAATTCATCCCGCAAAACTTCCCGTTTAATGATTCTATATATCCATTTTCCTAGGGAATCTCCCATTCAATGAACAGGGTCTCCACTCCCAATCAGTTCAGCCAGATGCCCTGGATCATGACTATGCCGGCAAAGGTGACTACTACGATAATCTAGTCGTAGAAACAAATTGCTTGTTCCCTCTAATCACTTTTTGCGGCCTCTTTAGGTATAAATAATATTATCTATGGTTCGATAGGAAAAACTAATTGAGATCCGTTTAGTTGATTGGTAAATTGAATAGTTTTTTAGGGTTATCCCATGTTACCTTCTCTATTTGCTGCCTGGTTAGACCTAGCCTTCGCATAGACAGCACTGCCCTGGGCACAGAGTAATACCCTTCACCGGAATAGCCGAATTCAGAGTTAATTAAGAGCTGGTCACTTTTATCAATATGCTGTAATACTACGTCAGCCACATCTTCAGGTCGCAATTTATCATAACAAAGGCTTAATCCTACCTTTGCCCCGGAATCAAGTCGGAACTTTAATGAATTCAATCCAGTATGGTCAAGCACTGCTCTTTCTATAGGATATTTTTCCTCATTAATTACTTCGACGATTTGCCTGATAACCTGTTCTGCCTGCGGTTCCATGGGAGTCGGCGTATGCACGATGATTGGCAAGTCATGCTCTTTGGCTATGTTGAGCTGTTTTCTGAACAGTTTTACCTCATCCTCAATGCCAGCATCAAGGCCGATCTCACCCATAGCTACAACGTTTTCATGCTCAAGGTACTTGGGCAATTGCTTAAGGCATTCCGCAATAGCCTCCGCCTCAAGCCCGTAGAATGGGACACCAAGAGCTACCCTTAAACAAATACCTAGTGATTTGGAATGATTAACCTGAAAATCGAGGTAATTCCGCCACATCCTCATCAATGTTTCTGCTGATACCAACCATGGCAATAGGTGTGCTGTGGGAATAATACCTGCTTCAACGCCAGCAATTGAAATGGTTTCAACCTCTTTGCCCTTCATCCGATCAGTATGTAGATGTGGATCAATGATTCTCATAGCGGTAATCCTCTAAATTTATAAATTGTTTAAAACTATGGTTTTGCAGCTATCACGTCGATTTCTATGAGCATATTGGGCTTAGCTAATGATACTACTTGCATAACAGTACTTGCTGGCGGTTCATCGACAAGATAGGGGGCATGTTTCTTATAGTATTCGAGTTCGGTATCTCGCATTAATTGATAGTTTTCCATATTCTTGAGATAGATTACGGTTTTAACGATGTTGTCCATAGAGCTACCGGCTTCTTCAAGTGCTACTCTAATTTTGTCTAGTGCTACGATCATCTGATCTTTCACATTGTCCGATGGCACTTCCCCTGTTTCCATTGTTCTGCCACTGGAACCAGATACAAAGATTAAGTCGCCTACTACCACAGAGCGTGCAAACCGCTGTTTCTTACCTCCATAACTGAGTGAATAAGTCTTTTTTTTCATTGATATAACCTCCTAATATTTTTTTATATATTATAAATAGATATCATAACAGATTCATCATTGCTTCTGGAATCATTGCTTGCAATAGTGGTAATACCGCTGTAAAGTAAGTTGAATACAACCCCATTCTTTTATCGACTTGATCTTAACCATAAGTAGCGATCAAAAGTGACTATATACTTGCTGGAATATTAGCTGATGCCCTTGGCGTAAAAATAACCGATCTGGGCCTGTTCTCTGCCAATTTTACTAAATCACTAAGTGACCTATAGGACATGCACTGCGACTGACAGTGTTTGACACAGGCTGGCAAATCTCCTCTGCTTGTTCTTGCTGAACAGAGATCGCAGAATTCAGTGGGGAAAGGGATATAATCGATTCTAATTCGTTTTTGACCTTCAGTAATAATTTCATTCAATTTTATTCCCCACTTGCCTACTGGATAGTTATGCTCTTGCTTGCATGCCACCTCACAGGTATGACAACCGGTGCAATATTCGTATTGTATTAGTAGTCCGTTCGTCTTCATAACATAACCCTTTCAATCCTTTATTTTAGTTATACGACAAAGGAACCTTTTATAACCAGCGCCACCCCAACCCGAACGTCCCTGAGTACATGCCGGAACTAGGTTATTAATATTGTAATCCCACGTTCCAAAGAAATTGGGGGCCTTACCATCAGTTTCTGGCATCCACCAACTATGAGTAGGTGCTACTACACGAGGAAGAATAGTTGGTGTAACTACAGCCCTGAATTTCACCTGACCTCGTTTATTTTCAATGTAGACCCATTCACCATTTACTATACCCAGTTCTTTAGCAGTATCCGGATGTATTTCCACAGTTGGTTCAGGCTCAAGTTCACGTAGCCATGGTATCTGCCGATGTTCCGAATGGAAGAATGCCTGTGTGCGCCGTCCGCTATTCATGATAAGAGGATACTCTTTCCAGAGTTCTGGGGTAGAGATTGGACCCTCCTCTGGTTCTTCATAGTATGGTAATGGGTCAAGCCCCCATTCTTCCTGTAGTTTGGAATAGAGCTCAACTTTACCAGTAGGAGTATTAAACCCCGGCTTACCATCTTTTCTTAACAGCCCTTTCTGGTAGCGATAGTATGGACGGCTTGGTCCTGGTGGAGTTGGCTCCCAGCTCCCTTTATTGGCTATGTCATCAAAGGTAAGGTTAGCTACCTTCAATCTGTCATCAAATAGCTGTTTTATAGTCCGATATTTGAATGGCTGGGTGCTCAACCGCTTGGCTAACTCAAGGTTAATTTCCCAGTCTGATTTGCACTCCTCGACTTCTGCAGCTTTAACGGTTACGCAGAGCGGTGACCACCATGACCGGATGCTATTCTTCTCAGCAAAGGTAGCGGCAGGCAGAATAATGTCAGCTACGGCCTCGCTCGTCGGAGTATGAAATAGGTCAACCATGACAATAAAATCAAGTTTCTTCAAAGCTTCATAATGTCGTTTTGGGTCAGCGCCTGATTCTAGAATGTTGTTGGTCTGTATCCACGCTGCCTTGATGGGGTATGGTTTACCCGTCTCCATCTGTTCCAGACATACATCCTCAGATGCCCAGGCGCGGAAGTTCTTTATCATAGGATATCGGTCAGCGCCAATTCTCCTCTCCGAAAGCTTGATGAAGAGCTCTTCTCCGTAAATCTTCTTCATTTCATCCTGAGTATAAGGGTAGCTGGTAACTCCATGCGATGCACGGGCGATGACATTACCTCCTGGATTATCGATATTGCCGGTTACACACCATAAATGAGTAATAGCTTGTGCCACGGCTGTACCCTGCGGGCAGCTATCTACGGGAATCCCCCAGTGAATGGCAGCGGGCTTACTTTTAGCATAAAATCTAGCTGCCTCGATAATCTGCTCTTTAGGTATCCAGGTAATTTCTGATACTTTTTCAACGGGGTATTCATGTACACGTTTTTTCAGTTCATCAAATCCGTACGTCCATTTCTCGACAAATTCCTCATCGTAAAGTCCCTCATTGATTATGACGTTTAGCATTCCCAGCGCCAAGGCGCCATCTGTACTGGGACGAATTTGCAGATGCATTTTGGCTCGGCTGGCCAACCAAGTTACCCTCGGGTCTATCACGATTAACTCGGAGCCTCTCTTCAGACAATCGACGACCCAATGACCATAAAACCCGTCTGGGTCACCGGCTGGCGGATTCTGTGCCCATACGATAATACACTTGGGAACTTTCCACTCCGGATCATCATAACGCTTCTCCAGAAACTGTGAAGCGTCCATCACGGCATAGTCACCATGAGTAGTCCACATTGCAATTAACCTTGGCGTATAACAGGAATGCCCGGACAAACCAAGTTGCGTCCAATTAGGGCTGCCGAAGGCATACATCAATAAAGTGATAGGACCACCAATGTCTCTACCTGTACCCTGTACGAAGATGACCGATTCTGCCCCGTATTCATTACGTATTTCTTTAAATTTCTTCTCGATAGTATCATATGCCTCGTCCCATGATATGCGTTGCCATTTACCTTCGCCTCTTTCGCCCACACGTTTCATGGGGTATTTAAGCCGGTCCGGATGATACATGTACTGGGTGAGAGCCAGCACACGTGGGCACGTTCTACCCTGGTTCCAAGGGTGATTTTCATCACCCTCAACTTTAATTAGCTTGCCATCTTTTATATGAAGTTTTACCCCACATCCTCCATGACAGCCGGCTCCCGCCGACCATACGGTAGTTCGTACAATCTGCTCTTTACTATCACTCATAATCGCTCCTCATCCATTCTGACCATGCGAAATGCTCTCTTAGCAAATGGCTTTGTCTTCTGGTCAATAAAGATTTCATCTCGTTTCCACTGAGCCCTCAACTTATTTCTTTTTTCCTCTGTAGCGTTACGGTCTAGCTTACCAGTATTTTTGTCTATCACTGCACCATAATCACGCTGAGCACTTTCTATCGATACTAGACCTGTGTCAACATCGTGCTGGAGATATTCTAAATCACGGTCAAGGGGATTGCCATAACCCCCACCTCCTGGCGCTCTGAAGTAGAGGATATCACCATCGCGTGCTATTTCACCACCAGCCCTATTTATCAAGGTTTCCTTTCCATCCTTATGAATTATCTTATTCTCACCATGCATGCCTGGCATACCTCCAAAAATACCATAAGGAGGAATTTCACTTCGGTCATTAGCACCACCAACTTCACAATCATGTCCTAACGGTCGTATGATGGTCACCCCAGACATGCCCCCTCGAAATTTACCCGGACCGCCGGAATCAGTGGCGTACGCATATTCTTCGACGAAGAATGGATATCTGACCTCAAATACCTCCATGGGTACCTGGGCTACATGTCCACCTATTCTGGGACCACCGGCACACTCGAAACCATCTTTGGTTGCCCGGGCACCCCAGGCGCACGGGTCGGCGCCCAGATACCAAGCATAATACTCACCTGTTCTTGGGTCAAATCCGCCGGCAATATGAGCTGTGGCTGTTCCAGAATCGGATGCAGTCACTTTTCCCGGTATCACCTTGGCAAGAGCACCCGTAATAGTATCGATAACCCTGGAAGTAGTTTCGGTATTGCCGCTGACCACGGGAGAAGGAAATCTTGCATTTACTACCAGTCCTTCAGGGGCAATAATGGTCACGGGACGGTAGCATCCATGATTAATGGGAATCGAGGGATCAGTAAGATTTATTAGTGCACAATAAGTGGCAGAGCTAAGATTCCCGATGACGCAATTTGCTGGGCCCTTCGTTTGTGGGTCAGATTTACTGAAATCAAATGTTATATTGCTCCCTTTTACAGTGATAGTGACATGGATTTTGACTTCTTTGTCCTTGTCTATACCGTCATTATCCAGAAAATCCTCGAATGTATAGGTACCATCAGGAATCTTCTCAATCTCAGCCCTCATAAGCTGTTCAGAATAGGACATTGACCACTCCATGGCCTCATTCATAGTCGCAGAACCATATTTTTCAAACATCTCCTGGATACGTCTCTCGCCAAGTCTGCAGGCTGCTATTTGAGCCTGCAAGTCCCCCCAGGTGAACGTAGGAACCCGTACATTGGAAAGCAGCAGGTCAATAAAACCCTGGTTCAACTTTCCTCCATCGTAGAGCTTCACCGGTGGTATCCGCACTCCCTCTTGAAAGATACTTGTGGTATCACCGGCGAAACTGCCTGGGTGCATGCCTCCAATCTCACCATGGTGCCCTCTGGCTACTGAAAAGGCTACCATTTTATCTTGATGAAATACAGGAGTCAGTATATCAACATCTGGCAAATGTGAGCCGCCGGGAAAAGGATTATTATGTATGAGCACATCACCTCGCTTAAAACCGTCAAGCCCGAAGTGCCTGATAATGGCCATGGCACAGAGCTCAAGCGCACCGATATGTACCGTGACGCCCTGTGACGAAGCAATCAGTTCACCTCTGCCATTGAGCAAGGCCGTGGAGAAGTCCAGCACTTCATTGAAAATGGGGTGATATGATGTCCGTTTCAGTACCTCTGCCATCTCGGAAGGAATCGATTCCATCAAACTCCGCAGTACACTGAGTGTGAATACATCATGTATTTTTGCTTTTTCTTTCATTTCTTCTCTCTTTCTGATTAAGCAGTAACTTCAATGATGATATTGCCATAGATATCTACCAGTGCCCTTTGCTGTGGTGGAATCACCGTAGTCGTGTCCATCTGCTCTACCACCGCAGGGCCAACTATTTCATTGCCTGCTCTTAATCGTGAGCGCTCATAGGTAGGACAATCAATGTATCCATCGAAGTCTTCGAAGTAGACTTTCCTCTTCTGCTTGAATGCTGTGTCAGTACTCCGGGTGCCCTGTTCGATCTCCATCATTTTGCCTTTCTCGCTAGGTCCTATAGCTGACACGGATATGGTAATGAACTCAACAGCAGCATCACGAGACGCATGACCAAAGAGCGATTTATGACTTTCGTGGAACATATCCGTTAGTTTCCCAATGGCCTCCGCATCAATCTTGTTTTTCACTATTTCCTCAGGTACTTCGACAGTGACTTCATGTGCTTGACCGACATATCGCATGTCAATTTTATACTTGAGTATGACCTGTTCTTCCTTGAAGCCAAGTTCTTCTATTTTGCTTTTCGCTTCTCTTTCTATTTCATCATAAATTTTCTGCACCTTTTCAGGATCAGCCATTGACGTGCGGGCTACATAGGAACGGTGCATTTCATACATGGCATCCGCTGTAATAAGTCCAAGAGCTGAGAATACACCCGCTGTCAGCGGTACAATAACCCGAGGTATACGCAATTCCTGTGCCATACGTACCGCATGTATGGCCGCAGTGCCGCCGGAAACTACGAGGCTGAAGTCCCGGGGGTCATAGCCACGCTGTATCGTGGTCACACGCATCGCACCAATCATGTTCGCATTGACCAGTCGGTAAATACCGTATGCAGCTTCTGCTAATCCCATTCTTAACCTAGCAGCCACCTTTGTCTGGATAGCAGCCTTTGATGCGTCGAGGTTTACATGCATTTCACCGCCAAGAAAGTAGTCTGGATTAATATAGCCCAGTACCAGATCAGCATCAGTAACTGTCGGCTCCGTACCACCACGCTGGTAGCAGGCTGGACCAGGCTCCGCCCCGGCACTCTGTGGACCAACATGGACTGCGCCTGCCGAGTCTACCCAAACGATGCTGCCTCCGCCGGCTCCGATCTCTACCATATTCATTACGGGTGCACCGATAAAGTATTTGCCGCCTGCCCAGAAGTTGGTGGTTACTTCTGGTCTGCCATTACGTACCACGCATACCTTTGCTGTGGTACCACCCATATCAAAAGATATGACATCTGGATAGCCAAGCATAACGCCAAGCTGAGCTGCTGCCGTAACACCACCCGCCGGCCCTGAATCTATGGTATAAACAGGACGTAAGGCAGCTACTTTGGCTGACATAATACCGCCGCTGGACTGCATAAGGTAATATTCCTTGGTATAACCAAGTGCCGCAAGCTTATTACGTAAATTCAATAGGTATTGTTGCACTATTGGCATGATATAGGCATTGACGGTAGCTGTGCTTAACCTTTCATATTCCCTGATAATGGGTAGTATTTCGCTTGAGACAGACAGATAAACGTCAGGGAGTATCTCGTGAACTATCTCAGCAGTCCTCTGCTCATGATTAGGGTTGGCATAAGAATGCAAGTAACAAATGACAACTGCTTGAATCCCTTTGGCCTTGATATCATGAGCAATACGTCTGACCTCTCCCTCATCAAGCTCTTTTACCACTTTGCCGCGATAGTCCATACGCTCAGAAACCTCATAGCGGAGTGGTCTTTTAACAAGACAGTCATAACCACCTACGTAATCTTGAGGTAGGTCCATCTGGAGGTTGTACATATCGGCAGGTTTGTCAATGACTCGCTGTCCTCGGCGTAATTCAAGTACGTCCCTGAATCCTTTGGTGGTAATGATGGCTACCGCGGCACCTTTATTTTCAATGACAGTGTTAGCGCCAACAGTACTACCATGTGATAGAAAGTTTACATCTTTCATATTGATACCAGCTTTGACTATGGTATCAACGATACCGATAGATAGATCGTGTGTAGTCGAAGAGGATTTTACCAGGTTTATCCTTCCCTCTTCGTCTATACATACCAAATCGGTAAATGTCCCTCCAACATCAATGCCAACTCGATATTTCATATGTCACTACTCCATTACTTATTTTAAAATTAACAATTAATTAGTTAATTTCTAACATAAATTATTTTACCTCCATTCTTAGCAAGGCGGACATCTCTTGTTTGGATGAATTGTGCCAATATGCCGATGATAATGCATTAAGCTTGGTAGTGATGGTTTAATGCAGTGTAGGCCAAATTGCCTGTGTTGCAAGTTGAAAATTCAAGATTTTTGAGGTTATATCCCTCATTTGGCGATGCCAATATACTCAGCTTGAACCTTCTCATTTTTAGCTAGTTCGGCGGGGGTAGAATGATATACTATTTCGCCGTGGTTCAAGATGTAAACATAATCACACACCCTCAAAGCCAAGGATACGTTTTGTTCGACCAGGAGAATGGAAAAACCTTCCCTCTTCAATTGAGCGATAATATTGCCTACCTCGTTGACAAGCAGAGGCGCTAGTCCTTCTGATGGCTCGTCCATCAAAAGGAAATCAGGATTAGTCAACAAAGCTCGTGCAATGCACAACATCTGTTGCTCGCCACCACTGAGGAGGTTTCCTCTCTGTTTTGCTCGCTCTTTTAGTATGGGGAAAAGCGAATGTATCTTGTCCAAAGTCCAGCCTTTGCCGCGCTGCCCTATAAGGAGATTTTCACCCACGCTAAGTGACGGGAAAATGCGCCGTCCTTGAGGTACTAGGCCCATACCCATCTGACAAATCTTATAGGCAGGTAAACCTTGTATCTCCTGTCCCTTGAAGCGCACTATTCCGGAGTGTGGTGGGGTAAAACCAATTATAGAACGAACAACGGTGGTCTTACCCATTCCATTACGGCCCAGCAGAGCTACTACTGAAGCCTCAGCAACATTTAATGAAACGCCATAAAGGATATGACCTTTACCATAGTAAGTATGGATATTCTGTAACTCAAGCATTTCTTACTTCCTTTAGGTCCCCAGGTAAATCTCCCTAACCTTTGAGTCAGTCTTAATCTGTTCGGGTGTTCCCTCAGCTATAATTTTTCCGTAATACAGCACCATAATCTGATCAGATAACTTAAATACTAGGTCCATGTCATGTGCAGTGAGCAAAACTGCGGTATCACCAACTAACTTGTTAATCAAATCGGCGATGCTATCCGACTCATTCCTCGTCAGTCCAGCGTTAGGCTCGTCTAGTAATAGTATCTTTGGTTTTGCGGCTAAGGCTAGAATGATTTCTATTTGCCGTTGTTGCCCATGAGACAGCTCAGAGACAGGAGTATATCTCTTATCCCATAAATCTACTGTTTCCAGTAGCTCGCGGGCTCTAGCCAGATTATCCTCGTAGGCATCGATTGGGCGGAACATCTGGAAGCGGGTAGTTTGAAGACCTTGAATACTAAGCAAGACATTATTGAGTACACTTAGTGTTGGGAATAGATTGGTTATCTGAAAAGAGCGAGCCAAGCCGAGAGCAGCGCGTTTATCGGGAGACGTGTGTGTAATGTTATGACCAAGTAGGTGTATCTCTCCAGCTCTCAGAGGTATCAAACCACATAACACATTAAACAGGGTGGTTTTTCCGGCTCCATTAGGACCAATAAGTGCCCGCTTCTCTTTAGCTTTCATGCTGAAAGAAATACCTTGAAGTACGCTTAAACCACCGTAACCTTGTTCTAGATCCTTAATCTCTAAAACTTCCATTGCTCCCTCGCTTTTGTCCACAGGTTATTTAGTGCTGGGAATATGCCATTGCGGGCAAACATAACCACTGCTATAAAAATAGCCCCAAGAACCATGGGCCAGCGGTCAGTAGTAATACTACTTATGTAAAAGTTCAACACGAATATCACCACACTGCCAATAAGAGCCCCCCAAAACGTACCAGTGCCGCCGATAATTACTAGCATTATAACTACGCCAGAAGCAGCGAAACCGACGTCTGAGGGAGTCATAATCCCATTATAATAGGCATATAGCACGCCGGCTACCCCAGCAAAGAATCCGCTAATAACAAAGGCAATAAATTTATATTGCCAGGTATTGTAGCCTAAAATGCGCATCCGTGTTTCCCTGTCTCGAACTCCCTCCAGGCTATGCCCGAAGGGAGATTTTATTAGCCGGTATAACAGAAAAATACAGATAACGACAATTACCAGAGCAAAATAATAGAAGGTTGTATTTGAAAGGGATAAACCGATTCCCGGATACGGAATACCTCCCAGACCATCATAACCTTTCGTCCATTGAAACTGGGTGATAATAGAACCCCACACCAGTTGTCCCAGAGCCACGGTAATTAGCAAGAAATAGATACCCGACGCCCGGAGTGCTATCAAACCAAAGATAGCAGCAGCTATAGTCGCCGCTATGATACCAGCCGGAGCTAAAACAAAGAAGCTGGTAACATCTGTATAATTTACAATTAGTGCCACGGTGTAACCAGCCACGCCGAAAAGACCAGCATGACAAAATGACCACAGCCCAGTATATCCAAAAACAATATCCAAGGCCATTGCCAGCAAAGCAAAAATGATAATTTTGGTTGCCAGACTGGTTATCACCGAACCCAGAACGTAGGGTACTGCAACTAAGAACAATAAACCGGCAATGGCTGGGGTAAAATTAATCACCTTGCTTTTTATCGATACCATAGACGCTTCACCATCACTATCTTCTCGATATGAGACCAGAGGGTTTTAATGCTAAAACAATTATCATCAGTATATACATTATATATATGGCAATTCCTTGATAGTACATGGCGGTTAGGGTAGTAAAAATGCCTATTAACATAGCACCAGCCAGGGCTCCCTGTATGGAGCCTACTCCACCAACAATGACCACTCCTATGGCGAGCAAAAACATGTCATTGCCTGATTGCAGACTCACTCCGCCTAGCACCGGTGCTCCAGCAACACCAGCAAACCCAGCCAGAAGGGCCCCAAGTGCGAAGGCTCCGACATTAATAATTGTGAGGTTTATGCCTAATCCAGTTACCATCTCTGCATCGTCCATCCCTGCCCGGACTATGGCACCGACCTTGGTTCTATCCTGTAGCCACCATAAAATCAAGCAAATCACTAATCCAACGCCTATTATTGCCAAACGGTGGACTGGGAAGTCATATGTACCGATGTGAATCGAAGTAGCTAATAACGGTGGTATGTAGCCCGTTTTAGGCCATCCACCATAAATCCATTGGTGTACATTGGTAACTAAATACAAAATCCCCATGGTTACCAGGATTTGCTGAAGCTCCCGCTTGTAAAGTAAGCGCAAAAACCCCCGGTCAATTATGATACCCAGAATTACAGCCAGGAAGCTCCCAGCCAATAGACCTAAAATCAAACTATTCGTTGCCTTAGCCACCATCACACCAGCATATGCACCTGCCATAAAAAAAGCTCCATGGGCTATATTAACTATACCCATGAGCCCCAGGACCAATGACAGGCCAGCGGCGACAAGGAATAATACAGCACCGTATGAAATACCACCTAGAAGACTTATAACTAACGAATCCATTGCAAAACCAACGCCCCTCTAGTTTTGTCTTCGACTTCAGATTACTCTAGATAGGCTCTGGCGGGCTCGGTGACGAGCCCACCAGAGGGCGCCCACTCGGGTTACTTTACTATGGTGACAACAGCAGTTCCATCGGGATTAAAATCTAGTCTGGTAAGAGCGCTACTAAGCTTTTCAGGTAGAAGGTCCTTGTTAATCTTGAATATGTGCATATCTGCCATTGCTGCATGATACTTCGCGGAGGGGAATTCGATATGACCGACGATAGTATCCAGTTTGGTTGCGTTAAGAGCTGCAGCCAGTGCACCAGACGAGGTATCGCCATTTGTCCTCTTTACTGCGTCATAGAATATTTGAGCCCCAGCGTAGACATTGCCACTAAACATACCAGGTAGGTGACCATATTTGGCTTGAAAGGCCTTGACAAATTCTGGATTACCCGGAGTATCAAGACTATAGGCATAGAAGCCTGCGGTTATTACGCCCACAACAGATGCACCTAGCTGCGGCAAAGCCTGTGGAGACATCAGGACAGTGCCAGCTTCAACTTGTACACACGGCAGTTTAATTCCATATTCTCCAAACTGTGGCCAGAAGGCAAACTGGTTTGCATCGCCAACCCAGGAAGCCAGGAAATCACAATTTTGATTAATTTGGGCTAGATATGGGGTGAACTCGGTGGTAGTTTCGGGGAAGTACTGCTCCTGGACAACTTTACCACCCTTTGCCTTGAAGGAATCCTCGAAGGCATTGATGAAGTCGTGCCCGGTGGTCCGGTCCGTAGCTATTACGGAACATGAGCGGTAGCCTAAAACATCATAGGCATAATTCCCCACGGGAAAGGACGCCTGTGGTATACACCCATCATAATACCACCCCCACTCACCCTTGAATACCGGGCTAACTTCACCAAAGGGGATCATAGAAGGGACCGGTAGTTTAGAAAGGTAACCGATCGTTCCCACGGCATGACCACCATGAAGGGGCCCGAATACTACGGATACTTTATCCTGTTCAGCAAGTTTCCTGGCCTTATCCAGAGCTACAGTCATGTCAGTTTGCGTGTCCTCAATTATAAGTTGAACTGGTCTACCGGCAATTTCAGGACCGAGCATTTCCACCGCTAATTTAAGGCCTTTGACAAGTTCATCCGCAGCGGGAGCCATGTATCCAGTTATGCCCTCAATGAAGCCGATCTTGATCGGTTCTTTCGGTGCCGGCGCCGGCGCCGGCGCTGGGCCCGGGGCTGGTGCTGGGGCTGGTTGAGCACATCCGATAACAAGTATGCTAGCCACCAACACAATCATCAGACAGACTAATAATAATTTTTTCAATTTTCTTCCTCCTTTTTTGACCTTGTATCAACCCCTGATGTAAATATGTCACTTCATTTCCCACCCCCTTTTGCAGGAAGACACTTTTAATTTTGCCTCAGCTTCAATCTTAAATTCACCTTAGCTGCCGGCAATCTTAGCCTCCGTTCAATTTTGGCTGTTATTGCTTTTACGCTACATTTTACCACCTCCCTTTTTCTGCGCTTTCAGTTTTCTTCTAAGTTCCGTTGTTGCCTTATGATCTACTTCAAATGACTTTGGATCTATAACAACGCCATAGGCATTTCTAGCCACTTCAATTGAAATATATTCGTCGAGGGTGTCCAGCCGCACTTTCTCAACCTCCCTATCGAGAGGGTCACCAAACCCACCACCACCCCCCGAGTTGGAAACAAGTATATCTCCTGGCTCAAGGTACTGCAGATCAAAGGTGCGGTAGGGTAAGCGTTTTCCCTTTCTCACAATCTCGAGCTTGGTTAATGTCCCCCCCATGCCTCCCATCAGGCCTACTGAACCAAACTTTTCACCATCGGCATTGCCCGACATCGTAAGGCAGTCAAGTGGCTGCCAGACCTTCGGATTATAGACATTCAGCGCCTCAACATGAGTGCCCAGCCCCCCCCGCCACTGTCCAGCTCCACCAGAGTCAGTTAGAAACTGATAATGCAGCCACCTGTATGGGATATACCATTCCTCAACCTCTATAGGAGCCCTTATATGAGCACCACCTAGCACACAGGACCCACTCCCGTCAACTGCATCATACCCGTATGATGCACCGCTTGACGGAATCGCATGAAACGTGTGCGACGTATACTCTGCGATGGAGCCAGTCCTAGGGTCAATCATGTCACGGCGCTTTCCAGCGTAGAGAGGATTTACATGCCTACCCCACAAAGCTGGGGCATCCTTGGGCGTTACCTGGCTTAGAGCAAGTAGGACGCACTCAGTTATTTCCATACCCAGTATCACCGCTTGAGCCGCCGAAGTGGCTGGATATACAGGGTCGAGCACTGTGCCCGGTTTGGTGATAATTTCCATACAGTCAAAGAAACCGTCGTTACGAGGGATTCCAGGCGGCAAACACCAAAGCAGGCCACTGGTTACAGCTGACCATACCTGACCCAGTGGAACGTTAATGAAATCTGCCTGCGGGTCGCTGTCTGAGAAGTCGAATAGCACTTTGCCCTCGTCTGGTTTAACGGTGAGGGCTAATCTCACCCACACCGGTCTATCAGTGGTTCCATCCCAATCTGCGGCACGCTCCGCCCGATAAGTCCCGGCTGGCCACTGCGAAATCACCTTTGCCACCGCTTCCCGGGCTCTGTCTATCAGCTCGTCACACGCTGCCAGCATGGCATCTTTTCCATACTCCCTGAGCAACCCCAGGATTCTCTCCTCGATTATCCTCATCGACTCATATACCAACATATTGTCGGCACGTACCATAGCGGCCCCCCTTAAATTCCCAAGAATTACGGAGTAAATGCCCTCGTTGATCTTCCCTCCTTCTACGAGTTTAATTGGAGGGATAATCAAACCCTCACCGTGACAATCATAAGAGCGCGGGAAATAGCAACCTGGGTATGCACCGCCGCTGTCATATTGATGCGTCCGCGCAAAATGGTAAAACAAAAGCTCACCTTCGTAGAAGATAGGGCGGAGAAACGACCAATCCGCTACATGGCCAAACTTCACCACAAACGGGTCGTTTCCTATGATTAAGTCGTCCGGATGTATATTATCACGGCCTATCCGATCCAGCATTCCTTTTAGTGAAATATCACTTCCCCCAGTGTGAACTGGCATAAAATTCCCTATGCTTAGTGTTCGCTCATTCTTGTCAAACAGCACCGTGCCCAAGTCACGGATATGTGATGTGGGAACGGAAAAACACTGGCGGAATAGCCTGGCACCCAACTCTTGATTAAGAGCATTCAACCTGGCCTCAACTACCCCTAGCATTAAAGGGTCTACATTCTTGCGTGCACTCATTAGTTTACCTCCTTGCCTTTTCCATCTAGGGTCACTCCTGCCTTTAGGAAAAGGCTACCAAATAGTTTCCATAAGTGTCAACAGTGACTTTACAACCAGGGGGCATTACCACCGTGGTCTTCGACTCTTCTATTATGGCGGGACTGGCAATAACATTTCCGGGTCGCAGCTTGTCTCCATCATAGCATGGGGTCTCGACGAATCCGCCAAGTTCTTTGAAATAGGCCTGGCGTTTGCGTTTCAGTGCCCCCGATGGGTCTTTCGCAGAGAGCGGCTGCTTGGTCAGCTCAAATGGACGCCTCTTTACTATCGCTCGCAGTTTAAGCAGTGCGATTGTGGCTGGCAAGGTCGGGTCCGCCCAGCCATATAGAGCTTGATGCCTGTTATGAAAGGCCGTACTCAACTCCTTTAGAGTTGCCTCGGTGAATGGTTCTCCTGTCCTTGTCTCTGGGAAAGTGGTATTAATGTCACGAAGCTGGCCAAAGTATCGCATCTCAGCGCCACGCACAATTGACATGTCCTTCTCACTTATCCCCTGCCGCGCGAAAATAGCCACTGCCTCTTTTTCCATAGAATCGTAAAGGGCTTTAATCTCTTTAGCATCTGCCTGGTCGTCCCGGCGATAGAAAAAACGATTCAGGACATATCCATAATCAGCCACCGCCCCACCGAGGGCAGAGAATACAGCCGCGTGCTTGGGAATATATACCTTTTTTATACCCACCCTTTTAGCCATAGCAATTGCGTGAACCGGACCAGCCCCACCCCCAACAACAAGTACGAAATCCCGAGGGTCATATCCCTTCTCTACAATGCTTAAGAAGACCCGCTCTCCCATAGTGGCTTCTGCCAGAGACGCTATTGAATAAGCGGCCATAACGGTATCTATGCCCAATGATTTGGCTATTTTTTCCTTGACAGCCTTTTCTGCTAGACCCTGGTTGAGCGGAATTGTACCGCCCAGAAAGTAATCAGACGGGATATATCCTAGAACAACATCAGCATCAGTAATGGTAGGCAGCTGTCCACCTTTGCCGTAACATGCTGGACCCGGGTCAGCACCAGCGCTTTCGGGCCCGACACGAAGAACACCAAGTCTGTCTATCTGGGCAATAGAACCGCCACCAGCCCCTATGCTGGTTATATCCATACTTTCAACAGCATTTTTTTGATCGCCTATTACCATCTCGGTAGTGGTGGCAATCACTCGGCCTTGAAGAACGCCTATGTCGACACTGGTCCCTCCCATGTCATAAGTCAATACGCTTTCAAAACCACACTGTTCAGCCAGGAAACGACCCATTAAAGCTCCAGTAGCCACTCCTGATCCTATCACATTCGCAGGGTTCTCTAAAGCCAACTCAGCTGTGGTGACATCGCCCAAACCAGTGCTAAAAAGTAAAGTCCCCCTAAAATTAGCCTCATTTAGTCGCCTTTGCAAAGTCTCTACAAAACGGGTAAGCAGAGGCTTCACATAGGCTGCAAACGTTGCCGTGCTAAGCCGGTCATACTCTATCCATCGTCGCATTATGCGTGAAGATACTACAACGTTAGGGTACTCAGCCTTGATGATTTCAGCTGCCCTTTCCTCATGGGCAGGGTTAATATATGAGTGCAAAAAACAGATAATCGGAACTTCAACATTATGCTCTTTAGCCTTTCTTACAGCTTGGAGCACATCATTTTCATTCAGCGGTGTGATTACCTGTCCATCATATTGGATACGCTCTTCAACACCAAACCGCAGATGACGGGGAATTAGAACTCTCGGCGCCAGCACTTTTAGGTTGTAAATATCAGCTTTAGGTATAGTCCGCCCCAACTCAAATGTGTCCCTGAAGCCCTCGGTATGGATCAGGCAACACTTTGCCCCTTTCCCTTCTAATATACAGTTTGTAGCCAAGGTTGTACCTATCGATACCGTAGTAGTATTACCCAGCAGATTTCGCTCCGTCAAGTTACATTCTTTCGCCAGACGTGCAATGCAGCCCATTATGCTTTTTACCGGGTCTGCAGGGTCGGTCTCAAATTTAGCCACGCTTATTTTCTGCTTTTCATCTACTAACACACCATCAGCAAAAGTACCACCGGTATCAATTAAAATTTCAAACATTTGACCTCCTTTGTGCTTGTCGGTTGATAAGACCACACCTTTTTAACTATCTCCTCAGTCGTGATAGGCTGATGCGTTTACCCGTTGATCGACCACTCCACCCCTCTTCAACGGCATATTAAACACCCGACGGTAACTCTTGTCAAGCAATCGCAATTCTCAAAAACACGGCAAACTGTGCTTTAACAGGCCCTTTGGTCAGATTATCCCATTCTAACGGCCAACATTCCTCTCCTCGGGAATGACAGCACCCAACGCCATGCATGTCTTACCAATCGACTTGCCAGATAGACCAGGTACTGCATCACACTGCATACCCGGCGCCGTGAAACCTGCTTGCTAATGGTAGCCTCAGATAGAAAGCGTAGGACAAATCACCTATACCCTCCACGGATTCAGGTATCTCTTCCAATTTTGCCTCAGCTTCAATGTCAAATTCACCTTAGCTGCCGGCAATCTTCGCCTACGTTGAATTTTCGCTTTTATTGTTTTTATACCGACTTTTTCCCGCCCCTCGTCTTTTGCGCCTTCAGTTTTTTCCTCAGTTCTGTTGTCGCCTTGTGATTCACTTCAAATGACTTTGGATCTATAACAACTCCATAGACGTCTCTAGCCCTTTTAATTGAAATATATTCGTTAAGAGCATCCTCCTGAACCTTCCCAACCTCTCTATCAAGAGGGTCACCAACGCCGCCACCACCCCCTGACTTGGTCCAAATTATATCCCCTGGTTCAACGTACTGGACATCGCAGCAGCGTAGCTGCACATCTTTACCTTTTCGTATTATGCCCAGCCTATTAGGATTCCCCTCTGTGCCCCCCATTAAACCAAGGTTACCAAACTTTATACCATCAGAATTGCCCGTCATCACGACACAATCAAGAGGCTGCCAAACCTTAGGGTCATAAGTATTCACAATCTTAAAATCAGTGCCCGTTCCTCCCCTCCATTCTCCGTCACCAGCAGAGTCCGTTAAAATTTCATAATTCAGCCATTTATATGGCGTTTCCCATTCTTCAACTTCTACAGGAGCTCTTACAACTGCACCACCAGTATGGCAAGGTCCAAGCCCGTTAGTGCCATCATACCCATATATGGCACCGTTTGAACCGTCCCCGTGAAACGGTGACGCCCAATAAAATTGGGGGCTTTTAGTCCTTGGGTCAATTTTATTCCGAAGCTTCCCAGTGGTGATAGGACACAAATGCCTAGACCATAAAGCTGAGGTATCCTTCGGCACTATCTGACCTAATACGATTTGGACGCATTCCGTTATATGTGTGCCTAGATTGGGAGCCTGTCCAGCGGAAGTAGCCGGATAAGTCGGGTCGAGTACTGTTCCCTGTTTAGTTATAACAGTCAAACAGTCAAGTAACCCCTGGTTGCGAGGTGTTCCAGGCGGAAGTGACCATGCTACGCCAGTGGTTACAGCCGCCAATGTCTGGCCCCTAGGACAGTTGATGAAATCTACCTGTAGGTCACTCTCTGTGAAGTCAAATATCAATTGCCCCTCATCTGGCTTGACGGTGAGGGTCAATCTTACCCATACCGGTTTATCGGTAGTTCCGTCCCAGTCTGCAGCTCTTTCTGACTTGTATGTACCCGCTGGCCATGTTGAAATTATTTTCCTTACTGATTCCTCACTTCGCCTCAGGAGTTCATCACATGCTGCCTGCACAGTATCCTTTCCATAACTTCTAAGCATATCTGCTACCCTCTCCTCAGCCTTTCTCATCGCCTCAAATGTCAACATATTGTCGGCACGCACCATAGCAGACCCTCTCACATTTCGAAGGATTATGGAGAAAGCCTTCTCATCAATCACACCCCTCTCAATAATTTTCACTGGAGGAATCATCAGTCCCTCACCATGGCAGTCATAGGAGCGGGGGTAATAACTACCCTGGAAGGCGCCACCAGAATCATATTCGTGAGTTCTCAGAAAGCTATAAAATAAAAGCTCGCCCTCGTAAAAGATGGGGCGAACAAAGGACCAATCTGGCGGATGTCCAAAGCGCACAATGAACGGGTCGTTTGCTACAATAAAGTCATCTTCGTGTATATTCTCACGCCCTAAATAATCCAGCATTCCCTTCAGGCTAACGTCAGCCCCTGCGGTATGAACCGGCATCCAATTGCCGATGGTCAATGTCCGTTCCTTGTGGTCAAACAATGATGCACCCAGGTCATGGATATGTGCTGTGGGAAAAGAGAAACACTGGCGAAACAGCCTATTACCCATCTCTTCATTCAGAGAATATAGTCTGCCTTCAATTAGGGATAGTGTTAAAGGATCTATCGTTTTGTGTTCGCTCATTGAGTTTACCTCCTTATTATATAGTTTTCATAGGCGTCAACGGTAAGTTCAGCTCCTTGTGGCACCACTATAGTTGTCTTTGCTTCCTCTACTATCGCTGGACCGGGGATAATGTTGCCATGTCGTAGCTTGTCCGCATCGTAGCATGAGGTTTCTACGAATCCCCCAAGTTCTTTAAAATACGCTCGCCGCTTGCGTTTCAGTGCCTTCGATGCATCTTTAGAAGAAACGGGTTGTTTCTCAAGCTCAACAGGGGGCCTTATTCCTATTGCTTGTAGTTTGAGCGTTGCGAGTACGCTTGGCAAGGCTGGGTCTGACCAGCCATATAGAGCTCGATGCTTCGCATGGAAATTCCGAATCAACTCTTTAAGAGTCACCTCAGTAAAGGGGTCTCCTTTCCTTGTCTCTGGAAGGGCAATGTCGATTTCATGGAGCTGTCCATAGTATCGCATCTCGGCTCCACGGATAAGTTTCATGTCCTTCTCAGCTACTCCCTGCCGCGCTAAAACAGTAATCCCTTCTTCTTCTAAAGAATCGAAGAGACCTTTCACCTTGTCAAAATCCACTTCGAAGTCCCTCTGATAGAGAAAACGGGTTAAGATATATTTATAATCAGCCAGGGCTGCACCATAGGCACAAAATACGGCAGCCTGCTTGGGTATGTATACCTCTTTTATTCCCAACTTAGCAGCTACAGCAACCGCGTGGACTGGACCAGCCCCCCCGCCAACAATAAGACTGAAATTCCGAGGGTCGAGCCCTTTTCCAACAGCTACCAAAAAAATCTCCTTCGACATATTAGCTTCTGCTAGGGACGATATGGCATGAGCAGCGTCAATCTTATCTATACCGAGCGGTTTAGCTATATTCTCCTCAATAGCTTTCTCTGCTAGACTTATATCTAGTGAGATTGTACCTCCTAGGAAGTAATCAGCAGGGATATATCCTAGAACCAAATTTGCATCTGTAACCGTAGGCATCTGCCCACCTTTGCCGTAACATACTGGACCAGGGTCAGCACCAGCACTAGACGGTCCAACATAAAGCATATTACGCTCGTCAAGCCGGGCAATGCTCCCCCCACCTATTCCTAAGCTGGCTACATCCACTGACTCAGAAGCATTTTTGTAGTCTCCTATTTTCATCTCAGTAGTGGTATTAATCGTCCGTCCTGGGAGCATACCTAAATCACAGCTCGTTCCCCCCATATCAAGGACTATCACATTTTCAAAGCCGGCTAATCCCCCCAAAAACTGCCCCAATAGAGGTCCTGCAGCTGGCCCCGAGCCTATTAATAGCGCAGGGTTGTCTATACATAAATCCTGAGCGGCAACACCACCGGCACAGGTAATAAAAAGTGATGTCCCCTTGAAACTAGCCTCCTTCAATCGCTTATCTAGTGACCTTACAAAACGGGCAGTCAGAGGCTTCACGTAACCTGCAATTTCTGCCGTACTGAGTCGATCATACTCTATCCATCGCCGCAGAATATGTGAAGACACTACGACATCGGGATACTCGGTCTTGACGATTTCCGCTGCCTTTTCCTCATGTGCAGGGTTAATATATGAGTGCAAAAAACAGATAATCGGAACTTCAACATTATGCGCTTTAGCCTTTCTTACAGCTTCAAGCACATCTTTTTTATTCAACGGTGTGAGTATCTCTCCGTCATACTGTATCCGTTCTTCAATTCCAAAGCGTAGATGCCGTGGAGTCAAATAACTTGGCGGAGGCACTTTTAGATTGTAGATGTCTTCTTTCCATACCTTGGTACCTAACTCAGGTATATCTCTGAAGCCTTTGGTACAGATCAGGCAACATTTTGCACCTTTTTTCTCTAATACGCAGTTTGTGGATAAGGTGGTGCCTATCACCAGTGTAGTTGTACCTGCTAGTAATTCCTGCTCTGTCAACTTACGCTGTTGAGCCAAAAGTCCAACACACCCCATTATACTTAGGGATGGGTCAGCAGCATTGGTTGGAAATTTGGCCACGCTCATCTTTCGTTCCTCATCCATTAGTACAGCGTCAGTAAAAGTTCCACCGGTATCAATTAGAATTTCGAACATTTTAACTCCTTAAGCGTATAGTATTACTTCGGAAACTGTATATAAAAGTCGACCGTTTTAATGACATGCAGATCTTTTTCTTACTTGTCAGTAGTTTTATCAAATTTATAAGGGGCTTCCAGATTTTATCAAGGCTTTTTAGCCCTGTCAATGCAGCAACATCGAAGTGTTAGTATCGATTTGGAGAATATGCAGGACCTTTATTGCTTAAACAAAAACTATTTGATTTTAAATAGTTTTATATCCCCAACGTTAACATCCCTCTCTGTTGCATCGATCGGCTCCATCATGTAGCTCTGGTATCCTTTTTTCTCTATCAACAAAGAGTAAGTTCCTGACTTTAATTCCTCAAACCAAAAGTCTCCAAATCTGTCTGTCTTAATCGTAAATTTATCACCTGTTTCCAGGTTCTTCAGTGTTGCTGTTGCCCCTTCGGTACACTCATCTTCCTCTAAATCGTATACCGCCCCAGCAATAAACTTCTTGGGCAAGCCAATATAATAAACCCTGGGCTTAACCTTCAGGTCGGGCCTCAGCGGTCCTGCTTTACTTATCAGGTCTTTCAGGTCTTTTTCTTCACCAAAGGTGAAGGCTCCCGTGGGGCAAGCATCAGAACACCTTGTCTCTTTCCAGCCCTTGTCCAGCAGATGAGCGCAGAACGTACACTTTTGCGCAATGTTGAGGTCACCGTTGAAATAAATTACCTTATAGGGGCAGGCCTCAATACAGGACTTGTGGCCTCGGCACTTCTCAGGGTCTATTATCACGATGCCATCATCCCTTTTGTATATTGCTTGAACGGTACATGCCTTAATGCACGGTGCTTCATCACAATGCTGGCAGATATCATGGTGATAGGTGATTCTCACCTTAGGAACCGTACCCCTGACCATTTCATTAATCTTGGTCCAGAATTGGCCAGTGTCCGGTTGTGGCTTGGCATAGGGTGTCCAATCATTTCCCACATGCTCATCCTTGCATACTATCTGGCAGTTATAGCATCCATTACACTTGTTAAGATCTATGACCAAAACTTTACCCATTTTAATGCTCCTTCTTCATAAAATAATCTACACAGAGTCCTGCAGTTGGATGGAACGGCCTGTTGAATGCTTCAGGATATTTCTTCCTCAATTCATCTAGATTAGCCCGTTCTACCTCAGCCAGATAACCACTCACTACATGCCCAGTCGCATTTGGAGAAGTAATTTTACGTGGACATATTGTGTTGATCGCACCACCTCTATCCAAAACTCCAGGAACTATCGGGTCGTACTTTGAACCATGGTCTATGGATATTGCTCCAGGCATCATTCTCTCTGTCACATAAGCGCCAGCAAGAACTTCTCCTCTTTCATTGTAGATCTTAACTACATCCCCATCCTCTATACCTCTTTTAGCAGCATCCACCGGGTTAATCCAAACCGGGTGGTACTGATAACCATCAGGGCCTCTTACCTTGCATGTTCTTACTTCCCTAAACCAGGTGACATCCTCATGCTGCGCATGAACCCCCCATCTGGGATGATTCGACATAACCAGCAGAGGGAATTGCTTTGCTCTGGGATGTTGCAGGCTTTCCTGATGCGTTTTTCCATATGGTATCCACTTCGGATACGGTGGCCTTTCTTCATCGTCAGGAAACTTTTCGGCTAGCCTCTGCGAATAAAACTCCAGCTTACCACTCGGCGTAGTTAGCGGATTATTTTCTGGATCCTCGTAAAACTTGCTTAAGCCAGGAGGATACTTTTCCCACTGTGGATCAGTTGGGACAACAAAATAGCCCTTCTCTTTGAATTCGTCATAGTTGATGTATCTTGTAATGCCAGAGGTGTCAAAGCCAAATTTTATCCATTCACTAATAGATTTGCCTCCTGTGTACTTATCCAGCAACCCCAGACGCTCGGCTATCATGCCCACTATCTCATAATCGCTCTTGGACTCTCCCAAAGGTTCAATACATTTCTCCTCGTATTGAACCGTCCTAAATTCACCACACAAAGCATCCATTGATATATCTTCTTCTTCAAACAGTGTGTTAGCCGGTAGTATTACATCGGCGAAAAGACAATCATTCTCAAACCAGGGATGTTGGGCTAACATAAACTCTATCTTGGGACTCCTATAAGCGTCAATAAAGCCATTGCTATTATTCCAACATGTTATTAAACAGGGGCTGTCAGTCCATATCATATGAATCTCAGAACATCCCTTTTCAGGGTGGTTGTACTTAACAAACTGATTTTCTACCGGTTCATCGAAGACCGTGGTACTGTACCAGCTAATCGGCGGATTGAGAATTGCTTCGTGAGTAAGAAGTTTGGGTATTATTTGTGAAGGTTTAATTAAAGAGAATTTCCAGAACCCCCGCTGTGCGCCGCGTGTATCTGGAATTACCTCGCTTTGAGGCATCGCCGTTGTTTCATGCAAGTGGAAATGACCCCATTCGAACATCTTGAGCTGGTGACGGCCTGGTTTTCCCAAACCCTGCATTCCCAACAGTATGACCTCTAGCCTAGCAGGTTCAGTCGAATATGGTCCTCTGATGCCGGCCCCCCCATTGTTATGCACCGTCGACGTCACTTTAGATGCCCATTCCCTGGCCAAAGCCTTAATTATCCTCGACGGAACCCCGGTAATCTCTGCAGCCCATTTCGGCGTCTTGGGAATCCCATCCTCTTTACCCAGAACATAGTCCTTTACCTTGTCAAATCCAACTGAATGCGTCTTCAAATAATCCTTATCATAAGTTTCTTCCGTAATCCAAACATAGGCTATGGCAAGGTGAAGCGCGGCATCAGTGCAAGGCAGTATCGGTATCCACTTATCAGCATGAACCGCCGCAGCATAATTTAAGTCAGGACAAATAAAGATAGATTTAATCCCAAGCTCTTTGAACCAGAACATTAATCTACTTGGCGTTTGTCCCCCCCATCCCCACGACGTCGTCTCAACATCACTCCCCCAGTGCAAAAGAAGCTCACCATTCTGCGCAATGTCGGGCACTGCGTTAGTAAGGGGCATCTGTTGACCCAAAGGCTCACATCCCCATACATGCTTGGCACCCCACCACCAACCCTCCCAGCTATCAGGGTTCCTGGTCTGCATGGTATAGCCCCCCATATGCTCAAGCAGCGTTGTGGAACATCCGTGAGGACCATGCACCTGTTTACTTTCACCGTGTCCCTCTGCCTGGGTAAGTATTGCAGATGGCCCATACTTCTTTTGAACCCTCTTTATTTCGCTGGTTATTATATCTAATGCCTCATCCCAGGATATTCTGACGTAACCACTAACACCACGATTATATGTATTCCTCTCACCTTTGGGATCAAAATCTACTCTTTTTAGAGGGAATAAAATCCTGTTGGGAGAATAAATACGCTTCTTATAAGCCAAACTAAGAGGAGGCAGTAATGTTTTCATAACTGGTTCGAAAGTCTTGCCACGCGCCTTAATCTTCCAACCTCTGAATTGAGCGGGATCATATTTCCAATCGAGATGTAGAGGCCTGAGCCTGATTATCTTGCCATCTCGAATGTCTATCGCCGTCACATTTGCGCCACTTCCAAAAGAGCAGAAGCCAACATTCTTAATAGTAGTCTTTTCTTCTCCTTCTTTTTTCCCTGACTTCTGTGGCCTGCCAGTTTCTTTCTTTGTTTCCATTTACGTATCCTCCAGATTTATTTTTTTGCAAAACAACGAACTAGGTTAACACACTACTTTTGTTGCTGTCAATATGATTCGTCTGCTAATTTGTCATTAAATTTTGCATAAGCCTCCTTTCTTCGGGGCATCTATGAGAAAGGGCTGGGTCGTTGCTTTCAACTAATACCCAGCCCTTTCCCTTTTAGGAGGAAAAACAAGGATTTTTGCTGGCATCCCTATCTGCTCATGAATATATTAACAGGCAAATATTAAGATTCTGTGTATATGATGTGAAATATTGATGAATATTCGGAACTCAACATTTATCACATAGCCACAAGCATGATAAAAGTCACATACAAAACCGTATGTTTGATTTAACATATTTAATATGATGAAAAGGAGGTGAAAACATGGGACCATGGATGATGGGGAGTTACGGATGGGGCTGGTTTATGCCGGTTGTGATGATTGTCTTTTGGGGACTGGTTATCTGGGGCATAGTAGCACTAGTACGCTATGTAGTCTCGTCCAGCAACAAACATAAGGATTCAGCTATGGAAATTCTAAAGGTGCGATATGCCCACGGTGAAATAAACAAAGCCGAATACGAAGAGAAAAAGAAAGATTTGATCTAAATACTCCACAAAAATAGCCAATAGTTAGCGACGACTAAGCCAGCAAGAATCCTTAGATTCAGAATCTAAGGATTCTTTATTCTGCCCTATTCCTCAAGTTACCGAGTATAGAAAAGTCCAGTAGGAGATTATTGCTTGAATAGCTGTTGTAACAATTATTTTGATAGCTTCAAGAAGACACAGGGTTAAAAGCAATTAAATCACGCACGTAGGTTATTACTTAATTCCCCAAGCCGCAATAACCGAAAAATATATTCATTCGAACAAATTATCTAATTCATAGGATTGTACAATTGAAAGTTTTGGAGCGCAAGCAAAAAACCATATAATATATGGTCAGGGAAACGCTCTATTGATCTATGATGAAGAAATGGTTCTTACCACTAGTGATTTTTATTGCTACTTACGTTGTCTCATTGGCAGCCTGTGAACAACAAGTAGACATCAGGCCGGAGGCATTTTTTGCTTTGGAGCAAATGCATGAGGCTAGCGTACAAAGTATTGATGCAGATATTGCACACATAGGCCAGTTTCTGACTGATATCGAGGACAAAGAAACAAAACTAGAGCAAATAATAGTACAGACGCAGAAATGGGTAGAACAGAAGAAAGCTGGTGACTATACCGACCTACCATGCGGCTGAAAGGGTCACCTGGATATCATAGCAACTCCGGAGGAGTTGGCACAAATTCAACAGAATAGCCGATATGAAGTTACCCTTCTAGAGTTGTCAGTTTATCGTTTTGATACAGGTCTACAAGGTCTACAATTTACACCGACTCTTGAGGTCATGGATTTGACTGAAAATCAGAAGCATATTGCTGATGTTGCCCAACAGGATCTTAGAGTACAGAGGGATACCCTAAATAGCCATATACAGGAGAAGATAGCCACTAAGAACTTATTGTTCTCGAATATCAAGGCCATCCGTGAGTATTCCAAGGATTGGAAGGTGAAGAAATACGGTAAGAATGCATATTTCATTAGCGGACAGGGTTTAGGTTGGTCAGATGAGAAGCTTACAAGTGGTAAATGGGACTTTAGGGCAGATACAGGTCAAATGACGCCAGTGGATGCAGAGGGTTTAGCACTTTTCAACTTTATTATATCCCGTTAGCAGTTTATCAGGGACTGTTTTTTCTGTCAGGTAGCTGACGAGCTAGAACAGACCAAGTTGTGCTGCTTGCTGGCAAAGTATATTTCTAAAATCTGGATGTGCGATTTCTATCAAGGATTTAGCCCGCTCGCGGTTGGATTTCCCTTTAATATGGGCTACACCAAATTCAGTTACCACATAATCGGCATAATGGCGTGGCACAGTGAGAATTTGTGGAGCCAGAACATTCTCTGCCTCCATGCTTGGATGTGCCACTATTCTGGAAAATACACCGTTACTGGTCGTAGTTGGCAGTGCAGTGATGAATTTGGCATCATCGGCTATGGCACATCCCGTGGCAAAATCCAACTGCCCTCCGACACCCGTATACTGATCCTGCAGACCCAGCACATCAGCATATATGTTGCCGTAGAGGTCTACCTGAAGAGCAGCGTTGATTGCTACCAGGTTCCTATTTAAGGCAATTACCCTCGGGTCGTTGGTGTAATCAACCGGCTGCATTTCGAATAACGGGTTATCATCCAGCCAGTCGTATAACCTTTTTGTGCCGGCGTGGAAAGTACAGAGTGTCTTACACTGGTGAATACTTTTCCTGGCGTTGGTTACCACTCCCCCCTCGATAAGGTCTCTAATTCCGTCCGGAATCATTTCAGTATGGATACCCAAGTCCTTCTTATCCTTGAGAAAATAAGCAACTATTTCGCTAAGTCCACCATATCCTACCTGAAGTGTAGCTCCATCATCTACCATTTCGGCAATGTATCCGCCAATTTTTCTTTCTACCTCGGTTATTGGAAACTGTTTTAGCTCGAATAATGGTTCATCAATTTCTACGGCATAATCGATTTGGGAAATGTGTATGAAAGTCCTGCCGTGAGTTCTGGGCATATTGGGGTTAATTTCGGCTATAACCACTCGCGGCGGGCGTTCCAGAGCTCCCCAGGCATAATCAACAGATATCCCCAGACTGCAATAACCGTGACTATCAGGAGGGGAGACGGTGAGCATAAAAACGTCACTCTTGAAATCTCCTTCCCGCAGTAGCCGAGGTATATTGGCAAACGTTACTGCATAGAAGTCGGCGCGGCCCTCCTTTAATAGCTGGCGCATATCCTTGCTTCGGCCACAGAATGGTGTAGCGCACCTGATATGCTTTTCCATGCCAGGCTGCAGATATTTCTCCTGGAATTTACCATGGACAGTCATATGGAACATCCTGACTCCGCTAAGCTCTGGAGCTCGGTCCATCAATGCCATTGGCAGATAGCGCGGTTCACCGCAGAAGTTAGCCAGCACCACATCATCGTTTGATTTGATTACTTCAACGGCTTGCTCCGGGGTTACCACTTTTGGCGAGCGTTTCTTCTTCATAGTAAATAGTCAACCATTTTATATTATCTGTATCTCACAATGGAAAGAAAATACACAGCATATACAGATACTAAAGCCGCTCTATTTTACCACAACTTCAAACCCTATTCTGGAAAGACAATCATGGCGATTACAGCTTTTACACGCCAAATGATAGTGCATTGATAGCTTGTAATCTGGTGCTATAATGAAATGCGGGAGGATGAATTAATGAGTATTGAAGACGAATTGAAGGAAATTAGAACAAAGATTGATGAATATCACAGAGATGATACAAAGAGAGCTAAAAGAGAGCAATATAGAAATCAGATGTATATACTATAAGGATTTGCATTAGCAACACTTGGTTTAGCCATTGCAAATCCTAATATTCCTTTGATAGTAGTCATTGCGGGTGTAGCGTGGCAATCTCAGAGTTCAATCCCTATTGCATCGGGGCAAGTTCTTGCGATATGAGGTATTAATGCTTCCTTCTCACTGCTACAGGTCAATGCCGTTTATAAAAACTGGTTTATTCGCCAGTGAAAAGTCTTCTCGCAGCGGCTTGATATACAGATATATTGCAGTATCTATACGAGCAAACCCTTTCATGCTTTTTAATAAAGGTTGAGTAGGCTCGCAGATGCAGTATATATACCCTATACCGCTCTGAAAAGCCAGATTATTGATGTGTTTCAAAAGTACTGCTAAATGCCTGGGGTTTTGGAATGCTATCGGAGTCAGCATCATCTGCTTCAATACTTCACCAACTTTGGGTATAAGCGGCATCGGTACGAGATAACGAGCTATACCAGCTACATACCCAGCCACCTGCATTTTCACATTCAACTTTTCTACTACCAGTCGCGTCACCTGACTCCAGTCCCAGAAACCCAGACATGCCACTATCTCCCCATCCTCTTCCAAGACAAACACATTAGGAAAATCATAGGCCGGTGTCCTGCTGATAAACTGTGATAGTTCGTTCCCTGTCATAGGTTCGCACAATTCATAATCTTGCCAGGTCTTGTTCAGCAGGTTAGCCACAGCATCCAGATCAGCGACCGTCAACGTTCTTATCCTGCCAAATGATTTAACATCCATTGCTCTGAAGACTGACAAGCCAGGCATAACCAGGGTACGGTGGCACCTGTAGTTTTGCCGTTCCACATGCCGCATTGAGGGAACATTGCCCTCCATAATCAATGAGTAAGCCAGAACAGCGCCTCTCTGTTTAAGGTGTTGTTCACGAACCTGCGTTAACTGACCAGCAATTCTTCTGCCACGGTATTCCGGATGAATGAAAGCCTGGAACTGATGACCTACTTTCACAACCTGTCCATTAATAACTGCATCGCGGATACCACACGCCGCCGACCCCACTATACGGTCGTTCTCGCAGGCTACGTATACTTCGTAGTCTTTATAAGCTTTTACCCGAGCAAAAAAGTCGGGAGTGTTTACCGCAGACACAATAAGCGTGGTACCCTGCGGACACTTTGCCTGTAGAACCTGGAGTGCGGTAGCGTCGTTTTCGTTGGCTGGATGTATTTCCATCCCCTGCCCACCTGGCTATTTTAAATTCGCCTATACTATTACTATACCAGATTGCAGGAAAGATCAACATACACAGGCAACTATATGAGATATGATTCCCAAGCATGTTTCCTGCGCAAAGTGCACTTTGCGCTTATGGCATCTTTGGTTGAAATTTAGTACCAAATTAAGTACAATAAATTGTGCAATAGTCAGGTAATTAAAAGAAGAGGTTTGATTGTAATGACCACGCGCATCATCACTGTAAGCGAACTAAAAGCAAAGTTAGGAGCGTTAATGGACGAACTCGGAGATAGAGGATTCCCAATGTACGTTACACAACATGGGAAACCAAAGGCAGTGCTGGCACGCTATGATGAATATGAGGCAATGCTCCAAAAGATTGAAGACCTTGAAGATTTATTGGCGATGAAAGAATCTCTTGCTGCCCCTGAAGAAGAAGCGGTCAGCTTAAAAGATTATGAGCAAAAAAGAGCAGCGCGTATTCGAAGTTAGACTTCGAAGTAACAGGGTGCAGCGAGAGCTTGATAATTTGTATAAGACTGACTATGAACGTGTTATAGCTAAACTTCGGTTGCTTGCTACTGATCATAGACCTAAAGGCTGCGAAAAGCTATATGATGGCATCTACCGTATCAGAGTCGGTGATATAAGGATAATCTATCTCATCGATGAACGAATTAAACGCATTGAAATAGGTGCTATACGACGCAGAACTAAAAGAACATATAGGGAAATAGAAGATTTATTTCGTTGATAGATAACACAAAGCAGTTGGTAAAACAAGAAAAATCCAGGGCTTAAACCCAGTCCCCACTGCTACCAGGGCAAAAGGAAAGAAAAAAGATAAAGGAGATTTATTTGGCGAATGCTATTTCTGCCAGTTTGTGGACTCTTCCAGTGTGCAGATGCTCGGCTTTGTCGAATACTACAGCTTCAGTAATTGTTTCTCCGATACCTTTATTCAAAGCCGCTTTCAGCTCTTCAAGTGGTACGAAGTAAATAGCCCTGTCTTTGCTCAACACTTTTTCTGGTAGTTTAGAATCAATATATTTACAGAGAATACGCCTATTATAGGATGTTAAAAACCAGGCTTCCTGAACTTCAATATCAGGGCCAATTTCATTAATAACTGTGAATGCAATCAATTCCGGTGTACCAGATTTGTCTTTTGGCGGCACAAGCTGAACCTCGACTGCCACGTATGGTCGGTAACAAATGGTAGAATAAGTCTTTTTGATAAATTCAAAGATATCCAAAAGAAAACGAGTAGCATCCATAGCTTGGCTATTATACCACAAAATCAAAAAAATACATCAAAATTTGGGGCTAAACCTTTTCGGCACAAAATCATACTAATGGCTGATTTCACTTCGGGCAATGCACGAGGTATAATAGATTATCTTATCATTAAGCAGGCCTTGACGCGACATAGTACTGAAACATATACTTAGGTGTATTGTCGGTTTGTGCTGAATTCCCAGCCTGAGGAGGGGAGCACGTAAGTGTCGGAAGATAGGAATTTAAAGTGTCGTCAATGTGGTAAGGAATTCCTGTTCACCAAAGGCGAACAGGATTTCTACCAGCGGAAGGGACTGACTTCACCCAGCCACTGTCCAGAGTGTCGCACAGCCAAACAATCTCAGCGCCAAAATCTGACCTGCTCCCATTGTAAAACCCCACTGGAAAAGGACGCATCTATCTACTGCACTGCTTGCCTGGCAAGCGTTCACCTTGAGTCTGAGCTGGAAATCAAACAAAAGGAAAAGGCAATCGACGAGGTACAAGCAAAACTACGGAATATAGAATCTCGCAAAGAAAGAGTTTCGGAATCACTCAGCGAGGTGCAAGCAAAGCTACAGGATAGTGAATCTCGCAAAACAGAACTTGAGGGATCACTCAGCCAGAAAGAGCAACTGTTAACCGAACTTCAGGAATCACTCAGCCGGAAAGAGCAGCTGGTAGTTGAACTGGAGAAACAGATTCGCAGTATCAGCGAGGAAATGGAAAAAGTTAATCAATTCCATACTGACCTGCAATGGATTCACCCTGCAATGGATGAAATAAATAAAAGACTGGAATCTCTGGAGCATGGTCAGGATAAGATTAACCACAGAATGCTCCAAGTAGTCGAGAGAATGCACGAGTTATACACTAACCCCAGTATGTTTGAAACACTCAAGCGCGCCCTTAGAAGCAATCCCAGCCAGAGGACCTAGTCCAGACGAGCCCCACAACATCACCCCACCAAAAATGCTTCAACGAATCCCATAACATTATCTAGCTTCGCGCAAGATTTAAGCTTCGTTCCGCTTCTCTAGCACACAAGTGGTCAAAGAAACATAGCATGACACTAACCTGAATGCAGTGTTATACTTATAACGACAATCTAGTTGATTCAAAACCATTTGTTCAGGGCGTGATTTAGAAAGGAATACAATTGAGCAATTCGGATACATTTGACGAGCAATGGCAGCGCTGGTTCCCCGAAAAGAAACCTGAGCCCACCAGGCGCAAACGGACAATTTTCTGGTTATTGCCAACGCTCGTTGGGGTTATAGTATTACTAGTTCTACTAAATATATCAAAGGGGTTCTACGCTGACTGGCTCTGGTTTACCAGCCTTGGTTACGGCGATGTTTATGCTACTATCCTGCAAACCAGGGTTCTCATTTTTCTCTCCGTAGCCATCATCTTCTTCCTCTTTTTATGGAGCAACCTGTTGCTGGCTACACGTCTGGCACCCAGGGTCAAAGTAAATTTCCCCTCCCAGTTCCTGACATTGGGTATTGTCCTGGGGGCAGTGCTTGTTAGCCTGATATTCGGCCTAGTGGCTCAAAATAATTGGCAGGTCGTGCTTCAATATCTTAACGGGCAGCCCTTTGGTGTCCCTGATCCTGTTTTCCACAAGGAGATTGGTTTTTATGTCTACTCACTGCCCTTCCTTAATCTGGTACGAGGCTGGCTGCTGGGTTTGCTAATAATCACTCTTATTGGCAACACTGTGGTATATATTTTCAGCTATCTATCACAGAGTGTTAAATTCGATGCTAGAAGGCAAGTAGTAGCACATGTTGGCGGGTTAATCATGGCCATCCTGGGCTTGTTCGTCTGGGGCTACTGGCTTGGCATCTGGGAACTTGTCTTTTCCAGTAGAGGTGTGGTTTTCGGAGCCAGCTACGCTGACATGCATGGCAGTCTGCCAGCACAGTGGGTACTTTTAGCAGTAGTGCTTATCTGCATTGTACTCCTTCTGGTTTCCATACTGCGGCATAAATTTCACTTGATCGCCTACGGAATCGGCGGCTGGATTGTGGTTGCTATTTTCGTCGGGTGGCTCTTCCCCACTCTAATGCATCGCTTTCAGGTGCAGCCTAATGAGCTGGCTCTGGAGAAGCCCTACATCGAGTATAATATCGAATTTACCAGAGAGGCTTTCGCTCTGAATCGCATTGAGGAGCAGTTATTTCCTGCAGAGAAAGGTCCCACCCTTGAGGATATAGAACAAAATGAGATCACTATCAGCAATATCAGGCTCTGGGACCCTCGCCCGCTCAAAGATACCTATAACCAGATCCAGTCAATTCGTCTCTACTACGATTTCTATGATATTGATATCGATCGCTATGTCATCGAAGGACAGTACCGGCAGGTCATGTTATCCGCCCGGGAACTGTCTGCGGACAAGCTGGCGGGGCAGGCACAGACCTGGGTCAACCGCCAGCTTCAGTTTACCCACGGGTATGGTATTGTCCTGAGCCCAGTCAACGAGGTAGGCACCGAGGGACTGCCGAGATTGATGGTAAAGGACATACCCCCAATTGGTAATTTCATTATAAAGCGGCCACAGATATACTTCGGGGAAAAGACGAATGATCATGTAATCGTGAAGACGAAAACACAGGAATTCGACTATCCAATGGGCGACAAGAATGCCTACGGTAGCTGGGAAGGTAAGAATGGAGTGAACATCGGCAGTTTCCTGCGCCGCTTTATCTATGCCTGGGAACTTGACGACCTTAATATTCTTATCAGTAGCGAGATAACTCCGGAGAGTGAGATACTCTATTATCGCAACGTCCAGCAGAGAGTCAACCACCTGGCACCATTTTTAAAGCTGGACAAAGACCCTTATCTGGTGCTCATGGACGGAAGGTTACTATGGATACAGGATTGCTATACCACCACCGACCGTTATCCCTATTCCGAACCGATAGACCAGGAGCTGAATTATATTCGCAATAGCGTTAAAGCAGTAATCGATGCCTACGATGGCAGCGTGACGTTTTATGTCACCGAGCCTAAAGATGCTTTGATACGAACCTACCAGACAATCTTCCCCTCACTTTTCGTTCCAGTAGAACAAATGCCTGAGTCGCTGCGGGCGCACCTCCGTTATCCCGAAGACATGTTCACTATGCAAGCCACAATGTATCGAGCCTACCATATGCGTGACGCCCAGGTATTCTATAACAAGGAAGACCTCTGGGATGCGCCCAGGGAAGTCTACGCTGGTGGTGAGCAGCCTATTGAACCCTATTACATAATCATGCGCCTGCCTGATGAGGACAAGGAGGAGTTCCTGCTCATGTTACCCTTCACACCGGTGAAGAAGAATAACACCATTAGCTGGCTTGCGGCACGCTGTGATGGAGACAATTATGGCAAACTGCTCACCTACTACTTCCCCAAGGAACGGCTGGTATACGGCCCCAGCCAGATTGAGAGCCGGATCCAGCAGGATACCGTCATCACTGAGCAGCTTGCCCTGTGGGGGCGCGGTGGCTCTCAAGTAATCCGCGGCAACTTACTGATGATTCCTTTAGGCAAGTCTAACCTGTATGTAGAGCCAATCTTTCTCCAGGCGGAGGGAGGTGGACTGCCAGAATTGAAGCGAGTTATTGTGGCTGCAGGAGAGCAGCTAGCCATGAAACCTACCTTGGCGGAAAGCATCACGGCTGTCTTTAACCCTGAGGCACAGCTAGCAGAACCCGCGACCATACCCGAACCTGCGACTACACCTGAACCCGCGGCAGAACCAGAGAAGCCAGAAAAACCTGCTACCACTGACATAGCCAGTCTCGTCAAGGAAGCTCAACAGCACTATGACACCGCACAAGAATACCTTAAGGCAGGTGACTGGGCTGGCTACGGAAAAGAGCTAGGTGCCCTGAAAGCAGTGCTAGACCGGATGGCGGAACTCAATGCTGAAACGGAGAAATAGCCAATGGGTTCTTCACTAATATCTCAGCATTAGCGGCCTTTGGGGCTTGCTATCCAGAAAGTATCAGCTTCTTTTTTGGCATCTGGCGGCAGGTGTCGGGTGGTCAACCAATGAGTAATGCCGGAAAGGCACGGTAGAATCATAGTATAGATTACAACAGCCAACGACGGCTGGCCAGTTATGTCCGGCAACCACTACTATGCCGACAAGAAGTACTACCAGATAAAAGAGCAACCGCTGTAAAGCTGAAACAAGGTGCTACTTCTAAAAAAAGTTCGGTATCCTTCCAATGTGAGATGCTAACAAACCAAACAGAGAGCCATCAGCTTCGGAGCCAGTGACAAGTCCATTGCTCGAAGCCACAACTTAGTTTCGGGCTATTGCATTTCCGCTGTGCCCATTTTAAACTATACTAACCATACAATATTCTAACCATCGACGTACAGAAAAAGCAGGTAGACCTTAACTCGACTTCAGTCAGAATCAAATTAAGAAGCAAAAATGGCAGAAAGTAAGTACGGGAAATATGTCATCAGAGAACCAAAGTTTGCTAAAGAAATGGCGCTTCATGATTTTAAACGCCAGCCAACTGGTTCCACTTTTCCTATCGAGATTTACATAGATGGAGAGACGATAAAGGAAGCCAACCAGTATATTACTATTGCCTGGGTATGGGAAGTCCCTAACCCGTCAACGCTGGTGGGTGCTCATTCACACCCCTTTGACGAAATGGTGCTGTTTATCGGCTCTAACCCCAGAGACATGCGAGATTTCGGTGGAGAAGTTGAAATGTGGATGGGCGAAGGCACTGACGCCGAGAAATTCATCATCAACACCACCAGCCTGATCTATATACCCAAGGAACTGGTACACGGTCCCCTCACGTATAAAAGAGTAGACAAACCCAGCCTCTTTATGGTAATTGGCCTCAATACTCCTGGATACCATTAGTAGCTTAGCTTTAAGTCGCCACCACAACACAGAAGATGCCGTCATCAACCCAGAGCAGTACAGCAAATTACAGCAAATTTGCGAAATGTTTTATAATAAGCAAACGGCTTAAAAAAGGGGATTTAGCTTAAATGAAGACAGCAGAAACAGAGAAAATAGTAAAAAGTACCTGTGTATTATTGTGTAATTGCGGTTGCGGTGTTCTGATACACCTGAAAAACGGTAAGCCGGTCAAGGTAGAGGGCGACCCCGACCACCCGGTAAACAAAGGGGCACTCTGTATCAAAGGCAAGGCATCTTTAGAATACCTTGACCACCCTGATCGGCTAAAGCATCCGCTAAAAAGAGTCGGAGAAAAAGGCGAGGGCAAGTGGCAGCAGATTAGCTGGGATGAGGCACTAAACACCACAGCATCTGAGCTGACCAAAACCAGAGAAAAATACGGAGCGGAGTCAGTAGCTTTCATTCAGGGGAACGCCAAGGGATACAGTGATAGTTATCTGGCTCGTCTTGCCAATGTGTTCGGCTCACCAAATATAGCCTCAATGTCCTATATTTGTTTTCACGCCAGACTCCGCGGTATGTTAGCCACATACGGATTCATGTCACACCCTGATTACCAGTATCCTCCGTCGTGCATCTTACTTTGGGGCGCCAACCTGACTGCAACTAAATTCCCAAAGGGAGAACAGGTTCTGCAGGCTCTTAAAAAGGGCTCCAAGTTAATAGTCATCGACCCTGCGGAAACAGAACTGGCTAAAAAAGCTGATATCTGGGTAAAACCCAGACCCTGCTCTGACCTGGCGTTAGCCCTGGCTATGATAAACGTAATCATAACCGAGGATTTGCTCGACAAGGACTTTATTGAGAAATGGACGGTGGGCTTTGATAAACTTAAAACCCACGTTAAAGACTATCCGCCTGAGAAAGTTTCCGATATAACCTGGGTGCCAGCAGAAACAATTAAAGAAGCAGCTAGATTGTATGCTGCCAGTAAGCCAGCAGGTATGTACTGTGGGAACGGTATGGACAACAATATCAATAACTTTCAGTTCAACCGTGCTGCCGCCATACTCAGAGCAATCACCGGCAACATCGGCAGGCGTGGCGGCGAAATAAACTGGTCACCAACAGGTGTAAGGCCAGGAAATGCTCCTGAGATGCACCAACGTGATGCTATATCACTGGAGGCGCGTGCCAGGAGGGTTGGGGCTGAAGAGGGAGTACTGCCAACCTATTTCTCGGCGCTACCCCAAAAATTGGTTAAAGCCATGTTAACCTCCAAGCCTTACCCCATCCGCACCGCTTTCGTTCAGGGTGGTGGCTTGCTGCAAACTTACAGCAACGCTCAGGAAACCTGCAAGGCGTTAAAGAGCCTAGATTTCCTGGCAGTAACCGATTTCTTCAGGACGCCTACGGCAGAGGTTGCTGATATAGTACTGCCGGCGGCTACGTACCTGGAGATTGATAATATCCACAATGCGGAATCTGCGCCATTCACCAGCATTATTCAAAAAGTAGCCCAGGTTGGCGAATGCTGGTCAGACTATAAAATAATCTACGAATTGGCTAAACGCTTGGGATTGAGAAAGTACTTCTGGGGCAGCGAACAAGAGGTACTGGACTTCATTTTAAAACCCGCTGGATTAACCTTTGACGAGTTCCGTAAAGCAGGAATACTTACAGGCAACAAAGTATATGATACCTACAAAGAAAGTGGTTTCCCCACACCGTCAGGCAAAGTGGAACTATATTCCTCCCAGTTAGAAGCATGGGGATTCGACCCGCTGCCAGTGCACCATGAACCACCCGAATCGCCGTTCAGCGAACCCGAACTAGCCAGGGAGTACCCTCTGGTTTTGACCAACTCCAAGCTACCGGGTTTTGTCCATTCCGCAGGGCGTGAGATAAAAAGTTTACGGGATAGCCATCCTGAACCGCTGGTTACTATTCATAAAGATACAGCCAGAGAACTAGGCATAAAAGAAGGTGATTGGGTATTTATTGAGAACCGACGTGGCAGGATTAAACAAAAGGCAAAGCTGTCATCCAGCATTGATCCTCGGGTGATTATTGCCGAACATGGCTGGTGGTATCCCGAAAAAGATAAGGATATGCATGGCTGGGCAGAATCCAACCTGAATGTTCTTACCAGTAACGACCCACCCTATGCTCGGGAACTGGGCTCAGTTACCCTCAGGGGTCTAGTCTGCAAGGTCTACAAGGCGAACTGACACCTTGGGGTAACACGGAATATAGAGAGGCGGCAGTGTGCCATTGCGTTCGCACACAAACTTGACCGATTGAGCATTGCCACCTATACTAGCTAATGAAAAAACAATGCTCGTCGGTATTCTGGAATTCAAGAATGATCGTTTTATCAACGATGTCGTCTCACATCTAAACAGTAGCGATGTAGAGTTTATCTCGTTGGGAGTACAAAGCGCTCCCATAGAGCGCGAGTACCGCGTAGTGGTAGACCGGCTAAGCTTCAGCTATCCCTTTCTGAAGGAGATAGTGAAGAGTTTATCACTTAGCGGAACCTATATTATTAATAACCCCTTCGCCGCCTCTGTCACTAACAAGATACTGGATATCAAGCTAGGCAGCCGTCTGGGATTAGCCTTTCCTAAAACCATTGTTTTGCCTGACCGAACAGTCGTAAATGAAACAGAGGGGTTAGTTACTCAGCCCAATCTCAATGAAGTGGCTGAGCAGTTAGGACTACCGTGCATTCTGAAACCGTTCAATGGATATGGTTGGGATGATGTCTATGAGGTCAGGTCTGCCCAGGAATTGCAAAATCTCTACCTTTCTCTATCACCACAGCACATACTATTAGCCCAACAACAAATCAAATTCACCAACTACTTTCGCGTCTTTTGTGTTGACCATCAGGACGTACTCTTTGTCAAATGGATTCCCAAGCCCCAGTCCATGGGGCAATACCTCTATTGCGACCCAGATAGTATCGGGGATGCCAAAGACAGGATAACCGCTCTAACTGTCCAACTGAACCAGGCGCTGGATTTGGACACCAATGTGATGGAGTGGTGCGTAGATGAGCAGGGGCAATGGTGGGTGATTGATGCCTTCAATGAAGTGCCAGAGATCATTCCCCAGGCACTTCCACCTGAATACTACTCGTGGCTTGTGGATAAATTCGTTGCCTGTATCAATGACAAGCTAAGTTCCGGGAAAAGAAACCGCACTCCGTTCGTCGAACCGTAGTTCACTTAATAAGGTGAACTTCCACGACATCATTTTTCTTACGTGTCACCCGCAGGCGGGTGACACGTAGGGTAAATGTGTCCTATAGAGTTGACAGAAGAGCTATCAGTTTAAATCTTGACATAATCCCCTGATACAAATAGAATTCCTATATATCCACTTTCTCCAAATAATGGCTTTTAAACGCGTGGGGGTGAAAAACAATGGGCAGAGAAAAAGTAAAAGCCCCATTATCAAAGGACACAAAGCCCCTGTCCTCTTACTGGACATACCTGGTAGTTGCACTGGTAGCAATTATCTTAATAGTTGGCGGATCTTTTGTTTATACAAACCAGGAGCAGCAAATGCGCCAGCGTGTTGAGGGCGGACTCACAGCCATTGCCCAGTTGAAGGTAAATCAGATTGAGCAGTGGCGTGCCGAAAGGATAGCAGATGCTAATATACTCGGGCGTAGCCAATTTTTCGTTGAAGGAATCGCAAAGTGGTTAGCCTCGCCAGATACCGATACTAAAGAGAATGTCATCACAGTTTTAGCTGAGCTAGATAAACAATATCAATACCAGGATATCCTGCTGGTCGATCTTAATGGTAAAGTGCTCTTAACTCTCAATAATGCTGTGGAACATCTTAGCGACATGACACTAGCACAACTAGCGGTTGCCTTTAAGGAGCATGAAGCCGTTATCGTCGACTTCCATTATCCCCCAGACAGCAATTCTCCACATCTCGATGTTGTTGCACCGCTCTTTATCCAGGAGAAAGATTCACAGCAGGCGATAGGTGCTGTAGTTCTCTATATCGATCCATCTCAATACCTGTATCCGTTAATCCAATCCTGGCCCATACCCAGCAATACCGCTGAGACTTTGCTGGTTGAGCGTGATGGTGACCAGGTGTTATTTTTAAACGATTTACGCCACCAGGAAAATGCCGCACTAAAATTGAGAATACCCTTGAGCCAGCAGGAAGTCCCCGCTGTCATGGCGGTCACGGGAAAAGAAGGTATATTTGAAGGCAAGGACTACCGCGGAGCCGAGGTATTATCTGCCCTGAAGCATATCCCCGATTCTCCCTGGTACATGGTAGCCAAAATCGATACGGATGAAGCTCTTGGGGAATGGCACATGCAGAGAAGCTTTATGATAGCTTTTATCGTTTTATTGCTGGCTATTATGCTGGCTATTGGTGGTACGTTCTGGCAGCGGAGGCAAAGGCTGGCATTTCATGCCCTGCACCACGCAGAAGTCGAGCATCAGACACTAGTCAGCCACTTTGATTACCTGGTGAAGTATGCCAACGATATCATTATTCTGACGGATGAGAATCATCGCATCACTGAAGCCAATGACCGTGCCCTGGAAACTTATGGCTACACGCGGGAGGAGATGCTTGGCTTAGAGATAGAGGCTCTGGTAGCACCGGAGGGCCTCGCTCCACATCAGGCACGAATGCAGGAAATCGCAGAAAAAGGTTCGGTCATAGCCGAAGCCATTCATAAACGCAAAAATAACTCGTTGTTTCCTGTAGAAATCAGCGGCCGAAACATAAAAATAGAGAATAAACTGTATTTCCAGGCAATCATCCGCGACATAACCGAGCGCAAGCGGGCGGAGGAGGAGTTAAAGTTAAGGGCACAACTCCTTGATGACGCCAATGACTCTATCTTTTTACATGATTTTGATGGAAACCTCACTTACGTCAACGAAATGATGTGCAAGTCTCATGGCTATAGCGAGGAAGAATTGATGAATGTGAAATTGCCTGCTCTTGTCATTCCTGAGTATGCTAAGCTTCTTGGACATCGGTACCAGAATTTGATTGAAAAAGGCTACGATACATTCGAATCTGCCCACTTCCATAAGGATGGCTCCATAATACCATTTGAGATACATTCCCGCCTTATTGAATTTGAGGACAAAAAGTTTATCCTGACCGTTGCCCGCGATATCACCGAGCGTAAAAAAGCTGAGGAGACTCTGCGGGATAGTGAGATGAGATATCGTACTCTCATCGAAGATGCCTATGATATGATACAGAGCGTCAGACCTGATGGCAGTTTCATTTTCGTGAATCGGGCTTGGCTGAAGACTTTGGGATATAGCGAGTCAGACTTGCCGGGTCTCAACATCTTTAACATCATACACCCCGAATCCCTCGAACATTGCCAGCAAATATTCAGCCAGGTGATAGGCGGAAAATCAGTACAAGGCATATCAGCTACCTTCGTAGCCAAGGATGGTAGAAGGATTCTGGTGAATGGAAACGCAACCCCCCGTTTCGCCGAAAGTGCTATTGTAGCAACACATGGCATTTTCCGCGATGTCACTGAGCACGAGCAAATAGAGGAAGAACGCCAACAAAACCTTGAGAAGTTGCAAAAGACCGTGGAGGGGGCTATCGAGGCTATAGCTTCGATGGCTGAAACCAGAGACCCCTATACCGCTGGCCATCAGCGACAGGTTTCCAAACTTGCCAGTGCTATAGCCCAAGAGATGGGGCTTCCCAAAGAGAAAATTGAGACAATCCGCATATCTGGAATTCTTCATGACATCGGCAAGGTATCTGTGCCCTCCGAAATTCTAAGCAAACCTACCAAGTTAAACCAGATAGAAATCGCCCTTATTAGAAATCATCCCAAGGTCAGCCGTGATATATTGAAGACCATGGAGCTACCCTGGACGATTTGCCCAATTGTGGTTCAACACCATGAAAGAATGGATGGCTCCGGTTACCCCAATGGCTTGTCTGGTCAAGATATCCTACTTGAAGCCAGGATTTTAGCTGTTGCTGATGTCGTCGAAGCCATGGCTTCCCACCGACCTTACCGACCAGCACTCGGCATAGACAAAGCACTAGAGGAAATCACACAGAATAAGGGTACCCTTTATGATGCTGATGCGGTGGACGCTTGCGTTAAGCTTTTTACCGAGAAAGGCTTTAAATTCGAGTAAGACCAACTTCAAAGCTAACGTAGCAAATCAGTTGCTCTTTCTTTAATCCCTTGATTTTTGGGTGGTATTAGTATGGCAGTTAATACCACGCCTACAGCGCCAATAGCTGCACAGATGAAAAAAGCCATGTGATAATTACCAGTGACATCAAATAACAAACCAGTTAGAAATGGGCCTAAAGCGCTTCCAAGTAAGAAGCCAAAGTTTACCAGTCCTAAAATCGCACCATGTGACTTAATCCCAAATAGTTCGGCAACCATAGTTGATTCCACCGGAGCACCACCACCAGCGCCTATGCCATAGATAACCGCAAACAGGTAGAACATCCATACTTCTTTGACTAGCGCCAGCCAGAACAAGCCCGCAATTATCAGAATGAAGCTAATGGCGCAAACCCACCTACTTCCGATTTTATCAACAGCACCACCCAGGACAATACAACCAATAGCATTTAATGCCCCTGAAACTGCCAGAACGTTGGCAGCAGTGGTGGCCGAAATTCCCAGGTCGGTAATATTTGGTACCAGATGTACGCTTGTACTAAATATACAGTACCCCAAACAGAAAAAGACGGCCGTTGTTATCCAAAATTGTCTAGTGTATATCGCTTCCCTAAGAGAAAAATCCTCATTACCTAAAGTAAATATCCGTTTTCCCTCATGATTCTGATCATAAGGAGACAAGCCTATTTTGTTGGGATCGCGCCTCAGAACTTGAGCTGCTAGAACGCCAATTACCAGAAGCAAACCACCCATTACTAAATAGGATATGCGCCAATCATAAATAGAGATTAGCCAGTTAGCTATAGGTGGCAAAATGAATGTGCCTATGCCAATACCAGCTATAACAACTCCCGTCATCGTGCCCCTTCGTTTAACAAACCACCTAGCAATAGTTGATAACAAGGAGACAAAAGGAGCACCCATGCCAATGCCTATTATCAATCCGTAGAACAGATATAACTGCCAATCGGTATTAACCTGTGACATCAACAAGAATCCCAGACCGAAAAGGAAACCACAAATCGCCATTACGAACCGAGGACCAAGTCTATCATTCAGCCTACCCGCATATATCCCCATTAATCCTTGACACAACATTGAGAGGGTGAAGGCTCCTGAAGTTAGCGTCCTAGACCAGCCAAGTTCACTAATCATTGGCTTAAAAAAAACGCCAAAGCTCAAACGTGCGCCATAATCCAGGGTAACGATTAATAAAGCAGCGGCAACAATTATATAACCATAGAAAAACTTGCCGATTGGTTTTGGTTGATTGTCCATGAAATTAGCTCTTCGTACTGCTTGTTGTTTGAGTAATCGGGGAATTTTAACACAAAACGAAGTAACCTTCATCCCGGAAATCAATATAGCAATTGACTCAGGCCAAACTATTTAAATATTGATTAATATTAACCAATTAGCTGATTTGTCTTATTTGCCAGAATAGTATTTTAGACCACAATTGTGACCAATTGTAAAGCACAGAACAGGGGTATCCAGTTCTTTTTTGTTTGTCTTTCTACAATACGACGGGAATCATAGACTTGATAGTAACTACGGGTACTGGTAATATTTGGTACACTACCAGCGCAAAGTGAGTAACAATGTGAAGCACAAGGAAGACAACTTCAAGGGGTACAAAGATTTTAATCTATATTACCAGTGTTGGCTGCCGGATGATAGTACCAGGGCGATACTGCTGGTAGCCCATGGCTTGGCTGAGCACAGCGGACGTTACCAAAACCTGGTCGATTATTTCGTACCTAAGGGCTACGCTGTTTACTCTTTTGACTATCAGGGGCATGGTAAATCGGGAGGACTGCGTTGTTATGTTGACCGATTCTCCGAATATATTGCCGACTTCAAGGCATTTCTTGACATGGTTCGCCAGGAAAATCCCCAGGTTAAAATCTTCCTCATCGGCCATAGCGTGGGGGCAACGATTGCTGTTGCCTATGCCAGCAACCACCATCAGGAGTTAGGCGGCTTGATAACGTCTGGAGCAAGTCTTGCAGCTAGCCCTACTGTCTCGCCAGCACTCCTCGCCATAGCTGGAGTAATCTCAGCGCTATTGCCCAAAATGGGCGTCACTATCATCGATGCTTCTACCATCAGCAGGGACCAGGCTGTGGTTGATGCCTACGTAAATGACCCGCTGGTATACCGGGGTAAGATACCAGCTCGGACTGGTGCTGAGCTGGTTAATATGTGGAAGATATTGCCTAAACAAATGCCACAGTTAAAGCTGCCCATCCTGATTATGCACGGCGCTGCTGACCGATTAGCAGACCCCGCCGGCAGCAAGCTGCTATATGAACAGGCAAGTTCAGCAGATAAGACACTTAAGCTCTACGAGGGTTTTTACCATGAGATCTTCAACGAGCCTGAACATGAGCAGGTCATGGCTGATATGGAAGCCTGGTTAATTAAACACCTTTGAGTAAGTTAAAGAGAGTCTTCTTTATGCGGAGTCATGGTGTAGGCTTATTATAATCAATAAAATTTAAGGAGAGAAAGCGAATGAACAAGGAAAAAGTAATTTACTATCCGGAGTACTGGGCAGGAAAGAAGCTTAATTACCCAAATGTGCCCCCAGAATCACCTAAGTTCGCCCGTTCCGTCGTCGTCGGCAACCTCATCTTCGTCTCAGGCTGCCAGGGACAGAACGATGAAACACTGAAAGTGGAAACAAACGTTTTCGAAGAGCAAATGATAGTTGCCCTGGATAAAGTTCGCAAGGCAATGGAGGAAGCGGGCAGCTCCATGAATAATATCATCAAGACGCTCATGCTCCTTAAACGACTTGAGGAATACCCGAAAATGCGGAAGACCGAACTGGAATACTACCAGAAATATGCACCGCTACTGGTAGAGTATCCTCCTGCCAGCACCTTTATGCAGGTTAATCTAGCCAAACCTCAATTCCTGGTGGAGATAGATGTAATCGGGGTAGTCTCAAGGGAATAGCAGAGTATTTTATTATTGTAGCTGCATTTTTCTAAGGATAGGATACAGGTTTTGATTACACAACGGAAATTGCTTTACTACGAAGCTAACCGATGCATGGGATGTCATGCCTGCGAAGTGGCCTGTAAGGCAGAACACGATCTGCCAGTCGGCGTTAACCGCGTTCGCATAGTAGCTGACAGCCCTACCTCAAATAGAAACCAGTTGAAACGAGGTTTCCAACGCATTGCCTGTAGACATTGCCCTGAACCGCCCTGCATAGAGGTATGCCCCACATCAGCCATTAATAAAAGAGAGGATGGCATAGTTTTTATAGACCAGGCGCAGTGCAACGGCTGCCAATTATGTGCCAGTGCCTGCCCGTATAATGCTATCGAATTTCACCCAGACAACAAATGGGCAGAAATTTGTGACCTTTGCTTAGACCGCCTGGACCAGGGGCTCTCTCCTTTCTGCCTGCAGCACTGTATGGGCGGCAGTTTATTCTTCGGTACTGAGGATGAGTTCAGAAAGAGATATGCGGGAGAAGAGGGAAATGGCAGCAAATGAAAAAATAGTAAGGACTATATGTGATGCCTGCATGTCTCAGTGTGGCTGTCTGGTACATGTGAGAGATGGGAAAGCAGTAAAGATAGAGGGTGACCCAGACCATCCCCTGAGCAAAGGTTTTATGTGCCCCAAAGGGCTTTCTTTTCTCCAGGTAGTATATCATCCAGACCGTATTCTTTGTCCGTTAAAGCGTAATGGTGATCGTGGAGACGGCAAATGGAAAAGGGTTTCCTGGGATGATGCATTGGGCGATATTGCATCGCAATTGTCCCAGATTAGAGAGAAATACGGACCAGAATCTATTCTCTACTCCTTTGGAACCTTCCCTGGGAAAAATGGCATTGCTAGCTATGCCGGTTTGATGGGTGCCCTGGACAGCCCGGGGACATTCGTGCCAAACTGCCATTATTGCTACACTCCCCATATCATAGGCGCCACACTTACCGTCGGCTCTATATATCACTGCGAGCTGGGATATCCCAGTGATTTCAAAGATTGCAAGCTAATTGTCCTCTGGGGATGGAACCCAGCTGCCAGTTTTCCGGGTCTTGCCAAACGAATACTCGAAGCACACTGGCAAGGTACCAAGCTGCTGGTTATTGATCCCCGTTTTACTGAGTTCGCCGCCAAGGCTGATTTATGGTTACAACCCCGCCCCGCCACTGATGCGTCACTAGCCCTAGGTATGATTCACATTATGATTGAAGAAGGGCTTTATGATAAAAACTTCGTTGAAAAATGGTGCCTCGGATTTGAAGAGCTACGCCAGAGAGTCAAAGAATATCCACCATCACGAGTCTCTGAAATTACCTGGGTACCAGAAGAGAAAATCGTAGCAGCAGCCCGTCTCTATGGAACACAGAAGCCTTCCCATCTGCATACACACAACGGTACTTCCTACGGTGATAATGTGTTACAGACCAGCCGAGCCACAGCCATACTGCCAGCCCTTAGCGGCAGCATTGACGTTAAGGGGGGCAACATGTTCTCCAACCTGCACTATCCTCCAGTCATACCCTATATGAGCATGAGAAAGCTGCTTCGACCTTCGGCAGAAGCCGAGAATAAACAACTGGGAGTGAAGGAATTTCCACTATTATGCGGAGCTAACTCCCTGCGCGGCTACTCACACCCACCCATGCTCTACCAGACTATGCTCAGCGGCAAACCTTATCCCATAAAAGCATATATCTGCACCTGCAATACCGTGGTTAGCTTTGAAGACAGCCGTTCTGTAGCAGCCGCTTTGCGTCAGCTCGACCTTCTGGTGGTACCTGACTTCTTTATGACTCCTACTGCGGCGCTGGCTGATTACATTCTGCCGCCCGCTACGTGGCTTGAGAGAGAAGATATAGTAGATGCCTTCTGTTATAACGGTTTTGTTTGTGCTCGCCCCAAAGCTATAGAACCAGTCGGTGAATGCCGGGACGATGATGAGATTGCCTTCGCCCTGCTCAAAAAGCTGAATTTGAAGTTTCCTATTTCCGGAGTCGATTCCAATCGCAGCCTGCTAAATTATCAGTTGAAAGGACTCAGTATAGATTTCGATGAGCTTTGCAAAATGAGAGTGCTCTACGGTAATGTCACTGAGAAAAAATATGAGCGGGGAGAGCTAAGGAAAGATGGCAAGCCGGGTTTTGATACACCTTCGGGGAAAGTAGAGTTTTATTCATCGAGATTAAAAGAATTGGGACATGACCCATTACCCTATTTCCAAGAACCGCATGAAAGTATTGTCTCATCACCAAGACTGACCAGGGACTATCCCTTCATCCTTATTGGTGGTAGTCGCCATATTGCCTCGTTTGACACGGCGGGGCACAATATTCCTTACCTTCGTGAATTGCTCCCCTATCCCATTGTTGAAATTAACTCGGAAACAGCAAAAGAACTCGGAATAAAAGATGGAGACTGGGTATGGATTGAGACGCCACGTGGCAAGGGTAGAGTAAAACAGAAGGCACATCTTACCTTAGGTATTCATCGAAAAGTTGTCCACGCCTCGCATCTGTGGTGGTATCCCGAGGAGAAGGATAGAGAGAAGAGCTGGTTTGAACCAAACATAAATACCGTCATGTCTTGGGACCCGCCTTATGACCCTGTATGTGGCAGCACACTACTCAAGGGCGGGTTATGTACTATCTATAAGGCTGGGCAGTAGTAATAATATTAGATTTACAGCATTAGAAGCTCAGTAAATCAGGTTCACCCAGCTACATCATCAAGCCCAATATGACCCAATAGGATACACAATTAGCCAGAAGGTCACCTTTCTTTAGGGAATTTCATTTCCTTTTGCTGTATATGGTAATATTAAAATGAACTCGTTAAAATATTGAATAGGGAGGTTGGAATGAAAATCAGGGATATTATGTCATACAATGTGATCACCACACCCAGTAATACCAGCATTACTCAAGCCAAGCGAATTATGGCAGCACACCGTATCAAACGGTTACCAGTGGTAGATAAGGGTAAACTGGTTGGTATTGTTACGGAAAGGAGTATCGAGCGTGTTTCGCCTAGTAAAGCCACTTCACTTTCAATTTGGGAACTTGGCTATTTGCTGGATAAAACTCTGGTAAAAGAAATTATGCAGAAGGATGTGATCACTGTTACTCCAGACATGGATGCTGAAGAGGCTGTAGCTATAGCTCAAAAACATAAAGTCGGCTCAGTGGTTGTAATAGAAGATGGTGGAGTCGTTGGTATAGTCACCACTGATGATTTCTTCTACAACATTATCAATCCAATACTTGGTATTGACACACCCGGAACTAGAATAGAAATTACGGATGGTGTGGTTACAAGTAAGGGAGCTGGTCAACTAGAAAAGATGATATCTATCATACATAAGTTTGGTTATAAAATCGACACTATTCATATTGAAGGACCACAACAAAAAGCTGTTAGAGATGTCTGCTTTCATATTGTTGACGGTGAAGATGTAAGTAAGTTAATTACGGAGTTTCAGAACCAAGGTTATAAAGTCAGAACTCGAAATCGTTGATCTGCTAATTAAAATATCAAATATTTACTTGGTTATTTGGTGCACACTACATATTACTAATGAGGATTTAACCTTTATAAACTAAGTAACACCAAGTTTCCCCACCCTCTTCTATTGCTTCTACTTAGACCTACCTGGGCTTAATATTATCTCACCCAGATAAACATCTATCTTTGTCTGGCGATTATAGCTTTTACACACTAATAACTAACCTATATAAAATTTCAGCTACTTACGATAACGGCATCCTTGAGCTGAGACTTCCTAGGGCTGAAGAGGTCAAAGCCAAGAAAATTGAAATCAAAGCACAGATTTCTGAGGGTATAAACAAGAAGCGACAACAGAAGCTTGGACAGGAAAAAAGTTAATGTGGTGGAGATGATCAGGGGGTGAGATAAATCTCACCCCCTGATCTATTTTAGCATAAACCTAGAATGTAATACGTCACAGTATGTTCGTTCAATGGCAACTATATATAACCAAATTTGATAACTAGTACTCCTAAGTCTTAAACTATAAGGAAGATTGCGTAGGTATGATTAAAAAAATGAATAATTCGGAAAAAGCAGTAAAACCAGTACAAGCTGAGAAGCAGGAAGAACGGATGATTCCTACCTTCTGTTCGTTGTGTGGCCCAATGATGGGATGTGGACTTAACTGTTATGTAAGAGACGGTAGATTAGTAAGAGTTGAAGGTATGAAAGAGTCTCCCATAAACAGAGGCAAATTATGCCCCAAGGCATATGTATCTACTCAGTGGCTTTATTCGCCGCAACGCCTTAAGTACCCGTTGAAGCGTATCGGGAAGAAGGGCGAAGGTAAATTTGAGAGGGTTACCTGGGACGAAGCTCTTGACATTATCGCCCGTAAACTCAAAGAACAAAAAGATAAATATGGGCCAGAGTCCCTTGCTATCCTCTCGCCACAAAAAAGAAGTTATAGTGAATATTTATATCGTTTCCTTATTGCACACGGAAGCCCGAACTACGGTCACAGTGGCCTTTGTTTCATACAAAGAGCTTTCGGCTTTGCTTATACTGTGGGAGTCCCTATGCTGGGTATGGCTGGCACTGATTTTGAACATGCTGATCTTATCGTGGTATGGGGAGCAAATCCAGTGTATTGCGGCAGTCCCCTGGGCAATCTGAAACAAATTTTAGACGCTAAAGAGAGGGGCGCTAAGCTCATAGTGATAAAACCCGAGATGCAACCAGATGCGGCTAAAGCAGACATCTGGGTCCCCATCATCCCTGGCACTGATGGCGCCCTAGCGCTGGCAATGCTGAACGTCATCATTAATGAACGTCTTTACGATGCAGATTTTGTCTCCAAATGGTGTTATGGTTTCGACAAGCTTGTGCCTCACATACAGAAGTATACCCCGGAGTGGGCCGAACAAATAACTGGAATACCCGCTGACCAGATTAGAGAGATTGCCAGACTATATGGAACGACAAAACGAGCATGTATCCTTGCTGGAAATGCTTTCGATCAGACTGTGAACTCTAATAATGCCGTACGTGCTGTTGCTATCTTGATAGCTATAACAGGGCACATCGACAGACCTGGCGGCAATATTGTGCCTGTGGGAACGACAATGCCAATGGTAAAGTCTGTGCATCTTAGAGAAAGATATACCCAGGAGTGGGTAGATAAGCTGGTAGGCCCGGAGATAGCAAGTTGCTTTCAGCCCTTCATAGAAGGCACTTCTTCTGCTTACTACCGATGCCTTGATAGCGTTATTACTGAAAAGCCATATCCGATAAGGGCGATAATTGCTCCTGGAACCCAGCCCACGGTAATCACTCGTGGTAGCAAGAGGGTGGTAGAAGCGCTTAACAAACTGGAATTCTTTGTGGTTATCGATGTGATGCAGAACTCGTCCATGCCCTGGGCTGATGTGGTGGTCCCTGTAGCTACTATGTACGAAAGCGATCATCCGTTTGAAATACCAGCGATGGGCAGGGGCACTTGGATTATGGCGCGAAATAAGGTGATCGAGCCGCTGGGAGACTATAAGTCTGATTATGAATTCTGGCTTGACCTCGGTGTCAAGATGGGATACGGAGAGGACCTCTGGCACGGTAGCATTGAGGAGTGCATGAATTATCAGCTGGAGAATTTTGGTATGACTATGGATGAATTGAGGGCCCATCATACAGGCATTGTTTATGAGCCGAAACCGATGGTTTACGAAAAATATAAGCAAATATTCGCCACTCCCAGTACTCGGCTTTCGAAGGCTCCATATCTTCCTCAGGGTAAAGTGGCTATCTATAACACTACTTTCGAGGAGAATGGGTTTAACCCTCTTCCAGAATGGGTAGAACCGCCTGAGAGCCCAACGGGTACGCCGGAACTGCTGTCGAAATATCCTCTCGTCTTTTTTGATACACATACCTCTGACGTATATAACCACGGTTGGCTGCGTAATGTTCCTTATCTGCGCGAGATTCAACCTGACCCATGGATACACATTCATCCCGAGACAGCCAAAGCGCGTGGTATAAAGGACGGCGATTGGGTGATCGTTGAGTCATCTCACGGATGGATAAAGGTAAAGGCTTTATACTTCCCCGGGATCCGGCCGGACACAATCATGAGCCTCCATGGGTGGTGGCAGGGATGTGATGAGCTTGGACTGCCGGATTATCCACTACTGGATGGAGGCGCGAACGTAAATGTTCTGTACAGTACTGATACTGATAAAGCCTTTGATCCAATGGTAACAGCCATGCCTAAACAGACCCTTGTCGAAGTAAGAAAGGCAGGGAGCAATGGATAAAGCCTAACAAGTATCAGCATAATCCAGGAAAGGTATTTATAGATAATGTCAAAGCAATACGGTTTTTACTATAACGCGGGTAGGTGTATTCAATGTCGCACCTGTGAAGTGGCGTGTAAGAGCACTCGTAATGTAGAACCAGGGGTAAAATTGAGGAGGGTTATTGATACCTGGGATGGTGAGTTTCCTAATGTCACCAGGACTTTTTTCTCTCTGGCCTGCATGCACTGTGGTAAGCCAGCATGCCTGGAAGTATGCCCCACGGAAGCTATTACCAAGCGTGCTGAGGATGGTATAGTAGTGGTTGACAGGGATAAATGTAACGGTTGCCAGGAATGCTTATCTGCTTGCCCGTTTGACGTACCTCAGTTTGGCCATGACGGCACCCTGCAAAAATGCGATTTCTGCATGGGGATAGCAGGAGGGCCCGCCTGTGTAGCCTCCTGCCCCGCTGAAGCCATTCATTATGGCACTATGGAAGAGCTTCCTGAGATGGTAACCGGGAAGGCTGCTGAAAGAATGACTGGGACTACCGAGCCTTCCATTTTTATTTCAAAACAAAAAATTTAATAATATCGCAAACAAAGTATGGACTTGACAGTAGTAGATTGGTAAAACAGTGCCCTGATTACCTATTTGCTAACTCACCATTGAAGCATTATCCGAAAAGTGAATCCTTCGCAACACGCTGAAGATCAAATGTCATCATCCAGAGAAATATGTAATTCATGGCTTGCGCCAGCGGAGGAATGGATTGCTGGAGATATCGCGACTGCACTATTTTCTTATGCCACCAAAGTCTCATAAGTAAACAGTACCTGTATTGTTACCTCACTGTACATTAGGCCAAATTGTATTTCGTGAAGAGCAAAATTTAACTTCGTTCTAAGACCTTTTACTATTAGTCAATGCTCTCAATAAAAGAGCGCTGATATTTTTATATCCACCAATCCTTTGTTTGGCAGCCATGTAATCAAGTTCACCTCGCAGCATATAACAGCTACCTCTCCATACTCTTGAATCATTATTTAATAGAGTAGTAAAAATTTCAGGAAACCAGACGAATATTCTTTGTAGAATTCTGGCTATTCTAATGTTAGGCATTATCTTTTCATTAACAGCTTGCTGGTAGCCCTCCAGATTCGTCTTGCCCTGCAGCAAGCAATCTTTAATTACAGGTGCCGCCAGCATGGCACTTTCAATAGCATTGCCAATACCATCACCAGACAATGGGTCGGCAAATCCCGCAGCATCTCCGACAAGAGCTATTCGATCATTTGAAAAGGTTGGTTCTCCGCTGCATGTGGGTATCAAACCACCACCCCACCGAATGACACTATGATGGCTCATGTTTAACGAGTCCAGTAATTGGTGGTAAGAACGTTTCAAGTTTTTTGCCCGAGAGCTAATACAGCCAATACCGATTGATAGATGTCCAGCTTTAGGGAAAATCCAGGCATACCCACCACGTATGCAACCAATATCAATTGAAATACGATTTCTCCATCTCGTCAGTTCCTGTTCATCAGCCTTAATCTCAGCATTCATACCAGCAATGTAGGTGACATTATGGTTCAAGCCTGTTTCCCTAGCTACTATGCTATGAACACCGTCTGCTCCCAACAGGAACTGTGACCGGAAAACTCCCATAGGAGTATAAACTTCAACTCCTGCAGCATTGCTCTGTATGCGAGTTACCGGCTGTCCCTGAAGAATCCTTGTACCTGCCTCCTCAGCCTTTTTGGTAAGAGCATAGTCAAATCTATCTCGCATGACCATATAGATCAGTTCCTTATCGTAGTAACCGCGATACCTGCATTCGCCTTTATAATTTATCTCAGCACTGTTCACGACATCCTCAGCCAGCTCATTTATATCAATTGGCAGAAGTTTCACATACCTGGCCATTACACCACCGGCACAGCATTTATATCGCGGCAGTGTTTGCTTCTCAATTAGCAGCACACTGGTTCCCATCCTGGACAATTCGTAAGCTAGCATAGACCCAGCAGGACCAGCGCCCACTATAATTACTTCATAAAAGTGTTCCACAATAGAAGCTTTCTTAAACTATTTCGTTGGCAAACAATACCCAAACAATAGCCACCAAAGGCTCGCTTGAGGGAAATCCTGGAGCTTTCACATTTTACTATGGTGCTTTTATTTTTACTATTTTTTTATTAAATTTTCACCCTTTGTTTACTAAACGTTTACGGTAATTTTTACCTGTTGATAGTATTATGAAATCAGAACTAGCAATCACAGGGGAAATAAGAATGAATACTGAGGTAAAAGAAAAACTCCGGTGGTTTCAAATACTAGCATCTCTCTACGAAATTGCTACTCCGCATATTGGGGCTTTTACCGGACTCGAATGCCAAGCACTTGAACAGCAGGGAGTCGATACAGAAGTGATCTATCAAAATGCCCGCGTTCTAAGACAATTATTAGCTGTAATAAAGAATATACCTGAACCTCCAGAAGACGAAATAAGCCGCACCAAAAAGCATTTTGAAACTGCATTGTCCAGTTGTATCAACGCTAGTGAAGATTTACTAAAATATGTGCAATTCAATGAGCAGGATTCAGAAAGCCAAACTCAACTTAATAATTTCATTAATTCACTAACGACTGCACGTAAGTATTCAGAATCAACACATAAAAGACTAAATTTCTCTCCTGAATAAGGAGCATACAGGTGAGAGGTTAAGTGCTGAATAATTACGATTATTAAGCTTATACCACTTTCGGAGCAGGTGACTGTGCCGGAGTGGAACGCTTTCGAAGCTTAATGCCAAATAAGAACCGTGTTACGCTGGTCCTCCGTACCAATTCACAAATTGCCAGAACACCAGCTATTTAAGGATTTCACAATTTAAATGTCGGGTAACGAACCTTTAATTTACTCGTATTCCTTGGGAACCGCACAGATCAAGAGCATAGGTTTATCCTCTGATGTATTTCTATATTGATGCGTCTCACCAGGCAAGACAAGGACAAAATCGCCTTTCTTCAGCTCGTGCGCCTTATCTCCACTGATTACACTCCCCCTGCCTTCAATAACGTAGTTCACATGCTCGAAAGGGTGGCTATGAAGAGGTGTATGCCCTCCAGGCTCAATAGTAAATACACGAAATGAAAAATTCGGCGTACCGTTGTCTCGCGATATCGGAACTTGCTTGTAGACGCCTTCGGCACCCTCCATATTCGGTTTTATCTTTTTAACATTTTCCAACCTGGATATATACACGATGAACCTCCTAAAAGAAATTTTCAATCAGGCAGTACAGGATCGCAGCTTATGCACGTGGGTCATACTTCCAGTCAAAGACTAGCCTGAAATATTCTCTATAACTCATGCAATTCTTTAGACAGCTAATGACACCAACCCTTTTGTCCATCATTGAGACTATAACAACTTATTTTGCGACAGACTTGGGTATTACTTATTCGCATATATTGTACCACTACTACAGTAGGTGAAATAACGGTTCTAGATATGGTAACTTCTGGTGGGCCATTATGGACAGCTCCCGAACTCGTTTTTTGAGAAAAAGTATCCAACTCCGACTCTGTAGCATTTGTCAGTTTCATATTCAAAACATAAGGTTCTGTTGTATCTGCCTGTTTTCGTGTGGCTGTGCACCACTGAATATTGTCCATATCTACCCTATGCGCATGACGTTACTTAGGGCCGTGCAAAACCTTATGTAAACTAGCGCAGCTCCCTAGAAGCTACCACAAACTTCCAATTATCTACAAGTCGCACAACAACCAATAGCAACTTGAACCCAAGTGACTTTGCCTCAAGACGCTGCTCGGTGTCTGGGAATTTACGGCTATCATATCTATACCTCTCACTACGAGTTGTTTTTACCTCAACCAAGCAAGGCCCACCGCTTCTTGAATATAAGCCCACTAAGTCCCAGGCCCGTGCTTGTCTTTTCCCGCTACGGAATTCATTAAGGTAATTTTGTTGCTCTGGGGTCATGCACTCACGGAATAAATCTGTTTGGACTACCCGCCAAAAGTCCCAAGTTGTGATTCCCTGCCTCCACAAGTGCTTCCAACCTACCACTTCCCCAACCCGAGCCAGTAGGTCGCTATCCTTAGTGTTCCAAAGGTCTATTATCTTCTCCTCCCCCCATTGTGGCTTTATGTTTCGTCTCACTGTTTCGTCCTCAAGCGGCGGGTATATCCTTGAACTTAACATAAGGTTTTGCATGGCCCTATACTGGTTCTATCCATGAGAGATAACCTTTAATACTATCATATTGAAAGTCTTTAATTTTTTCTGTGATTTTACCGTCCGCACAAATCTGCATCCTGACTGTATATGTGCCATTTTTTAATTCAATACCTGACTTGTTATCTTCATCAATGACCCAAGCTTTCATACCAGTACCATCAGCAATGTGTATTTTTGCGGATAATACTGAAGCTGGCAATATGATATGCCTTTCCCATTTTTGTAAATCATTACCAAATTGAATCAATCGTACGCCCCTATCGCCATAAATTAGTCCAACGAATTCATCTCCAGTGGTCTTATCTGAAATAATTATATTTACCGATAAATCCTGTATAATATTTCTCTCTACAGCCAAACATTTTAACATCTTGCCACTCGGTATGTTCTGTACTTGACAATCCAGATAATATTCCTTGCCAATGTAAGATATCTTTAGCTTAGGTTTACCCCCTATCATTTGAAGAGGAGAGAGTAAAGCCACTACTGCCACCGCCAGTGCCACGGTAACAACGATAAGTGCCGAATCCATAGCGATATTCTAGCACAGCGTGGGTATGGTAAGTAGGCAGATTCAACAGAACCAAACATAATTCACACCGCTTAATTCTCCGTAAATATCCGACAGTCTACCTCCTTCTTTAATCTTTGTAATGGTGGCTTCATACCTAAGCTCATATGTGGACGATGATAATGATAGCGCTTCAGGAAAGATTCTACCATTTCTATGCACTCAGGCAATTGTTTAGCACGATATTTTGACCAGCCCAGGCACTCTTTTCTTACCGTTCTGTTGAAACTCTCAATATAAGATTGTTCATTTTTACGATATGGCCTAGCTACCCTGTGACGATCACAGAAAGAATGTACATGCATGAGGAAGTCTGCCTTAAACTCTGGACCGCCATCAGTCTGAATAAGATGCACATGCTGCCCAAATCTCCTCTTCATACTCTTAACTAGAAATCTGGAACCGTACCTGGCAGTGAGCTCCGGAGCTAATAGAATATCTGCCTCTCTGGTAAAAATGTCTATCGCAGTGAATGCATAAATGTCCCCGAAATCAATTGTATCCATCTGAATTACTTCTCTGGGCATTGATGCTTTTGGTATCAGTCCTCTCTCTTTATTTTTCTTCCATTTGGATCGAATCACATATTTCTCCGCTAATATCTCATATATCTTGGGAACCGAGAGGTGGATACCACGTTCAAGCTCTATATAATATTGAATCTTCTGACCACAGCAATAGTATTCGCGTTCCCTTATTTCCCAGACTAATTTCTTTACTATTGGGTCTACTTGCCTTCTTTTCCTCTCACCTTTCTTGGCTTGCTCGTAGTTATCCAGGAATGAGAGAAGTCCATGTTCTTTGATGTTCTGTATCCAGATATGTATGGTCTCGCGATTTTTATCCAGCCTTTTAGCAATGTGTACCTTAGGAATTCCTTGTTCATATAACTCCCAGCAAAGTGTTATTAATGTCCTGTTTTGCATGTCCATGATTTTACATGGACTGTCGGATTTCTACGGAAACATTGCGCACACTTGACAACACTTCAAATTTGTGGTAAGAAATATCTTGTAAATAAGATAAATCTTACTAATAAGATGTAAATAAGGAATGGATATGGATGCACCAGAAGGTAAAAAGTTCTATGGCTCAGTAACGGTAAGTGAACGGGGGCAGATAGTCATACCAATAGACGCCAGGAAAGATTTTGACATTAAAACCGGTGATAGATTACTGGTATTCGGAGACCTGGAAAGGGGACTTGGGATTGCCACGCTCGACATCATGCAAAGAACTATGGAAGGTACCATAGACCTATTCCGTGAAATAGGGCCAACAATGAAACATAAAGAGGACAAAGAATCTGAAACAAAGTGAAGGGCACAACGCCATAAGGTTTATTAAGTACCATCGCTGTTTGTGAGCATGTCGTCAAGAGATATAAGGAAGAAGTCGCTGTCAACTATTTCAGCTTCAGTAACTAATATCAAGAGGAATATGAGGATAATAGATGGATTCGGCAATAAGTCTTGAGAACGTTAAGAAGGCTCTGGGAAGCCGGGAGGTCCTAAAGGGAATAAGCTTTACCGTGGAGAGGGGAGATATCTTCGGCTATCTCGGTCCTAATGGGGCTGGCAAGACTACCACCATCAGAATACTTCTCGGTTTGCTACAAGCTAGTTCGGGCAAGGCATATATTCTGGGGCAGGATATTAACCTAAGTGAAACTCGAAAGAGGGTAGGTTTTCTCCTTGACCTTGACGGCCTCTACGATAATATGACTGCCGAAGAAAATCTGGAGTATTACTGCCGAATCTACGGGATATCTAAAGCCAGAGAAAGGATTGATAAACTTCTGAACTCGGTGGGACTGGGTGACAGGGCTAAGGATAGGGCAGGCACCTATTCCAAGGGGATGAGGCAGAGGCTGGCTTTAGCTAGAGCCATGGTACATGACCCGGATGTTCTGGTTCTAGATGAGCCCACGGCTGGAGTTGACCCGTCAGGGCAGATAGAGGTGAGGCAAATCATGCTCGATATGGCGCACAAAGAAAACAAAACTGTTTTCCTGAGTTCCCACAATCTGGATGAGGTGCAGCGGATCTGTAATCGTATTGCCCTGATAGACAGAGGTGAGATAAAGCTATATGGTGAACTGGATAGTTTGCGGCGGGGGATGGGTGGGGACATGGTGGTGATTGAGACGGCTCAGGATATTCCAGAGTCATTGCTGGCTGAACTGAAAAATTTACCCCGTCTAGGATTGCAGGAAAAGAAAGAAAGGAGCCTTATTTTCTCACCCCAGGAGGGAACGGAGGTCTCTGACATTATAAGCCTTCTCGCTGGGCGTGGAGTAAAAATTGAGCAAGCAACCAGGAAAGAAGCCTCTCTGGAAGAAATGTACTCCGCCATTTTAAAAGAGGCCGAGCCATCATGAGAGACGTGGCCCCGATAATCACCACCAGCATAAGGAACAACCTTCGATTAAAGGCTGCAACCATCACCTTTATCTGTATAGTACTAATATGTGTTATAGGCATATCCCTCGTTTTCTGCCTCCTCTTTATAGCTCCAGCGATGGAGGCAGAATTACCAGATAAGTCTGAACTGGAACTCTATCTCAGCTTGATCATGTATACTACCAGCCTTATTGCGTTGGGAGTAAATCTAAATGCCTTCGCCTTCCAGTCTATGACCAGAGAGAAGTCCCGAGGGATCATTGAATCGCTCCTAGCCACTCCGCTCAAAGTGAAAGATATTTGGATAGCAAAGAGCCTGGCCGTTTTTCTGCCGGGTCTAGTAGTGGGAGAGGTTTTTACCTTCGTTGCGCTGATTGCTATTAACTATATTTATTTCGTTCCCAAAATAGGCTTTCTGATTACTCCCTGGATAATCATAAACAGCTTCGTTGCTGTTCCCCTTATTTATCTTTGCCTAAGCCTCCTGGTTCACCTTATCGGGCTGGCTGGCAGACCTGCTACTGGCAATGTTATCGTCCAGGTCTTTCTACCCGTCATTATCACATTAATGATTAACCTTGTGGTCCGTAATATTCTGGATGCCGCTTCATGGCCTTTCGGCTTAACCAACCTCGGTATAGCGGCCGCAGTCGGCATCGTTGTAATCTCTCTCCGGCCTCGTCTTACCAGAGAGAGGATAGTCTTATCGCTCAGGAGCTAACTTTGAGAAGAATGAGCATCGTTCTGCGGAGAGATTTCCAAGAGCTTCGACGAACCAATGCCTTTCGGATACTGATCCTTACATCTGCTGTAATCACCATTGGCATAGCCGTGGGCACAAGCATTGCTTTAAGCAAGATAGAGTGGCTAGGGGTAGAGGCAGCCAAACCCATGCTGGAATTGATTATGGGACTCGTTATTTACTTTTTACCCTTTTCTGTTCTTATTTCCTTCATCTGGGCTTTTGCTAGCCTGCCCATAACTATAGAGAAAGTTAACGGAAACATTGAGTCCCTCCTCGCTACCCCACTAAGTCCTAAGGCAATCTGGATGGGTAAAGGCCTGGCTATCTTCCTGCCAGGGTTTGTCATATCTATTGTCTCCACCTTGGTAGTTTTGCTGGCAGTTAACTTTGCTGCCATTATCCCAGCGACAGGGGATTTTTTTCTGCCGGCGCCAGTGCTGCTCACTAGCTTACTCTTTAATCCACTATTGTTCTTCGGGCTGCTATCGTTCATTGTCCTTTTCTCCCTAGCCAACAACCCTGACATAGCAATAATGCCCTCCTTCCTGCTAGGTTTTGGTTTGATGATAGGGATACCGGTGGGGATAGCTATAGGAGCCATCGACCTGGCCTCCTGGTCTTTTGCCCTATGGTATCTAGCCGGGACTATCGTTGTTTGGGCAGTCGTCGGTTACCTTTCCCGCCTCCTTACCAAAGAGCAGATCGTGCTATCGAGCAAAGGGGGTTAAATTTGGTTCATCACGAGCAAACCGCCTAAATACTTTGCAGTCGGTAAAATCAAGGACAGCAGCAAAGTGCAGAAATCGAAACCTCGACTTCATACTACTTAAAATGTTGGAATAAATAGGAAACAGCCATGAATAGAGTTCAGGCTGCGCTCTCGTTACAGATTTAATGTTTTGTGTGTTGCCAGTTGCTCAAATAACTTGGCTATTCAGGCAAGTAGAGACCACTGGCCATTAAGTGGAACAGGTAAATTAACTTGCAGTTTATCTCGATATCTTCCCAAACTCGGCTGGAATACTCATTTATCACGAAAGGTTTCACCATCCTGTTATCAAAAATTGCCTGCGGGAATACCTCTCGGAGTTTTTGGACAATGGTACCAAAATTAGTGATAGACGTTGCAGCTAGCTGTACTCCTAAAAACGAATAATCCATATGATGTTGAAGCATCTCTATACTAGGATCCAGTGAGTTCCGACCATAGAGCCTGGTGAAATACTCAATCTGACTGGATTGTGCTATGGTTTTCTCTTCAACTTTGCGACGGATTGGGATGCCGCCCGTGAGCAACGTCCCGGCCAGATTAAGCTTAGTCTTGGTCTTTATAGTCTCCACCTCCACAGTACTTTGTATCCTCCCTTCGAGAATCAGGAAGACATTACTCTCCCCTATCCTTTTCTCGCGACCAGCTCTGTCTCGGAATAGAATCTCTTTCTCTCTGAATTCCAGGGTTTGTACCTTAAAGTTTTGCGGGGGCTGGTGTAGTTCAGAATCTCTATACGCAATTGCAACAAGGCCCAGGTCCCGCAGTTTCTTCGTTACGGATTCTGCTGTTTCTACGCTGCTATAGTGAGCAATTATTTTCGGAATCTCACCAGCTAGAAGAAGACGTGTATCATAAGGACTTTTATTGATAACAGTCGCCACACTGTTTACGAGATTGGCATCAAGGTTAGCGGGAGGAGCTACGGCAATATGTATTACCTCGTAATCAGCCATGAATATATCCCATCCAAGTTAGTAACTTCTCTCAACAATACAATTCTATTATAGCCTTTTCCAGTTAACAAAACATCGTAAAGTTCAATTATAAAGCATGATTGTGCGTTCTTTATGGCCACATTTGCGATGGCAGTTGTTCAGGTCAAAGCAGAAAAGCCTAATGAGAAATGTCTCTTAATAAGTTACGGGCTGTCCTAGTTTAAGGTAGTATTTATTTTATCCTCTTCAAATCACTGGAGCAGTATTTCACTATGCCAGCTTAAGTCCATTGCCGACATTGCGTCGATGATGAGGATAACGCTCGTTCGTACGGCGGAAGCTAGGTATACATTAAGGGAAGAATGGTTCCTTCACTGTATTACACCCGTTGGGCACACTTGACGACCGCTTGTTAGATCATCACCTGATCATTCTCCTAATGTCCCCTGGTAGTTCGCCCTTTGTTGTCGGTGTTGTTGCCGTTTTGACCTGCTGAATAAGCACCTGTTCTCCTTCACTAAGACCTCTGGTAACTTCTGTAAACTGGCCATCACTGGAGCCTACCATTATTGGACGGCGCTCAAGAGTTCCGTGCTTCATCACCTGCACCGAGGTGTGCTTAAACCAAGTCAAAATAAACGGAGAGAAGAATAAAATATTTGGCTACTAGTGAAGCCCCTGCCACGGTAAACTGGCTGCCATGAATTGCCAGGCCTTCTTTGGCCAATCCTCTAGGTTTTCGGAAATAGGCTTATAATAAAAAAGTACTGAGAAATAGTCTGCGATCCAATTCCAATATTGAGTCACGACGCCCAGTCTTTTCAAGCGGCGGGCAGAGGTAAGAACAAATAGCCAGGGGATAATTTTCCCTTTGCCTTTGTCCTTCAGGCGCAGCGACAGTTCGTAATCTTCCCCATAGAACTTAATACTAGTGTCAAATCCTCCCACTTCTAGAAGCACTGATCGACGCACAGCGAAATTAGATCCCCATAAGGCACTACCCTTGTTAAAGGCTTTACGGAAAAGATCATCCATAAAAATGCTGATGAAGTTGCCGATATATGAAAAAATTTTCACAATTCTGCCAGCATCGGAGAAAGCATAAGGCCCACTTATAACTATCGTCTCTGGTTCTCGTAGAAAGCATGACACAATAGTAGATAGCCAGTACCTAGGAGCTTGTGTGTCACCATCGATAAACGCGACTATAGCGCCCTTTGCTATTTCTAGACCTTTTTGCCGAGCGCAGGCTGGACTTCTCTTATTTTCATACATAACATGGGCACCCATGCCAAGGGCTACATTCGCAGTATTGTCTGTGCTGGCATTATCAACCACGATAATCTCGTAGTTTCCAGCATAATCCTGTTTTGTAATAGATTCCAAGCAAACAGGCAAATATTTTTCCTCATTATGAGCGGGTATTATTATTGATATGTGGGGCAATTTTCTAACAGTAGCACTTACGCCAACTATGTCACCAAAGCCTGTCTTCATGAGTTTTCCACCCCAGTTTATTACCTAATTCAGGCACAGACCTGGATGATTATACTACTCCATTCTATCCGTTTCTAGTAGTGCTTAGTATTTGGCTCGACCACAACTTTTGTTCTTCATTTTGCCCAACTATCCATCGAGAAGTGCAATCACGCTAAACGATGTCTTGTGCAATTTGGTACTAGCCCTGATAACACTTCGTACCATAACCCTAAGGTCATTGGTTCAAATCCGCGCCCGTTAGCCAATCCTGTAGAAAAATATCCTGGAGTGGATGAGAAAATGGTATTGCTACCTGTGATCCGTCCCCCAGGCTTATAGGCTGGGTTGACTACTCTCTAAGTCCAGCCTAAAATGAAAGTAGAAGTGAGCCAGATTAACTATCTGGGTAAAGTACTAATGTGGTGTTTGCTATAAGTGAGTCTTTGCGGTAAGTTAGACATCTCAATTAGGCAGTTCCTAATCCCGGTGATAAGAAGACCTGTAGATCTTCTTGTTCCCAGCGGTCAAATCTGGCCCCAGTGTTTTCTTGCTCTCTATTGTGCTGGTAAAGGAGGCTTCTAGCTGTTTAAGTTTTCTCTTATTCCTAGAAAAAGGGAAAGATTTTTAGTTCTTTTGGAGCAGAGCGCCCAGAATATGCTTAAAATGGCCCAACAGTTCAAAGATGCTGGGCATATTTGGGAAAATGTTCCAGAAAGAGTAGGGATAATTACTGACCTGGAGAACGAGGGGGATGCTATTACTCACTTAATTATCCGTGAATTACACCGTAACTACATGACTCCGTTTGATCGTGAGGATATTGTTCTACTGGCTAATTCCCTGGACGATGTAGCCGACTCCATCTATTCAGCAGCTGATGCCATGCTCCTCTATAAAGTAGACAGGCCTGGTAATAGAGCTAATCAGCTAGCCGATATTATTGTGCAGATAGTGGCAGAGGTGGAGACAGCAGTATCTGAACTGCGCAATCGTATTAACCAGAATCAGATTCTGGAGCGATGCAAGGAGATTAATCGTTTGGAAAACATGGCAGATGACATATACCGGTTGGCCTTGACTGAACTCTTTGCTGACTCAACAAATATTATCTACGTTATCAAATGGCGCGAAATTTTCGAGCATATGGAGAGTGCCAGTGACAGATGTGAGGATGTAGCAAATATATTAGAAGGCGTGGCTCTCAAGTACGGCTAGGCTCCCAGACCAAACATGTGTTGTGCCTGAATCCAGGCGGATATGCTAATGCTCTTAATCGTAATAACATACGCAAACATATTAGGACGAAACCAGGGTTAGATCTAGCTAAACCAACAAGGAGGTAATAACTATGGAAACAGAGACGACTTTTCAAAAACGTTTACAGGAAACTCAACAAGATGTGGTGATTATGGGTAGCATGGTCGAGAAGGCGATCGGCAACTCTATAGAAGCCTTAAAAAAGCGAAACTTAACTCTAGCGCACCAGGTAATCGCTGATGACTCCAAAATTAATGAGCAGCGTTTCACTATAGAGGACAAATGCATTGGGCTTCTTGACACTAAGCAGGCTGTGGTGATTGACCTGCACATTATTGTCGCTATTCTGAACATTATATCGGAACTGGAGCGAATCGGCGACTATGCCGAAGGAATTGCTAAGGTCGCGATTCTAATTGGCAACGAGCCACCCTTAAAACCACTGATTGATATCCCACGAATGTCGGAGATTGTCATCGAGATGGTCAATAAAAGTCTTCAGTCCTTTATCAGCCGCGATGTGGAATTGGCAAAGAAAGTCATCAGTTTGGATGACACCGTGGACGCTCTCAATGATCAAATCTTTCGCGAACTCCTCACTTTTATGATGTTAGACGCAAAAACAATCACCCGTGCTGCCCGCCTCATGTGGGTTGGTCACAACCTTGAGCGTGCTGCTGACAGGACGACTAATATCTGCGAACGTGTGGCGTTCCTAGTAAAAGGGAGGACGGAGGAATTAGGGGCTTCGAAGTACTAACGCCAACCGTCCAGTGCCCCTCCACCGGGCAACTTGCTTTATATATCTCTAGCTGTAAAAAATGACAAAGTGTGGTTCTCCAAGCTATTTTAGCTTGGAGAACCCTTTTTTCACAGTTTTTAACAAATTAGGATGGATTTCTGGCTAATTTATTTGTTATCGAATACTCCAATTTGGCAGAACAAGCCCATACCGTCTCAGTTTAATTTCCTCTTCACCACGTTTCTTTCCGAGGTTCTCTGCAAAAACCAGATTATGCAAAAGCATCCGGTTTTTCAAGCTTCGTTTCCAATTGGTCTTTATAAAGTGTCTAATTGGTCGTTATTTTGATAACATCAATCAGAATTAGCTATTAATTAAAGAATTTTGCCGAATCTTAGTGTTGCTGTTGTCATTGTTACCAGAATGCTGCCAAATGTAATGGCATGACAATTTGGACAAAGCTTGGATGATTGTAACATTTCGTAGTTATAAAGACTTGCAGCACAACTCGATGAACTTTTGTATTGCTGCCAATTACATCAAGCCACTACTAACGTAGTATGAACCTTGTCTCAATCGAGTAGTATAAATATGTTATTATACTAGCTTATATTGTGTTAAAAGATTATTCAACAAGTAGTTTGCCGGCAAAGTAATGACTGATAAACGGGGATGATCCCACCCCGGCACGAAGGTAAATTGAACAAGCTCAGGAAACAGAAGGAAGAACCAGGAGGCCTGCAGAACCTGTTTAGAGCGCTGCACTCCACGAACTATCGACTTTTTTTCATAGGGCAGGGTATATCGGTGATAGGCACCTGGATGCAGATGATCGCTATGAGCTGGCTTGTATACAGGATTACCGGTTCTGCATTTCTGCTCGGCATCGTAGGTTTTGCCAGTCAACTTCCTATCTTTCTTCTCGCCCCTTTTACGGGAGTGCTTGTTGACAGGTATAACCGTCAAAAAATCCTGATAATCACCCAATCTTTATCAATGTTCCAGGCTTTTGTATTGGCAACTCTGGTGTTGACCAATACGGTTACTGTCTGGGCAATAATAATCTTAAGCGTGTTTCTTGGACTGATCAACTCCATTGACATGCCGGCACGTCAGACCTTTGTGATCGATATGGTAGAACGTAGAGAAGACCTGAGTAATGCCATTGCCTTAAATTCCTCTCTGTTCAATGGAGCCAGACTTATCGGTCCAGCTATCGGCGGTATCTTAATTGCTGCGGTAGGCGAAGGTATTTGTTTTGCAATCAATGGTATAAGTTTTCTGGCAGTAATTTTCTGTCTACTGGCAATGCGACTTAGACCACCAAAAATCGAAGTCAAGGAGTCCCGTATAGTGAGTGGACTGAAGGAAGGATTTTCCTATGCTTTTGGGTCTGCACCGATCCGCTACCTGATACTGCTTACCGTCCTGATCAGCCTCGTTGGCATGCCTTATACGGTGCTGATGCCGGTTTTTGCAGCTGAAATACTGCATGGAGACGCCAACACATTGGGTTTTCTCATGGCAGCTTCAGGCGTTGGAGCCCTCGCCGGAACGTTATATTTAGCCGCCAGAAAAAATGTGATGGGGCTGGGGAGACTTGTGGGGATAGCTTCAGGCATTTTTGGCGCTGGATTGATATTATTTTCTCTTTCACATCTCCTGGCACTTTCCCTTGTTTTGATGATTTTGACTGGCTTTGGCATGATCGTGCAGATTGCATCCAGCAACACCATTTTGCAGACTGTTGTCGATGATGATAAAAGGGGACGCGTCATGAGCATTTTCGTAATGGCATTTATCGGTATGGCACCGTTCGGTAGTCTATTGGCTGGTGGAGCAGCAACTGGTATAGGCGCTCCCAATACACTGATGATTGGAGGGGCTTGCTGTATTGTTGCTTCAATTTTCTTTTTTCTCAAGTTCAGATCTTTGAGAGTTGCACTCCATGCCACCTATGCGGAAAAAGCATCTTATTCAATAACACACACTGAATGAATTCATGGTTTCTGCTACATGAAATACATTAATGGTCTTTGTTAAAATCTATGAGATCAGGAAATGATTCGATGCAATGTTACTATTGAATTACTTATTGTTCCTTGTGATTGATTAGCGAGATAGGATGGTTAAATAGTTTGGTGATTTAGCTTTTTTCTTTAGATTCTGTTTCACTTCAAGTGGTATACCATTTTCATTAAGCAATACATTTATTTAATGCTTAATAGAAAAGTATTTATTGGTCAGTTCTTGGGTTTTGTTTGGCTCAAGATATACCGTCTGATAAACAACCAGTTCACATAAGACAATCTGTTGTCTATCCAAAAATTTTGTTTTAAATATGCTTATGTTTTTGGACTGGATTGACTATTTATTTCTTTGCTGCCTTGGCTTTAGCCTTCTTTGCCTTCATGGGCTTCCCACAGCAGATGTGATGTCACAGACGTCAACACAACCACAAGCTTCGTCTACCGACACTACCAGACCACATAACTGACATTCATAAGAATCGCCCTTTTTAGTTTTTCCCGTCGGTTTTTTTGCCGCTACAGCTTTCTTAGCTGGAGTTGCCTTCTTTTTTGCGGTCATTTTCTTTACTGCCATATTGTTCCTCCTTTTTGGTGATTTGTTTACATGTCGCATCCGACTCCAGGCTGAATATTGCATAAACCGGTTGTTTAATATAAGCTCAAGGTATGATTCATGTAACCCGTTCGCTAGCGATCAATGAGAATGAGATCCAAGAGGAGTTCATCCGGACTTCCGGGCCAGGGGGCCAGAATGTCAACAAAGTCGCCACTGGTGTCCAGCTTCGCTTTGATGTGGCTCACTCCCCCTCGTTGCCCGATAAAGTCCGCGAAAGTTTATTTTCTTTAGCCCGCAAACGAATTACTAAAGAAGGTATACTTATCTTGGATGCCCGACGGTTCCGCACTCAGGGAGCTAATCGTCAAGATGCTATGGAACGTCTTGTAGAGTTAATCCGCAAGGCAGCACAAAAGCCCAAAATCCGCCGAAAGACAAGGCCTACGCTCAGTTCAAAAATGCTTCGGTTAGAGAACAAGCACCGCCGTGCTGAGACTAAACGCTTACGCCGTTCAATCCCGGAAACGGCTGACGGATAATAAATTAGCTATATCTACACACAATATGGTAGGTGGTGCTTCGTTTTACCAGCATGAACGAGCTTCAGTATTGTAGGGGCGAATCTACGTGGCTGCTCCCTGGCTTCACGTGGCTCACCAGGACTAACCCCCGCCCCAGGGACCTATCTTTTTTAGCCTCGTGAAGGAACGGAAGCTAGTCCCGGAGCGTTCTAACCTAATAGAAAAACCTAATAGGGTTTATCCTGGTAATTATACCGATACAGATTAATCAGGAAAAGAGCCTACGGCGCATGTTTTTGATACTTTTGGTTCTTGTTACATACTGTATGCTGTATTAGAATTTCTAATAAGATGTAAACATTTATCAAATTGTGAATTATTTGAAGGCTCATAATTCAGGGCTGTGATGGCCTGAATTATTGACTTAGCAAATATGAATAGATTGATACTTGTATTTTTTGCAATTTTATTATTGACTGTATTATTTGGCTGTGGCCAATTTTCTCCCGTTGATACATCTAAGCCCCCTGCTCCCGTATCGTTACCGCTGGCTCAAAATGATTCCACTTCTCCTGAAGATGCCAACGTTGCTACATCTGAGACTCCTGCTCCTGGACCGTTACCGCTGGCTCACATTGATTCCATTTCTCCTGGAGAGGCTACAGAAGGACAACGAATTACATTTCGAGGACATGGAACTCCTCAAGGTGGAGACATAGTGGCATATAGCTGGCGTTCTAGTTTGGATGGAGATCTGAACACTCTGCCTGAATTTGTAACTCCAAGATTATCCGCAGGAGAGCATATTATCTATTTCAAAGTCCAGGATAATAACGGAAGGTGGTCAGATGAAGATACGAAAAGAATTAACATTCTTAATGCCACACCGATTGATGCCGATGTTACAGTCACGGCTAGTCTATACAAGATAACAAAGGTAAAGATAAGCGGGCCAGCAGGGATTGTTAGCTGTTCTTTCCCCTTAACCTTGGATTTTTCGGGCCTTATTACTACGGACGGACCGTGTACAGTTGACTATCAATGGGAACGAAGCGACGACGTTGTTAGTGCAAAGCAAAGCATAACTACTTATGTGCCTTGCACGTCGAGTGTGACCTATTCATTTCCCGTAACCAAAGCCGGCAATTACAGTGTACGATTACATACGTTAACACCAAATGAAATGCTTACACCATATTTCTTTGTCTCCGTCACCTGCATCGATGGCGTTATTACGGATGTCACGTCTACCAGCGTATCTACTTCTGGTATCAATGACTGTCCAGTTACAGTCTATTTCTCTTATTCCATCACTATGGACGGCCCCGGTACTGTGACATACTTATGGTTACGAAGCGATGGAATAGCAACACCAACATACGACTTAGCCTTTGCAGCAGCCTGTACGCAGACTCTAAGCTATACCTGGCAGATAAATAGCTCTGGAACATATTGGGTGCGACTACATACTATAAAACCTAATATCATGGAGACAACAAATTATCTTCCCGTGTCCCCACATTGTGAGTAAATTCTTGTTGCTCGCATTTGACCTGTCTAACAACAGTATTGGACAGATTTTTGGGGGCGCGTCAATAGAGGTCCAGTAATTATGAGGGCAAATGATAAAGATATAGAGATTATCAGGCATTCTCCAGATAAGCATACAATCATTTCAAATGGCGGCATTGAAATAAGCTATAAAGGCATAACTGTAAGCGGCAACACATCAGGAGAAGGTTATGTCTATCTGGTAGTGGATTGTTCTGGGAGCATGAAGGGAAACAAGCTGGAGCAAGCTAAGAAAGGCGCACTGAGTTTTGCCAAAGATGCTCTAAGCAAAGGTTACTACACTGGTCTAATTCAATTTCACACGTGGGCTACGCTTCTCTGTGAGCCTCAAAAAGAAACTTCAATTCTCCAAAAACACATAGCAATGTTGACCCTCGGTGCCAGGACCAACGTCGCAGAGGCTATCCACCTTGCTCACGAACAACTAAAAATGAAGAAAGCACCACGGGTAATGGTTATTGTCACGGACGGCATGCCTAACGGCCCTGGTGACCCTCAAGCCAGTTTGAGAGCCGCTGAGATTGCCAAGAAAGATGGTATCGATATAATCGTTATTGGTACAGATGATGCCGACCAAAATTTTCTCCAAAAACTTGCTTCAAGGTCGGAATTAGGAATGAAAGTTTCCAGGCAAAATCTAGAGCTGACCATTACTTCATCGGCAAAATTACTACCGCCAGGTAGCAAATTAAGAACTCAAAAATAAGGCGAGCTGATAATGCAAATTTTTGAAGACTACTACGGAATACTAGGAGTTAATCCTGAAGCTACTCCTTCGGAAATCAAGAGGGCATACAGAGATAAATACTGGATTCTATCTCCTGACCGAATGAGAGGTGCTCCAGTATCAGCTATAGAACAAGCCGAAAAAGAACTCAAAAAGGTAAATAATGCATATGAGATTCTTAAAGATCCCGACAAGAGAAAGGAATACCATTCTCAATGGCTAAAACAAAAAGCCAAGCCAAAACCCGTAGTTAAGCCATCACATATTGATTTCAGCAACATGGATCCAGGAAAAACGAGTAGAAAGAGTTTTATGATTGAGAATCTTGGTGGCCCCTACACCAAATTATGGATTAGCAATCCCGATTCCTGGCTCAAGGTTGTTAGTTGGCATTCTCTGAAACAGGAAGAATTGCCTTTAGAAGTAGAAATTGAAGCAACAGGGTCAAGCTGGGGGCAAACCAGCGCGGAATATATCAAGGTTAAATTAGACGATGAAGAAACCCAGGTCAATATTAACTTAACTACAAATATAGCCCAAACGCTGGAAAAGTTGAAAGGTAGTGAAAAACCTCCACCTGGAGGTCGTGGCCATGCTATCCACATGTCACCGAAATTTGTGCTGGGTTTCATATTTCTTGCTTTGATTTTATTTGCAGTTATCAAATTGATGACTTCGTCAGCTGGTCCAACAGGGGGTTCTCCAGCTACCACTACTCCAGCCATATCTACTCCACCTGTGGCAACAAATACAAAAAGCAATGACAGCCCAACGACACCTTCCGTGCAAGCTGAAATACCAAAATTTAAAGTTATCTCTCTTTTGCCCATCGCGAATTTTAGTTCGACTGCAACTAATTTACCCTATGGCGATCAAGTATATTATGGAGTTCCTTTTACAACCTCCAAAGAAAGAATATTTTCTACTCAATATGGAGACTCATCCTTTCCTATTGAAGGAACTCTACAAACAGATATCTCCCGTCCTCAAAAAGTTTATGTTTTGATTAATGCCACAAATGCATATCGGGAGTTTTTAAATAAACAGATCGGCAAAATAACACTAGTATTCGACAATGGTATTATGGAAGAAACGCCATTGATTGTAGGTGCGAATGTTCGTGAACATACAATAGACACAACATATGGCGATGTGGTAAGAACTGTAACTGATTCAGCCAATAAATTAGCTTGGCAAGGGACAAGTTCTGGAACACTAGTAGCAATTGATATGCTAACCCTTCCTATTGGTTCCAGCAACCAGGCCCGTTCACTAAAACAAATTATTATTACAGATACATCAAATTTAACCGCCAATTCACCAGATCCAGGATTGATACTTTGGGGAGTAACAATTTCTTATATTGAATAACTCCACGTCAATTCAAAATACATCGCTGCCACCAGCAGCAACAATGATTCATTACATTTTCGATACACCTAGCCAAAAGCCAAGCCGATTTTGGTATCACAAATAAAGCGCAAAAATGGGCTAAAATCCCTGTTAGGTCAGGCTTTTTTACCGATTTTTTACCGGATATTTACTGTTTTTTTTATAGTCTGTAGCTATAATTATCCTAAAAGAATATCAACTATTAGTAAGATGACATGATTAATATTACTATGAGCTTGTCTGAACTTATTGTCACTATTTTAATAGCCGCAATTGTTGCTGTGGTTTTTTATTACGTATTTCAAGATAAAATTAGACGGAAGAAAGAAGAGAAACTTAAAATACAACCAAAAATAATGGTAGATGAAATCATGCCGAATTTGGATATTATTAAAGCCCCTGGAAGCCCGACTGTTAAATGCAGACCTACTATTTCTCTCAAAATTGAAAATATCGGTTTGGGGCGTGCTATGAATGTGAAAATAGATGGATATGCGGTGTTTGGCATTGATGCGCCAGATAAATTCATAGCTAGCTGTTTTTATTTCTCGAATAGCCCACAAAATGGAGCTTATTCAATTAATAATATGTCAATCCAGGGAGATAGTGGGCCACAAACGATTAATTTATACACACATGGATATGCAGTATCCGATGAAGCCATTGAGGAGGGCATTAGACTTCGAATCAGCTATACAGATATTTATAACAATGGAAACTACATAGATACTTATGATAAAGATAGCTGTATAAAGGCAGCGCCTGGCTTAGCTATATCATGTAAAAAGACATTAGATAGAGAAATTAAGTGCCTCATTTGGCCAGATAGTGAGCCTATTTACCTGGATTCTCGACCAAATAGACATACTAGAAATGGTTCCTGACCAGCGTATATACTAAATTCTATGCCAGCATAGCTTACGGAATTGGACACTTTGAATATAGTTAAAGCCAGTTCCGTTGTTTATCTTGTTAATCAGATAAATTCTACAATTAGTAATATGGCCAGTTCATCCTTTCTCATAGAGGCAATCGACCTAAAGACCACAGGAAGGCAAATTTAGTCGTCGTTCGAATGAGCATTTTGAATCGGCACTCATCTGGATTAATACAATCAGATTAACAGAGCGATCGACACTGGGATGCTATTATTAGTATGATATAATATCTCTGACAAAAGCAAGGAGATAGAGAAGTGAGCGATGAAACTTATCTAGAAGCTGTAATTTGCGGGAACTGCAATTTTAAAGGCAAAGTTACTATTCCTAAGGGGAAACTAGTGAAAGAAGCCCCTTGTCCCAAATGTGGAAATAAGACATTGCGCGAGGCACTCCCAGGCGAGGTGACTTAGTTCCAGGGAAATCGATTGCAGGTCTCAGACACTTGCGTCAGTAGTCAAGAATACAACATGCTTGCTGTGGATACGCAGGTAACACGAAAGCTTTGAACTTAAGCGGAGGTGGCAATAGTAATCGCTAGAATGCAAGATTCTGCGGTCTTATTTAACCATAAGCGAATTGGGCAGGGTGTGCCGAAGTATATAGCAGTTGTGCCATTCTTTTTGAATTAGTATGGATTAGCAGACAGTATGAGCTGGCGTTATTTGGTTGCATCGATATTAATCCTCTTAGTATTGTCTAGCTGTGCTCCCCTGACACCAAACCCCACTCCTTCTCCACCTGCAGGTTCAACTCCAGAATCTTCAATAACGCCCACATCTCCACCTGTAACATTACCCGAATCTCCAGCTGGAACATCACCTTCAGCGCAGGTACCTCGCATAACCATAGAAGAGTTATTGCGGAAGATCAAGATCAACTTAGATATCCTTATTGTTGATAGTAGAGTAGATGTAGAACAACAATTTGCCATAGGTCATATTAAAGGAGCTATACCTGTTCCTCTTTCCCAAATTACTTCAGGACAATGGTTACCACCTGCTAACAAAGACAAAGAGATTGTCTTCTATTGCACCTGACCGGACGAGAAGACCAGTGCCCGGGCGGCACTTGAATTAATAGATCAAGGTTTTACGCACGTAGCGGTTTTAAAAGGTGGCTATAATGCCTGGAAAGAAGCAGGCTACCCTATAGAGTCGGGAACAGCTAAAAGTGGATAACCGTTTATTACCATAAATGGTTGGTATCGTATGCAGCCCATCTTCCATTGGTTTTATTCCATCCGCAGTCATCTAGTCATTATTACGCGTAAACCAAGGAATGGTTGGTTAAACCCTTACTTTAGTCAAAGCTGTGAGTATTTGCAGGACTGGCTTTAATCAATATCTATAACTACCTTCAAAATATCCAATCTCCTCTCTGTTAATATTCCCTTCCAAAATACCGAGTGGTACAATGATATAGTAGGGCAGTTGATGACACATACGTAATATACTGTTGTTCATTTAATATGGAGGCATAATGCAAAAATCGATCAACTCTTTGCTGCGGCAGGTTATCCAATTCAGAAATGAAAGAAATTGGCAACAGTTCCACAACCCTAAGGATTTGGCTATCTCGGTTTCACTAGAAGCTGCAGAACTGTTAGAAAACTTTCAGTGGAAATCAGATAAGGCCATTGAATCTATGATTGAAGACCCCAAAATGACTACTAAAATCGGCAATGAGGTTGCAGATGTATTCATCTATCTTTTACTTCTTTCTGACCATTTAAGAGTAGATTTATATAAAGTCGTTGAAGAAAAATTGGAGTTAAACAAAGCAAAATACCCTATTCAAAAGTCTTTTGGTAAATCAGCGAAGTATAGCGAGTTATAGCTGAGAAAAAGAAAATGCGTACATTTAGGTTTAGCGCAAGTTCTCAAGCTGGGCAAGAGACACGTATGTGCTCATATCCGGTAGGTTTAGACCCTTATAGATCAGGATGCAGCAACAACTGCTGCTATTGCTATGTCAGACACCGACTTCAGGATATGGGTGCATGGAAAGTTACGGATCCGACTGTACTCGATCTTCAACATCTGAGAGCTACTTTTAATAATGTCTTCGTAAAGGGCAGAATACGCTCTGAGGCACAGAAGTTATTAAGCTGTAAATTGCCTCTAAGAATAGGAATGAACACTGACCCTTTTCAAGCTATAGAAAATGATCGTAAGATAACTTATAACTTGCTTAAGTTGTTGCGCGAATTTAACTACCCCTATATATTATTGACCAAAAACTCCCTTATCGCAGATGAGAAATATCTTCCTCTTTATAACCGTAATATATCCTATCTACAGATCACCATCACATCATTAAATGTGGAAATGAGTAAAAAAATTGAACATGGTGCTTCAGAGCCTAAAGAACGATTAAGCGCTTTAAGGAAGCTAGTACAAGAAGGCATAAGAGTTGCAGTACGAATAAATCCATTATTCCCTATTTATCCAGATGGTCATTATGATGGTAGTTACTCCGGTAAATCATTAGAAATGTTGGATATGTTCTCATGGGATTTGGTGCATCAAATATGTGAATGCAAGCCTTCAACAGTAATAGCAGGATTTCTCCGTATGGAGTCTGAGAAAGCACATCGCTGGTTTGAGTTAGAAGCAAATTTAAACATGAAACAATTCTTTTGGAAAACCAATCACAAATATTACTCGCGGGAAGAAATAGCATATTATTACAAACAGTGTAAAGACATTTGTGATAAATATAAGGTACCCTTTAGTGTGTGTTTTGACCGAAATGAAAATTACGATTTCTTCAAGTCTATGTGGACAAATGCACAAGATTGCTGCAATGCTTGCAACCAAACAACTTTTCATAACAAGACATATCGAATGATTAATAGTGAGCTATAATGAATTTTATCATAGCCATCTATAATAAGTTAGATGAGGCATCGCCTTATCGTTCTGATATTTTTGACCTATTTGGTACTCCTGATGGTATGAATTTTGGTTTGGTTGGGTCAAAGCAAGGGCAAAAATTCAAATCCCTGTATTGGGATTGGGGACCTAATGGCATAAAAAAAATCTGCAAATTCTTGTACTGGCAAGAACATCTGACCCTTAAAGGTTTTGAATCTTGGTATCATGATTTTGATTTCAGCGATTTATCAAAATTAACGAATAGATTGCTGTATGTGTTTAAATACAAGAAAGATAAAATCCCAGCATTTGTAGCTTCTATCATAAGTACTAAAAAGAAAGAAGGCAGATTATGGTTTGAGTTCGTTCCTCTTAAATTTATACTGCTTCCACCAGATTTTATGAAGGACTATCACAAAGACTTTTTTACCAATGGCCGAGAAGACAGCGATAAATGGATAAAGTTCTTTAATAATGAATATGGAATAAAGGAATTGGATACAGCCTTTCAGGAAATATTCCGGTCTGCAGCATCACAAGACCAATACCACATAATTCCAGTTGAATACATTGATAAATGGATTGACCAGCATACTGAATTTACCATTAGCACAAAGCCGTTATTTGTGAGCAGTATGGTTGACAATAAGAAACTGCTAATTAAAAATTTGCCTACTAATAACCAGGTATTTTGGTCTATCTTCTCGCAGTATACAGGGCATACTCAGGTACGTGGCTCCTTCTCAATCATAGTTAAGGGAAAGGAGTATAGCGTGACAGACATTCCAGTAAATGCATTTGTTGAGAAAGGATATGTTTACAATCATGAAGTAGGAGTAGCTTCTGCGATTTTCCAAGTTCTTCAAGAAACCTTAGATATTAAAGCATACAGTAGTTTTCAAGAGAATGAGTTTCTAAAAATTGAGTTTAGCTACGAAAATAGTATTAGTCTCAGACAATCACATTTTTTGAAGCGAGCGGTGAAAATAGAAGAAATAGCCAATATCTATGATCCTAAATATAAATTAACGGACTATGATTATGTCTTAAATTTGGGTTCCATTGGAATAAAGCAAAAGATAGCATTCGACCTGACCAGTGGGTTATGGTATAAAGGTTTCGGCAAATCGAAATCGGAATTGGTCGCACAGTGGCTTCATAACCTAATCGATATCCCCCTAAAAAACCCTGATATTCTTACTATATGGCACTATGGGCTAACAAATTTTGAGTGTTACCAAAATGGTAAGGAAATCGGAAGATGGTTGATAGATCAAAAATCACTTGATCCAAGTCAATATCTATATCTGGATAAAAATACATTACTGCAGGATCAAATTCCCTTTCCCAAAAATCTGAAAATCATCTTTTTACCCCTTTATGATGATAACCCCGATTATATTGGACTGAAGAGTGAACTCAACAATCTGGCGCCTAAATTAGGGCAAAATAAAATCAAGAGCAGTGGTTTTTACAGGCTTAATAGCAGACTGATAAGCAAATTATTAACCATTGGCACACAATAACAACCTAGGACTGAACCCTTTATATGTTTTACCTCAGAAAGTATTCAAATAACTAGTGGGAATATCCTCAAAATCCTTCCATGCAAACCAGTGTGAGAGATTTAATGCTTCCCCCCATTTGGTTATTGTTGCAATATCACCTTTATAATTATCTTGCTGGCTTCTCTGAAGTGTAATCAGCTTCTCTCCAATTTTAGAATAGGGTGACCTATCAAAGCGATTTGCTTGGTAGTTACTATTGAAGTACATCCCCAGTATGCGAAAAAAGGCACAATTCATACCACTGGAGGCAATAAGAATTTTCTTGGGAGTCATTTTCTCCACGTCAAAAGACAGGGTGAGAGCAGCTTCATTATATTGTCTTTGGATAGATTGTGCTTGATATGATCTCAACTCTGCATATTTATCATAAATCCATTTTTCAATCATGATGTCACTGGGGAAATTGGTTAATTGTTTAATCATTCCTGAATACCAGATGTTTACAATTTTAACCAAGTTTTCAAAAGGCAATGTTTTTGATAGTATTTGTACTTCGGGTTCTATATCCTTCAAGGCTCTCAATTTAATCTGATCATCCGTGTATGGCATTATTCGATCTGATTCAGCCGCACTATATATTCTCATTATATGTCCGCATTCATGGGCGATCAAATGGTTTATAATTTCTGTATGCTCAGGTTTATAATACATGAGATGCGCTGACATATTTTTGCGCGCTACTTTGACCGATGCAGGAGTATCCAAATCCTTCTTTTCCAAAAGCTGGACTTCTTTTCCGGTAAGTGATTTCACTTCCTCAAATATTTTGTAAACACTACCTATCAGATTCAAATTCATGGAACCTCTTTATTCTTAATCAATTTGAGTGCCACATCGTATTCCTGAGATAAATCAACTCCAACATTCTGCTCGGGGGCAATTTTCTGGAAACCTACATACATGTAACTTACCAATTGTAGACCAGTAAATTCACCTGGTAGACTATGTATTGTATATTTTTTATCTGGATTATTTATATCCAAGCCAGTGCGCCCTTTCAAAGCTATCTCAAATGTTATTTCTCTTGTTCTGCTCATGTCTTCTTTTTCAAACAATTTCAGCGCACCTACCATGTACATAACTGCATCCATACGTAAACCTTTGGATTTCAAATGAATAAATGCTATTTCTCTAAGTCCGTCCTTAGCCAACTCTTTTAATTTTGGTGGGGCATCCATTTCAAGAACTTTTCTATAGTATGGGTCTGCTTTTTCATAATTCTTTGCTTGTTGATGTGCATAACCTAAACCATAAATTGTATTTACATCTGATGAATTGATCTGATAAGCCTTTTCAAGGTAGCAAAGAGATTTTTCAATATCGCCATTATTGCCAAATAACCCACCTAAATTCCTAAGAGCATACGAATTATTAGGGTCAAGTTTTAATGCATCGAGAAAGTATTTCTGAGCGCGATCATGATCTCCAAGTTTACTATAGGCATAACCGAGTGCCACGAGAGCATTGGAATGATTTGCATTGTATTCTATAGATTTTCTTAAAACGGTTATGGCCTTTTCAGGTTCACCCAAATCCGTAAAACACATTCCCAAGTTATAGAGAATATCAGGATTCCTGGGGTCATCCAGCAACATCTCTTCAAAAACCTTTTTGGCTTCGTTAAGGTTTCCTAGCTTTATGAGATTCAATGCTTCCTTAAACTTGTCTATCATAAATTAACGTTAAGTTTTTCAAATAATTCGCCCTATTTTATCTATACAGTTTCAAAGCTGCTAACATTGGGCATTATAACATTCCTCAGTTAGTTCCTGCTTATGCTCATCCCCTCATACTCTAAGTGTGATTAATATTAAAGCGCTTGGCGGCTATTCCTTACCTTACTTGCTTTTACAACATAATATCTAGCGAATGATTCTTTTCATCCGAATATTATTGTATCATTTATTATATTAGATTTGTGAGAGCACAGTTTGTCAGAACCAGACAGTACCAGTTGACCCCATTGTCTATGTTAAATCTGAAATTACCCACCTGACTATGTCGCTTATGTATCTCCATCGCATCATATACCAACACTTATTGTCTCCAAAATCACCTTTTGAATAGACGAAAATAAACCACATCTTTTCCTTTTCATAACACATTGTGCGTCCCTTATTTCTAATGCCCAAAATTTTGCATTTGGTAAACAAATAAACCTATAGCAAATAGCCTGCACTTCAGCAAATTAGAATCCAAAGGTGGTACAATATTGGAGGCAGGTCACCATTCCTAAATGCAATTTAGCAATCACACTAAGTAACACCAAATGAAAATTGGAGGAAAGAAATGGCAGAATTTGATGCTAAGAAAATGGATGATGCCGCTAATGATGCGTCGCTGGAACTAGAAACTATCCGAGAGAAACATGCTGATGGTGTAAAAGCTGTTGAAGATTGGGCTAAAAAATGGGTCTCATCGGCTGGTTATAAGCGCCTGGCGAAAATACTCGCTGGAAAATGGGGGTAGAAGGAAAATTTAACCACATTTTTCCCTTTTGAGCCCCCCCTTTGGCGTACCATTTCCTCAATGCCCAGATTCTGGCATTTGGTGAACAAGGAAGCCTATAGCAATAACTGGCTGCGAAACAAATAAGAGTCGAAAGGTGGTACAATTATTGGGAGCAGGTCACATAAGCATTTTGTTTTAGGTAAAATAAATGGATAAGCTAAAATGATTCAGTTTACAGAGTTAGCTTTATAACATATATGCATACCAAATTAACCATTATTGCTGTAATAGCATTGTTGTCCCTGCCGTTAATTGGTTGTAGTGAAAATAGCATATATACTTCGGAGTCGCTTGGCAACGTAACATTGTCGTCCGAAGTAGATGAACAGCTTCAACCAGTAAATAGCCAAACCGTCTTCGATAAAGACACGCAGATAATATATTGTTCATTTACACCATCAAAGGCTCCAATTGGCGCTAACATTATGGCGCAGTGGATATATATACAAGGAGAAATAAATGGAGTTAATAACTATGTCATTGACCAATGGACGGAGCCTAAAAAAAACCAGGGTCGTATGGCTATGTTAATAAGACGCCCAACTAATGGCTGGCCAAAGGGTGATTATAGGGTCGTACTATTTGTTAATGACCGCGAGGAACTACAAATTCCTTTTTCCATAAAATAATACGATTTTGACTTGCCCCCTAACAATCAGTCCCTACAAAGAAAGCTATACTTTGATATTATCCACTGGCCCATATCTTCTATGACTTTCCACCACATCCTGACATCCTATCGCCTGACAATACAATCGACTCAACTTTAACCTTTAAATTAGGAATATTGAGGCAGAATGAGGTAAAGTGAGGTTTGGTAGTGTATCATTTTGAAATTTCAAACTAAGAAAGGAGGTTAATTGGAAATGAAGAGAATGATAAAAAGGTTCGGCAAACTAATAACAGCGTCCTTTATCATGATGGGAGTTGGTATAGTCACATTCCCATTAGTAATCCCTATGTATGGGCTTTTTGGTATTGATACAGATTGGTTTAGTGTCTTTCTATTTCTTATAGGGGCAATTACAGGTATTGTGGGGCTAATTCGCAGAAAAAGGCTAAATAGAATCATGTTAGTAGCCTTACTTGTGCTTGTTTCAATTATGTGTATGCCAATCTTATTTGGGTTCATATCGATGATTTGCTATTTTATAACAGGTAAAGAGTTAGGGTGGTGAAAAAGTTAATTTGGTCAGTATCTTGGGTATTGGTGGGTGATTTTGTATTTCTCGTATGGACAGCAAAAGTATATTCGGTCTTAAGGTTAGGGGGAGACTACTCACGGGTTTGTCAAATACCCAAAGACCTTTTATTATTTCAAAATGATATACTACCTGAGGTTTGGTAGTCTTGACAAATTGCGGTCTGCCATGTATACTAAGCGATTTGCAATTGAATATTTATTTTGATATTGATAAATTGCGGGAATTTGATATAACTTTCGCCAGGGAATTAGAGAGATAAGGGTATTATAGTATTTTCTTTTCCGCAAACCTATTTTCCATTTCAGCACGACTAAAAATACTTATTGGAGGTAAAAACCATGAGAATTAGTGGAATTATACGGCGCATAATTTATTCAGGACTGATGGTATCTATGATAATGGCGTTACTTTTAGGTACTGTGGGAAATGCTTTAGCATTGAATACCCTCACCTGGACAACTAAGGCCCCAATGTCAACACCTAGAGTTGCTCCAGGAGTAGTCGCAGCGAGCAACGGCAAAATCTACGCAATTGGAGGATCGGATAGTCCGTTCCTGAACTCAGTAGAGGAGTACAATCCTTCTTCCGATACCTGGGTGGATAAAGCTCCTATGCCAACTGCGCGTCATAGCTTTGGGTGTGCTCAAGCTACCAACGGCAGAATCTATGCAATGGGAGGGTGGAATGGTTGGTTTCTGAGTAATAACGAGGAATATGACCCAGCTACTGACACCTGGACGACTAAAGCCCCCTTGTGGACTGCAATGCACAATGTAAGTGTAGTTGCGGCAGATAATGGCTTAGTGTACGCCATTGGCGGAACGAATACCTATGGGGTATATCATGGACTGACACGGGTTGATGCGTATAACCCAGCTGACAACACCTGGACTACCGTGGCACCTATGCCAACTGGGCGGTGGGCTGCAGCAGGAGTTTTAGCAAGTGACGGGAATATCTACGTTATTGGGGGACGCGCAGAAACCGCAACCTACACAACGCCCTTCAATACCGTTGAGGCCTATAACCCAGCTACTGACACCTGGACGACTAAAGCCCCCTTGCCCACAGGGCGATCCTCATTGGCGGCTATTGCGACTGGAGATGGCAAAATATATGCTATGGGTGGAACTGAAGATGGCAATAACATGACTGATAGAGTGGACGTTTATGACTTGGCTACCGACACCTGGTCCTCAGAGACTCCTATGCCTACCGCAAGAGGTGCTCTTGGTGCAGCCTATATTAACGGTACTATCTACGCTATTGGAGGATATCCTGTAACCAATGTTGTGGAAGCTGCTGTACCTGAAGCACCCATCAACACCTACACCCTGACTTACACTGCCGGTGCTAACGGTTCTATTACCGGAACGTCGCCTCAAACAGTAGATTATGGCGCCAATGGAGCAGAAGTGACTGCTGTGGCAGATGTCGGTTATCACTTTGTAAGTTGGAGTGATGGCATACTAACTGCTTCAAGGACTGACAATAACGTGACTGGCGATATTACCGTCACGGCCAACTTTGCCATCAACACCTACACTATCCAGGCTAATGCTGGAACCGGTGGCTCGATTTCGCCTTCTGGCGCTGTAACGGTTGATGAAGGAGCCAACCAGGCTTTCAACATAAATCCTGATCCAGGTTACCAGATCAATGATGTTCTTGTTGACGGATCATCAGTGGGTGCAGTTGCAAGCTATACATTCACAGATGTTACTGACAATCATACGATAGCTGCTAGCTTCGCTGTTGAAAATCAGCCACCCAGAATCCAATCGCTAACAGCAGATCCTTCCCAACTCTGGCCACCCAACAAAAAACCTGTCAATGTCAAAATTACAGTGGCGGCAACTGATCCTGATGGAGCCGCCGATATAGTGAGAACCACCTATTCTGTAGCTGATGAATACGGCTACAATGTGGCTGAGACAAATCTGCCGTCGAACGGCGTTATAGCGCTGATAGCTGATAGAGCTGGTAATGACAAAGATGGCCGTGTTTATGCTATAACGATTAAGGTCTATGATGCGGGAGAATTATCAGCTACCGGTTCAGTTAATGTCATTGTTCCTCATGATCAGGGTAAGTAAAAAATAGTATCAGAGTGCAATACTAATGAAGGGCTGGCAATGTATTGTTGCCAGTCCTTTTATTTATATGGAGTTACGATATAATTTGATGCTAAGAAAATGGACGATGCAACTAATGATGCGCCTCTGGAACTAGAAAAAATAAAAGAAGAATATCCAGATGGTATAAAAGCCATTGAAGATTGGGCAAAAATGGGTCTCATCTGCCGGATATAAACGCCTGACTAAAATACTCGCCGGAAGATGGGAATAGAATATTACTACATACCTTTAAAATTCGCATCAAACCCTGGTATGTTTCCATAACTAGTCCTTTTTCTCCTTATTCATCAAGGACAATTGAACAACAGATTTTCTATTTTCATAACCTCTTTGGGCGTACCCTTTCCTCAATGCCCAGAATTTCGCATTTGGTAAACAAATAGGCCTATACCAGATAGCCTTCACTTCAACAAATTAGAGGCTAAAGGTGGTACAATTATTGGGGAGCAGGTCACACGATTGTCTAATGTTTGGAGGTGAGAGTCGATGAGAGACCAGAAAGAGCAAGCAGCAAAAGAGGCCAAGCGTGAAGAGAAGCGTATTGCGGAAGAAGCTGTGCGACTAGCCAGAGAGCAGGCAAGAAGAAAAATTGATCTGTCCAGAGAGCAAGCGATTCAAAAAGAGCAAGCAGCAAAAGAGGCCAAGCGTGAAGAGAAGCGCATTGCGGAAGAACCTTCGCGACTAGCCAGAGAGCAGGCAAGAAGAAAATTTGATCTCGGTAGAGAACAAGCAATAGCCAAAGATCAGGAAGCGAGAAGGCGAAAAACCAAAAATCAACCACCAGAGTAAGCTAAAGAGGTATGGGTAGTGGGCAAGCCTGTGCATCGTTTGTAATTGCGCCTCATTTGGTGTAAACTAGAAGAGGTGGTTTTTAGTTTACGTTACTTCTTACTTGCCTAGATCCTCTTAGATTTTCCAAGTTTCGGGTGACCACAACTCTAACCAACTATTTTAAAAGAGGAGGTCATCTATGAGTTTCGAAGATAAATCGATTCAGTGTTCCGATTGTGGGACTGCCTTTACCTTCACTTCTGGGGAACAGGAATTCTTCGCATCTAAAGGTTTTACCAACGAACCTAAGCGTTGTGTTCAGTGCCGAAGAGCTAAGAAACAACAGAATAGTGGTTCAGCCAACTATTCGTTCAGCAACAGCAGAAGATAAGTCATGTAAGAGTGACTTAACCAGAGAACATACTTAGGTCCTAAATACAGTGACCTAAGTATGTTCTCAAACAAACCACTGAAGAGGAGTCTCGCAAAATGAGCACTATAAAATTGTCAAAATCAATTCGCAAATTTATTCGCGGGGAGGAGGCTCTGGCATGAAATTATTAGTTAAAAGGCTTTACTGCTGGGGGTGTCACCAACTGGTAAATGGCCGAGAGCAAACAGACAAAAGTAACACCAGCGTTCTGTGCTCCAAATGCGGCAGGCTCCTCTGGGTCTGGAACGGGATAACCTGGAAGGCAATCCATAAGTAGTCTGGGGAAGAAAAACGCAGCGAAAAGACCTGTGGACTTGCCCCATTTTCTGTACCATACATAATCTGCTTACCCTTTTTCATTTCAGTATCTTTTGGGCGTGCCAATTCCTTAATGCCCAGATTCTTGCATTTGGTAAATGAGGAAGCCTATGGCAGATAGCCTGTACTTCAAACAAATTAGACTTTAAAGGTGGTACAATGGGTTGGGCCAGGTCAGTCCCGCCCAGGCGATTAATGCACATCAGCCAAAGTGATATAATAAAAGACGGAATGAGTGACCTATCGTGTTTTTCTGGATAGAGGAGTAAGACGATGAGTAAGCGTGATAAGAAAAAGCATGCCAAGACCGAGCATATTAATAAGTATGCCGACGGGCATAAGGGGAAGGGCAAAGGAGACAAAAAGCAGGGAAGTAAGAAGGATTAAGAGAACTTTGTAAAGGAACAAGCAAATTGTGGTTTACTAAATAAGGCTCAGCAAGTCACGCCACAAGATCAAATAGAAGCTACTCAAAAACGTATCAGAGAATCTTTTACCGAAATACAAAATAAAGTCAAAATTATTCCTTGTGAACATGTCGAACAATGGCATCAAATTGCGAAGAAGAATAAGGAAATAGTGGATACGTTTAGCCTTCATGATTAATTATTGTTGGTAAGATCTCTTCATTAAAACTACCTCCCCAACCTATCCACCGGACTGGCCAATACATGTCTCTTGAACACATTATCAAAGCCTAATGCCTGTGTATATCTTCTCGTCATTTCCAGTGTTGTATGTCCCAATGCTATTTGTAATTCGAATGGATTAGCTCCATTACGTAGGAAACTAATCGCAAAACTATGGTAGAATGTGACCTCACCCCCTGCCCCCTCTCCTTTCAAGGAGAGGGGCTGGAAAGGGGTTTTCGAAGGGGTTTTCACCCCTTCGAGCATCTTTATATGTAGCTGAATTATTATCCCAAATTAAGTGGTCTAAGTTTTTGTGCTGTCATATGCAATTTCACTATCCCAAAATTTCTTATCTCTTTCATAAAATAGCTCTCTGGCTTTCTCATAGCTGATTTCTACAGATTTGAATTTGATTCTATCTTGGCAGATGTTAAACACAGGAAGGTGTTCAAATGAGGTATTATGCGTACTGATGATTTTGGTGGAGCTGAGGTATCAATAGGTAGAACCGTTAGTGACTTTACGTTGGACTTCGCTTTGAATATCTGGTCGAAGAGGGTCTAGTCCTTCTTAGCGGACTATTTGGGAGCACTACATCATTTCGTCTAGTCACCAAATCGTAGTATTATAGTAATGGTAAACAGAAGAAGTAGAATGAAATTTAGTGTTATAACAGTTGTACTTCCTAACCAAGTTAAGCTGCAGTATGTCGAGCAAGGTAACTCCCAAGGTTTTCCATTAATACTTTTGCACGGCTACGCTGACTCTTGGCACTCCTTCGAGCGGGTGCTGCGTTATCTCCCCGAGTCTATCCGTGCATTTGCCTTGACGCAAAGAGGACACGGAGACGCGAGTCGCCCGATAACTGGTTATCGCCCCTGTGACTTCTCGAATGATTTAGCCGAATTTATGGATGCACTTCATCTTGAGTCAGCTGTCATTGCAGGAGGTTCTAGTGGTGGCATTGTCGCCAGGCGTTTCGCGATAGACTATCCCATGCGCACACTGGGGCTTATCCTTATTGGTTCTCCCCTCACCCTACAAGACAAGCCAAGTGTAAAGGCGCTGTGGGATTCTACGATATCGAAGTTAAAAGATCCGATCGACCCTAGCTTCGTGCGTCAGTTTACTAAGAGTATGTTAAACCAGCAAGTACCACAAGCCTTCTTGGAAACCATGATAAAGGAAAACCTGAAGGTGCCAGCGAGAGTGTGGATAGCAACATTGAAAGGCCTTTTAGAAGATGACTCTTCAGCGGAACTCGATAAGCTGAAAACTCCCACCCTCATTATCTGGGGTGATAAGGATTCGATCACCTCACGAAGCGAGCAGGAAACATTACTGAAGAGGATCGGCGGTTCACGGCTCGTGGTGTATCCCGGCGCCGGACATGCTCTCTATTGGGAGGAGCCTGATCACGTTACGTTAGATATTAAAGCCTTCCTCGAAGACCTAATGCTATCTCACTAAGCCTAATCGTCGGTAGTAATTAGCATTGAATGCGGTGCGTTCACTTTCTGTTGATAACAAGTTGACTCTTGTTCCGAAAAAGTTCGCAAAAAGTGGAGCTGAGGGGATTCGAACCCCTTACCTTCTGAATGCAAATCAGACGCTCTCCCAATTGAGCTACAGCCCCAAACGTGGAATTAATTATACTAATAAGGCTGCTCCGTTAACAAGCTTTCACTGATTGTCAGATTGATTTAAAATAGTAAAGAGATGGCAAACTACCAAAGCTTATATGGTAAGTTCCTTAAAAGCGGAATTGCTCTGGAAGTATATGAAGGCGATGAATTGCTCTTTGCCTCAAATAAGGAAATGCTGGCACCGCTGCTGGAATATATTGAAGTGATGGCTCCTTCTCATCAGAAGGTGGTGATCTTCGATAAGATAGTGGGCAATGCTGCTGCCCTGCTGTGTGTCCTGGCTAATTGCCTCGAGGTCTACAGCCCGCTGGGCAGCAAGTTTGCTATCAAGACACTAGACAAGTACGGCATTGCGCATCATATCACCAGAATAGTGCCTTACATTCAAAAACCGGAGCTGACAGGAATCTGCCCCATGGAGAAGCTATCAATCGATAAAGAACCAGAAGAATTCTATCAGGCAGTCAAAAGTAATAAACCGAAACCAACTTGTTAAAAGCTACCGCGTGCCTTCCGCCTATTGTTTTGCTGTCATTGCGAGCGCAGCGAAGCAATCGTTATGTCTTTCCTCCAACCTAGAGATTGCTTCGTCATCCCGACCAAGTCGTGACTCCTCGCAATGACAAAGAATGGTTCAATGGTGTACCCTAATCAGAGCTAGAAGAAGCGGACGATGAGTTTGCCAAAGACTGGACCAACAAAGCGGCGCATGAAAGGCAGGAACCACGAACCGTAAACCCGGCTCAGCTCCCTGGAATAATCGTTCAAATAGTCGGAGAAGCTTTTTTGCTGGTATCGGAGCAGCTTCTGAGCCTTGCTGGTATCGTACCAATCCAGATAGTATGGTTTCTTGGTAAATTTAATGGCTGGTGGCAAAGGCAATCCCATAACTTTGAGAATACCGCCGACCAAGTCCTTATATAGCATTCGCAGACGGGGCCCACCGCTGACCACCAGAGTATTACCTTTGGCAGTATCAAAGCGTTTGATGGAGTTGACTATGGCACAAGCTGTGTCATCGGGATGGCAGTGCTCAATGCGATTGTTCAACGGGATAGAGAACATGCGCTTAACATCGCTCGGTTCAAAGATGAAGTACAGGGTAGCAGTAAGACGCAGGATAATGTAGTCAATGCCCGATTCCCTGATTAACCCTTCAGCTTGCAGCTTGGTCTCCCCATAAACATCTTTAGGCTGCGGCTCATGCCTGTCAGCATCAAGAGGTTCGGTGGCATTGGGGGTAGGCCCAAACGCTGCTGCCGATGAAGTGAAAATGAAAGGAATATGTCCGCCCTTCTCTTTCAAAAGGTCAACCATAATCCTGGTACCGCCGACGTTGACCTTATGAGCCAGCTCAGGTTTCTGCTGAGCCACTGGAGGCAGGATAGCCGCCATATGCACCACACCATCCACACCTTCCATTGCTGCCCGGACTGATTCAGGCCTGGTAATATCACCCCAGAAAACTTCCGCTTTCCCCTGAATGGATTTAATATTCTTGCGGTTACGGGTATTGTCCAGGTCAAAGATACGTACCTGCAGTCCTTCCTGCATCATTGCTTTGCAGATAGTCATCCCTAACCTGCCCGCTCCGCCAGTTAATAGTACACGCATTATAATTCTCCTTTAATCTCTCACCCTGCCCTCTCTCCTTCAAGGAGAAAGGGAGAAGAGGAATTTTTGAAGGGGCCAAGCCCCTTCAACCCCAGTAACTTTAATCAAGTAAAGACTCAACTGCCCAGCTTGTCCACTGTGAGCGCAGGCTGCCACGTGCAATAGGAGTGCCATGACTGCCTTTACTCAGGAATCTTACCCTGGGCTCGCAGGCTGCCTCATAGACAAGCACCGCTTTGTCGTACGGGGTTATATTATCGCCTTGGCAAAAGACGAAAAGTTTGGCGCAATTATCCAGCTTACTGAGCACTTCCGCCATGTTCGCCCGTATCATGCCTTCGATAAACTTTTTGGCATCGATACGAACATAGTGACTAGTGGCGTACATCCATATTCTGGCTGCTATAGCGGATATTCCAGTAAGCCAGGGAAGAGTCCCATGGTTGGGAATCTCAACAACATGACTGTGTTTCCTTCCCCATCGGCCGAAATCTTCATGTACCCCGGGATAAGTATCATTAGTTATCGGTGGCGGACAGGATAGAGCGATAAGCGCCTTGGGAGAGTCCACTTTCCCCGCTGCCATTATGGCGGACAAAGCCCCCAGACTATGCCCTACGAGTCCCATGCGGTTTTCATCAACCTCGGGCAACTGCTTCAATGTGTTCCAGGCATCAACGGCATCCTCTGCCTGACTGCCATCTAAAACACCTCCGCTGACACCATGGCCACGGAAATCGAATATAAGAGTAGCAATACCCTGGCTGGCCAAAATCCTGGCACTGTCCTGCATAGCACGGTGACTGGAACCGAAACCATGACACAGCACCGCTCCAGGTACTGGAGATTCCGCACTGGCATCCTCAGGTAAAAGAACTTTACCGTTAAGCTTAAATCCATTGCTGCCAAAGGCAACAGGCCATTCCTTGATTCCCGCCTTCGCCTTCTTAGTGGTGAGATTATTCTGATTCATTATGTAGTTTTAACTCCTGTATAAATTTTTCCTACCATATAGTAACGCATGAGGCATCCGCCAGTAATCGTGAATGTGGCTGGTTTTACAAAGACAGAAGGATGACTTTTGGTCACCCATTAGTATTATCGGTTAACGAGGTGGTTCTAACTTAAGAAGTAGTGCAATTATTGAGGGAGGCCAGGATCACCTTCATACCAAGCCCCCCCTAAAATAGGCTACCAGGTTGTGGTGGCGATTTGCACAATCTACTTCGTCGTTAGTGCAATACTAGTATCCCGAGTTAAGACAAGGTAAATATAAGGAAATCTTTCAATAAAGATTATCTATCCAATTTTAATGAGGATATATTTGAATTTGAAATAACTGACTTGTCCGATGATTGAATTTATTACACGTTTCCAGTCCCTGCTCAAGCCTATAATAATTGACAATAGAAAAGGTGTGTTATATTCTGGGCTGGAATAAAGTGGAAAAGGCATTATCCCCAATAATTATCGATTATTCAGACATAATAAAGCAGCATATAACCCCCAGAGAAAGCGACTTGCCATGTTACAGAAAGGATTTTCAGCCATGTCAGAGCAGGTCTTTACAAATCTCGGACACAGTGGTGGTCCATTCTTTGTTCATGTTAAAGATGGTAGGATAGTCCGTGTCCGACCAATGGTATTCCTTGAAAATGAGGAGGTGCCAACCTGGACTATTGAGGCTGGTGGCAAGGAATTCACCGCGCCCAGGAGGGTAACTCTTGCTCCATTCCATATGGCGGAAAGAGCCAGGGTATATGCCGAGGACAGAATACTGTACCCAATGAAGAGAGCAAGTTTTAACCCCAACGGGGAAAGGCATCCGGAGAGAAGGGGCAAGGATAACTATGAAAGGATAAGCTGGGACGAAGCCCTGGACATAATAGCCAATGAGATAAAAAGGGTCAGGGAGACTTACGGTCCAGCCGCCGTCTCCTATATGAGTTCATCTCACCACAATTCCGGCAATATAGGTATCCACCGCAGCACCCTGAACCGGTTCTTCAAGCTTCTGGGAAGCACCGACTATTTTGATAACCCAGATAGCTGGGAAGGCTGGATGTGGGGGGCAGTACATACCTATGGTTTCTACTGGCGGATGGGTCCTCCGGAACAGTTCGACCTGCTTGAGGATGCGCTAAAAAATACTGACTTAATAGTCTTCTGGTCCTGTGACCCTGATACCACTAGAAGCAACTATGCCGGGCAGGAGACCGCTATCTGGCGACTCTGGCTGAAAGAGCTGGGCAAGAAGATGATTTTCATCGACCCCTTCTGTAATTACACCGCTGCTATACAGGCTGACAAGTGGATTGCTCCAAGACCGGGCACTGATGCCGCTATGGCTATGGCTATCGCCTATGTCTGGATTGAGGAGAGCAGTTACGATAAGAATTACATAGCTGCCCATACTATTGGCTTTGAGGAGTTCAGGAAACAGGTTATGGGGGAGGATGATGGAGTGCCCAAAACCCCAAAGTGGGCTGAGGAGATATGCGGTATACCGACAAGGGTGATAAAGGCATTAGCCAAGGAGTGGGCATCAAAGAGGACATCGCTGGCGGCTGGGATGCGGGGTGGCTTGGGTGGTGCCTGCCGGGAGGCTTATGGCCATGAGTGGGCGCGTCTGATGGTGTTGCTCCAGGCAATGCAGGGCTTAGGCAAGCCCGGAGTCAGTATCTGGGGAGCTACCATGGGTGCTCCAATGAACGCCTATCTCAAATTCCCCGGCTTTGAGCAGGGTGGGATGCAGTTGGTGGCGGATAAAGTAGCAGTCAACCCGGTAAAACAGCGTATCTATCGGACGCTCTTCCCTGAGGCAATTCTGAATCCTCCAGTTCACTGGCTGGGGGAGGGGTTCTGTACCAAGTCACTGGAGCAGCAGTTTATTCCGTATACCTATCCCGAACCGGGCAGTCCAGAGATTAAGATGTTCTATCGCTATGGAGGCTCTTTCATAGGTACACTGCCCGAAGGAAAAAGATGGCTTCAGGCTTACCAGAGCCCCAAGCTTGAATTCATTGCTAATCAAGATTGCTGGTGGTGTGGCGAGACAAGATATGCTGACATAATTTTACCAGCGTGTACTAATCTGGAAAGAAATGATATCGCCGAATTTTCTAATTGTGGCTGGATGAGCCCCGACACAATTAGCTCATGCAATCACCGCATTATCATCTATCAGCAGAAGTGCATTGAGCCTATAGGCGAATCATGGTCTGACTATGCAATCTTCAGCGCCCTAGCCGAGAGGCTGGGCATCAAACAGGAGTACACCGAGTGCAAGACGGAGGAGGATTGGATAAAGAAGATGTTTGACTGCTCGGACCTGCCCAAGCATATTTCCTTTGAAGAGTTCAAGAAAAAGGGATACTTTCTGGTACCCCTACCTGAAGACTATAAACCGACACCTGCCCTGCGCTGGTTCTACGAAGGGAGAAAGTGTGATACTCCCGATTTCAATAATCCCAAAAGAGGTACTGCGAAAGGTAAAGAGCTGGCAACGTACAGCGGCAAGATAGAGTTCGTCTCCCAGAGCCTGAAACAGCAATTCCCCGATGATGAAGAAAGGCCACCAATGCCGCGCTACATTCCTAGCTGGGAGGGACATACCTCTGAACTGGCTAAAAAATATCCTCTTCAATTGATTTCGCCACATCCGCGGTTTTCCATTCATACACACTTCGACCATACCCCATGGATATGGGATATTCCCCATCAGCGGATGCTCAAGGATGGCTACTATTACCTCACCACCCGCATCCATCCGATGGATGCGGAAGCTCGGGGCATAAGTAATGGGGACATCATTAAGCTGTATAATGACCGAGCGGAGGTGTTGGGCATAGCCTATATCACCGAAAGAGTGCGTCCTGGTGTAATCCACGCCTATGAGGCTTCAGCGAAATACGACCCGATAGAACCGGGCAAGCCAGGGAGCATAGACAGGGCTGGATGTGTGAATCTGCTAGCTTCTAATCGCATGATATCGAAGAATGCGTATGGGTTTGCGCCCAACTCCTGTCTGGTTGAGGTCTCAAAGTGGGAGGTATAAAAATAAAGAATTGGAGGAATTTAAATGAGAATAATTGATGCGCATGTGCACTTGGACCGGGTGGCTGGCGAGGATATTATGAGGATGGCCTGGGGTGGAGTAGAGGTGGGCATTGTACCCACCCCTCACCTGATGAGTGGGCTGTTCTATCATGAGACGGTGATACAATTGTGGGAGAAGACTTTGGGCTACATAGTGGAATATGCTGCTTCCATGGGCATCGATTGTTATGTTACCCTTGCTGTGCCGTTCTATGGTCTGAACAAAGAAGGTTATTCCGAATGCCTCAAGGCTCTCCCCAGCTACTTAAAGGAGAAGCGGGTGATCGGTATCGGTGAAATTGGTCTGGACAACGGTAATGACCACGAGGTGGGTCTTTTTAAAGACCAGCTGGCTATAGCCAAAGAGCACAGTCTGCCGGTGATAGTACATACACCGACTCCTCGAGAACCCCAGGTCTCGAAATTAACCGACCAAGTGCTGGATGTGCTCAAGAAGGAGAAATTCCCGCTGGACAGAGCCGTTATAGACCATACGGGAAAGAACACCTTTGGGACTCGTATAAATTCAGGCTGCGTGACCGGACTGAGCATATGCTATGACAAGCTAACAGCAGAAGAAGCAGCGGAGCTGATTATCAATAACCCCGATAAGAGAGATAAGATAGTTCTTGGTTCCGAGCTGGGATATGGCGGTGCCGGTCACTTATCCTTGGTGAAGGTAGCCTGGGCGATGAGAATGAGTGGCATGGCAAGAAAAGAGATTGAGCGTGTCACCTGGGACAACGCTAAGAGGGTGTTCAATCTGCCAGTCTAGTGACCAATAGCCTAGTTGTCGTCAAGATGGGCAAATATGTAGACATCTTAACCACAATATGTATTTTGAAATATGAGGTGAAAGGTAAGTATTTAATGAAAATCGATATATTTACACATATCCTACCCCCCAAATACAAAGATGCTCTGCTGAAAAATGCTCCACCTGGAATGGATATAATCACTAATATCAGCGTTACGCCCACCGTCTACGATTTAGACCGCCGATTTGAAATTATGGATCGGTTCGAATCAAAGCAGGTATTGACCATCGCCGCACCATCTATTGAAGAGGTAGCTGATACTAGAACATCACCAGATTTGGCAAGAATCGCCAATGACGGTTTAGCGGAACTGGTAAATAAATATCCAGACAGATTTGTCGCTGGAGTTGCTAGCTTACCCATAAACAATATAGATGCTTCCCTGAAAGAGATCGATCGTGCCATTAAAGATTTAAAGCTCAAGGGCATCCAGATATTAACCCCCTCCAACAATAAACCCCTGGACTTACCTGAGTTTCTTCCTATATACGAAAAAATGGCACAGTATGACCTCCCTATCTGGATTCATCCCCGTCGGGGAGAGAAATACCCTGATTACCTTACCGAAAAAGAATCTAAATATCGCATTTACAGCGTTTTTGGCTGGCCATTTGAGACCACAGTAGCCATGACACGCATCGTTTTCAGCGGCATATTGGAGAAATACCCAAACTTGAAATTCATTACCCATCATTGTGGTGGCATGATACCCTTCTTCCGGGAAAGACTGATTGGTTCTTACGAACGCATTTTCCAGGACATCGGAGATAACGTGAATAGTGGATTGAGTGAACACCATATCAATTACTTTAAGAAGTTCTATAATGACACGGCTATTAATGGCAATACTTCGGCTCTGATGTGCGCCTATGAGTTATGGGGTGCTGACCACCTGCTCTTCGGTACGGATATGCCTTTTGATACCGAGCTAGGTGCTCGGAACCTGAGACAGGTCAGCCAGGCAATTGAAAAAATGACGATTACTCAGGCAGAGAAACAAAAAATATTTTACGGAAATGCCATTAAGTTACTAGGCTTGCCAACTTACCATTAAAACAATCGATAGTAATTAAAAAAGTAGTGAGACTATAGATCTCACATTTGTGGAGGTGAGGAAGATGTAAAAAGGTCAGATACATGCAGAAGAAGGGCACTATACATAAAATAAAAACAGAGCTTTTGCCAAACTAATAATACAAAAAGGAGTAGAAGACATGGGCTTAAAAATAAAGGCGTTACATATTGGCGATGTAGGGTTAGATTGGAGTTGGCTGCTCTTGGCTTTCAATGAAGGGAGAAAGACTTGGATACCGATAAATTCTTTCCTAATATTGGGCGCCGAAAAGCCGATACTTGTTGATACAGGTGCTCGTATAGTACCAGGAATGAATGAAGCACTTAAGGAATCAGTAGGGATGGACCAATGTTTCCTAGCTACACCGGAGCAAGATATTGTGAAGCGTCTCCGGGAGGAGGGGATTCAGCCTGAAGATGTGGGATACATAACCCACACCCACCTAGACATTGAGCACGCAGGACATGATGATCTGTTTCCGAATGCTAAGATAATACTACAGAGACGAGAGATGGCTTACGCCGGAGCAAACTACACGGGACACTGTCCTGATTTTCCTTGGTTCGCAAACAACGTTAACAGAATAGATTTCATCGATGGGGACATAGAATTGTTCCCAGGGATAAAGTTCGTATTGTCTCCTGGTCATACTGGGGGGCATCAGCATATTGAAGTTGAGACGGAGAATGGAAGGGCAATATTGTGTGGAGATACCGTTTATGACATCCCCATGCAATTAGAGGGAAAGCACCCGAGCGGCACAATATGGCCCCCTGGTAACTTATTTAGCTGGGAACAATTGATGTGGCAATTACGCAAGATGAAGTTTGAGCTAGAGAGGGGAAGCCTTATTCTGCCAGCTCACGCATACGAAGTATATGATCGATATGGGCTTGGAAAGAGGCTGGGAAATAAGAGGAAGGACTATAAAGGCTTCGATAGTTATGACAGTCCTGTGGAATAAAAGTACCTTCCATTAGATTAGTATATAGAACAAGAAAGAGAAGGGCAAACTGGCAGATATTATTGTTGTTGAGGGAAATCCAGCTAAGAATATTGCCGATGCCAAGAAAATCAAACTGGTAATGAAAGACGGTAAGATTATGCTTGATAAGCTGTTGGCCTAGAGCATGGCAAAATCAGCTTCAATTCCCTTAAATACGCTAAAACCGAATATTGAGGAGACATAGCTGCTATGGTAATACCAACTTGTTACGCAGGTAAGGTTCTTTTTGTCGACCTGAACAAAAGTAGCATCAGGGAGGAAACGCTCTCAGAGCAAATCTACCGAGATTATATCGGTGGTACTGGCCTGGGTGTCAGAATTCTCTACGAACGGATGAAACCAAAGGCAGACCCTCTGGGACCGGATAACATGCTGGGCTTTCTTACTGGCCCCTTCGTGGCAGCACCCGTGCCAGGTGGTGGCAGATATACGGTGGTGACCAAATCACCCACTACCGGTGCCTGGGCTGACTCCAGTTCAGGCGGTTTCTGGGGGCCAGAGCTAAAATGGGCTGGCTACGATGCCCTATTCATCTCGGGTAAAAGCTCTAAGCCTGTGTATCTACTTATCTCTGGCGGTAAATCTGAACTTAAAGACGCTTCAAAGCTCTGGGGTAAAGATACTTCTGATACCGAGGCCACATTACAGAAAGATCTGGGAGAACCCAAGGCTGTAGTTTCCTGCATTGGCCCGGCTGGTGAGTCGCTGTCGCTGATTGCTGGCATAGTAAATGATGGCGGTAGAATTGCGGCTCGCGGGGGTGTGGGCGCAGTGATGGGTTCCAAAAAGCTGAAGGCAATTGTCATTCAGAACACACAGGCAAAGAAGAAGATAATGGCCGCCGATGCCAGTAAACTGAAGGAAGCACGCGAAGCGTTTCTAAAAAGCCTGAATAGCAGCAAGTTCCACCAGGGGCTCACCGCAGCCGGTACTGGTGGTGGCAACAGCTTCCTGGTATCTATTGGCGACAGCCCTACCAAGAACTGGAACTTGAGCGGTCTGGACTCTATGCCTACCTGCACTAATCTGGATGCCGCCAACATGGATAAATACAAGCTTGACAGCTATGGTTGTCATGCCTGCCCGGTGAGATGCGGCGCTCTGATTAAGGTAGAGAAAGGAGCCTTTGCTACCAAAGGTGAAGTGCACCGACCGGAATATGAAAGCATTGCTGCTTTGGGCAATATGTGCCTCAACGATAACCTTGAGTCCGTAATCAAGGCTAACGAGCTGTGCAACCTCTATGGCATGGACACCATGGCTGTGGGCGGCATTATCGCCTTTGCCATGGAATGCTACGAAAATGGCATTATCACCAAGAAAGATACCGATGGCACCGAGCTTACCTGGGGCAATGGTGCTGCTGTAGTTGCCCTTGCTGAAAAGATAGGCAAACGTCAAGGCTTCGGCGAGGTGCTCGCTGACGGTGTAGCCAAAGCCGCAGAGCGCATCGGCAAAGGTTCTGAACAATATGCCATGCATGTAGGTAGACATCGTATACCTTACCATGACCCGCGCAATAGCCCGGCTCTTGGCGCCACCTTTATTTACGATGCCCAGCCGGCCTGTCACATGGAGAGCCATGGCAATCGCTTGCTTGAAGCTGGTGTTTCTCTGGGGCCAGACCCATTACTTCAGGCACCTAAATTGGAGATATACGACGACTTTGACAAGAAAGGGCCTATGTTTACCATTGGGGCTGCCTATTTTCAACTGCTCTCCTCCGCAGGTATGTGCGCTCTTTATACAATTCGCCTAGGTATTCCCGCGGTTGAGTTGCTGGCTCCGCTCACCGGCTGGAATATGGACTGGAATGAGGGGCTCAAGACAGGGCGCAGGATTCTTACGTTGAGACAGGCCTTCAATGTACGTGAGGGTATCACCCCTGATATGTTCGAATTGCCTAGGAGGGTCACAGTACCACATAAGGTTGGACCGGCCACTGGGGCTGTCATAGATTATGAGGCACTGAAGAAGGGGTACTTCGAGGCAATGGGTTGGGAGCTCAAAACTGGAAAAATCGCTGCCCAAACGCTAACTGAACTGGGATTGAAAAATTTAGTTAACATAGAGTAAGTTAAAAATTCCCCGGGTATCTACTACCAGAATAAAATAGTAAAAAGAGAGGGTGTGACACCCTCTCTTTTTATTCCCAATCCAGCCATTTCTTTACCTAGCTTATTGAGGCGGAGGAATTGGCATAGGGAAATCGGGAAGAGAACCGGGACAAGGAGGACCATCAGGCTTTGGTAAGGGAATATCCGGCCTTGACTTTAACCATTCCTCGAATTTTTGCGGATCAGCCTTGGGATCTGGTCTGGCTGCTTCCCACGTCTTGAGTTGGTCAGCTTGCTCTTGTGTTATTTTGCTATCTTGAACCAGCTTGCCTAGCATTTCATCCATGTTCGGTGGTGGGCCAGGCGGGTTCGGCGGTGGGCCAGGCGGCTCCATGAATGGTACATCCGGCCTTGACTTTAACCATTCCTCGAATTTTTGCGGATCAGCCTTCGGGTCTGGCTTTGCTGTTTCCCATGTCTTAAGTTGGTCAGCTTGCTCCTGTGTTAGTTTGCCGTCTTGAACGAGCTTGTCTAACCGCTGTGTCTCAAATTCAGTCCGTGCCTGACTAAAAGCATCGGCAAGTTTCTGCTGGTCGATGCCCAAAATCTGGGCAACTCTAGCTAGAATGTCTTGATTTGGATCATGACCATCATTTCCATTCTGAGCTAATACGACTCCAGCCATAATGCTAAACAATAACAAGACTGCTAGCACCGGAACCAGAATAAGGAATCTTTTAGTTTTGTACATACATTTCACCTCCTTTCTTTCATAAATATAATTGGTATGAGCTTTCGTTTGATTAAATTTCACTCGCAATTTCATCCCTGCGACGTTGTACCATTAATCAAAACAAAGCAGAATCATTTTTTTAGCTCTTCTTCTGCCTGGGCCATAGCCTTAGCAATATCATCGGCAGAAATATTTAACTCTACTGCCATTTTTGCATAGGTCTCTGTCATAAATTGGGATTGAGACATCTGTTGACCTGATGGAGGTTCAGATGGTTGTCCCTGTTGACCCGACGGAGGCTCAGGTGGTTGTCCCTGCTCCCCTGACGGAGGCTGAGATGGTTGCCCCTCTTGGCCCGAACCAGGTTGCGGCATGGCGTTTTGGAAGGCAGCCGTAAATTTATCCGCTGAGATTCCCAGAATTTCTGCAGCTCTATTTAAAATCGCTTCCATATTCGAAGCACCTTGTGGTGGTTGACCTGGTGACCCGGCTGGCTTTTCACCTGAGGAACTGGATTGCTGTTGTTGCGCGGGCTGATTGGTTGATTGTTGCCCCGATGAAGAAGATGGGGTTTGAGACATGTTGGAACTGCAACCAGCTAAACTAATACTGGTTAAAATTACTAGGAATGTGATAACTGCGGCTAATCTTTTTAAGTTTTTAAACACTTTTTAATTTCCTCCTTATATTCAGTATTTATAACTGAACACTAGTTTACAGTAGGCAGGATGTCATAAACAGTGTGTCTAATCATCAAATCGAGCTTCTTGCCATGATTTCCACAACTGATTAAAATGATTTTTGTCATAGATGATTACACTACTCAACTAATTCGCCACTGGGTTTACATGGTATGCCGTTACCATTTTTGAGAACAATGACGTACAGGCTAGAGTAATTATTTCTGTATGACTGTGGCATTGTCTGTTTCCTGAGAATACCCTTTTCAGTGAGACTTTTGACCACCTTTAGAGCCTTACTACTACTAATAGCACAATATTTCGCTATTTCTTGATAGTTAGGGAATGTGATTTGCTTACCGTTTTGGAAACGTAATAAATAAATAAGAACAATCAATTCGTACTTAGTCAATCCTATCCTAAATATGGAAATTGGCACCCTAAAGTATTTCTTATGCATTGCTTACCTTCGGTAATGCAGCAGTTAGTTGCAACTCGCCAGAGCTTATTTATTCGTCCAGATATCTGATATTCCCATCTAAGATCGCGTGAACTTCAAAGTCAGGGCTGTGATACCTATCAACTGTATCTTCATCATGACACAGCATGACATAGAATGAACCAAGTACGTTGTTTTATGTATTTAGTAAAATCACTTGGGTCAATTCTAATTGCAATATCACGCCGACCGATAGATGTGACGTTTTGATTTGAAATTCAGCGTCTAGAACGGATAGTCCTTACTCTTAAGAGTATTAAAACTACCACTAGTATAACAATCAGTATTATAATAATTGTGGTTAATGACATAAGCCCAGATTTAAACTGGGTAGTAGCTGTCCAACTACTGGCATTATTAGCACCATCAACGGCACGCAGCCTCCAGTAATATTGTCCCTGCGGCAGGGATTCAGTATCTATAGATTTATACTCAGCCACCGTAAGACCAGAGTGTTCGAATACTATATCTTTAAAATCTAAATCTTTAGAAACCTGAATATCGTAGGATACCCCACTGGGATCGGTTACATCTGCCCACTTGAAATCGACCTTTGTGTTACCTATAAAACCAACTGTAGCTCCATCTGTAGGAGACTTAATCTGAGGTACAGAAGGAGCTGTTTTATCCATTGCAAACCCAAAAGTCGCCGAAACATTATTGGCATCCGTTGCTACAACTTCTATCTCACCTCCGACACCTTTAGGTGCTTGGAATGTTCCGGTAAAACTACCAGAAGAATCACTGCTAACACTGCTAATTGCTGATACTGTCCCAAATCTCACGCTAATAGTTGTTCCACCTGTGAAGCCGGTACCATTTATAGATACTGTATCACCGACATTGCCACTGGTCGGATTAAGCGTAATTTTTGCCAGTACCGTTAAATCTTCATCTTCTATGCTGCTAGCATAAGTTTCACTCCCGTATGCACCAATAGCATGCGTACCATTTACAGCGGCAGGAATGGATAGTGTTGTTTTCCACTGCCCCACATCATCAGCATTAATTTTCTTTCCCTGATCAATGCCATCAAAGGTAACATAAATATTATTTTCATTCTCACCAAAACCTGTACCATCTATATTAACGACATCACCTACATATGCCGAAGTTTTGTCAATGCTGATACCAGATACAATAGTAAAACTCACGTCATCAATATCACTTGCACTGGTCGAGCTTCCTGAAGCATCTATTGTATGACTGCCGCTATAAGTACTGGGTACATTAAAAGTGGTACTCCATGAGCCATTACTATCAGCAGTGATCCCGGTCTTTATATTGGTGTCATCAAAAACAACCTTGATACTTGTCTCATCATCCTCAAACCCCGTGCCTTTTACGGTAATGGCACAGCCTACACCACATGATGATGGACTAGCAGTGATTGTGGGTTCAATAGTAAAAGTTTGATCCTCAACGTCTGAGGCTGATGTATCAGAACCAGATGCGTCTACTGTATGTGTTCCACTATAAGAAGCAGGAGCGGTAAAGCTGGAGGACCACGAGCCATCACTATCGGCAGTAATGCCAGTTTCTACATCGCTGTCATCATAAATTATTTTAATACTACTTTCATCCTCACCAAAACCCATACCGCTAACTGATATTGTTGTTCCTACGGTACCTTTGTAAGGGCTTATTTCTATTGAAGGTAATACAGTAAAAGTGCTGCTGTATACTTGTGTTCCAGACGGACTCTGTACCTTTACAGTATGAGTACCCCCGTATGTTTCAGGAACATTAAAAGTAACACTACCACTGGAAGGCACCGTACCACTAAAATACGTAACACCATCCCACAGGATAGCATAAGTTTGTCCAGATGTTAGATCGGAAATTGTAACAGTGCTATCAACAATGCCCCCGGTCAAATTCATGCTGACGGCGTAGACTTGAACAGCAGGCAAAAAACTAAATAAAGCTATTAAACATAATCCCAAAATAAATATTCTGGTTTTCAACATTTACGACCCTCCTAAATACAAATTTTCATGCCTGCGGTTGATTTTTTAGATTTTTAAAAATTTTATTTTTTCCTTAAAATTTGTTATCTATAAAATGCAGACCAGCCAATACATCATTCGGACCTGAGTGCATCAATGGGATTAAGTCGTGAAGCCTGCCAGGCAGGATAAAAGCCAAAGAAGACACCGATAGCAATAGATACCGAGATAGCCAGGATAATGATGTCAGCTGAGACCAGCGTCGTGGTATTTCCGACACTTTGAATGAGCGCAGATACACCCCACCCCAGGATAACACCGATAATACCCCCACTTAGTGTCAGTATGGCCGCCTCGATGAGGAATTGCATCCAGATATCACGCTCCTGTGCCCCCAAGGCTTTGCGTATACCGATTTCACGAGTCCTCTCTATTACCGAAACAAGCATGATATTCATAACCCCGATACCTCCCACCAGTAACGATATGGCAGCAATAGCACCCAGGAGTATTGTCATACTACTGGTCGCCTCGGTGATCGTTGCAATGATATCCTCCTGAGAGGTTATGCTGAAGTCGTCGTCCCCACCTTCTGATATCTTGTGCGTATACTCTAGAAGACTGGTAATTTCAGCAGTTGCATTCTGAATGTAATCCTTGTCGTTGAGGCTGACAATGATCTGATTAACAGTATACGCCCCGGTGCTGGTACGCTGTGCGCTGACCGTCTGTCTGAGCGTAGTCAATGGCATAAGGACAGCGTCATCAGTATTACCGAGCATGGAAGCACCCTTACTCTGTAAAACTCCAATGACCTCGACCACGATATTGCCAAGGCGTAGCTGCTGGCCTACGGCCTCATCATCGCCAAACAGCGTCGTCCTGGCCGTTGTGCCGAGCACGGCTACTCGCATTGCACTCTGGTACTGGTATTCCGTGAAAAAGTCGCCTTCAGCCATTTGCAGGTTAAGCACCTGCTGGTATTCCGGAGTAACTCCAGTAATATTAGCACGCATATTCGATGATCCGGCAATTACCTGAAGCATAGTGCGATTCGTAGGCGCCACGGCCGTTACATAAGAACCATACTCAGAAATCACGTCGGCGTCATTGAGAGTGAGATTGGTGGCACTGCCCATAGCACTACGGACGCCTCCGGAAGTAGTACTTCCCGGTGAGATAAACAGCAAGTTTGAGCCAAGGCTTTCCACACTTGATATGATGTTTGCCTGCGTACCACGTCCTACTGACATTAAGCTAATTACTGCGGCAACGCCGATGACGACACCGAGTATCGTGAGAAAAGTACGTAGTTTGTGTGTTGCCACTCCCACCCACGCTGTATGGAGAGGCTGAAGCCACTTTTGTATCACAGTGTTTCGTTTTATGGCGGCATCACTATTGCTCGCGCCAAAGATTTTGAGCTTGAGCCAATTTCTTGTCATGGCATCTCATCTCCTATTATCTGTCCATCCATAATGCGGACGATGCGCTGACAGTTCCGGGCGACATCAGAGTCATGAGTAATCATTATCAGGGTTATGTTCCGCTCTTTATGTAGATTTATGAGGATAGATATGAGTTCTTTACCGGATTTGCTGTCAAGGTTCCCTGTAGGCTCATCAGCCAGAATAAATGGTGGTCTTTTCGCCAGTGCCCGGGCAATAGCAACCCGCTGCTGCTCCCCTCCAGAAAGCTCTCGAGGTCTGTGGTGCACCCGGTCCGCCAGCCCAACGCTGGACAGGGCTTCGAGCGCCTGCTTCCTGTCAACACCTACAGAATACTGCATCCCCAACTCTACATTTGCCAGGGCTGATAGCTGCGGCAACAGGTTGAACTGCTGAAAAATAAAGCCCACTTTCTGACTTCGCACCAGTGCCAACTCTCGGCGGCTTAAGCGACTTACCTCCTTCTCTTCCAGGTAATAAGTACCCGAGGTAGGCGTATCGAGGCAGCCCAGTATATTAAGGAGTGTTGACTTACCCGAACCAGATGCTCCCATAATAGCCACCATCGTACCACTGTCAACTTGTAAGTTAATACCCCTGAGCACCACGAGTTCCCTGGTGCCCATAGGGTAGACTTTAACGATATCTTTAAGAACAATCATATTATTATCCTCTCATTCCCGAGTGGTTAAAATGGTGGGGGACCTCCTCCCATCCCCATCCCACCTGGTGAACCCTGTGTTGACTGTGATGTGGTTGACTTTGTCGTAGTGGTGGTCGTAATGACAACCTGCTCTCCTTCGCTGAGACCTTCAACAATTTCCGTATACCGAATATTGCTTATCCCCGTCGTGACCACCCTGGACTCGGTCTCCTCTCCTTTCAATACCTGGACGATATTTTTACCACCCTGACGGGTAATTGCCTTATTGAGCACCATGAGAATATTTTGTTTCTCCTGGATGGTAATGGTAACAGTTGCAGAGAGACCATCTCGCAACTGGTCTAGCGTCAATGAGGCACTGCCTGATGATTCTGTTGAGCTAGCAGTCGGCTGGCTGGAAGGTTGACCAGACGGAGTCTCCCCAGATGGAGGCCTACCAGATGGAGGCCTACCAGACGGAGGCTCCCCAGACGAAGGCTCCCCAGATGGAGGCTGTCCAGACGAAGATGTCGGATTTGCCTGAGCTTGAGAAATAAGAAGTTGTTGCATTTCCTCGGCCGACAGCAGCTCAACTTTTACTTCATAATTAACCACGCCACTTTCAGTGGTAGCAGTTGGAGCGATTTTGGTCACTTTGGCCGGGAATGAGCTTGCTGACGATGCCGACAGCTGTACGATAGCATCCATTTCTACCTCAATACGGTCGATATCCAGTTCACCAATGAGGATATCTACCGAAAACTTGGCCGGGTCGGCTATAGACATAGCGACGGCACCTTTATATATCTCATCACCACCTTTCACATTGACTTTGGTGACGAAGCCATCGAACGGTGCCAATATCTGAGGGCTGGTCTCAAGGTATCGCGCTAGCTCCTTTTCAGCATCATCTAGCGACATCTTGGCCTGCTCAACCTGTAGCTGCTTTGTTTCAATATCCAGCGGGTCAGGTGCAGATATAGCACCAGAAATAGTACTCGTGGTTGTGGTGGGGTTTTGAGCCTTCTCCAGGGTAATCACCGCATTATTGAGGCTGACTTTAGCCGCAACCACTGCCCGCTCCAGAGACCTCTTCTCTTTCTCCCAGTCGAAGGAATCGACCTCCGCTAACACCTCTCCCTCCTTCACCGTATCACCCTCCTCCACCAGAACCCTGTAAACATATCCTGAGACGTCGAATGCCAGGTCAGCAGTCTGGGAGAGGGCAAGGTTACCGCTAGCGGTGACGTCGAGCTTCAAAGTGCCCCGCTGAACGGTGACGATTTGTTGAGTTGTTGCTGTTGAACTTGTCTTAGAGGCACAGCTGAAAGACAAAGCGGCAACAAGTAAAAACACGAGCGTAATGATATAGACTTTTTTAAGCTTCATTTCTACCTATATCCTCCCTGTTAGTAATTAAAATCAGTAAAACTACAACGACCACCATAACGCCAACCAAACCAAGAATCACCCATACCCACAACGGGGTCAGTGCCACAGGAATTGCTAGAGATACTGCCGCTTCTTGTTCTGGACACACCTTGAATGAAAATACAGCGCTCCATTCACTGGGTGCTGGCTGTACTGCCATAACACGCCAAAAGTAGCTCTTATTGCACTTTAGCTGACTGTTGTACTGGTATGCCGTAGTCTTCACGGTAGTCGATGTCAGTGGAGACCCCATGTCAGCGTTCTCAGACAGCTCGAACCTATACTCTGTGGTCTCCTTGAACGGTGACCAGGAAAAACACGTCGGTAACTCACAAGCGCAGCCGCAGCTGTTGTCTGGAGCCAGCAACTGCGGCCCATAGTAGGGGGTAGTCACCTGGAAACCTGCCTTGATAGCGAAATCACGCACCTCCGACCATGGGCTCCTGACAATGTCGTCAGTGACCGCGCTGCGCGCCCTGACACGCCAGTAATAAGCATGACCACATTCAAGTGTCGGAATTTGAATGCCGGCAAGAACCGGGGACGTATTACCACCGCCAGCAAAGTAGACGAGGGCTGGAGAGGTTGCTACTGAGGGCAGCAGGAAAGGGAAGTTGCCGCCGGAATCAAAAACCATCATGGTAAAATTACTATCTTTGGCTATCTGGAGCTGGTACCGGTTATCGGCGCAGATATCGTCCCAGGTGAAATTGACCTCCTGGTTTCGACCTGTCGCCGGGTCGCAGCCAATAACAGCATTGTCGCTCATCGTCAGGTTCGGTCCATTCCAAGCCAGACAATCAAAGTACACCATCAAATCGGAATTGATAGTATCGATTGCCCAAAGAATAACACTCGTCTCTGTAATCGAATATCGAAGCGAGGTGGGCATAACATCAAACCTGGCTGCTCCTGCGCCAGCCTGTATCGTATCCCACTCAAGTAAGACCAGTGGCAATGCTGGACTTAAGGACCGCTCAGCCCCACTCCCCACACCCACAGTGTTGTACCACAGACCATAGAGAATGCCATCAACAGATACCATCCCGTTTATTTGCCTGCCGGCGTTAGTTATCCTTATGGTGTCCCAGCGGTTGCTCTGACCTATAATCCATCGATAGATGACATTGCCGCTGGCGGCATAGATTAAGCTATTGTGCTGGTAATCTGTATCGGCAATTACCTGGACAGGTCCATTGTTCGGGATAGTCCGGAGTATGCGAGTATAACTCTTGCCGCCATCGCTGGAATAAGCAACACCGCCGTTGTTTCCTCCCACAAAGATGGTGTCCGGCTCAGCTAAGGACAGCATGGCAATATCAGGCAAGTCGGTCGATATAGCATTTTGCCAGAACAACCCTCCGTTGTCGCTTCTGGCCACTTTGCCCTGGGGTAATGCGATGTATAACACTTTCTTGTCAACCACGGCGAGGTCAATAACTCCCAGAGGGGCAATGTACTCTTTCCACGTGTTCCCCCGGTCATTAGATACCCAGAGCTGGTTATAATTCGGTAGCGGGCCAGGCCCCTGACCTATTTCACATATACAGAGCGTATAGTCATCTCGATAGTTCTGGCTGATGCGCACGATGATTTTGTTTGACGGCATGTCAGTAGCCAGCACCCGTCCCCAGTACTCCCCAAGCGGCTCGCCAGCACTCCGCCATACGGATTCGACGCTATCTGAGCTGGTTGAGGTGATAAAAAGGCTCTGCGGGCTTGAGGCTACCGCCACATCCTGGAGTATGACCGTGGTGTCGATAAGTCCTACCTGGACCCAATCTAGTCCACTGTCATTGCTGATAGAAAAACCGCTCTCATCGGGAAGGACCGGAGGTGGTAGCGTTGGGTTGTTACCAGTGCCGCAATAAAGCACACTAGAGCTCCAGGCCACCTTGGCATTTCCCTGCCCATACGGATAGCCTGTCTGAGTGAAAATGGGAGGTGAAGCAGTGGCATCTAGCGAAATCCGTACTGGAACAGTTAATGGGTCTGAGGGCATCACTTCCCCCGTTACCAGTGTTCTGCCAGACAGTCCTATGCTGCTGTAGCGGTTGGTCCCACCAGGGGCACTGAACGCAGTTGCTTTGTTAAGGGCCGTATCATCAATCCGATAGGCGTTACTAGTGTCTTGAGCCGGGGCAGGATGCACAGTATAAAAGGCATACAGTACCCTTGATTCACCAGATGCGCCAGTTGCCGAAAAGGAGTTGGACAATGCCAGGCCTCCGGCAATCAGGGTTACCCCGGGGTCATCGCCCGAAGAGTGTGGATAGCCCGCATAGGCAAGGAAGGTAGGGTCGAAAATCTCTACAGGATAACTGAACCTGCTGTTCCACACGGTATTACTTGTTGCCAAATCGACAAGACCCATGCATAAAAAAGTACGATTCTGATAGATAGCAGCAACATCCAATAAACCTGTCGAAGCTATTGCCAGAATCGTCTGATCATTCACATAGTTAGGAGAAAAAGCAACGGCTGACACGTCACCTCCCAAATGACCGGGGTCGACCGTAATGTTGAGATTTCTCCAGTACGGAACAAAGCTCCCCAGATGGAGCAGCAGTACCTGCCCCAACGTAAGGTTATCGCCAAAAATTGCGGTACCAACAAGGATGTCTCGCTGTTCATTGTATTCACCATACGGCTTGGATATAGCGATGGACTGGATGGTACTACCAGCTAATGCCCCTATATACACGTTTCCCCAAGTAATGCCGCCGTCAACAGATAAAAAAAAACTTGTACCCCCATTAGTTGCTGCGGCTATGATACCCGACTCATCAGGAGCAACAGCTATTTTAGTGGCCGGTAACGTGGCACCGGCTTGGTTCAAATATAGGCTAATATCTTCCCACCGTAAACCACCACTCATCGAGCGGTATATTCTGGCCTGATTGATATCGATCGCATAAAAGACCGAATTCCCGATAGCAATGTCACTGACATCCGAAGGATGAACAACAACGTTGCCCTCTAACCCAGGTTTATCGATTGTAGTCCACTGCAAATCGCGATACTCAGTTTGTGCGAACACAGGCATGGGAGTCATCACAAGCAACATAACGAGCAGACCTATATAAAAAGTAAGTAGTACTCGAGACTTATGCCCCACCAAACAATTTCCTTGAAAGGTAATTACCTGGCGCATCTGCCAATAAACCCATAAATGTAGCTGCGCCGGGTGTACAGGCATAGTTATAAAAGCCTATTATTGCCACAAGGATAATTGCCATCGGCACAATGGCACGTCTCAAGTTTAACCATCTACTTAACATCTCTTCTCAGTCTTCTTAATATCAGTACTTATACTGAACACTAGTCATTTTGGTATCTCACAGTCACCATCGATATCAGCCCTCACCAACAAGCACAACTTTCTTGTCCGACTGCTACCTTATCGTGTTGATAGTGTTTCCTTTTTCAACTCTACTTCAATATTTTTTATAGAACTCCAATCGAGCTTAGCTAGTTCGTCTATACATCTCTGGGTTCGTTCGTCACCAGAAAGGGCATAGGTTGTAAGGCCATTACCATTGTGTTGTGCCACAAGAATGCCTTTCTCCACCAAGGCTGCAATTGCATCTCTTACGCTATTTTTTGAAGCGTCTAGGGCTATAGCGACAGTTTTAAGGGTCAATTTTGCCTTGGGATGTCGTCCCCAGAAACAGAGCAACTGGAATTGCATATCACTGCAACCGATATCTTTGAGAAAGATAAATAGATCGTTATTCATTATTCGTTTTTCTCCGGAATCAGTTATCAAATTCATGTTTTGCTCCTTTATCTGTATAAGTCATAGTTCTCAGTTGGTTATCATTAGTTTATAGTAGGCAAGAAGTCACAGGACAGTGTTACTAATCATTAAACCGCGCTTCTTGCCATGACTTCCATAACTGATTAAAATGATGTTTGTCATAGATAATTACATTAATACATGACTGGAATTACATGAAATAAGAACGTTTATGGAGTATGTTTATGGAGTATAAAAACTCTATGAAAAGAAATACACCCAATTCAGACTTGGTACGTCTGATCCGCTTTGCCGCCATCCTTTGGATTGGCTATCTAATTGTATTAGCAGTTATAAACCAGGTGTTTTGGGCACTACCACCCATGCCCATGCCCCCCAGAGGCGATGGCAATCTGATGCCGGTACGCAGTGACATTGTTTATTATATTGTGGCTGGCTTTGTTACTTTGCTTTGTCTTGGGTTAACCTATTGGTCATGGCCACAAGAGCGGCTCAAACGAGCATTCATTCCTCTGATAATTACCCTGATTACTATCGTGCCCATGCTAGCTATTTGGGCAATTGTCAGGTTTTTTCCTCGTAATCCGATGTTCGATCTGCAGACTTCGGTCCTGATGCTTCTTCCCTTCTTGCTGGTCGCTTTTCTTCTAGTTGCCTGGCAATATAAATGGCTTTACATTTTATTGATCATTTTAGGGATCGCTGGGTTAAACTTGATAATAATTTGGTCGTTTTCTCCACCAGGCCCAGAACCATTTAGGGGAGCTATCAATTCCACTTTGATTCAAACTGTTGTGTTTCTGTCAGTAGGTTTTTCTATCAGCTATCTTATAAACAGACTGAGGAATCAACAACGGTCTCTTGAGGCAGCCAATATCCATCTGACTCATTACGCCAGCACACTGGAACATCTTGCCACCAGCCGAGAACGAAACCGGTTGGCAAGGGAAATGCATGATACCCTGGCACACACGCTAAGCGGTTTGTCAGTCCAGTTAGAAGCGTCAAAGGCATATTGGGAGGTTGATCAGCATAAGGCACACTCAATATTGAACGAATCTTTAGCTGCGGTCCGTTCAGGACTAGAGGAAACTCGCCGCGCCCTAAAAGCGCTACGTGCCAGCCCCCTGGACGATTTGGGATTAGCACTGGCTATAAGCACAATGATAAAGGAGACAGCAGCACACAACAATTTGATTCTGAACTTGTCTATAATGGATAAGATGCCTGACTTATCACCGGATGTGGAGCAGTGTTTTTATCGGGTGGCACAAGAGGCGGTTACCAATGTAGTAAACCATGCTAATGCCAAAACTTTAACGGTCAAGTTAGAACTCACAGAGGGAAAATTAACGCTTCTTGTGCATGATGATGGCGCTGGATTCGACCTAGAAAAAAGCAACAAAACGATCCATTTCGGGCTGGTAGGAATGAAGGAGCGAGCTCTGCTAATTGGCGGTGAGCTCACTATCGAAAGTAAACCAGGACAGGGAACAACAATAAAATTAACCATATAATCAGGAGATGTAACCACGAAAATAGTTATTTGCGATGACCAGGCAATCGTCCGAGACGGTCTGGAAATGTTACTTAAACTAGAACCGGATATCGACGTTGTCGGAATGGCTGAAGATGGTGCTGCCGCTGTGGATATAGTTGGGCGAAAAACACCGGACCTAGTCTTAATGGATTTAAAGATGCCCATTATGAACGGTATTGAAGCCACCAGGCAAATACGAACTAAGTACCCTGGGGTAAAAGTGCTGGTGCTAACCACCTACGACGATGACGAATGGGTGTTTGATGCAGTACAAGCAGGCGCATCGGGTTATTTGTTAAAGGATACACCTCGTGATGAAGTCATCAAGGCAATCAGGGGAACAGTAGCTGGCAAAACATATGTCGATCCCTCTGTTGCAGGAAAAGTACTGCGTCAAGCTTCTAGTCGCCAGACACAGCCAGCCGCACTAATTACCAGCAAACTGACCAATCGAGAAATCGAGGTATTACGTTTGCTGGCGAAGGGCCTGAATAACGCGGATATTTCAGACCGACTATCTCTATCAGAGGGTACAGTACGGAATCATGTTAGTTCTATTCTGGCAAAACTAGAAGTATCCGACCGCACCCAGGCAGCTGTAATTGCCATTCAATACGGGCTAAGTGACAGTTGAGCTAAATTGAGCTTAGTGCTTTTATCACCAATAATTCCATTCAATTTTAGGGACCATCACCTTCTATGCCAGGTTCAGTAGAGAGACTGACAATAACTCAGTGAAAATAAGCCAGCATCTAAAAATCACACATATTGACGGGTATTATGGTGTGGCTAGCTTTGTGAACGACCACTTTTCACAATGCAAGACATTAGATGCATATTTTCAGGCATCTTGTGAATTTTGAACGTTAACATTATTGATTTTGGTGTGAGATGGTTGACGGAACCACCATTAGTAAAAATGCAGCTGAGCAGGGTTGCCTTGGGCATGAATCGAGCTTATTGGTGGGGAGGAAATAGTGTGGTGGATAACAACAGTTGTAAATATGTGAAAAAGTACTCAGAAACAATTTTCCATATATTTTATATTGAAGTGTATTGCATTATGTTTTAAGCTGCCTTAGAATTCAACAAAGAATTATTTATTTTGGAGCGAGTAAATGAATAATAATGCAGATGAAGTTTACCTTCTCAAACCTCTTGATGAGGTCAAGGAAACACTTAAAAAACAAATTGATGAAGGTCAAGAATTTATTACCAAGCCAATACACCGAATGGAGTATTTAAAAGTTAGGGAAAATGAAGCTGCTATATGGTTTAGCTATACTGAGAAATTATTAAGAACTTTGTTTTCAGGTGGCATATATGCAAATAGATTTGCCATGAGCGATGACAAGCTAGTTCGTGTTTCGTCTTATTCTCTCAGCCAACAAATTGAACAGTTCCATAGAATCATGGAATTAAGATTAACAGAACTAAAGAAATTTCATCGGGAGGCAGACTTGCTCAAGGAAGCAAAACCTTCAATTATGTCTACGGCCCCAATTATAAATACAGGTATGACAGGAACAAAGGTCTTCATTGTTCACGGTCATGACGAAGCAGTAAAACAGAAAGTCGCCCGATTACTTGAACATCTAGAAATAAAGCCAATAATTTTACACGAAATACCAAATAAGTCAAGAACAATAATAGAGAAGTTAGAACAAGAATCAAAAGATGCATGTTATGCTATCGTACTACTTACGGCTGATGATCATGGCAAATCAAAAAATGAAGAAGAAATAAAACATAGAGCACGCCAAAACGTTGTACTTGAACTTGGATATTTCATAGCCAAATTAGGTAGAGAAAGAGTATGTGCTCTTTATGAGGAAGATGTAGAGCTACCAAGCGATTTCGATGGTGTCCTATATACGTCACTTGATAGTGCAGATGCATGGCAAACCAAACTTGCTAAAGAGCTTAAAGCTGCTGGCTTTGATATCGACCTCAACAAACTACCGTAGTGTATTACTATTTTTTTACCCTTTATCTGGAATTTGCCAGAACCAGTATTTTTCGAGAGCACCCTAGCGTGTCGGCCTCGCTTGGATTTGGATAATTAAGGCAACCGTACCCCGCGAAAGCAGGCTGGAAATACGATTTCGACCACCTGATACTGAAACAGATAGTCACTCGGTGGTGCTCTAAGTTCAATGGTGGGCAATACTGGATTTGAACCAGTGACCTCCTGTGTGTAAGACAGGCGCTCTAACCGCTGAGCTAATCGCCCCTTCTTATGGCACGCCTGGTGGGATTTGAACCCACGGCCTCAGCCTCCGCAGGGCTGCGCTCTATCCGCTGAGCTACAGGCGCTTGGTGCCGAAGGTGGGATTTGAACCCACACATCCTGTACGGATACTACGCCCTGAACGTAGCGCGTCTGCCATTCCGCCACTTCGGCGTGGGCAGTACTGGATTTGAACCAGTGGCCTCTTGCGTGTGAAGCAAGCGCTCTAACCGCTGAGCTAACCGCCCCAAAACGTACCTATTTTAACCCTAAAAATCAGCTTTGTAAACATACTGTATTGTTTTATCAGTCGAATTATGCAATACTTTTGTAAGCAAAATCTAAATTGACCGCTTTTTATCACTCAGTATGTGAGTGATTGTTACGTTGATTTAAAATGGGGGCAGGTACGTTTAAAACAGGCAAAGAGGTGCGTTTGGCATGTAGGGAGGGAAAATGGCAAAAACAAACCTCGGGGTTAGCTTATGGTTATGTCCAGGCAAACCTGGTAATCCTTGATAAAGAATGGGCTTGGGATTTTCTCATCTTTGCCCAGAGAAACTCAAAATCATGTCCTGTTATAGAGGTGGGCGATACAGGCAGTTATAAGACAAAATTCCTGGCGAATGGTGCAGACATACGAACCGACCTGCCCCGGTATCGTGTATACGAAGAGGGCAAGTTAAAAGAAGAACTGACAGATATTTCACTCCTCTGGAGTGACAGATTTGTCTTTTTCCTTATAGGTTGCAGCTTTAGTTTCGAGGAGGCACTGTTGGACGCAGGTATCGAGATCAGGCATATCACAGAAGAGAAGATCGTACCAATGTACGTGACAAACATCACATGTGCAGGTGCTGGACGGTTTTCTGATAGCCCAATGGTAGTGAGCATGCGTCCATTGTCCGCCACTGATGCTATGAAGGCAGTTATTATAACCAGAGAGTATCCTGGTGTACACGGAGCGCCTGTACACTTAGGAAATCCCCAATCTATAGGCATCAAGGATATCAACACGCCTGACTTCGGAGACAAGGTTACTATAAAGGATGGAGAGATACCAGTTTTTTGGGCCTGTGGAGTCACTCCACAAATGGCTGCAATAGTTGCTAAACCGCCGCTCATGATAACCCATGCACCAGGACATATGTTCGTAGGAGATAAGAAAAATAATGAATACAGGATTTAGCTTTAGGCATGATTCACTTGCGCAGCTGGCTAAATCCATCGAGCTCTTTATTCAGCAGGATCCTGGCGGGAGAGGTCTGTCAAAGTGGGCAATAGCCGGTAATCTCTTTCCAGCAGCAGTATCGCTTGCGGGTGGGAGACATATCCTGATAACAACGGGCTTTTATATCTTGGCTGCGGGGGTAATCGAAACGGACGGACCTCCCGGGACAATTATTCTTGCAGATGCGCTATGCAAGGCGGGGAAAAGGGTCACCATCCTTACCGATAAGCACGCAGAAGGAATTATGAGATCTGGGCTTGATTCGATTAGTTGCAAAGCAGAGCTCTTAGCATACGCCAAGAATGAACAGATTCCTTACGATACACTACTAAAGACCGATACTACTCACTGCGTAGCGCTAGAGAGGCCAGGGCTGGCGGCAGATGGGCTTCACCATAACTTCCGCGGATTAATTATTTCCGACCATGTTACACCCCTGGATAACGTCTTTATCAAGTGCGCAAGTTGCGGTATTGTTACGATAGGTATAGGCGATGGTGGTAACGAACTTGGTATGGGAAATGTGAGCCAGGATGTCGATATGTATTTTGCCCCCCATATGGCTTATAGCTGCAAGATACGATCAGACTTCTGCATCTGTGCGGGTGTGAGCAATTGGGCAGGCTACGCTCTCGCCTCTCTTCTTTCAGTACTTCTGGGAAAGAACCTGATGGCTGATTTCGCTTCCTTCTCAAATATTATCGATACGATAGTTAAGGCAGGGGCTGTCGATGGCGTAACAGGGAGGCCTGAACCTACTGTCGATGGTCTTCCCAGAGTTTGGGAGGATGGTATCTATAACCAGTTGTATCAGATTTCTGTATCTGGTGGCAAATGATGAATAATAATTCGCTTTTTGCGGTTTTGGATATCAGATAAATTAGTAGAGTACATGAGTCCAGAATCATTTGAGAGATATTTCATTGGGGACGACTGTGTTTGCTGGTCTTTCGGCAATAAGATAGATGCAGAGATCAATAAGAAAGTACTCTATCTTTACAAGAAGTTAAAAAATTCTCCCCTAAATTGCGAGTTGAATCTTCGAGACATAGTACCTTCTTACAAAGCTATGGCGGTTTATTTCGATCCTGGAACGGCAAATATAGGTAAGCTTATTGATGACATCGAGGCTTTCATCATTGCCAATAATGAATTGTATATAAAGGATGAAATGTTCACCAGAAAAAGGATCGTATTACCTGTCGTGTATGACGGCGAGGATCTGGGCAGTGTTGCCAGCCTGCATAACCTTTCGATGGATGAAGTTATCCAAAAGCATACTGCGCCTGAGTACCAGGTTGCGCTTGTGGGGTTTAAACCCCATTTTCCATATCTCATAGGCCTTGACAAAGATCTGGCAACCCCAAGACTTGATAATCCCCGAAAAACCGTACCCGCTGGTTCTGTTGGAATAGGCGGTGCTCAGACGGGTGTTTATCCGGTGGAGTGCCCTGGCGGTTGGAACCTCATCGGGAGGACGAATCCAGCGCTACTTAAGGAGATAGAGCCAGGAGACATCGTAATCATGAAGGCGGTAAAGGAGTTGTGATAACCATAAATTGCGATATGGGTGAAAGAGGGGCTGACCATCCAGTTGATATAGAGCTCATGAGGTATATCAGTATGGCAAATATTGCCTGTGGCGGGCACGCAGGAGATGTGGAATCAGTAAAAGTCTTTCTAAAAAAGGCTGAGGAGATGAGTGTAAAGGTTACGGCACATCTTTCATATCCTGATAGAGAAAATTTTGGGCGGACTACGATGCATATATCTGCGCAAGGCTTACTAAAATCTCTTGATGAGCAGTGCGCAATGATGCCCCATGTAAAGACAGTCAAATTGCATGGTGCACTCTATAACAATGCCAATGTGGATGTAAAGCTTGCCAAGCTTATCGCCAAGTGGATGAAAAATAAACTTATAAAGGAGATTGTAACTCCCTTTGATTCTAAGCTTGCAGTGGAAGCGAAAAAATTAGGACTTAAGGTTATTCCAGAGGCTTTTGCTGAGAGAAGGTATACGTACAATCCCCAGAAAAAACAGCTTACTCTTGTGAGCAGGAAGAAGGATTACGCATCTATTAAAGACTGTGAGGAGGCATTAGAGCATACAGTAAAGATTATCAAAGAAGGCAGAGTGACCGCCTATGTCGAGGACGCTGAAGGAAAGCTCACAACATTTGAGGTGCCGATACAGGCTGAAACTATTTGCATCCACTCGGATTCAGAAATATCTTTAGATCTGGCAAGGAGACTAGCTGGGTTATTATAGTACTGATGGAAGGGAATATTCTTTGGGTTACAGAGATACTTTTGAGGAAAAAAGAAGAGGGGTTTATAAAGAGGTCACCCTGCCCGTTTATGGATCCCAGGATGTGGGGATCACGCCTGGCGGCGTTATGGACCAGTTCGCATTCGATTGTGGTAATGCCGTCTTGGATAACCCGGATAATGCTCCAGCCCTGGAGATGGTTCTGCCACCCTCCCTTCTCGTCACGGAAAGCGTTTACTTTATAATAACGGGAGCACCTTTCACCAATCCTCTGATGGTTATAAATGAGAATAAAACACAGATTGAGCACGGAACCATCTATTTTGCACCCGCGGGTGCCGAGCTGCTATTTGGGACAAGGAGATCAGGCTTGCGGTCATACCTCTGCTACAAAAAGGCTAATACTACTAATCCAAATACTGCCATCGTTGGACGGCAAATGGGCAAGCTCGAGCAGATCGCTCATTGGCCTGATAACGATGGCTATATACGTGTCATCAAAGGGCCCGAATACGTGTATGCATTGAACCCGGTGGATTTTTTCAGAACGGAATGGCAAATAAGTCTGGATATGAGTGAAATGGGGATGAGGCTCGAATCAAAGGTTAAACTTGGAGTAAAGATTGAGAGCATGATTTCAGAGGCAGTTACCAACGGTACTATTCAGATAACCCCAAACGGGCCGATCATTTTGCTTAAGCATCGGCAGACCGTAGGGGGATACCCCAGGGTGTTCTGCGTGATCAGTTCTGACGTGGACCTGCTGGCCCAGTTTATGCCAGACCAAGCCTTGAAGTTTAAAGAGATTACTATCGAGGAATCCTGGCAAATAGCAAGGCAAAAAAGAACGGACGTGATCTCTTTAAGAAAAAAATTCAATGCATTCTGAAATATTTATTCGGCTCAGACCGAGCACAAAGACCATGTCTGGAGCTATGATTTCGTGATAGCCAGAACAGCTTACGATAGAGCATTCCGATACTTATCTGGCTGAACCGCTTAGTAGTGAAGACTTTGTTCATCGAGAGGGAAAGTCCCTGGGAGGCTAGCCATATAGAATCATTCAATGGCAAGTTGAGGAACGACCTCCTGAACCGTGAGAAATTCACCACATTGGGGGAAGCCAAAATATTGATAGAGGGTTGTAAAAAGGAATATAATCAAACATGACCGCATAGTTCACTCAAATAACGACCGCCTGCTCCAGAGGCTATGATGGTCGCAACTCCACTCTAACAAGCGGTACACTACAGGGGTGCGTCTGATTAACCAACTAATGAATTGAGAGGATTAAAATGGCAATAGATAAACTTGTTGAAGACTACAAAAAAATTCGGCCCAAATCTGTAAAGATACATGAACGGGCAACCAAGGTATTTGCTGCTGACGGTGCTACTCACTTTGGCCGAATTTTGACGCCATTCAGACCTTATATTAGCAAGGCGAAAGGCTCTAAAAAGTGGGACATTGACGGGAATGAGTATATCGACTATGTGATGGGCCACGGATCTCTCTTGTTTGGACATTCCCATCATTCACTAGTGAAGGCTATTAGAGAACAAATGGTTAAAGGTGTCCATTATGGCGATAACCATGAGCTTGAAGTCCAGTGGGCTGAACTTATTCAAAGTATGATGCCCGCTGCTGAAAGAATCGAATTCTTCGCCTGCGGTCAAGAAGCCAATTTGATGGCAATCAGAATGGCGCGCATTTGGACTGGAAGGAAAAAGACGCTCCGCTTCATTGAAAACTTCCATGGGTGGGCGGATGAAGTAGTGTTACCGCCTACATCGCCGGGAGTTCAAGCTGACGAAGTCAAGTTAATCCCCTATGATCTACAGCAGGTTGAAAAAGAATTAGCGACACAAGAATATGCAATCCTCATGACTGAGGGTGGCGGAGCGCACATGGGAGGACAAATTCCACTAGAATTGGATTTCGTCAGAGAATTGCCCCGACTATGTAAAAAATATGGGACGGCGTGGCATCTAGATGAGGTAGTCACCGGTTTTCGTGATGCACCAGGTGGATTTCAAGCAATCGTAGGTGTAAAGCCAGACCTGTTCAGTCTCGGTAAGATAATTGGAGGCGGTGTAGCAGCTGGCGCTTTGGCCGGGAGGGCTGATATCATGGAAGTTCTCAGCCCTAAGACAGCACCAAATAGACGAGTAGTGCATACCGGGACCTGGAACGCTAACCCACTGGCAAGTTCTTGCGGCATAGCCACTTTAAAACTTTGCCAGAATGGAAAACCCCAGAATAAAGCTAACGAACTGGCAGCGTATCTAAGACAACAGGGAAATAAGATATTTAAAGAAAAGGGTATAAGCGGTTACCTCTATGGTAGAAGTATTACACACATTTATTTTGGCCCATTCGATTCCAAGCCAACTGATGATACTAAGCCACCAACTAGAGATGAAGCTAAAATTATGGGAATGGGTAATATAAAAGAACGGTTAGGGTTTCATCTGCTTCATCGTGGGATCGCAACAATTCCAGGCAGACTATTTATCTTATCATGTGTACATACAACCACAGATATCAATAAAACAGTGCTTGCACTTGCTGATTCACTCGATGCCATGATCGATGAAGGTTCTCTAAAAAGCAATAAATAAGAATAATCTAAACGTGCTAACGATTAAACGATACAAGCCAGCTTATGAAGCTCATCCCCACACAGTTAACCATGACAGCTATTAGCAGGAAGAAAAAGAGGGATTCAGTAAGGGTGATATAATTTGGGATTAAGCCAGGTCTCCAAACAAGAACCTTTGACTTATCACTTATCTCCTTATTCGATAACCCAACTATTGAAACGCAGCCCAGAAGCTGGGTCATACTCTCTTTTGAATGCTTCGGGATATTTCACTTTCCAATCTTCCATCTCTTGCATGGTTACCTTTTGCGCGTCTACCAAGTAGCCACTAGTAGCCATACCCCAGCAGTTCTGGGAAGTTCCGTTTTCTGGAGAAATAAGGTTATTAGCGCCTCCTCTATCAATATATTCATCAGACCTAGCGGCAATCATATCAGACCTGGCTCCGTGGTCCTGTGATACCACACCGGGCATTATTCTATCCCAGACAATGGCACCACCAAGGACGGTGCCCCGCTCGTTGAATAGCTTAACGATGTCAGCATTTTTAATGCCTCTCTTCGCGGCATCTGATGGGTGTATCCAGACAGGCTCATACATATAACCGTCCCAGCCCTTGACCTTACAGGTCGGGATTTCCCTGGTCCATGAGATGTCATCATTCTGAGCGTGCGTCCTCCATCTTGCATGGTTGCTCATGAGCAGCAACGGATATTTCTTGGCCCTTTCGCTGGAGAGCCTTTCATCATGGCTGGGGCCTTTTTCAATCCATTTAGGCATGGGTGGTCTCTCCTGGTCGTCAGGAAAGCTATCAGCCAGCCTCTGCGAGTAGAACTCAAGCTTGCCCGAGGGGGTATGCAGGGGATACTTCTCGGGTTCTTCATAGAACAGCCTCAAACCAGCCGGGTATTTCTCCCAGTCTGGCGCAGTAGGAACATAATAGTATCCCTTCTCTTCTAGTTCCTCCCAACTAATCAGCTCTTTCACACCCGAAATCTCGTAACCCATTCTAATCTTTTCCTGGACTGTCAATCCGTCGGTGTACTCTTTATACAAGCCCAGCTTCTTAGCTACCTCGCCCGCAGCCTCATAATCGCTCATCGACTCGCCTATCGGATCGATGGCTTGCTTTTCAATTGACACACCTTTCAAAGGCGAAGTACTGCTGAGCAATGCGAAATCCTCTTCTTCGAGCTTGGTGTTGGTAGGTAGGATAATATCGGCAAAGACGGTGTCGTTTTCCAGCCAGGGGTGCTGAACGATAAGGCATTCTATCTTCGGACTTCTAAAAGCGTCAACAGACAGGAAGCTGTTATTCCAGCAGGTAGTGCGGCATGGGTTATCCATCCAGATCATGTGGACCTCACCACCACCATTCTCTTTCGGTATAGGATAGGTATACTTCACAAACTGGTCATCAATATGCGCATAAAGAGAGGTGCTACCCCAGGAAGTGATCGGTGGGTTGAGAATAGCCTGATGTAACTGGGTCTTGGGAATAATTTGGGGCGTAAGCTCCAGCAAAGGTCGCCCAGCCCAGACTTTCCGCCGGATGCCATCCAGATTGAGTGACTTAATAGGACGAGGTAAATCTAGCTGGGTCATCCCATCAGCTATTTTATTATATACGTGTACGCCCGGCTTACCCAGCCCCTGCATGCCCATCAAACAGACTTCCAGCCTGGCAGGCTCATGTGAATATGGCCCTCTGATGTAAGAACCACCATAATAATGCATGGTGGACGTTACTTTCTTGGCCCATTCTCTAGCCAGTGCCTTTATCGTCCACTCAGGGACACCACACTTTTTAAAAGCCCATTCAGGCGTCTTGGGCACTCCGTCTTCTTTACCCATGACGTAATCAGAGAACTTGCCAAAGCCAAGCACATGTGTAGACACGTAGTCCTTATCATATATGCCCTCGGTTATCCAGGTGTAAGCTATTGCTAGGTGTAAAGCGGCGTCAGTATTGGGCAGTATTGGAATCCACTTATCAGCATGAACTGCCGCTGAATAATTTAGGTCTGGGCAAACAAAAACCTGTTTTATTCCGATATCGGACCAGAAAAAGCAGACCTGGCTGGGGAACTGACCGCCAAATCCCCAGGGAGTGGCCTCCAGATCTCCACCTATATGCACCAGCATCTCGGTGTTTTGTGTGATGTCGTTTAATATGTTATCAGCAGGCATCATGTGGCCTTGCACACCTTCTCCCCACACATGCTCTGCCCCCCAATACCAGCCCTCCCAGCTATCAGCATTCCTAACAATTTGTGTGTACCCTCCAACTTTTTCCATAAGTAACATGTTACAGGAATGCGGACCGTGTATCGTCTTGGTTTCCCCATGCCCATCGCCATGGCAAAGCACAGCATAGGGACCGTACTTCGCCCTTACGCGTCTAATTTCGCTGGCTATTAAAGTGGTAGCTTCATCCCAGGAAATCCTCTTATATTTGCTCTTACCTCTGTTCTGTGGATTTCTCTCTCCATTGGGGTCCCAGTCAACCCTCTTAAGCGGGTATTTAATCCTGTTAGGAGAGTAGACACGTTTTTTATAAGCGATCATATAGGGGGCTATCTGGGTCTTCATGAGTGGTTCAAGGAGTTTCCCATTTTTATAAATCTTCCAGGGATTAATCTGTTTCTTGGTGTACTTTTCGTAATAGTGTAAAGGCCTGATCCTGAGTATTTTACCGTTTCTAACATCAACTGCTGAGGGATCACTATTCCTGGTGAAGGAACACTGCCCCAGCGATTTCAAGACTGTTTTCTCGGATATTTCTTTAATCGTATCTCGTGTGGGCACAACCTTATGACTTACTTTAAGTTTACCCTTTTTGTCTGACATCTAATTACCTCCACTTTTAAGAATTGAAGCATATCTGCAAACCTGCTTCATCCAGGGCATTAGATAGTCCTCCTGTAGCTGGGTTGTACTGACATGCCTCTAATGATTAGTACACTTTTTAGTTAGGTGCCAACGACACAATAGCCTCTGGAGCAGGTGGCCAGTAACCGAGTACGCTATCTGGTCGCCTCAGATTTTACTCCTTCTGCCACTATTCAATCAACACCTTCACGTCGGTTGTATTGGTGAATATCTCGCAGTTGAGCAATTCACCCCGCAAACTTCCGTTGTATAACTCTATGGAGCCGTTCTCTCTTCCATCTGTTCTGGCCATCATAAAATCATAGCTCCTGCATTTCAGCAATTTATTTTTTTAAGGCAATGATTCCGCTTTGGTTAACATTAATTATGAGGCAATTCGCAGGGGTTCTTGACAGCGATTGAACAATTTGTATATTCTTAATAGGCTTTCGTTTTCCGCACTAATACAATTTTGTGAAGGTACGAAGTACTTTCGGGATTGATTTGGTAATAAGTTACATCAGAACTTAATAAACTTAAGGGGGTGATAAATGGGATGAATTATTAAAGTTTAGCAGACGGTAATCGTATTCCATATTTTGGATAAGGAGGAACAAACGGTGAAAAAAAATTTAATATATTTGGTAGTTTTAGTAATAATGGCTGGTGCTCTTATTTTAGGTGCTTGTGCACCAGCACCAGCGCCAGCACCAGCGCCTGCGCCTGCTGGACCAATTGTACTGGGTTGGCTGGCTAGTTACACGGGACCTAACTCGGCAACCCAGCCCTGGGAGGAAAATGCTATCGATCTAGCCATTGCGGACATAGGTGGCAAGATTGCCGGAAGGTCTATCAAGGTGGTTAAAGAAGACACAGCTGCCGATCCGGCTAAAGCAGTGGAGATTGCCAGAAAATTTGTCGAAGTAGAAAAAGCTGATGTGCTTTTTGGTCCGCTCCCTGCTAATGATTCTGCTGCTGTGGGTGCCTATAGTGGTCCAGCTGGTCTAGTGCATCTAGGGCAATGTGAGCAAATTCGGGATGCTTTAAAGCAAGGACCATATGAATTTTCTCCTGATGGTACCCATAAGGGAACTGGCTATTATGTTGGACTATACGCTTATGACGTGCTGGGCGCCAAGACAGCTACGGTTATTCACGATGATATCGCCTTCGCCGAAGATTTTACTCAGGGTGCCATGGATGGCTTTGCCAGCCGTGGCGGGAAAATTATACAGCGCCAGAGAGCACCCATCTTCACACAGGACTATGCTTCCTACCTGACAGCTATGGAGAAGGCAGACGTGGTTATATACTGGTTTGTACCACCCAACGCTTTCCGTTTTAACCAGCAGTATCAGCAATTCGGCTTTACCATGCCCAGAGTGCAGGGTGGTTGTACTACCATGAACGACCAGATGCAACAAGACCTGGGAGAAAAAGCTGTTGGTATTGCCAGCTGCGCCTCCGACGATGCCAATGTTGATACCCCGGAAGCAAAAGCTTTTATCGACCGCTGGCTCAAGATGTTTGGCGACAAACCTGCAGATAAGGGTAGAACCCCTGACTACAATGAAGGTCTCACTATGTACACCTCAGTAAGCGTCTATTTGCAGGCTGTGAAAAAGGCTAACGGCGATACTACGCCAGCCAAAGTTGGCGAGATATTGAAGACTGGGACATTTGATACCCCCTGGAGTAAACTGACCTTTGACAGTAACCGGGTCGCCATTGGCAACAAGTATGTCCTGGTAATTACCAACGTTGGCGGCAAGTTTATTAGAACAGTCGCCAAGGCTTATGAGCAGGTACCAAGGGACATACCGGCAGAAGCCGAGGGCAAAGCGCCAAAGATGTAGAACATTATGCGTTTATAAAGCCTATATAGAGGCGGCGGTACAATAAGAGACCTGTTATGGATCTGCTTATTATCAACCTGTTAAACGGCGTCTGTTTCAGTGTGATTTTGTTCCTTTTTGCCATGGGATTGTCAATCACCCTGGGCACAATGGGTATCCTTAACCTGACCCACGGAGCGCTATTCATGCTGGGGGGCTTCTTCGGGTTAATGGTTGCTAAATCGGGTGGTAATTTCTGGCTAGCCGCTATAGCAGGTGGAATCATCGCTGGAATAATCGGGTTTGTTATGGAACTGGTATTTATCCGCCGCCTCTATAAACAACTTGATGACCAGGTTTTGCTCACCCTTGGACTAGTCTACATTATCGAGAATTTAGCCCTCTGGTTCTTTGGGGGAACTGCCCGGGTGGTACAACCCCCCGCTATGCTCGATTTTACCGTAGCCATAGGGAATTATACTTTCCCTGCCTATCGTCTGGTGATTATTGTTGTGGGGGTTGTTGCCTTCCTAGTTCTATGGTGGCTTATTGATAAAACCCGTGTTGGCGCCATAGTCAGGGCAGGCATGGATAATAAGGAAATGACCACGAGCCTGGGGGTAAATTATGGGCTGACCTGCAGCATCGTCTTCACAATAGGTGCATTTGCCGGTGGGTTCGCGGGACTTATAGCCACACCGGTTATTGGGGTAGTTTTTGATGAGTCCATGAGTATCCTGCTTTATGCCATGATAGTGGTAGTGGTCGGTGGTCCTGGCTCGGTGCTCGGCACCTTAGTAGGCGCTTTAATAATCGGCCTTGTCGATACCTTTATTACGTCTTATCTCCGTATTTATTCTTTGAACATGTTTACTGTATACATTGTTTTAATAATCATGCTGCTGGTTAAACCTGCTGGTATCATGGGAAAAAAGATATGGGGGGAGGACTAGACATCATGTCAGCAGCATCTAGGAAACTTACCCAGAGTAAAATTGTACCATTTATTGTTGTTGGCGTTATTTTTGTAATTGTGCCGCTTATCGTTCCATCATTTTTTCAGACCCTGCTGACCAGAGTTCTTATCTATGCCCTCTTTGCCATGAGTTTGAACCTTATCTGGGGATATACAGGATTGATATCACTGGGCCATGCCGCCTACTTCGGAATAGGTAGTTATGTGACATCAGTTTTAATAGTAAGATATAGCATAGATAGTTTCTGGCTGATAATAATCTTTGCCATAATAGTGACTGCAATCATGGCCGCTTTTTTCGGCATTATTGCCCTCAGAGTCTCGGGGCTTTATTTTTTGTTAGTCACCTTGGCGCTGGGCCAATTAGTTTACTTTGTTAGCCTAGCATGGAGAGATATGACCGGCGGTCAGAGCGGCATATTCGGCGTTCTATATCCTGACCTGGGTATTAGCGGAATACCCTGGAATGCTACTTATCTTTACTTTTTGGTTTTGGTAATTCTGGGAGTGTGCGTTTATATTATGTACCGGATACTGCAGTCTCCATTTGGACAAGCGCTGGTGGGAATCAGAGAAAATAAACGCCGTATGCGTGCTCTGGGCTACAATACCTGGTTATATAGCTATATCACCTTTATTATTGCCGGTGTGTTCGCTGGAATAGCCGGCGTACTTTTTAGCTACTATTTACGTGGAACAACTCTGACGCAGACCAGCCTGACCATGTCAACCATAGTCTTGTTAATGGTCATACTCGGTAGCACCCGGGTATTCTGGGGGCCAATTTTAGGTGCTGTAGTAGTTGTCCTTCTGGAATATTTCGTTGGTAGCGTTATACCAGCGAGATGGCCCATGATCCTGGGCGTTATTTTTGTCGTATCTGTCATATTCCTCCGTGGTGGAATTGCTATTTATCTAGAAAAGCTTTGGAAGAAATTGGGTCATCAAAATCAAACATTATCGGATAGACCTCCCACATAGTGATTACGTGAGATTTAAGCATTAGTTTCAAATTATAAACTCAGATAAATCGAAACAAGATTTATGAACACTAGAGGTTATAAGTCCGTTTACGACATGAGCGAGCTACTCGGCGGTGGCGCAATTGCCTTTCCTACGGACACATCATATTCCAGGGAAGAAGCCCTAGCCATTGAGAAGCGTCTCCACTGCGTGCCATACTCATCACTTAGGACTTCGTTTTATAGAATCGGAATCTAAAAACTTAACAGGAGTTCATTATGGCGAATTTGGAAATGAAGTTTGGCGGCTTGAAGATGAGAAACCCCATAGGGGTTGCTGCCCTTAATCCCGCAATAGCTTATGCGCGTGAGCCCAAGGTACAGGCGGAATGGCTTTTAAAACATGTTGAGGCAGGTGCTGGCTACGTCTACACATCAGCAACTCGACCGCAAAGGTCCAGCCCGCTTGAGGCGAAGCCATCGCAGAAGTTTATGAAGATGCAATGCCCTGGTTTTGCTCCCCGGGAAGGTATTCATGCCACTGGTGATATAATGGCAGTCCAGTTTTATCTTGATAAGACCCTGGAGACAATGGCGCTGGTAAAGAAAGAATTACCTAAAGATGTTCCCCTTTTCGCCCAGCCTCACGTGGCAGCTCCAGATATAAAAGGATGGGTAGAGTTATGTAAGATAATGGAGCAGGCGGGAGCGGATGCACTTGAGCTTAACTTCTGTCCACTATCTCTGGTGGGCAAAGAAGATAAAGATTCCCCGACTAATCTGATTGAACAGGTTGATACGCTGGAGATGAAGACCTTACTGGGGATGGGCCTGGCACCCAGCATGGGAGAGATACCCGAGGTATTGACAGTACTTATTAAGGCCTGCGTAGAAGCGGTGAAGATACCTGTGGGACTCAAACCTTCCGCTGAAGCTGGCTTTCCCAAATGCGTGGCTCTGGCTAAAATCGCTGCTGGTGCCGGAGCAAGGTTTATCGCTAATATAACTGCTCCCATGACTATTGCACCGCCTGATATCTATAACCGGGGACGGTCTCCCTGGGAAAGACTTCATTTCCCGATTAATCCGTTTGCCGCCGTTAGTGGACCTACAGACCGCTACCAATGTCGTAAGGCAACAGTTGCCGTTAGTATGTTCGTTCCTCAGATTGATATCCTGGCTATCGGCGGTATAGTTAATCCGGAGCATTCCGTAGAGATGATGATGCTGGGAGCCCGGGCTATTGGACTTTCCTCCGGCTTCTTCTGGAAGGGCAGAAAGCTCGTAACTGATACCGTAAATTTCCTGAACAAGTTTATGGATGAGCAGGGCTATGAGAAAGTAGAAGACCTGGTAGGATTGGGACTCAAATATGTAAAGCCAGTGGATGATACTATCGACTGGAAGATGGGGGAGATTGCTGCTAAGGTAGACAAGAAAAAGTGTGTTAAATGTGGCGTTTGTTATGATGGGTATTGTCCTGTCCCAACTAAGGATACTGACGATTATCCTGTAATAGATGCCGATAAGTGCCAGGGATGCGGTATGTGTGCCGCAATTTGTCCATCAGACGCCATAGCGGTGGTTAAGCGTTAGCTCAAATAAGCTTAAAAGAGTTACCGATGGAAGCTTTAATAGTAGAAAAGTTGTCTAAGGATTTTGGCGGAGTTCGTGCCGTGCATGATCTCTCATTTCATGTACAAGAGGGAGAGCACCTGGCGATAATTGGGCCTAACGGGGCTGGCAAGACAACCCTTTTTAACTTACTTGGCGGTCAGCTATCTCCCTCAGGTGGCAAGGTTTACTTCTTCGGGCAGGATATAACCCACATGGCGACTCATCGCCGTGCCCATCTGGGTATAGCACGTTCTTTCCAGATAGTGAGCCTGTTCATGAATCTGACCGTGCTGGGTAACATTCTCCTAGCTCTTCAAGGTACTAAGGCCTTTCGCTACCAGATGGTCCGCCCTGTAAGTAGCTATAAGACCTTGTTTACTAAGGCCGAGGAACTACTCAGTTCAATGGATTTGTGGTCTAAAAAGGATGAGCCTCTTCATAGCATTTCATATGGAGAGCAACGAAAACTGGAAATTGCTGTAAGCCTGGCTTCAGAGCCAAGGTTGTTGCTATTGGATGAGCCCAGTTGTGGGTTGACCGCCATAGAAGGTGCCGACGTGGTCAGTCGAATACGTAATCTTAGTAGCAATATAACAGTAATCGTGGTAGCCCATGACATGGATTTAGTCTTCGGTGTAGCCCAGCGGATTATGGTGCTTCATTATGGGGAGTTCATTGCCGAGGGTACCTGCGAGCAGATAAGAGTTAATGACAAAGTAAAGGAAATTTATATGGGAATGGAGATTGCTAAGAAATGCTAGAGCTGGAGCAGGTACACACCTACTACGGAAATAGCTACGTTCTTCAGGGCATTTCCCTTCAAGTAAAAGATAGCTCGGTGGTAGCATTGTTAGGGCGTAATGGTATGGGTAAAACCACCACCATTCGTACTGTTATCGGTCTCACGCCTCCGCGCCGCGGGATAATCCGTTTCCAAGGGAAAGTGATTAGTGGTCTCAAGCCCTACCAGATTGCACGGATGGGGATTGGGCTGGTGCCCCAAGGAAGGCAGATATTTCCTTCACTGTCTGTCCTGGAAAATCTGACGATGGCAGCCAGAGGTACAGGTAAAGACAGATGGATACTGGATAAAATCTACGAGTTATTCCCCATATTAAAGGATAGGGCAAGCTGTAAGGGCACGTTGCTCAGCGGTGGTGAGCAGCAGATGCTCACTATTGCCAGAGCATTAATGACCAATCCATCATTATTGCTGATGGATGAGCCATCGGAGGGACTGGCACCTATCATCGTGCAAGAAGTAGGGCAGATTATCGGCCAACTAAAGCAGAGCGGTTTTTCGATACTGCTTGTTGAGCAAAATCTCTCGATGGCACTCGGAATAGCCGATTATGTCTACATCATCAGCAAGGGCGTGATAGCCTACGAGTCCACCCCCGATAAGCTCATGCAGGATGAAGAGACCAAAGCCAAGTACCTGGGCGTTACCGGGGATGAATGTGTAGATTATAGCCCAAAAGAGTTAAACTAATCCTCGAAAGCAAGGCTAGTTGCCAAGTTAGCCTATGCATTAGAATAAGAACCAAGGAGAGCAACTGGCATTGGCCGTCACTCCTACCTTAATTTGCTAATGGATTGCTTTGCGCAATCTACCAAACATAATTCCCTACTACCCAAAGGCGGAGACCTTCCTTAGGATTGATGGCAGTCTGGCCAACCTAGCTACCCCAAGTCTCGTTCCAGGCGATCCTACTACTGTTACACACTCTAACGCCTTGTTTAATTTAGTAGCAGTTTGTAAAACAGGTGCCTATCATAGTCCGAATTCTTTCCACCTCTTTTCCACCCCTTCCCTTTCCTCATCAGAAAGTCTATTTACGGGAGGATAAAAATCGTTACCCCACTCCTCTCGACGTCCAAAACCCCAATTCTTGGTAGCATCAATTATCATTCTGTTTAGGGTACTGCCTCCATATGCCTCCCCATCTTTCTTGTCCGGGTGGACGCTAGGGTCCATATCTGTGCTGGGCATATCAGGTAGCACCAGGATATCATTCTCCCCCGGGTTCACCCGGTAATCAATTGCCCAAGATATAGCCTCAAGGTTATAGATATCGATATCATCGTCAACTACAATAATATTCTTGCAACCATTAAGAGGCATGCGGGAGCCAACTACAGTACACCCAATGTGCTTCGCCTGCCCCCTGTAGGTCTTATGGATTTTAAGCGCTACGCTGGTCTCACAACTGGGTGGCAAGAAGCGCACGTCTACTAGACCGGGTATACCTGCTTTTTCTACCACGTCCCATATCATAGCCGGCCAGTGAACGCTCATCATAGTAGCCCCCTCACCGGGCTGGCCTGGCAGAGCTGAAGCCAATGTCCCCACGAAAATAGGGTCATTCCTATGAGTGATGCATTCCACCCTAACCACCGGCCTCTTTTGCTTCTGTGTGGCATAATAGCCGGTATATTCTCCAAAAGGACCTTCCAAATGGTAGGTTTCAGGGTCAGGGGACACAAAACCCTCTAATACTATCTCTGCTGACGCCGGCACCTCCAAATCAGAAGTCTCACATTTAACCAATTCCACCGGCTCCTGTCGAATGCTGCCCATAACATCATACTCGCAGACGTCTTTAGGCACTGCAGCACATCCAGTAAATGCTAACGAAGGGTCCCATCCATACACTACGGCAATGGGCATTTCCTTGCCCATCTCTTGATACTTGGTGAAATGCTGCCCTATATGCTGCCTGGGAGCAATAATCTTGGCTATCCTGTTCTTATCCACGATCATGCCCCTATATATTCCCACATTTTGGATTCCATCATCAGGGTCCCTGGTCACTACAGCGGCCAACGTATTGATATATCTTCCTCCATCAAACTTATTCCAAAGAGGTACAGGAAAATCATAAAGGCTAATGTCGTCCCCTTTGATTATGTTTTCCTTTACCTGCCCCGAAGCGACTGTGACCGGCTTTATACGATTTTTGAACCTTTCCCTGAACGTACGCACCAGGTCTCTATGATGCGTATCCTTAGGTAACCCAAACATCATGGCAACCTGCCTGTTGTTTACTAATGACCCTGTGAAAAGTTTCCGACACCTTGTGGTCTGATAGTCTTTAATATTTTCAAAGAGCAAGCCGGAAAGACCTTTTTGCCGTGCTATACTGGTAATAGCACCTATCTCCTTGTTCCAATCTACCAGTGCCTTAATCCTCCTCAGCTCGCCCTCTGATTCTAACTTTTTCAACCACTCTCTAAGGTCTTTAAATCCCATTTTTTGTCCTCCTTATCTGTTAATGCTAAGCTTTCAGATACAAGCCCTTTTCTGCACTGCAGATGAAGTTCAAATCTTAAAACCTCTATTAATAAAATCTTCTACTAGTTTATTACTATTTTCTACAATCTGCTTTATCTCTGCTTCAGTGATATCGTCCACGTGGATACCAGCAACAACACATACCGGCCTTTTGGTATGTTTCCCCAGCAGATTTGCGGCTTTTTGCGCAACAACATCGTCCTTATGCCCCAGCCTGGTAAGCACAGAAGTAGAAACTCTCTTCTCTTTACGGTCGTACTCTCCCACAGCTACCGCACCTAAATGAGCTTTTTCGTTGTAGATGAGAACAACTAAATCTTTTCCTAAGGAGTATGCTGAGAGACAGAGTTTAGTTCTGCCTTCACCTGTAATTAATTCATGATTATTCATGTTTCTTAAAAGCGACCTTTTATTTAGAATCGAGCCCTGACCATCTGGGGAAGAGATTGTGCTCAATGTCAAAAATATCCAATACCTTCCCTATAGTCTGGTCTATAATGTCTTGTAGTGTATTGGGTTTATGGTAAAAAGCTGGCATTGGTGGCATTATTATGGCCCCTATTTCCGCTAATCTCTCCATATTCCTTAAATGACCTAAGTGAAGCGGTGTTTCTCTAACCAGCAGGACTAACTTCCTTCTCTCCTTAAGGTTTACATCTGCAGCACGAGTTATAAGATTATGAGTAAATGAATTGGCTAACGCCGACATCGTCTTAACCGAGCATGGAGCAATGATCATGCCATCCCGCTTAAATGAGCCGCTAGAGAGGCAAGCTCCGATATCGTCAACGCCATAATTGAAGTTTGCCATAGCTTTTATATCCTTTATCTTCCAATCAGTCTCATGCTTTATATTTATTTCTCCTGCCTGGGATATAATCAGATGTGTTTCAATCTTTTCCATTCCCGAAATCACCTGAAGTAATCTTATACCGTATATAGCACCTGAAGCCCCTGTAATGCCAATAACCAGTACCATCTTCCCCATTTTAAACATCCTCTCTACATTCTTTTTTACCAAAAATATCCAATTTCAGTACTTTACCTTATGAACTCGCTAGAGAGCTTAGTAATCTATTTATAATTTACAGACATCTTTATAGAGCATTTTATTACATGTGTCAACAGTGTCTTTCAGTTTTTAATGCCTCTTAGTGGTATACTTTCAGTTGAGCACTATAATTTCTGGAATTCTAATTCTATTTCAAAGCGCACGCGGCAACAACTAATAAGGAGTCTAACGATAGGCAGCTCTAAATTAAAGCCCTTAGCTGGTAATAAGACGGGATTTTTTTATGGCTACATCATAGCAGGAGTAGCTTTTTTAATTTCGTTGGTTTGCTATAGCATCCACTTTGCTTTTGGCATCTTTTTCAAGCCGATGATGTTCGAGTTTGGATGGAGCAGGGCAATGATGTCCGGTGCCTTTTCAATCGCCTGGGTCGTCACCGGACTATCTGGTATTGCTATGGGTGGACTTAACGACAGGTTCGGACCACGTGTTGTCATTGCTATCTGCGGCTCACTTATAGGTCTGGGATACTTGCTAATGTCACAGGTTAAAGAAGCCTGGCAGCTGTATTTATTTTATGGGATCATCGCCGGTTCTGGACTCAGTATTTCTATACCGTTGATGTCGACGATAGCCAGATGGTTCACCAAGCAAAGGAGCATGATGACGGGTATTCTCGTTGCCGGAACAGGCGTGGGAGCGCTAATTGGGCCACCAGTAGCTGACTCCCTTATTTCGGCTTATGGATGGCGTACTTCCTACATAATACTGGGTATTGTAGTTTTAGTGGTTGTCATTCCAATTGCACAACTCTTAAGGCGAGACCCGTCACAGGTTAAGCAAGTAACCTATCAAGAAAAGGTAAATATAAAGCAAGAGTTGGACTCAGGAACAACAGGGTTTTCTCTAAAAAAGGCAGCCTACACCAGACAATTCTGGCTGACTTTTGTCATGTTTTTCTGCTTAGGTTATTTGCTCTACGCTGTTCAAATACACCTCGCCCCACATACCACTGACATAGGATTTTCCACTACTACTGCTGCCGCTATTTTAGCCGTTATGGGGGGGGCAAGCATTGTGGGAAGAGTAACACTGGGCATCGCTGGAGATAAGATCGGCAATAAATCGGCTTTTATTATAGGATTTTGCCTAATGTCTATCACTTTAATCTGGCTGATTTTTTCCAGAGTTGAATGGGGGTTCTTTTTGTTTGCCGCTGTCTTTGGCATCGCCTATGGTGGATGCGTTGCCCAGCAATCGCCATTGATAGCAAGCTTGTTTGGATTAAGATCGCACGGTCTGGTAATGGGAGTTAACGTTATTGGATTCACGATTGGATCAGCCATAGGCCCACTTGTGACTGGATATATATTCGACGTTTTTGAGAATTATCAATTAGCCTTTATAATCTGTGTTATTATAAGTATATTAGGCTTCATATTAACTATGATGCTGAGGCCCATTGAGCACGACGGTATAAAAATAATCTAACGTTACAGCTGATTACTTTTCAAACATATGAATTGATTCAACAAAATCAGACATGAACACAATAGAAGTTGAGGAACTGTCAAAAAATTTCGGGCAGCTCGTTGCTGTTGATAAAGTCTCATTCCAGGTAGCTGAAGGTGAAATATTCGGTTTTCTGGGCCCAAACGGGGCGGGTAAAACAACTACCATAAATATGCTCTGCACTCTGCTGACACCCAGCGGCGGCAGGGCAACGGTGAACGGATACGATATAGTTAAACAGCGTAGCGAAGTGAGACGTTCTATCGGCCTTGTCTTCCAGGAGCCTACCCTTGACGAGTATCTAACTGCGGAACAAAACTTGCGATTCCATGCCTATGCCTACAAAGTGCCTAAGGAGCTAAGGGAAAAGCGTATCAGTGAGCTTTTGGAACTGGTTGAGTTATCGGATCGTCGCAAGAGCAAGGCTCGCACCTTTTCCGGAGGGATGAAAAGAAGACTGGAGCTCGCTCGTGGTCTACTACACAGCCCGCGAGTCCTTTTTCTAGATGAGCCTACTTTGGGCTTGGATCCACAGACTCGTCGTCACATCTGGGACTATATTCTTGCCCTGCGCCAACAAAAGAACCTGACGATTTTCCTGACAACCCATTACATGGATGAAGCGGAAAATTGCGACCGTATAACCATTATTGATAACGGCAAAATTATCGCCCTTGATACACCAGACAAACTCAAAGATGCCCTGGGTGGAGACGTGGTCACCTTGAAGGCCAGGGATAACAATGCCGCAGCACTTGAGTTGAAAGAAAAGTATAATCTGTCACCCATTATCCAGAATGGTATGATAACTTTTAGCACTCCCCAGGGGGAAAAGTTCCTGCCCAAATTAATGGGCAGCTTCCAGAGTCCTCTCCTTTCAATTGGTGTACGCCGACCTACTCTTGACGACGTATTTCTGAAATTAACCGGTCGTGCCATTCGTGAAGAAGAAGCAGGGCCAAAGGAACAAATGAAAGAAATGATGGCAAGAGGGAGACCCAGGAGATAGCCCATGGAAGACGTATTTCGGGGAATGTGGGTCGTGGCCTACCGGGAACTACTTCGGTTCATTCAGGAGCGGTCACGTATCTTCTCGTCCTTTGCTATGCCTCTACTGTTCCTGGTAATCTTTGGCGCCGGTTTCAACCGAATCATAGGAACAATGGCCCCAGGAGTTGATTTCATCAAGTTCATGTACCCGGGCATTATTGCCATGACTGTACTGACGAACTCAGTAATGTCGGGGCTGTCTGTGGTATGGGATCGTGAGTTCGGGTTTTTGAAAGAAATCCTGGTAGCACCGCTAGGGCGAAGTGGAATAGTACTGGGCAAGGCAGCAGGCAACGCTACAGTTTCTGTTATGCAGGGTATTATTATGCTTGTGCTGGCACCAATACTTGGTGTATCGCTCAGCCCTATACTGGTAATCGAGCTCATACCAATGCTAATTGTAATATCCATGTCCCTTTCTGGCTTGGGCGTCCTTATAGCTTCACGTATGCGATCTCAGCAGGGGTTCCATATAATCGTACAACTCATTATCTTCCCCCTGATATTTTTATCCGGTGTCTTCTTCCCGGTAAACAATGTGCCCACCTGGCTCGGGTTCATCTCAAAAATCAACCCGCTAACTTATGGCGTCGATGCTATCCGTCAACTTTTCCTGGGTGGAGAAATAGCGTCCTCGGCTGGAGCTATAGGACAAAGCAATTACGTTATTGGGGTGACAGTCTTTGGCCACACAATGACCGTGCTTGAAGATATGCTGGTCGTGATAATCTTTGGCGCCGTGCTGTTGTCAATTGCCGCATGGTCTTTCAGCAAACAAGAATAGCCAATTTAACTCTCTTAACGTCAAAACATGACAGAAATTAGCATCTATTGCAACCGCAACTTCCAAATCGCATTAGGCGCAAGCATAGTTATGATGATGATGGTTGCCACAATAGTCCCCGCTTTCCCGAAGGTAATGGAGGCATTTAAGCTCACCGAGCAATCTGTAGGACTACTCATCACTGTCCATACTCTTCCTGGCTTTCTATTTGCTCCGCTAGGCGGCATCGTGGCTGATAGACTAGGCAGGAAAAAACTGCTTATGGGTTCCCTTTTGTTATTTGGTATATTTGGCGGAAGTTGCGCTTTAGCCCCTGACTTCAATACACTCTTGATCCTGCGAGCGTTGCAAGGAATAGGCGCGGCGCCACTACTGAGCATCAGCGCAACAATTATTAGTGACACTTTCTCTGGGCATAAGCGAGCCGAGGCTTTGGGGATTAATACTACAGTTATGTATACAGGTTATATTATTTATCCCCTCATAGGTGGAGCATTAGCTGGCTTGACCTGGAACTATCCTTTTCTACTCTTTCTAGCAGCCATACCTCTCGGTCTTTTAGCCATTTTTGCTCTGCAATATCCAGAGCCAAGGAACAGGCAAAGTCTGGGTGATTACTTAGGAGATGCCCTGCACTACCTGAAAAATTGGAAGGTGGTGTGGCTTTTTTCGGCAACTGTGATAACCTACGTACTTCTTTATGGAGCTTATCTTACTTACTTTAGCATCCTCATAGCAGAGCGGTTTCATGCTTCTCCCCTTACAGTAGGGCTGTTTGTTTCGGCAGTGGGCTTATTTACCGCTATCATATCTTCACAGGTAGGAAGAATCAGTAAAAGGTTTTCGGTGGTGTCTTTAATCATAAGTGCCTTTGTTATTTACGCCATCGCTATGGCAATCATCCCCGTAATGCCAGAGCTGTGGTTCTGCCTATTACCAGCAATAGCCTTTGGTATTGCTCATGGGCTAAACCTGCCCAGTATGACCGTAGTAGCATCACAGGTCACTCCCCCAGAGCACCGAGCAAGCTTTATGGCTATACATGGCACTATGATCCTATTAGGAATGACAATAGCACCTCTAGTAATTGGGCTGGCTTTTAGCCTTACCAATCTAAATGTTACTTTTATAATAGCTGCTCTAATTGCTTTAATAATACCCATCATGGCTGTGATAATAAGTAGGAAAAGACTATCCGCTTAATTGCAGTGCCAACATTACTTTATTTCGTAATAACCCTATCTGCTACCTTGCTGAGAATTTCCCAGATTTGATCCATCCAATCAAGGTGTTCTGGTTTCATCAGGCAGGAACGCAGACATGTCACCTGCTCTTCATCCATAATTACTTCATGCCAGGAGTCTTTTAACAATTTGGTCGGGTAATTAAAAATCGCCAGATGAAGATTATACGAAGCCGCAACCTTAAACATCTCCACGGAGAGCTTCGAGATTAGACTTGCCCTTTCAGCACTTGGTGCCCAGACAACAATATCCAGCTCCGGCTCGATAATTGTTTTGAATTGCGAAGCATTTAACAACTTTTTATACAGCAATAGGGCTGCTTCCCGTGATTTGGACAGGTTTCCGGCGAATTCCCCACCTGGTACCATGGGTAATAGTCTCTGCGTTGCCCAGAGCGCTACGGCAGATGCGCCAGGCCTGGAGCATTCCAGGCTTATCTCTCCTAGGTGGAGTTCCGAGGAGTTAAAATAGGTATATGGTGAATCATGCTTATAGAGCGTCCCAACGCTTGGATCTTTGAAAAGAATGCAGCCACAACCATAGGGTTGTAGACCATGCTTATGAGGATCAATGACAATTGAATCGACCTGCGTAAGGCGATCGAACACCTCTCGGGCGGAATTGCTTAAATTATCAGCAAGGATAAAATAACCTCCATAGGCAGCATCGGCATGCAGGCGAAAACCATATTCCTGCTTCAGCTTGAGTATTTCGGGAAGTGGGTCTATAGAACCGACGCCTGTCGTTCCGATTGTGGCTACTACTGTACCGACATTACCACGTTCCAGAACTTTCTCCAAAGCACCTAGCTCGATTCGTGCCCGGCTATCACAGGGGACAGCCTGAAAAGTTAGCCCCAAAACCTCTGAAATTCTTCGATGGGTATAGTGAGCTTGTTCCGAAGCAACAATTGTCATACCTGGCTTGAGCCGTCCCGAAACCCACAGCGCTTCCAGATTAGCCATAGTTCCGCCGCTACACAGATGTCCCAGATGGCTATTCCAGCCAAACAGATTGGCGATTTCAGCGACTGCTTCTTTCTCCATAGCGGAACTGGCACGACCACCATCCAGTGCGTGATTATTGGGATTAATCCACAGAGAAAGCATGTAGGCAAGGCGAGCTATAGGATGAGGTGGCTTCATCATCTGGCCAGCATAATAGGGATGGAAGTACGGATAATTATCCTGTAACCTGTCAGCAACCTCCAACAGTACCTTCCTTAATGCATCGATATCATAGTCAACATGAACCTCAGGTAGCCCCGAAAAGCCGCTTTCCAACCGTTCCAGAGCCTCTGTTAGCAATGGAAGACTTTTTGACTCAAGCTGCGGCATAAAGCACCCCCGATTAATAATTAAACGCAGTCACCTGAAGATTTTTACTCTGGGGAGGTGGTGGCCTGAAGAAATTGGGAATTACCACAAGTCCCCCATTGTGTATTATAGCCAAAACTGGCACTTATTATCTAGAGTCCTCTTAACTTAAAAGTAATCACCTATTGGTATCAAATTTGTTTTTGTCATAGCTTATATTAACCAGTGTTTTAGGGTATGCCTCCTTTGTGCAGGGAGGGTCAATGGTTCGAATCACCTCAACTCCACCATAGTGGTAATATCTTCACCACAGATTATCTTCGATTTATCGCTGAGAGTTCTAATTTTTCCTTTTTCCATTCGTAAGACTGGTAATTTTATTACGCTAGCTCACACGTTTCGTCATTTTGTTATCCATTTGTTATTGACGTACCTGCAACGTAGGTGTATTATAATTTCAAATATCGACACTAATCCACGAAATTACGGTAACGGCTCGCTTAATAACTGATACAAAGATTGTCTGGTGTAAGACATCATATGAACAATATATTATATTATTAATTAGTACATTGAGTTATTCATTCCAACATTTTAGGGAGGCAAGGAGGAAAAATGCAAAGTCGAGTTAGACCAAATTTTGAGCAATCACTTGCCAAAACCGAGTTGGACGCCGTAGCTACACTGAAAGTGGCAAGTGCTCTAATGACGTCACTACGCAGATATTTAAACGCGGCTAAAACAGGTAACTTGCGCGAACTCCGTTCTTCTTTAGAGGCTGCCGAAAAGGCATTAGCAGCTTTTAAGCAGCAGTTCACCAATACTAAAGAAGGATGGGGCTTTGACGAGGAGAGCTACTTCGCAAGTGGCCTGTACTCCTCTGAAATTATCGAACTCGGCAGGCAAATAGGTGTCAACATATTTGAGCGCGATGAATGCCTCTATTGCTACCCTGTTCTCATTCATGTCTCCCCCAATGACAAAGCAGTATTCATTGATAAGAAGCGCGAAAATCGTATTCGTCCGTCTGTGTTACTAACCAAGCTGAAGGAGTTGCAGCGCAAACCGCCTCGATTTAGACCAGAATCATTTCTAGAAATACTCTTTAAAGCCTACCGTATAGCTTTAGCGACCCGTATAGCTTTAGCGACCCGTATAGCTTTAGCGACCCGTATAGCTTTAGCGACCCGTCACAAGGAAATTTTCCAAACGGCACCTGTAATTCCACTAAAGGAAATATATGAGCTTTTAACCCTTCTACCGGGGCAGACAAAAGAATACAGCAAACAGGAGTTTGTCAGGGACATATATCTGTTACACCGCAGCGGCGCAGATACAACAAAAACCGGAGCAAAGGTTCGTTTTCCTGCAAGTACTGCTACTAGAAATCCCAGCAAAATCATGACTGTAATTACCGAGGCAGGAGAAGAAAAAAGCTACTACGGCATATCATTTACAGCGTCTTCTCGGGAGTAATATTGGTGACTAAATCCATCGATTTTGACAGTTGGCAGTCAGTGCTTCGTCAAGAATATCTGCAAGATTTCATTAAGAATGGCGGGGCCAGTGTCAAGTTTATAGTGCCTCTAGACGGACTTGATAATAACACACTATTAAAAGAACTCAAGAAAGCCGCCGAAGAGGATGGTTATCTCTTTGCCTCAATTGATGCAGCTACAACTAAGTTACATATGATTGACAAGGTGTTCCATGCGATCGCAAAACAAGTAGGCTGGGATGATCTCGCATATGCGTTTCTCTGTAGGGTATTATCCGCAAAGCAATATCAACTGCCTGAAGAGCAAAAGGCCTTTAGCCTGACAAACCTTGCCTCACTAAATGGGTTCAACATAGGGGAAATGAGGCGTATCATAATGGGACTTTTGACATCGGGGCTCTTTAAGGATTTTACAATGACTCAAGAGTTTCGGATTGCTATGCTAAGGTTATGCCAAGCGCAACTTGAACCGCAAGAACCAGTCGCACACGATGCAGAAATAGTCAAAGAATGGCTGTATGGAGAACTACGATTGATATCGGCATTAAAGCCGGCCTATATCTACAGAAAAATCGGCCGTCACAACGGTCGTCATATACTATTCTCTCTAGCGCGTTGGCTACACATCACAGGGAAAACAGGACTAGTTATCACACTGGATATCTCACGCTTTATGGAATCCAAAAGGCTACTTGATGGTTCTATATATTACAGCAAGCCTGCGATTTTAGAGGGGTACGAGGTGCTAAGGCAATTCATCGATGGCACTGATGAACTCCAATTCTGTCTCATTCTGGTTTTGGCACCACCGAGCTTCTTATCGCTGGAAGAAGAACACAGGGGACTGCGGGCATATGATGCACTGAGGCTTCGCATCTGGGATGAGGTACGAGATAAGCAACGCACTAATCCACTAGCCTGTTTAATTCGCCTTTCTGACAAAAGTCAAACGAAAGAATTGGCAGAACCTGGAGGCATTCAATGAGGTCAGAAACGCAGCTTGAAAGTAAGCGCGCCATAGAAGCTCTGCGCGCCGGAGTGCCTAATCGAAATGCAGTACGGGCTCTGGGTTGTTCACAGCCTGCCATTGAGGAACGATTCAAGAAACAACTAGATTCGGTGAGTGGTACAATATCGCAAGAAACCACGGCAGTTGGGACCCTTTTTGCTGGCGACTTTGGCACAGGTAAGTCCCACTTGCTGGAATATTTACAGCACATTGCATTACAGAATAACTTCGTTTGTAGTAAAATCGTCATAAGCAAAGAAACTCCGCTTTATGACGCTGGCAAAGTATTCAATGCTGCAATGGAATCTGCGAAGTTACCAGATCGCACCGGCGCAGTATTGACAGAAGTAGCCCAAAAATTGGGTGACTCTAAATTCAACAACCGCGAATACGCTGAATTCTTTAAGTGGGTAAATCGTCCTGATAACGGGTTGAGTACCCGTTTCGCCGCAACTGTATTTATACTTGAAAGGGCAGGGGTTGATCGTGCACCTGAAATCTCAGATCGTATAATACAATTCTGGTCAGGAAATCCGATAGGTGTTGGAGAGCTACGCAAGTTGCTCAGAGACGTAGGCGAGGCCGCAACATACAAAATAGACAGGGTTTCAGCCAAAGAACTGGCATCACAGCGCTACAGTTTTATTCCACGATTGATGGCAGCCGCGGGGTATGCAGGTTGGGTAATTCTGATTGATGAAGTTGAACTGATTTGCCGCTATTCTTTGAGACAACGAGCTAAATCTTACATGGAAATTGCCCGACTCATGGGAAAACTGGAAGGAGAAAGCACCCCTGGCCTCACAGCCGTCCTTTCTATTAGCGAAGATTTTGTAAGCCTTGTCCTTGAGGAACGCAACGATGAAGAGAAAATTCCAGGAAGATTGCGAGCTGGAGGTAGCGCCGAAGAGTTATTGCTAGCGAGCCAGGCAGAACAAGGAATGCGCATCCTAAGAGATAGTATGCCACTTGAAAGCCCCACTGATACGCTTATACGTGAAATATACAACAAAGTTCGTAGTGTTTACACCACTGCATATGGCTGGGACCCGCCAGAAGACTATGGTGACTATGACAAAGATGCGCGGCTCAGGCAGCATATCAAAAAGTGGATCAATGCGTGGGACCTTATACGTCTTTATCCAGGCTACAAACCGAAAATTCAAGTTACTGAATTAAAGCAGGATTACTCTGAGATGCCAGAAATAGAACAGCCATCAGATGACGGCATAGATGAGGAAAAAGTAAGTTAACGTATTAAGCCTCCATATTATGGATGAGGATTAACGCACATGCCAATACCTTTCCGCGATGCGGATGAAATAGAAGAATTAGGTTCGGTTGCGTATTTAAAAATCGATGCTATTGAAGACAGGGGAATATATCGAGGGGCGCTGTTCCTCATAAATGCCCGGGGAGAACCGCTTGAGTTTACATACAACTCTATCGAGACACCCACCACTCATCTATGGCGACAAGAGGATATTTGTAGACACGCTACCAGGAAGTTGACTACATCATTGCTTTCTACTTGCCCAAGAGTCCCTCAATTCGTCATTTGCCTAGCTGACGAAATTGACCACATGTTATTTTGCAACGAGATCCACCTCTCGATACCTGTATGTCGTGTCGCTTTTATTAGCAGAGCCACCACTCATTCTCCATTGGAAGTCCAAACATCAATCGAAGATCCCCAACCCTTGCATCTCTTTTGGTTTCCAGGGAAACCTACTGATGAATCTACTGTACACGGTTTGCTCAATAGACTCATTACTTCCGGTCTCCTCCTAGAACCATTCGATAGAGCCATGGTCGGAATAAAAGAGGTATATAAACACTAGAAAGCATAAAACCTAGAATAAGGTGATTAAAATAGCATGCCAGTTACTAATGTTGCCAAAGAACCATGGTGGGCACTAAGCACGGACACGGAGGAACTACGTGCGCGGTGGCTAGGAATATTTCATCGAACATTGACACTAAAAGCATCCCCACCAGGTCTCCTCACCATTCCGATAGTGAGATGTAAACTTCCAAAATGCGTGGATTGCAAAGTCTTAATAGACCAAACAGCAGCATTGCCTGTGGAACCAAAGGCGACTATGCCTAATAGTATCCCTAGTAGCCAAATGGTAGCAAGTGATGGAGAAGGAGGAAGTGTGGCTCTGGCAAATGTCTTAGCTGATGCGGAATACGCGTCCCCACCTATTTCTGAAGAGATTGCCAAAGAAAGCCCACCGAAATACTTAAAGCCACAGAGGACACATATTGTAGCACCGGATCAACAAATATCCCTAGCAAAACGGCTTGCCTACCTTCTCCAGCCCCCTACAGAGATGCTGGCATCGACAATAGGCATCCTGGAGTGGCATGCAACCCTGTTTCCATACCAGCAGGAAGGTGTTCAGGCGCTTATATCGCAGAACGCACTCCTGCTTGCTGATGACATGGGTCTTGGAAAAACAATACAGGCAATAGCGGCCCTCCGCATTCTCGCCATTCAACACCGTGTGGAAGCAGCACTGCTGGTTGTGCGAGCAAGCCTTCTTGTACAGTGGAGAAAAGAGCTAAGAACATGGGCTCCTGAGTTACGCATTTCCACTGTCCACGGAACAGCAGCTGAGCGTGCATATCAATGGTTGGCACCTGCTCATGTGTATTTGACTACGTACGAGACATTACGTTCCGATTTCACTGAAAACCCAGTATCGCCACCCCGGAGACGAACCTGGGACGTGGTTATCCTGGACGAGGCACAACAAATTAAAAACCAAAAAGCAGAAGTCAGCCGAAAGTGCAAGCTTCTGGCGAGGAGAAGAGCTTGGGCACTTACAGGTACACCCCTTGAGAATCGATTAGACGACCTTGCGTCGATTTTGGAATTTGTATCTCCTCTTAGGTATGGAGATCAGCCTATTCGACTCCAACCCGATGCCGCCATGCTCGGGAAACACAGGCAACTACAGTTAAGACGGAAAAAGTCCGAGGTGATGCCACAGCTTCTACCCAAAACAACAACCCGAGTTAATTTATCTTTAGCTGATTCCCAGAGGGAAAGTTACAAAAGAGCGGAAGAACAAGGCATCCTTCACTTGCGCGGAATGGGAGAGGAAGTCAAAGTCGAGAGTGTTCTGGAGTTGATTATGAGGCTAAAACAGATATGCAATTTCTGTCCAAAAACAGGACAGTCTGCCAAACTAGAAGACATACGGGAGCGACTCCATACCTTGATTAGCGAGGGACACCGCGCTCTCATCTTCTCACAATTCATAGACGAACAGTTCGGCGTAGAAGCCGTAGCGTCTGAGCTAAAGGAGTTTGCTCCTCTCATATATAAAGGAGACCTCACATCCTCCCAGCGAGATGCTGTTATACAAGCTTTCAAAAAAGATAACTCTCGCAAGGTTCTCGTGATATCACTGCGCGCTGGTGGTCTAGGACTCAATTTACAGGATGCATCATACATTTTTCACTTCGATCGCTGGTGGAATCCTGCGGCTGAGAATCAGGCAGATAGTAGGAGTGACCGTATAGGACAAACTCAGAAGGTACATGTTTATAAGTATATCTGCGAAGGGACAATTGAAGAGCGTATCGAACAAATACTTGGTGAAAAACAGATGCTTTTTGATGAAATTGTTGATGATGTATCTATCGATCTAAAGACACATCTGAGTTCAGAAGAACTGTTTGGCCTCTTCGGATTGCCCCCTCCGTCAAGGGCCAAGCCCTCCTCCCGAAATTCGACAGCTCTACCCGACTATGCCACGATGAGCGGAATAGAATTCGAGAAATACGTGAAGAATCTATTGGAACGGAAAGGTTGGACTGTAGAGACGACTCCCCCAACCCGTGATGGAGGAATCGACCTGATAGCAAATCGGACTGTGGAAATGGGTGGCGACATTAAGCTATATATCCAATGTAAGAACTACGCAAGTCCAGTCGGAGTCGAGACGATACGCCAACTGAATGGCGTTTTACCGAAACACCAACCGGGGTCACGTGGGGTTGTTGTCTGCCCAAATGGGTTTTCTGCCGACGCTCGCGTGTTTGCAAATGACCGTGACATTCTCCTATGGGAACAGCAACAGCTTTTTGAAATGAGTGGATAGATCTTGTTCTCTTCCCAAAAAGATGGTTTTTACACTGATATATTCATTAAACGCAATCGAGTCTGAGAAATATTACTTTACCAAGAAACATTAAGCCAAAATGTAATATCAGACCAGCTATTTCATTCGCTGTTATGCGCTTTCAATCTCGCTCTTATCTCGTTCAATCTCTCCCAACCCTTCGCGGTTTCTGACTTATCATCTTTTAAGCTGTATTTCACTACAATACCTTTTCGTAGGCTTATGTGCATAAGTGATAGACATTCCTGACAACGTAAATCTCCGTCATATTGCTCATTGTTGGTATATGATTGCAACTCAACGATTTTGCCACAATGAATTCCCAGACATTTAATGTCAGATATTTTACTTTGCCCCTTCTTTCTCATTCATACCTCCAACACACATTATATCACCCAAAGAACGACTGGAATCAGCAATAGCCTGCCACGTTTTTCTCACCAAGCTGAACAATGCATCGTAAGGTTATTACGACGTATGCTGTAGAGACGATACAAGCAACTGCTGCAATGATGGAATCAATTGCTTCTTTTCAAACACGAGTTCGGGAGCTACCCACAATCAATAGCCCAGTGAACCAAAAGTAACTATTTAGGTTAGAAAGAGTCAACAAATAGTTGATAAAAGTGCGCAAAATCACCTGTTCTGGTTAAATCTATGCAGGCTTCAATCCTCGTGTTTTCCCTGAACATTAAGAGGTTTATCTACAGGTCAATCTGTTGGATAAACCACTCGGAATAGCTACGCGACTTTGGTGCGCTTGTTTATCAATGCCTTGGTTAGCTGGAAGTCAGTCTCAAGGTTCAACCAGAACCGTGCCGGGATTTCCGGCATGACTTCCTCGAGTTGTAGGGCAGTCTCTGCTGTAATGGTCTTCTTCCCGTTAATGATCTCATTGATCGCGTTCAGTGGCCGCCCCATGCGCTTGGCCAGTTCCTTTTGAGTGACACCTCGCGCCTCTATTTCCTCAGCGAGGTACTCGCCAGGAGGGATTGCAACATCAGGATAAGCATCTGTCTTAGTTACCATGGTAATCCTCCACATCTATAATGCGCACTTTGTCCTCTTTGACCTTTTCAATAATAAGCCGATAGTTTCCAGTAAGAGTCATCGAGTACTGTCCGGCACGGTTCCCTTTTAAGGGGTGCAACTTCAACGCCCGTAGCCCGTAGAGTTGAATAAATTTGTCTGTAGCTCTCAGAACTGCCAGTCGCTGGATATACTTCCGGCCGATTGAAACACCAAAAAGTCGGCTAGCCTCCGAGAGACTCATACTTGCGTCGGCTAGGCGATTCGACAAGAACTCGATATTCACCCTTAAACCCTATGGGTGTAGAATACCTCAGTATATTCAATTTGTCAAGCCTTTGTAAGGGTCACAAACAGGTGTTTTAATCCAGAAAAACTTCATATTAAATACTCGCCTGGCACAAATTCTGATATACTTATGAACGGTCAGGTTTCAGACTCCAACTCATTTAGATGTTAAGGAATTCTTTCAATTAAGTATGTGCTGCGAAAAGGAGATGCAGTGTGACTAGCCGTTAAAAGTATACTGCTCCCTTCTAACAACAATTATAAGTAAAAATTGTCTTTCAAGGAGGTTGCAATGAATGTCAAGAAGCTGTTCTCCAAGGACGTTATAGACACTGAGGGTAACAAGGTAGGCAAAATCACTGACATGGACATTGATATGGAGCGTGGCGTTATAAACTACGTGGTAGTCAGCACGGGGTTTCTGAAAAAAAGTGAAATGCAGATTGATAAGATAAAGAGCATCGGCGATACAATACTTCTAAAGATTGGGAAAGACGAATTAGAGAAAAAATCATGATTTAAGGTGATAATCACCTAATACAAATAGCACTTCGCCTCATAATTCCAGAAATGGCTTCCACAAACTCAAATTTTACTTCTGGGAAAATAGAGCAGAGCATCGTTTAATACGAGGCACCCACCCACGAGTGCAATACACTTACTCTATAGCCCCTCCAAGTATTTATCCCTATTGTTCCCTCGTCACCTTTTCCATTGTCTATAATATCTTCAAAAGATTCAACACTGGACTGATTTCCAGGGTGACTGGGCAGGTTAGGAATCGCAAATGCGTTTCTTAATCCAGAAAAACTTCATATTAAATACTTGCCTGGCACAAATTCTGATATACTTATGAACGGTCAGGTTTCAGATTCCTCTCATTCAGATGTTAAGGGACACCTTTTTCTTTCAATAGGTTGTAACTGCGAAAAGGAGGTGCAATGTGACTAGCCGTCACCAGGTAAAGGTAACTGTACATTCTGTAACTAAGGGTAAATGTCCTCGTGGATTCAAAGCTGGAGACACGTGGACAATTGAAGATGGCGAAACACCCAACGGCATGTGTGGAGATGCTTATGTCTCAATATCTCCCGTTATCAGGATACTTTGGCTAGGAGGCGAGCAACCGTGGGACAAGGACAAGGATACCGTTTATCGTTCCTGCCCTGATGTAGACCATATAGTAGTCTATGAAATAAAAAGACTAAAGTAACTAGTCTGGTATATCTCAGTTTGAGTTCGCATAAGAAGCGTCGAGAATGAATATAAATGGCAAGACAGTGACGATGATTGATACTTATTTCTCTGTTTATTCTGAGGCTGAAATAGGCAAGTAATTGCCAGAAACTTCTGGCCAAAACCGATTGACAGCGAACATGGAGAATGAGAAAATAGTGGCTCAAGCCGAATATATAAAATATATTCATAGAAAAAAACCTAAGCAATAATTCAGCATTTTCTCAAAAGTTACTTTATTCGTAAATTACACTGGATTGGAGGCAATAGACAATGAAGGAAGAATATCAACAGTATGAGAAAGTAGTAACCATAGCTGGTGTCAACTGGAAAGGTGAGTGGGGCAATAAGAAGGCTAATCTGGAAAAAATGAAGACAAAAGTCAGAGATGCTGCGCAATATGGGATAAATATCATCGCCTTTCCCGAACTAGCCCTAACTGGCTATGAATGTGGCCCAGAAGCTCGCCAGGAGCAGAGGCCATGCGCTATGCATTCTGAGGCAGCAGAAAAAATACCGGGACCTTCGACTGAGGAAATGGCTAAACTGGCGAAAGAACTCAATATGTATGTCATTTTTGGAATGCCAGAGAAAGACGCCAAGAATTCTGATGTGCAGTACGTTTCCGCAGCCCTGGTAGGACCAGAGGGAGTGGTAGGCAGCTATCGTAAGATGCACTTAGCAACCCCTCCGGTATGGACGGAGTATTATTGCTTTAAACCAGGCAACGAGCTACCGATATTTAAGACTAAATATGGTCCGATTGGTATCCAGATTTGCGCAGACTTCTGGATGTATCCTGAATTAAGCCGCCTTCTCTTCCTCAAAGGTGCCAGGATCATCTTTAACCCTTCAGGAAGTGCTGCTGCACCGGGAAAGATTGATTTGATGGTTAATGAGACCACAGGACGTGGTCAATCTACACAGTGTTACATCGTAAGCTGTAACCATGTGGGTACGGAGAGAACAATATCTTATTACGGGCATTCCACTATAGGAGGGCCCGGGTTTCCCAAATTCCAAAGAACTCTTGCCCGAAGTGAGGGTATGGAAGAAATAGTATGGGCTACTGTAAGCTTCGAAACCCTTGCTCAATCCCGGAGAATCTTTCGGGTTAAAGAAGCTGGTAATTGGAAGCTTATTGCCAAGGAATATCAAAAGATAGCAGAAGAAGTCGGCGAGAACAGGTGATATCCGCTAATTGCCAGCTTAATTAGTTTTGGAACCGCATTCTTAAAATTGAGGTGTGAACATGTCTATCATTGATTTGCGAGACTTAATAGAAAAGGTTGAACAACATGAAGAGCTGCTCAAGATTCAAAAATCTCATTGGGATCTCGAGATGGGGGCTATAGTTGAACTCATTTACAGGGAGGGCAAAGCACCTAAACCAGCTATATTATTTGATGAGGTTCCCGGCTACCCAAAGGGATTCAGAACGTTATTTGGTATGCTTGGGTCAACCCGGAGGATAGCTATGACCTTAGGTTTGCCTGCTGATAAGACTGAGCCGATGCAGCTTCATGAAAACTGGTATAAGAGGCAAAAAGAGATCCACCCAATACCACCAAAATTCGTAGATTCCGGCCCCGTTATGGAAAACAAGGACACAGGTGATAAGATAAACGTTTTAAAGTTTCCTGTGCCAAGGTTCCATGAATTTGATGACGGTCGTTATTTTGGCACATGTCATACCGTTATCCAGAGAGATCCCGATACCGGCTGGGTAAACCTGGGAACGTATCGAAATATGGTAGTAGACCATAATCGTCTGGCCTTGCATGCTACTGCAGGGAAACATGGAAACATCATGAACGAAAAATATTTTGCACGGGGGCAGGCTATGCCTATCGCTATTGCCGTGGGATTGGAACCAGTACTGTGGTGGATATCATGTCAGACAGATACGCCATGGGGCACTTCAGAATATGAAAGAGCGGGAGGTATTAAGGGAGAGCCCATCGAAGTTATTAAAGGCCCTTATACTGGGCTCCCTATTCCCGCCAACGCCGAAATCGTTGTAGAGGGTGAGTGTCATCCTGGAGAATATATTGACGAAGGTCCTTTTGGCGAGTGGCATGGCTATTATGCCAACAGGGGATTAAAAAAAGTTCCTGAGCCAATAGTGAGAGTGAAGGCTATCTATTATCGGAGTAATCCCATTTTTACATGTTCAATGCCAGCTGTTCCACCACATACATTTACTCTGATGCTTGCTGTAGCTCATTCGGTAGCCATACGCAGGCGCCTGGAGGAATTTGGTGTTCCCGGTATAACAGGTGTCTGGTCTCATTACACTGGAAGTGGCGGTTTATTCAACGTTGTCTCACTCAAACAATTATATTCTGGACATGCCCTGCAGGCAGGCATAATCAGTTCACAGTATCCAGCTGAAATGGGATCGTACACAGTAGTAGTTGAAGAAGATATTGACCCTTCAAATATTGAGCAGGTTCTGTGGGCAATGGTAACGCGTGCACGGCTAGATCGCCAGATTCATATCATTGAACACTGCCATACTAATAATGTCCACACAGCTATACCGCCAAACGAGAAAATGGTGGATGGCAAATCAAAGTTACTTACCTCAGCTAGGGTCATTATTGATGCCTGCCGTGATATTTCATGGAAGGAAGACTGGTACCCAATTGCCAGAATAAGTCCCGAATTACGAGCAAAGACGATGGAGAAATGGCAGTCAGTCTTATCCAAGCTGTTGAAGGCATAATTTTATCCTAGGACTACCTCAGCCGTATCTTTTAAAGATTAGCGATGAGGACAGGCTAACATAAACCTTGGTTTATTAAAATCAGAAGCGCAAATAGGTCGCCTCCTGCGCTTCTATCTTTGCTGCATCTTTATTCTGGGTATGTATCTTCCGTATCCGGGTTCAGCCAGGATTTTATTGTCCTTCATCACTACTTGACCCCGCAGTATGGTCATCACAGGCCAGCCTTTGAATTTCCACCCTTCATAAATGCTCCAATCGGCATTCGAGGGCGACATCGTGGCATTATTCCAGGTAACCTCTTTATTAAGGTCAACAATAACCATATCAGCATCTGAACCGATGCTAATGGTGCCCTTTTGAGGGTAGACACCGTAATACCTGGCTGGGTTATAAGAAGAAATCTCTACTACTTTTTCCAAAGGCAGACCTCTCTTATTGACCCCTTCACTCAGTAAAACTGGCAATATCTGAGTGGAGCAGTTGGCCACTCCCATAGGGACAAAAGGCGCTTTCCACATGTCTACATCTTTCGATTTCATGGTAGAAGGTGAGATGTCTGCCCCGATAACGGTAACTAATCCGTCTTTTATGCCTCGCCACAATCCCTCGTTATCCTCCTTGGTCCGAATTGGAGGATTTACTACCGTGAATACTGGTTTTTGCTTCATAAGAGGAGTCAGATTATCATGATTATGGGTTAAATACTGAGGACAGGTCTCAATGATGACATCCTGACCGATCTTTACCCCATCTCCTCTTAATTTCTGAGCATAATCCACTGCCTCTTTGATAGTAGTATGTACAATTAAGATGGGACACCTGGCTATGCCAGCTAGGAAAATGACACGGCGAAAGCACTCTTCTTCCACGAAATTTGGTCGACTCTCGTGCCATGCACGTACAGTATAATGCTTAGAAGCTTCTTTCCTGAGATAGGGGATTACGTCAGGATTCTCGGCATGGATTAATGCTAACGCTGGCCAGCCTTTTTCTCTGAGTGCAACGATTCGTTTGAAGCCATCAAAGACAAAGCCATCATCAATACCTGCATGTCCTTGAGCAGCCGCTTGAGCCCCCTTGTAACCCACCAGAAATTTGAAGGTAGTAACCCCAAAATCAGAACAGCTAACCTCCATATCATCCACTCGCAGTTGATTCACCGTCATAATATGGAAAATTCCGTCCAGTATGGAATTTGTTTCCCATGGTTTCCGGTACCCGTCAAAAAACTCAGCTATTCGTTTATCGCCCGGGGGCATCATATAGAAACCCATGGTGGTAACGCCTCCTATTGCTGCCGCCATGGGCTCAGTCTTGGATATTTTAGTCCAGGGGGCAAAGCCATCCTCTTCCTTGCCCGGAAAATCCTCATGGCAATGCATATCACAAACTCCAGGTAAGATATATTTACCAGCCGCATCAATAGTTTTATCTGCCGCTGGTAAATTTCCTTCAGTGGTAATAGCGACTATTTTTTCTTTATCCACCCCTATGCCAGCCGAGATTATTCCGTCAGGTCTGACAATCTTGCCATTCTTAATCACTAAATCCATAGTATCCTCCCTGATTTATTATGTAATCTTCAAATATAACTACGTACATGTATCTTTACAATTTACAGCAGGTCTCAGAAATAATTAATCACAGGATTTTCTGATCGCTACGGTTATTATACGTTTTAAAAGTATATCAAAGAGCCAATGGCAATTCAATGCACTGAAGTACCTGGTTAAAGCGACCCTCTCAGCTTCCCCTTTCATAAACTGACATTAGCATAATGGAGATTGCTCTATATCTAATCCAACTGTCAGTTCTACCTGCTTGACACAGGATGAGCGCTATGATAGTCTGCTTTATTCAGAGCAAATCAAATCCATAGAATTCGAAAAAAGGAGGTGATGATCGAGTTAATTTACCATCAAAGTGTAGCTGAATACAGTTTTTGAAAATGAGAAATTAAGGAGTAAGAAAAAGTGAAAAACATATTTATAATTACAGTGGCCATTTTAGTAGTGGCTGGTTTGATTCTTAGTGGTTGCGCTCAGCCAGTACCAACCCCAGCACCAGCCCCACAACAACCGGTAAAAATAGGTGCCCTACTCGACTTTACCGGTTTCAACTCAGTTAACCTTGAGGGAATGAAGGCAGGTCTGGAGTTGAAACTCGAAGAGGTTGGCAGTCAGGTGGCTGGCAGAAAAATAGAACTAATCATGGAGGATGCTGGTAGTGACCCCACCACTTCTGTTGACAAGTCAAGGAAGATGGTTGAATCGGATAAGGTTGATGTAGTTCTTGGTCCGTTACTTTCAATGGAAGCTGTAGCAGACTACCTCACTGAATCCAGGACTCCAAATGTTTTATATATGCATAACCCCAGGCACATACTGGAATTAGGTGGTGGTAACATCTTTATGCAGTTTGGCACACTTGAGGGGTTGGGATACTCTATGGGTCTCTATATGTGGGATAAACTGGGCTACAAAACTGCCACGGTTATCCATGATGATTTTGTTGCGGGTGAGGATTTTGCCGGAGGCACCATCAAAGGTTTTGAGTCCAAGGGAGGAACCATTGTTCAGAGACAACGAACGCCACCAGGTGCGGTAGATTACAGTGCCAATATTTCAGGCATGAAAAAGGCAGACTGTGTTGTATTCTGGTTTACTCCGATGTCAACCCAACGTTTTCTCTCGCAATATTTTGCCTCCGGATTGAAGATGCCTATCGTGGTTCCTAACTGTAACGTTGTCCTTGTTCCTACAATGCAAGAAATCGGTGATAATGTCCTTGGTATAGTTGGCGATAGCATGTGGACCTGGATGATAGATACTGATATGAATAAGAAGTATGTAGAGGCGTTTCAGAAGAAGACCGGGAAACTGCCCGAAACCGAAGGCACCAGCGCTTACATAGCGATGACAATTTTCTTGGAAGCTGTAAAGGCTGCCAACGGTGACACTTCACACGATGCTATTATTAATGCCCTCCACAAGATAAAGGTAGATACTCCAGCAGGCGCTTTCTCCTATACGGCAGATGGCCTTGGTATCGGAAACCTGTATATCCAAAAATTGATAAAAACAAATGGCCAGTACGGGTGGCAGCCAATCCAGACTTACGAGCAAATTGAGCTGGACGTCCTGAGTAAATAATGCCATTTAACCTCGGTGTCATTACGGGGATTCTAGTATTCAATACGCGGTTCGGTGACGGGTGGCATGCCAAGTGCTCTGCCACCCGTCACCGTGATAATAGCATACACTGAGACAACTACTAGTAGTCGCCTGATTGTTAGGAAGCCAGTAAAAAAGTCAATATAGCCCACTGGGAAAGGGACACCTTGAGATATGGCTTTAATAAGTGAATCGGCAAGGACTAACCAGGAAAATACGGCAGTTTCAAAAGGTGGCTATAGTCACCATCATTACACTAACTATGAGATTATTTTGGACAACCTTGAATTGAGCTTCCTGCTAATTTCTGTGTTTATCCTTTTTCCCCTTATTTACATTCTACTGTAACTATCAATGCAACCGAAGACTTTGCTCGATGTAGCGATGAGATTATAATATACGTATAACCAGCAGTCACCAAATTACATTATTGCAGTACATTGCTTGATTATGTGGTGCAGTCGCTCTAAGTAGAGGAATTGTAACCTTGGATACAATAGTAACCAACATATTGAACGGGATTTCATATGCTTTCATATTGTTCCTGTTAGCTAGTGGCCTTTCTCTTATCTTCGGTGTTATGGGTATCCTCAATTTAGCACATGGAGCTTTGTATATGATTGGTGCCTATTTTGGACTGACTGCGGTGAGTCAGTGGGGCAGTTTTTCGCTAGCTGCGATACTAGCTGCGGTTGGCGTTGGCTTAGTTGGTTTCTTTCTTGAGCGTACATTTTTGAAACGCTTATACAAGAAGCTTAACGAGCAAGCCTTGTTAACGCTGGGAATTGTTTATATAGCCGCCAATGCGGTTTTATGGATTTGGGGACCTATGCCTAAGATTGGCCAACCGCCAGCTTTTCTTTCCGGTTCTATTACCATAGGAGAACTTATGTTCCCTCATTATCGGTTGGCGATTATCCTGGTTGGACTAGCAGTGTTCTTTGTCCTCTGGTGGTTACAGGACAAGACTCGAATTGGTGCTCGAATTCGGGCTGGTATGGAGGACAAAGAAATGACCATTGGGCTGGGAGTTAACTACGGAGTGATTTCTAGCGCTATCTTCATTGTGGGTGCGGTGATGGGTGGGCTTGCCGGTTTCCTGGGGACACCGATAGTTGGCGCCTATCCTGATATAAGTATGCCCATTTTACTACTCGCAATGATTGTAGTCGTGGTTGGGGGCCTGGGAAGTGCGCAGGGAGCTCTGCTCGGAAGTTTAATAATCGGTATCGTTGATACTTTCGGTAAGTTCATCTTCCCAGACTTTGCTATGTTTACCGTTTATTTAATCTTTATAGTTGTGTTGTTAGTAAAACCCACGGGCTTACTGGGTGTGAAAAAACGATGAGCACTAACAAAATGGCATCTCCTGAACCTATCAAGTCAACCTGGCAGGACAGATTAATGTATTATGCCGTTTATATTGTCCTGGGTCTCATTCTACTAGCATTGCCTCCCTTCGTCTCTCCGTATATTCAGAGCATGATAATCAAGGTACTTATCTTCGGTATCTTTGCCGCAAGCCTGAATATCCTCTGGGGATATACTGGTCTTTTTTCATTAGGACACGCAGCTTATTTTGGAGTAGCAGGTTACACGGTTGGTATTCTAACCGCAAGTGCTGGCATCGATAACTTCTGGATAGCTGCTGTTGCTGGCATTCTCATGGCTACGCTATTTGCTGCCATTTTAGCCATATTAGCGCTTCGAGTAGCTGATACCTATTTTTTATTAGTTACTCTGGCGATGGGAGAGCTATTGTACAGTATTGCTTTAAAATGGCGAACTGTGACCGGTGGCAGTAATGGCTTATCTGGCATTCGTTTGCCAGACCTTGGTATCCCCTTCATTACTATGAATGATACTACATTTTATTACTTAGTTTTTATAATTTTCGTTCTCAGTTTATTCCTGATATATCGTTTTGTAAAATCACCGTTTGGATGGGTGATACAGGGCATAAGTGAAAATGAGCCCAGAATGATTGCTCTGGGTTACAATGTATGGTTTCATAAATATGTAGCCTTCATTATAGGGGGGCTATTCGCTGGAGTCGCCGGCGTTTTGTTTGCCTACTACAATGGTGTTATGGCTCCTGTACACCTTGGGATAGTGACGTCTACGATGGTTATGCTTATGGTTATAATTGGTAGTTGTACAACTATCTTTGGCCCTGCACTCGGAGCCGCAATAGTAGTATTACTGGAGCATATTTCAAGTTTGTATACTCCAGAACGTTGGCCCCTAATTCTAGGTGGCATTTTCGTTTTTGCTGTCATATTTCTCCCTGGTGGATTAGGTATCTATTTGCTTAAATTCTGGAATAAGGTACGTTATGGAAGCCTTAAGAGTTGAAGGTTTATCTAAAGATTTTGGCGGTATTCATGCGGTGCATAATGTATCCTGTAAGCTGGATGCCGGTGAGCATATCGCCATTATAGGACCGAATGGTGCCGGTAAAACTACCTTCTTTAATCTGGTCGGCGGTCAAATCGCCCCCTCAAGTGGTAAGGTGTTCTTTTTTGATCAGGACATTACTCATATGTCCGCCTATAAGCGAACGCATTTGGGCATGGCGCGCTCTTTTCAGATTACCTCTCTCTTTGTTAATCTGACAGTACTGCAGCACATGGTGCTCGCCTTACTAGGAACAAAAAACACTCGTTTCCAAGTATTTAGAGCGGTTACCAGCTATAAGTCGCTCTTCGACAGAGCCCAGGAGCTATTAAGTTCCATGGATTTATGGCAAATGCGAAATGATCCAGTCCACTCCGTCTCCTACGGTGAACAACGTAAACTGGAGATTGCCTTAAGTCTAGCTTCTAACCCCAAGCTATTGCTGTTAGATGAGCCAAGTTGTGGCTTGACTGCCTCCGAAAGCGCTGATATTACCAACCTCATCCGTAAGCTGGGGGAGAAGATAACAGTCATGCTGGTGGCACATGATATGGACCTGGTATTTGGAGTAGCCCAGAGGATTATCGTGCTCCATTATGGAGAGATTATTATGGAAGGTACCCCCGAGCAGATTCAGGCTAGCGATAAAGTCAAAGAAATTTATATGGGCTTTGATGAAGAGGTCGCCGGTAAATGTTAGAGCTCCAAGACGTCCATACGTATTACGGAGAGAGCTATGTCCTTCAGGGCATCACCATGGCCATAAAAGATGGTTCGGTAGTATCCCTGCTGGGCAGAAACGGTATGGGTAAGACCACCACTATCCGCACTATCATCGGTTTCACTCCGCCACGTAGGGGCACCATCACCTTCCAGGGTAAGTCCCTGATTGGCCTCCAGCCCCATCAGATTGCCCAGCTTGGCATTGGTCTGGTGCCACAAGGTAGACGTATCTTTTCCTGCCTGTCAGTAGCCGAAAATCTGACTATGGCAGCGAGAAGCCGAGGCAGGGGTAGTGCCTGGACACTGGATAAGATTTATGCTCTTTTCCCAAGATTAAAGGAGAGAGCTAAAAACAAGGCCAATCTTCTCAGTGGTGGAGAACAGCAAATGCTTACTATCGCCAGAGCTTTAATGACCAATCCCGATCTACTATTACTGGATGAACCTTCTGAAGGCCTGGCCCCAATCCTAGTCTGGGAAGTAGGCCAAGTCATCGGTGAGCTGAAGAAGCAGGGCTTTTCAATCCTACTGGTAGAGCAAAACCTCTCTATGGCCTTGCGAGTAGCTGATCACGTTTATATCATGAGTAAGGGTAAAATAGTTTACGAATCTACGCCGATAAAGCTTAAGGGAGATGATGAAACTAAGGCAAAGTATCTGGGTGTAACTGGTTAGAATGCTTTAAGAAATACTATTGACCTCACATTTTCTATAACCCCTCCAAGTATTTATCTCTGTTGTTTAAGAAGTCCCGGTAAACTTGAAAATATTCTGTATCCTCATATCTAATAGGAATTACAGGTATTTTATCGAAGCTGTAGATTACGGCACCAGGACATGCCAGGAGGATGGGAGAATGAGTGGCTATTATAAACTGAGCGTGGCCAGCTTCGCCCATCTCCTTTAAAATCTTGAGCAATTCAAGCTGGCTTTTGGGCGATAGGGCTGTCTCCGGTTCATCCATGAAATAAAGTCCTTCGATTTTATATCTGGTGGAAAAAAAAGAGATAAACGATTCTCCATGCGATTGGCTCAGTAGCGAGTTGCCACCAAAGTAGTCCAATACCGCAGGAGTAGCCCTGGCCCATCCATCCAGGAAACGAGCGAAATCATGAAATGTCTGGGAACCGAAAAACGACCCTGGCACAGAACCGTTAAGCCATTCTATATCAATATAGTTATGCAGTTCTTCTTCATATGGACTAGGTCTGTAACGAGTCCGTTCTGTATCTTCCCAGATGTATATGTCACATTTGCGGCATATGGCTTTAAGCAATGTAGACTTCCCCGTACCATTCTCACCAGCAAAAAAGGTTACCGGCGAGGAAAATGTGATACTTTTAGTCTTCTGAAGAACATCGAGATTAAAAGGGTAATAGTCTAAATCAGGATATTTCTGGGGATGAAGTATGACTTTACTGAGATGCATTTTAGTGCTCTTTCAAAATCGGTATTATAACATAAGGAGCTTGTCCCCTTCTTAGTTGTTCCTTGTAACCGTGTCAACTTATCCTAAAGCTGCCATTGCCAGCGCAGCGCAATGACAGGTTAGAAAAATATATTTTTCTCTGCCGAGGCTTCTTAGCACTTCAACCACGGTAACAAGAATGGTATTATATATAAACCATGCCAACCAAAAACCCAGCAGCACTCGACGAACTCTGTATCAATACCATCCGTTTTCTGGCAGTTGATGCTGTAGAGAAGGCTAAGTCCGGTCATCCGGGAGCACCACTGGGCGCTGCCCCCATGGCTTATGTGCTGTGGGACAGGTTCCTGAAGCATAATCCTGTTGATCCACAATGGCCAGATAGAGACCGCTTTATTCTATCAGCAGGCCATGCTTCTGCCCTGCTCTATGCTCTTCTGCACCTCACCGGCTACGATCTGTCTCTCGAGGAGATCAAGCAGTTCCGCCAGTGGGGTAGCAAGACACCTGGTCATCCAGAGCATGGACTCACCCCCGGAGTGGAGGCAACCACTGGACCACTGGGGCAGGGTTTTGCCAATGGGGTGGGAATGGCTATGGCGGAAAGATGGCTGGCACAAAATTACAATCGTCCAGAATACGAGATTATCAACCATTATACTTATGCCATCGTCTCCGACGGAGACCTACAGGAGGGCGTTGCCTCCGAGGCAGCTTCGCTGGCAGGCACATTGCGACTGGGCAAAATTATCTACCTTTATGATGATAATAATATTTCCATCGAAGGGAATACTGATATTACCTTTACCGAAGACGTAGCTAAGCGGTTTCAGGCTTACGACTGGCATGTTGTCGGCCCCATCGATGGCATGAATACCGCAGAGGTGAACCAGGCTATTGGCACGGCACAGAAGGAGAGCACTCGTCCCAGCCTTATCATCTGCCGCACTATTATTGGCTATGGTAGCCCCAATAAAGCCGGCACTGCTGCAGCGCACGGCGAGCCTCTGGGTGCCGAAGAAACACGTTTGACTAAAGAACGCCTGGGGTGGACTTATCAAGAGCCATTTACTATTCCAGCGGAAGTACTAACACATCTTCGCCAGGCTCAGGAACGAGGCAGAACTCAGCAGAAAAACTGGGAAAATCTGCTGAAATCTTATCAGCAGGCACATCCCCAGAAAGCCCAACAGCTCCAAAGCGACCTTGAAGGTAATCTGCCCAAAGGGTGGGATGATGAATTGGCTAGCCTGTTTAAGGGCGGGGATAAACCCATAGCCACCCGGCAGGCTTCTGGTAGAGTAATGAATGTTATTGCCAACAAAGTCCGGGCTTTCGCCGGAGGTTCGGCTGACTTAGCTCCTTCCACAAAGACCACCCTGAATGGCTATAGAGATTATGAGTGTAAAGATTATTGCGGACGAAACATACACTTCGGCGTACGGGAACATGCTATGGGTGCTATCTGCAATGGCATGGCTCTCCACAAAGGTATTATCCCCTACGCGGGAACATTTCTGGTTTTTTCCGATTACATGCGCCCGCCGATACGATTGGCAGCGCTGACCAAACTGCGGGTGATTTATATCTTCAGCCACGATTCTGTGGCTCTGGGCGAGGACGGCCCCACCCACCAGCCTATCGAGCAAATTCTGAGCCTGCGGGCGATACCCAACCTGATAACAATTCGCCCTGCAGACGCTACCGAGACCGTGGAGGCATGGAAAATAGCGCTGGAACATTGCCAGGGACCAACGGCATTAATACTCAGTCGACAAAACCTGCCAGTGCTGGACAGGTCAGTACTGGCACCAGCCAGTGGCGTAGGGCAAGGTGGTTACATTCTGTGGCAGGCTGGGACACCACCAGAGGTTATCCTTATCGGAACTGGTTCAGAAGTACACATCGCTCTTGAGGCTGGGAGACTATTGGAGAAAAAAGGTATCACAGCAAGAGTGATCTCGCTACCTTCCTGGGCTTTATTCGATGCACAGCCTGTTGAATATCGCAATAAGGTCTTGCCTCCTGAGATACAGGTGCGTGTCTCCATAGAAGCTGGGGTACCGCTGGGGTGGGAGCGGTATGTAGGACTACGTGGCGTGGCTATTGGTATACCTCATTTCGGAGTATCAGCACCTGGCGAAGTGATTTATAATCAGTGGGGCTTCACCCCTCAGCATGTAATTGATACGGTACTAAGACTGCTTTAGAGGATGAAAACACAGGGTTGAGCCGTGAGACTGGATGCACAAAAAGTCAATATAGTCTCGCTTGGAGAGGAGCAATAACCAATGGCTAAGAATAATCACCCCAAGTTTCCTTTCCCCAGTATGACCGTAGGCATGATGGGCTCGGCAGGTGGAGAGCTGTCAGAGGATGTACGCCAGCGAGTACGCCGTCTGGGTGCTTGTATAGCCAGTCGTGGATACGTTCTTATAACAGGCGCCTGCCCCGGTTTACCCCATGAAGCAGTAAAAGGAGCCATTGAGGAAAAAGGCGTGGTGGTGGGAATCTCGCCCGCTCTCAACCTTGAGGAGCACGTGACCAAGTATCTTTGTCCAACCAGAGGCTACGATGCCATCATTTATACTGGAAGTGGACTTATGGGCCGCGAGATCGAGAATATAAGGAGCTGTGATGTGGTTATCTTCGCTGGAGGACGCTCCGGAACACTGGGAGAATTTGCCATCGCCTACGATGAAGGAAAGGTCATAGGTGTACTGGAAGAAACCGGTGGTATTACCGAGCATATTGATGACATTGTCGGCATGGTTAATAAGCATACCGGGGCAATCGTATACTACGATTCCGACCCTGAAAAGCTTCTGGATAAGCTGGAGAATATATACCAGGAACGCATCCTTCCTCGCAATTTGAAAACTATGGAAAGCCATGATCCCGACGGAGTGGTTGAGTCATAGAACAATCGGCTTAGTATATCCGAGCCCACCTGAGAGTAATGTCTGACTTTTCTGCTCTCCACCCACTGGAATTAAAAACACAATTACTTAGAAATATAATTGTAAAAACATCAGTCAGAGACAAATACGCTCCCCATATCGAATCAAATCAGGAGATTAATAAAAACTGAGGTAAATTTACTTCTTCCGTGATAGAAGTTCATAAATATGAGCTACACTCAATTCCAGCAGCACTGGGCCGAACACCTCAAGTCCACTATCCATCGGGTAACACCGAAATGAGACTTTGGCTAAAGTCTCTTCTTTGGTCCAGCCGTTTTTAATTGCATTATTAATTTTGTCTATACAATCCTGAATAAAAGTCTTCTCCTCTCTGAGATAGCTCTTATCGCAGACATCCCCATGTCCAGGAACAATATAATCTACGTCCATGGCACCGATTCGATCGATGGACTCAAGCCAAGCATATGGGTCTGCTTCATGTAAAAACGATTGCATCTTACAGCAGACATTATCACCAGTAAAAACTACCTTCTCCTCAGGTATCAGCACAGCAATCTGTCCAGCACTATGACCAGGCACATGAATTAGGTGGAAACTATGCTTCCCCACGTATAATGTAAGCCGCTCTGAAAAAGTAATAGAAGGCACATTTACTTTATAATCTTTAATCAGGGGAATACAGTTCGGGTCCTTCTGTACCACTCGTTCTAATATTTGCTTAATATCGGCATTCACAATTTCTTCCCTGGCTTTCTCATGTGCTACAACCGTAGCTTTGAAAAAGAAGGCGCCAGTGGAATGGTCCTCATGGGCTTCAGTATTGATCAGATATTTGACTTTCCCCTTGCTCTCGACTTCCTCTTTCCACTTTAAGGCATCGGATGGCTTATGTGGCGTATCTATCATCACCAGTCCATCTGTCGTAATAACATAACCTACATTAGCACCCGACCACCCAGTCTCGATGTAGATGTTCTTTGTAAGTTGCTTCATGTAATGCCTCCTCTAAGTATAATCGGTGGACCATGTGTAGTCAGCAGAATTGTTACAAATGGCAATGGATATGTTAGGCAATTTAATTATCCTTGTCAATATCACGCACATAATATTGATATAGCTATTTTGCATATCTCTACAAAAGCATTAGCAAAATACTGAGCTTTCCATCAGACTTATTGCCTTATCTCGAAATTAACGAACTCTCCAGTGAAGTCTGACCATTCGACATCAATATTTTCTACCAGTGACTCAGGCGGCCCCCCATCAAGCTGTCTCAGCAGTTCTTCCAGCTTATCTTTTTCGCCCTCGGCAACCACGCGTACTGCATGCGTCTGAATAGGAAGGTTGTGCACAAAACCACGCAAGCCAAGGGATTTAGCCAACCTTGAGGTAAATGCCCGGTAGAAGACCCCCTGAACGTGACCAGTGACCGTAACTGACATGTGTGCTAATTCTGACATCTCTGTGTTATAACCTCGCTTCCATATTTTGCTAAATAAGCCTCTCTCTAAGGTATTTTAAAATATTCTTAAGATCGCAGGATGCTTTTTGTCCAGCCGAGTTAATCCAGCCTTGTGAGCCAATTCCATTGCCTCAGTAAACTCTCGCGTTGACAACGACCGAGAAATCTCCTGATGCTCATGAGCTTGATAGCAGGGGCGATACTGGTCCATAATATTTACATAGCTATTGCGGGATAGTTTTTCAGCGATGAAGTTAACCGTCTCTTCCGTACCAGCTAGTCGCTGTGGCAAGACCAGATGACGGATGAGTAGACCACGAACAGCCACGCCATCTTCATTAATTTGCAGGTCGCCCACCTGGCGGTGCATTTCCCTGACTGCAGCCCGGTTTATATCTGGATAATTTTCTATGCCTGACAGCTCCAGGCCAATCTCAACATCAGAATATTTCATATCAGGCATGTAGATATCGACAATGCCATCGAGTATCTTCAGAGTTTCTAATGAGTCGTAGCCACCAGTGTTATAGACCAGCGGCAATCTTAAACCGAGGCCTTCTGCCACCTCCAGGGCTTCCAAAATCTGCGGCACCACGTGAGTTGGGGAGACCAAGTTGATATTATGGCAGCCTTTATCCTGGAGGAACAGCATTGTCTTCGCCAACTCTTCTTTGCTCACCTCCATCCCTTCTCCAAGCTGGCTGATAGAGTAATTCTGGCAATAAATGCATTTCAGATTGCAATTGGTAAAGAATATGGTGCCTGAACCATGCCTTCCCACCAGCGGTGATTCTTCACCGAGATGAGGTCCGTAGCTGGAAACCATTGCCAGCCTGCCAGTGTGGCATTTGCCCGCTTCCTCAGACAGGCGGTCAACGCTGCATTGCCTGGGGCAAACCCGACAACCTTGCAACAAAGCTCTGGCTGCTGCTACCCTCTCAGACAACTTGCCGGCGTGAGAAAGCTCCAAATAGGCTGGCACGATTGGCTTATTCCTCTTCCTCTTCCTCCGGTGTCGGTTTTTTGCCTTTTTTAATCACCTCGACTTCTGCCGACGCTTCAAAGATGATAGGAGCTGATTTCTTAGCGTCCTTCTTGGGTTTTTTCGTTTCCCGATGTCTAAAATCTCTGCTTCCCATAATACAATACCTCCAATTTAATATTGGACCAGTAATTGCAGTTTAACAAAAGCCGTTTTTTCTGTAAAGGTTTTCCAATCTCTCACCCCCCCCGTCTCCTTAATAATTTAGGGTCGTGCAAAACGTTATGTAAATGAAGACCCGATAAATATCTTTGGTTTGCCCAAAATATTTAAAATCTTCCTCCAATAAACCACTTCTTTCTGTGATACAATTAGGCAGTTTTAGCCAGAGAAACCTGTTCAAAGGTAATTTATGATGAACAATAAAGAAGTTCAGCAACCTTCTAAAGCAGCACCAGGGTTTTTCTACGGATATATTGTCGTCATAGCTGTTTTCTTTATTCTGTTAGTGGGCTACGGCCTATATATGGTCTTTGGCGTTTTCTTCGAACCGTTGATAACTGAGTTTGGCTGGAGCAGAGCTCTGACCTCGGGAGCCTTTTCACTGTCCATGATTTTAAGTGGCATACTTGGTGTTGCTATGGGAAGTCTCAATGATAAGTTCGGCTCTCGGATAGTGCTGACAGCCTGTGGATTCTTTTTGGGTCTGGGGTTTGTGCTCATGTCCCAGGTCAATAGTGTCTGGCAATTGTATCTTTTCGCCGGGGTGATAATAGGAATTGGTATAAGTGGCATGTGGGTTCCGCCAGTATCAACTGTAGCCAGGTGGTTTGCTACCAGAAGAAGCCTTATGACGGGCATTGTGGTAGCTGGCAGTGGCATAGGTGGATTGATTGAACCACCACTGGTTAGTCGGCTTATCTCGGCTTATGGTTGGCGTACCACCTATATCATTCTAGGCATTGTCATTATGCTGGTAGTAATATTGGCTGCTCAGTTCCTGAGGCGTGCCCCGAACCAGATGGGTCAACTGGCACACGCGGAAAACAAAGAGAAGAATCCTGGTGTGGAATTGGGAGCCCAGGGGTTTTCTCTAAAGGAGGCATCTTCTACCAGACAATTCTGGCTGGTTTTGGGCATATTCTTCTGCTTCGGATATTCTATGTTCTCCATTGTGGTGCATATTGTGCCGCATGCCATTGGATTGGGAATTTCGGCCGTCAATGCCGCCAACATTTTAGCTGCGATGGGCGGAATGAGCATTATTGGCAATTTTGCCCTGGGCTACCTTGGTGACAAAATTGGGAATAGGCAGCTTTATATTATCGGTTTTATTATGATGGCAGCAGTCTTGTTCTGGTTGGTGCCCGTCAAAGAGATGTGGATGCTTTTCCTTTTTGCCATTATTTTTGGCTGTGCTTATGGAGGTATGGGCGCATCAGAGTCGCCTCTAATAGCCTGGCTCTTTGGACTGAGGTCACATGGTTTGATTTTCGGGGTCTTTGGTCTTGGCTTTACTGTTGGAGCTTCCGTCGGCCCGCTTTTAACTGGTTATATATTTGATTTGACTCTTAACTATCAGGCGGCTTTTTGGGTTTGTGGCGCTGTTAGCATTGTCGGTCTGATATTATCTACCGTACTAAGGCCCCCAAGAAGGCAAGAGATTAAAATCTAGATTTTCCAATCACAGTTTCATTCTCGAGTGTCTCGGCGGCATTAGTATAGTAGAGGACTTAAACCCACCTTGCTATCAGCCAGCTCTTTCCTTACAATATTCCCCAGACCATTCATTGACACAGGAAACTGGAGAGACTTTTGAAAGCGCTGATACAACGAGTTACCAAAGCTGCAGTGACTGTAGATGGTGAGGTAGTGGGCAAAATCGGTCAGGGCTTTGTCGTTCTCATCGGCATAGCCAATGAAGATAGCGAAAAAGACATCGATTATCTAGTTGATAAGATAGCCCAGTTGCGCATCTTTTCCGATGCCGACGGCAAGTTTAATATCTCGGCACTGGAAATCGGCGGGGAGATGCTAGTTATCAGCCAGTTTACCCTTCTGGCGGACACGCGCAAGGGGCGGCGGCCCAGCTTCATCGGGGCAGCACCACCACAGCAGGCAGAGCATTTGTTTAACCTTTTTGTAGAGCGCCTGCGTAATACCGGGATTAAAGTGGAGACCGGCCGCTTTCAGCAGCACATGCTGGTAGAAATCCACAATGACGGTCCAGTTACCATTATGCTGGATAGCAAAGAAAAGCTGGGCTAAGCCCTTTCGAAACAAAATGTCATCCTTGCCTGGGGATTTAAAGGGGGTTCGCCCCTTGAAAGGAGAGAGGGGGCAGGGGGTAAGAGGTTGCTTACTATCAATGTGCCCCACGAGTACCTTATAATTGTAGGGGCAATATTCAGAAAAGACTGGAGGACAATTGCTAATGGATAAAATGAGCTATGCAAAATATCTGGTAAGAAAACCAAATTACGAGGCGGGAGCTACTGTAGTCAAAAATCGGCAGAGGCCTACTATGACCTTAATAAGCAATGCTCAGGTGCCGGGAGCCAACTGCTACATCGAACTAGGCTGGGTATACGGCATGCCTGAGCCAAACCCACACATCTACGAGATGTCGCATCAATACGACGAGATTGTGATGCATTACGGTAGTGACCCTGATAATCCTGAAGATCTCGGCGGTGAAATAGAGTTTTTTGCTGGCGGTCAGCCACTAAAATTCAGCACAAACACAGCGCTCTTTTTGCCCCAGGGAACAAAACACGGACCATTAATCTGGAAGAAATTCCAAAAGCCACATATCGAGATGGCGTTCATAATAGGGACTGGCGACTTAAAAGAAGGTTGGGGAGGAAGCGGTGCCCATGAACGAAAAGAAGGATTACCCCAGAAAACAGACGACATCGACTACGAAAAATATCTTGTAAGAAAACCAATTTATGAAGCAAATGGCTTAAAAATCAAAGGGCGCAGAAATCCCTTAATGACGTATATGAGTAACGCCCTCGTACCTGGATGCAATATATATATCGGGTTTAACTGGATATGGGACATACCAGACCAAAACCCTTATACCTTAGAACATTCGCATGATTACGCCGAGGTACTCCTATTTGTCGGCAGTGACCATAACAATCCTGAAGACCTTGGTGGTGAAATAGAGGTTTACCTCGGCGGCCAGCTACTAACATTCAACACAACTTCGGCCCTCTTCATTCCCAAGGGTATGAGGCATGGTCCGTTAACCTGGAAAGTGGTAAATAAACCGCATATGGAGATGGCAATATTACTCGGCGGGGGCACCTACGTACAGTCAAAACCTGTTTTTTTGAGTTAGTCATTTGCACACAGGTAGCCCACAACCACTTCTTGCACTCTCACATGTAAGCGAGCGAAAATATTCCTTTTCAATAACTATTTCCCTTTAGCCAACAAAGATTACCTTTAGAAATGTGCTATAATCACGACAATAGGGGCAAAATATGAAATATACAGTTATAATTCGGGAAGCGCCCGACGGCTTCTATATAGCTAGTTGTCCTCTCATCCCCGAAGCACATGCTCAGGGAAAAGCATATGAGGAATGCATAGCTAATATCAAGGAAGTCCTAGAACTATGTCTTGAATATCGCAAAGAGCACGGCGAAGAAATACCAGATGAAAGCAACTCGAAACAGGTTACAGTCGCAGTATGACAAAGTTGCCCAGTCTTAAAGCTAAGGATGTAATCAAGGGACTTAACAAACTGGGCTTCATAAAAGTTAGACAAAAGGGTGGCCACGCCATATTTCACCATAGTGATTGCCGTAGATCACCTCTTCCCCTTCACCCCACCAAAGATATCAGTCCTTATCTGCTTTCAGATATCCTAAAGCAACTTAGAATTACCGAAGATGAGTTTTTAAAAGCGATTGGACAAAAGCAAAACAGGCAAAAGTAATCTTCAATACTGACACAATAACGATTTGCACAACTTTCAACTAACACAAACTCATAGAGATTTTTTACTGCTTCCCTCAGAAATGATATGATTTCGGTAAATGAGCTGTAATCAGACGCTAAAGGAAAAGGGGTATCGGTTAACGCCGCAGCGGATCATGGTGCTGGATGCCCTTCACAGTGTGGATAGCCATATCAGCGCCGAGGAAATTTACGCTAAGGTTAAAGCTAAATACCCTTACGCAAATATCTCCACAGTCTACCGAACCCTGGAATTATTGAAAGAGCTGGGGCTGGTCACTGAGATTGACCTGGATGATGGGCGCGTCCGCTATCACCTGGCGGAGAAGGGACACCATCATCACCTCGTCTGCAGTAAATGCGGCAGTGTAATTGATTTACCTGAATCATCATTACTTAAACTGACCCAAGCTTTAGCCCGTGATTACCAGTTCCAGGCGGATTTGAGACACCTGGCTATTTTCGGCCTGTGTGCCAGATGTCAGAAATAAATCAGGTTCATATCAATCCAGCTTCATATTGATATCCAGGGCTTTGGGGGAGTGAGTCAAAGCTCCTGCCGAGATAATATCCACACCGGTTTCGGCAATAGCCCGCACTCTATCCAGGTTAACACCGCCCGAGGCTTCGATCAAGCAGCGACCTTTAATCAATCCCACAGCCTTACGCATATCATCAAGGCTCATATTATCCAGCATGACGATACCAGCGCCGGCGTCAGCAGCCTCTACGGCTTCTTCGGGGCTTTTAGCTTCTACTTCTATTTTTAGCCCAGCAGTATTTTGGGCGCGGGCTTTAGCAATAACCTCTTTCAGGCCCAGCCCCTGGCGGCGAAGCGCCTTCAGGTGATTATCTTTAATCAAAATGCCATCGCCCAGATGCATACGGTGATTCTTACCACCACCCATCAGCACAGCATATTTCTCCAGCACTCTCAGACCGGGGATGGTCTTCCTGGTATCCACGATTTTAGCGGGCAGACCTTTAATGGCTTCCACATAGCGGCCGGTTTCGGTGGCAATACCACTTAAATGCTGCAAGAAATTCAGCGCCGTGCGCTCCGCTTTCAGCAGGCTGGCGATTCTACCTTCTATTCTGGCTATGGCATCGCCGGGCTTGAGGACGTTTCCATCTTTAATAAGGATATCCACCTTTAATTCAGGGTCTATCTTCAGGAAAACCTGCCTGGCTACTTCTATTCCAGCCAGAACGCCATCGGCTTTAGCCCTGATGGTGGCTATTCCCCGCTGGGTCTCAGGTATCAGGGCATTGGTAGTACAATCCCCCCAGCCCAGGTCTTCAGCAATAGCCTGGTCGATAATCTGGCTGTATTGGTCCTTAGTCAGTCCCATTTCCCTTGATTTTAAGCCAGTGAGAGTCATTTAGCAACCTTAGCTGACCCGGCAGAGAAGTCACACGTAGGCAATTGATAAGTAGAAAAAAGCCCTGCATTGTGCTGCTTTAGCTGACTAAGTATAATTATGCTGTTGTTCAGGAACAAACGAAATATATTTATATTTAAATAAGGAGGAAGCATGGAAGGCTATGTTGAAGTTAGCGTTGATTCTCTGCGTGAATTTTGCATCAACGTATTCCGAAATTTAGGGGTTCCAGATGACGATGCCGGTATTACCGCTGATATCCTCATCGCTGCCGACCAGCGAGGCATAACGTCACACGGAGTCCAGAGGCTGAGAAGATACGTTGTTGGATTACGTTCAGGTTATATTAAACCAACGACAAACATAACGACTATCAAGGAAACAGCTAATACCCTGCTCCTGTCTGGAGGCCAGGGAATGGGACAGGTTATCGGCTACCGCGTTATGCAGATGGTTATTGACAAGGCCCTTAAAAACAATGTGGCACTGGCAATAGTCAGAGACTCCAACCATTATGGCATTGCTGGCTATTACCCGATGATGGCGCTGGAGCATGGACTTATCGGTATATCCTTAACCAATACTACACCGAGCGTAACGCCAACTTTCAGTAGAGAACGTATACTGGGGACAAACCCCATCGCAGTTGCCGTACCCGCCGGGAAGGAAAAACCCTTTGTTCTGGATATGGCAACCTCCACTGCCCCCTTTGGCAAGGTAGAGGTCTACCATCGAGAAGGTAAGAAGATGCCCCTTAGCTGGGCAACTGACGCAGACGGAAATGCCACAGACGATCCTGGCAGTGTGCTGCAGAATATGAGCCAATTAAACTATGGTGGACTTTTGCCGCTAGGTGGTGCCAGCGAAGAAAACGGTGGCCATAAGGGATACGGATTATCGCTACTTGTCGATATTCTCTGCGGGGTGCTGTCAGGTGGTCTATTTGGCCCCAGCCTCTATTTGGCTACGGCTAAAGGCGAGCCTTCCACCAAACTTTCCCAATTCTTTGCTGCCATTCGCATAGATGCATTCATTGATCCCAGTGTCTTTAAGAGTGCCATGGATGAATATATACGCACATTGAAGAACTCCGAAAAGGCAACTGGACAGAAACGAGTATTCATCCACGGAGAGAAAGAATTTGAGAAATACCAAAAACAAAGGATAAAAGTGCTTATATTAAACAAAGTCCTGGAGGAATTACGGGGCATAGGTAATGAGATGGGAATAACAGGGAATTTTTAATAAAATCGCGATTTGAACTCGGAAACTGTCATCATGAGGAAGTCCGCCTGAGGCGGACGACGTGATGATCCCTTCAACATATCCCAGTTTTGTGAGAGTCACCTCCCCAAATGTGACCTTGCCTTGGCGTCAATTACTAACTTAGTTCTTTTTTGACTTAATGGGGTGCACTACAGTTACTGGTAACTTACCTTACGTCTTATGGGTTCCTCAAGCATTCATCGTGATTATCAACATTGCGCATCACAAAGGTGTCACCGTGGCGTTCGAACGTCATGCGATATTTTCGATCAATATAAGCTTCAAATACGCCAGGAGCACTGCCCATTGGATGACTTCTTAGTCCTGGCCGCCGAAAATCGGCATCAAGCGAAATCAGTGCTTTATCCACCTTCTTCTGTATTGTACTGGGCAGTTGAGAATACTGCCTCACAAACCGCTCGGTAAGTTCGATAGGCATCAGCTTTTACTGTGACTAACCCTGCTCTGTTTTTTACCTGTCTGTTTGTGAAGAAAAGTTACTGCCGATTTGGCATCAGGGAAGTTATGAACACGGCCAGTACGGATATCATCTTCGGCTTCTCTTTCGCCCTGCTGCCAGCGCTGGCTCCAAAACCAGGCCTGTTCTTTGTCAACCAGCCTCTTTACTTTGAGCACAACCTCACCATTCCTTACTTGAACATCCATGAAGTCACCCTCTTCTATACCAAGCTCCTCTCTTACCGACTGTGGAAGTGTAAGTTGCGCTTTCTTTCGTAGCTGAATAAGCTCCGCCATAATAATCTCCTACTGTCTTACTTTCCAACTATCTTACTACAGAATACAGCCTAATGGATAGAATGTCAAACTTACCTGCTATCACTACCAGTTTGTACCGGAAACTGTTATTACGTGTCACCCGCGAGTTCCCTGTAATTGCGATTTTTGGGACAGCCTCCTCAGAATGACAGCATGGTGGACTGTGTGGCTCACCGTGGCGCTCCAAGACCAACTTCTGTTTCCCTTTGAGGCGTTTAGCATAGCCCCCTGAGACGGGAGGTCATTCTGGTGAGCCACGTGAGACCTGGGACGAGCCAAATAGCCTCAGCACCTAGGTGCAAGCTAAGCTGATGATGTGCTAGAATCATCAGTGATAATATGGATAATGAGGGGTCAAAGATATTCTGGTCTGCATTCGGGGGTGGAGCTGCCGCAGGCATTATCACACTGCTTGCAGTCATACTTGCCGAGTGGTTTAGATGGTTCCTAGACCGCCCTCTAGTTAGGGTTACTATGATGTTTGCACGTGTCAATAAGATGACCTACGGATTTGATCCATCAAAAACATATATCTCACTCGATGCAAGGAACCCTCACAGCAAGTCTGTTACATTGTCGTCATTTGGCTTTTATTATAAGAAGCCCAAGAAATGGGGGAAAATATATGTATTTCCTGATGGTCAACTAGCGTTTCCCTATGAACTTAAGGGAGGTAAATCAATTTCACAATTATCTTATGAAGGTAATTTATTTGATGGACTGTTTCGTGATGGCCGAAAACCATCAGACTTAGGTCGCGTATACTTCCAAGCGGCATCAGGGAAAGTGTTTTTCGGCAAGATACCAAAAGTAAGTATGAAAGTATTAGAAGAACATTACACTACATATATTGAAGCCAAAGCTAATCCAAATTAATAGGCTGGGGTTTCCCAAAGTCCCTGGTGGGGTCGGCAGGCTCCTAACTCCACCGCCATTGGGCTGACTTCGGATGGGTGGCTATCTTTTTATGTTCTTTGAATTTCTCGCTGATAGTCCTGAGGAGATATATGGTAGCACTTGGCAAGCTTGGCCGCTGTTTTTCCTGTATCATCTATGATGTTACCATGCTTCTTGTAAATCTTCATCATATCTTTATTAGAAGGAGCTTCATCATCTCGCCCCCTTAAGAAAGCCGTTCTAGCATTGCCTAATAGCCGTAAGATTTCTAATTGATAGTCATAGGATTCATACAGTTTCGTTTGCATTTCCAACATAATCTTGCTGGCTTTCAAGTCATTTAGTATTGGCCAAAATTTAGGATTACTAGTCTCACTTCGCACCTCGGTAACAACAGAAAGTGCTTTTAATCGCGCTGCTTCAAACTCTTCAGATTGCATTCCATTTGGCTGTTGTGCTATTGTTAGTTTCATTTTATCTGTGGCTATATCAATTTTATTAATGGCATTAGTCCAGCGGCCAAGCAGGCTTAATACTTCATTACGTTCAAAATCATCAGTTTTATGCCCAAACATGACTCTCCCCCTCCATCTTTGCAGATGATTCTACCACGCTTTCATGAAGAAACGAACTAACCACACTATTAAACCTATCACAATGAAAACCGCAACAATTCCACTCAGCATAAATCCAAAGCCCCATGATCCTTGCCGTCCAAATAGCACAGTAACAATAAATCCCAAAATAAAATAACCTACTATGCACCCAACTACCATCCAAAGAATAGACAAATTCAAGGCTAATGCCCAAACCAACCCTAATATACCTACTATAATTGCTGCCAGAATATTCGATAATAGTCTATTCATTGTTATTTTCAGGTTTATTTATCACTCTAAGCTGCTTTGAAATAGTATTGCATAGTAGTTAACAATTCTGCAAGTATTTTATAGGAAAAGAAAAAGGCAGGCCGTCTCCGGTCTGCCTCTGTTTCGAGTTTGGTCGTAGCGGGGGGTGGATTTGAACCAGCGACCTTCGGGTTATGAGCTCGAAGTAGAACACTCCTAAATCTGGTTCTCGATGCAGTATTCCCTCAAGGTGTTTAATGAGGCAAAAAACTCCCGCATCATGACGCTGACTGGATACATCCCCCGCTGAGTTACGCTGATTCTATTATCTCTGTCAATAACCACACCACCCAGTTTCAAAAGCAATAACTCGAGGCTCAACTTCTGGTGAATGTCAGAGCCGAAGTCATGTCGGAAAAGTGCTGGATCCACTGTCGTACCGAAAAGCTTGGTCAGCAGATAATACCGCAGGTATTCGCCCTCTGATAGCCTGCGCCACCTGACTATAGGAAATCTGTTGTTTCTAACCATATTCTGATATCTATCCAGTGAAAATGCATTCACATAGAAGTTGCCTCTGACCAAACTCACTGAGCCAGAGCCAATGCCAATATAATCGGCGTAATCAACTATATACTCGTCTATCATCCTGTCACCCCTGGAAAAACACCAGACGGTTGATGCCTTATAACCTTTGGCATAAACTTCTCTGAGGATGACGTCGTAGTATTTTTTCTCCTGAGAGTTATCCACCCGACTGAATTTGCGCTCCATGGCGCTCTTCTTGTGTGGCGAAGGCATCAGGGGATAAAAAGTTACCTGGTCTATACCCAGATTTTTAAACGTTTCTATATCAGCCTCAAATTTCTCAACAGACTGAAAGGGGAAATTGAAGATTAAATCCACGTTAAGTGTATCGAACTGCCCCTGAGCCATGAGGAGTCTTTCCTTTGCCTCATCTCCAGTACAGAGCACCCTGCCCACAGCCCTCAATATATCATCATCAAAGCTTTGCACTCCTATAGACAGTCGCTTAATCCCCACAGCCTTCAGTGAGTTTATGGTTTCCTTATTAATTTCGTTGGGAGTGGTTTCCAGGGAGATTTCTTTGACCTCAAAGCTCTTCCTGAGATAATCAGTGAATCCAATCAACTCGTCCATCAATATAGTAGGAGTTCCACCACCAAAGTAAAAACTGGAGAACTTGAAGCCCCGCTGGATGTAAAGGTCCAGTTCTTTTTTCAAGCTCTTGAAATAGTCCCGCGCCTTATCTTCCTTAAATAAATACCGGTTAAAGCAGCAAAAAGGGCACAGGGTTCTGCAGAACGGGATATGTATATAGAGCGAGATTTCCCCACCCCTGGCAAGCTCCTTCTCAGAGATTATCGAGTCATCGATTTCTTCTTTGAGTTTGAGAAACTTCTTGCCCTCATATCGGGTAATAAAACCAGCTATGTTTGCGATCACGTTGAATTATCTCTTTAGACAGCGCGAAATTAATTTTCTAAAGGGGATTAATCCATCTCCAGTCTTGATTCTCAACGAAGATGGTTCCACTCCTCAGCTGATATCTTGCGTTCTATAATTTGCTCCACCTCGTGTAGCATCATTTGTAGCTGAGGTACTGAATATTCAGTGTTAGAAGGAATTGCTAGACGGTGCTGCTTATATACCATGAACTGGTGTTTTGTTCCAGGGTAAGGGCCAACGAAGCCAAGTTCCCCGAGGCGGTGAATGAAATCCCGATGCTTACACCGCCTCTACTGGCTCACGTTGAGGCTCCTTATTAAGGTCAATACCCTCTATTATCGGCAGAGCGTGGCCCAGTTTAAGACCAAGTAGAATCCAGTCCTCCAGAGTAGAGCGCAATTCAGACTCGCATACAGGCAAAGTAGTACCAAACGCCAATACCCCAACACAAGGAGGAATTCGTCCTACAAAAGTGCTATCTTCCAGCTTATCATAGATAGCATGTTCCATAGCCTTGCTAACATAATCGGTAAGTATAAATCGTACCGCCATAAAACCCTCTAATCGTACTATGCGTTTCTGTCGATCACAATTATATCATGAATTACGATGAACATTAATTAGAGAAACTTATACCTAAACTCCAGGCACACATCCAGGCGCCCTGATCATCAAGACAGGCACACAAGTATGATGAAAAACCTTCTCAGCAACGCTACCAAACGCCCATTTACTGACCCCAGAACGGCCGTGACTAGCTATGACCATAAGGTCAACCTGGTTCTTGTCGGCAAATTTCACAATTTCATCAGCGGCCTTGCCCAAACGTGACTCTATCCTTATTTTTACGCCTAAATTCTTCATCCTCTTCTCCACATCCCCCAGGTAAAGACTACACTGCTGCTGAGCGCCTTTGACTATTTGCTCCACATGCTGTTCCCAGCTTTCTGGCATGCTCGCTGGATAATCGGCAGGTATCTCTGGGCTCTCACAAACTCGAAATAGAATTATCTCCCTAGCGCCTCGATCCTTAGCCAGTGCCTCAACATAAGGAAGAGTACATTCGGCTAATTTGGAACCATCCAGCGGAACCAGAATCCTGTCAAACATTTTTCTTTACCTCCGTAATCTAACTGCTAAAGTATAATACGACTGACGATTTCGAGCAAATAGTTTTTAGCTTTCTTGCCCCACCTAAACAGCCTAGATATTCAGGCAAGCTTTTGGCTAAGTTTAATCCTTAGTCAGCAACCTGCGCTGGATATATAGTTTATAATAAGGGAAATTTAAGAACGCTCTTGGCCCAGTAATACAAAATTTAGGAGTTTGCTTAGCATGAAGTACACCGAAATTGAACTTCCCTACGGCGACTCTACTTTGAAGGCAAGTATACCAACCAAGAACATAACTTACATCTTGGTCACCAAAGACGTGAAAGGACTGGAGAACGAAGCCGAAGCCATAACAAATAGCCTAAGGTCTCCAATAGGTTGCCCAGCGCTCTTCGATTGCATCAAAAAGAACGATAAAGTCGTGGTCATAGTCACGGATAATACCAGGCCCTGCCCCGAGGACAGGATCTTGCCACCACTACTGGCTGAATTAGAGCCGAAAGTGCCCCGGGAAAATATCTCCATCATAATTGCCCTGGGGCTGCATCCACCCCTTGATAAGCAGGCGCTCATTAAGAAACTGGGCAAGGATATCGTGGCGAACTATAAAGTAATCAATCATGATGTGAACCACACGGTCAACATCGGCACCACCTCCAGAGGTACGCCTGCTGATATTAACCGTCACGTGGTCGAGGCGGATTTTCGTATCAGCACCGGCTTCATTGAGCCTCATTTCTTCGCTGGCTTCTCGGGCGGCAGAAAAAGCATTGCACCCGGCGTCTACAGCGTCAGGTCAGCCTATAAAAACCACGGCTACAAAATGATTGAGCACCCTCGCGCCAGAGCGGGTATTCTCGAGGATAATCCTGCCCACGAGGACATGGTGGAAATAGCCAAAATGGCAAAACTCAACTTCATCGTCAATGTGCTCCTTAATAAGCAGAGAGAAATCACCCATGTGGTAGCAGGTGACCCTTTCCTTGCTCATGAAAAGGGATGTGATATAGTCAAGGACATATCCGGGATAAAAGTAGCCCGTAAGGTAGATATTGCCATTACCTCCAATAGTGGAGCACCGCTTGATTTGAGCCTTTACCAGGCGTGTAAAGGAATTGACACCGCATCGCTGATAACCCGCGACGGTGGCATCATCATTATAGCTTCATCCTCCGACGCCGGGGTGGGGCCCAAGGCATTTCAGGAACTACATACATCAGTGGGTACTCCTAAGGAAGTCCTGCAAAAAATTATGCGGGATGAGCCGATATATGTTCAGTGGATGAACCAGATTCTCGCCCGCACCCAGTTGAAAAATGACATTTATCTGGTGTCAAACCTGAAAGACAGTGCGGTCCGAGATATGATGATAACTCCAATCCGCACCATAGAAGAAGGCCTGGAGAGAGCATTTAAAGTTTTGGGCAACAACGCCGAGATCGCCGTAATTCCCGAAGGGCCTCTGGTTATTCCACTGCTCCAAAGCTAATACCTGTGTAACTATCAAAACGCCGCTTTGTTAAATACTGTGTGCTCATCATGGTTTACTCGTTAGCTCTGGAATATAATAAGCTTTACCAAATTAATGCTCATCAAGTAAAATTAGCCCGCTATAATCAAGGAATCTAAGGGAAAAAAGAATTCCAGTAAATTACCCCGAGAGGGTGATGCGTTTTCAGCGTCACGGAAGAGGTTGTTCCTATACAGTGACAGGAGTAAACTAGAAGACCTTATATACCAGAGACTGTTTCCATTTTGAACGAGCAAGGTTATGGTGATACTAAATAACCGAAATACAAAAAATCGACCCGGTAATGCAGACTTAGTAAATATTGAAGAGACTTTATCACTGCCTTCCAATGAACTAATGAGCCGAATGGGCACTTCTACTGCGGGGCTCACAACTGAAGAAGTGGCTAGGCGTTTGGAAACCTACGGCTCCAACGAGGTTGCCAAGAAGAGGAGAAGGCCAGTCCTCATTGAATTTCTTTCCCATTTCAGGAGTCCGTTGACCATAATACTGATAATCGCGGCTATTGTATCCGGGGTCTTAGGAGACCCTTTAGACGCAATAATTATCCTTTCAATAGTTTTAATGAGTGTAATTCTCGATTTTACCCAGGAATACCGGGCCGAAAGGGCTGCTGAGGCATTACGAAAAAGGGTGGCTACCACAGCAGCAACTTTTAGAGATGGGACGAAGCAGGACATCGAGGTTTCTGAACTTGTTCCCGGTGATATAATCGCTCTTTCAGTGGGAGATATCGTCCCGGCCGATGCCCGGATAATCAGCGCCAAGGACTTCTTTGTTGACCAGTCAGCTTTAACTGGGGAATCTTTTCCTGTAGAAAAGACTGGTGAAGATGTTACTGATTCCAACATTACCGGTTCAGTTAAATGGAACAACTACCTGTTTATGGGTACGTCAGTAACCAATGGCATAGCTACAGCGGTAGTTACCAGGACTGGGAGTTCTACTCAATATGGGGGAATTGTCAGGAAAAGCATGGAGAGAAAGCCTGAGACTGAGTTTGAAGGAGGGCTAAGGAGATTTGGTTATCTCATTATGCAAGTGACCTTTGCCCTCATAATATTAGTATTTTTCATCAATGCCTTTTTTAAGCATGGCATTTTGGAGTCCCTGCTGTTTGCCGTTGCCATAGCCGTGGGGCTAACACCAGGGCTATTACCCATGATTCTCTCGATAAACCTTGCCCGAGGTGCTACTAGCATGTCCAAGAGAGGCGTTATCGTAAAGCGTCTGGCCTCAATACAAAATTTTGGCAGTATGGATGTTCTTTGCGCTGACAAAACCGGAACATTAACGGAGAACAAGGTCACTGTAATATTACATGTGGATTTAAAAGGTAATGAGTCGGAGAAGGTATTCCTTTATTCGTTGCTTAATAGCCGCTACCAGAGCGGACTTAAAAGCCCTCTCGATGAGGCTATACTCAAGCATGAGGAGGTCAACACTGACAGTTACCAGAAGATTGACGAAGTTCCTTTTGATTTCATTCGCAAGCGCCTTTCAATAGTCGTTAGTGAGAACCAAGAGAAGCTGCTAATCACCAAGGGAGCTCCTGAAGAAATTTCCAAGATTGTTTCGCATTATGAACTCAGCGGGCAGATATTTGACCTTACAGACGATGTCAGAAGTAAGATCGAATGGGGATATCGCGATTTGAGTTCCCAGGGGTACCGGGTTCTCGGTGTGTCCTATCTAAGATTTGCGGAGAGCAAGCCGGCCTACTCCGTGGTTGATGAAAACAATATGGTTTTTCTGGGGTTCGTTGCTTTTATGGATCCGCTCAAGGAAACCGCCGGAGAATCGCTGGAGCTGTTGCGACAATCTGGCGTAAAGCTGAAGGTATTGACCGGTGATAATGAGATTGTTACAGGTAAGATTTGTCAACAATTAGGCTTTCAGGTATATGGGTACCGCCGTGGTAGAAAATACGATAGCACTCTTGGACACATTACACGCACTATTGAAGTCGAACCCATGAACATAATGAGCAGCAGTGAAGTTGAAGACATGAACGATGATGCACTGGCCAGGGTCGTAGAGAGAGTAGATGTCTTCACCCGAGTTAACCCGGCACAAAAGAACCGCATAATGAACGCTCTCAAAGCCAATGGACATGTCGTGGGTTTCATCGGTGATGGTATCAATGATACTCCTTCGATGAGAGTAGCTGATATCAGTATCTCAGTTACCAATGCAGTGGACATCGCTAAGGAATCTGCTGATATCATACTTTTGCGTAATGATTTGAAAGTAATTGCGGAGGGCGTGGCCGAAGGTAGGAAGACCTTCGGCAATACTATGAAATATATCCAGATGGCAATAAGCTCCAATTTCGGCAATATGTTCAGTGCGGCTGGGGCGTCGTTTTTTTTGCCCTTCCTCCCTATGTTGCCAATACAAATACTCTTAAACAATCTCATGTATTCATTTGCTCAGCTGGCTCTACCGGCCGACAATGTTGACCAGGAATATGTCCAGCGGCCGCATCGGCTACGAACGTCCTTTATCCGGGACTTTATGCTCTCCTTTGGACCCATCAGTTCAATTTTCGACTTCCTAACCTTTTTTGTTATGCTCTCTGTCTTCAGGGCATCAGCACCTCTGTTTCAGACGGCGTGGTTTGTTGAATCGTTATTCACGCAGTCACTAGTCATATTTGTCATAAGGACCAGGAAAATACCTTTCTACCGCAGCAAGCCAAACAAACTCCTCTTATTAAATATTACAATTATTCTTATCCTGGCTATAGTGCTGCCATTTACTATTGTTGGAACCTTCTTCGGCTTCGTGGCGTTGCCACCGACTTTTCTGCTCATATTGGTAGCATTCATCGTAACTTATCTAGGATTGGTAGAACTTGTGAAGATATGGTTCTATCGAAGATATGCGGTTGTGGGTGAATCTGCGAGGTAAAAGTACAAAACTATGATGCTAAGGCAGATGAGACAGCTTATACGAGATTGAGCCAGTTTCAATCACTGGTCAGAATTCGGTCCAATTGTGGATACGAATAGGACTAATCCAATGGCCTGTTGCCGTTTCTCTCCTCCCCATTTTCATGGCGTTTCATATTTCACCAAGTTCGTATAAAGCTTTCTCTAGATGTGCCTTAAATTAAATGTCTGCGGCGTAGGAGATATAGCATAACCCCGATAATAATAAAGACAATTAACAGTAACAAGAAGAAAATCTGTGGATTGCCTTTATCCACGCTTCCATAGAGTATTGAATACATGCCATAAAGGCCAAAGACAACCAAAATAGGCAACGCAACGGCAAACATGACAGCAAGGACGCGAATGCCACGGTTGGCATGGTAACTACTCTGCAAAAAATCCGCGTCTTTAAATACTTCAATAACTTCTGTACTTTCATCCAAGGTATCACATATCTTATTCATGTGGTCCATAAGGTCACTGAAATAGATGGTCAAATCCAGTGTACTAAAGCGCTTCAGCTTCTTTTCCAGCTCCACTAAGAGTGTGCGCGTCGGGAACATAACCAGCCGCTGAGTAATAATATCCTGCCTTAAAATACTCAACTCCTCAGCTGCCTCGAATTCCTCACTGAACACAATGTTCTCAATATCATCCGTCAATCTCATGATTTTGTCCAGGACAGGAAAATAAGAATCCAATGCACTGTCGAGTATTTGGTACAATAGGTAGCCAGAGCCATGGCTTAAATAATCCTGCCGGGCTTCCTCACTAAGCTCGCACTCACGTAATATATCATCAATTGATCTAAGTTCCTTAGGATGAAGCGTAACGAGGAATTTGTCTCCAACAAATGCCGACCACTGTTTCCTTGTGCTTATCCGAGTCTCCTTGTCATATACCGGGAGGTGGAAGATTACAAATAGATACTGCGGGTATTCTTCTATTTTGGAGAGCTGCCTGATGCTGAGAGCATCGTCAAGGTCCATTGGGTGGAAATTATAGTGCTCAGCCAAATACTTCGTCACTTCTTGCGTCGGCTGTACAATGTCAACCCAGGTCAGGTCACCCCAGGTAATTGTTTTGATATTCGCAGGTTTCTCCTCTGAACTTTTATTCAACAGGACCATCTCGTACTCTCCTGATTATTTCGCTATATTTTATCACAGGTATGAGGTTATTGATAAACCTTGTGTCGAATATCTGGTGACTGTCCTTTTACATTACTTATCAATAGGATACTGCTGAAAAAATCTCCAATATCGTCTATAAATAGTATGCTAAGAGGCATTATACACCCAACAAGCTCATATCGGAGTATACAGGATGCTAGGTAGTGGATCAATTTCAAACAGCCTGGTTCATCGAGTCTCTATCTACACAAACATTGGTAATTTTCGCCATTAGAACGAGGAAAACGCCATTCTACAAAAGCAAACCGAGTTTATTCTTGCTTGTCAGCAGTTTAATTATCGTAGCCTTTGCTCTGGCTTTACCCTTCACACCGCTAGGTGAACTATTCAACTTCGTGCAGCCTCCGTTCACATTCTATATTTTTTTGGCGGGATTAATTGTCGTTTATTTTGCGATTATAGAAATAGTAAAAAATGGTTCTATCAACGGCATCTCAATTCGTCAGAGCAAACTGTAAACGCATAAATCGATTCGCTAATAGACCAATCTATAGCTTTACAATCAGCAATGTAGTATTAAGTTAAAAGTAATTATTAGAGGGATTACTTTACAGCGAACATCAGAAGTGGGAGGCAGGAATTGCCCTGCGCATTGACAGTTAGCTCTTTTCCCCAGGTTTTCTTTCAACTATTGCTTGGTCTTTGATGTTCTTTTCGCGATCATCATCTTCGGTACGTGCTTTATGGAACTCCCTTATGCCCTTACCCAAAGCTCCACCAATTTGAGGTAATTTACCTGCGCCGAATATGATGAGGAGAACAAGCAAGACCAGAATAATTTCAGGCCAACCCAAATCGAAAGGCATTTACGTACTCCTCAAAACAACCAATCTCTACCTCTTTATATTCTATGCTTACGCTGACACCCAGTCAAAATTATTTGCTCACCTTTACTGTCAACTATTGGTCAGTTTGAAATCTGGGAATTTGTAATTTTGTTTAACAGGAGTTGTGCTATAGAGGTTGCGATAGTGCAGGGATTGGTTTGCTGCGCTCGCAATAACAGAATAGGAATAATTGTTGTAAAAGCGGCTACAACTTACCGTCTCAGGGAAAAGCATAAGACATGAGAGGTTGATAAACAATCCTAAAACTGGATTTCTTTCAGGTCGGGGCTGATGATTAATCTTGGTTCCGTTACTGACTGTACGTCTTCTGCGGTCAGACCTGGAGCCACTTCCTTGAGTACCAATCCCTTATCGGTGACTTCGATAACTGCTAGGTCAGTTACAATCAGTTTGACGACACGGGTGGCAGTGATGGGATAGCTGCACTCCTTGACAATCTTGGGTGCTCCAGAATTGGTGGTGTGCGTCATAGCAATAATAACCTTTTGGGCTCCCACAGCCAGGTCCATGGAGCCCCCGATATTTCCAATACGCTCAGGGAAGCCGCGCTCGGGGTTGCTCCAGCCGGCAAGATCGCCTTTTTCCGAGACCTGCAGGGCACCGAGCACAGCCACATCCATGTAGCCACCCCGGATCATGGCGAAGGACTCACAGTTGGAAAAGTAACAACTCCCCGGCAGTTCTGTTACCGGCTGGCAACTAGCATTAATGAGGTCCTGGTCTACCTCATCCTCCCTGGCCAGCGGGCCTGTATTCAACATTCCAATCTCAGCCTGTAGTACTATGTCGCGACCTTCAATCCAGTTAGAGACAAATGTGGGTATGCCTATACCCAGATTAACATAGGTGCCATCTTCCAACTCATTGGCTATTCTCAAAGCCATTAACTCCCGCGATAAACCTTCAAATTTATTGATTGCCTTAGCCATTTGCTAATCTCCTGTTCATCTGATGAACTATTTATTCGATAGTTGGTATATAGTTTAGCCTCTCCACCTCAACCACTCGCTGGACATATATGCCCGGTATATGAATCTTGTCTGGGTCCAACTCGCCAGCCTCACTAAGTTCTTCCACTGAGGCTATCGTTATTTGCGCCGCTGCTGCCATCTCAGGTGCATAGTTTCTGGCAGTCTTACGGCAAATCAGATTCCCTATACGATCACCACTCCAAGCATGTACCAGAGCATAGTCCGGCTTGATAGCCAGCTCCAGAAGACACTCCTGCCCATTGAATGCTCTCTTCTCTTTTCCCAGTTCCACCACTGTACCCACTCCTGTAGGCGTGTAGAAACCAGCCAGTCCCGCAGCCCCTGCTCTCAGTTTCTCAATAAAGGTGCCCATCGGGTATACCTCAACCTCCACCTTTCCGGCACGAACTGCCTGTTCAAAAGGCGATTTCGCTCCCCTGGTTGCCGAGCGATAAAAAGGATAGTTGCAAATCACCTTCTTCACCTGACCCTGCATAACCAACTGGCTGATATCTTCATTACCAGGACCAAAAGACTGACAAATGATAGTCAAACCCTTGGCTTTCCGCCTGGCTAAAGCCCGAATAAGTTGAACAGGTGTGCCTGCCGTAAAAAAGCCTCCGATTGCAACGGAGGCTCCGTCAGGTATATCAGCGACAGCTTCATCAACACTAGCGGACGTCTTGTCCAATATTCTCTCCGTTCGACTTTTTTACAACTTCGTAACCTAATAAAGCTAAAGCATCCCCCATCCCAGCCTCAAAACTGGAATAGGTTTTAAGCGACTGAGCATCAGTCACTACAGCCTCTAGCGCCTGAGCTATAACCGAGTCAATACCTACCAGCATACACTTGGCACCAACAAGTTCAACTATGCGTACAGTCTTAACCAGTTGTTTGCCGACCTCGGCATCTCCACCTACCACGGCCGATAGGTCAATTACTACAACACGAGTTTTGCGGTACCTGACATGCTCTACAATATTCCTTCTAATACGTTCGAAGCGAGCAGCATCAAGACGACCGGTGATAACTGACACTGATAAGCCACGCAAAGGTTCAAATACAGGAGCCCCCAGGTCTCGCCACTCCTCGATCTCTGCTTCTAGCTCCTGGCAACGCTCTTTAACCTTCGACTCGGCTGCTTTCCAGGGACGATAGGCTTCAAAGAAGCCTACTGCACCTACGTATTTCCCTGAGCTATCCTTCAGATGAGCTGCCGAAATACGTACGGGAATCAATTTCCCCCCCTTTGTCTTGACGACAGACTCGTGGTCATGGACAATCCCACCACCCAAATAAAGCTTGCGATTGGTTTCTCTGGCATGTTTTTCCGTTTCATAAACAGTAACAATGCTCTTGCCCACTAGATCCCTGTTTTCGCAACCTATTAGTTGCGTGGCAGCTTTATTGACAAATGTAATTATTCCCTTCCCCTCAATGGCAATGACAGCATAAGGAGAACCTTCCAGCAGAGCATCAAGATAACCTCCTCGAGGCTTTTGTGTTTTTTCCAACTTTTCCATAATTCCTCCTTTCCAACTAAATTTACCCTTCATAATTATATGCCACTGGGTGCACGCTTTCAATTTAAATACTCAATTCACAAAATTAACGACACGGCTCAAATTCAATGCAATGGGAACAAGAGAGATTGACATTCGATAGAGCTAATGCTATCTTCTTCAGGTAGAAATGGCCACTTCGAATCTAGAGCAATTTAAGAAAAACCCTTCAATCTTTCTGGAAAAAGCAATAAGGGACTACGTCGCCAGCAGTTCTTATAATCGACTTCCAGCCTTCGGTAATGATCCCATTTTCGATGAGCCATTGGTTGGTTTTGCTGATGGTGACGACGCCATCTTCCAAAAATTTAAAAGTCAAAGGATAATAGGGGAATTCCACCTTACTCCCAGAGAAGTTCTGGAGAAACACATCCAGCAAACAAAGAGCGGAACTGACAAAATGCCAGCCAATATCAGCGTCATATCATACATTCTGCCCATTACCTATAAGACACGCCTCAGTTTGCGCAAAGAAACACAGGTGGTATCAGTGAGATGGAATCATACTCGCTGGCAAGGTCAGGAACTCATCAACAAACTATCGCAGCATTTAGTGTCTCTGCTGGAGAATCTAGGCTACCAAGCTATAGCTCCAGATCAGTCAGATTTCTTTAAAAGAACAGAGCTTCCCACTGGGCTGATATCCAACTGGTCACAGAGGCACATTGCCTATGCTGCTGGCTTAGGCACCTTTAGCCTGAACGACGGCTTTATTACTCCTAAAGGACTGGCTATGCGCTGCGGCAGCGTGGTATGTGATGTCGTGCTTACCCCTACTCCCAGGTCATATGAAACCCATCTGGCTAATTGTCTGTTCCATAGAGGAAGTTCCTGCCAGCGCTGCGTCAAGCGTTGCCCAGCAGGAGCTATTAGTCAGAAGGGGCACGATAAGAAAAAATGTAAAGATTTCATAGATAACAAGCAAGTGAAACTGCTCAAGAAACTGGGAAGAGAAAATGAAGGCTATATAGGACTTGGCCTTTCCTGTGGTCTTTGTCAGACAAAGGTACCCTGCGAGGCGAGAATTCCACCGTCCCCTTTAGACTAAAAGTGGTTAATTATTCAATTTACCGTGAATTTACGCCAATTTTCTTGAATTTTTGCGGTCAAAGCTATTGACATTTCACGTTTAAGTAGCTATTATCTTAGAAAAAGGAGGTGAACCAAATGCAAGCATACTGTATGAAATGCCGCAAGAAGAAGGAGATGAGCAATCCCAAGGCTATAAAGATGAAGAACGGCAAGCCGGCGACACAGGGTACTTGCCCAACCTGCGGCACCAAGATGTTCAGGATCGGCAAAAGCTAAAAAACAGATAGCAAGAGCTTGAAAACCAGGTCTTCGCATTTGAGGGCCTGGTTTTTTCTTTTTAGTTGCTTGTTAGAAACAAATGGTTGACATAAACAACACCCAAGTTTATCATGTATTCTATATTATATCCGCCCGTTTGATGATATAATGTCGATACCATAATGAACCAGTTTATTAATTATTCGTCATAATTCTACCTGCCATGAGTTCACTGCCAAGTTCAATTCACCTGCCCCAACATGTAGCCATCATCATGGATGGTAATGGGCGCTGGGCGAAGAAACACCATCTGCCCAGACAGAAAGGGCATAACCAAGGTGCTCTCAATCTCCAACACGTGGTGGAAACCTTCTTGGAATACAAGATACCCTATCTCACCTTGTATGTGTTCTCTACTGAGAATTGGAAACGCCCCAAGATTGAGGTACAAGGACTGCTAAAACTCCTAGAGGATAAGCTTAATGAAGGCATTAAGTTCGCCCTGAAAAATGGGGTTAAAATCCGCCACCTGGGGAAACTAGATGGGCTACCAACTAAGATAAAGGGGAAAATGAAAGAGGCGGAGGAGCTAACTAGAAATAATGATCAAATTACTCTAGGGCTAGCTTTCAACTACGGCAGCAGGGATGAAATTGTGGAGGCAACACAGTGCATAATTCAGAATGGTCTCAACGCTAAAGATGTAGATGAGTCCGTATTAAGCCAATACCTTTATACCGCTGATATGCCTGACCCTGACCTGATTATCCGCACTGGCGGTGAGATGCGGCTGAGCAATTTCTTACTATGGCAGGCTGCCTATGCCGAAATATATTTTACACCAGTACTGTGGCCCGATTTCAACAAGGAGGAAATAGATAAAGCCCTTATCGCCTATAGTAAACGGCAGCGGCGATTCGGCAACATAGCAGGAAGATGAGTTCCTTAACATAATTTGACAATAGCCAACCTCAGGTTATATGCTGATAGGTTGCCCCCCACCAAAAACGATGTATAATAAATAAGAGTAACATAACAGTGTATAAGCTACTAGGCAACATCGATTCTCCTGAATCCCTCAAGAAATTAACCAGAGCCGAACTAAAGGACCTCTGTGCTGAAATCAGGGATGTCCTGCTCAAAACAGTGACTGTAAATGGTGGACATCTGGCATCGAATCTCGGCGTGGTAGAGCTCACCGTAGCTCTGCACCGGGTTTTTGACAGTCCCAGAGATAAAATCATCTGGGACGTGGGGCATCAAAGCTACACACATAAACTACTGACAGGTCGTAAGCAGCGCTTCCCATCACTACGCCAGCATGGAGGGATTTCTGGTTTTCCTGACCCCGATGAAAGTTCACATGATTCATTCTCCACCGGACACGCCAGCACCTCTATCTCCGCAAGTGTAGGTATGGCTATAGCACGTGACCTTGCTGGTGACGATTACGATATAGTTGCAGTTATTGGAGACGGTGGCTTAACCGGCGGCATGTCCTTTGAAGCATTGAATCATGCTGGAAACCTCGGCGCCAACCTGATCGTAGTGTTAGCCGATAATGGTATGTCCATTTCACCAACAGTGGGAGCATTAGCCAAGGAGTTGAATAAAATCCGATTCTCCAACCGTTTCCTACAAGCCAAAATAGAAACCAGAAAATTAATTAAGCGTTCATTTTTGGGCAACCAAATTGACTGGGTAATGCAGCGTCTTACACAAGGTGCCAAAGCAACGGTCATGCCAACGATGATCTGGGAAGAGCTTGGTTTTACCTATATTGGGCCTGTAGATGGACACAATATACTGGAGATAGAGACCGCTTTAGAGCAGGCTAAGTCATGCTCATCCCAGCCTGCCTTTGTCCATGTAATGACCACCAAGGGGAAGGGGCACAAGCAAGCTGAGGAATCACCAGTACGCTTCCATAGTGTGTCCCCCAAAGAAAGTAATCCCAGTAAGGCAATTTCCTATAGCCAAGTATTTTCCCAGACAATTCTCAAATTAGCCCGAGATAATCCCAGATTAGTGGCAATTACTGCTGCCATGTCTGATGGTAATTGTCTGGAGGCAATGGCAAAAGAATTTCCCAAACGCTTCTATGATGTTGGTATCTGCGAGGAACATGCTGTTACCATGGCTGCTGGCATGGCATCCCAGGGATTTATCCCCGTGGTTGCCATATATTCCACTTTTTTGCAGCGTGGCTTTGACCAGATAATTCATGATGTCTGCCTTCAGGACTTGCCAGTGGTATTCGCCATAGACCGAGGCGGCATTGTCGGTGAGGATGGCAAAACACATCAGGGCATTTTCGACCTATCCTATTTAACCCTGATACCCAACATGGTTGTTTCGGCTCCTAAAGATGAAAATGAACTCCAGCACTTGCTCTTCACTGCCATCCAAGCCAAACACCCCATGGCTATACGCTATCCACGTGGTTCCGGCGTAGGAGTGCCTTTAGATACCCAGTTGCAATATCTACCCATAGGCAAATGTGAACTAGTTAAACAGGGCAATGATATCGCTTTTTTAGCCATAGGCTCGACCGTCCACCCAGCCCTGGAAGCAGCCCAAGAGCTGGCTAAACTAAATATCGATGCTGAGGTGGTCAATGCCCGTTTTGCTAAACCTCTCGATTCAGAGCTTATTCTGGAGATAGCTGGGCGTATCAGAAAAATAGTCACCATCGAGGAGAATACTCTCAGCGGCGGATTCGGTAGCGCTGTGTTAGAACTGCTGGAGTCATTAGATGTCTTCAATGTCAAAGTGAGGAGGATAGGTATACCTGACGAATTTGTGGAACATGGTCATCCTAGCCTACTTCGCGCCAAGTATAAACTGGATTCTCAGGGAATAGCCCAACAAGTCCTATCGTTTTTCCCAGAACTTGCCCTACCAGCAACTGCACGAAGACTCTAACTCCTAGTTCCTCGTCTAACCTACTACGCCACTGATATTGCCACCTAACCTTATTCTGGCAACGATAGGAAAATGTATAGCTACTCACAGGCTAACATTTAAGTTATACTATTGCCATGAGCATATCTGCTGTCCTCACCAGAGAAGATATACTGGAGTTACTAAAAGCAACCCCACCCCTGGTTGAAAATCTATCCAATATCGAGCAGCAGATTCAGCCCAACGGTATAGACCTGACTGTACGGGAAATAGCCATGCTCTCTTCTCCAGGCTGCATAAGCACCCAAAATGAAGCCAGAGTACTTTCCAGCACAGCACCACTGGTCTTCGATGGTTTAGGCAAGCTAGATCTCCTACCAGGCTGCTACCTGGTCACCTGCAATGAGGTGGCCAATATACCTAAAAATGTCATGGCACTAGCAATGCCACGCTCCAGCCTTCTACGCTGCGGTGTCAGTGTCCATACTGCTGTCTGGGATGCAGGTTACTCCGGAAGGTCACAGTCCCTCATGGTTGTCTACAACCCGCAGGGTTTCCGTATCTACAAGAACGCCCGTTTCATACAGCTTGTCTTCTTCCGGCTAAGCCGGGATGTAAAAGAAGGCTATAATGGCATCTTCCAAGGAGAAAACATCTGACAAAGGACTTCGACTTTTTCAATTACGCTAATAAACAATTTAGACATTAACTCGTTTAATATACTGAGAATATTGCTCAGGAGGGAAAAATGAACAAGCTACTCAAAATTGTAATGCCAGTACTATTAGTTCTATGGCTGGTACTTGCTGTGGGCTGCGCTGCGCCTCAAACTGCAACAATGCCAGCGCCTGTGCCTGCACCGGCACCTGCACTACCACCGGGAATGGAAAAAGATGCTAGCAGAGTGTCTGAATCTAGCGCTGGCGGAACAGGCTACAGCCAATCAGGAATTGACCGCAAGATAATTAAGACCGGACAAATAAGCCTCGAGGTTACCGATATAGCCAAGGCAATGGATGATATCACCTTGATAGCAGACGAACTGGGTGGCTATGTGGTTTCCTCCAACAGATATGGCAACGAAGATAATATCTCTGGCAACGTTTCCATTCGGGTTCCCGCCAATCGCTTTAGTGAAGCTTTTATTAAACTTCGCAAACTAGCAGTAAAAGTCTACTCTGAAAGTACCAACAGCCAGGATGTAACCGAAGAATACACCGACCTCCAGGCACAGTTACGTAACCTGGAGGCAACCGAGGCTCAATTCCTGGCATTGCTGGAAAAAGCATATACAGTAGAAGATATACTGAACGTGCAGAGGGAGCTTTCCAATGTACGTGGTGAGATAGAGCGAGTCAAGGGGCGCATACAATACCTGGATCGAACCACCGATATGTCACTTATCGATGTCAATCTTCAGGAAACAAAGTCTGTAGGCAAGAACGGCTGGGATGCTCTGGAAACACTCAAGTCGGCAGTGGATGGATTTATCGGATTTGGTAAAGTGTTAGCGACTATTGTCATCTGGCTACTCATCTTTATCCCTCTCTGGATTATCATAGGGGTAATAGTTTACTTTGTGTGGTGGCGACGACGGAGGGCAAAAGGTCGGCTTTCCAGCTAACTGAAAATGTTTAAATTCTATCACCTGCATCCCCTTCCCCTTGTGGAAGTATACAATTGATGGTCAAGTTGGTAGTAATATTGATGGGCTATGTAAAGTAAATAAAGGGTAGGGAGGGGACACATAATTCTAGGCTAAGTTGCCACACAGTCATTTTACGTGTGAATTAGAACCTATGTGCTACTTGCCAAAAACCTGTTTTGAAGATACAATACCAATTGGTAACAACCAGTCACAAACAATTTAACGCCAATTTTATGGCTTTACTTTGAGCGTGAGGTAAAACAGGAAAGGTGAGACCATAAGAGGGGAAGCGAAGTTGACAGCACCCGTTAGTTAGCTTATGGTATGTAACAAAGGGGGGAAGTGGTTATGAAGCGAATTTTACTCATATCCGTAATTTTGGCATCTATGCTTTTAAGCGCTTGTGGTACTGCTATCACACCGGCACCAGCTCCAACACCAACACCGACGGCCCCCACTCCAACGTACACACTTAGCGTAAATATCAGCCCTTCAGGAGCAGGTTCTGTGTCTCCTCCCGGTGGCAAATATGAATCAGGCCTCCAGGTGATACTGACTGCTACCCCCGCCAGTGGTAATACCTTTGATTATTGGGATGGAGCTGCGTCAGGTTCTTCGCATATGGTTACTATCACCATGAACTCGAATAAGAGTACCACTGCCCATTTCAAAGTTGTAGCGACTCCGCGAGTCCCTACACCGACTCCAGCACCAACGCCCGCGCTAGATATTAAGAGAGAAAAAATGATAGAGATTTTTAAGGCAAACGCTCTAGCAGAGTGGGGCGGAGATTATGAGATGGTGAATTATACGGTAAAAAACCAGACCCAAGCATATGATTGGGTTGTTAGTCAAACTGCATACCCAGACATTATGGAGAGGGCAAAACAGGAGTGGCAGAACGACTACGAAATGGTTAAGTATACCTATGAAAATCAGGTTGAGGCTTACGAGTGGATTATGCGTCAAACTGCATACCCAGACATTATGGAAAGGGCAAAACAGGAGTGGGGTGAGGATTACGAGATGGTGAAATACGAATACGAAAATCAGGTTGAGGCATATAAGGCTTTACAATAGCCCGCATCCTAGGTGACGTGAACGCCGTCAAAAAGGGAAAGGGGATAATTTTAAGATACCAGGCTTATTTGCTCACGCCTGTTTCAGGCATAGAATTAATAGCGCTTTCCATTTCTTCCTGGTCAGCAAAAGGTGCGTCTTTTATCACCCTGATAATACCCTGGCTATCAACAATGAATGTAATGGGAGTTTTAGAAACTCCATAATCATAGGCAACCTTTTTATTCAAATCGAGCAGGACAGGAAAATTTATCTTCCATCTTTCCACGAAATCTTGAACATCTGTGGTATTTTCCCCAACATTTACTGCCAGCATTACCAGCTTATCTTCGGGCAATTTATCTAAAAATGCCTGTGTTACAGGCATCTCCCTGACACAAGTGGGGCAAGCTTTCCGCCAGAATTTAACCATCACTGTCTTGCCCCTGAAATTACTGAGGGTCAGGCTCTTGCCATCAACAGTTTGCAGAGTGAAATCCGGAGCCCGTTTACCTATCTCTGGCCCCACAGGAAAAGAGGAAAGAGTAGTAAACATTGTGCCAAGGTCATACGTCGCTTGGTTGCCATTAGTATCTTTGGATAACAAGGTAAAGATATAGGTTACATTGGGTTTAAGGGCAAACAAAATTACGGAATGGTTAGTGTCTAAATTAACTGTGGGTTTGGTCAAATAGGAATCCTTAGACCCAGCTTCACTAACCATAACCTGACTGGTAGCCGGCTTATCGGTTTTCCAGGTGATAGTTGCGCCTATATCAGTTATATCTGAAACCGCTACATCAGAGATCACTGGAGGAGCTAAATCAACCTGAGCTCCCAGTATCCACGTTTTCTCCATATCATATACGGCTTCATTTCCACTGGCATCTACAGACTTAAGTGTAACCTGGTACCTGACACCAGGCTTGACACCACTTACCTCTACAGAATGTTTGGTTACCAGGGTTTTGTCCGGCTCTGGCGAGGTGGAGGCACCTTCAGGTTCCTGCAGAATAACCTGGCTGGTAGATTTCTCATTCGTTAGCCATTCAATAGTAACAGCCGACCCAATAGCACTGGTACTAACTCCTGAAATTACTGGAGCGGTGCGGTCTTCAAACGTGGCTAGCATCCGTCCAAAGACAAAGACAAGAACAACGATAAGTAAAGAAACAGCCACAATAACTGCCGCTCTAGTGCCTGAGGTGACATTTTCCCCCTCTGCCTGGTATTCCTTGTTTCTTTTTCCTCCAACATATGCCTCTTCTGCGGCTGAAATATTACGTCGTACTCCAGCCACAGTAGTTTTTGAGATATCGTTAACCAATTCTGATACCAGTTCTACATCCTTTGATGGTGCCGTAGTATTACTAACTGCTTTATCAGCAGTGCCTACTTTTGGTTTCTGGCTTCGGCCTACGTGCTCTTTCGGTTTCGGTGGCACTCTTTTAACTTTGAGCTCTGGAATGTCAACTTTAGTCGGACCACCAAGTTCATCAGAGGAAGTTGCACTAATCAGAATTCGGAGTTTGGGCACCTCTTTCTTTAGCTGCTCTACTTTTACCTTAAGTGGCTTCGTCTGCCTTCGATATGTCTCCGCCCGTATTTCCCCCACGCTAAATCTGGCTTCTAATAAATCATGCTCTTTCTGTAAAGTCTCTAGCTCATTTGCCTTTTTTTCAAATTCGCTGCGCAGCTTAGCCTTTATTGACTTTATAGAACCAGTAACCTCTTTCAGTATCGCAGCATACTCTACTTTCAGGTCTTGATAAGGAATCTCTTCGATGGAACCCTCAGCCTTCAGTTTATCCAGGTTGGCTAAAAAAAGCTCAACCTTCTCTTTCTTAGAAAAGGCTATCCTTAATTCTTCATCCATATGTCGTACACCAAGTTTTTAATATAAGGCAACATATTGAGCGAATTAAAATTATAATGTATTCCAGCAATCGCTTCCAACTTTGGTATGTACAAGGCAACCTCTCACTCTCCAAACCGTCCTAAAAATAAATATGTCATCGCGAGTCTCGATGAAATCGGGACGTGGCGACCCCGTGGGATCAATGGGTTCCCACGTGTTCCTGTTATTGTGTTTCTGGACAGCCTCTGTGTTCTTCCTGAAAGGGATCGATTCAACCGCAGATACCATTGCTGCATTTTGTAATTGTGAGCGGAACATGACAATCCATGATACTATATTGTTATGTCAGTAACCTATATCCCTTACCAAGCTAAGAAAATCCTAAACACCTACAAGCATGTAGATGGTGGCTGGTTCTGGATTAAGTACTCGGCTTATCCCTACATCGGCTGCCAGTTTGGCTGCGAGTTCTGCTACGAGCGAGAGCCCAAATACCTGCCTTACATCAACCCGGATGACTTCGACAAAGTCATAAAGGTAAAGCTGAATGCCCCCGAATTGCTCAGGAAAGAGCTAGCCAAAGTGCCGCTAGACCTGCTTTCTACCTGTGATTACCAGCCGACGGAGAAGAAATTCAGGCTTTCTCGTCGATTGCTTGAGGTAGCCCACGAGACAAAATTCCCCGTATTTATCCTGGACCGTTCCCCTCTGGTAACCATAGACCTTGACTTACTCAAAACCATAAACCAGGAGACTTTTGCTGCTGTCCTCTTTTCCGTCAGCTTTATCGATAACAAAACGGTTAAAAAAGCCTTTGAGCCTAAATCGCCAGCAGTGAAGCTCAGGTTTGGAGCGATGTCTAAGATAGCCGAGCAGGGTATTTTAACCGGCACCTGCTTCATGCCCATATTGCCTTTTATTTCAGACTCTAGCTCAAATCTGGAAGAGGTGGTTAAAATGACCAGAGATTCTGGCGGTAGCTTTATTTTAGCCGCTGGGCTTACTCTCTCCGGCTTTCAAAAAGAGCGTTATATGGGGGTTTTGGCACATAACTACCCCGCCCTTGTTGCCAAGTACAATGAGTTGTACAAAGGAAACTATAGCCCAGCAGGTGACTACTGGGTTCGGATTGCTATCAAAGTTCGAGAGCTATGCCACAAACACGGTATAAAAGACAGGATGTCCCGCTGGATACCCCAAGGCAAATTGGCCATAAACAAAAAGGTTGCCGAGGTGCTGTTCCTCAAAATTTACGACCTGGAACTGGCGAGGGAAAACACCAATAAAATCTGGGCATACCGCAAGGCAGCCTGGGCTATAGATGAACTGGACAAGAGCATTGCCGAAATCTATGCCGTCCAGGGAATTCAGGGATTATTAGCCTTACCCAATATAGGCAAACAGACAGCTAACCAAATAGAGATGGTTTTGCAGAATAGGCACCCAGATTTATGCTAATATTTTATGAGACTGCTGAAAAAGAGGGTCCCCGCGAGTTCCTGGTAATTGGGATTTTCGGACAATCTCGATTAGGGGTGAAAGGATAACTTTGTAAATGGATTCGATAATTTACCAAGATAACACCAATAAGGACATCTGGCTTAAGCTTGTTTTAGCCATTCCTTTACTAATCATTCTTGGCACTGCTTTTTATTCCCTGGCTGCTAACGATAACAAAACAGCAGTGGAGATGTTGGGAGTATTTGTTTTAATTTTGATCATCTTCTGGACGATCATCCCTCGAAGATACATCATCTTTGATAGCAAAGTTAAAATAGTCTTAGGCGGGCCATTATCCCTCAATATTTCTTTTAAGAATATTAAAACCGCTCGAATCCCCAGAGGAATCACCTTTGGAATCAATTTCCCCAGCTCCCTTTCCAGTAAACACGCCGTGGAAATTGTCAGAAAAAATGGAATGAACATAAATATTACTCCGGACAACCGCGAACTATTTATTGAGAGTCTGGAGAAAGCAATGAGCAACTGGAAACAATATAATAGCAGAGGAACCGCATGAAACCGATTGAATGGCTAGGTGATAGGCTTAAAATCATCGACCAGACAAAGCTGCCCGACAAGACTGATTTCATAGAAATCAGCGATTATGGTGAGGTGGTGACTGCCATTAAAGAGCTTAAAGTCCGCGGGGCACCTGCCATCGGTGTAGCCGCCGCCTATGGCATTGCCCTCGGAGCTTTAAATATAAAAACCAGAAGTAAAAAGGAATTTATCGGCAAGCTGGATGGAATTATACAGGGCTTTGCCACTGCCCGTCCCACAGCAGTAAACCTGTTCCGAGCCATCGATAGGATGAAGAGCACAGCAAAAAGGCAGGGAGATGTCGCCCAAATAAAACAAGCACTTATTGAAGAAGCCAAGAGAACCCATGCCGAAGAGGAATCAGCTACAGAACGCCTCAGTAATCTCGGCGCTGAGCTAATTAAGGATGGCTTTACTATCATGACCCACTGCAATGCTGGGCCACTGGCAACCGCGGGCTATGGTACAGCTCTGGGCATTATCTTCGCTGCCAAGGCACAGGGTAAGAAAGTTAATGCTATCACCACCGAGACCCGCCCGCTTCTCCAGGGAGCCCGCCTCACTGCCTGGGAACTGCTACAGGAGAAAGTACCGACAACTCTGATTACCGATTCCATGGCAGGCTATTTTTTAAACCAGGGCAGGGTGAACTGCGTTATTGTCGGCGCTGATAGAATCGCCGCCAATGGCGATACCGCCAATAAGATCGGCACTTACGCTCTAGCTGTACTAGCCGCTGAGAACAAAGTGCCGTTCTATGTGGCAGCACCCACCAGCACCATCGACCTCAACATAAATTCCGGCACTGAAATCCCTATCGAGGAGCGCAATCCTGAAGAGGTAACCAGCATCGCAGGAATACGCATAGCTCCTGAGAATGTCAATGTAGCCAATCCCGCCTTCGACGTCACACCGCATAGATATATAACTGCTATAATTACAGAAAAGGGCATAGTAAAGGAACCGTACCAGAGCAAAATAAAACGATTGCTGAAGGAGAAAAACTGATGGCTGAAGCCAAAATCGGAGTTATCGGCGGAACTGGACTTTACCAGATAGAAGGTTTGACCGATGTCCAGGAAATAAAGGTAAAGACGCCGTTTGGTGATCCCAGCGATGCTATCACTCTGGGCAAACTGGGAGGAGTTGAAGTTGCTTTTCTGCCCCGCCACGGCAGAGGGCATCGCCTCAGCCCCACTGAAGTGCCCTCAAGAGCTAATATCTATGCCCTGAAGTCTCTGGGAGTGGAGAGGATTATCGCTGTTGCTGCCGTAGGCAGCCTCAAGGAAAAAATCAAGCCCATGGATATAGTTATCCCTGACCAGATTATCGACCGCACCAGAAACAGAGTAAACACCTTTTTCAATGGGGGTATTGTGGGGCACATCGCTTTTGCTGAGCCTTTCTGCCCTGTTCTCAGCGATATACTTTATGAATCTGCCCACAAGGCAGGAGTCCGAGCACACGATGGTGGCACCTGCATCATCATGGAGGGGCCGCAATTCTCCACCAGGGCTGAATCTGAGCTATACCGCTCCTGGGGGGCAGATATCATATTCATGACTGCCTTGCCTGAGGCGAAATTAGCCCGCGAGGCAGAGATATGCTACGCTACCATTGCCATTGTTACCGACTATGATTGCTGGAACGAGACTGTGGAATCGGTATCTACAGAAATGATTATATTTAACTTGCTCAGAAGCGTGGGCACTGCCAAGCAAATCATTAAACTGGCAGTTAATCGCCTGCCCCAGACACGTGATTGCCTTTGCGCTAATGCCCTCAAGAATACTATTGCTACCTCGCCAGAGCTTATTCCAGCGCAGGTCAAGAAAGACCTGAATTTGATTATCGGGAAATATATTAAGTAGCGAGTAAGATGTCAGCCAAAGTCGAATTCGGCTGTTTGCCCACAGCTATCGGAGCTATGCCTCATACCGATGCTAGAGAGGCTTGCGCGCTGGTGGCTAAATATTTGCCCGACCTGCCCGCCTGGCCGCAACTGCCAAAGCGCTCCAGCCTGGAGAATATGTATATTCAGTACAGTGAAGGTTTCCCCGGCGCAGTGGTGACAGGCAGCAAAATTCACGTAGAACGTTCCGCAGAATTCGATGTGCAGTTGGAGAAACTATATAACGCTGATTCAGAAAACAATCCTGATGACTATGGCACCAGCCCGGAATATGCTGCTGGGCTGCATGCCTTCCTGGCTCTCAAAGAACAGCGCCCCCGCATGGTCAAGGGGCAAATAACGGGGCCTATAAGCTGGGGGCTTTGTGTTACCGACCTTGAGCAGAAGGGAATTCTTTATGACGAGCTTCTAGCCGATGCCTCAGCCAAGTTTCTCAGGCTTAAAGCCATGTGGCAGGAAAGATTTCTGAGAGAGATTTCACCAAACACTCTTACCTTCTTCGACGAGCCTTACCTGGCTTCGCTGGGCTCAGCCTTCGTTGCCATTTCCAACGAGCAGGTTACGGCTCTACTCGAGGAAGCTTTCAGCGGCATCCAGGGGCTCAAGGGAATACACTGCTGCGGCGGCACTGACTGGTCGCTGCTCTTAAAAAGCTCGGCTGATGTGCTGAGCTTCGATGCCTATAACTACGCAGATTCTTTAAGCTGCTATCCTGCCGAGGTGAAAGCTTTCCTGCAGCGGGGCAGCACCATCGCCTGGGGCATCGTCACCAATGATGAGGAGTCTCTGAGCAAAGAGACCGTAGCCAGCCTTTATGACCGCCTCGGTGAAGCTATGGCTCCATTCACTCGTGACGGAATCCCCTTCAAGCAGCTTATTTCTCAAGGCTTAGTGACACCTTCTTGCTCGTTTCCATCCATGTCACCCGAAGCCACCGAAAGGGCGTTGCAATTGCTGGCAGAGCTGTCAGCCAAACTTAGAAGTAAATATACACCGTAGCCAGATGTAAAAAGCTCAAAAGATTCGGGAACTATTCGTAAGATAGTCTTATAGCAGCCCCGAAAGCCTTTCCCAGCTATCAGACAAGTCAGAAAATTCACATTTTATTCCCTAAATCGGGCTGGGGAAAAATGTTCCTGACCAGAGCAACCAGACGATGAGCAGCGTCCACAGAATATTGAAGACCTGAGCTATGCAAAAGGCAGCAGCAGGTTTGCCGCCACCAACAGAAACTAGGTCTTTAAACCTTGTTTCCAATCCGATACTGACAAAAGCCAGGACAAAGAACCATTCCCGATAGCCTTTGGTTACTCCGATGATATCACCAGTTGCCTTGGCGCCAAACGCAGGCTCAACGGCAAGCGAGAAAATGATGGAAGCCAGAACAAAACCAACGATGAACTTGGGGAAGCGGTACCATATCTCCATAACTGATGGCCGTTCTACGTCTGGCTTTCGTTCCAGATTAAAAGCAGACCAAATGGCCAGAAAGAAAGCAGCGAATCCAATAAGCACATTCTGAGCCATCTTGACCAGAGAGGCTACTGTCAACCCTGTTTGAGGGTCAATAAGTGTTCCCGCCGCTACCACAGCTCCAGTAGTATCAATAGTGCCGCCTACCCAAGCACCGGCTATTGCTGGGCTTAATTCCATAGCTTTAGCCAGAAAAGGCATTCCCACCAGCATGGGCATGGCGACAATTAGCACCAGAGAAATCACGTAGCTGGTTTCTTTAGGTTTTCCTTTAACAGCACCGCCGGCAGCAATAGCTGCCGAAACGCCGCAGATGGAAACCCCTGATGCCATGACACTGGAGAACGTCTGGGACATGCCAAATTTTCTGCCCAGCCAGTAGGCAAAAAACCACACTGCCAGCACTACCAGGAGCGCCTGCCCCATGCCCAGAGCGCCACCTTTGATTATGGTCGAAAACAATATCTCAGCTCCTAAGAGCACCAAGCCAATCTTAATAAAGAACTCCGTCTGGACGCCGGCTTTTAGCCAATCGGGAATCTTGAAAACGTTGCCGATAATTAAACCAATAAACAGAGCCCAGAGAACTGTTTCCAGTCCCCACTTTGTTAGAACAGCATACTTGCCTATCCACATAGCTATGAAAGCCATGCAGAAAACCACCAGGAAACCAGGAAAGTAGTAACGGGTATCCTTGCCCATCATAATGACGCCAATAAGCGTCAGCACAAAAAGTATGACGAACAGCAAAATCATTGGCAGAGCAGTACCCAGTCCTGCTGGAAAAGCACTGGCTACTGCCTCCCATTTGTCTATTTTAGGTAACACTGGCAGCCATCTGGCAATACCAAGAAGCAAAATAATGAAGCCAATCCATACCGCCCACCAGTCCTCTTTTTTCCATAAAGATGACCAGTCGATTTTCAAAGCATTTCCTCCTCTATCTCGCTGGCTATGGTCAAATTTTCGACATCTTATCACCACTGGACCATCTTTTCAACGGGCAAATTTGAAATACAGGGGAAATTAAGAGATAATGTAGACCGATTTCTGGGAAATAATAAATATAGACTGGTGATGAACTATGAATAAAAGCAAAAGAATGGCAATGCTAAAACACCGTCGTCGGAAGAAGAAGCTGAAGGAAAGGCGCAAGGCGATGGCTCTGGCAGCCGGTCTGGTGATCCCCAGGCCAGCAGCAAAGCCAGTAGCCGAAGTGCTTAAGCCGGCAGCGGCTCCAGAGGCGAAAAAGAAGGTTGCCAAGAAACCAAAGGTTGAAGCCAAGGCAGAAGCTAAAGCTGTAGCGGCTAAACCGAAGGCGAAGGCTGCCAAAGCTGTAGCAGCAAAGCCAAAGGCAGATATTGCCAAAGCAGAAGCTAAAAAGAAAACCACCAAGAAGAAGGCTGAAGCAGCAGAGGCGAAACCTAAAGCAGCCACAGAGCCCAAAAAGAAGGCTACCAAGAAAAAGAAAACCGAATAAGCAGAAAGCTAATGGCAAACGTTTACCTGCTTACCGGTAGTCCGGGAGTAGGGAAAACTACCATCATTAGAGAAGCAGCAGCCAGACTCAAAACCAGAGTTGGCGGCTTTTATACGCAAGAAATACGGGCTGGCGGCATAAGGCAGGGTTTCAAAATCACCACGCTAAACGGGCAGGAGGCTGTACTGTCCCACGTTGACACCTCCAGCCCATATCATGTCAGCAAATATGGCGTTGACATCGGTAACTTGGATAATATCGGCGTCACTGCACTTTATCAAGCCATAAAAGAAAGCGATTTAATAATCATCGATGAAATCGGCAAGATGGAGCTTTTTTCGCCCAGCTTCAGGGAAACTGTACTCAAAGCAATAAACAGCGGTAAGAAAGTCTTGGGCACCATCATGTTCCACCCACACCCCTTCGCCGATGAAATCAAGAAGCACCCACAGGTAAAAGTAATCCAGGTTAACCGAGCCAACCATGACAAGGTGCTGAACGAAATATGGAACTGGTTAAAATCATCCACTGATGAAAATCATTCTTGAGCCGCTCGGCGATGTTGATGCCCCCATAATAGAAGAGCTAAAGCAAATACTACGTCTAACCTTCGGCTGCCCCATAGAAATAGCTCCGAAACTTGCTATTACCCCTAAAGCGTACAACCCGAAACGCGGGCAATATCTTGCCTCAGAATTGCTTAACACGCTGAAAACATCGGGGGTAGCACTAGGCGAAAAGGTTCTGGGTATAGTAGATGTTGATCTCTATGCCACAGGGTTGAACTTTGTTTTTGGCCAAGCCGAGCCAGATTCCGGAGTGGCTATCATATCTTTATATCGCCTCAGACAGGAATTACCTCCAGACTATAGTTTATTCCTAAACAGAGCTGCTAAAGAGGCGATTCACGAGCTAGGTCACACCTTCGGTCTGGAGCACTGCCCTAAAATAAAATGTGTGATGCGCTTTTCCAACAGCCTGCATGATACAGATGTGAAAGAAATGGCATTCTGTAGTCAATGCCATCCGAAACTGATAAAATGAGCGACCATAGTTGGAAGTTATTGACGAAGAGCGAGAATATAATTCCGAGGCTATCCGAAAATGCCAGGAAAATTACAACAATGTAGGGGCGGGTTTTTAAACCCGCCCTGCAGACCCAACTGGGTCTGTCTAAAACTGATGCAGTAAGGACAGGGCTACAATGACCCTGTCCCAGGGCGCACCTGAAGGTATGCCCTTACGCTTGAGTTTTCGGACAGCCTAGATTAAAGTGAGGGTGAGGACAATCACGAAAAAATAAGATGGAAACTGTATCAAAATCATCAGCCCTAGTTGAGGCACTACTCAAGCCTGAAGCCTACCCCAACCACCCCCACAACGTAGAGTTCACCCAGACACAGATGTCGTTCGTTTTCCTCACCGGTGACTACGTATTTAAAATCAAGAAACCGGTCAATCTGGGATATTTAGATTACACCACTTTAGAAAAGCGCCACTATTTTTGCCAGCAGGAACTGGAACTGAACAGACGGCTGTCACCTGACGTCTACCTTGAAGTAGTCTCCATCGTTGAAAATGGGGGACGAATCAGCATCGGAGATAAAGGTGAAATAATTGAATACGCCGTGAAAATGAGGCAATTGCCTCGGGATAGAAACATGGATAGTCTCCTTCCACGGGGTCAGGTGACCGAGGAAATGGTGGTGAGTGTGGCTAAAAAGCTGGCAGTATTCCACGATAGTGCCATGACAAACCCTCAAATCAAGACCTTTGGAAAGCTGGATGCTATCTTAACAAACATCACAGAGAACTTCACCCAGACCAAAAAATATATCGGTAAATCCACTTCTGCTTTGCAATATGACCGAATTAATGTTTACAATGATGAATTCACCAGAGCGAACAAACTTCTATTTCAAAAGCGCGTAGACAACGGTAGGATTAAGGACTGTCATGGTGACCTTCATGCTGCCCATGTCTGTTTCGCCAACGGAATTTATATCTACGACTGCATTGAATTCAACGACAGGTTCCGATACTGCGATGTAGCCTCCGAAGTTGCCTTCCTGGCTATGGACCTGGACCGCTACCAGCGTGCTGACCTATCTCAGGCCTTTATCAATGCCTATGTAAAATTCAGCCAAGATGAGGAACTGCTCCAGCTTTTAAATTTCTATAAATGCTACCGAGCCTATGTTCGAGGAAAGGTAGAAAGTTTTAAACTGGACGATCCCTTTATTGCTGATAAAGAGACGGCGTTAGCTGCAGCGAAAGGCTACTTCGACCTGGCTTACCGCTACACCAAAGAGAAACCATTCCTTCTCATCACCAGCGGTCTGGTAGGCACTGGCAAAACTACTGTAGCTCAAGCTCTAAGCCAGAGCTTAGGGTTCACTGTTATCTCCTCGGATATCACCAGAAAGAAATTAGCTGGTATCTCGCCAACTGAGCACCGGTTTGAAGAATTCAGAGGCGGTATTTACTCGGAGGGCTTCTCTCGGAAAACCTACGATGAGATGTTCGCTCAAGCCAGAGCGCTCCTAGACCAGGGACAATCTGTCATCCTAGATGCGTCTTTCAAGAAAAAGAATGAGAGAGCCCGAGCCAGAAGCCTGGCTGAGGAGACAAATGCCGACTTTGTAGTTATTGAATGCACCCTTGATGAAAAGACCATCAAGAGCCGTTTGGAGCAAAGACTTAAAGAAGGCTCAGTATCCGACGGTCGCTGGGAAGTCTATGAGTCGCAGAAGCAAGACTTTGATAAAATTATGGAATTGTCCTCACAAAATCATATAATAGTGGACACTTCACAGCCAGTTAGTGATATTATAAAAGCCATTTGGGAAAGGATTTACTAAATTAAATGGACTATCACGTTAAAGACAAAGCACTAGCTGACCATGGCAAGCTGCGGATTGAGTGGGCAGGACGGGAGATGCCGGTAATGAAGATCATTCAGAAGAGGTTCACCAAGGATAAGCCTTTCCAAGGGATTCGAATATCTGGCTGCCTTCATATCACTACGGAAACAGCTAATCTGGGTTTAGCTTTGAAGGAAGGTGGTGCCGAGCTGGTTCTATGCGCCTCAAATCCTTTAAGTACACAGGACGATGTGGCCGCAGCCCTGGTGGAATATGACATACCAACTTTCGCTATCAAAGGCGAAGACAATAAGACCTATTATCAGCACATCATTTCTGCCCTGAAGCATAAGCCGAATCTCACTGTAGATGATGGTGCTGACCTGGTCAGTACCATACACCAGGAGAAAGGACACCTGGTTAGTGACATAATCGGCGGTACTGAGGAAACCACCACTGGCGTAATCAGGCTCAGGAACATGGCTGAAGAAAATAAGCTGAGGTATCCTATTGTCGCCGTTAATGATGCCAAGACCAAGCATTTCTTCGATAACCGCTACGGCACGGGGCAGAGCACCATAGACGGCATAACCAGAGCCACCAATATCCTGTGGGCGGGTAAGAAGGTAGTGGTCTGCGGCTATGGCTGGTGCGGCAGGGGTATTGCCCTTCGAGCCCAGGGATTAGGCGCCCAGGTAATCGTCACCGAGGTTGACCCAATATCAGCCCTGGAAGCAGCCATGGACGGCTACCAGGTCATGCCGATAATGGCGGCAGCTAAGACTGGAGATATCTTTATCACCGTCACTGGTGATATAAACGTAATTAATGAAGCGCACTTTGCCGAGCTAAAGGACGGAGCTATTCTGGCGAATAGCGGCCACTTCAATGTGGAGATAAATATCCCGGCTCTGGAGCGCCTGGCAAAGGCAAAGAGACAGGTGCGCCCCTTTGTTGACGAATACACACTGCCCGATGAACGACGTATATTCTTGCTGGGTGAGGGCAGGCTAATAAACCTGGCAGCGGCTGAGGGTCACCCAGCCAGCGTCATGGATATGAGCTTTGCCAATCAAGCTTTATGCCTGGAGCACCTGGTTAAAACTAAAGGAAAGCTAAAGCCAGGTGTTTACCCAGTGCCTGAAGAAATCGACCGCGAGATAGGTCGGCTGAAGCTTAAAGCTATGAATATCAAAATCGATTCCCTGACCATAGAACAAAAGAAATACCTGGAAAGCTGGGAATCGGGAACTTAGTTAATGACCACAGGAGAAAGACATGTCAAATAGTTTTAATAAAAATCCGTGTTACTTTTTTGCCTCGGAGTCAGTTACTGAGGGACATCCTGACAAGCTTTGTGACCAGGTTTCAGATGCCATTCTGGATGCCATCCTGGAAAAGGACCCCTATGCCCGTGTTGCCTGCGAGGTTGCCGTTACCATAGGTCTGGTAATCGTACTGGGCGAAATAACCACAAAATGCTATATAGAAGTCCCGGAAATTGTGCGTCAGGTAGTCAAGAATGCTGGCTACACCAGGCCAGAATACGGCTTTGACTATCAGAGTCTGGGCACCCTGGTTTCCATCAAGCAGCAATCAGCTAATATCAGCGCTGGCGTAAGCCAGGCAATGGAGATAAGAACCGCCAAAAAGATTGAAGACGAATTGGACAAGACTGGCGCTGGCGACCAGGGGATGATGTTCGGTTTTGCCTGCACCGAGACGCCTGAGCTGATGCCATTGCCTATTACTCTGGCACATAAACTATGCCAGAGACTGGCTCAGGTCAGGAAGGATAAGACCATTCCCTATCTTCGTCCCGATGGCAAATCACAGGTGACCGTGGAATACAGTAACGGTACTCCCCAAAGGGTGGATGCAGTAGTTATCGGTGCTCATCATGATCCCGCTGTGGATAACGACACGATTAATCGTGATATTATCGAGAAAGTAATCAAAGCTATCATACCAGCCAAAATGCTGGACGCCAGGACCAAAATTATTATCAATGGCGCTGGTCGTTTTGAGATAGGTGGGCCAGTATCTGATACCGGTTTCACCGGCCGCAAGATTCTGGTGGATACTTACGGTGGCATGGCACACCATGGCGGTGGCGCCTTTTCCGGTAAAGACCCCACTAAAGTCGACCGCTCCGCCAGTTACATGACAAGGTATATCGCCAAAAACCTAGTAGCCGCTGGACTTGCCGACCGTCTTGAGGTGCAGGTCTCCTATGCTATCGGCAGTGCCCACCCACTATCGCTGTCAGTCGAGACCTTCGGCACAGGAAAGGTTCCCGATGAGACTATTCTCAAACTGATAAACAAGCACTTCGACCTGCGCCCTGAAGCTATTATTAGGTACCTCGATCTGCGCCGCCCAATTTATTCGTCTGTTGCCACCTATGGGCATTTCGGCAGAGAAGATCTTGACCTACCCTGGGAGAAGACAGACAAAGCCGATATTCTCAGGAAAGAGGCTGGGCTGAAGATATAGAAGATTAACAAACGGGATTTCAAAGAGGCTTGCCCCTTTAGGAAAAAATAACTACTTCTCTTTCCTCATGAAGGAGAGAGGAGCTAGGGGTGAGAGGTTAATATATGACTAAAACAGTAGAATTCGGCACCGATGGCTGGCGGGCAGTCATCGCCGAGGATTTTACCTTCGAAAACGTCAGAGCCTGTGCCCAGGGGGTAGCCAATTATCTAAACCAGGCAAAGCTGGCTAAACAGGGACTGGTTATAGGTTACGATACCCGCTTTGCCTCTGAAGATTTTGCCGCAGCCGCCGCCGAGGTCATTGCTGGCAACGGAATAAAAGCCCTGCTTTGTCCCCAAGCAGCACCAACACCAGTCATAAGCTATACTGTTACCACTACCAAATCAGCCGGAGCTATAATCATCACTGCCAGCCATAACCCCGGAAAGTGGAATGGCTTCAAATATAAAGATAGCTCTGGCGCCAGTGCCCCTACTGAGCTGGCTGATCAAATCGAAAAGAATACCAACGATATCCTGTCATCAGGTAGTATAAAGAAAATCCCATTGTCAGATGGCTTGGACAAGAAGCTGATAACCTATTATGACCCAGTACCGGCCTATACTCAGCAATTAAAACGTCTCCTTGACCTGGAACCTATTCGGCAGAAACGGTTGAAAATCATTATAGACTCCATGTACGGAGCTGGCATCGGCTATTTTAAGTCGCTTCTGGGCAACTCTAGATTGGACATTACCGAGATCAACGGCGAGCGTAATCCATTATTCCCAGGTATACAGCCTGAGCCTATTGCCCGGAATCTGACCAAGCTCTCCAGCATAATAAAGGAACAAAAGGCAGATGTGGGCATAGCTAACGATGGCGATGCCGACCGAATCGGTATACTCGATGAAAAAGGCAATTTCCTTAATCAGCACCAGGTGTTTGCCCTGCTCGCCCTTTATTTTCTGGACGTTATCGGTGAAAGGGGCCCCATAGTCAAAAGCCTGTGCTCCACCAACATGCTGGAGCTATTGGGGAAACTCTATAATGTCCCGGTCTACGAGACAGCAGTAGGCTTCAAATACGTGGCACCAGTGATGATAGAAAAGGATGCCTTCATCGGCGGCGAGGAGAGCGGCGGCTATGGCTTCCGCGGCCATGTCCCCGAACGGGATGGTATACTGGCAGGGCTTTTCTTCCTTGATTTCATGATAAAAACGGGGAAGACTCCTTCACAGCTACTGGATTATTTGTACAGCAAGGTTGGGCCTCATTACTATGACCGCTATGATTTCCACATTTCGCCAGAACAGCATAAAACGCTTCAGAGCAAACTCAGCCAGAGCACGGTTAGTTCCATAGCTGGTATAAAAGTAGCCAGGTTAAACAAGACTGACGGCTACAAATATATCTTGTCTGACGGCTCATGGCTGCTCCTGCGTCTCTCTGGCACGGAGCCATTGGTACGTATCTACTCTGAGAGCCACAGCGCGGAGCAAGTAAAGAAATTTTTGGACTACGGTAAAGAAATGCTGGGGCTGTGAACTATGGTCAATTTGGATGACCTACAGATATATAAAAAGCTTGATCCCGCCAACATGCTGGGGCAGCTACATGGTTTGCCTCAGCAGTGCCTTGCTGCCTGGCACAAGGCAATAGAGTTTAATTTACCTAATGATTCCCGCGATGTAAATAAAGTCGTCATCCTGGGCATGGGCGGCTCGGCAATAGGTGGCGACTTGGTCCGCAGCCTGGCTTTATTAGAAAGCAAACCCATCATATTTGTAAACCGCGATTATGACCTGCCGGCTTTTGTCGATGACAGGACACTGGTCATCGCCTCCAGCTATTCAGGGAATACCGAAGAAACACTTTCCGCTTTCAGCCAGGCATTAAAAACCAACTGCAAAATGCTGGTCACTACTACTGGCGGCAAGCTCAAGGACATGGCTGAATCTGCTAATGTGCCTGTTTTTATCATAGACCATGTTTCTCCGCCCCGGGCAGCATTGGGCTATAGTTTTATGCCCATAATGGCTTTCTTACGCAACCTGGGCTTTCTGAAAGGCATTACCACTGACATGCAGGCAATGGCACAAGACCTGGAGAAAATCCTGGAAGAGATCAAAGAGACTGTACCCACCGATTCCAATCGAGCCAAGCAACTGGCAACAAAGCTGCATGGCAAAATTGCCGTAATTTACGGCGCTGGCATCCTCAGCGAAGTCGCCCATCGCTGGAAGACCCAGATTAACGAGAACAGCAAAGCCTGGGCTTTTTACGAGATATTTCCTGAACTTAACCACAACGCCGTGGTCGGCTACCAGTTCCCCCTGAGCTAGCCCAGAAGTTATATGCGATTCTCCTTCGTTGTCCATCTATACACCCCAGAACCTTACTCCGCTACCAGGTAACGGGCGAACTGCTGGAGCAAAACGGTATCAGTCACCAGATTGTTGACAGCCAGGGTAAGAATGCCCTTAACCAGATGATGACCCTGATCTTCCTCGGTGACTGGGTCAGTTATTACCTGTCTCTCCTGTACCAGACCGACCCCTCGCCAGTTAAGGTTATCGATTATTTGAAGAAACGACTAAGCGAGACGAAGTAGGTTGATAGTTCCAATTATGGACTTTGTTCGTATAGCAATATAATATCTTTACAGAACAGAGAAAATGAGGATACTAGCATGAGCTTAAAACACACTATAAAAGCATTTGTACGCAAAGGTGATACCCACTATGTTGCCGAATGTATAGACATTGCCGTGGTAACCCAAGGTAAGACTCTGAATGAAGTAATGACAAACCTGCAGGAAGCAGTAGCCCTTCATTTGGAAGGCGAGAATCTGGCAGAATTAGGACTGGCACCTAATCCCACTATTCTGGTAACCATGGAGCTAGAACCTTCTCATGCCTAGATTAAAGCCTCTCTCCGGAGATGAGGTCATCAAAATACTGGAGAGCTTTGGCTTTAGTATTCACTCTCAAAGAGGCAGCCACCTTAAATTAAGGCGAGCTAGCGGTGATAGTATTCAAACCTTGACTATTCCCAGATATAAAGAACTTGACCATGGCACCATACGTGCTATCTTTAGGCAGGCATCTCGGTTTATTCCAGAGGACGATTTACGAAGTCATTTCTATTCTTAATAAATAATCGATTGCGAGTCTTTGAGTGATCGCTCCCGCGGTCCACCTGTGGGCAGGGCAGATATCATGATAATTGTATGTAAGCTCGGTATACACAGATGATTAGAGAGCTTTCTTCAAAAGATGCACAGGTTATCTATGAAATCATAAATCAGGCAGCATTTGCCTACAAGGGCATTATCCCTGCTGATTGCTACCATGAGCCATATATGCCCGAAGAAGAACTCCTTAGTGAAATGAAGAGCATGACTTTCTTTGGCTGGGAGGAAAGGGACAAGCTTGTGGGCGTGATGGGTTTTCAGCCGATTAAAGATGTCACCCTAATCAGGCATGCCTACGTTCTGCCCGATTACCAGGGAAAAGGCATCGGCACAAAGCTGCTTAATCATTTGAAGCAGATGACCAATACCAGACACCTGCTGGTGGGTACCTGGGCAGATGCTACCTGGGCAATCGAGTTCTACCAAAAGCAGGGGTTTAATTTTATGCCCAATAAAGACGATCTCCTGATGAAATACTGGGACATTCCCAATCGCCAGATCGAGACTTCAGTGGTTCTGGGCGTTGAAACACAATAACTCAGGCTACTGTTCAATTAGACAACAATATCAAATAATGTCAAACGATGGTATAAGGGAAGCGAATGCTGGAGTAGTCCAGAATAAAAGATTGGGAAATGACCACTAAAGTAATCAACGAGTAGTTATTGGTAAGAGAATTGGATACCAGGAGTAATAAGAAAAGAATCTGGGGTTTAAACCCCAATATATTTTTTCTTGGTATCGTCAGTCTGCTCACTGACATCAGCAGTGAGATGATTTTTACTCTTGTTCCTCTCTTCCTATGCAACATCTTAGGAGCAGGCGCAACCATTATCGGCCTCGTCGGAGGACTGTCTGAGGGTACCGATTCTATAATAAGGATATTTAGTGGCTGGTTTAGTGACAGAATAGGTAAACGCAAATCTTTAGCGATATTGGGTTATGGTATTTCTACCATAGCCAAACCTTTTATGTATCTGGCATCTAATTGGGGGGCAGTGCTAGCTATCAGGTTTAGCGATAGGGCGGGGAAAGGGACACGCACTTCACCAAGAGACGCTCTGGTTGCCGATTCTGTCTCTGCTGAAGAAAGGGGTAGAGGCTTCGGATTGCACCGGGCCATGGATACCTGTGGCGCTATCTTGGGCCTGGCAATAGCGGCTGTTATCATATATTCAGTTCAGGGTGGAAGGCTTGAACTGAGCCTCAAGACCTATCAATGGCTGGTGTTAGTGGGTATTGTGCCAGCAGTATTAGCAGTATTGGCATTACTCGTCTTTGTTCGTGAGCCGAAAAGAAGAACTTCGTCAGGAAGCGGTTCACCTAGTAAGTTTACCTGGAATGGTTTGACCGCAGGTTTTGATATGCGGTTTAAGCTCTTCCTAGCAATCATGGCGGTGTTCACACTGGGTAACTCTAGCGACTTCTTCGTCATACTGCGAGCGCAGAATTTAGAAGCGCCGCTCATCCATGTGGTATTAATGCTTGTTCTATTTAATGTTACCTATGCGGCCATTTCTTTACCAGCTGGCATCCTATCCGATAGGTTTGGCAGAAAGCGCGTTATTATCTTAGGCTGGCTAATTTACGCCCTGGTTTACTTGGGATTTGCCCTCGCCTCAAGTTTATGGCAAGTTTGGTTACTTTTTGCCATCTACGGAATCTACTATGGAATAGTAGAAGGGGTGGCTCGAGCTTTTGTCGCTGACTTGGTTCCAGAGGGAAGGAGAGGCACTGCATACGGACTATATCACGGAGTCGTTGGTCTCGCTCTTTTACTCGCCAGTTTGGTTGCTGGATGGCTATGGGATACAGTAAGTCCGTCGACTCCCTTTTTCTTTGGTGCTGCACTTGCCTTTATAGCCATGATAGGTATGATAACCTTGATTAGGGACTAGTGATCCCACGTGATTGCCACAGCACTTAGTACTTCGCAACGACAATTTGGTAATAAGGCAAAGTATTTAACCTGCTACCTTACAGACACGTTACCTACAAAGGAGTGGAGGTAAGTAGCGCCAAAGATTGCTTTTCCCTTTGGGCAGACGCTACCTGGGCAATAAATTTCTACCAAAAGCAGGGGTTTACACCTATGCCCGATAAAGATGAGCTTCTGATGAAGTACCGGAATATTCCCAATCGCCAGATTGAGACCTCAGTGGTTTTAGGCAGGGAAGTGTAACAATCCGGACAATTGTTTTGCTTACCTTCTCGCCTCTTATCCTTGAAGTTATCAATATCCTAACCTGGCTTAGTGTCTAGATGTGTAAAATAGCTAATAAACTCCTTCTCCTTAAGAGTTATACTATCATCTATCCTATATAGCCCTGGGGTTGGAATAGAGCTCTTCACTAAATCTTCCGTGATCTGTTGGACATCCTTAACAACAATATTGTGCAAACCAGCCCATTTGTCAGCACCTCTTGTGAATCTGTCGCTTGTCAACATGATTCCAATGACTGGCATAGTAGACACTCTGAACCATTCCGGTGCCAACTCGAAGGCTCGGCCTTTTCCGCTCAAAAAAGATTGAATGTCCTGATGAAAGAGGCGGACAAGTGGCTCTGAAACCTGGCCTTTCTTCGCTTGGCCGAGTACCCTTATATGCGCTCTATGCCATACCGAAGCACCTGTAAGGAGACCTAGATCCAACACACCGAAAAGGTCGATCCCCTCTTCTTTCATTCCTCGCATGGAGGCGCACTTCGTCAGGCCTCCGATTTTCAGTGCATGCACACAGAAATGCTCAAATGCCCTCCAAGAGAGTTGTTGAATTGTGCACGCCATACGTTTTCTAAGTTTGTCTGAACGTTTATCCACGTGGGAAATAAGAACATCAGTGTCCACACCAGAAAACCTGTACCTGGGTGTAATACCCTTATCGATACAATCTTCAATTTTATGTTGAATCTGCCAAGAGATCTGATCCTTTAGCTTATCGAAGTGATCAAGTATCTCTGAGGAATTAATGCTAAATCCCTTATCTTGCAAGCTATTTTCAATAAAGTAGGTCAAAACGACTCGTTGCTCTCCTCCATTCCAGATGTCATCGGCGATCTCTTTAGCTAGCTTATTCCAATTCGGCATAATTATTTGCTAAGGTTCTTGATTTGAATTTTGATGGTCTCTCCTAAACTCTCCAGTAACTCTTTGAACTCTTTTCGTTTCTCTTCTCTGGCAATTTTCGGTAATGGGAGAGTATCAAGCGTATTATGAAATTCGCTTAATTGGGCTTTCAAAGAATCTAGATCTATTTCAGACGGGGTTCTTCGTTCAATCTCTACACGAGCTGCATCAATGCTTAAGCTCCCTTTTTCGAATCGTCTCAGGTAAGGACGGGCACTTACTATGTCTGGAAGAACATCTCGTACGTCCAAAGCGCGAACGATTCTAGGTTCACCTCCACCCTCCGGCGGAGTGATCCATGCCAAGAACTTCCTTAGATTCTCGGTGTTTACAAAACGTCTTGTTTCATCATCCCATTCAAGCCATTTTTGAAGGTCATCCACCCGAAATATGGCCTCGTTAAACATGCTAAATTTGTCATTTCCGATCTTGTCACCGTACTCGTCATCAGCTCGCGCTTGCCAGAAGCCGTGGTAAGACCTAACCAGACGGGCGACTACACTAGTCGACACACCTGCCGCCTTTGCAACTGTTGGGAGACCTGGCGGGCGCCCACGTCCTCTACCGCTTCTCTTAATTATCTCCTGCTCAATCTTAACAACGAATGTGGCTTGCTGAAGTGGTGGCCAATCTTTAATTCCCGACATATGCCTTAAGCCTTGCACAATCCATGCAATATCAGGATCTTTGCCTTCGTAAAGGAGGACTTCAAGATTTGTCACTGACCCCAGAAGCTCTAGATCATCTAAGGTGATTTCTCCTTTTGTATGCGAAGTGACTAGGTTCTTCAACGTCGCAACTCTGCGATTTCCCTCGACAATAACGAAAGCATCACCACTGAGCTGTCTTACTACAACTGGATCGGTAGGAACAAATCCATACCTTTGGATACTAGAAATCAAGTCATTTATTCCGATTTCCTCGATCTTTCTTTGCGTATTTTGTTGCACGGCATCTTCTACTACTCTCTTGTCAGGAATGTCACGACCAATGCCAAAGCGAGGATTGTTAGGATCAAGATATAATTGCTCTAACTCCACTTTTAGACGCCTTAGATATAGTAGTTCTTTGCGTGGTCTTGATTCAATCTCAACCTCTCGTTTGTGTTTCATGGTTTGTTCCCCCTTAGTAATCTCACTAAACTAGCACCGGAGATGAACTTGAAGCTCGCCCCGTCTGCTCTCGTATCTAAATTGTGGCATTTGCCATCATAGCTGTCAAATTTAGTAGACAGGTCACGACCTGTGAATGAGTAAACCAAGGATTGCTAAAAGGTCGCATTTGACATAACTTAAACAAAACGCTAAAAAGTTCAATTCTTAGCGAACTACAAGCAATAGCAAAGAATAGGCAGGATGGGAAAAAGAAGCACGTGGGTTCCTATTGAGCCCACGGGTTTAGCCCTCACGCCGACGTTTTCACAAGGTATGGTATTCAGGAACCCTCTTGAGTCCCGCGATTGCCACATCCCGATTGCATCGGGACTCGCAATGACAACTTGATGATAAGGCAAAGTTCTCGCCCTTCTATAGGAAGGATTGAACTCAAGATTACTTCTTCCTTTAAGTGTACTTGCCCCCAGGTCCAGAGGTAAAATGGAAAATAGGTCTATCTACCCGCCTGATAACCAATGGGCCGTGTTTAAGTCCCTTGGGAACAAAGACTAGGCAACTTTTGGTTAGTATATTTTTTTCGTCCTCCAACCATAATTCGACTTCTCCACACAAATCCTGTGGATCTTCTGGATTAGTTCCAAAAAATGTTATGACTTCGTCAAAAGGATGTGTATGAGCTTCTACTATAGGCTGTTCAGAACCTTTCCAGTACCAGACACATTCTACATAGAAAGCCCCTTTTATTACATCATCATCCAACCATAACAAACGGGTTGAAGCATCGGTGGGCTTTCTTTCGCTTCTCCACGAAGGGAGCTGCAAATCAGGTTTTATACCGGTGATAATATATTTACCATATTTTGTTTCAGCCATTCTTTATTACATCCTCCTAATTTCTCATGTAAAAAATAGCCCTCAAGAGATTATCTTACCTATATTGTTTAAGGACTTCGTTGCTCCTGAGGTAACTCGCTCATAATTCTATTAAATCGTGCGATATATTGCTCTCTACTATCAGTATATGGTGAAGGAACCCAATTGATTTCCTTAAGGTTGTGCGTTATTGTCGGTATCCAATCCCATGGAATAGATATGAGTATACGACCTTCCGGAAATACCTTTCTTACTTTCATGCCAAAGCTTATCCCGGTAATCATGTAATTTACTTTGCCGCTTTTATAGGGATAAATGTAAAGCCAGGCACAGGCCAATACACCCGTCGCCTTCGGCTCCCATATCTCTCCGGTCGAATAGCTCATTGCCCTGAGCACGATTTCCGCCTGGCTGGGAGTGGTATAGAGAACTAGAAGGTCTGGTTCGAATGTCAACTTATCTAATGCGGAAAAAGCAACATAGTTGACAATGCCCCTCCTAAGCATTGGCACATATTGGTAGATTCTACTATTAGCGCGTGGCTCCTGGAATATCTCTAGCTTGGGGCCGATCTGTCCACTTTCGGCAAGAGGCGGTATGTCCTCCATTCCTAATGGTAATGTCCCAACACAGTCCTCATTTTCCTTGCCAAAATAGAAAGGGGTGCCCCTTTGATGTGCCTCTTTTAACGTCTCGCAAAAAGCTAGAGTTTTATCCAATCGTTCAATTCCTTCCGGTTTGTGGAACAAGAATTTAACACCTACAGGTGGCTTCTCAAAATCAAATTTGCTATATATAGATAAGTCTGTTTGAAGTGATCTCATGAATATCTCCTAAATATAAATTTTTGAACAGTTAACGACATGTCCTTTGTTGAAGTATTTTTTTCACTCTCTCTTTGATTCAGTGGCAGTTATCTGAGGGCAACATCTGGCACTGCTAATACAAGTCGCATTTTATACTAAACTACCGTGCCTGAGCAATAGCAGTAAAGGCACTTTTGCCTTGATATTGAATTTCCCGTTAAGTCGCTACTACTATTCAAAATGACTAAATATCCAAGGGCAGGTCTTCAGACCTGCCAATAATGATGATGTCATTATAAGTATTTTAATTCGGATTTTCCACTGGTATTATAGACTTCTGAAGCTTGTTTCTCCAATCACTCAATATGACAACATCAAGCTTAACGCCAATAGCTTCCCTGCTTAGTATGCGGTGAATATCGTTAACGCTTTTGGTCAAATGACTGTCCAAGGAAATGATAATATCACCCTCTTTCAGACCAGCAGCATGAGCAGGACTGTTAGGATTGACATCTATAATCTGCACGCCTGCATCCTGTGTTAGATTAAAATATCTGATGATGCGTATAGGCAATGGTACAGATTGTCCGGCGATACCTATAAATCCCCTGGCAACCCTTCCTTCCTTCAGAAGGTCGCTAACAACCCAGCGCAGTGTATTCACCGGTATAGCAAAACAAATACCTTGTGCGAATTGAATTATGGCAGTATTTATACCAATAACAAGACCATGGGAATCTACCAGTGGGCCACCACTATTACCAGGGTTTAGAGCGGCATCAGTTTGGATGATATTCTCGATAAGTCTGCCACTGCGGCTTCGTAAAGATCGTCCCAGAGCACTAATAACCCCGGCTGTAACTGTGCTCTGAAAACCCAATGGATTACCTATAGCAATAGCTAGTTGTCCTACCTTCAATCTGTCCGAATCTCCAAGACGAGCTATGGGCAGCCTATGGCCAGGTACTCTAATCAGAGCTAAATCGGTAGCCGCATCTTGACCAATGACTTCAGCGTTATAACTCAAGCCATCAGCTAGATTTACCTCGATAGAGATTGCGTCCTCGATGACATGGCTATTAGTTACAATGTAACCGTCAGGAGTTATGGTCACACCCGATCCTGTACCCTCTATTTCATAGGGATTTGCTCGCCGATGATGGTGAGAGACACTTTTTTTTACTTGTATACGGACAACCGCCGGACCCACTATTGAGATTACATTTGTTACCGCCTGGGAGTAGGCATCCAGAATCCCCGCTTCTTTTCCCAAATCTGAAGGTGCTGGTTCCCCAGCGCTAACAGACGAGGGAAAGTCCAAGAATTCAAAACCAGAGTCTGGTTGTTCATTAAATAAAGCCACTAATACCCCCTCTATTAACACTAACATTAATATTAACCTAAATTGATTTTGTAGCATAATGCTGTGTGCACAGAACCCATACTTTCTTGTTGCTGGCACAGGCAAAATGATACCATGATGATGCCCCTCACTGAACGAGTAAACGAAGGACAGTAAGGACAATAAATATTCCGACAAGGAGCTGCTAGTGCCGAACCGTTTGGCTAATGAAACAAGCCCATATCTGCTTCAGCATGCCGACAACCCAGTAGACTGGTATCCGTGGGGGGAGGAAGCCTTCAATCATGCCCAGACTGATAACAAACCTATCCTGTTGAGCATAGGATACTCAGCATGCCACTGGTGCCATGTCATGGCTCACGAAAGCTTTGAGAATAGCGAAATCGCCAGATTAATGAATGAAAATTTTATCAATATCAAAGTAGATAGGGAGGAACGCCCTGATCTCGATATTGTCTATATGGAAGCAGTGCAGGCGATGACAGGCAGCGGTGGCTGGCCTCTAACGGTATTCTTAACTCCGGACCGTAAACCGTTCTTCGGAGGAACCTATTTCCCGCCTGAAGACAGGCATGGCATCCCCGGCTTTCCACGAGTTCTATTGAATATTGCCAATGCATATAAGCAACAGCAGAACGATATAGAACAGGCCGTGAAACAGCTAACAACAACGCTAACTTCAAAGGCAGAAATTAGTTCTGCAACGGGACCATTAACGATAGATATCTTCAGCCAAGCCTATTCAGTGCTGAAAGGCTTCTTTGACAAGGAAAATGGTGGCTTTGGCTCAGCACCCAAATTCCCTCAGCCCGTGATTCTGGAATTTCTTTTAAGGCACTATCACCGAACCCACGATACTGAAGCACTGGATATGATAGAGTTGACCCTGGAAAGTATGGCCAGCGGAGGACTTTATGACCAGCTTGGCGGTGGCTTCCATCGCTATTCCACCGATAACCGCTGGTTGGTTCCACATTTTGAAAAGATGCTTTATGATAATGCTCTACTCAGCCAGGCATATCTACATGCCTATGTGGTAACAGGCAAGCAATTATTCCGCTCAGTAGTCGAGGAGACCTTGAATTACGTGCTCAGAGAAATGACTGACCAAAAAGGTGGTTTCTATAGCACCCAGGATGCCGACAGCGAAGGTGTTGAGGGCAAATACTACGTGTGGACATCTCGCGAAATCGCCGAGGTGCTGGGCAAAAAAGACGGCCAGCTCATTAATGAATTTTTTGGCGTTACTGACGAGGGAAATTTTGAGGACCGCAATATACTCCATGTTGCCAAGAAGCTTGAGGCAGGAGCGATAGATACAGTAAAACAGGCTAAAACTGCTTTATTGAGGAGACGGGAGCAGCGAATTAAACCAGGACGGGATGAAAAAATTTTAGCTTCCTGGAATGGACTTATGCTGGCAAGCTTGGCTGAGTCTGCCTGTATCCTGGGCCGGAAGGATTATTTGACTGCTGCCAAAGCAAACGGCTCGTTTCTGCTGGAATCAATGACTGAAGATGGATATCTTAAGCACACTTACAAGGATGGCAAGGCAAAGGTAGACGGCTTACTCCAGGACTATGCTCTGGTCATTGAAGGGCTTCTATCTCTTCACCAAGCTACGTTCGAGGGAGAATGGCTGAGACAAGCCATAAGACTCTCTGAGGTTATGGTTAAAGAATTCTGGGACGATGGTAAACACGTGCTATATGATACAAATCTCAGACAGCAAGATTTATTTGTCCGCCCCAGGAACACTTTTGATAATGCCTTGCCTTGTGGTGCCTCATCTGCCGCCTTTGCCCTGCTCAAACTAGCCAAATTGACCAACAATAAACACATGGAACAGGTAGCAGTGCATTCGTTAAAGTCAGTCAGAGACTCTATGTCTTCTTATCCTCTCGGTTTTGGCAATTGGCTCTGCGCCTTAGACTTCTACCTGTCCGCTCCAAAAGAGATCGCTATAATAGGCCCCAGAGAGAATCAAGCTACTTCCAGGCTGGTGCATACTCTAGCCAACATCTGGCTGCCAAACAAAGTTGTGGCAGCTTTCGACCCCAATGACCTCAACTCGTTGCCAGAACTCGAGCTGCTAAAGAACAGACACATGATTAATAATCAGCCTACGGTTTATATATGTGAGCACTATACCTGTCTGACACCAGTGACCGAACCCGCTGCATTGAGTGCCCAACTGCAAGAAAGTTAATGGCATACCGTGCCTTGACTGGCAAAATCGCTATTGCGCCGTAGCCTTTGCCCGCTCTTCGTGGGACATTTCTGCCAGGCGTTTTACCTCTTTCACGTTTAATTTCAGCCCTTCGGCAACACGGGTTCCATATTCAGGGTCAGCCTTGTAGAAAAGAGAGGTTTGTCGTAGCTGAATGCGCTTGAGTGCATTACAAAGATGCGAGGTAATATTGCCAACGAGATGCTCTCTATCCTCACCGGTCATCACCCGCCGGTAAAGCTCCCCAGTTTGGAAAAAGTCGTCATTGGGATGAATATAAGGCTGGCGTGCCGCCTGACCAGATACTTCAAATGGGGGCTCGGCAACATCCGGTTTTGGTTCCGGGCCACCAAAGCTGTTAGGGTAATAATTCGGACCGCCGGCACCGTTATCCCCCAAAGCCATGAAACCGTCCCGTTGATAGTAATTTACACTGGCGGCCTTCGGCCTGTTGATAGGCAGCTGGTGATAGTTGGGTCCCAAGCGGTGGATATGGGTATCGTGATAAGAGAAAAGTCTGCCCTGTAGCATTTTATCCGGAGATGCCCCGATGCCAGGTACAAAATTTGCGGGGGAGAAGGCAGCCTGTTCCACTTCCGCGAAGTAATTCTCGGGATTCCGATTGAGCACCATGCGGCCGATGGTAATCGGCGGGACGTCAGCATGAAACCAGACCTTAGTGACATCAAAAGAGTCGAAACGGTATTTCTGGGCCTGCTCAGGAGTCATTATCTGCATCTCCAAGCGCCAGGATGGATAATCACCACGTGCGATAACTTCAAAGAGGTCGCGAGTAGCATGATCAGGGTCTTTCCCTTTCATTTCGGTCGCTTCGTCACGGGTAAGATTCTGAATACCCTGCTCCGTTTTGAAGTGATACTTCACCCAGTAATATTCACCCTTTTCGTTATACCATTTAAAGGTATGGCTGCTGTAGCCGTTCATGTGCCGGAAGGTCCTGGGCGTACCCCGGTCAGAGAACAGGATAGTGACCTGGTGGATGGATTCAGGTGTCAGTGACAGGAAGTCCCAGAACATATTGGCATCTTTGAGATTGGTAGCTGGATGGCGTTTCTGCGTGTGAATAAAATCAGAGAATTTCAGCGGGTCGCGGATGAAGAAGACAGGAGTGTTGTTCCCGGTCATGTCATAATTGCCTTCTTCCGTGTAGAACTTAATGGCGAAGCCGCGAGGGTCTCTTTCTGCATCGGCTGAACCTTTTTCACCTCCGACTGTCGAAAAACGGGCAAAGACCTCGGTACGTTTGCCCTTCTTGGACAGGAACTTCGCCTTGGTGTACTTGGTTACGTCAGCAGTAACCTCAAAGTAGCCATGAGCACCTGCTCCCTTAGCATGGACGACACGTTCCGGGATTCTCTCCCGGTCGAAATGTCCCAGCTTCTCCAGCAAATGAGTATCCTGTATAAGGACGGGGCCGGGATTGCCTGCGGTCTTGGAATTCTGGTCGTTATCCACTGGTGCACCGAAGCCGGTAGTGTAGACTTTCTTCTCTTCTGCCATAATCTGCCTCCTCTAAGACAATTTTTTTTAATGCATATATCCATTTACATAGTGTTACATTACACTAAAAGTAGTTACAAGAGCAATGAATTGTGATCAATGTAAACCGCCCTCTTCATCTTTGACCTGCGCTTCGCAATCATGACACAGCCCGCGAAATTCCAATTGATGGTACGAAATCTTCAGGCCCGTTTTCACCGCCACGCGCCGGTCGAGTTCTTTATCAACAGGCTCGTCAATATCGAATACGCGCCCACATCTTTCGCATCTGAAGTGATAATGGCTATCCAGTCTGCCCTCATATCTGCTCACCATACCATTAAGTTTGAGTTCCGAAACCAGTCCCATTTCACCCAACACCTTCAGATTACGATAGACAGTACCTTTACTGATATTAGGTAGAACTTTCCTTACCTCATTATATATCCAGTTAGCAGACGGATGAGAGCCTGTAGACCTTAAGATCCTGAGAATAGCTTCTCTCTGTTTCGTTTCTCTTCGAATCAAAGTTATCAGTATTGATTCCTAATACTAATATTATAGTACAGTGGATTGCCCTTTGTCAATATCACACTTAGTATCATCTACGGACTTAGCCCTCACGATAGCATTTTCACAAGGCACGGCACTCGGGACCCCTCTTAAATCCCGAGATTGCTACGTCTTCAGCTCGCAACGACGGAAGAAAAAGCAAGGGGCAGGTCTTTCGACCTGCCCCTGTCAAAGTTCTTAATTCAAAAAATTTCTAGCGTTTGGTGTATTGCGGTGCTTTGCGGGCGCGCTTAAGTCCATACTTCTTGCGCTCTTTGATTCGAGAGTCACGGGTAAGCAAGCCTTCCTTACGTAGCAAAGGTTTAAAGTGCTCATTAACCTTAACCAAAGCTCGGGCAATACCATGTTTAATAGCCCCAGCCTGTCCAGTTACACCGCCGCCAGTCACCTTAACTTCAACATTGTATCTGCCCATAGTATCAGTAGCCTTAAAGGGCATCTCAATAGCACGGCGGTGATCAAGGCGTGGGAAAAGGTCCTGGTACGATTTTCCGTTAACAATAATTTCACCACCACCAGGAAATAATTTAACCTGAGCTATAGCGCATTTACGCCTGCCGGTACCGCGATCATAGGTTTGAGTGGTCACTATTTTTCAACACCTCCTGTAGCTGCTTCGGAACTACCAACCTGAGCCTGGTGAGGATGGCTGTCGCCTTCGTATACCTTGAGTTTCTTAAACATGGCATTGCCCAAACGGTTATGCGGCAGCATCCCTTTTACCGCATGCTCAATTAATCTGGCAGGATGAGTCTGCTGCATTTTTTCAAAGTTCGCTACTTTTAGCCCACCGGGATAACCTGAGTGCCGGTAGTAAGTTTTTTGCCTAGCTTTATTTCCAGTTACTTTCACCTTAGAAGCATTGAGCACAATGACATAGTCGCCACAGTCAAGATAGGGAGCAAATTGCGGCTTATGTTTACCCATAAGCAATCTGGCTATCTGAGCCGTCAGCCTCCCCAAGGTCTTTCCAGAGGCATCAAAAACATGCCACTGTCGCTCAATATCCTTAGCTTTAGTTGCATAAGTTCTCATATTTCAACTCCAAATCAGCAGGGTAATTAACTTTGGTAAGATACAGTCCATAAGGCGGTGCTGCTGGTCCTGCCATACCCATTTTTTTTGCCCCCATAACCTGCCTAAACTCCTCAAGCTCCACCTTGCCCAATCCCACTCTAATAAGCAAGCCCACAGTATTACGCACCTGATGAGGCAAGAAGGAATTGGCAACCATGTGAAAGGTCACCAGTGTATTTTTTCTGGTAAATTTAGCTTCATATACAGTACGCACAGTGTTCTTCAACAAGTCTAAAGCAGAAGCAAAGGAAGCAAAATCATGCTTACCCTTCAGCAACTGACACGCCTTATTCATAATCCTGATATTCAATTTACCTGCCACCAAATAAGTAAAACCTTCAGCCAGAGGAGACCGAATGGCACTGTTTAAAATCCGATACTCGTACTCACGGCTCACGGCATCGCGCCTGACATTAAAACTAGCTCTAGCTATACAAGCTGCCCGAACCGCTATGTCTCCCGGCAAATAATAATTTAAAGCTCTAAGAATTGTCTGTGGAGATAGGCTAGAAGCCGTCCGAAAGCTAACCACCTGTCCCTTAGCATGCACCGCGGTATCAGTCCGGCTGGCAGCTATAACACGGCTCTTTTCTCCAGTCAGCTTGTGGATAGCCACCTCCAGTTCCGACTGAATTGTAGGCAGACCGGTTTGCCACTGGAAACCATAATAACGCCTGCCATCATACTCCACAATCAGAACAATCTTATTTAAATTGTTAATAGCTTCACCAGTAAAAATCTTTTCTATTCTACCAGCTCAAGCTTAACAGTAGGTGCCCCATCACCTGGCCGGGGACCTAACTTCAACAGTCGAGTATAACCTCCTGAGCGCTCGGCATACCTCGGAGCAATCTCAGTGAATACTTTGTTTACCAAATCTTTTTCAGTGATATAACTCAAAACACGGCGGCGAGAAGACAGACTATTTTCCTTGCCCAAAGTAATTATCTTCTCCGCCAAACCTCGAATTTCCTTGGCTTTGGCTTCGGTAGTAACGATTTTTCCATGTCGGAATAAATCAGCTACCAGGTTTCGATATAGTGCCAAACGGTGGCCTACACGTCTGCCGAATTTCCGTCCAGCTATCTGATGTCTCATTCTTTAATCCTCTCTGTAGCTAAAGGGTTTTATTCTTCTTTATCCGCTTCGGCTTTGGCCCGTCCTTTTTTCTTTGCTGGTTTCTTTTCATCAGGGATAACAGGCAAATTGAGGTTCTTAAGCGCTACATCAATCTCCTCTTGGGATTTAGCGCCAAAGCCTGCTAATGAAGACAAACCTTCAGTAGTCTTTCTTTCCAATAATTGACCCAATGTAGTGATACCACCCCTACGCAGGCTATTATAAGTATGAGTAGACAAATTCAACTGGTCTAATGGCATCTCATATTGCTCAGGCGGAATTAACCTCTGCCAGGATAGTTCAGCCCCTTCTTCAGTAAGTGCTTTAGCCAGTTGCCGGAAGGAGGAAACTTGATCAATTAGAATAGCGGCACTCTGACTTACTGCTTCTGTTGGAGATATCGTGCCGTCAGTCCAAACTTCCAAGACAAGCCTTTCCTGATTGCTGCCCTCAGCGGAGCCAGAGGCCTCGACTGTGTAATTCACTTTGCGAACCGGGGTGAAGACAGCATCTATAGGAACAACTCCTATCGGCAGACCATCGCTGGAACGGGCAGGCAAATAACCTCTGCCTAACTCCACATTAAGCTCCACACTTAATTTGGCTTTAGATGAGTCCAGGGAAATCAAATGCAGGTCGGGGTTCACAATTTCGAAATCCGCCGACGTTTTAATATCGGCAGCACTAAATTCACCCTCGCCAGCAATCTCCAAGCTCATCTTACCAGAGCGCTGAGAAAGGGGGCGGATACGCAATGCCTTGATATTCAGCAAAAAGTCGAGGGTGTCTTCCTTGGCATAAGGGATTGTGGAAAATTCATGATGAACCCCACTAATCTCTATCGAGGTTACCGCAGCACCAGTCAATGAGCCCAGGAGCACTCGTCGCAAGCTATTACCTAAAGTGATTCCAAAACCCTTCTCCAGTGGCTCAGCAACGAAACGTCCATAGTTTTCATTACTCTCCACGCATTCCACATTAGGTACCAACAATGATAATCCAGACAAATAAACACCTACCTTGAATAGTATTCTACTATATCTTTTCCACTAAACTTTACTTCAATATCCTCTCGTTTTGGCAACGCCAAAATCTTGCCCACCATTTTCTTAGTATCTATTTCCAACCACTGCGGAATAATTTTATCTTCAATTCCCTCTGCCATCACCTTGTAGTATTCGCTTTTAACACTACCCTCTCGCCAGCTAATGACATCTCCCGATTTTACTAAATATGAAGGAATATTTGTTTTATGTCCGTTTACTAAAATATGACCATGTCGAACTACCTGTCTGGCTTGAGCACGAGAGTTAGCGAAGCCTAAACGGTAAACTATGTTATCCAGACGTCTCTCCAACAAACTCACCAAGTTGTCGCCTGTAACACCGGGCAGCCTTTCTGCCTCTCCAAAAGTTTTTCGGAATTGCCGCTCCATCATGCCGTAGGTATACCGTGCCTTCTGTTTCTCCCTCAGTTGAAGCCCGCGGTCAGACATCTTGGAACGTCTCTTGGAAACACTACGTCGCCCGGGTACAGCATCTCTACGCTCTACAGCACATTTGGCTGTGGAACATCTATCACCTTTAAGCATTAGCTTATCGCCGACACGGCGACATTTTCGACATTTAGCACCAATATGGCGTGCCATCTCTACACTCGCCTTCTTTTCCTGGGCCTACAGCCATTATGAGGAATAGGAGTTATATCTTTAATAGCAGTAACCGAAATACCCGCAGCCTGTATAGCCCGGATCGCTGCTTCTCGACCACTGCCTGGACCTCTAACATAGACTTCTACCTGACGCAATCCTACGTCTTTAGCTTTGGTTGCAGCCGCCTGCGCAGCTAGCTGAGCAGCATAAGGAGTGCCTTTTCGCGACCCCTTGAATCCAGCAGTACCAGGACTTCCCCAAGCAATAACATTGCCCTTAGGGTCAGTAAAAGTCACAATAGTGTTATTGAACGTTGACTGAATAAAAGCTTTACCCTCGGGAACGATTTTACGTTCCTTTTTCCTTGCTCGTGCTTTCCTTGGCATATTTCCTCTTATACTCCTTTATTTCTTAGCCAGACCGCGCTTCTGACCACGTCCAGCCACTGTCTTTCTAAAACCGCGTTTGGTCCGAGCATTAGTTCGCGTCCGCTGCCCCCGAACTGGCAAGCTGCGGCGATGTCTCAAGCCTCGATAGCTGCCAATTTCAATAAACCGCTTGACGTTGAGATTAACTTCCTTGCGGAGTTCGCCTTCTACCTTGAACTCCTTGTCGATAATCTCTCGAATACGGCTGACCTCAGCTTCGGTTAGGTCTTTTACCTTCGTATCATGGTTTACTCCGCTAGCAACTAAAATCTGGCGGCTAGTAGCGGGACCAATACCATAAATATACGGTAATGCGAACTCCACCTTCTTCTCTTTAGGTAGGTCTACACCAGAAATACGTGCCATTTTTCATTCACTCCCTTTTATTATCCTTGTCGCTGCTTATGCTTAGGGTTCTGGCAGATAACTCGAATAACTCCACGCCGCTTAATTATTTTGCACTTCTCGCAACGACGTTTGACAGAAGCTCTTACTTTCATTTTCTTATAACCTTATATTTAAAAATGCCTTTTATGATAAATCTTTTACGACCAATATGTCAAAGAATTAGCCTACCATTGCAATTTACTTTAACCGATAAGTAATTCTTCCTCTAGTTAAATCATATGGTGAAAGCTCCACTAGCACCTTGTCCGCAGGCAAAATCCTAATGTAATGTTTCCTCATCTTACCCGAAATATGGGCAAGCACCCTGTGACCGTTAGCCAATTCCACACGAAAAGTGGCATTGGGTAAACACTCAAGCACTATGCCTTCAACCTCTATCGTTTCTTTCTTAGGCATGCTGCATCCACATAATATTATAATACAGTAAGCACCTCAGGTTCAGCATTACCAATAGCAATAGTATGTTCAAAATGAGCTGAGAGACTGTTATCTACAGTATGTACCGTCCATTTATTCTCATCAAGGCGAGTCCGCCAGTCTCCGACAGCTACCATCGGCTCCACAGCCAACGTCATGCCTTTTTGCAGCAGCAAGCCCGTCCCACTCAAGCCGAAGTTCGGCACCTGTGGATCCTCATGCAAGCCCCTACCAATACCGTGCCCACAATATTCCCTGATTACAGAAAACCCCATTGACTCAATATATTGCTGAATAGACGCCGAAACATCACCGAGGTGAACTCCACAGCGTGCTGCCCTGATACCGACCATCAAAGCAGCCTCAGTAACATCCAGTAATCTCTGCGCCTGATCGCTGATCTTCCCTACCCCTACAGTAATAGCAGCATCACTGTGAAAACCATCGAAATAAGCTCCAAAATCCAGCGATACGATATCACCCCCTTCTAACACCCGCTCTCCTGGGATGCCATGGACTACTTCATCATTTATGGACACACACAAGTTTGCAGGATAACCCATGTAGCCCTTAAACGAAGCCTTAGCACCCCTTTTTCTCAATTCTTCCTCCGCAATTCTATCCAATTGCTTCGTTTTAATTCCTGGTTTCACCTCTTTCTTAAGCTTTCCTAAAACAGCCGCTACGATTCTTCCGGCTTCTCGCATTACTAAAACTTCATCTTCAGACTTTATGTCTGTCATCCGGCTTTACCTATCTTTTTACCAAGAGCAGTGGCTATCTGTTTTGTCACTTCGTCAATACTTAGCTGACCGTCCACCCTTATAAGCTTCCCACTTGTCTTATAATAGTCCAGCAGGGGAGTAGTCTGAGCGAAATAAACCTTCAGCCGTTCCCTTATAGTTTTTTCGTTATCATCAGGACGCTGATACAGTTCACCACCACATTTATCACACTTGCCAGCAATCTTAGGTGGCGAGGCTATCTCATGATAGACCGCCTGACACTGGCGACATGTCCAGCGCCCACTAAGACGCTTCAGCAGCTCTTCACTATCCACGTCTATGTATATCGCTTTGTCTATAGCCTTCTTTTGGTTCGATAATGTCTGGTCAAGCGCCTTGGCTTGCTCCAGTGTCCTAGGGAACCCATCGAAAACGCATCCGAACTTGCAATCAGTCTCATTGAGCCGCTCCGAAATCACACGAATAGTTACTTCGTCAGGAGCAAGCTCGCCTTTCTCCATATAGGATTTGACTAAGTTGCCAAGTTCAGTTCCCTTGACTACTGCCTGTCGGAACAGGTCGCCTGAAGCAATATGAGCCAAACCTAAAGTCTTAGAGATGATAGCTGCCTGAGTTCCTTTGCCCGCCCCTGGAGCACCGAGAAAAACCAAATACATACTTTTACTTTAAGAATCCTTCATAGCGGCGCATGGTCAACTGCGCTTCTATTTGTTTCATAGTATCCAAAGCCACACCGACAACAATAAGTATTCCAGTGCTGGACAAAGTTAATGCTGCAACGTCAGTTATTTCCCTGACGACGAAAGGAATTACAGCAACAATAGCTAAGAACAGCGCGCCACCCCAGGTAATACGATTAATAACCCTGTTGAGATAATCGGTCGTTGGCTTCCCGGGACGAACACCTGGAATAAAACCACCCTGGCGTTGCAATGTCCGCGCCAGGTCCATCTGCTGAAATATCACCATAGTATAGAAAAAGGCAAAGGCAACTACCAACAGAAAATAACATACCCAGTAAAATAACCCTATAGGTAAAGAGGTACTGGGGCTAAACCACTCCATAAGGACATTGGCAAAGTTAGGTGCCTGCGGATTGGCAAAATAACTGGCTATCGTTCCTGGGAAAATCATCAATGACATGGCAAATATCAGTGGTATCATACCAGCCGTATTAACCCTCAGGGGCACATATGTAGAACCCGTCTGCCGGTACATTCGAGCACCGCGAAACGCAGTCTTTGCATACTGAACCGGAATACGCCGATGTCCTTCAGTAAAGATAACGATAAAAACTATAAGCGCTAGAGCAACAATGATGAAAACTATGATTCCAACCAGATTCGATAGGGAAATAATGCCCCGGCCAATCCCCTGCGGTAAACCAGCTAAAATACCACCAAAGATTATTATTGATACACCATTGCCGATGCCTCGCTCAGTAATCAATTCACCAAGCCAAACCAAAAACACCGTGCCTGCCGTAAGCGAGACTATCATGGCAAACGTAGATAACGTATCAGTGGTACTGACAACATGCTGGCTGCGCAGCAATGCTAGCTGAGCATACCCCTGAAGAGCAGCCAGTGGTATAGTAAGCCAGTGAGTATATTGGTTAATCTTGTGTTGGCCAGATTCACCCTCCTCAGACAAAGCCCGAAGGCTGGGCACTACTGGAACCAGCAGTTGCATAATAATTGAAGCAGTGATATAAGGATAAACTCCCATGGCTGCCACACTAAAATTCCTCATAGCACCACCACTGAACATGTCCAGCATACCCAGGAGTTGGTTACTTTGAAATAGATCTCGCAAGGCAGCGAGGTCTACCCCAGGCATAGGTATATGAGCTATAAAACGGAAAACCACCAATATGCCTATGGTGAAAAGGAGCTTTCTTCTCAAGTCAGGTAAAGAAAAAGCATCGAATAAGGCTTGAATAAGACGTGATCTGGACTCTCTCTGCGGCATTATTAAATCTCCTCAGCCCTCCCACCAGCAGCCTCAATTTTAGCCTTAGCAGTGGAGGAGAACTTTTTAGCCTTTACCACAAGCGGACGATTAATTTCGCCCTCGCCCAGTATCTTTACAGGCTGCTTTGCAGATTTAATGAGACCAGCTTCGAGCAATGATTGCGGAGTAACCTCAGCATCCGCTGCAAACACATTAAGCCTACCTACATTGACGATATTATACTCAGCCCGAAAAATATTGAAGAATCCTCTTTTTCGCGGCAACCGCCTAATAAGAGGCAGTTGACCACCTTCAAAGCCAAGGCGTACTCCACCACCAGCGCGTGACTTCTGACCCTTTAAACCCCGCCCCGAGTAAGTACCATGCCCACTGCCATCGCCTCGCCCAACTCGTTTCCTGCCGTGCTTAGCACCAGATGCTGGCTTTAATGTATGCTGTCCTATTATTATATTATTCCGTTCCATTGTTAACCACTTCGGATTTAACTAAATGACTTACCTTAGTTAACATACCACGTATGCTTGCTGTATCCTCGTGTTCCACCACCTGATTAAGCCGATGGAAGCCAAGAGACTTCAAGGTTCGTCGTTGATCCCTAGGGTAGCCTATGTCGCTTTTTACCCAGGTAATGCGCAGCTTAGACATCCCCCTCAACCCCCTTAATTTCAATACTAGCTTTGCGTTTCGCAACAACCTCTTTAGGATTACGAAGGTTAGCTAAAGCTAACAAAGTAGCTCTAACAACATTAATAGAATTAGGACTGCCCAATGACTTAGTGAGAACGTCTTTTACACCAGTCGCCTCAAGTACAGCTCGAACACCGCCACCAGCGATTACACCGGTTCCTGGCGATGCCGGCTTGAGTAGAACCTTGGCTGACCCAAATTTAGCCGTTATACTATGTGGTATAGTATTATCTTCCAGTGTTACTTTAATGAGATTCTTCCGGGCTACCACACCAGCCTTACGAATTGCCTCAGGTACCTCCCTGGCCTTACCCAAACCCATACCCACATGTTCTTTGCCATCGCCAACCACTACCAGAGCTCTAAAATGAAGCTGCTTACCGCCTTTAACGACTTTCGCCACACGGGCAAGCGATACTAGCCTTTCACTCAACTCTAGTTCACTGGCATCTATTTGGATTTTGGGACCTATTAACTTGGTAAATGCTTTCATAACTACAACCTCAAAACTCAAGTCCAGCTTTCCGCGCCGCCTCGGCCAAAGCTTTAACCCTGCCATGATATTTATAACCACCCCTATCGAAAACCACCTTATTAATTCCCTTGCTTAAGGCACGTCGGGCTGCCAGAGAACCTACCATCTCAGCGCTTTCCACTTTCTTTTTTTTAGCAATTTTATCTTTAATTTCTGGGTCCAAATCGCTGGCTGAAACCAGAGTCTGACCAACAGAATCGTCTATAATCTGGGCATAAATATAGCTCAAACTTCGAAAAACACAGAACCTCGGTCTTGTATTTGTACCGCTTACCTTTGTTCTAACTCGATTATGTCGTCGTTGTCGTGCCAACCGACCAGTCGTATTAGCCATTAATACCTTCTATCTCCCATTACTATTTCTTAAAGGCTGCCTTACCCGCCTTGCCTGGCTTAAGACGAACTTTCTCACCAGCATATTTAATGCCTTTGCCCTTGTAGGCATCAACGGGTCGCAAAGCCCGAATCCGTGCTGCTGTCTGACCCACCAGCTCTTTATCTATTCCGCTGACCAGGACCTTGTTCGTTCCCTCTAATGCAATATTGATACCAGGTGGCGAAGCAAAATTAACTGGATGACAATAACCAATCTGCAGCGATATGCCACCATCAGCCTTTTGGGCTCTGTAACCAACTCCGCTAAGCTCCAAACCTTTCTCAAAACCCTTAGTGACCCCTTCAACCATATTTGCCAGAAGGGTTCGGGTTAACCCATGTAAAGCACGATGGGTACCACCATCACTGGGCCTGGTCACTATCAAGTTCCCACCCTCCAATTTAACGGAAATATCCGCATGGATGAAACGGGATAACTTGCCCTTGCTGCCTTCTACAGTTACGTTATTTCCTTTTATTTGAACTTTAACACCCGAAGGCACAGGTATGGGCATTAATCCTATTCGCGACACTGATTTAACCTCTGAAAATTTAATTTACCAAACATAGCACAATAATTCGCCACCGAGATTCTGGCGCCAAGCCGCATGCCCGACCATCAATCCTTTGGACGTAGACACAATAGAAATACCAAGCCCTCCATAAACGCGGGGAATTTCTCGGCGACCTACATAGATTCTAAGCCCAGGCTTGCTTACTCTCTCCAAGCCCAAAATGGCTGGCTGATTATCGACATATTTCAAGGTGATTTTGATGACTCGATGCGAGCCGTCTTTAAGCACTGTATAATCAGTAATAAATCCTTCATCTTTGAGAATCTTAGCAAGAGATAACTTAGTTTTGGAAAGCGGCATCTGCAAAGTATCATGGTGCGCTATGATAGCGTTGCGAATTCGAGTTAACATATCAGCAATTGGGTCAGTAACCATTACAGTATCTCTCCACTACTTTCAATTACCAGCTTGATTTTCTCACCCCTGGAATCTCACCATTTAAAGCCAGCTTCCGAAAACAAATACGACATAGCCCAAACCTTCGGATATAGGCACGTGGCCTGCCGCATAAATGGCATCTGTTATGTTGTTGCACTCTATATTTAGGTGGCCTTTGTGATTTTAATACTTTACATAATTTTGCCATGCTCTACTCCAGTCTTCTAATTCTTCCGGAAAGGCATCCCCAGAGACCTTAACAATTCCCTGCCTTCCTCGTCCGTAGTTGCAGTAGTTACGATAACTATTTCCAGCCCCCGCAGCTTTTCAATCTTATCATAATCTATCTCAGGGAAAACCACCTGCTCCCGCATTCCTAAAGCATAATTGCCCTGACCATCGAATGAATCTGGCGATATTCCCTGAAAATCACGGATGCGGGGCAAGACGATATTAACCAATTTATCAAAGAAATCATTCATGCGCTGACCTCGCAGCGTTACCATCATTCCTATAGGTAAGCCAGTCCTTAACTTAAAAGCAGCAATAGGTCTCTTTGCCCGCGTTACTACGGGATGCTGCCCAGTAATAGCAGTCAAGTCCTTTTCTGCAGATTCCATAGCTTTGGGATTTGTTATTGCCTCACCTAGACCCATATTCAAAACAATCTTACTAAGTCTGGGCACCTGCATCATATTCTTATACCCAAACTTGGCTTTCAGCTCTGGTACAGATTTCTTCATATATCTTTCTTTCAAGATAGACATGGTTTAAACACACCTTCAGTTAATCAATAACTTCACCGCAAGCATGACACATCCTGGCTTTTTCCCCATCCTCAAGAAAGCGAAAGCCAACTCGAATAGGATTATTACATTTGCTGCAAATAAGCATCACTTTGGAAACAGCAAGAGGCGCTTCCAGTTCAATAATGCCGGCTTGCCTGGCCTGGCCTTGAGTTTTAGAATGGCGCTTAATCATGTTAACGCCTTCCACTATTATCTTGTCCTCTCTAGGTAAAGCCCGCCGTACTTTGCCTTTTTTACCTCTGTCTTTCCCAGCAATTACAAGGACATTGTCATTTTTTCTAATCTTCATCTCACAATACCTCTGGAGCCAGCGAGACGATCTTCATAAAATTCTTTTCTCTGAGCTCCCTGGCTACTGGACCAAAAATCCGAGTGCCCTTAGGATTATTCTTTTCATCCAGGATAACAGCAGCATTCTCATCAAACCTGACATAAGTACCATCTTTACGATGGAATGGCTTGGTTTGTCTTACAATAACAGCACGTGCCACATCACTCTTTTTCACCACACCACCAGGTATGGCACGTTTAACCGTAACCACAATGATATCACCAAGACTGGCGTATTTTCTGCCACTTCCACCAAGAACCTTAATGCACATAACTTGGCGAGCACCAGTGTTGTCAGCTACTCTTAATCTGGTAAAAGACTGAATCACTTTATGCTACCCCTGAGTCAACATCGGCTATTTCAGCGGGTTGGATCTCAGCTACTTCCCTCTTTCTTAATATTTCTACTACTCGCCAGCGCTTATCTTTAGACAAAGGTCGAGTTTCCATAATTTTGACTAAGTCCCCGATACTACAGGCATTATCCGCATCATGCGCCTTGAACTTTGCCGTATGCCGCACGACTTTCCTGTAAAGAGGATGGTGTCTTAGAGTTTCAACCAAGACAACCACCGTCTTATCCATCTTATTGCTTACTACTGTACCCGTCCTAATTTTTCTTATCTTTTCCATGGGCCGATCCTATACCGAGTTCCCTCTCTCTTATTACAGTATTTATTTGGGCTATTCTTTTTTTAACTTTTGGAATCTCCCTGTGATTAGGTAACTGACGGGTAGACGCGCGAAAACGCAGATTAAAAAGCTCCTGATGAGCTTCCTCTAACCGTTTCTTCAGCTCTTCATCACCAAGAGCCCGAATCTCACTTATCTTCAATTTTAGCCTCCGCCATAACTCCTTCTTTGGCCATGAACTTGGTAGCAAGCGGCAGTTTATAAGCAGCCAGATGCATTGCTTCACGCGCCATGCTTTCTTTGAGGCCACTTATTTCAAACAACATTCTCCCTGGCTTAACCACAGCCACCCAGTGGTCCACAGAACCTTTACCACTGCCCATTCTGGTCTCCGCGGGTTTTTTAGTCACTGGTTTATCCGGGAAAATACGTATCCACATTTTACCACCGCGTCGTAGATAGCGAACCATAACACGACGAGCAGCTTCAATTTGCCGCGATGTTACCCAAAACGCTTCCTGTGCTTGCAATCCATACTCACCGAAGACAATGGTGTTACCAGATTGCGCCGTACCCTTTCGTGTCCCACGATGGGCTTTACGATACTTCACTCTCTTCGGCTGTAACACTTTCTCTCCTTGTTTCAGGGATAATGTTTCCCTTGTATATCCAGACCTTTACTCCGATATGCCCCATAACAGTGTGGGCTTCAGCAAAACCATAACTTATATCAGCGCTGACGGTGTGCAAAGGTAACCGCCCCTGACGCGTAGTCTCGCGGCGAGCAATTTCATTACCGCCCAGTCTACCAGCACAACTGATCTTCACGCCCTTAGCACCCGCCTGCATGGTTCTAAAAGCAGCCTGCTTTATAGCACGTCTGAAGGCTACCCTGCGTTCAATTTGATCAGCTACATTCCGAGCTACCAGGACAGCTTCAAGCTCAGGCTGCTCTACTTCCTTAACAGATAACCTAACTTTCTTACCACAAGCCTGCTCCAGTTCTGTTCTCAATTCCTCGGCACGTTGCCCGCCCCGGCCGATAACAACGCCGGGACGAGATGAATACAGGGTTAATACAATCTCATTGCTCTGGCGGTCAATCTCGGCACTGGCAACACCACCATCACGACACTTGGAATCAACAACCTTACGTAACCTTAAATCTTCCTGCAACAACTCAACAAAATGCTTCCCAGCATACCATTTAGCCAGCCATCCTTTAGTAATCCCTATTCTGAAACCGTAAGGGTGAACTTTATGCCCCAATTATTTTTCCTCCTCAGAGACAGAAACTACAATATGAGTCGAGCGCTTTAGAATGGGACTAACCCGCCCTCTAGCCTGGGGACGAAATCTCTTGAAGGTATGCCCCTCGTTAGCAAGTATTTCCACAATCTTAAGCTCAGAGGGCGCCATCTCATAATTATTCTCAGCATTGGCAGTCGCCGATTTAATCACTTTAGCTACAGCTTCAGCCGCAGGACTGGGTACAAACCTCAACATAGCCAGAGCTTCCTCGACCGACTTACCCCGTACCATGTCCACAATTAGTTTAACCTTGCGGGAGGGGATACCAACATCTTTAGCTATAGCACTTACTTTCATGGTTACTTAATTATTCTGCTTTCTTGGTAACAGTTACCTGGGCTTTGGTGCCATGGCCTCGGAATGTTCGGGTTATGGCAAATTCGCCCAGTTTATGTCCTACCATGTTCTCAGTTATGAAAATTGGCACATGCCGCCGACCATCGTGCACGGCAATAGTAAGGCCAATCATCTCAGGCATGACTGTTGAGGCTCGTGCCCATGTCTTTATCACAGTCTTCTCGCCTGAGCGATTAACCTTCTTCACTTTTTCCATTAGCTTCTCATCGCAATAAGGACCTTTTTTAGTTGAACGCATCCTTAACTTACCTCTTTAATTAATTACACCTCGGCTTTTCGCCGTCTGACAATCAGCCTGTCTGATCTCTTACGACCACGGGTCTTATGCCCCAGAGCCGGTTTACCCCATGGTGTTTTAGGCGCCATACCTCGTGGCGACCTACCCTCACCGCCTCCATGTGGATGATCCCGTGGTGTCATTGCCGAACCACGAACTCTAGGACGCAGCCCTAACCACCGGGTACGGCCAGCCTTGCCCGACCTTACACCCTGATGTTCCACATTACCTATCTGCCCCACAGTAGCCATACAATTAACCAAAAAACGCCGCATTTCTCCAGAGGGTAACCGAACCAGGGAATATTTGCCCTCCTGACCTAAAAGCTGCGCAGCGGTCCCAGCACTGCGTACTAACTGGCCACCTTTTCCCGGCTCGAACTCGATATTATGAATCAAAGTACCTGCCGGAATCAAACTCAGTGGCAAGGTGTTACCCGGTTTTATCTCGGCATTACTACCAGCTTCAATAGCCTGATCTACGCTAAGTCCCAATGGGGCTAGTATATACCGCTTATCCCCATCCACATAGTGAATCAGGGCAATACGAGCCGAACGGTTCGGGTCATACTCTATAGCAGCCACTTTACCTGGGACTCCTATTTTATCCCGCTTGAAATCAATTATGCGTAGCCTGCGCTTAGCACCTCCACCACGATGCCGTGCGGTCACCACACCTCTGCTATTCCGTCCTGCTTTTCTCTTAATCGGCAGCAGCAGGGATTTCTCCGGGGTGGGCTTGGTTATCTCTCCAAAAGAAGCACCAATCTTGCCCCGCATGCTCGGTGAGGTGGGCCGATATGTCTTTAAAGCCAAAATCTATCTCCTCTGCTTATGGATGCCTTCTTTGCCATCGGTTCTTCTTAATAAGCTTCCGATGCTTATGTTTGGCCATCTTCTTTTTGCGTTTCTTAATAACGGAACCCAATTCTACTCCCTGTTTTAGACTCCCTCAAAGAATTCTATCTTCTGCCCTGGCATAAGGGTGACCACCGCCTTTTTCCAGGACGGTGTCATCGCGATTCGCCGGCCGATCCTTCTCTCTTTCCCGCGCACAGTCATCATATTTACAGTGGTAACATTAACCTTAAAAGCCGCTTCCACAGCTACTTTTACCTGATGTTTCGTAGCTCTCGGCGCTACTTTAAAAGCGTACTTATTCATTCCCTGGAGTAAGGTCATCTTCTCCGTTATTAAAGGTCGACGCAAAACTTCGTAAAGATGCATTTAAATAATCCTTAAAATAACTCTGAGCTTATTTGCCTGTTGCCGCCTTCGTGCTTCTATCCTGTTCCCACAATTCCTCTGCCTTTTGCACTGCGGCTTTAGTCATTAGCAATCCTCGATAAGAGAGCAAATCAGTCACATTCAGCAAATTCGCTGGTACCATCTTAACACCAGCCAGATTTCGCGTTGATTTGAATGCATAATCCTCAGCTCCGCCAGTAGCAATAAGAACCGTAGTATCGATCCCCAGCGCCACTAACATATCAAACATCTCTCTGGTCTTCGGCTGATCCAGCTCAAGTTTATCTATAACTTTTAAATCTCCACTATTAGCCTTAGCAGAAAGAACACACTTCAAAGCAAGACGCCGCATCTTCTTGGGCATAGCCTGCCGATAACTCCGCGGATGTGGTCCAAAAACTACTCCACCACCTTTCAAAAGCGGCGAATTAGCACCACCACGCCGTGCTCTCCCTGTATGTTTCTGTGCAAAAAGCTTCTTAGTGCTCTTGGCTACTTCGCTCCTAGTCTTGGTATCAGCAGTGCCCAGACGGCGATTAGCCAGTTGCATTAACAGCGCCTGATGAACCACTGTCTCATTAAAGGGCACACCAAAGACAGTATCGCTTAGCTCTATCTTGCTAACTTTTTCGCCCTTTTGATTATAAATATCCAGTTTCACGTCTTAACCCTTACTAGCCTTACTAATAAGCAGCAACCCATTTTTAGAACCAGGTACTGCTCCTTTTACCAGCATCACATGATGCTCCAGATTGACATCGACTACTTCAATACCACGAGTTGTCACATTCTCATGCCCCATGTGCCCAGCCATACGCAACCCCTTGAACACCCTGCCTGGAGACGTGGTTGAACCAACAGAACCAGGAGCCCTGAGACGGTCAGATTGCCCGTGAGTCTTGGGACCACCCCGGAAATGATAGCGTTTAACCCCTCCAGCGAAACCTTTACCCTTGGATATACCAGAAATATTGACTCGATCACCTGACTTAAATATATCTACGTCAACCTTCTGTCCTCTTTTTAACTCCTTAAGATCACCAATTTTAAACTCGCGGAGGTATCTAAAATTGCCAACATCCTTTAGGTGACCTTTCAACGGAGAAGTCAGCTTCTTGGTTTCCCTAAAACCGAGCTGGGCAGCATTATATCCATCTTTCTTCTCAGTCTTAACCTGAGTAACAAAGCAAGGACCGGCTTCAATAGCCGTGACCACGACTTCTTCGCCATCTTTATAAAGATGGGTCATGCCCAGTTTTTTCCCTATCAAACCCTGAACCATTTTAGTTACTGCAATCCATTCTCTATCTGATGTCTATCTCCACCCCAGAAGGTAGTTGGAGTTGGGTCAACGCATCTATTGTTTTAGAAGTTGGCCCCAAAATATCAATAAGGCGCTTATGAGTTCTAATCTCAAACTGTTCCCGTGAATCCTTGTCAATAAAGGGAGAACGAATTACACAGAATTTCTCTATTCGAGTTGGCAGAGGTACTGGGCCAGCGACTACCGCGCCGGTGCGCTCAGCAGTCTCGACAATCTGCACTACAGACTGGTCAACCAGCCTGTGATCATAACCTCTGACTTTAATTCGAATATTTTGTTTTGGCATCTTATCTTCCTTTAACTCGACCAGTAATTTCATCTACCAAGTTAGCAGGCACTTCCTGATAATGGTGGAATTGCATGGAATAAGTTGCCCTACCCTGACTTAGCGATCGCAGGACAGTAGCATAACCAAAGGTATCACCTAGCGGGACAAAAGAACGTATCACGCAGGTTTCACCGTGGGTTTCAATGCCCTCAACATGCCCTCTCCTCGAATTTAAATCACCGATAATATCACCCAGGAATTGGGCTGGCGTGACCACTTCCAACTCCATGACCGGCTCCAGAAGAACAGGTTTAGCTTTCCTGAGACCGTCTTTCACGGCTATGGAACCCGCCATTTTGAAAGCTATTTCTGAAGAATCAACCTCATGGTAGCTGCCATCAAATAAAGTTACTTTAACATCTACCACGGGATAGCCAGCTAGAACACCACTATCCAGAGCTTCCTTAGCTCCAGCTTCTATCGCTGGAATAAATTCTCTGGGAATAGCTGCACCCTTAATCTTATTAACAAACCCAAAGCCACCACCCCGTTCTTCAGGCTCAATTTTAAGCCAGACATGACCATACTGTCCATGTCCACCAGACTGGCGCACAAATTTGCCCTCAGCTTCTACCGATACCTTGATAGTCTCTTTATATGCTACCTGTGGCTTGCCTACATTTACTCCTACATTAAACTCACGCAACACACGGTCGACCAAAACTTCCAGATGTAATTCTCCCATCCCTGAGATTAGCGTTTGCCCAGTTTCCTCGTCACTGCGGATTTTAAAAGTGGGGTCTTCCTCAGAAAGCTTAGTCAGAGCTTCGCCCAGCTTATCCTGGTCAGCTTTACTCTTAGGTTCAACAGCCAGGGAAATTACCGGCTCTGGAAAACGAATAGCCTCAAGAATTATGGGGGCATCTATTCCGCATAGAGTATCGCCAGTAAAGGTTTCCTTAAGTCCAACAGTCGCGGCGATAGTTCCGGTATCAACCTCCTCCATTTCCTCACGGCGATTAGCATGCATCAAAACTAACCTGCCAATCCGCTCTTTATGTCCTTTGGTAGAATTAAATACCTGCATTCCAGACTTAACCTTGCCTGAATAAACCCGGAAATAGACCAGCCGACCCATAAAAGGATCAGCAACTACTTTAAAAGCTAAAGCTGCAAATGGAGCATCGTCACTCGGTTCACGGACAATCTTGTCACCGTTCCTGGGATCAATGCCACTGATTGGAGGCACATCCTGCGGTGAAGGAAGATAATCTACAACAGCATCCAGTAGTCGCTGTATACCCTTATTTCTCAAAGCAGTACCACAAAGGATGGGCACTACCCGATTACTCAGAGTCAATCGCCTTATAGCCGCTTTGAGTTCCGAAACTGGTACAGCAGTATTACTTACATAAAGCAGCATTAACTGATCATCATTTTCAGCCAGCTTCTCAATCAGCAATTGGTAATATTTAGCTACTTCATCTTTGTATTCATCAGGCACAGGAGCTTCTACCGGCGGCTGATCAACCTCGTCAGAGAAGAGCCAGGCTTTATTGTTAATCAGGTCTATAATACCTTTAAATTCATTTTCCTTGCCCAGAGGTAGCTGGATTATTGCCGCCTTAGCCCGCAGGCGTTCTTCGATCATATTCACAGTACGATGAAAGTCCGCTCCAACCCGATCCATCTTATTAATAAAACATATTCGGGGTACCTTGTATCTGTCCGCCTGCCGCCATACCGTCTCTGATTGAGCTTCCACTCCAGCAACAGCATCAAGGATTACTACTCCACCATCCAGCACTCGTAGGCTGCGTTCCACCTCGGCAGTAAAATCAACATGCCCTGGGGTATCTATAATGTTTATTCGATGCTCGTTCCAGTGGCAGGTAGTAGCTGCAGCAGTAATGGTAATACCTCGCTCACGCTCTTGCTGCATCCAGTCCGTTACTGTGGTACCATCATCTACATTGCCAACTTTATAGGTACGCCCAGTATAATAGAGGATTCTCTCAGTTGCAGTGGTCTTACCCGCATCGATGTGGGCGATAATCCCGATATTTCTAACTTTGTCTAAAGGAAATGTCCTTGACATGATGCTACTCCCCGAGCGACCAGAGGTTCTCGGTCTTGATTCTCTAATTGTTGACGTCGTTACCATTTGTTACCATCTGTAGTGAGCAAAAGCCTTATTCGCTTCAGCCATCTTATGAGTATCCTGCTTTTTCTTAATAGTTGCCCCCTCACCTTTAGTGGCATCAATAATCTCAGCCGCTAATTTCTCCGACATAGACTTACCGCCACGCGCTCTGGCAAAACCCACTAGCCAACTAATAGCCATAAACTGCCCCCGCTCAGGCTTAACCTCCAGCGGCACTTGGTAGGTAGCACCACCAACACGCCGCGCCTTGATTTGAAGCAAGGGAGTGACATTCTTTAACGCTTGATCCACAACCTCCATCGGGTCAGCCTTCATCCGGTCTTGAATTATGTCCAGAGCATCATACACAATCCGCTCGGCAGTAGCTTTCTTACCATCCTGCATCACTTTATTAATTAATCTAGATAAAACATAGCTGCCGTATTTAGGATCAGGCAACGATTGTCTCTTAATTACATTAGCGCGTCTTGGCATTAGATCTCCTTATGCAGTCGCAGCAGTGGTAGGCCCCTTGCCTCTCTTGGCCCCGTATTTACTCCGACCTTGCTGGCGATTCTCCACTCCAGCAGTATCCAGAGCACCACGGATAATGTGATAACGAACCCCAGGTAAATCCTTTACCCTGCCACCACGGATAAGGACTACGGAGTGCTCTTGTAGATTGTGTCCTTCACCGGGGATATAAGCCGTAACTTCAATACCGTTGGACAACCTGACGCGTGCAATCTTGCGCAAAGCAGAGTTAGGTTTCTTCGGAGTCATAGTCTTAACCTGAACACAGACTCCACGCTTTTGCGGTGAACTTACACCACGCGTTACCTTGTTCTTCAAAGCGTTATAGGCAATATGCAGCGCCGGGGCTTTGGTCTTCTTAGCAGCCTTCCGCCGACCCTTTCGAACTAGTTGATTAACCGTTGGCATTATTTATTCTCTTTTCCTCGCTAAAAATATCGTCCTCCTAACAACAGAAAAGCCACCTAGTTGTCTACCGGGTTACTTTCTATCCGAAGCAGTATCCCAGGCCAACTAGCCGGCTTACTCAGGTTTTTATAACCCATTTCAATGGCTAGTAGACGACAAATGAATAATATAACACAATACGAAATTGCATGTCAACACTTCGCTTAATTCTCCGTAAATATCCGACAGTCTACCAACAGGATTAAAAGTGGCGATGCTGCTCTAACCAAGAATTGTCATTGCGAAAGGTGAGAGCGATGTGGCAGCCTCCCCAGAAATGGATAAGAGATTACCATGCTTCGTAATAACAGCTTAGTTATTCGAAGAGAAAAGGGCAGGGAGTGAGAGTTCCTACCCCTTGACAGAAAACAAAAGCAATATTATCATTTATCCTTAATAATGATTATCATTATTATAAAATATACATGATAAGCCTTACCCTGTTCCGTTCACTAAATTAGGATATAATAAAAATAATGTATAGAGGAGGAGAGAAATATGTCAAAATCAGAGCAATACTTAAATGAAGCATTTGCCGGAGAGTCTCAGGCGAACCGTAAATATCTGGCCTTCGCCGCCGCCGCCGATAAGGAGGGCTATCCCCAGGCAGCAAAACTGTTCCGAGCCGCCGCCGAGGCTGAAACAGTTCACGCTCACAACCACCTCAGAGTGCTTAAAGGGATTAAAAGCACTAAAGAGAACCTGCAGGAAGCCGTCAAGGGCGAGACCCACGAGCTTAAAAGCATGTATCCTGAAATGATATCAGCTGCTAAAGCCGAAGGAAATAAAGAGGCGGAACGGTCATTTCACTTTGCCAACGAGGTAGAAAAAATCCATGCCCAGCTTTACCAAAAGCTGCTGGACAACCTGGGCGCCAGCAAAGAGGTCTACTCCTACTATGTATGCCCCGTATGTGGCTATACTTCAGAAAAAGAGCCGCCCGGCAATTGCCCCATTTGCGGGACTGCTGGCAAGATGTTTAAAAAGATAGACTAGACTGTTGCTCTTGATTATATATGGTGCTAGCCTTCCTTAAATTGGCGACTAGCACGGCGATAACTTAAGCCTGCCGGAATGCGCATTGAGATACGTCTTCTTGCTGATTGTACTTGTTTTATTGCTCCCCTTCGGAGACTTTATAGACCTGCCTCGTTATACTGCTGACCAAGTAATAAATGTAGCTAACAACTACAGCCCCGATTGCCAAGTAATCAGTTGCGGCTGAGGATATAATATACCTCCGCAGGTTGCGGAGATTGAACCAAGTTTTACTGCAGAGTATGTGGGGAAGGGGAAATGGAGTGTTGTCAAAGTCTGCCCCATAAACCCAATATGGGATGGTGCCTGGTATTTTAACGAGCGCACCGGCGAGATGGTATGGAATTTCGACTACTATGAACAGGCAAAGCCCTCGCAGTAAGTAGTATCTTAACTACAGCACTACGTCCCATCGTAAATGCTGGTTCCACCTATATCTCAATCGTTACCCCCATGGTTGGGAAAATGATATCGATACTATTTTGGCTCAATGGTTTAATGCGGTCATAAAAGTCTGGGTGTTCGCTATGGACAGGGATAAGCACCTGCGGCTTTATCTGGAGCGCTATCCGCAGTAAATCTGGACCACAGGCATGACCAGAGGCATGCAGTCCCCTCTGGTCATCAGGGATTTGCCACTCACCGTTATTTTCCAAGGGAAGACCAAAGCCCTTAATTTGAAAATGCTCAAGCCACTGGTGCAGGCGGCGGAAATCGATCTCCTGTTCCTCATCGTGCGGTTCGCTGGAACTGAAGACATACAGGCTACCCGGTTTGGGGCCAATGCTGGGCAGCTCGTTTAAGTCCCAGAAACTGAAACAAACGATGAATTCGCCCTGAGCCGCACTTACATCCTCCGCCAGCACAACCTTATTCTCATACTCTTTACATAAATTCCGCATCCACAAAGCAGGGCTCTTACTGGCGATGGTATCCTGGTAAATTGCCAGGTTATCTTCCCGAGCAATATCAGGTATCTCGGACTCCAGCAGGCGCATGGTCTTCAGCAGGTAGGCATCCTTGGGCAGTATCGCCAGCTTCCTGCCCGTTTCTCTGGCAATGTGTAAAAACGTCAGCAGCCTGTCTACATCCCGGGGTGAGAAATCAGCAATAACCAGGCCACTGGCGCTGGCTATTGCCTTCAGACCATTTTCATACACTTCGGATTCAGCCACATTAGTCTCGCGCAGCACATTAGTACCTTCCAAGATAAGCGCTCTGGGATGCAGGCTAGCAGCATCATCGATAAACTTCTTGGTCAATTGACCTCGTTTGCCGTGCAACCGCAGGTCTCCGCTGTAAATGACCCAGCCAGAGCTGGTTTCAATACCCCAGGCACAAGCTCCGGGTATGGAATGGTCTACAGGAAAGCATCGCAAGCTAAAACTGCAACCGCTGTGGCTGGCTACTGGGCACGAGTTTAGCTCCTTTTGCTTCCCGCTCTTCTCCCAAAAGCCAAAACTCCAGAACTGGAATGCATCCAGACTTAGAGCAGCCGGATTCATATCAGCAATACAAAACTGCCGTTGCTGCTTCGGCTCCTTGCTTGCCAGGAATGCTTGCTGCTTCCAACCTTCAGGACAATCTCTCTCGGCAGGTCTAAAGTAACATACCTGTTGGTCGAAGTCAGCTCTACCCGAGTCCTGTATCGCCTTGGCGATGAACGCTGTTCTCGAGGTCGCATATACCGGTATGTCATCCTTCAAAAAAGCGATATGCCCCGAGTGGTCAAGATGAGCATGGGATAGCAACACCCCATCAACCCCGTCAACTTTCCCATAAGAAGGGCTTTGCCGAAGCCATCGCCAAATATCGGGCGGCTCGACATCGCTGCGGTAAATCCCTTCCAGCGGCGGCAGTAAGCCCATAATCAGCGGGTCAAGCAGCCCAGCACCAGGGCGAGGCTTCAGATACTCTTCATAGAACAGCTTGTGTCTCTTATAAGGAAAGCCAAAATCCAGCAGCAGCCTTCGCTCCCCATCCTCGAGGAGTATCTTATTCCCACCGATTTCATTAATACCGCCGTAGAAGCTCAGTCGTACCATAGACCTCACCCACCTGATTTAACTTGCTGTTTTGGCATCAGAGAGGATTATATTTTACCACTTTCAGACCAGCTCGTATCACGGGTAGTTTCTTCTCTTTTTCCTGCAGATGAAGAGGAGGATGACCTTCATCCAAAGCAATGACAAGATGCAAATGGTGTCCAATACACCCTCATTGAGCAACCATCTTCATCCTGAAGCTATCTCAGTGACAATTCTAACTTAAGAAGTAGTTCAATCTTTGATGGCAAATCCTTATTAAGTGCCTTATGATATATAATGATAATGGGATGTAACATATTTTAAGAAAATACAGAGTTTGCCATGCAAGACCAACTATTCCTATGCCCAAAGTGTGGCGCACCAATTTACACAAAACAAAAGTTTTGTGGACACTGCGCTTATGACCTATCTGAAATGGGGCGACAACAAGCTTTTAGTAAACCATCCGTCCACTATTGCACCAGGTGCGGGCATCCAATTCCGTATGGAGCCAAATTCTGCATCCATTGTGGTATACGAGTGGGCAAAATACTTTAGCTAATAAAGTAATTAAAGCAAGCCAGCAGGCAGAGTTTAGAATTTGGATATTTGAATTCCTAATTTGTTTAGTATTTAGGATTTCGAATTTAGAATTTGGGGGTTGGGCTGAGGTTAGGGGAGATAAGTTATCTCATCAGACGGCTTCTTCAGCAACTCAAATTTTATTCCGGCTTCCCTGAACAGCTCAATGAAGGAGTTATCGGCATAGCTGCCGAAGGTGACAAAGCGCTTAATCCTGGCGTTTACCAGCATCTTGGCACAAAGCACGCAGGGCGAATGGGTTACATAAATAGTAGCACCCTCAAAGCTAATTCCATGAAGCGCTGCCTGTATAATTACATTTTGCTCAGCGTGAATAGCCCGGCATACCTCATGCCTTGTCCCCGACTCGATATTCATCTCGTCTCTGAGACAGCCCAGTTCCAGGCAATCCTTCAAGCCAGCGGCTGCACCGTTATAGCCAGTAGCTAATATGTGCTTGTCCTTTACCGCCACAGCGCCCACGTGGTGTCGGCGGCAAGTAGAACGTTCCGCTACCACCGAGGCTATTTTGAGAAAGTATTCATCAATGCTCGGTCTTTTAGTCTTTTTCATTTTAAAGCAGAAAGCGCCCGACTTGCTTCTTTTTTCAATTCTTCCAGGGATGACTCGTTTATTATAGTGAAATCAGCCATAGCGATAGGCCCACCTTTGTTACTATTCTCAATCTCGGCTTTATCCCGACTGGCAGCTTCTTCAGCAGTCAACGGCCGAACCGCCCTGCCCGCAAGCCTCTGGTATCTAGTACTCGGAGATGCCCAGACAGCCACCACGACAAATTTATCGCCGTAGCGAGCCTTCAGTAAAGTATATTCCTCCCACGAGTAAAGCCCATCCACCACCACATCTGACGATTTCAGCAAAGTATCGATGCGAGGCAAGCTCAAGATAGCATAAGCCGCCATACCGTGCTCTTTTCTCAACTGCTCCCTGACCCGGCGCTCGTTTGCCTCGTTCAACTCCAGCCCCCTCTTCTTTATCTCCTCATCGGTAATATCGCCAAACCGCACCTTCTTAAAGCCACCTCCCTCAAATACCCTGGCTACCGCTGACTTCCCCACCCCCGCCATGCCTACAATAGATACTACTTTCATCCTGAGGTGTCCGATTATATTCTGAAATTAGCTGGAATTATAGGAGAAAATGGTAACTTAGGCAATAAGATAATCACTGATTTACCTGCCTTTGACAGAAAAATGCATGCCGCCGGTTATATTTAGGGCCGGGTCACAGGGTGAAATCAAAGATTAATTTCAGCAATAGCTACTTCAGCCCTTGCCTCATTTTAGAGGCAGGTCATAAATGCGCCACCTCTTGTAATATTTACCACCAAAAATATTAACGATTTTAATGATCGCCTCGTTATCTTCAAGCATTAGAGAGGCATCGAAGTGAGTGTAATCTCGCTGTGAAAAGTAGTCCAGGACTTCTTTAAAAAGTATCACAGGAATTCCCGATTTCCGATATTTTGGCTTTATCCCGAAAAACATACCACGTGTTCGCGGGATACGACGCCGCATTATTAATAGTCTAATCAATCGTACGATGTCAGAATCGCCGTACCAGTGCCATCGAGGACGCAATGCATAATTCGGGTCAGGGATTATGCCCAGGACTGCAGCCGGTTCCCCCTCTACGAAGGCAAAGCGGACCAGCCCTGGGTCAATAATGAATTGCAGAGAATTTGCGATGGCATCCCCTTCTTCACCAGATATAGGCAGAAATCCCCAGTTCTCTGCCCAGGCTTCATTATATATACTTACTATCAGTCGTACTTCCTCTACCAGCTTCTTAAAAATGAGCGGTCGAGTTTCCACCTTTATCATCTGGGCTGCTTTCCGAGCCAATTTTCTCAAGAGCGACAGATCGGCGTTATCCTTTTCCACCATGTAAGCAACATAGTCCTTTGCCTTTTGGAAACCATAACGCTCTAAAAAGTGCTGGTAATAAGGCGGATTGTGGGTCAATTCCACTGTAGGAGGATCCTGGAAACCGTCAATAAGGATGCCCTGGCGCTCATGAGTAGAATTTGAGTACTCGCCTGGCCCACGAAGAACCGACATCCCCCGATTCGCTACCCATTGTCTGGCATGATCCAGCAGCCTGCAAGCAACATCATAATCATCGATTACTTCAAAGAAACCGAATGAGCCAATCTGTGTATGATGATATTCGTTATATTGCCTGTTTATAGCTGCAGAAATGCGGCCAACAGGTTCCTTTCCTCTCCACACCATAAAATGAGTAACTTCAGCATGACGATGATAGGGATGCCCAGGGGTAAGAAGACCTTTAAAGCCTAATAATCGACTGCCCAAATAGTCACTATTCAGCGGAGGTGTCCAACAGGGGTCACCCTTATAGAGACGCCACGGGAATCTAACAAAATCTTTCAGCCCGGGGTCTCCAAGAGGCATTTCCTTTATGGTTAAATTGTTTTCAGAGCGCTCTATGCCGCACATATACTTAAAGTGGTTAATTATATGTTGGCAAGGTAACGGTGTCAATCCTCTGTCACAAAATTGGACTGGAAGTTAGCTTGAACTTTTTGCTAGCTGCGGCATGTTATCAGAATGCACTCATTACTTAAAGATGCCCTTGATTTTCTTTGATAACGGGACCTTGATTCTTACTTCCAGATACATATCTCCTGATTCTCCTCCACCCCTCCCAGGAGCCCCCATTCCTTTTAACCTTATGCGCTGACCATTTTTTATCCCACATGGAATCTTGACCATCAGTTTCTTGGGTTCACCATATTTCTTGTGGATATATTCCACCTCATTACCCTTCTCAACCTGCTCTGGACCCAATGTAATGACATCTTTCCAGTCCCTGCCCTTTTCTGGGAATTGTATTCCCAGTACCCTCTGCAGGAAATGTTTAATTAATGCACCTAAAACACCAGAGAAAGGAATTTGAGGAACCGGTGCCTGGGAACCATAGATGGTTGGATCCCCAGCCCCGTGCTGCTGTCCTGAAGCTTGATAAAACACAAACCCTCTACCAAATAGTCCCGACCTCCTAAACTCAAAAGTTCGATACCCCGGTCCATAAAACTGACTGAAAATCTCATCGGCACTTCTGAATCCATACATTCTGGCTAAATCATCAAATATTTGATTAATATCCGAACCTCTAAAAATGTCCTCTGAGGAATGAGTCTGCCTGAAATGCTCGTAAGCAAGGTCCCCATACCTCTCTCTTAGAGCGTTGTATTCACGTCTCTTTAGCGGATTAGAAAGAATAGCATAAGCCTCGTTAATCTCTTTCATCTTCTCGGTAGCGGCTGGATTGTCCCTATTCTTGTCCGGATGGTATTGAAAAGCCAGTTTCCGATAAGCTTGCCTCACTTCTTTCTGGCTGTCATTCTTGTCTACACCCAGGATTTGATAATAGTCTTTCTTGTTCATGTTACGCCGTAATTGCCCCTTTATTCACCACGGTAATCCCCAATAACATTCTACTGGAAATCCATCAGCCATCTGCCAATCCCATCTTGTTTATCTGCCATATCTCAGCTTGGCAAATAGCATGGCAATACCAAGAACAAATATTATGGAATTCCACAGGATTACTGGCGGTAGCCTCAGCAAAACTCCATAGGTCAACCAGCAGGCAGCCCCAATCAGAAAGAGCACAGTAAAGGGTAAGCTAATCTCGTGCGCACTCTTGAGTTTATAAAGACGCCACACCTGAGGCACAAACCCCACCGTCATCAAAGCCCCCGCAATAAACCCTAAAAGTTCTTGCCAAATCATTCGGAATCTCCTATCATCAAGATTGTTTACGCTGCGCTAAAGGGGCGAAGCCCATTCAGGAATCTATCTATTCTCTTCGCCTACGAAACGGTCTAAGTACTAAAACAAAGGGAACCAGCACATACAACCACAGGCTCCAATGAGGGATAAAAAAAGAGAGCATAATCACTATCACCGAGATAGCCGGTGTAACCAGGTTCCTTCTAATTCCCTGAGCAATAACTTCTCTGCCCAGGTCATGGGCAACCAGGCGGTGATTCCTGGTGGCATAGGTCCAATTGACTAAAAAAAGCAGCCCCAGAATCAGTAGATTACCAGCGAAGAAAACGTCAGCCGTGGTTTGACCGCCGAAATCGCCCACCAGATCAGTGGAGAATGGCATTAGCGCCACAAACATAAGAGCAAAAATGTTTATCCAGAGCAACCTTGAGTCTGTGCGCTTTATCTGGTGAAATTGCTGATGATGAACGACCCAGAATATTGCCAGAAGAATGAAGCCCAAGGCATAGTTAAAAAATTTATGCGCCTGACCAAAAAGCAAATCATACAATTTGATATTAGCCAATCCCGTTACTGAGTCTGGCAGACTCAGATTCAGGACAAGCAAGGTCATAGCAAAAGCAAATATGCCATCGGTGAGTGCTTCAATACGGCCGGTGGTCAGAGTAAGCCCAGCCTTCTTTTCTGAATCTGACTCCGTCATCTGCGGTTCCTTATCTTTAGTGTTTGTCAACCTCTCGCCTCACAGACCAAATCCTAAATTAGAAATTCTAAACCCTAAACAATATCAAAGTCCAAAATTCAAACCACTCAAGCCTACTTTACCTCATAACTTCCGCCCCGTACCTTAGCAAATTTTGTCACGTAACCCCAACAATTTGCCTTCATAATAGCACTATTTGGAACAGAACTGTATAACCCTTCTTGATGATAAAACAACAGCGCAACAGTTTATTGCTGGCGGTTTTACAGTTCCCTTGTCGCTGGGGCAACATAACTGTAGAATAAGCAAAAGCTTTATCTTGGCTCAAGGAGGCATTTCAATGACTAAACAAAAAGGAATAGCCAGAGTTTTGGGCAAGACGGATGAAGAGACCTTAAGGGCTGACCTGGAGCGCTACCGTCAAATGGCTCTGGACCTGGGCGCTTCCGGCGCAGTCATTATTCCTAGCAGCTATGTCACCGTCGACGAACGGGTACGGCTGAAATGCATAGTACCCCGCTGTCTCCGCGCTGGGGAAACCCCAAATTGCCCACCCAATGCCCCGGACCTGAACGTGGTGCGTGGGGCGCTGAGCCGCTACCTCTGGGCAATACTGATTAAATGCGATGTATCACCCCTAGAAGATTACGCCCCTAAGAAGGAGGGGACTAAAGAGGAGCAGCGGATACCGCTCTCCTTCCACAAGAAAGGGGCTGAGGTAGTATGGCAACTGGAACGCCAGGCCTATAAGGATGGTTATCATCTGGCAATGGGCCTGGGCGGTGGCTCATGTAAGGACTACCTGTGCAATGGAGTGGTCTGCCAGTTCCTGGATAGTGGCAGATGCCGTTTCCCGCATCGCTCCCGACCGGCCATGGAAGCCCTGGGCATTGATGTCACCACCCTGATTAATAAAGTAGGCTGGGAAATATATGCCCTGCTGGATAACCTTGACGGAGTCCCTTGCGCCATCACTGCGGGTATTGTCTTTATCTATTAATATGGAGGTGAAAATGTCAAAAGATATAGCAGAACTGGTCGAAGAATATCTACCTGAAGACCCCACCAAGTGGGGGAAGCTGGCAAGCGATATACAGTGGCGCCGACTACAACTCATGCTGCTCCGGGAGATATTGGTGGAATTACGGAGCTTAAAACAGGTATTATCCCAAAAAATGCTATAATTATTACACCACATGATTCTTCGGTTAATTCTATCTCTTCCGGAACTCAGTTCAATAGCAAACCATATCTGCAAGAAGGAGGATATATTACCATCATGAACAAGAACTTGGCTATCAAGATTACATTACTACTACTGCTGATTGCTGGATTAGCTGCGGCTCTGGGCTGCGGTGATGTGGTCAGAGGCGGTGCCAAGGTTGTTTTAGAAGGGGTCACCTTAGGCACAATGTCTATTGAAGGCAAGCCTGTCCAGGGGCTGCCATCGCAAAAAGTTAACATATTGCTCAAGGTTGCCACTAATGAGGTGAGGATAAATACCGAAGGCGGCAAAACCACCCTCAAATTAAACCCTTCTGGAGCCATAGTAGTGATCGGACCTGAAGGCACTTCTTTCACTGGCACGAAGTCTGACGAGGTTGAAATACAGTGGCAAACAACCGAACCCGCCCAATAAACATTCAATTTGAATCATTGGAATTTTGTATTTGTTTAGGATTTGGGCACGGGTCGAGAGTTGTAATGGCAAAGTAACTGCCACACCCCACTGGCAATGACAGGGAGTTTGATGGATATCTTAGCAAAACTTAATCCCGCCCAAAAGCAGGCAGTAGAAACTATAAAAGGCCCTCTGCTCATCCTGGCTGGACCCGGCAGCGGCAAAACCAGAGTTATCACTCACCGAATTGCCTACCTGATAAAAGTCTGCGGCATAAATCCTTATCGCATTATGGCAGTTACCTTCACCAACAAAGCTGCTAATGAGATGAAGGAAAGGTTGGGAAAACTGCTGGGACAGGCAGTAGAAGCCATGACGCTGGGTACTTTCCATGCTATCTGTGCCCGCATCCTGCGCCAGGAGGGCAAGGCCATAGGGCTCGACCCCAATTTCACTATTTACGATGAAGATGACCAGCTCAGCCTGATCAAGCAGAGCCTGCAGGAAGTTGGACTGGACCCCAAGCAGTACACTCCGGGAGCTATTCAATCAGCTATCAAGTTCGCCAAAAGCCAGCTGCTAACCCCCAGCGACTACGCCCAGAAGGCTACCAGCTATTTTGAAGAAATTGTCCACCGCGTCTACGAGCGGTATCAGCAACTGCTCAACCAGACTCAGACGGTCGATTTTGACGACCTGCTGATGAAGACAGTGCAGCTTTTCAATCAGCATAAGAAAATCCTCTCCAAATACCAGTCCCGCTATCTCCACATACTGGTTGACGAGTTCCAGGATACCAACACCACTCAGTACCTGCTGATAAAGCAGCTTGCTGGGAAGCATCGCAATATCTGCGTGGTCGGTGACCCCGACCAGTCCATTTACTCCTGGCGATTTGCTGACTTGCGCAATATTTTGAGCTTCGAGAAAGACTATCCCGACGCCCAAATCGCCTTTCTGGAGCATAATTACCGTTCCACACAGAAGATACTGGAAGTAGCTTCCGCTATCATCTCAGCCAACACCCAGCGCAAGCCCCAGAAAATGGTAACCGAAAATGAGGAGGGGATTCCAGCTACTATAATCAGAGCCTATAATGAAAATGAAGAGGCACAGTTCGTGGTCAGCGAAATAGACAGGCTGGTCAGCGAAAAACTAGCCTCCCCCGGTGACTGCGCTGTAATGTACCGCGTCAATGCCCAGTCCCGAGCACTGGAGGAAGCCTTCATGCGCTACGGTATGCCCTACAGGCTTGTCGGCGGCACCCGCTTCTACCAGAGGCGTGAAGTAAAAGACGTCATCGCCTACCTGAGATTCATCCACAATCCCAATGATAATATCAGCCTGATGCGCATCATAAATGTGCCAGTCAGAGGCATAGGCCCACGCACCCTCACCGAGCTATCCGCCTGGGCTAATTCCCAGAATATACCCGTATATCAGGCACTGAACATGGTAGCCGAAAAGAATGGGCCGTCTCTGGCAACACGTGCCAGCTACGCTCTGACCAGTTTCTTCAATCTCATTAGCCAGCTTATCGCTAAAAGCAAAGAGCTTCCCCTGAGCGACCTGCTGGATGAGGTAGTGGAGAAATCGGGATATCGGGAATTTATCTTGCATGAAGAAAATGGCGAAGACCGCTGGGACAATATCCGTGAGCTGCGCACCGAGGCCAGAGAGTACAATGGGCTTAGTCCCGAGGAGGCCTTAACCACATTTCTGGAGAAAATCAGCCTGGTATCAGATATAGATGAGCTTGAAGACAAGAGCGAAGCCACTGTCCTGACCACCTTGCATCAGGCCAAGGGTCTGGAATTTTCTGTGGTCTTCATCGTAGGCATGGAAGAAGGCTTGCTGCCTCACCGAAGGTCTCTGGATGACACCGGGGAACTGGAGGAGGAGCGGCGTCTGTGCTACGTGGGAGTGACCAGAGCTAAGAAACAAGTTTATTTATTGCATACTTATAGTCGCAGCCTGTTCGGCAGCGTTTCTGACAGTGAGCCGTCTCGCTTCCTGAATGACATTCCGCAACATCTGGTAACAGTCAAAAATCTCTGGCAAGAGGAACATGAGCCACAAGACGATGACGACTATACGCCGATAACAGCGCTCTTTTCCAAGCCATCGGCACAAGTATATAGAGCTACTAATACGGTAAAGCGCATCCCTCTAGCCCAGCACTATGCCCAGCAGCCCCCTCGCCCGGTCAGCACTATCAGCCTGCGTGTCGGTGATTCTGTCCACCACCCCACCTTTGGAGAAGGAGTAGTAGTTAGCTGTACACCGACCAAAGGTGACCAGGAAGCCACCATAAACTTTGTCGGAGCCGGAGTCAAAAGGCTTCTGGTCAGTTTGGCACGTTTGGAAAAAATAGAGAAAAGCCTGGATTTTCCTTAAAACGGCCGACAGAATCTTTCGCCCTATCTCTTTAATAGGGATAGAGGACATAGTAAGATATTGCTAAACCATCCTTGTCCTGAATTGAATACTTACACTAAACCGTGTAAAATAGAGTAACATGCCCATCAAAGTTTTAGACCCGCAAGTCGTCTCCAAGATTGCTGCCGGTGAGGTGGTGGAGAGGCCAGCTTCAGTAGTGAAGGAGCTGGTGGAGAACTCCCTGGATGCCGGCGCCTCCCAGATTACAGTGGAAGCACAGGGCGGCGGTGTCAGCCTGCTCAAAGTTACCGATAATGGCTGTGGCATCCCTGCTGACGAAGTGGAGCTTGCCTTCAGCCGCCATGCCACCAGCAAGGTCAGCGCCCTGGCTGATCTGGAAAAAATCTCCACCCTGGGCTTCCGCGGCGAAGCCCTGCCCAGCATTACCGCCGTGGCTGATGTGGAGATAGTAACTAAAACCGCCGACGGTGCTGCTGCCAGCTACCTCCGCCTGGCCAACGACAAAATAGTGCAGCGGGAAAAGCGCAGCCGCCCCCAGGGCACCACCGTCACGGTGCGCCACCTGTTTCGCTACTTTCCAGCACGGCTGAAATTCCTCAAGTCGCAAACTACAGAGAATAGCCACATCGCCAACCTGCTCACCCAGTATGCTCTTGCCTTCCCCGAGGTAAAATTCAGCATCGCCATCGATGGGCGGTTGACCCTGCGTACCTCTGGCAATGGCAACCAGCGAGATGTCGTGGCTGAGGTCTACAGCCTGGAAGTAGCTCAGCAGATGCTGGAGCTGGACGAAACAGACCAGATACATACAGTTAGCGGGCTGGTAAGCCCGACTTCCCTGTCGCGTTCCAATCGCAATTATCTCAGCTTTTTCGTCAATCGACGCTGGGTGCGCAGCAGCCTGTTAACTCGAGCCACAGAAGACGCTTACCAGGGCTTGCTTATGACTGGCAAACACCCCATCGTTATCATCAACGTTTCTCTGCCCCCGCAGGAATTAGATGTTAACGTCCACCCTACCAAAACCGAGGTTAAATTCCGCAATAACCAGCCCGTCTATGCCGCTGTGGCCAAAGCAATCAAAAATGTTCTAGCCCAGGCACCACTGCCCAGGCTAAAAGCGACCGCAGCCACAGCCCCACCAGCACCACACCTCTTCACCGCCGAAGCCGATAGCAAAGTTGCTCCCTTGCCAACTACCCAGTACCCTGCACCGTCACCAGCCGGCAGCATCGTCAAAAATGGCGCAGCACCTGCGTTGCCTATCCTTAGAGTGTTAGGCCAACTGGCTAGCAGCTACATCATGGCTGAGGGGCCAGAAGGGCTGTATCTGGTCGACCAGCATGCTGCACATGAGCGCGTCATTTTCGACAAAGTCCTGGCGCAGCGCTCCCAGCACAAGGTGGAAGTTCAAGGGCTGCTGGAGCCGCTAAATATAGAGCTAAGCCCAAAACAAGAGGAGATTTTAAACTCCAGAGGCCAACTCCTCAGCCAGTTCGGTTTCAGCCTGGAGCATTTTGGCGGCAGGAGCTATTTGCTCCGTGCCGTGCCCGCAGTAATGGCAGGTGCCAACCTGATTGAAGCAGTAAGGTCGCTGCTCGACTCTCTTGGTAACGACGAAGAACCGTCGCAGCGGGAAGAAAAAATAGCTCAATCCTTAGCCTGCCACGGTGCAGTTAAGGCAGGGCAGTCATTAACCATGGAGGAGATGAGGGGGCTGATTAGACAACTGGAGGAAACCGATTCGCCACGGACCTGCCCTCACGGCAGGCCCACTATGATATATTTAAGCTCCAAGCAATTGGAAAAGGAGTTCGGCAGGTGAAGAATGCTACCTGAGGACAAGTTGCTTAAGGCTAACGGCATCAAGCTCCACTATCTGGACTGGGGCAATCAGTCGGCTCCGCCAATGGTCTTGCTCCACGGTTTCAGCAGCTATGCTCACTACTGGGACTTCTTTGCTCAGAACCTGAAGTCGGAATACCATGTCCTGGCGCTGGATTCGCGTGGACACGGGGACAGTGACTGTGGCACAAGTTATACCATACAGGACGGCGTGCTTGATCTGGCGGAGTTTATCACTGTTCTGAAGTTAAAAAATATAGTGCTCATCGGGCTTTCCATGGGAGGCCTCATTTCCATATTATACACGGCAACGTACCATAATATAGTGAGCAAACTGGTGATTGTCGATATCGGCCCCGAATTTGCTTCCGCCGGTATCGAGCATATCCAAAGAGACCTGGCTCATGAGCCTGAGTTCTTCAACTCTGAAGATGAGGCAGCTCAGTACCTGAAACAGGTCCAGCCATTGCATTCCGAAGCCTTTCTGAAGCATCAGGCTAACCATGCTCTGAAGCGAGTTAAAGACGGCAGGCTGGTATTTAAGTATGACAAAGCCCTGTGCCGAATAGACCAGCAGTCGCCGCAATGGCTCTGGGATTATCTGGAGCAAATCAAATGCCCCACCTTAGTGGTTCATGCTGTGGACAGTGACATGTTGTTGGCAGAAACTGCCCAGAAGATGGTAGCCAAACTGCCACAAGGCTCACTGGCGGAGGTTGACCAAGCCACCCACAACATTGTCGGAGATAATCCACAAGGATTTGAGGCAGCGGTACGGCAGTTTCTGGTTGATGGTGGAGAAGCGAATTAAAGGTTATTGTATTGAAATAATAAAGGCATTAAAATACAGCATATATCATATATAGTTCAAAGAGATCAAATTAGGCAATTATCCCTTGGCAACAAGTACACAAGTGTACTAAAATGTAGCTAAGAAAGAGTGAGGTTAGCTACGATGAACCAGAAACATTATACCATAAAGGATTTTGAAAGAGAGTTTCCAGATGACGACGCTTGTCTGGGATGGATGATGCAATCCAAATACCCAGATGGTGTGTTTTGTCAAAAATGCCAGAGGATAACCAAGCGAAATTAAAAAGAAGGAAGGATTTGCTAAAATATATACAATTCTCTTTTGAACATCCTTCTATACCTAAAGTTGCCCCCAAATCATCACCTAGAATTAAAATATCACGTAAATTAAAACCGGTACCAACTGAACAGCAACGATTAATTGAATGAGGTTTTATATATGAAAACCAACGTTCTTTATTATAGGAATTACCTAGAAATTAGAGATAAGCTATTTCTTGGTAATGCAGCAAAGGTACTCAAGCGTTTCCCTCCTAATGTCATTGACCTTATAGTTACTTCTCCACCATATGCTGATAATCGCAAAAGCACATATAAGGGTTTCCCGATTAACAAATACGTTGACCTTTTTTTACCCATTACAGCAGAACTTAAACGAGTTTTAAAGCCACAAGGCTCCTTCATCCTTAATATCAAAGAACGTGCTGTTGATGGAGAACGTCAAACTTATGTCTTGGAGCTAATATTGGCATTAAAAAAGCAAGGTTGGTTATGGACAGAAGAATACATATGGTGTAAATCTAATTGCTACCCCGGTAAATGGCCTAACCGTTTTAGAGATTCTTGGGAACGGTGCTTGCATTTTACGCTCCAAAAGAAGTTCAAGATGCGTCAAGAAAGAGTTATGGTTCCTGTGGGCGAATGGGCCAATGGACGTTTAAAAAACTTGAGTGAGACAGACAAGATACGAGATAATTCCAAAGTTGGAAGTGGCTTTGGAAAAAACGTATCCCACTGGCTTAACCGTGGTCTAGTATACCCTACCAATGTATTACACCTGTCAACAGAGTGCGCAAACCGAAAACATAGTGCTACATTCCCTATAGGATTACCCGCTTGGTTTATCAAGTTATTCACTGATGAAAATGACCTTGTGCTTGACCCATTTATGGGAGTTGCTACAACTGCATTGGCATGTTTGAACCTGAATCGTCATTACACTGGAGTCGAATTATCGCCTGAATATTATAAGTTATCTAAAAGTTACCTCAAGGCAGCACAAGCAAAAATAGAAAAAAAGAGGGATAGGAGAGGTAATGGACATCGCGGAGTTAGAGAAAAAGATATCAGAGAGCTTGAGAGAATTTCACAGACGCCGTTTACTGGCAGCCCAAAATCTACGAGTGTTAAATTTGCTAAAACGTAAGAATCCGTACCTGTATAAGTCGCTTGGTATTGAAGTTGCTGCTGAATTAATGATATTGCTTCTCCAGTCCCATTTGAAAGAATCTGATGAAACAATTTTTGGTGATGCCTTTTTTGAACCATTGGCATTATTTGCTTCAGGAGGAACAGTCTCACCAACTGAAGGTGTTGATTTAGTCCTTGAAACAAAAACGAAGTATATTGCTGTTGCAGTAAAATCTGGACCAAATGTGTTCAATGCTTCACAAAAACGACGACAAAATACCGAGTTTAATGCACTCAGGTCTAGATTACTAAAGACACAAAAAGCATATGACCCATTACTTGGACATGCTTATGGACGTTTTATTTCTGGTCCAAATGACAAGAAAAATTACAGGGATAGTTCGGGCCAAGCATTTTGGGAAGAACTGACTGGTGATCCCGATTTCTACCTCAAGTTAATAAGGTTGATGAAGAATGAACCATTGAAATACAAGGAACAATTTGACAAAGAATGGGCTGCTATTATAAACCGCTTAACGTCTGAATTTTCGGAGCTTTTCTGTACTAATGAGGGACATATTGATTGGGAGAGATTAACTATATTTGTAAGTGCTAAAGACAAGTCAAAAATAAAGGGCACAAAGAAGATAAAATAAAATCACTTGTTTAGACGGTATAATTGCCTTAAATTATGCAAAGATATAAATTCCATCTTTTCATTACACCTACTTATTACGATAAATGCTTTGAGTATGGCTTATTCGGTGTAGGGAGAAATCAGATGAATCAAATTGCCAATGTCCATAAAGGCGATTTTGTTTTCATCTATGCAACACAAAGAATAGGAAGCAGAACAAAGCCTTTTATTTATGGACCTTTTAAGGTTGTTTCTGAACCGTTTTTTAACGATGAATTTGTTTGGTCAAAAGATGAAGAAGGCAAAGATAAATATCCATATAGAGTAAAAATAGATACAACGAATGAACATATCTGCGAAAAACCAATTTCTGCACAAAAGCTTTATGATCTTCGAGAAGAAGGAAGAATAAAGTCAGTTATTGATAGCTCTGCGTTAACCAATAAGAGTGTAATTAACCTATTACCAAACGAGGGTAAGCTTATTCTTGAATCGCTGATTCAACAAAACTCACAAGCGTCTCTTAAAGAAAGCCCTAAAATAGGACATTCGGAAAAGGAAAAACAATTTAATCCAAAGGAATTTTTGGGAGAAGAACTTAAAGAGTTTCGGCTCGAATCACAATTAGAGACTTATCTTCTACAAAATCAAGATGAATTAAACTCACTAACCCAATTTGTTATCGGCGACAAATCTCAATATTTTGCCGATATCTATAATCAAGTCAGCACTTATATCGCAGGGGGAGCAGTAGATATAATTGTGGTTTACGAGAAGTATTTATTTGATATGTGGTTAAAGCTTGGCGTTGGTGTTTTTGAACTTAAAAAGGGAGTTTTAGAGACAGATACGGTCGACCAGCTAATCGAGTACATCGAATGGGTAGCAAGGTTATTCCCTGGAATCAAAAGGGAAATGATACAGGGCATTGTAGTGGGTAGAGATTTTGGCAACCAAGAAAGCAGGAGGACAGAAGTAGTAAAGAAACTGCATGATTATAAGCGTCTATATAATATGGTATGTTACACCTATCTTGTAGATAAAAGTAATAACGTAATTTTTTCGAGGTTACCAACATGAATGCAAAAGAATTACTATCATCAAAGCAAATAGACCCATCAAAAACTATCCTCCAGATAACCTCCGAGGCAGCACTAGAATCAATTAACGATATGCTTTCCGAATTTTCTTTAAGCATTGATTTGGGCAAGTTATCCAAAGATGAACTGGAAAAATTACTTCTTGATTATGCTGATGCGGTGGTATTTTATCATCCGGATGATTTCCATCAAGAAAGAGTGGTAATTTTAAAAAACGAAACAATGCTCAAGAAATATGGTTTGACCGATGATGATATAGAAATATTAGACTTCACCTAATTCAGTTATTCTGCTCCCAGTAAGGCTGAACTCCTAATATCTCAGTAAAATGGCTCGAAGTAAACGCGGAAGGGATTCCCAAGAGGCTGTCCGAGAATCACAATCGCAGGAACTCGCGGGTTCCCATTGAGCCCGCGGGATCGTCACGTCCGCCGAGGCGGACTCACGATAACATATTTATTTTTCAGACAGCCTCGTGGGAATGACAGGATAAGGGAAGGTTGGAAAGGGCTAGGTCCTTTCAATGGGTGCAGTAAAGTGTCCCAAAACATTATTGGTATCTGTTACCAAAAGTCGGTAGAGCTTTTACAGAAAAACTCGCTTCCTGAAGGGTTCATCGCCTCCTCGGCTACCCCCCACTATGCTGCTATCTGGGCCAGGGATGCCTGCATCACGTCTATTGGCGCTAACCTGACTGGAAAGAAAGACCTCATAGAAACATCTAAAAATACTCTTAGAGCACTGTCCAGACTGCAGGCTCCGATGGGACAGATTCCAGCAGTTTATTGGCCACAAAAGTCTTACTGGGACTGGGGCGAGGCAGGGGCTACCGATGCCTCAGCCTGGTTCATCATAGCTGTCTGGCACTACTATAAGACCACTGGCGACAAGAAATTTGTAAAAGAGCTGCACCATTCCGCCCAAAAGGCTTTCCTCTGGCTATATTCCCAGGATGCCAGCAACTTTGGTCTCGTCGATTCTCCCGAGGCTGGCGACTGGATGGACTCCACCCTCAACAGGTGCGGGAAAGTTATGTACCTTAATGCATTATATTACTGGGCGGCGTTGACAATTAATGCATTAGGTCAGGAACTGGGAGACAGAACCACAGCGGCGGATGCTGATGCCATTAAATTCAAGTTTAACCTGCTCTTCTGGCCTTCCCCCAGCAGCAATTATGCCGACCTTCTGCAACATATAGGGTATCCTTCAGTCGCCCGGATGAGCTTCCCCCATCCCTGCTCGATAGCGGCGTACAAGGAAGCGGCAAGGAAACGGCGTTTTTATTTATCTCACGTAGCTTACGGCAAGTTCGCCGATGTTTGCGATGTCCTGGGCAATTCGCTGGCTATCCTGCTCAACCTCGCCGACCAGCATCAGGAATCAGCGATAATAGGGTACTTCGCCGAGAAAAAAGTCTCCCATCCCTACCCCTCCAAATGCCTGGCCGAGCCTGTTACCAAGGCAAATGACCGCTGGGGAATGCTGAAGTCAAACGTAGAGAGATTCCAATCCACCCCCTGGCGCAACCCACCATTTTGCTACCATAACGCTGGGATATGGCCCTTCGTCGGCGCCTTCTATACTCTGGCCGTCTCGAAGTGTGGTAAGGCCGATTTAGCCAGAACTGAGCTTACCCGATTGGCGCAAGCCAATAAACTGGGAACACAGAGTAACTGGGAGTTCCCAGAGTGGCTAAACGCCAGCACCGCTGAACCCGCAGGCGCCAAATACCAATCCTGGAATGCTGGTACCTTTATCATGGCATACCATACCATTGTCAAAGAAAAAAACCAATAAGTCCTTAATTGAAGAATCTAGATTTTAATCTCTTGCTTTTTTGTTGGTCTTAGTACAGCAGACAATATCAGACCGACAACACTAACAGCGCCACAAACCAAAAAAGCCACCTGATAGCTAAGAGTTAAATCAAATATATAACCAGTTATAAACGGACCAACAGCAGCTCCAATGGTAAAGCCCAAGTTAGAGACCCCGTAAACCAGGCCATGTGACCTCAGTCCGAAAAGCCAGGCTATTAGAGGCGACTCTGATGTGGCCATACCCCCATGAGCGCAGCCAAAAATAACAGCAAAAAGGAAAAGTATCCAAATCTCTGTGGCGGGCACCAACAAGAACAAAACTGCCGCCATCAGAATAAAACCGATAATAAAAAGCTGCCTATTCCCGATTCTGTCACCAAGATAGCCCAGCGCAAAATCGCCGATAATGCTCATTCCGCCCATGGCAGCCAAAATGTTGGCGGCAGTGATGGCTGGAACTCCCAGATCGATGGCATGTGGCACGATATGCACCACAACAGAGAACAAAGAATATCCGAAGCAGAATAATATGCCCAAAACCAACCAGAATTGTCTGGTGTAAACTGCCTCTTTTAGAGAGAACCCCTGGGCTCCAAATCCTTCACCTGGCTTTTCCTCTTTATTTTCCGCATGTGACAGTTGACCCATCTGGTTCGGGGCACGCTTCAGGAACTGAGCAGCCAATATTACTACCAGCATAATTATAATGCCTAGAATGATATAGGCGGTACGCCAACCACAAGCCGAAATAAGCCGACTAACCAGCGGTGGTTCAATCAACCCACCTATGCCAGCACCAGCTACCACAATGCCAGTCATAAGGCTTCTTCTGGTAGCAAACCACCTGGCTACAGTTGATATTACTGGAACCCACATACCACTTATACCAATTCCTATTATCACCCCAGCGAATAGATACAGTTGCCAAACACTACTGATCTGGGACATGAGCAAAAACCCCAGACCCAACAGAAATCCACAGACAGTCAATACTATTCGAGAACCTAATTTATCATTGAGATTCCCCATAGGGACACCAATTATGCCACTTAAAATCATGGACAGTGAGAAGGCACCCGAGGTCGTAGCTCTGCTCCAGCCAAACTCAGTTATCAACGGTTCAAAGAAGACACCAAAAATAGTATATAGGCCTTGGCCTACTAACATAATACAGAAGATAGCTATAACGACAATATATCCGTAGAAAAACCCTGGTACTGCCTTAGAAGGTTGCTGAATTTCCTTATTGTTCATAACAAATTACCCTGAGCAGGTTCTCTGGCTAAAACTGCCTAATTGTAGCACAGAAGGAGGTGGATTATTAGAGGACGATTGTTAATATTTTGCACAACCTTAAAGATGTCTTTAAATTGGATTCTCGTTCACATAACATTTGGCACGACCCCACTTATAAGAAGAGGCAAAGCACGTACGGCATGACCAAATGCTAAGCAAATTCAAATTAGGCCAGATTACTCATGGGGCAGCTGGGCAGTGACTATATAGTGCAAAAGCTATTTGCCAAACAAGAAACGGTTACATTGCTAGAGAGTGCTGAAAAACTCATATTCAACCCCCTTTATCCCCCAGTCTTGGGGGATTTTAGAATCTGGGGTACACCCCCAGACCCTCGGCATCCACCTCAGACGGACTGCACCTCTTTTTCAGCAATTTCTGCTGATTAAATTGAATATCTGTTTACCAGCCTGATTACGGCATTATACTGGCAATAACGCTTCCCGTTGCAGAATATGCGCCCCACCCAGCATCATTGCCCGCCCTTACCCGCCAGTAATAATTGGTGCCCAGAGTAAGCCCAGTTACTTCATATGTAGTAACATTACCCACATCATCACTGAACACGGTACTGGTGAAAGAAGAACTGGTACTAACCTGCAAATAATATTTGGTCGCTCCAGTAGTAGCACTCCACTTAAAAGTGATACTTGTCCCTGGGGACAAGAGAGTTGGTGCTTCAAAAGTAGTAGTTTGGAATGTGGCACTGGTATTGGCCCAGGCTGTATCTGCTGAGTTGGTGGCATAACACCGATAGTGGTAGGTTGTACCAAGATTCAAACCTGTAATGTCCTTCTGGAAAGTCCCTGCCCCTTTAACTCCCAGATTCTCATCATGGGCCCAGTTCGCCGCTGTGGTGTCACCATCAGTGGTACCCCAGCATATATGCACTGTAGGATTTTCACCGCCAGTAGAGGTCACCTCACCATTCAAAGTGGCTGCATTAGTGGTAATATTGGCTGCACCTGTACCATTGGTCACAGCCGGAGCAGTAACACCACCACCCCCACTTGGTTCTTCGCTACCCCATGCGCCCCAAGTTGGTTCGTTGGCAGTATATTTCCTTATTAAAACCCAGTCAACGACTACATTTCCAGATTGATGGTATGAAAATATATCTATATATCTGGCAGTTGTGGTATCGTATTGCCCTGTACCTACCGCGGCATCATTGGCATAGAAGGCATCGTCTACCCCGCTTAACCGCCTTACTTCCCAGACTCTGTACGTGGTATCCTTGGCTATTCCTGTATTTGGTAGTTCATAATTAGTTCCGCTTCCAGATACATTGACGAAATTAGTATCTGCTGAATATTTACGAAAACAAGTCGTAACTAATACGGCAGATGTAGTTCCCCTAGTAGTAACAAATGCCAACCAGGAAATTTTATCTGTAGTGGATTTAACCCTGCTTCTAAGTGCATATCCAGCACCATAGGTTGCAGTTTTAGACGAAATACACTCAAATGCTGGGCTGCCAGCACCAGCAGTAACAGTTAATTCAGTTCCAGACTCAGAATAAGAACCTTTGGCGGCTGTTACCTGCCACTTGGTTGTAGTATCTAGGCTATTATCGTCAAAGTGGTCAAAAAACGGGAAAGTGTTAGACCCACTACTGGCAGCCAAAGCCCCTAAATTACCATAGTACATACAAATATCTGCAGTATCAGGACTTGCTGGCATAGAATCAAACTCTATCCATACTGTAGCAGTACCACTATTTAAGGACTCAATCCAGTAATCTAAAAGAGTTATCCCGTCAGTTTTAGTGAACCTTATATCTTTGTAATCACTGGCACATTTTGTCCCGACGTACACGGTAGAGCCAGAGTCAGTGCCAGTAGACCTGTTGATGGTCAATTTCATCTGATAATTTGCTTGGGCTCCATCTGTTGAACCTGCAATGGTGATCCCTTTGCGATAATTCCAACCAGTAAGCCAACTGCCACTACTAATGGTGGTGGTAAAGCTAGTAGTAGTGGCTGCCCAGGCTGTACCTGCTGAGTTGGTGGCATAGCATCGATAGTAGTAGGTTGTACCCGGATTCAAAACTGTAATGTCCTTTTGGAAAGCCCCTGTCCCTTTAACTCCTAGATTCTCATCATGGGTCCAGCTAGCCGCTGTGGTACCACCATCAGTAGTCCCCCAGCATATATGTACAGTCGGGTTTTCACCTCCAGTACTGGTAACCTCACCATTTAATGTGGCTGTATTACTGGTAACATCGGACGCTCCTATAGAGTTAGTCACCGCCGGTGCAGAGGTAATAGCCCCATAAATGGATCTGATACCTGCTATGTCATCTGAATGAAGTGCCCTCTTTGTTGCTCCAAGAGAACCGTACCCGTACATTACTTTGGCAGCATCTTCAGCATTATATAAATCACTCAGGCATAGCCAGTGCCCCAATTCATGTAGGGCTATAGTTTCAACATCCATCCGACCTGCTGGGCAGGATGCTGCTGTGCTCCAGCTATAATAATCATTGAACTCTATGTCATTTTCCAGAATAGTACTACCGCTGTACCAGATAATTGTGTGACCTATTGTGCCCCCACTCCCGAGGTTATTCCATAATATTTCGTTAACCCCGTTGCGGCTATAGGTTGTAGCCGTTGTGCTTCCAGAATAGCTAAATGAAAACCTGGCGCCAGCAGCGTTCCAAGTCGCTGCTGCTGTCCGCGCTGTTGCTCCCTCGCCAGTGCAATCGGCAGTGTTCTCATTTATTTTGTATACAACGGCAGGATTGGGAGGGTGAGGCCAACTATAACCCGAATAAGTGTAAGGAAACGTAGCTTGAGAAGAGGGAACATCCAATTCCCCTGGTGATAAGGAGCGGCTTTCTGACGCTTTTCTTATTCGTTCTTTGAATATGGCTTCAGTTAAATCTCCTACTTTGCCCTGTTTAATTGCCACTTTACCGCGGAAGCCACCGTAGACTTCGAACTGATCTTCGGTAAACTGCATCCCTGAAACTTTGGGAAGCTCCTCTTTTGGTAGCTTATTGAGAAATACTATTGCTCGTTCGCTCTGGTCAAAAGCAGGCATATCCGATAACCATTGCCCTACCCCATCAACATTTCCCCCAGGCAGGATAACATTAATCATTTTTTGCCCAAGCGTGCCCTTAAACTTCTCCTCCACCGCAAGGACCACCGAGGTATAAATCCGGTTATGCTCATCGTTCCAGTAACTAGTATGTTCAATAACTGTACCCTCTATAACTGAGTCAGCATTGGCAATGAGCTCCTCTAAATTAGATTTATTCTCCTCGGCTTGCGCTGTCCTAGTTAAGGCTAACGGTAGCATCGAGCCTATTAGCACAACAAGCACAAGAAAAACTAGCCAATAAGTTCGCTTTACACTACACATCCTAGCACCTCCCTCTTATCAATTTTCTCTATCCGGAGCTTTTACTGCTCTGGGCTTTAATCTGTTTGATCAATTCTGCAAGAGATACATCACTGCCAGCAATCTTGTCGTTCTCGATAACAAGTTTCCCCTGCCAGCCACCGACAACACTAACGGTATCACTTTCCTGTGACTGAAGGAAAACCAACAATTTCTCGCCGACTCGGAAGCTTGGCGCATCTTCCACTACTTGAGATACTTCATCCACTTGCCCCCCAGATATTTTGATGATAATTTCATCGCCCTTTGGTTCACCCCTTACCCACTCTTCAACATTAACGGTAACCAAGGTATGTATTTGATTGTGCTGAGCATTCCACTGGCTCTTCTGGCCAGTAACTATCCCAACCACAATCAAATCAGATTGGACTACCAGCTCTTCCAAAGATAATTTCATCACTAGAGATAGACCTGACACACTGTTTGGGGCCGGGGGCTTAGTAGCTGAGCAAGCAAGCAGCAGCAAGTTAACTACGGCAAACCAAACCAGCACACTTTTTATCATGTATTTTGCCTATGCTATACTATACTCCCCATAAACTCACTGGCAGAGGTTTAGCTTTCGCAATCTAATTTGACTCTAATCGTAGAGTACTCCGAATACGGTTCCTTGTCAAACAGTCACTCTCACCCCGTATTTCTCCAGCAATTGTGTAGAGCTTCAGTTAACAAATCCAAATTAGCGACTACATACTTTGTTCGAAATTACATTATGGCAATTCTGACTTAAGAAAATGGTATAATATTTCGGTTTAGTCACCGCAAGTGCGGAAATTTATCAAGCAAAGGGGAATGCCAATGTCACAGGATTCATTAGATTTTATCTTTTACCCCAAATCCATCGCCGTAGTGGGTGCCTCTAATAATATAGAATCCCATGGACACAATCATATGAACTTTCAGCTTAGTTATGGTTTCAGTGGCGAGGTTTATCCCATAAACCCCAAGCAAACGGAAATTTTAGGCCATAAAGTTTACCCCAGCTTAGAGGATGTGCCTGGAACAATTGACCACGTCATAGTTGCCGTGGCCATACATAACATCCCAGACATTGTAACGCAGGCAGGTAGTAAGGGCGTTAAGTCTATGCACATATACTCTGGTCGTGCCAGCGAGACCGGGCGGCCTGAGGCAAAGAAGCTTGATGAAGAAATCTTGCGCCGTGCCAAGCAACATGGCATCAGGATATTGGGGCCAAATGCCCTGGGAATCTTTTGCCCAAAATCCGGCCTAGCCTTTGGCTACGACTTCCCGGAGAAGCCAGGGAATGTAGGGGCAATGATGCAAAGCGGAGCTAATTCCACAGACCTATGTCACTTTGCTCTACATAAGGGCATCAGGTTTAGTAAAGTGGTGAGTTACGGTAATGCTCTCGATATTAACGAGGTCGACCTTTTCCAATATTTTACCGATGACTCAGAGACTCAGGTACTGCTATGTTATATTGAAGGATTCAGGTGCGCTCCGGAAAAGTATTTGGAACTGGTGCGCAAGGCAATGAGTAAAAAGCCTGTGATCATTTGTCATGGGGGACGAACTAAGGCTGGTACCAGATTTTCTGCAGGTCATAACGCCTCTAAATCTGAGATAGGAAAGGAAATATGGGAGGGTCCGATACAAGAGACAGGTGCTATATTAGTCCGGGATATCGATGAATTGCTGGATATGGCAGTGGCGTTTTCATTTTTACCCCCTATTAGAGGGTATAGGGTTGGTACAGGTGGTGGCGGCGGTGGCAACTGCGCGCTTAATTCCGATGCCTGGGAAGAAAATGGTTTCGAGCTGCCACCTTTACCCCAGGAAATTCGTGAAGAATTCAAAAGGAGAGGGTCTGAGCTATGGGATTGGATAAATAACCCAGCCGATTTCTCAATCACCGCTCCTGGAGATGCTTTCACCGTCCCTGCCGCTCTGGCAGAAATGGCGAAGCACCCCGATTTTGACTTCATCGTTGGCTATGTAGGAGAGGATTTCCCATTTAAGGTAGAAACGCTACACAAAGAAGTTATGAGCAATGTTGAAGCGTATATAAAGGTAAGCAAGGAGTTTGAAAAGCCTTTCTTGGCTATTATCCGTGATAGGTCCCTGGGTATAAGGGAGTTTGACGGTCAGCGCCATAGAATATATGCTCAAGCCAGGACCCGTCTCCTCGAAGAGGGCATACCCTTCTTTACGTCTGTCGATAGCGCAGCTAAAGCTATAAAAAAGTATATTAAACACTGCCAGTCAAAAGGTCTGTAATAATTTTGGTGCCAAATCATGGCTGAAATAATCGCTGTTTTCGACCTCGGGGGCACACTGTGCCAGGGCGGCAGGCTTATCTGGCGAAAGCTTATCAAGAGTTGCTCACAGCGACCAGGGGGCAAAGTCACCGCTGCGGGACATATCCTGCACCAGATAATGGTCAACTATCTCCTCAAGCTAAGGCTCATTAAGGAGTATAAATCACGGCCCATGTCCATCAAAAGCATGGCATTTCTGCTCCAGGGATTTACCCTGGAGGAAATGAGCCAGCTTGCCAAGGCTATTTCTCAAATAGTAATTGATACATTACGAACCGACGTTGCCTCAATCCTCAACAACCACAAAGATAGGGGACACAGGGTGATACTGGTTTCAAATCTGTTTCAGCCATTTCTGGAATCCGTAGGCCAGAGGTTGGGAATAAAGACAACTCTGGGAACAGGATTGGAAGTCAAAAATTCCCGCTACACAGGGCAGTTGTCTACGCCTATATGCTTCGACGAGCAGAGAGCTTCAATGCTGAAAGAGTCCTTTCGACAGAACAACCTCAAAGTTGATTTTAGTCAGAGCTATGCCTACGGCGACTTAAAGTGGGACCGACCAGTGCTGGAAATGGTGGGGAATCCGGTGGCAGTCTATCCGGACGAAGTGCTTAGAGCTTACGCACAGAGTCGAGGTTGGAAGATAATAGACTCTAAGCCCTAGCCCCTCTTGTCCCCAGGCGGAAGGCAAGAGGCGTGAGGCGATAGCGCGCCAACCCCTTCCTTTACTGTCGCTCGGTTCTCGTCGCTAGTCGCTAGTCTTTTTTAAAGAGACTACTCGCTCCTTCAACCCCCTACCTCTCACCAGTGACCAAGTATTATTGACGCTGACAATAGTAAGTATTACAATATATTGTAGCGCAAGCCATCGGCAAGGGAGGTAAGATTTGGCATACATTCAGCAGCTACTGAAAGGGCTTATCGATCCTATCATACTTTCCATTATCGAACGGCTGCCCATGTACGGCTACCAGATTGTTAAGGAACTGGAGAGAATAACAGCAGGGCACCTGAAACTGAAAGGCGGCACCATTTACCCTTCTCTTCTGCGTCTGGAAAAAAACGGGCTGGTCATTTCTAAATGGAAGCAGATTACCCAGGGCAGAGGCAGAAGGTATTATCAGATAACAGAGCAGGGGCGCCAGTTACTGTCCAGCCGCTCAGAGGAATGGCAAGATTTCTGCGCAGTAGTCAACAGGTTAATGCCAGGAGGCAATCCTAGTGACAATAGCCTGGTGAAACAAAAGTAGCTACAAGGTCCAAGGCGAGAGTCGGGAGGCGAGCCCGAGAGACCGACAACCAGCAAGGAAATGGGTTTCAGCCATCTGGGTTCCGCTATTGCTCAGAGTTTGAAACGAGGGGGTGGAGCCATGACAGTGAAAATAGTTACCGATAGCACCTCTGACCTGACACCTGAGATAGCCAGTGAACTGGGAATTACCATAATCCCGCTGTACGTTCACTTCGGCACCGAAGTATATCGAGATGGCGTTGACTTAACCACCGAGGGTTTTTACCAGAAGCTGGAACAAAGTAAGGACTTACCGACTACTTCGGCACCAAGTCCAGGAGACTTCTCCACCGTCTTCGATAAGCTGGCAAAAGATACAGATGAAATCCTGGCTATCACTATTTCCTCGAAGCTAAGTGCTACCTATAATGCAGCCATGGAGGGCAAGGATATCAGGAAAAACAAAGCTCGGCTTGAGGTAATCAACTCCCTTTGGGCAATTGCTGGGCTGGGGCTAATCGTGATATCGGCGGCTAAGGCAGCTAAAGCCGAGGCAAATCTTGATGAGGTGATTAAGGTCACCAGACACAGTATGAACAAGGTTGACTTCCGCATGGCTTTTGATACGCTGGAATATTTGAAGAGGGGAGGGCGCATTGGCACCGCCCAGGCATTTCTGGGCTCTATGCTCAAAATGAACCCGATACTGACCATTAGAGATGGCAACACTACTGGAGTTGCCCGTCTCCGCTGCCGAGCAAAAGCGATGGATTACCTGGTCGATTTCGCCAATGGCCTTTCTAACATTGAGGAGATGGCCATAGAGGATGCCACCACGCCTGATGATGCCCAGGCACTGATAGCTAGACTTGGCTCTGGCTTCCCCAAAGAGCGCATTTATAGAATGAAGGTTAGCCCGGTTATCGGCACGCATGTGGGGCCACATGTTATAGGGATAGGCGTGGTAGCTGGCTGAGTAAGCTATTTGATGCTGGAATGGTAATCCTGCAACGACCTGACCCCTGCCCTGCCCTGGAGGTAGGCGGCAATTCCCTTGGCAGCGGCGGCGGCAGCAGCCAAGGTGGTTATGTAGGGTAACTTATACTTGACTGCTGTCTTACGGATATAAGAATCATCATATTGGCTCAACTTACCGCTGGGGGTATTTATAACCAGTTGGATCTCACCGTTCATGATGGCATCCACAATGTTGGGACGTCCTTCATGCATCTTTAGTATCAGCTCAGACTTGATGCCATGGCTCGCTAGAAACTCATTGGTACCCTGTGTTGCTTTAATATTAAAACCTAGCTCGACAAGTTGTTTCACGGTTTCTGTCAATATTGGCATGTCCTTGTGCGCCACGGTCACCAAGACAGTACCATATTCAGGAAGCCGCTGTTGCGCTGCCTCATACGATTTATAAAAGGCGAGACCAAATGAACTTGCCAAGCCCAATACCTCTCCTGTGGAGCGCATCTCTGGTCCTAGAACAGGGTCTACTTCAGGGTACATAGAAAATGGGAATACGGCCTCTTTAACCCCAAAATAGGGAATATTTCGAGGTATTATATTAAGCTCGGCAATTTTCTTGCCCAGCATCAGTTGAGTTGCCACTCGCGCCATGGACAAACCGCAAACCTTGGAAACCAGTGGCACAGTACGTGATGCTCGCGGGTTGGCTTCCAGTACATACACCACATTCTTAGCAATAGCGTATTGCATATTCATCAGACCCACCACATTAAGTTCCAGAGCAATCTTCTTGGTATAGTTATAAATGGTATCGATATGCTCCTGAGTCAGGCTAGCAGGAGGAATAACGCAAGCTGAGTCCCCGGAATGAACGCCAGCAAATTCGATATGTTCCATCACCGCAGGCACAAAAGCGGTGATTCCATCAGAAATTGCATCAGCCTCCGACTCAATAGCATTTTCTAAAAATTTGTCAATTAATATGGGGCGGTCAGGGGTGACATCTACGGCTTTGTTAACATATTCTTTCAGCATCTCCTCATCATAGACTACCTCCATGCCACGCCCACCCAGCACATATGACGGTCTCACAATCAGGGGATACCCTATCTGCGCTGCGATTTTAAGCGCCTCGCTGAGATTAATAGCCATCCCAGCCTCGGGCATGGGGATACCCAGTTCTTTCATGCGGATACGGAAGCGGTCTCTATCCTCAGCCAGGTCGATAGATTCTGGCGAAGTGCCCAAGATTTTGATGCCGGCGGCTGACAGTTCATTAGCAATATTGAGCGGAGTCTGCCCGCCAAATTGGACGATAACTCCTTCCGGTTTTTCCTTCTGGTAAATACTTAGTACGTCCTCGACCGTGAGCGGTTCAAAGTAGAGCTTATCAGAGGTATCATAGTCCGTGGAGACCGTTTCCGGGTTGCAGTTGACCATGATAGTCTCATATCCCTCATCACGTAAGGTAAAGGCGGCATGGACACAGCAGTAGTCAAACTCTATGCCCTGGCCAATCCGATTAGGCCCACCACCTAGAACCATAACCTTGCGACGATTGGTTACCGTGGTCTTGTCCGGTGCGTTGTAAGTAGAGTAATAGTAAGCAGCATTCTCCACACCACTTACAGGAACAGCATCCCAGGCTTCGACCACGCCGAGAGAAGTACGCTGAGCTCGAATATCCTTTTCCGACAAGCCCAGAATCTGTGCCATGTAGCTATCGGAAAAGCCATCCTTTTTAGCTTGAATCAGCAGCTTATCTGGCAGCTTTTTACCTTTGTATTTTAGGATTTGCTCCTCAAGCTCAACCAGCTCTTTCATCTGTTCTATGAACCAGGGTTTAATATAAGTTTTTTCGTATAGTTCCTGGACACTGGCACCTTTGCGCAACGCCTCATACATAATAAACTGTCGCTCGCTGGTGGGATAGTTGAGCAGGTTCATAAGCTCGGCAAGCGATTTCTTACGGAAGTCTTTGGCAAATCCCAGTCCGTAGCGACCGTTCTCCAGAGAACGTATCGACTTCTGCAGTGCTTCCTTATAATTTTTGCCGATGCTCATCACCTCGCCTACGGCGCGCATCTGCGTGCCCAGCTTATCCTCAGCATCACGGAATTTTTCAAAGGCCCAGCGGGCAAATTTGACCACTACATAGTCACCTGAAGGCGTATATTTCTCCAGCGTCCTATCCCGCCAATAGGGTATTTCGTCCAGAGTAAGTCCTGCAGCGAGCTTGGCAGACACCAGAGCAATAGGGAAGCCAGTAGCCTTGGAAGCTAGCGCCGAGGAACGCGAAGTGCGAGGATTTATTTCAATCACTACTACCCGGCCGGTCTTGGGGTCATGAGCAAATTGGATATTAGTGCCACCGATCACCTTGATTGCCTCCACAATCCTGTAGGAATATTCCTGAAGCTTCTTTTGTAGCTCAGTATCAATGGTAAGCATGGGAGCCACACAAAAAGAATCGCCCGTGTGGACGCCCATAGCATCCACGTTCTCAATAAAACAGACCGTTATCATCTGGTTATTAGCATCACGGACAACTTCCAATTCCAGCTCTTCCCAACCCAGCACCGATTCCTCTATCAGTATCTGGCCGATGAGACTGGCAGTGATTCCTCGACTGGCTACAATGCGTAACTCTTCCACGTTGTAAACCAGCCCTCCACCAGTTCCACCCAGGGTATAGGCAGGACGGACCACCACTGGATACCCCAGCTCCGTCGCCACTCTCTCGGCGTCTTCCACGCTGTAAACCGCCTCGCTCTCGGGCATTTCTATACCCAATTCATTCATCGTTTTCTTGAACTCAGTCCGGTCTTCTCCACGAACAATAGCATCAATTTCAACTCCGATTACCTTTACCCCGTATTTTTCTAGTACTCCGGCATGTGCTAGCTGGGCACTTAAGTTGAGGCCTGTTTGCCCCCCCAGATTAGGTAAAAGAGCATCAGGGCGTTCCTTCTCAATAATCTGCGTCATTGATTCTAGCGTGAGTGGTTCAATGTAAGTGGTATCAGCCATTCCGGGGTCGGTCATGATCGTCGCTGGATTGGAATTTGCCAGCACAATTTTGTATCCTAGTCCACGGAGAGCTTTACAAGCCTGGGTTCCCGAGTAATCAAATTCACAGGCTTGCCCTATGACAATTGGTCCCGAACCAATGATCATTACTTTCTTGATATCATCTCTCCTCGGCATGCTGATGTCTCCTCAAAATTGTGATTGGAATAAAACTAAGCTTCGGACAAGAAAACAGAACTGCCACCACCTTTACCACTCAAAATCCTTGCAGATTATATCATAGATAGGTTGCCTATTACCTACTAATGGCGCTAAATATTCTGTGCTATTGATAGGCAGAATGCTGAAGGCATGAGGCATAAGAGAAATTCCAAATCCTAATATCTAAATCCTAAACAAATTCAAATTACCAAAATTCAAAATGGGGTAGTTAAAGAGGGGGCAAATGGGGAAAAGTCAGTTCTGCTGAATTTCTTCTAGCTGGGAACGCTGCATCTCCTGGCGGACATATTTGTAGAGGACGTATATTATAGCAACCGTAGGGGTGATAAGTATCATGCCGAGTATGCCGCCGAGGTAACCCCCTAGTATAATCAATATCATAACTATCGAGGGATCTATATTAAGGGCACTGCTATGAAACTTGGCAGTCAGCACGCTGCCGCCGACCAGGTTAATGACTAAGTAGGCAATAATCGCCCAGATAACCTTGGCTGGAGCTATAGCCAAGGTAATAATCACTCCAACGATACCCGCCAGTGCACCACCGATAGCAGGCACGAGCTGAAATGCTCCAGCAATCAAAGCCAGCGCTGGAGCCATGTCAATACCAATAAAGAAAAGGGCGATGTATACCAGAAAGCCCATCACTAGCGCTAGTAAAATCTGGGCACGTATATATCTACCGAAGATATTATCCAGAATCTTAATAAAATTCCGAATATGATAAGCTATTTCAGATGAAAATAATGAATAAAAACCCTTACCCAGATTATGGACATTAGCCATGAACAGGATCAAGAAAAAGGGCAGAGTCATAAAGCCCACCACAAAAGTAAATGTCGCTGGTATAAACTTAACGCCACCCATAAAGGCGCTTTGTAACCAGTTGCCTATGGCTGACCCGATATTATTGACGATATCCTGAGTCTGCTTCTGCTGCTCCGGTGTTAGATCGCGGATCAACGAGTCGAACCATTTCCCCAGGGTATCAAGGCCCTTATTGATGATAGTTGGGGCATTATTTATGAGAGTGGAAAATGAACCGATAAATGAAGAAGCTATCAGGAAAATAATAAGGCCGATTAATGCCAGGATGATCAAGAACGTCACTAAAATAATTATGATTCTCTGTATTTCATGTCCCCTCTTCTGAAACGGAAGTCGTTTATCAATCCAGTCAACAACTGGCAGCAAAAGATAGGCAATGACAAAGCCAATAAAAAATGGTAACAGTGGTTCCCTCAAGGCATAAATGAAGGCACCAAAAATAATAAGGCCTATCAGGAATAGAAAAAGGACCCTATTTCGTTTAAATAAGTTTGCTGTTGTAGCCACAGCCAAATTCCTCCGAGTAGTATATCATATATTTCAGCAGGCAAATATGGGCTTATATCTTCATAAAAAGTTTGTCACGGGAGATGGGGACGGGGCGAGAGGTTATCCCACCTGTCATTGCGAGGAGTCCCGATTAAATCGGGACGACGAAGCAATCTCAGGGTAGGGCAGCGCAGGGATTGCTTCGCGGAGTTTACCCTGAGTACTATAGTATCCTTTGTTCCGTTCAGGATGAAAGGTGCGAAGGGCTCGCAATGACAGTTTGTGGCCACTGAACAAGGAGAGGGGGTTAAGGGGTAAGAGGATGATAATTCTTGACATACCTAGCATAACGAGGCTATTATTGAATAGGTTTTGAAATCTGCTGGAATAAATTGGAGCCCTAGATTTAAATGAATAACCATCCATCTTTCCTGGAATGCATCAACCGCCTCACGGATGAATTCCGCAGGGCCATGACGGAAGACATCAGGGCAGCCTTCACACGTCCCTATCACAATGCTCTGGAAGCGATGCTAAGGATACACCAGTTAAACCGTGAGCAGGGCTTTCTGTATCATCTTATCGATCACCCCTGGCTAGTACCTCTCTCCTCCTTCCTGGGAGGAATAAAAGCCTTCAGCGATGAGATTGAGGACAAGGGAGTAAGAACTGCCTCGGCGGCGCTGTTTCAAAAGATGGGAGTACGCCTTAAGGTTATTTTACCTCCGCAAATTGACTCGATTTTGATGAAAAAGACACCGATAATGCTGGTGGGTGAGCATCCTTCGAAACTTGGCTTCGACTTCTTTGCTGTTGCGGCTTCCCTGGCGGGCTTCCGCTGGGGCAAAACCGAGCCCCGCCTTCTGGCTCTACCATCAACTATTGGTATCTGCCCCGGGCTGCGCAGCATTGCTTTTCCCGTAGTACAAACACAGCATTCAACCATGCAGCTATTAACCAGCGAAGGAGGACAACCCGAGGAGTTGGCACAGCTCTGGGTGCCAGAGGCTAAGCGGCGTCAATCCATGGATATTACCAGCTCTTCACTGGATAAGGCGGCCAACCACTGGCTAGACGGCGGCCATGTAGTGATTTTCCCAGATACTGGACTGAAAGGGAGCGACTGGTTTTATGGCATCGGGCGCATTGTTCTGAATGTGCTGGATAAACTGAAGGCAAATGGGGAGGCAGACCCCTACATACTTTTCTTCCATCTCGAAGGAGCCAAGGACCTCCTTATATTGAACTACCCCTTCATGTCCCACTTCCATCCTGCTCGCCTCATGCTTCTGGGGAAAGATGGAAATATCACCGTCCGCTACCACAAACTTCTCCGAATTCGAGACTACCAGGATACTTTCTTAAGCATGGACAAAGGCGTACTAACCCGCTACCTTCAGAGGGAGTACGAGCTAGCCAAGAATTCGGGGTAAGAACACTCTGGATAAAAACAGGCTTATACTCTATAACAAACTTCGGGGAGTTTTTTATCGGGGTTGCTTTCCCTTACATACCTGAGCATATGGCTTACATGGGTGATAACTATGCCGGCCAAGTCCTCACCAGACAGTAGATGTATCCTATCTCCAGAAAACAACACCCTGAGATTGCCGGGAAACTCGCCATCAGCACAGTTATAGACAAAAAATACTATTACGCCAGGAAAGATTTCCTTGCTAATCGCCCAGTCCTCTTTTAACCCCAGAGACTCCACCTTACCCCCGATAAAGTTAGCCAATTTAGAGGCATCAGCGACGTATTCTAAAGCCTCCTGCCTGGCTTTCAAAGCCCGCCCCACCTGCGCCTGATGAGGGCTAACAACGCCTTCGATCTCCCTGAGACTAATTAATTTTCTATTTTTATCTGCCAAGCAATACTCCCTCCTGTGCCCCTGGAGGCAACCCGTTTTAATCCCATTTAGCAAGTAATTTCCATTATTTTTGGCATAGAAAAGAACTATTATTTATTGCCTGAAGCCCCTGTTTCCATGGGGTAGCCTGCCTCTTTCCAAGCATTATATCCGCCTTTCAGGACCTTTACATTCATGGCACCTTTGTCAATCAGTTCCAGTGCCGCCCGGGCACTCGTCTTCTCATTTGGTCAGGAGCAGTAAAAAATAAGCTCTTTATCAAGCGGAGATGTCCATTCGCCAGCTATTATTACAGAAAGCGGAACAGATATGGCTCCTTTGATGTGGTCGACATCGTACTCTTCTTTATGACGGTTATCCACAATTAGAATGTCAGCCTTGCTTTCCATTTTTTGCTTTAATTCGTCTATGGTTATACGAGGTACCATATCTGAGGGCGATGGTCTGGCTGTAGGCACTATCTGAGGCTCAGTTGATGGGGTTGATGGATTAGCTAAAGGCTCTGTCGGGCATGCAGGGGCGCATTCTGGCACTTCGCTTGATGTTGGAGCTGGCGCAGCACACGCCATGAGAATAACTACCAAGAGTGCAGCTACTAGATATAGTGATTTTCTGCAGTAATTGATTTTGTTCCGTCTCATTTCAGTGAAGCATCACAGGCCGGCTTTAGAGATTATCTCCTGTGCTCCTACTCGCAGTGGCGAACCTTCAGGAAGCTCTATTATCGGTTTCCCTTTTATTTCCAAATCAGGAAGATTGAGGTCTTCAGCTATGGTAGTGATAAGTTTTAGCCCGAAGTCCTTAACAGCTTTTTCTATCTCCGGCGGCAGGCCATTTCTAACCCGATTGACTACCAGGAAAACCTTGCCTACCTTAGTCCTCATCTCTTTAATCAGGTCTTTCACCCGTGATGCGGCAGTAATGCCACGCATAGTGGGATCAGATACAATTATCAAGAAATCTACATCCTGGGTAGTCTGGCGGCTGATGTGTTCCATACCAGCTTCGCTATCTACAACCACGTAGGCATAATTTTTAGCCAGTCTATCTATGGAAGCTCGTAGCATATGGTTAGCAGCACAATAGCAGCCTGGTCCCTCAGGACGTCCCATAGCCAGCAGGTCTATTTTCGAAGATTCTACCAGGGCTTCCCTGATCTTCTTATCAAGCATATCTTGCTTGGAAACTCCTGGGGAAACACGTCCCTTGGTAATTTCTTCGGTGACGTCTTCACGGGCATCGCCCACAGTGCCTTCCAAAGGCAGCCCCAGAGCATTATTAAGATTGGTGCTGGGATCGGCATCGATAGCCAGGACTATACCTTTCTTTGACAGTAAATCTATAAGCATGGCAGAGATAGCTGTCTTGCCAACACCACCTTTTCCTGCCACCGTAATCGTCGTTGTCATTTTAGCACTCCTTTCTATCAACCTCTCACCTTCATTAGCCCTTCTTTAACATCATGCTAGGTTATTTAAAAACCGATTTTAACACCTTAGCAAGAGTAAGTAAAAGAACTTTTATCACATTATCATCCATATACCCTACTGGCAAATTTAAATCTTAATTTCTGAATTTGAAACAAAAGGGCGAGAGGCTAGAGATATGATTCTGGTTCATTTGAATTTTGATATTGATGTTTAGGATTTGGTGCTTAGGATTTAGGATTTGAAATAGAGACTTTAGCGCTACTTAGAACCTTTAACCTCTACTGGGGGCACCAGGCTTGGTGGGGACAATTTTACTACCGCATTATACTCCGGCGGACAGACTAGCTTACAACTGCTGCATTTAGAGCATTTGGTCTGGTCGATTACTTTTATCCCCTTCTCGTTGGTGGTAATTGCCTCCACAGGGCAGGCAAGTACACAGTGCTCGCAGGCACGCTCGCATTTTTCCGGGAGAATGTAATAGGCAATAAGCTCCTTGCAGACCAGCGCAGGACACCTTTTCTCCAGGATATGAGCCTCAAACTCATCACGAAAATAGCGGAGAGAGGTCAGAACTGGATTAGGTGCAGTGCGCCCTAACCCACACAGTGAACCGCTCTTGATATCTTCCCCCAACTCAATAAGTAAATCAATATCTTCAATCTTGCCTTTGCCTGCAGTAATATCTTCCAGTATATCCAGCATCTGTTTCGTTCCCAGCCGACAATGCGTGCACTTGCCGCAGGACTCTTTTTGAGTAAAGTCCAGGAAAAACTTGGCGGTGTCAACCATGCAATTATCCTCATCCATGGCAATCAAGCCACCTGAGCCCATAATTGCCCCGGCTTTACGCAGCGAATCGAAATCCACAGGAGTTGGCAGCATGCTTTCAGGCAAGCAGCCTCCCGATGGACCACCGATTTGCACTGCTTTGAACTTCTTACCATCTCTGATACCACCACCAATATCGAAAATAAGCTCTTGCAGTGTGCTGCCCATGGCTACCTCTGCCAGACCAGTGTTAACCAGTTTACCCGCCAGGGCAAACACTGCTGTGCCCTTGCTGCCTTCAGTACCGATGCCAGAAAACCAATCCGCTCCCTGCTCCAGTATCAACGGAACGTAAGCAAATGTCTTTACATTGTTCAGCACTGTAGGTTTGCCCCATAAACCTGATTTTACCGAATGAGGTGGTCTGGCTCGAGGCATGCTCCGCCTTCCCTCAATAGCATACATCAGCGCCGTCGATTCACCGGCAACAAAGGCACCGGCACCTTCAGCTATTTTAATGTCGAGACTGTAATTACTACCAAGAATCCTGTCCCCCAAAAAACCAAGTTTCTCGGCTTGAGCTAGAGCAGTCTTCAGGCGTTCAATTGCCAGGGGATATTCCGCTCTGGTGTAAATAAACCCCTCATGAGCATCAATAGCATAGCCAGCAATAATCATTCCCTCCAGAACCCGATGCGGGTCACTTTCCAGGATAACCCTGTCCATGAAAGCCCCGGGGTCTCCCTCATCGGCATTGCAGATTACGTATCTGGTTGGCCCGGGAGTCTGTCGGCAAAGCTCCCATTTCTCACCAGTGGGGAAGCCAGCACCACCCCGCCCCCTGAGTCCCGATTTCTTTATCCCATCAATTATAACTAAAGGGTCCATCTGCAAAGCCTTCACCAGGCTGCTGTAGCCACCATTAGCGATATAGTGTTCTATATCCTCAGGGCTGACATAACCACAGTTACTAAGTATTAGGCGATGTTCGTGCTCAAATCTGGGTAATTCCGGAATATAAATTGTCTCTCCGTCCCCACCCTCGACTGTGCCCAGAGCCAGATCAAGGCAGGGGTCATCACCTAGAACATAGCCCTCTACCAGCGTGGATACAACCTGGGGATTAACATTGTGGTAACAGACGGTAAAAGAACCTGGCTTAATTATAGTAACCAGTGGCTCCATAGAACAGAGACCCATGCAGCCAACCTCGGATACCGTCGCCTTGGCATTCCGTCTAGCCAGTTCTGTTTTAAATGTTTCCACTACTGGCAGTGAACCAGCGGCTCGACCGCAGGTGGCGGTGCCAATGAGAATATGAGGAACATCACCGTGATAAAGGAAATTCCAGTTCGATTTCGCCTGACTTTGGATATCTCTGAAGGTTATCAACCACTCACCCCCAAGGGAGGTAGGGATTTTATCCGATTAGAACAACCTATTCTGGTTGTTCCTGCTTCACTGGTTTAACAGTGACCAGAACCTCCTCCACCTTCTGGGCGTTCATTCTAGGGTATACGGTGCCCCCGACGACCACCACTGGAGCTAGAGCGCAGCAACCAACACAGGCAACCCTGTCCAGGCTGAACTCCTTGTCTTCAGTGATGCCACCAACCTCTATCTTCAACTCCCGCGCCATAGCTTCCAGCACAAGCCTGCCACCTGCCAAGTGGCAGGCAGTGCCCATACATACGTCTACCGGATGCTTGCCCAGCGGAGTGAATCGGAATTGATTATAAAAAGTAGCGATGCCGTAAACCACGGTTCCTGGAAGATTCAGGAACTCGGCGATTTTCAGCATCGCCTCTTTTGAAATATAACCCAACTTCCGCTGGGATGCCTGAAGAATAGCAATTAAGTGACGTCTGTCTTTTTTATCTGGAGTCAGGACGTCATCAAGTTGTTTATCTAATTCTTCCACTGTTTCACTAGATTGGGCAAGTAAGCCGGTATTTCACTGGCTTCTCTAGGCCCAACTATAATCTCCCACCCCGGGAGCGCTTCCTCCAGCTCACCCTTGATGCGGGCTACCTTGCCAGGGATAATCAGCTTCCGGTGCTTTACCTTGCCTTCAACTCCATGCTTTTTAACATAAGGGCCAATGGAATCACCACTGAATTTACCAGCAGCCCAGCCAGTGAGAACGCCGAGCCCCTCGGTATCCTTGACACAGAGCCAAGATGGAATCTTGCTGCCTTCAACTTCTGAAGCAACAATGAAATAAGTCAGCGCCCAGTTGCTGGTAATCAAGACTGGAGAATCTGCGTTTGGCTCGCCAATCTCGTAAATCTTTTCCTCCACAGACATTGGTATCCGGGGGTCGGTATAAATATTAAGCCTTTGAACCAGCAACGGCAATAAGGAGCTGGCATCAAAATCAGAAAGGACGATGACGCCGGGATACTTGATAACAAACATTGCCGCCAGAAGAGTTTCCCGCATCTTATCCTTAGCCATAAAGCAGGGGAACCCGATGGTAGGATAGCCCAGAGGCCTGAAGTTTTGCTTCAAAGCTGCTCGCCGAATCAGCGTTTGGTCTCTAACTGCATCCACCAGATTCCTGGAGCCTGGGTCAAGAACTACCTCCTCAAGACCAGCTTCCTTCAACTTGGTGGTAAGCGGTATTAATTCTTCTACACTTTTTCCTCTGACAGCTACAGGTGTAGGCGACCCTTTAATACCAGCAATAACCTTATCGATATTGTCTTTGGTTATGGGATAGAGCAATGGCTTCCTGTCGCCACAGGCGTTCCTGGCAGCTAGCAGAGCATCAGTATCCTCGCTGATTAGAACGATACCGAAGTCAGCACTGCCGCAGACCTTCTTAACCAGGGCTTCAAACTTAGCCTTGTCGCCCGATTCAAACTGCAGCGCCAAAAGGTTCGCCTTCAAGGTAATACCCACCCAGGGGAATTGCAATTCTTTAAGCTTCTTTATCTTCTCGTCCACCTTAGCATCAGGCTCTTTATCTGAGATCAGTAGAGCAATGCCCGGCTGGTGAACGAAGGTCTTCTCATGCCTGTAGACAACTTCTTCATTGCCAATCTTGAGGGCATTGTTGCCTGAAGCGATAGTAACCAGCTTAATAGGCGGTGCCAGGGCATCTTCCAACTCAGCTCTTACTTCAGGCGAAAGATAAGGGCATTTGTCCACAGTAGCACCACCGCCAGCTAATTTCATAGCAAAGGCAAAACAGGTGGGAAAACCACACTCGCGGCAATTCTTTTTGCCACCGTCAGGAAGCCTCTTTACGACATCAGTGCCTTTAAGTGCCATGTTAATCCTCCTAGTCTATGTTATACCGGTAACTCTACCTCGCCTTTAACCCAGGGATGACCTACTTTATCCAAGAATGCAATTAGCTCATCAGTGTTTTTGGCATCATCTTCGGTAGCTATCTTATCATATAAATCTGCAGGTATGGCATCCTTGAACCGCTCTTTAATCTCCTTGGGCATCCACACACAGCGCTTCAAGCCTCCATCAGCTTGAAGGAATTTAGGCGACCTGAGATACTCCAGCGCAATACCCAGGAAACCTTCTACCTGCCTGCCACCACTGGTATCAGCAGCCATAGTGGAGAAAGGCTTGCCGGTCACAGTATTGCCCACAAAGTCACGGTGGACAAGACCAAAGGCATCAACCTCAGGTATATAAAACCAGATTGCCTGGAAGCAACCGCAGGAAGTATGAGGATATTCAAAAGCACTGTGCAGGTAAACTCGGGTATATGCGCCCATTGATTTCTCCGCCCCCAGCTTATTGCAGCCAGCATATTCGCCCCTTACAGGGTCAAGGCACTCGCCTTTCTTCACTTCTTGCACTGGACCTTCTGGATCTAGTTTGTAAGCAGCTCTGCCATCAAACCAACTAATAGCGCCGCAATTAGCAACCCTTTCCGGGGTGGCGATGCAGATATGCGTTGGAGCAAAGCTCTGACACAGGGCACAGCTGTAAAACTCCTGAACATCTTCGTCCTTTAAGCCACGTGCTCTTTCATCTCTAGCTTGATAAACCGCTTTGGCATTCGCCAGAAGCTCTTCAACTTTCTTTTCATCGGTAACAAAAGTAAAGGAAATCTTCTCAATAACATCCAGCTCCGAGGTATAGAGGAACATCAACATTTGTCCCAGCACATTAAATGAATTGAGCCCCTTGGCATAGGCCTCTTTGCCAAGCCTAACCCAGATTTCATCTCTCTGGTTCATATGATACAAGCCCTCAATATAGTTGGCATAAAGATGCATCCTTCTTTCGAATACAGGCTCCATATCTTTTTCCAGCTTGGCGCCAGCAACATTAATCAACATGGCGAACGAGTACGCTTCCCCTTCCTTCAATTCGTTTATATCCGGCCCAATAATCTCTACCTTCTCGTGTTCAACCTCGTCCATGTTCTTCAAAGTAACCAGCTCGAATTTTGCCTTTGCTTTGGGACCGCCTAAATCAACATAAGCATCGGCTTTCCTGATTACCTCGCCTTCATACTGGGGACCAACATCTACCGGGAATATTCCTGCCATTTTCTTTTACGCCTCCTTTTCCTTTAAATTCTTTATTAGAGTATCCAAGAATTCCTTCCACTGGTCGTCTTTTCGGAAATTGGGAAGAGAATAACTGGCATTAGGATAGTAATACTTACATAAAGTCATAGTCTTAAGATGCGGGGCAAAATGCTTTAACGTCGACAGCCCCTGCTCACCGAGGTCGGTCCTGAACCCCATAAACATCACCAGATCATGATTGCCTTCCTTTTTAACCCCTTTCCATGCTGGGTCTTTAAGATGGTTCAGTATCTCGATGATGTCATAGGTGCTGGCTGGCTCAACGCCCATTTCCAGTAACTTCTTCTTAGTATTGGCGGTGGCGCATATGGGTATATTGAGCGTCTTAGCTATCTCCACAGCATACTCTATCACTGGTTTATCCCCCAGAGACTTGGTTAAAGCCCAGGTACCGATTACCAGAAGAGGTCTCGTAGCTCGTTTGATCAAGTGAGCATACTCGCCGGGGTCCTCAATCAGCCTGGCATATTTCGTCCCGGTCATGGTATTGACATAATGGAAGGGAAGAACTGTAACTGCCATATTTACCTCCTTAACTTATCTAAACGATTCTCTTCTCTGATTTTATCTTAGTGCACCACAGCATCGATAGGCACCTCCGAAGGATAAGTGCCAATTAGAGTAGGCAAAGTCAGGACTGGTTTTTCCTTCCAGCCGACCTTCTCCAGATAAGGCATAACTTCTTTCTTATAGAAAATGGGGATATCAGAAGTTTTCCTGATAAACAGATGAAGGTCGTCGGGCAGAGTTCCCATGTATTGCTTGTACAAAGAGATATAGTGAGTAAGTTTAAGCTGCCGCCCCTGCGGAGTATCGTTTTTCCTGATACAAAGCTTAGCCATGGTAATAATCGCCCTCTCTTTGGACTCCACTACAGTAATCAGGTGCTCAGGAGACGGCTCCTCGGTATTCACCAGCTTCTTCTCTCTGCCATCCATCACTGTCCAATCATCCTCTTCCTTGCGGCTCATAAATAGCCTCCGGTATTTCGCAGAATGTGGGCCTAAGACCACCGGGATTCCCAATCTGTTGCAGCCAGTGGCGATGGACGCTGCTTTCTGAGAGTAAGCCCCCCAGGCTAAGCCACAGGCGCCAACACGGTTCAAAATATAGTCGGCAATTACCTCATAGTTGCCCCTGAGAGGCAATGTAGCGAAGATATTAGCTACCTTCATGGCAGCTCCGGTAATATGGGAATTCGCCACACAGGAACCGACATTCAAGACACCACCGGCATCAAAATTAGGCGGATATTTCTCATAAATGGTCTTGCCATCCTTATCCCTCTTCATACCAGCAGCCATTGCGGAACAGCCGCTAAGGACCACAATATATTTTCTCTTGGCAAACTCTTCAGCGATATCAGCTACCTCATTATAATCCTCTGGGAAATTGGAGCAGCCTACGATGGCAATTATGCCGGGGATAGTGCCTAATACTATAGGGGCACCGACTTTTCTGATTTCAGTATCCATGATGGGACCTCGACCCACCCGTACATTCCACTTTTCCCAGCTAGCAGCCGCCTGCATCATGTGGAGGATAGGCACATGGCGTGGACATTCCTGGGCACACTTGCCACAGCCAATGCATTTATTAAAAACTTCGACTAGCGGTTGAAGATTACCGTTCTTGGCTGCCTCAATGGCATCGCCCACTGGCAGCAAGTTGGGGCAGACCTGACTGCACAGATTGCATAGTTTGTGGTTCTTCGCCATTTCCGGAACCTGCTCCTTGGTCACCAGCACCTTCTTCCTCGTCGGCGCCAGTTCCAGGGCTACCTTCACCGCCACTTCTGCAGCCTTATCCGGATCCAGTATCAATGCCTGTTTCCCCTGCCTGACCATATCGCTAACTATGTGGTCAGCTTCCTGTTTAGTTACGTTATCAAGGCCATAGCAAGCCTTATCCGTAGTGGCAATCACAGCGGTGCCTACCTTAGCAGCTTCTATGGTTACATCAGTCCGAATACACTGCTCATCAGTAACAATAACATCAGCAATGCCAGTCCTGATAAAGAAAAGCTGGCGGGATAATGGGCCAATTACCTTAGCTCTGCTGGTATATCTAGTTACTTCAAGGGCAGTGCAACAGATGCCAGCAACTTCAACCTTATCCTGTAAGCCATGCTCATTCAAGTAATCAACAATAGGAACGGCAGTAACAGGGTTGTGCCCAATAAGGCAGATTACCGGCTTAGTCCTGTCCACAGCTCCCCAGCCCAGTTCAACCAGCGGAGTATCAGCCTTGGATGTGGGATATCCAAAACCAACTATCTCGGCGATGTCACCGACTTCCATGGCAACATGATCCAGCATGGAGATATGAAGAGCTTTGGATTCATAATCCAGTGCAGACCCCTCCTGGCCAGTATGCAGTGAGGAAATAGCGTGAATAAGTTGACTCTCTACATACTCGATTGCCTTTTCCAGGTCTCCCAGAGTTTCTGGCTTGAGCCCAACCACTGTCCTAATATGCGGCGCCTCGACTAAGATCTGGTCTCCCAAGTTGATCTTATAATCTTTGCCATGTTTTTCAATCAAATAGTGAAGCACGTGACGGGCATGAGCACCATGGGCAGACATTCCCATACAACAGGCGAGCAAAACAACTCTGGCTTGCTGCGCTGAAATATCTATACCACAGGCACCTCTCTTATCTCCAGTGAGATCACATTTACCATAGGTACAAAAACAACACATATCGCACATAGGGGCATAGAATGGTTTATAAGTTTTCATAAGCCTCATGTCCCAGTTTCTTAAATCTGGAAGCTCTGGCATCGGTGTATGGCCAACAGGTTCCCACTTATCATCAGCTCTGATGATTTCCTCTACATGCTCTTTCCTTAAATTCTTCTTCTTGGTAACTACTGCCATCTGATTATCCTCCTTTTAACCCGGTGATTAAGACAGTCTCAGATTAATTGTAACAATAATAGGAATTATTATCAAAATATTATAGCTTCCCTTCAATAACTTCTTTAATATATTTCAAACTTTCGGGGTGTCTAAATACCAGTACATTAGCCCCAGCTAAAAGAAGACTGCTAGCTGCAATACTCTCCCAGAGTAAGCCCTGCTCTTTGCTTGCCTTAGCCTGCTTGGTCTTCCAGCTTTCGCCGCCCAGGTCAGCAATAATAGGCATCTGCATGGTGGTATCGCCAAACATGACCCCGATGTGCTTGGTTCTTTCCATGATGGTGAAACTGTATTCCATACCATAGCCCAGGGCTGAACTCAGCGGATCAATAACTATCCTATCTGGTGGGAAGGATTTCAAAAGTTTCACATTCAATTCTTTTTCCAGGTTTATATCCAGCGGAGTTTGGGCGATGATGCTATGCCCGTGGTCCAGAGCCGCTTTGCTTATAGGCTCGAAGTTCTCCTTAACCACAGGGCCCAGGAGCAACTTCTCACCGCTACAGACTTCAGCCACCTTGGTTAATACTGAAACATCCTTGGTTTCATCACCCGAACCGTAGACGATAACCGCAGCCTTTACGGAGTCCACAACCTTTTTAACCGTAGCCGCAGCCTTATCGGCCGAGTCATTGGCTCCTGCGGGATCAGTACTTGCCAAACGCATACAGATTAAATCGGCTCCGTAGTCGAGGCATTTCTTGGCCCAGGCAACCGGATCATTGAGCACGTCCTTGTAAGGTTCACGCACCCACTCCGCCCAGGCTGCAGGATCAGTATCCCAGACTTCTAGAGCAAGCTTCGGGCGATTTTGAATTGTCCCCTCAAAAAAATGAAAGGGAAGAACACTCTCCCCTCCAATTTTTATGGCTTTGTCACCCTTACCAATTACAACCTCTGCCACTTTTCCGGTATAAGTTTCTACAGGTGCTTTGTATTCCATCGTCTACTCCTTATGCTACATTTTTATAATCTTACATCTCCAACCAGGCATGGGAATATAATGTCTTCCCCATGAGCACTTTGGTAGTTTTAATATAGTCCTGTTCCTGCTTGGATAAAGAGGATAGGGGTATATCTTCCCCGTCCATCGTCTTGTATATAAGATCAACGATTTTAGGCATTTTGCCCTTATTTATAGCTACAAGCTCCGAGTCCAAGACATCGGCAATCGCTGAGTAAAGTCCTACTCTACCCAGCATAACCATAAAGGTACGATTGAGAATGCCCCTCAGTTGCTCTGGCGTACCATTAGACACATTTGATAGACCGATCGTAGACTTAACTCCGGGCAAAAGGTCAGCGAGTATAGCAATAAATTCACCAGCTTCAGCGACCTGTTTTTGGTCGGCGCTTACCGGCAGGATAATGGGGTCAACCCAGATATCTTCGTTAGGAATTCCCATCTCATTGGCAAGCGTAACTGTTTCCATGATACTTTCTGTCCTGGAATCAATATCAGGTGGACAGCCTTTATCAGTCAGAACTGAGATGACCACATTAGTGTTATATTTCTTGGCTAAAGGAAGCATCCTCTCCTTACTGTCGGTTCTACCTGAGGAAGAATTAAGCAAGGGTCTCTTTTTGCAAGCTTTCAGACCTGCTTCCATAGCTACGGGATTTAGAGTATCAACGGAAAGGGGCAAATCGGTGACACCTTGAATGGTTTCAACCAGCCATTTTGTCACCTCTTCAGGGTCTCTCTTGGCAGGGCCTAGGTTTATATCGATATAGTCCGCCCCAGCCGCAGCTTGAGCCTTAGCCAAGTCTTGGATAACTTTGGGGTCACGGTTCTTTACAGCATCGTTTACATCCTTGGAAATTATGTGGATACTTTCGCCAATTAAAACCATCTATGCCTCCTTAATTTATACTGCTGCATACAAATGGGGAGAAAGCATTCTCCCCAATATCCCTACCGAAGCCAAACCAACAGACATTCTACATCACTATCGCAAACGTGTCAAAATCTTGGGCTACCGTTTTACATACGACTGTCAGAAAAAGCAATTTTTTGCCAAAATTTTCGGCGCTCTGGGGCGGGAAATTTCTTAAAAAGGCTCAACTTTTCAAGCCCGCCATCAAAAGGTCCCACCTTACCTTTGCCTTTTATTTTTATGGATCATGTGGTAAAATTAGGGAAATGCAATAAGTTGTATAATTGACTTTTGTCTATACTATATGTGGGATTATAGACCACAACCACGGCGTATCCAATGCATTGAAAAAGGGCCCTTTTATGACCTGTTTCTTAAACACAAGCAATGGCACAACAACAAGCTACAAATAATCACATAAACAATTCTGAAAGCTACGGCGCCGAAGACATCCGTATCCTAGATGGTCTGGAGGCAGTACGCAAGCGTCCGGGCATGTACATTGGCAGCACCGACCAGCATGGGCTGCACCATCTGGCATACGAGATCGTCTACAACGCCATTGATGAAGCCATGGCTGGTTGCTGTACCCGGACTGAGATAATCATACATAATGATAACTCGGTAACGGTTACCGACAATGGCCGAGGCATTCCTGTGGATATTCACCCCACCACCAATAAATCGGCGCTGGAAGCAGTAATGACCATGCTCCATGCTGGAGCCAAATTCGGCGGGGAAAGCTATAAAGTATCCAGTGGTCTACATGGCGTGGGAGCTTCGGTGGTAAATGCCCTGTCCTCTTGGGTAAAGGTTGAGGTGAGGCGGCAGGGCAAACTCTATTACCAGAAATACGAGCGCGGTATTCCTCTGGCAGACGTGAAAGTCATCGGAGATGCCAATGACACAGGAACCACCATAACCTTTATGGCTGACTTAGAAATCTTTGCTGAGATTAGCTATGATTTCAATACTCTTTCCCAACGCCTTAAAGAGCTTGCCTTTTTAAATAAGAACTTGGAGATATATTTCAAAGACGAGAGAACTGATCGAGAGGTGACCTACTTTTTCGAAGGCGGCATAGCCAGCCTCATCAGCCGATTTAACCGGAACCGTCATGTCCTCCATAACCAGCCAGTCTACTTATCGGGCAGCGTCAACAGCACCAATGTTGAAGCAGCCCTGCAATATAATGACGGCTTTGCTGAGTCTATGCTTAGCTTTGCTAACTGTGTCAACACCATAGACGGAGGCAGTCATCTCACCGGCTTCCGCACAGCATTAACCCGCGTTCTCAACGACTATGCCAGGAAAAGCAAGCTGTTAAAGGATAATGATGCCAACCTCATAGGCGAAGACTTCAGAGATGGGTTAACTGCTATTATCAGCGTTAAAATTACTGAACCTCAGTTTGAGGGGCAAACCAAAGCCAAATTGGGCAATCCAGAAGTAAAAACCCATGTTGAATCAGTAGTATCCGATGGTCTAACCTTATATCTGGAACAGCATCCTGACGATGCCAAGTCAATTATAGATAAGTGTATAGTTTCAGCTAAAGCCAGAGAGGCAGCCCGGAAGGCTCGCGATCTCATTTTCAAGAAGAGTGGCTTTGAAACGGGCACACTTCCAGGAAAACTAGCAGACTGCTCCGAGAAAGATCCTCAGGAATGTGAGCTTTACCTAGTAGAAGGCGACTCAGCCGGAGGGTCAGCGAAACAGGGCCGCGACCGCCGTTTCCAAGCTATCTTGCCTTTAAGAGGCAAAATCCTGAACGTAGAGAAGGCGGCACAGGACAAGGTCCTGAGCCACGAAGAAATCAGGGCTATGGTAACGGCACTGGGTGTCGGGGTTGGGGACCAAACAGATCTCTCCAGATTGCGTTATCATCGGGTCATTATCATGACTGATGCTGATGTGGATGGTGCGCATATCCGTACTCTGCTCCTTACCTTCTTCTACCGTAACCTGCTAGAGCTGATCAGCCAGGGTCATTTATATATTGCTCAACCTCCACTTTACCGAATAAAATCAGGCAAGCAGGAATTCTGGATTTACTCGGATAAAGAGAGGGACGCTAAACTCAATGAATTGAAAAGCAATAAAACAGAAGTCCAGCGCTACAAAGGTCTGGGCGAAATGAGTCCTGTACAGCTCTGGGAAACAACCATGAACCCCGAAACGAGAACCTTACTGAAAGTAGAAGTCGAGGACGCCATGGCAGCCGACTGGGTATTTCACATGCTTATGGGCAGTGAAGTTCCGCCACGAAAATCTTTCATCCAAGCACATGCCCGAAGCGTGAAAAACCTGGATATCTAGATTCTCAAAACTAATCGTCTATTGATATAACTTGTGTTCCCTGATATATTTCTCAACTTGGTCAGGCACCAGTCCTCTAATAGACAACCCCTTAGTCACCCTCATCCGGATATCCGTGGAACTGATATCAACAGGTTTCATATCAAGCAATACTGTACTATTCTTTACTCCCGGAACAGAGACCTCTAGAGATTCCAAGTTCGGCGGGTTGCTAGTCGTCCTGGTAAAAGCTACCAGCCGGCATATCTTCAGCAGCTCCGCTGGATTATGCCACTTAGGCAGTTCGTTCAAACTATCCCAGCCCAGGATCAGGAAAAGCTTCACTTTCATGCCCAGGTTCTTTTGCAGATCGTACAGAGTATCCACAGTATAAGAAGGTCCCTGCCGTTCTATCTCAACAGTAGAAAGCTCAAAATAAGGTTTGCCAGAAATGGCTAACTCTATCATTTTTTTACGATGTTCGGCTGGTGTAATCTCTCTGTTTACCTTAAGCCAGGGCTGCCCAGCAGGAACAAAGACAACCCGACTGAGCTCTAGCCTGTGCCTAGCTTCTTCGGCTATGGCGAGATGTCCGAAATGAATAGGGTCAAAGGTTCCGCCCAGTATACCTGTATTCGTTTCAGTAAGATTGCTTTTCAATCTTTTACCCCAGCATTATCTCCATTGGGGGTGAGATGGGATATCCTCATGTCTAGAAAAGCTTCGCTCCTGTCAATTCCTTTATCACCTCTTAACTTTGGGTTTTGGCCTGAACACCATGGGCGGTGGTTCTACCTCTATTTTATTCTCACCGATCTTGTCCAGCATATCAGCAACCTCCGACATAAGTCCAGCCACACCCTGCCTAGTAATCCCGGAAATGAAGTGAACCCTGATTCCGTGAGATTCAAAAAGCTCTCTGGTTTTTGACATACGGGCTTGCACTTCAGGCAGGTCTACTTTATTCACTGCCACAATCTGGGGTTTTTTCGCTAGTTCTGGTTTATATAAAGACAGTTCATTATTCAACTTATTTATATCGTCTATTAAATTCGTAGAATTACCATCCACTAGGTGAAGCAATACTTTAGTCCTCTCAGCATGACGCAGAAAATCATAGCCCAAACCCTTTCCTTGATGTGCACCTTCTATCAGACCAGGGATTTCCGCTAAAACAAATACTTTCTTCTCCACCTCAACCTTGCCAAGAACTGGCTCAAGAGTGGTAAATGGATAATCTGCAGCCTTTGGTTTAGCAGCAGAAACAGCAGCTAGCAGAGTTGATTTTCCCACATTAGGGTACCCAATAATCCCTACATCAGCAATAAGCTTCAGATCAAGGAAAAGACGAAATTCCTCACCTTTCTCACCCTTAGTAGCTTTTTCAGGTGCTTGGTTTGTAGCAGAGGCAAAGTGTACATTCCCCAAGCCTCCTCTGCCCCCTCTAGCCACCAAGATTTTCTGACTCTGTTGACTTAAGTCACCCAAAAACTCATCTCCATCATCTCCCCTCTTATACACCACTGTCCCCACCGGCACCACAATCTCCAGATCACTACCCTTTCTGCCAGACTTCTTTTGCCCAGCTCCGTTCTTACCGGATTCAGCTTTAAACAGCCTCTTATGCCGAAACAATGACAGATTGGTCAGACTCCTATCAGCTTTAATATGGACATTTCCACCATTCCCTCCATCTCCCCCATCTGGACCCCCCAAGGGAACAAACATTTCCCTTCTAAAACTAACCACACCGTCACCACCATTTCCTGCTCTAACCAAGATTTCTACTCTATCCACATTGTCCACCATAGTGTATATCTATTAGACAATATAATATAAGATTTAAGTATATTATTCTAATAATAGTATTAATAATTAAAACAGATTAATAAGTGGATGGATTTAGAGTTTTTGAATTTACTGAAGCCGAATTAGGACTTAAGGGGGTTTATCAACAAATCATAGAGAAAGAATAAACAATTTTGGCCTGGTTTTCCACAAACTATTAACAGGGTTTAGGATTTTCCCTTGATGCCCAGTGACTGGCGAAGTTCCTCAACTGACCTGGCAAGTTGTGGATTTATGGTGGCCTCGGCAGATATTTTCTCATAACCGTAAAGCACAGTGGTATGGTCTCTGCCACCGAGTATCCTGCCGATTTCGGATAAGGGGTAGTGGTTTTGCTCGCGGAGTAAATACATAGCCATCTGGCGGGCTAGTGCTGTCTTCCGGTCTCTTCTTCTCCCCGCTAGTGCTTCGGGAGTTAGATCGTAGTAGTTGGCTACAGCATCCAATATTTTTTCAGGCGTTAGGCCAGCGGCATCTTTGCGGCCCTCCTTGACCAGCAGGTCTGCCAGTGCCTGCATAGCTGTTTTCATATCCAAATCTGATCCACTGAGCTTGGCGTAAGTAATTACCCTGTTTAACCCGCCTTCCAGTTCACGCACATTGTGTCGGAATTGAGTTGCTATGAAGAGAAGTATTTCTGGAGCAATAGACATTTTTAGCTGTTTTGCCTTAATTTTAAGAATAGCTAGGCAGGTTTCTTGTTCGGGTGGCTTAATATCGGCGACAAGCCCACCTTCCATGCGGGACTTCAACCTTTTCTCTAATGCACATATAGATTTCGGTGGGCAATCACAGGTTACCACGATCTGGCAGTTATCTTTATGCAGGTCGTTAAAGATATTGTAGAAGCATTCTTGAGTTTGGACTTTGCCGCTAAGGAACTGGAAGTCGTCGACTAGCAGTATGTCAGTTCTCCGGTATTTGGCATGAAACTCTTCAGCGGTATTATTCTTGAGAGTAAGGACAAATTCACTGGTAAGCTGCTCAGCACTGGCGTACAAGACCCGGTGACCAGCGGCTTTGGCGGCATGTCCTATGGCGAGCAGTAAATGTGTTTTGCCCAGGCCAGTATCGCTATAAATAAAAAGAGGATTATAAACGTTGCCAGGATTCTCAGAAACTTCCAGAGCGGCAGCATAAGCCAGCCGATTGGATTCACCAGTGATAAAATTATTGAAGGTATACCTGGGGTTAAGGCTGTTAGATACAGCCAATCGGCTGGCTTTTACGCTTATTCCTCCGTCAGCTTGATAAGGATGAGCTGCTGGTTGAGCGCCATATTGCCTAGGTGGCTTGACCACTTCAAACTGGATATTTACGTGTTTACCGATAATACTGGACAACGTTTTTTTGATCAAGGAATTGAGGCGGCTTTCCAGCCATTCTGCGACAAAGGCATTGGGAGCGCCGATAACAAAGACCTCATCCTGGTACTTTACGCCTATAGTATCTTTCAACCACGTATCAAAATTTGGCTTGTTAACTTGGACTTGAAGCTCTCCCAGAACAGCTTCCCAGATTTCTCGCGATGATTTCAACAATATACCTTTCTAAAGTTTTAAAGCTGGTTTGTAATCCACATCAGAAAAAGGCAAAATAAAGCCATGCTAATGAAACGAAAATGCCCCCGGCTAATTAGTCTGTAAACATTAGAATTCGAAGCTAACGTTGAGGTATTAAATTAAAGTTAGGTGACCCCCGAATACATCCCCAAAACAACTAAAGAGTAACATGCCCCACTTTCGGGGTGTCAAGGGGGTTTTTGACATAACAGGGGGTTTTGGCAAAAAATATTTTAAATGAAAAAACGGGTCATTTTTATGGGGACTCCGGAGTTTGCCGCGCCGAGTCTGGAGGCATTGATTAACAATGCTTATGAGATGGTGGCAGTGTATACGCAGCCTGATAAGGAAGCGGGTCGTGGTCGGCATATAACCTTATCCCTAGTAAAGGAGCTGGCATTGTCCCGTGGACTGGAAGTAGTGCAGCCGGAAGCCTTGAAAGATAGCAGTGTGGTAGCACACATAGCCAGCTTGAAACCAGATTTGATCGTGGTGGCAGCTTACGGGCGCATCATTCCGCCTGAGGTATTAAGTATGCCTGAGTTTGGTTGCATTAATGTCCACCCCTCACTGCTGCCATGCTATCGAGGCTCTTCGCCGATAGCTACAGCTATCTTGCAGGGGGATGAAGTTAGTGGCGTTACCATTATGTTACTGGATAAAGGAATGGATACAGGGCCTATTCTAGCACAGAAGAGCGTATCAATTTCTGGGGAAGATACCACTGGTTCTCTAACCGTCAGGCTGGCGCAGTTTGGTGCCCAGTTGCTGGTGGAGACATTACCTCAATGGTTTGAAGGAAAAATCACACCACAGCCGCAGGACGAGAACAGGGCAAGCTATACTAAAATTATTTCCAAAGAAGATGGGGAATTAGACTGGCATCTAACTGCTCTGGAGCTGTGGCGGCGGGTAAGAGCCTTTGATCCCTGGCCAGGATGTTATACCTGGTGGCAGGGGAAGCGCTTGAAGGTTAACGAAACTATTCCGCTGGCTGGAGGAGAGCCTGAGGAAGCGGGTAAAGTTGTGGCTTTGCCGCAGGGAGCTGAAGCGCCTGTTGGAGTTGGAACCAGGGATGGTATTCTAGGCCTCATCAGGATTCAACTGGAGGGGAAACGGGTAATATCAGTCGAGGAGTTTGTACGAGGGCAGCGCGATTTCGTGGGCAGCCGTTTGCTTTGACTTCGATATTTATTTCGAATAAAATTGAAATTTGTTACACATTTTTCATGAGGAGATAAAGTAGAGCATGTTTTTCTTTGATCCAATGTATTTTTTGATTATGATACCACCTTTGATTTTCATGTTTTATGCCCAGGCAAAGGTGAACTCAACTTTTAAGAAATATTCTGACGTAACTAACTCGCAACGTTTAACTGGCACTGCGGCTGCTGAACTTTTACTCAAAGCTAATGGATTGAATAACATCAGAGTGGAAGGGGTTAAGAGCAGGCTGGGTGACCACTACGACCCGGGCAAAAAAGTATTGAGGCTTTCGCCGTCAGTGGCTAATAGTGCTTCGGTGGCTGCGCTAGGAATAGTGGCACATGAAGTAGGACATGCGGTGCAGGATAAGACTAGGTATGCCTTTCTGCGGTTTCGCACATCCTTTGTGCCCGCAGCTAATTTAGGCAGTACCCTAGGCTATATTTGCGTCATACTGGGCTTTTTCATTTATATGTTCAGTCGGAGTGAATTTGCTCTCACCATTGTGCTCACAGGTATTTTCCTTTTTTCTCTGGCAGTGATATTCAGCTTGATAACCTTGCCTGTTGAATATAACGCCAGTAATCGAGCCAGACAAATGTTGCAGAGTACTGGCTTGGTCTCGGTTCAGGAGTTAAGCGGTGCCAGCGCTGTTCTATCTGCTGCTGCCTTGACCTACGTAGCAGCGACACTACAAGCTGCAGCGCAACTTTTCTATTTTGTAATGTTGTTTATGGGCATGCGCCGATAGGCACAGTTTGGCGTTATTGGCTCAGATGTGCCCCCTAAATTACAAGTCTTCTAGGGGGCTTTTTATTTTAACTGGACATATCCTACCTGTCATTGCGAGGCATGTAATGCCGAAGCAATCTCAAGCAAAAGGATATAGGGTGAGAGGTTGATACGCAACCACATTTGTAATAGCCACTTAAGCTAACTATAATTGCGCATGACCAGCTAAATATAAGGAGTCTAACTTGACTGAGGAAGCAAACCCCGACAACTTTGTTGAATTAAAGCGTGTTATCGCTAAACTGCGCAGCCCTGAAGGTTGTCCCTGGGACAGGCAGCAGACTCATGATTCATTGCGGCCGTACTTAATTGAAGAATGCTACGAGGTTCTGCAGGCTCTGGAGGAGGGTGCTCCCCAGAAGCTTTGTGAGGAACTGGGTGACCTGCTGTTGCAGATTATGCTGCATGCTCAGATGGCTGCCGAGGATGGAGAGTTCACCATTGAGGATGTAGTCAGCGGCATCAATACCAAAATTATTCATCGCCACCCCCATGTATTTGGTGATATCGAGGTGAAAGATGCTGTGGAGGTGAGGCAAAACTGGGAAGCTCTGAAAAGCGCCGAGCGCCATGAGGATGAGTCTCTGTTATCCAGCGTGCCCAGAAGTATGCCCGCGCTGTCTTACAGTCAGTCTATCCAGCGGCGTGTAGCCTCAGTTGGCTTTGATTGGGAAAAGACGGAAGATATTCTGGAGAAGCTCTCAGAAGAGGTATCCGAGATTATTAAGGCATCGGATAAAGATGAGAAAACTCGGGAATTTGGTGATTTGCTTTTCGTGCTGGTTAATATTGCCCGAAGGCTGGACATAGACCTGGAGACAGCCCTCTCTGGTGCTAACCAGCGTTTTTATGACCGTTTTGCCTGTATGGAGCAACTATGCCGCCAGCGCGGTGTCACCTTCGGCGACCTGTCTTTCGACCAGCAAAACGCCCTGTGGGAAGAAGCTAAGAAAAAAGTAGGCTGAAGCTTACACGCTTAATTCTTGTTTTGCCCTTCCACCACCGCAATCTCTTCCGGCGTTAGACCATAGAGCTTATATACCATCAGGTCAATCTGACACTCAAGTTCTCTGACCTTGGTCTGTTTCGCGGGGTTAGATAAATAGTCTTCGCCTTTGGTGATATGAAGTACTTCGTTAACCACATTGACTAATGCTTTTTGCTCTGCAGTATTCAAGTTTGGTATTGGTATTTTACCAATGTAGTTCTCATCGAAATGCATCGTTCGAATTGCCGAACAGTATATGAATTTGTAGGTATACCAACTAATAAATCTGGAATTAATGATCGCCAGAATATACCGAGGGTCATAACGATTGCCCTTGATTACAGTGTTGTTAACCGTGTCAACACTCAAGACGTCTCCTCGGGCATCAAAGGTTGCAGTGATAAGGATGTGGGGAACAGGGTTTTGGATATGCGCCACTATATTTTGGGACATTATCTTCGGCTGTTGAAGGAATGATAACTTCCTTTTATTCTGCTCTAGATGATTCCGCTCCAAAAACCCTTTGACTCCTTGATAACCATATCGCATCAGGTTCTTTCCGCCAATTACGTGATAATGCCCTTTTTCGGATAGATATTTCTGTAGGGGCACTCCCCTCTTTGTTTCAGAGATGTCCCGCATAAATATACAATTTGTACGAAGATTTTCCACGATGGATAGTTCTTCTTGGGTAACACCACAAATCCAAGCTTGAAGCTTTGAAGCCAGCTTGTTCGGTATCAAAGTCGTTGTTATGAACTCTCTGTCTAGGAATTTTCTTGCTAGATAGCGGTCTACCTGCAATTTTTCCCCATACAGGAAAACAACTTGTTCAAGCTTCACCTCTTCGAATGCCTTCTCCACATCGACCAAAATACTGACTTTGCCAAGCATAGCTTTGACTAAGCTGGACCATATCGCAGAATAAAGAAGCGACTTGGGGACAATGAAAGTGAGGGTTCCAGCCTCCGATAGAAGTCTGTTCTTTCCCAGATCTATAAAAATTGCAGCACTGTTTGTATTTTGAGTATCTCTGACTTTGACCATTATCTGACTGAGTTCATCGGGATTAATTTCGGCACCGTAGGGCGGATTCGCAATAATAATGTCAAACCCACCTTTTTCATGGAAGACTTCGGAGAAATAAACCCAAAAGTCAAACGTCTCTTTATTATTCGTGAGGCTCTTGATTAGCTGGTCAATCTGCTTACGAAACTCATGCTTCTTCTTAACGTTCGTTTCATTGAAGTACAACGGTTTCAAGTCTTCCAGTTTCTGGAATAGCTCATTATTGAACATATTCCGCTCAACACCCAGCAGGGAGTTGCCGCGGACAATTTTATAGTCCAGGTTGGGCAGAGGCTGAATTTGCTGGATATTTTCTTCGTCTACCACCAGGGAAAGCCATAAGCGGAGTTTGGCGATTTCCACAGCGCCGGGGTCGATATCCACACCATAAAGGCAGTTCTGAATAGCATGACGCTTAAAAATATAGTTGGTTCTATTCTTTTCATCATCAAGATAGGTGTTAAGCACTTTACGCGCCCGAACTATCTCTGTCATCATGCCCACTGGAAAGGCACCAGAGCCGATGGCAGGATCGCAGACACGAACAGTAGCCAGTTTCTCATCAATTAGTCTGGCATTGTGGCGGATGCTTTCCGGGAGCTTGTAGGAATAACGCTCAGTCTCCTTGCCCTTCGATTCAACTCGGCTGTCATTCTCTACAGCCAGCTCGCCCTTGCGAATAAAGCCTTCAATATCTTCTCTGGGGACTATAACCCTGTATTCAGCAGTTTTCAAAGCTGCCTGCTGCGGGTCTGGTTTTCCAAATAATTTGCCCTGTGGTGGGCGAATTTGAGCTAAGGGGATATCACCTGTGTTAATGGTAGTGTCCAGGTAGTTGATAAGGCTCTCCTGGCACATGTAGTGGACAATCTCGCGTGGCGTATAGTAGGTGCCTTTAGACTTGCGGTCTTTTACTTCCAAGAGATTTTCGAACACTTTGCCCAGCATTTCGGGGTCAATGGCGACTTCTTTTTCCAGTGGTTCATCTTCTTTAACGGTGAAGTTATAGCGGTCAAAAACATCTATGATGCCAGCGCCAGTATCGCCTTCTTTGGTTTTCTGGCTGTTAGAAAATAGGTCGTTAGGGAGAAGGATATCAGTATGATCCCAATCATAGTTATTAATCGGGTCGAAGAGTCCACCGTTTAAGAATGGAATCTTACAATTGAACCTACTGCAGTAGCTGGGGTCAACGCTACCTCTATCCTGTTTATTCAGGGCGTCGTAAAACAGGTACTCTAAATAGTCATTGAAGAAGTTCTTGCGTTCACGCTGGCATTTTTCAAAAAGAGTCCGTAAAAACTTTCTGTCGCCTTCTCCCCAAGTTTTATTTTCTGGGACACCAAGCCAGCCCTTTTTCTGTAGGAAATAGAGGAATACAATCTGTCCCAGCAGTTTCTTGGAGAAATTGACGCTGTCTACATCTTTGGTGGCGAAGTCTCTCTGGATGACCTCGTTTTTCTGTGCCACATTATCCAGAGACTCTTTAACATCGTGGAAAAGGTCGCGATACTTATTAAAGAACTCTTTGGTAACAACCTCGATGTTGAAGGCATCTTCTAGTTGTGGAAGCGTGGGGTTATGTATATCGTCCACCAGGATGGGCACCAGTCTGCTTTGCGCAGTATGGCTGCTTTCGTTACTGCCCACCAGAAATGACCAGCGCCGGGCTGGGGTCAGTTCCCTTTTTACTTTTGCCTCTTCTAGGTGGTACTCCATTTTCACTAGGGAAAAACGCCAGTCTGCTTGGCCAGGAGACACAAAAGCAACCAGCCCTGCTTCCTTCTCCCCGCGCTCTTTGAGGTACCGTGCCACAAAATTTCTTTGTGCTGTACGAGCACGTTCCAGCGAAGTTTCTTTTTGGAGGTAAACGATAAGGACATCGACCTTTTGATTTTCAGGGTCTGTATAAGTGCCGAGCCTTTCGTATGTTTTGACGAATTCCTTGAAAATTTCAGGAACATAGCCGTGGGCATGAAATGCCTTTAATTCGTCAAATTGATTGAGCATGTTTTTGATGAAATACTGGAAACGTGCCTTATCAAAGGGCTTCTCGAAGGTATCACTTATTATTCTGGCAGCAGACGCTTTATCCATTCGTCAACCCGCTCCATTTGTTATGCGCAATGTTTCCGTAGAAATCCGACAGTCCATGTAAAATCATGGACATGCAAAACAGGACATTAATAACACTTTGCTGGGAGTTATATGAACAAGGAATTCCTAAGGTACACATTGCTAAAAGGCTGGATAAAAATCGCGAGACCATACATATCTGGATACAGAACATCAAAGAACATGGACTTCTCTCATTCCTGGATAACTACGAGCAATCCAAGAAAGGTGAGAGGAAAAGAAGGCAAGTAGACCCGCTAGTAAAGAGATTAGTCTGGGAAATCAGGGAGCGCGAATACTATTGTTGTGGTCAGAAGATTCAATATTATTTAAAGCTTGAACGTGGTATCCACCTCTCGGTTCCTAAGATATATGAGATACTAGCGGAGAAATATTTAATTCGGTCCAAATGGAAGAAAAATAAAGTGAGAGGATTGATACCAAAAGCATCAATGCCCAGAGAAGTAATTCAGATGGATACAATTGATTTCGGGGACATTTATGCATTCACTGCGATAGACATTTTTACCAGAGAGGCAGATATTCTATTAGCTCCGGAGCTCACTGCCAGGTACGGTTCCAGATTTCTAGTTAAGAGTATGAAGAGGAGATTTGGGCAGCATGTGCATCTTATTCAGACTGATGGCGGTCCAGAGTTTAAGGCAGACTTCCTCATGCATGTACATTCTTTCTGTGATCGTCACAGGGTAGCTAGGCCATATCGTAAAAATGAACAATCTTATATTGAGAGTTTCAACAGAACGGTAAGAAAAGAGTGCCTGGGCTGGTCAAAATATCGTGCTAAACAATTGCCTGAGTGCATAGAAATGGTAGAATCTTTCCTGAAGCGCTATCATTATCATCGTCCACATATGAGCTTAGGGATGAAGCCACCATTACAAAGATTAAAGAAGGAGGTAGACTGTCGGATATTTACGGAGAATTAAGCGTTATGTTGACAGAAGTAGAGATGTTTGTTACTATAGTAAACATAATCACGATGAGAGGCCAATCTGCGGGGTTTTACTCCGCGGCAATGCCTCTCTTTTTATTTGCTCTTTTCATGGTACTCTAGAATGCCCCTGAGATTGTTCATAAATACAATGTATGGCATCAGCTTCCTGAATAATGATGAGAAACTATGTTTGTTGGGAATCATTAGCTTTAACAGCTTGTGATTTTTGGCAAGATAGTCTACCAGGCAGTGAAGATCGCCGTCTCCGGTGACAATAAGTGCCTTGTCATAGTTTTGGTATTCAATCATAGCATGAAGCACTAACTCGGCATCAACATTCCCCTTTACCTTTCCGCTGGGCAGCTTGAGTGTCGGCTTGAAGACCAATATGTAGCCATCCTTTTGCAAACCAGTGTATAGGTCTTGGTTTTCAGGAATATACCCAATAAAAATAAAGGCTTGTGTTACACCATACCTGCGATTAATGTATTGCCGGAATTTCTGGAAATTAAGGACCCATCCCTGGTCACGAATCGACAGATTAAGGTTCTGGCTGTCAATAAAGGCGAAGTTATTTTGAGTTTCCTTCATATCTATTTGCCTGTAAAATATTCCGAGAGGATTACCTCTCTGGGGCCGGAAGTTTGGGCGGCGCTTTCTGCCATAGTCTCTTTAAAAAACTCCGAAGCAATCTTCATCTTAAGTATTGCCAGGATTTTTAAGGGATTTACCCCATTCCTTAATTCCTTGCTCAGTTCCTTTGACAGAGTTTTGGTAGTCTGTTTGGGTAAGCCGCCCTCTTCAAGAAGATTGATCACATCCCTGATATAAAGCTCATCGTCCTCAGTGTATCCTTTGAAGTGCCTAATTTCTTTTGATTTCAGGATTTGAAGCACGAATCTGGCGCTATCCCTGCCACCTCTTTTCTTTGGCTCGACCATTTCTTCGGTGGTAGCTAGTCGGAATGCCTCCTTGTTTTTTCCCAGCAATTCATAATAATCTTCACCAGGGTTCTCTCGCTTGGTGTCTTGCTCTGCCTCCAGTTTTTTAGCTGCGGAAAAGAAGTCCAACTCTTGTGTGGAAGCATTGTCTGTTTGGTAAAATTTTTGCAGTTTGCCTTTGCGGAAATAAGTCAGTAGTGAGATGGCCAAGTTCTGGCGCATCCTGCCAGTTCTGGCTTTCTTGGGCAGACGCTTGACCTTTTGGAATAAGTCTGGTTCGTTGTCACGGATATTTCGGATAATCTGTAGATATTTTAGTTCGCTTTCCGCGGCTTCGTCTTCACCGGTGATGGTTTTCTTTGAGGTCAGGCGAGTAAACAAATCATGTGATTTGATTTCCTCGCCCTCGGTCAGGAGCCGCGCGTCAACGCCAAGCATTTCAATGAATGCCTGTATTTTTAATTCTGCCGCCTCTTTTAGTTTGATTTCCTCATTGGACTGAGTTGTGGGGAAAAAGTTGAAGGTATAGATTTCATCGAATTTGGTATCCACGCGGTTGATACGTCCGGTTCTCTGCATCAATCGGGTGGGATTCCAGGGTATGTCATAGTTAATAACCACGTTAGATTGGTGGAGGTTAACACCTTCCGACAGGACTTCTGTGCTAATAAGGATGCGGTAGTCATCTTTACGTGACCTGGCTCTGGCATCAAAATTGCCGATGACTTTTTCTCGTGTCGCCGCATCTGAGCCTCCTGTATACACGAGCACTTTCCCTGGATGAGCCTTTTCAAGGTTGTTTCCTAGATATTCGGCTGTTTCTTTGGATTCCGTGAACAGAATGAGTTTATTTTCTTTCAGGATCTTTTGGGATTTAAGGATATGGAGAAGAGTCAATAATTTGGGGTCTCTGTCTATTGTTTTCCAGAGCCTGTCCATCTCGGTTAATACCTTTAAATCGTTTTCCAAATCTTTCCTGAAGTTGTCTTTGAAATCACTGGCGTCATATCGTTGTGCTTTATCTTCATCAATCAGCTTCTGAATTGCCTCGTCGTCATCGTTTTCTAAAAATTCGAAAATCTTATTGGCATATTTCTTGCTGACGTAGACATTGCCCCTATCAAACTCAGCTATAAACTGCTGGTATGATGAAATGAATCTATTAAGGCTATTGCGGAAGGCGAAGAAGCTGCTCTCCAGCCGTTTCACCAGCAGTGTCTTCATGAATTTCCTCATGTTCATTTGAGCCAGTTCCTCGGGTTGTGTGATATCCTTGATATCCTCTTTTAAAGAGAGCAAGGGAACGTAGCGTGTATATTTAAACTTGTTGGCTATCAGGTCTATCGTTGTGGTAAACACGCGGTCTTCATTTTCGTTGAACTGGTAAAAAACTGGTTCAGGGTCAGCCACTTCAGGGAACTTAAATCCATGCTTGCCAAGGTCTTGGCTATAGTATTTAACGATTTCGGAACGTGTGCGGCGGACTATAAGATATTTGATCACCTTTTCTCTGATTTCTCTAGCGTTTTCCTTAACTATCTTAATGTATGTGTCGTAGTCCTTTTGCCTATCTAATCCCTCGAGCTTTTTGGCAAGTCCGTTGAAAAATGCCTCTAAATCAGGGAGGTTAGGAATGGTGCTTCTCCTGGCTTTTTGAAATAGCTTTATTTGGCTGAAGATGTCTCTGGGAGAGTTATTAAGCGGAGTTGCGGTAACTAAAATCACTCGTTTGCCGCGACATATCTGAGCCAGCTTTTCATAAGTTACATTAGTTTCGGCACGGAAGCGGTGTGCTTCGTCGATAAATATATTTTTGTAATTATCGGTTCCTTGCTGGATGATGTGGTCTAATTTTCCAATAGATTCGAATTTGGCCGACGCTCTGAAGTCAAAGAAAACATTGCGCCATGAACCAGGGTTATTTTCATCCAATAGTGCTGGAGGAGCAATGACCAGATTTCTGCCATCGAGCTGATTTGCCAACATGGCTGAGATATATGTTTTTCCTAAGCCGACGACGTCAGAAAGGAAGACGCCGCCGTATTCTTCCAGTTTGTTTTTGGCGTCAACTACCGCTTCAGTTTGATATTCTAAGTCCAGGAAGTCTTCTGGCAGGTATTGCTTTTCAATGCTCTCCTGGTCAATATTTATCTTCTCTTTAAAATATTCATATAAAAACTTAAGGTAAAGCTCATAAGGGTTGATGGTGTTATTAAGCCAGGTTTTATCTTGAATGGTTTCAATATATTTATCTTTGACATCCACAGCATTAGCCCAGAGTTCGTTAAACTTGCCTAGGGCAAATTCATAGTCGGCTCTGTCCTTAAGTTCAACGTTAAATTCCAGATTGTCTACCAGCCCAGCCTGGGTAAAATTGCTGGAGCCGGTTATCACCCGACCAACATCTTTATCGCCTTCAACGAAGGTCATAATATATAGCTTGGCATGAATATTCTCTGAAGGATAGGCTTTGATTTCCATTTTGCCATTCTTTAGCCATGCCATGAACTTATGAACCCCATCTTCTACATCACGGTTATCCTCGGATTGTTCCATTTCAGTAGCAATTTCGTTGGAGAACTCTTCTTTGGCTTCAGCATGAGAGAATTCAAATATTCCCTGGACTGGAGATTGGGATTGCTGAATCAGTTTAAAAATTTGTTTGCTTGTGCTTATGCCAATGAGGATCCTGATTTTTTCTGTGTTTTCTAACGATTTATAAAGGGCATAAAAGCCACTGGTGTAGAAATAGCCGACCAGGACGTCGAAAAGTCTGGTGTCTTTTATGAGGACGCGAAATCTGTCCAGGAGGGTTTTGTTTTCTTCGTTGGTGATGAAGGTTGTATCCGTATTCATTGTACTAATACCTGGTAGACTTCGAAAGCAATCTGCTGCTTAACAGTCGTATATTACTACCATTGTAGCAAATCTTCAATTAGAAGGGTTCGATTTTTTAGGGATTTTAATCTTACTGTTGGGCTGCTTTGCTGCAGTTGCAATGATGCGAAGCCTGAGATGAGTGTATGATGTATAATTGAAGCAACGGCCAGAGAAAGCAGGTTGAATTGTTACTGGTCGGGGCGAGAGGGTTCGAACCTCCGACCTCAGCGTCCCGAACGCTGCGCGCTACCAGACTGCGCTACGCCCCGCAACCTCAATATTATAGGCGGCTTTAACTTTGGTGGCAAGGATTGTAAACTATAGTGAGATTGTTTATTAACCTTTTACTCCTTGCCCCGCTCTCCTTCAAAGGAGATAGGGGAACAGGGCTTTGCTTATGAAATATGTTGTTGTCATCATTGATGGTGCCTCTGGCTGGGCATTGCCGGAGCGTGGCGGAAAGACCTGCCTGGAAATTGCTAATACTCCCAACTTAGATACCATGACTCAACAGGGCGTTTTAGGCATGGCACGGACGGTACCACAGGGGATGGAGCCCAGCAGTGCCTGTGCTTGCATGTCAGTGCTGGGCTATGACCCCAGGGTCTATTATCGCGGCAGGAGTGCTATTGAAGCTATAAGTATAGGTGTACCCACTGGTGATAGTGACGTTGTATTTAGATGTAATCTGGTGGCAGTACGCGATGGCAAAATGTGGAGCTATAGCTCGGGTTACATCAGCACTGAGGAAGCCCGCGGTCTTATTAACGCTTTGAATGAAAAGCTTGGTAATAATAAGGTACGCTTTTATTCAGGTACCAGCTACAGGCATATATGCCGGATAACAGGTAGGGAAGATACACTCCAGGCTACCTGCACCCCTCCACATGATATTTCAGGTAAGTCTGTGGCTAAGTTCCTGCCTCAGGGCCAGGGCAGCGACCTGTTGCGTAACCTTATGGAACGTTCGCAAGATGTACTTAAAGAACATCCAGTAAATAAGCAACGGCAAGCGCAGGGAAATGTTCCAGCGACGATGATCTGGCTTTTCTGGGGCAGCGGCAAGATACCAGCTATGCCATCTTTCAAAGAGGTTTACGGGCTTGATGCGGCGATGACCTCTGGCGTTGACCTGCTTCGCGGCTTGGCACGGATGATGAATATGACAGTACTGGACATTCCCGGTGTAACCGATGGCCAGGATAACGATTATGCGGCTCAGGCGCTGGGGGCAATGGAAGCGCTAAAGAAGCACGATTTAGTAGCTATTCATATTGAAGCTCCAGACGAAGCTGCTCATGATGGTTCCATTGATAAGAAAGTAGAGGCAATTGAGAGAGTAGATGGCGAGGTTATCGGGCGGCTTCGTTCTTGCGAATCTAATAATTTGCGCGTGCTGATAATGCCCGACCATCCCACGCCGATAAAGATTAGGACACATTGTGACGACCCTGTGCCCTTTTTGCTATGGGGCTCAGGGTTTAAACCTTCGGGTGCATCGGCTTTTACCGAGGCAGAAGCCGCGAAAGCGGGGAATTTTATTGATGAGGGATATAGAATTATGGAAAGGTTGGTGCGAGACGTTTAGTTCAGTGGTAAGCTTTTAGTTTTTCGTTTAAAATAAGCGGAAAGAGAGAATATGGCGCTTTTAGTTCAAAAATACGGTGGCACTTCGGTAGCTGATGCGGAGAAAATCAAGGATATAGCTCGCCGCGTAGTTAAGACCATTGAGAAGGGGAATCAGGTAGTGGTAGTGGTCTCGGCGATGGGAGATACTACCGATGACCTCTTGAAACTGGCAAAGCAGATCGCCCCCCATCCGCCAGAAAGAGAGCTTGATGTATTGCTATCGACAGGCGAGATAGTTTCCAGTACCCTGCTGGCAATGGCTGTAGGCAATATGGGGTATAAGGCAGTGAGCCTAACCGGTGCTCAGGCGGGTATTGAGACCGATGCCAGCCACAGCAAGGCGCGGATTCAACGAATTGAACCCAGGCGTATTGTCGAGGAGCTGGATAAAGGCAATATAGTCATTGTGGCAGGATTTCAGGGGATAACGCAGGATATGGATATTACTACCCTCGGGCGAGGTGGTTCGGATACCACTGCCGTAGCCCTGGCAGCCAGCCTCAAGGCAAAGGAATGCCAAATATATACCGATGTAGAAGGGGTATTTACTGCCGACCCTCGTATTGCACCAGAGGCACGCCATTTGGAAGAAATTGGCTATGAAGAAATGCTGGAGATGGCTACCAGTGGTGCCAGAGTAATGCATTCAAGGGCTGTGGAATTGGGAGAGGTGTATAATATGCCCATACTGGTGGCTTGTAGTTTCAGTAGTAAACCGGGAACTCTTATTCATGGAGGGGTCTCAATGGAAATAAGAAATAAAGTTAGAGGAATTGCGCATGATGTTGATGTGGCTAAAGTTACTATAGTTGGTGTTCCAGACCAACCTGGAATAGCTTCGGCTATCTTTGAGCCTTTGGCAAAGGCGAATGTAAGTGTGGATACCATCGTTCAGAATGCCAGCGTTAACAAGATTACTGACGTATCTTTTACGGTAGCTCGAAGTGATTTAAATAAGGCAATGTCCATAGTAAAATCTGTAGCAGCATCTATGAAGGCAAAAGAGTGTGCCAGTGATGCCACGCTGGGGAAAGTTAGCATTGTAGGTACAGGTATGCTGAATGCGCCTGGCTATGCAGCCATGATGTTTCGCACTCTGTATGAACATGGAATAAATATACAGTTAATTACGACATCCGAGATAAGAATAACGTGTATAATTGCTGAGGGTAGAGTAAAAGACGCGGTGAAAGCTTTGCATAAAGCTTTTGAACTGGAACATGCTTAGCTAGACAGCGACTACTTCCTTAACATCAGAGATTTCTTCTTTTAGCATACGCTCTATGCCGTTTTTCAAAGTCATCGTTGACATGGGGCAACCGGCGCAGTGTCCAGTAAGCTTTACGCTGACTATACCGTCTTTAACATCGACTAGTTCCACATCTCCGCCATCAGCCTTAAGGGATGGGCGGATCTTGTTCAGGATTTCTTCTACTTTTTCGCGCATGTTGTCTCCTTTGGCAGCTTGGATTACATAAATCGGGCTTTACGGTAACATAGCCGACTTTTATTGTCAAATTGAAATAGCGTTTGTTATCATTTCGAGTATAGAAAGGCAATCCGTGAGGATAACTGAAACTAACAGCGAGGACATTCGAATCCCTGTAAAAATTTTGATAAACTTGGCTAAAGCTGCTTGAAATTGTTTGCTTGTTTTATTAATATTGCTGGACTAAAATTACTCTTGGCGGTAAAAATCACTTGCCTTTTTGGAGTAAATGTAGTCTAATTCTTACTTTGGTTAATTGCTGAGTAACAAATAACTGGGTATGATGAAGCATGTTTGATACAGTGGAAGAGAAAGCTAGGTTGCGGCGGCAAATGAGCGAGCGTGCCATTGCTCTAGCTATGAAAGGGCAATGGAAGGAGGCCATTGCTGTTAACCAGAGTATAATCGAAGTTGTGCCTACTGATGTCGATACTTACAATCGCCTGGGTAAGGCGTATATGGAGTTGGGCGAGTTAGTCCAAGCTAGGGAATCTTACATCAAGGCCCTGGAGTTTGATCCAAGTAATACTATAGCCCAGAAAAATCTGGAACGGATATCCCAATTAGAAGATTTGCGTGTAGCCGTGAAAAATGATCGTTCCAAGGTGTCTCCTGACTTCTTTGTAGGTGAGTTGGGGAAAACGGGAGTACTTAACCTGCAGAAGCTGGGTTCCAGCGCTGTGCTTGCTAAAATGACACCGAGGGACAAGGTTAATTTGAAACTACGAGGACATAATATTGTAGTGGAAAATGAGCAAGGAGAATATCTGGGGCTAATTGAACCTCAGCATGGAAACCGCCTAGCTAAATTAATGGAAGGTGGCAACAAGTATACTGCGGCTATTTACAGTCTTAATAACAACAAGGCGAAAGTCTTTGTGCGAGAATCATTTCAAGCCCCTAACCAGTCTGGTAAGCTTTCTTTTTCGACTAAAGTTGCTGAAGACTTCCAGCCCCATGTCAAAGATACCCTGCTCAGACACAGCGAGACTGACGAAGAACTACTAGAGGAGGAGGGGGAGGCCGAAGATATTGATTTGGAGGAAGGCGAACTATTGCCTACCGGTTTTTCTATATTTGAAGCAGGTGCCTATATGGACGAAATGGCAGATGACGAATTGCTGGACGAGGAGTAATGCAAATGAATGTTGGACTGATTAAGCCAGTGATTATCGAGGAAGAGATGAAGAGATCTTACCTCGATTATGCCATGAGTGTCATAGTCTCTCGTGCTTTGCCTGATGTGCGTGATGGCTTGAAACCAGTGCATCGACGTATTCTCTATGCCATGGATGGATTGGGGCTGCATTATAACAGCCCTTACAAAAAGAGCGCCCGTATTGTTGGTGAAGTACTTGGCAAATATCATCCTCATGGCGATGCGCCAGTATATGAAGCCATGGTGAGGATGGCACAGGATTTCTCTATGAGATATTGCCTGGTTGATGGACAGGGCAATTTTGGCAGTATGGACAATGATCCGCCGGCGGCTATGCGTTATACAGAAGCACGCCTGGCGAGGATTGCCGCCGAGATGCTGGTTGATATTGATAAAGATACAGTTAACTTTGTGCCTAATTTTGATGATAGTTTGAAGGAACCAGCAGTGTTACCAGCAAGATTGCCTAACTTGCTGGTGAACGGTTCCTCGGGCATAGCTGTGGGAATGGCTACCAATATACCTCCTCATAACCTCAGTGAAGTTTGTGATGCAGTCAGCTATTTGGTTGATAATCCTGATGCTGATGTTGACGATTTGATGAAATTTGTTAAAGGGCCAGACTTTCCTACTGCTGGAATAATTTGGGGGCGAGAGGGCATTGTCAACGCCTATGCCACTGGCCAAGGCAAGGTAGTAGTTCGGGCCAAAGTGGCTGAAGAAACCCTGAAGAGTGGACGTGTTCAGTTAGTAGTTACCGAGCTTCCCTATCAGACCAATAAGGCAGCTTTAGTAGAAAAAATAGCTGAGATGGCACGTGAGAGGAAGGTCGAAGGTATAGGCGAGGTTCGTGATGAGTCCGACCGCCATGGGATGCGAATTGTAGTGGAGCTAAGGAAGGACGCTCAGTATGCCAAAGTTCTCAATAATCTCTACAAGTATACCGCGATGCAGTCTGCCTTCTATATTAATATGCTAGCTCTGGTTGATCAGCAGCCGAGAGTTATTAACCTGAAGGAAGCACTTACCTGTTATATAGATTTCCGCAAAGAAGTCATAACGCGGCGCAGTCAGTTTGACCTCCAGAAGGCTAAGGATAGAGCACATATTCTGGAGGGCTTCAGAATTGCTCTGGAGCATCTGGAGCAGGTTATTGAAACGATTCGCAAGTCTGAGACGGTCGATTTGGCTCGAACCAATTTGATGAAAACTTTTGATTTAACTCAGATTCAAGCGCAGGCAATTCTGGATATGCAATTGCGACGGTTGGCTCATCTGGAGCAGCAAAAAATAATAGACGAATATAACGAAGTATTGAAGACTATCGCTTACCTTGAAGACCTGTTGTCTAATCCTAAGAAGATACTATTCCTCATTCAGCAAGACGTGAGTGATTTAAAGTCTAAGTATGGTGATAAGCGGCGCACTTTTATTAAGCGGGATGAGGTCGAGGAATTTCAGGAAGAGGACCTTATCGCTCATCAGAATGTAGTGGTTACCCTGAGCGAACAAGGCTACATAAAGCGGATCCCAGCGATGACTTATCAGAAGCAGCACCGTTATGGTCGTGGCGTTATGGGAATGGTAACACGGGAAACCGATATGGTTAGGCAAATTCTGGTGGCTGATACACATGATAATCTGCTGTTATTTACCAATCGCGGTAAGGTTTATCGGGTCAGATGCTATGACGTTCCTCAGGATTTAACTCGAGCTACTAAAGGTACAGCTCTGGCAAATGTGCTGCCTATAGACCCTAAGGAGCAGGTAACAGCCTTAGTGCTAGCTAAAGACACCTCCCCAGGGCTGTTTATGGTAATAGCTACCTCCAGGGGGATAATAAAGAGGACCAGCATGGATAAATTCGCTTCAGTTCGGAGCAGTGGCCTCATTGCCATGAAACTTGTAGGAGAAGAGGAACTGGTTGGGGCTAGCGTACTAAGCGAATCAGATAAAGTTATGCTGGTTAGTCAGAATGGGAAGGCTATCAGGTTTGCCATAAAGGATTTGAGGATAGCTTCCCGCACTAGCGGGGGGGTGCGTGGTATTAGACTGGATCGTGGGGACAAGGTGGTGGGGATGAGTAAAGTATTCACTGAAGCCCGGCTTCTTACTGTTACCGAAAATGGGTTCGGCAAACTCAGCCGCGTAAACAACTATCCTCTCCAGAATCGGGGTGGGAAAGGGGTGATAGCTCATAAAGTTAATGAAAAAACCGGCAAGGTTATCGCAGCTATGACCGTGCCGATTTCTCAGAACTTGATAATTATTTCGGCAAAGGGCATTGTCATACGCATCTCGATTGATGATGAGGTACCTGTTCAGGGGAGACCTACGCAGGGTGTGCATCTAAACAGGCTTGATGAGGATGATAAAGTGGCCTCTATCTCTTATCTCGGCGAAGCGGAGGATGCTGGAGAGGATAAAACCGCTGGTAACCGCATGGAGACATCCAAAGAAGTGTCTAATTAATGTAGATGGATAGGATTTTACAAGCCCTACAGGAATTCGGATTGACCTTTGTTCCCCTTTTTGTTGCCATGGATGCCGTTGGCGTTTTGCCGATACTGCTGCCACTGACGGTGAATATGAGTAGCCATGAACGTGCCCGCATTATACGTTGGGCAATGATTACCGCATTGGCTTTAGGGTTGGGTTTTGTAGCCGTCGGCAAAGGTATCTTTCTCTTTTTAGGTATTAAAGTAGCTGACTTTCTGGTTGCAGGAGGAATAATTCTTTTTATTTTGGCAGCCAAGGACATAATCACTGGTAAGATGGTAAGCGAAGAGGATTTGACTGGAGGGGGAACAATAGGCGCTGTTCCTTTGGGTACTCCGCTGATAGTCGGGCCAGCGGTGCTTACTACACTTTTAATACTTATTGAAAAGTACCCAATTTATATGGTGATAGTTGCTTTCATTGTTAATCTGGCAATAGTCTGGCTGCTTATTGCTCAGATAAACCGTGTGATGAGATTTCTGGGGCAGGCTGGAGCCAAAGTGGTATCTAAGATAATCGGTTTGTTTTTAGCGGCTATAGCAGTAAAAATGATTAGCCAGGGCGTGTTAGAAATTTTAAGGTGATCTCGTAGAGTAATCTTTCTATTTTGCAGGCTATTTACTAGTGTGATTAAAAGAGCTTTGTCTCTTCACTTATTTTGATATAGAGAGGTATGAATATGAAGTTTAGTTTTTTTCTGATTCTGGCTATGGTACTTGTGCTTGCTCTTGGCTGTTTTGCGCCCCAATCGGCTGCGGTAACTCCTGCGAATTTTGATAGGGTAGCTCAAGAAACACTTCTTGCTGAAATAAATTATGATTCGTGGGCACCGCTGTCTTTAAGAGTGAGCCCAGATGGTATGACTGTAGCTTATGTAAATAAAGTGGATGGCAAGCAAGTTGTGGTAGTTAATGGTAAGGAAGAGAAGACGAGGTATGACCAACTTGCTGCCTATTCTCTTACTTTTAGCCCGGATAGCCAGAGGCTGGCTTATGTAGGTCATTCTGACCAAGGGGTATTTGTAGTAGTAGATGGGCAAGAGGGTAAGCCATACGAAGATATTGGCATAGGCACACTTGTCTTTAGTCAGGATAGCCAGAAGTTGGCTTACACAGCCAAATTGGCTAACAAATGGCTTGTGGTACTGGATGGGCAAGAAGGGATAAAGTTTGACGAAGTCAGCCCAGCCTCCCTCAGGTTTAGTCCGAATAGCCAGGAGGTGGCATTTGTGGCTAGTATCGATGGTAAGTGGTTTGTACAAATAGGTGAAAAAGGCGGGAGAATATACGACGAGATCAATGCGGCTACTCTGGTATTCAGCCCGGATGGACAGCATATGGCATATGTGGCTCGACTTGGGAATAAATGGTTTGTGGTGGCGGACGAGGTAGAAGGAAAACAATACGATGAAATTAAATTTGAATCTCTTACGTTCAGCCAGGACAGTCGGAGTTTGGCTTACGCGGCTAAGTCTGGCGATAAATGGTTTGCCGTGCTCAATGGAGAAGAATCTAAGCCTTACTATTCGGTTGACCTGGGCAAGTATAGTTTTAGTCCAGACGGGAAACGGTTTGCGTATACAGCAGCAAGTGGTGGTAAATGGTTTTGTGTAGTTGATAGAAATGAGGGGAAGCAATATCTTGATATTGGAGGAGGCTCTCTGATCTTCAGCCCAGACAGCCAGCGGTTGGCATATGTGGCGCTGGCTGTGGGAGGTGAGCAATCTGAAAGCAATGGCGACTCGCACAACGAGGAGTGGTATGTGGTTGTGGATGGGAAGGAAGGTAAACAATACAAGGGTGTTAGCCCGGGTACTGTTACTTTTAGCCCAGATAGTAACAAGGTGGCATACGTGGCTGGAACTGTAGATAGTTGGTTTTTAGTGTTGGATGGCAAAGAACACAAGCCGTATGATGGTATCGGAGCAGGTACTATTACTTTTAGCCCGGACAGCCGGTACCTGGCATATGTGGCTAAATCGGGTGATAAACTATTCGTAGTAACGGATGGGCAAGAAGGAAAACAATATAATGGTGTGTTAAACCTTTATGGAGGTAAGCTTGTCTTTGACTCTCCTAATAGTTTAAGTTACATTGCTGTTGAGGGCGGCAATGTTTATCGGGTAGAAGAAAAAATTGTCGAGAGGTCAGGGAAGTAATAGATGGGTTGCTGAGATAGGATTCAAAGGAACGAAGTTCCTTATTAAACAAATATATAATTGTATAACTTAATGAAAATAGGAGTAATCTCCGATACTCATTTACATTCCGCAGAAGAACTTCCACAGCAAATAACAAAAGATTTCTCAGGAGTGGATTTAATAGTCCATACTGGCGACTTTGTTATGCTGGAGATTCTTGAGGGTCTCAGAAAAATTGGCGAGGTAAAAGCTGTTCGAGGCAACATGGACTCCGATGAGCTCAGGAACACACTTCCAGAAAAAGAGTTTATGGTGGTTCACGGCAAACGGATAGGCATTATCCATGGCTCAGGTGCCCCTTGGGGAATAGAGAATAGAATAAGAGGGCAGTTTGACGAGGTAGACGTAATTCTATATGGACACACGCACCAAGCAAATAATGAATTGATCGGAGGCGTGCTCTTTTTTAACCCGGGACAGGCGAAAAACTCCTATGGCATCTTACAGATCGACAAAGATGTTAGGGGACAGATAATAAAGGTCGTTTACTAGGCGGATATAAGGAAGTGGCTTAGCCACTTCCTTATATTTTATCTTTATTCCTTAGAAGCCGATTTATCAGAAGCCGATTTGTCCTTAGCAGCAGGCTTGGCTTCTTCCTCCGGTGCTTCTGCTGCCTCTTCAGCCACTGCCTCTCCTTCAACCTCAGCTGCGACCACTTCAGGCACCTCGATCTCAACACGTGTCTCAACTACCTTTACTACAATTTGCTCTGGATCGCTGAGCAGCGTAACATCTGCGCTTAGAGGGATGTCTTTGATAAAGATTGCCTGGTCAGTATCCTCTAGCTTTGAGACATCTACCTGTAAGTTGTGCGGCAGGTGATCAGGAAGTGCTTCAATATGCAAAGAATCGATCAGATGAAGCAAGGAAACATTCTTCTTTTTCAGGGCAGGTGCTTCTCCGACGAATACCAGCGGGATGTCAGCCTTAATTTTTTCGGTCATCTTGACCTGATAAAAGTCCACGTGGAGCAAATTATTATTGATGGGATTTTTTTGAACCTCGCGAATTAATACCATTAGGGGAGCATCTCCGTCTGCCACCTTGAGAGAGATCAGGTCAGTCTTGCCTGCGCGTAACAGTGTCTGCTTAAGTTTTTTAGTATCTACCTGGAGCGCTAGTGACTTCAGTCCGTGCCCATACATATTAGCGGGAGTACTGCCTTCACGGCGCAGAAAGCGCACTTTTTTACCAGTTACCTCTCGTTTTAATGCTTCAAGCTCAATTCGTTCCATTTTATTAAACCTCTTTAGAAATACAGGATATAAAGATTAGTAGTTTTAAGCCCAGAAGTCAAATTTTTAGCTGGGAATTATGTATTAATGTCTTTCTTTTCACCAGTCTGTTGTCCGCTTTTTAATTTTTGCTGACAATCAGACTGCCAGCGCTGGAGGCCACAGGCACTGCAGGGACCGTAGCGACAATCGGGAGTTGCCTTTTCCAGTCCTATATTTTGGCATTCTTTTTGCAAGAAAGCTGGGGTAACGCCGATATCTATATGCTGCCAGGGCAACGGCTCATCTAACGGTCGTTCCCTGTTAGCAAAGAAGGCCGGATCAAGGCCATTCCGCTCGAAAGCATTAAGCCAGCTCTGGTATTTAAAATGTTCAGTCCAGGAATCGAACTTGCAGCCTGATTCCCAGGCATGGTAAAGAACCTGGCTCAGACGGCGATCGCCCCGGGATAAAGCCGCTTCAAGCAGGCTGATTTTTGGGTCTTGCCAGGAGAGATGTGCTCCGACTCGGCGCAGACCTTGTTTGAGTAAGTCTTGCTTGGCAGATAAATTTTCTGCTGTTTCCTGAGCAGACCACTGGCAGGGGGTGTGGGGTTTGGGTACGAAGGTTGAGACGCTGACTCTTATCCTGGGTGACTTGTTGCCAGCTTTTTTGCCTGCTTTACATATTTTGGCTATCAATTCCACGATGCTTTTTACATCGTCCATGGTTTCTGTAGGAAGCCCGATCATGAAATAGAGCTTGATGTTCATCCAGCCTTTTTCGAAAGCTGCGGCAAGGGTATCCAGAATCACTTCCTCAGGAATGATTTTATTTATGGCTTGTCTGAGCCTTTCGCTCCCAGCTTCCGGTGCGAATGTAAGGGTAGTCTTGCGCCGTTGAGGTAGGGACTCTATCAATTTTATTGATGACGTGTCGAGGCGGAGGCTGGGGAGAGAGATAGAGAGGTTGGACTGGCAATAATTATGCGATAGCTGAGCGATTACCTCGTTGATATTATGGTAGTCTCCAGTGCTCAGTGAAACCAGCGATATTTCATTGTACCCGCAGTTCTTAATAATTTCGTCAACGCTGCTGATAACTTCCTGATGGGGCAGCTCACGGACTGGACGGTATATCATCCCAGCCTGACAGAAGCGGCATCCCCGGCTGCACCCACGTTGGATTTCTATAGCTCCGCGGTCGTGAACTACCTCGATGTAGGGTACGACTGGGTTGGTTATTGGATGAGGCATGGGAGCTACTATTTGCCGCTCAATCATCGGTTTGGCATTGGCAAATTTAGGAGTAATGTTAGCCAAGGTGCCATCCTGGTGATAGTCAATTTGGTACAGGCTGGGGACATAGATACCGGGAAGGCTGGCTGCTTCTCGGAGTAATTCTGTCTTATTGTCCTTGTAAGCTCGGAACACTTCCAGAAACTTTAATATTGCTTCTTCAGCCTCACCAATGAAAAATAAGTCAAAAAAATCAGCTACAGGCTCAGGGTTAAGGACACAACTGCCACCGGCGATTATCAGGGGATGCGACTTGTTCCTTTGATGGCTAAACAGTGGGATTTTAGCCAGGTCAAGCATATTTAATACATTGGTATAGGTAAGCTCATAGCCCAGGGAAAATCCAATAATATCGAAGTCTTTCAAGGGGCGCTTGCTCTCCAAGCTGAAGAGGGGAATGCCATGGCGGCGCATTAATGTTTCCAGGTCGACCCAGGGGGCGTAAACCCTTTCTGCAAGGACGTCTGACTGGTCATTTAATATCTTGTATAATATCGGCAGTGCCAGGTTGGACATCCCGATTTCATATAAATCAGGGAATGCCAAGGCAATTCGAATGGGAGTTGACTTCCAATTCTTGACCACACTGTTCCATTCTCCCCCGGTGTAGCGTGCCGGTTTGGAGACTTCATATAAAATATGTTCCAGCGAATTTGCCATGGTATTTTAAGCCTGTCAATTATAGCTTTCGGCTTTCGTGGCTTTCAACCTTGTCTACATATAGAGACTGAAAAAGAGGTGCCCCGATGGGTTGGGGCCGAGGGTCTGGGGGTGTCCCCCAGCTTCCCGATTCCCCCAAGACTGGGGGATAAAGGGGGTTGAATACGAGTTTTTCAGCACTCTCATAGAATAAACATTGTTTCTCCATAAAATCTTAATATTGTAGCTGTATTGTATCAGCAAAATCTAATTGAGTGTGATTATTTGACTTTAATCCTGATTGCAAGTTAAGGTAAATCAGATTTATTGGGGTGATGGGGATGTAGCTGGGCGATAAGGTAATGCTTGTATGAATATTTCTCGCCGTGAGTTTATTAAACGTATGATGGCGCTGGGGATCAGCACTGCTGCGGCTGGGTCTTTGTTTTCTTGGCTTGCCTGTAGCCCCAAAAAAACGCCTGTGCTCCCACCTGCTCCCAAGTCAGCACCTACTCCCACACCTCCCCCATCTGGTACCCCTATTGCAACGCAAGGTGGTACCTATTTAGCTGTAGCTCGGGGCGAAAGTCCCACTGCCATGGTTCAGGCAGCACTGAAGGCGCTAGGGGGTATCGAACGCTTCGTTAAAACGGGAGACGATGTCATAATCAAGCCCAATATCTGCGTTGCCTATCATACCCCTGAGTATGCTGCTACCACCAACCCCGAGGTGGTTGGAGCGCTGGTAACGCTTTGTTTAAGTGCTGGAGCCAAGCGTGTACGAGTTATGGATTTTCCTTTTGGTGGCACAGCACAAGAGGCTTATAGCCGCAGCGGGATAGACGAGGCAGTGCGAACTGCTGGCGGTCAGATGGAAGTCATGGCTAACATGAAGTTCCGTGAGGTTGCCATTCCAGATGGGGTTGATCTTAAAAAGTGGCCTGTCTATGGCGATGCCTTGGATGCGAACGTAATTATAAATGTGCCCATAGCCAAGCATCATAGTCTGGCTCGGCTCACTCTTGGTATGAAAAATCTCATGGGGCTGATTCAGAACCGTGGTCAGTTTCACTTTAACCTGGGGCAGCGTATTGCCGATCTCACCAGCCTGCTGCGTCCCAAGCTGACCATCGTGGATGCGGTACGTATTCTGCTAAACCATGGTCCTACTGGTGGCGATCTGGGGGATGTCAAGGTGACCAATACTATTATTGCCAGCCATGATATTGTTGCTGCTGACGCCTATGCTGCTACGCTTTTTGGACTGACTGGCAGTGACATACCTGCCACCCGGGCTGGCGCTCAAATGGGGTTGGGAACAATGGATTTGAAAAGTATAAATGTGGAAGAAATTAAGGTATAAGCGATGCTGCTATGGTAGCTAAAGACGATGTGAAGCCTAATAAAACTGCTAAAGGCTCTGGAAAATGGCACTGGCTGCGATTGACAGTCCAGATACTGGTACTGCTGTTGTTTCTTTATCTTCTCCTGGGAACGACGCAACAGCTTTCTACTTTCATGCCGCCTGACTTCTTTTTCCATCTTGACCCTTTGACAGGGATTTCGTCGATGCTAGCCAGCCGGACTTGGATGGCACCTATGGCACTTGGCTTTATTATTCTGCTGTTAGCAATATTGGTGGGCCGCGTCTGGTGTAGCTGGCTCTGCCCACTGGGTTCAATATTAGATTGGGTACCATCGCGCCGTATTCGTCGTAATAAGCTGGATATCCCTTCTTACTGGCGCCAGGTTAAATACTTTTTGCTGTTCGTCATCCTGATTGCTGCTTTGTTCGGTAGTCTGACACTGGTTATCTTGGACCCCATAACTCTGCTATTTCGCACCGTTGCCAGTGTGGTATTGCCTGGGCTTAGCTTTATGATTACTGGGTTGGAAACGTTCCTATATAACATTGCTCCGCTGAAACCGGCGGTAGAATGGTTCGATGGGCTGGTACGAGGTACACTTTTAATTGAACAGTCCTTTTTCTGGCCCAACTTGCTGATAGCCCTGTTATTTGTAGTGGTGCTGGCGCTAAATGCTATTCGCCGTCGTTTCTGGTGCCGCTATCTTTGTCCCTTGGGTGGGCTTCTGGGGCTGTTATCCAGGGTTGCCCGCATACGGCATAAAGTTGATGAGGGGAAATGCGTCTCCTGCCAGCGCTGTGCCCTCATTTGCCACACAGGTGCTATCGACCCGGAGCAAAAATTTGCTGCCAGCTCTGCCGAATGCACCACCTGTCTGGAATGTGTAGACACCTGTCCTACTAAAGCTATCTCTTTCTCGGGACAACCGGGACTGGCGGCGGGTCAGCGCTATGACCCATCGCGGAGACAATTTCTGGTTTCTTTGGGTGCAGCTGCCATCGGGGCAGTGCTGTTGCGATTCATACCTGTCGTAGGTGCCAAGAAACCGCAGCTTCTACGCCCCCCGGGCAGCAGTGAAGAGAGGTTGCTTAACCAGTGCATCCGCTGCGGTGAGTGTGTCAAAGTCTGTCCCACCGGCGTGATACAACCCAGTCCATCGGTGAGCAGTTGGCAAAATGTGTGGACGCCAGAGCTGATAATGCGCCGGGGTTACTGCGATTACTCATGCAACTCCTGCGGGCAGGTCTGCCCCACGGGAGCTATTCCCGAGTTGTCTCTGGAAAAGAAACGGCAGACAGTCATAGGGAAGGCTGTCATTAATAGAAGGAAGTGTATTCCCTGGGCTGAGGGGCGTGAGTGCATAGTCTGCGAAGAGATGTGCCCCATTCCCAGCAAGGCAATCAGGTTGAGTGGAGGTGGAGGGGGAAAGGGAGCAGGTCAAGGAGGCGTACGCCGCCCCAGGGTTATAACCGATTTATGCATCGGCTGCGGTACTTGTGAGACTCAGTGTCCCGTCCAGGGAGAGGCTGCTATCCGCGTTTATCCCATTGACGAGGTTAGCTATTTCTAAACTTTGCTCTGTTATCTTTTCACCAAACTGAGCCCATGCCGCCGCAATCTGGGCATTGTTTATTACCGCCACCCTCGGTTAGTACTCGTCCCTTACCTCTACAAAATCCACAATCCTTGGCATCTTTAGGCACCAGATTGAAGCCCCGGCCCATGCATACAGGGCAGTGCTTGAGTTTAGATAACACTCCGGCAGGGTCTGGTAATGTACCCTGTCCCTTGCAAAAAGGACAACGCTTTTCCAATATCATTTGCGTCCTCCTGTAGTTAGATTCTTGAGATTGTTCAATATCTTGTCTCTGGCCTTTCTATAATGATCCTTATGTATTTTTAGTCCAAAATGATTTGTCCTAATTATACACCCATATTTAGTGCAGTGAGTAATAGTGCAAATTAGTCGAAGATGGAAGTGGATTAAAGTGAGGGTGACTTCCACAATCACGAGGAACACGTCCGCCTAGGGCGGATTGATCCCACGGGATTATCACGTCGTCTGCCTGAGGCAGACTCCTCAGAAAGACAGGGGAGACGAGGCAAAGAGCAAGAAGTTGCTAAAATTCTCAATAAATCTTAATAAGAAGTTAATATTGTCATGCTAATATCGAGATATCAACAATATAGTAGAAAGGAGGTGAAACTGGAAAATGTGGAAAAGTAAAAAGTTTATCGTAGTTGCGGTATTAATTGCTGTGGTGCTGGTGGCAGGTACAACTGGAATAGTACTGGCGCAGGATAACAATGATGGCACGGGACCGCACCAGACGCTGTTAGCCAGGGTCGCCCAGATCATGGGTATCGACCAGCAGAAGCTTCAAGATGCCTTTAAACAGGCAGTGAGCGAGAGGCGTGCACAGCTCAAAGAAACGTTCGATCAGAAACTTCAGTCCCTGGTGAGTGAAGGCAAGATAACTCAGCAGCAGGCGGACGATTTCAATGCATGGCTAAAGGCTAAGCCGAACATTCCCGTAGTTGGTCCCAGGCAGCTTCAGAAGCTGTTGGACGAAGGCAAGATAACTCAGGAGCAAGTGGATGCATATAAGGCATGGTTGAAGGCAAGGCCAGAGTTACCCCTTCTCAAGAATGGTGAGTTTGGTGGCCAGCGACCAGGCCCGGGCTTTTTCGGGCAGTCGTGTCCACAAGGGCAACAATCAGGGTCTTCCACCTCTTCCACCTTTTAATCCTAGGCCTTAATATTCATGGTTTTTCATCAGGAGAGGGGGATTTTTGTCCCCCTCTCCTATTTTATCAAGAATTTAACCCGTGTCTAATAATGAGATTGCTGAAAAATATCTTGTTCAACCCCCTTTATCCCCCAGTCTTGGGGGATTTTGGAATCTGGGGGACACCCCCAGACCCTCGGCATCCACCTCAGACGGACTGCACCACTTTTTCAGCGGTCTAATAATGGCAAAATATTTTAAACTGTATGTGGTGTAAAATCATCTTAATAATTTTTTAACAATTAGGTTATACTATTGAGCAACAGGAACAAATGAGCAACAGGAACAAAGAACCTTGGGATAACTGCTATGTCAGCAAGTAAACGAGTTCTGATAGTTGACGATGATGCCAAAACGGTTGAGCTGGTAAGGCTCTACCTTAATCGGGATGGATACAAGGCATTAACTGCTTATGACGGTGTTGAAGCCCTGCGCCTTGCCCGCGAAAGCCATCCTGACCTGATCGTACTTGACCTGATGTTGCCCGGTATGGATGGTCTTGAGGTTTGCCGCAGGTTGAGAGAAGAGTCAGACGTACCCATTATCATGCTAACTGCCAAGACTACGGAAAATGACCGACTGGCAGGATTGGACCTGGGTGCCGATGACTATGTAACCAAGCCATTCAGTCCCAGGGAATTGGCAGCAAGGGTTCGGGCTGTGCTGCGGCGCATACCCGAGGAAGTACTCATGCGGGGACCAGAAGAAATCAAGTATGGTGAGTTAACCATAAATTTCCGCAAGCACGAGGCTAATCTTGCTGGCACTCTCCTGATCTTCACACCTATAGAATTCAAGTTGCTGGGTATACTGGCAAGGGAACCGGATAGGGTTTTCAGCCGGGCGCAGCTTATTGAAATGTCTGTTGGCTATGACTTTGAGGGCTTTGACCGTACCATAGATGTTCATATTTATAACTTAAGGAGGAAGCTGGAGGCGGTTGGCGGTCACTCGGTGTATATAAAGACCGTCTATGGTACTGGTTACAAGCTCGGTATTAGAGCTGATTGATATCAGGCTGTTTACAGGTTAAAGGTTTGTCATGATTCATCGTTTGCAGTTTCGTTTGCTGGTGGCTTTCATCTTGGTAATACTTGTGGCTATTGGCGCTGTGTCTATTTTTGTGAGCCTTACTATTGGTGGTGAAATCAGGCAGTATGAAGAATATGTTGACCAGATTCGCCTTGTCAGAACGGAGCGTTTGCTGGTTCGCTATTACTTCGATAGTGGTAGCTGGCTGGGTGTGCAGCCACTTATTGAACAGATGGGGTCACTTTATGAGCGGCGTGTTTTAATTACCGACAGCAACGGAATAGTCGTTGCTGATTCTCAGGGCGAGCTTATAGGAAAAAAATATCAGGCGGACTCGCCTAGCAGGCCTCTGGCACCAAGACCTGACGGTAGCAATCTGGGGATACTGTATATATTTCGCAACGAGGCAGAATCTGCATCTGCTGCTCTGACTAAAGCTATTAACCATTTCCTTGTGTTAGGTGGGGTGCTGGCAATAATCGTGGCAGCAGGGGTAACTTTTTTCATGTCGCGTCGAATCTTAAAGCCAGTTCAGGCTCTTACTGTAGCTGCTAAGAGGTTAGGGGATGGCGATTTTTCCCACCGTGTCCAGGTCAAGGGTAAAGGTGAAATGGCTGAGCTGGGTCAGACTTTTAATTCCATGGCTGAGAGCCTTGAGCGTGGCGAGATGCTACGGCGCAACATGGTTAGCGATGTTGCCCATGAACTAAGGACGCCAGTTTCCAATATCCAAGGTCAACTGGAGGCAATCGGTGATGGATTGATAAAACCTGATGTTAACACTTTTGACTCAATTCATGAGGAGGCAGTCCTACTGGCGCGCCTGATTGATGACCTGCAGGAACTGACTCTTGCCGAGGCGGGTAAATTGAGCCTGTTTCAGCAGCCGGAGGATGTGGCACAGCTTATCCACAAAGCAGTGGCTGCTGCCAGCGCCAAGGCTACTGCCAGCGGTATTATCCTTACTATTGACTTGCCTGAGCAGCTTCCACTCTGTGATATCGACTCGCAGCGTATTGGTCAGGTGCTGCGCAATTTACTGGAAAATGCCATAACCCATACACCCAAAGGCGGAGCTGTAACCGTTTCTGCTAGGCAGGTTCAGGAATACGTAGAGGTAAATGTTGTTGATACTGGTGAAGGTATATCTGCTGAACACCTGCCCAACGTTTTTGAACGCTTTTACCGAGCGGATAAGTCTCGGACAAGGGCAACTGGCGGCTCAGGTCTGGGGCTTACTATTGCCAGGCGGCTGGTGGAAGCACATGGCGGTAAAATTGGAGTTCAGAGCGAATTAGGCAGGGGAAGCCGATTTTACTTCACTATTCCGGTTGCGAAGAATAGCAAGGTCTAAGATTTAACCTGGTAGACTTAGAATACTCCCATAACATGTTTCTGTATCATTTTCTGAAATCTATGTTGAAACCTGTTGAGGAAATTTTTAGTGCTGTTGTCGCTTGAGGCTGTTACTGGAATACTGTTATCAGATGGCAGGGTGGTATTATTAGCTGTGTTATATTGTCCTTTTTTGTGGCAGCAGTAGCTGCTGAGGCTAGTTCCTGAGCATTGACGTTAAATGAAAGCAGTGCCATGATAAGAATAGAGGCAGCTATTAATAAGATTAACATTTCTATTAGGGTTGCCCTTTTTATCACGATAGGACTCCTTTTTCTGTTCGCTGGCTGATTAGTCTCGTTTATTATGTCGGGCTTCACTGTTTTCTGTAATTAAAAACGGAATAATGGAGAAAAGGTTTAGCCCAGGTTAGTCATTTTTCTGTCATTCAGCTAGTGTAGGGGCGGGTTTTTAAACCCGCCCTGCAGACCCAATCGGGTCTGTCTATAAAGTGAGGAAGACAGGGTTAAAAAAACAGGTCTTTAGACCTGTCCTCGGGTGCACCTGAAGGTACGGCCTTACGTTTTGACCACCCCGGTGGGCCACCTCTAGGAGGTGACTCCAAAAAGATAGGGCTTTACCGTTTCGTTGTGTCGGTGCCGGTATTATCAGTGGTGGTATTATTAGTTGTGGAGCTTGGAGGTTTGGTCACATCTCCAGTGTTATTCCTTGTGCCTGAAGTTTCGCTGGGGGTAGAAGGGGTAATCGTAGGTGTTGGTATCACCTTGCCCTCAGTTCCAGCGCCTTGTTGCGGTGGTTCCTGGCTCCAATTTCCTTTTAAGGGATCAGGGATGGTTTGAGGGTTTCTAGGGTCCTGACGTGACTTAGGTTGAGTTTCGGGGTGCGGCTGTTGTAACTGAATTTGTCTGCTTTTAGATATATCGATAGCTCGCTGGATAGCTTGTTTGGACTGCTCTGGAGCCTTATTCTTTGCATTTTCCAGGATGTTGATATTTTTGGTAATGTTTACTCTTAGCGATTGTCTAAGCCTTTCCGCTTTGGTGATTGTAACCTTCTCTGGTGATGGAGCAGGCTGACCTCCTGCCTGTCCTGTCGTATCTTGAGGCTTCTCTGAAGTAGCCGATGTTGAAGGTTCCGGCGTTGGTATAGGCGAAGGTACAGGTGCAGGTTGTGCCGGTTCCGGTACTGGCGTAGGTTCAGGTGTAGGTTCAGGCGCAGGTTGTGTTGGTACTGTGGTGGTTTCCTGAGGAGTGGTTAGAGTTTGGCTGGTTTTAGTTTCTTCGACCTTCTGAATAGCAACTTCCGCTGCTTCCAGATTCTGAGCCAGTCTCTCTGTGGTTACTACAACCTGTTCAGTCTTTCCCTGGGTAGCCATGGTGGCGATTTCCTGTGACCTGGTTTCTGCCAGTTTAACGTTGATCTCAGCTTTATCTTCGTCGGAAAAAGTGAGCGTTAAGTGTGCCTGCTCTGTGGCAATTTTAACTGGATACAGTGGTTCGTCTGGCATGGCATTAGACGCTGCTGCTGCTGTGCCCACGCTGGATAAAACTAAGATTAAAACCACGGCTAGGGCTGGCATCCAGGCGCGCTGCAGGCTAAAGAAAGTTGGCTTTGGTTTGCTTTCTTTTACCTGTGCTGCGTACTGCTGTGCTGCGATAAACTGAGCTCGGGCACGGGCTTTAAAGTAAGGTCGAGGTTGGACCATAGAGGCACGCCAGTTCACGTTAAGGGCGGTTCGGAGCAATATCTCAAGCTCAGCCGCCACTTCAGGGTAACTCATGAGACAGTTTTCTACGCTGTCACCCTGGCGCAGCCGTTCAACACATTCTTCAAATATATCCTGTAATTGCCTGCTCATTATATTCTTCCAGCAAGGAGTCTCCGCAGTGATACCGTACCATTGAATTGCAGGGCTTTTACTGTCCCTTCGCTCTTGCCCAGAATCTTGGCAACATCAGCAATCGGCAGTCCAGCAACAAAGCGCAGTGAAATAACTTTCTGCTGAGCCGAGGGCAATTCCATAATGGCAGCATTCAATTCTGCGATTTCAAACTTCCGTTCTGTCGTGGCTACCGGGTCTTCGCTTCCAATGGATGGTGGGGCATCATCCAGACTTGTCTCCGGGTTCTTGGCATATTTTCTGACATGATCGATGATCTGGTTGTGCGCAATTCGGAACAGCCAGGAAGCAAACGGTGCCTTGCCTGTTTTATAAGAACCGATCGCCTTCAAAGCCTTAATAAACACCTCCTGGGTTAAATCTTCTGCCTCAGCCTGTTTTCTTACTCTCACATATATATAACGATATATCCTATCGAAATAAATATCGTATATTTGTGTAAAAGCCCATCTATTGCCATCTATCGCCTGCTGTACGATATATTCTTCGTTTACCACCAGCTAACCTCGTTTAAACTGGTGGTATTATATAGTAAAACGAAAAACGATGGAAAAGGTTTAGCGTTTATTGATCAACCTCTCACCCTGTATCCCTCTCCCCTTCAACCCATCTGTCGCTACAAGTGCAGTGCAACAATCTTGGCGGATAATTTTGATGCATTTGTACCAGGGTTGACAAAGCGTTTGTATTCCAGCACTATATGCAGCAACTAGTTAGATACTGTAAATGGAGTGAGGAGGTAAAGTATGGCTTTGGAACATGTTTCGGGTAAGAATGTAGGCAAAATAGCATTATATGCCCTGAGCACCTGCCCCTGGTGTAACAAAACAAAAAAGTTGCTGAACGACCTGGGTGTGGACTACTACTATGCCAATGTTGACCTTTTAGGTGAGGAAGAAAAGGCTAAAGTTATGAACACAGTTGAGAAGTGGAATCCCAGCTGCTCTTTCCCGACTATGGTAATTAACGATAGTAAATGCATTATTGGGTTTCAAGAAGATGAAATTCGGAAGGCTTTGAAGCTATGATCGAGGAGTTAGCAGTAAGCCCCGATAATATCGATAAGTTATACTACCGGCTGCAGAGCGAAGCCGAGGCTGGCGGCTACCACCTCAACCCTAACGTGGATTTCACCAAAGAGCTGGTAAAAGGTTTGCTGTTTAACCAGGAAAGGTACGGCTATAGGGCTTGCCCTTGCCGGCTGGCATCAGGGCAAAAAGAAGAGGACATTGACATTATCTGTCCCTGCTATTATCGTGACCCTGACCTGAGCGATTATGGAACATGTTACTGCGGTCTATATGTCTCCATGGAAGCCATAAGCTATGGTTCCATCCCGGAGCGGCGGCCGCCGAATAAAGAGAGGAGGAAGGTAATGACCAAGCCAGCGGAGAGTAGTATCTCTTCGCTTCCCTTGCCGGTATGGCGATGCAAGGTTTGCGGTTACTTATGTGCTCGGGAAGCTCCTCCCGATGTCTGTCCCATATGCAAAGCTGAAAAAGACCGCTTCGAGCGCTTTATCTGAATTAGGATTGGCGCAGTTTAGGGCCAGATTCCATCACCACGTCTACCGGATAATGATGGTGCGCTACTAACAAGTATATTTTTATGAATGTAATTTGTGGAGCATTCTTTATACACGAACTAAATCACGGTTGTACTCTATCTCGGGGCATCTCCAGTGGATAGCCATCTCTTTTTCCAAAAATCTATGCAGGATAAATTCTGCTGTAGCTACATTGTTGGCAAAAGGGATATTATAAGTATTACATGCCAGAAGCAATTCCCTTACGCCTACTTCGTTGAGATTAAGTGAAGGATCATGCAAAAAGACAACCATTTTTAATTGATTCTGTGTTACAAGCCTGGCTATTCGCAAGTAACCACCTTCTGATCCACACTCAATAAGGCCCATATCCAACCCTGTCATCCGCCGAATAAACAACCCTGTGTCCATAGTAGCTACAATAGAGTATTGGGATATGCCGTCACGATACTTTTCGATAAGTTTAATAAGGTCAAATTTTTTTGAATCTTGTGCTGTTAATGCTATATCAAATTTCCTCATTTCACACCTCACTTATTACTTATTTATAGATTAACAGGCCAACTTTATGATTTTGTTAATAATATGTTAAATACGTGTAAAATCTTCAAATTTATTTTTACCACCTAGAGGAACTAAGCAAAATTGAAGTGAACTCCCCTAGTACTTGGAAGCACCTATCTCTTCCATTTTACCTGTGGCTACAAAGACTACACGCTCGCAGATATTGGTCACACGATCAGCGCTTCGTTCTAGATTATGCGCTACCCACATAAGACGGGTTGCCCGGGTAATAGTCTTCGGATCCTCTGCCATAAAGGTAAGTAACTCCCGAAATACCTGGTCATAGAGTGCATCTACAGACTCATCTTCAGCGCTGATTTTCCTGGCTGCCTCAGCATCACGGTTGATAAAAGCATCAAGGGTTCTTCGCAGCATATCCGAAGTCTTTTCCGCCATCCGGGGAATATCCACGAGAGGCTTGAGCGGAGGTTCATCTCCAATCAATATTGTAATGCGGGCGATACCAACGGCATAGTCACCTATTCTTTCTATTTCAGTAATAATATTGAGGATAGCAACAATAATACGGAGGTCACTAGCCATAGGTTGCTGGGTAGCAATCAGCTGAATACACTTCTCCTCAATCGCAAATCGCTTATCGTTTATTTTTTGGTCATCGGCAATTATCTGGTGTGCTGATTCTAAATCTCTTCTCTTCAGGCTATCGGTAGCACGGAGGATAGCTTTACCTGCCATACTTCCCATAGCCAGGATATCATCTTGAATTTCCCTCAGTTTCTTATGAAAGATCGTCCTTATTTCCATGCTTATACTCCTTATAAGGTTTATCCAAATCGTCCGGTTATATAATCTTCTGTTCGTTTATCTCTGGGATTGGTAAAAATCTGAGAGGTTGCTCCGTATTCTACTAATATGCCAGACCGATCCTCTTCCATCATAAAGAAAGCAGCCATATCTGAGACACGGGCAGCCTGCTGCATATTATGGGTCACGATGACTATGGTGTAATTCTTTGCCAGATTTCTCATCAAATCCTCGATTTTTAGTGTGGCTATAGGATCGAGTGAGCTGCAGGGCTCATCCAATAGTATTATTTCCGGCTCAACGGCTATGGCACGGGCAATGCAGAGACGTTGTTGCTGTCCACCTGAGAGGGATGCCCCTGACTGGTTAAGCTTATCTTTGACTTCGTCCCACAGAGCAGCGCTGCTCAGACTGCGTTCTACAACCTCTTCCAACTCGCCCTGCCGGCTCCAGAGGCGTGTCAGTCTAAGACCCGCCGCCACATTATCAAAAATGGACATCGTGGGGAAAGGGCTTGGTTTCTGGAAGACCATACCTATACAACGACGGATGACGACAGGGTCGACACTCCGGGCATAGATATCCTGGCCGTCAAGCAAAACACGGCCAGCTACTCTTCCGCCATGTGAGACCTCATGCAGCCGGTTTAGGCATCGGATGAACGTGGACTTACCACACCCCGAGGGACCGATGATAGCCGTAATCAAATGTGACTGAATGTTGAGGCTTATATCCTTAATAGCCAGCATGTCACCATACCATGCGCTCAGGCCCTCCACTTCCAGAATATCTTTCTTGTCTTCAAGTTGGGCTTTAGTCTCGCTGCGATTGTTGTTACTAACCATGCTATATACTATATTCATTTGTTTTTCCTTCCACAAATCTTCCGGTTACATATGCCTACGACGGCTAACCCAGCGCACAAGGATACTGATACCCAGAACCAACAGTACTAGGAGAAACGAAGCGGCCCAGGCCTGCTGCTGCCAGTCCTGATAGGGCGACAGAGCATAGCGATATATCAGCAGCGGCAATGCCCCAATCGGCTTGAGGAGACCCTGGAAGCCGAAGGTGCTGCCCAGTGCCGTGAAGATAAGGGGAGCTGTTTCCCCGGCAATACGGGCCACAGCCAGCATGACCCCAGTTGCAATCCCCGTAAGGGCACCAGGTATGATAACTCCTACCACTGCCCGCCACCGTGTGATGCCCAGAGCTAAGGCGGCTTCGCGCATAGAATTCGGCACCAGGCGCAGTGACTCCTCGGCTGTCCGGGCGACAATAGGTATCATAATGATGGCCAGCGCCACGCCTGCCGAGAGCGCCGAGTAGGACTGCATTGGCCGCACCATGATTGCATAGGCAAAGACGCCGACTACGATGGAGGGCACACCAGCCAGAATGTCGGCAGCAAAGCGAACCGCCGATGCCACTTTGGGATTGCCGAAGTCAGACAGGAAGACGCCTGCCATCAGACCAACTGGCAGGGCAATTATTGAAGCCAGAGCTACCAGAATGAGTGTGCCAATAATTTCATTGCCCATTCCCCCACCAAGCTCACCAGCAGGCTTGGCTGCTTGGGTAAGGAAGTCCAGATTGATATAGGCGATGCCGTGAGCCAGTGTGTAACCCAAGATTAATGCCAGCATCAGAATACCAACTCCGGCTGCAACACTGCTCAGGACGAGCATTAACTGGTTAAGCAATTTCCGTCGCCAGTAACCATGTTCCGACATCGGGCTATTCCTTCGCCTCTTTCACTGTTGTCAAGCGCCACACCAGCAGGCGGGCGACCACGTTTACTAATAGCGTCACCGCAAAAAGTACTAGGGCTAGTTCCACGAGGCTACCAATAAAGACATCACCAGTGGCCTCGCTGAACTCGCTGGCTATTTTACTGGCAATGGTAGCACCCGGAGAAAAGAGCGAGGCAGTTAAGGCATAGGCATTACCGATAACCATGGTCACCGCCATAGTCTCGCCCAGAGCCCGACCCAGCCCCAGAATTACCGCTCCAACCAAACCTGAACGGCAATAAGGGAGGACCGCTTGGCGAATCATCTCCCACCGCGTGGCCCCGAGGGCAAGCATGGCCTCACGCTGGCTGCTGGGGACAGCCCGCATGACGTCCCGGCTCATGGCCGTGATTATTGGTATCACCATGATAGCAAGAATGATACCCGCAGCCAGAAAGCCGACACCGAAGGGTGGCCCCTGGAAAAAAGGTAAAATGCCCAGATTTGTACCCAGCCAACTCTCAATTGGAGTTCTTACGAAAGGTACCAGGACAAATAGTCCCCACAGACCGATTATTACACTGGGTATTGCCGCCAGCATCTCGATGAGGAAGGAGGCGGGCCCGCTTATCCATGAAGGCGCAAGCTCTACCAGGAAGACGGCCGCCCCAAGACTTATGGGCAGAGCAATCAAAATGCCGATGGCCGAGCTCAGCAGTGTCCCGTAGACGGCAGGCAGAGCGCCAAATGACTCCGTGACTGGGTCCCAGGAAAGGCTGCTAATAAAGGCTAGCCCGAATTTGCGAATGGCGGGTATGGCATCAACATTGAGAATGACCATCATTCCTACCAGTATGCCGACCACGACCACAGCAAAGACCAGGGTTAGATTAGAAAATATTCTATCGCCGAAACGTGTATTTCGACTGGATATCGAGCCCCTCGCCTGTTTTTTAAATATTATCTCCGGTATTGCCGCCTTCATTTTCCTCAAGCTCCCTCTGTTAACAGGCACCAAATGGTAAATACAGGTAGAGTGAAACTGCCTGTATTTACCATTGCGTTTGCTGAACTTTCTAATAACTGAGCAGCACTAATCCCTAGTACTTTATGGACAATATCTCATTCTCCGCTTTGGTTACGGCCATGCTTGATAGGGGTGCGTAATCGAGCGGAGTCGTGTACTGTTGACCATCGTGTATCGCCCACTGGAGTAATTTCACCAGGGTCTCTCCCTTGACCTTGTCCTTCTGGTTGACAAACGCCAGTATCCAGGTGAAACCACAAATCGGGTAAGCATCTGGGTTGGACGAGTTGGTAATCATGACCTTCATATCGTCAGGTAAGGTTATACCCTCGGCGGCCTTAGTGGTTGCCGCCAGTGATGGCTCCAGGTATTTACCACTCTGATTTTTGAGCTGCGCCCAGGCTATTTTGTTCTGCTTGGCATAAGCCAGCTCAACATAGCCGATGGTGCCGGCTACCTGCTGTACCTGACCAGCGACCCCAGCATTACCCTGACCGCCAATATCGCCCGGCCAGTTAACCGAAGTTGCATTGCCTACTTTGGCCTTCCATTCATCGCTTATCTTGGACAGGTAATTGGTGAAGATAAAGGTAGTGCCAGAACCATCTGATCGATGCACGACGGCTATTGCTTCATCAGGTAGGTTCAGACCTGAATTGATGGCAGTTATTCTTGGGTCGTTCCACTTGGTTATCTTCTTCAAGTAGATATCAGCCAGGACATCACCGGTAAGCTTGAGCTTCTGACCTGAGCCGATGCCTGCCAGATTATAGACAATGGCCACTGCGCCGCTGGTCATGGGTATGTGCAGGATGGGGCCACCCGCCACCTCCGCCTTGGACTGCTGTTCTGCGGTCATAATACCATCGCTGGCACCAAAGTCAACCGTACCTGCCGTAATTTGGCTGATGCCGCCTCCAGAGCCGATAGCCTGATAGTTTACCTTTACCCTGGTGATTTTGTTATACTCATCAAACCACTTAGTATAGAGGGGGTTGGGGAAGGTAGCACCGGCACCATTCAGACTTATGGGTTGTGATGGCGTGGGAGATGGAGATGGAGTTGCAGTGGAGGATGGCGATGATGCCGGGGTTGCTTGAGAACACCCGACCATAGCCAGAGCAATTACCAGCGCAACAACAAATAGTAGCGCTAACCTTGCGCTCACTTTTTTGAACATTGACATTCTTTCTCCTTTACTTATGTTTCTTAATCTATAAACATAATAAAGGACTAACTTTAAGGTCGGTTTAAGGATTTGTTAAAGATTTGTTAAATTTGGCGATTTGACTATTAGAGGTTTGTATTGAGAGGGAGGCTAAAGCTGAAAGTAGACCCCTTGCCTTCTTCGCTCTGAGCCCAGATAGCGCCACCATGAGCTTGAATGGTATGTTTGGCAATAGCTAATCCCAGTCCACTTCCTCCTGAAGAACGAGCTCTATCGGCTTTGTAGAAGCGCTCAAATACATGAGGCAAGTCCTCTTTGGCAATCCCCACCCCTGTGTCAGCGATACTTACTACAGCCGAATTTTCATTAGATTTGGTAGTAACTGTCACACTTCCACCAGGGCGGTTAAACTTGATAGCATTGTGGACTAGATTAATAATGGTCTGCCTCATTCTATCCTTATCAATGTTCATGATTGGTAATTTGGCTTTTAGTTCAGAAGACAAAGTCACTTGCTCTCTTTCCGCCAGTGGACTCATCTTAATAAGGATGTCTTCAATAAGGAGATTAAGGTTTACCGGCTCCATTCTCAGCTCAGCTATGCCAGTTTCGATCCGAGATAATTCGGTTAGCTCAGATACAATTTGCGTTAGCCTGTCAACTTCACTCTCAATCCTGTTTAGAAAGTCCTTGGCTGCCTTCTTATCATCGATTGCGCCATCGTTCAAAGTATCTACCATTGCTTTGATTCCGGCTATAGGTGTCCTGAGTTCATGAGATACATTGCCAACCAGCTCCCTGCGCATCGTTTGTATGTTCTTAAGCTCAGTAAGGTCTTGAAATAAGAGGAGAATCATGTTTGGTTTACTATCAATAATCGGGATAGCGATTGCCCTGAGGAAGTGCCTTGTTGTGATGGACTCAAACTGAGTAGCCTGCTCTTTACCAGCCTTCAGGCATTGTTTTGATAATGTATCGACCTCGTGGTCATGCACTACTTCTATCAGGGATTTTCCTATCACACTCTGCCCTTTGAAGTCGAAAAACTTTTCCGCGGCTTCATTAGTCAATAGAACTTTCCCTTCAAAATCGGTCATTATGACGCCATCAGCCATATTTGCCAGAACACTGGCGAGTTTGTTTTTTTCGGTAGTAATCGTGTCTACCGTCTTATTAAGGTTTAGAGACATCTCATTAAAGGCGCGGGCGAGTTGTCCTACCTCGTCTCTTGTTGCTATTGTTGCTTTCTGACCCAGTTGTCCATCAGCGATTCTTTTTGCCGCTCTGGTTAATTCCCTGATAGGTTTGGTGGTTGCCTGGGCAATAAGACCAGCAGCCAGCATTGCTAACACCATGATGATAATCGTTGCTAAGATGATAGTAGTAGTTACCTGACCCACAGCCTTTTCCACGGCAGTCAGCGGAAGTGCTGCTCTGGCTATTCCCAATATTCTTCCCTGGTCTGATATGGGTACAGCAACGTACATCATCTGTTGACTCAGAGTAGTGCTATAACGGATGCTGGTCCCAAGGCCGGAAGAAAGCGTGTCAATTACTTCAGGGCGATTGGCATGATTTTCCATAGTTGAAGGGTTTTCCTGGGAATCACCCAGGACTGTGCCATCCGGGGCAATAATGGTGATTCTGGCGTCTATTTGTTGCCCCAGATCCTTTGCGAAAATGTCCTGGCCACCGCCTTCATGGAAAAAGGGAAGAGTGGCTTCCGCCGTAATCTTAGCCTCCTCCTCCAGGTGAAAGCGCATATTGTCAATTTGAGAATTTCTAACAAAGTTTCCCAGATAAGCACCCAGAATTCCCATGCTCACCAGTATTAGAAGCATGAAAGGTACGGCAATTCGCCATTGGATGCTTCTGAACAAATTTAACCTTCCATTTTATAACCAGCGCCCCGAACCGTGATGAGATGCCTGGGATTGCCAGGGTCGGCTTCTATTTTCCGCCTCAGCCAACGGATATGCACGTCCACGGTACGAGAATCGCCAGAATAGTCATAGCCCCATACCTTTTCCAAAAGCTTTTCGCGACTGAATACCAGTCCTCTATTTCTGGCCAGAAAGGCAAGTAAATCGAACTCTTTTGGTGTTAGTTCTAAAGCTGACCCCTTGAGTGATGCCAGATGTCGATCAATATCGACTTCGATATCACCTATCTTGAGGTTTTTTTCTCCAGACGGTGGCAGTTCTGTTACCTGAGCTCGGCGGAGCATAGCTCTAATGCGGGCTAATAGCTCTCTCATGCTAAAAGGCTTGGTGACATAGTCGTCTGCTCCTAGTTCCAGCCCCACCACTTTATCGGTCTCATCGGTCTTGGCAGTAAGCATCAGTATCGGCACTGTTGTCTTCCTGCGGAGAATACGGCATACCTCAAAGCCACTTAACTTGGGTAGCATTACATCGAGGATAACCAGGTCTGGAATTCTATCTAGAGCGATTTCTAAACCTTGCTCACCATCGGCAGCCGTAAGCACTTCATAATTCTCTCTTTGCAGGTTGTACTTGAGAGTCTCCAGCAGATTGGGGTCATCTTCAACAATGAGAATTTTATGAAACATAGTAGTTTCTTCACCTAGTATAAAGCCAGGAAACATATGCTATCAAGTAGGCAAAGTTTTGGTATTATGCAGATACTCCTTCACCCTCATCGCTTATAGGTTGGAATTTTCAAAGGATGTACCGTATGGTGTATTATATTGCGGCTATACTTGAAGTGATATAATGAGGCCGCTGAAAAAGAGGTGCAGTCCACCTGAGGTGGATGCCGAGGGTCTGGGGGTGCCCCCCAGATTTTAGAAATCCCCCAAGACTGGGGGATGAAGAGGGTTGAAAATAATACTTTACAGTTCTAGATGCAGTTCATTAAAAGTACCACAGAAAGGAGAAAGAATGGAAACACTAGAGGTAATTCACAAGAGAGCCAGTTTAAAATTACAGCTATCACGGCGCGAAATTGAACAGGAGAAAATCGACAAAATCCTGAATGCTGCCAGAGTAGCGCCATCGGCACGTAACAACCAGCCCTGGCGCTTCGTCGTGGTCAGGGACAGAAAGGTTATTGAAACTCTGGTAGACAGGGCTTTCACTGAAGTGAACCGTGTTGCCAAGGAAGCGCCTGTAATTATAGCTGTCTGTGCTAATCCTGCCGACGACACAGTTATCAATGGCAAGGAATACTATCTATTTGATTTAGGCTTAGCTGTAGAAAACATGGTATTAGCTGCCACCGATATTGGCTTGGTAACACATATAATGGCCGGTATAGATGAGGACGAGCTCAAGAAAGTACTGGGTATTCCGGCTCAGGTGAGGAGTGTAGTCTCTGTTATAGTCTCATATCCGCCTACTGGCTCATACGATGAAGCTGTTAAAGACAGGTTGAGCCAAAGAACCAGGAAAAGTATTTCTGAGCTAGTCTACGCCAACAAATGGTCAATGCCCTTCTAATCACATTGTGTAGGGCAGGGGCTAATGAAGCAAGCCATTCTGCACAATTCGTCACTTTGTTCGGTGATAAGGGTTAGCTATGTCCTGGCGCGCTAAAGCTACTTACCGTCTTTCAGCTGGCGTTTGAGCTATTCCTCTATGCCCCTGATTATGTCACTCGGCATTTTGGAATGGAATGCCAATAAAGAGGATATTGCCGACCTAAGAATTGATTACTAAGGGTAGGTTAAAGCCAGTCCGATAGACAATTTAACGGTTAAACAGAACAGGGAATGATTAGTCCCTTGTTTTATTTACACGAGATTGTACCTGGGCTAGTTTTGTGGCTAGATCATTTCTATTCGATAACCTTGTGTCTCATGCGCTCCAACATTATGGTAAATACTAGGCCGACTATGCAAGCACCAGACATAGCATAGAACCCCGAGCTAAATGAGCCAGTAACATCCTTTAGCCAGCCCAGAAGATAAACAAAACAGACGCTGCCAATGTTGGCGAACAGGTTACAGATACCAGTGATAATGCCGGTATTATTCTTTCCGTATACATCAACAGGCATGGAAAAGAGCGGGCCGGTATAGAACTGCACAAAGAGTGCATTAATGGCAATAATGACCATTAGCAGAATGAAGTCGTTAACATGGATTAGCAGGGCAGTAGTGATTGCCATTATGATGAGGGATAACCCCATGACAAAAGTGGGACTCTTTATTTTATCAGAGACAAAGCCACCAACTACATTTGAGGGTGTGATGATAATAGCACGTGCCGCCATTATGTAGCCTATCACCAGCAATGCGATGTTTTTGTCATCCGTAAACAGACTTGCCTTATCTAACAGCAGACTCGGCAGCCATAATGTAATACCTTGATATATTCCAAGCCGGATAAAATGGAGTATACCGAAAACCCACATGAGCCGATGTTGGAAAAGGTTCCCTATCTCAGATAGCTTTGCTGTTTGCTGTACAGCTGCCGTGGGAGGTTCTTTGCCGAAAAGAAGGAAAGCGGCTGAAAATAGTATTCCTATCGCTCCGAAGACGATGAAAGGGAAGCGCCAGTCGGCCCCATGGGCAAGTGAAGGCCCAATGCTAAAGATGAATACCTGGCCCATGAATATTCCTGCCTGAGATAAGCCCATCGCTGTGGCTCTGCGGTTTGGGCTAAACCAACTGGCTAAAAATGCCATGCTGGGGACGAATAACAGAGAACGGAAGAACCCTGACATAGCCTGGTTGGCAACGCCCTGCCAATAATTGGTGATGAATCCGAAAATTAGACAGAATACTGTTGTGCCCAGTACTCCTGTAAAGAATATTTTCCTACTTCCAAAACGGTCAGCGAGGTAGCCTCCCGGTATCTGCATAGCAGCGTAGACAAACAATGATGCTGCCGAAAGTACCCCTCCCTCAGTAAATGATAGACCCAGCTCCTTGCGGATTTCGGGAAGAAAAAGGCCGATGCCACTCAGTGCCACGGTTTGGAAGCTCATGCAGAAGATAACCAATGCGATAGTGCTAATACGGTGTTTATTTTTCATAAGCAATCAATGGCGTTTGGGTGAGACTAATTTCTTAGTCGGCAAGTATATCACAATATACTGCTGCACATTAAGACAGTGGTCAGCAAACCGCAAACTTAGTAGAACAAGTGGAGGCAAAGAGAAAGCAGCCGATGTATCAACCTAGTTCCGGCTTGACTTAAAAGGATATATAATACTTTAGGTAAATTTGTTTATCTCGAATTATTAATTTAATGTTTTCTAAAGCACAATCTGCCGATAGAAATTAGACTGAAGTGGAAATAAATTTGGTTTGGCTTGTATGATTTACAAACGGGTCATCGTTATTGGTGCCGGAGCCAGTGGCATGATGGCTGCTGGACGAGCTGCTGAATTAGGTGCCCATGTACTTCTCCTGGAAAAGACCCGACGTCCTGGTAAGAAAATCCTTATCAGTGGTAAGATGCGTTGTAACCTTACCAATACGAAGGAGCTCGACAACTTTATTGCAATGTATGGTTCGAACGGCCGTTTCCTTTTTAATGCCTTCAGTCAGTACTTCCGGGACAACTTGCTGGCATTTTTAAAGCGCTACGGAGTGGAGACCAAGACCGAAAGTGATGGGCGAATCTTTCCTGCGTCTGACGATGCTCGTGACATTGTCAGCGTCTTTCAGCGCTACCTGATTGACAATAGAGTTCAGATACAAACCTGTGCCCGTGTAACTAATATACTTGTAGATAAAGGGTATGTAGCAGGTGTGCAATCTGAGTCAAAGACATACCTAGCAGGAGCGGTTATCCTAGCAACCGGTGGCGCTTCATATCCAGATACCGGTTCTACTGGTGATGGTTATCGTATTGCGACTGCAGTTGGCCATACCATTACCCGGTTACGCCCGGCTCTAGTGCCTCTAGTTGTATTCGAGATTGAGCGCGCCAGGAGTATGCAGGGTGTTAGCCTGTGCCACGTACGCTTAACCGCATACCAATGTGTAGCTGACGATATTGAACTATCAATGATACCAACCAGAGACTCGGGAAAGGGCATAACTGATAGGCCCCCGCGTTTACCAGTTATAGAAAGTCGTACAGGTGATATGTTGATAACTCATTTCGGTATCGGTGGACCAATCACATTACAGATGAGTCTGGCTATAGTCAATGCCCTTGAGCATGGGCCAGCAAGTGTATCCATCGATCTCTATCCGGAGCTTAGTAATAATGAGCTGCGCGAGCAACTGAAGCGCGATTTTAACTGCTACAGCAAAAGAAGCTATCGTAACATTTTGAAGGAACTACTACCACAAAAATTGATAGAGCCTTTTGTTACGATGACTAGTGTACCACCTGACAAACGCTGTCATCAGATTACTTCTGAGGAGCGAGAGAGACTGCTGCGTTTACTTAAGTCACTCCGTTTTAACATCAAGGCTCCACTGTCGCTAGCCTCGGCTATGGTTACGGCTGGTGGTGTCTCACTCAAAGAAATCGACCCGCACACTATGGCCTCGCGCTTGGTGAATGGGCTGTATTTTTGTGGCGAGGTAATGGACATCGATGCTGATACTGGCGGTTACAATCTGCAGGCCGCATTCTCTACTGGCTATGTTGCTGGCGAGCATGCTGCTACCTTTGTCACTGGCCTTTCCCGTTAGTTGGTTATTATCGAGAATTCCTACTGCTGTACCGCGTTAGAGTACACAATTTTTTAAAGTATATTGATTCCAAACTCTTTTAAAGCTTCCGTCAGAGCGCTTAAGGGGAGACCCATTACATTGAAATAGTCGCCCTCAATTCTTTCCACAATAACAGATCCTAATCCCTGAATGGCATAGGCTCCCGCCTTATCCAACGGCTCTTTTGACTTCACATAGGTGTTAATCTCCGCTGAGGTCAGTTTCCGGACATATACTTTGGTTTCTATTGATTTGGATAATGTTTTGTTTTTAGCGGTGTCCATTATACTAAAACCTGTGATCACTGAGTGGGACTTCCCGTTTAGTGTTTCCAGCATTTTCAAGGCCTCGTTCTCCGTGCGAGGCTTACCCAGTATTTGGCCTCCAAAAACGATAAAGGTATCGGCGGCAATAACTATGGCATTTTTGTGCTTACTGGCAACTATCTCAGCTTTTTCAAGAGATATTCTTTGGGCAATCTTATGAGGTTCTATCCCTGATTTGATATCCTCTTCATAATTGCTTGGTTCTACCTTAAATTTAAGGCCAATTTGTTCCAGTAATACTTTTCTCCGTGACGATCCTGAGGCTAATATAATTGTTTTCATAATGTTTCTTTTATGAAGAGTACGAACTTATCTATTGAATCTCCATTACAGAGTAAACTGGTATTGACATATTTAATTATCTATTCTTATTTCTCATATTAACGATCAGTTTGAAAGTACTCTACATGAACAAAACTGCCGGCTAGCCTGTTTGCATTATATGGATTATAGCAACTATTTCAGTGAGTAGGAATAGACTTAGCTCTCTCGAGACTCTGTGATTCATAAGATTATCGCGATTGCACAACGCTAGATTGTTCAGTTGAGCTGGTTTACCCGGGGCAGCTTGATTAAGGAAGTGGTATCAACTTGGAATTAACTCCATTTGTTTAATGATTTCCATCGTCTTGGTGCTTACAGTACATACCTTTTGGAGCAAGTCAACCACTTGCTCTTTATAATCAGAGAATCGGTAAGTATCAAACAACTTGAGGATTGTTGGATCGCGGGGTCTTCTTTCTCTGTAATATTCCAAAACCCATTCTAAAGCGGAACGGTTGCCGAGTTTGTATTCCCAAGCTATTTTCGGAATTCCTTTAAGCACAGTTACGGTATCAAGTTCGATAATACCATTCTCTTTATCAGCTTTTAGTTTTACTTTGGGAGTGACCGGTGGTTTGCCTGCTTTTGACTTCGTGTCCACACGCTTTAGGGAATAAGACGGCGCGGTCTCAAAATTCAGGTGCATGTACATGAGCTGTTTTCCCAAAGCTGACCACTGCCAGAAGTTGTCATAGAAGGGAATCCTAGGAAATCCACGTTTCAAATTTATTGCATACTTTTCACGGTAGGCCGGATGGTGTAGAACTGCATAAACATAGTGAAAGATAGCTTCCTTGGTAATCTTGGAATCTTTATAGTGTTCCTTAAACAGTTTCAAAGCAAAGTATGTAATATTATCAACCCTATTACCTAACTTGTCATAATGATAAAGGGGTAAGCACTGAGTTTTTTCGAGTAAATCAAGTGAAGGTACAGTTTTGGTAACAAGACATTGAAAAGGTTTTGTTGAAGAGACGCCGGATAAGCTCAATATTAAATTATCTTGTGCTGCAATTTGTTGTGCTAATCCATGTTCGTCAATAAAAAGGTCGGAGTAATATATGTAATGTTGGCAATAAGGTCTATATTGAAATTTTTTTATTCTGCCCTTATTGAACTTTTCCTTTAATCCTTTATGGTATCGTTGTTTAAGATTTCTTGACCATTTGATTCGAGTATCATATTCATCATCTTGTTGTATGTAGCTATCATAGAAATCAGCAAAGAATTTCATTTTAAGTAATAAGTTATCTTTTGAAAGGTCAATTACCCATTCATCTCTATTTGTTGATATACCTGTTGAATATCCCCTAAAGATTGATTCAGTAGATTTAATACCAATTAACTTGGTTTGCTTTGAGGCAATAGGTATGAGGTCATCCCAATCATTTTCCGGTAAATTTATCCAGTTATTGTTTTTGTCCGGAATAATATGTTCAAAAGGAAGTTCCTTAAATTTGGTAGTGGAAAGGAATTGGAGCTTCTCGCGGGCTGTTTCCATCTCGGGACGGCGGGTGTAGTAAATTTTGCATGAATTACCTCCTTCGTTTCCTTTTTTCACAAAAAACGTTATAGCAACCCCAGTCTGTATAGCAAATACATTGTGTTTAGGGCCGGATAGTTTTGGATTGGCTCTGACATCACCACCTAAATCAACAATATAAATGTGAGAAAATTCATCTGCAACAACTTTACGAAAACCATCATATGTCCGAGCGTCTATTAAAGAACGATTAGTAATAAAAGCAAGGACACCGTTCGGAGCCAGTCTGTCGCTAGCCCAGCGAATAAATCGGGAATACATATCATACAGTTTTGTTTTTTGAGCGGTACTGTGTTTGATATAGGTTTCTTTTATGCGCTTGTCTATTTGAGGATACGGGCGGTTTTTATTGTTTTCATTTTCGTTAAGCTGGTTGGCATTATAAGGTGGATTTCCAATAATAACAGAAATCTTTCGTTGGTTCTGTTGTTTTATGCGCTCGAGATTTTCTGCGCTTATAGAAAGGAAATGCGATTGCTTTTTATCATAAATAAATCCAAGATTATCCAGTGTATCTACAAAACAGATGTTCTTAAATTCTGAATATTGATTCATCTTCTGAAAAAAGGTGTATTCGATATTGATATTGGCAATGTAATAAGGCAAAATAGCGACTTCGTTGCAGTGAATTTCATTCTCGTACTTATAAGGAAGGACGTTTTTAGGTAAATGTTCTATTATCTCCGTGATGAATGTGCCGGTGCCTGTGGCTGGGTCAAGGATTTCGACATCCTTGTCTCCTAGGAGACGATTAAAGTGTTTATAAACGAGATGGTCGGCTCCCTCTACCATAAAGCGTACAATCTCGTTAGGTGTATAAATGATGCCAAGCCGGTCAGCTCCAGCCGGGTTATATGCTTTATAAAAATTCTCGTAAAAAACTTTAAGAAAACGCTGCTTCTCGTGATGGTCATAAATGTCGCTGGCCGCAGCCTTAATAATCTTGATATATGGATCTATTTTGAGAAGGATATTCTTTTGAGTGGCTCCGATAAAGAAGGTCTTAGTTATTTTTGCTAATTCACGAGCTATATTATTTTCCTGATGGAATTGAGCGTTACTGAAGATAGTGATAAAGATATCTTCAGTAAGGATGTGCTGAATGAGCATCTCACGAATATCAGCCATAACAATATGGGGATTAATAGACTCGCGGCAGAGTTCCAAAAAGTCGGCCCTAGCCTGCGCAAATGCGAGGTTTTCTTCAGCCTGTTTCTCAATTAGCTGGCGTAATTCATAGACAAGGTCAGGCAAATCCTGCTTGAATTTCTCGATGGCAGCACGAAAGGTCTGAACTTCCTTCGGCTCATAGCTGACAAAGGCAATCAGTATTGCATGCAAACCATTTGCGTCATTAAAATCGGCACGGGATACTTCGGTGCCGTTTTGAAAAAGGATGGCAGTTTGACTATCTTCAAAGAGTATGTTTGTAGTCGGATATCCTTTTTCAATCTTTTTCTGGATTTCCTCGTCAAGTGAGTCGAAAGTATCTTTGCTTTCCCAGTAGCCCCAGTCCTGACGCAAAGCATCTTTCAAGGTACCATCAGGTATGGCGCCAGTGGCATACTTTAATTCGGGAACAACAATAAGATTCTTGTCAGCGCAGTATTGTTCCAACAGGCTTTGGAAAGCAGAACGGATAGCAGTCTCATTTTTAGAGCCTCCATACTGGATGAGCTTTTCAACCTTTGTGTAGTACTGCTGGATAAGTTGCAACGACATAGCAATACTTTAGGTTAATTGAATCTGCCTGTCAAGAACTAAATATTCCGTCAGATTGTTGCCTTAGAAAATACGCTGGACGGCGTACCATGATATACTGGTTGACGATTAGCATATTAAAACTAGAAAACGGAATATATTATGACCAGTGATGAAACAAGAAAACTGATGAGGGGATATGTCCAAATATATACTGGCAATTCCAAAGGGAAAACTACAGCCGCACTGGGACTTGCATTCCGAGCAATGGGACAGGGGCTTAAAACATATATAGGTCAGTTCATGAAAGGGCAGCCTTATGGCGAGTTAGCAGCAGCAAAGATTGCTTCACCTTATATAACAATCGAACAATATGGGAAAGATACGTTCACCCATGTTCAGAATCCACCTGATCCTGAAGATATAAAGATGGCACAGGACGGGCTTGCCAAAGCGCGGGCTGCCATGATATCTGGTAAGTATGACATCATAGTCCTGGACGAAATAATCACTGCGCATTATTTCCATCTAATATCTCTGGGGGATGTGCTGAGCATTATTAAAGATAAACCGGAGAAAACGGAGATAGTAATGACTGGCAGATATGCACCTCAGGAATTGATAGAGGCTGCAGATTTAGTCACTGAAATGGTTGAGGTTAAACACTATTTTAATAGGGGGGTTGGTGCACGCAACGGGATCGAACGTTAAATGTATTATTGGAATTGACCCTGTTCTATAACAAATAGCCATCAGATTGTTTAATGTCACTGAAACCAAGTCTAACTAAAAAAAGTCAGGATTCAGGGGAGATTTTAATCTGGTGAATGTTCTGGCTGGTGGTGTGCCAATAGGTTAGAGTCTGATTGCTGGTATCTTTTTCCCATTTACCATCTGACACTATAACGCGGTAGCCGTTGGGGTAATTATAAGACGGCACAAATACCTCTGTGGGTGCTGGTATCCCGTGCTTATGCTGGTACTTAAATTGGAAGATGCGCTTATTTATATCATAGGACAGTTCAACGGGCTTGCCGGCTGTTGCCTTGGGGTAAGGTCTAAGCAGCGCCGCTAATGCCCGTCCCCCAGAATTAACATCTGACTTATCGGTCTGCTGGTCTCGGCTGAATACCGAGAAGTCCTCACCATTCCACTGGTCGCCCCGAGCAATGGTATTGTCAGCAGTATAATTCCAGAGGGTGACATTCATCAGATTGTCTTCAACAGCGCGGAGGCAGCGGTCCAGAGCCCGCTCCTGTACTGAGAAGTCCCCTGTTCTATAAGCCCTGGCTTTATCCATGTCAAAGGGGATGCCCATCTCACCCAGGTGCACTGGTAATCCGCCAAGCTGATGGCTCGCCCTCTGTTTGAAATGTCTTAACTGATTAGCCAGAGAGCGGCGAACCAGAGGCGGTGACAATACTAGTCTTAAATTACGGATGTCAATAGACAGCCACGGCTTAAAAGACTTAAATACCAGGGTCATAACATCATACCAGTGTGGCGCATAGACAATATTTTGAGCATCGTCCACCCCCCAGCTAAAGGCATCATGTAAAGGGGATGGGTCAATGAAAATAATTGCTTCTGGATGCACTTCCCTGATTGCCCTGGCATAACGGTTAGCAAACGGGCGGAAGTAATCCTCAGAAAAATTCACTGGGCGACCATTAACCGATGCGAAATAATCGGGGCGAACTAGCCTGGGTTCACCCTGCTGGTCAATATCCCAAACACCGTGGGCACGCCATACGCATTCTCGCCCATCTCGCCAGGCTCTTACTCTTTGCCTGTTCAACCACTGTCGTCTCAGGGCACGTAACCTGGAACCAAACTTCCAGATATCAACCTCCTGAGGATATCCCGAGCCGAGCAAGATACTCTGCCAGGGGCTGGGTGTGGGACCGTTACGACGAACTGAAGCGGACTTGGTAATGTCCGCCAGTCCTATCCACCCTGGGTCAGGTTCATTCAGCGTATCATAGCCTACCACGTGGGGCATGTTCTTGGTGCGGTTCGCCACCTGCTGGACGGCGGCAATATAGTGACGCTGCAGATAATCCTGCACTGGTTCTCCGTCTACGTGGGTTTTAGGAGCGAAATCATTACCAGCAAAGAAGAGTGTGAACATGGTGGCGGATGCCAGTTTATCCCCATTGCTGGGCCAGATAAACCAGGGGTAGGGGTCACCATAGGTTTGATGCGTAACGGCAGCGCCAGTCTGTTCAAAATTGCCTGGTTCCAAACCTATAGCCTCTAAAGTCCAACCAGGAGCGCCATCTCCGCCGGAAAATCGGCTCCACACGTCCTGGTGAGGGTCGATGAAAAGGCTAATCCCATATTCCCCTGCCTTTTCCAGAATTGCCGATAGATAATCGAGGTACTCCACATCATACTGCCCTGGACCAGCGTGCTCTATGGCTTCCCAGGTAACCAGGAATCGGACGAAATTGAAGCCCCACTGCCGTAGCCTGGTGAAATGCTCATCTGCTTCATGTAAAGGGAATGGCCTGCCGACAAAGGAAACGTCTCGATGCTGGAAGAAATGCTCTGCGAGATGGGTGGCTCCATCTGGGTTCCTGGGGACTTTACTGCTGCCACCGAGGTTGACACCGCGCAGAAGCAGTCTCCTGCCTTTATTATCTATCAGCCAATCGTCTTCAATGCGCAAGTGGATTTCACCCAAACCGTTGAAAAGTGCCGTCTGGAAACCCGTAGCGAGGTCTGGCTATATGCCTTTTTTGAGGATATAAAGCGTTAAGTCAGCGAGGCGGCAGCTATAGCCCCATTCGTTATCGTACCAGGATAGTATCTTGACCATGTTGCCACCCAGTACCATGGTGCTTAGAGCGTCGAGGATGGAGCTTGCCTGGTTTCCTTTGAAATCTGAGCTGACCAGCGGCTCTTCGCAGTACTCCAGAATCCCCTTGAGCTTGCCATTAGCCGCAGTTTTGAAAGCCTGGTTGACCTGCTCGGCGGTTACTTCCTTATCTAAGTCAGCCACAAAATCGCACAGGGAGACGGTGGGCACTGGTACCCTGAAAGCGACTCCATGGAGCTTTCCCTTGAGTTCCGGCAGGACTAAAGCCACAGCTTTGGCAGCACCAGTAGTGGTGGGCACGATATTTTCTGCCGCTGCCCGTGCCCGGCGCAGGTCTTTGTGGAACATGTCCTGAAGCCTCTGGTCATTGGTATAGGCATGAATGGTGGATAACAGTCCCCGCGTTACTCCGAAGCTATCATTCAGCACTTTAACCACTGGTGCAATGCAGTTGGTAGTGCAGGAGGCGTTGGAAATAATGCGATGCTTGGCAGGGTCATATTTATCCTCGTTGACACCGAGTACGATGGTTATATCTTCTTCCTTGGCTGGTGCCGAAATGATGACCTTCTTGGCACCACCCTGAAAATGAGCTGCTGCCTTGCTGGCTTCGGTAAACAGCCCTGTGGACTCGATGACCACATCAACGCCGAAGTCTTTCCACTGAATCTTGCCGGGGTCACGTTCGGCAATAACTTTCGTTTTTCTGCCGTCAACTATAATAGCATTGTCTTGCGCCTCAATTTTGCTGGGGTAAATGCCATAAGTGCTGTCATATTTGAGCAGATGGGCGTTGGTCTTGGCATCGGTGAGGTCATTGACTACGGCTATCTCTAATTTGTCGGCATAATGCTGGCTTATTACCCGGAAGACCAGCCTGCCGATGCGCCCGAATCCGTTGATCCCGATTTTTGGTGTCATAATAGTCCTCCTTAATTACATCCTCTTACCCCTATCCCCTCTCTCCTTCAAAGGAAAGAGGGTGGAGTTTTTTTCAAAGGGGCACTGCCCCTTTGAAACCCTTTCTAAGTTGTTAAGCTTCGAACCTCTAACCCCCTGCCCCTCTAATCTCACTTATTATTTTTATCGTAGCTCGCCATCACTACTGTTCCAATCCCACCTCTGATGTTCCACTCTGCCACCACTTCCATTCTCCTGGGCTTGATGGCATTGACCAGGTCATCGAGAACCCGATTGGTTGCCTCTTCAAAAAAGATTTCTACCATCCGGTAGCTGGTCAAATAAAACTTCAGCGACTTTAATTCCATCATCTTTTTATCTGGCGTGTACTTGATAGTAAGCGTGGCATAATCAGGCTGCCCAGGATTGAGCGGGCAGAGGGTGGTGAATTCAGAGGAGACTACTACCTCTTCATAGTCACGGTTAGGATAGGGGTTGGCTATAGCGATCAACAACTCCTTCTGGGGGTAATCTTTGAATTCCAGTTTCAGATTTTTAACCTTTTTCCTGATGCGCTCGTCCATTTCCTAACTATTAACCTCCAGCGAAGTATAAAGTGGTACCGCCCTGCTCAATTTTTTGCACCTCGCCTTCTTTGCAGAGAAATTCGATATGCGCCAGTGTTTCCATGATAGCCAGCCGCTGGTCAAAAGCAGGAAGACTATCCAAACTTATAGGCTTGATATCAGACCTCCAGGGTATTTCTGTGGCTACCCGGTAGGCTGTCTTCATATCCTCCTGAAGAACCTTTAAAATAGCGGACTTCCTCCGCTCGTGGTGGCGGAGCAAATTCTCAACTATTTGCCTGACGCCGCTGAAAGAGGGGCCATGTCCCGGGAAGGCGAAATTGACTTCCAGTTTTAGAATTTTTTCCAATGAATTCAGGTAATCGCCAAGGGGGTTTTCACCAGATTGGGGGTGGAAGCCGACGTGTGTGGCGATTTCGGGTAGAATATGGTCTCCAGTGAAGAGCAATTTACGGTTTGGTTCGTAAAGGCAGATATGCCCCGGAGAATGCCCCGGAGTTAACAAAGCCTTGAATTCGAAAGGATCCACGGAAATCTTCTTTCCTGCCTTAAGTAGGATATCGGGCATGGTAGGTGTCACTAACTTTTGGACTGGCATGGAAGCTTCGCTGAGTTTGGCAACCTGGTTCTTGGGGACTCCATGAGCCAGGAGAAAGCGTCGCATCTGTTTGAGCAGCTCCTCTGGATTAATATAGCGTGAGTCGAGCAAGTCTGCCTCGATTTTACTGAGGGCTATTTTGCCGCCGCAAATCTGCTTCAGCTTGCCGGCTAGCCCGTAATGGTCAGGATGGAAGTGGGTGATTATAATCTGACTTATGTCTTTAAGGGTGAAGCCATAGTTCCGGAGTTCCTTGTTCAAGGCGGAAAAAGCATCCGGTGTATCCCAGCCAGCATCAATCAGCAGGTTTTCTTTGCTGCCTTCGATTAAATAAACGTTGACATGCGATAGAGCCCGTGAGCCTAGAACGTTCTGTTCAATGACGTCTACCAGCTTGTCCCTGCTGGCTTTGAGAGGCTTGGCATCATATGGCGGTAATGTTACACCTGAAAGGGGGACCTTTATCTGGTAAACTCCCTTTACAACTTCCATTAGTTTTGTCCTCCCAAGTTATAGAAAGCTTCTTTGCCAGCAAAGTGAGCCATGGCTCCGAGTTCCTCTTCTATGAGGAGAAGCCGATTGTATTTTACCACTCTTTCGCTGCGGCAGGGAGCACCGGTTTTTATGAAGCCGGCATCAACGGCTACTGACAGGTCAGCAATAAAGGAGTCCTCGGTTTCACCAGAGCGATGGCTGATGATGGTAGTCCAGCCTGCCTGACGAGCCATCTTTATGGCGGCTAACGTTTCAGTGAGTGTACCTATCTGGTTGGGCTTTATTAGAATCGAGTTGGAAGCTTTTTGGGCAATGCCTTGCTGCAGCCGCTTGACATTGGTGGTGTAGAGGTCATCGCCAACCAGTTGCACTTTATTGCCCAGCCTGGAGGTCAATGAAGTCCAGCCAGCCCAGTCATCCTCGTCCAGCCCATCTTCAATGCTGATGAGAGGATAGCTGGATGCCCACTTAACATAGTAATCAATCATCTGGCTGCTGGTGAGGCTGATGCCTTCTTTGGCTAATACATACTTACCATTGCTGTAGAAGCTGCTTGCTGCTGGGTCCAGAGCAATGAGACAATCACTACCAGTCTTATAACCAGCCAGATCTATGGCTTCCAGTATCAATTCCATGGCGTCCTTATTGGAAGCGACCGATGGTGCAAAGCCACCTTCATCGCCGACACTGGTGTTCAATCCTCTGTTTTTGATCGCTTTCTTAAGCGCATGATAGACTTCTGTTCCCATACGAAGCGCTTCTCTGAAGCTGGAAGTGCCTGCTGGCAATACCATGAATTCCTGAAAATCGGTGGAATCGGCTGCATGTTTGCCACCATTTAAGATATTCATCATAGGCACTGGCAGAATGTGCTTTGCCGATTTGCCCAGATAACGATATAGGGGAGTAGCCGAGGAGTTAGCCATAGCTTTTATGGTTGCCAGAGATACACCCAAAATAGCGTTGGCGCCAAGGTTTGACTTATTGGGAGTGTTGTCAAGCTGGAGTAATTTCTGGTCTATGCTGGTGTGGTCTATCACCGACATTCCCGCAAGCTCTGGCGCAATCAATTTATTAACATTGCTGACCGCTTTGAGTACGCCAAGCCCGTTATACCTGCGCTTGTCTCCGTCCCTTAGCTCTACAGCTTCGTACTTGCCAGTGCTGGCTCCTGAGGGCACAGCGGCAGTGCCAATGGCGCCATCGGATAATACGGCGGTAACTTCAACCGTAGGATTGCCCCGTGAGTCCAATATCTCACGGGCGTTGATAGATTTGATGGTTACTTTAGATTTCATTCTGGAATTAATCTACTTTCTATCCTTTAGCCAGAGAAATGGCTTTTTCCACGGCATCGACAGCGTCTTCTGCCTGGACTATGGACTTATCTTCCTGCCCGCTTCGGGATATCGACCAGGTCTTCAATCCGATAACGGGGATGCCGCTTTTTAGTGCGAAGGCGATCTCCGTCAGGGTACCATAGTTTCCGTCGATAGCAATGACTGCCTGGGCTGATTTCACCACGGCTATATTCCTGGCTTGGCCTACTCCCGAAGCTATGGGGACATGTACATACGGGTTTGCCGAATTTGGGTCATCGCTGGGCAGAATGCCTACGGTTAACCCTGATTCAATTGCAGCCCCGCGGCAAACTGCCTCCATAACTCCACCCAGCCCACCGCAAACCACTGTCGCTCCCCGCCGGGCGAGTTCCCTGCCCACAGCCTCAGCCAGCAACGCCTCATCGATGGAACATTGTGCCCCGCCGATGACGGCGATAATCAGCCTTTTATCCGAGCTGGGTTTTCCCATTTTTGGTCTGTTTAAGGCATTAGTCAGGTGTCGGGAAGCCAATTATAGCATAAATGGAAACCTCTCACCCCCTGCCCCATCTCTCCTTCGAAGGGGCTTTGCACCAAAAGTGCCTTTTGTTCCAAAAGTCTATAAGTTGTAATAGTTAGGTAATAGTTTCCAATATAGTTTATCAGTATCATTCACATTGTCCTTGCTTGTAATTAGAGTACAGATTATGCAATCGCTATATTTAATTACTGACATGCCAACATTTTTCAGCCCAGGGTAAGTTAATCTTATTAGTTCTCTTTTATCAGAAACCCAAGCATTAGCTATATCTGTTATGTCTGCCGTATTTATATCCATTCCAGTACCATTTTTGATAATAAACAGGCTACCAAGATAAGTTTCACTGGGTGATGGGATTCTTTTATTACCTACAATGCAAGGGTAAACTTCTGCATTCCATCTTGCTGCTTCTTTATTTAGTGCATTGGTAAATGTAATAGGATAATAATTATTTGCTGTTCTGGTGTTATTTATAATGTCAACAGCAATATTCAAATCATATTCTTTAGTAGGTATTGTAGGCATTGTTTCTTCTGGTGGTACAGGTTTTTGAGTGTCAGGTGGTACACTAGCTTCTTCATGTTTGCTAGTTAATGATGTAGAGATATCAGCAATTAGCTTATCTTTATAATCAGATAGCGGTCTAACTCCTGCGAAGGCAAGGACAATTGCTATTATTACCAAAGCTACAATTGTTATTAGAATACTAGGCGGTCTCCACTTATTAGCACGAGCATGTCTACATAGGAAAACAAAGGCGACTATTTCGGCTAAAAAGGCCAAGCTACCGAATAATGGACTATATAGGAATTCACCTGAAAATAGCTTTATGGCTGACCAAACAATAAAGCCAAATAAGGCTAATGCAAGTAAATTCAAAACTAGCTTGTAGAAATCAATTTTTAAGAAGCGGACATAGAAGCCACTAACTTGTAATTTGCCTCGCTTATTTCTTTTAGTCATTTTGTTTACTATCCGTGATATATCGTTTTTTCTTCGGAATACGTTTCCGTTTATTTAATTGGTCTAATAGATTGAGAACTGCTTTTAAATTACTTGGATTACGGTCTCCAGCCTTCCATTTCTCTACAGCATTAACTGTCACTCCTAATTCATCTGCCAGTGCTGCTAAGCTTTGTACCAAAAATGCCTTCTGTTCCAAAAGTCTTTTGCCATGTTCTATTAAAAGTGATAAGTTAGGTTTATACAACCCTTACCGTTTACTTCGCTTTCAAGTGTTCTTCTCTAATATGCTGTGTATGTTTGTTATCTATACTCTCTAATTTTTTATCCATGCTTTCAAGTTTAGGTAAAATCTTTTGGTTAAGTATATCTAGAATATCCGATGTCTCACCTTGTTCGTCAGATTTACGTATAAAGTAGATTCCAAACCACGCAAACAATATAAGCAAAATAATTCCTAGTCCTCCAAATATACACACAAATATTAGAGTAGCCAATTTACCACAGCCCTCCTTGACTTGTATGTAAACTGACCATAAAGAAACAGCAATAGCAATCGCTCCAAGAGACAAAGCAGATAATATGGACAGAAAACCCCACCTACTTTGTATAGAGCGGAGTCTTGTACGGAAAATGAAGCACAAAATACGTTCGGGAGTTGTGTCAAAATGATGCCACAGCATTTCTTTATCTTACCCTTTTCATAGTTTACCACCATTATTAGCAGATTGTAATCAGGCAGTGCTAATAAATAATGATATATTCGGGAAAAGCAAAAAACAGATTTTTGGTACAAAAAGGGTAGTTGTTTCAAAAGTAGACCGAAAATACGACTTTTGGTACAAAGCTCCTTCGAAGGAGAGAGGGGAAAAGAGGTTTGTTTTTAGTTAAACTTGTTCATAGCTGCAACGATTCCTTCAGCTATGATGCACTCAACAGCTTCGGCAGCACTGGCTATGGCTGGCTTAATTAGCCGCTCTTCTTCGGAATCGAAGTTGCTAAGGACATGATTAACTACGATTTTTGAGTCGTGTTTGCTGTTTTGATCTTGAGCAGAGCGCCCAATGCCTATCTTGATGCGGCAGAATTCCTGGCTGCCTAAGGCCGAGATTATGGACTTTATGCCCTTATGTCCGCCGGAGCTTCCGCTCTGGCGGAGGCGTATCTTGCCCAGAGGTAAATCAAGGTCATCGTGTATCACCAGCAGATCGTTTATTGCGATATTATATTTGCGCATCAGGCTGCGGATGGCTTCGCCACTCAGGTTGACGAATGTTTTTGGTTTAGCCAGCAGCACTTTTGTACCGTCTATTTTGCCAATGCCGACCTGTGACTGGCATTGGCGCTGTTTCAAGTTTATGGAATGCAGTTTGGCTAAATGGTTTATACAGCGGAAGCCCACATTATGGCGGTTGTGAGCGTAATCTTTACCTGGGTTTCCCAGTCCAATAATTAGTTTCATAGGTTTAGTTACAACCTCTTACTCTTTATCCTCTTCCCCTTCTCAAGGGGAGAAGGAAGTAAAATTTCCTTAAGGGGCGAAGCCCCTTTTAATCCCCTGATTCCTTTGCTGTTTATTTTCGGCTTCTTTAAGTTTTTGCCAAAACTGTTCCTCGTCGAGCTTTTCGATGCCCAATGACTCTGCCCGTGTCAGCTTGGAGCCGGGGTCGGTACCCGCTACCACGTAATTGGTTTTCCTGGTGACATCCGAGCCGGCTTTGCCGCCCAGAGCCTTGATTTTGGCTTCAGCATCCTGGCGGGTAAGGGATTCAAGTTTGCCGGTAATAACAAACTCCAGCCCAGTTAGAGGCAAGTCTTTCTTTTTTACCTCCTCAGATTTGAGCTTAACGCCTGCCTTCCTGAGCTTTTCTATAATCTGCCGATTTTGCCCTTGGCGGAAGAAAGCGAGTATGCTTTCAGCGATCTTGGGACCAATGGAAGGTATGTCTTGGAGCTGTTCCTGGGATACTCTGGCCAGTTCATCGATACTGGAGAAATACTCTGCCAGCAGGTCGGCCGTTTCTTCGCCGATGTGAGTTATGCCCAGGGCAAAGATGACACGTGGTAAAGGTCGGTCTTTGCTACCCGCGATAGAGTTAAGTATGTTGCTGACGCTTTTCTGTGCCATCCTATCCATTGTGATGAGCCGAACAGGATGGAGAGAATACAGGTCAGCAGAGTCTTTAATCAGACCTTTTTCAAACAAAGCCTGGCACAGTTTTTCGCCGACTCCTTCTATATCCATAGCCCCGCGGCTGACAAAATGCTTGATTTTCTCCAGTGCCTGGGCAGGGCAGGCAGTGTTGGTACAGCGGTGCATGGCTTCGCCCTCAGGTTTAATTACCTCGGCGCCGCATACTGGACAGCGGCTGGGCATGTGGAAGACCTTTTCTTTGCCAGTGCGGCGGCTGACTATCGGCCCCACGATTTCAGGTATAACCTCGCCGGCTCGCTGGATAGTTACCCAATCGCCAATACGGATGTCCTTGCGGTGGATATCTTCCTCATTGTGGAGTGCAGCATGTTTGATAGTAACCCCGCCTACCTGTATTGGCTCCAGAACAGCATAGGGATTGAGACTGCCAGTACGTCCCACGTTAAGCCTGATATCTTCAAGGCGAGTAACGCCCTGGACAGCAGGAAATTTGTAAGCTGCAGCCCATCTCGGTTCACGCCCCACAAAACCTAACTCAGTTTGGGAGGCGATAGAATTTATTTTCACGACCACGCCATCAGCATCATAAGGTAGCTCCTCGCGCTGTTTTACCCAGTTTGTGTGGTAGCTCTTTACCTCGTTGATGGTGCGGCACCTGGCTATATTGGGGTTTATTTTAAAACCTAAAGATTTAAGATATTGCATTATTTCCCAATGGGCTTCCGGCACTGTCTTACCTTCTGCCCAGCCCAGGCCATAGATAAAGATGTCCAGCGGGCGCTGGGCAGTAATCCGGGGGTCAAGCTGCCTTAGGGAGCCGGCAGCGGCATTTCTGGTATTGGCAAATAGAGGCTGCCCCTCTCTGGCACGGTCCTCGTTGAGCTTCTTCAATCCCACTTTGGACAGGTAAACTTCGCCCCTGACCTCAAACCTTGGTGGCGCCTCTTTGGGCACAGAAAGAGGTATGCTTCTTATGGTTCTCAGATTCTGGGTGATATTTTCGCCGTGAAAGCCATCGCCGCGGGTGGCACCGACTTCGAGAAGACCATTATTGTAGACAAGGGCTACGGCAAGGCCATCGATTTTTAGCTCGCAGACAAAATCGAAATCATCTCTGCCCAGGAGATTAGAAGCTCTCTTGTGCCAGGCGTCAAGCTCTTCGTCGGAAAAAACGTTTGTCAGGCTTAATAGCGGCTGAGGATGCTCCACCACGCCAAAGGCTTCTACCGGAGCAGCCCCCACTCTTTGAGTAGGCGAGTCAGGGGTGATAAGGTCAGGATGCAGTTCCTCTAGGCTCTTCAGCTCCAGCATTAGCTTATCATATTCGTCATCGCTGATTTCCGGGCTGTCTAGGACGTAATATCGATAATTGTGGTGATTAATCTGCTCCCGGAGCTTGGCGATTTTTTGTTTTACTTCAGCCTTGGGTTCCATAGAATTATGGGTCAACCTCTTACCCTTTAATCCCCTCCCCTTCTCAAAGGGAGAGGGAAGGAAAATTCCTAAAAGGGGCTCTGCCCCTTTCGATCCCGAAATAAACGCTTTAAAGTAATCATTGTTCTAAGTATACCATGTCACTAGAGTAGGTAGAAGGTGTACTTTTCGTCCTCTGTCATGGGGACGAATTGCCTGTAATTGTGGGGAGGATATCACTATTGACCTTTGAAGCCAGTATGTTTAGAATTCGGTTGCTATGTTATTTAAGCCGCAATCCAAGACGGTGTTTGGTTATACTATTTACGCCATCATCGGCACCATATTAGAATTGACTGTACTGCTAGCTGTATTGCTCTGGATATTGCCCCTTTTCAATATCTATATTACATGGTGGATACTGGCAATCTTGCTGGCGATTGAACTGGGAATTTCTATTTTTACCTATATCATGGGCAGACGGGCGCTTAGTAAAAAACTTATGTATGGCCCAGATGCAATAATAGGCAGTGAAGGTGTAGTGGCTACTGTATTTAATCCCACAGGCTATGTTAAAATCAGAGGCGAGTTGTGGAAAGCATCCTGCCAATCCAGTCTAAAAATTGGCGATGAGGTGGTGGTAACTGAGATGGAGGGGTTGAAGCTTATGGTTATTCCTAAGAAAAGTGGTAGCCCTTGGCTGCCATCTGAATAAGATCGAGCTTTGAAAGTTCTGAGAAGCGGTGCAAAATAACTGGTTTTGCTGGGCAGAGACCTGGCAGTTGATCCTTTGGTAGTGGGATAAACTATAAACATATGAAAGGGGAAAAATGTCAAGAAATAAGGCCAGTTCAACGGGTCAGAGTAATTTAAAATATGGGGCTAACCCAGTTCCAGAGCAACAGCAAAGAACTTATACCAAGAATTTTAGTTTTTGTAGTCACGCTAAAGGCGCAAATGTAGCCCGCGTTGATGTTAAAGATAATAAGATAATTCGGATCAGGCCGTTGCATTATGATGAAAAGTACCAGCCCGAGGGATTTAGACCGTGGAAGTTTGAGGCTCATGGAAAAGCTTACAACCCACTAATGAAGGAGCCTCTTTCTCCTTATGCTTTAAGCTATAAGAAGCGTGTATATTCACCAAACCGAATCAAGTACCCCTTACTGAGAGTTGATTGGAATCCTGACGGTGAGAGGAACACGCATAACCGAGGCGTTAGTAAATTCAAAAGAATTTCCTGGGACCAGGCAACAGATATTATAGCTGGAGAGATGAGGAGGATAGGCGAAAAATATGGGTCATCAGCCATATACCTGATGATGGGGAATCACGGGGAGACGAAATGTATACATGGTACCCATGGGATTCCAATTCGTCTTCTGAAAGAGGGTTACACAGAACAGCGTGCTAATCCTGATAGTTGGGAGGGCTGGTATTGGGGGGCACAACATACCTGGGGAATGGATTGTCCCTGGACTAAAACCATGTCAGTAGGTATGATGGCGCCTCAAACAAATGTTATTAAGGATATATCAGAAAATGGCGAAATGGTTCTGTTTATCGGTTGTGACCTGGAAACAACGCCATGGGCATTTCAAGGCCAGTCTTTTAGCCGGATAAGTTACTGGTGGACAGAGCTGGGTATAAAGCAGGTATATGTGTGTCCTGACCTGAACTATGGGGCATCTATCCATGCCGACAAATGGATACCAATTCTACCTAATACGGATGCATCCTTGCTTTTGGCTATAGCATATACCTGGATGATAGAAGGAACTTATGACAAAGGTTATATATCTACCCATACATTTGGATTTGATAAATTCGAAGATTACGTACTAGGAAAAGAAGATGGTATACCCAAAACGCCTGAATGGGCTTCTGCTTTATGCGGTATTTCTCCATGGACAATATATGCTTTGGCAAAGGAATGGGCCTCCAAAACTACATCCGTGATTCATTACATGGGTGGTTCCTACATAAGGGGACCATATGCCACTGAACCCGCCAGATTAGAGGTCATGCTACTGGCGATGCAGGGTGTAGGGAAACCCGGCGTTCACCAAGTTTCCCTTGATTCGGGCATGCCTCGTGGCGAGAGGGTACCAAACTTACACTCTGTGCTTCGGGGAGATGCACATGGTAAGCCAAAGCAATTGATTTGGAAGCCACTGCTTCATGAGGCCATTCTCAACCCACCCGTAAGCTGGTATGCTTCTTTTATGTGGGCCCCAGTTGAAGACCAGTTTAATAAGTACCATTATCCTGTTGAAGGAGCATCTGAAATACACATGATATGGAGCGACGAGGGCTGTTTTATAAACTGTTGGAACTGTGGAAATAAGATGATAGAGGCGTTCAGAAGCCCTAAAATTGAATTTATATTAGAACAGCATCCCTGGTTGGAGAATGATTGCCTTTATGCTGACTTGTTATTGCCCGTCAATACCAAACTGGAGGAAGAAGACATATCTGTTGGTTACAGTGCACAGTTTGACCTCATTTTCCCTGAAGGCAAATGCATTGACCCCATAGGTGAATCTAAGAGTGACTATGAGATCGTTGGGGAAATAGCCAAGAAGTTGGGGAAATATGAGGAGTTTACTGAGGGTAAGTCAATCGAGGAGTGGATAAAGCTCGGCTTTGAGGAGTCTGGTGTGGCTGATATGGTCACTTGGGAAGAACTAAAAGAAAAGGGTTATTATGTTGTCCCAACTGACCCGGACTGGGAAAAAGAACCAGCGGGGATGATAAAATTTCATAATGATCCTGAAGCTAATCCGTTACATACGAAATCGGGTAAGATAGAGTTTTACTGCCAATGGTTGGCGGAGCATTTCCCCGGTGATGAGGAGAGGCCACCAGTTCCAAGATATATCTCCGGAGGGGTAACACATCAGGAGAGTCGGTCTTGTGAGCGAGCTAAAAAATACTCCCTGTTACTAGTCTCAAATCATCCCCGGTGGCGGGTGCATGCGGAGCATGATGATATTGCCTGGCTAAGAGAGATAGCTACTTGCAAGGTGAGAGGTTTTGACGGATATCTCTATGAACCAGTATGGATAAACCCCAAAGACGCTGTTCCGAGAGGTATTAAAAATGGCGATATAGTCAAGCTTTATAATGAAAGAGGTGCTGTTCTAGGTGGAGCATATGTAACAGAAAGAATAATCCCTGGGGCAGTGTATCAAGACCATGGAGCCAGACATGACCCGATAACTACGGGACTTGATAGAGGGGGAGCCAACAATCTCATATCTCCAGCAAATACGACCTCTAAAAATGCTTGCGGTATGGCTACAGGTGGGTATCTGGTGGAAGTCCAAAAAATTAATGTGAGTGAAATGGAAGAGTATAGGAAGAAATATCCTGAAGCTTTTGCCAGAAAGTATGACCCAGCATACGGGCTGCTTTTTGATTCTTGGGTCGAAGCAGAATAATAACCTGTCATATTTCAGAAGAGGTTATTAAAAATATCGCACATTTAATACCCGCAGCAGGTGTTAGAACTCGATGCTCTCGAACCTCAGCAAAAGCAGAAATTTTTACATCTAAAACACGAAATGATAGGTTCATCATACCAAATAAAAGATTTTGGAATGCAAACTTTACTGGATAGTATATATTACTCCAACAAAGTAGCTGTTTATTTGAAATATTTATGATGATAGCTTATCTTAATGTTTTATGGATATTCCTTTCTCAAGATGGCATCTAGTTATTGACAAACGAAGATCACGGAGATATTTCGATCCAAATCGACCAATAGAGCCAGATATTTTGGCAGCTCTGGATACAATCTGCACCCAGTTTAAGCCCTTTCCTTACGTTCGAACACGTCTTGTAACCAAGTCAGTGAATAATGTTTTTAAAGGTATAGTTGGAAGCTATGGTAAGATTAAGGACGCGCCTGCGTTTATCGCTTTTATTGGAGATATGGACAGCCCTTTTGTTCAGGAGGCGGTTGGCTATACAGGTGAGGGGATTGTCTTAGAGGCAACGGCTCTGGGGCTGAATACCTGCTGGGTTGGCGGTTTCTTCAGACCTGAAATCGCTGCTTCTCTTGTGGAGGTCAGGAGTAAGGAACGAGTCTTAGCCTTGACACCAGTCGGATATGCAAGACAATTCGAGTCACTGGAAGAGAAGCTAATGACTGGTTTTGGACTTACACATAAGCGCCTCCCGCTTTCTAAGCTGGTTAGCGGCTTGGACATGTCAGAGTGGCAAGATTGGGTAAAAATATCACTTAAAGCTGCTAGGCTTGCTCCTTCTGCTGTAAATCGCCAACCGTGGGGCTTCTATGTAGAAAAAGATAGTATCACAGTTTTCGTAAGGACTACTGGCCCGGAGTTTAATGTCTCTAAGCATCTGGATTGCGGTATTGCTATGCTACATATTGAACTAGCAGCCTCAAGCTACGGCATCAAGGGGGAATGGGAGTTTCTCCAACACCCCCAGGTAGCCAAATTCAAGGTTCGATAATAAATAAGCTCAGCGCTCCTCCAAAAGCTCAAAGAACTGCTTTAGTTTTTGACATACTTCTTCCTCAGGAGCAACCGTAGTATCAATTATGTCACAATCTAAGACTAAAACAGGTACATCTATCTCATTAAGAGCATCCTTTAAAATCTTTATTAGTGCGCCACTCTGCCTGCAACCAACATGCGCATAGTGGATAGCTCCATCAATCTTATGCTGGATGGCGCTGTTAACGACAAGCTTTATTATTTTCTCATCCAGCGGTCCATGCATGACCATTACAGGGTTCATTTTTATCTTTTTAATAACACTATCCAGAGGTTCCTTTGGGTCAAGTCGCTCCTCCCCCCAATGGCATAAGAGGGGGTCAGCAACGCTGACTGCACCGTGTTCCGATGAAACTTTCTCTATTGCCCCCAGTAGCAGTATAGGAGGAAAGAGTAAATTCATTATTCGGAAACGTTCTGGGCGTGGAACCTCTTTGCGGTCCCGGACTATTTCTGTCAATTCTTGGTGAACGGTCTCCAGAAACTTGGTTGCCTCGGGCTGACCAGCGAACATACAATCAACTGTAAATAGCTTAAGAAAGTCTTGAGGGGGGAGTGGGGAAGGGATTTTTTGGCGAAGCTCCTCAATCTGGCGAAAGAGTTCGATCTGCCTGTTTATTCGAGCTATGCTTTCACTCAGTTTATCCCAGTTCATTTTATGGCCTGACTGTTTCTCTAAGGAATGTATCATTTCCCTTAATTCTTCTTTGAAATATTGATTCTCGTAATCGGACTGCTGGAAGGGGCAGTCAATATAAAAGCCTGGGCAACCAGTCATGTGGATTACCAATTCCCCGCTTTTGGCAGCGTTGTCGCATATTAAGTTTGACCAGAGCACTATATCAGGTCGCGGTATAGAACCTTTAGCCAGAGCACCAGTTAAGACACGGTAAGGCGAACATATTTCTGGTGCTAGGCCTACTTGAGATGATGTGGCGAGTAGCTCAGCATAATTTCCAGAAAATAGAGCTGTCATCCAGGCAGTAAGTTCGGTATGCATTGGGATGATATCCATGGCGTAAAGTATCTCGACTGGGAAGAAAATGGTGTGAGCTGCCGTAAAATTACCTTCATCTTTAGCTTTCAGCAGTCGTGCATAATAATCGGCAAGCATTTGATAGTAAATCTTATGGCTCTCTGGCACATTTGTGCGCGACCCACTCATGCCTGCGATTAGCTTGCAAGCTCGTACGATAGTGCGAATTCTGCTATTCTGCTCTATTGAAATCATAATATCCTTGAATTGTAACATCGTTTCTGGATATTGCACAATTTATCGAGTAGTAGAGACCACAATCCGCTGAAAAGCATATATCGTGTCGTTATGTAAGGTGGGCCACATTAGACAAAGCACATTGCGGAAAATAGATGGTCAAACTATAATAAGAAACATCATTGCTGCAAGAGGAGGTTAATATGGATTACGATAGTCTTCTAGAATTGGCTAAGACGAGACGAAGCGTCCGTAAGATCAAACCAGATCTGGTACCCGATGAGTATGTGGAAAAGATAATTGAGGTAGCGCGCTGGGCACCTTCAGGGGGTAATTCGCAACCGTGGCAGTTCATTGTGGTCAGGAAAGATGAATTGAGGAAGAGAATATTTGAGATTATCGTGGAAAATCAAGATACTATGATGAAAATTGAGCTTACCAGAGATGAAGATATCAGATTCAATTTTCGTCCGCTTGGCTTCGTTAATGCTCCAGTGTTCATAATACAACTTGGTGATCGCAGGCTCAAGGATTGTTATCCCCTATCGGTTCGTTTAACGCATGGTGATAAAACATTCGATTCCAGCCAAGCCAGTGCTTTTCTTTATATGATGCTTGCTGCTAAATCACTGGGATTGGCGGCACAATGGGTGTCTGCCTCTAGTGACGCCTATCCGCAAGCTCTTATTAAGAAACTGCTGGGCGTGCCAAGCGAATTGGAGATATATGATATGATGGTACTTGGCTACCCTGACATGACACCACCACCTCGCCTGGTCAGGTCTAAGCAGGACATTGTTCACTATGATGGCTATGACAGGTCTAAATACTCTACTGACCAGCAAACCAGAGGATACATTATTAAGATTCGCCAAGGTGTACCGATCTAAAGGGCAAAATTAACCTGGTGGTTATTTCTCTCCTTCGGTACCATGTGCAAACTCCTGGCTTTGCCAGTGCCATGGTATATCCGATTAACTGATTCAAGAGGAGGAGATACATGCAACTATCACCAGAAGATAGAAGGAAAATATACGAAGAAGAAAAAGCGCGCATTGAGGCAAATGAGAAACAGCAGATAGCTGCTGATAGTTCAACAACTGGCATGAAGCCTAATGTTGCTGGATTGCTTTGTTACCTCGCTGGCTGGATAACTGGCATCATCTTCCTTGTCCTTGAGCAAAAGGACAATTTTGTTCGCTTTCACGCCATCCAGTCGATAATCACCTTTGGTGTGCTTACTATCGCCAGTGCTCTCCTGAGCTGGATACCTTTCGTCGGCGTCTTCTTCGGCGCTATTATTGGCATCTTGACGTTCATTTTATGGATTGTCCTGATGGTAAAGGCGTACCACGGTGAACAATATGAATTACCAGTAGCAGGTAATATAGCTAAGGGGATATTGCCAGCTATAGAGCATGGCGAAAAAGCTAGAACTGACGAGGGACAAAAGGCAACCGAACCTTCGGATTCATCTGGAGATGCAGAAAAGACTGAGGTTTCAGTACCAACTTCTGCTACTTCATCGAAAAAAGCGGAAGAGCGAAGGGGGCGTGTGGATGATTATTTTAAACATTCTAGGGCCGGCAGAATGGCTGGCTACAGCGCTGCGATCTTCTGGAGCCTGGTTCTCATTATATTCTTCTCTTTCTTTTACCAGTATATAGCCTGGTACCACTTCGGACCAGATGGGAGTATTACCAGACTACCACTGCTCACCAACGTATACTTTATCTGGCTTCCGATTCTGGTCATAGCCTTAATTCTCTCTATTGCAGGTAATATTGTTTTAATCATTCACGATAGGTACTGGCTGCATCAAATCATAAAGATAGTTCTCAATGTAATTGGCGTTGTCGTGGTGGTTAATTTGGTATCCATCTTTCCCTTTAATTTCAATGTAATACCTAACAATACTGCAGTTTATGTTGTTCCAATTGTAGTAACCATCGTATTAATTCTCATTGCGGTAGGATTGGGAGTCGGAGCACTTGTCCGGTTTATTAGGCTAATCGTTAACATCGCTAAGAAAAAACCGAACTAAACCTGTTAATCCTGCGACCCGATTAAACTTTATAGAGAGTTGTTGCATTTTGGGATTGAAAGTTGAAATAAGGCCAAGTCGAAGCTCACTATCTAACAGTATACCATCAAACTAGCACCAAAGTAGCGAAGAAAGAATTGCAAGTTGCAGAATTACCACGGTAAACTCAGGCAAAAACTACCCATATGGATATACTTGATTCTACTATACAGGTATATACAAATCTCTAGTTAAGTGTCATTATTAATTATGACTGACTCTACGCTGGACTATGATTAAGACAAATAGCACAGTCAGTTAAGCATTTATTATGTGATAAAACTGCATAAAATATTTTGAATAACTAAACTTTTTTACTATTTTTTCGTTTAACTAATATGTGCGCCTCTCGCATCCCGGGCGCTCAATAAATATTTTTGAAGAAACCGGCGCAGCAACCAGCGTCGGTTTCTCATTTTCAGTGTAGAGATTTAGAGACAACGCAAGAGTGAAAAGCCCAACGTCCTCTAATTGGTAAAGAACAATTAGAATAACTACTAGCAATAGCCTAAAGAGCCTTAACAATCAGTAGCCAGTAAACCAGTTGCAAGAAATTTCAGATTGTACTTATTCGACTTATCTTAAGTCGTTTTTGATTGATGAGGTATATCTTGGTCGTCGAGACACGAATCAGCTGTATATCCAAAACTATGACGGATAAATCGCCTGCGACCGGTTAATAGCCTATGATTCAAATCCACATTCATAACAACATGCAAATGGTGTCCATAACATCCTTAGTTATCGACCACCTGTATTTTGAAGCTAAATGGGTAGCAATTCTAATTTAAGAAGTAGTACAATCTTTGAGGGCAGGTCACCAATGCTGACTCTCTGATAGAGGAGGTATTAAATGCGGTTGCACCCTATAGCGAGTTGTTGCATTTTGCTACAATGTACAATAGAGGAAGTTTGACAAAGACAGTCTAGCTGCTTAAAGTATCAGTTACTGAGTTGTGCTGATGTTGATGACGGTGCACGTGGATGGAAAGGATGAGACTATCTTCAAGAAAGGTAATCCGGTGAACGAGATGCTCATTATTCAGCAGGGAAGAGTACAGATATTAAGTAGAACAGAGATATCAAAATCTCATTTGGAGGTCTACCATGTCTAGTGGTGAACGGCAACAGCAGACTTCTGCTGACTTAGCTTTACAACTAATGGAACTAATGGAAAGGGCTGTTGCGGTCGGGAGTCTTGAGGAATTCGCACAAGGTTTGCTCCCGGGCATTGCTAAAAGGATGCATTCAGGCTCAGTTTTTCTTTACGTAGTTGATTCGCGTCTGATAGTCCCAGGCTTTTTTCAGCACGAATTGCAGTCGCAGGCAGCCTTGAGTATAGAAAAGCTCTGCGCCGAGCAATTCGACCGCATCTCAGGCCAGGCTGACTTTCAACCAATCTCAGTATCCATTTCTGTGGCTTCAGAGAGGCCAGCTAACCTTGTGTTGTATCCTCTGCAAGACAAAGAGGCTTGTATTGGTCTGCTAGGGCTGATCCCGGAAAAGGACACGACCTTGACCCTGCCGGATCTATGGGACAGACTTCTCCGCTTGATCACTAACACGATCAGCCGTCTCTCAGAGCGCGTAAAATTGGAGAGGCAACTCACGTACCTAAATACATACCTGACAGTGAGCTCGATGCTGGCGCAGTCAATAGGCCTCCATGAATTGCTGGAGACCGCTTTGAACTGTTCTATGGACATAGTTTCAGCCGAAGCAGCATCTGTACTTCTCCTCGATGACGACAAGAAGAGCTTCGGTTTCTACCAAGTCGAGGGCCCTGCAAAGCCAGTATTGATGACCTCAACGCTCCCTGCTGATAAAGGCCTAGCTGCCTCTGTTCTACAAACGAATCAATCAGAGGTAATCAACGATGTTCAGAGCGACCCACGGTTTTACGGGAAGATTGACTCGGTTTCCGGCTTCCAAACAAGAAATATGATTGCTATTCCTCTTGTAGCAGGCGAAGAGCGGATTGGTGTACTGGAGGTATTGAACAAGATTGGCGGAGATTCTTTCACAGAAGAGGAATCTCTCCTACTGCTTTCAATAGCTGAGGAAATCGCATTTGCAATCCGAAATGCCAAGGTGTTCGAGTACGTTGCAGGTACCTATTGTAAGCAACGTCAAGGGCAAGGATCTTGCAAAGGATGCAGCAGGCCGCTTGGGTCGTGGACACCCTGTGTCAAGCAACGAGAGGTTAGCATATAACATGGGGTCCATAGGTATACAAGAGGTAGCCTGATCATATACATTTCAGTGGTTTGTTCAATTATAAAGCCTGATTGCGCGTTCTTTATGGCTACATTTGCGATGGCAGTTACTGATGCGCTGGCTTGACGTTAATTATGAAGTAAAAGATAATTCGCTATACATTCTTTTTTCTGAGTTTAGGTATCAAAAGTTGGGGCGCCAGTGACTACTTTCGTTTGGAAGAAATATATTGAAGTAGCTGAGGCACGTAGCCAGGTATATGGTCTGCTTAGTACGTTTTATCTGGAACTGCCTGACCTGAAATTACTCGAAGGCATATTTGATGCCAAGTTTCACCATCATTTCTCTTCAATTGTATCTGAGTTTCAGACGGCTGGGATAAAAGAAGGACTTGAGCTCATTGCCGGCTTCGCCGCAGCCTTTAGGACTCACCCCAGGGAGGATGTTCTTAAGCTTATCTCCATCGATAGAACTCGGCTGCTCCGGGGAGTGAGCCAGCAATATAGCCCTCCTCCGCCATATGAGTCTGTGTATCGGGATGACAGGCTCTGGGGTAAGTCTACTGAGGAAGTCTCCCAAATCTGTGGCCGTTTGGGAGTTAAATTGTCTGAGGAATTGTCAGAGCCTCCGGATTATATCGGTATAGAGCTCGACCTCATGAGGCTTATCTGCTGGGGTGAGAAGGAGGCCTGGCAGACCAGTGGCATTGATAAGGCCCGGGAATACCTAGAGGTAGGGAATGAATTCTTGAGACAGCATGTTCTGCAGTGGGTTCCCGAATTCTGCGAGCAGATGTACCGACGGGCTGATCTCGACTTTTATCGAGGAATATCTCGGCTGACTCGAGGTTTTGTGGAGTACGACAGCCGTCTGGCAGAGCACCAGGTTAACGATATAAAGCAGAAACTTGTTTGGGAATCTTGACTCTGTCGGCATCGGAGAGCGGAACAAGTACTCCTTGAACGTTGAGTGGGTTTCTCATTCCTGCAGCTATGATAATGTTCCTCAGTATGAATCCGCCGATCAGGCCGGGTATGGTGGCTATGGTGGTCAATATCAGCATTGTCACGGGGTCAGCTGGAGACAGGTAGGATTTAACAAGCTCGGCTATGAAAGGCACTACCAGACCAACAACCACTAAACCTCCCCAGAAAAGCGCAGCAAGGCTGCCACTGATCATCATTTGCGCTGAAATCCTGGCGACAATTAATCGATACATCCTCCAGAGATAGAAGAAGATAAATATTGCTTCGATTACTATTATGAACATATTGTAGCGTGCCAGGAGTGTCAGCGTTTGCCCCAAAGTTGTGCCTGTGGATAAACCGTATGCTGAGAGTGATAGAGCTATACCCATGATGCCGGTGGATATGCCGGATATTAAAAAGAGCATGGGCACGAACGATGTGTGCCACAAAGGGATAGGGCTAGCGGCCCTCAGCAGTAGACCAGTGTAAATAAGGGTGAGCACGGCGAAGAGTGAGGCAATACTACCCAACCAGAGATGCAAAGCTGGCATAGCTTCCAACAACTTGGATGGCCAAAACAAGGTCCCTATATGGATTAAGTTGAGTACTAGAAAGATAGTTATTACGATAGTTCCACGGCTTATCCAGGAGGACGAAGGACGTAAAAACGCCAGGTGTGTTACTCTCTTTCGTCCCAGGTCTGCTAACAGGAAACAGTAGCCTGCGATGACTAAGAACGCGGCGATGGGGAATGCCAGCTTGGAGACAGGTGCGAACTCAGGCTGTATCATACTGTAGGCGAAGCCTGTCAGGTAAGCCCCAGCGCCCATACCCACTAGAAACAGATAGGCTGCTTGTTTCCAGTCCCATACTCTCTGAATGTTTAGAACCTCTTTCATCTGCTTTTAACCTGCGCCTAATCTGCTGGCAAGTAGTATACTGATGGTCTGGTACCCCGTTCAGGACTGAGCACGAACCCTTGTCTTTCCCTAATAAGTCTGGAGACTTCGCTGTCAGGGTCGTCCAGATTCCCAAAGAAGCGGGCGTTGGCGGTGCAAGATACCACGCATGATGGCTGCAGCCCTTGTTGGACACGCTTCAGGCAGAAGTCGCATTTTTGAACTGTGCCGCGTGTGTGCTTCTGATAGCCCAACTTCTCAAAAGGAGTCGTATGTCCCGGATAGTATGTAATCAGCCGGTCAAAGAAGCGTCTTGCGGTATAAGGGCATACCACCATGCAGTACCGGCACCCTGTGCATTTATCGCTATCTATCATCACTATCCCGTCATCACGCTTGATGGTCGCTCCAGTAGGGCATGCCTTCTGGCACTCAGGTTTTTCACAATGCATGCAAGTTATGGGTAGAAAATTGAGTTTGCTCTGAGGGTAGTTGCCAGTCTCGTATTTCAGTACGCGGTTCCAACTTATCCCTCTGGGCGTGGCATTGGTAGCTTTGCAGGCGACTGTGCAGGTATCACAGCCGATACATTTTTTGAGGTCTATCACCATGCCATATCTGAATACTGCCTTCACTTGCTCTGCTCCACTTTATATACCTTCACTCTGGGGCTAATGGTGACTGACCCGCTTACCGGGTCAAATCCGGTGTCTTCCTGCCCGGTCATGAGTATGTTGAAGTAGGTGCCTTTCTTAGCGTCAGGGCTCATCATTATCGTGTTGCTACCGTAACATGCTGGTATGCCGACCACTTCGGGGTGGATAAGCTCGGTCAATTTGAGCTTTCCCACTGTTTTTCCGTATCTTGACTCAACCCAGACTTCGTCCTTGTCCTTAAACCCTTTCTTGCTGGCTGTTTCGGAGTTTATCCATACGTACATCTCGTAGGGGTCCTCTTCACGAAACTCTGCCAACCAGGCGTTTTCCTGGGTGTTGCTGGCGCCAAAGGTCATAAAGTTGGTCTTCCAGTTGCAAGCCCACATATCGTACTCAGGCGGAGCTGTTAACTCAGGGCCGGGTATCCAGTAAGGTATAGCCTGGAAATACTTGAAATAATTTTCCTGGTCTTTCCAGTTCGGGAGCTTAATGTTGTGCTTCTTTAGGTTCTCTCTCATTCTCTCGCCAGACGCTTTCAACATATCGAAGTATATAGGATGTCGAGTTTTGTTGTCGGGCCAGTAGTAGTAGTTGTAGCCACGTTTTCCAATAGCATCGAACTTATAGATAATGCCATGCTTCAGAAGATGGTCGAAGCTGTATTCGTCGCCAAAGACCTGCTTGATTCTCCTGTCTATCATCTCGTCTATAGTATATTTCTGGTCGAGGTCGAGCTTGTTTTTGCCCTTGAGCTGGAAAGCCAGATTGACCAGGTCATTAATTCCTCCAGATCCGGTGAGGAAGCCGACACGGTCGGCTATTTCAATAAGCACATCAGCCATGCGCCTGGTGTTAAATAGTGATTTTACTTGGTTCCGCCCTAATGCCATAACCAAGCCTCGTATAGAGTCGTCGATGCTCTGGTGGGTGACCAGATAGAATCTGGCGTACTTGCGCTCCAGGAACTGGTGCTCAGGAAACACGATGTCTGCCATCATGGCTACTTCATCGAAATTGAGCGCGAAAGTTATTATGAAAGGGACCTTTTTGAAAGCATCAAAGAGTATTTGGCGGTCACAAGAAGCGCGTATGGAGTTGGCGCCACAGTTCAGCATTGCCTCAAGCTCGTAGGCCAGGTAGTATTTCTTGGGATCAAGCACGGCTCGTGCCAGAACCTGGGGTGTGGCATGGCTGTGGGGGTAAAACTCGTTCATGGACACGTGCTCGGGCGGAAATGTGAAGGGAGTACCTATTGATTCCATGATAGGTGTTGATATGCCATCTTCATTAGGCTGAATAGCTTCGGCGCATGGTCCCGGATTGCGGTTTCCCGTCATGCCGCCGGGTACCTCTACCGAGCCCACCAGCATGTTAATCATATTTCGTGCCAGGTCGAAGTATGTGCCGCCTTTTTGAGACATCGTGCCACGGCCTGAGCCGGCGAACTGTGCTGGCCGCAAGGGAAACTCAAAGCCGTCTATGGTTATGGTGCTACCTATTTGGGCATGCTCCATGAACTCCGCTGTTACTTCCCGGATGCTTGACGCAGGGATGCTGGTAATGCCCTCTGCCCACTCCGGCGTGTACTCCTTCATGCGCTCCTTTATCAACTGCAACGCTGGAGTTGCTTCGGTACCCTCCACTGTGTACTTGCCCTCAAACGAATAGTCCCTAATGGATGGGTCATCGAACGTCTTAGCTTTGTTGTCAACTGAGTCCCAGATGAGTGGCTTTTTGGTGGATTTATCCCTGACGTAATAGCCGTCAGGGCCAATGAGGTAAGGACCGTTAGTTCTGTTTTTAACAAACCACTCATCGAATTTCTCTAGCTCGTAGAAGATGACATGCAGCATCGCCAGGGCAAAAGCCAGCTCGGTGCCTGGTCTCACTGGTAGCCAGCGGTAGGCTTTGGCGGCATCGGGAGAGAAACGTGGGTCCAGTGTTACCAGCTTCATTCCGCGGTCTATAGCATCTAGGAACCGCCTGGTGGCATGTGTAGAAGCTGTGTTTAGCCCTACGTTTCTGCCAGGTGCAATTAGGTATTGGCAGTGTTGCAGGTCAGCAATGTATTCAGGGTGTTGCCCATGGATGAGGTTACAGGGATAGTGAATGGCGCAGAGGTTGCGGCCGAACACCTCGTTTGGTGTGCCAAAGGCTTTGGAGAAAATGAGGAACCCGTATTTATAATTCACGCTTTTATCTATTTCTTTGCAGGTGATGAGGAAATCTTCAGGAGCACCCCAGCCTTCCCATACTGCCAGCTTTCGAGGGTCATCCTCCCTGATTTTCTTAAGCCGCTTTGCCACCGTATCTATGGCTTCCTCCCAGGTTATCTCTACCCAGCCTGGGTCAATGTCAGGTCCCTTCTCAGGATTGGTTCGCTTCAAAGGTGTCTTGACCCGATAAGGGTTATAAAGTCCCATAATGGCAGTGATCGCCCTAGGACAGACCTTCCCCTGATTTAGGGGACTTTCTGGATTGCCTTCGATGTTGACCACGACTCCGTCCTCAAGGTATATCTTGGTGCTGCAGTCGGCTTGCATGCATCCCATGCAGAAGCTGTATTGCCACCCCGTTTCGGGGTTCTGAGATGGCATGGGAGTACCGAAAGTAACCCTGGACTTGGAAGCGATATTCAGTGTCTGGCTCAGCGAGGCTAATTTCTGGACGTCTGAGGAAGCCTCTTTTAAGCTCTGGGATGTTACCGATTCATTATTTGTTTCCTGCTTTTGGGGCATTCTTTTTGCTCCTCAGGTTCGGGGGCTAAATAACCAAAGCAAACGTGGCAATACAAGGTAGAAAGAGGGATCGCTAGTTTAGCACTTATGCTGCTGCCAGCATGCAACCAATAACGTAGCAAATTCCTATGCTTGTGTCAAATAGCCTTATTTTTTAATAAGATGTCACCATGAGGAACTAATCCCCTCTCCCTTGGGCAAGGGAGAGGGGATTAGAGTATGTTGATTACTTGCTTTTGGTGGTGGGGAGTGGCATGGGTCGGGGAGCTACCTCAGTTTTTTGAGGGACTATTATCTTGGGACTAATATGAATCCGAGCGAAGTCAGGCTGATAGCCATCTTTGATCGCTACCAGGATATAGTGGCCCTCCTGGGCGAATTTATGTATCAGTATGCCATTGTTTTCGGTTGAGCCGATATTAGTACCCCTTGACCTGACAGCTTCGGTAAGCTTTTCCCTGGCAGTGGTGTCGGCAGCAGAGGGGTCAGCTTTGAACGGGAAGCTGTTGGCTTCATCGACTTCTTCCAGACGCAGGGCATAAATAGTGGCTTGAGCGATTGCTTCGCCAGAATATCTTTCTCTTACCGCAATCGGTACTGGCTCTCCCATGACAGCCTCGCTGGGTACTTTCATCATCAAAGCTTTCGGGCCTCCTGCCTGGTTTATACCTATGCGAGCAAAACCAGGCAAATAGTCGTCCTCAATGGCTGCCAGGACATAACGTCCTGTCTTGTCGAAGCTGTAAACCACCTGACCATTATCATCGGTGTTGCCCAGGGAAATGCCTTTCTCTTTGACTGCCTCAGCGGTTACGGATACTTCTGGAACAGTGGTAGGTGTCGGCTCCGGGGTCAATATTAATGTGGTGGGCTTCTCTGCAGGTACAGCGGTAAGAAGGTCGCCTATTCTTAAGGCATAGACGCTGGCATTCAGCACTGGCTGATGAGTCTGCCTTTCGAAAACCGTAATAGTAACTGGCTTATTCACCTCGGCTTTGTCTGGTGCTTTTATTCCCAGTGCTTTCTGGTCAGCCAGCACGATGTTTATCCGGGCGAAGCCAGGAGCATAATCTTCCTCAATGGCTGCCAGAGCATAATTACCTGTCTCGTTGAAGGTATAGACCAATTCGCCATTGTCATCGGTGTAACCCAAGGGAATGCCATTTTTCTGGAGCTCTTCAGCATTCTGAGCCTCATCGGCGATTTTAGCTGACTCGGCCATAGCAGGTTCAGCTTTGTTAACTTTGGCATCGGTAGAAGTTGTGTTGCCTGTTGTAGGCTTTACGAAGAAGTCTATTATTTTACTGAAAACAGAAGTAACCTTGGGCTTGCGTGGGCTAATAACCCCTGTTGGCTTGGGCCAACCAATGTCCCCTATTTTTCTGGCATAAACAGCAGCGTTAGCCACTGGTTCTTGGCTGGACCTCTCTACTACTGCCACAGTGACAGGATTGCCGACTTCAGTCGAGGCTGGAACCTTGAGGTACAGCCTTTTTGTTGATGACAGGGTGATAGTTATCTGGGAAAATCCTGGGATATAACCAGATTTGAATGCTGCCAGCATATAGCGGCTGCTATCAGCGAATTTATAGGTTACTTGGCCCTCGTTATTAGTCTCGCCAAGGAAAATGACCTCTTCATCTAGCGAGGCTACATAATCGGCAGTGTTAGTAGTATAATTCTTCTTGTCAGCCGTGATAGCCATCTTATCGGTCTTCAAGGCGTAGACTTCGGCTTCTGCTACAGGCTGATTATTATACCTTGCGAAGACTGTGATGGTTACCGGCTGACCCACTTCTGCAATGCTAGGGGTACTAATCATCAGAGCTGCTCTTACCGCTGGTTGCGGTTCACTCTCTTTTTCTGAATCTGCCATCACTGCGGTGGTGCTGGGCACAATCATGGCCAGCGATAGAACTAAAGATAGAAAGATTAGAATTGCTTTTTTCAATTAATACCTCCTTTGAATTTTGTCTCCTCTTTTTAGTAAATCTAATTGAGCGATCACGTTTACACTTCAACCTCCTTTTATGGCCATCTTTGCCAGTAAAAACGATGAATAGAGCTAAAAAGTTTATGTGTCCTTTTGGCGAGGATACGTGGCAGTAAGATTTATAAATGTGTGAGCGAGGGATTTAGGATACAGGAATTTTAGAGGAGGATAAGTGCGTTTACCCCTTTTTGTGTTTTGAGGAAACGTCACTAAGCTTGGCCGTATTTGATAAAGGCGCAGACCTTCTTTCTATGCACCAGCACTACAGCAAACCATATTAGTATAGCCGCTCCGACTAACTCTGGAATAAAAACCTCGGGATTAGTAAACAGCCCTACTAATATATTTCCCAGCCAGTTTTCCAGAGATGTTTTATCAAATGCAATTCCAAAGGCTGGCCACAATAGTGTCTTGGGGTAAAGCCACATCTGGTCTAGGATAAAATGCATGAATACACCGAATGTCAAAGCGAGGAGCCAGGTTTTACCATCTCTTCGAAATAGGTAAAGTCCAGCCAGTGTCAGCAGAACGGTGAAAAGAAGGGTGTGGCAAAAAATCCTGCCTGAGCCGAAGATTTCTGGGAACAAGTATATGCCAATAGGTTTATCGATGATATCGGGTAGAAGCGAGCCTAAAAGCAGAAATCTGAAATCTATATAGCTGGCTGCAGAAGTGAACCAGGAAATTTTGTTTCTGTTAGGGTAGTTATGGGTGGTAGGCATCTGAGGTGGTGGTTCTGAAGCCCTAGCAGTTTTCTTCGCTGTAGCTGGAAGTTGGCCACCTTTGTTTAAGGCGCCCAAAGATAATACTGCAACGCCAAGAGTAATTCCGACATGCCCCAGTATAAGCATATAGCACTTTCACACCCGGTGTTTTGAAGCAGAAGGTTTGGGTTATGTTTCGCTGGAACAGATGCTGTTATAAGGATTTGGGAAAGGGTGGTTTGGGGAATCCAGATAGCTTAAGCCCTTTGGCTCGTAGCTTTTCTAACTGAGTATATAGCTGCTTGCGTTCATCTTTCGGAAGGGCAGCAAATATTTTTCTGATGGATTCTCTTTTCATGGAGTTGCGGAGGGTCTTTTTCCCCTTCTCGGTTATGGTAACTCTTACCAGGTTCTTTTTGGGCAAGTTCTTTTTTCTAGTTATCAGCCCATCTTCTTCCATTCTGTCCAGAAGCCCCGAGACTGTGTGAGATTTTCTAAGTATCCAGCGGGCTATTTCGGCGGGTGTTGCCTCGCTCCCAATTTGCTGGATAATGAATAGAACTGCAGCTTTCATGGGCGAAGTCTTATATTGTGCCAGGTCTTTTTCCCTGGAGGCAAATATTGCTGAGTGTGCCTGCTCCAGCATTACCCAGAGTTTGAATTCGTCTTCATAAAGATTTGACTCTTTCATAACCTCCCTCACTATCAAATATCGTTAACAACACTCTTATATTATTTAGTTGCTACGGTGCTTATAATATGCATATTTGATTCAAATAATCAAATTATGCCAGCGGGCAGATATTTTAACAGAAAAATCTGGAAATTGCTAACTTTGGTAGTAACAAATCTTTTGCCTATCGTATTAAACCTCAGAATATACATCACCCCGATTTTTTGTCTCACTCTTTGATTATGCTAGACTGTATGTCAGGTATATACCAGGTGTGTAGATAATAGTTATAAGTCGGAGCTAGAGAGGTGAGATATGGCTGGTCCATTAGCGGGAATTAGAGTTCTTGACCTAACGCAGGTGTTGTTTGGCCCTTTCGCTACCATGTTGCTCAGCGATTTGGGTGCTGAGGTCATTAAAGTTGAAAGACCAGAAGCAGGTGATATTGCTCGAGGAAACGGCCCTTTTATCAGAGGGGTGAGTACCTATTTTCTTAGCCTGAATCGCGGCAAGAAAAGCATCACTCTGGATTTGACCAGCGAGCGTGGAAGGGAAATATTTTTGAGGCTGGCAAAGAAAGCCGATGTTCTGGTGGAAAATTTCGTGCCGGGAACCATGGATAGTTTTAGCCTGGGCTATGAAGCAATAAAGGCGTGTAATCCCAGAATCATTTACGTTGCCGGCTCTGGCTTTGGTCAATACGGCCCCTATGCGCAAAAGCCTGCTTTTGACATCATTATTCAGGCTATGGGTGGAGTTTTGAGTATTACGGGTGAGCCTGGTGGACCTCCAGTAAGGCCGGGAGTGTCTTATGGGGATATTGCTGCTGGTCTGTTTTTGTGTATCGCCACTCTGGCGGCTTTGCAGGAGCGTCAGGCAAGCAACAAGGGACAACTTGTGGACATCAGTATGCTGGACTGCCAGGTAACCGTCCAGGAAAATGCCTTTGTCCGCTATCTCAATACTGGCGAGATACCCAGTCCTTTGGGTACCAGACATCCCGTAATTACACCATTCCAGGTTTTCCCCACTAAGGATAGCTATGTTGCTGTAGCTTTGAGAGGTGGGATAAAGAATCAGTGGCCTCTGTTTTGTGCTGCCATTAACCATGTTGAGCTTATTGATGATCCCAGGTTCGAAGATGGCTGGCTGCGCACTCAAAACTATGAGGTGCTGGAGCCAATCTTAACGCTGGCAATGAAAACCAGGACAACACAGGAGTGGGTTGAGGATCTGGAGCAGATGGGTATCCCCTGTGGGCCAGTTAATAAAATTGACCAGGTAGCCGATGATGTTCAGGTGAAAGCCAGGGATATGATTATCGATGTCCAACACCCTGAAGCAGGCGTGTTCAAAGTGGTCAATACACCATTCAAGTTTTCCAGGACTCCCTGCAGGGCGGAACGTGCCGCACCGGATTTGGGAGAGCATAATAGGGATATTCTCAGTAATCTGCTGGGCATAACTCAAGAGGATATTGACGAGCTAAGTAAGATACGTATTATTTAAATTGTTGACCTCTTTTGGGTCGCCTATGGAGAAATAGCAATGTAAGGGCGGGTTTTTAAACCCGCCCTGCAGGCCCGACTGGGTCTGGCTAAAGCTGGTGAGTGGTGGGATTCAGAGGATAGGTGCATTAATATTTGACTTGTGGCGCAGGACATGCTTATAATAATTTAAGAAGCTACATGATCCCATCCGAGTTTAGCTTCGGGAGGTGCAAAATGAAGCTTCAAGCCTTTTTAGGGGTTTGGCAAGTTGATGGGCGGCGCCCTGTGTGACAGCAGGGCATTCCAAACTCGAGCCTGACTCGCAAAAATGATTTGGGTTGGTCTCGTATGATGAGACAACACCTGCGGAGATAACACCGCAAGAGAGTTGGGGCGAGAAAATAAGATTCCCAAGGTGGGCGTTTAGTAAAGCGCCCACCTTATTTTTTGGTCATGTTAATGGAGGGTCCTGATTGCATCTGGATGACGAAGTAAACTCTTTTTTGGGGGAAAGACATTAACGATTGCTTCGCCCGCCTAAGGCGGACTCGCAATGACATGTTCTGGTTAAGGGCTATCAAGACGGTTGGATTTCTTCCAGAGTTTCTTTGATATTTGGGACTTCCTGTATAAGCTGCTCCAGTGGCATTTCTTCGCCGGTCATGTTAATAGCTCTTTTTTGCCATGGTGATATTAGCACGGCGGCAATGGGCTGCTTGGTGCTGAAGACCGAAATCCCGGCTGCGAAGGAATAGTGTATTGATAGTTTTACCACAGGGATAATAGTGAATCCCCTCACCGATATGGGGTTATCGATGCCTAATACGGTCTTTGTCATCTTTTCAAAATCAGTGTTTTGGAAATCCGTATTGCTGGTACAGAGAAAACAAATCTTAATAAAGCCAGGACAACTAGAATAGGCCACAGCCTGATGACGCCGTGCAGGTAAGCTTCCAGAGTAATATCGCCGTCAAAAGAAGGCAACACGTTTATCTCATAGGGTAGCTTATTTAACAGAAAATAAAGCGGTCCCAGGAGCGCAAATAAAAGTGCCGTGTCAGCGGGGTTTTCCAGCCCCAGCTTAATATTTGCTGCCAGCTCTTTAATTTTAAGGCTTTTAAAAACGCTTACCAGTAGCCGACGAAGATGGGTAAACAGTCCTCTGGTTCTGAGGATTTGATATACAGTGCTGGCGCTTATCCTGCGTTTGGGTTTTGGCTCGCCTCTGGTTATCTTTTCTTCCTTTTCAGGCTCTTCTTTTTTAGCTTTTTTCAGGTCTCTATCAATCAACCCGAAAAGCCATAGCAATCTTATCTGGAATACGGGACTTTTGCTGGTGTTTACCTGGAAAACGAGGGCAAGCGGTATACATAGTATCAATATGATGAGTACAATCAGGCTAACCAGGGCGATGATGACCCACAACTAACTTATCCTTCCTTTTTGCGCTCACCCCATCTATCGGCAAATTTTTCCATTACCCGGGGTACTGACTCACCGATTTTTTCCAAGGCTGATGCCATACCGCCTTTGATTGACTCTATCCGCGCCCCGTCTTTGTCGATGATGATGATAGCAATGGGCTTAACGCCACCGCCAGCCCCACCACCACCGGCGACACCTTCCCCACCGCCTTCACCCTTTTTACTTTCTCCTAAGCCGGCTCCACCGGCGCCGCCGAAACCAAAGCCGATACTTAACAGCGGAATTATAGTCGAGTCTCCCACGGTTATGGGGTCACCGACCACGGTTCTGCTGCCCAGCACCTTTTCGATTTCTCCCAGAGTTGTTTTAACTAGTTTCTCAACATCATCTCTTTCCACGTCTTACCTCCTTATGGTTTAGGTTTTTACTTTTACTCAGCCTACTACGATATGACTGATGAATTGATACTATCGTAACACCCCAGATAGGGCGAGTCAACAAGTTTGAGCTAATAGAACGAAATAACTATTGTTCTACAGAATATAGAAGCAGATACACCCCCCACCGTAACGCTTGTCGTAGCAGTCGTAACTCGGGCACTGGCTGTGACAGCGCTTAATTCTCCGTAAATATCCGACAGTCTACCTCCTTTTTTAATCTTTGTAATGGTGGCTTCATACCTAAGCTCATATGTGGACGATGATAATGATAGCGCTTCAGGAAAGATTCTACCATTTCTATGCACTCTGGCAATTGTTCAACGCGATATTTTGACCAGCCCAGGCACTCTTTTCTTACCGTTCTGTTGAAACTCTCGATATAAGATTGTTCATTTTTACGATATGGCCTCGCTATCCTGTGACGATCACAGAAAGAATGTACATGCATGAGGAAATCTGCCTTAAACTCTGGGCCACCATCAGTCTGGATAAGATGCACATGCTTCCCAAATCTTCTCTTCATACTCTTAGCTAGAAACCTGGAACCGTACCTGGCTGTGAGCTCCGGAGCTAATAGAATATCTGCCTCTCTGGTAAAAATGTCTATAGCAGTGAACGCATATATGTCCCCAAAATCAACTGTATCCATCTGGATTACTTCCCTGGGCATTGATGCTTTTGGTATCAGTCCTCTCTCTTTATTTTTCTTCCATTTGGATCGAATCACATATTTCTCCGCTAATATCTCATATATCTTGGGAACCGAGAGGTGGATACCACGTTCAAGCTCTATATAATATTGAATCTTCTGACCACAGCAATAGTATTCGCGTTCCCTTATTTCCCAGACTAATCTCTTTACTATTGGGTCTACTTGCCTTCTTTTTCTCTCACCTTTCTTGGCTTGCTCATATTTATCTAGAAATGTTAGAAGCCCATATTCTTTGATGTTCTGTATTCAGATATGTATGGTCTCACGATTTTTATTCAGCCTTTTAGCGATGTGTACCTTGGAAATTCCTTGTTCATATAGCTCCCAGCAAAGTGTTATTAATGTTCTGTTTTGCATGTCCATGATTTTACATGGACTGTCGGATTTCTACGGAAACATTGCGGACAGTTGATATCATCTATTACTACTCAGTATTATATGTATATATTATTTAGAAAACAGCGCAACTGCAAATCAATCCTGGCGTTGGTGTAGGTCTGGTTAAGGATGAGTATTATCAATAGCGTGGATTGGATCGTAATTAGTGCTGCTGAAATTCATAGCGAGCTCTACTGGGTTATTGTTGCCTTTGCTCTAGTTATAGTTATAGTCGCTCTAATACTATCCCTGATTTTTTTGTTGAAGAAAAATAAAATAACGGACACCTTCCCAGCCAGCACGGCGACGATGTCTGGGTCGGCTAATGTAAAAGGGAAAATAGAAGCCACTAAAGGAAAGTTAAGGGCGGCTTTCTTAGATAAAGAAAGGGCCGAATTGTTTCTCCGTAAGTTGGATATATTAAAAGTTAATAATGGTATAAGTGAAACGATATATGCTGACCTTAAAGAAGAATATCTCCGAAAACACCAAAAGGCGTTATTAAACATAGACCTGATCCAAGCAGAATTCAAGAGGCAGCTTGATATTCAGATAACTGGGCAGCGCGATATTAAATTCGCACTGGAAAATTTGGAAGCAAGGTTACATGTAGGGCAGTTTCCGCTTTCGGAGTATACTAGTGACGATAAAAACTTGAGGAATAAGTTATCTCGGTTGGAAAAAAGAATATTCGAGTTGGAAACATTGGTTAATGCTACAGGAACGTCCTCGATATCTCATCTTGGTGGTACGAAAATGCCTGATTACACCCTGGAATCTGTAAGAACACAATCACCGCCGCAAAAACTAGCTACCGCCGAAGCAAGTGATACAGACCAGGCTACGGAAATTGAGCCGAAACTTGACACAATCCCTAAAATCACTGATTTAGAAATTTTACCGAGTTGCGTGGTACAGGGTAACCAGGTTGGTATTGTAGCCATGGCATTCAATGATAGGCAAGAGGATATCACTTACCAAATTGAGCTTAAAATAAATGGGGAAATAAAGCAGTCCAGTGATGTATCACTAGCACCTAAAGCTTTTCAAGAAGTCACCTTTGTAATCGCCACTGATGTGCCTGGTGACTTTAAAGTTGAGGTCGGTGGTTTGGGTGGCAGGTTCAGAGTTCTACCCGCCAAATGGAAGTTTAATATTCTTTCAATTCTCGGCTAATCCCTCCAGACCAGTATAATATCGCTCTGGTCGTGTCAATGCTCCATCACGCTTCATCCTCCTAATCTACTCTGCAATAGTTCTCGTTGCTCCCCCTTTTTAAATTCTTAAATATCGTCTACGATAATCATTTAAGTTATATTCTTGCTGACCCGGACTGTTCTCACAAAAATTAGATACGAAATGAACGCTGGTTTAGTCGAACTAACTGATGCCAGCGGTACAGTCCATAGGACTTTGGTACTGAGTGGGCGGCAGGACTTTTTCATCAGTCAAAAAGGACTAAATCGCTATTCAATACAGATACGATGTGAATTATAGTGGAGACAGGGTAATAAATACCGAGGAATACATATGAAAAGTCTAAATTTTGAAAAGAAGACATCAGTTTGCCAAAAAATCAGTGCTGCTGTTATCACTGTTGTAATATTGTTTATCGCCATACTTTTTACTGGCTGTGTCCCGGACAAGCAGGAAGGCTCTGCCAATATCAATACCCCACCCCCCGAAACAAACCAGTTAGCGCCACAAAACCAGACTCTGGAAACACAGCTACAACCAGCTGCAGGAACTAATCAGGGCGCGCTCATTACAGAACAGATGCTTAATGTGGCACAGCAGGACATCGGTTCTGCCGGTGGCACGGTTACTATCACCAAGCCGGGAGACCCTCTAGATGGCTTTACCGTAGACATTCCAGCTGATTCCTATTCTGATGCCAGGAACTTTAAAGTGGCGGAATCACCTATAATAAGCCATACCTTTGGTGCCAACTTTAACCCCATTTCTCCCCTTATATCTATCGACAATGGTGGTGAATATTCCGATCGGTTGATAGTAGTTAAGGTGCCGGTAAAGCTCCCTGTCGGGCAATTTGCCATGGGCTTCTTCTACGATGAAAAAGACGGCAATTTAGAAGGGATTCCGCTGCTAACCATCGAGGATGGCTCGGTGAGCCTGGCCATGACGCATTTCTCCCACAATTTTGTCATCAGCTCCGTTCCTCAAGATGTTCTTCAGCAAGAGTTGAGCTCGGGATTCACCCCCGGCGTGGATGATTGGCAATTTCCCAACCACGGGTCATACATCGCACCTTGGGGCTTTTGTTCCGGCCAGACCCTGGCGGCTATGTGGTATTACCATGAGAAACCAGATGGTACTGATAAACACCTTTATGGCTTGTACGATAACAACGCTGGCGGAAACCCAGGAACGCCGGATTTGTGGGTAGACGATGCTATGGGTTACAGGTTCGTCTCTACCATTCAGGTGGATTATGAGACCAATATCAGGAAAGGTAAGCAGGCAGTAAAATTCTTTTCCGAGCTGGCTCAGTTGGACGATAAAATCACCCTATCTGAGTACCAATACTCAATGTTGCTGACTGGTGAACCCCAATATATAGAAGTCTGGAATTTTAAGAGCGGCATCGGTCATGCCTTGATTGTCTATAAGATAACGGCGGAGGGCACGCTCCTGGTTGCCGACCCCAACTTCCCTGGAAATTGTGACCGAAAAATCGAGTTTGCCGGTGGTAAATTCCTGCCCTACAATTCCGGCAGCGACGCAAGTTCCGCTCAGCAGGGAAAGGGAACGGCCTATGATAAGATTATTTATTGTGTGAATACCGCGATGTTGCCATACCACCAGATAACCAATCGCTGGTTAGAGTGCCAAGACGGCTCCATCGGCCACGACTTATTCCCCAGTTACTCCGTGGAAGTATACGATGACAGTGGCCATGCCCAGGGTTTACTGTCCTGCAATAGCGATTTTACCACCAATCAAAAAATACTGAAGTTAGGCGCTTCTGCGCTGGGCAAGAACTTCAATATAACCGTATACCGGGATGGAGCCTACCTGAGGTCGCAGGATGGCAAATTGGAACTAAAACCGGGCAATAACCGCCTCGGTATTGCTGTCTGGGGAGACGCCAATCAAAGCCCTGGTGTTCATGAATTGAAGTGGATCGATTTTGAGTACTACAATGTTATCTGCTCGGGAGGCTAGTTCCTCCAACAGGCGTAGCTTAAAGGGCAACGGATGGGCAAAAATTGGGAATTGCCCTAGGATACTATAAACTTACTTTCTAAGTCGCCAATTTTCACGGTATGCTCTCCAGCCGTATTCTCCACGATATTAAATGTTATCCATTTGCTTGCCCATGGAGCCAGTCCAACCCCTTTGGTTCTGACTAATTTATCGTTTACTATTAACTCGGCATGGTAATAGCTGCTGAAGGGGCTGGTATTAGTTACGCTGAAAAGAACTGCCACCGTTTCTCCTTTTTGGGTTTCTCTGGGAATGACCTCGAGGTTACCAATTTGGAAAGTATTTGCGGGCACGGTGGTTGGGGTAGCTTGTAGAGGAGCTGCTGGCTTTTCAGTCGGTGCCACCGGCGAATTAACCTCCGATGGTGTTCTGGCTGACTGTGTCATTGGCGGCGAGGTAACCTGCTCTGTTTTTTGGGGAATTTCCTGGGTTTTACCCGGCGCTGAACTAACTTGTCTTGTTGTCTTACCCATCTTTTGGGTTTTACCAAGGATAATAGCTGCGAATATAACCGATAGGATGATTACAATTACAGCACAGACAGTAAGCGCTGTATTAACTGCGGGGTTGAATGGTGTAATAGCCAGTAACATTTTTTCCTAAACTTGCCTCTTTATAAAAATTCCGCTTCCCTAATTATTTTCCCATCCCTCGATGGGAGGCCTTTTTTTAGAACACGTAGGGGCGTTCCTTGGGGTGCGCCCTGGGAGGGTGTCCGGAAAATAAATATGTCATCGTGAGTCCGCCTCTGGCGGATGTGACGATCCCGCGGGATCAATGGGAACCCGCGAGTTCCTGCAATTGTGATTTTCGGACAACCTCCTTTTCAGTCCCTTTTACCACCCTCAGATGTAGGGACAGACCTTAAGGGGTTCTCTTCGGTTGTAGTTGTTTTAAGTATTTCTTATAATTCAATCTAGAGAACATGGATTTAAGTTTTATCATTTCAGTATTTCTTGGAATAATTCTATTTATCATATTAAGCATCATCGAAAATGCTGTTATAAGTGATTTATTTAATAAATTACTATCAATTACTTCAGACCCTTTAACAGTGATACTTCTGCTAGTGCTTAATCTCGTTTTAAGCGTTATTGCGTCTATTGGGATATTTAAGTTCTTAAAAGACATGTTTAGTAAATCTAAATAGTCTTTTTTCAATTTTTTTATCTTTATTCTTTCATTCTCGTATAGTAGAGCTAGTAATAGTGTGCAAAAACCAAATAGTATCATAAATGCAACAGCTACTTTAAGACTAGGTGATACAGAACTGCTTGTAAATAATTCAATAAATATCATCTTTTTATTTCTTTATCCCTAATATCTATCTGGACATAATTAGCGTAGTAAAACTTCTACTGATAGCTACAGTTACATTTACAGAACCAATGGTTATGTTAGTCAATTTTATACCCATTCCAATGCCTCCATAAGTTAAGCTACTATCAGTCATATTTGCATAATGTAATGGACTGGTTTTCCATGCAGTATAGACCTCATTTGGATTTATACCAACCATTATGTTTTCCGCATAAGGATAATTAGAATGTTTATAATTATTAGTATCAGCCATATACTGGCTATGAAGTGTAGCTAGATTCGCTAACTGATTGTCCCAAATCAAAAGAGGAATATGCACCCTCTGCCGTTCCTGATTGATAAGTGTAAAAAGTTGTTTAGAATCACTCTCTAATGCACCAGGTTTAGGCACATTTATAGTGGTGAATATCATCCATAATGCAGCGAAAATTAAAATGAAAAAAAGAAATCTACGCATAGCTAACATTCTAGCAAATACTCAGTATCGAATAAATATATACCCAATATTCATAGCTACATTTTTATTCCCATAAGTCTTGGTTTCATTAATTTAGGTTTCGCTTGTCTTTGTTTTTCTCGATATGTACGCTTCCGTTCACGTTCCCTTTTACGTCCCTTCTGTTCTCTAGTAAGTAATAACTGTGGCAGATTAACTACTATTGGTGTTTCAATAAATCGTTGTTCTGGTTGTTGGCTTCGTATCATGCCTAACCATGTATCATACGGCAATTCTATATGTGCTGCTTCAGATGGCGTTCTATAGTTACTCTGTTTGGTTGCAAGGGATTCATGCGGCCTAAAATAATTGTAATGAAGTCTAAAACCTTCCATGATAAGTTTGGCAGTATCATATTTCTTCATGCCACGCATTACTTTTGTACGCTCTTTAATCGTGCCTTGCATACGCTCTATGATATTGTTGTTAGGTTTTGATGTAAACTTCTTGACTTGAAGATGCTTTACCCTATGACTACCAAAACTTAATTTCATCCCGTCTACATAAGCGTTTAATCTATCAGTCATAACTACTTTAGGTAGTTTATTCACACTCCGTACAGCATTGTGCATTAACAATATCACATCGTCAACCGTTCTTTTTGGTGATAAATGCGAAGCTATAAGATACCGTGTTTTAACGTCCAATACATCCCAATACCAGAGCTTCTTACCACCTATATCAAGCATCGTTTCGTCAACTAGCCAAACATAGCCTACATTCGGTTTTATATGGCTCATTCTCCCAATGGCTTCTTTGGTGAATTTCGTTACCCATTCATAAACTGTAGATTCTGAAGGATAATTGTTATATGTTTGCCTTAAATGTTTCCGTATATCGTTTATTGATGAACCTTCGTAAAATAATTGAATCGCTGAGGCAATCTGACCTACAGGAGTCCTCATACTAGGTAAAGCATCGTTTGCAGCAAACTTGCGTTCGCAATCTTTACACCATAGGTATTGTACGTCGTTGTGCATACCATACTTCACGATATTGTTAGAACCACAATATTTACAGGATATAGCTTGAATTTGCATGTCAAAACAACCTTTGTTTTCTAAATTAACAACCTCTTCGTAGGTCATACCTACAACTAATTATAGATATGAGATTGTCTACTTCTCTATAGTTATTTATTTTTTTAATTTTATTAAGTTTGCTCCTTATTTCCTGATTTACTTTACCTATATTAACTATATTAGAATTTTGAGTTTCCTCTTCCTTTTTAGAAAATATGCTATGAATTATTAACCCCAACACTATAAGAAAAATCACCAAAAGAACATCAAAAGTATGCGCTAAAGCTTTAGCTTCCCATTGATATAGCATTGCTGGGGTTAGATTAGCATGAACAAAAGGTATTCTATTTATTACCCATGCTATCATGTCTGGATACCCCCATCCCCTATATATTGTGAAGGGCAATGTAGCATAAAGTAATGCAAATAAGACAATGGCAATGCCAACGTATTTTTTTGTTCTATTTGTAATTTGTATTTTTGTTGACATATCTCTTGTTCCTCCTGTGATATAATTTTACCAACAGGAGTAGAAAAAGGCATCAACAATAACCGAAGAGAACCCCTTAAGGTCTGTCCGCTTTAACTCAACCTCAGTTTCAGCCAGACCCAGTTGGGTCTGCAGGGCGGGTTTAAAAACCCGCCCCTACATTATGCCCTCCGCCGCAATGTTTCCGTAGAAATCCGACAGTCCATGTAAAATCATGGACATGCAAAACAGGACATTAATAACACTTTGCTGGGAGTTATATGAACAAGGAATTCCTAAGGTACACATTGCTAAAAGGCTGGATAAAAATCGCGAGACCATACATATCTGGATACAGAACATCAAAGAACATGGACTTCTCTCATTCCTGGATAACTACGAGCAATCCAAGAAAGGTGAGAGGAAAAGAAGGCAAGTAGACCCGCTAGTAAAGAGATTAGTCTGGGAAATCAGGGAGCGCGAATACTATTGTTGTGGTCAGAAGATTCAATATTATTTAGAGCTTGAACGTGGTATCCACCTCTCGGTTCCTAAGATATATGAGATACTAGCGGAGAAATATTTAATTCGGTCCAAATGGAAGAAAAATAAAGTGAGAGGATTGATACCAAAAGCATCAATGCCCAGAGAAGTAATTCAGATGGATACAATTGATTTCGGGGACATTTATGCATTCACTGCGATAGACATTTTTACCAGAGAGGCAGATATTCTATTAGCTCCGGAGCTCACTGCCAGGTACGGTTCCAGATTTCTAGTTAAGAGTATGAAGAGGAGATTTGGGCAGCATGTGCATCTTATTCAGACTGATGGCGGTCCAGAGTTTAAGGCAGACTTCCTCATGCATGTACATTCTTTCTGTGATCGTCACAGGGTAGCTAGGCCATATCGTAAAAATGAACAATCTTATATTGAGAGTTTCAACAGAACGGTAAGAAAAGAGTGCCTGGGCTGGTCAAAATATCGTGCTAAACAATTGCCTGAGTGCATAGAAATGGTAGAATCTTTCCTGAAGCGCTATCATTATCATCGTCCACATATGAGCTTAGGGATGAAGCCACCATTACAAAGATTAAAGAAGGAGGTAGACTGTCGGATATTTACGGAGAATTAAGCGTCCGCTTGACAAATCAAATTCTTTATGAGATAATTTCAACGTATATCTTGTAAAAGTTCGTATTTCTTTATTTAGCAGGATAAAAATGGTATCGACAGTAACTGTAACCACTGTTACCACAATTGCGGCAATGGGGGCAATTGCTGCTTTAAGTATTTTTGGTGTTGTTCTTCTCATCTGCCTTCTCACCAGTAAAGAGCTGCTCATGGCTAGCTCCGGTGCCAGAAGGAAATTCCTGGGCCGCACTTTAAACATCAGCATCATTCCACTCGTCATTTCCTTCGCCGTTATCGTTGCACTTAAGGTAGCTGAAATCTTAAGTTAACAAAAACGGTCCTATAAAGTATAGAAACACATTTGTTACTCCGTGTGCCACGATTACTCCTATTAGTGATCCTGTTCGTTTGACCATGGCCGCAAAACATATTGCGATAGCAAATACCAGAATCACGTCAGTTAGTGACAGATGACCGATATGTAAAATGGCAAATACAGCACTTATATAAATATATCCCATACGTCCCATAAATGCCTCGGCCGTCTGCTGCAAAACGCCACGGAAAATAAATTCCTCAATAAAACCCGTAGTAATAAATATAATAATAGCTGGCAGCCATATCGCATTAAAGGTAAATTCTGTCACCAGTGGCTGAGGTTTCAATATTGCCATCTCGATGACACCCACAGCTAATCCAAAGATAATACCAGCTGCTACCTGAACTGGTAAGCCACGTGCCACCAATCCAATGTTATGGGCTTTCAGCCCTATAATTCGCATGACCACAATCGCCGCTACCAGCAAGGGAGTATAGATTAATATATACCAGTAAATTTGCGGTAACCTGGCCAGCGGCATGCTGAGGCTCATGATACGTACTAGTGGCACCAGACTTAAAGAAATAACCAGGTTACGGCAGCGGTTATCCTGGATAAATGCAGAATTAATCAGAATTGCAATCAAGATTATTCCATGGCAGATAACACCAGCAACAGGCTCCAGAAACGTAGTTAATAGCTCGGTAACAGTAAAGGCAATGAAATAAAGATAGAAGGGTAAATAAGATAATTTAGATTCCCCAGACTCCATCCCTGATAGCAACTTCAAAATGTACTACCTCTTTGTGGGAGTGAGGCTGTCCCAAAGCTCAAGCATAAGGGCGTACCTCCAGGTGCGCCCTGGGAGGGTGTCCGGAAAATAAATATGTCATCGTGAGTCCGCCTCTGGCGGATGTGACGATCCCGCGGGATCAATGGGAACCCGCGAGTTCCTGCAATTGTGATTTTCAGATAGCCTCACCCCTGCGCAACGTTTCATCCTGAGCGGTATTTTATAGATAAGACCTAGTTATGTCAATGAGACTTCTGTGGGAGTCAATGCCTACAGTTGACCTATGCAACCCAGTGTTTCATCCTGAACGGTGTTTTATAGATAAGACTTAGTTATATCAATGAAACTGGCAGTAAACACAAACAAAACAGGGGAACAAATATTTGTTCCCCTCAGGATTATACTACAACCAGACTAGCCTATTAACAGTCTACGTTTTTGCTTATTCCTGGTAAACCAATCTGACTATTTAATGCAGATACACGTTACTGCTATGCTGCCAGAGAACGGTGTTCCGTCCTTCATGTTACCGGTAAAAGTAGCTGTAGTGCTTGCAGTAGTAAGATTGAGCGTGGCTGGATCAAAGACCAATACCAAAGACCCGTCCGGAGCAATATGCCAGCTTGCCCACGGTGCTCCGTTGAATCTGATACTGGCGATATCGATATCATCAGGATCGACTCCCGATATTGTTACTGTAACCGGCTCTTCGGAACAAACATTAATGTTATCTGGGGTTACAACGGTAAGCGAGCCTATCGTTGTATATCCGCCGAAAACTCGTGCTGGTGAAAAAGCTAAGGGGACAGTAAAAAACAATAATACTGCCACAATGCACGCCAGCGCTACTGGTATAAACCACTTCATCAATTTTTTGTTTGAATTTCCACTATTCATCTCAGCATCTCCTCAGAGTGCCATACTAACCCATTGTTAATCGTACATGCTTATTATCATACAGTGTCAGCCATTTGTCAAGGAGCAGTACGTAACAAGATTGTTTATCTGGGGATTAAAAGGGGCGAAGCCCCTTTTATAAAGAAAAAACGCCCCTCTCTCCTTTAAAGGAGAGAGGGGCAGGGGTGAGAGGTTGCTTACTACAACTAATGGGCACCACGAGTTCCTTGTGATTGAAAAAACACCCTGCGAGTCACTTGCCCAAAAATGACCGCCGTTGTGCTAAAATTAACCATGATTGACAGTGGAGATAACTCCCAGCTATGCGCCGCATAATAATACTCATCCCCATACTGGCACTAGCCTTTTTTATGGCTTTCATCCCCCATCTGGGATATGCCTATCCAGTTCACGTCGATGAGTGGATGCATTTAACCTACTCAGAAACCATAGTGCAGGCAGGCTCCACCACTTTTCCTGACCCTTTTACTGGCCAGGGGACTATAGGAGTTGGCAGCAATGCCTGGGTGGGTTTTCACATTCTGTGGGCTATAGTCCAGCAGGTCAGTGGTATTTCCTGGTTACCACTTTTCCGCTACTTTCCCGCCCTAATTTTTCTGCTTACTGTTCTATCCGTCTACATCCTGGCTTCAAGGCAGGGCTTTGGCTGGCAAGCTGCCCTTTTTACCTGTCTGATACCCACCACGGGGGGACTGCTTGGTCCCGCATTCATGGTGCCCATGGCACTGGGTTTGCTATTTATCCCGCTAGCTTTATTCCTGGCTTTTAATATCAAATCCTGGGCGTCGTATTTACTGATATTGCTTATTACCTGCTTTTTGCTGTTACTGCATCCGCCCACTGCCGCCATACTGGTTATCATCCTGCTTCCCTACATATTAATTAGTATTAAAGGTGATACCAGGCATAGTGCCGCGGTATTTTCAGCTCTGCTAATTCCATTCCTATTAGCCCTGCTGTTGAAATCTGGAGCCATCTTGCAGTATGCCGGGAAATTGCTGGTACCTCAGTATACCTCTCCCCATATAGAACTTCCTCCGCTGTTATGGATCTATGGAGTTTTGCCCATCATCTTTAGCCTCATCGGCATTATCTTTCTGGCCAGAAAAGGCGGCAAGCAAAACTTCAGTCTCATATTCGGGTTAGCTTTGTTACTGATTATTATGCTGGTTTTTATGGAACTTCATTATGGTTTGGCTACAATATATCAGCGTGGTTTAACCACCGTGCTCTTAATTCTGAGCCTAATCGCTGGTGCTGGGTTATTTTGGGTCAAGACGCTCACCTTGCCCACTCAGCTTTTGCATAAGTCTAAATCTGTTTTCTCTGGAAAATTCGGTAATATTCTTTGTGGTGTGCTGGTCATTATAGTTTTAGCCGTTGCCCTCCCCAGCCGTTTAAATGCTTACTATTATCACATGATTGACCTTGAAGACTACCAGGCGTTTGTCTGGATTAAGGAACATGTGGGGGTAGACTATTCTGCCGCCCTGGTGGACCCCTGGAAAGCTACTGCCTTTACTGCCATAACTGGCAAAAAAGTTGCCCGCAGGATTTGGGAAAAGCAAGAAGCAATTGATGATATTATTTACCGATTTCTTCAAAACGAATGCCCTGACACCTCTTTTCTCATAGATAATAGAGTGTCCTTTATCTATAACCGAATGCCATGCAGTAACCCAGACCTGATAGAAGTGAGCAAAGATGTCTATCTTACTAATCCCAATATATCAGAGGCATTCGTGTCGAAAGATGGTCTGCAGAACGCCAGCTTCGAGTATATTTATGGTAAGCCTCCTGCTTTCTGGTGGCATTGGTCGCAAAATTGTCAGCCATTGTTCCTGTTTCCTGAGCCAGGCAGAAATGGAGGTTCCTGTATAGCTATCCAGATGTCCGAAACCGAGCCATTCCAGCCGTCGCCTAGTGCCATATGGCTGCAGAATGTACCCGTTCAAGAAGGGAGATCATATATTATTGGCGGGTGGATAAATACTGAGACTATTATTGGCCAGGGTGGTGCCAGGATTGTGTCTCAATGGAAGGGCCCAGGCAATAAATGGATCGGCGCTACCGAGTTTATGAAATATGTTAAAGGTACCAACAGTTGGACGCATTATCAGGGCAAAGTCACTGCCCCACCGGGAGCCACAATCTGCACTGTTGGCTGCTCTATGGCTGGCTGTTCGGGTACGGCATGGTATGATGACATTTCTTTCCAAGCCGAATGAGTTTTAATACCGGTCTTTGTAGCAACAGATGGTTTAAGAATAGGGAAATCGAATATGAAGTTTGGACTGCACCCTTATGTTCATCAATATAGGCTATTAAGTTGTGGCAGGATGCCGAAGTATTCTATTGTTTGAATACCATGGCTTCAAACTAAATTGGTTTACTTCAAGTGGTATACCATTTTTATGAAGCAGTATAATAAACGTTTACACTATCGTTAGCGTATAGTATACTTCAGCGGTAAATGCAATTAAAAGAGCAATCTTAACAAGATAGAATATAGTGCGGTATCTGCTCTTACTTTATAGACATTGTTAATGAATAGTAAATATCTGGTCAATCGCCCGGTCAATTATATAAAGGACCCCCTTCATAAAAATGCCCTATTCCTCATAGCAACCAATGCCACTGCTGCAATATTCGGCTTTTTCTTCTGGACAATAGCAGCCAGATTATTCCCCGTTAACGATGTGGGTCATGCCACAGCACTGATATCTGCGGTTAGCTTGCTCACATCTTTTTCCGGGCTGGGCCTGGGAATAGGCTTAATTCGTTTCTTACCTGATGAAAAAGACAAGCCGGGAATGCTAAATACTGCAGTTACCGTTGTCTCTATTTTCTCCTTGATACTGGCGCTTGTTTTTTGGTGGGGAATAGAGATATGGACACCGCCATTGGCATTCTTGAAGCAAAATGCGTTGTTATCAGTTATCTTTATTCTATTTGTGGCTGTCAATAGTGTTTTGGTGTTACAGGGAAGCATTTTTATAGCATTTCGCCGGGCACAGTATTCCTTTTTTCAGAGCCTCATCGCTGGTTTGAGGATGGTGATATTGCCATTACTGGCAGCATTCGGTGTAAGTGGCATATTTTCCTCATATGCGCTGGGGTTTGTGGTAGCGTTTATAGGTTCCATAGTCTTCGTGTTTATCTTATGCTCTCAGTACCGTCCCCTTACCGTAATAAAAGGTAACATTTTAAAGAAGCTTATACGGTTCTCCTTAGGCAACTACATCGGTGATTGTTTCAGGATGTTACCAGGAGTGGTCATGCCTCTTATCATTATCAACATACTCAGTGCGGACATGAACGCGTACTTCTACATCGCCTGGATGATTGCCAGTTTCTTTTTTATTGTTTCCTATGCCACCAGTTCCTCTTTGCTGGCCGAATCGTCGCACAATGTACAGGACCTCCGCAAGCAGGTAATAAAGGCTGTCAAATTTATTTTTATTATACTCATACCGGCGATTATAGTGGTATATTTCATAGGTGAATATCTACTGCATTTATTTGGGGAAAAATACTCGGTTGAGTCAATAGATCTGCTGCGTATACTGGTAATCTCCAGCATACCGGTGGCCATAAATGAAATTTATATATCTATATACAGAATAAAGAAAAAAATAGTACCTGTTATCGCTATTTACGGTTGGGTTGCTTTATTTACCATTATATGTAGCTATTTCTTAATCGATATTGTAGGAATTATGGGTGTAGGAATTGCCTACCTAATAGGAAATTCACTGGCATCCGTATTTATAATCCTTATGGCAACTATCCCCCCATTACGAGTATAGTTATTCCTATCCATTATATAGAGTTGCCACCATTTTGCATAATGCGTGACACAACCTATCCCCAAAATGCTACTCTATTGATGAATCACTCAATATATGTGCAAATCATAGCCACGATTGTAGTGTCTGTTTTGGTAGTTTCTTTTGCTTATTAAATTACGGTCTTTCAACTATTAGCGCACAGGCGTAAAACACGTCCTGAGGCTTATCTATTTTGTAATCGATGTTAGCGGTTATGAGCAGGGCGTTTTCATGATGGTCTCCTTTTAAGGTTCCCTGCTTTGTTTCTTGGGGAAGTGTTGGTATTTTAGCTTCGCCGAATGAACAAAACCCGTGGTCTGATATAACTATTAGCTTATTACTCTTGTCTTCCAAAAATCGTGTATCGAAGATAAGTTCACCTATTTTGCTATCCAATTTTTTATACCAGTCCAGGACACAATCTTCCCCCCAGTGAAAATGCTGAACTCTATCCAGTAGGGTGTAAACGGATATGAGTAAATCAGGTTTTTGTGCCAGCAATTCCTTGGTCTGGGCAGTGATTGTTTCCAGTTCTGCCTGCCATTCCTTCTCGCTAGTAGGGAGGCCAAATCCAACGGGCCTATAATTGACACCAAAACTGTATGGGGGCACTACGAAAGGCACATTTAATGCTACTGCCCTTTTACCCTGTCGTTCCAGGATGTCCCAAATGAAGTCAACTTTTATATCTTCGCGTTTGATGATTTTATCGGCCACGACGAAACTGTCATGGCCATGTTCGCTGAAGGTTTTCCCACAGAACATACCGCACCATATTGAAGGGGAAACTGGTTTCTCGGTGATGATGAGGTCGCTGCATTTGCCGATTTGACAAAGTTTGCGAAAGTTTGGCAGTTTATCTAGGTTCGGTCTTACAACCGTCCATGTGGCAGCGTCTATGCCCAATACAAAAATCATCTGGCTTTCTCCAGAACTATACCGGCGCCGATATTCTTATCCCGCACCAGGACGAATCGGCCCAGCTCGGGGATGTCGGAGAATTTCTCCACTACCAGCGGCTCTGTGGCGAAAAGGATGGTGGCAGCTTCATGCTCGTTTATGTGATCAGGATACCTAGCTATTACCTCGCCGGTCTCTGAATTGATCTTTTCTTGGATTTCCTTTATTTTGCATCTCACCCTCCGAGTGCCGCACCTTAATTCCACGGTCTCCCCTTTTCTCAGGCAATCATCCAATAAAACAGCTTCGCCTAAGAATTCCTCTACAGGAACAGGCAGGGTCTCTACCAAGCCACCGACATCCCCCCGCTTGGGTTCGCAGTCAGTGACGATTCCAATGCTATCTCCTGTTTCTGCCCTATCCAGTTCAGCATCGAATACTTTTATCTTCTCTATTTTCCCCCTAACACCAGAAGGATTGAATATAACCTCGTCACCCCTCCTCAGAATACCGGACTCAACCCTGCCCACAATGACTTTATCGGAGCCGACCAAGTACGTGTCTTGGATAACGAATCTGAGTGGTTTAGCCTGTTTAATTAGCTCGACTCCGTCCAGCGCTTCTATTAAAGTTGGACCATGATACCATTTCATCTGCTCTGACCTTTTGTAAATGTTGTCTCCTTCCATCGCCGAACCAGGGATGAAGACCACACTATGGTAGCCAAACGAAGTTAGAAGGTGAGTTACTTTATCCTTGATATCTTGAAAGACCTCTTCCCTGTAATCCACCAAATCCATTTTATTCACCAGCACGAAGAGCTGCTTTATGCCTAACATGTGTATTAGAAAGGCGTGCCTTCCTGTTTGCTCCTTGATACCTTCCTCAGCGGCTACGACCAATACAGCCACGTCAGCGTGAGAAGCGCCGGTGAGCATATTTTTGATGAACTCCTTGTGGCCGGGCACATCGGTTACGGCATACAAATTTTTACCCTTAAACATCACCCCGGTGGTATCTATCGTCCTCTCCTCCTTCAGCTCATCATCAAAGGAATCAAGGAAATAGGCAAATTCAAATCTCCTTTTATACTCCTCAGCTAACTTTTGTATTTCTTCTACCCGCCCTTCCGTTATACTATCGGAATCATAGAGAAGCCTGCCTATTAAAGTAGACTTGCCATGATCTACATGGCCGATTATTACAATGTTTACATTCATTCTATACTCCTAAATCAAAATTTTAAATTAAAAAACAAAAATGACAGACCAAAATGTAAAATTAAGTATGTTCATGTAGCCAAGCAGTTTATTATTTTTTTCCTTTCATAGTTAATATACTCGAGCTTTTCCTCAGCACTCATTATTATTATCTTGCCTTATTTTTGGTTTTATATTTTTTATTTTACATGTAGCCCAGTGCACGAAGCTTCTGCATGGTGAAGGACTTCTCCTTGTCCTGTGCCCTGCCCGATCTCTCGGCTATCTTGGTTACCTTGAGCTCCTCTACTATTTCGTCTATGGTTTTGGCATCAGAGTCGATGGTAAAGGTACATGGCTCGCATCCCAGACTGCGGTACCTTTTGCCATCCTGGGCAAAGTACATTGGGTTCACCGGCATACCCTCTTGTCGTACATATTCCCAGACGTCCAGTTCTCTCCAGTGCAGGATAGGATGAACCCTGGTATGGGTCTTGGCCTCCGTTATGCTCTGATATTGGTCCCACATTTCAAGCGGTTGGTCCTTGTAATTCCATTTGAAATCACTGTCGCGTGGCGAGAAATATCTTTCCTTAGCCCTTATTCCGTGCTCATCCCTTCTTATAGCCAGGATTAGTGCATCAAACTTGTTCTCACCAAGGCATTTCATCAGGGCTTGCGTTTTCAATTTGGTACAGCATTCAAATTTCCCGTCCCCAGGGCTAACTCTTTGCCCAAATGCCTCATCGTTCCTAGTCACTATCAGGTTCAATCCCCATTGCTTGGCTAAGTTGTCTCTAAAGGCATACATCTGCTTGAACTTGTAGCCAGTATCTATATGGATTACCGGGAACGGAATTTTCCCAAAGAAAGCTTTCCGGCATAGCCAGAGGGCAGCGGTGCTGTCCTTCCCCGTGCTCCACAGAACTGCTGGTCTCTTGAACTCAGCGTAGGCTTCTCTGAGTATATAAATGCTCCTGTTTTCCAAATCTTTTAGTTCTGCCATAGTTTAACTTAATTACCTCCTGACTATTATTGTAGAAACTCAAAAATTTGTTATTAGCTGATTTCACCCTTTATGTATGCTCGAGTTTTTTGTTCCCTGGGATCATTGAGAATAACTTCGGCTGGCCCATGCTCTATCAATTCACCCATATACAAAAAGATTATATAATCTGCGAGCCTTCTAGCTTGCCTGAGTATATGGGTAACTACTACTATGGTGTAATTCTGTTTAAGCTCCATAAATGCTTTCTCTATATGTTGTGCCGATATTGGATCAAGTGCTGAAGTGGGTTCATCAGCCAGTAAAATCTCCGGCTCTACGGCTAGTCCCCTTGCCAGGCATAGCCTTTGCTGTTGTCCTGCGGATAGCCTAGATGCAGGGCTCCTCAATCTGGTCTTTACTTCACCCCATAAACCCACCATCCCCAAATATTTTTCGACCAAATCATCCATGTCATTCTTACTGTATCTCTTGTGTATGCGCGGGCCGTAGGCAACATTGTCGTAAATTGACATGGGCAACGGGAACGGTTTCTGGGAAAGTAACCCCATTTTTTTTCTGACATCGGTGGGATCGATCGATTTTTCATTGTAGATATCTATGCCATCAACCATAACCGTGCCAGAGATATTTACCTCGTCATTCAAATCAATTAATCTGTTAAAGCACTTTAGTAACGTAGTCTTGCCGCATCCCGAGGGACCGATAATAGCTGTAATCTGTTTGTCAGGAATGTCCACAGTTATATCCGCTAATGCCTGTTGATTTCCGTAGGCAACATTCAAGTTTTTTACGCTTATATGAGGTCCATTTATGCTCATTTCATTACCTTATAACATATCTGGTATATCTTTTGGCGATTATCCTGGAAAGGATACTTAAAGCTAATACTATAACCAGGAGAATCAATGCAGAGGCATAGGCACGCTGTTGCACTTCGGGGAACGGGGTGCCTATCTGAAAGAAAATTGCCAGGGGCAATGAAGCCACAGGATCGAGTAATGAATGGGGTAATCTATCTGTGTAGCCTGCGGTAAATAGTATTGAGGCTGCATCGCCAATACCCCTACCAAAAGCCAATATTACAGCGCTTACTACTCCTGGAGATACTTGTTTTAGCACAACCCGTAATGTTGTTTCCAGCCTGTTTGCTCCAGTGGCGTATGATGCCTCCTTTAATTCTTGGGGAACCATTTTTATCACTTCATCCATAGCCCGTATCATTATGGGCAGCTCAAGAAGTGCCAGCACGAAGATCCCTCCCAGTAGACATGCCCTTATTCCCAGATAAATCATAATTACAAATCCGAAAACCCCATACACTATTGATGGAATTCCCCACAGCACATCGAGGGAAAGCCTTACCACCCTGGCGAAGTTAGATTTGCCAATGTAATCCTTCTGCAAATACAAGGCTACAGGAAGGGCTAAAATCAAAGCCAAAACCGTAGCTCCAAAAGCAAGACACAGCGACCCCAAGATGGCATTTAAAATGCCACCACCTTTGCCTAGATAATACCCTCCTTGAGGAACACTGGTTATCATTGATAGGCTTATTGCTGGAGCACCTTTTAACAGGACCACCACGAAAATTACTAAAAGGCTGCCCACAACTGCTGCTGTTGATAGGATCATCAACATCTTGAAAATGTTTTGTTCAGTTTTCTTTAAATTAAGTCGCATAATTGCTTTCTACTTTTATGAGGATATAACTGGCACCAATGTTGAAAAGGAATACAATTATCAGCAGGATTAGGGCAGCAAATAAGAGCGCCGAATCATATAGTGGTATAGACATCATCTCGCCATAGTTATTGGCAATTAATGCTGGCAGTGGATAAGCAGGGTCGAAAATCGATGATGGTATTTTAGCCACGTTCCCAACCACCATAATCACTGCCATGGTTTCCCCAAAAGCACGACTGAATCCCAGAATTATGGCGGCGATAATACCAGGTAAAGCTCCTCGCATAACCACTAGTTTAGTTGCCTGCCATCTTGTTGAGCCTAACGCCACTGGTACTTCCCTCATTCCATAAGGGACATTTCTTATTACCTCTTCAGAGATCGATATTATTACTGGGAATACCATAATAGCCAGTACAATTCCACCAGTGAGTATGTTGTATCCATTAGTCCTAGTTCCCAAAATGGCGGCAAAATCCCGAACGAAGGGTATTATCACCAATATTCCACAAAGTCCGTAGACGACCGATGGTATACCTGCAAGGAGGTCTACCACCGGCTTAACTGCATTCCTGACCCACTTGGGAGCATACTCAGCCAGGTATATCGATGTTAAAATGCACAATGGTATGGCGATCACCATGGCTACTGCTGTGACTACGAAAGTGCCAACGATAAATGGCCAAAAACCGAACTGCCCTTTCATTGGAGACCATGCCGATGAGAAAAGCAACTCAGTTAACGGTTTCAAGGATAAAATCGGCAATGATTTCTGTAAAAGTCCAACTGCTATGAGGACAACTAGCAGTGAAGCAAAGATGGTAGTACCCAGCATTGAGCGGCTGGCTACAAGGTCTTTAAGCCCTCTAAAGCGTGTTTGGTTGTTCATGCTTTACTGAATTGCCAACCGCCAATCAGAGATGTTCCCCGTTACCCAGATGTCAACAAAGGTTTGTCTTTTTAAACCCTTAGTAAGAATATCATTTAAGACAGGATTGGTTCTGTTTATTACGGGTACAACAGCGTCCTTTGTTACGGAGACCCAGAAAGCTCCTTTCTCGATTTCAGCGGCATTAATGTCTCTGGAAATCATGCCCATATCAACCATGCCATTAAGTGCGTCTGTCATTCCCTTACCAGCGCCACCAGCCGATATATCCAATCTTATATTAGGATAACTCTTTTGAAATTCCTCACCCCACCTAACCATCATGGGGTATAAAGCAAAAGCTCCTGATATTGTTATGACACCCTCCATCTTAATTCCAGGTTCTGGCTGACCGAGTTTATTTAATTGCTGCTCAATTTTCTCCTTGGGTAATTTTACGTAGCCCATTTCATCAACATATTTTTGGCCATCATTCAATATCCAGCGGACAAACTCTTTAGAAATACCGCTGAATTGGCTTTTTGTAGCCAGATGCAAATCCCTTGCTGGAGGTGAAGGATAACGCCCTTCGGCTATTGCCTGGACAAGGGTAGCCTTTTTACCGTAGAAGCTTTCATCATTATCAATCTTGCCATTTTCATTTATATCTATCGGAATTACACACAATCCTGCCAATTGTTCTCCACTCTTCGTATCGTAGGCATATCCGATATTGTTATAACCAATGCCGAGTGTGTCCTTTATAACCGCTTCGGAAAGCCCTGGGTCTCCGTTTACAGCCGTGCCTTTCAAGTCCTCCTGTTTATAATTACCTAGATACTTAGCCCAGGTTTCCCCCGCCCCACAGGCATCAGACCTGGTATATACCTGTATAGAAAAATCTGATGTTTTACTTTGCCCACAACCAATAGTCAATGGCACTAATATGCTTAGAATAACCACGCACACTAGTAAATTCCTCATTCTAAACCTCCAAATAATTTAATTTCTAATCTAGGTATCCCAGAGATCTCAGCCGGTCCTTAACGCGTTTTTCATCTTCCTTGCTGAAAGGTTCTACTTCGCTTTCTTCTTCTGAGACGACTTCCCGAAGCACGTAGGTAACGTAGCTTGAAACCGATGTAAAACCAGTCCCCTTGATGCGTCCTTCGACTTTCTTGAACAAGGGTGCGGGAATAGAAACCGTGGTGAATTTCTTTTCGTCTTCAGCCATTTTATTACTCCTCAAGCCGTAATGTGTTGCTAATTATATGTAATTAGAAATGTGTTGTCAAGTAGTTGTTCTTGACATCGGGCTAGGTATACATACTTAACCAGTATTATTACTAATGCGCCGTTAATTATATATAATTAGTGATGTTTTGCCAACCGTTGCTCGTTTTTATCTTCAGAAGCTGCTATAATTGCGGTTGATTGCATTTGGCAGATTCATGTTAGCTTAATATAATAACTAATGGATCAGCGTAGCTGAAATAATCCTGCATTCTTCTGCATAGCTAAATGTTCTTAGCACCTGGGAGTTTTGATGACAATGAAACCAAAGAACGTAATTTTGATAACAATCGACTGCCTCAGGGCCGACCATGTGAGTTGCTATGGCTATTCAAGAAATACAACTCCCAATTTGGATGAATTAGCCAATAAGGGGATATTGTTCAAACAAGCGATAGTCAATGGCGTTCCCACTCCGGCATCCTTTCCGGTTATACTTGCATCCATCTACCCACCATTGCGCAGAGAGGGACTGGCGACTATAATGAAAAACAACACCTCGATTGCCGAGATACTCAGCAACAGTGGCTATCAAACAGCAGCATTCCACTCCAATGCTTGGTTGTCAAGGATATTTGGTTATGCCAAGGGATTTGATGTCTTTGACGACAACCTGGTAAGTGAGTACGGGTTTTGGGCCCGGGCAAAGATGAATTTCGCCGATCTACTACTAACAAGACTACCCCTGGGCCGACTTTATCACATGCTAGTTGGACTGTATGACCGATATTTTAGAGTCAGAATCGAGGGCAGAGAATCAGGACAGATAAGCGCAGATACAATAAATCGGGTGGCGATCTCCTCGTTGAAAGAGTGTTCAGGTAAATTCTTTCTGTGGTTACATTATATGGATGTCCATTACCCATGTAGTCCACCAGACGAGTATCTGAACCAATTTCTGTCTCGCCCTGCCAGTGTGCAGGAGAAACGAAGAATTGCCTTCCAACCAATTACTGATGCCCGTGATGAACATCTGGATAAGATGTCAAGTCATGACCGTGAGGTGCTGATTAGCCTCTATGATGCCAGTATAAGGTACGTTGACGCGGCCATAGGACAACTGCTCGCCGAATTGAAGAAATTAAACCTGTACGACGATACAGTGATTATCATTACCGCTGACCACGGTGAGGAGTTCGGAGAGCATGGACGATTTACCCACGGGGGGTTATATGATACGGTGATCCGCGTTCCATTAGTAATAGCTAATTCAGGGGCAGGTGAAGGCGTGGTGGTTGAAAGACAGGTCAGCCTGATAGACCTGTCACCAACAATCCTCGATTTAGTAGGCATTGAAAGTGCTAACAATTTCCAGGGAAGCAGCGTGCTTCCAGTTATGGAGGGTAGAAATCCGATATCGCCGGCAGTTATGACCATAGCTCCCCAGATCTACACCGCACCTTTAAAGATAATATCCGGCAAGAGTGATATGAGCATAGGGATCGATTTCTCCCATAGTGGCTTGTCACCGTCAAGGATAATATCCTGCAGGAGTGAAGATTGGAAATACATATATACCGAAAAGTATGATGGTACGTGTGTGAAGCAGGAGCTTTATGATTTAAAAAATGACCCTGGGGAAGCAAACAATCTACAGTTGAGCCAAAAGGAAAAGGCAAAGGAGTTTGCGCTAAAGGTCTTGCAGTTCAAGCATATGCAGGAGGAAGAGGATTTACGTAAAATAACGAGTTCCGAGAAGAAGAGGATAAAGGACAGGATAAACAAAGTCAGGGCCTCAGGGAATGTTTGAGCGGCTCATTTTCTAACCGATCCCCTCCGCATCCCTTTAGATGAGATCGCCAGTTGTTTTGACACCTTGAATAATAGTTAGCAGGAAAAATCAATATGCCGAAGCGAATTTTAGTTACAGGAGGTGCCGGTTTTATAGGCAGTCATCTTGTTGATGCTTTAATAAAAGAGGGCCATAAAGTCAGGATCATTGACAACCTTGAACCTCAAGTGCACGATAAAGTGCCTGACTATCTCAATAAAGATGCTGAGTTCATTAAGGCGGACGTGAGGAGTAAGAGGGCAATAAAAAAGGCGCTGAAAAATATTGATGTCATTTTCCACTTTGCTGCCATGGTGGGTGTCGCGCAGTCAATGTACCAGATAGAAAAGTACACTGAAGTCAACACCTTTGCCACCGGGAAACTCCTGGATGTAATAGCGAGCGGTAAATACGATATAGAAAAAATGGTGGTTGCATCCTCTAATACGATCTACGGTGAAGGTTCATATAGATGCGATTCATGTGGAGTAGTCTATCCGGAGCCGAGAAGCGAGAAACAACTTCTGGCCAGGGATTGGGAAATGGAGTGCCCTGATTGCGGGAAAAAAGTTAAACCCATTCCAACGGCCGAGAGCAGGCCATTATCTCCTACCAGCATTTATGCTATAGGTAAACGCGATGTTGAGGAAATGTGCCTGACTATTGGCAAAGCCTACAAGATACCAACGGTTGCCCTGCGATTCTTTTGCACCTACGGGACACGGCAATCTATGTCCAATCCTTATACGGGAGTAGCAGCCATTTTCCTGTCACTTATCAAAAATAATAAGCCACCGGTACTATATGAGGACGGCCGGCAACTTAGGGATTTCACATCCGTACATGATATTGTACAGGCTAATCTACTGGCGATGAATAAAAAGGAGGCTGATTACGAAACCTTCAATGTTGCTGCCGGCAGGAGTGTTTCAGTCAGTCGGATCGCCGAAGTTCTCATAAAGCTTTGCAATAAGAATATTAAACCGGTTGTAGTTGGCAAATACCGGGCTGGCGATATAAGGCATTGTTATGCAGATATAACAAAAATAAAGCAGAAGCTGGGATTCGCTCCCAGGGTACAATTGGAAGGCGGCATGCGGGAACTTGTGGATTGGGGGCAGGACAAGGTTGATGCGGATAATTGGCTGAAGGCGCAGGACGAATTAATTAACAAGCGATTGGTCATATAGCAGCATATTCTCAGCCGGGTGTCATCGTAACTGGAATACAATTACATAAGTTTCGGTTAATCAATTTTGTTCGAACTTTAATAATTATTGTTTAAATTACTTTATAGTGTTCGAAACTACAACCACACCGTCAGTTATAGGCGCCTGCAGTTTATCGAAATCGCGGGCAATTGCAACGAGCTCGGGCACGGGTTTGCCATCGTTGGTAAACAACTGCCAGGTTGGCTCTTTTCTCCAGTTAGAAGGGAATATTGCCACAATGCTGGCCCCATGATTGAATACGCTCTCTATCAGGGCAGTATTAAGTTTACCTATTACGACTGGTTTCACCCCGCATTTAACTCTGTGCACCACCAGCCGGTTTGAGGATAGCCCGACTGGCCTAACCATATCATCAATTCATCGAGTTGGCTGTTCATCCCCGAGACTGTTGAAGAATAACAATCAAAAGTGGGAATATCAGTGACGCTAAGGGCAGCTAATTTAAAATCCGGGTGTTTACCCAGATTGAGATCGCCACACAATTTATGTATAATAGGAGCATTTATCTTCGAGTTCAGTATGCCTTTTATATACGTAAGGTAAGCAATTATTTCAGAAGTGCCATATTTTTGATCAGTGGGATTGGTCAACCACCATAGATCTTTGGCTTTATAAGGGAGATCCAGTTCATTCTCAGCCACAACAGCAACCACATTCTCATATCTGCTCACAACCCCTGCCCACCTTTCTGCCCAAAGTCCCATCGAATCAGTTTCACCCTTTATAGTTTGGTCAACAGTTTGGCCAACAGGCATGCCAACCTTCCAGGAAAAATTAGGATTTTCTAAGTTAGCGAATCCCGGGACGCTTTTACCAGTTATTTCCGCTATTACCAGCATCTTATGCTGATAGATCAAATCCATTAATTTGGAATATGCCGCATCCTCATCAGCAATTGATTGAGCCCACCACCTCATATAGCGCAGGTCAACATGGATGAGTCGTACCCCCACGGATTCTAGATAATCAAGTTCCTTATCGTAAACAGCTAGATTCTCAGGTAGATAGAACTCCGCACCGCAGGAGCCATTCGGCATGCCACTTGTACTTAAAACTACTCCTATGAGCTGTTTCTTTACGCCATTTAAATAAAAGAAATGGTCTTGCCCCAGGTTAATTTGCTCATTGGTCCCATCTGCCCAGGTAATCGTCTTGCTTAATATGAAATTACCGCCAGACGGTGGGTGGGCATCAATAGAAGTACTATTCTCGGCCTGAGCAATGGAGGGAATTCCAATTTGCGAAATCAAGACCAGCCCGACAAGCAGCGAGGAGCATAATCCAAGAACAGCTCTCAGACTTCTTTTTAGAATAGGCCGGACATCAGATAACCTATGACCATTTGCACCGCGATCGGTACTGCCATTTGACTGTAACATGGTTTTCTCCCTGTGCTAAACTCCGTCAGCGAAGCCTGCCAAGCCCTAGCGGAGTTTCATTATTCGCCCTGTATTTATCGGGCTGTAATCAATATATGTTGTATCCTGGTGATATTAAATAGCGTTTTAGTCCTTTTCCTGTAGCCTAAAAGTACTATCAGTAATAAAGTACTGTGTTTAAGCTGGTAAGAAAGTACTATTCGCTGACCAGTACAAAAGTGCTATGAATTGATGAGATCTAACCGATATTGATTGAGTTGGCGATGAGGTTTTGTTAGAATAGATGGCAGAAGGGTACTTAAGGCCAGAGAAGCACGGATATACGAAGGCATCTGCTGGTAATAACCTAATATATGTGTAGTATACCTGATGCAGGATCTTAGGATTGTAATACCCGCATATAATGAAGAGGCGGGAATAAAAGATGTCATCGGTCGCGTTCACAAGGTTTGCCCGGAAGCTGAATTGATAATTGTTAATGATTGCAGCACAGATAAAACAGCGCAAATAGCCAGGGACTGTGGTGCTCAGGTAATTGACAATCCAATTAATCTAAATTATGGGGGCGCCCTTAAAGCAGGGTTCTTCCAAAAAGCAACTCTTGAACGTAGTATTAAATATATTGCCTTTCTCGATGCTGATGGAACTTATCCACCTGAGAAAATCCCAGATCTCTATAATTTGTGTAAAACAGGTAATTATGACATCGTTGTTGGTTCACGCTTTTTAGGTCAGAATGATGGCATGCCATTCATACGCCGGGTTGGAAATAAAATATTTGCCCTGCTCATATCGTTATATACAGGAAAAAAGATAACTGACAGCGGCAGTGGATTAAGAGTTTTTAAGGCTTCATTAGTTCCTTTGTTTCACGATCTTCCGGATGGCCTGAATTTCACCCCCGCCATGAGCGTAAATGCTCTTTTTGCAGGTGTCACTTACGCTGAAACTCCCATTGAATATGCCAAGCGTGCGGGCAATAGCAAATTAAACAGCATAAAAGACGGATATAAATTTCTACAGGTCATCATGAATGCAACAAGAAAATACAGGCCGGCATTATTTTATTGCACTTTGGGTTTACCATTTTTAATGGTTGACCTTATAGTCAATAGTTTATCCGCACCACGAGCCGGAAATGTGAAACGTTGAATATGTCGTCAATTTCAGTGCCAGCCTGTATAAACCTGAATGAGGAAAAAAGCTAATGCACATCTGTCATTGTTTCAAAGACTTCTCACTTGCTGAAGGTGGAGTTGAAAGGCACATACGTTATCTTTCCAAAGAACCTATGCGTGCGGGACACAAAGTTAGCGCTGCTGTATCCAAGCCTCTGGGCAGTTCCAGCAGAGCGATAATTGATGGAATTGAAGAGATACGAACCCGGCCTTTCATTTCAATATTTAAAGTGCCAATCATGCCAGGTTATTATTCTTGCTTATCACATATTAATCCAGACATCATACACTCTCACGCAACAATCCCAAATGTCTCTGACGTAGCAATTTTATACGCATTAAAGCATAGAAAACCTTCCGTTTTACATTATCACTTCGATGGCAATGCGGAATCGACTATGGGAACGTTTTTCGCAGATCTTTATAATCATTCGATAAATCCTTATATTGTCAGTAAAGCGAGTAGAGTTATAACAGAAACGAAACTTTATGCCGAAACCTCCCCAGTTCTTAAGCAATATTTAAGAAAAATTGAAGTCATACCCAATGGAGTTGACCTGGAACATTTCAATCCCTCAGTAGAAGAAGGCAATATTAGAGAAAAATATCAATTGCCGGCGGAGAACATTGTCTTTTTTGCAGGCAGACTGGTTAAATATAAGGGGCTAGAATATTTAATCAAGGCCATGGAACTTGTTAAAAACGGGACTTTGGTAATTGCCGGCATGGGGCAGGAAGAGGCAAATCTAAGAAAATCGGTGCGCGAAAAAGAAATAAATAACGTTAAGTTTGTGGGTTTAATTCCCCATGAAGATTTGGCCAAATTTTATCGGATGAGTGATATTTATCTTGTACCATCAATTACAAGAGGTGAAAATTTCGGAATTGCCCCGTTGGAAGCCATGGCTTGCGGTATTCCTGTCATTGCCTCAAATCTACCAGGGCATTGCGAGTTTATCAACGACGAATCCGGAATATTTATTGAACCTAAAGATATTAACGGATTAGCGAATGCCATAGATGCTCTCTTATCAAATAGCAATTTAAGGCGAAAAATGGGTAAATCTGCAAGAGAGAATGCCGAGAAATATGGGTGGGATGTTATTGCCAAAAGGATACTTGATATATACCAGGATTTATATCGATGAAGATAGGATACTTCGTTACTCATTTTCCCTATCGTACTTTCCCTGAAGCAGTGAAATTTCCAATAATCTTTGGAGGGGGCGTAGCAAATATCGCCTACAATCTGGCCGTTCAGATGGCGCAACGAGGGCATGAGGTTAGTGTTTTCACATCTTCCCTGTCATCCCATGATATTAATGAAGAATATGACGGATTGAGCGTATATCGCTATGGCACATGGTTCCGAATAGAGGGTGGATTTGTTTCTCCTAACTTAATCCGTAAGCCTTTATGTCATGAATTTGATGTTCTTCATCTCCATCTATCTGTCCCCACAGCAGACATTGCTAGCCTGCTATATGCCCGGGTAAAGAAGGTGCCGTTGATTGTAACTTATCATGGAGATAGCGTGGTAGGATATGGAAGGCCTTTACGACGATTAGGTATGTTCCTTAACAACTTATTCTTGCACGATCAAGTATTATCGGCAGCGAAAGTTATCGTATCAGGGTCCGAAGCATTTGTTAATGAATCCCGGTCCTTGCCCAAATACCGAAATAAAGTGATCGTCATTCCGAACGGGATCAGCGTAGACCAGTTTAGCCTTAGCAAAACCAAAGAGGAATGCCGTAGGAGGCTCGGTATTTCTTCAAACGCAAAAGTTATTCTCTTTGTAGGAGCGCTTCAGAAATATAAAGCCCCGGATGTATTGATAAAAGCTATAGAAAAAGTAGCTCAGCAAATCGAAAATGTGGAACTAATCATTGTGGGTGATGGGGTGATGAGAAATGAGCTTCAGCATTTAGCTGAAAAATTAGGTGTTAAGGACCTAGTTAAGTTCAAGGGCTTTATAAACGATAATAATTTTAAGACCGACTTCTATAAAGCGGCTGATATCTTTGTCCTTCCGTCAGTAATGGGACCCGAGTTATTTCCAATTGTTTTGCTTGAGGCATCTGCAATGGGGTTGCCTCTTCTGGTGAGTGACCTGCCACAGCTTGAGGAATTTGTAGAGAATAGAGTTAATGGATTAGTAGCAAAGAAGGGTAATGATGCGGATTTAGCTGCAGCCATTATAGAGCTTATAGCGAATGAGGAACTTAGGGAACATCTGGGACAAAATGCCATGAAAAAGATTGCGCATCTAAGTTGGGAGAGTATTGCACAACAATATGAACGGCTGTACGAAGAAATATTACGATGACAGTTAATTTTAATATCTGTAATGACTTTCAAAATATTGCATACGAAATATCGTTTTGTTACGCTCAGTTTTTTAGCAGAAAAATAAATCGTATTGTCTGATCTTTCTTTAAGACAGGAAAAAGTTGAGCATGCCAGGAGCGTGCTAAGGATTATTCATGGGGAAACATAGCAAAAAAGGTAGAGAAGATTTACGAGATGGTGGTAAGATAGCTGATATGAAACTTTGTTTTTTGCCTATGTTCCTGATGTCGAAGTTTATCTCTATTATGCAGCCTGTGATATCTGTGATCTATGCCGCTTGGCTAACATGCGGTGGTCTTTTGTTTGCCTTTGGCGACGGCTCAGACCTGCGGAAAGCCTGCTATAGCTTTCAATATCAGCTTTATCCAGAGTCGGTCAAAGATAATCAATAGTGAATACTTGTTACTCTCGGTGATATAATGATGACCAGGTCATAGTACAGTACATGAATAATCCGAAATATTTTGTAAAAATATTCCGGATTAATATTTTATGTGCTATTACATCACTGTTATTAATTAGATATAGGAAATTTGGAGTTTTCACATGGAGTTAAAAGGAACTTTAAATGATAAGGTGCTAATTAGCGTAATAATGCCAACTTATAACAGGGCACATCTTTTAATGCGGACAATTCAGGGTATTTTGGACCAAACTTATGAAGATTTCGAGCTCATAATCGTTGATGATTGTTCTACTGATAATACAAAGGAGGTTGTTAGGGGATTTAATGATAAGAGAATGAAATTCATTCAATGTGAAAGAAATAGCGGTGCAGCCGCGGCACGTAATATTGGTATACTCGCTTCTAAAGGCAAATATATAGCTTTCCAAGATAGCGATGACGAATGGCTTCCGGAGAAACTTGAAAAGCAAATGAAAGCCCTGGAAAATGCACCAGCAGAAGTCGGAGGTGTCTACACTGCTGCGTGGGAAATAGAGGGCGATAATAGAATTTATACTCCTCATAAATGGATGAAAAAGGAAGGCTACCTCCATGAGAGCATGCTTAAATACCAGAGTCTTATATACCTACAGACTGTTATGCTAAAGAGAGAATGTTTTAATAAAGCTGGAATGTTAGATGAAGATCTTGCCATTATCCATGATAATGAACTATTCTTCAGAATTTCCAAATATTACCATTTCCTGTTCATAAAAGAATGCCTGGTGATTATACATAAAACGCCGGGCAGCCTCACAACAGAGCCGGATACATGGGTGAATGACTACAACATACTCTTGCAGAAATATGGAACCATTAGGACAAATCGGGAATTTCTATCAGCTCATTATCGAGCGGTGGCCCATCGTCTATGCACTGGTGGGAGTTTAAAGGAGGGGAGAAAATATCTAATAAACGCTTATAGAGCACGTCCTATTCTTATTGCACCTCTAATAGCAGCCGTAGTGTCGTTATTTGGGGAAAATAGCTACAAAAAAGCCCATGCATTATTTACAAACATCCGGGACAGGGTATCCGTATATATATGAAACTCTGATTTTGGATGTCACTCAAACCCGCAAGTAATTAGACTAGTTGGAGGATTCTAAGTCTAAAGCCTAAATTTGAAATTTGTAATCTTGTGCACAATATTGTGGAAAAATATTACATCTACAGGGCAAATGAGAAAAAGCTGGTAACAATTCTGGACAAATTACTTAACTGATATGTATCATGACCTGTTACTTGGTTGAAATAATTCGCAAAATCGCCATATCTGGCCATTTGGGGCACTTTTGATGCATCGCTGGAAGATTAATAACTTTCTGGCAGTTGCCTTATCTATACACCTTCTTACATTGGTTTTAGTGGGAATCGGAGATCTGGGCTTTAATGTGCCAGTTCTGAGACAAGTTATTGGTTTTATCGACCTGACTTTTATCCCCGGACTTCTCATCCTGCGCGCTATGGGGCTGAATACATTACGGCGTCCCGAAAAACTGCTATATTCTGTGGGACTCAGCCTCTTCACCAGCATGGCCATAGGGCTTTTGATAAATTCGCTCTATCCACATATCGGGATCGGCAAGCCCATCTCATCCTGGCCATTTCTGATAACCATGACGGCAGTATTATTGATCCTGGGGATATTCATTTATAAGCAAGATAACGGATCGTTACTTCCTGAAAAAGCATGCTGGCATCAAATTATCTCCCCGCCCTCTCTTTTTTTGATCTTAATACCACTATTAAGCATTTTAGGTACCCAACTGGTTAACGTCTACCATAACAACACACTTCTCATGATATTAATTCTTCTGATTTCCATTGTTCCTATAGTGATTGTATTCACTAAATTTATACGCAAGGAACTGTATCCAATGGCTATAGTTGTGATCTCAGTGGCCTTGCTATTTCATACTTCACTTATAACTAATTATTTAACAGGTGTCGATATTCATGTTGAATATTACCTGGCCAATCTGGTCCGGATCAATTCCATATGGGATGCGACCCTTCCCGGCTCATACAATGGGATGCTAAGTGTAGTGATGCTGGGGCCTATATATTCTTTGATTTGCGGGATGGAGCTTACCTGGGTTTTCAAAATTATATATCCGCTTCTTTACTCTCTGGTGCCGCTGGGAATATATTTGGTGTGTAATAAACAGATAGGCAGCAAAATATCTTTCTTAGCGGCATTCTTTTTCATAGCGGTAAACACATTCTATGAGATAATGATAAGTGTTGCGAGACAAGAGATAGCGGAATTGTTCTTAACCTTGATACTGCTTGTTGTCGTGACTAAAGCGTTAAATGCAACAGCGCAAAAAGCATTATTCCTAATCTTCAGTGCATCTTTAATTGTTTCTCATTACTCTATCTCATATATCTTTTTATTCTCCATTTTAGCCATATGGATACTGCGCTTTTTAATCCAGAAGGTGACGCGTTCCGGCCTACTAATGAACATAAGGGGACTAAAAAGGGAAAGCGTGGAACGCACCCAAATGGTGACGCAAGCTAAAGTAAACGGGAATAAATTAATAACCTTTGGTTTTGTTATTTTCTTTTTTGTAGTAGCCATAGCGTGGTATATATGGCAGGCAAATTCTTCAGCTTTCATCAGCGTAACTTTGCTGATCAACAACATATTCGGCCATGTTCTTACAGAATTCATGGACATTTTTTCTTCGCAGGCACTATGGTTGATTGCCTCCCCGGCGGTAGGGCCCTTACATGAGGCCAACAAATACCTTCACCTATTTACTATGGCGCTCATAGCCGCGGGTATTCTCCAGTTAATGATTAAATGGCAGAAGAAGGAATTCAATGAAGAGTATGCCCTGCTTGCATTGATCAGTTTTGTTATAGTCGCTGCAGCGATACCGGTCCCATTTATGGCTATAGCGCTCGTGACTGCAAGACTATATCATATTATGCTGATTTTCCTGGTGCCTTTTTGCATAACAGGGGCTATAGCAATTTATAAGTTCGTTGTTAAGGACAGCCAGGCAAAGACGGTCATTGCATTGAAAATAGTCTCCATGATTCTGGCAGTGTTCTTATTATTCAACACGGGTTTTATTTATGAAATGGCGCAAGATTCTCCGAACTCCATGTCATTGAGCCAGGAGTCGATAAAGAAGCACGGAACCGATGAATCGAAGGCTGTCTTCTATACCCTCTACACAGCAGAAGAGGAAGTTTATAGTGCCAGATGGCTATCGAAAAGTATTGAAGGTATTGAGCATTTTCAGATCTGGGCCAACTATTTTAACCCCGCATCAAAAGAACATGCACTCACGAGTTATGGTATGATACCATTTAATAAGGTGTCACTACTGGAGAGTACTACGCCGAGAATTAAGAGCGGCGCATATGTGTATTTAAGATATTTGAATGTAGCGGAAGGAACGGGTACTACGATGGTATATCCTTTACAACTATTAGAGACATTTGATATGCGGGAGTTGGATCCACTTTTGGCAAAGACAAACAGGATATATTCTAGTCAGGGAAGTCAAATACTGCTTATGCCCTGACGCGGGATATCCTAAAAGCATTGATTAATAATGAATGTCATCGTCCTGAATACCCACTCAGTATCTGCATTACCCTTAGGATTATTATAGTTGGTGAAAGACTGGCTAATGCCCAGATCACGGCAGGATTTCATGAAGCTAACTGAAGTAGGTTGACAATGTTGTGAATATCGACCTCGACTGTGCGCTGATATCATAATTAATAACTCTTTTATTTGCAAGTACCTTATCCTGCAGTAATCTCACTGCATGCCTTACTACCCTGAAGCGGTTATGAGAGTTTGGCGCATCCATGCGATGGTCTTCTTTAAGCCCTCCTCCAATCCGACCTCTGGCTGCCACCCCAGAATCTTTTTTGCCTTGTCCAGGTCAGGACATCTCCTTCGAGGATCATCTTGAGGGAGAGGATTGAAGTCGATCTTGGAATCGGAGCTGGTCAAGCTTTTTATTATTTTGGCTAGCTCTAAGATCGTTATCTCTGCATTATTTCCAATATTAATCACCTCTCCGCTAGCTTTTTGATAGGAGGCAAGGCGCAGCAATCCTTCTACCTGGTCGGTGATATAGCAAAAGCTTCTGGTCTGCTCTCCACTGCCAAATACCGTTATCGGTTCGTTCTTTAATGCCTGCATTATAAATCGAGGTATAGCTCTGCCATAGATACCATCGGCTCGAATTCTAGGTCCATACGTATTGAAGATGCGGGCGATTCTGACATCCATGCCGTACTGTTTATTATAGGCTACGACATAGGCTTCACCGCATCTTTTGCTCTCGTCATAGCATCCTCGTATGCCAATCGAATTGACGTAGCCATAATAAGATTCAGGAGTGGGTACAACGGTAGGATTACCATAGGTCTCACTAGTAGAGGTAAATAGAAATACTGCTTTGTGCTTTCTGGCGATCTCAAGAGCGTTTAACGTCCCGATGGTATTTGCCCTCAATATTTCCAGCGGGAAATGTTCAAATTCAAAGGGTGAAGCCCGGCTTGCCAGGTGAAAAACGAAATCTATCCTGCTCTTGAAATGCAACGGTTCTGTGATGTCGTGCTTGATGAATTTAAAGTTATCATTTTTCATTAAATGGGCAATATTTGATTCCAGTCCACTGGACAAATTATCTACACAAATAACGCGTGCTCCCTGATGTACCAATACTTCACATATCCAGGAGCCGAGGAATCCAGCGCCACCGGTGACAATGGCTGTTTTATCCTTGAAATCTACAGGTCCCATATTCTGGGGAAGTGTTTTGATATCATCCTTTATAGTGGTATTACCAGCAGATACCTTCATATATCCTTGCCTCTTTTGCCTTTAGTACTCTTCTGCCATCTATGACAATCTTATTTCGGTAATCCAGGTCATTGAACTCGCTCCACTCAGTTAGTATCAGAATAGCATCAGCATCCAAAACCGCCTTGGCGCTGCTATATTCTATAGCCTGTGGAAATGCTTTTCTGAAGTTTGGCATTGCCTGCGGATCATACGCTGTTACCTTTGCCCCCTCTTTCAGTAATGCCTCGATAATTTCTATCGCCTTTGATTTCCTGACATCATCTGTTCCTGGTTTAAAAGCAAGTCCTAATACGCCTATCGTCTTACCCTTTAACAACGGAATGTGTTTCTTGAGCAATTCGAGTAATCTCAATGGTTGTTTGTTGTTTAAGTGCATTACCTCTTCAAGGATTCTGGCACTATATCCAATTTCCCTGGCTCTTGACGCCAATGCTGATAAATCTTTGGGCAAGCAGAAACCGCCGAAGCCAATACCTGCGTTTAGGTAATCACCGCCGATTCTGTCATCATGCCCCATCCCCTCCGCCACGGTATAGACATCAATGCCTAATTTTTTACAAATATTGCCTATTTCATTAATAAACGATATTCTTGTCGCCAAATAAGCATTTGATGCTTGTTTAATCATTTCTGCCGTTCTAATATCAGTCCTTATCACAGGACAGTTAAACTCTTTATAAAGAGCGTACAATCTATCTCCTGAGATTCGATTGTCGGCTCCGATAACAATCCTGCTCGGGTTCAGGAAATCTTCTATGGAAGTGCCCTCCCGCAAAAATTCGGGGTTTACACATAATCCAATACCATTTAAATCTTTCATCAGGGGTAAAATAACCTTCTCTGTTGTACCTGGCACAATAGTGCTTCTTATTACAATGGTGTGACTACCTTTTTTATTTCTCAATGCCTCTGCAAGTTGCTTTGCTGGTGCTTCAATGAAGAATAAATCAATAGAACCATCGGACTTAGGTGGAGTACCACCGCAGAGAAAAGAAAAGTCAGATTTCAAGACCTGTGTATAGTCTGTTGTGGCAATTATTTCTACTTTCTGCAACGCCTGGCTCAACCCTACTTCATAAATGGGACAAATTCTCTGATTTATCTGTTTTACTTTTTCGGGATCAATATCAATACCTATAACTTTGTGTCCCTTTAAGGCAAACCCAACTGCGGTGGTTAGCCCCACAACTCCCAGGCCGATTACACTGATTACTTCTTTATCTTGCTTCATTATCTATCCTCCATGGCTTGGTGCTGCCATATCCCTCAGGATGTTTTTTCCATAGCGATTAACGACTCAGTATTTCGCTAAAGATTTTCCTTTATATTACAATACCTACTCTGTATCTGCAAGCTACTGTTTAAATTACTTAAATTGATAAGCTTTGATACCAGTCTAGCAGCGGAATGTAAAAATAGAGGTAAATATTTAATAAACAATTGGTAAATATCGGTAAAAACTTGGTAAAAATACCACTGCTATTTGTTATTGTTGAATTTCTACCGATAATACTATCTACGAGGTAGATAGGTAATTCCTACATTGATTGTTGAGAGTGCTGAAAAACTCATATTCAATCCCCTACGGGGCTGTCCGAAAATCACAATCGCAAGGAGTACGTGGGTTCCCATTGATCCCACGGGATTCTCACGCTACGCTCAGAATGACAATTTCAAATAAATGAAAAGAGTAATAGGAATGTCATATAATATCAGGTGACAGGCGTCTTCAGGGTGCAAGACGCAAACTATAGACCTGGTATAAAAATTAATGACAAAACGGCTTAATAAAGCGCTTTCCGCCTTTCTAATCATAGTTATACTCGCGACTATCGGTGCTATTATTTATATTGTAAATACGTCAAATCCTCATGAAAAATTTACCGAGTTTTATATTCTAGGAATGGATGGTAAAGCAGATAACTACCCGAAGCAGGTAAAGCTTGAGGAAAACGCGCAGGTTATTGTGGGCATTGTAAATCATGAGCAGCAAGCGATGACCTACCGTATGGATGTGCTTATCGATGATGCTAAGGATGAGGCTTACAACCCCATCATGCTGGCTGCTGAGGCTAAGTGGGAGCAGCAGGTGAATATAATTCCTACAAAAGTCGGAGCTAACCAGAAGGTTCTTTTCAATCTATATAAAGGTGATGATGCCCAGCCCTATTTGCAACTCAATCTGTGGATTGATGTTTATTAGATAATCAACCTCTCACCCCCTGGCCCCCTCTTTCCTTTTGTAAGGCGAGAGGGGAGAATTGGTTTTTGGTAAAGGGGTTACACCACTTTGAATCCCCTGAGGCAGGGTTTGTGTTAAAGGGGGGAGAGAGTCAGAGTGAGGGGTAATTGACTAGGCGAGATCTGGATGTATTTTTAATAGTGCTCTTTTCTCTGGTACTGGTTTTCCTTATCCTTATTTTCCCGGTAGATATACTCCGTCTAGTAATCGGACTGGTGTTTGTGCTCTTCTTCCCTGGATATACGCTGGTGGCTGCCCTTTTCCCCAGGAAAACCAGCCTGGGAGGTATGGAACGTATTGCTTTGAGCTTCGGTCTGAGCATCGCCGTGGTGCCGCTCCTGGGGTTTATCCTTAACTATACCCCCTGGGGTATCCGACTATACCCTATCCTCCTTTCCATTACTGTTTTTATCGTTGCCATGTGTATTATCACTATTGTAAGGCGCAGCAGGCTTCCTGAGGAAGAGTGCTTCATATTTACAGCCAACTTTACCTTTTTGAAAAACCTGTTTTCTGATCAGGAAAGAGTTCCCTCATTAGCTAAAATAAAATGGCTCAACAAAGCCCTGCCTGTGATGCTGATAATAGCTATACTTGCCTGTATCGGTGCTCTTGTTTATGCCATCTCTACACCCAAAGTTGATGAGAAATATACCGAGTTCTACATATTGGGACCAGAGGGCAAAGCTGAGAATTACCCCAGGGATATTAAACTGGGCGCAGAGACAGCGGTCACAGTAGTTATTGTTAACCGTGAGCAGCAAGCGATGACCTACCGCCTGGAAGTGCTTATCGAGGGTGCCCGTAATAAGTTTTTCCCTGATATTGCGCTTTCTCCAGAGCAAAAGTGGGGACAGGAGATAGCCATCAGCCCTGACAAAGTTGGTGATAATCAAAAGGTAGAGTTTCTGCTATACAAGGACGATGATGCCCAGCCTTATTCGGGGCTGCATATATGGGTAAACGTGAGCAGGTAGGTTGCTTTTTTTTCAATCACAAGGAACTCGTGGGTTCCCATTGATCCCACGGGATTCTCGCGCTACGCTCAGAATGACATTTTGGTAACAAGGCAAGGTACTCGGAGGCCTCCTTGAACTCCGAGATCGCCACGTCCGCCGAGGCGGACTCACGATGACAATTTTTTCATGATCACAGGGAACTAGTGGTTCCCATTAGTGGTAGTCAACCTCTCACCCCTGGCCCCTCTCTCCTTCGCAAGGCGAGAGGGGTAGTTTTTTTCTTTTAAAGGGGCGAAGTCCCTTTAAATCCCCAAGCCAGAAGGGTATTGCTGTGGCGCTGGTAGTAATCAACCTCTCGCCCCTGGCCCCTTTTAATCCCCTCAGGCTAGTTTTGCGTTCAAGGAGAGAAGGGGAACTGTTTTTTTATAAAGGGGTTGCACCCCTTTTGATCCTGTTTTGAGCTGTTGCAATTTTTGGAGGCGAGATGAGAGTTTTTTCTTCTGCCCATTAGGGTCATATATATTAGCCTGATGGTTATTCATAGCAGCAGTAAATTATGTGATACTGGATAAATCAAACACGAGAATTATGAGAATTTAAGGCAGAGTTTAAGAAAGAATTGGCAAATTACAACATGTGCTACAGATGGGTTGACATGATACTATATGTTGTGGTAGCATAATTTTAAGGGAGGGATCAATGCATAGGTGTATTTATGATTTAGATGGATGGTGTGAGAAGCATGCTTTGTGCAATGATAGATGCATGGGAAACGGAATGGTGGTTAGTGATAGTGTAGTTTTAAAGGCATCAGCTAATGCAGCACCGACCTACCGTATATTCACGACTAAATCACGTTCGTCTAAGTTAAGAGCCAAGAAGGCTGTCAGCGCTGGCGTGTGTTAACTTAGCCACGACGGCAATTCCAGATTCCAGCGGTTTTTCCCCTCTGTTATTGAGATTGCTGGAAAATATCTCAGCCCCTCTATCCCCCAGTCTTGGGGGATTTCTATTTTCAATCATAATGAACACGTGGTTTGTTTAGTAATCAACCTCTCACCCCTACCCCCTCTCTCCTTTCAAGGCGAGAGGGGAACTGTTTTTTATAATGGGGCTTTGCCCCTTTTAATCCCCTTGGGTTAGTTTGTGTTCGAGGAGAGAGGGAAGTTTTTTCTTTTTCTTACGGTCACCCGAAGGCGAATAACGGCATAATATATTAGGTATACGATCCACACTTGTCAAGTACTTAACCTCACTAATCCTCACCATGATAGTACTTTTTTCTTAAAAATATTACGGTACTAATTTACCAGGGCAAATCATTACCTTCAGGGGATGTTCAGGTAGGTTGAGTAAGCTAAAGTATAAATTAGAGATTTGAAGACAACTGAGAGGAGGAAACGTAAAATGGTAATGGTCAACGGCAGAAATAAACTGCTAACGGCTACAGAAGTAGCCCGCCTTCTCCACATCCACATTAATACAGTAAGAAGATGGAGCGACCGGGGATTGCTGACGACTTACCGCATAGGACCTCGAGGCGACCGTAGATTTGATAGGGATGACATATACCAGTTTCTGCACAATAATGGCAACTTCATGAATAACCCGAATACAACGTAAACTGGCAATACTTTGTCTGGCCTGAAAGCTACTAAGGGTGAGAAGTAATCGCCAAAATTGTGATTGTACCTTTGGAAGGACCGAAATACCAAAAGACTCTATAGGCTGCGGCTGTTTTCTGCTCTGCATACGCCTCAAAAACCTTCTCTCCATTAGGACCCTTCAAACTCATAAATATATGAGTTTGAAGGCTGCTATGACGAGGATTCATTGCTAGAAAGTTGAGGGTCTTTTTGACGGCTTTGTAACGTTTCTCTTGGGAGGCGTCATTCTTAATCAGGTTATAGTTCTCCCTTGCTTCCGCTGTCCATTGTAATTTAAACAAAAACTCTTGACCTTATAGGGCATCTAGGTCAACTTTTGATACCCTGCCTTGTGCAGCATCCGAAAGGCCTCTCCTCACCGATGAGAGGGCCTCTGGATTATTGAATAGCCATATTTCTGAAGCAGGAATGGTTATTTGGGGGTCTAATACAATTTGCCCAATGCTATTTATGTATATATGATAGCTGACACCTTCCTGTATTTGAACGCTATGTAGAACTACTCTCCTCTTGGCATCGGGCTTCACGCTATCAGCTATTTTTTCAAAAACTGTATCTTTTATTACCATATCCATACTCCATGCTCTATTATGGTGATGATAACATGGGTGGGATGGTTTGTCAAGTGGGTTTGTCCCACTACTAAATAGTTATACATTATGTACAATTTGGCCCACTACCCGATAATTGCTATCTATGGCGTGCTCTTTTTGTTTACAAGTCCCACCAGGTTATAGTATCATGTACCTCAATCCAAAATGGCAAAGGTATATATAAGTAGACAAGTTAAGATAGCGATTGCAGCAGGCATTGTTGTTGTGGTGGTTATCGCTGTTATCTTCGGAGTAAAACCTCTGGCGTACTTCAGCATCGATAAAGTTCTGTGTAATCCTGCAGAAGTTGCCGTGGGCTATCCCGTTACCGTTTCTGCGGAGGTGCAGAATGAGGGTCTCATGAATGGTAACTACACAGCCGAGCTCAGCGTTCAGGGGAAAGTGGTTGATAAGAAGAGCGTGGCGGTTTCGGCCAAAAGTCAGCAGACTGTCTCTTTTAAATTTATTGCCACCAGCGCCGGTGAATACGAAGTAAAGATAGGTGGCGCTAAAGCCACTTTCACTGCAAGCGAAGGTATTTTCCCTACCTGGTATAGCGGAGACACCTGGACATACAAAGTCAGCACGGAGTTGGGAACATCTGAATTAACTTACTCGGTCCGGGGAGAGACTACCTATGAGAACTCCAACATCTACCTGGTGCGAGTCTCTGGCAAAATAATGGCTGGCAATTCGGGGCAGGAGACGCAGTTTACCAACGACGATTTTATCAAAAAGGAGACGCTTTCTGTCCTGGAAGAAGAAAGGTCAGGGATTGTCAACTCTACTACTTTTTCTCGGAGGATAAAGTTTGATGACGAGATAGTAGAGGGCACCCAATGGCCTCTCCAGGTAGGAAATACCTGGAAGGTACGCAGTAACCAGACTATCACCACCAGGAACGGGCTTTTAATCAGCGATGAGATAGTAGATGTAGTCCGTAATTTCACGGTTGAAAGCATGGAAGATGTTACCATTGACGCTGGCGATTTCCGCTGTTTTAAGATAGTAGAACGGAACGAGCAAATGGAAGTTGTGGGGACTTCCTGGTACGCCGATAAGATTAAACGGGAAGTTAAAAATGAATTAATCAGCGAAGGTACTGTATATTCTTATAGTCTTGTTGCATATAAGGTTGCAACTGCACCTCCTCCAGTGGCACCCGAAATAAAAATTCAAAAATCTACAGAGTACAAGGACGCAGAATTTGGCTATACTATCTACTACCCGGAAGGATGGGAGCTAAAGGCCAGGGAAGGGCAACAGGGTGTAATTGACCTTTCCACCAACGCCAGGGATAGAGATATGCCCATTGCCAGCGTTACGGTAACCGCAATTCGGGTACAGGGTGTGGATGACCTGGACAAGGCATACAATGAAATTATAGCTGCTGTTAAGGCGTCGGATGCCCAGTTTAAGATAGTAACCAGTCAAAAGTTAACCGCTGATCTGCCCTGGTATGACTATATCTGGAATTCTTTGATGAAGGGGAGCCAGCAAGTTCCTATAATTGGCAGGACTATCATAGTAGTAAAAAATGAAATGCTCTATATAGTCGGAGGCTGGGTTCAAGGAGATTATTCCAAAAAGTTTTGGCCGATCGCGAACAGGATTATCAACAGTTTCGGCATCTCACAATAGCCCGTTTAGCCAGAACGGCAAGCCACCTCACACCAAATATAACCCGGGAATTGGTATAATGCCTGGAGGCAGGTCAGATGCATGATTAGCACCAACTACGGAAACAAATTCAGCTCTATGGTTTTAAATACAGCTATCGCAGTTATTATATTAGTTTCCAGTTTGCTATCAGGGTGTACGGCTCAAACCGGCTCTCCAGGCGATACTTTGACTGAGTCATGCAGCCCCGAGTACCAAACAGCCCTGGAGCTGGGCGGAGAATGGTTTTTAAATAATCAAAACAAAAACTTCCTGTACTATCAGTATAATTGGGCATCAGATAAATATTCTGACCAACAGCATCCGCTGAGAGAGATGGCATCTATGTGGGCGATAGCAAGGCTATCCCGGTATTTAGATGATGCCAGATACGCTCAACTTGCCCAGAAAGGCTTTAGCTATTTTGAGAGATATTTTGAATACGATTCAGAACATGACTTTTACTACTTTAAGGCTGCTTCCGGGGAGGCTGAGATTGCTGAGTCTGCATTCATTATCCTTTCCCTGCTGGAAATGGACCATCCCAAGAAGGATTTTTACCTCCAAAAATTTGCCAATGGAATAATGTTCCAGCAGCAGCCAGACGGCTCGCTGAAGACGATTTTCTATTCTGATGTTATCTCTAGTGTTGACTATTACCCGGGAGAAGCTTTACTGGCAATAATGTCATTATATGAATATAAAAAGGACGATAAATATCTTAGTCTGGTAAAAAAAGCTTTTCCTTACTATGCCGATTATTTTGAATCTAATAAAAATACGGCATTTGTACCCTGGCAAACCCGCGCCAACCTTAAACTCTATAGAGCCACTAAAGATAAGGAAGTTGCCGACTTTATTTTCGAGATGAACGACTTTATGCTAGATTTTCATGCTCCCCAAAATGAAGTTGAACTCTACAATTTATCTAGAGGGATTAACACGGCTGTTTATTTAGAAGGAGTAAACAAAGCCTTCGAACTGGCCAGGGAAACAGGTGATTCGGAAAGGCAGGAGCTATACAGCAGCTTTGTTAAAGAAGGCTTCAAATATATCTTAACTTTACAGTTAACCGATTCACCATCGGTGTCTAGGAAAGCGATCGGTGGTTTTTTGTCAAGCAAGACCTCAGTAACGCTAAGAGTAGACAATAATCAACATGCCGTAATGGCTCTGATGGATGCCTGTGAACTAGGCTTATTATCCCAGTAGTCTAATAGATGGCGAAATTGCCGCATATTTAAAAAAAGGTCTATAGTGATCGGCAAGAGTATGTCAGCCAGAGTGTAACAGTTGAGGGGGCGAGACCAATGGTGACCTGCCCCAATATTTGCATCCCCGCTTACAATCACAAGGAACATCTCCTGAGGCCATATTTATTTTTCGACAATAACAATGTAGGGCGGGTTTAAAAACCCGCCCTATATTGTTGATTAAATCACCTTTTAATTCAGTCAAATGCCATAGTACCCGGGTACCATGACGTATTTCTCAGGGACTAACATACCAGTATATTTCAGTACTTTCTGTGGATTGAATTCAACTCTTCGTAGCGTAGACTCAGGTTGCTATGAAGGGAACCAAAATCTTACTGGCAACCACGATGATACTGATCGGCCTGGTGCTGGCGTTACCAGGGATTGTGTTAGCTGACGACCAGGAGAATGCGCCTCTGGTTGCCTTAGCCTCTGTATCTGAATCCAAAGACCAGTACGTTGATAAACAATGGGCTCTCCGCCAGATTCCCACAATCCACATTGATAATGCCAGCAATGAAATCATCGTTGCCGTTCTGGATACCGGGATAGACGGGAACCACGAAGACCTGGCTGGTAAAGTAATTGAAAGTATTAACTTCAGTGGCAGCCAAACCGATAAAGATGTTAACGGTCACGGTACACATGTCGCTGGTATTATCGCGGCGAATGCCGATAACGAGATTGGAATTGCCGGAGCTGCCCCAAATGTAAAACTGCTCAATGTGAAGGTAGCTGAAGATAACGGTATGGTCTGGGCATCCAAAGTGGCCAAAGGTATTATCTGGGCGACCGATAGGGGAGCTAAGGTCATCAATATGAGCCTGGCGACACCCTCAAAATTCCAACCGCTGGAAGAAGCTGTGGAATATGCCTGGAGCCATGGTGTAGTGCTGGTAGCCGCCGCTGGTAATTATAACAAACTTACCACTTATCCTGCTGCTTACGATGAAGTGATCGCGGTAGCCGCCACCACTATTGAGAACGAAATATGGTCTAATTCCAATGATGGAAAATTCGTTGATGCTTATGCTCCCGGCGCCGAAATATTCTCCACGCTTCCCGATAATAAATATGGATACGAGAGCGGCAGCTCTATGGCTACGGCGTATGTATCTGCCGTGGCTGCTGAGGTATTTGCTGAGACTGCTGACACGAATGACGACGGTAAGGTCAATGACGAAGTTTTAGCTTCAGTGGAAGCTCTATTCCCAAAACCAGTGGAGTAAAGTGACCAAATAGAGAGGCTACTCTGGTTCAACCAGAGTAGCCTCTGTCTACCCTGCTAAATGTCCAGTTAGCTGAGATTATTTAGCAATTATGGCAAAGTAAGTAAAGTGCGAAGTTTCGGTAGCCAGGGTGTTGGCTACTGTTTCGCCTCCAGCAGCCACGTAACCGCCTGATTCCATGTCCACCCACTTTCCCGCCGATTCATCGTAGTATGCCCAGACTAGTGAGGCACCTGCTGGTACATCACCAGGATTGTAAGTGGCATACAATGTGGCGTTGTTCCCCTGGAACGTAATACCATTGGGAGTCAACTGATAATCACGGATTATCTTAGCACCCTCTGGCGGAGCCGGGGTTCCACCAAGAACGGCAGAAATAAACTGTGCTATCGAGCCATCGGGATTAAGCACCAGAGTGTGAGGAGGAACAATCAGTGTCAAGCTGCCATCCGGGCTGGTCTGCGTGAAACCGTCGATCAAGTATCCATCGGCATCCACCGCATAGCGCTGAACATTGCCCATAAGGTCAACTACTAACACGAAGGTAGATTCCTGTTCCAGAATGGTTATTCCTGGAGCCCCTTCCTCTGTTGGTGGTTGAAGCACATCGATAGACCAGGTATCGGTATCTGTGTCTGGGTCGGTGGTGTGTTTCTCATTACGATAACAGTACCATTTACCATCGTGCTTTTCCTGATAAGCGCCTGCACCGTACTTTTCTACGCAGGTTTGACAATCAGGCTTACGACCCAAATTGTCCTTCTCCGTCCAACTACAGGTTCCAGTCACCGTAGCCATGTTTTCAATTGGATTACCCAATTCGTCTGTTGCTTGTAACAACCCATCGCTTGTGAACTCCCAGACTTCTCCAGGCTCAAGGATGTCATTGCCATTACCTACGATTTCAGTCCATCCCGGTAATACAGTGACAGGATATGGTGGTGTTGTACCGGATGTCACTTCATCAGTGACTTCAACAAAATCGTAGTCTACGTCACAGTTTACACAGCCATCAACGTCATCGGCGACGATGTCATGGTCCCCGCAATCGTCCCCACATTGGACAGGTCCGTTGGCGTTAAGTACCCTGTAGGTATAGGTTATCAGCTCACCGATATTGACGGAGTCAGGCCCTGATTTGAAAATTTGTATCGGAGACCAGCCGTCAATGGCTGGGAGTTGCAGGTCTAAAGTGTCAATGCCCTTCCATTCCGTATACCCAGGAACTGCTGCATGATAATCATAATACCCCAGATTGTGTCCTTCATATGAATACGTATAATTTGGAGAGGAGCCGTGCCTATTATAATCCCCCTGATGGTATCCTTCATACGAATAATACGCGTCTTGGCCTTCATGCCATTTCCCGTATTCACCAGACATATGGATTTCGTTAGGGGAATTACCGACGAGATGGGAAGCGCCATTATCTTCACCCCAGGCCGGTGGGTCGTATTGGGGAGTTCCGCTTGCCTGAGATGCCTGCCCTGCCTCCGTACCCGGAGGGATAGTGGGATCTTCACCGCCCTGGGCTAGGTGGGCGCCAAAGAGAACGTAAACAGTTTTATTACTAGAGCCGCTCTTATCATTAATTGTGAATGTCACTGATTCCGTTCTGTTGGCATCAGCTGGTGTACCAGAGGGACCAGTGAAGTTGACATCGTAGATATCACCGTTGGCATCCGGCGTAGTACCGTAACAGTAGAAGATGCCATCCAAGGCCCAGTCAGAACTAGCAGCATTTGGTATTACGACATCAGTTTCAGTCACATTGTAAGAGGTCAGGTAATCATAGGCGCCAGCCTGCTCACCTAATGCTGCGTTGAATCTGCTGTAGTCCCAGGTAAGCATAATTGTCTGATCTTCTTCGCAGTTAGTTATGGTCAGCATGAAGGGAACCACATCTCCCTCGGCATAATCCGAGTTTGACGGAGTCAGGTCGTTGTCAGTCCAGTCGTTAATGTCCGGCGACCCCTGGTCATTAGCCCACTGTTCCAAATCGTACTGTGGACCACCACCACCATCCGAGAATGTAGCAGTTGCGATGGTGTTTCCGTCGCTGATTTCAATAGTATAGAAGCCGTCGGTTAAGCCTCCTTCTGGAGCGTAGGTTGTCGCAACCTCGCCAGTAGAGCTGGCTGTGGTCGCTATCTCGGTTACCGTCCCGTCAGGGGCAGTAACGGTAATATTAACCGCGCTGTCCGGAGCGAATCCGGTTGCCGTTATGGCTGGGGTTTCAGTTGCAGCATAGTCCGACTTATCGGTGGCGACCGAAGGGCCAGCACTGTCCTCAGTAGCCGCAGCTTCTTCTTCGGGGACTACGGCCTCTTCCTCAGTTACCGCAGTCTCATCGGTAGTAGCCGCAGCCTCATCGGTGGTGGCCGCTGCCTCATCGGTAGTAGCCGCAGCCTCATCGGTAGTAGCCGCTGCCTCATCGGTAGTAGCCGCAGCCTCATCGGTAGTAGCCGCTGCCTCATCAGTAGTAGCCGCTGCCTCATCAGTAGTAGCCGCAGCCTCATCGGTGGTAGCAGCACTGGTATCAGTAGTAGCAGTGCTGGTATCCGTGGCAGCACCACTATCGGTAGTGGCCGCAGCGCCTTCATCAGTCGGCGGCTCTGTCTCGGTAGTTACTGCTGTGCCATCAGCAGGGTCTTGGGCATGAGCAACCGAGTTGCTCATCAGTAATGGACCTGCAATTAATGAGAAAAACAGCAGCCCCATACCGATAAAATAGATTAGAAATTTTTTGTTTGCCTTTTTTATCAATTTATTTATTACCTCCTTGATAATAAACTCCGCCTTTCCACCTCAGGTACCTCGCAGCACCGAGGCTTATTCAGCTGTTAAACTAAGATCGGTCTTTCCCGAATGTCATTAGATATTTCATAAGCGTCGATTTTCTAAATATCACCTCCTTCATCTGTTTTTTGGAATAACAATCAAAAATGGCAAAACCGACTTCACGGGTCGGTTTTGCCATTTGCTCATCACTACTAAAAGGCAACCATCTAATTAGTAGCAATTCAACGCATCCCTATGAAAACAATAATGCCTTCAACTAAGCTATAGAGAAATACCTCCTAACACACTCGATTGCTGGTCTGTTCTCGCCAACAAAACCAGAAAGCCTCCTCCTTTCAGGAGCTTACAGGTATATTATTTACCGTATCTGCTCTGTTGTCAAGTACTTTAACTCACTAATCCTCACCATGATAGTACTTTTTACCTAAAAATTTTGTAGTACCAATTTGCCACAGCAAATCATTACCTTTGGGGGATGTTTTGGTAGGTTTAGTAAGTTAAAGTGTATATAAGAGATTTGACAATAGTTGAGAGGAGGAAAGGTAAATGGTAAAGACCAATGGCAGAAATAGAATGCTCACAGCTTCAGAAGTAGCCCATCTTCTCAATATCCACATTAATACGGTAAGAAGATGGAGCGACCACGGAGTGCTGAGGGCTTACCGGATAGGGACCAGAGGCGACCGCAGGTTTGACCCCAATGATATAGCCCAATTTCTGAACAATAATGGCGCCATTGTGGAAAATTCAAATACAACGTGATCTGGTTAGGTATTGGGATTGCTGGAAATATCTTATTCAACCCCGTTTATCCCCCAGTCTTGGGGGATTTCTTTTTATTAAAGGGGCAAAGCCCCTTTAATCCCCATGGCAGGGGCGTTGAAGGGTAGGATGTTAGCTGAGGCCAGCCAGCTTTTCCGCCAATCTTTTCTTTTGTTCCCAGTCAGTGGCATTATAAGCTGCCATCAAGGCACCGTAAGGTACTCCGCCGCCCTGCCAGGTGGCGGCGCCGTGCAGTCCACAGACCCAGTTCTGCAGGAATTTGGTGATGCGCAGCCTTTTTTCCGCTGGAGCCACCGATTTCAGGTATTTTTTGACATATTCGCTGGTTTCGGGATTCTTGAGTTCTTTTTCTGAGGGCATGGTGACTACCAGTCCCCCAGCAACATCGGTTGCCTTTTCTATGGCCTCCCAGAACCCGTAGCTGCTGTAGACTATTGACATCCTGGCGAAGGTAATATCGGGCAGGAAAACACCAGAGCCAGGGGGCTGTTCACTGGCTCGGGCAACGGCGGCAATTGCCAGGGCATGGCATATCTCCCGCACCTTAATCATTTCAGCTAAGTCCATCTGTATGTGGGGAACACCTTCCAGCCCGCTGTATTCGGCGCAGAGCTGGGCAGCACCTATCATCAGGTCCAGCCAGCCAGCTTTGCAGGCTCCCTCGCAGGTGGAATGAAGCCTGGCTGAAGCGTCGCGGAGTTTGCCGGTGAACTCAACCTCGCCACATAAGAAAACCCTCTCCCAGGGGATGAAAACATCGTCGAAGATAACCATGGCAGTCTCCCGCTGCCCATAGCGGGGGTTGCCAATCTGGTAAATATCGTCTTCGAACTCCCGTTCCACTGTATAAGGGTTATACTGGCAGATATAGGTGACTCCTTTGGTACCATTGGGTACGGCAAAGGCAATGGCATAGTCCTCATCTCCTTTCTGGCAGGAAGCGCCAGTAACGATAATGTGTTCCTGGGCGGCAACAGCGCCGGTCTGGTGCAGCTTGGCGCCTCTGACAACAATACCATTATCCCGTTTCTCCACCAGCCTCAGTACCATATCCGGCTCCTGCTCCTTTAGCCCCTTGGTCCTGATGCCCTTGGGGTCATTGACGCCGATGCTCAGAACCAGGTCATTATCCTGGACAAACTTCAGGTAGTCGTTAAACCTCTGGTGATAATTCGTACCCAATTTATGGTCCATCTCCCAGGTAACGCTGGCCAGGTGAGTTAAAGCGTTCGAGGCGCCACAACGGTAGTAGCAGGTACCGAGCTCCTGTGCCATGAGAACCGCCATTTCCACCCGTTTTTGCAGGTCGTCAGGGCTCCTGTTGATATGAGTCGCCCGGTTGATTTCTGCGGATGTCAGGTGTGACCTGGCGGTCAGTATTCCTTTATACTGAGGGTCGTTGGCCATCTCGAAGCTGCGAGCGGTTCCTTCGATAATGGACCTGGTGGTGGGATTATCCAGGATACTCTCAATCCTTTTACCGCCAAGATAGGCTCTGGGGGAAAGCCTCTTAAGGCTCTCCTGGTACTGTTTAGCTGTTTTAATCGTCATGGCTTAACTCCTTGGTTAAATTGTATGGCATGTTAAGCGGCGGAGCAAAGGCTGGCTAAATAACAACCTCTCACCCCTGGCCCCTCTCTCCTTAAAAAAGGAGAGAGGGGATTAAAAGGGGCTAAGCCCCTTTTAATCCCCTTAGGCTAGTTTTGCATTAGAGGAGAGAGGGGAACTATTTTTTTGTAAAGGGGTGTAACCCCTTTAAATCCCCGTGCAAGTGCGCTAACAAGTTAAGGTACTCGTCCGCCTTAGGCGGATTGAACTCCGAGATTGCTTCGTAGTCCCAACTTAGTCGGGACTTCTCGCAATGACAGAAAAAAATAAGGCGGACTCGCGATGGCATTCTATTTGAGCCTGTCCAGCCAGGCAGTTGATTTGACCTGTCTCTCCAGAAGATATCTGATGTAATCGCGCATTGTTTGTTCCAGTTCCGAGGTTAGCTCTGGGTTTACGTTTACCCGGCTGGCGGTAGTGTAATCACAGTTTTGCCACAAGCGGAGGACTTTTAGGGCGTTCAGGGACAATTGGAGAGACAAGGGCTCCTGGTAACCGCAGTCAGGGCAAAGTGCACCGCCCTGGCTGGAGCTGAAGTAGTTGTTAACTGGCTGAAGTGGTGAATTACAGCTAGCGCATTTTTGTAGTTGAGGACGGTAGCCGCTATAGTCCAGGAGACGCAGTTCGAAGTAACGTAAGACAGTATCATTGTTTTTAGCCTCCGCTAATTGATGCAGGGTATCAAGGAACAGGAGAAAGACCTCTCGATTTTCGCTATGTTCTTCAGTAAAGGAATCGACAAGCTCTGAGATATAAAGGCCGCAAGACATATGCTTAAGATCATCCTTCAGGGGCAGGAAGCTGTTGATGGTCTGTGCCTGGGTGACGATGTCAAGGTTTCTGCCTCTGGCTAGCAGCAGCAAGCTGTGAGTTAGAAGTTCAACATGCCCGCCCATTTTGCTCCTGGGTCGGCGGGTGCCCTTGGCTACTGCCTTCAGTTTGCCATAGTCGGGGGTGTAAAGAGTGAGGAGTCTGTCAGCTTCGCCCAGATGAATGCGCTTGATAATAACTGCTTCTGTCTGATAAACCCGAGGTAGTTTCATAGGCTACACATCGGTCACATTTCCTGCCTGCCTTCCAGGGCACGGCTAAGGGTAACGTCGTCAGCATATTCCAGGTCAGCGCCATAGGGCAGACCACGGGCTAACCTGGTGATACGAATATTTAAAGGAACTATCAGGGTCTGGAGATACATGGCAGTAGCCTCTCCTTCAGTATTAGGGTTGGTTGCCAGTATTACCTCGGTTACGGAACCATCGCCGAGGCGAGCTATAAGCTCTTTTATTTTTAATTCGTCGGGACCTATGCCATCGGATGGGGCAATGACGCCGTGAAGCACGTGATACAGACCCTGGTACTTTTTAGTCCTTTCCAGAGGGAGGATATCGGCAGGTTCTTCTACTATGCAGATTTTGCTGTGGTCACGCTCCATACCGCGGCAGATAATGCAAGGGACAGTATCGGTGACATTAAAGCAAAGGGAACACAAACTCAAACTTTGCTTTAGCCCCAGGATAGCATTGGCCAGAGCTTCTGCTTTTTCGGTGGGTGTCTGGAGGAGGTAATAGGTTAACCGCTGGGCGCTCTTGGGCCCGATGCCAGGTAATTTATTAAATTCTTCTATTAGCCGGGCGATGGGCTCGGCTGTGGGGAAGTTTATGCTCAAAGGTTCAACCTCTTTAAGTAAGCCCGGGTATTTTAAGACCGCTGGTCAGGATGCCCAGATGGTTGGAGGCAAGCTCCTGTGATTTTTTGATGGCTTCGTTAACTGCGGTCATAACCAGGTCCTGCAGCATTTCGGTATCCTCAGCGGTGATTACCTCTGGCGAGATAGTAACCGAGCGGATTTTTTGCTGGCCGTCAATAGTAATTTTGACGGCTCCACCGCCTGAGCTGACTTCCACAGTCATCTCGCCCAGTTCCTGCTGAGCCTTAGCTAGCTTTGCCTGTAATTCCTGTGCCTGGCGAAGTACAAACTTGTTCATCTCACCTCCATCTCGGATTTTAACTGATTAGCTTGGCACCCCTCCGAAGAGCAGCTTTTACCACGGGACTTTCAGTTTCAGATGTTTTTTGGGGTACTTCTTGGCTGCGTTCTATAAGGATACAGCGTATTTTGTAGTAGTGTCCAAAAACTTCTTGCAGTTTCTTTTCTACCAGAAAACGATACTTTTGATCTTCGATATATTCTTTATGGAACTTGGCATAGAAACCCAGTGTTAAGATGTTGTCTTCGATGCTTACAGGTTGGCAAGAGTTACGCAAGAAGGCATCCAGATTACCTTTTGAGCCAGTACCGCGTAGAGTATTAACAAAATCCTTCCATTGGCTGCGTATGTAGGCGATATCAGTGGCAGACCCCGCGGCAACAGGTTCTGCCGCAGGAATATCCGGGGTTATCGATGGGGCTGAAGTTTCCGGCTCCTGCCTGGGTTCGACAGAATCAGACGGAGGATTGGCGCTGGTTGGCTCTGGAGATAGAGTTTCCTCAGGTTGGGTTGCTGGCTTCTCCTCTGCTATCTTCTCAGCTTTGACTGGTCTGGAATGAACCGGTTGTTTCTGGGCAATGGGCTTTGCGGCCTCAGTCGGCACAGAACATGCTGGCTGCTTTTCGGTGCTTGCCGATAAAATAGTCCCTACTAACGCCAGTTCCAGCGGCAGTGGAGAATAGTATTCCAGGCGAATGTCTGACTCGCTGAAGCGCTTGACTGCCGTGAGTATATAATCAAGGCTGGTACTGGCTGCCAGGCTCTTTAACTCAGCCATGTCATCGCTGGTGGTGTCTACCACATCTTCAGAGCCGGACTTAACCAGAAGCAGGTCTCGCAGGTAATTCACCAGCTCGCGATTAAATTGTCTGAGGTCAATGCCGTCATCGCTGATGTTATTAATGGTATTTAGCCCGGCAGTGATATCTTTGTTGATGATGTGTTTTGCCAGTTCTCTGGTGCGCATGTCACCGCTGATACCTAGCATTGCCTGCACCTGGTGGAGATCGATATTATACCCGTAATAAGCCACTAGTTGTTCCAGCACATTTTCGGCATCTCGCAGGCTGCCGGTAGTTACTTTGGCAATCAATCTTAAAGCTTCAGGTTCGGTGTGAATTCCCTCTTTGCCACAGATGAATGTAAGCTTGTCAATTACTGCGGATTGGGATAGGCGGCGGAAGTCAAAGCGCTGGCAGCGTGATAGGACAGTGGGCAGGACTTTGTGTGGCTCTGTGGTTGCCAGTACAAATATAGCATGCGGCGGCGGCTCTTCCAGGGTTTTGAGGAAGGCGTTGGCAGCTTCTTTAGTGATCATATGGACTTCGTCTATAATATAGACTTTATAGCGAGCCTGATTCGGGGAGTAGTTAACTTTTTCCTTCAGCTCACGGATTTCATCGATACCACGGTTGCTGGCGGCATCTATTTCTATTATGTCTAGGGCGCTGCCTTCGTTGATGGCGTTACACATCTGGCAATCATTGCAAGGTTCGCCTTTTACTGGGTTTAAGCAGTTAACCGCCTTGGCCAGGATACGCCCAGTGCTGGTCTTGCCTGTGCCACGGGGACCACAGAAAAGGTAGGCATGAGCTATATGACCGCTTTCCACGGCATGGCTTAATGTCTGGGTAACGTGCTGCTGGCCTACTACTTGGGATAGATTCTGCGGACGCCACTTGCGATAAAAAACCTGGGAGGTCATAACCCTATTATTATACTCCATGTGTCTTATCAGCTTAAAGATTTTTTGGCAGTGTTTACCTCTCACCCCCAGCCCCCTCTCTCCTTTAAAGGAGAGAGGGCTTTTATTTTTATGAAGGGGCAAAGCCCCTTCAACCCCGATAGCAAGAGATTCCTTAAAAAATTTCTATGCATTTAACATAAGCCTGTGTTATAATTTTTGCTTGTAGTTGTAAAGAGTCAAATAAAAAGGAGTAAACACTTGAATAAAGAAGAGAAAACAGCCATCATCTCTGATTATGCCACGCATGATGGTGATACTGGCTCTGCCGAGGTGCAAATTGCCTTGTTGACAACGAGGATAAACCAGCTATCGGGGCACCTGAAAGTGCACAAGGATGACCATCACTCTCGTCGTGGACTTTTGATGCTGATAGGACAGCGAAAGCGTCTGTTGACTTATGTTAACAATAACGATGTTAATCGTTATCGTGGCATCATTACCAGGTTAGGCTTGCGGAAATAAGATAAGGTTGTAAATAGTGATGATATTATCTAGAGACTGCTTAGTTGCAGATAGAACACTTAAAATCGAAACAGGCAAGCTGGCAAATCAGGCTGATAGCTCTGTTACTGTGCGATACGGAGATACTGTTGTACTGGTTACTACCTGTGTAGCTGATCCAACCCAGGATAAAGTTGACTTCGTTCGCTTGACCGTTGACTACGAGGAACGGCATTACGCTGTAGGGAAAATCCCAGGCAGCTTTATCAGAAGAGAAGGCCGTCCCAGCGAGCAGGCGACTTTAACTGCTAGGCTGACTGACCGTTCACTACGCCCGCTTTTGTCTAAGGGCTTGGGCAACGAGGTACAGGTTGTTATCACTGTCCTTTCCACGGATCAGGAAAATGCTCCTGATATCCTGGCACTTATTGGCGCTTCTGCTTCATTAATGCTTTCTTCTGTGCCCTTTAACGGGCCAGTTGGGGCAGTGCGAGTGGGTTATAGCAATGATAAGTTTGTGGTAAACCCGACTCTGTTGCAGTTGAATGATAGCTTGATCGATGTTGTCATTGCCAGCACCAAGGACGCAGTGGTGATGGTGGAGGCAGAGGGCAAGGAGGCTAAAGAAGAGCTTTTCCTGGAGGCTATTAAGATCGGGCATGAAGCCAATCAGGGAATTATTAAGATTCAGGAAGAGTTTCAGCAGGTCTGTGGTAAGCCGAAGCTGGAGCTGAAAACTAGTGAGGCTGATCCGAATTTAGTAGCTGCGGTTACCTCAGGATTTGGGGATAAAATTACTTCGGCTGTTACTCAAGCGGATAAGGTTGAAAGGGGAGAAGTAACAGAGTCAATAAAGCAGGAGATTATCGAGAAGCTAAAGGATTCTTTCCCTGAGGCAGATATCGAGAAGGTAGTCGAAGCCCATTTCAAGAAAGCAGCCAGGAAATTTATACTGGAAAATAAAACGCATCTGGATGGCCGCCAGAGTAAGGAGATTCGCACTCTCAACAGCGAGGTTGGGCTTTTGCCGCGCACACACGGTTCGGCGCTTTTTACCAGGGGCAGGACCCAGGTATTGGCTATAAGTACTCTTGGTTCCTTGCGCCAGGAGCAACTTATTGACGGCCTGGGGCTGGAAGGAACCAAGCGTTTCATGCACCATTACAATTTTCCACCATTCTCCAATGGCGAAGTGAAGAGAATGGGAACACCAGGTCGCAGGGAAATCGGCCATGGTGCCCTGGCAGAGAGGGCACTGGTTCCAGTAATACCTGATGAGAAAGATTTCTCCTATACTATCAGGCTGGTTTCTGAAGTCCTCAGCTCCAATGGCAGCACTTCAATGGCCAGTGTCTGCGCTTCAACCCTGGCTTTGATGGACGCCGGTGTACCTATTAAGGCTCCGGTTGCTGGCATAGCCATGGGGCTGGTTACTGGAGAAAACAACGAGTATGTTGTTCTTACTGATATTGAGGGTAAGGAAGATGCCTATGGTGATATGGACTTCAAGGTTGCTGGTACCAGAAACGGCATTACAGCTATTCAACTGGATATAAAGCTCCAGGGTATTAGCCAACAGATATTGTCTGATGCTTTAATGCAGGCGCAAGAGGCGCGTATGTTTATCCTTGATAATATGACCAAGGCCATAGCTGCCAGCCGTTCTGAACTCAGTCCCTATGCACCACGTGTGTATAAAATAAGTGTTGATCCCAGTAAGATTGGTACTGTCATCGGGCCCGGTGGTAAAACCATACGCTCTATCATTGAAGAAACCAAAGTTACCATAGATGTGGAAAACGACGGCACGGTGATTATCGGCTCACAAAACGCGGAGTCAGCTAAAAGTGCAATCGATATGATAGAGGGTTTGACTAGAGAAGTAGAAGTGGGTGCTATTTATACTGGAAAGGTAACTCGCGTGACCAACTTCGGCGCTTTTGTCGAAGTTTTGCCTAAGAAGGAAGGACTGGTTCATATCAGCGAGCTGGCTGATTACCACGTGTCCAAGGTTGAAGACGTGGTGAAAGAGGGCGATGAGATTACGGTTAAGGTAACTGATATCGACCACTTGGGCAGGATTAATCTTTCACGTCGGGCGGTTTTTGGAGATTCATCTCAAGACAAGACTTCCAGACCGACGGACTCTGTCTCACCAGGTCGCTCTCGTCCCAGACCGTCTAATACTCGCCCCGGCGTTCGTCAGAATAACAGCAGGGATAGCCGACATCGCCATTAGATCAACATAAATAAGACTGCAGAAGCTACTGCCTTAGTAAGGCTTTCAGGATAAGGCGATGAAGCAAATAACAGTGGTGGTTCATGGTGCCCTTGGCAAAGTGGGAAGGGAGGTTGTCGCAGGTGTATCTCGAGACCCTGACCTTTCCTTGGTTGGTGCCGTAGATGTTCAAGCTGATCAGGAATATCTCGATGTACCTGGGGTCAGCCATAAGGTGCCGCTGGCTAAAGATTTAGGTTCTTTCCTATCAAGCTGCAACCCGCAAGTAATTATAGATTTTACCATTGCTGAAGCCGCTCTATCAGCGGCTCGAGTTGCGATTAAGCAAAAGGTAAACTTGGTTATCGGTACTACCGGGATTTCAGATAGTAACCTTAAAGAGATTGATCAACTGGCCAGGGCTAATAATGTTGGAGTTGTAGTAGCGCCTAACTTTGCTCTGGGGGCTGTGGTTTTAATACATCTGGCTAAGATCGCAGCTAAATACTTTGACCATGCCGAGATAATTGAATTACACCACAATCAGAAAGCAGATTCACCTTCGGGTACTGCTTTGGCTACTGCTAAAGCCATGGCGCAGTCAAAAGGCAAACCTTTTGTTCACGCGCCAACTAAGAAGGAGAACATCAGAGGAACACGTGGAGGACAGGTTGAAGGCATAGCCATACACAGTGTAAGATTACCTGGTCTAGTGGCCAGCGAGGAAGTTGTCTTCGGTGGACAGGGGCAGACTTTAAGCCTGCGCCACGACACCATAAATCGGGAATGTTTTGTACCAGGAGTTATTTTAGCCATAAAAGAAGTAGTTAAGCGAAAGGGTTTAGTTTATGGCTTGGAGGAATTATTACATCTAGGGAGAGATGATGAAGTCGTATAAGGTAGCTATGGTTGGTGCTACTGGCTTGGTTGGTCAGGAGTTTATCAGAGTGCTGGAGCAGCGTAAGTTTCCTGCCTCTTCCATTCACCTCTATGCTTCTGACCGTTCTGCGGGTAAGAAGCTATTTGTGGGGCACCAGGAGATTGAAGTCAAGGAGACCAGTGCTGATTCTTTTCAGCATGTGGATATTGCGCTTTTCTCGGCTGGCGCCGAGATTAGCCGCCATTTTGCACCTATTGCGGCTAAAGCCGGAGCTTTGGTAGTCGATAACAGTTCTGCCTTTAGAATGGAACCAAAAGTCCCTCTGGTTGTACCTGAAGTAAATCCTGAGGATATAAATTTGCACAAGGGTATCATCGCTAACCCCAATTGCTCTACCATTCAAATGGTGGTGGCCCTTTATCCTCTGCATAAGGTTAACCCCATTAAGCGGATTGTGGTATCTACTTATCAATCTGTTTCTGGCACCGGGCTGGCGGCAATGGAGGAACTGACTACGCAGGCCAAGTTGGTCTTGGAGGGGCAGAATGTCATCCCTCATGTTTATCAACACCAGATTGCCTTTAATTTGCTTCCTGAAATAGATGTGTTTTTGGATAGCGGTTATACGAAGGAAGAACAGAAGATGGTGGAAGAGACACGCAAGATAATGCATGCTGATAGTATTGAGATTTCGGCTACTTGTGTTAGAGTACCTGTTTTCATTGGTCATAGTGAGGCTATTAATGTTGAATTTACCAACCCAATCAGCCCTGAGGAAGCCAGACGTATCCTGGCTGGGGCACCTGGTGTCAGGGTGTTGGACGATCCGAGTGTTAGCCTCTATCCTCAGCCCTGGTTAGCCGCAGGGTCGGATGATGTTTACATTGGCCGTATTCGAACTGATATCTCTCAGCCTAATAGCCTGGTAATGTGGGTGGTGTCTGATAATTTGCGCAAGGGTGCTGCTCTTAATGCTGTCCAGATTGCTGAAGAGGCAGTAAAAAGAGACTGGATCAAAGTTCAAAGCTAGATACGGAGACTGGTGATGAATGATTTTGGTCGTTTGCTCACTGCAATGGTGACTCCATTTGATGCTGATGGCAAAGTTGATTATGTGCAGACTAGGAGGCTGGCCAAATCCCTGTTTGATTCTGGCAGTGATGGCGTTGTAGTTGCGGGTACCACTGGCGAATGCTCTACTCTGAGTCACGAGGAAAAGCTGCGTCTTTTCGCTGAGGTTAAGTCAGCGGCGGCCAGCCAGGGTATGGTTATAGCTGGCACTGGTAGTTACAGTACTGCAGATTCAATAACGCTCACCAAGGCGGCGGAAAGGTCAGGCGTTGATGGCTGTCTTTTGGTGGTTCCTTATTATAACCGGCCTACTCAAGATGGTCTGTATCAGCACTTTAAGACAATAGCCGAGGTCACCAGTTTACCCTGCATACTTTATAATGTGCCCTCACGTACTGTCACCAACTTGAATGCCGAGACAGTAGTCAGGCTTAGTAAGATTGAGAATATAGTTGGGATAAAAGAAGCCAGTGCTAATTTGGGACAGATTGCCAAGATTGTTGATAGTGCCAGGGAGGGATTTCTGGTTTATAGTGGCAATGATAGTGATACTTTGCCCATACTGGCTTTAGGTGGCTATGGCATTATCAGTGTTGCCTCCCATTTGGTTGGTCTCCAGATTAAGCAAATGATAGATTTCTTTGTTAGTGGCAAGACCAAGAAGGCAGCTGACATGCATCGTAAGTTGTTGCCGCTGGTGGATGCACTTTTTGTGGTGGCTAATCCCATGCCAGTTAAATATGCTTTGAATTATCTGGGCTTTTCTGTAGGTATACCCCGCTTGCCGCTCACGGAACCTGATGAGAAGTCAAAGGCCATCATTCAAGAGACTTTGAAGCGCTACAAGATTGACCTGCCCATAACCAGTCGCGTTTAGGATTTTTCTTTCTTACCTGGCCTTTATCCTAAGGCCTGAATTCTTAAACACAAAACCCTAATAATTGCCAGACACCAGCAGCGAATAGCTATCATTTAAATAACAGGCCTGGCTATTATTGTCTGTTCTCTTTTAGCGCCTACAGAGATAATGTCAATAGGGCAGGAGAGGAGCTCTTCCAGGCGGGCTATATAGCGCTTAGCCCCAGGGGGTAATTTTTTGAAATTGCGTATATCGCTGGTCGGTGTCTGCCAGCCGGAGAGCTGTTCATAAACAGGCTGGCATTTATCCAGGGTAGCTATATCTGTTGGGAAGCTGTCGATAATCTTGCCGTCTAGCTTATAGGCGGTGCATATGTTAATTGTAGGCAGTGTGTCCAGAATGTCGAGACGGGTCAGCACTATGCTGTCGAATCCATTGACCTGGACACTGAAGCGGCCGGCCACAACGTCAAACCAGCCGCAACGGCGTGGTCTGCCAGTGGTAGTTCCATATTCTTGAGCTCGTTTTCTGATGAATTCACCTGTTTCATCTTTGAGCTCAGTAGGCATGGGGCCACTGCCTACCCTGGTGATATAGGCTTTGAATACACCGACAATGTGGCTGATTTTGTGGAGGGTAATTCCTGAACCTGTAGCACTGCTGGAAGCTAACGGTGAAGATGAAGTGACATAGGGGTAAGTGCCGAAATCAGGGTCAAGCATGGTGCCCTGAGCGCCTTCAAGCAAGATGTTTTCTTTGTGAGACAAAGCCTCCCGAATAATTAGACTGGTTTCCCTGATGTAAGGAGCCAGCCGTTTACCATAGTCGCTGTATTGCTGGCAAATCTCTTCCAGCGACAAAGGTGGGGAGTTGTAAACTTTAGTTATAATTGCATTCTTAAGTTCGAGTACAGTGCTTAGCCGAGCCTTGAAGGTTTTTTCGTCGAGCAAGTCACAGGTACGAATGCCGAGGCGAGCAGCTTTATCAGTGAAAGCAGGTCCAATTCCTTTGAGTGTAGTACCTATGGCCCCGCCGCCTCGTCTTTCCTCCTCCAGACGGTCAAGAAGGATATGGTAGGGCATTATGAGATGCGCCCTATCGCTAATGTATAGTCGGCTGGTGTCGACGCCCTTTTTATTAATCTCATTGATTTCTTGCAGGAGTACAGTAGGATTGATCGCTACTCCGTTGCCAAGTATACAGGTTATGCCGGGATGAAAGATGCCCGAAGGTACTAAGTGTAGTTTGAATTCTCCGTATGGATTAACTACGGTATGTCCAGCGTTATCACCCCCGGAATAGCGTATCACTAACTTAGCTTTTTCAGCTAGTAGGTCGACTATTTTCCCCTTGCCTTCATCTCCCCATTGCCCCCCAACAATTGTTGTTACTGACATTGCTTGTTTATTTAACCTCTTACCCCTTTCTCCTTGCCAGTGGGAGAGGGATGAATTTTTTCCTAAAGAGGCTTCACTCCTTTCAATCCCGATGATCTCGTGTATTGCAAATTCAATCAAAGACTCTGTGATTTATAGTCGACGCATGTAACTCTTGCCCCAGTAGTGGAGCAGTGCACCACCACCGACAATCCACACGATCAGGCCGATGATTATTGCCCAGATAGCACTGAGTATAAAGATACTCCCCAGTACCATCCAAAGTATTGCCAGGATACTGATGGTTGTCAGGCTCCGTTTAAAATTCTTATCGCTCATGATTACACACGCTGATTAATTGTTAATTTCCTTGCTTTTTGGTCTGTCGCCATACGTGTACTAGTCTCTGTATCACGGTGACAAAGGTAAAAACCGCCAGAACTATCAGAGTGATTAAAACTTGGTTCACCATCAAGCCAAGCGCAAGTATTATAACCCTCTCGGCTCTAGTGAACAAGCCAGCTTTACATTCAATACCCAAGCCTTCGGCTCTGGCTCTGATGTAACTGATCAGGAACGAGGCGACCATAACTCCAAAGATAAGCAGTATCTCTAAAGCATGTTCGCCATTTATATACAGGATTAAGATACCGATTAGCACTAATGCTTCAGAAAGCCGGTCGAAAGTGGAGTCCAATAAGGCTCCAAAGCGGGTAGTTTTATTGATATAACGAGCCAGCGCTCCATCAAGGATGTCGAATAGTCCTGAGAAGAGAACCAGAATGCCACCGATAAGAAGATGGTTGGTTGCCACCATTGCGGCGGCGATTATATTAATAAACAGACCAATCCAGGTCAAAATATCAGGCGTCAGCCCGGTTTTACTCAAGAGAGGTATCAATGGGCCGGTGATTTTAGTAGCGGCAAACTTGCGAAGATCCATTAGATTAATATTTTTATTGTTATAAAAGCTAGCGCAGTAGGCTCGTGTAACAGTCAATTACTTGGCGGGCAACATTCCCCCAGCTATAATCTTTGGCTTTCACCTTTCCTTTTGCTCCCATCTGTTCCCTGAGGGAGCGGTTTTCCGAAAGGGATAGTATGGCCTCGGCTAAGGCTTCTGCATTCCCAGGTGGTACCATCAAGCCCTCCTCATTATGATTTAGCACAGTGGCATAACCTTCAATGTTAGAGGCGATTACGGGCTTACCACAGGCCATTGCTTCTAGAAGAACAATACCAAAACTTTCGCCGCCGGTGGCCGGAGCGCAGCAAATATCGGCGGTACGATAATATTCGGGTAACTCAACGTCGGAAACAAAATCAGTGAAAACTACGTCATCCAGGTTCAGTTCTTTGGCTTGTTCCTGATATCCAGAGCGTAGTCTGGTTCCAGGACCAACTACGATGAGCCGGAAGTTGGGTAACTTTTTCTTAAGAATAGCGCAGGCACTTATCAGATGACCTAGGCCCTTACGCTTTTCCAGGCGCCCGACAAAGAGGATGTTTAGTTTTCCATTGGTAAAATCTTTTTTGATAGGGCCGTCTGGCGAAAACCGTTCGATATCGATACCATTTGGTATGATGCGGTATTCTTCGCTCGGGAAATATTTGTTTACATAATTCAAGGCGGCTTTGGATACCGTTATCTTGCCGTGTAGCTTTTTCATCCACTTTTTTATTACGAGTTTTGATAGGTAGTAGGAGCGGGACTTGTTATGACAAGCATGAAAAGTGCCTACATTGGTGCAGTTAGACTGCGCTAAGGCACTGACGCAGAGTAAAGGAGCAAAAGGTTCATGAAGATGTAAAATATCAAAATTTTCCTTGCTCAGCGTTCTTCTGATTTGGATTGGTAGCCATGGAGATAGAGGAATGCGGGCTATGGAGCCGCCGTATGGTATAGGAAATGGTCTGCCCACGACCTTGAGGTTTTCGTCAAAGTAGCGGTCGTCGTCTTTGAGACATGGCGCTATGATTTTTACCTTATGTCCCCATTGGCAGAAGTGATGCGCCAAATGGGAAATATGGTTGACAACACCGCCGGGATGGGAATAATCATAGGGAGAAACTAGACCAATCTTCACCGTTTTTTTACTCTGCTAGCAGAATTGTTGTTAGCCCTATTGGGCTTTATTCTGCTGCCCCACCACTTTCTCGGGTAAAGAAATAGGACTTGATTGTTCTTTTCCATCTATAAATTCCTCTACTCGTCTGCGAGCCTCATCATCAGAGTATTGAATGGGTGGAGATTTCATGAAGTATGATGAAGGTCCCACAAGGGAGCCTGATAAACCTCGTTCTAGTGCTAATTTGCAGCACCTTATTGCATCTATAACCACGCCGGCTGAGTTGGGGCTGTCCCAAACTTCCAGTTTAAGCTCCAAATTCAACGGGACATCACCGAAGGTACGTCCTTCCATTCTTATGTGACAGAACTTACGGTCAGTTAGCCAAGGCACATAATCGCTGGGGCCAACATGAATGTCATCGGGATTAAGTTCGTAATCTAACTGCGAAGTGACGGCGTTGGTCTTGGATATTTTCTTTGATTCCAGACGTTCACGCTCCAGCATATTATAGAAATCAGTGTTACCACCGAAGTTAAGCTGGTAGGTTTTCTCCAACTTAACCCCGCGATCTAAAAATAATTTGGTTAGTACACGATGAGTTATGGTAGCACCAACCTGCGACTTAATATCATCACCTATTACAGGGAGTCCTGTTTCTGCAAAGCGGTTATACCAGTAAGGCTCACGAGCGATAAAGACCGGTATGCAGTTAATGAATCCGCAACCGACTGCTAACACTTGCTCTACATACCACTTGGTTGCTTCCTCGCTGCCGACTGGCAGGTAGTTAAGAACTACATCAGTTTTTGTTTCTTTAAGGATGCTGACAATATTGGCGGTGCTGCCTGGTGCTTTGGTTATAATCTGGGATAGATACTTACCCAGTCCATCATGGGTCATGCCTCTAACTAATTTAATGCCTGTCTTAGGAACATCACAAAACTTGAAAGTATTATTGGGCTTGGTGTAAATAGCATCAGCTAAATCCTTACCCACTTTGTTTTTATCGATGTCAATAGCAGCAACGAAGTTTATGTCTTTGACGTGATAACCGCCCAGATTAACATGCATTAATCCTGGCACGAATTCATCCGCTTTGGCATTTTTATAGTAATAGACACCCTGAACTAACGAGGATGCGCAATTACCTACACCTATAATTGCTACATTTATTTTACCCATTTTACACTCCTTCTTTGGGTTGGTTGCACGAGCCAAATCCATTTAGCATATATTGGGACTCAACCAAAAATAGCGCCTCTATATTATAATAGAGGCCCTTGTATATAACAAGGTTTTATGATATTGTCAAAGGGTGTTTTATGATTTTCACACTCACACGTTTCATAGCGATGGCGCTCTCTCACCAATTGAGCTAGTGCATCGAGCTCTTATTAAAGGCTACTCCGCCATTGCTATTACTGATCATTTAGCTTTAGGTTCTCTGGCCAGAGTAATTAAAGAAACGAGCGATGACTGTGCTTTGGCCAGAGAATATTGGGATATTCTGGCTATTCCAGGTGTGGAACTTACTCATCTACCTCCAGAGGCAATCTCTGATACTGCTCAAAAAGCCAAGGAATTAGGAGCTTGGCTGGTTGTAGTTCACGGTGAATCGTCAATTGAGCCTGTGCCGAAAGGAACGAATCTGGCTGCTGTTCGGTCACCTTATGTTGATATCTTGGCCCATCCGGGATTAATAACACCCGAAGAAGCAACTCTGGCAGCACAGAATGGTATCTTTATTGAGCTCTCAGGAAGACGAGGACATTGCCTAACTAACCGTCATGTTGCTTCGATTTGCAAAAAGCTGAAAGCCAGGCTTTTGGTCAATTCTGATGCACACGACGAAGATGATCTGCTCACACCAGCTCTGGCTAGAGATATCTTGAGTAAAGCTGGCTTGGGCAATCGACACTGCCAGCAAATTCTAAATAACAACCCCATGCTCTTACTAGACCGGATTAAGAAATTGACTTGTTCTAACTAGAGCACGCTGTTATTTTAGCTTTTGCTGATCCTAAATACCTTGGTACCACAGTTCGGGCAAGTTCCGCGGGTTGCAGGCCTCCCGTTTTTCAAGGTAACATTCTGGGGGTTCTTGATTTCCACCCTCTTCCGGCATTTGAAGCAATATGCTTGTGCCATTTTAACTACCTCCTCTCATAACACTGAGCCATGGATATTATATACATAGTGTCAAGGCTAAAGGAACTCTTCTATGAAGAGCTATTCTAGGGAAAGACCTTATACGGGTGCCAGAGGTTTTTATCTGGAACGAAACGCAGCACGGCTAACAAGCGCCCGTCCGAGCTATAGGCGCGGCAGTATTTTGCTGTAATATGATGTTCTTCGACTAAAGATATGGAGCAACCATTTTTGATAGCTAATTCACTTGTCTCGTCAACGATGACTGCACTCCAGTTTAGCAACGGAGTGTCCACAGGATGAAGAAACTCGTTCCAGATACCTTGATGGAAGATGCATTTGATCTCAGATACAGGCAGGGCATCTTCAATTAGAAAGGGGCCGCATTGTGTGCGGGTTAGGTTCTTTAGATGGGCACCACAGCCCATGTATTGCCCCAAGTCATGGGCTAGGGAGCGGATATAAGTTCCTTTGCTACACTCCACTTTTATAGTTAAAAGCGGAGGTTCGTAACCAATAAGTTCAATGCCGATGATTTTTACTTGCCTTGGCTTTGTTTCCACCTGGATACCAGCTCGAGCTAGTTCGTAGTGTCGCCTGCCCTGGTATTTTAGGGCACTATATCTTGGAGGTGATTGTTGAATTGTGCCTCGAAAAGTAACCAGTGCTTTCTCTATTTGTGCTATGGTAATGCCACTTGGGTCTTCACGGTGGGTTATTTTGCCTTCCCTGTCGAAAGTGTCGGTGGCAATCCCTAGTTCAATCTGGGCGAGGTAGGCCTTATTGCTGTCAGCTAAAAATTGGACGACTTTTGTTGCCTGCCCTAGGCAGACTGGAAGAACACCTGTAGCGATTGGGTCAAGGGTACCAGCATGACCAACGTGTTTCTCACCTGACAAATGTCTCAGCCAAGCCACAATGCTAAAAGAAGTCTTACCTTCAGGCTTGTTAACATTGAGAATTCCGTCAATGCTCATTTTCAACGTTATCTGAAGAGATTTGCTCGATTAGTTGAAGAATGTTTGCGCCACGTTCTATAGAATCATCGAAGTGGAAGCTAAGTTCTGGTACCTGCCTTAATGTCAGGCGTCTGGATAGTTCCCTGCGAAAGAACCCCGAGGCAGCTTTGAAACCTTGCAGCATCTCGTTTCTATCTGCCTTGTCTCCCAAAATGCTGACATATACCTTAGCTTGCATCAGGTCAGGCGAGGTGATAACTTGGGTTATAGAGATAAGGCTGCTAAGCCTGGGGTCATTGACCTGTTCTTGAAGCAATTCGCTGATTTCTTGCCTAATCAAGTTGCTTATTCGCTCAGCACGCCGTGTCATAATGTTTTTCAAACCAAAAGCTAATATTTAAATTGATAGAAGAAATTAGATTAAAAACCAAAGGTGTGAGAAGTTTAGCTTACTTTCTCTTGCCGGTAAAATTGGATAATATCTCCAATTTGGAAATCGGTAAAGTTCTCTAATCCAACCCCACATTCTTGGTCAGTAGGTACCTCTTTCACATCATTCTTAAAGCGCTTTAAGCTGCTCACTCGGGATTCAGCAACTGTTTTACCCTTACGTATAATTCGAACTTGGGCATCCCGACTTGCCTTACCATCTTTAACTATAACTCCAGCAACTCTTCTCTTTTTCCCAGTGTCGAAGACAGCCCGTACTTCTGCCTGCCCGCCTACCACTTCAGTATATGTTGCCTCCAGCATACCCTTCAGAGCTTTTTCCACGTCCTTTACCAGTTCATATATCACATTGTAGTAACGGATACTTATCTTTTCTAAGTCGGCCAGACGTTGTGCTCCCGGCTCGGGTCGGGTATTGAAACCGATGATAATCCCATTAGAAGCTAATGCCAGCATCACATCGCTCTCAGTGATGCTGCCACTATTGGAGTGAATAACTCTTACCTTAACCTTTTCACTTGCCAGTTGCTCAAGAGAGTCCTTGATTGGTTCGATGCTACCCTGGACATCTGTTTTGAGTATTATATTAAGCTCCTTTACCTGTCCGCTACTGACCTGCGCTGAGAAGTCACTCAGACTTAAAGTCTTGGCTGTAGCGGCGGATGTCTGTTGGGTACTCTTGCGTTTTTCGAGGAGAGCACGTGCCTCACGCTCATCATTTACCACTTTAAAAGTATCTCCGGCTTGTGCTACTTCGTTCAAACCCAGAACTTTTACTGGGGTTGCTGGCTCAGCCAGTTTAATTTGCTTGCCTGCATCATTAAACATGGCTTTCACCTTGCCATAAGTGTTACCGATGACTATGGTATCGCTTATCTTAAGAGTGCCTTTCTGAACTAGGAGGGTTGCCAATGGTCCCATAGTCTTATCCATTTTGGCTTCGATGGCTACTCCTTCTGCGGGACCGTCTGGCTTGGCCTTGAGCTCTAGAATATCGGCAAGCACTAGGAGGTTCTCCAGTAAGTCGGAGATACCCTGTTGCTTTTTAGCTGAGATGGGGACACAGATTGTGTCCCCTCCCCATTCTTCGATGACGAGACCCACATCGGATAGTTGCTGTTTTACCTTGTCTGGATTGGCATTAGATTTATCGATTTTATTCAGGGCAATTACTATGGGCACACCAGCAGCCTGGGCGTGATGGATTGCTTCTATGGTTTGCGGCATTACACCATCGTCGGCAGCTACTACCAATACAGCGATATCAGTAGCCTGGGCACCTCGGGCTCTCATTGAGGTAAATGCCTCATGGCCTGGTGTGTCTAAAAAGGTGATTTTGCGCCCATCCATCTCTACCTGGTATGCCCCAATATGCTGGGTGATAGCTCCTGCCTCTGTGGCGATAACATTGCTCTTGCGAATAGCATCCAGGAGACTTGTCTTGCCGTGGTCAACGTGACCCATGATAGTTATCACTGGTGGGCGTAGCACAAGTTTACCGCCCTTTGTGGATTTCGTTGGTGCAGCAGGTTTTGTTTTGGCATGTGCTGGTTGCCTTTTTACTTTGTAGCCGAAGTTGTCAGCTATTATCGTAGCAACATTAAAATCAATAGTTTGATTTATATTGGCCATGATGCCATTTCTCATAAGTTGCTTGATGATATCGACAGCGTTTACTCCAAGGATCTCTGCCAGTTGCTTCACGGTTAAAGTAGGTGGCAGGCTGATCTGCGAAGTTGCTTGCTTGTCAGACTTTGCCTTTTGATTGTCCTGTGGCTGCTCGATAACCGCTTCTTGTTTCTTATCGCTCATCTGTCGACAACTTCCTTTTTGGTCAAACTTTTACCATATTCTAATAACGCTTGGCGATTTTCTAGACTGAGATTGGTGCGCAAAGCTTGGTCCAGACGATTTTTCCTTAGTCCTATATCCCAGCATTCATATTTTGGGCACAGGTAAGCACCTCGTCCTGTTTTTTTCCCCTTTGAGTCTATCTCGACAATTTTAGAGCTATAAACCAAACGAACCAGATCCCTCTTGTCTTTTTTTTCTCTGCAGGCTATACAACTGCGCTGAGGTATATGCCTGGGTTTCGGTGTCTGACTTTTAACTTTGTTCTTCGAATTCATCGTCTTCTTGATATGAAGATCGCTTCGCACGTGATTTCTTGGGCTTAAGCGCTTTTTCTTTAAGCTCCTGTTCTTTCTTACCTTTACCAACTTTTTTCCTAGCTGCGGCTGCCTTTGAAGGCATTATGTCCTCAGCAAAACGAATTAGAGGTGATGTTGCTTGTTCTGCCGGTGGAGTCTCTGATGTTAAAACGAGTTTGAAGTCAGTTATGGGTATTGCTTCTTCCGCTGGCTTTGTAGTAGGCTCTTCTTCAATGGCTGATTCAGGTGTGACCTCAGTAGCTGGTTGAGTAACAACAGCCTCTGCCTCCTTCGTTCCAACGCTAGTCTCTTTCTTCGAGCCAGCTTTCACTGCTTCTAAGGTGGAAGCGCTCTTAATATCAATTCGCCAGCCAGTTAGTTTTGCTGCTAGTCTGGCATTTTGTCCCTCTTTACCGATAGCCAGTGAAAGTTGCTTGTCAGGCACAGCAACTACTGCTGTTCCCTCTGCCTCATTCAGCTCAACGTTAGTTACCTGAGCCGGACTGAGGGCATTGGCGATGAGTGTCTTGGGGTCATCCACCCACTGGACTACATCTATCTTTTCCCCATTCAATTCATTTACTATGTTTTGTATCCTGATACCGCGCAGACCGACACAGCAACCTACCGGGTCAATGCCATCTTGGCGTGCTGCCACGGCTACTTTGCTGCGATATCCTGGCTCTCGTGCCACGGACTTTAAATCAACAGCGCCGCCATTTATTTCGGGAACCTCCAGATCAAGGAGCTTGCGTAGCAAATTGCGATGTGAACGAGACACTATTATCTGAGGCCCCTTGGGTACCTTGGTTACTTCTAGCAGGTAGAACTTAAGTCTCTGTCCGACACGATAGCGCTCGTTATGGATTTGCTCTGGGGGAGGGAGTATTGCCTCAGCTTTGCCGAGGTCGACGTAGATATTATCGGGAGTAATACGTTGTATCGTTCCACTGATAACATCGCCTTCCCTGCAAGTGAATTCCTCGTAGATGGCATGATGTTCTGCCTCGTGCAATCGCTGTAAGATCACCTGCCTTGCTGTCTGAGCAGCAATGCGGCCGGCATTTGGAGGGGTGGCTTCTATGCTCAAAATATCGCCGATCCTGGCGTTTTTATCGATTTTTTGAGCTTGATCTAGAGTTATTTCGTTAATGGGGTCATTTATTGTTTCAGCTACCGTCTTTTTGACATAGACTTTGACTCCACCAGTATTCGGATTGATTTTAACTGAAATATCCTGGTTTGGGGAAAAACTATCTTTTCTATAAGCCGAGACCAGTGCCGATTCTACTGCCGCCAGAACTACTTCTCTGGGCAAGTTCTTCTCAGCCGATAGTTGGGTAATGGCGACCATAAATTCAGTTTTCATCGCACATCAACTCCAGTCTCTATTTACCGTTTCTCTCCACCAACAAAAAAGTGGGAACTATGCCCCACTTTCTTGAACGTACATTTTCAGTTGGCAAATATCAGCTTATCACAATTTGAGTATAAATGCAACTCGCCTGTAGTTTACGAGCCGATTTAATCAGTTTTAACGGCCTAATCAAAGAAAGGGTGCGTAAGCTATGCACGATTTATTTACTTAATGATATTGCTGTAGATTTTTTCGATTACTTGCTAGGAATAGCCTGTGATGTATCAAGCACTTTATCTATTTAAGCTACTGTCATTTTTAACATCTTCTAAGGAAATCAATCCAGACCTCAGGGCTTCAACTAGAGCTTCACTGCGCGAGGCTACGTTCATTTTGGTGAAGATATTGGACATGTGGGCTTTGACGGTGCGGAGGCTAAGGCATAATTTCCTAGCTATTTCTTTGTTTCCCATTCCTGTAGCCAGCAGCTTCAGCATTTCCTTTTCACGCTCGCTTAGCAGCTCATTAGTCCGGGGCTTTACAATTCCTGCCGATTTAAGCATAGCCCGCTTGAGCAATTTTTCAATTATTTTGGGATGGAGCACTGATTCACCAGCTCGTATGGCGCGCACTGCCTCTACTAGGTCTTGACCTCGGGCGCTCTTGAGCAAATAGCCTGCTGCTCCCGCCTCAAGCAATCCCAGTACATAGTTGTCGTCGTCGTATGCAGTTAGAATAAGGATGGCTATGTTTGGGGCAGTTGCTTTAATCCTTTTGCTAGCCTCTATACCATCAAATTTGGGCATGATAATGTCCATAATCACCACATCTGGCTTTAATTGAGAAGCCATGGTAACAACCTCTTCGCCGTCGCCCGCTTTGCCTACTACTTCCATGTCCTGCTCTTTGGAAAGCACCTGGCAGAGTGCTTCACGTAGCAGGGGGTGGTCATCGGCGATTAAGATTCTGGTCCTAAGCTTCAAAGCACCACTCCGAACTGGCACAGTAATCAACTCTTAGGAATTATAAGGCATATCGACTAAAACCGCCAATATCCATAGGATGAATTTTAAATCCTATTATAATCGGAAAATCGTTCGCCGTTAGTCGCTCGTGGCTTATTGCTGACAATAGCAATAGTCGTAAGCTTCCATTTTACAGACTCTTGTTTGTGTTATTAGAAGCAAGAGGTTGTACTTCTGTACTCATTGGTCTAGTACTTTAGGGCATATTTTGGAGATGCACTGTGGACTTTAGGACATGGCTAAAGTCCTAATAAGATTTGCACTTAAGACCGATGAGACATATATGCGCAGTTGGTATAGTTATGATAGAACCGAATAGATAACGTTGAGAAAAAAGGAGGTGCTAATATGCATCAGCTAGTTGATAAACCAATTGAAGTGATCATGAAACAGGTGGAAGAGGTTGTTAAGGAACGCGCTGGTTCGAAAAGGGGAGGCCTTAACGGGAAAGAAGTGATACTTGAGGTGCTAAGTAGGGCGGCCGATGAGCCCAAATTCTTGCGGAGCATGGCCGACGATCCTCATGAGGCACTTAAGGCGTACTATACTTTGACTGCTGAAGAAAAAGCTGCTCTGGCCAGTGGTGACATTAAGAAGATCGAAAGCTGGGTAGGTAAACTCGACGAGCGTCTGGCTACCTGGTTATGGTGCCGACTCAGCCAGGAGAAATGGTAAAAGCTGGTGAAAGAAATTAAGGAGGTATGAAATGGGACGCTCGAAGTTATTAGGAAAAGAAATAGCGCCCGTTGAGACAGCAAGCCCTCTAGTAGTCGAAGCAGCCTCAGGATTCAAGAATGCTTTAGAGGAACTGAAGAAATGTGCTAATCCTGAGTGTAAGACGCCAACAGAGATGGCAGTAAAGATGGAATCTGTTGGTGTAACCAAAGCAAACGGGGATTTCTGGACACTAGCACTACTGGGTATACTTGCAGGGTTCTTCATTGGTCTGGGTGCTATGTTTTGTACTCTGGTTACCACAGATATCAGTATCGGTTTTGGCTTAACCAAGCTGGTAGGTGGCCTTGTGTTCTCACTAGGACTGATTTTGGTGATACTGGCAGGAGCTGAGCTGTTTACCGGCAACGCTCTTATGGTCGGTAGTCGGATCAGTGGCAAGATAACAGTGTCTAAATTGTTGCGAAATTGGGCCATAGTCTATTTTGCCAACCTAGTTGGAGCATTGCTTTTAGTTTTGCTGGTCTATTACAGCAACTTCTGGACTATGGACGCTTACAAGGTTGGCGCCAATGCTCTAAACGTAGCCAATGCTAAAGCCAGCCTGGCGTTCGGACCTGCTTTTGTCCGAGGTATCTTATGCAATGCTCTGGTCTGCTTGTCTGTGTGGCTCTGCTTTGGAGCGCGCACTACTGTTGATAAGATATTCGCTATCATTTTCCCCATAACCGCCTTTGTTGCTTGCGGCTTTGAGCACAGTATCGCTAACATGTATTTTATTCCTATGGGCATTACTCTAGCTGGTAAAGCGGAGGTCCTGAAAGCTGCTGGTGTAACTGCAGCTCAAGTAACTAATCTCAGTATAATGGGTTTTGTGGGTAATCTCATTCCGGTTACTTTAGGCAATATTGTTGGTGGTACACTGATAGGTGGCGTATATTGGTTGGCTTACCTCCGCAAGGAGCGTTCTGCTGACATGGTAACTGCAAGACCTTGGCTTTCCAGCATATTCTCTAGGCGTCTTGAACCTCAGCGGGTGGGCTATATTGATGCCGAAACCAAAGCTTTAGTATCAGTGTTGGCTAAAGCCAGAGACGACAATACCTTCTTGGCTAAACTGGCGGATAATTCTCACGATGCTCTTGTCGGTTACAGTTTGAGCCCTGAGGCAAAAGCTGCCCTGGCAAGCGGTGATGTCCGCTGGCTGGAATCAAAGGTAGGAATACTGGATGAACCTTTGAGGACGTGGCTTACTTCTCGCCTATCTCAAGAGAAGTGGTGACAGATATTCTCCCCCCTTTATTAGTGGTGATGGCTGAATCAGCCATCACCACTTTGTTTATGCCTGTTTTTCTCTCATTATTAGAGACCCCTCGGAAGCTGTAAACACACCCAATGCATATTCCAAAGATTATAGATATATATAGAAAAAGATAATCACAGCAACACAAAGAAAGCCAGGAACACATCTGGCAGCGTTATTTGCTAGACAGGTTTATTCTATTTAACGAGCGTTTTTGGTATAGTTTATACTTACGTTTAATATAATTCTGACAAGAGGGCATATAATAATGCCGGGACCTGTAGAGGCCGCAGAAAATACAGGGACGTCGTGAAATGGGGCATACTGGGTTCTTGTTTGCGGTCATCGTCTTTAAGTTTGTTGCTGTGTTTCTCTAAGTTAGAGGTATATCTCCCAGGTTCACATCCTTCTCTGTGCTGATGGAATCAAACTTCTTACTTTTCCCTTCCTTCTCTATCTTCAGAGAAAACGTGCCTTCATTCAGCCCTTCAAACCAGAAGTCACCGAAACCATCTGTAGTGGTCGTATACTGCTTTTTGCTGCCTGCTTCTATTAGAGTGCAGGTAGCGCCAATGATGACCTCCTTCTGCACCGGGTCATATACGGTACCAGCTATGAACTTCCTGGGTATGTTCAGGTAATATACCCTGGGCTTGGCTTTATACTCAGGATGTAATACCTCAGCCTTCTTTATCAGGTCTTTAAGCTCTGACTCTTCGCCGAACTTTAGCGCCAGCGTGGGACAGGCATCAGCGCATCTGGGTTCCTTCCAGCCGCTATCCAGCAGATGAGCGCAGCCGGTACATTTCTGCGCTATGTTCAGGCCCTCATTGAAGTAAATGACATGGTAGGGACAGGAGTCAACACAGCTCTTGCAGCCGGTGCACTTTACCGGGTCAATAATGACCAGTCCGTCATCTCTCTTATAGATAGCACCTTCTACAGGGCAGGCTGGGATACAAGGAGCATCGTCACAATGCATACAGAGGACAGGGAGATAATGCATTTTGACCTTGGGCACAGTTCCTCTAACGAACTCATTCTGCTTCAGCCAGAATTGTCCTGTGTCTGGCTGTGGTTTGGCATAAGGTGTCCAGTCATTAGCCACATGCTCGTCCTTGCAGGAAATCTGGCAGCAGTAGCAGCCATTACATATGGCGATATCGATAACGAAAGCTTTTGCCATTTCTAATTACCTCCTTCTTCGATAACCCAGGCATTGAAACGTAGTCCAGAAGCTGGGTCGTACTCTCTTTCGAATGCTTCGGGATATTGTTTTTTCCATCCTTCTATCTCCCGCATAGTAACCTTTTGCACATCTAGTAGGAAGCCACTGGTAGCCTGGCCCCAGCAGTTCTGGGAGACTCCATTTTCTGGAGATATAAGATTATTAGCTCCGCCTCTATCAATGTATTCATCAGGTCCAGTAGCGATCATGTCAACTCTGGCTCCGTGGTCTTGTGATACCACACCGGGCATTATTCTCTCCCACACTATGGCGCCACCGAGGACAGTGCCCCTCTCGTTGAATAGCTTAACGATGTCACCGTTTTTAATGCCTCTCTTGGCGGCATCTGACGGGTGTATCCAGACAGGCTCGTACATGTAACCATCCCAGCCTTTCACCTTGCAGGTTGGTATTTCCCTGGTCCAGGTGATGTCATCGTTCTGCGCATGGGTTCGCCACCTCGGGTGATTGGTCACTAGCAGTAGTGGATATTTCTTGGCTCTTTCGCTGGAGAGCCTTTCATCATGGCTGGGGCCTTTTTCAATCCATTTCGGTAGAGGTGGTCTCTCTTCGTCATTGGGGAAATAGTCAGCCAGTCTCTGTGAGTAGAACTCCAGCTTGCCAGTAGGAGTTTCCAGGGGGTTCTTCTCTGGGTCTTCGTAGAAAAGTCTTAAGCCGGGCGGAGTCTTTTCCCAGTCGGATGCTGTAGGGGTAATAAAGTATTTCTTTTCTTTAAATTCTTCCCAGCTAATCAAGTCCTGCAAACCTGAACTTTCGAAGCCAAGCTTAATTTTTTCTTTGACAGTCATTCCTCTGGTATACTCCTCATAGAGGCCCAGCTTTTTGGCTACCTCAGCAACCGCCTCATAATCGCTCATGGCTTCGCCAATCGGCTCTATGGCTTGCTCTTCAATAGTCAGGCCTTTGAGTGGCGATTTGTGAAGTTCTGCTATGTCATCTTCTTCGAGCTTGGTATTGATGGGCAGGATAATATCGGCAAAGACGGTGTCGTTTTCCAGCCAGGGGTGCTGGACGACAAGGCATTCTATCTTCGGGCTTCTAAAGGCGTCAACAGACAGGAAGCCGTTATTCCAGCAGGTGGTCCGGCAAGGATTATCCATCCAGATCATGTGAATCTCGGTGCCGCCCTCTTCTTTGGGAATGGGATACGTATATTTTATAAACTGGTCTTCAACTGGTAAGAATTGTCCTGTGCTTCCCCAGGAAGTGACCGGCGGATGGAGAATAGCTTGATGAACAAGTGTCTTGGGAATAAGTTGCTTCGAAGCGCTGAACAACTGCAAAAACCCTGGCCAAATTGCCTTCTGAAATTCGCTGCCTACCAATTTCACCGGACGAGGCGTGTCTATCATTGGGAAATGGTCCCCTCCCATTATTTTGTTATACTGGTGGACCCCTGGCTTGCCCAGCCCCTGCATACCCAGCAAACAGACTTCCAGCCTGGCGGGTTCATGCGAATATGGCCCCCTGATGTAGGAACCTCCATAATAATGCATGGTGGACGTTACTTTCTTGGCCCATTCTCTAGCCAGCGCCTTTATCGTCCATTCCGGGACGCCACACTTCTGGGAAGCCCATTCAGGCGTCTTGGGCACTCCGTCTTCTTTACCCATGACGTAATCAGAGAACTTATCGAAGCCGACAACGTGGGTAGCCACATAGTCCTTATCATACGTTCCCTCGGTTATCCAGGTGTAAGCTATAGCCAGGTGTAAGGCGGCATCGGTGTTAGGCAGTATCGGGATCCATTTATCAGCGTGAATTGCTGCTGAATAGTTAAGATCGGGGCTGATAAATATCTGTTTTTTCCCGATACTGCTCCAGAAATATAATATCCCGGTCGGGAACTGGCTACCAAATCCCCAGGGACTGGACTCCAGGTCAGCCCCGATATGTATCAGTAGTTCGGTGTGCTGGGTAACATCGTTGAGCAAATTATCAGCAGGCCTCATGTGTCCGCAGTCTATATTTCCTCCCCACATATGTGCTGTTCCCCAGTACCATCCTTCCCAGCTATCGGGATTCCTGACGACTAATGTGTAGCCTCCCACCATCTGCATAAGCAACATCTGGCAGGCGTGCGGACCATGTATGGTCTTAGTTTCCCCGTGCCCGTCGCCATGGCAGAGCACAGCGTAGGGTCCATACTGCTCCTTTATCCGCTTAATCTCATTGGCTATGATAGTTGTAGCTTCATCCCAGGAGATCCTCTTATATTTGCTTTTACCTCTGTTCTGTGGGTTTCTCTCTCCATCGGGATCCCAATCAACCCTTTTAAGCGGATACTTAATCCTGTTGGGAGAGTAGACACGCTTCTTGTAAGCAAGCTGATAGGGGGCTATCAAATTCTTCAGAGGAACTTCGTAGACCTTCCCGTCTTTCTCAATCTTCCAGGGGTTGATCTGTTTCTTGGTGTACTTTTCTTCGTAGTGGTGTGGCCGAATCCTGATTATCCTGCCATCCTTGACATCAACCGCTGAGGGGTCACTATTAGCGGTGAAGGAGCACTGTCCCAGTGATTTAAAGACTGTTTTTACTGAATTCCGTCCTGCTTTTTCCTTAACATTCTTAGCCTTATCACGATGTTCCCCTCCAAGCTGTTTTTTTGCCATATTGATAAATCCTCCCTTCTATTTGTGGTTACAATTTTTTGGGCATGGAATCATATTCTTAATTCAAAGCAGCCGACAGGATTTGCTAAGACTCAGGAAAATTATACTATACTCCTATTCAAGTCGTGACAAGTCCCCAAAGGTAATGGCGTATGATTATTGTTCGGAATAGCCAAAGGCTAGGTGTTGATTATATCACAAAGGTATTGAAAAATCCTTATTATACATCATATATTTTAGCCCATATGAAGTATACGTTGTAATGCACCCCATTAAATCAAGCCGCAACTAAGGGAGTAATCTGGCTATTTTGATATTCCTCCTCGAATTTAATTGGTGGTTTATACCCCAGTGATGAATGTAGATAACTGCTATTATAGTTGCCAATCCATTTACCGAGCGCATCGGCAAGTTCAAAGGGGCTTGTCCACTCCCTGAGCCAGATGAGCTCCTCTTTCATTGTCCTGAACATCCTCTCGGTATCAGCGTTGCCCTTAGGATTATTGTAGCTGGTAAATGCCTGATTAATATCAAGTCCTCTGCAGGCTTTCATAAAGGCTACTGATGTTGGCTGACTACCGTTATCCGACATCATAAATAACCGCTTCCCGCGTACACCATCAGGGAATTGCCTGTTAACGGCCATATCCAATGCCTCAAGCCAGTGTCTGCCACGGCATTGCATACCGGCATAATAGCCAACGATTTTCTTGGTATACCAGTCCAGAACAATCACGATATACATCCAGCCAAACCCATGTACCATAACCTTGGTCATATCGATGCCCCACCATTGATTGGGACAATCTGGTCTGGGCTTACTCCTGCCTGGTGTTCGTGTTGCTTTAATCCGTGTATTTAGTTTCACCAGCAGATCATGTTTTTGCATAAGCCGGAGCACTCGCTTCTTATTGATATCCATCTTATCAACATATCTCAGGTGCGCCCACATTCGCCTGTATCCCCAGAAAGGGTGCTCGGATTTTATCTCTTTGATGTGTTCAACAAATGGAGAATTACGCTCTGCTATAAGTCCTGATTCGTTACGCTTCATCTTTGCCACTCTTCGGTTTTTTTTAACTCTACTGTGAGGTCACCGATGATCCTCTTCAGACGTGCATTCTCATTAGTTAGAGCTTTTTCTCTGCGTTCATCATCGATGAAAGCCAGGTGCATCTTTGCCAGGAACTGGTCGCGCCATAGGTAATACTGAGGCTGGCTGATCTGGTGCTCGGAGCAGATTTCTGATAGTGGCTTGCCTTTCAAACCCTGTAGCACAATCATGGCTTTGGTCTTGGGATCCCATTTCCTTCTTTTCATGGCTGTTTTTCCTTTCAGCCATTTTACTCTCTTAACTAGCTGCCTGTCTTAATGGGGAGCAGTATAACGTAACCTACTACCTCTTTCCAATATGGTTATCTAATCACATAAATGTCTGTTGTTTTTAAGCGAGGAGGAGTTCTATATTGTGGTCTCCCTATTTATTTCCTGAATAACCATTTTAACGCATTTTGGGATTGCCTTCTTGACCTCGGGGGTGCATTCTTCGCTGAATGTGCTAGTATCTTCTACCTCGACAGCAAATATAACGATTTGCTGTGGCAATACCAGTCCTAATTGACGACCAAGCTCGAGAGCAGTGGTGAAGTTAACATTGTGGGTTGAGGAAGCGTGCCGGGTGGTATTAAAAGCATTGGAATTAAGCCGGTAGATTTGCCCTACTTTCCCCTCTTTGGTTTGAATAGCGTCAATGATGATTGCTTTGTTGTAGCCAACCATCAGGTCTAATAAGCCCAGGCCTCCTACACATGCTTCTGCGACGGTTATCTCTTCTTTGTTGAGGAAGTTTTTAAGCTCGCTGGCAACATAAAGCCCGACGCCGTCATCGCTGAGGATATAGTTACCCAGACCTAAGACCAAAGTTTTCATGCACTGTCTTTCTTATGAGATTCCTCTAACCTTAATAGAGAGGTAAGAATAAGCAAGACTCTCACACCGAGGAATATGAAACAAAACTAGCTCTCTCTCCTAGGAGAGAGAGCTAGTGTGAGGGGGGAATTTCCTCCTGTTTCTAGGCTTATCATAAGTTTTGGCTAAGTCTTTTTACTATTTCTCCCTTGCTGTTGCGGATAATAACCTCCATAGGAGCCTGACCCGGCAGGGTGTGAGTGGCACAACCGAAGCAGGGGTCATAAGGGCGCCAGGCCATTTCGATGCGGTTGAGCAGCCCTTCGGTTATCTCTTTTCCTGGTTTGATAAGCTCCATGGCTGCCTTTTTGATGGACATATTAATCGGACCGGCGTTATTAACGGTAGCCACAATCAGGTTAGCTTTCTTAATTATACCTCGTTCGTCGGTGATATAGTGGTGAGTCAGGGTACCGCGTGGAGCCTCTACTATTCCTATACCTTCATCTGGTTTGGCGGTTGGTATGGTGCGGATATTGGGATTGGTGATCTCTGGGTCCTGACTGAGTTGCAATAATCTTTCGGCAGCGTAAAGAAGCTCAACGAGGCGTGCCCAGTGAGTGGCTAAAGTCTGATGGACGGGCTTACCGCCTAATGTAGAATAGAACTTTTCATAGGCTTCTTGCGCTAATGGGGTTGCCATGCCATCGGCGGCGTTGAGCCGTGACAGAGGAGTAGATCGGAAAAGGCCGCTATCCTTACCATCCACGAAGCCTTTCCAGCCGACCTTCTTAAGGAAGGGGAACTTAATATAAGTCCAGGGCTCAACGTGTTCGGCAACATGTTCCAGATATTCGTGAGGCGCGTACTTGACGAACTCTTTACCATCGGGATCGACTACTTTAACTTTACCGTCATAGAAATTGACTTTGTTATTCTCATCGACTAAACCCATGTAGTAGGTGCGATGAGTGTAGGCATCGCTGAGAATCATATCTACATAAGCCTTATTCTTAAGGACGATATCATCGAAGACTTTCAGAGAGATTTTGGCAAATTCCACGGATTCTTTAGCTATTTGCTCGACTTCTTTTCTTTCCTCCTCATTAAGCCCTTTGCTGACACCACCGGGCTGACCGAATACGGGGTGTACGGCTCTACCACCGAGCATCTGGATAATGTGGTGGTTTTTAAGCCGTGTGTTGATTACTGCTTTGCCCAGTTCCAGTCCCACTTTAGCGATAACACCCAGGATATTACGCTCAGCTACAGGAGCATCGGGTCCCATGACGAAATCAGGACTACTAAGAATGTAGAAGTGAGTAGTATGGTCGGTGACATAAAAAGCGCTGTAGAAAAGCTCACGGAGCTTCTTGGCTGGGCTGGGAGGGTCAACATGGAACAGGTCGTCCAGTGCCTTGGTTGCGGCTATATGGTGGGCTTCGGGACATACGCCGCAGATACGCTGGGTAATCTGGGGCATATCTTCAGCCAGACGTCCTTCAGAGAACTTCTCGAAGCCTCTCAGTTCCGGTATCTGGAGGTAGGCGTTTTCCACGCCGCCGGCGTCATTGAGGAAGATTTCTATTTTGCCGTGACCCTCCAGGCGGGTAATCGGGTCTATCGTTACTCTTTTCATTTTATCCTCGCCCTCCTTAATAGTGATTCAGGCAGACTGTAGCGGTAGAAGGTGCCAACTGGGTCGGGGATATCATCTATAATTTTCTGGATTTCATCTTTGTCACTGGAATCAATTACTGAAGCCACAGCGCTGAGAAAGTGGGCACCTTGGTCGATGACTCCGTCGACTGGACCATAGCAGCCGGTGCAGGGCATGTTGGCCTGGGGGCAGGGAGCACTGCAGCCACCTTTGGTAGCGATGCCGGCACATAGCAGACCTTGCTCCAGAAGACATATTTGTGGGTCTGTAGTAATTTCAAAGGTACGGTAGAATTTCTTGACTTTTTTCACGTCCCGCTTCCGAGGGCAATCGTCACAAACAGCTTTGACATTGTGGCTAATCACTGTTCCGACAGGGGGCAATTTGCCCTGGATCAGCGCTTCCAGTGCCAGCCAGGTGGTTCTTTCTTCTGGCGGACAGCCGGGAATGATATATTCTACGGGTACTGTCTGGGGTAAACTCTTGACTGTGTCGTAAAGCTCGGGGATGGTAAGTTCACCCTCGGGCACCTGATACTTTGTCTGTGGAGTAATCTTATCAGGGTTATCTGTGGATTGAGTTTCCTGATAGACGCGATCGAAGATCATCTGTTTATTGAACAAATTAGCTAGGCCGGGAATGCCGCCCAGGTAAGCACAGGCGCCGTAGGCGATCAGTACCTTGGATTTGGCGCGGAGCAGTTTAGCCAGGTGTTCCTGTTCGGAAGTCCTGATGGCACCGTTGAACAGGCAGACATCTATGCTTTTGTCAGGCATGGCCTCGACATCTTTGTATTTGACATCGATAGCTACTGGCCAGAAAACGATGTCGGCGACTTCAACCAGTTTGAGGATTTTTTCTCCAATCATGAGCTGAGCGATTTCACAGCCACCACAACTAGCCGCCCAGTAAAGAGCTAATTTCAGCTTAGCCATGGTCACCTCCATTACTGTGAATAGGTCCGAGCGCCCTTAGTTGCTCCGTCATATCGTTTACAATAGAGGCAAAACGGTCGCCTTCAGAGGCTGAGACCCAGTCCAGTTTTACTCGCTTGTCCTCAATACCGAGTTGTGCCAGCATTTTCTTGAGCAGGGGTATTCTGCGGGCTGCTTTTACATTACCTTCCAGGTAATGACATTCGCCGGGATGTCAGCCGCAGACCAGCACACCGTCAGCCCCTTTTTGCAAAGCCTTGAGGATAAAAGTGGGTTCGACCCGGCCGCTGCACATCACTCGAATTACACGTATATTATGGGCGTACTTTTTCCGTGATGTACCTGCCAGATCAGCACCGGCATAGGAACACCAGTTGCATAAGAATCCTATTATCTTGGGTTCGTAGCTCATACTAACGCTCCTTCTATCTGTGCCATAATTTGCTCGGTAGTGAAATGCTTGCTGATAATAGCGCCGCTGGGGCAGGCTGCAGCGCAGGTGCCACAACCTTTGCACAGCGCTTCGTTGATCACAGATACTTTTTTATCTTCATCAAAGGAAATTGCATTGTAAGAGCATAATCCGATACAGGTTTTGCATCCAGAGCAAAGCTCCTCTTTAACCACTGCGGTAGCTGCCTCAATTTCAACGCTGCCCATGGTTATCATAGCCTGGACTCGCGCTGCTGCGGCTGATGCCTGAGCCACGGTGTCAGGAATGTCCTTTGGCCCCTGACAGCAGCCGGCGATGAAAACTCCGTCTGTAGTCGTGGCTACTGGATCAAGCTTGGGATGCTTTTCCATGAAAAAGCCGTCTTTGCTTCTGCTGATGGAAAATCGCCTGGCGACCTCGCTGGCATCAGCTCGTGGCTCTAGCGCAGTACCCAGGACTACCATGTCTACTGGTAAGCGCCGCCGTTTGCCAATTGAGCCAAGTAAAGTGTCCTCAAAAAGAAGCATGAGTTTTCCTTGTTCTTCAGGTGTTTCGGCGTCGTTGGTAATTTCAGCGACACGGCCTCGCACGAATTTGGCTCCTTCTTCCTGGATGCGATTGTAGAATTCTTCGTAGCCTTTACCAAAGCAGCGCAGGTCAATATAGAACTGGTAGATATCTGCATCGTGGATTTTCTCTCTTAGCAGGTGGGAGAACTTAAGAGAGTACATGCAGCAGACTCGAGAACAATATTCATGGTAATTTATGTCTCGGCTGCCAACGCAATGAAGGATAGCTACACACTTCGGCTCTGAGCCATTCTTCATCAATATTTTGCCTCCAGTTGGACCCGAGGCACTGCTCATCCTCTCGAACTGCTGAGCTGTGATGACATTATCCAGAGTTCCATAGCCGAATTGTGAGATTATGGTTGGGTCGAAGTTATCAAAACCAGTGGTAACTATAATACAACCAACATCCACCTCGACTATCTTCTCGGTTTGCTCAAAGTCGATAGCTTTGGCTTCGCAGAACTTTTCGCAGGCGCGACATTTGCCTTTCAGGAAGTAGGTGCAGCGCTCCCGGTCAATAACAGGCACATTAGGCACTGCCTGTGGGAAAGGCGTGTAAATTACCTTCCTGTTACCAATGCCGTCATCGAATTCACTGGCTGTTTTGATAGGGCATTTATCCTGGCAAGTACCGCACCCTGTACATTTAGTTATATCCACATAGCGGGGCTTGTTTTTAATTTTGACCTTGAAATTACCCACATAGCCCGAAACATCTACAATCTCGCTGTAAGTCATCAGCTCGATGTTTTTGTGTGACCTCACCGAGGCCATTTTCGGCGTAAGTATTCAGGCAGAACAGTCTAAGGTGGGAAAGGTCTTGTCAAGTTGCGCCATATGGCCGCCGATCGAAGGCTCACGCTCTACCAGAATGACTTTGTAGCCTGAATTGGCGATTTCCAGTGCTGCCTGTATGCCAGCTATGCCGGCACCAACTATCAGCGTTTGTGGATTGACTTTAACCACTTTAGTATCCAGTGGCTCATTGTAGTAGATACGCCGGACAGCGGCGCTCACCGTTGCCTTGGCTTTTTCCGTGGCTGCTGCCTTGTCTTCTATTACCCAGGAGCAGTGCTCGCGGATATTTGCCATTTCAAAGAGATAGGGATTCAGTCCAGCGCTGACTAAAGTTTGCCTGAAAGTCTGTTCATGCAATCGTGGTGAACAGGAGGCAACGACAATACGGTTTAGCCCCTGCTCTTTAATATCGTTCTTTATCAGTTCCTGCCCTGGATCCGAGCACATGAATTTATATTCACGGGCGACAGCTACTGATGGCAGACCTTTAGCGAAATTGGTTACCTGCTCAACATCGACCGTACCGGCGATGTTGGCTCCGCAGTGGCAGATATATACACCTATTTTCGGCTCCATTCAGTCTCCTCCTTATCATTTGGTAATATAACTGGCTAATGTTTTACCAGTTGGGACTATACCACTCTCAAGACCTAGGGCCTTGCTCTCAATTCCAAAAGCAATACCCATAAGCTGGGTGAAGAATATAGTTGGTATGTTAAACTTGGTTTTAAATTTCCTATTAACCATGCCCTGGTAGACATCAAGATTTGTTTGACATAAGGGACAAACGACGATAATACAATCAGCGCCGCTACTTACAGCATCTTCCAGGATTTTGCGAATCAATTCCAGTACGAGCTCGTCCTCAGCTATGACGATAGAACCTCCACAGCAGCGTGTCTTCATAGCAAGTTTTGTTGGCTCAGCCCCCAGGCATGTTATCAAACGATCTAACGATTGAGGAAGTTCTGGATGGTCAAAGGCTGGTGACCAGATAGGTCGCACTATCTGGCAGCCATAATAAGGGGCCACCTTGAGTCCAGCAAGATTCCTCTTAACCTTGGATGCAATCTCTTCACCGGTAATATCATTAGTAAAAACATCCAGTATATGACGCACCCTGACAGTCCCGTGGTACTCTAAACCACCAGCAGCCAAGGACTCGACTACATCAGCTTTTAGCTTGGGATACTGTTTTAAGAATAGATTAGCTTTGTTCAGCATGAGATAACAGTCGCTACAGACTGTTACCAGGTCAAGCCCCTTTTTTTCGGCAAGCGCCAGGTTTCGAACTGCACAACAAAGGGCACCTAGTTCGCTAATACCAGTATAGGGAGTAGAACCACAGCAGTTCCACCCATCCAGATCGATCAGGTCGACATCTAGGGCTTTGGCTACAGCCTTGGAAGACTTATCGTAGCAAATAGAGTTCCCATGCGTACAGCAGCTAGGATAATAACTATAATATCTCATGCTTTGCCTCCAGTGTTTTAGCCTTATCTAGAATTGTTCTAAGCTGGCGTTGTGACTCCGGTTTCAATCTCTCGGGTTTGAGAGGCAGGCGCCCATGTCTGAGCAAACTAAGAGCCATGGGTATCATTTTTATGGCACGAAATGGATTAGTGCGCAGATAAAACTCGGCCATGAGGACTATCTCCGGAACTATACCTCTGTTGTAGACAATTTCCGTGAAGGTTTTATATAGCTTCGGCGTGCGCACCCGTCCCGTACTCATGCCGCTGCTGCTGGCTAAACACTCCAGAGCATGCATGAATTCGGTTGACTTTATTCCCCTGGGACAGCGCACGGTACAGAGGTAACAAGATAAACAAATCCACATGGAGTTGCTGGATAGAACCTCCTTACGCATCTCGGCCCGAGCCATAGCTATGAGCTGTCGGGGTGTGTAGTCCATTTTGTTGGCATTGGGGCAGGAGCCTGAACAGGTGCCACATTGAATACAGAGCTTGATTCCTTCGCCTCCGGGAAGGGCGCCGATTTCATCCGCAAAAGTAGTACTGCCTTGCTTCTTTTTTTCCATTGTGCACCAACCTATAAAGTTATTTTTGTGATCTTAGCTCCTTAATTTCAGTCTACATTACTTGATCATCTGATGCAAAGGCACCTAATTATAATAACTATTATTAATTATGAATTCAAATTCTTTCGTTTCCAGTTTATAATTCCAGTAATAAATTCGCCGGTATAAAATGCCATTTAGCTTCGCTAACTCCTTTTTTTAAATATCTCTGTTTTCGATAGGCAAAATAGCAATTTTTGCATAATTTCGTGAATTCCCAGCTTAATTACTGACCATTGGCTTTTTCAGCCGTTGCCTCCATCTTCTTTTCCTGTTCTTGGGTAGTCCGCCTCTTCCGGGATTCCTGGATAGCTCTATAAACGCCACCAGCGTTCATATACCACCATATAAAAACTACTGGAAAGAGGATGATGGGTATTGCGATTATTAATACCACTATGAATTCCCAATGCATCTCTCACCTCTCCTTTTCTGCCCCCCTTCATAGTTATCTTTCTCATCTTAAGAACCACATCCTAAATACTGTGGTAGAGGTAAGGGCTCGAAAGTATGATTGAGTTGGCTAGAACTCTGGATCAATACTGGCAATTTCCCTTATCTCTGCACAGCGCGTTTAAGTTACCACATTATTGCTAGATTGACTTCCGTCGTAATGCTTGTTTTTACCGTCTAAAATACCTAATAATCTGCCCCATAGGGGGTTGAATGTGAGTTTTTCAGCACTCTCAAAAAATCAGATGATATGAGCTTGTGTGGGATAATTGCCGCTGATTTTTGGTTGCACGCCATAGCGTTATTGCATAAAATGGATGTTGTACAGAGATATTTGTCATTTCAATAAATAAAGTGGAGGAGGTTAGTATGCCCGAGCCAAAAGATTCATGCGTACAAGCTGCAAAAGGACCTATAAGTGCAGCTCCAACAAAAACCGCACAAGCAGAGACACAGAAAGGAAAGGAGGAACTAAAGATGACTGCTAGGGTCGGTAAGCCAGCTCCAGACTTTGAAGCCAGCGCTTTCTTGGAAGGCGGTTTCAAGAATATCAAATTATCTGATTACAAGGGACAATGGGTAGTGCTCTGTTTCTATCCGGGTGATTTTACCTTCGTCTGACCTACCGAACTGGCGGCAGTTGCCTCCAAGTACAATGAGCTGAAATCGCTTGGTGTCCAGGTATTATCGATGAGCACAGATAGCCGTTTTATACATAAGATATGGCAGGAAGAAGAGCTATCCAAGATGGTGGATGGTGGTATTCCTTTCCCGATGATGTCGGACTCCGGCGGGCGCGTCGGTAGCGTTTACGGTATTTATGATGAAGATGCCGGAGTGAATATACGGGGACGCTTCATTATCGACCCGGATGGCATAATTCAGGCTATGGAAGTGTTGACTCCTTCTGTCGGGCGCAATGTTGCCGAGTTAATCCGTCAGGTTAAAGCATTCCAGTATGTACGTAAGACAGGTGAGGTTACACCATCCGGATGGCAGCCGGGGAAACCGGCTTTGAAACCTGGTCCAAGCCTGGTGGGCAAAGTCTGGAAGGAATGGAAGCCGGAAATGGCTTTCTAACATAGCCTTAAGTAATAGCAAAAGCATTGGTGCTTTATTAAACCTGAAAGATTCAATCTAAAAAGTCTCTGCCTTTCACTAAGGTCTGGGGCTTTTTGGGTTTTGTTCCAGCGTAGGCAAGAGAAAATTTCAATACAAAATATAAAAGCAATCTGTCATCTAGTTTAGTGGAGGCATAGCATGACAAAAGCAAGAATACATGAGACAGACCAGGGGATAACTGGTGAATTCAACACGCAGGCGTATAATACTATGATGCGGTATATGAGAGATAAGGGGTGGATGGAAACAGGACTTATTATCAAGGAAGGAATAACCTCGGGGCTGGCACTTGAGGTAGGGCCTGGTCCCGGCTATCTTGGGTTGGAGTGGCTGAAGAAAACGAAAAATACGCAACTAAAAGGTCTTGATATCAGCGAAGATATGATAGCGATATCCAGGGGCAATGCCTCTGAATACGGGCTTTCGGACAGGGTTGAGTATTTTAAAGGAGATGCGCAAAAGATGCCGTTTGAGGATGGGCACTTTGATGCTGTTTTCACAAATGGCTCTCTTCACGAGTGGGCACACCCTGTAGCTATTATTAACGAAATCAATCGAGTGCTTAAGCCCGGCGGCAAGTATATAATTAGCGACCTGCGCAGGGATATGATTGCACCTATGAGGTGGTTCCTTTTGCTAATGGTCAAACCAAAGGAGATGCGACCTGGCCTGATTACTTCACTCAATGCATCTTATACCCTTCAGGAGATTGAAGCGGTACTTTCGCAGACAAAGTTACAGCACTGGTATGTCAGTAAAAACCTGCTGGGGTTAGTCATCTCCGGTGAGAAAGCTGGTAACTAGACAGAATTATCTTCGGGAAAACACATAGTTGATATCTGCCTGCCAGTGAAACCTTTGTCGAAAGTAGAGCATTACAAAACTATTTCAGAGCTGGAGGTAAGAAGAAATGGCTAAATTAATCAAGTTACCCCATGCAGTTCATGGGTCTACGTGTTACGTTAATGGATTGTTCGATGTGTTAGCTGGTTATGGCGCCAGATATGACTACTACCTGTTGCCCGTTATTGGCGGCATGGCTTCTTTTGCTTACCTGAAGTTCAAAATGGCTAAACCTCCGTATATGGTTTACTGGGGTAGCAGTCCAAAATATCTACTTAAACAGCTTGAGGAGATAATCGGGTTCACTCATACAATAAGCGAGGGCAAGTCATTCAATAATGAATTCCCCAAAATAAAGAGGCACCTGGATAATGATGAACCGGTTATGGTGGGTGCATTAGATATGTATTACCTTCATTATTACCCTGAATTGTATAACAAAGAGCACATCCCCATCCATTATATACTCGCAGTTGGTTACGACGATGAGAAGAGAGTGGTCTATGTTCATGATTGTAGTGTAACAGGAATACAGGAGATATCTTATAAAGAGTTTGAGAGCTGCTTAGATGTTAATGTACCGGGCATGAGCAAAAAGAACACCTACAGAGTTTTCAACCTTCCTCAAAAGATGCCAACCGAGCTGGAGATTGCTGAGAAGGGTTTGGCTTACAAAGCAGGACGCATGCTCAAACCACCAGTGAGTATGCTTGGTATCCCGGCTATGCGCAAACTGGCAAAGGAGATTGTCTCATGGGAAGACAAGGACTGCTATAAACATATGGTGGCTTATGCTGGCTTGACTCCACCGCTTATCGCAGCGGACCTATCACATAATGATGGTTTGCGATTTGAACAAGCAAGAGTGTTGAAGGAGATGGGGCAGAAATACCACAGAAAAGAGTGGGGAAATGCCTCTGACCTGTTTGTAAAATCAGGTGAGCAGATTATCAGATTATGTGGCAAAGCATTGAGTTATAACGGAAAAGCCTGCTCGGAATTTCTGGTGAGAATTGCCGACATCGAAGAAGATGCTTACCAGCTCTTACTATAATGAAAGTTCACTGCTCCATCCATCTAATCATTAACCCTGGCTCAAGAAGAAGTATATTAACCTGAACCTGGGGCAGTTCTCGCTCGTAGACGGCATCTGCCTACAGATGCCCAGAAGTGGGGTGGTCAATCGAAGGCGGGTGGCACGTAGAGGGGTGTCTATGTCTCGGACTAATAACCCGAAGGTCGCTGGTTCAAATCCGGCCCCCGCTACCAATATATAGGCTAGTTTCAATACAAGCCCGCTTTTTAGTTCCCAGATAGAGCTTGCAAAATACCAGCTTGCGTGTAATACTGTAAAAAATACTGCACAACATAGAAACCCATAAAAGACTTGAGCGAACCATTTAAAAAATTCAGTGCTGAATGATAATATATGAAAATAAAGAATAGTCAGAAAATACTATTAGGTTTTTTCATTTTAATTGCGGCTCTTGGTATATATTTTTTCATTCGATCTCTTGCAAGCCCAACAGCAGATTTCATTTCTAGTCTATCGGGGGCTTCAACATTTATTTTAGCTTTGCTTACATTGGCATACGTCTATATAACCTCTAAGCAACTCGATGTAATGGCTCAACAACTGAATGAGACTAAAAGGGATAGAGAACTTCAAAATCAACCATTACCTTGGATAAATAAGGTAGAAATATGCATCGAGAAGCCAAGAGTTTTTTACTCACCTCCCGAGAAGAACCCTTATCGAACCCTAGCTAGATATTTCGTATATTTTAATATTAAGAATGCTGGCAGTTTTCCTGCCATATCCATAGATATCACAGCATCTATTATGATTCCACATAATAATAATGAAATTGTATTGAATGCCATATACTGCTCCCCATTAAGACAGGCAGCTAGTTAAGAGAGTAAAATGGCTGAAAGGAAAAACAGCCATGAAAAGAAGGAAATGGGATCCCAAGACCAAAGCCATGATTGTGCTACAGGGTTTGAAAGGCAAGCCACTATCAGAAATCTGCTCCGAGCACCAGATCAGCCAGTCTCAGTATTATCTATGGCGCGACCAGTTCCTGGCAAAGATGCACCTGGCTTTCATCGATGATGAACGCAGAGAAAAAGCTCTAACTAGTGAGAATGCACGTCTGAAGAGGATCATCGGTGACCTTACAGTAGAGTTAAAAAAAACCGAAGAGTGGCAAAGATGAAGCGTAACGAATCAGGACTTATAGCAGAGCGTAATTCTCCATTTGTTGAACGCATCAAAGAGATAAAATCCGAGCACCCTTTCTGGGGATACAGGCGAATGTGGGCGCACCTGAGATATGTTGATAAGATGGATATCAATAAGAAGCGAGTGCTCCGGCTTATGCAAAAACATGATCTGCTGGTGAAACTAAATACACGGATTAAAGCAACACGAACACCAGGCAGGAGTAAGCCCAGACCAGATCGTCCCAATCAATGGTGGGGCATCGATATGACCAAGGTTATGGTACATGGGTTTGGCTGGATGTATATCGTGATTGTTCTGGACTGGTATACCAAGAAAATCGTTGGCTATTATGCCGGTATGCAATGCCGTGGCAGACACTGGCTTGAGGCATTGGATATGGCCGTTAACAGGCAATTCCCTGATGGTGTACGCGGGAAGCGGTTATTTATGATGTCGGATAACGGTAGTCAGCCAACATCAGTAGCCTTTATGAAAGCCTGCAGAGGACTTGATATTAATCAGGCATTTACCAGCTACAATAATCCTAAGGGCAACGCTGATACCGAGAGGATGTTCAGGACAATGAAAGAGGAGCTCATCTGGCTCAGGGAGTGGACAAGCCCCTTTGAACTTGCCGATGCGCTCGGTAAATGGATTGGCAACTATAATAGCAGTTATCTACATTCATCACTGGGGTATAAACCACCAATTAAATTCGAGGAGGAATATCAAAATAGCCAGATTACTCCCTTAGTTGCGGCTTGATTTAATGGGGTGCATTACAGCCACTTCAATCAGAATCGAGACTTTAGAAGAGAAGCAATCATATCCATTTGGTGATGAATCGGACGATGATTTTATGTTTACTGGTGATTTAAATGGTAATTTTATAAAAGCATTAAGAGAAAATAATATTAAGTTACTTCCAAAATTACATATTCAGACACTATATAAGAACATTATAGGAGGATGTTTTATAATAAAAAATACATATCGAATTTATCCAAAAGATGAGGAGCAAGATACAGTATTAAGCAATTGGCTAGCTCAGATTACATCATTCCCAATTAAGTATAAAAAAGATTTGGATAGACTAATAACTGATAGAAAATTAAATAGTGATGAAAAAGATGTAATATATAGCAAAATGGAAGAGGATTTTAAGAATTCTATTTTAGGTGATGATGATATTAAAAAGAATGATGTATGTGCATGGGCTTTACCTGGTGCATCTGAGATTCATCCAATAACTGAAGAAGAATATAACAAGTATCTAAAAGACTCCAAATATGGAGTCCGGTTACCACCATCAGGACCATGTATTGTAACAAAGGAAAATAACAAGAAATAGAGTTTTTACCTAAAATTATAAATAACATCGCTAAGTCCTCCCGCCAACATCTCCCACGCCGACCTAGGACTGAATTTGAAAACTCCAGCGAGAGTTGGCACCAGCCTGAGCTTCAGCGACCTCCAATATGCGCCACGGTGAGCCAGGGGCATATCAATGTGTTTTTGTAGAGGTTATCTCGCCTATAGATGCCCCTCATGTTCAACTTGAACCGCCATGATTTTATCTAATCATAGATACGGCGGTTTCGATTCTTCTGACCGCTTCTGCTAAAGTGGCACGGGGGCAGGCGATATTTATTCTCTGGAAACCAGCGCCATTCGGTCCGAAGAGAAATCCGTCATCAAGTCCTACTTTAGCCTTATTCCTAATAAAAGCCCTGAGCTCCTGAGGCGCCATTCCCAAGCCTCGACAGTCCAGCCAGACCAGGTATGTTCCTTCTGGTCTGATAACCTTAATCTGGGGAATTTTCCTGGCAAAGTAATCGATAAGAAATTCCAGGTTTCTCTGCAAGTAGTCCAGTAACTGTTCCAGCCACTCATCGCCATAGCGATAAGCAGCTTCCAGAGCTACCAGTCCAAAGACGTTTGGTCTCGATTGAATACCCGACCTGGCAGCATCGAATTTCTCCCTGAGCTGCTTGTTGGGAATTATTATCGAGGAGGCATTAAGCCCAGCCAGATTAAAGGTCTTACTGGGAGCCATACAGGTAATTGAACTCTGCTCGAACTCCGGCGATATGGAGGCAAACGGTATATGCACCGAACCCTGGAAAAGTAATTCACAGTGGATTTCATCGGAGACCATTACAGCGCTATGCTTTAGAACAACTTCCCCCGCCCTGGTCAATTCTTGCTTATTCCAAACCCTGCCTACAGGGTTATGGGGGCTGCAGAGTACCATCATCCTGATGCGAGAAGGCAAAAGCATCATACCGTCTTCCCTGGAACTGAATTTCTTTTCCAGGTCCTCAAAATTCATTTGGTAATGTCTATCAATGAGATTCAGCTCATTATTGGCTATCTGACGACCGCTAGTTCTTATGGCTGACCAGAATGGATAGTAGACAGGTCCTTGAATGATAACCTCATCGCCAGGTTGGCTAAAAGCCAGGATAGCGGCATGGAGGGCGGGAACAACTCCGGGGGTAAACACTACCCAATCGGGTTCAATTTTCCAGTTATATTTTTTCCGTATCCTGCTAACAACGGCTTCGATAGCAGATGATTGTGGCATCATGTAGCCATAGACCTCATGTTCAGTTCTTTTTCTGAGGGCTTCGGTTATGGGCCTGGCGATGGGTAAATCCATGTCAGCAACCCACATGGGAAGTACGTCTTTATCGCCAAATAAAGCTGCCACTGTTCCCCACTTTACCGAATCGGTGTTTCTTCGGTCGATTACTTTATCAAAGTCGTATTTCACGGTTATGACCTCTGTTTCTCCTGGTATTTTACCGCAAAGGTGGTAAAGGTGAAATCATCCTTTAGCGATTGCTTTTTATTTACTCTAACTTAAAAAGAATAACACCATCCTCAGCGAGGATGGTGTTATCATTAGCAAACCTAAATCAAACCTAAAGAGCTTATTAACCAAATTTTTTAATTAACTTTCCCTTACCATCATAGACGTAGATGGGCAGGGGTGAAGCGCCAGGTAAATTATGGGTAGCGCAGGCAAGGCAAAGGTCGTAGGGTCGCCATGCCATCTCTACCATATTCAGCAATCCCTCTGTAATCTCCACGCCGGGCTTGATCAATGCCCTGGCTGCTTTGCCGACGGACATATTCACTGCGGCGGCGTTATTAAGCGTAGCCACAATCAAATTAGCTTTCTTGATAACTCCTCGCTCGTCGGTAATATAGTGATGTACTAATGTTCCTCGTGGAGCCTCGACTATGCCTACTCCCTCATCAGGTGTTTCAGTGGGGATAGTACGTATATTGGGATTGGTTATATCGGGGTCTTTGCTTAACTCAAGCAATCGCTCTGCAGAATAGAGAAGCTCGACAAGTCGTGCCCAGTGCGTTGCTAGAGTGTGATGTACAGGTTTACCACCTAATGTAGCGTAGAATTTTTCATAAGCTTCCTGAGCTAGGGGAGTTGCCATACCATCGGCTGCATTGAGCCTTGCCAGAGGAGCTACACGAAATACTCCGCTATCTTTACCGTCTACGAAGCCTTTCCAGCCGACATTCTTGAGGAACGGGAATTTCATGTAAGACCACGGCTCAACATGCTCTGCCATATGGCTAAGGTAGTCTTTAGGTGCGAATTTAACAAACTCTTTTCCATCGGGGTCAACCACCCTGATCATGCCATCATAAAAATTAATTTTATTGTTGGCATCGACCATGCCCATGTAGTAAGTCTTGTGAGTGTAGGCATCGCTGAGAATCAAATCTACGTATGCTTTGTTCTTGAGAACGATATCGTCGAAGACTTTCAGAGAGAGCTTGGCAAATTCCACTGATTCTTTAGCGATCTCCTCGACTTCTTTTCTTTCCTCTTCATTTAATCCTTTGCTGATACCACCGGGTAGCCCAAAGACAGGATGCACACCGCGACCGCCAAGCATATGGATTATATGGTGGTTGCGCATGCGTGTCTTTATCACAGCCCCACCCAGTTCCAGCCCAACTTTGCCGATGACGCCTATAATATTACGTTCGGCTACCGGTGCCTCAGGGCCCATAACGAAGTCAGGACCGGCAAGAATGTAAAAGTGAGTCGTATGATCGGTGACATAAAAAGCGCTGTAGAAAAGCTCGCGAAGTTTTTTCGCTGGTTCCGGCGGGTCAACATGGAACAAAGCATCAAGCGTCTTGGTAGATGCTAGATGGTGTGCCTCAGGGCAGACACCGCAGATGCGCTGGGTTATCTGAGGCATGTCGTCAGCTGACCGTCCCTCACTAAACTTTTCAAAGCCTCGCAATTCCGGAACTTGAAAGTAGGTGTTTGCCACCTCACCGGCATCATTGAGGAATATCTCTATTTTGCCGTGACCCTCCAGACGGGTAATCGGGTCTATCGTTATCCTTTTCATCTTATTTTAGCCCTCCTTAGTAACGACTGTGGTAAAGAATACCTGTAGAATGTGCCTGCTGGGTCAACAATATCATTTATGATTTTTTGTATCTCTTCAGGGTCGTTAGAATCGATTACTGATGCTACTGCACTCAGGAAATGTACTCCCTGATCAATGACTCCTTCGACTGGACCGTAGCAGCCGGTGCAGGGCATGTTGGCCTGGGGGCAGGGAGCACCACAGCCACCCCGCGTAGCCACACCAGCGCAAAGGAGACCCTGTTCCAGCAGGCAGATTTCTGGCTCAGGTATCATCTGAAACGGTCTATAGAACTTTTTGACCTTTTTAACATCCTTTTTGCGGGGACAATCATCGCAAACTGCTTTGGAATTATGGGTAATCACTGAGCCGACAGGAGGTAATTTGCCCTGGATCAGCGCTTCCAGTGCCAGCCAGGTGGTTCTTTCTTCTGGCGGGCAGCCGGGAATGATATATTCTACAGGCACTGTCTGAGGCAGACTTTTGACACTATCGTAGAACTCGGGGAGGGTTAGTTCACCCTCGGGCACCTGATACTTTGTCTGTGGAATAACTTTATCGGGGTTATCGGTAGATTGGGTTTCCAGATAAGCACGGTCAAAAATCATCTGTTTATTATATAAATTAGCCAGGCCGGGAATACCGCCGTTATAGGCACAAGCACCATAGGCAATTAATACCTTGGATTTGGCACGAAGCATTTTAGCCATATGTTCCTGTTCCGAAGTCCTGATGGCGCCATTAAACAGGCAGACATCGATACTTTTATCAGGCATAGCCTCGACATCTTTGTATTTGACATCGATTGCCACTGGCCAGAAGACGATATCGGCAACTTCAATTAATTTTAGAAGTTTATCGCCAATCTGGAGTTGAGCGATTTCACAGCCACCACAACTGGCCGCCCAGTAGAGAGCTAATTTAATCTTTGCCATGATTACCCTCCGTATTATTATTGAATGGACCGAGGGCTCTAACCTTCTCTGTCATATCGTTGATTATTTTTGCATACTTCTCGCCTTCAGAAGCAGAAACCCAGTCCAGGCGAACTCTTTCATCTTCAATGCCAAACTGAGCCAACATTTTCTTTAGCAATGGTACGCGCCTTATCGTTTTGTAGTTTCCCTCAATATAGTGGCAATCCCCAGGATGACATCCCAGAATAAGGACACCATCGGCTCCAGATTGGAAGGCTTTTACTACAAAAGCCGGCTCAACCCGTGTGCTGCAAGGGACTCTGATTACCTTGACATTTGGTGCAAAGTGTAATCTTGATATACCTGCAAGATCAGCGCCACGGTAGGAGCACCAATTACATAAAAAACCGACGATTTTTGGTTCCCAGCTCATGGTCATACCTCCTAAGCTCGTACTTTCAAATATGGTTCAAGCATTTTGCCTACCGGTGAAATATTTTTATCCAGCCCCAGTTCTTTGGGATTCAAGCCAAAAGCTACTCCCATTAGTTGGGTGAGTGCCACCACGGGCATACTGAACTTTTTGCCGGTACGGCTTTTAATTCGACCCTGGTTGACATCTAAATTAGAGAAACACAGCGGACACAACGTCGTTGCTATGCATTTACCTCCATGAATTTCAGCATTATCGAGTATTTTGCCAATTAATTTATAGACCATATCTATGTTGCTAAAAAGATGGGCACCGCCACAACACTGAGCCTTTAAAGGATAGAAGACTGGTTCGGCGCCGAGGCTCTGGACTATTCGGTCCTGCCACTCGGGAAATTCGGCGTCGTCGGGGCCAAATGGTCGTGACTGGTGACAACCATAGTAGCTCGCCACCTTAAGGCCGCTGAGTTTGTTCTGTACCTTCGATGCGATTACATCAAGGCCAATATCGTTGATGAAGACATCTATAAGATTTCGAATGCGTGCTGTTCCCTTATATTCAAGATTAACTTCAGCCAGTGCCGTTTTCACCTGTTCCCTGATTCTGGGTTCTTCAGTGAATGTGACATGTGCACTCATCAAATTTCGGTAGCAACAACTGCAAGGAACAACAATATCAAGGTCATGCTTCTCAGCAAGCGCCAGGTTGCGGGTAGCCATAGCGACTGCGGCAAGTTCATTTATTGATTCGCTGGGGCAACCGCAGCATGTCCAATCATCTAGCTCTCTAAGCTCGATGTCCAGAACCTTGGCAACCGCATCAAGCGATGCTTGAATGGGTTTTCCCGTGCTCTCCATGGCACAACCGGGGTAGTATGTATAAGACCTCATCGTATACCTCCTGTCTTTTGCATTGCCTCGACCTTGTTCACAATAGCGGCAATTTCTCGAGCCTTTACTTTCTTAGGTGGGAAAATGGGCATAAGACCGCGGATTACAAGTGCCCAAGCCACAGGCAAATTTCGAAAAGCTAAAAAAATATTCGTTGTAAGGTAAAATTTAAGCGCCATACCAAATTCCCAAATCCGCCCTCGCCTTGACGAATCACGAAGGCTCTTAAATAGAGCCAGAGTTGGCGTTTTTGGTTTGTACCCTGCGCGCTCTGCAATGGACTCGACAGCATGTATCAGTTGAGCTGGCTTGATATCTCTAGGGCACCGAACTGTGCACAAGTAACAGGTAACGCAGTGGAATGCGGAGGCACTCGAAAGTACCTTGTCCCGCTTGCCGGCTCGAATCATGGCGATTATTCGGCGCGGTGGATACTCCCAATATTCAACCGTGGTACAAGAACCGCTACATACCCCGCATTGAATACATTCGTTAATCTTCTCACCGCCGGGCTCGGCTGCAACCTCATCGACGAATGTTTTGGCTCCTCTTATTGTTGTTGTTTCCATCGGGTACTCTCCTTTCGTGGGTTCTTATCGAAACCTTACACGAGTATTCCTTCGATTTGTGCCATTATTTCTTCGGTTGTGTAGTGTTTATGCTTGATAGCACTGCTGGGGCAGGAAGCAACGCAGGCACCACAACCTTTACAAAGGGCGTCGTTAATTCGTGATACTTTCTCCTCCTCGAGGAAAGAGATAGCGCTATAAGGACAGAGCAGGTTGCAAATCCTGCAGCCAGAACATTTTTCTTCGTCAATCACTGCTGTGGTTGCTTCCGTTTCCACTTTGCCCTTGCTGATTACGGCAAGAACCCTGGCTGCTGCGGCAGAAGCCTGTGCTACTGTGTCCGGGATATCCTTCGGGCCCTGGCAGCAACCGACAACAAAGATGCCATCGGTCATAGTGGCTACTGGATCAAGCTTGGGATGTCTTTCGATGAAGAAGCCTCCGGCACCGCAACTGATATTGAACATCCTGGCAACTTCGAGGGCATCCTTTTGCGGCTCTAAAGCACAGCTTAGAATGACCATATCAACTGGTAAGCGTTCCCTATCGCCCACCAAGCTGTTTTCGAATTTAACGATCAGTTTGCCTTCCTCATCAGGCGCTTCAGCTACATCTGTGACTTCACCGGGGCGACCACGATATAAAATCGTTCCCTCTTTCAATACGCGATTGTAAAATTCCTCAAAGCCTTTACCAGGACTTCTGATATCAATATAGAACTCATAAATTTCGGCTTTGGGAACATGCTCCCTGAGCAGGTGTGAGAATTTCAAGGAATACATACAACAAACCCGCGAGCAATATTCATGATGATTAATATCACGGCTACCAACACAATGGATAATAGCAACTCGCTCCGGCTCTTTACCATTCTTAAGTAGTATCTGTCCACCAGTAGGTCCTGTGGCGTTGACTAGCCGCTCGAACTCGAGGCTGGTGATGACATTATCCAGGCGTCCGTACCCGTACTGGCGAATGACAACAGGATTGAATTCTTTATATCCTGTAGCTAGAATAATATTTCCAACATCAACCTCAACGATTTCCTCTTTCATTTCATGGTGTACAGCATTACGTTCACATGCCTTGACACACTCCAGACATTCAGAACAGACGGCACAGTTGAGACATCGGCTAGCCTCTTCTATAGCCGTTTTTTCGTCGAAGCCCAAGTCGACCTCGGAAAATGTCCCACTTCTTTTTCCAGCGTTTAATGCTGGCATAGCTGCCCTAGCCTTTTTCTCTACTCTTTCTTTGGGTACGTCCTTAACTCGCTCTCTTTCCTGCGGTCTTCCTTCTTTGAGGTCAGTGCCGCGCAGATACCGGTTGATAGAAATGGCTGCCTCTTTGCCTGCGGCAACTGCCCTGATAACGTCGGCAGGACCAGAGACCAAATCACCGCCGGCAAACACACCTTTAATGTTAGTCTGATACGTGACTGGATCAGCAGTAACAGTCCCAGAATTGGAAAAACCCATATTTGCGGGTAGCATCGATTTATCTACTGCCTGACCAATTGCAAAAATGACATTATCGACATCCATATTAAATTCTGAGCCTTGAATAGGTACTGGACGTCTGCGTCCGGAAGCATCTGGCTCAGTCAGTTCCATCTTTATGCACTTCATGCGCACCAGCTTACCATTCTCAGCGATTAGCTCAACCGGTGCTGCCAGGTAATGAATTTTTACGCCTTCGTGCTCCATTTCCTCGATTTCGCTGGGGATAGCCGGCATTTCGTCTCGTGATCTCCGGTAGACGATGTTCACCTCTTTGGCTCCCAGGCGTAAAGCTGTACGGGCGGCATCGACAGCGGCGTTACCCCCGCCGATAACGGCGACCTTGTTTCCAAGCTTCACTTTCACACCGTCACTTACCTGCTTGAGGAAATCAAGAGCATGTATAGCACCTTTGCTATCTTCTCCTGGTATGCCCATCTTTTGACTCACCCAGGCGCCAGTAGCCAAGAAGATTGCCTTATACCCTTCGCTGAATAATTTGTCGAAGTCTTTTATCGGGGTATTTGTTTTGATTTCTACTCCAAGTTCTTGCACATAGTGGATTTCATTGTCTACTATATCCTTGGGTAAACGGTACTCCGGAATGCTATATCGCAACATGCCACCAGCTTTAGGTGCTGCTTCGAAGACAGTTATTGAATACCCTTCTCTGATTAGGTCATAGGCACAAGCTATGCCAGCAGGACCAGACCCAACTACAGCCACCTTCTCTTTCTTCGTCTTTTCTATTGGCGTTGCTTTCTCACGTCCTTTTTTGAGTTCATAATCAGCCATAAATCGCTTAAGCGCTCTAATAGCTATCGGTTGATCAACTTTGCCACGCTCACACTCGCTCTCGCAGGGATGGGTGCAAATTCTCCCACACACGCCGGCAAAAGGCATTGTTCTTCGAAGTACTTCGATGGCTTCTTTAAATTTGCCTTGTGAGATGAGTGCCACATATCCATGTGCATTTACGCCGGCAGGACAGGTAGCCGAGCATGGTGATTTTCCCAGTTTGTCAATGACAAACGCACTGGGAACGGCCTGTGGAAATGGACGGTAGGCCGCTTTTCTTTTGTTTAAACCCATATTAAATTCCGATGGTACCGATACTGGACATACTTTCTCACAATCTGAGCAGCCATTGCATTCGGCAATGTCAATATATCTGGGTTTCTTTCTTATCTTAACTTTGAAATTACCGATAAAACCTGATACTTCAGCTACCTCGCTGTAGCTCATTAACTCTATATAAGGATGGGAGCCTGCCAGTGTCATTTTTGGCGTGAGGATACAAGCAGAGCAGTCCAATGTTGGGAAGGTCTTATCTAGCTGGATCATGTGCCCGCCAATGCTTGGCTCCTTTTCCACCAGATACACTTTGTGCTCTGAATCAGCGATCTCTATCGCAGCTTGGATTCCAGCAACACCGCCACCGACAACCAGAGTATTTGGGTTCACTGGGACTTCCTTGGTTTCGAGCGGTTCTTGATAGTAGACGCGCCTCACGGCTGCGCTTATCAAAGCCTTGGCTTTTTCCGTTGCTTCGTCATGGTTTTCGGTAACCCAGGAAGCATGCTCGCGGATATTTGCCATTTCGAAGAGATAGGGATTTAGCCCGGCTCTCATCACTGCACGACGGAAAGTCGGCTCATGCATCTGTGGTGAACAGGATGCCACAACCACACGATTTAGCCCAAGTTCCTTGATGTCTTTCTCAATCCACTCCTGCCCCGGGCCGGAACACATAAATTTGTATTCACGGGCGATTGTGACTGAATCCAGCTTTGAGGCGAATTCAACCACTTTGGCAACGTCCACCGTGCCTCCTATATTGGTACCGCAGTGACATACGTAAACGCCAATTTTTCTTGTTTCCATGATGGCCTCCCAATTAGTATGTTACGTTATTACAGGTCTTGGTAATTAATGTGGGTATCGTTAGAATTTATGGCACAAATTACTGGGGGTGTATTATAGCTGAATCACAAAGTTTCGTCAATATCATCCGTTTTAATACCTGTTTTTAACCGTCTGAAATACCTAGTCCAGTAAACTAGATGTATATAGGTGAGTATTTGCCCCTATACCTTTATATTCTTTATATTAATATAGTGAAATGCTGCTTGTTTGAGTCTATTTTTTTGAGAAAGTATTTTTTATAGTCTGATATAATGAACAAATGTAGAGAGGGTGTTAATTGAAGAAGATCAAGGTTTTGATAGCTGATGATCATGCGTTGGTTCGTGAGGGTACAAGGCGGATACTGGATCAGGAAGAGGACATAGAGGTAGTGGCAGAAGCTAGTGATGGGGATGAGGCAGTGCAATTAGCTAAGCGTTATAAGCCAGACGTGGCCATAATAGACATATCTATGCCGAAGCTCGATGGTATAGAAGCTACTAAGCAGATAAAGGCTTTATATCCAGAAATGGTGGTATTAATACTCAGTGCCTATGATGATGATCAATTTGTGTTTAGTTTGCTTGAGGCTGGTGCGGCGGGATATTTGTTGAAAAGTGTCCATGGACAGGAATTGGTTGATGCGGTTAGAGCCGTATACGCCGGTGAGTCGGTATTGCATCCATCTATTGCCAGAAAGGTATTGAGCAGGTTTGCGCGAACTCCCGGGAGGGTAGTAGAGGAACAACCTGAAGAGTTATTGAGCAAGCGAGAGGTCGCGGTATTAAAGCTGGTGACTAAGGGGCTAAGCAACAAAGAAGTAGCGGATGAACTATGTTTGAGCATACGGACGGTGCAGGGGCATGTAGGTAATATATTCAACAAGCTACGGGTTAGTTCCAGAACGGAGGCGGTAGTACAAGCCTTGAAGAAAGGTTGGGTCACTTTCGATGATGTGGCTTGATAGTGGCTGCTTGAAGGGATTTGAGACATACTGATGGTGCAGCAAATTTCGATAAACTGGCTGATCAGGTTTATTCGTAGGCCAGCTTTCTGGCTTGTCGTAGCTCTGCTGGTGTTTATAACATTCATGCACTACAGAGAGGAGATACAAACTCCTGTTTTTCTGGCCGAACTAATAGCTAAACTTGGTCTGACAAGGCATGCTTTTGAGCGGATACTCTACCTAGCGATTATAATCTGGTCTGGGTTTTTATTTGAGTGGAAAGGCAGCATAGCCATTTCGCTTATTGCCCTAGCGTGTATGCTGCCCAGAGCTGCCATATTCTCACCAACTCCTCAGGATGCGTTGTTTGAAACAGGTGCCGTTTTCGTCTTAGGCAGTGCGGTAGCTTTTGCCTTTGAATCACTGCGTAAGGAGAGAGGACACCGTATCCAGCTTGCTGCCCTTAATGAGATTGTAAGTGCTGTTTCTCAATCACTGGAGCTAGGCAAGGTGTTGAATAGCAGTGTTGATAATATTATGAATGTAATGGAGGTTAATGCTGTCTTGCTCTTCCTTCTCGAGGAGGAAACCAGTGAACTTTCACTTGCTGCCCATCAGGGAGTATCTGAGCGATTTGTCAATAGTGTAGGTAGGCTGAAATTGGGAGAAGGCTTTAATGGGATGGTTGCCCAGACCGGTGCGCCAGCGTATGTAGAAGATGCTTCCACGGATCCTAGACTGACCAAAAAAGCAGTAATAGATGAGGGCATTCGCTCAGAGTTGATTGTGCCTTTGAAATCAAAAGGGAAGGTTATGGGGACTCTCTGTGTATGTACACATAAGCGCTACGAGTTTACCAAAGACGAAGTAAAAACGTTGACAGCCATCGGAAATCAGATTGGCGTTGCTTTGGAGAATGCTAGACTTTATGAAAAAGAGCGGGAGTTTGCTGAGAAGCTGAGGATGTCTGAAGAAAGGTATCGGCAATTATTTGAGAATGCCCATGATGCTATTTGGATTAATGATATAGATGGGAATATTATCTCGGCTAATGACGCGGCTAATAGACTTGTCGGTAGCGAACTTAAGAGCCTTTCCCATACAAGTGCCAGGTCTTTGCTTTCCAAAGAGAGCCTGCGTCTGGCAAATGAAATTAGAACTAAACTGCTTCGTGGGGAGGCTGTTGTCCAGCCTTATGAGCAGAAACTGGTCATCGGGGAGGGCACTGTTAAAATTTTGAAGTTAACTACCAGTATGTTCAGGGTTGATGGAAAGCCAGTTGGTTTTCAGCATATTGCCAGAGATGTCACTCAAGAAATGCGGATGCAGGAGAATTTGCGTTTTTACTTAGAACAGGTTACTAAGGCTCAGGAAGATGAAAGAATGCGCATAGCGCGAGAGCTTCATGACGAGACCATACAGCAACTGGTTGTTCTCGCTCGAGAACTGGACATTATTGCTTCCAGTAGGGATGGTATCTCCAAAGAGAAAGGGCAACTTCTAGAGAATTTGAGGCTGCAGGTTAATAGTTTAATGGCTGGTGTGCGCCACTTGAGCCAGGACCTACGTCCGCCAACGTTAGACCGGCTGGGCTTAGTAGCAACGCTGGAGTGGCTAGCTTCTAATGTAGAGAATCATTCCGGAATCGTTGTTAAAGTAGTAAAGCATGGCGCTGAGCGACGGCTTCGGACTGAGGCGGAGCTATTGCTGTTCCGTATTACTCAGGAAGCACTGAACAATGTTTGGCGTCATTCTCAAGCGACGCACGCCGAGTTGTTAGTGGAGTTTGAAGAAGGGAAAACTATGATAACTATTAGGGACAATGGCAAAGGGTTTGACCTTCCCTATCCAACGGACAGCTTAACCAGGCATGGCAAATTGGGCATGGTGGGGATGAAAGAGCGTGCTGGTTTACTGGGCGGTAGCCTGGAGTTTGAGTCAAAGCCTGGTAAAGGAACTATTGTAACCGTGGAAGCGCCGGTGTGATTTTATTTGAGTAGGATGACTGAGTCTATAAATCTACGGCTTTTTCTTTCTGTTTTTGACTTCAGGCTCAGCGAATTTCTTTAGCTTGGCTGCCATTTCTTTTAGCTGCCAGTCTACTTTATAATTGATGCTGTCCTTGGGATAAGAACCATCTTTTCTTTTCTTGCCCGCTTTTACACCAGTCAGGACTTCCAGACCCTCATCGATGGTGCTAACAGCATATATATGGAACTTACCTTCCTTTACCGCATTTATTATTTCTTGTCGTAGCATCAGGTTAGTAACGTTCTTACGGGGTATCATTACTCCCTGGTCTCCGGTAAGTCCCTTGGTTTGGCAAACCCGGAAGAAGCCTTCGATTTTCTGATTTACCCCGCCGATAGCCTGGACTTCCCCCTTCTGATTTACCGAACCGGTAACTGCGATGTTCTGTTTTATGGGTATGTCGGATAAACTGGATACTAATGCATAGAGCTCAGTGGAAGAAGCGCTATCTCCTTCTACGCCTTCATAAGATTGTTCAAAGCAAAGACTGGCGGACAGTGATAGAGGGCTATCCTGGGCATATTTCCAGCCTAAGTAGCCGCTGAGAATAAGAATACCTTTGTCGTGTATGCTGCCGCTGAGTTGAGACTCCCTTTCAATATTGATGACGCCTCCCCGCCCCAAGAAAGTCTTGCAGGTTATTCGTGATGGCTTGCCGAAGGTAACATCGCCTAGACTATAGACGCTGAGACCGTTAACCTGGCCTACTACGGCACCTTTGACATCTATCATTATGGTGCCACGGTCTATCATTTCCTTGATGTGCTCATAGGGCAAGTTATGGCGGAAGAACCTTTCTTCCACTGCTTTTTCTACATGGTGGGCTGATACCAAGGCTGACTTATTTTTGCGTGACCAGTACTCTGCTTCTTGTACCAGTTCTCTGATCTGGGCGAATCTGGAAGACAATTTTTCCTGGTCGCCTACTATACGGGAGGCATATTCCACTACCTTAGCTACGCCTGTTCGGTCAAAGTGGTGCATTTCGCACTCTTCACAGCAGCCAGCGATGAAGGCGGCGAAATGCATCATGTTTGCTTTGGTTCTATCTATCCGGAAGTCAAAGTCAGCTTTAACTTTAAAGATCTCCCAGAAATCTTCGTCGTATATAGACAGCAACTGGTAGAGCATAACGTCGCCGATCAACAATACCTTGGTGTCTATGGGCATCGGTTGTGGCCGCAGCCCCTGGGGTGCTATTAGACCTAATCCTTCCAGAGGATCTTCAATCCTTACCTCCTTGGCCTTGATGGTGCGTTTCATAGTTTGCCAGACGGCGGCATTGCTCAGTACATCCTTAGCATTTAACAGCAGGTAACCACCGTCAGCCAGATGAAAAGCTCCGGGTTTGAGCATGGTATGATCGCTAATGTAACCGCCGAAGAGGAAACGTCTTTCTACCCTGCCGAAAAGGTTGACATAGTTGGGGTTTGGTTCGACTATGACCGGTGGTCCTTTGGTGTCACTGTTATCTACGAAAACATTTACTTGAAAGGGGATAAATGGGTCATGCCCCTGCATTAGATAGCTAGCTGGTATGCCCAAGAAGGGTTCTGCTGCCCTTTCCCTATCTTTAAACAGGCTCAAGTTGTCTTGAGTGTGCGATTGTAGATTCAATAAATACTGATGAATATTTTCCGAGTCTTTGTATTCCTGTAGCAGGCTATCAAAGAGTTGGGTTACTGTAAACCCAGCCACTGACTTATCGATATCTCTTAATTTATCCTCTGCCTTTCTCTCTAGGTCTCGTACCTTTTCGTAGGCAATCTGTAATTTTTTAAGCAGTTCATCGCGCCGTGTTTCCAGTTCCTTTTTGGTTGTTTCCTCCAAAGCCATGTAATCTTCCTCAGAGATAGGTTTCCCATTTATTATGGGAATTATAGCCTGTCCTGCTGAGGTCACCTGGATGGAAAAGCCTTGCCGCTGCGCTTCCTCTCTCAGCTCTGAGGAGAGCTTTTGCCTCTCTGTCTGGGCATCGTCTGTAACCGATTGTCTCTCTGTCTTATATTCTTCGCTGGAGAATGTCTTCGCTAGCTCTTCTTTAAGCTTTTGCAGCAGGCTATTTATCTGGTTACGGAAAACTTTACCCTTTCCATGGGGAAGATTTGCAATCTGGGGATGGTCAGAGTCAGCAAAGTGATAGAGGTAGCACCAGTCCTGAGGAGGTTTCAATTGCTTCAGAGCTTTCTTTTCCCTGAGGAGCTTGTCGATATGGGTTTTCACTGCTGAGGTTTTTCCTGTTCCAGTAAGTCCAGCCACATAGATGTTGTAGCCATCATGGTTTACGGATAAGCCGAATTCAATGGCTCCTATGGCTCTATCCTGACCAATAAACTCCCGTAACGGTGCCAAATCTTTGGTGCATTCGAAATCAAAGATAGCAGGGTCACAGTGCCAACGTAGTTTATCCGATGATAGCTCGTATTTTGCAGTGTTCACCATGGCTCTACACTCCTATATCTTATATTACTGCTCGGGATGGATGGTTACAATTGCGTTGTATATCATACCAAAAATTGATATAAGATGCTGTGCATACTGTAGGCAACTACCATGATTTTGTCAAACTACGTTGATGATGATATTGCTTGTTAACGGGATTGAAAGGGGCGGCGCCCCTTTCAAAAAGTCCAGTTCCCCTCTCTCCTGGAGAAGGAGAGAGGGGCAAGGGGTGAGAAGTTGATAAAAATTGACAAAGTTTTTGTAGCAGAGCTATAGTTTTAATCCGTTAAGAAGTTCGAAAGCATCCGCAACAGATAGGAGAAGGATTTATGAAGGAATGTAACATTGAAAAAAATAAAGTAAAGTGCAACTGTACCTACGAGCCATGTTCCAGGAAAGGCATTTGCTGTGAGTGTTTAAGCTATCACCAGAGTTCAGACGAACTGCCAGCTTGCTTTTTCCCTGCTGATGTGGAGAGGACCTATGACCGCTCCATTGAGAAGTTTATAGAGATATATAAACGAAAAGGGCGGTGATAGAGATGGCTATATTAGCCTGTGATTACTTTGGTTGTCTGATGCTGTACAGGCAGCCACAGTAATTTTGTTGGTAAAGCTGCCATTGTCTGGCTAGTTGCATCGCCTTTTTGAATCCGTCTTTTTTCTTAAAATCTCTCACCAGGAATTTGTCTCCACCGATCTCCAGTCCTATTTGGTTGACTACTACGGCGGACTTGTGAGGGCTTATGGTGAGGGTGGTGGTAAAAGCATCAGCGCCAAATTCCTTGAGGTATGAATAAGCTTTTTGCAATCTTATTCTGAAGCAGACCTGGCATCTTTTACCACCTTCCGGTTCACGTTTTAGAGGTTCAGTTTCTCTTAACCACTCCTCAGGGGTGTAAGGAGCTACCTCCAGGGGAAAATTTAGCTCTCGAGATACTTTGTGAACTGTTTCCAGCCTTTTGTGATATTCCTCAGCGGGATGAATATTTGGATTGTAGAAGAAACCGATAACCTGGTGACCTTCTTCAGTCAGTGTTTTTACCACCCCGGCGGCACAGACCCCGCAACAAATATGTAGGACTATTTTCATGAAGTTATACTCTTTCCCCTATACAGCGTAGTATTGAAGGCAAAACCCTTTTGGAAAACCCTCTCACTTTATCTCCTTACTAGGGAGGCAGGAGGTGAAAAGTTTAAAAACAATCTCAAATAAACTACCCTGTTCGAAACAGAATAATAATAATAAGTAACGTAAAGGCTATGCTTGAGCCGCAGGCGAGGAACATTGTCTCCAGATTACTAATTCCAGCCACTGCTCCCATGGCTGTAGGACCGACGGCGTTCCCAATTTGGTAGGCGCAGGTAAACATGCCTGAAGCCAGACCCTTGGCTCCTTTGGGAGACAGGTCGGCTGTCAGTGCCATACTGGATGGTTGGACAAATGCTATTCCTATACCAAAGCAAAAAGATATTATACCCAGCAAGATCAGGCTGTGAAAACGTGAGATAAGAGCGATCATAGCCGCTCCCAACACCAGGCCAAATATCATTAAGGGCTTTCTGCCTACTTTATCTGATAGCGTGCCGGATTGAACGCGCAACATGGCTGAGCTGGCAAAAGAGAGAGTTATAATCAGTCCTGCCCCTGCTGCAGTTATGCCGAAACCTGCGACGTAGATTGGTATATAGGCACCGAGTGTTCCTATGCCCATGGCTATGGCGAAGGTAGTCAGCAAGCCACCGTAGAGTGGCCTCTGTTTTAACCAACCCCAGGATTTATTTATATTGACCTCTACTGTCTTTCTCTGTGGGATGGTGCTTAACCGTGCTAAAAGGACAACCAGACCTATTAATGAAAATATGCTGCTGCTGATAAAGGCAGTGCCAAAACCGAAGCTATTCAATATAGAGCCTCCGATTATAGGCCCCGCCATTAGTCCAGTTTGTGTTGCTGCGGTAATCCAGCCCAGTGCTTTGCCTCGTTGCTCTTCTGGTGAGAGGTCAAGCACTGTAGCAATAATTGTTGGTGTTTGAGCGGCCAAACCGATTCCGTGAAGGGCTCTCAGCAGGGAGAGTTGCACTATATTGGTAGTCAAGGTGTAGAGCAGCGTAGTCAGGGTACATATAACGAAGCCAGCAATTAAAAAGGTGCGCCGTCCGAATCTGTCGGAGAGCAGACCAAAGGGAATCATAAACAAGGCGTTGCCGTAAGCAACTAGGGCAACTATCAGTCCAACTTCAGATACGGAGGCGCCGAGCTGGGCAGCATAAAGGGGCATTACTGGAAATATTAAGCTCTGGCTGGCAAATCCAAAGAAGCCTATGATATAAATCGTGGGAAGGATATAGGAATTTTTCAATTGCAGCTCTCTTGAGCATTAACTTTATCACAACACCTCAAACATCGGCAAAACGATCTAACCTGTTGTCTCTAGCCAGCATTTACAGTCAGCTAACTTTTCCCTCAACGTTTTTAAGTTAATGACGTCTTCCTTATTATATTGTAGCAGCAAATCAAGAGCATCCTCGTCATAGTAATCTAGGTATCTCCACCATAACCTTACGGCATCGAATCCAGAGAGGCCCTCCGTTTGCCTGGGGATTTGTAATTGCCGCTCCACTGCTTTGAAACCACCTTTTAGATTATATTCCCAGCAATGATACATTAAGTCATGGTGCTCGAATTCTGCTTCCAGATTTATTCCCAGGAAAGCATCGATAAAAGGAAGGTCGAATCTTTTACCATTGTAGGTGTATATTCTGCGTACACCTTGCATGGCTGTTATCAGATTATCTTTGGTTACCTGGTCTCCGTATAGCTGTATCAGTTTGTCTTCGGTGCCATTGCACAGGTAAATGCCAATTACGGTTATGGTATCGTAAAACTGGGACAAGCCGGTAGTCTCTATGTCAAGATAGGCGTCAGTCGACTTTTTCACAGCCTGCCATTCTGCGTTTGATCGGGCTATGTATAGGTTTATTAAAAACTCTTGATTTAGAATTATAACACATTTGTCCTAGTTTTAGAGATTCTTTCCCTACTCTTTGGACAATTTTTTGTCATTGAGAAGACAGAGATAACATTGCTATCTCAGGAAATCTGTAGAGGATTGCCATGCTCTGCTATCAATGGTGGGAGGGATTGGCAGGGAATCTCTAGTCGGCGTAAAAGGTGATGCCGAGCATACCTGGGCCAGTGTGGACTCCCATGCCCGGCGTGAACTCTGTTATATAGAGCTCAGCGCAGTCAAATCTTGAGCTGACCTCTTTCATCAGCTTTTCCCCTTCTGCTAACTCATCGGCATGGTGTACCATGGCATGTACTCTGGAATTACCTACCCTATCCGCCATTATCTTCAGCATTAGCTTTATGGCATCTTCCCTGTTTCTGGGGCGTGCTACTGGTGTTGTTTCACCTACAGCAGGAGAGTGTTCCAGCACTGGCTTGAGATTTAACAACTTGCCAGCCCAGGCGGCTGCTCTAGCGATGCGGCCGGTTCTGGCGAGGTAGTATAGAGTATCAAGCATGAATAGGGCATTGACTTTATCCCTGATGCTTTTTGCTACCTCGATGACCTTGTCTAGTGATGCTCCATGGCTGGCAGCTTTAGCTGCCTCAAGGGTAATAAAGCCCAATGCCCCGGCTACTGCTCGGCTGTCAAACACTTCTATGTGAGTATTGGGGAGAAGCTCTGTGGCTATCTGCTTGGCCAGCGATGCCGCCTCAAAAGTTTTACTTTGCAGAGCGGTGACGGTGGTACAGAATATGTTTTCCGCTTTTCGGCTTAGCTGGCGGTAAGCATCGAGAAAATCTCCCGGCGATGGTGTTGAGGTGGTGGGGAGATTCTCTTTTTTGCGCATAATCTTGTAGACTTCACCAGGGCTTATGTCAATCCTATCACGATAGCTCTTGTCTTCGTGTAATATATGAATGGGTAATAGGTGGATGTCATATTGCTCTATCAATTTCTGTGGCAGACAGCAGGTGCTGTCTGCCATGATAGCCACTTTTTTCAAGACTTTTGCCCTCTGCTTGGGAATCGATGTGGAGCTGGTGTACTAGTATTATATGTCTTACGGTATTTGAGCACAAGTGAAAATATTCTGTCATTGCGGGCGGAGCGAAGCAATTGTTATGTTTTTCTCGAACCGAGAGATTGCTTCGTCGTCCCGACGTAGGCGGGACTCCTCGCAATGACAGGGGGATTTTTGGGGGATTTGCCTTCATCATATTACTTTGCCGTCAATGGAGAGGAGATATGGCGAAAGTCACCCCGCCAAGGGAGAGGATTTAGAGCAGTTGTCCTAAAATAGTAGCCGTAGTTTTCTGCGGAAATAGTAGCCGGCTATGAGTCCAAAGACCAGACCGCCGAGATGGGCTTGCCAGGCTATTCCAGGGACTATAGACAATATAACGAAGCCCCCGATTACTGCTGCCCAGAGGGGCATAGGGACAGGTATGGGGAACATGTAAACACGCAGCCTGGGTGTTAACACGGCTAAAGCTCCGCCCAGAGCGAAAATAGCGCCCGAAGCACCTATAGCTATACTAAAAATATTTGGTGCTAGGAGTAGATAAAATATATTGCCCAGTATCCCTCCGCAGAAGTATATGATGAAGAATTTTCTGGCTCCAATTAATTGACTTAGAAAGCTACCATAGAAGTATAGCGTTAACATATTCACCAGGATATGCCATATACCAGCATGAGTAAACATACTGGTTATGATTGTCCAGGGCTGGGCGAAGAAAGTCGCTGGCTGTAATCCGAACAAATAGACAAGTTTGCCATATACCAGAGTGCTGATAAATACCAGCAAGTTAATAATCATTATGACCCAGATATGAGTAAGCTTATTAGCACTGAGGCTTCTATGTTTCATATTAATGCTTTTTTTAAGTTTGAGGTAAAACTTTTGCTAGACTATACGACAAAATATAAGGGTGGTCAAATTTGCGTTATGAGAGTGCTGAAAAACTCATATTCAACCCCCTTTATCCCCCAGTCTTGGGGGAATCGGGAAGTTGGGGGACACCCCCAGACCCTTGGCAGGAAGGTTCCTGCACATCTTTTTCAGCAGTCTCATTATATTGAATGGTAGTGAATGTTATTTTGCCATTGTATCTGTGCTTAACTTACAATAGTAACCTGGTATTTTTGTACCCGATACCGATTTAACGGAGTTATCATTCGAGTGGTTATTATCAAGACTGAGAACCTGACTAAAAAATTCAGAGACCTGGTGGCTGTTGACCAGGTAAGTTTAGAGATATACGAGGGAGAGCGTTTTGGAATGCTGGGGCCCAACGGAGCCGGCAAGACCTCTCTCATCAGGATGATTACTGCTTTCTTCCTCCGCCTGCAATTCACAAACCCTGGAAATTCATCGTCGTGGACGACCCGCAGGTGAAGCAGAAGTTGTGCGATGCTGCTTTTAGTGGTGTGTATGCCATCAATTCCTTTTGCAAGAAGGCGCCGGTTATAGTGGTCATTGTCTCGGAAAAGTCCAATTTTTTGGCCCGGTAGGAGGCATGTTCCGCGGTACTCAATACTACTTGATAGATATAGGTATAGCTGGGGAACATTTGGTACTTCAGGCTGAGGGCCTGGGGTTGGGAACTTGCTGGCGTGGGATATTTTATTACATAAAAATAGGGTTGGTGTCGGTGATGATTCTATTCGAGGTGGCTAACTCATGACGGAGATGCTTAGATAGGGCAAACATTGACTGGTGGGTGAGTCCATCATATGATCTTAATTCCTTGGTTAAGCTCTTTGAAATTTTGCTATCTATTTGAGCTGGCGATAGGCTTGCTGCGTTAAGTTTTTGAGAGGCTGTAGCAAATCCCCACAGGTCTACGAATGAAGGCACGTAAACTTGATAAGGGCAAACTATGGAGAAAACGCTTGCCAAGGTGCTAACGATTGCCGTGAAGTTCTGCAGATTTGTCCAGCCGGAGGCTCCAGACTGTACAGACATGATGCCGTTATCATTCAATCTTTCCTTAATTAGCTGATAGAACTCTTGTGTATATAGTAGGCACGCAGGCCCGATCTCCAGAGGCTCGACCAAGTCAATTATGGCAACGTCGAATTTGTCGCTGCTTTCCTGTAAAAATTTTCTGGCATCGGCGAAGTAAACCTCAGCTCTAGGATCGTCAAAAGAATTTTGATGGATGCCTGAAAGAAAGCGGCGGCAGATATCTATTACCTGCTTATCAATATCAACCATGACCACTTTTTTCACAGTTTTATGATACAGCACATCGCGCAAAGTAGCCCCCTCGCCTCCGCCGGCGATAAATACCGTTTCCGGATTGGGATGGCTCAACATAGCAGGATGGACCAGAGCCTCATGGTAGATAAACTCATCTTGCTCACTGGACTGGATCTTACCATCCAGCACAAGGCAGATGCCGAAGCTTGTAGTGTCGATAATTTCTACCGACTGAAACTCAGTTCGCCCTGAATATAATACCTGCTTAATACTGTGTACCTGAACAAGGTCAGGACTAACTTTATCGTGCAGCCATATACTTTTATCGGGGTTATCAGGAATACTCATTTTATTCCGCAAACGACTTTATTGTCTTTTAAGATGCCACGTTTCAATTCAATAAAAGAGGACTCTTTTGCTTCAAGTTTTCCTACTATCAAATTTATAGCGTCTTTAGGTTCAATAGAATTACCGCAGGTAAAAATGTCTACAGAGGCATAACTATACTCGGGCCAGGTATGGATGCAGATATGGGATTCGGCGATAAGTACAACGCAGCTTACCCCCTGCGGGCTAAATTTGTGGGAAGCTTGATTTACTACAGTAGCACCGATTTGTTCGGCAATTTCACGGAGAAAATTTTTAAGAAATTCTAAATCGTTAAGCACCTCTTTGTTACAGTCTTTAAGTTCTAATAGTAAGTGTCTTCCGAGAGCATTCAAATCACCGTCCCTCCTTAAGATTTTTGCTTGATTGGGGCTCCCCCTAATTAAGCAAATTAAGCACGATAGCGTTTAATTTTATCCTTTGTGAGCTTGATTTTCAAGATGATTTTTCTGTTTTACCTATTGACAAGTGTTTCTTTACACTGTAAAATTACCCACATAATGAAAGGAGGTAAAAAACCATGAGGAAAATTGCTGGCATACTATTTGCTTTGCTGGTAGTATCTCTGGTGCTGCTCCCGGGTCCTGTATTTGCTGGTGACTTGGGCTCGACCTGTCAATTTGACTCGGTCAAGTGGGAGACCAATAAAGATTCCTGTTTCTTGTATTTGGATAACTGGGGGAAGACTCCGATAACGGCTATGTCCCGTTTAGCGGGAGGTGCTTATCCCTCAATCCTTACTGGCTGTGTGTTGACACCAAATCCAGGATCATGTTATGGTAACTGCGCAAGCTGTAATGATCAGGCAGGAAATTCGGCAGGTTGTACCGACCCTAAAGCCTGCAAGTCATCTACGGAATGCCCAGGCACAAATGATTGTGCGTTACCACCAGCTGGCACCACCGATTGCAACGCCAAAGCAATTGTGGGATACGCACATTGTAATAAGTGTTGGGGAGTTAGCTTAGCTTTTGCCAACAAGGGCTGGGCTGGCAATACTCTCGGTGATCTTCCTAGGATCAACAACAGCCACCCGAATCACTTTGGAACTAGTGATCGCAACAGCGCTGGTAAAGGTGGTGACTGGGGAATCACTGGATGTCCGCATGCAGAGTGCGCATCTGATATCTGGTGTGTGCAGTGCAATCTTGACAAAAATTCTGCTTGTCTAAAGTAGCATTTTTAACTCAGATTGTAAGTTCTGGTATAATAAGCCATAGTTTGGGAATGTAGTTGATTCCCAGCTATGGCTTTTATTCGTTTTTTTATTACTTAGTGAGCTTGTGATTGTTCTGTCATTGTTATATGTGTGAAACATAAGCGCTACGAATTTCCAATGTAAACAAATGCCTGAAGAAGTTCGACTTACTACTGTTTATATTGCTGTGGGACAGCCCGAAGCACAAATTATCAAGGGTCGTCTTGAGAATGAAGGTATACCAGCAGTGCTCCGCTATGAAAGCGCTGGGATTATCTATGGCATTACAGTGGATGGCTTAGGTCAAGTGGAGGTTCAGGTTCCAGCTTTTCTGGCTGAAGAAGCAAGGCAGATATTAGGTGCGGAGAAAAAATAAGTTTAAAGCCCAAGCACAGGATAAAGCGAGTTAAAATCCAGATATTTATCCAGAATATCCTCGAATTTCTTTAGTTTCCTGGAGCTATTAAATGCGCTGTTGGCTAAAAGGTGTTCAATGGCAGCAACAGTATCCGAAGTACCTTTTGATACTACCATTACCGGTACATGTTTACTTTCCGACTCAGAAACTACAGTCGCCAGAGGTCTGGCATTGTTAGTAATTACCAGACATTTTGTTGGAGTCTGTAAAGCAGCTAATTGCATATCAGGTCGATCACCACGGATTATGACCGCCTTGTCTCTCTTGTGATTGAAATATTCTATTCCTGAGTCGATAGTCATGGCGCCCAGCATGATATTCTCTACTAGCTCATCGGCATTCTCCGGACAGGTCAGAATATTCCCACCAAGCGCTTCAGCCATTTCTTCAACGCTGACTCCAAGCAAGCTTCGCACTTCTGGAATTATGCCTAGGATTTTTATTCCAGCTTTTTCAAATGAGGTAGTTATGTTTTGCTTTACCGTTGCAATTTGTGGCTCTGGTACAAAGTTAATGATTATTCCCAGCAATCTCTGTCCCAATTCCTCAGCTACTCGAGCTATATCTGATGGAGCTAAACCAGGGAAGTAACGGAGTAAAATAATGACTTTGGTATCTAGGGCTTCAGCAACATTGTAGCAAGCTAGAGTAGCTACATTGTCTATAACTAAACCGCTAATCCCTTCTATGATGATGATATCTTTGCCTTTTGATATGCGAGCGTAGTTTTTCTTAATTTTTTGAACTAATTCCTCTGGGTTATCGGTTAGACTTTGCCAGAGTTCATGAATTGATAATGAGGTAGGAGAAAGCAGCTCAGCGGATTCTTCCAACTCCAAAGCTTCTTTGACAAAGCTGGCATCCTTGTAGCCATTTGTATTGCTGCCATCTGTGAGTTGGATTGGTAAGAAATAGCCTACTTTTTTACCTAGGCCGAGCAATTTCCTCCCTATGCCAGTACATAAGGCTGTTTTTCCAGCGGTTTCTCTAGAAGCTATGAGCAAACTGACCATGTCTCCTCCTGTTGGAAAAACTTCGGTATTATATCATTCTTTGCTCTTTACAACCAAGTTAAAGCAGCTTATAATGTTATCTAAGTTTCATTTGCTGACTGAGAGTATTGTTGCTCTCAGTCTTTTTACTATCTTCTAAAGCGAGGGCATCACATGGTACAAAAGAAGATTCACGTTACCAAACAAGGTTTAGAAAAGTTGGAATCAGAACTGAAGCAGCTTATTACAGTTCAAAGATCGGAGGTGGCTGAGAAAATTAAGCGAGCCAGGGAAGTAGGTGGTACTGAGAATAATGCTGAATATGATGATGCAAAAAATGAACAGGCCTTTGTTGAGGGCAGAATACTAATGTTAGAAAATATTATCAAGAATGCCACGATAATAGAGTCGCCAGCTATACCCGGTGTAGTTGAACTGGGGGACAAAGTTCTTATTCGGAATCAGGATGGCAAGATTGAGCAATTTACTATTGTAGGCAGTACAGAGGCAAACCCCGTTGAAGGCAAGATTTCTAACGAGTCACCAGTAGGTTGTGCTCTTTTGGGGAAGAAAGCCGGCGATAAAGTTGTAGTCCAAACTCCTGCAGGATTGATTAAGTTGCTGATAATGGAAGTAAGCTGAGCATCATGTCAAGGTTAGAGCGCATTGTTGAACAGCGCTTGGAGAAGCTGCAGAGGATTCAGTCACGGGGAATTAACCCGTACCCTAGTTTGTACCACCGTAGCCACACTGCGCAGGAAGCAGTAGCCATTTTTCAGCAGCAGGAAAAAGCAGCACAAGCTATTCCCACTATTGACGTAAGCCTTGCTGGCAGGATTACCGCTAGCCGTTTTATGGGTAAAATAGCTTTTATGGATCTACGTGATGGCTCAGGCAAGATTCAACTCTTTTTTAGCCATGACTTGCTTGGCGATGAAAGATATGAGTTCCTACATGACTTGGACATAGGCGACATAATCGGTGCCACAGGTAAGCTTTTCAGCACAAAGACTGGTGAAATAACGCTTCAAGTGAGTGATTTCATCCTGTTAACCAAGTCGCTTCATCCATTGCCTGAAAAATGGCATGGGTTGGCAGACGTGGAGAAACGTTATCGACAACGTTACCTTGACTTAATTTCAAATGAGGAAGCCAAGCCCATTTTCATAAGCCGTAGCAAGGTGATTACAGCGTTGCGTAATTTTTTAAATAAGCAGGGATTTATTGAAGTGGAAACACCGGTATTACAACCCATGGCAGGTGGAGCATTAGCCCGTCCTTTTGTCACCCATCATCATGCTCTTGACCAGAGTCTTTACCTGCGTATTGCCCTGGAGCTTTACCTTAAGCGGCTAATAGTAGGCGGTTTCGATAAAGTCTATGAGATCGGACGTGTATTCCGCAATGAAGGCATCTCCGTAAAACACAATCCTGAATTCACTATGCTGGAAAGCTATCAGGCTTATGCCGATTATAACGACATGATGAAGTTGGTTGAGGACATGGTGTGCTATATAGCTCAAGAGGTTGTGGGTGATACCAAGGTAAAATACGGTCCGGATCTCATTAATCTTAACCCCCAGTGGAAACGGCTTTCTTTACGTGATGCAATAAAGGAGCTTGGAGGGCTTGATTTTGAGGAGTACCCAGAAGCTGATTCATTGCGAAAAAAGATGGAGCAACTGGGTATGGAAGTCGACCCGAATAAAGGAAGAGGTAGGCTTATAGATGAATTGGTATCAACTTTGGTTGAACCTAATTTGATACAGCCAACCTTTCTCGTTGATTATCCAGTAGAGATGTCACCTCTGGCTAAAATCAAGCCAGGGAGTATGGGCCTGGTTGAGCGTTTCGAAGCTTTTATTGGAGGTATGGAGATAGCCAATTCCTTTACTGAGCTTAATAACCCATTGGAGCAGGAGGAAAGATTTCATCGTCAGTTGGAGGAGCGTGCTTTACCTGATGAAAATAGGGAGGTTATTGACGATGATTTCCTTCTGGCTTTAGAATATGGTATGCCACCAACTGGTGGCTTAGGGGTAGGTGTAGACCGTTTAGTGATGCTAATCACTGACAAACAATCAATCCGTGAAGTAATACTATTCCCCCAACTTAAGACACGATAGGCAGGGTGTCTTTATATTATGATTGATATAAAGTTTATCCGTGATAATCCAGATTTAATTCGCCAGACGCTGAAAAATCGCAATGACAGCGCGCCGCTTGATGAAATAATAGCCCTTGATGAGCGCTATCGTATGTCACTTCAACAGTCAGAGACTTTACGAGCCAGGCGTAACGAAGTTAGTAAACAAATTAGCAAGATGAAGGATAAACCTTCGGAACTAATTGCTGAAATGCGGCAGGTTGGCGAACAGATTAATTCTTTGGAATCTGAAGTTGCCCGGATTTGGACGGAGTTGGAAGAACACCTTCTGCGATTACCTAATATCCCTGACCCCCAGGTACCTGTGGGTAAGGATACAACGGACAATATAGTAGTGCGCTCCTGGGGTGAGCCACGAAGCTTTACCTTTACCCCACTGCCTCATTGGGACCTAGGGGAAAAATTGGATATTATAGATTTTAAGCGGGGCGTTAAGCTTTCTGGTACACGTTTTTATGTTTTAAAAGGATTAGGGTCTCGGCTGCAGCGAGCACTTATTAACTTTATGCTCGACCTTCATGCAAAAGGGCATGGTTATACTGAGGTTTATCCTCCGTTCATGGTGAAGCGTGAGTGTATGATTGGTTCAGGCAATTTGCCTAAATTTGCAGATAACCTGTACCATGACGATGAAGATGATTTATGGTTTGTACCTACTGCTGAAGTACCAGTGACCAATTTGCACCGCGATGAAATATTACCTCCTGACACTTTGCCTATATATTATGTTGCTTATACCGCCTGCTTCCGACGCGAAAAGATGGCAGCAGGCAAAGATACCCGTGGTATTAAGAGAGGGCATCAGTTTGATAAGGTTGAGCTTTATAAGTTCACTGAGCCGCAAACTTCTATTGAAGAGCTGGATGGAATGGTGAGCGATGCTGAAGACGTTTGTCAAAAGCTCGGTATTCCTTACCGCGTGGTTCAGCTATGTACCGGTGACCTGGGCTTTGCCTCTACTAAAAGCTTTGACATAGAAATGTGGGCTCCTGGCTGCGGCGAATGGCTGGAAGTAAGCTCATGTAGCAATTGTGGTGATTTTCAAGCTAGGCGTGCTAATATTCGCTATCGCCCTGAAGCTAATGCTAAGACGCAGTTTGTGCATACTCTTAACGGTTCTGGTCTGGCTCTGCCTCGAGTAGTTATATCCCTTTTGGAGAATTATCAGCAGGCTGATGGTAGCATAGCAGTGCCGGAAGTGCTGAGACCATATATGGGGGTTGATATAATCGGAGGAGCTTAAGATTTGACGCATCGCCGATAATTGGTATTAGTGTTACTGAAAAGTCGAAAAGCCACAAATAAGGAAAAATAATAAGTTGCAACCAAGATCAAACCTGCCACCAGAGCCAAATGTAACCCGCTGTCCTAATCCTAGATGTGGTGCGCTCAAAGACGCTAATACGGCGGTCTGTCCGCATTGTGGTGAGAGATATTGCCCTAGTGGGCACCTCCTCAAGCCATACTCTAGGATTTGTCGGGTTTGTAATTGGGAAGACCGTAACTTTAAGCCATCTTCTCTAGGTAAAATGGCTGGTTCTGTAAGTTCTAAGCCAGATGAAACCAAGACGCACAAGGTGCAATATGAGTGCCCTCAATGTCATAACCCTGTGGAGGAAGGCGATAAAAGGTGCCCTATTTGTGGATGGCTAGCCGATTGGCAGTATAGTGGAGAATTCCGGGATAAAAAAACATTGGAAAGGGTACCCGATATCGTTTCACCAGTATCTCAAAGGCACTTGGATAATGATATGGGAAGGCGTACTCCAGTAGGAGAATCGGCATCTTCGCAGCTAAAGGACTTCGCACACAAAGATTGGAAACATAATGTATTCTCAAGCGATAGTGTGCTTGTACATAAAAAAAAGGATAGACGAGATAGAGGATGGGGAAATAAAGCCGCGGGAACTACGGGAGGTTCTTCTGAGAGTTCAAAAGATAGACTTTTAGTTGCTGTCAGAATTGCGGCGGTTGTTGTTTTTATTGCTATTATCGCCTTTGTCATATTAATGTACAAAGAGAATATCCAGTCAGCTATATCATCAGTATTTTCAAAATCTACACCTACAATACACGTGGCTTCAGACGTTGTTCCTCCTGAAATAGACCAGATTTCAGCTTCTGAAATAACACAGGACAGCGTTATCATCACCTGGGTTACCGATGAGCCAGCAACCAGTCAGGTTGAGTATGGTACGAGTACTAACTATGGTAGCGCCACGGATCCTGACGAAAAATTAGTGACTACTCATAATGTTAAACTGAGTGCCTTAAGCCCTGGTACAACGTATTATTTTGCAGTGATGTCGAAAGATACCAGTGGTAATCCAGCTACATACAGTACAGTTGAGAAATTCACCACAGCAACTCCGCCAGATACAACGCCGCCGATAATTAGTGAAGTTAAGATCGCTGATGTTTCTGACTCAACTATTACTATTACCTGGGTAACGGATGAAGAAGCTACCAGCCAGGTTGACTACGGAAAAACCGCTTCTTACGGTTATACAATCCCTCCAGTCGATAGTCTTATTACTAACCACAGTGTTACCCTGAGTGGGCTTGAAGCGGATAAAACTTATTACTTCAGGGTAAAGTCAAAGGATGCCAGTGGGAACGAAGCGGTATTTGATGCAAACCAATCATTCAAAACTCTATCGCCTATTTCCACAGGCCCCAGTGTAGGTAAACGCGCCCCCGATTTCACGGTATATAATCTTGATGGTGATCAATCAGTTACTTTGAGCAAGTTGCGGGGCAAAATAGTTATGGTTAACTTCTGGGCGCCTAGTTGTGGTGCTTGTGTGGCGGAAATGCCTGAAATCGATGCTGTTTACAAAACGTGGTCAGGTTCAAAAGAATTGGAAGTAATTGCTATCGGCGGAGGTTATGAGATATATATCCGGAATATGATAGAAGAAGAGGGCTGGACGCTGCCCATCTTCCACGATCCTGACGGTATTGCGTTCGAGTCGTACCAGATTAGCAATATACCCAGGACATTTTTTATTGACACTAAAGGCATTATCAGAAAGATTGAATTGGGACGTTTTGATAACAAGGATCAAATTATAGAAGCCCTTAATTCTCTTCAGTAATAACCCGCCATCGCTCAAAAGCTTATTATCCGAAATACTCCGTTATTTAATTCCAAGCATGCTTGCTAATCTAGTGGTCCTTATTTGATATTGGGTTCCCGCCGGGCAAGCAGCCTGTGGGAGATTTTTAATATTTGCTTTACTTGTATTTATTGTAGTAAAGTCATGTGGTATTATAGTATAAATGGGTGGAGGATTAATAAGTAATATTGATGACCGAGAAATAAAAAGAGGATGCAGCAAGTTAAGTGCTTTAACTGTAATTCGACGAATGCTGAAGGCTTAAATTTTTGTACTAATTGTGGCTCCAGATTGGGTACTCCCTGTCCTCAATGTGGTTCAATCGTTCCACCGGACTCCAGATTCTGTCCAGAATGTGCCCGTCTCTGCGGTTCTGGTCGATTTGGCAAGGCGCAGCATAAAATTGACGCAACAAATAAAACAGTGGACTGCCCTAAGTGTGGCTTGCCAGATAATTCTGGACGGCGATTTTGTACCGCTTGTGGTGCCAGATTAGGCATTCCTTGTACTCAATGTGGAGCCATAGTTGATCTTGTCGCGGGATTTTGTACTAACTGCGGCTGTGTTGTACAGTCCGCTAAAGTCGATAGATAATAACTTAAGTAAGGAGAAATGACAAAGGTAGTAAGAATGGTAGTTAACTACCAAGAAATAGTGGGGGAGTGCCGGTAGGATGCAGCCAAAACCCAATATAGCTTTTTGTCCTAACTGCCGCAAACCTAAGGATCCCAAAGAGGTAACTTGTAGCCAGTGTGGTACCAGGGCATGTCCTAATGGTCACACCATGGCTTCCAGGATTTGTTCGCTATGTGGTTGGGAAGACCGTAGCTGGAGACCACAGACAAGAAGTTATTCTCCAGCAGCTCCAGTTCAGAAACCACAAGAGGTTCCTGACGCTAAGGAAAGCGTATGCCCTAGGTGTAAGGTTAGAACTGTATTTACATCTGGGCGTTGCCTTAATTGTGGCTATATCTCCGAAACTGATCGATACAATGGAAAGCAGCAAAAGGCAACAGGCTCTGTATCCCAGGCTGGTAGTACCTTTCAACCAGAAATGCAGCACGATGTTGTCCAGCAGCAATTCCCAGGCGTTCACGATGCCAGGCGGGAATATGTGTGTCCCAGATGTGGGGCTAAAGCTGACCCAAGGGCTGGAGGTTGCCAGAATTGTGGATATATAGGTTCACTGGAATATGAAATACCTAAACAGCAGATACCCGGCAGTGTGCCGCCGGCACAGTCAGCGGCTTCGACAGGACAGCAGAGCTTCGGTGGACAGCGATTCATCCATGCACGTGATATGAGTCCGGGCCGTGTTTGTCCGTTTTGTGGTGGCGATGTGCCATCTGATTCCAAATTCTGTCAGCGATGTGGTAAACCTAGTGGTTCAGGTCGCCAGCATGAGCAATTTATATTGGCCACTGATAGAGCAATGAGAGGTGAACCAATGACAATGGGCCAGATGACACCATCAATGGACACCGCTTATGCGGCGGAATCTGCTCAGGGCACAATGGGAATGTTTATGCCTGAAGCAGGGGGCATTTCGATCTCCGAAAGAGAATTCCCACGGGAGAGAGGAAAGGGCAAAAGAGCCAAAGAAAAGGGGTACCTAAAGGAGAGAAAGGGTTTTCCTAAGGGGCTTTTGGCTGCTATTTTCATAGTTGCTGCTGCGCTTGTAGCTATGATTATGGTTATTTTCAGCCAGGTTACCTCTACACCTACATCAACAACCCCAACTCCCACCGTGGATAAAACACCGCCGGAAATTTCGGAAGTCGCTATTTCCAGTGCTGCAGGGTCATCTGCGCTTATTGAATGGACGACGGATGAGAAAGCTACCAGTCAGGTCATGCTGTGTGACCCGAGCGGTACCTGTACCTGGACGGAGCCTGACGCAACCCTGGTTAAATATCACACTGTTAATGTAAATGACATCAAGCTTGATGTTAACTATCATGTTACCGTTAAGTCTATAGATGCCAGCGGGAACGAAAATTCGTTTGAGACGGAACACATTTTTGCAACAGAAGCTCCGCCGGATAACATACCGGTGGGCTATGAAGTTGGCAACCGTGCTCCTGATTTCACCTTAGAAGACCTGGGTGGAAACAACGTGGTGTTAAGCAGTTTCAAGGGCCAAAAGATAGTGATGGTCAATTTCTGGGCAGTGACATGTGGTTCCTGTGTTGCTGAACTGCCTGCTATCGAAGAGGTTTATCAAGCTCGCTCAGGTACAGTGGAAGTACTGGCGGTTAATGCTGGGGAAACTAAGACAGCGGTACAATCCTTTATAGATGGCACGAGTTATAATTTTACTGTTCTTCTTGATTCGGAGGGGGTTGCCAGAGCTGCTTTCAATGTCCCTAATTGGCCCAGGACATTTTTTATTGATAAGACAGGCATAATCAAGAACATAAAAATCGGTCAATTTGCCAATAAAGCCGAAATAGATACTATCTTAAATAGTATACAATGAGAACTATAATTGCTGCATAATACATTTCCTCTCCTCTTCCTTATTGTATAGCCGCTAAATTACTGGCGGTGGACATTTTAAAACTGGCAGGACGAATATTACACAAATGCTGTCGAGAACACTATCTAGGCTTAATGTCCAGAAGAATAAAACCGCTCTCCTGGTCTCTAACGCGGGTAACATCTGCACCCACTATCTCATAAATGATAACCTCACCAACCAGCCAGGTAGAAACGCCTGGCCTCAGGCATCCAGTCATGGTTGCTCCTGATCTGCCCAGAGCAGCATGCATATGCAATACAGGCTTGCCATCCTCATCAGGAGCCAGCACACCCACTCCCACCACTTCATGTGCGCCGTCTAATGGCAGAAGCATCGGTTGGGGTGGCATTTCGTTTGAATCTCTGGGACCTACAACTACCTCGCCAGTATCAATTCCACCTACCATAATAACATGCCCTACAGATATCTTATTGTCCTCGGCAAAACGCTCAATACAGGATGGCACAATATCCCCATGCTCAAGTCTTATAACAAAGGCTCGGCCTATTCGCCCTTCACATGCTTTCATTAGAAGCCTCCTTTTATCATTAACACAACAACCAGTTGACACTTTAAGTTGATAAGACGTCTTTGTCAAGTACTTCGAGAGGAGTATTGCTTACCCTTATCGCCAAATAGTCTATCTTCTTGACACTTCGTATCCTGCGATGATAGACTCCACTTACCTATGAAACGAGTGGGTATTCTATATCATCCGAAACGTGAAGAGGCGGTGGCTTTCAGCCAGGAGCTGAAAAAGTTTCTCAGTGTCAGGGGCATTAGCATCTGGCTATGCTCATCCTGGGAACCTGAGAAAGCCAAACAGCAGGTTAATGGCACAGATTTACTCCTGAGCATTGGAGGTGATGGCACCATCTTACGTACGGCTCGGATGGTTATTCCCGATTCCGTGCCGATTCTGGGGATAAATCTGGGCAGGCTTGGTTTTATGACTGAGCTTAAAGCTGCTGAGGCTATGGACAAGCTGCCTGCTCTGCTCGATGGTGGCGGTTGGATTGAAGAAAGAGCAATACTGGAAGCTGAGCTATTATCCCAGGGCAAAATGCTTCATGCTTTGAACGACGTTTTTGTGGGGCGCAGAAGTTTATCAAGGCTGGTAAGCATCGAATGTAAAATAGATGGTGCCATGTTGACTACATACCGTGCCGATGGCGTTATTGTAGCCACAGCCAGCGGTAGCACCGCTTATTCGCTGGCGGCTGGAGGACCAATCCTGCCCCCACAGGCTAAAGATATCATAATTCAACCCGTCTGCGCACATTTTACTTTCGATAAAGCCCTGGTATTGCCATGGCAAACCGTAATCGATTTAAAGGTCACTACCAGCCATGAAGCTATGCTCAGCATCGACGGTCAAACAGAGCTACAATTAAATAGTGGAGATAAAGTTAAGATTAAACTGAGTCCTTACACCTCTAAGTTTTTGAGATTACAGCACCAAAAATATTTTTATGAGTCTCTGGATTCAAAGCTGAAAAGGAAGATTTCATGAAAGTAGAGAAAGCCAGGATAGGTGATGCGCAGCGGATGCATGAGCTGGTCAATAAATTCGCTGACAAGGGTGAAATGCTGCCCAGGGCATTGAGCGAAATATATGAGGATATCCGCGATTATTTCGTTATCAGAAATAGAAGAGGTAATGTTATAGCCTGCGTTGCTCTCCATATTAGCTGGTCAGATTTGGCTGAGATTCGAAGTTTAGCAGTAAGCGAAGAGAAGCAGGAACAGGGACTGGGCTCGTTGCTGGTTAAAGCCTGCCTTGATGAGACTAAGGAATTGGGTATAGACAAGGTCTTCTGTCTGACCTATAAGCCGACATTTTTTGAAAAAAACGGCTTTATCCAAGTTGATAAGACGGAATTACCACGTAAAATATGGTCGGAATGTTTCCGCTGCCCCAAATTTCCCGATTGTGATGAGGTAGCGCTTATTTACCAATTTGATAAGCCATGAGGCGGAAGGCAAGAGACAAAGCCGTCGCTAGTCGCTCGGGGCTTGGCTCTAGTGGTTGGTGACTTTAGTAAATTCTAATACCAAAATTCTAAATCCTAAGCAAGTTCAAATGACCGAAATTCAAAACATGTTTTGGTAATTTGAATTTAGATATTGTTCAGGGTTTTGTGCTTAGGATTTTGGATTTAAATTAAGAATTAGGAGGCAAAATTGCCAGAACGAACTATTTCCAGTGAGCAAATTTACAGTGGTCGGGCAGTGAAGCTAAGAGTTGACACCATAGAGAAGCCCAATGGCAAGAAGACCATCCGGGAAATTGTGGAACATGCCGATTGCGTCGCTGTGGTGGTTCTGGATGAAGAGAACAACGTTGTCATGGTCAGGCAATTACGAGAAGCTGTAGGAAAAACCCTCTTGGAAATCCCAGCGGGCGGCATAGACGCTGGTGAGGAGCCTGTTGAATCAGTTCGTCGAGAGCTACAGGAGGAAATAGGGCTTCTGCCGCATAAAATAGAAAAAATCGGCGGATTTTATTCCACACCGGGATATTGCACCGAGTATCTGTACTTGTACCTGGCGACGGAACTTAAACCAAGCCGCCTTGAGGCTGAAGACACTGCGAGCATCGAGGTTGTTAGAGTGCCCCTGGCACAGATACCGGCGCTGATTGCTTCAGGAGAAATCTGCGATGCTAAAAGCATCGCAGGCGTGCTAAAGTTTATTCACCTCAAAGGATAGCCAGAGGCTTCTACTACTATACTTTAACCTGGTACTTGGCTTTTCCCTGCTCGTACAGGTCGCCACCACGCACGTCATTGATCACGGTAGCCGGGAAATTCTCCACTTCCAGGCGGCGGATTGCCTCTGCTCCCAGGTCATCATAAGCTATCACTTCGGATTTCTTAATGCTCTTAGAAATCAAAGCGCCGGCACCGCCGATAGCAGCAAAATATACTGCCTTATATTTTTTCATGGCATTTTTTACTGCTTGTGCCCGATTGCCCTTGCCAACCATGCCCTTGAGCCCTTCAGCCATGAGACGCGGTGAGTAAGGATCCATGCGCCCGCTGGTAGTGGGACCGGCTGAACCGGTAGCATAACCTGGCTTGGCAGGTGCAGGACCCATGTAATAGATAATTTGATTCTTGATATCCAGGGGAAGTTTTTCTTTTTTGTCCAGAGCCTCGACCAGGCGTTTATGGGCAGAGTCACGTGCTGAATAGATAACACCGGTAATGAAAACCTGGTCACCAGCTTCCAGGCTCTCCACAGTTTTTTCGTCAAGGGGGGTTTTTATATTTACTACTTTCATTGCTGTTCCTCCTTAAAGCAGTACGTCTATTTTCCTTTCACAGTAAATTCAGGGACGGGTACTTTGGGCTTGGTATCAGTAGTGGGTAGCTTGACCACCACTGCTGGCTGCTTCTTTTTCTCGGCCCCAACAGCCCTGGAAACCAGCCGTCTCTTCATTAACTGTATTGCCAGACCAGGGTCTAATCCCTTGGGACAGGCTTCAGAGCAAGCGCCGGCGAAGTGGCAATGCCAGATACCATGTTTTCCATCGACTGCAGAGACTCTGTTTTCGCAGCCATCATCACGGCTATCAGCGCAGTAACGGTAACATTGGGCTAATGCCTGCGGTCCCAGAAACTGTTTGTCGCTGGCGGAGGTGGGACAGGCAGCTACACAGATACCACACTTTATGCAGTAGGTAAACTGCAAGAAAGTATTCAGTTCTTGGGGAGTCTGGGCATATTCAGCGGTGGGCTGCTCCGTTTCCTCTTTGTCACAGCGGATAATATAGGGTTTTATGGATTTATGATTATCAAAGAATGTGCCCAGGTCAGGTACCAGATCCTTGATAATCGGCAAATTGGGCAGAGGTTTGACAGTTAATTTGTCAGAGTGAAACTCCTCTATCTGTGTATGGCAGGCTAGATGGGGGTAATCGTTAATCAGCATACCGCAGGAACCGCAGATGCCCATGCGGCACGAGGTACGAAATGCCAGAGTACTGTCCAAGTTCTCTTTGATATAAAGCAGACCATCCAGCACGGTCATTCCCTCTCTATAGGGCACGGTAAACTCCTGAAAATAAGGAGCTTTATCTTTTTCAGGATCGTACCTCTGAACTTTAAACTCTATCTCGGCAAACTTTATCTTGTGCCTTTTTTGTTCAGTCATGAAGGTGTAGTTCCTCCTTTTATGATAAAAGGGCTAGTGGTGCGTAAATGCCTAGACCCAGGAAAACGACGCCGACAACGATAATGACTGCAGTAACAGCTCGGTCAGCACGGGCTGAAGTTGTCAGTTCCAATACGATGTTGCGTAACCCGTTGAAAGCATGGTAGAGGGCAAAAACAAGTAGAGCAATATAAATGCCGGCAAATACTACCTGTTGAGCTCGAGCTTTCATTAAATTGAACACAGTTGGGTCGGCGGCAATGTTGACACCAAAGATGCTCTGAACTCCAAAAAAGCTCAGTATAGCATCAAGATGCATATTTACCATGTGTATGCCCAGCAAAACTGCTATCAAGATGCCAGTAATCAGTTGAACAAACTGCAGGTACGTATTGCGCATTACCAACCTCCTGCGATGAAGTCATAGAAGGTGATCACAGCTAATATGACAATTATTGCTATGAATACAAGAGTCACCGGGCGCTTCTTGCGAATGGAGTCCTTATAGGGGTAAATCGGTGGCGTAGGCTTGCCCAAGGTAAACCCCAGTTCCTGTAAGAAAAGGCGCAGGCCATTTAGTGCGTGGTAACTGAAGGCGACTGCCACCAGGTATTCACCAGCTTTAAACCAGGGGTTGTGCAGAAGAGACATGGCAGATTCCCACACTCCCTGCCCCTGGATACGGAAAACTGTAGTTGCGGTAAAATGGAACAGTATGAATAGCAGTAGCGCCAGGCCGGTAATTCTGTGAAGAATATAAAGGTAACGCTCCAGTTGATATTTGCCGCCGTAGAACCAGCCGCGAACTCCCAACAGATTTTGGCGAGGTTGTATCTGTGCCATATAAACCTCCTAATATTTCCTTTCTACTGGCTGCCACATAGTTATGGCTACAGGAATATATTCTAGCTTAGGGCCTGCTGGCGTGTAGTAAGCCAGTGTATGTTTCAGCCAGTTAACATCATCTCTTTTTGCGAAGTCTCGTCGGAAATGTGCTCCGCGGGACTCGGTACGGGATAAAGCCCCAGCAATAACAATTTGAGATAATTCCAGGAGAGTATCAGCTTCCAGTGCATAGAGCAGATCGGTATTATATATACGTCCACGATCTTTTACCTTAACTTCAGATAGGCGCTGCTTATATTCCTTGATTTTCTGGAGAGCTGCTTCCAGGTCAGGTCTGGTACGGAAGACACCGACTTGCTTGTCCATCATTTTCTGAAGCTCAGCGCGTATGACATAACTGCTCTCTTTGCCATTGGGGCTGAACCTGCCAAAAACGCTGGCTTCTTCCTCTTTAAGCTTTGCTTGATCTGGCATCGTTGGGAAAGCTTTCTGTTTGGTGACGTAATCAGCTGCCTTTTCACCGGTTATCCTGCCCCATACCAGACATTCAGCAGTAGAGTTAGAGCCGAGACGGTTAGCGCCGTGAAGTGACTCACAGCCAGCCTCTCCTGCTGCCCAGATACCATCAACTGGTGTGGCTCCATCAATATTGGTATGAATACCACCCATGGTATAGTGAGCAGCTGGATGAATGGGAATCGGCTCGAGTATGGGATCGATGAAATTGAATTTCATGGCTACTTCTCTAATCAATGGCAATCGTTCATTGATTTTATCCGCGCCCAGATGGCGCAGGTCAATATGTATCGAGTTCATGCCCTCAGGTCCGGGGAACCCTCTACCCTCTTCAATCTCAGTCATTTCAGCACGAGCAACGATATCTCGTGGAGCTAACTCCATCTTGCTGGCGGCATACTTCTCCATGAACCGTTCGCCCTTGTTATTGTATAGATAGCCTCCCTCACCACGGGCTGCCTCGGTGATTAGAATTCCTGAAGGAACCAAACCAGTAGGGTGAAACTGGATAAACTCCATGTCTTTTAAAGGCAAACCAGCACGGTATGCCATACCCATGCCATCGCCAGTGGCGGAGAGAGAATAGGTGGTGAAGCCAAACATGCGGCAGGCACCGCCGGTAGCGATGATTAATGCTTTGCCCTGCATAAAGAAGAACTCGCCGGTGGTTAAATCCCAAATAGTAATGCCACAGAACTTTTTGTCTTCTATGATGATGGAGTGTGCATAGCACTCATCATATCTGGTTACATTGGCATATTTCTGCAGGGTATCATAAAGGGTCTGCATTTCGAAAAAGCCGGTCTTATCTGCGGCAAAAGTAGCTCGGTTATAGCTATGACCACCAAAAGCACGCTGGTTGATTCGTCCATCACCGCGACGTGACCAGGGGATTCCCCAGTGGTCTAGCAGGCGGATTTCTTCCGGCATCGCAGTAACAAAGCGCATGACCACGTCCTGGTCGCAGAGAAAATCAGCACCGCGGACAGTATCCCAGGCATGTAGCTCCAGGCTGTCTCCCTCGTCTGGCTGTATTACCGCTGCGGTACCACCTTCAGCACAGACCGAATGAGCTCGCATGAGCTGGACTTTGGAGACAATAGCAACGTCAGCTGCTGAATTTTTCTGTGCCACCTCTACCGCTGCTCGTAACCCCGCCAGCCCAGCGCCCATAATTATAATGTCATGTTTTAGCGTTCTCATAGAATCGCCTCCTTGTGACGAGCAGCATGACATTGCATATTTATAGCCAGCGGCATGCTGGCGATATGGGCTGGGAAAGTCTCAACATGAACTGCCAGAGCCGTGTTCCTGCCGCCAAAACCCTGAGGTCCTATCCCCAGAGCATTGATGCGTTTCAACATCTCCTTCTCTAGTTCGGCAACTTCGGCATCGGGACTAGGTTCGCCAACTTTGCGCAGCAGTGCCTTCTTAGCCAGCTCCATCGTCCTTTCAGCAGTGCCGCCGATACCTACCCCCACAATAATCGGCGGGCAGGGATTGCTGCCAGCTTCATCAACTGCCTTAACTACAGCATCAATAATGCCCTGGCGACCCGCCGCCGGGGTCAACATTACGAGGCGGCTCATATTTTCGCTGCCGCCGCCTTTGGGCACAATCATTATCTTGAGTTTATCGCCAGGGACAATATCAGTATGAATTATCGCCGGCGTATTATCCTTGGTATTGACGCGAGCTGAGAAAGGCTGCTTCGCCATGGACTTGCGCAGATAGCCCTTCTCGTAGCCATCTTTGACGCCGCCATTAATCGCCTTATACAGGTCACCACCGGTTAAGTGGACGTCTTGTCCTATTTCCAGATATACCACCGTAGCGCCGCAATCCTGACAGATAGCTATTTGCTCTTCTTTAGCCAGCTTGGCATTATCCAGAATCTGGTCTAGGGCCTGTTGACCTATATCTGATTCCTCGGTCTTGCGCGCTTTTTTCAGAGCATCGAGAACATCATCTGGAAGAAAAAAGTTGGCCTCCTGGCATAATTGCGAGACTGTTTCGGTTACTTTTTGGACATCAATTTCTCTCAATTCTTTTGCCCCCTTTATTCGCGGAATTTTTGAAATGGCTAGTCTTCTGGCGCTTTAGGAATGAGACCCTTTTTCATCAGCAGCTCGGTCGTCTCTCTGGCATTCTTTATCATAGATTCAGCCTGTCTGGTAAGCTCCTCACGAGTCGCCTTAACTCTGGCAACGCCTTGTTCCTGAGCTTTCATCCCTACTGCCACTGCTTCGCGAACGAATACATCCCACTCTGCCATGGTTGGAGCTATGTTATCTTCGCTGATACCACGGTCTTCAGCGCACTTGGCAAGCTCATAGGCTGCAGCAATGCACATCTCATCAGTAATTGTTTTAGCTTTGACATCCAGTGTACCGCGGAATATGGCAGGGAAACCAGTGGAATTATTAACCTGGTTGGCGAAATCAGACCTGCCTGTAGCTATGATCTTAACTCCAGCCTCCTTGGCTTCCCAGGGCCAGATCTCAGGAATAGGGTTAGCACAGGCAAAAATGATGGAATCTTTAGCCATTTTGCTTACCCACTCTGGTAGAATTACCCCAGGCCCCGATTTAGACAGCGATATGCAGATATCTATACCCTTCAAAGCTTCGGCTAAGCCACCGCTTTTTTTCTCGGGGTTCGTTCTCTTACACAAATCCCACTTGTAGGGATTTTCTTTCTGTTGCTCTTCCAGGTCCTTCCTGCCTGTATGCAATGTGCCTTTACTATCCACAACAATGGTATTCTGCGGCTTAAAGCCATCAGAAAAAAGTAATCTCAGAATAGCCACATTAGCGGCACCTATACCGTTGACCGCAATGGTAACTTTATCTTTTTTCTTCCCCACAATCTTTAAGGCATTGATAAGTCCAGCTAAAGTAACAGCAGCGGTACCTTGCTGGTCATCATGCCATATCGGGATAGTCGCCTCGGCTCTTAGTCTATCCAGGATATAAAAACATTTCGGATTGGATATATCCTCCAGATTGATGCCGCCAAATGCGGGCTGAAGCCATTTCACTGCCTGGATAATTTCTTCAGGGTCCTTGGTATCCAGGCAAATGGCCACGGCATCAACCCCACCCAGGTACTTGAACAGCAATGCTTTGCCTTCCATTACTGGCATGGCAGCTTCAGGCCCGATATCTCCTAGGCCCAGAACTCTGGTGCCATCAGAGACCACTGCAACCGTATTCCACTTGTTGGTATACTCATAGACTTTTTCCTTGTCCGCCTTTATCGCCTTGCATGGTTCGGCTACTCCGGGTGTGTACCAGATAGCGAAATCGTTAAAATCGCGAACGCAGCACTTGGGCACGGTTTGCATCTTCCCCTTGTAAAAAGGATGCAGCTTCATAGCATCCTTGGCTGGCTTTTGGGCTTTAGCCAGCAATTCCTCTTTAGTTACTTTTTGTGACAACGCAGTCCTCCTTTAGTTTATTTATCACAGCATCGGCTACTTGTGAGGTGCCTGCTGGATATTTACTTCGCTCTGATTTTAAATCATAGGTAACGTCTCTGCCTTCAGCAATAACCCCGGCTATAGCTTTTTCCAATCTATCAGCAGTATTTTTCTCTCCCAGATAACGCAGCATCAGCATTGCCGAGAGCATCATTGCCATTGGATTGACCTTATTCTGACCAGCATACTTGGGGGCACTGCCGTGAGTTGGTTCAAAAATAGCTATTTCATCCCCTATATTGGCTCCAGGAGCTAGTCCCAACCCGCCGACCAGCCCAGCGCAGAGGTCAGAGACGATATCACCATATAAATTGGGCAGTACTATGACATCAAAAGATTGGGGGTTCCTCACCAAACGCATACATAAGGCATCTATAACTACATTTTCAAACTCAATGTCTGAATATTCTTTAGCTATCTCTCGTGCTGTGGACAAAAAAAGCCCATCGGAAAACTTGAGGATATTAGCCTTATGACCAACGGATATTTTTCTCCTTTTATTTTTACGAGCATACTCAAAAGCAAATTTGGCAATCCGTCTTGAGCCAGTTTCAGAAATCATTTTTATACTGAACCCACTATCTTTTCTCACGTTTATACCACTGGAGCGGCGAATAAAATCGATGAGATTATCTGCCTCTGTAGTTCCTTTGGCGAATTCGATGCCCGCATATAGGTCTTCGGTGTTCTCTCTGACTACTACTATATCCACATTCTTGAATGGCGTGGGGGCGCCGGGATAAGTTTTACAGGGACGTAGGCAGGCATAAAGATCAAGATTTCTGCGGAGAGCTACATTGACACTTCTGAATCCAGTGCCTATGGGGGTAGTTACTGGACCCTTGAGGGCTACTTTGTTCTTTTTTATAGATTTTAGGGCATCGTCGGGCAGAGGGGTACCGAACTGAGTTTGTGCCTTCTCTCCAACTGTTGTAACATCCCACTCAAATTTAATATCAGTAGCTTCTAATACCCTTTGGGTTGCTTCAGTAACCTCAGGCCCCACCCCATCGCCGGGAATAAGGGTTACCCTATAAGGCATACCTCATGCCTCCATAGTCAGGTTCACAGCTTGAAGTCGCCATGTTTGTTGATATACAAAATAAGCCCGCCTTCGGCCAGTATATCTAGCATCACCGGCGGGATTTTGCCAAAAGTAAGCTGAATACCTTTAGTGTGGTCAGTGATTATGCCCGCTGATAAGTTTACTCCTATTACATCCCCTTCGTCAATTTTATCTGTATCGCAAATCAGCACTGGCAGCCCCTGATTAATAGCGTTTCTGAAGAAGATACGGGCAACGGACTTTGCCAGGATGGCGCTTACTCCAGCCATTTTAATCACTAACGGAGCATGTTCTCGGCTGGAGCCAAGCCCGAAATTCTTCCCGGCAACAATAAAATCACCCTGCTTCACCTTGGTAGCGAAGTTTTTGTCAGCATCTTCCATGACATGCTTAGCCAGCTCAGGTAAATTGCTTCTCAGGGGAGCATATCTTCCTGGTATAATCAGGTCAGTGGAGATATTGTCCCCGAACTTAAATATGATACCTTTTAATTCGTTACCAGGCATTACTTTATCTTTCTAGGATCGGTAATTTCACCAGTGATGGCTGAGGCTGCGGCCGTTGCTGGGCTGGCCAGATATATTAAGGCTTCAGGATTACCCATTCTGCCCTTGAAATTGCGGTTGGCTGTCGACAAACATATCTCGCCATCTCCAAGCACACCCTGATGAAGACCAAGACAGGCGGCACATCCCGGTGGTACTAGCATCGCTCCAGCGTTGAGTAATGTCTGTATATAGCCAGCCTTTATGGCAGTGATTAGTATCTGCCTTGATGCTGGGGCTATGATTAACCTGACATTAGGATGACAGGTCTTGTTCTTAAGAATAGCGGAGGCTATTGCTAAATCTTCTAGTCGACCGTTAGTGCAAGTGCCAATAAACACCTGATTGATTTTAATTTCAGCCAGAGTATGTGCTGGTGCAACATTGTCCACAGAGTGAGGCATAGCTACCATCGGCTCAATTTTGTCAGCATCGATTGTTAGTGTCTGCTCGTAATTAGCATCAGCGTCAGGGGAAAGAGCTTTGTATTTATTGCCTCTTTCCTGACTTATTAAATATTTTCTGGTTACAGTGTCACTGGGGAAAAGGCCAACTTTGGCACCAACTTCCACAGCCATATTGGCTATAGTCAGGCGTTGTGACATGGTCATATTTGCCACTGCATCTCCCTGGAACTCAAGCGCTTTATAGGTGGCACCGTCAGCTCCCAGTTTGCCAGTCAGATAGAGAACTAGGTCTTTAGCCGTAACTTTGTTTTGAAACCTGCCGTTAACGGTAATTTTAAAGCTCTCGGGCACACGGAACCAGGTTTTGCCCAGGGCAAAGGCAATGGCCACATCGCTGGAGCCCATCCCAGTGGCAAATGCTCCCAAAGCACCACCTGTCACCGTATGAGAATCAGCGCCGACGATAATGTTTCCTGGACTGGCAAATAGCTCCGCCACCAGTTGATGGCAGATTCCTTTGCCGCCCTCGAAAATAAAACAACCGGATTCCCCAGCGAATTTTCGCAGGAACTGCTGGTCATTAGCTAACTGGCTGTTGGGGCTGGGCACAGCGTGGTCAATGAAGATAACGGTTCTCTGTGGGTTAGCTAGATTTTTAAGTCCACTTTCCTGGAACTGTCTTATAGTCAGTGGTCCTGTGGTATCCTGAACAAAAGCCAGGTCTACCGGGGCGATTATGATGTCTCCGGCCTGGGCATCGGCGCCTGACCTTTCGCTTAATAATTTTTCACTAAGGGTTTTGCCCATTGAAACCTAACCGATTGTTGCCAGAATATCACCAGCACTCACTTTGGCACCAGAGCTGAATTTTATTGACTTGACCTTGCCTGCTACCGGCGATTCTATCATGTTTTCCATTTTCATAGCTTCTAAAATCGCAATGCCCGCCCCTGCCTTGACTTCGATTCCTTCTGTAACCAGATAGCTGATTAAAGTGCCTGGTATTGGCGCTATAATCGGAGTTTCTCCTGAGGCAACTTCCGCTTTCTGAGCAGGTGTAGTCTCAGTTTTTTCTGTGGATTGCTTCGGAACCTCTGGCACGGGTGTTACAGGTGCCGTAGCTGGAGATGGAGCAGAAACTGAAGGTGTAGTAACGATATTAGTACCGCCCACTGGTTCCACTTCAACTTTGTAATACTCGTCGCCAACATAGACATTGAATGTCCTCAATGCTTGCTCTTTAGCTGGCGACTTCATCTCTATCTTTTCCGCCAGCTTGCCAGCTTTAGCCTTAGCTATAAGCTCATCTTCTTGTTTAACATCTTCCAGTGTCTTTGGCTTGGTTTCTGCCGGTGGTTTTTCTAAACCATATTTCCACTTGAGGAACTGCATTCCAGTATTGGGATAGAGGGCATAAACGAGTACATCACCTATGTCTTTAGCGATACCTTTGGTTGCCTCCCTGGCTTTTTCTAACTCTGGCTCAATGACATCGGCAGGACGGCAGGTAATAGGCTGGTTACCCCGCTTGTAGCCCCTGAGAATAATTTTCTGCACTTCAGGGTCAATCGGAGCCGGAGGCTTACCATACAAGCCATAGGCATAATCCTTTGTCTGATATGAGACAATTTTATACCTGCCGAAGAGTACATTCTGTACCGCCTGGACTCCGATTATTTGGCTGGTGGGAGTAACCAGTGGGGGATATCCCAGCTCTTTCCGAGTTCGGGGCAATTCAGCGTAAACCTCTTGTATGCGGTCAAGGGCGTTGGCTTCTCTTAGCTGAGCTACCATGTTGGTAAACATGCCACCGGGAATTTGGTGCCGCAGCACACCAGTATCGATTACTGACATTTTGGTAGTATCCAGAAAGTCTCGATACTTTGGGGCTATAGACTCAAAATATTCGCCCAGTTTGAGCAAATGCTCTAAGTTCAGGCTGGTATCTCTGGGTGTGCCTTGCAAAGCAACCACCATGGGTTCTACTGCTGGGTGAGATGTACGCAAGGCAAAAGGTGCGATACAGGTATCTATAAAATCAACACCAGCCTCAACAGCCTTCAACAGACTCATGCAAGCCATGCCGCTGGTGAAGTGGCTATGCAAATTAACCGGTATCCTTAGAGCCCGCTTTAAAGCTTTGACCAGCTCATAGGCATCGTCTGGAGCAATGAGGCCAGCCATATCTTTAATACACAGACTGTCAGCTCCCATGTCTTGGATAATCAGGGCTTTTTGGACATAATAATCAATATTGTATACTGGACCACCCAGCTTGGGTTCAGTTAACGAGTAGCTTAAAGCGCCCTGGATATGTTTGCCCTTCTCCTTGATTGCTTTAAAGGCGGACTGGAAGTTGCGCTCATCATTAACGGCATCGAAAACTCTAAAGACATCAATGCCGCAGTCAGCAGCGTGATGAACAAAAGCAGTCACCACATCATCTGGATAGTTGCGGTAACCGACCAGATTCTGTCCACGTAATAGCATCTGCAACTTGGTATCGGGCATCAAATTTTTAAGGACGCGAATTCTATCCCAGGGGTCTTCATTTAAAAAGCGGGTCATAACATCAAAAGTGGCACCTCCCCAGACTTCCATAGACCAGAAACCAGCTTTGTTCATCTCAGGAGCAATAGCTTCAAGGTCAGCGGTCCGTACACGGGTGGCAAATAAAGATTGATGTCCATCACGAAAAGTGAGATCAGTAATTTTCACAGGGTTTTTACTCTTTTTTATCGTTGCCATTGCTGCTAAACTCCATTTTTAAATTTCGTTCTAATTGAGGCACACTACCTAGTGGATTTTCTAACCTTCCACCTGGCTCTTGCCGTTATTGATTCCTCCAGCCTAGAATATCGCCATAAACCTTTTCCCAAATGAGGTCTAACTACAATACTAGCATTAGTTTGAGCCTTCATCGGTTCTCGTTGTCCCTTCAGCCACCATGAGCCACTTCCGTTTTCTGTGGTAGCCCTACTTATCTCTTCCTGCTGAATATAGGCAGACACTGCTCCTATTATTGCGGCTAAAAGGCTTTTCTCCATGTTGTCCCTTATTCTTTACAGGGGGATATTGCCATGCTTCCTAGGCGGGTTAGTATCGGTCTTATTTCGAAGCATTTTCAACGCTTTAATCAGCTTAGGACGTGTGGTTCTGGGATCAATCACATCGTCAATGTAGCCTTTGCCAGCAGCTACGTAAGGGTTGGCAAATTTCTTCCTGTACTCGTCAATTAGTTTCCGTCTGGTCTCCGCTGGGTTCTCTGACTTATCGATAGTGTCCTTGAAGATAATGTTCACTGCCCCATCTGGGCCCATCACAGCGATTTCGGCTGTGGGCCAGGCAAAATTGATATCGCCACGCAGACTCTTGCTGCTCATAACTACATATGCCCCGCCGTATGCCTTGCGAGTAATCACGCTGATCTTGGGTACCGTGGCTTCGGCATAAGCGTAAAGAAACTTGGCACCATGTCTAATTATCCCTCTATATTCCTGGTCAGCACCTGGCATATATCCAGGTACATCGACAAATGTAATTACGGGAATATTAAAACAATCGCAAAAACGGACAAACCTGGCACCTTTGTCCGCGGCATCAACATCAATGGCGCCGGCGTTAAATGATGGTTGTTGGGCTACAATGCCAACGCTATACCCACCCAGCCTGGCGAATCCGACTATAAGACTGCGGCCGAATCTGTCATGCACTTCCATAAAATCGTTATTATCCGCGATTTTGGTGATGACTTGCTTCATATCATAGACCTTATTGGGACTATCCGGGATAATGGAGAGAAGTTCCTCGTCCATACGGTTAGGATCATCCCCTGTATCTATGTACGGAGGTTTTTCCATGTTATTTTGAGGTAAAAAAGTCAATAGTCGTCGTATCATCTCAAGGCATTGCTGGTCATTATCGGCAACGAAGTGACAGTTGCCTGTCTTGGTGGCATGGGTTATGGCACCGCCTAATTCCTCGAAACCGACTTCTTCGCCGGTTACTGCCTTGATTACGGCGGGACCAGTAATGTACATTTGCCCTGTGCCTTTCACCATGAAGATAAAATCGGCTATAGCTGGCGAATAAACGGCACCGCCAGCACAGGGCCCCATAACTGCCGAGATTTGAGGAATAACTCCCGAAAAGAGGGTATTGCGAGTAAAAATATTTCCATAGCCAACCAGGCTGTCTACTCCCTCCTGGATACGGGCACCGCCAGAGTCCAGCAATCCAATTACTGGAGCGCCAACCTTAGCCGCCATGTCCATAACCTTGCAAATCTTTTCCGAAGCTATTTTTGATAGCGACCCACCAAAGACAGTGAAGTCTTGAGAAAACACAAAAGCGTCTTGCCCGTTGATTTTTCCATAGCCAGTAACCACAGAATCGGCCGGGGGCTTCTGTTGATCCGACTCGAAGTCGGTACAATGATGAATGGCAAATGGGTCTATTTCTTCAAAACTATCCTGGTCGAAAAGAATTACGACACGCTCCCTGGCAGTAAGTTTGCCCTTCTGATGCTGAATTTCAATACGTTTAGCTCCACCGCCAGCCAGAGTTTGCTGCCTCAATTTCTCTAATTCAGTTATTTTGTCTTCAGTGGTTTCCATTTCATATTTCTTTTCAAATTAAGCTCGGCAAGTATCGTTGTCGACCATGAAACCGTCCGATATTTTAGCATAATCTCAAGCACATTGGCGAAGAAAATAAGAAAATAATAGTACTAAAAAAAGGATAGACCCCTGTAAACTTTGTCATTTCTTGTCCGCACTCCTTAACAAGAGGTCAATTAGGTAAGGTAAGGATAAGGGGATGAGACGTTTGTGTCTATGGTAAAATAGTCATCAATGTCTGACAGGTTAACCAGGGCTTTGTTATTAGAGTGGCGACGGGCACGGCGCAAGAATGCAACTGGTATTACTTACTGTGGCAAAACAGCTTTCCGCTGGGGAGAACGAACCTATGTTATGGGAATTGTCAATGTCTCTCCGGACTCTTTCTCTGGCGATGGCATTGGAAATGTTGATGAAGCTGTGGCGCAAGCACACCGTTTTGCTGCCGAGGGAGTGGATATCATAGATATCGGTGGAGAATCTACTCGTCCGGGCACGGCTCCTAAATCCACTGAGGAATCTATTAAGGAGGAATTGCGGCGGGTGATACCAGTGCTGGAAAGGCTTGCTGGCAAAATAAACATACCTTTGAGCATTGATACTTATAAATATGAGGTGGCTTGCCAAGCTCTGGATAGTGGGGCTCAGATGATTAATGATATCTGGGGACTAAAGCATGATCCCAGTCTGGCTAAACTGGCAGCAGAGAGAAATGTGCCCATGGTGCTGATGGCTAATCATCGTGAGGAGCCTCAGCGCCATATCATGCCAGCGATTCTGGCTAACCTCAAATGGTCTGTAGATACGGCGCTGGATGCGGGCGTACCCTGGGACAATATAATAATTGACCCAGGTATAGGCTTTGGTAAAACTGTGACACAGAACCTTGAGATTATACGCAGACTGGACGAACTAAAAGTGCTGGGAATGCCTGTACTTTTAGCTACCTCTCGGAAATCATTTATTGGTCTGACGTTGGACTTGCCTCCTGACCAGCGTTTGGAAGGTACGGCAGCTAGCATTGCTATCGGCATTGCCAGAGGTGCTGATATGGTGCGGGTGCATGACGTTCCAGAAATGCTGCGTGTCTGCCAGATTAGCGATGCTATTATTAGAGGCCCTGTGAGCCAGTGATGGTAACCGCTTATCTTGGTCTCGGCTCAAATTTGGGAGATAGGAGGCAAAACTTGTCACAAGCCCTGCAGTTGATTTCGCAACAAGCCAAGATAAAGCAGGTTTCCTCTATATACGAGACAGAGCCCGTCGGCTTCAAAGAGCAACCTTTTTTTCTTAATGCTGTCTGTCGTGTTTCGACCACATTGAGTCCCGAGCAGCTACTTGACCTGGCCAAGAAAATTGAGTCTAACTTAGGCAGAATACCCAGTTTTCCTGATGCTCCTAGACTCATAGATATAGATATTCTCTTCTACGACGGCCGAGTTATCAAAAGTCAGGGTCTAACTATACCTCATCCCCGCTTGACCCAGCGGGCTTTTGTCCTTATTCCACTGGCTGAAATTGCTCCCGAAATGATTCATCCTGAAAATAGGAAAACAGCGAAAGAGATGCTTGATGATTTGGAGGATACTGAAGACGTTCGCAAATGGGCTGAAGCCGAAGAAATTATGGATTTAAAAAGGAGGCACAATGTATCAGATATCTGTTGAGCAACACTTTGATGCTGCCCATTACCTCCGTGATTACCACGGCAAATGCGAGAAGCTCCACGGCCATCGTTTCAAAGTAGTAGCCCACCTGAAAGCAAATAAACTGAATGAAATCGGTTTAGCCTACGATTTTGTGGAACTCAAGCGGCACCTTGCCGATGTCATAGCCCAGTTTGACCATACTTGCATCAACGATACCCCACCATTCGATAAAATCAATGCATCTTCAGAAAATATCGCTGCCACTGTCTACCAGATGCTTAAACCGAAGCTTCCTGGAGAGGTAACACTATCAAGCATTGAAGTCTGGGAATCTCCTCAGACTTACGTCACCTATAGTCCTTAAACTGAATGGGTTCCGAATGAACAAAGCCCATTCGGAAATGCCTCTTCTCACTATCATCGCGAGGAACTAAGCTACTGGCAATCCCGACTGCCTCCCCTAAGCATCAGGCGGCAATAGATTAGGGATACTATCCCTGATAGGGTAGCTGTGGTTACATTTGGGGCAGAATAGAGAACCGGTAATTACATCCCCATCCTTTTCTTCAACCACGTCTAGTTTAAGCGAACTCTTGCAAACGGGGCAGGCCAGTATATCCATAAGTTTCGGTTTCATCTATTGCTCCTTTATTGTTTTGGTTGTTCAAAAAACAGATAAGCCCAGATAGACATTCTGGCATATTGGGTTACTTTTCTTTCCTTTAATACCTGGGTAGGAACCTGACGGTATTTAACTACGTCCCTGTATTTGGTAACAGTCCGATATTTGGTCACTTCCTCGGGGTAGCTTACCTTGATAACTGCCTTGGCATAACTATCCCAATAATAATTTTGCCAGGGGTAGAATGCTGTCCTATTATCGCTGAACCAGATTACGTAGGGAGAATAAGAGTAGCCAGAGAAGTTAACAGAAACAGTAGAACCTGGCTTATCCACGTTAAAGGTATGTGACCAGTTATAGGAATTAACATAGGAATCGTAAACAGTTTCTGTTCTGGTTTCAATTGCTATATACGGTTCGGTGTCAGTGTAGCTTTCGGGAACAGTATATGGCTCATCCCTCATCTCTGTGTCCCAGTAACTTTCCGTCACCTGGATCGGTACAGTTTTAATCGGCAGGGTAAATATGATAACTATGATGATAAAAGGAATAAGCCCCCACAGAATCGGCTTCCAATTGTCCTTCAATTGTTTTCTGATATTATTTGCCATGTCTAACCTCCTTGTCAGATATCCTGCCAATAGAATAGACTCCAAATATTATAACATTAGGTGTGTTTGTTGGTGTAAATATATTATTTACAACGTAAATTTACTTATCTTGGTTTGGTCTTCGAACAATTCTGTAATCGCAAGTTCTCCCATTTGGTTACAAGGCATCTTCTAGTACTGTGAGCCTTTTTTATACAAGTGCGAGGGCAGCGTGATAATCTTTTTGGAAAAGAAAGCGGATAGGGGCGAAAGATTGGATAAAAACAATGTTGACACCGTTATGGCCAGAGTGTACTCTTATGTCTAGTCTAAACTGAAAAGGAGGAGGTTGCTTTGGCTAAAACGTCAACTGGACTTGAAGAGAATGTTGCCGGGTTATTATGTTATGTCTTGGGTTGGATCAGCGGTCTGGTATTCATCATAATTGAGAAAGAGAATAAATTCGTCCGCTTCCACGCCATGCAGTCGATTATAGTGTTTGGAGTTCTTACCATTGCTCATATTATCCTGAGCTGGATACCATTCATCGGCTGGGTGCTTGGCATACTCATCTCAATACTGGAATTTGTCCTGTGGATAATCTTGATGATTAAGGCTTTCCAGGGAGAAAAATTCAAGCTTCCCTGGGCAGGTAATTTCGCCGAGAAACAAATAAGATAAAATTCAACAGCGTTGCTAAAGAGGTTCAAAGGGGTTTTGCCCCTTAGAAAAATGCCTAATAGGTCGCCTGTGGGGCAGGCGACCTATTCCCTTGCAGTCATCTAACGATAACAAGTATAATCCCCAACAAGTTTTTGATAAGGTTCGGCACAATCATCTATGGGGAAAATCTCAGTTAAATTGCCCAAACTGGGTGTCAATTTCTATAAAATTGTTGTCGGCGTTTGCTTTTCCCTGCTCTGGGCGAGGGTAATGTATCTTATCTGGGAACAGCCATCCTATTTAACCTTCATATGGTTCTATACCGTTATCGGTAGCATACTTTTGAAGTGGGTGCTTTTTGTCATCATTGACCGAATTCATATAAGGATAAGACTCAAGGCATTAAGAAAAGAACTTGACGAATCTGAGAGACGTATTAACGAGATTTTAAAAAACCGGGGTAAAGGTGAAAACAGTTAACCACCAGACGAAGTCAGGCTATTTCACTACTACTTGCAGTTTTGGCGAGCATTGACATCATCCTGGAGCAGGTCTTATACTCAAACACAATAGATAGAGTATGAGGGGTGACCAATGATAAATGAGATTCTGATATATATTGGCTCTGCTGTAATCATCATATGGGGTATAGCTCATATTATACCCGTTAAATCCGTAGTTGCTGGTTTTGGGTCGATTTCGCAAGACAACAAGCGGATTATAACGATGGAATGGATTGCAGAAGGTATAACGTTGTGCTTCATAGGTTTGCTGGTACTATTTATCACCATATCCGGAGGTTTCCAAAATCCAGTGTCCCTTAACGTTTATCGCGCCTCCGCCTTGATGCTTATTGTTATGGCAATACTGACTGGATTCACTGGAGCTAGAACATCGATTGTACCTATTAAAATTTGTCCCTTTGTAAAGACAGTGGTGGCAATATTGTTTTTCCTGGGAACTTATTTATGAGTGCAAGTGCATGATACGTTTCAAGAAATTTCAAGAGACGGCTATCCTCCATAATCCGCTCAAGAACTTTGAACTCGAGATACAGCCTATAGAATATCGCGTGGACCCTATTAGCGGTCTTGCCTCTACTTTCCACACACGCCCAACCTCTTCCCAAGTGGTGTTCAAAACTGATGAGGCTGTCACAGAAAAGCTGGCCAGGGAGACACAGGAGAATTGTCTATTTTGCCCTGACAAAGTAAGAACAGTTACACCTAAATTCCCTGCCGAATTAATCCCTGAAGGCAGATTGACCAGAGGCGAAGCTACCATGTTTCCTAACCTCTTCGCTCAGAAGGGACATTCTGCTGTTATCGCTTTGACCAAGAAGCACTTCCTTAAATTGAATGAGTTCCATGCCGAGGTATTGTATGATGCACTCAAGCTGGCTGATATTTACCTGCGTAGGGCTTATGAGGTGGATGGCATTAATTACGCCGAGATCGGTGAAAACTACCTTTATCCCAGCGGTTCCAGCGTACCTCATCCGCATATCCAGGCCCTGGCTTCTTACTGGCCTTATTACCTGATTAAGCTATACAGGGAGAAGGCTAAAAAGCATTATCAAAAATATTCTCGTAACTATTGGGATGAGTTGGTAAAGAAAGAAAAACGGTTGAAGGAGAGGTACCTGGGCAGATTGGGTTCCACGGATTGGTTCGTTCCTTTTGCGCCCAGCCGGCATGACGAGGTACATTTTGTGGTCAGGGGCAAGTCCAACTTCCTGGAATTCGATGATTCCGATTGGAAGAATCTGGCTGACGGGCTTAGCCGGGTGCTGAAAGCCTATCATGATGCTGGACTTTCCAGCTTTAATTTTGCCATGTATTCCAGTCCACTGGGGCAAAAACTCGATTACTTATGGGCTGGGGGTAAAATAGTTTCCCGCTCCAGTGTTCAAACCTATCCTACTAGTGATGTCTGGTATGGGCCTAACATCCTCCTCTATGGTTTCATCACTATGCCGCCAGAAGAGGTAGCTAAAACTATTCGACCTTATTTCTCCAAACAATGAAATCAAATAATGCTCCTTTAAAACCTCTTAAATGGTATAAAGAACTTGCCACCGTGAAGGGACGTCTGGAAGCCGGAGCTTTCCTTATCGAAGGCGACAGAGCTATACAGCAAATCATTGGCAGCCACCCAGGTGAAATAATTGAAATTATATCGGTACAAAAAACTCTACCTGAATACCGCAATTATCCGCTGCGACTGATTACTGAAAGCCAGTTCCGTTCTATCTGTTTTACCAAGACGCCACAAGGAATCCTGGCTGTTGTCCGCATACCAGAGGGTAGCTACTCAGACCGCCTGCCAAAGAATACCGGCAACAGGATATTACTGCTTGAGGATATTCAAGACCCTGGAAATGTGGGAACACTAATCCGCACTGCTGCAGCTTTTGATTTTTCAGGGGTCATTCTTACCCCAAAATGTGCCGACCCCTTTTCACCAAAATGTATTCAATCAACTGCCGGCAGTGTTTTATCGGTATGGTTAAGAAGAACTAACCGTTACCTTGATTTGGTGGAATCGCTGAGAAAAAACAGATATGCTCTGATAGCCGCGGAGCTTAATGGCACAGAGGAGCCATCGATTCTTTTCAGTCACAAGAAACTGCTGGTGGCGCTGGGCAACGAGGCGTCTGGGCTTTCCCAACAATTGCTGATTCAGGCAGACCATCGCCTGAGAATTCCCATAGCCCAGGAAAAAGCAGAATCACTGAACGTGGCAGTTTGCGGCGCAATCCTTATGTACTTGGCTTCAACAGATAGTGTGAGAGGTTGAAATATTTGACAAACTCAATAAAAAGTCATATAAACGAAACATGAGCAATGTAAAGCTATTACTGTGTGCAGCTTTAGTGGCGCTGTTGGCTGTAATAACAATGCCGGCTGCGGTTACTGCTGATGGCTGAGGTGCCGGTGGTTGTCCCAGTGTCAGTTTGACACCGAATACAGGTTGGGTGGGTACTAGTGTAACCATGACCATCCCCACCACTACTTATCCCATAGAAGGGGACTATAATATTCTGTGGAGCTCAACTGCAAAGTTCGAAGATGGGAAAACCATCATAATCAAAAGTGGCACCGCGCCTAGAGGCACTACCACTGTAGTTGACAGTTTTGCTATCCCTGAAGCATCATTCGGTGTGCATTATGTAGGATTTGTACGCCTTGGCCATGAGGACCAGCCTACCATTCTCTCGTTTAATGTTCAGCCTCATCTGAAAGTTCAGCCCGTTTCAGTGCCACCTGATACCACTGTAACAATTTACGGCACTGGTTTTTCTACTGGGGATACTGGTTCAATCATATTTGATGGTAAGTCGACCGATGTTAAAATCACCACTAATGAAGTTGGTAGCTTCATAATTGACTTCATGATTCCCAATATCTCTGCAGCCCAGCACCAGATATCTGCTACATTATCCAAACTAAGCACCAGTGTTGCTCCAGCTACGCTGTTGGTTGTACCCGAAATCACTATAGACACACAACTTCCTAAAGCTGGTGCTAAAGTCAATTTTACTGGTAGGGGCTTCGCTGCCAATAGTAGCATATCTATCCAATGTAATGACCTGATTTTGACCAGTTCACCATCTACCGACAATACTGGCTACTTTACTTATAGTGTAACTTTGCCCCAGAGTTACCAAAACGGATACAGGTTTGTGGCTACCGACCAGTCTGGCAATACTGCCACACTCAATTCGACTGGTGGAAATACACCACCGCCATCAACACCTCCTCCATCAACACCGCAAACACCCCAGGAACCGGCTCCTGTAAATGGCAGGATATCCAAGCCAACAGCGATAGAGCCCAAAGGGCAGAGGTTCGGCTTGTTTGGTGCTCAGACGGTTAACTTTGTCTGGAATCAGGTATCAGCCTCGGGCGGTGTTAGCTATACTCTGGAAGTGGCGGATAATTATAAGTTTTCCGAGGTAAAGCCAGGCATGCGTGCTTCAGGGCTAACCCAGACTAATTACACTCTTGAACTGGACCCTGGCACTTATTACTGGCGTGTGAAAGCGGTTGACGGCTCTGGGAATGAAAGCGAATGGGCTAACTCGCTCTATACTTTCAATGTCGGATTGTTTCCTGGCTGGGTGCTTCCCATCGCAGGTGTGGTTTACCTTGTTATCTTTATCCTGCTTATCCGTGCTTTGCTACGCCGCCGCAACCGCTATTATCCTTACTATTAGTTAAGAATAGAGTCTATTCTGCCCGGTCTTACTTCCCCGGAATTTCAATTACCTTGTTTCTATTTCCCAGCCCACTGACAACTCTTATAGAATGCTGCGGAACTTTAAAATAGTCAGCCAATAGCCTGATAACCGCCCTGTTGGCTTTTCCCTCTTTCGGAGGTTCTTTTACCCTTACCAGGAATTTGTCTTCTTTCTGGCTAACTTCCTCTACTTTTGAATTTGGTGTTACTTTAACTTGAATTCTCATGGAACTATCTCTCCCCATAACCCATCCCTGCATGGCTCGACCAGCCGAACTGGCAAAATACTGTTCGTTAACTTTTTATGGCTTCGGGTAAACACCCTTATGTAGTTATTGCTCAGACCCGAGTATGTATCTGCGTTGTGGCTTGTCTCTGCCTCCCATAGCACCGCCATGGTTCGTCCTAAAAACTGCTTCTGAAAGCTATGGGCGCTTTCCTTTGCCAGAGCCAGCATCCGTAAACTGCGCTCTTTTTTCGACTTTTCATTGACCTGTCCACTCATTTCAGCTGCTGCTGTCCCGGGGCGAGCGGAATAAGAGAAGACGTGAATATCAGCAAAGCCTATATCGTGGCAAAAACTGTAGCTTTCTTCGAACTCTGCATCACTTTCCTCAGGGAAGCCCACCATAATATCGATGGTGATAGCTACATCAGGTACTGTATGTCTAATAATGGCTATTGCCCTTTTGTAATCCTCAATAGAATAATGGCGTCCCATGCGCTTTAGTACGGTATTGCTGCCGCTCTGCAAAGCCACATGAAAATGACGGCATAGTCGGGAATCCTGCCATAAACTGAGCAATTCTTCAGATATTTCCTGGGGTTGCAAGGAGGAAAGGTGCAGCCTGGATACGTCTGTCTCCCTGAGAATACGCTTAACCATTTGTTTGAGATTAATTCCGTTATAGTTGTAAGCGCCAATCTTGGTGCCGGTAAGTATGACTTCCTTATAACCAGCAGAGACTTTAGCCTTGACTGTAGCAATTACTTCCTCAACGGGCAGGCAGGACTCATGCCCGCGTACCAGGGGTACGATGCAATAGGCGCAGAAATCATCGCAGCCGTCCTGAATCTTGACGAAACTGCGCACTCGAAATAAATTATCTGACTCAGGCTCGCCTGCGGGGCAAATCGGCTTAAGGTGAAGGCTTCTTTTCACCAGCTCTGTTATATTCATTTTGTGCTCGTTGCCGATGACCAGGTCAACTCCAATATTAGCCAACTCCTGTGGTGCTCTCTCAGCATAGCAGCCAGTGGCAACAATCAATGCCTTTGGATTTCTTTTTCGCAGCAGTCGCAGCAAATGTCTTGATTTACGGTCGGCAATATGGGTCACAGTGCAGGTATTGAGAATGCAAACATCGGCATTGTCATTACTGGTAACACGAAAACCAGCTTCGGCAAACTGATTAGCCAGAAGCTCTGATTCCGCCTGATTCAGCTTGCAGCCCAGGGTTTGAAAAGTTACCACTGGGCTATTTTTCTTGGTCATATCAAGGGAATTATATTGACACCAGGTTTGATAGGTCAACTGGCGATAGACTTTTTCTATACTTGGTTTAGCAGACTGATTTAATGTTGGACAACCGATTACAAATTGTGGCTGATTGCTTAATCGAGATCACGAACACTTAATAAAAAAATAATGAATTCTTAATATTTGACAAATCACATCGGCTTATTTATAGTTGAACCATTCCACTTATACATATTATTAGACAATCTTTTTACTTTTTTATCTGAACATCAACATTTAAACGGACCTATTATCAAAGATGGAGGTGGGATATGTCGAAAAAAGTCTTATGGTCTGTCTTAGTACTGTTTCTAATCATACTTCTCGGCACAGCATGTACGCCCAGCGCTAGTGAAAAAGATTTGAAGCTGCTTCAATCTCAAGTGCAATCATTGACCACTGCACTGCAATGGACACAAAAAAATCTGTTGGCAGCCGAAGACACCATAAAAGACATTCAGAGTCAAAGCGCACAGCTTCAAAACAAACTTGAACAATACTCTTCAGATAGCTCTTGTTCTGTTGCTAACACTGCCACGCAAATCTGTAATAAAGATGATAGAGCGATATTAGTCTGTACCCAGCCTTTCTTGTCACCTTGTTATTCTGGGCCCTGGTCATCCGAATTTTGCAACCCCTGTTCATGTTGGTGTCCTACCATTTGCGCCACGTGCAACCTATATCCTTATTCTGGTCTCTATCCCTGTCCAATTCCTCCCTACTCTTGGTGTTCACCCTGTGATCCATATTTACCAATATGCCCTAACCCATGTTGGCCATCACCTATATCTATTAATGTAACAGCAAACGCAACCTCGGATGGAACTGAAGCATCAAGTGCTGTAGCCACCGCGACCATTACTACTAATTCGCCCGTAAATATAACGGTGACAGCAACAGCTACAATTGATTCTCCTGAAACTTTATTGGCTTCGTCAACACCCGAGTCAGAGTCTTTACAGACAACAGAGGTCATGGATGAGCCATTTCTTAACCCTGCTGCTGCAACTGAATCCCTACCAGTAACGGAGTCAGTATCAATACTAGAGTCTACCTCAGCAGAAATGATAGATACAGTTACGCCTGCTATTCAATCTACACCCGATGCAATGTCTGAATCCGCAACTACATCGGAGACTGAAACCATCATTGCTCATACAACTGAATCCGTATCACCCGTAACGACCACGGAAGATCCTCTTGGAACTATTTCGGCTATGCCTTCGCCAACGCAAGAGGTCTTGCAGACTACGGCAGCTATAGATGATCCAGTGCTTGACCCTGCTCCTGTGACTGTACCCCTACCCGTAATCGAGGCTGAATCAATACCAGCACCAACCGCACCAGAAGTGACAGATGCAATTGTACCTGATATTCTATCTACGCCAGACCCAATACCTGAACCTATAAAAGCCTCAGATACTGAAATAATCGTAACTCCGGTACCCCAACTAACAACACCAATGCCACTTTCTGACCCACTACCAGCATATGCTCAGGCGGCAACCCCTCCAGCACCCTTACCTTTAGACAACGCAGCGACCATAGAAACTACTACCACTACTCCTGATACACTAATTGAGCCTGCAGCGGTAGATTCACCATTTCCAAAACGAATACCAGAAGACGAGGTTGTAAATTAGAGGAGCTGGTAACTGGTATACATTGTGAGGGCGTCGGCCCGCCACGCTTACGTGCTTGGCATTACTTTGAATTGCAGTGGAAACCTACATTAAACAGCGAATTGTGTAGATATGGCTTACTCCATTAGCCCTTGCCTACACAATATTACTAGAATGGCATTGACCATTTGTTGGTATAAACCAGTTCTACCGTGTATTATTCTCCTACATTGGAAATAGAAGAGCTTTCCTGCCCTTTAATTAAACTCGAAGCCTTTCTCGGTGATGAGCCTCATACAAGCATCGACTACGCTGGCGTCGTAGAGGGTACCTCTATTTTGCGAGATTTCCTCTAAGGCCTTGCTTATGCCAAGAGCCGGCCGATAAGGTCGATGAGAGGCCATAGCTTCAACCACATCAGCCACACCTAAAATTTTGGCTTCAAACACTATATTGTCACCAGATATGCCTTGAGGATACCCTGATCCGTTTAATCTCTCATGGTGTTGGAATACAGCTTGGGCAACTGGCCAGGGAAATTCTAGGCCTTTTACTATATCGTAAGCGACTTCAGGATGAGTCTTGATAATACCAAACTCATAGCTGCTTAACCTGCCGGGTTTGCTTAGAATCTCTGCTGGCACGGCGACTTTCCCTATGTCATGAATGGTCCCCATAACTTGGATACCTTCAATCCTCTCATCCGAGAGGCCCATTTCCCGGGCAATAGCACCAGCAAATTTAGCCACCCGCTGCTGGTGTGCAGCCGTATAGGGGTCCCTCGTTTCACCTAACACTATTATGGACTTGACCGCTTCATTTAACATCGTACGTAGACCACTGGCATCTTGTTGAGTTTTCCACTCAGACCCTGGGGATTTATTCACCTCATTTCTGCCTTCCTCGGCTACAGGTGAGAACCTCACTTCATCATTTGCTAAGCTACCCCATGTTTGGGAGAGATTTGTGGCTATACTACCAACTATGTGAAGTTGATAAGTATGTCCTTGATAAGCTCTAAACATTAATGAAATCCACAAGCATAGCGAAAAAGTAACAATAATCCAGTACAATATAAAAAGGAACCAATATAGAACAGAGTCGGTAAGTATAAGCAGATTCAGAACAGTAATTGGCACTGCCAATATCCCAAAGACTATGATAGATTGCCAGGCGTGAAAGCGAATAAATCTATCTTTTCCTTTAGTTAGCAACATGATTATTCCAGATATCCAGCCAAGTAAGTAGCAAAGAAGTCCAAAGATATTGGGATGCAATCTAGTAGCGGATTCGCGCAATACTTTTAGCTTTTGGATGTCTATCGTCTGCTCATGAGTGATCTCTTTGTTAAAATAAACCGTTTTTAAAAGGGAATCGGAAGCAGGCATACTATCTCACCTTTTTACAAAGTTGTTTTTTCTATGTGATCCGGAGTAGCTATATTGGAATAGCTTAAATAATAAAACGATGAAATCGGGCCTTTAGTTTAGAGATTTTTTAAAAAATTTTAGAGAGAACCATAGTCGGTTAGTAACGTAACGATGTATTGTTTTGAACCGCCTCCATGCCATAATTAGGGGCAGAGTTGCAGTACGGCCACAGTGTGCGTGGCTATGTGTGCCGAAATAGAGGCCAAGGAAGAACGCTTTGTTGCTCAGGCACTTTACCGAAGGCTACCAAGTCATTGTATCAGATGGTAAATGGGGAAAAAGATACCAGCAATCAGACGTTAATTTATTGGCACACCACCAGCCAGAAGCTCGGATTCCGCCTGGTTTAGCTTGCAGCCCAGGGTATGAAAAGTTACCACTGGGCTATTTCTCTTGGTCATCAAGGGAATTATATTGACACCAGGTTTGGCAGGTCAACTGGAGATAGACTATTTTGAACATTTGGCCTAGCAGACGGGTTTAATATTGGGCTAACGATTGCACATTTTGGCTTTTGTTTCACTTTTCTTCTAGATGGTAATATGAGGTGATGAACCTGGCTGGTAGTGGGCTATGGAATGTAAAACCGAATTCGGTGGTTGGCTTATCTTCATCGCACTTATACGGTTCATAAATTGTCCACCTCAATAATTTATTAAATGCCTGCGTTCAATCAGACCACTGCCAGGGGCACCGACAACCAATAGCCAGTATACTGAATCAGGGAGTTACCGTTACAGTGACATTGTCAGTAACACTGCCGTTACTATTACGGGCAGTAAGGGTGTAAATGGTGGTTCCGGTAGGAAATACGTCTACTTCATGGGGAAAGTAAATGCTCAAATCTTCTATATGAAAACCGCCTACATCGCTATCAATATACGCTAAGGTTGCTCCTGAGATTTCCCAGCTTAAAGTTGAAGACTGACCAGCAGTCTTAGTTACTTGGTCTGCGCCATCTACGGAAAATTCGATTATTACCGGCGGGCTTGTTGACATAATTGTAACCGTGACTGACTCAGTTACAGAGTCATAGCTGTTAGTGGCAGTAAGGGTATAATTGCCGGCAGCGACCGTTTTGCTACCTGATGCCGTCAAGCCAGTATAACTGCTCGTACCTGTAATAGAAATTGAAGTTGCCCCGGTGGTCTCCCAGTACAAAGTTGAAGAGCTTGCGGTAAAACTAACTATCACCGGTTTACCTGAAGCCACCGTAACCGTAGCTGACGCAGTTACAGGACCGATATTGTTACGGGCAGTAAGGGTATAAGTGGTAGTTTCAGTTGGATATACTACTTTGGTTCCTGATGATAAGACATTACCGATGTCCTGATTGATAGAAATCGAAGTTGCTCCGCTAACCGCCCATTCCAAAGTTGAATCCTCGTCGACATCAATGGTGACCGGGTCTGCGGTAAAACTGTTTATCACAGGTGCTCCTGGAACAGCGACCGTAATCTTAACTGTTGCAGTTGCAGAACCAGCGGCATTAGTGGCAGTGATAGTATAAGTGGTGGTTTCAGTTGGGGTTACCACCTGCGTTCCAGATGAAGTGACTATACCAATACCCTGATCTATATTAACATAACTAGCTCGGGCGACTTTCCATTGCAAAGTTGCAGGCTCGCCGACAGCAATACTGCTCGGGCTTGCGCTAAAACTGGTTATCCCCGGCTCAGGAGGCTCCTTCACGGTAACGGTGACTGAGGCGTTCACAGGGCCAGCGCTATTAGTGGCAGTAAGATGGTAGGTGGTGGTCGTATCTGGGGATACCGTCTGTGTCCCGGACGAAGAGACGGTACCAATTTCCTGGTCGATAGAAACTGAAGTCGCTCCGCTAACATCCCAAGATAACTCGGTTTCCTGTCCTTGTGTAATTGTAGAAGGTTCAGCACTAAACGAGTTTACAGCAGGTGGTTTTTTAAATTCAGTAGATGTGCCTGCTGTTGACTGGTCACCCGATGGTTTACTCGATGATGTAAAAAAGGAATCACTATTTAGGGCAAAGGCAATTCCTCCGCCTACTAACACTACAAATATCAAGACCATAAGAGGTATAGTAATGCCCGAGGGGCGTTTCTTTTTGCGCATAGCTGTAGTTTTGCTACGCATTTTTTGTTGCTGATATTGATTTGACTTCCTCCGACCTGGTGTTTGTTGTACATCACTCCAATCTAAGGGAACACCGCAATTACTACAAGCGCTCTGACCATAGACAACTTGTGCCTTGCAATTAGGACAGGCGTATATCTGCTGCCCCCCCATTTGTTGCGCATCAGGCTCCTGCTGGGTATAAGATGGAGGAGGCGTTTGTTGTACTAGTCCCCAATCTAAAGCAACACCACAATTCCCACAAGCGCTCTGACCATAGACAACTTGTGCCTTGCAATTGGGACAGGCGTACATCTCTTGCATAGGCGTATCTCTATTTTAATGACTAATCGTCCACAACTTTGTCATATGCTATAGAACATGCAAAATTTTCTTGATAAATATAATACCACTATTATACCTGCAAAATGTTAATAGTACAGATTCTAACATTACGCCTGGCCTGGTTTTTTGGGGTGGGGGCAGGTCAGTTAGTGACAAAACTTAATATTTTAAGGCTACTTGCATTTATCCATTGCTGCAACATCTAGAGTACCATAATTTCCCGCGTCGACCCGTTCCGTGCATTGATTTTGGCATAGATTAAACCTATAAGCCTCTACTGCTAACTAAAATTTTCGATTTGTAGATATTCAGTGAACAAAATAACGGAATGTGCAGCACCCAATAACTTGCAATAGATATTGCCTGCCAGGAGTTTTTTATATATAATGTCTGCCAGCCGATTTGGCTAATCAAATGAAGGAAAGGGGGTGACGTTATGATTGTCCTGAATCGCAGAACCTGATGTTGCACAGGTTTGATGCGCGTGTTGCATCATCATTGTTTGCACCCTGCTGCGTGGGAAACCAGCAACGTTGCCCTCCTGACTGTTTTCTGCTGATATCCACAGGCTCCGACGTTATGTGTTTTCCAGGCACAGGGAAAATATTATAACGAAAGGAGCGTTCAATGACACTAATTTTACGGTTTTTTACCTCTCGTTGGGGTCCTATTATCACTGGTATATTTGTCGGCGTGCTCGCCCCAGTGCTGGTTAAACTAGGCAATCCTGGCAACATGGGGGTTTGTGTTGTCTGTTTTAGCCGGGATATTGCCGGAGCACTGGGCTTACACCAGGCCAGCGTGGTGCAGTATATCCGCCCGGAAATTATCGGATTTGTGCTGGGTGCTCTTGTTGCTGCTCTTATCTTTCGTGAATTTAAGCCACGTACTGGTTCAGCACCGCTAGTTAGATTCTTACTGGGCATGTTTGCCGTTTTCGGCGCCCTGGTGTTTTTAGGATGCCCCTGGCGTGCCTATCTGCGGCTTTCCGGCGGCGATTGGAATGCTATTTTTGGCATCATTGGTTTAATAGTAGGAATTGGAATAGGCATCGTTTTCCTGCGTATGGGATTCAGTCTTGGCCGCAACCGTCCAGGGCCAAAAGCTTTGGGCTGGGTCATGCCTGCCATTATGGTGGTATTGCTAATCCTTTTGCTGGTTGCTCCACAATTCGGACGAGACGCTAGCGGTAATCCTACAGGACCCATCTTCTTTTCCACAAAAGGGCCCGGCAGCCAGCACGCCCCGCTGATAATCTCCCTCGTTATCGGGCTGGCTATTGGCTTCTTGGCTCAGCGCAGCCGTTTCTGTACCGTCGGAGCCATACGCGATGTGATATTGCTCCGCGATGCCCGTCTGCTTTATGGCATTCTGGCGTTAATTGTGGCTGCCTTCATTACTAACTTTGCTCTGGGGCAGTTTAATCCCGGCTTTGCCAACCAACCTGTAGCTCATACCGATAGCTTGTGGAATTTTGGCGGCATGGTGCTAGCTGGCTTGGCTTTTACTCTGGCTGGAGGCTGTCCCGGCAGGCAGCTATTCCTTTCTGGAGAAGGTGATGGCGATGCCGCTGTTTTTGTCAGCGGTATGATTGTGGGTGCGGGAATTGCCCATATTTATACCATGGCCAGTTCGCCTAGCGGAGTAGGTGATTTTGGCCCGATAACAGTGATTGTAGGACTGGTTGTCTGCGTTGTCATCGGGTTGACAATGAGGGAAGCAAAGGCATAAGGAGGCATAATAGTATGAGTGATATAAAGACTGTAGATGCTCGTGGACTATCTTGCCCACAGCCGGCAATGTTAGCTCTTCAGGCTATAAAAAAACTGGATAAGGGAGAGATTGAGGTGCTGGTTGATTCTGGCACCGCATGTGAAAATGTTTCGCGCCTGGCTAGAAATGCTGGCTGGGAGGTGATTATTGAGGATCAGCCTGAAGGCAATTACCGGATTGTGTTAAAGAAATGATCTACATGGATAATGCGGCCACATCATGGCCCAAGCCACCTGAGGTCTTAAAAGCTATGACCGATGTCCTGGAGCGCGCCCGGGGGTAACCCCGGCCGCTCGGGACACCTGCTGTCCATTGAGGCAGCGCGGGTAATGTACGAAACACGAGAACTTATTGCCCGCTTTTTTCATATCGAGGATCCGTTGCGGGTGATCTTTGCCAACAACGCTACTCATGCCATCAATATAGCTCTTACTGGTTTGCTGAAACCTGGCGATCATGTTGTTACCAGTTCTATGGAGCACAACGCGGTAATGCGGCCGTTGCGAAATTTAGAAAAAAGAGGTATCAATCTGCAAATTGTTCCTTGTGCCTCTGACGGAAGCCTCAATATCGAAGACGTCGCCAGTGCGGTTGATTCCAAGACACGTCTCGTAGTCATCAATCATGCCAGCAATGTGGTGGGAACCATATTACCTGTGGCTGATGTTGCCTCTATCGCTCATCAGGTTGGTGCTTTGCTATTAGTGGATGCCGCACAAACAGCAGGGGCTATACCTATAGATGTGCGGGCAATGAGCATTGACTTATTGGCATTCACTGGACACAAGGGGTTGCAAGGCCCCCCGGGCATCGGCGGTCTTATTATTGGTGACAATGTTGATGTCTCGCAGATTGAACCACTTATGCGTGGCGGCACAGGTAGTCAATCAGAGTTAGAGGAGCAGCCAGATGATTTACCCGACAAATTCGAAAGCGGCACCCCAAATATTGTAGGTATCGCAGGTTTACGTACCGGTATAAACTGGGTTACGGATAAGGGGATTGAAGCAATCCGAGCAAAGGAGAAAGAGCTTACTAGCGCTCTAATTGATGGCTTGTGTAACATACCTTATGTCAAAGTTTATGGGCAGCTTGACCCGAACAAGTCAACGGCTGTCGTGTCGATTACAGTTGACAAAAAACAAGTCTCGGAAATCGGCTTGAGGCTGGACGAAGAATTCGGCATCTTATCCCGTGTCGGATTGCACTGTGCTCCAGCAGCGCATAAGACAATAGGCACTTTTCCAGAAGGTACGGTGCGGTTAGCACCAGGCGTGTTCACTACCAAAGATGATATCTTTGCAGTGATAGCAGCGATACGGAAGGTTGGCCGGTCATGACATCATACGGTGTGGTTTTATTTCATACAACTTCGTCTGCTATTAGGGCTGAGAAGTTGTTGATTAAAGAAGGGTGCCATATTAAATTGATACCTACACCTCGCGAGTTTTCCAGCGATTGTGGTATTGCCGTGCGCTTCGATTGGGGTGAGCATGAACGAGTTAAATCGGTGCTGGACGCAGCAGGTGTGCAGATTAACACTATTCATCAGATGTGATTTAGAAAACCCCGCAAATTGAAGCTTACCACGCGCTGGGTCACCTAATCTACAGGATTACTCTAAATATCTATTTTCAAACTGACCCACTACCTGTTTTTGACGGAATAAAAAGATTATTCTATAATAGATTATGAGCATATGCTCATAACAAGGGGAGTAGAGTAATGTCTAGACCACCAAAGTGCCGTCGGGTTAATTTTATGCCGGGTATTACTTATTTTAAACCTGCTGGTATACCGCTGAGGATGCTGGATGAAATTCGCCTCACTGTTGAGGAGATTGAGGCTATACGTCTTAAAGACCTGGAAGACCTGGACCAGGAGCAGTGTGCTGAAAAAATGAACATCTCACGCCCCACATTTCAGCGAGTGCTGGAATCAGCGAGGAAGAAATTGGCTGAGGCTTTACTGAGTGGGAAGGCAATCAGAATAGAAGGGGGCAATTTTGAAATGGCTCCATTGCACTTTACCTGTCCGACTGGTCATGAATGGGAAGCACCTTTTGAAGTGGCGATGAAGGCAGCGCAGCAGTCTTGCCCTGTTTGCAGCACACCGGTCGTTGTACCTCTTCAGCCATCGGCTTTTGGGTGGGGTAGAGGAAGATGTGGTAGAAGACATGGTGGAGAAAACTCTAGATATAACGGGACGCCGAGAGTTAAAGAGTAGCTATGAAGATTATTGATGATCTTATTTCTAACTTAGACTTCGACGCGCCGGTAGGAGATATAAGGCAGGGACCTTTTCAAACGGCGGTGCTGACTCGCAACTGTGGTCTAGCTTCAACACCTCACGATGCAGGGCCTCACCATGACAAGGCGCCGGTAAAAGAGGCGGGCTATTTGCTACAGAAGGATGCGCTAACACTGGCAAAGATGGCAAACTCGTCCAGCCATCTTGAGGCGGCAATAGGCATGGCAACCATAAATTCACTCATTGAGCTGGACGAAAGGCATTGTGCAGACCTTAACGCAGGGGATCTTATGATGGAGAAGGGAAAAGACAAAAAAGTGGCTATAGTGGGCCATTTTCCTTTCATTCCTAGGCTTCGCTCGGTGGTGAAAGAGCTTTGGGTCATTGAACAGAGACCTAAAGAAGGTGATTTTACCGAAGCCGAAGCTGGAGACTTTATTCCACAGGCGGATGTTGTTGGCATCACTGGTACTGCCTTCACTAACCATACCATTGAGCAGCTACTTACATTGTGTAGTTCTAAAGCTTATGTCGTTATACTCGGAGGCACCACTCCGCTATCGCCAGTGATTTTTGACTACGGCGTGTCTGCCCTATCGGGTACAAAAGTAATTGACTCTGAGGCGACACTACATTGTGTAAGCCAGGGGGCAACGTTCAGGCAAATAAAAGGGATTCGTTTATTAACGATCCAAAAGGAGAAAAGATAATTTATGTCACTGAGAGCTAAACGTAGTCTATCAGCACTTCTTTTCATCCTTTTATTCACCCTAGTTCCTGGCTGTGCTCAAGTTGAAGCTTCGCCCATAACCGTCTTTGCTGCAGGTGGAGCGAAGCCAGCGCTCGATGAGGTGTGCCGGCAATTCGAGGAGCAGTATAAAACTAAAGTAGAAGTTTCCTATGGTGGTGGTGGAGAAATATTGTCCAAGATGGTAATGGCTAAATGTGGCGATGTTTACATAGCTCCAGAGCAAAGATTCATGGAAGCTGCGCAAGAGAAAAAGGCAATCGACCCAGAGACAGTCAAGAGTATCGCCTACATGGTACCTGTGATTGCCGTCCCCAAGGGCAACCCCGGGCAAATCTTCTCTGTAGCTGACCTTGCCAAGCCGGGAGTTCGCGTAGCTGTTACCAGAGCAGAGACCACTCTCTTGGGAAAGTATGCTACGGAAATATTCTATAAGGCAGGTATTGCCGAAGCGGTGGAGAAAAACATAGTGACGCAAGCTTCGGACCCCAATAATCTCTTGAATATGCTTTTCATGAAGCAGGTTGATGCCGGTATTATCTGGCATTTTTATCCAATTCTGGCTCCCGATAAGATCGAAGCCATACTATTGCCTTGCGAGGTAATGCCCGGTATCGGGGAAATGCAGGCTGCCGTAGCAACTTACAGCCAGAATAGCAAATCAGCACTTGAATTTATCGATTTCATGGCACAATCTCAAGGCAAAGAGATATTCCAGAAACAAGGATATATCACTGACATCAAGGAGGTAAAATCATATTGCAAGTAATACCTGCTCTGGAACAAGCCAAGAAGAAGTTTGTTAATATTGTGGATAAGCATCAGTTGATGGGCGAGTTAGTCAAGGTGACGATTGGAACCCTATCGCCCCAACAAGCCATTGGTAGCCCAGCCAGACAGGACTTTGCCTTGCTGGCAGGCAAAGAGGTAATGATTGAAGCACAGTTCCGTGAAAGCTATGGGCAGGCTTTTACCAGTCAACCACAGAACTTTACCGGTCTTATTGATGATGTGCTGAGCCTGAACCTGAACACTGCCGACCATAGAGCTATTTTCGTCGCTACGCTTAACGCGGTGGCGTCACATCTCGGGATTACAAAAGAGGTTCGTCACTGCCGTGATGAGGAGCCTGAGAAATGCGGATCCCAGATCGCGCAGAATATAGCCGACAGATATGGGAAGATTAAGATTGTACAGGTCGGCTATCAGCCAGCTATTCTGGAAAACCTGATCAAGAGATTCGGTGCTGCCAATGTTCAGTGCACTGACCTAGACCCCAGGAACATTGGCACTGACAAATTTGGAGTCACAATCTGTGATGGAGCATCAGAAAATATGAATCTAATTAAATGGTGTGATCTGATGCTGGTAACAAGCAGCACCAACGTGAATAATACTTTTGATGAACTTTATGAAGCGACTATAGCAAAGCGGAAGCACTTCGTAATGTTTGGAGTTACTGGAGCTGGTATAGCGGCCCTTTTAAATCTGGATAGAATTTGTCCTTTAGGGCACTGAAAAAAATAGAACAAGAAAGAAAAAAGCAAGAGTAACTAAAAAAGTAGAGGGCTGATATTGAGTTTAGCTATTAGCCCGAGAAAGGAGGAAAACATGCCAGGATTTGATGGAACAGGACCCATGGGAATGGGACCGATGACGGGGGGTGGAAGAGGTTTTTGCGCTACTCCGGGAGTAGCTCGCCGGCCTCGTTATGGCAGGCTGAGTGGTTGGGGGAGGCAGGGTGGTTGTGGATGGAGATGGGGAGGACCTATGTATTGGGGACGGCCTGCTATTTACCCTACGATGAGTACTGAAGAGCTTGACTTTCTCAAGAATGAAGCTGAGGCAATGAAGGAAGAATTGAAGCAAATAGAAACCAGAATCGAAGACATGGAGAAAAGCGCTGGACAAACTCAATCTCCAACGTCGTAGAGAATAACCAGAAACATGGAGGTTACATTAAATGAAAATTGCTGTTACTGCTACAGGACCTGACCTGGAGTCACAGGTTGATCCTCGTTTTGGCCGGTGCCAATATCTGATGATTGTTGATCCCGAAACCATGCAGTTCGAGGCTTTAGCGAATTCGGGTACTATGGTTCAAGGAGCCGGTATCGCCACAGGCCAACTTGTTGCCAGCAAGGGTGTTAAAGCTGTGTTGACAGGTAGCTGTGGGCCTAATGCTCATCAGGTATTATCGGCCGCGGATATCCAGGTGATAACCGGTGTTTCAGGTAGCGTGAGAGATGCAGTAGGTAAATACAAATCTGGTCAGCTTAAGCCTAGTTCAGAACCTGATGTGCCAGCGCACCATGGCCAGAGGTAGGAAGGGCTTTAAGAGGGAAGCTATTACAAATCGCGGAGGCAACGATAAATAAAATTAAAGGAGGGTAATTATGCCTAGAGGAGATCAAACTGGACCTCCCGTAGGGGGTGGTAGGGGTAGTGGTCGGGGTATCGGAAGGGGAGGCTCAGGTCAGGGTAGGATGAGGGGCAATCAGCTCGGAGCAGGTCCCGGGGGTAGTTGTGTCTGTCCCAACTGCGGAACCAAGTCGCCGCATAAGCTAGGTGTGCCCTGCTACAGTATGATTTGTCCCAAGTGCAGCACAAAGATGACGAGAGAATAAACAATGATAATATCAGTAGCCAGTGGCAAGGGGGGAACGGGCAAGACTCTGGTAGCTACCAGTCTTGCCTGCTCCCTGAAAGATAAAAACAAGGTACAGCTTCTTGATTGCGACGTAGAGGAGCCAAATGCTCATCTCCTGTTAAATCCAACTATAACTGGGAGTGAGCCTGTTAACATGCAGGTTCCCATCGTAGACAGGGGAAAGTGCACCTTCTGTGGCGAATGTGCCGAAGTTTGTGCTTATAAGGCTATCGCTGTCCTAGGAGAGCGCGTTCTGACTTTTCATGAGCTATGCCATAGTTGTGGTGCTTGCAGTTATCTTTGCCCGGAAAAGGCAATCTACGAGATCGGGAGACCTATTGGTACCTTAGAGTATGGTGCTGCGGACAATATAGATTTCATTCACGGTAGGTTGAACATAGGAGAAGCCATGGCAACGCCTGTTATCAAAAAAGTTCAGGAAAAGGCGAATAATCAAAATATCGTTATAGTTGATGTGCCTCCGGGGACATCGTGCCCCGTCGTGGAGTCAATAAAAGATACTGACTTTTGTCTTTTGGTTACCGAGCCAACTCCTTTTGGTCTTAACGACCTGATGTTGGCAGTTGAGACGGTGCGGATGCTTCAACTGCCCTGTGGCGTAATCATCAATCGTGCTGGTCTTGGTGATGAGCATATTGAGAAGTATTGCCTTGGCGAAAATATACCTGTACTGCTTCACATTCCGCTGGATTCGAAGATTGCTGGCTTCTATTCAAGAGGTTTAACACTAGCTCAGAGTATGCCAGAGTGGAAAGACAGGTTTGTAGCTGTTTTTAATAGAATCAAGGAGATCGTAGGTGAAAGAGCTTATTGTGCTAAGCGGTAAGGGAGGTACAGGCAAAACCAGCTTGGTTGGCTCTTTTGCTGCACTTGCTGCAGACAAGGTGCTCGCTGACTGCGATGTTGATGCCGCTGACCTTCACCTCATTCTCAAACCATCAAGGCGCCAAAGCCATGATTTTTGGAGTGGGCAGGTAGCAGTTATTGATGAAAGTAAATGTACGCAATGTGGTTTATGTCAGGAGTTATGCCGTTTTCATGCTATCCATGATTACAGAGTTAACAGCATTTCCTGTGAGGGCTGTGGCTTTTGCTCTCGCATCTGCCCTACTGAGGCAATCACGATGAAGGAAAATATGGCTGGTCACTGGTTCATCTCTGAAACTAAGTACGGCACGCTGGTCCATGCCAGGTTGGGAGCGGCTCAGGAGAATTCTGGAAAGTTGGTGGCGACGGTAAGACAACAGGCTAAGTTAATTGCAGAACGAAATGGACTTGAACATATCATCAGCGATGGTCCTCCGGGTATTGGCTGCCCTGTTATTTCTTCCTTATCAGGAGTGAATCTGGCATTGCTGGTTACTGAGCCTACGCTGTCAGGCGCACATGACCTGGAGAGAGTACTGGGTGTTTGTCAGCACTTTGGTGTTCCTGCTGTGGTTTGTATCAACAAATATGATATAAATGAGGAAAATACCCGTAAGATCGAGGATTTCTGTTTGAGAAGCAACTGTCGGGGCCAGGGGGTGGAAGTAGTTGCCAAACTTCCGTTTGATAACGTAGTAACTGAGGCTATGGTACATGGTTTACCAGTAGTAGAATACAGTAGCAACGGTTTTAGCCAGCAGATTGTGGAGCTGTGGGAACGAACTTTGAGTTTGCTCAATTAAAAAATAAAGGAGTTATGAATGCCTATATATGAATATAAATGCTCTGAATGCGGGGGGACGTTTGAATCTTTGGTCCAAAATCTATCCGCTGCTGAAAACCAGAAATGTCCTGCTTGTGGCAGTCAGCGTATTGACAAACTTCTGTCCCTGCCCAATATTCAGAAGGAATTTTCCACTAGATCAGGTACCACCTGTTGCGGTAGAGAAGAGCGCTGTGAGAAACCACCATGCTCAACAGAAGGTCATTGCCGCAGAGGTTAGAAAAAAAAGGAGGGCACATAAGCAATATGAAACAAATTGAACTTTCACCCAGGTATTCCACCAGCGAGATATCAGGCAAGTGCGTTAAATGCCTTGCCGAGGAGGAGCTTAACAACTGCTTATTTCAACTTCTCAGCTCAGGTGGAGAGGATAAAGAATTGCAGCAGAAATTTAATGCGCTGGTGGACTTTTTGAGATCACCCGAGGCAAGAACGCTAGTTGATGAGTCTGAAAGGTATCTTGCCGAGGGCAAGAAGGTTAGTGTTAAAATACATTTTGAAGACGAAAAACTCAAATATGAAATAATTACAGAGTAAATTAATTGGGAGGTAATACATTGAAGATCGCAGCTATATCAGATGACGGAATCACTATCAGCCAGCATTTTGGTAGAGCATCACAGTATGTGGTGTTTACGGCAGAAAACGGTAAAATAATAAACAAGGAAACCCGCGCCAAAATGGGACATCAACATTTTGCTGCTACGGAAAACCATGCGTCACATGGTGAAAGGCATGGTTTTGACCCAGGCTCTCAATCCAAACACCAAAGCATGGCACAAACTATAAGCGATTGCCAGGTTTTGCTTGTTGGTGGTATGGGGTGGGGGGCTTACGAGAGCATGAAAAGCTACAACATTGAGCCTATTGTTACCGACGTGAGCAATATTGAGGAGGCAATCAAATTGTACCTGGGAGGTAAACTACCTAATCTTATGGAACGGCTGCACTAGGAGTCCGATTTGGAAAGCCCTATATTCATAAGAACCGAATTATTGACTATAAAAACATAGAATGCAGGTAGAAATTGAAATGATACAAAGCATATTGTGACGGAATCTAAGTTATTGATGAATATAATATTTTCACAAGTTTTGAGTAACTATGGAGGATAATCTATGCCTACTGAAGAACAGGTAAAAGAAAAATTGGAAGGGATACTGGTTCCCGGTGTTATGCGCAGTCTGGTGAAAATGAATTTACTCAGCGATATTAAAATCTCTGACCATAAAGTTGAGATAACTTTGGCATCTGCTGCCATTCATCCTGGCGCCCAGGATTTGATGAAAGAAAAAATCGAAGAGGCTTTAAAACAAATGCCAGAGGTTCAAGAAACCATTGTGAATTTTACTGATGGGAAACCCAAGGATATTAATAAAATAGACCGTGTCATTGCTGTCATGAGTGGCAAGGGAGGCGTAGGTAAATCTCTGGTTACAGCGTTGCTAGCTGCATCTCTGGTTCGCCAGGGGAAAGATGTTGGTGTTCTCGATGCCGATATCACTGGGCCGAGTATTCCCAAGATCTTTGGTCTAAGCAAGGGCCGTCCCAGTGGCAGTGATAGTGGTCTTCTGCCAGTGCCATCAAGATTGGGAATTGAGATTATGTCTATCAATCTGGTTCTGGAGCATGAGGATGATGCTGTTATCTGGCGTGGCCCTCTTATCGGTAAGGTTATCCAGCAGTTCTGGGACGATGTACTGTGGGGCAAGCTCGATTATCTTTTGGTCGACCTGCCGCCAGGGACTGCTGATGCACCTTTAACCGTAATGCAGTCGTTACCTCTCTCAGGTGTAGTCATAGTGTTTAGTCCTCAAGAACTGGCTGCAATGGTAGTAAAGAAGGCGGTCAAGATGGCTAATACTATGAATATTCCTATCCTAGGTCTGGTGGAGAATATGAGCTATTTTGAGATACCTGGCACAAAGAAAAGGCTGGAGCTTTTCGGCAAAAGCAAGGTTGAAGAAATGGTGAATATGACTGGAGTATCGAATGTAGTGAGAATTCCGATAGACCCAGAGCTGGCACGTCTTTGCGACGAAGGCAAAATTGAGAAGTATCAAAACAAAGAATTCGACCAATTCGCCCAAAAACTTACTGAGTTCCTTAACGCCAAAACGAAGTAAAGGCGTATAATTGGAGTATATAGTAGGTGATTATTCTGGATAATAAATTAATAGCTTCTTCTGCAAGGAAAAGGGAGCCATAAATGATACCAGGCAAATACGGTTGTCATCAGTGCAAAGCTGTATTTGAGGTACGGTTAGAGCCTGGCGCCGGGGTTGCAACGGAGGTGAAATGCCCTTACTGTTGTAGCATCGATATTGAGATGCTACCGTTATGGATACCGGTTGGCTACAGCCTCGATCTCTATTTTGGTTTATCTAATTGGAAATACACATGTCATCAATGCAAAAGCGAGTTCGAGCTACCAGTGGCGAGCAGTGTGACGGAGGAGAAACAGAGGACATGCCCCACTTGTGGCAGCACCGATATTGAGAGAATGGCTACTCCAGAGTTCCAACCTCCTCTGTATTGCAGCTGATAGTAGATTGCGGGGGCCGTGAGCCCCTGAGGATAATGCAGTCACTGCTGAATAATTTGAAGCGGAAGATGCCGAGATTTTGAGTGAAAACAAGAGGGGGACGATAATAGATTCCAAAGATGCTCTGTTGCATCTGGAAATATCTCCTGACCTTTCCGAATGCGTGGAGACGAAGGCACGGAAGGAATACAATCGACTTTCCAGTCTATTACTGGCTGGTAGCAATAAAACGGGCCTTACCGAACAATTAGAGGTACTGCGCCATTTTTTAGATACGGCGAACTTTCGTGCATTGCGTAGCCAGTCAGAGAAGTTTCTTATCGAGGGTAAAACAGTAAAATACCTCCTCTCGAAGCGGTCTGGAGAAATGTGCTACGAGATGAGGGTTGAGGGATAAGCATCATGAAAATACGCCTGACTACACTGAGCGAAAACACCGCAGGGAAAGTAGGTGTTCTTGCTGAGTGGGGCTTGAGCATCCTGGTAGAAGTCGATGGCACAAAAATCTTGATGGATACCGGACAGGGGATTTCTGCTACCACAAATGCCGCAAGTCTAAATATCGACCTCGGTGGGGTGGAGAAGATAGTCTTAAGTCACGGGCATCTGGATCACACCGGTGGTTTAAAGGAAGTGGTGAGACTAGTAGGGCAGGTGGAGGTAATAGCTCATCCAGGGGTATGGGCTGCAAAATACGTGCTGCGCCCCGGTGAAAAAGACTATACTTTTATCGGGATTCCTCACAGACGAGAACTACTGGATGGCCTTGGGGCGTCTTTCCATTTATCAGCTAAGCCAGTGTGGATTTTGGATAGCGTTGCCGCAACTGGCGAAATACCCATGGTAACACCTTATGAAACAGTGGATCCAAGGCTGTTTGTCAAAGATGGGCATAAATTTGTTCCTGATACAGTTCCCGATGATCAGGCGCTCGTCATTAAGGCGGATTTTGGGCTTGTTGTTATTTTGGGGTGTGCTCATCGAGGACTGATTAATACGCTTTGGTACGCTAGAGAACTTATGGGTGTTGAGCATATCCACACAGTTATCGGTGGCACCCATCTATTCCGAGCTTCTCAGGAACAATTAGAGCATGCCATAAAGGAACTGAAACAACTTGGTATAAAAAAGCTGGGTGTATCTCACTGCACAGGTGTGGCCGCCAGCTTGCGACTTTGGCAAGAATTCGGTGACGGCTTTTTCTTCAATAATACGGGAACTATCGTTACTCTTCCTTAGACGATGTGGTGAAATGGGGGCTTTCTGCAGTTTATAATTAAAGAAATACCGAGCATGAGCATCGTTCTCGGAGCCATCAAGTTACAATTGCCCCACCGTTCAAGAACAATTATTTCCCATAATCTCTAAAAATCAGCCAAAACCCCTTGACAAGTAGGGTATATTTATCTATAATATATCTAGATATATCGAGATAATACTAGATATATAAATATAATCGAGAGGTGACAATATGTTTAGAGACAGAGTTTTCAGAGGAGAGAGATTCTTCCACGGCTTTCGGCAGGAAAGCCCCTTCCAGAAAGGGGACTTAAAATACGTTATTCTTGACCTCCTCAAAGAGAAGCCACGGTACGGCTATGAAATCATTCGTTCTCTCGAAGAGCAGTCCCACGGATTCTACAAACCCAGTCCTGGTGTAGTTTATCCCACCCTCCAGATGCTCGAGGAAATGGGATATGCGAGGTCGACAGAGCGGGATGGTAAGAAAGTATATGAGATAACCGAGGAAGGACGCCAATTTCTGTCTGAACGGAAGGATTTTGCTGATGAAGTGGTAAGTCATATGAGCCATCATTGGAACTTTAAAAATTTAGCCAAGATGGCTATGGTAATGAAAGACCTGCATGCATTGGAGAGTCTGCTCGGTCGGCATTTTCGTCAGGCTAATCCAGAGCAGATCAAACGTATCCGCGAAGTAATGGCTCACGCCTATAGTGAAATCGAGGCTATCCTGGGAGAGTAATCCTTTTGCGTGGAGGAGCAACGATGTTTCGTAATTGTGATGTCGAAATTGAATACGATGAGGAAACTCAGGATTACTATGTTGTCTGGGAACCTCCTGTGGCAATTGGTTCAGGTAAAACAAAGTCAGAAGCTTTGCTTGATTTGCAGCAGGCAGCACATTGCGGTGTTGATACAGTAATCGAACTAAAATTTAAGGATATCAGTAAATAAAGGAGGACTACTATGGGCTATTTTACTATGCTGGCAGCTATCCCCGGCTTCTTTCTCAGCTCATTCTTTTTCATGCTTCTTTGGGGAGTTATTGCGCCCAAAATTGGCTTGACGGGAATAGACTATCCTCTATCTATGCTAATAACCGTAACGCTTTGGATAGCGGTGGCACCTCTGGCAGCCGCTGCCGGTAAAAAAAGATAATAGCTAGGGCCGACGTGGCTTGGAATGGTCGGGTTAAATGATGAATTGTAGCATACTTAGCTGAAACCCGAACCTGTGCAACTTTTTAAGGGTATTATGACTCGGGGAAGGAATAATGGGCGAGTACCAATTTAGACGAGTTGATTTCGAAAATCCATCATGCCTGTTTATTTTGGAAGATATAGTGAAGGGACTTATCGGAGGCCTACTATTTTACAAACCTTACTTTAAAACCTTCGGCTTAGGAGGTGACGAGAATGTCCTTGATTTCGGGTGTGGGGGTGGAGTTGGTGGTAAGTGTTTATCGAAGTTTCTCAATGAGCAGGGACATCTTACTTGCGTTGACACATCAAATTTCTGGATTAATAAAGCCAAGAAGAGGCTGAAAAATTATCCCAATGTGGAATGCAAGTTGGGAGATATCAGAGAGTTGGACATACCCGATTCGTCGTTTGACGTCATATCAGTTATACATGTTATTCACGATATAGCTCCTGCTGAGAGACAGGATATTGTCATAGCACTTTCTGGTAAATTGAAGGCTGGCGGCATGTTTTTCATCAAGGAAAGAATCGGGAAATCGCATGGCATGCCTACCAATGAATTAAGGACTCTATTATCAAATATGGGTTTACAAGAAATTAACCACAAAGAGACCAACTCGGAATATATAGGAAAATACCAGAAGGCCGCTTGAGCCTACTCCTTATCCATCAGCTCATTAGAAGGGAGTTAAATATACTTTATCGCCCTCTTTTTGTCCCTTGACCAACTCGCAGTGCCTCAGGATAGCTATTTGATTTTCCAGTTCTTGAGGAGATAGATGGAATGTGCCGGTAAGCTCTGCGGCGGTGGTCTTGCCTCTGGATTTGACGAATTCACATATTGCTCTTTGCAGCTCAGTCAAACCTTCTGTTGCTTCAAGCCCGGATGACTTACGATATTGAGTAGCGGAGCGTACTGCAAGGGGATCACAAGTTTGAACCCGCTTGGTTGCCTCTATATAACAGTCTTCGCAAAGAACCTGCTCTCTGCTTTTGAAGCTAGCATCTTTTGAGATTTCACCACCGCACTTTTGGCATTTAACTTTTTCAGTCTGGGTCATTTATCACTAGTTACAATCTCAAGGATCAGCTTGCTAATTGGCGATATACCACTTATGCAGTTTTGAATTTTCTTGCTTTATGCCATACCAGCAAGTCGACTCTTTCTATCCTTACCCTTTGTCCCACAAGCTCTACTATAACTCCACTATGGCTCTTTTGCATCATGCAATACTCTGGAAGAAAAACAACCGTTTCGCCGACATCCGGAACTTTTCCTGCTACAATAGCTCCTTCAAAGGCTAGAAAGAATATCACTCCCAAGTCTATCGGCTTTTTATCCTGTGTAAAGTTGGGTCCTGTAGGATAGACTCCTAGGAGCGGACTCGTTTCGAAAACCTCGCCGAAATGAACTATGGGGCAGCCTAAAGGCCTCCACTTTACATAAGAACCTGGAGAAATCTGCAAGGGTTGTTGTAAGTTGACCGGTAATATGTATTCGCGGCAGCTTGGTTCTTCATCCAAGGGACCGAGAATAAAGTCGCATTCATGTTTATCAAGCAGGCTAATTATCTTTTCCTTTTTACTCTTCTTGTTAGCTTCAACCAGTTTTTGGATTGATGCTCTTTCCTCTTTGAACATATCGCTTTGCATAAAGGGGCAGGCATCTATATCAACTTTTTTTTCTGTTATTGCTTCTGCAAACTGTTTGCAATCTGGAAATCCACAGGAACCACAGCCATATCCCGGAAGCATTCTTTCGATTTTGCTACTCACCTTTGTATGCCTCGATACCGTCGATAGACCTTAGTAATCCCCTATGATACTTTTGGGCAACTCTCACTTCGCCGGTGCATAGCGTACAGACGGCAAATGGCGCCCGCTCTTTTAATGAGCGCATCGGCAAATCGGTTATCTCTGAAGAATTGTAAATAGTCTCGGCTACCTCTCTGCATCCGTATCCAGTAAGTCCATTGACTTCTACCATGGTTGCTTTAGGATTGACCTGTCCCACTCTACGGGCAAATACCTCTCTCTCAGCCTGGCTTACAACGTCACCTTTGATTGTAACTACCATGTCAGCCAAGCTTAACATCGGGCCGACTTTCAATGGCATTGACATTCCTTGGGTAACATCAGCCACAAAAATTCCCAGGCAATTACGAATATACGGAGAACACCTGAGACAGTAGCCTGCTGTCTCGACCAGTAATGTAGATGCCTTTTTCTCAGTAGCCCATGAAAACATATCCTCCATGTTATATGTAGAAAAATGGTCTGGGCACATATCTTTAGCCAGACCTTTTATTGAAGGTATGCCATTTGCTTGATAAAATTTGTCATCGTCCGTAGCAATGCAATCTATTTTGACAACTACAGGCTTATGTCCCATATTCATCAAGTGTTTACAAGCATGAAAGATGACTGAAGTCTTACCACAGCCCGCAGTACCGGAAAAAATAGCGAATCTCATAGTTCGTAACCCTCCAGGCTTTCCACAATTTCTCCGCCTCTTACACAATTTCTGAGTTTTTCTAACGAATGGTCTATCCTGGCAATCCTTTTGGCGACCACTCTTTCCTTATTTGATGATTCGATGACTTTTATCATCGCCCCATTCTTAAAGACTATTCTTCTTTGAGCCATCAAGGCGAGCACTGGGTCGTGAGTTGCGATTAAAACGATTTTCCCCTCTTCGAGGAGAATCTCCAGTGCCTTGTCTCTTAAAATGCCAGCGTTTTCTAACTCATCAATCAATAATACTGGCGTATCGCTGATAACAGCTATATCGGCTATCATTAGGGCTCTCGTCTGACCACCGGATAAAACCGTCAGGTTCAGAATTGGATTGATTGGCTCTCCGGTTATTTGATTGGCTAGAGACAGGACGCGGTTTAAAAGCCCTTCATCAAAGCTCAGCTCTCTGGATTCGGCATGCAATTTTAAAAAATCGGAAACACTGAGGTTGCAAAAGAATTGCATATTTTGACTGATAAATCCAACCATTTTCTTAATCTTTGCCTTGACACCATCTGTTGGTTTCTGTCCGCAGATTAGAATTTCTCGCTTAGTTAAGGTATCTCTTTGTGCAACCTTGTCTAAATCAGACATTAGACAGCTCTTACCCGAACCGGTGGGACCGACAAGGCTGACGATTTCTCCTTTTAGAATCTCGACATCCTTAACCGGCTCGGGGTTACCGTTTTTATCAGTTCCGCCAAGAATTGTGATGCTATCTATTTGCATACAAGTCCCTTTTCCTTTAACCAATTTATCAATTGTGAGATTCCTGTTGCCAGTGTATGCTGGGCATTAAAGCCAAGAATGTTTTTTATTTTTTCAGAGGAAGCGGTATATGGAAGGCTAACCTCTTCAATCCGTGGATTGGGAATATATTTAATTTCTACAGGGAGATTTTCCTGGTTTTGAGTAACGCTTTTCACAGTTTCCACAAGCTCGTTTACCGTAAGTACTTCAGAATAAGCGTTGAAAGCTTCTCCGTAGATTCCTTCTTTGTTCATGACTAGAATTCCTAAATCTGCGGCGTCCTCTATGTGGATGAACCCTCGTGTTTGATTCCCGTTACCATAAATTGTAATGGATTTCTTAGACATTGCCAGGTATACAGACCTGTTGGGAAGGGTGCCATGAAATTCATCAAAATATTGCAGTCCCCGAGATGGGCCGTAGACAACGCCATACCTTAGTATGACTGTTGGTAATTGATAATTCAACCAAAAAGATTTGCATAAAAATTCGCCCGTTGCCTTTGTGATGGAAGATTGGCATGTTGGATTTAAGGCTGTATTCTCAGTGATCAAACCACTTGATACGTTGCCATAGACTCCCATTGTGCTATAGAAAATGAACTTCTTAACGCCTTCCTTTTTAGCAGCAGATAGCAAAAGCCTGGTACCCGTGACGTTGGCTTGCTCTGTGTAATTCGATTCAATTTCAGAAATCGGAACAGACGGTTGGGCTGCAAGGTGAAACACAACATCAATCCTTTTCATCACAGACTGTAGATCTTCTGGATTCCTGATATCACCTTCTACCAGGTCAACATCTAACCCTGCAAGTGAATCTTTTTTACCCCTCCAAAAGTTATCAATCGTCCTGACGGTATGTCCTGAATTTAACAATTTTTCAATCAGGGCAGGCCCCATATAGCCTGCTCCGCCAGTTACTAAGACTAACATTGTATAACCTCTTTATGAGAATGGCTTTGTGGTGCTCTTGTCATTTTCCTGTTTGTTATACGGATATCTGGTGTTTAAAGGCTTCTATTCGTGGTTTTAACACTTACTGTGTGCAGATTATATAGAATACCACTTAATGTTGTGTCTGCAAAGTTTGAAATCAAAATACCTTTATCTAATGTGCATTTAATTTCACCTTGGAGATAATTTTGAAGGGAATGTAAACAAAAGTTTTTTGAGTTGCTAAAAAGCACAATTTGATAAAAAAGGCAACTAAGCCGAATGTGATTTGAACATAATGCTGCAGAATAACTTAAGTATTAATTGAACTCAAGAAATTAATGATTTCGGTACTTATAAGAGCAGACTGACAATAAGTACCAGCATGAGTATCCGAGACCCAAATCAACCGTGGCTTTCCATACGCTTCCCAGAGCATAGTAGTTGAACTCTCGGATACAATTTCGTCATCCTTCGCATTTATCATTAATACTGGTCGTTCCCGAAGGTGGCTTGCAAACGTGAGTGGGTCAAATAGGAAGCACTCTTTGGCTGGGGCAACATTTTCTAGTCCTTTTTTCGCTACTTCATCTAGATAGTCAGGGTATCTGCTGTATGCTGCCTGGCACTCCTCTCGCGAACAAGTATGGCCAGCCGGTGTAGTGGCACTCTTGCCTCCCCAGGATAACTCTGCCATATTGCCACCAATGACAATAAAGACCCCGGCAAATATCCTTTTATCCACTGCCATAGCTATTGATGAAATCATACCTCCGAGGCTGATGCCTGCTACTACTATTCTATTCAGGTCCATTTCTTCCCGACTATATATCCAATCTACAACCCTGCGTATTTCAATAACCGAACTCCGGTAAATTTCAAGCCATTCTTGAGGAGTCGTCGGCAAGAATCCCCCTTTCATTGCTTCAGGCAAGCGGTGAGAGTGTATTGGCAAATACCAAATAAAGGAGGCTATTCCCTGTCTGACCAGAAGCCGCGCTAATGTCATACATGGGGCCAGGCTGGCATCGCCAACGCCATGTGTCAGGATTACCAATGGCACTCGCTTAGTATTTTGCGGGATGAACAAATCACCGTATACGGTATTATCTTCTTTCCAACTAATTGAACCGGGGCTTGGGAAAGAAACTTTATAATGAGATCTCGTTGATGTGGTAGCTGCCAACTGCACGTCAAAACTAGGATTGCTAACTTTGTAATCGTACAGGTACATTAGCAAAAACCTCCTTTATTTGAGTGTATTTTGACATAGGTAATGTGGCTCAACAATTATAATCGCTTATCTACAACTTGTCGACGTTTTTGAAAAGGCTACACGAAAGCCTTTTGGGTTACAATATGCAGTTTATTAGGGAGCATAGTGCAGTTAGTCGCAAAGCTGGCCTCTCGTGTCTACACGCTCAACTGTATTTGGTGGCGTTAAGGATATTTCCCCAGAAAATTTATTGTATTTTTACTAGTTCAATTTCAAACGTCAAATCTTTACCAGCAAGAGGGGGGTTGGCGTCGAGCGTGATCGTTGTATCAGATACTTTGGTGATGGTGGCTACAATGACTGAACCATCGTCTCCCGTCTGCTGCAGTTGCATGCCAACCTGTGGGGTTACTCCACTACGAAGTTCCCCTCGGGGTATTTCAAATGTCAGGTCATCTCGGCGTGGTCCATAGGCTTCGTTTGCAGGAATGGTAACAGTTTTCTTTTCCCCTACTTTCATTCCCAGGACAGCTTTTTCAAACCCAGGTATTATTTCGCCTTTACCCAAAGTGAACTCCAAAGGTGTTCGTCCCACTGATGTATCAAACACAGTACCGTCTGCCAATTTTCCGGTATAGTTCACCTGTACAGTGTTGCCATTCTTCACTTGTGCTGTACCGAGTGCTAAGTTACATCCTGATATCAATAGTGCTCCTAATAATAGAATCGCTATTATAATGATGCGTCTGTTTTTCACCGCTAGCCTCCAATTTGCATATTAATCGCCGTACTCACAAAATAGATATGATGCCTATCGATACTGCTGAAAAAGAGGTGCAGTCCGCCTGAGGTGGATGCCGATGGTCTGGGGGTGTCCCCCAGATTCCAATTCCCCCAAGACTGGGGGATAAAGGGGGGTGAATATGAGTTTTTCAGCACTCTCCTATCATAACATAGTTCTTCGGGTAAGTAGAAAAGTCTATTCATCCTGGTATACTTATGAGAAATCCTTCTCTCTTAAGGTCTTCTAGCTAATCGCGAAATAGTCGATTGTTGGCGGTTCAACATAATACGAGCTATGTCATCTCTCTGTAAAGCTAATCTCGCGGCTATCTCCCCTGCGTTTATGGCTTCAGTAGCTCTATTGAATTGCCAGAACCCAACGTTTCCATTGAATGGTGTAATTGCAAGGTCAGCTTCCTTAAGATTTTCCATAGCTATACGATATTCAACAATGGACAACGTTTGACTCAGTACATCATATAGTCTTGGCTCTCTGGAAAACAGGGAACCTATTCCATTATCCACTATGGGATCGGTTGGTTTTTCTATATCATTATTACGTTTTGATGGTCGATATAGAAGAAATTTCTTAGCAGCTTTTTCGATATCCGAAATATATGAACGATACTTGGCTCTACGTTTTGCCAATGATGGCGATTTCACTTTATGACCAGCCTTATATTGTAGTTGATAACTGTGATATTTTTCACATACTTGTTGTATTGATACTTTTTCCCCGGGGCGGGGAATAACATTGACTCCTATGACAAAATCAGCCCCCATGTCACGACAAACACTGACAGGGACCACATTTGCCAGGCCGCCATCAATAAGGTAATGCCCTTTAAGCTTTACTGGCGTAAAAATAGCTGGTATTGATATACTTGCTCTGATCGCTTCTATCAGCGAGCCTTCCTGTAAGACAACTTGCTCCCCGTTCATGAGGTCTGTAGCCACACAGGCAAACTTCTTTTTCAATTGAGAAAATGTCCTATCCCTCAGGATTGATTTAAGTAAAGAGATAATCCTTTTTCCTTGAATTAGACCGCTAAGTGGTAAAGTTATATCGGCCAGGCGGATAAGCCGTTTCCAATCCAGTTCTATTGCTATTTGCTTGATTTCGGCAGCGGTGAGTCCACTGGCATATAGCGCCCCAATTATAGAACCCATACTAGTTCCCGCTATAATGTCAGGGTAAATATTGTATTCTTCAAGTACAGCCAGAACGCCAATATGAAAAAGCCCGCGAGCCGCACCACCACCCAGCGCATAACCGATCTTCTTTTCGTCCTGAACCAGCATATTACATCACCTCAGGCAAAATTATCTTTACCTTCTTTTTATAATTCTACCACTTATCAGTATTTATCTTAAGAAATAATTAGCCGAGGTAGCCAGAGTATTGCAGATTTTTAGTAAATTTAAATAAGTGGAAAATCCTATATAAGCTTATGATGATATGATGTAAATTTTGTAGGAACCACATATAACATCGTTTCGTAAAATCACACGAAACAGGCAAATGTGTGATCACGATACAACCCACAAGGTTATTGCTGAACAATTAAGTGCCATTGCCCAGGACCAGGATCCGCCCTAAATCCTATTGAAATCTCCTGTCTATCAAACTGGAAACATCTTCATTTGGAACTAAGATGCTACTCGGTAATCCTTTCTCCACATATGGTCAGTAGACCTTCCAATAGGAGTTGCATCTGAGATTTACTCCGGAAAAATATCTGTACACGCCTTGACATATGTGAAAGTGTGTGACAGAATTGTCCATATGATTGTTACAGACTGAAGATACTGCCAACATCATAAAATTCCCGCGATTACTTTTATTTGGAGGTGGAAGAATGAGAGCATCGAATTTCAGAGAGGTTCACCGGTTGACAAGCATTTCCAGGTTGTGCTTGTGCCTTGTACTGATCGGACTCATAGCTGCCGGGACAATCATGTGCACTGAACGGTCAGAAAGTGGCATGCTGCTACCGGGTGTCCAGGTGTGCCAGGCGGCAAATGATGGGGTTAATGCACAATACCCTGCAGGCGGGAAGCCGCCAGAAATCCAGCTATTCAAGGCTGAACCCTTAGAACTGGGTACCGAAGATGCCGCCATATATACCTTCGTGGTCAAGTACGCCACCAAAGTACAGATAATTGAGGCGGGCAATATCATCAAAGACATCATTAACCCTTCTGCCTCCACCCTCAAAGGGACTGTTAAAGGATTGTCTGCCGCCGCAATACAGACGGCCGACAGCAATACGTTCGATACCATCCTGAAAGCAATAAGCGAGAGCGGCGAAGTGGAGGGAAAGGTAACGCTATCGTTTACCACTGAGCTTCCGCCGAAGCCTACTTCCCTGATCCCGCCGGTGTCTGCTAATCAGACTACAGCTCGTACACCTCAATGGGGACCCCAGACTTCCGCACCAGCTACTTCATCTGCTCCGTCGACGACATTACCTGAAGGAGCTACGTCTTCATTGCCCCCTGATTTCTTCAAATGCCCCAGCAACTGCAACCACTGCCTGACACCGGAAGAAGCAGCAGCCCAGGGATTTACCACGAGATGCTCCGAGCAGCCCTGTTACTTCTCTCCTAATAAAGATAAAAAATGGTATTGCTATAAGGAGCCGGAAGGCTGGTGCTGCAGGGACTACAAGGTCAGCCAGTCCACCAAGACTGAGTGTGCCCGGCTGGGAGGCAACTGGTACGCCAATCAAGCCGAAGCGGTGCGAGCATGTCAGCCGCTAGGCTGGTGCTGCAAGGACGGCAAGATCGCCCAGATCACCGAGGCTCAGTGTGCCCAGGTGGGAGGCTACTGGTATACCACTCAGGCTGAGGCAATCGAACGCTGCCAGCTGATGTGCTGGTGCTGCGTGGGCGGTAAGGTCTATCAGACCACCGAGTCTCAGTGCGCCCAGATGGGCGGCGCATGTTATTCCACCCAGGCTGAGGCAACCAGAGCTTGTCAGCCGATGTGCTGGTGCTGCGCAGATGGAAAGGTTTTCCAGGCTACTGAGTCCCAGTGTTACCAGTCCAAAGGCACCTGCTACTCCACCCAGGCTGAGGCAACCAGAGCTTGTCAGCGCTACCTGAAGTAATGGTTTCTATTTAACACAGTAAAGAAAGAATCCTTTCTGTTGGAGTAAATATGGAGGTTGTGAAATGAGAACATCGAATTCTGGAAAGGGCCGGCGAGTAACGGATTTCTTCAGGTTATGCGTATGCATTCTAATTTTAGTGACACTGGCTATGGGAGGCATGATGCTTAAAACCGAGCCAGTACAAGCCTTTGATCTTGCTGCCCCTCCTCCCCCCAACAATTTTGACGTGATAGAATGCCAATCTTCTACAATCACTTTTACCAACGACGGCAATTATACATGCGTGATGGGAACAGTGCATTACGACTATATTTTTTTGTGGGGGATGTTTCCAGGGCTAAATGCAACATGGGATATGAATACCGGGGTACTTACAGTTTGTCCTGACCCGGGTACGGTGGGAAACGTCTACAACTTTACGGTTATGGCTGTCTCGATGGATGACACCGCGTGTGTGGAACCCCTTATCCCTCACGCCTGCACAATCACGGTCCAACCACCAGGTCCTCCAACTCCCCCACTGACCATCACTCCAGTGTGGTACCCAGTGGCATGGGAGGGCCAGTTTTTCACCATGACCCTGGCTGCCACTGGTTGCTCGGGAACATATAGCTGGGCAGCAACAGGGTTGCCAGTGGGGCTGACCCTGGACCCCAGCACCGGAGTCATCTCCGGTATCCCAGCCCCGGGCACCTGCGGGTCACATATCGTGAACGTTACCTGTACCGATACCGTTATGTGCCCCTCGGCGGGCTGCTGCCCGCCTGCCAGCGCGCCCTTCACCCTTATCATCGATTGCTGGGCTAATTACATTGCCCTCATGGTCACTTACTCCGCTACCGCCTGCGATTTCACCGTCGAAATTGGACCGGGCCTGACGCAGGGTCAGACAAGGGTGTTAATTGACGGCTCACAGGAGGCTATCCTCGCAGGAGGTGGCTCTGAAACCTTTACGTCAGTGCCGTGCGAAAGCCATTTAGTGGTCGTCGATCAAGTCGTACAGGGACCGGACCCCCAAACCAGATTTACAGTCATAGGGTCAAATCAAAAAACGGTGACCGACATCGACAACCACGCATATTTCGATTATGCACGGGAGGTACATATTGGGACGAGCAGCGACCCATCCGGTTTAACACAGCCACCAGGTGCTGGCTTTTATGCTGTGGGGAACTATTTCAGCAGCACGGCACCAAGCACTATTGATTCGGATATACAGAACGGCATAAAATACGTCTTCCGGGAATGGAAGCTGCCCGACGGCAGCACGCTCCCCACCAGGGACCTGGCGTTCGCTGCTAACCAGGGAGGAACCGCCACTGCCGCATACGACACTTATTACCTGCTGACTCTGAAATCGGATTACCCTCCCATAGAGGAGCGCTCCTGGGAGCTTAAAGACAGCACCGCCACGTACGACCTGGCGCTGAAGGAAGTCCCCATGGAGAGTGGCTTCTGGGCTTTCCTGGGTGGGACAATCAGCCCTGTAAACTCAAGAGGCACACAGAATATGAGCGGACCTTCCACCGTAGAAATATTGTGGAAGCCCAATTACATGGTACCCATAATAGCAATAGTAGTTACGCTGCTGGTCATTGCTGGGGTGGTATTTTTTGTGCTCCGCCGCAAGGGTGCCGGCGTGTCCGCTGTTCCTGCCACAACGGTGGCGCAGGTGCCTCAGCCGCCTGCCGTTGATACCGAAGCTGCCAAGATTACGCCCGCTGTGACTGCAACCGTTGAAAAAAAGGCTTTAACCGAAGCCGAGTCAACGGACGAGCCAAACTTCTGTCCTAAATGCGGTGTCCCTGTTGAAAAGGATGCGGTTTTTTGTAAAAAGTGCGGCAAGAAACTGGTAAAGGACGATAAGTAATACCATATTAGTTTTAAAAGTCGCGATGTGTTCATATCGATATCACAGCTAAGTCACCAGTCTGAATATTAGTTAGATTGCACAAAACGCCCAAATGTGACGTATAGATAACAATCCAAGCTAGTGTGACTTTGTTGATTTTATTTCTGGACGGGGAGTTCAACCTTTCCCCACCTCCACCAGGAATGTTGAAGGACTAACTATTCAGCCTACCGCTTATTGTATATGTTGCACAAATCATCGGAAAGTATGATCACACGAAACGATGTAATGTTAATAAAGACCTTTATATATTGCTGTATTTAATATTGGTTTATTTAGAAAGCTGAAGCCTCATCAACAGTAATCTTGACAAGGTGATTTACCTTCACATTCCGTGAGGAATATTCTTTAGCAAACTTGTCAAAAAGGTCTCCAGAATCTATGATCTCGGTCTTACCCCAAATTCGGCATCCTTGTCGAGTGGATGTATTGAGGCAATATATGGCAATTTGCGGATTCGCTTTTAAATTTTCAATGGTACGCGGCGACCGGATGTCAGCAAAAATGAGATGTTCATCATCAAGAACCTGGAGAGACCTTTTGGCTGATACATTAGGTTTGCCATTTTTATCTGCGGTAGCTATAATTCCTGGAGCACATTCAACAACAGATATTTTTACTTGTTCTGACATTTTCATAGGTGCACCACTATTTCAAAATTGATAAGATAATTATACTCCCTCAAAACAAAGTGCTACAAATATATATGATTTATCAAAATTAGGCTATTCAAGCCTATACCTCACAATTTGACTTTTTGTTACACATCTCCAAGATACAGATTTGACCTGCTCCTCCTGCCATTATTATCGCTAAGACTCCGTCCGCTACCATCACCTACACCTCCAGATTACTTGATGCAGCCCTTCGAATTATTACTTGACCTCTACAAATCCCCGTTATCCAAAAACATGATTCGTCACGATAATAGAAGTAAGGATATGAACTCCCTCAATGGAGTTCAAAGAAACTGAGTTTGTCAAGGCGGTCAAAGTTGTGCCAGGAATCTATCCAGCGGACGGTACCAGAGCGGCAGCGCATTGCTAGAGACTGAGTCTGTGCCCCGCCGGCAAAGTAGCGTACCCCTTTCAGCAATTCGCCGCTACTGACCCCGGTGGCAGCAAAAAACACATCGTCACTATCTATCAGATCCTCCGTCTTGTATACCTTATCAACATCAACTCCCGCGGCTATGGCGGCCTTTCTTTCGCTGTCATCGCGGGGCCAAGCCTTACATTGAATACCGCCCCCAATGCAGTGTATCGCCGCAGCGGAGAGGACCCCCTCTGGCGTGCCCCCGATGCCCATAAGCGCATCAACCTCTCTTTCAGGCAGAGCTGCCTCTATGCTCGCGGAAACATCACCGGCAGAAATCAATTTGACCCTGGCGCCAGCACTTCTAATATCCGATAACAACTGTTCGTGCCGCGGCCTGTCCAAAACCACCACTGTAAGTTCCGATATCTTCCTCTGCTTAGCTTTGGCTATGTTCTTCAAGTTTTCCGCCACCGGTGCGTTGATATCTATGCAGTCTTTTGCTTCCGGTCCGGTAACAATTTTATTCATATATACGAACTGCATGGGGCAGTGCATCGTCCCCTTGGCCGCAAGCGCTACTACAGAGATAGCTCCGGGAAGACCTCTGGCGACAAGGGTAGTCCCGTCAATGGGATCAACAGCAATATCAACCTGTAAATCTGAGCCATCACCAATGCGCTCTCCTATATATAACATGGGAGCATGGTCCTTTTCTCCTTCCCCAATGACTACGATTCCGTCCATCTGGATATAGCCCAGTGTATAACGCATGGCAGCTACCGCTGCCTCGTCTACCAGTGTCTTATCACCCCTACCCAAATAACGAGCGGCAGCCATGGCCGCCGCTTCGGTGACCCGCACTAGTTCCATCGCAATATTGCGTTCAATCGGCTGGTGAGAATGCGCTATTTTCATATTCAGTTGTCCACGCTCAAGTAAAATAAAAACAAAGAACGACTAATTAGTTGTACTGCTATGTTAATTCAAATATGCGACAACGTCAAAAACAAATCAGCTAAGGGTAAAATGCACAACTTGGCGTTTGTGTAACTGGCTCAAGAGACTGGAAACTATCTGTACCGCTATTCTTTCCAAGGGTCACCATAATTATGATATCCAAGAGACTCCCAGAAGCCTAGTTTGCCCCTGTCCACTACCACCCCCGAGTGCTCATCAGGCCGTCTGTAACTGAGCAACTCTATATTTTAATTATATCAAATTTGCCAACGGCAATAGAAACGCTCATTAGTGCTTAGCAAGAGCATTGCACAGCAACTTGGTTACCTGAGGCTGGTTCATAGAGCCGGCCCCATTATTCATATCACCACTAATAATCTACGAACCGGCTCACTAGGTCCACCGTGCCAGCCACTTTCAACTTACGGAATAGCAGGGAAAAGCGTTCTTCAAGTGTGTTTCCAATTCCCCTCAGATTTTCTCCAGACAGGTTCCACAGTTCCTTCTTGAAATCACCAAATGCTCTTTTGCGGGTCTTGTAGAGGAATTGTTCTGATGTGTCCCCCTGCTTCATTTCACTTGCGTATTTATCCCGAAGATACCGGTAAATTCTGTCCAGCAACTCTTTGGGGAAATAGGGGCTGTCAAAGATAATGTTTTGAAATCCGGTAGCCAGATGCACTTCCAGTGTGTCCGCCTGTGGGAAGAGGTCAAAAGCCTCATCAGGGAGAGTGGAGGCTCCATGCTGCACTGCGCCACCCATACCGTATTCTTTCCGTGCTGCTCGAGACAATTCCTTCAGAGCTTTGAAATCAATGTCAACGCTCGCCACTGACCCGTCAGGCAAAACTACTCCGCCGTGCGTCGTCCCGGTTTGAACGCTGATTTTGGAGAGTCCCCTGACGTCTGGCCCTAGCAGCCTGAGATATCCTATCATAAAGGCCCGGAGGTCTGCCACCGTGCTATTGCGTCCGCCTACTTCGCCGATTTCACCACCAACCGAGATTGTTATCCCCTCGGGCTCAATCTCCCGTATAAACTTGGTCATATCCGCAGTGACTTGGCAATTCTCTTTCTGCTGTTCCTCAAAGCTTGACTTTTCCAAGTCAACGATAGTGGAGGCGTCAATATCAATGTTCAGAAAGCCAGCGCTTACCGCCTCACGTACCAGCTCCCTGATGCTGTTCAATTCCCGTTCTGGTTCTGAATTGTATTTCGCGCGGTTAACCTGGAAGTGGTCTCCCTGGAGAAAAACCGGGCCTCTGAACCCCTCCGTGACTGCCGCCGCAAGTACGCAGGCGGCGTACTCACCCGGCCTTTGCGCGGTATAGCCTATCTCAGAACGAGCAATTTCGAAAATAAAAGCACCAACCCTATCCTTCAGGGCGGCTCTAAATACCGCCCTAGCCACTTGATAAGTGATGCCGCGGATGTTTATTGCTGGAACAGTGATACCAGTGTACAGCCCCTTGCCAGCAGCCCGGTACAGGCCGTCAACGCTTGCCAAAACTACACCCTGTGCCGAAGCGAATTGCCGGATTTTCTCCCGGCTATGTTCCCTCACCTCATCAGCACCAAAGACGGCGTTTTCCACTAGGGTATCAACCTCGCCCGGGGGCGCAGACACGCCTTTTCTCAGTCTGGTATTTCCTGACTGTTCCGCAGAAGTCATTTCATCTTTTGATCGGCCATGGTCTCGGTACATCTTGTTCTTCCCTCCCCAGAATAGTCCGGCGTCCGTTGTATCTCTCGACATCATACATAGTCTTGACGTCGACGTACTTCAGCTTGCCGATAACCTTTTCCAGGGAGCATGCCGTAATCTTACCATTCTTATAGCAGACCATCTTCCCAAAGTCCCTCATCATAACCAGGTCCATAGCGGCAATGCCAAAGTACCGCCCCATTCTTCGGTCGTAGGCACATGGCGCTCCCCCCCGCTGCAGATGGCTCAAAAGGACGCATCGTGTTTCTAGTTTGGTACCCTTCTGGATCTCATCAGCCAAAAACTCGCCAATTCCACCCAGAGCCTTGTGGCCGAAGCTATCCACGCGTTGCTCCCTCGTAAATTGGGCGTATCCCGCTGGCTTGGCTCCTTCCGCCACGATGATAATATCGTATCTGGTCCCGGCTCTCCTGCCTTCGAGAACCAACTCATTCACCTTTTCAATTGAAAAACCATGCTCCGGGATCAGGATAATGTAGGCGCCACTTGATTCTCCGCCTTCAAGAGCGAGCCAGCCAGTTTCCCTCCCCATTGTCTCCACAACAAATATTCTCTTGTGTGAACCGGCGGTTGTCCTCAGCCGGTCAACCTCCTGAGTGATAACGTCCAAAGCTGTCTCAAATCCCAGAGTATAATCAGTCTCACACAGATCCTTGTCAATCGTCTTGGGAATGCTAACCACATTCACACCTTCACGCGCCAGCTTATGAGCCACGCCCAAGGTGTCATCCCCTCCGATGACTACCAGCGCGTCTAAGCCAAGCGTTTCTATATTGGTTAATACCACTTTCGATTGGACATTCTTAGGATCATAGGGATTGGTTCGTGAGGTGCCAAGCATAGTGCCGCCGTACCTGTCCCAGGTCCTTACGGTTTCCTGATTCAGGGGCATGACGTACTGCTCAGTCTCCCTGGGCTCAGCTTGCATCAGCCCCTTCCAGCCATCCTTGATTCCCAACACCTCATATTGGATTCCCGTGTCCCGCTGCACCCGCTCATCCAGGGCCGTTTTCACTGCCCATTTTATCGCCGGATTAATACCAGCGCAGTCTCCGCCACCGGTGAGAATGCCTATTCTGCTTTTCTTCATCGATAGCCACCCCCTTTCTTGAGGCTCAGACATGAAAAACCAGCGGTGTCCTTGAAGTCCCCCCTAACGAGTGTACGTAACTCATATCGCACAGCTCCCTTTTTCCACCGCATTACTTACACACTCTTCCTCGGCGACATACGCATTCTCGACATACTGAAATACCATGCGCTGCGCATTATAAAACGAACCATTCAGAGCGATGGCAGAGCGCCTGACTTTGGCAAATTCAATTGGCCGCGTGTAATACATCGGCAGAATTACGCATTCAAGCTTATCGTAGAGAGAGGCTATCTCTTTTGCTGGATTGCTCTCCACCTCCCAGCTCTCGCCAATAGCCCAGCCGGTTACACCTTCCACATTGCCCTCTATCCACCAGCCATCGAGAATGCTCAGGCTGGGCACTCCGTTCAGAGCGGCTTTCATGCCACTGGTGCCTGATGCCTCCGCTGGTTTCTCTGGAGTATTCAACCACAAATCTACGCCGGCACACAGATACTTGGCCAGTGCCATATCATATTCTTCCAAATAGACTACCCGCACGGTGTCACGTAAAGCTTCTGCTGCCTGAAATATAGCCCGTATTATAGCTTTGCCTCCTCCGTCCCAGGGATGTGACTTACCTCCGTAGATGACCTGAAACGGCCCTGCCTGGGTAGCTATACTTTTCAGGCGGCTCAGGTCAGAGAAAAGCAGGTCGGCTCGTTTGTACATGGCGGCACGCCGGGCGAAACCAATGGTCATCATGGTCGGGTCTAACTGGACATTGGTTCGGCGTTTTACCTCGGCCAGCAGGTCTTGTTTTGCCTCAAAGTGTGCCTGCCCGATTTCATCTAGCGGTATGCTCATAGCGTAACGGAGATACAGGTTGTCACGGCGCCACCTCGGGATATGCTTATCATAGAGGCGGCGAAAAGGTAATGATGCCCACG
>CAWGAF010000002.1:0-1336719 GCA_963820495.1 uncultured Chloroflexia bacterium
TCTTATCTAAATAGAATTTTACCATAAGTTAGCCAATATATACTTATCCATCTACTTGTGCCATTACTATATACATTGCTAAATTGTAAATCGTCAGCGAAAATGGCGCATCCTTTTCGCAAATAGCTAGGGTGCTGGGCATGTCCGAGAGTACGGCGCATAGCTGTATCAAAGGTTACCCACATGCAAGGTTAACTAACTGCTAACCTTTTAATGGAAGGTGTTACCATGATCGGGCCATTTTAAACAATAAATGTGGCCTGACATAGGCTGCTATAGCCCTTTTATCGACCCTGTGGGCACCAAGTTAGTTAATGGTTAAACTGTTGGCATGACTTTTAAGAAAATCCTGTTAGAAAGACGTCAGGAAAAGAAGGACGCCTTTCTTTTTCTTTGAACGGAAAGACACATTCCTTCATTTTGTTTGGTCCGGTATTAGATAGTTCTTGTGTGCTATACTAGTTCCAGATTACCAAAGGGAAAAATAATGGCATCCAATTACTTGATTACTTCATCAGCTGCGTTAGTGGCTATAACCCTAGCCATTTTTGTTTTCTTTCTACCAAAAACAGTCGAAATTCATAATACTAGATGGAAATCAATGCAGAATCTCGACATGCCAGATGACATTCGCAACAGCAAGCATTTTCGAACTGTAATCTTTTTAGATAACATCGGAATGTACGCTTTGGTTTTTGCTAGCTTAATATTAGCATTATACTTTGTTGCAATATTGATTAATGCTATTTCAGGCTATTTTGGCTTACAAGGAACATTCTTGTTCAACATTCCGCTGCCCATAGAATTCATTCGTGCGCTCAAAATACTATGGTTTATTCTTTGCGTAATGTTAGTTGTGTCGCTCTTATGGATATTTGCTGGCAGCCAAATTAGTAAAAAATTACCTATTATCGTTAGAGCCTATGCTGAGATGACTTTAGACGTCTCGCGAGCGATAGGTGTGAAACAGGAGCTACTGAGCGCAGCGAGAAGTTATTTACAAGAACGTGCATATAGCAAGGCAATTCTACATTCGGTTACTTCGTTGGAGTATGAATTACGCAAAAAGCTAAATCTCGGGCCTGATAAGTCCTTCGCCGCTGTAATGAGCAGGCTCATTAGCTCCGACCTTGCATGGGTCGTTCCTAGGGAAATAAATGACCTTGTTATAATGAGGAACAACATAGCCCATAAACTGGACACTGTCAACTACGGAGAAAAGGAAGCTAAGGAAGTACTTGAATCTGTGAATAGAATTTTTGAGAAACTGGACATCTTAGGTGCTTCGACACTTTACAAGTAGGTCATGCCTTTCGAAAAACTACGTATATACTTTCGTTATCACAGACAAACCCCAGTATTTTGTGCATTGAGAAATAGATCTTCAATTCGAGTATTTCAGCCTTGCACAACATAGCGTTTTGTTCACCCTTTATCTTAATACGTCTTCTTTGCCGTCGTTGGAGCATCAGCGTAAAATGGAAACCATGAAAGAAGTTCAAACATGCAGATTAGGCAAAGTCTGAGTTTGTTTATATACCGGTTATGCCAAATCGAAAGAAAGAACTAATTAGAAAGAAGGGTAAAACTCAGTGAAAACAGATAAATTAAAAAATACTTCAGAGAAAATATTATCGTTAGCAGGGATAAGGATAAATGGAAATAATCCCTGGGATATAACAGTTCATAATGAGAAGTTTTATCGAAGAGTTTTGTCCCAGGGTTCACTTGGTCTTGGAGAGTCTTATATGGATGGCTGGTGGGACTGTGAAAAACTGGATGAATTATTTTTTCGAATTATGCGTTCTCAAATAGAGGGCAATGTCCGACAGAACTGGAGGTTACTTTTCGAAGTACTGCTGGCAAAATTATTTAATATGCAGTCAAAAAGTAAAGCGTTTCAGATTGGCGAGAAACATTATGACCTAGGTAACGAACTATTTGAGAATATGCTCGACAAACGAATGGTTTATAGTTGTGCTTATTGGAAGGATGCTCATACTCTAGATGAAGCTCAAGAGAAAAAACTGGATTTAATTTGCCAGAAATTAGGGTTGAAACCGGGAATGAGGGTACTTGATATCGGTTGCGGCTGGGGGAGTTTTGCCAAATATGCGGCAGAGAAATATGAAGTTAAAGTAACTGGAATTACTGTGTCCAAAGAACAAGTGGAATTTGGCAAGATATTTTGCCAGGGGTTTCCTGTTGAAATCAGACTACAGGACTATAGGGATGTCAATGATCAATTTGACCACATAGTTTCTCTGGGCATGATTGAACATGTTGGTTACAAAAATTATAGGGCATATATGAAAGTTGCTCACCACTGCTTAAAGGACAAAGGTTTATTTTTACTACATACTATCGGTGGAAACAAATCAGTGACCTCCACAGATCTTTGGATAAACAAATATATTTTCCCCAATGGGATGCTACCTTCAATTAAACAAATTGGAGCTGCAATTGAAGGATTGTTTGTCATGGAAGACTGGCATAATTTAAGTGTCGATTATGATAAAACCCTCATGGCATGGTACAGAAATTTTGATAATAATTGGCATAACATAAAGTCGAATTATGATGAAAGATTTTATAGAATATGGAAGTATTATCTACTGTCATGCGCAGGAGCATTTCGTGCCAGAGGAAATCAATTGTGGCAAATTGTCCTTTCCCAAAAAGGTGTCCTTGGAGGATACAAGTCTATACGTTAAGAATTAAAAAGAATTCCAGCGCTTGATTTTTGTTCCGATTGAACCTTGTCCTTGTTGAGCAGTTCTTATTTCGACTTTGCTCACCCCAGTTGCTACATTTCGATTCGCTCAGCTAAATATTTTTTAGCTTTAAAAACCGGGGGCACATAACAATTGTCCAGAATGTGTCCCATTTTCCCTGACGATTTACAAAGAAATATCGGCAACCGTTACTGTTTTTCAGCAAGACAAATTCCTTAGCACAAAATAATAAAAAAAGACGAAGAACTCACCTTATCTTGTATTAGTCTTCAATTTTGCTCTTGGAATCCAATTCCAAATGAAAGCGGTGTGTAAATCTGTGTACGACTGGGGCAAGAATAACCGCAACAGCGACAAGGAATACTATGCCAGAAAATAGTGCATAGGCAGAAGCAAATAATTTACCGCCAACTGTATGTAACATATTTATAGGTCCCATTCCACCAAGTATCATGGCAGCATTAACTGTGGCATCAACCCAAGATAAACCTTCGGAAAAATGGTAACCTACTATGCCTATTGCCAGTGAACCAATAACTATTCCAAAAGCAATACCTATATAGCAAGCTAGACGTCGGAAAAATGCAGCTCTTGGAATTAAAGGTTGCCTGCGATGTTCAAATGCCATTTTGCACCTATATAATTGGCTACTACTTGTTTCTGAGTATCTGCTATTGTTATTATATCACTTGAGTAGGGGTTCTGAAGTCTGTATTAGCGATATAAATACGAAATAATAGCTTTGCTTTCTAATACAATTAATCAGTTGGCTAATATATTTGCCTGGAAATTAATAATGGCCTATTCAAAGTTTGAACAGGCTGTCTTGGTAGGTGGACTGCACTTTTCATCGTTTTGTTAATTATGCTACTAAATTTATTTCAAATTACAGTCTTCTGGTATCAGGGTTACACTTTTGAGAAGCCGCTGACTTTTGCAATTGTCTATTTCATGCCTTCGTCTTCTTTGAGTAGAAAGAGAGTGTGAGGGGCTAATAAACAATCTTAAACTACAGGTTGAAGTTAGCGACCAGTTGTGATATAAATCAGCCAGACGTGATGACCAAGGAAACGGTTTGAGCCATACTCACTGGAATTTGTTACCTTCAGCCAAACAACTGATTACTACGGATGGTGTCCATCCACTGGTGGCTCAAATACTCTACAACCGTGGTATTACAGACCCAATCCAAATTGAACTGTTCCTCAGCAATGATAAGCGCTTAGAAGCTGATCCTTTACTCCTCCCTGATATGCCCAAGGCAGTTATCAGAACTCACCAGGCGTTGTACTCTGGTGAAAAAATCGCTATTTACGGTGATTTTGACGCCGACGGTATCACCGCCACAGCTCTCCTGATTCAGGGTATCTCGGCACTCGGCGGCAGAGTTATCCCACACATCCCCCACCGTTCCTCCGAAGGCTATGGATTGAGAGCAACTACCCTGGAGAAACTGCATCAGCAGGGAGTGAGGCTGGTAATTACTGTGGATACTGGCATCACCGCTGTTGCCGAAGTGGAAAAGGCCAGGAAAATGGGTATGGATATAATAATCACCGACCATCACATTGTACCCAGCCAGTTGCCACCAGCAACAGCAGTGGTCGACCCTAAGAGGAGCGATTCAGCCTATCCTTTCTCTGACCTTGCTGGAGTAGGAGTTGCTTTCAAATTTCTTCAGGCGCTTATCCCGGACAAAGGACCACGACAGGACATAGTAAACAGGGCATTAGACCTGGTAGCACTAGGCACTGTGACCGATATGGTACCGCTGCTAGGTGAGAACCGCTACTGGGTAAAACGCGGTTTGGAACTCCTCAATAAGACCCAAAGAATTGGGCTGCAAGAATTGATGCGGTGCTCACGATTACAGCTAGGCAACCTCGATGCTCAGAGTATCTCCTGGACTCTGGGACCACGAATTAATGCCGCTGGCAGAATCGATAATGCCACCACCAGCTATCGGCTCTTGGTAACCGATAATATGCAGGAGGCTAGCTTCTTGGCAACAGAGCTGGAGAAAAAGAATGCCGAGCGATTGAGGCAAACTAATGAATTGATGGATAAAGCCAGACAGGCAGTAATCGCTATGGGGGTTGAGCAGTCACTGCTCATTGTAGGCGGCGAAGATTATACTCCTGGGGTTATGGGACTGGTTGCCGGTAGGCTCGCCGAAAAATTTTACCGCCCGGTAATACTGCTTAAAATTGGTCGTGAGTTCTGCCGCGGCAGTGGTCGGAGCATAGACGAGTTCAATCTCATGTCTGCTTTGGAAAACTGCAGTGATCTCCTGTCTAATTTTGGCGGCCACACCAGAGCTGCCGGCTTCAGCGTGCCGGTCAGCAATTTGCCCCAGTTCCGGGAGAGAATGCTAAACCTGGCGAAGGACAGACTGGATGGTCTTGACCTCCGCCCGCATATAGACATAGATGCCGAAGTTTCACTGTCCATCTTTGCTGGCGATACTTATGAGAAATTGCAAAAATTGGCACCATTCGGCAGTGGCAATCCGCTGCCTACCTTCGTCAGCTGCGGCGTTGAAGTCGTAGAACAGCGACTGGTAGGCAGCCAGAACGAACACTTGAAGCTGAAAGTAAAGCAAGCAGGAATAGTATGGGATGCTATTGGCTTCGGACTGGGTACATGTGCCGGGGAAATAACCCCCAATATGGACATAGTTTATAACCTGGACCTGGACTGCTGGAACGGGGAGGAGAAACTGCGGCTCAGCCTTCTTGATTTTGAACCATCTAATTAAATCCGCAGTAGTCTTGGGTTATGCTTTCCTCTTGGCCCGCAGCATCCTGACAATAAGCCAGGGTACGGTTATCACCAGTACTATGATTCCAATCAATTGAGCCTGCTGTAAACCGAAAAGAAAAGGTTCACCCTCGCGGAAAGTCCTTATGATAAGGTCACCAGCAGCATAAAAGGCTAAGTAGAGAAGAAATACCGAGCCCCGTGGCTTAAGCCGGCGGCGTAGTGACCATAGGACAGCAAAAGCTATTAAGTTCCAGATGATGTGGTAAATCTGCGTGGGATGAAGCGGAACACCCAGTGGAGCATAGCTATCAGGGCAGGTATACTCCACAGCCCAGGGCAAAGATGTAGTCAAACCATAGCAGCAGCCATTGAGCACGCAGCCGATTCTGCCGATAGCCATTCCCACCAGTGCTCCCGGCGAGATAATATCGGCAATCAGCCAGATGGATAGCTTCTTGGCCAGGCAATAGATTATTATTGCCAGAACCACTCCAATAACTGCCCCGTAAACAGCCAGACCCTCAAAGTTGAAAATCTGCATGGGGTGAGCAATGTAGTAGTCCCATTTATCAATTACATGTATTACTCGAGAGAACACTATCCCGCCGATAACAGCGTAGGCACCCAGGCTATAGATGTGGTCATCAGCAATGCCGACCCTTTTTGCTTCCAGCAAAGAGATGCCAATAATCGCTATAACGGCCAAAACTACCATAATCCCATACCATCTAATCTCAAAAGCCCCCAGGCTGAAAGCGATAGGATTTATGTTAATGTCAATCATTTTTCTCCTTTAAATGGCAAAAATCGCCTCGACGAATTCCTTAGCATCAAACGGGACGATGTCATCCAATTGCTCACCAGTTCCTATATATAATATCGGTATTTTAAGCTCATCGCATATCGCCAGCACTATTCCTCCCCTGGCAGTGCCATCAAGCTTGGTCAGAAAAATGCCACTAACTCCAGCCGCTTCGGTAAAATTCTTAGCTTGAATTAATCCGTTCTGACCAGTGGTAGCATCTATCACCAGTAATACCTCTTGCTGGGAATTGTATTTAGTGGCTACTCGCTTTATTTTCTTAAGCTCCTCCATGAGATTAAACTTGGTGTGCAGCCGACCGGCGGTATCAATTATAGTTACCTGGGCACCCCGGTTTTGCGCTGCCTGGATAGCATCGAAAACTACTGCTCCGGGATCACCGCCGGGCTGATGTGCCACAACCTGCACTCCTGCACGCTCACCCCATAGCTTAAGCTGCTCTATAGCCGCGGCTCTGAAGGTATCGGCTGCAGCCAGCACAACTTGCTTTCCTTTATTCTTAAAATCATAAGCCAGCTTGGCGATGCTCGTCGTCTTACCAGAACCGTTTACCCCAACCACAAGGATAATCTGTAGAGCGCCGGCACTGGCAATGCGCTCAGCCTTATTATCGATGCTAAGCATTTGTACCATCTCGTCTTTTAGGGCTGACCGCACTTGTGAACTTTCAATTAGTTTCTCCTCTTTAACCCGCTGTTTCACCATCTTAATGAGTTTTTCCGTAGTTGTCACGCCAACATCGGCAGCGAGGAGCAACTCCTCCAGTTCGTCCCAGGTCTCCTCTTCTACTCTAGGACGATTGAAAAGGTTGGACACTTTGCCGAACCAGCTTTCCCGGCTTCGTTTTACTCCCCGCTCTGTTTTACTTATTAAATCAGACATATCGTTTTAACAGCACAATTTCAGCTATATTAACATATCAATTTACATTGGAGCAAAGAAGCTTCTTCTATTACCACTAGAGAGATAGGGTGACTTGCTAAATTCTTAATAATCCACGAAGCAATATTAGAGCCGCCTGTTTATCTAGTGGCTCGTTGTTATTACCGCATTTGGGCGATTGTATGCAACTGGGACAACCGCTCTGGCAGGGGCATTCCTCTATTGCTTTCAGAGTAGCTGCCCATAGCTCCGCTATAATGTCAAAGCCCTTTTCGGCAATACCGATTCCACCGGGATAAGCATCATAGATAAATATTTGCGCTTTCCCTGTGTCGGGGTGAAACGGGGTGGAAACACCGCCTATATCGTTGCGGTCACATAAAGCAAAGAGTGGCAGCAGAGCAATGGCAGCATGTTCAGTAGCATGCAGACCACCAGCAAAATCAAGACTATCTTCGCCGATCCGGTCAATGGCTTTTTGTGGTACGTCAAACCACAATGCCTCGGTAAAAAAGCGTTGAGGCGGTAAATCAAGAGGCTCGTCACCGATGACCTCCTCGGTAAATTGTTTCTTTTTTCTAAAGCCAATTACCGTATTGCTAACTTCTACTTCACCAAAACAGATTCTCATGTCCACAAGACTTTCCTCACGATTTATCTTGAGGACTTTAATATCAGTCAACTCCTTGGTTTGGGTGTAGTAGGGAACGGTGGCAGGAGTTGCTACGGCGATGCGCTTCTCGAGGTCGAGTTCGTTGATAAAGTAAGGCTCACTCTGATGAAGATAAATAGCCCCGGGATGTATTTGAAAAAAAGCCTTGCTGGCTTCGATCGTCTCCAGTAATTCATAGCCTCGAGAGGCATCAAGGATAACGTAGTACTTATCCGATGCCGACCTGATATTTACATTCTGGGTAGGGTGGCCAATACGAGGAGAAAGATACCACCATCCTTTCACTCTCCTGAGCATTCCTTCTTTTTCTAGTTCAAGAACAGCTTTGTTAAAAGCACTGCCGAAAAACTTCTCATCGTTTTCGCTTAAAGGCAGTTCCCAGGCAGCACAAAGGAGATGAGGACTTAGAATATTGCTATTTTCTAAATTTATCAGAGCGTTCTCGAAAGCCTTGCCGAAGAAAGAGTCAGGGTTATTCATAAAGTACTGGTCAAGCGGGTTGTTCTGGGCAACCAGAAAGCTCAGGGACTTCTCTTCGCCCCTACCGCTACGTCCTGCCTGCTGCCAGGTACTGGAAATGCTGCCGGGATAGCCAGTAAGCACTGTGGCTTCCAGGTCACCAATGTCAATCCCTAATTCTAGAGCAGTGGTTGCCACAACGCCAAGCAACTTCCCGGTAAAAAGTTCTTGCTCAATCTGCCGCCTGTCTTCGGGAAGATAGCCTGCCCGATAGGTTTTGATCAATTCCGCCAGGTTAGAACCCAGATGCTCTCGACTGTATATACAAATCAGTTCCGCCAGTTTACGAGTACGGGTAAAAGCAAGGCTGCGAATATTATTTCGGATAAGCTCGGTAAAGATAAAAGTAGCTTCACCATTGGGACTTCGTCTGATGGATTTAGCCTTATCGATGATCGGTGGATTCCAGAAGACAAAAGCCTTTCCACCGTGGGATGAACCATCACTATCAATAACCTCAAAATCTGCCCCGACGAGTTTCTCAGCATGTTCTTTGGGATTGGCAATAGTCGCTGAACAGCAGATAAATTGGGGAGCAGAGCCGTAGTGTCGGCACAGCCGGCGAAGCCGCCGCAAAACCTGAGCTACATGAGAGCCAAAAACTCCGCGGTAAATATGGGCCTCGTCTATAACCACGTACTTTAGTTGATTCAATAGCTTTGACCAGGATTCATGATTGGGCAAAATACCCAGATGCAACATGTCGGGGTTGGTAAGCACCACTCTTGCCCGTTTTTTTATCTCGCCTCGTTCTGATTGCGGCGTGTCACCGTCAAAAGTAGCGCATTCCCCAAGTGGAACAAGCTCAGGACAAGCCAGTTCATTTAATTTCCTTAGTTGGTCTTGAGCTAGAGCCTTGGTAGGGAAAAGGTATAAAGCCCGGCTTGTCCGGTCACTCAGGATCGACTCTAGAACCGGCACGTTATAACATAATGTCTTGCCACTGGCATTGGCAGTGGACACTATTATATTCTTGCCGCTAAGAGCGCAATTGATAGCTATCGCCTGATGGGTATACAAAGAAGACACGCCTAAAGATTCAAGCTGGGATTGGAGCGATGGATTAAGAGGTCTGTCTAAACTGCCAAAACTGGCGCTGTGGGGAGGGATATATTGAATATGGACAATCTGCTGTTCATAATCAGGCGATGTGGTGAGATTGTGAATGAAGGCATCGGCAAGCATTACAACCTGTTAAACTCATTTCTTCCTAAGGACCATGAATAATCTCTGTCTCCTGGCCCACTATTTCAAGCTCGGGGTAATTCTGGACAATAAAGTTGATAATCTTGGTAATGGTCTCATCTACATGTTGTCCATTATTGCTTACGCAGCTTATGCCCAAGGTTGCCAGTTGCCACAGGTCATGGTCATCCACTTCAGCTACCGAGATATTATATTGATTGCGGAGTCTGGATATGATGGACTTAACTATTCGTCGTTTGTCTTTGAGCGACTGATTCTCTGGTATATGCAGCTTTAACTTACATACGCCGGTATTCATCTGTTAACCAACTTAAAACAAGTTTAATATAGCAATAGCGCCTATTGGTTCAGCGGCTTTGTCTCAGTTCGCGAACATTCGATGGTGTTAATAAATCAACCCAAGTTTTACTACGTTGTTCATTGTAGGTTATAATAACCGCCAGGTCAAATACGGGCGGTTATTTCATTATTTCAATGTCTGATGATAAGATGCGAAATCGAAACCGAACCAGAGCCATAGTAAGTTTGGTGGCAAGCATCCTGGTAGGTGTGACACTTATTGTTGCCGGCACCGGTAAAGCCATCGGTTTCGGCGAGGTACCGGGTCAAACTGTAGAGTTCATCGGCGATGTTCTTCCGGCAGCTTTTATTAACTCTACTGCAGTTTTTATCATCTATGAAGTCTTCATCCCTTACGTCTTTCCTGGTGTAGAGATGATTTTGGGGATTTTCCTGCTTATTGGTTTTGTACCACGGCTTGCAGCTGTTATCTGCTTGCCTCTTACTTTAGCTTTTATGTCAAACAATATCTGGTCGATTAGCCAGGGGTTGGATAAATTCCCCGAGTGCGTTTGCTTTGGTATATGGGAGAAGCTATTTGGGGGATTAACCCCGGTACAGGCGCTGGGTTATGACATTGGACTTTTGGTTCTTGCCGTGGTTATAATTTTGCTACATCCGGGCGTGTTTTTGTCGTCTCGAGAATGGCTTACTAAACCGTTTAGGAAGATGGCTGCGGATAATTCTAGAGGGTAAAAAGTAGATGTTAAGATTAAAAGACTGGGCTAAATGGACTAATCCGCTATTGATTATAGTATTGCTGCTCGGTGTTAGCTGTTCATTTGTAGCGCCGCCACCGGCTCCATCACCGCCTCCTGCTCCACCGGAGCCAGAGAATCACAAGCCAGTCATCAATTACATTACGGCACCTCAACAGACTGCACCATCAAGCAATACGCGGGTTACCTGTGTTGCTACTGATGCCGATGGAGATATACTTACCTATGCCTGGGCGGCTGACAGTGGAATGATTATAGGTACAGGAGATACGGTCACCTGGAACGCACCTGCAGCAGCGGGAGATTATATTGTTACTGCTATAGTAACAGATAGCAAAGGTGGAGAAGCCAGGGATTCGGTTACTATTGCTGTAATACAGAAACCCAACAGGTCACCAATCGCTGCCTTAATTGTCCGAAAAAATAAGGATACAGCAATTACAATTACTGAAGAAACAGGGCCAATAACCGCTAAACGCTGGAGTAGCACCGAAATCGAATGTAAAGCCGAGGATCCCGATGGTGATACCTTAAGTTACCGATGGTCTGCAACAGATGGTCAGATTGATGGTGATGGGCCTATAGTCAAATATATTGCTTCTGCCACGGGCGATTTTGCCGTTACAGCTACTGTGGTTGATAGTAGCGGCGCTCAAACCAAATGTTCTGTCTATTTCCATGTGCCCTGCTGTGGCGCAGGCGGAGGCTAATCGAAGGCCGAGTTAATTACCTACATCTGTTGACGTAGATACCAGCTTTACTTTACCCCACAGTCCTATCTTATCGTCTTTGATTATAACCAACCCGCTTAATCCGTGCATATGCGAAGCTCGCTCTATCTCTATTTCAATATCCTCGGCGCTCTTAATGTGGTTACCTATTGCAGTGGCCGCAGCATCTGCCAGCGCTGTAGATGATGAAAGGACAATTACCGCATCAGCGCTACCAAGACTAAGTGAGTGTCCTACCGTACCTGAAGAAGTACATATTCCTAAAGGTACATCACCAGGCTCGATCTCCAGAGCAATTTTCCCGGTGAAAGGAGAACTGCCAGCGTAAATGCCTATCAGCCTTTTCTTTAAACTTTTCATAAATATATCGCCACCGTTTTCAACGATTACTTCAGGCGAATAGGTAAGTAAATCTTTGCCTACTGCTTCTGCAATGGCTCCGGCTACTGCCGCCATAGGACCAACTCCAACCACACGTGCCGCATTTGCCATGTTTTTGATTAGTTCAGGTGCGTCATCTTCCACATCAAAAGGCTTAAGGCTGTGAAGAAAGAGGGGATGATTTTCGATATATTTTTCTAATGGCTTACGGTACTTTTTTATAGCCTTTAAGGCATAGGATTTAAGATTGCTATGAGCGCGAATGTGGAGGTCGGTTTCCCTGACAATAGCAGTAAAGGAGACTAAGTCTCTGTCTTTTATCCAATGGCGGTATATCCTAGGCTCATACATGAGAATTATTGCTCATACACTTAAAGCCAGAAACAGCTTTAATTTAAGTATGCTGGAGTAGAATCGCTCTAAAAACGCATATCCATTGCTCGCGGGGGACAGGCTTTGATGCACAGCTCACAGACTACACACTTGGTATGGTCAAACTTGACCTTTCTGGTACCCTTCTCCAAAGTAAAGGCTCCGGTAGGACACAGGGTAATACAAGCTCCACAGTGAGTACACCTTAAATCATTGCGAACTACATCCTGGCTTAGCGGCTGTATTTTTACTCCGGCATCTGTCAGATATTTTACGCCCTTATCATAGTCTCCGCGTTCGCCGACTAATTCCATAACCAGGAGACCTTCCTCGCCGGGAGTAACCGAAGCTTTAAGTATATTAAAATCCAGGTTGAAGTCCTTAACCAGATGACTAACTATGGGCTTGTCCAACAACCGTTGTGGAAAACGTAATACTAACCTTCTCGAAACTGCCATCTTCTACCTCCTTCAGCGCTATATGGGACGCTCCTCAAGTGGCTTAAATATTATGCCAGAATCCGCACCAGGCAAAGGAGCCACCATTTCAGTAAGCAAGAATTTACCGCCCCTTATCCAATCCTTCAAAATACTGGCAATTTCCACTGCCTTAGGGTAACTGGATAGAGATGCAGTAGGGACCTCTTTGTCCTGAATCTTTATCTTACCGCTCTTTAGTTCGGCGTAATTGACCTCTCCCAGAATATCAGACTTTCTTTGGGGATAACTTTCTGAATAGTCGATAATCGGGGCGAAAATCTGGCTATCGGTCACCAATGTATATTTAAGTATTTCTTCTGAGAGTATGGGGATTGGTACACCGATCCCTACGGTCATTGTACAGCCATAACCCAGCATGCTGGTACCTATAAGCCATTCAGGCTTCATCTGTTTTAAGTCACCGATAACAGCAAGTGTTCCTCCAGGTCTCTTCGGTACCCCGTTCTCGCTGCGGGGAACACCTGGATTATGTTGAGTACCCTGCCAGGCAACGTATCCCATACCGCCACCAAGGAATATCCGGGTACCGATACCAATAGTTTTATAATAGGGGTCGTTGAGTAACGGAGAAAGCTGGCCGGCGCTGCAGTAATTGGCATTGGTTAGCTTTGGCTTAAGCACACCCATATAAGTATAGATAATGCGGTCGGATACGTTTACCGCCACGCCGTAATTCTGATAGGCATTTCTGACATCAAACAAAACCGCTTCGTTGACAGCTTTGATATTGATCAAGGTTTCCAGCTTCTTTCTGGGATAGCAATCGGTGCCATAAGTCGTAGCCACCAGTCTGATATCCTTACCTGCTACTAAATCTTCTATAACATGTCCTCCGCCATATATGAATTCACCTGGGTATATTCTGTTCTTGGGATCGTCATCAGGTAGAGCAGTAGCACCCAGGAAAATATCTACGGCTGCCAGACCGGTATAGGCGGGAACATCATTGAGTGTTACCTTGCCCCCGCCAAGCTTGATTCGTGGTTTAGTATGTCCGACATTTAGATAGGCACCCGAGCCACACATTGGGCCAAAGGTGCCTGTGGTTACTACATCAACTTCCTCAGCAGTCTTGCTAACCCCCTTCTTTTTGGCAATATCAATTATTTCCTCAGCAGTAACAACTACTGCCTGCCCTTTTTTAATTTTTTCGTTAATCTCTGCTATTGTCTTGGGCATCTTGCCTCACCCCCTTTAACTCATTCTTTCAATGTAAGCTTGTGATTGCAAAGAGTGATTACACATTGTATGTAAGGATTTTAGCACCTAATTGTGATAAAAAACACCCCTTGATGATGGTTTATTTTGCTTTATGGAGTAAATCAGCTGCCAACTCGGCAACCTTTTTGCCAGAAAGCAACATACCACCAAATATAGCCCCCATTCGCGGAGATCCCAGAACAGCATTGGCTGCCATGCCTGCAACCAATAATCCGGGATAAACTTGCTTGGTATTTTTCACGATTTCTTGCTCACCAACTTCAGCCCACATCGACTTCTCGCCATGAATTTGCAATCTATCAGCCACTTTCCTAGCTACTATATTGCAGACTTCAGAGTCATGACCAGTAGCATCTATCACTAGTTTTGCTCTAACGGCTAAAGGGTCTACGTGCAGCTTTGCCAAGGTTACTGGGCTCCAATTTAACACTAGCCCAACTATCTTATTGTCCTCACGAATCATTACATCCTCCACGCTGATCAAATTGAATATCTTTACCCCAGCTTTAGTTGCTTTGGAGCAAATGGTCGAGACGGATTCTATAGCATCAGCTACATAATAACCTCTCTCGTATTCTGTAGTCTCAACGCCAAACCCTTCTAAGATTTCTTTTCCCTCTGATTGAACAACAATTTTATTAAACATCATGCCCCCACCCCACATGCCTCCACCAACGCTCAGTTTCCTTTCGTAGATGACTGTTTTAACCTTGTTCTTCGCCAGATAGTAACCAGCAACCAAACCCGAAGGGCCAGCTCCGACGATGGCTACATCTACCTCCATTGAATTGATAAGGTCCTTGAAGTAACTCTCGGTTATTGCTTTCGATATTATTATTTCATCCATTACTTTTACCTCATTAAACGAGCATGAAAAGGGTATTGTTCTGTAAAATTCATAGCATCTTAACTACGTTGGCCACTTTTCAATTATATACAAATTAGACCTCTTTTTCAGAGATTACTAACCTTGGATACCGTTATCGAAACTATATATCAACCCACTGAGCCTATGACTTTGTTTGCCCCCAGCTCTCATAGAAGACAATTTCCGCTAGTTCTTTGCGCCGAGGAGTCTTTCCCTCGTCAGCGGGAATTCCTAATGGAGTCATCTCTACCACAGCAAATCCATCGGGCACGTTTAATATTTTGGCAACCTTGGCAGCATCGAATAGACCAACATGTACAGTACCTAGGCCGAGCGCATGAGCCGCCAATGTCAGGTTCTGCATTGCCAGAGCCACGTCAAACATAAACCAATCACCTTTATCAGTTTTTACCTGTCCACCCATAAAGCCTGACTTTTTTAATTCGGCGCAGGCCACAATAACTATGGGTGCTGTGGTTATAGCAGACGTAGCCGCGTTATTAGGAGATAGTGCCTCAGCTAGCTTTGCTTTAGTCTGATTGTCCTTAACTAACACGAACCGAGCACATTGAGTATTAGCCCAAGATGGTGCCCAGCGGGCAGCTTCCAATATAATAGCAAGGTCCTTATCGCTTATTGGCGTAGGCTTATATTGGCGAATGCTACGCCTTGCCCTAATAGCTTCAATTACGTCCATGCTTTCTCCTTTCAGAAAGTACTTATTTTATTTAGTGGCTGTCCTAATCTATCTTAGTAATGTTGGCAAATTATCTTTAGCCATAGTCTGTTGCTCTCCAGTTACCATGTTACGCAGTGTGGCAGTATGATTTTTTACCTCGTCTTCTCCAATAATAGCCACATGGTCAATGGCAAAGCCATTAGCCTGCCTTAGCTGAGCTTTCAAACTTCTATCGCCAGTCGCCATTATTGCTGCAATACCCTGTTGACGTAAATTAGAAACAAGCCTTATTGCCTCCAGCTTAGCTTCCTCCCCCAAACAGGCAACGAAAAGTTTAGGCTTGGGCAAATCAGGCACATTAACTTCTTGTCTCTTCAAATTTATTATTATTCTTTCTATTCCAGAAGCGAAACCAATAGCTGGGGTTGGCTTGCCGCCGAGTTCCTCAATAAGGTTATCGTAGCGTCCCCCACCACCTAAAGCGCTTTGTGCTGCTTCCTCAGGAGGATGGACCTCAAAAACGGTTCTGGTGTAGTAGTCCAGACCACGCACCAGCTTGTGATTTATCTGGAAAGGGATTTTTAAAATCTCTAGATATTTCTTAACACTTTCAAAGTGGTCCCCACATTCCTGGCAAAGATAATCGCTGTTCCTTGGCGAATTGTCTGCTGCATCCTGACAAAATGGTTTCTTGCAATCGAGCAAACGTAAGGTATTTTTCTCCATCCTAGTTTTACAGTCCGGGCAAAGGCCGTTAACATGGCTAGCATAGTACTGTTTTAGAATTTCCAGATACTTTGGTCGGCATATTTTACAGCCAATACTATTAAGCTGCAGAGAAAGCTTCTTAAGCCCCAGTGATGAAAAGAATTGCCAGGCCATATCGATTACTTCAGCATCGAGAACTGGAGATGCATCACCAATAGCCTCACAACCAAACTGGTAATGCTGTCGGTAGCGCCCAGCCTGTGGGCGTTCATACCTGAAGATTGCCGCCAAATAGTAGAGCTTCACTGGCTGAGTCATGTTGCCCAGTCCGTGTTCCAAATAGGAACGGCACACTGAAGCGGTACCCTCGGGTCTCAGTGCCAGATCATTGCCGCTCTGATCCCGAAAAACATACATCTCCTTGGTAACTATATCAGTACCTTCACCGATACTTCGAGTAAAAAGCCCAGTGTCTTCAAAAGCTGGTGTATCAACGCGCTGATAACCGTAAAGCTGGCACATTTCAATCGCCTTGCTTTCGATATATCTCCAGTATCGCTGCTCTTCAGGCAAAATATCTTCAGTACCACGTGGCGACTTATACAATGAAAACTCCTTCTCTCAGAAAATGAATTTTACTCAATGCTTTATTCTTTAACCTCAGTATCTATCCACTTCAGATAATCATCATTGCCACCAATAATCGGTAGGGCGATTATCTCAGGAACTTCATAGCTATGAACAGTTTTAACCAGTTCAATTATCTTCGGAAACATTGAGGCTCTGGTCTTGATAATTAGGAGACTTTCTCGAGACGAATCAATCTTGCCTTTCCACCAAAATTTTGAATCTATACCAGAGACTATATTAATGCAAGCAGCCTTTCTCTGCTCGAGTAAAAGTTCAGCTATGCTGCGAGCTTCCTTTTTGCTACTAGCAGTAATAAGAATAACAATATGTTTGATATCTTTTAGCACATTTTTACTCAGTCTTAAAATCTTTCAGCTTAATTAGTTATTCGCTTTTTCCGCTCTAATCTGATCACCAGTCTTAACATCTCCACCGCAAATAACTTTGGCAAACACTCCCTCTTTGGGCATAATGCACTTGCCTATCTGCTTGAAGATAGCACAACCAGCATGGCAATCCTTTCCTATTTGTGTAATCTCCAGGACTATTTTTTTGCCTATATTTATACGAGTGCCTACAGGCAATGAGACCAGATCTATTCCTTCAGTGGTCAGGTTCTCGGCGAAATCTCCTGGGTTGACATTGAAACCCAAGCTTCGCATCTTATTGATGCTGTTTATATCAAGCAAGCTCACCTGTCTATGAGTACAACAATCGGCATGGGCATCACCCGCAAGTCCAAAATTTTCTTTAAGAAGCCCTTTCCCAACATTTTCCTTCACAGCCCCTTTTTTCTCACTTTTACAGACAGCAATTATCTTAGCCATATGATAACTCCATTAGCATATCCCTCCATTTTTGCCAGCCACACTGCATCCATAAAAAATTCACTAACCAAGAAAGATTACTGATGATATTTTTGTAGACATCTCTAGACCCAGAATCACCAAACCCAATTAATAGTAATAACCGAGGTTGATCTTATAACAACCACACTATGTTAAGTTAAGCGGGTGGGGTATAGCTTTCAAAATTAAAAACGGGCTTTTGTGTTTTTACAATTCTTTTTTAAGTATTTTCTCTTTAAGGGTTTCCCACTCTGTGATGCTGAGAACACAGGTATTCTCTTTTTCACCGATTTCTACTTGGGTGTCCATTACTTTAACTACTGGGCAGCAGGAACCTTCTTTACATAATGATACGATTTTCATCTTTCACTCCTTTTTTAAGAATTCTCTAAAAACCTACTAGCCCCACCCGCAGGGCTAAAACTCTACATCAAATTCTATACCAACTTGGAGGAATAAGTACAAATCTCCGTTCCTATGAAAGATCAACCACCGGCCATTATGGCAACAATAGTGAGTTCATCACCATCCTTCACTGGCTTGGCAAACTCCTCAGGATAGCAACTGGCGGAATTTACATATATATCCCAGAGAGTGTGCAGCATTCCTTCTTTATCACATAGAGGCTGCTTTATCCCAGGGAATTTAACTTCCAGATTTTCAATGCATTCGCCAATTGTTTTACACTCCACTTCCACTATCTTCTGTCCACCAGTAAATTTCCGCAGGAAAGGATGTATCCGCACTGTCACACTCATACTGTACCCTCTCAAAGATGACAACACTCTTTGCAATCGGGATGTCTTTTCACTCGAATTTCCATGAACTCCATGCTCATGCCATCATATATTAAGAGCCTGTTTGTTAGCAATACTCCAGTCCCTACGATGTATTTTATGACCTCAGTCGCCTGGATACTCCCTATAACTGCCGGAGCTACTCCGATTACCGGCGATACCCCTGGCTCTGGGACTCGAGGATAAAGGCAACTCAAGCACGGTGTCTGGCCTGGTATTATAGTAGTTGCTCTTCCCTCGAAGCCACGAATCGCGCCATGAAAGAAAGGAATTTTCTTTTGAACTGCTATTTTATTCAGCATAAATCTTACTGGGAAATTATCCATGGCGTCTACAATCAAATCATAACCATCAACAAGCTTAAATACATTATCTTCAGTTATAGTTTCTTTAATGGCTTCTATCAGAACTTCTTTATTTAATGATTCGAGCCTCTCCTTGGCTACTTCTGCTTTTCTTTTACCAATATCTTTATCTACGTATAGAATCTGTCTGTTCAAGTTGCTAAGCTCCACGCGATCATGGTCAATTAACCTTATCCTTCCTACTCCCGCCGTAGTTAAATAAATGGATATAATACTACCCAATCCACCAGCCCCAGCAATGACAACCTTCGCCTTTTTCAGTCGTTCCTGCCCCTTAATCCCAAACCCCTCAATCATTATTTGCCTTTCATATCTCAGGAATTTATTGCTAGTGGCCAGTTCTGAGCTCATATCCGCATTTAGTGGTTCCAATCACATTCTTTATAAAGATACCCCATTATGATCAAGTATCTAACCTGCATATCTGCCACCCGCATGTAGCTTGCGATTTGATATTATACGCCAAATTCGAAGCTCAAAGGAAACAGCTTGTTGATAAGTGTGTTGAAAAAGTAGGTGCTTTGCCTTTTCAAAAGGTACATCCACCTATCTCTTTTGAGGAAGAGGGCGAGGGTGAGAAAGTGGTAGACTATTTAAGGGAAATATATTTGCTCAATCCGCCAAATTGCTTTATTATAACGATTACAGGGTAGCTGGGATGGATGCTAGTTCTCTTATAGAAAAAGCCAAACAATACCTGCCTCCGGAGAAATTGGCTCTGATTGAGGCAGCCTTTCAATTTGCCTTAAAGGCACACGAAGGTCAGGTGCGCAAGTCCGGTACGCCGTATCTAGAACATCCCCTAGAGACAGCTATAATCTTAGCTGACCTTCAGCTGGATGCTGCTACCTTGTCAGCAGCCCTGCTGCATGATGTTACAGAAGACTGTGGGATACCTCTGTCTCAAATTGAATCTAAGTTTGGACCGGAAGTAAGCAGGCTTGTTGAAGGTACCACTAAACTAAGCAAGCTGTCCTGGCACAGAACGGCGGAGGACAGGCAAAATTCTCAGGCTGAAAATCTGCGCAAGATGCTGATAGCCATGGCAGAGGACCTAAGAGTAGTCTTCATAAAACTTGCCGACAGATTACACAATATGCGGACCCTAGCACCTCTATCGCACGATAAACGACGCAATATTGCTCGTGAAACCCTGGAGATATATGCACCTTTAGCTCATAGGCTGGGTATAGGGGAAGTAAAATGGCAATTAGAAGACCTTTCCTTCCGCTATTTAGAACCACAAAAATATCATCAAATCGCACGTTTAATAACTACACACAGGGCTCAAAGAGAAAGTTTTATAGCTGAAATCACCCAAGTAGTAGGGCAAGAATTGGAAAGGGCTAGTATAAAGGCAAAAGTTTTCGGTAGGCCTAAGCACATTTACAGTATTTACAACAAAATAAATAAGTACACAGCCATGGGTAAAGACTTTGGTGATATCCATGACCTTTTTGCCCTGCGAGTCTTGGTAGATACAATCCCAGATTGTTATAAAGCTCTGGGCATTATTCATAACCTGTGGCATCCACTGCCTGAGGAATTCTCTGATCATATTGCTAATCCTAAAGACAATGGATATCAATCTCTACATACTACAGTGCTTAGCAATGGCCCTACTCCATTGGAAGTACAAATTCGAACTTACGAAATGCATCGGATTGCAGACTATGGTGTAGCTGCTCACTGGCGCTATAAAGAGAGTGGGAAATCGGATACGCACTTTGAGGATAAAATATCCTGGCTGCGCCAACTCACCGAATGGCAGAGTGAACTTAATAGCGAGCAGTTCCTAGAGTCGCTAAAAACAGATATATTTATCGACCAGGTATTTGCGTACACTCCCAAGGGTGAGATAAAAGCTTTGCCCAGAGGTGCTACACCACTTGATTTTGCCTATCGAATTCATACTGAACTGGGACATAGATGCATTGGGACTAAGGTAAACGGCAAACTGGTACCGTTAAATCACGAGCTTAAAAACGGGGATATCGTGGAAATCATGGTAACTAAAGCCGATAGAGGCCCCAGCCTCGATTGGCTTAACCCTGACCTGGGTTATGTTAAAACTTCCCATGGTAAGGAAAAGATCAGGCAGTGGTTTAAGAAACAGGAGCGCACGCAGAATATAGAGCGAGGTAAACAACTTCTGGAAAGAGAGGTTAAGCGATTAAGTATAAGTCTACCTAACACTGAGGATATAGCGCGCTTATTTAACTGCGATACTTATGATGACTTTTTAGCAGCTATTGGTAGTGGAGGAGTCACTGCTCATCAACTGGCAATTAAACTGGCTGACGAGCCAGAACCACTTCAAGCTATGCCCAAGGTCTTACCTGCTGAAAAGCCCAACATTTTGGGAATTCAGGTTCTAGGGGTAGGTGATTTACTTACCCGACTGGCTGCTTGCTGTAATCCTCTGCCCGGCGATGATATAATTGGGTTTATTACTCGTAGCCAGGGGATTACAGTACACCGTAAGGATTGCACTAACATTATCAATTTGAAAGAACGAGAACGCCTGATTGAGGTAAAGTGGGGACAGGTTCAGGCAGTCTATCCTGTAAATATTGGAATCGAAGCATGGAATAGAGTGGGTGTGCTCCGGGATATAGCTGCGGTCATTGCTGAAGAGAATGTAAATATATCTAGCATAACCACTGAAGAACATGGCGACACCAGTTCAATATCTTTCACTTTAGATATTAACGATATGTCACATCTGAACCATCTTTTATCTAAAGTTCGCAGTGTACGTGGTGTTATCAGTGCTATGAGAAGCAGCCAAACCAAGGCTGTCATTAATACTTAAGAAAGGAGAGCAGTTTGCCTATAAGTACATCAGCTCAAAAGGCGGCCAGAACAGGAGAAAGGAAACGGTTGCGCAACCGCTCTATTAAAAGCGCTACCAAGACTTACGTAACCAAAGCAGAAAATCTAATCCATGGTAGTGAACTTGAACCAGCACAAACAGCGGTATTAAAGGCTATAAGTGTCTTGGATAAGGCAGCCAAGAAGAAGATAATTCATCCCAACACTGCCAGCAGGCGCAAGTCTCGTTTGATGAAGAAGCTTAACAAAGCAAAGCTTACCGCAGCTAGCAAAACAGAAGCGACTGCGACTGAAAAGGCTGAAAAGAAAACCCGTAAAAGAAAGAGCAAACAGCAGGATTTGAACCCTGTTTAGCAGTGTTCTTAGTAGCACTTCTTCTCGATCTGAGAACAGTGGGTTTTATTTCAACGGTGTTTTATGAAGCTATCAGCGTGAAGTTTCGGCTAATTTAGATATAGACAGGAGTACACCAATCTCGGTATTTGGGGTTCTTGCCTAGGATCATGTTGGAATAAAGCTGTTGCAATTTCTTGGTAACCTTACCTATTTTCCCATTGCCTATCGGGCGTTCATCAATTTCAATAATAGGGGTTACATGGGCAGCAGTCCCGGTGAAAAAAGCCTCTTCAGCTACATAGAGCTCGCTACGGTCCAAAGACCTCTCTATAGTTTCTATGCCAAGCTCTTTGAAAGCAAGTTGAATAACCGTATCGCGGGTAATACCCATGAGGATATTGTCAGAGCTCGGCGGCGTTAGCAGCTTGTTATTCACAACAACAAAGACATTCTCACCACTGCCTTCTGCCACATGGCCGTCTTGAGTTAGCAAAATTGCTTCGTCAAAACCTCTTTCAATGGCTTCGCTTTTAGCCAGGGCACTATTCACATAAATACCAGTGATCTTAGCCCTGGCCGGGATCATGGTATCGTCAACACGCCTCCAAGAAGATATACAGCAGCGTACTCCTTTGTCCGCATCGAGATAAGCAGGCAAAGTAATAACTATGATGAGGAAGTCGTCTTCTATGTCGTGCAATCGAACCCCTACTCTTTCAGCGCTCTTCCATGCCAGAGGCCGTATATAAACGTCCTCACGGTAACCGCTCTTCTCGACTAGTTTTACGGTCAAGTCGCATAATTTGTCAACAGAATAAGGCAGCGTTACTCTCAAAATACGACAGCTTTGATGGAGACGTTCATAGTGCTCCTTGGCACGAAATATAAATATCTGCTCTTCTTCAGGGTTCCAATTACCCCGAATACCCTCAAAGCAGGCAGTACCATAGTGCAAAGCATGTGTTAGAATCCCCACCTTAGCTTTCTCAAGAGGCATAAACTGTTCATGAAAAAAGGCATATGGAGGCATTGTTTTTCCCTATTTTTAGATTTTGATGAAAAAGTGGAGTTTATTATAGCTTTTGCTTCTGACAAAAACAAGCTTATATGCTCGGCAACTCCGTCTAGCTTGTGTCATTATGTATCCTTTTGAGCTGAGCCACATAGTTGGGTTTCCAAATAACTAGCTGATAAGAAGGTAGGATTTCTAATAGAAAAACACAATATATTGTAATATCATCTTGACAAAGCCTATAAAATGTAGTATAGCTATAAGTAGTATTTATAACTATGTTTGACACAAAATATAGTAAGTGATCACTTTATCAAATGGAATACCAGGATAAATGGAGTTAAGGTTAGGAGAATGAAAATAAAATACTCAAGTATAGTTGGTATTCTGGTGATGCTGGTATTAATCGCCAGCTTTGTAACACCGGCTAAACTGGCTACTCCAGAGCCAGTATCCGCTCAGCAGCCTCCCATGGAATGGCTGCCGGTGGATACTCCAGACACCATGGCTGGCATCATCAAAGAACTGTATACGCCATCTTGGGCCGGCCACGCTGCTTATGGTACCTATGGGCCTAATGGACCAGAGATGGGCACTGAAATCACCAAGCTTTTGGTAGGCAACAATGGCACTACCATGTATGTTCAGTATGCCCGAGGCGATGAGCCCGCCTCTAATAACGATTCACGCCTCAGAATACTGAAATCAGTTGACGGTGGCGTATCCTGGAGTCCGGCTCCCTGGGCGAACCTGGACTTTTTCGTGACCGGCGGTGCTGGCACCACCATAGTCTGGAACATTGCTATTGCCCCGGATAATCCCGAGATCATTGCTGCTGCTGTATCCATTGTTACCGCTGTTCCCTCACTGACAAACCCCTATCAGCGGGTTTGGATTTCCACCAATGGTGGTACCAGCTGGGACAACACCAACTGGCCTCAGACAGGCAGCACAGTCTTACACCAATACATCAGCTGTCTGGACATCTCCATGGACTATGGTGGTGCCCGTGATATCCTGGTGGGCACCCGTGGCGCTGCTGTTGCTGGCACTAACAACCTTCAAACTATGAAGATGCCCGGCTACGGCGGCTGGAATGTACAGGACATTGCTATCGGTGTTCCTGACTCAGTCAATCCTTTCACTGGCGATGTTATTGACGCCGTGTTCTCGCCGACCTATATCGGCGATTCCACCATAGTGGTGCTTTACTCGCAGGCGGCGGCTAACCCTGGTACCTGGCTGGTGACTGGTGCTCATGACACCATCGTCAACAATACTATCTGGCAGGTTCAGGCACAGCATATTTCCATCAAGAATGCCGCTGAACCTGTGGCTAACTCACCTACGTCCGCCGAGATCATAACTGGAGAGATCCAGTTGCCGTCTGACTTCTCGGGCCAGAGTGCCAGTCTGCGGCGTTTCTACGTCGCCACCGACGGTCTTCCTGCTGCTGGTCCTACCTTTGACGTAGGTGTGTATCGCATTGATGACAATGTGGTCTACACTCTGATGGACAATACTACTACCTCTTTTGCAGTAGCGGCTGGTGTAGCCACCAGGCGTGCTGCTCACATTGCTTACTGGGGCACTTATGCCTCAGGCAAACTGATGGTTGGTGAGAGGCTGGGTGAGATGTGTACCGCTAATGTACCTACCTGGTTTACTGACTCACCGACAGTATGTCCAGTACCATGCTGGTATCCGGCCAAGAAACCGGTCAGCGGCGCTGGTGGCAGTATTACCTGCTTTCCTATCAATGGCTATGGCAATGCCATGCCAGTATGGTCTCCGACCTATGCTGCGCAGGGCGTAGCCTATGCGGTTACTTCCGCTAGCAGCTATGATGCAGCTTATGCCGCCCTTGATGCTACACCACAGGTTGGTGCTGTATTAACCTGGCCTGGTGCTATCATGACCGTGGTTCAGCTGGATGAGTCAGCATTTTCGCTGACCCGGAACAATGGTGAGACCTGGAATCAGCTTTCTTTGATTGATACCAGGATGAACAAGCTCACCGATGTTGCCCCATCGGCTGACTGCACCACTGTTTACCTGGCTTCGACTAACAACGGTCAGAACTGTGCTGGCTTTGACAGTGTTTGGCGCAGTAGCATGAATGAGAAGGTGGTAGCACCGCCTCTGCCGGCGTTACCGATTGGTGCTATCTGGGAGAGGGTACTCCACAGAGTAACTGCTCGGACCTGTAACCAGACTACGCTTGGAATCGAGAGCAACTATGCCATACTACGACTGGCACCTGACAAGCTTGACGGACAGGTTGTGGGCTGGGCGGCTGGTGGTGCTGGTGGGAGAGCTATTATGCCAGGTATTCCGGCAGGTGTCGGTCTTCCAGTTGGTGCTAACCAGGCGGTGATGGCCTGGTCACCGGACTTTGGTGATTACTGGGCAAACATCACTCCCAGGCTGACTGTTGAGGACTTTGCCTTTGAATCCAGCACTATCATATACGTTCTGCAGATGAATACTGGTAATGTGCAGAAGATGCCTTACACTGGCACTGCTTGGTCAAGCTCACTACCCAGCGTCAGCACCCAGCTTGGTGGTGGTCATACCATAGAAGCCAAGGCTGCGGATAAGATCCTGGTAGGCAACCAGGCTGTGGCTAATGGTGCGGCTACGCCATTTGTGGCTGCCATATCCACTGATGGTGGTATGACCTTTATGCCTATGATTCGACCCGTACCGCAAACAGCCCAGTGGGGTTACCATGCCATATTCGATGCTGACTATGGTGTGGGCAACAACACTACCATCTACGCGGGCGATGATGCTAACAATGCCGGTCTGATCTGGCGCAATAATGCTCCGGCTGGAGCCGCCAATGTGCCCTGGACTGACATGTGCACCAATTACACCACTCACACCGAGTACTATGGTCTGGTGCAGTCTAACTCTAAGAATGTGGCAGCGCAAGGCACTCTGTACGCAGCTCATACAGGCAACGTAACCTCTGGTTTTGCCTGGAGTGGTGTGGAAAGAACACTGGCACCGCTCGATGGCATACCCAAGCCCGGCATCGAATGGAGCTGTTTAGATGCCTCGGCAACTCCGTACCAGGCTAATACCCCGCAGTTTGACCTAGAGCCGAAGTCGCTCAAGATATGCGGCTGTCTGACTCAGGATACCAACTCCACTTTGTGGGCCATTGACAATCGCGTCTATTCCAACAACCATGCCCGTGCGCGTGGTACCACACTGGCTGCTGTTGGTGCTAACGTCGCGCCTTTGCCCGGTCCTCCTGCTATACCTGGACGTCTCTGGACCTACGTGGACTGCGTAGCCAAGGTAGGCCCCACGCTGGCTATGGACGATGGCACCATCATTGGCTGTGATCCAGCGACTGGCAGAGCCCAGGAAGTCAACTTTACCTGGGAGCAGATCTGTATCGCTAACGCGTACCAGTTGCAAATTGCTAAAGATGATGCCTTTACTTTAATGGTATTCAATCCCTTCACCGTGGCACCTTTCTTAGTACCAGCAAGTGTAACTTCACCATCGTTTATGTACCTGTCCAATGAGGGAGTGGCAGCACCGTTTGTGCCATTGGAATGCGGTCATACGTACTATTGGAAGGTCAGAGTCGCCAATGAAACCACCAATGATGCTGTTCCTAGCCCTTTCTCTGAGATCAGAAGCTTCACCATCAAGGCGGGCTTCCGCGTGACCACGCCGTACTATGGACTGCAATTGCTGGAGCCTGATAACGGCTGTGGCTGTGCTTGCGATGCTCCAATTTGCTTTTCATGGTCGCCGTTCAAGGAAACAACAGAGTACATGTTTGAGCTATCAGAGAACTCCGATCTGAGCAGCCCTCTGGTATCGACTACTGTACCAACTACTGCGTATCAATATACTGGTACCGTGGAATGCAATAAGAACTACTTCTGGCGTGTTATGGCTGTCAAGCCGGCACCGAGTGAATGGAGTGCGGTATTCAGTTTTATGACTCAACCTGAACCACCAGCTCTAACACCACCGCCAGCAGAGCCTGGTATACCGATATGGGTTTGGACTCTGATTGCCATTGGCACAATTTTAATTATCTTAACTCTAGTGCTTGTCGTTAAAACTCGACGCAGACTGTAATCTCGACTTGGAAGTGGTTATAAAGTGGGTAGATATGAGCCATCAGAGTACTACTAAATGGAGGGGCCAATAATGATAACAATTAAGTGTCCCAGGTGCCAAACAGATAACCTTTATGATGCAGAATTTTGCCGTCATTGTGGTTTAAGATTAGCCAAAGATTGTCCTAAATGCAGCGCGAATAATCCGCATCAATTTACATATTGTTCCCAATGTGGTCATAGCTTGGCAATTTTTGTTGAACCAGTATTAGTAACGAAGGAGCAGTCGGAATTGGAGGCAGAGGAAGAAAAATCAGGGGTAGTGCCTAAAGAGGGGGAGGAAGTCAAGGAAGAAGCTGAGGTAGAAACAGCAGAAAAAATAGAATTAGATATAAAGATGCCTTATAGGGTATCTACTGGTATCGCTGGTCTCGATCCTCTTATAGGCGGTGGCTTCCTGTCTGGCAAGGTCTATTTAGTAAGCGGTGAATCCGGTGCCGGCAAGACCGTATTTGCCTTGCAGTATCTTTATGATGGGCTTATCCGTGCCGAAAATGGGATTTATGTCTCAGGAGATGAAAAGCCAAGTCATATTATTGTTGATGCCGAGTCTCTAGGCTGGGACTTCAGAAAATATGTCGAGGAACGAAAACTGGGATTGCTGGACATATCGCCTCACTTTGCTGAAATACGTGCTAGTAAGGCAAACGAAGTTGACGTTCGTGCTGTGGTTACCGACCTCATTAGGCTCGTAAAAGATATCGGCGCTAAACGCATTGTTATCGACAACGTCGCACCTCTGGTCTTTGGCCATGAAAGCCTAACCTATATTCAAGAATATGTTAGACACCTTGTATTCGCTATTGAGGGTAACCTGGAGTGCACGGCACTTATGACATCGGGTATACCATCGGGGTCTAATTTTCTTTCTCGTTACGGTGTTGAAGAATTCTTGGCAGAAGGTGTAATCGTCCTGGATATGTTGAGGTTTAATGGCTATTGTGTTCGTACACTTTCTGTTAGAAAAATGCGGTGTACTGCCGTAGATCCCTGCAACCACATTTTTGAAATTCTCCCCCAGAGGGGCATTGTAATAAAACATTAAGCCAGAAAGTAAGTAACATTTATACTCCCCGAGGTATACTATGTAAACTTACTAGTAGCTATTTTTCAATGAACATTAGTGTCCTATGGGATGGGTATTATTCATTAATAACCCTCATTTCTTAGGCCCTTTCTCTTTTAAGTGGAGAGGGTGCATTTTTTAAATGAGCTAGCACAGCCCTGCTTATCAATGCTATAGTATATAGACTTTATTTCTTAGTCAGAATACACACAAATCAACAGGAAAAGATAAGAATGAGCCGTTATCCCCTGATTGAGGAGATTTCTCTACCTTTAAGCCCACCAGACATATTTGAATTATTTCACCACGAGCCACAGAGTTCTTTTTTGGATAGTGGCATGGATCCCCAGCGTCTGGGCAGATATTCATTTATCGGCATCGACCCATTTCTGGTGATGAGAAGTCGTGGCAATGCCATAACCATTATGGGGAAGGATAAGCAGCAGGTTGAACAGGGCAATCCATTTGACGTCCTGGGCAGGTTACTAGAGACATATAGGCTTGATGCCCCCTCCCAGACGCTGGTTCCCTTTCTGGGTGGTGCTGTAGGTTACTTTAGCTATGACCTATGCCACTTTATAGAAAGTCTGCCCGCAACCGCTGTAGATGATCTTAAGCTTCCGGAAAGCTACTTCGCTTTTTATGATACTATCATTGCCTTTGATAACCTAAAGAACAAAACTTACATCGTCTCTACTGGTTTTCCTGAACTCGGGGAAACTCAGAGGCTGAAAAGGGCCCGATTGCGTCTTGAAGAAATGAAAAGAAGGCTGTATTTGCCGAAGGCAACTGCTTCAAGAAATAACTCTCAGAATATTAAAGAAAATACCGCGGCTTTACTCAAGTCTAACTTTACCCCAGCAGATTATATAAAAGCTGTGGCAAGAGCTAGAGAATATATCATCGCTGGCGATATCTTTCAGGTCAATCTGTCGCAACGTTTTGAGACTGATCTGACCGTGTCTCCTTATCAGCTTTACCAGCGTCTGAGGCAGATTAATCCAGCACCTTTTGCCAGTTACCTGAATTTCGATGGTATAACTATTGTTGGAGCTTCTCCCGAAAGATTTCTTAAAGTCGCTGGTGATTCCGTGGAGACACGACCTATAAAGGGCACTAAGCCGCGTGGTAAGGATTCAGCTCAGGATTCTCTTTTAGCCCAAGAGTTGCTTGATAGCATTAAAGACAGGGCAGAGAATGTGATGATTGTTGACCTGGAGCGAAATGATATCGGCAGGGTGTGCCAATATGGCTCAGTAAAAGTAACCGAACTGGCGATACTTGAAACCTTCCCCACGGTGTTCCACTTAACCTCCACTGTTGTGGGCAGGCTACGTCCAGGCGTTAATCGCATTGATTTGCTCAAAGCTACTTTCCCCGGCGGTTCCATTACCGGTGCTCCCAAGGTACGGGCTATGGAGATTATCGATGAACTGGAACCTACCAGAAGAAGCGTTTATACCGGAGCTATTGGTTACCTGAGCTTCAGCAGTAATCTTGACCTCAATATCGTAATACGTACCTTCTTGATAAAGGGGGATAAAGCTTATTTTCAGGTGGGTGGTGCCATTGTCTATGATTCCGAGCCAGAAGCTGAATACCAGGAAACTCTGGACAAGGCTAGGGCTCTGATTCAGGCGCTTCGCCTGGCACCTGTAGTAGCTGTGCAGACAAGATGATATTGGTTATTGATAACTATGACTCTTTTGTTTATAACCTGGCTCAATATCTGGGCGAATTAGGCTGGGAGCCGATAGTTTATCGTAACGACCAGATAAGTCTGGGTGAAATTGAGAAAGTTGGCCCCAGCCATATAGTTATCTCACCGGGTCCTAAAGCTCCTCTGGATGCAGGTATCTCCAATGACGTAATACGCCATTTCGGTGGCAGAATACCTATCCTTGGTGTTTGCCTGGGACATCAATGCATTGGTCATGTTTATGGTGGCACTATTGATAAGGCTATAGTGCCAGTGCACGGTAAGACGTCTCTTATTCATCACGATGGTGAAGCTATGTATCAGGGTATATCGAATCCCTTCACTGCAGCCCGTTATCATTCACTTGTTATTAGGAAAGACAACTTTCCTCCGTGCCTTAAAGTTACTGCCTGGACTGAGGAAGGAGAGATAATGGGGGTCAGACATAAAGAGTATGTGGTCGAAGGCATTCAGGTTCACCCCGAATCTATTCTTACTACCGTAGGTCATAATCTACTAGCCAATTTTCTCAATTACTCAGAAGCGGTCTGGCCATAGGCTACACAAATGAAAGATATTGTTTATCTCAACGGTGATTTGCTCCCACTATCTCAGGCTAAGATATCACCTTTAGACCATGGCTTCCTCTACGGCTACAGCCTTTTTGAAACTATGCGTGCTTATAACGGTGCTATCTTTCTATTAGAACGCCATCTAGCTAGGCTTTATGAAGCTGTAGAAACTCTGGGAATGAGCCACAGACTGGCTTCCCATGACCTGGAAAAGGCTTGCTATAATGTTTTAAATGCCAACGAGCTAGCTGATGCTCGTATCAGGCTTACTATTTCAGCCGGTAAAGGTGATATGCTCCCCAATCCTGATACCTGTAAAGGTATGACCGTTTTTATTGCGGCGCAAAAGCTGGTGATCTTATCGCCTGAAAACTATGAGAAAGGTTTCAGGGCAATAATATCATCCTCACGACGTAACAGCCAGTCGTCTATATCACAGCTTAAAACTGCCTGTTATCTGGAAAATATCTTGGCGAGGCAAGAAGCCAGAGCTGTTGGAGCTGATGAAGTTGTGATTCTAAACGAACGGGGGCTAGTAGCTGAAGGTAGCAGCAGCAACATTTTTTTAGTAAATAAACAAGTGCTATTTTCGCCATCCTTAGAATGTGGTGCACTTCCCGGGATTACCCGGGAAGTAGTGCTGGAACTGGCACAATCCCTGGGCATCGAGGCGATTGAGGCAGAGATAGAGTCAGAGAAACTTCTGCAGTCTGAGGAGGCTTTCTTTACCAATTCTATCGTTGAAATAATGCCGTTGACATACATTGGGGATAGCCCAATTGGCTCTGGAAAAGCAGGCGTACTAACCCGAAGGCTTATGACAGCTTATAAAAAGCTGGTGGCTGATTATCAGCTTAAGAGAACAACTAGCTGAGATATTCTGGGAATAGCAAAAGAAATTACTAGCTGAGTTTAAGCACACTCAGGAATGCTTCTTTGGGCACTTCTACGTGGCCTATATGTTTCATTTTTTTCTTGCCTTCTTTTTGCTTCTCCAGTAGTTTGCGCTTGCGAGTTATATCTCCACCATAGCATTTTGCCAGGACATCTTTGCGTTTGGCAGGTATATCGGCGCGGGCTACCACACGGCCTCCCACTGCTGCCTGTATGGGTACATTAAATAGCTGGCGGGGAATAGCCTCTTTAAGCTTGTGCACCATAGCTTTGCCCACGTCATGTGCTTTGTCAGGAGAGACGATGCGACTGAAAGCGTCTACCACTACCTGGTTCACCAGCACATCGATCCTGACCAGTTTGGCTTCCCGGTAACCAATAAACTCATAATCAAGAGAGGCATAACCCTGACTACGGCTTTTTAGCTGGTCGTAGAATGTGGTCAACATCGAACGGAGAGGCATATCATACTCAAGCTGCACCCGTTGTCCTAACTCACTAAGCGTCTTCGAATGTCCCAGGTACTCGGTGCGTTTATAGACACCGCTATATTCTGTAATTAGCTCCATCAACGGCCCTATGAACTTCGAGGGAGTGATGATTGACATGCTGACCCAGGGTTCTTCTAGCTTTGCGGTCTCCGTAGGCGGCGGTAGGTCAGTCGGGTTAATAACTGTCAACTTCTGACCGTTGGTTCTGGTAACAATGAAGCTAACCCCTGGTGCTGTGACTACTAAAGACAGGTTAAACTCTCGCTCCAGGCGTTCGAAAACAATGTCCAGATGCAACAAGCCCAAAAATCCACAGCGGAAGCCATTGCCCAGGATGGGGCTGGACTCCGGTTCATACGAAAGCGAGGCATCATTAAGGCTAAGCCTTTCAATAGCCTCACGAAGTTCTTGATAATCATTGGCATCGGCGGGGTATATACCAGCAAATACCATTGGCTTCGCTGGACGGTATCCGATGAGGGACTTTGTGGCTCCGTTAGAAACAATGGTCACAGTGTCCCCAACAGGGCATTCACCTACATATTTCAGTCCAGTAGCGATGTAGCCCACTTCGCCTGCTGCCAAACTTTCTACGGGGTGGGGGTGTGGGGAAAAATAGCCAACTTCGAGCGCCTCTATTTCAGTGCCCTGCCCCATCAGGCGAAGCTTGCTCCCTTTAGAGATTTGACCGTCAACTACCCGGAGATAGGCGATAACGCCTTTATAGGAATCGTAGTGTGAATCAAATATCAATGCCCGAAGGGGTAGTCTGGCATTGCCCTTTGGGGGTGGTATACGTTTAACTATCTCCTCAAGCACCCGGGGTACACCCTGACCGGTCTTGGCACTTATGGAAAGTACCGTATCCGGGCTGTATCCCAGCACAGTTTTAATCTCTTCGAGGACATGTTCAGGTTCGCCCGCTGGCAAATCGATCTTATTCAGAACAGGTATGATTTCCAGGTTATACTCCATAGCCAGGTACACATTTGCCAGTGTTTGGGCTTGTATTCCCTGTGTTACGTCTATAACCAGTAATGCTCCTTCGCAGGCAGCGATGGTGCGTGACACCTCGTAGGAGAAATCTACATGTCCCGGCGTATCGATGAGGTTGAGGCGGTAATTTTTGCCATCGCTAGCCTGGTAATCAAGTCGAATAGCTTTAGCTTTGATAGTGATGCCACGCTCTCGTTCCAGGGCCATGCTATCCAACACCTGTTCCACTATCTCATCTTTGCTCATGGCACCGGTTAGTTCAATAAGTCGATCAGCCAGTGTGGACTTGCCATGGTCTATATGAGCGATGATGCAGAAATTTCTGATCATAGACTGATCCATAATTCTTAATATGTCTCCTAAGTCTTTTTAATCGGGCTTCTATCCTTATTAATAAACCTATAAGCAAATGTCTATACACGCTAAACCGGCAAGAATTGCCAGAAGACCTCGTTTCCCAGCAGCCTGCCGCGACGTGTCAGGCGGATATGTCCATCGGTGCACTCCAGAAGCCCCAAACCAGTTAGATTATCAACTTGACTATGGTATTGATTTAGTAAGTCAACGCCAAAACGGCCACGAATATCATCAAGGCATATTCCCCAGCTCAGCCTCAGTCCTAGAATAACTGCCTCAGCAAGTTGCAACTTCGGCTCAATCTCCTCATCCCAATCTGTCACCCGTTGTATATCGCTGGAAAAAGTGCTCAGATATTTATCCAGGTCTGTGGTATTGGCGAAGCGATGGTTGTTTAAATAAGAGTGAGCAGCTACACCTATTCCCAAGTAGGGTGAGCCTTGCCAGTAAACCAGGTTGTGTTGGCACTGGTATCCTTCCTTTGCCCAGTTCGATATTTCGTAATGCTGATAGCCGTGGGCTGCTAGCAAGTCCTCTGCCAGTTCGTATTGCTCAGCAGCGATATCGGGGTTGATAGCAGGCAATTCCCCGCGCTCGACTGCACGATGCATAGGTTCATCACCATCAAGGGTAAGGGGATAGAGTGACAGGTGCTCGGGCATCAGTCCTATTGCCTTGGCAAGGGTATCTTGCCATTTGGATAGGGTTTGTCGTGGTATGCCGTAAATTAAATCTATATTCAGATTGGTAAAGCCAGAGCTCCGAGCCAAACTCACTGTCTCCCTTGCCTCTGCTGCCGTGTGAATACGCCCCAATAGCGTAAGCTCATTATCATCCAGGCTCTGTATACCCAGGCTCAAGCGATTGATGCTCAGTTTCCTGATAGTTGCCAAATATGGCGCATTAACAGTGCCCGGGTTTGCCTCTATGGTTACCTCTGCTGCTTTGCCTACTGTGGCGACCGAACGAATAGTGGATAAAATATCTTCTACCTGCTCGGCAGAAAGCAGGCTGGGCGTACCACCGCCAAAGTAGACGGTGTGTATACGCTTGCCAGCGGCACCCAGAGCTAGCTCCTTCTTAAGTGCACTTACATAGGCAGGGATATCAGTATCACGACGCTGGTATGACACAAAGGAACAGTAGTTACATTTGCGGCGGCAGAAGGGAAAATGGATATAGAGCGCAATGTTTTGGTTGGTCATACCTGGCTTTTGCATCATTTTATATTCTTTTAATCAAAAAGCAGTTTTCAATTATAGCAAATATAGCACCACTTCAAAATTAGGATTCTTCTTTAAAACTTTGTCTAACCCTATATTGACAATGATATAGCGTCTATGCTAGCATAGCTCAGTTTCTCCAGAGCTGTTACACCTAAAGATCAGTCCATGGTGAACAGCCGGAAGATAAAAATCTCGACGGCATCGCTGGAAACGGCGTTGCTTCCCTAAAGGAAAAGGAGAGAGATGGTAATCAGACTTTTCTACAATAGCGTGCCTTGTATCAGAGGACGCTATTTTTTTCCTCGCCTGGTCACATTCCCTTCTTTTCCATTAGCGGCGTTAACCAGACTAAATAATACATTCAAATATAACGCGCAATATATTTGGAAAGGAGAGGGGAATATGACAGGCTAAAACTCTGTCCCAAGTGTTTTTCAATCAACATTACTAATTGGAGGGTATAAATGAAAAAGAAGTCCATCTCAATCATTCTGATAACATTAATTTGTATAGCATTACTGATTTCAACAAATGGTTGTAGCACTTCAGAACCACCATCTTCTTCACCTGCATATGCCAAGGAATTATTAGTTTTCGCCGCTGCTGGAACGAAGCCGGCTATCGATGAGGCTTCTAAATTGTTCGAGCAAAAATATGGGACCCAAATCACAGTCAATTACGGCGGAGGTGGTGAAGTTCTCTCCAGCATGGTTATAGCTAAAAAGGGTGACATCTACATTGCACCCGAGCAAAGATTCATGAATAACGCTAAAAAACAAGGCGCGGTTGATGCTAATTCCACAATAAACACTCTTGCTTATATGATACCGGTGATCGGAGTAAAGAAAGGCAATCCTAAGAACATACAATCCCTTGCTGATCTAGCTAAACCGGGCATTAAGGTAGTCATGGGTAATCCTGAGACTACAGCACTGGGTGATCTGGTTCCACAAATGTTGCAAAAAGCCGGTCTGTATGATGCGGTGAAGCAGAATATCGTGACCAATGCACCGCAGGTGACAGCCATAATCACCATGTTGAAAATGAACCAGGTAGATGCAGGTGTCATCTGGCATTATTTTGGAACAACAGCCTCGAATGACGTTGACATCATCTGGATACCCAAAGAATATGTAACCGGTGTAGGAGAGATACTGGCTGCAGTTTCAACTTATAGTCAGGAGGCAAAAACAGCACAGAAATTCATCGACTTGCTCGTCTCCTCAGAAGGCAAAGAGATATTCAAGAAAAATGGTTACATTGTTGACTGTGAAGAAGCCAATAAATACTGGCTGGCAACCCAATAAAATCAAATTTGCAGGTGAATCATGTTTAAGGGTCTTAGGGGCGCTGTTGGAGATAGGATATTTCGCGGAGCAACCGTCAGCGCCCTTGCCGTATTAACTGTTTTCTTTGTCGGCATCATTATTTCTTTGCTAACCTATACTGATTGGGGTAATGTTTTATCCGCTATCCGATCACAAGAAATACTTTTTGCGGTTGGTTTAAGTTTGATTACGGCTACCATATCCACTACTATCTCGATTGCAATTGCAATACCAGTAGCCTATGCTATCTCAAAGAATGATTTTTGGGGAAAAAGCTTCATCGATAGCCTCTTGGACTTGCCCATAGTTGTTTCGCCTATCGCTCTGGGAGCTGCCTTGCTGGTCTTCTTTAGCACTCCGCTAGGATCAGCTATCAATGACCACTTTATTATGTTTGTTTTCTCAGCTTCGGGAATAGTGCTGGCCCAGTTTACCGTTGTTGTTGCCCTGGCAATACGTTTACTGAAATCCACTTTTGATGGCATAGATATTCGCTATGAACAGGTGGGTAGGACGTTAGGCTGTAGCAAACCGGAAGCATTTTTCAGAATCACCGTACCATTGGTAAAAACAGGAATTATCGCTGCTTGTATACTCACCTGGGCAAGAGCAGTGGGCGAATTTGGAGCCTCGGTTACCCTGGCCGGAGCTATGGCCATGAAGACGGAAACTTTACCCATAGCCATATCACTTAACCTGGCCAATGCTGATATAGGGAAGGCCATTGCCATTATCTTTATACTCATCATTATTGCCATAATTGCGCTGCTGGCTATCAGGAAGATTACCGGTAAAAGGTTTGCTTTATGATCAGGAAACAAAACATTCTTAGATAAGCCAGGCATTCAAAAGAAGGAGATTTTAGAGATGAGAATATATGATACATTACGAAAGTATTTCATTGGTTTAGTAAAAGAAAACCACCTTGAAGCGCAAGATGTTATTGTTCGTGCGAAGCCCCTTACTCCGGAGGAGGCTATAGGTAACCCGGAAGACAAAGATTATCCGCTAATTGTTGGACGCGAACGGATGATGCAAGCGGAACTCAGGAATACCTGTGGGCAGGCTTATACGGATATGTATGGTAATTTTTCTGGCAAATTGATCGAGATTGCCGAAATGGAATTAAAGAATAACTTCCGTCGGGCAATTTTCATATCCAGTTTAAATGCTCTAATGCGGTATCTCGGCTTTATCGATAAAACCATGCATTGCAAAGATAACGAACCTAGGGAATGCAGCTCCAGATTAGTCGAATATGTAGCCAAGAAATATGGATATCCAAAGATAGCTATGGTGGGTTTACAGCCACGCATTGTCGAGTCTTTAGCTAAGAGCTTCGACATTAAAGTAACTGATATGGACTATGGTAATATAAATGCAGAAAAATTTGGGGTAATTATCCAAAGCCCCCAAAAAACCAAAGAACATTTAGATTGGTGCGATATTGCCATTGTCACCGGGAGTACCATAGTAAATGAAACTGTTACAGATTTTCTAATTAATAAACCGGTAATCTTCTACGGAATAACAATTTCAGGGGCGGCTAAAGTATTAGGCTTGGAAAATTATTGCTATTGTGCAAAATGAACTGAAGTGGACCATTTTCATGCTATCGCCGACTCCAACAGAGGATGGGTGAAGCTAGACGGATAGAGCAAGATATTCATCAAAAGAGGAAAGCCAAAATACCCAAGAAGATATTTCTGATAGGTGTTGAAAAGCTTGGTGAGAAGGAACAGCAGAGATTAGATGCGCTTCTTGGCAGATACTCCAGTCTTAAGGCGTTTTACTGGGCCAAAGAGAAAATAAGGGAACTCTACTGGCAAGAGAGCCGGGAGGAGGCAATCAAGCTTTTGGATAATATAATCTTCAACCTCAAGTCAGATAATGATGGTCAGCTCATAAGGTGGGGTAATACACTGAAGCGTTGACGTGAGCTTATACTGAATTACTTTGATAACCGCACCACTAGCAGCTTTACCGAAAGCTGTAACACCAAGATTAAAACGCTGAAGCGGATTTCCTGTGGTCTGAGAAATGTCGAGGTTTACTGTAAGAAGATGCTAATGGGGTTTATACCATATCGTAGCTCTTTCCACACAACTTGACAAAGAGCCAACATGGTGTTGACCTCATTGATTTCTGGGAATACACTGTTATAAGGAGTCTATAAAAGATGCCGAGCATCGGAGATTTCTTCACCAATATGTCAGTACCCATGTCTTTTCATCGGAAACTATATCTCGTCTTCCGCAACAACTTTATTAAAATACGGAAAAGGCAGAGCTGCTGCGGTCATCCTGGTGAGCCCGGCTGCTGACAGGTGGTAAACCAGCCTCCTGGTCAAGGAGAAATGAGCAAGGGTAAATGACAATTACGGAATTGGAGATAAACGGTAAAAAGCTGCCTTGCCATATCAGGTATAAAAATATCCGCCATGCTTACCTCAGGATTAAACCGAACCTCCATCTGGAAATCAGCCTGCCGCGTAACAAAACCATCAGCGCCGATAGTCTTCTCAAGGGTAAACGTCTCTGGATTGAGAAGAAAATTAAAGAGCTATCCAGGGTAAAGAGGATTTTCAATGATGGTAGTATTTTGTATGGTGGTGAATACATCAGAGTTGAAGTTCGTATGGCGGAGAAGCCTTATGTCGGAGTGAGATGGCATAAGAAAGCCATTACTATTTATGGTTGCCCAGGCAAGAAAAACGATGAGCTACTGGCTGATTTTCTGGCTGGTCAGACTATGGCGTATATTCGACCAAAGGCGGTGGAACTCTCCAAAGAGCTGGGGGTGACCTACAATAGTATCTCCACTAAAAAGATACGAAGCTGGGGATACTGCACCAGGCAAGGAAATCTATTCTTCAATGGTAAGCTTATTTGTCTACCTGAACGCCTGGTTGATTTTGTCGTCTTCCATGAGCTTCTCCACCTTAAACACTTCAACCACTCCAAGCGGTTTCGGAATGCCATGGCTAAGCACTTCGCAGACTATAAAGAGCTCAAAGCCATGCTAAAGACCTACATTACAACAGGTTAATAGGAGCATTTTGCAAAACCTGCTGTGAATATTAGACTATTTTATTAAACTATTTTGGGTTTTGTCCGGTCGGCGGATTTCCATTAGTATAAAACTATGCTCTCCCTGGGTGAGATTACCGCAGGAAGTGAAGCCACATTTTTCGAAACATTTCTGTGCCCGAATGTTCCAGTCCAGTGTCTTAAGGTGAATTCTTTTCAGGCTAGTTTGAGAGAAAATGTAGTTTAATACAGTGCGCATGGCATAGGTACCGTAGCATCGGTTCCAATAAGCCTTATCACCGATCATGATGCCTATCTCTGCGTCACCATTAGCCTCATCTATGCCAAAATAGCTGCAGTTGCCAATATGTTTTCCGTCCAGCGTCTCAATGGCAAAATGGCAAGACTGGCTGGAGCACGATGGTGCTCCAGCCGCTAACTTAAGATACTCTTCAAAGGAACTGTTTGTCGGTTGCGTGGCATCAAGCCGACATAGCTCGGCGTCTTTCCGCCACTGATAGTCATTGAGGGTATCACGTAAGCGCTTGGGGCGCAATCTTACCTTGTCGCCTGTCAGGGTCGGCGGTGTATTTAAAAAGTCGGAGATAATGGGTCTTCGCAAAAATCAAGCTCCTTCAATGCTGATTTGGCAGCTCGGCGGATTCGCTGCTCAGGATTTCTGGTTAATTTGTTCAGGAGTAGTATGGCTTTCTCACTACCTATTTTCCCCAGCGCCCTGATAGCTGCTTCCTGGACCCGGGCATCTTCATCTTCGAGCAGCTTTTGTAGATTAGGCAGAGCTTTCTCAGAGCCTATTTCACCAATGGCGTTTATTGCCTCATATCGTACTTCGGCATCATTATTTCCCAGTTCGGCGAGCAAATCAGTGAGCCAAAACAGATTACAATTGCGTCCCATGGCACGTATGGCACTGGCTTTGAGCTTAGCGTTGTTGCTGTGATAAGCTCCTTCTATTAGCCCTTTAATTCGTGGCAGGTTGAGTGGGGCAATAGCTTCTAATGCCAGGCACTGCATTTCAGTTGGCTTCGATTTATCATCCAGGACTGTCAGCAAAGCATGGTATACTTCTTTAGTAGAAGAGGTTGGCAGCTTGCCGATTTCCCCGAGCAAGGCAAATTTACCTAAAGCTATAACAGCGGCTTCCCGAACTTCAGTAGAGCTATCTCCTTCTAATAACTGAATCATTGGAGAGATATACTGGTAGTGCTCCTCTTCTTCCAGACCGATGATAGCACTTGCTCTAACCTTGGGGTCTGGGTCGTGGAGACAAAAAAGGAATATATCGCTGAAATTCAGCTTAAAGTCGTGCTGCCCCAGTCGAATCAGATTTAAGATAACCTCTCGCTTGCGCTCAGTGTTTGTTTTCTGCCAGAATTGTTTCAAGAACTCCAAATCATCGACGCTGAGATTGGACAGGTGGTTTAATTCCGATTTAGCCAGAGGCTCGTTGTGGTCTAAGATTTCAGCTATGTACTTTTTATTTGAGGAGGTCTCCGGCGTCATCTAGTTCTCCTCATTTGCTCCTTCTTCTTCATCATCTCCTTCTTCCTCTTCTTCATCCTCTTCCTCTGGCGGCCATACTGGCTTGGTATAACTGGTGATGAATTCTTCCATAGCTTCAGCAGCCAGCCTTTTCATTTCCTCGTCCGTCTGCTTGGCAATGCCAGAAAGCTCAGTCAGGTCGATTTTGATGTTAAGCATTTGAATCATTACGCCCAAAATAGCCAGTGCTGCTTTCGGGTTGGGTATGCGGGTGGTATACATGGGCACTTCGCCTAATAAGCAGATACCATCTATTCCGCGCTCTTTAGCTACACCTAAGAACAAACCGTTGAGACCTGCAATCTGAATATTCCCGCGGAGAACAATATCATATTTTTTCAAATCTTCTATAAGGTTTTGATTTGTAGCGGCCCCCCAGACCTTGGGCATTTCGGTGTGGTGAATTTTGGCGATGGCTGCAGCACAGGTATACACTCTTTTGATACGGAGCTTTTTACTAATATCCAGAACGCAGTTAGCCAGGTCATAGCCTTTGGCACTAGGCTGCTCATCGCTGATGAACAGGATTAAACCCCTGTCTGAGTCTGGGTTATGCCAGTAATAGAATTTGCTTTCAGGAAATTGAGGGGTTTCGATTATGTTGTTCTTGACCATAACACCAATAGCATTGTAGAAATCGAAAGGCTCAATTATGCCAATTTCTTCAGCATTCAGCTTATCCTTAAGGTACTTGGCAATTATCAGTGATACATTACCAATGCCAGGCCAAGAGGCAAAAAAGTCACAATCTTTTGACCTGGGCTCTTTATAGAGCTTGATAGCATTCTTCATATTGTTCATTTACAGGTTATCAAACCTCTCACCCCTTAGCCCCTCTCTTCTTAATCAAGGCGAGAAGGGGAGGGGAGTTTCTATCCCGCAAAACCTTTCTTTACACTTTGGTGGTTACTGACAAGCTAGAGCAATAAATGCTGGGAGTTTGCAAAAAACCTTCCACCCACCTGGTATCATTTCCTATCGCTTCGATCTGTTTTAATACCTGATATACATTGCCTGAGACCATGGTATCTTTTACTCTGCCTTTTATCTCGCCATTTTCAATCTTATAGCCCAGCAGTACATTGCCACTGAAGTCGCCGTTTAAGACATTGCCCTGAGTAGCACCTATAAGCTGCTCGATTATTAAACCCTGCTTTATGTCTTTTACCATGTCAGAAAAAGATGTTTCGCCTTTCTCAATAATTAGCGAGCTTATTGAAGGAGATGGCAACCCTCCACTGCGACTGCCATTACCAGTGCTCCTGGCATTTGCCAATCCCGCAGTCTGCAAATCGTATAAGAATTGTGATATTACTCCATTTTCGATGAGCGGTGTTCGCTGAGCTGGCACTCCCTCATCATCGCATGGGCAACTGGCTACCTGGTAGGGTATGGTGGCATCATCCCACATGGACAGCTTTTTGTCAAAGACTTGATTTCCCAGCTTGTCTTTCAAGGGCGAAGCTCCCATAAACACTATCTTACCATTAAAGGCGGTCATCAGGGGGCTGATTAAAGCACTGGCTACACCGTTTGGCTTAAAAATTACTGGCATAGGTTGGGTTATTAAGTCGGCTTTATTTTTTGCCAGCTCCAGTTGCATGATTACCTCTTCAGTCAGAGCCTTGAAGTCAAGCAAGGGGTGACAGGAGCTCTGGCTGTCCCCGACAAAGAGTATTTCACTATCTTGAACGATAATCCCCTCAATGCCCAGAGAGAAAAAACTCTTTTCGTAGCTGGCTTCACCACCGCTGGAGTTAATGATATGAACCGATGCTGTACCTTTACCTACAGAAGCCTCGCATAGAATTTCTGGAGTGTGCTGTCTCACCGCAGCAATGATTTGCTCCCCAATTTGTACCATCTCATCTACAGTGACCTTCTCCATCTTTGGATCATAAATGTCTACCTTGGGATAGGAGTTTAGGCTCGGGAAGTCGAACTTGGCTACTGCGCCGAAATTGCAGGTCTCCAGCGCCATATTTACCAGTGTTTCAGGATCAACAGAGCCGGAAACCTGGGCAAAACCGATTTTGCCATTTTTAATTAACCTCAAAGCAGTAGCGGTGCTTTCTTTGGTCTGTATCTGCTTTAACAGGTTTGCTTCAAATTTAACTGGTGTTCTCTGTGAAACAACCTGAAACACATCAGCTTTTTCTGCTACCTTTTTAGCTCTAGACAGGATCTCTTCCATTTAGCTACTGTCCCCCAATCAGGCAATGACGGATTCTTATATGCGGGCTGCCATTGGACACAGGTAAAGGCGATTGTCCAGCTTTGCCACAGCCACCCCCCTGATTCATATCAAGGTCATTGCCTATGGCATCGATATTATTCAGAGTAGTGAACACGTTGCCTGTCAGCACCACTGGCTGAAGCAGCTCTGCTACTTTGCCATTGCGAATCATATAGGCTTCAGCCGCAGAAAAAGTGAACATCTCCAGGCTGGTGGTACCTCCATACCAGTCCTTGGCATATATACCCTCTTTAATATCGCTGAGTATATCTTGGAAAGAGATTGTTCCAGGCTCGATAAAAGTATTGGTCATTCGGACTATGGGTGGAAAAGAGTAATTGATAGCGCGGGCATTGCCTGTAACCATTTCTCCCATCTTGGCAGCAGTTTCACGGGAATGAAGTCTGCCTTGGAGTATACCTTCATGTATTAGATATGTCTTGCTTGCTGGAACGCCTTCATCATCATACTTGTAGCTTCCCCGCAAGCCTGGTACGGCAGCACCATCGACTATATTCAGATGCTTACTGCCAAACTTCCGACCCAGTACCATGATATCCAGCAGCTTCTGGTTTTCATAGACATGGTCTGACTCGGATAAATGTCCAAAGGCTTCATGGGCGAAGACGCCAGCCAGTATCGGGTCCAGGACAACAGTATATTCGCCTCCTACTGCCTGCGGTGCAGAAAGTAACTTGACTGCGCGCTGTGCCATCTCCTTTATTTGGTCTTGCAGACCCTCTACGGCGGCAAAATCGCCGTTGCTGCCCAAGCTTAATCCAACCTGTCGGACACTGCCATCTTGTGCGGCTATAGCTGCCAGGCGCAGGCTGACGTCTACTCTACTTTGCTCGATATAAGCTCCCTCGGAGCTGGCAAAGGTTGTTTTTTTACGCCCGTCGAAGTAGCTGATATTCGATGTTTGGATATGGGGTGTGCTCAGAATAATATCGTTATACTCATCAAACAATTGTTTCTTAGAGGCAAGCGGAATAGATGCTGGGTCTTTCCTGGCTTCGGCGGATACTATATCAACTACTGGCTCTATCGGGCTAAATTTGCTTTCTCCCTTACCTACGACTCTAGCCTGAGCCACGGCTAGCTCAACTTTATCCCGCAATCCATCGAGGTTATTGAAGCTGACAAAACCCCAGCCGCCTTTGACCAGGGCGCGTACATTGCCACCGATGCTGGAGGTTCTACCTATTTCTTCCAGCCTTGGACCACGGTAGATAAGCCGAGTCGACTGGCTCTCCTCCAGCCTGGTCTCAATATAATCGGCATTATGTCCCTTAAGAATGTTCGCCAGTTTATCTCGCATTTTAGGGCTCTCCAGAATTTACCTATTGTAGCCTGATAAGTTATCCAGAGGCAAGGTATATCATTCTTAAGAAAGAAGGTTTCTCCTTATCTCCTTTTGAGTGGGGACGTGCCCAATATTAATGTAAATAGATTTTATCATTCATGTAAGCACCAAAGTATGCAGATTCGGTATATTGTAGACAAGTGACGGAGATACGATGTCGTATCAATTATCATTGTTTTGAAAAGAATTGAACAATTCAGGGAAAGGTTCAATAGTTTTGCATGAGAACCGGACGAGTTGTTAGGGAAGGGGTCGTCTTGTTATGGGGGGACTATCAATGGTATCCATTCTCTTTATGGAATCCAGCTTTAATGAAGTTATAAAATCCAGACTAACCGGTCTGTAGTTCACTAACTCTGGACTTACGTTAATAGTCTTTCTATCTCCGTTAATAAAAGGATAATTCTTTACATCATTATTATGCTTATGTCCATGGATTACCCAGTGATTCCAGCGATTAGGCAGACTATCTGGGTCGTGTAGCAGCAGGAATTTATACCTTCCGTATTTTAGTACTTCATATTCTTTTGAATCCCCAATATTCATGTCATGAGCCCCTCTTATGAAATGTATTTTACCTTTAAGTCTTTCAAGCCAATAATTAGCAGATCTAGCTCCTTTCCCAAAAGACAAATCACCCAAAAAATAAATCACGTTATTCCCAACAGTATTGTTCCAGTTATCTATCAATATCTTATTCATTTCGTCAACGTTTGAAGAAACAAAAGGTCTTGCGCAATACCGAATTATATTGGAGTGATCAAGATGGAGATCACTGATCAGATATATAGACTTTTGTTTATCGTCAAATTTACATCCCTCTATGCCCTTATTGATTCTGAACAACCTCAGAGTTTCACTCCAGTCATTGGCATTCAATGCCTCTCCTCTAGAGAGTAGCCTTTGCTGCAGAAAATCATATTCACAAATTAATCTTGATTGGTCATTTAAGAAAGTCACTCTTAAAGCATTTAGAGGTAAATAGAAATATCGCATGTGGTAATCTTCACTATCCATTGTGAGAGACGAAAATTTTTCCGATAATGACTTGTCGCTAGACACATAAGACCAAGCCCTTTCGAATTGCATACTATCCAGTTTATAAGCTAGCGTTGAATGGAATAGGAAGTTTTCTTCTCTGTCAAATGGTTTTGTCTCCGGGACTATTCTAAGCAATCTTTCTGCAAGGTCTTGCCTAAATCTTTTGAACTCGGCAGAAGCAATTATATTAAAATATATTACTCTACCTTGCCTACCATTTATCCAACGAAAACCGTCAATAAGATAAGGTAAGAACGAGTATCTTTTACCCACAGATACCATGATTTCTTTTACTCGCTTTGCTTGCTGATAGTCAGCGGAAAAACCTCCATACAATGATATGTGTGGGACTCTGTGTATTTTGCTCGCAGGAATTCCGCAAAGGCGGCTAATGCTCAAAATAGACTCAGTTAATTTCCTTTTTCCTGGACCTATGCGCACTTGTATGAGCATTTTACCTGAAATAACTCCTTGTAGCTTTGAAGCCTGCTATCCGACGAACTATACTGGAGGACGTAAGTCGTAGGCCAGTCGTCTTTTTATTACTATTCTCCTGGCCTTTGGGGCCAACTCTTATCCGGGCTCATCTGCTTATCAGGACTTAAGTGTCGCTAACTCGGTGGAGGATTCTAGTCCTGTTTCAGTGCTATGTCAAGATACGTAGCTGTGTTTAAATCACCTGGTGGGCGACAAGATGTTTTTCACGTCTCAATCCCCTCCCGAGGATTAGTTTCTTTCCGCCTCAAACAAGAGTTCGGTGTTCTTTCAATGCGGGCTATCAACGCGCCAGACGGGGAGCCCCGGTTTCGTAACCAGCATTGCACCAGTATATTTTAAGAAGCTGGAACAAATGTTGGGGCAGTTCAGCCATAAATCTAGTGGTATAGCATTTCGTGGTTTGTCTTTTTCAATGAGCCATGGGGCAAAAGTAGGGCAGCTACAGCGCCAATAAATACCAGAATAGCACTGACGAAATAGTCACTGTTGAAACCCATAACAGCAGCCCTTAGATTGACGAACTGGTAAAGCACATAGATACCTAATTGATGGGCAGCCTCCAGAGTATAGCCAGCCTTCATCGCTATTACCTGAATTGAAGAGAGGATACGGAGAGCGTCTACAGAATCAGGAGTCACCAACTGCGACAATGTGCCCATATGCATCTTGGTAAAATTATCTAACAGGCTGGCGAAGACGGCAGTGCCCAGAGAAGCAAATACCGTCCTCAGTACATTAATGAGTGAGGAGGCTTGAGCCGTCATTGCTGCAGGGACAGAAGACAAACCATAGGTCATCACAGGCATCATCGCCAAACCTAACCCCATGCCCCGTACAAGCAGAATTAGTCGAATTGTATTATCGGATGTAGTTACATCTACTCCTTGCAACCATAGTGTAGCCAATCCGGTAATTACCAGACCGATTACTACTGGCATACGAGGCCCTACTCTGTCATAAAGGATACCACTTATGGGCATGGTTACCATTGCTCCAATGGCACCTGCTGCCAGGAGAAGGCCCGTTTCAAAAGCAGGAATACCACGGAGGTTCTGCATAAACAACGGGAACAGGAAGATCGCAGAAAAAAGTCCAATGGTAGTGATAAAGTTGATTCCCGTTGCCACCGAATAGCCGCGGAACCTGAAAATACGTAAGTCGAGCATAGGAGTTTTTTCGCCTAATTCTATTCTTATCCAGGTAGCAAGGCATATAATAGCCACAGCAAAAAGCGACAGGATCCGGATATCACTCCATCCCCAGCTCGGAGCATAGGTGAGTGCATACAATAGTAAACTAAAACCTGAAGCCGCGAGTAGAAATCCCTTGTAGTCTAGCGATCTCTCGGACCTGGGAGTATCCTTTATCCACAAGTACCCGATAAAAATGGCGAACAGAACCACTGGTACGTTGACATAGAAACACCAGCGCCAATTCCAATAATCCACCAGGTATCCCCCAATCGTGGGACCAAGCGCGGGCCCTAGCATTAACGGTATGCCGAAGATAGCCATTGTCGTGCCACGCTGCTCGGGAGAAACACTGGTAAATAGGAGTGTCATTGCCAGAGGATTAAGCAAACCACCGCTTAATCCCTGGATAACCCGAAAGAAAACGAGGGAATTGGTATTCCATGACATGCCACAAAGAATGGAACCCAGGAGAAATCCTACCTGACCGATAAGATAGACACGTTTTATACCAAAGCGCGTGCTTAAGTATGCTGCTGCTGGTGCACTAATTGCCGTTGCTAGTAAATAAGCTGAGATGACCAGCTGAGCCCTATCGGGAGTTTCGTGGAAAACGGTCATGATATGTGGCAAGGCAACATTGGCAATTGTCTGGTCCAGAATATCCATAAAGGTGCCGACAATTGTCACCAGCAGAATTTTCCACGGTAGTGACATTGACATAGAGCTGACAACTATTGCGTATTGATTTTTACTTCCACAGAGGTACCTGGAATAAGTAAAGCGTGTCGATCATTCTGAATGGATATTTTTACCGGCACCACCTGGACGACCTTTATGAAGTTGCCAGATGTATTCTGCTGCGGCAACAATGAGAACGTGCCGGCTGTAGCTGGCGCGATGCCCTCCACGGTGCCTTTGAGCGATGCACCACCGAGGCTGTCAACAGTAATCTCTACTGCCTGTCCTGGCTTTATCCGATTGATCTTGGTCTCGTCGATATTGGCAGAAACCCACACATTGGAGGAGTCGTAAATAGTGATAATGGATTGCCCAGCGCCAATCACTGCACCTGGATATGTCCAAACAGCAGCCACATACCCCGAGACAGGGGCTTCGATAGCGACGCTACCTATGGGTTCGGACTTGGTTCCCTGTCGATTGCTAGGGTCAAAAGTACGTGGCTGTCCCACCTCGGCAACAGATTGCCCCTGTCGCACATAGTTTCCCAAATCAGCATTCAGCGTTATTATCTGGCACGCAGTTTGAGGAGCAACATTTATCAGCGGAGCAGTAATCCGGGCATTATCGGTGTGAATATATTCGATACTCTGGTATCCGAAATACACTCCAACAGCGATACCAATGCATACTATAACAAGGGCTACTATAGCAAGTAGCTTACTACGTTTATTCGAAAGAAGTCGGGCTATGTTCGGTGCCATCTGGCAATCACCTCCGTCCTGTTCATCGTTTTTCTCGATTCAAAATAATGCATTGAGCGTAACTGTCCTAGCTCATCGGTGCAACGTCTGCACCAGCACCCTGTCTCCATCATGTAATCCCGAGATGACTTCAACATAATCGTCATTCTCCAAACCTAAAGTGATACTTCTTTTTTCAATCAATCCACTTCTCTCATCGGTAACGACATTTACCCAGTAGCTACCAGGCAAGCCCTGAACTGCGTTATTAGGAATAAGCAGGACATTGTCACGTTCCCCTACGAAGATAGATGCCGTGGTAGATAAGCCTCGTTGTAGCGGTTTATAAGGTGGGTCGAGGCGTATCTGCACCAGGTAACTAGCAGTACCTGAAGTAAGATTGCCATACGGTGAAACAAAAATGATTTTACCAGTGAATTTATCATTGGGCAGAACATCGACATATATATCCGCATCCTTCTTATCAACAATTCTGCTCATATCCACTTCATCCACTGTGCCATCAAATTCGATGTTGGTAGTATCTACCAGTTCTGCGATAGTCTTAGAAGTGTAATCCACCGCCGATAGCTGGTCATTTTCTTTCACCGGCACATCAACCACAATACCATCGAAAGGAGCTATAAGTTCTGTCTTCATAAGCTCAACCTTGGCGCTTTCCAGCGCCTTGTCAGCCTTCTGGACGTTAAGATTATTCATTCTGAATAACTTCAGGTTAAGGCCTTGTTTAAAGAGCAGCTCACTCTTTTCAAGTATCATATTACTCAAATCCAGGTCATGCTGGGCCATACGTAACATTTCAGCAACCTTCACGGCATCATAGTTATCTTGTTGTGTCAACTTCTGCACTTCTTCCAACGATTCTTTTGCCTGCTTTAATGTGTCCAGAGAAGTCGATGTATCGGGAAATGGAGGCGCGTAGCTTTTTACCATGCCAGCAACCCCTTCAACAATCCGTTGTGTTTCTTCTAGCTTTTCACGAAGTGTTGTCAGCGCGGTAGATGCCTCAGCGTATTGGCCTCTTTCAAGCAACACTTGCACACCTAACGGTGCACCATCATTCTGTTCCAATAAATTGATGTCAGTCTCCAGAAGGCTAATAGCCCGGAATATATCAGGGTAATCTTCACTACTAAGCCCTTCCGGAGGTTGCAATAAGGTATAACTCGCTTTCAAATCATGAGAGGCTAGACGCAGTTCGGTCATTACTGCTGTGTAATCGGCCAAACTTAGCAGGCCTTGAGCTCGTTGTACTTCATCGAGAGCCTGCTCTACACCAAGAATGGTGCTGGTAGAAGGATAGTAATTGGGCACACCTAGTATAGACCCATGCACCTTTTCCACAATTTCGTTGAGAGCTAATTCAACATTATATTGAGCCTGAGCTACTGCCAGCGTCTGTGCGGTATCATCGAGCTTGGCTAACAACGTACCGGCTTTTACTTTGCTACCATTGGTCACAAAAATCTTCTTAATTGTACCCGCTGTTCCAAAATGGAGCTTCACTTCCCGCGGCATCTCCAATTTCCCCCTGATGTTCACACTCGAGACGATGGTTCCCTCCTTCACGACAGCTATAGCTTTGCCATTAATTGAATTATTCTGGCAGGAAAGAAATAAAATGGCCATGAGACTGATTACGATAATCATGAAACGTAAAGCTTTGTATGTAATTGCTCTCGTATTCACAATAGCATTACCCTCCACTATTTTCTAATTTCGATGCTATATCTCTCATCTTGGCAAAAAAAAGAGAAAGTTCCTCTATCTCTCGCTCATCAAGACAGGTTAACCGCCTTTTGATTTTGCTCTTTATGAGTTTCCGGCACTGCTTCAATATGCCTTCACCACTTGGAGTTAACGATATATAAGTTACTCTTCTATCATTTATATCTGGTTGTTTTTTTACCAAGCCAGCATTGGCTAGCTCTTTAATAAGACGAGTCATCTGTGGTTTAAGTATCAGAAATCTTTTAGCAAGTTCAGATGCAGGCAGTCTCTCCTTTTTAATCATCCACATGATAACAAGATGAAACCGCGTCAACTTAATTTTGTCGTGCACGCTTCGAAGATCCACCTTAAGCAGCTTCTTGTGAAAAACAGGAAAAATATAGAATAGATTTTCTATAATGGCATCAATTGTCTTTGGGTCTTTTGGACTCATCATCTCAGGTAATAAGATGGTTAACTTTGTTAACTATTTTATAAGGTCTCCTTTTTTGCGTCAAGGTCTACTGTCATGAGATGGTCTATCGCGGCAAGAACCATAAACAGGCTATGGGAGTGGGGATGAGCCATCTTGGAGCCAGGGTACTGGCAGTGCTCAAGGAGGATAGACCATATGAGATGAGAAATCCTGAGAGTAAGTCATTAGCAAGGATGAAGCTAGGAGCCTAATTCTCCACAGATATCAGGTGCCACAAGAAATAAGGTGAGAGAGATGTCGGCGCAAATCCGTTAAAGTGCGTAGAAACGATTGGGAGATGGCGACTTACATTACGAATGAGTCAGCTATTGCTCCTCAGCCTGTAGAAGTCATGGCCATCCACCGAAGGCAAATTTAACTCAGATAAATAGGGAGGTTAAATAAATAATAACTTTTGACAATTATTAGGAAATCTGATCGTTTAGCATCACCATATATATTGATGTTGCAATAATGAAAAACGAAGAGGAAATTTTTTCACAGGCAAGGGATTGAAGGGGACTTAGACTTTATAACTACCAAAATTAATTATATACTTAATGGATGGAGGATTAATATGCAGTCAAGTCTAATCGGGAAGATTGAAAAAGCCAAACGCTATGCTGAAGAACCGGAACGCGTTACCTTTCTAGATTTCGCCACCGATTTCCGCGGCGAAAACAATACCTACAAAGTTAGTTATAAATCTGGCGAATGGCATTGCACCTGTCCATTCTTCTCTCAGAGAGGGGTATGCAGCCACACCATGGCATTACAACGGCTATTAGGCAGCATGTTGCCCAGAGAAGCCCTTACCTCTCCGATAGCCGATTAGTTTTCCGAATTTTTATCTCAATGCCTGGAGTTACTTAATCCTGGCGTTGTAGTCTATTGCCTCTGCCGCCACAAAGAGTGAACCAGTTACCAGAATCAAGTCTGTTTTTCCCGCCGTAGATAGTGCCTGAGATAGGGCTTCAGCAATGTTTTTGGTTATTCGTACTTCTATTCCCTGTTCGGCAAACTCCGTAGCTATTATGGGAATTTTGGCTGCTCTGGGATGGGTAGAGCTGGTTACAATAATATGAGGAGTAAAAGATGCCAGTTCTTGCGCCATGCCGGGGATATCCTTATCACATGAGGTGCCAAATATAATGAAACATTTATCATACTTAAAGTATTTCTTTACTGCTTCGATTAGCTTGTTCACGGAATAGGCGTTGTGAGCGCCGTCGACTACCACTATAGGCTGATGCCTTAAAATCTGCAGCCTGCCTGGCCAGTTCACCTGGCTAAGCCCCTGTACTATAGCCTCTTTGGGAATCTTTGCCCCGAGATGGTTCAAAGTTTCCAGGGCAGCTACAGCGGCCGCGGCATTTTCCAACTGATAGTCACCAATCAGGGGGATAGTGATATTATATTTTGATGCCAGACCTCTGACCATCAATGTTTGCTGTGACAGGTCCCCGCCTGTCCTTTTCCAGGTAATGTCTTTGCCAACCTGTATTAGCCTGGCTCCCTGCTGTCGGCAGGTCTGCTGGATTATTTCTACTGCTTCTTCTGGCTGCGGGAAATTGACTACAATAGAACCTGTCTTGATAATGCCGGCTTTCTCGGCAGCTATTTTGGCTACAGTGTTGCCTAAGACTTCAGTATGGTCAAGGCTGATGGAGGTAATGATGCAGACATTGCCTCGGGCGACATTGGTAGCATCGAGCCTGCCTCCCAGTCCCACCTCCAGCACCTGGAAATCCACATGGTTCTTCTTAAAATAAGCGAAGACAACTGCGGTTAATATCTCAAAGGTGGTTAGCTGACCATAGGCTGCTTCTCTGTTTACCTTTTCCACAATCGGTTGGAGCTCAGTTACTATGGAGGCGAATTCAGCTTCAGAGATTAGGATATTGTCGATTCTGGCGCGTTCTCTTATGGTGAAGAGGTGTGGGGAAGTAAATAGCCCGGTCTTGTAGCCAGCGGTGATTAATGCCTGTGCAATCATGGCTGCTGTGCTGCCCTTGCCCTTGGTGCCGGCTATGTGTATCGTCCTGGTACCGAGGTGAGGATTACCTAACGGCTGCAGCAGTTTCTCCATTCGCCTCAGGTCATAATTCGCTGACGTATAAGCAATGCCCGGTGTCTTCTCATAATCGGTAAAACTTAAAACATAGGCTTCAGCCTGGCGGTAGTCCATAGGCGTCTATTATAGCATGAGAGAAATAGTAGCTGGCAGTGAATAACTAACTATATCTCTAAACATGGTGATGAACTTTTTAGTCCTCACCTTAAGAACTAGTAAATTCCCAATCCATGACCTCTCTTTGAGTATGTGCTTCTTGATTAATTCAATGGTGTGGGGGATAATGGCTTTCAATTTTATTCTTATGCCTTCTACTCTCTTGAGAGGATTTTTCCAAGGAAACCTTGTGATGCCAACGCCATGGCACAACAGTGGTATACCTCCCCAGGTCACCATGACAACATGCTCAACGCCGCATATACTATATCAGGAATGGGCATTGTGATAGATGGCGGTGGTAAGATATGGGCTTGCCAGATGTTCGCTGGCCCATAGTTTATATTCGGGTTTGCCGTTTGTGGATTGACTGAATCCGGGTGTTGGAAACTGGACTTCAGTTTGTTATTGCCAGACTTCAAACGAGCTGTGTTAGCTGGTTTTGTAGTCTTTCCTGTGCCATAAATTAGAACAGCAAAAGCTTGGATACCTTGGCCTCATGAGCTATAATGCAAGTTATGAAATTTGTGGATAAGCTGCTGGCTGCCAGCCGTAAAAACAAAAGTCTGCTCTGTGTAGGGCTTGACCCCGACCCCACCCTGATGCCTAAGATGAGCATTGCCGAGTTCAACAAGGCTATCATTGAGGCTACCAGCGATGTGGTATGTGCCTATAAGCCAAATCTCGCTTTCTATGAGGCTCTGGGCATAGAGGGGCTTAAAGCTCTGCAAGAGACCATTGAATGTATACCTGACCATATTCCCATAATCGGTGATGCTAAACGTGGTGACATCGGCAACACAGCTAAAGCCTATGCCAAAGGGCTTTTTGATTCCTTTGGCTTTGATGCCGCTACAGTAAACCCTTATCTGGGTTTTGACTCCATTGAGCCGTTTATTAAGTATGAGGATAAAGGTGTCTTCATCCTGTGCCGAACTTCAAATCCAGGGGCGAGTGACTTCCAGAATTTTGCCGATGCTAGTGGCAGGCATTTGTATGAAACGGTAGCTCGAAAAGCCAGTGAATGGAATGTTCATGGCAACATCGGCCTGGTAGTTGGTGCTACTTACCCGCAGGAATTGAAAGAAATTCGTAAATTATGTCCCGATATGCCACTGCTTATTCCTGGCATTGGAGCTCAGGGAGGTGACCTGGCTCTGGCGGTGAAAGACGGAGTCGATGCTCATGGAGAGAAAGCAATTATAAATGTTTCCCGGCAGGTACTCTATGCTTCTGCGGGCAAAGATTTTGCCGAGGCAGCCTTGCGTACTGCCCGTGATGTGCGGGACAGGATTAATGAGGTGGTCAGGCAAATTAAGGCTGATTAGGAAACACGATATGGACATAAAACTTGGCGATATAGTCCGCCTGCGGAAGAAACATCCCTGCGGCAGCGATGAATGGCAGGTAGAAAGACTTGGTATTGACATCAGGATAAGGTGCCTTGGCTGCCAGAGGCGGGTACTTGAGGAAAGAGCTATTCTGGAACGCAAGATAAAAGCTCTGGTTTTACGGATTAATCCAGAAAGTGATTCTGATGAGGCAAGACCTCTGGATGAAAATTAATTTAACCCTAGTCTAAAAGACCAAGCTATGATTCGTGGCATTCTCCATATTGACCTCGATGCCTTTTTTGTTTCCGTGGAACAGGCACTGGCCCCGGAACTAAAAGGTAAGCCTGTAATTGTGGGGGGGCAGCCTGACCGCCGAGGTGTAGTAGCTTCAGCCTCTTACGAAGCACGTGCCTTTGGTGTTCGGTCTGCCATGCCTTTGTATAAAGCCTATCAACTCTGCCCTCAGGCTATTTTCCTTCAGGGCAATTTCTCAAGGTATAGGGAAGTATCCGACAGGTTTATGGCAATTCTGGCTGACTTTTCCCCCTGTCTGGAGCCAGGAGGGCTGGAGGAAGCTTATCTTGATATTACCGGTTGTGATATTTACGGTTCTCCACAACAGATTGCCCTGGCTTTAAAGGAACGTGTCAAAAAGGAGCTTGATCTTACCGCCTCGGTGGGCATTGCCAATTGCAAAGTGGTGGCTAAAATCGCCTCTGACCTGGGCAAGCCAGATGGGTTAGTTGAGGTAGCTGTTGGGAAGGAAAGGGGATTCCTGGCGCCCCTACCTATTGGCAAGCTACCTGGTGTTGGTCCCAGGACGGAGCAAACATTGAAGGAGGTAGGAATAGCTACTATTGGTCGGCTAGCAGCTTTATCCCCAGAGTCTGCTAAAAGACTCCTGGGTTCTTCGGGGATGGCACTCTACCGTCATGCTAACGGCAGAGATAATCGAAAAGTGGAGCCGCTTGGCGAAGCCAAGTCTATCAGCCGGGAGACTACTTTTGCTCAGGATACCTTAGATCGTCGTGTTCTCCAGGCAATCCTGCGTTATTTATGTGAGCGTGTTGGCTCCGAGTTGCGCCAGCAGAGTAAGCAGGCCAAAAGCGTGGCATTAAAGCTGAGATACGCCGATTTCAATACTATTAATCGTAGCCACAGCTCAGCAGAAGCCATTGACTCTGACGATGTTATCTTTACTACGGCTACCAGATTGCTGGACAGGGTTTTGGCTGGGAAGCAAAAACCAGTGAGGCTGCTTGGCGTTGAGGTGTCAAACTTGGTCAGCGATGTCAGGCAGCTCCATCTGTTTGACTACAGCACACAACGTCAGGAACGCCTGGATAAAGCCATTGACCATATCCGCAAGAAATATGGCTTTGACTCCATCCAGACTGGACGTACTCTGGCGCTGAAGGAAATTTTCGAATCCGATAATAGAGGCTATTTGTTGAACACCCCTTCGCTTTCACGCTGAGAGGAGACTATCTCAGGGTTGTGCTACAAAAAATTGACTTAAACCGATGGGTGCCTGTTATACGCAACCTGTTGGTTTGGGCACTCCTGCCCATTTGCAAGCGGAGTTTGCCGGCCCTTGCGGAAAAAGCTCATAGAGTCGACTCAGTTTGAAGCCCGTTACCTTGATAAGTCTTCTTATCATCGGGCAAATACCGTTTTCGAGGTAATAACTTCTCAGGTAATTGATTGCAGTCCAATGTTCTTCTGTTAATTCGGTTACACCTTCTAATGCAGCATATGATCTGGCCACATCTTCATTCCATTTTTCAGTTTCCTGCATAAAACCATGCTCATCAACTTCATACATATTGCCGGCTAATTTTGCTTGTGCCATAACAATCAGCCTCCTCTGGGGCAGTTATTATTTTTCAGGCCACCATTCTGCAGTTCTCAAGCGCTAAAATTCAAGAACATAGTATACCATAGCATTAGTACATTCTGTTTAATACCCTTCTCAGGCAATGAAAGGCTTCTCAATATCAACCATGGCATTAACAATTAATTCGGCAAGACCGCCGCAAATAATGCCCGATTTTTCCCGCGCTCCGTAGTACTCTAATATATCACGGAATTGCAGCTTGCAGTTTAAACACGGTGCACATATGTATTTCTTTATCTCTGGGCTGGGCTGGTCGCTGAAGGCATCAAGAACCTGTTTGAATTTCATCCTGCCAGCAACGTTCACCTTCCAGTCGGTGAAGTTGACATCGGACATCACGCTCAAGCCGCCACCGCCACCACAGCAGTAGTTGTCCACTCCGTGAGGCGTCATCTCACGGAACTGGGGGCAGAGATAGCGAAGAATTCTTCGCTGGGGCTCAACTATACCAAGGTTTCTGACTATGTTGCAGGGGTCGTGAAGTGTCACTGGGAAATCGTTCTTGGACGGGTCGAACTTAATCTTACCGCTGAAAACGATATTTTCCAGGAAAGTCATGGCACTCTCCCGTGGTATATTCAGGTCTCCAGTAAGCACCCTGTCGGCGACTGTCATAAAGGCCTTATGCTGATGCCCGCACTCTCCCATGACTATCTTCTTTACCTTGAGCTTTTGGGCAATCTGGGCGTGCCTGATAGCGACCTTGGCCAGTTGGATATCGTCATAGAAGACACCATAGTTGACGCCATCGTATCCCGGTATTTCCGATGAGAGGGTCCAGCTGGTTCCAGCGGCATTGCATAAGATGGTAAAGGCGATCGGGCTCTCTGGAAAGGAGACAATGTCACCAGCGCTGTGAATTAACAGAATATCAGCACCTTCCTTGTCCCACGGTGTCGAGACTTCAATACCGGTGGCCTCGGTAAAATCTTCATCCAAAAACTTCAAGTTGTCCCTGGCAACATGTGGTTTCATCCCGGTAGGTGAGCCGACCTCAAGCTGTAGCACAGTACCCTTCTCGTGGAGCGCTTTCGGAGCCCAGCCCAGTTCCTGGCTGAAGAGTTTGCGTAATTCACGGGTAATAAGAGCGTTATCAACGCCCATGGGACAGGATTGAGCACATCGCCGGCAGAGATTACAGCGATAGCTCAATTCGTACAACCTACTTATAGTGGCCCAGTTGAGCTCAATATCTCCCTTATTGAGCTTGGCACGCAGCTTACCACCGGGCTTGGCATATTTATTAACCAGGCGCCTGAAGATTTCAGAGCGATAGGTTGGACGATAGAGGTCATTCTTACCGCTGGCAAGGTAAACAGGACAGGAATCATTGCATGTCTGGCACCGGGCGCAATAATCAAGGGAGAGCAACAGGGGCTGCAGAAATGTCCAGTTGTTCTCCGGGCTCAGGAGCTTTTTTAACCCTGAAACAAACTGCTCGACATGCCTCTTTTCCTCCTCTTTACTCTTTGGCTTGGGCAGAGCTAGGGCAACGACGCCATCGAGATTGCATACCAGCCTTTCTCTCTGGTCTTCGGTAAGTCGCTTAAACCCGGGCAGTTCCTCTAACTTATCGTAGGGTGGTGGTAATGGCATCAGCTCATTAAGATTAATGTCAGTGAGTTGAGCATCTCCATCTTTCCAGAAGTCAGTTAATTTAATATTCTTTTTCATCACTTGTTTCTTCTGTGGTAATATCTATCCAGTTTTTCTTGCCATCGGCCTTTACATGGGCAGCTGACCAGCTAACTGGCTGAGATAGAAGTCCACGCAGCTCTTTTTCCATCTTCTCATCCTGTGGTTCATCATTCCATCGTATTTCATGATAGGTAAAGTACTTGGCAATAAAGTGAATCATGTCTGTCAGGGGGAGATAAAGAATGAACAATAGCGATATAACTATGTGCAGTGATAGGGGAAAGGCAACGGCTATGCCAGCATCGAGGGTAATGAGCCTTTTGATAAAAAAACTTATTTCAGATGCGAAATTCCCCGAATAGAACCAGGCACAACTGCCGCTGATAAAGGCTGCGCCCAGGAAAATGAGATTAAAATACGTTGCGACGGTATTAAATTGCCTGAGGTTGGAATCAAGCACACGTTTAAGGATTAAACCGATAGTCCCCACGCTGCCGAGCAAGTAGCCCACCAGTGCCAAAATGGAGGCAATCGTCAGAGTAACATTCAGGATGTACAATGGTACTTCCGTAATGATAAGTACTGCGTTTATAATGCTTAAAAGAAGCATCAGTACAATCAGGTAGATACCTATGTGAAATGCAAATGATAAAGGCCATAGCGCTCTGTTATGCTTCCAAATACTCCTCAGTAGAAAGATCTCCTTTGCCATATACCTCATCGGAGTGATGCGTGACCTGGGACGTGGCTTATTCCACCATTCATACTCCTCGAGATAAGACCCCCCATATCGACCCTTACCCTTTTCATGTGGTATCGGTGCCAGTTCCCATCTCAAATGGATGGGTAATCTAATTATGGCTAATGTGCGATATATGATCACAATCAGAAAAATAACTATCGCACCAAAGGCGAAGATGTGCCAAATAATGCCAGACACGTAACCTCCTCAAGACACTGTAATAATACGAGACTGCTGAAAAAGAGGTGCAGTCCACCTCAGGCGGATGCCGAGGGTCTGGGGGTGCCCCCCAGATTCCTTTATCCCCCAAGACTGGGGATAAAGGGGGTTGAATATGACTTTTTCAGCTCATGCTGTCGATAATAAACTCGGCGGCAATCCTGACACCCATCCCCGGAGGCAAGCCACATTTTTCAAAACCTTTCTGGTTGGTGAAGGAAACCATTGCCGCTTCGCTTTCGCCGGGATTTAGCCTGTGTCCAAGTATCACCGTTTCGATGATGTCAGCGCAATACATATGACCTATTTTGCCTTCGAAAAGGGCCATAAATTTCTGGGAGATCATTATAGTATTATTCATCGCTTCATAATCTAGTCGGTTATCACCGCCAAAATAGAGCCCAAAGGTGATCAGGCTGCCAGTTATACCCCCGCATATCTCACCGGTACCCCCGATACCGGGAAATGGAGTCAAGGCCTTAATGATCTCCATGTTGCCCAGGCCGAATTCTTCCATCAGGGCAAGTGCTGTGCCCTGGGCACAGTTCTTGGTAATAAAATTATATTCCTCAGCCCGCAGTTGAACACGATCGAGGATCTGCTCCTTGTTGGCCAATATCTCTTTCGGGTTAAGTTTCTTTTTGGGGATCCCCTCCGTAGACAGTTTTCTAATTCTAGCCTCAAGGGCGGGCACATCCCACACTCTTTCTGCCAGTTCATCTACCTTTTTCTTTAGTGCTGTATAGTCTGCCATATGTTAATTACCTCCTCGATAATATTAGCTCCAGGCGCTTTGGTGGCAAATTCTTTTCGAGATTATTTCTTCCACCGCTTGAGCATTGGAATAAAAGTTTTAGTTTGTTCAATCTGTGCTTCGGGAATGTTCATTTGTTTCATTATGCTGGCGCATTTTTCAATCATCTGCTCCATAGTAATATTTGGCGTGGTAAACTGGCCGTTTTGATAGCAATAACGGCAATAATCTTGATTTTGGCTGCCGTTGGCGTTGGTGCCGAAATCTTCAGGCTTTTGCATCGGCATGGCACAACTTTGGCAAAATGGCCCTTGTGGCTGTATTGTATTCATAGTTTTTAATCTCCATTAATAATTAAATTTATCGACCTTTTTATTTTAGCAGCTCCTCAATTGAAACGCCCAGAGCTTTGGCGATTTTTTGCTATCACCAGTTTTCCAATTGGCGGAGGGGGTGGGATTCGAACCCACGTTCGCTGTTGCGAAAACGGTTTTCAAGACCGTCACCATCGTCCACTCGGTCACCCCTCCATAGCGTCACACCAGTATAAAAAATTAGACTCTTTTTGACAACTTTGTCCCATTGTCAAGCCAGCGTCCGCATCTAGTCGTCAGGATTGACAGCGGTCTGGGAGACTGAGGCTTTAATTAGAAGATGTCTCTAGAAGGGATACAGCTAAAAAGTCAGTAAATAGATATATGCTTCTTAACCTCAGATATAGCCCCTCATGATCGCATATTCTTCTGATATTATGTATAACTAAAATATGTAATTTATATTCAAAACCATAGTGCATTGTAGTATACTTGGATATGGAAGTTATTTACTGTTCAATCACTGGCTAAGAGGACAACTCAGAATTGATGAGAAACCTTGAAAATCGGAAAGATATACAAAAAGTCAGTGGACACAAAGATACACACGTCTCTATTTCTCAAAAAGGCATTGAAATAAGGCGTGAGGGAAAGCCAGTCAGCAGTTCAGCTTTAACAAGATATGTATATCTGCTTGTGGATTGCTCGGCTAGTATGGAAGGCGATAAACTCAAGCATGCCAAGAAAGGAGCTTTGAAATTTGCCAAGGATGCTTTGTGCAAGGGCTATTTCACAGGTCTAATCAAATTTGATTCATCCGCCAGACTTGTTTGCGAACCATTTAAAGACGTCACAAACTTAGAGAAAAAGCTCATCGAACTGAAGATAGGTGATACTACTCACATGGCCAAAGCTATCAACCTCGCTCACGAGCTACTTAGGGAAATGCAAGGAACTCGGGTAATAGTTGTTGTCACCGATGGTATGCCTAATGGTTCAGGTGATCCTCTAGCTAGTCTAAGCGCAGGTCAAAACGCAAAGAGGAATGGAATAAATATTATCGCCATAGGTACGGATGATGCCGATCAGGAATTTCTGAAGCGATTAGCATCACGTGCCGAATTAGGGATAAAAGTTCCAAGTAAGCAACTCGAAAAAACCATCACCAACTCAGTAAAGATGCTACCTTCCGGGAATAAGAAGATAATAAAACCTTAGTGTGGTGACAGAAGGTATTATGGATAATGTTGAAAATTATTATGAAATATTAGGAGTTAATCCTGATGCCACTTTTGATAAGATCAAAAAAGCTTGGCTTGATAAAAGTTGGATTTTTGCCGAAGATCGTATGGAAGGTGCCCCCGAATCGGCTAAGAAAAAAGCAGTGGAAGAACATAAGAAAATAAATAGGGCCTTCGAAACACTCCGTGATAACAGGGTAGAGTATGATAAAAAGCTTAAAGAATGGACTGAAGCTAATAGAAATACCCCAAGAAATGCGAATAGTGCAACTTATACTAAACCAAAGCCGATTTTAGAGCCGACATATATAAAATTCAAAAATGTGAAGGCTGGAGAAGTAAAGGAGGCTTCATTTTTGATCTTCAATGCAGGTGGGCATTATTCTAGGGTACGTATTAATAGTTCTGAGTCTTGGTTGATAATAACAGATTACCAATCGCTAACGCCGACGGATGAATTGCCACTTAGGGTAAACATCCAAGCATTGGCCACGAATTGGAATACGACTTATTCTGGATCTATTAAAATTGAGCTAGATGAAGTCAAGGCAATCCTGCCAGTAGAACTCAAAACCAGAATGAAACTTCAAATAAAAGACCACAAATGGCATGACATGGACTATGATAATATCAGAGATTGGGTAAAGACATCCCAGAATAAAGCCAAGCTTGATGCAGGTGAAGAGCTTCCAGGTAAAATCTTCCGTTACAGATTAAATCGGAGTACGGGTAAATATCAGGTTCGACTAAGATATAGTCACAGTACTGGTGTATATGAGACCCCTTGAACTAACTAGCAGAACTTTGCGCTCTTAAAGTGCAGAGTAATATTGAAAACTACTAGTGACGTTGGTAAATTCTTAATGTATTTTTACTTAAGATGAAATGAAACTTTTAACGAACAATCAGGCTAAATCCCCCTTTGTAATAGGCATCTGTGGTAGAAGCTGCTCTGGAAAGGGGGTCTTGTGTGACAAGATAGCCAGTGTCAATAAGAACGTGTTATTGCTTAAAATGGACATATTTTTCAGGAGGGGTACATCTTGCCATTATAAAGGCCATGATTGTATTGAACACACCGATTGTATTCGTTTTGACCATTTAATAGAAATAGTCAGGGCACTTAAGAAAGGTCAGAGTTGCACTATACATAGCGAAACGCCATGGTTGAGTCAGGGTGATATGGAAATATCTTCAGAAGACTTAAAGCTGAAGGATTTAATAATTGTGGAAGGATTTCTCTTATTTACCAATAAGCGATTGGTAGAATTATTCGACCATAGGATTTTTATGGATATTTCAGACCTTAACATTATGTACAGGAGATTGCTAAGAGAAAACAGTCTGGACAGGATTCATTACATTTATGATGTCATAATACCTGTGTCGAAGGAGTATGAACAAGAGCAAAAAAGAAATGCCAAAGTGATATTCGATGGAAACCAATCGAAGAAGGAAGTATTGCAGGATGTAGCAACACACCTTAATAATAAATTAGCTGATAGGAAACCTCAAATAACAACGAAGCTTTCGCTGAAACAACAACCTTGGACCGTTTACCCCGGTGATTTAGTATCGGACGGCGAGTGGCATCCAATAGACTATGATAATCTTAAAGATTGGGTTAAGCTAAAAAGGGATGATATGTATGACGGCGAAGAGCGTAAAGGCGATCACTTTAGATATATATATAACAATCATACCGGCGATTATGAGATTCGTCTGAGCTCCAAATATAATATGTTGCACTATAATCCTCCATAGAACGATTCTTACTGTTATAGAAGTGATAGATAATATAGGCTTGCTTACAAACCTTATAACACGCGGTACCGTCCGCATTTGTGATAGCCAGATATTCTATCACTTCCTCAAAGCCCTGCCCCCAACTTTCGATTATGACAAGGTCGAAGGTATGCTACTTGGAGTTGCTGTAGGTGATGCCCTCGGAGCAACTACGGAAGGGAAATTGCCCGCAGATAGACATCTGCTTTTCGGTGAGATAAGAGATTATATTCCGGGACGGCGCTCAGATAATCGTGCTATTGGAGTACCCACCGATGATACTCAACTGACTTTTTGGACTTTAAAGCAACTTATTCAGGACGGGGGGCTTATCCCTGACAACTTGGCAAAACGGTTCTGCAAGCACAATATTAGAGGCATAGGTAACGCAACAAAGCAATTCGTTAAAAATTACAAGGATAAGCATGTTTCTTGGTATAACGCTGGACTGGACTCACTAGGCAATGGGGCTTTGATGCGTATTGCTCCAATCGTTATACCCTACCTCAAGAACCCGCACAACTCCATATATGCAGATGCAGCTCTAGATACCATGATAACTCACAATTCATTTGGTAACACAGCGACCTGCGTTGCGTTCGTTAATATTCTCTGGGAACTTTTAGCGATGTCATCGGTTCCTGAACCGAACTGGTGGCTTGATACGTATTGTTCCGTAGCTCAACAATTGGAAGGTAGTAATAAACGATATCGCCCTAAAATAACACAGCATGATTATTACCAAGGGCCACTATGGAAGTTTACGGACAAAGTGGTGCGAGAGGCACTAAACAGAGGAATGTCTGCTCTGGAGGCATGCACTTGGTGGGGTTCAGGTGCCAGTTTGTTTGAAACAGTCCCGTCAGTCCTCTATATTCTTGCCACTCATGCAGGGAATGCCGAGGAGGCAATAATCCGTGCGGTCAACGATACCAAAGATAATGACACCATAGCGGCCATAGTTGGAGCGGCAGTCGGTGCATTGCATGGTTTAAAAAATATTCCCGATCGATGGATTGACGGGCTGACTGGCAGAACAAGAAGCAACGATGACGGCGAGGTATTCAAACTAATGTTTAGAGCGAAGGAAGCCTTTTGGAGCGAGTAAGGATGAAGTATACGCCCACTCCAAGAAAGAGATCAGGCACATTCCTTATTGAGTTTCGGCTGCATGGTTACGCAAAGGAATACGCAAAAAATATTGTATACTCCGTAGCGAAGAAGTTCAGAGTCCGAGGTGTAACGAAGAAAAAGGTAGTTCCACATATATCCTTGTATGGCCCCGGTAAAACCGATGCTATCAGAAAAGTCATTTCGGTAGTAGAAAAAGTAGGGCGAACATATGCTTTAGTTCCCTTCAAGATAAAAGGATTCAGTTACTTCAATAAAACACCAAAGGTTATATACTTTGATATAAGTCCTTCTCAAGAACTTGAGGACTTAAGGTGGGAGTTATCCAAAGAATTAAGAGGGATATCCACCTGTCAATCGTGGGATAGCCGGAGAAACCACTCATTTCATGCTACTATCGCCTTCAAGGATATTGATACAAAGTTCAATGGAATATGGGCTTATCTTAAGAGCAAGGAGGAACCGAATATAAACCAATTCCTTCTCAGAATAACGGTTTTAGGCTCCGGCGGGAGAATTGTATGCGAGTACGACTTAGCTCTGAAAAGACTTCTGAATCGTAGGGAATCATTGAGTAAATATTGGTGGCGAAGAACAATAAGCAGACTAAGGGAATTGCAGGGCTTGCCGCCTGAACCTGAAAAGCCGTTTTCTTTAATTATGTGGCTTAAGCAAATATTTGGATACTGAGGGTAATAATTTTCCATATAGGTACTGGCAGCACGATATTTGTTACAAAAGGCGTTATACTGGGTTTTAAATCTTCTTTAAACGCTTCAAGCATTTATCTAGATTCATCCATTTAATCCCATTCGAGCTGCACTCTTCGACCACATTGTCTCCTTTTGCCGCTTCTTTTGCCGCTCCCCCGCAACGGTAGCACCTGTGCTCATCTGTGCTAACCTGTAAAAGTCTCCTATATAGGATTGTATTGAACGGTATATTACGGGATAGAACTGGATACTGGACTCAGACTCCGAAGACCGATGATTTGTTCCGCTTGACAACTAAAACCTGTGCATTGTGCGGAAATGAAGGTATAATCGGATACTCAGTGCTACGAGCCGAAGATTCTTACAGCGGCTTCAGCTATGCTTACGAAACCACCGGGGATGACGCCGAGAATAAACACAGCAACGCAGCATATTCCTAAGGCAACGCGCAGCGCTATCGATGATGGCACCTTCTCCTCAGAGGCTGGTGCGCCTACCCACATCACTTTAACTACTCGCAGATAGTAGAAAGCTGAGATAACACTGTTTATGACCGCAACTATGACCAGCCATAGTAAGCCGTTCTGAACGGCACCGCTGAAGATATAGATCTTAGCAATGAGGCCTCCTGTGGGCGGCAAACCAATCAGCGAGATGAGGCAGAAGCTTAAAGCCAGCGCCAGGAGCGGTGCTCGCTTTATCATGCCGGTGAAGTCGTTGATTTCATCGCTATTGATTTTATTGGTGATAGCGATGATGGCAAAAAAGGCTCCCAGGTTAGTTGCGGCATAGCTCATGAGGAAGAACATTAACCCGCTCCGCCCAGCAATGGCGTCAGCAGTTGATGCCATACCTGCGGTTGCCAAGCCAACCATCAGGTAACCAGCCTGGGCGATGCTGGAATAACCGAGCAGGCGTTTGATATTGTTCTGCATCAATGCTACCACGTTGCCCACGGTCATAGTGATAGCGCTTAAGACGGCGATTATCATGCCCCAGTCTGCACTGAGCCATGACGGTTGACCGAAAAGGACAAGCATAACGCGAGTTATGACAGCAAAACCGGCAGCTTTACTGGCAACGGAAAGATAAGCAGTGACTGGTGTGGGTGCACCCTCGTAAACATCAGGAACCCACATCTGGAAGGGGAAGCTGGCAATCTTGAAACCAAAGCCTCCGATTATCAGGATGATTCCCAGAAGCAGTGCTGGATTTTGCAAAATACTGGAGATAGGTAACGATTGCACCATGTCAGAGGCACATACTAGACATGTGTGACCGGTAGCACCGTAAACAAAAGCCATTCCGTAAAGGAGCACGGCTGAAGCCACAGCACCCAGCAGCAAGTATTTCAGTCCTGACTCGGTTGATTTCTTATCTTTTAGGAATGTGGTTAGCACATAGAGAGAAATACCACTTAGTTCCAGAGCCACGTAGACAGAAATCAGGTCTGTGGCTGCGGTTAAAAGCATCATCCCGAGGGCTGAAATCAGCACTAGGGCATAGTACTCCCCCTGGAATTTGCCGAATTTGCTGACATAGTCCTGTGAGGCTAAAATGACTAGGCCAGCAGCTATGGCAAGCAATAGCTTGAAGAAGAGGGCAAAGCGGTCTACCGCCAGCATTCCGAAGAAGATATCTACGGTGGGGGTTCCCCACAGGGAAATGGTAAAACCAGCGGAAACTACCAGGCCAACAATACTGACGCCTACCAGAACCTTCTTCTGTTTGACAAACAGATCCAGCAGAATTACTAGCAAGGCAAAAACCAGAAGAGTTAGCTCTGGTGCTAGCAAAGGAAGCTCGACAATAATCATCTTCATTGTTTATAAGCCTATCAGTTTGATTATGGGTTCAATACCTAGCTTAATGACATTGGTCAGAATGGCTGGGTAGATACCGATCAATAATATGGCGGCGACAAAACAGAATATGCAAACCTTCTCAACATTGTCCGCATCGGGCACTCCCTTGTATTTATCCTGGGGTGGGCCATAAAATGCTTTTTGCAACATCCAGAGTATATAGCCTGCGGTAAAGACGATGCCAAACACACCCAGCAGGGTATAAATCTTGATTCCCTGGAAGGCTGTGCTGGAGAAACAGCCAACGAAGGTGATGAACTCGGCAGCAAAGCCACTGGTACCGGGCAAGCCTAAGGATGCTAAGCCTGCGATGCTGAAAACGACAACGATAACAGGCATCTGCCGTGCCAGGCCGCCGAGAATTTTAAGATTGCGTTCGTGAGTTTTATCATAAACCAGACCTACCATGGCGAAGAGAAGCCCAGTGATGATGCCATGGCTGAACATCTGCAGGGCAGCACCGGTAAGACTTATCTCAGTTAGGGCAAAGATACCTAGAAGCACATATCCCATGTGGCTGACGCTGCTGTAGGCAATCAGCCGTTTTAAATCAGTCTGTCTCATGGTGACCCAGGCACCGTAAAGTACGCCGACTATGGCTAGAGCTGCCAGTATGGGCGCGGCTTGTTTGGCTATATCAGGTAAAACGCTGACACAAAGACGGATCATGCCATATCCGCCCATTTTGAGCAATGCCCCAGCCAGAATGACACTTACTGCTGTCGGCGCATCAGTATGCGCGTCAGGAAGCCAGGTGTGAAATGGGAACATGGGCAGCTTGATAGCGAAGCCAATGAAGAGTAGGAAGAACATACCAGCAAACGGGATAATAGGCTTGGCGATGGCTAGTTTCCCGCCTATCTCTAAAATATTGAAACTGCCAGTAGTAAAGTAAACGCTCAAAATGCCAGCCAGCATCATAGCGCTGCCGATGAGCGTGTATATAACGTATTTCATAGAGGAATATTCTTTCCTGCCACTGCCCCATATAGAGATAAGGAAGTACATGGGGATAAGCTCTAATTCCCAGAACAGGAAGAATAGAATCAGGTCCAGGGAGCAGAAGACACCCAGGATGCTTGTCTCAAGGAGCAGTAACCAGATAAAGTATTCGCGGGGCCTCAATTGGACCTTCCATGATACTAGTACTGCCAGGAAACCGAGGAAGGTCATAAGTATTACTAAGGGCAGACTCAGACCATCGACACCGAGATGATAGAAGCAATTTATGGCAGGGATCCAGGGTATTTTCAACTCAAATTGCATTCTACCGATGGCTCCAGCAGAGCGGTCGAAAAGACAGAAAATAGCTATTGACAGAGCAAAGGAAGCCAGGGTAAAGATTAGAGCTGTATACTTTATTGCCTTTACCTCGTCCTTAGGTAATAAGGCAATAATGATCAGCCCTATCAAGGGTAGGGCAAGTATTGTCGTTAAGTAATAAGAGTCCAAGTCTGTTTACCTCAACCAAATATAAATACACATACTGCAATAGCTATGATTCCCAGAACGATTGCCATAGCATAGATTTGTAATTGACCTGTCTGGGCTTGCCGTAGTGACCTGCTGGTAGCTGCGGTGCCCTGGGCAATGCCATTAACCGCTCCGTCAATAACGCGAGAGTCAAAGAAAGCAAAAGCTCGAAAGATTCCATTTATCAAAACTGTCTTCACAATAACATTTTCGTAAAGCTCGTCAAGGAAATATTTTCTGGAGAGCAGGATGTAAATAGGTTTGAAGATTCTGCCCACGGCTTCGGCTGAAATCCATTTAGCTCCGTACATAGCATAAGCCAGGAAGATGCCTAAAATAGCTATAATCAGTGACATTAACGGTATGGGGTGAGTAAGAGCGCCGAAGAAACCTTCGATAAAGCTGTGTGCTGCTTCTCCACCCTCACCGCCATGTCCCATGAAGGCACCAAAGCCACCGGTAACATTCAGCCATCCTGAGATTATAGAGGGAATAGCCAGGAGTACCAGGGGGATAATCATAACCTTGGCTGATTCATGTGGACCGTGGTGAGCGCTGTGAGAGTTATGGCTGCTGTGAGCGTTGTCCTCTGGGGCACCGCCTCTATATTCGCCAGTAAAGGTAAGGAATATGGCTCGGAACATGTAGAAGGCGGTCATGAACACGGTAATCATAGCCAGGATAAACAGAGCTGGGTTCTGCATGGCGGAGGCTATTATTTCATCCTTGCTCCAGAAACCGGAGAGAGGCCAGATGCCAGCCAGGCTCAGCGAGCCGATAAGAAAGGTGGCGAAAGTCCAGGGCATTGCCTTGCGCAAACCACCCATCAACTTCATATCGAATGTGCCGGTACCATGGTTGACACTGCCAGCGCCAAGGAATAGCAGGGCTTTGAAGAAAGCATGGTTAAACAGGTGGAAGATACCGATGGCAATACCACCTGTACCCAGACCGAGCATCATATAACCTAACTGACTGATGGTAGAATAAGCCAGTACACGCTTGATATCGTTCATTACCAGTCCCATACTGGCAGCGAAAATAGCAGTAATACCTCCAATAATGGCTACCGTGGTCAGGGCTTCGTGGGAATGCTCGAACAAAGGATACATTCGAGCTACCAGGAAGACGCCAGCGGCGACCATAGTGGCGGCATGGATTAAAGCGCTGACTGGTGTGGGACCTTCCATGGCGTCAGGTAACCAAACATGGAGCGGAAATTGAGCTGATTTGCCCATGGCTCCCATGAAAATGCCGATGGCGATCCAGGTAAGAACTGCTCCTCCCAGCGTTCCGGCTATAGCCAGCGCATGTAGTTCCTCAATGTTGAAAGTATGCGTTTGAGTGAATATAAGGAGGATAGCGGCCAGAAAACCAAGGTCGCCAAAACGGGTAACTATAAAAGCTTTCTTGGCGGCATTTGCCGCAGAGGGACGGTGGAACCAGAAGCCAATAAGCAGGTAAGAGCCTAAGCCCACACCCTCCCAGAACAGGAATGTAAAGACCAGATTGGAGGATGAAACCAAGCCCAGCATGCAGCCGGTAAACAGGGACATGAAGGCGTAATAGCGATGGTATCCTGTGTCACCATCCATGTAGCCCTGAGAGTAAATCTGGACCATCAGGCTGACAGTAGTAACTACCACCAGCATTATTGCGGTTAGAGAATCCACCAGCAGCCCTATACTGAGATCAAAGTTCCCGATTGTTAACCAGTGTACGCTCGGTATCTCCAGCTTGTGCTCCGGAGTACCCATCACCGCTGCCAGTACCCAGAAGGAAAGCGCACAGGCAATACCTATGGCAGTGATGGTAACATAACCGCCGAGTTTGGGGCGATGGTTAAAGAATGGCCTCAGAATAAAGGCGATAATAATGAGCGAGAGGAAAGGTAGGAGCAGAATTATCCAGGGAATCTGGTGTGGCATTAGAGTTTTCTCAAGACCTCCTCAACAACATGGACTTTTTCCTGGGATACCAGTATGCGATATTCAGCCAGCTCTTTAGAGCCGACTTTATCTGACTCAGGCAGTATCCGTGTTGGTATTCCCTCGCCCTCAAAGAATTCCTTCCACATCTCTGCTATTATTAAATTAGGCGCGCTTTTAACTTTGACCCACATAATCTATCTCACTACCATTTGGTTAAATCGAATTTATCAATGTTTATAGTCTCGCGGTTGCGATAAATAGTGATGATGATAGCTATGCCTACAGCAGCCTCGGCAGCGGCTACTGCCATGACAAATATGGCAAAGACCTGCCCCGTAAGAGCCAGTGGAGTCACATAGCGGGAAAAGGCAACCAGGGTAATATTAACCGCATTAAGCATTATTTCAATACACATCAGAATGATTACAGCGTTGCGCTTAGCCAGCACGCCGTATAATCCGATTGAGAAAAGAATCGCGGATAAAATAAGGTAATGTACTAATCCAACTGCCATGCGATTATTTCTCCCTTATTAGCACGATAGCGCCTAATACTGCTGTTAACAGCAGTATTGCGGTGATTTCCACGGGTAACAGGTAACCACCTTCACCGAATAACTTTTCACCTAGAAGCCCTGCCGTATTATCCAGCGGTGGGCTGGAGCTGATCATCCAATTAGTATTAACTGCGGTGAATACCAATATTATTAACAGAAGAATACCTACTATTATGGCAGGTATACGAAATTTACCCGAAGGATTTCCCCGGTGGACGTCTCTGGTGAGCATAATACCCACCAGTAATAGAATAGATATAGCGCCGACATAGACCAGAATCTGTACCACAGCCAGGAAATCGGCGTGAAGCGTCAAGTAGATTCCGGCTACTACTATGAACAGCAAGATGAGAGCCAGGGCAGCCCTGAAGACATCGCGGAGAAATACTACCGCCAGAGCTGCGGCCACAGTTATTATGGCAAGTATCCAGAAAACAATATCAAACACCACAACCTCTCTTCTTGCTCAGTGGTAGAAAATCTAGTTTCTGACCGCCTTCTTCTTTACTCTTCTTACCGTATATAAGTAAACTCTGCTTGGGTAGAGTTGCCTCGATCTTAGGTCGGTAGTAGCCACTGGGCTGCCTGATATCCGATGGCATGAGGTCTTCCTTGCTAAGGATGAGCTTCCTGCGGCTATATTGGGATCGCTCATAGCTGAGTCCCATAGCCAGTGCCTCGTAGGGACAGGACTCGACGCATAATCCACAAAACATACAGCGCCCGGTATCAATTTCAAATTTATCGACAATATACCTGTTGTCTTCCTCGCTATTGTGGGTAACGATCTCAATATTTCCCTGAGGACAGCTCTTAGCACAGGTGGCACAACCAGTGCATTTGTCGATGAACCAAACCAGCTCATTGCCTCTTATTCGCCGTGAAACAACTAACTTTTCTTCAGGATATTGCACGGTAATCGGGGCACGGAAAAGATGTTTAAGGGTTAAAGCCATGCCCTTGGCGATACCGATTCCGTATCTTTCAAACTTCAACTCTGCCGCCTCCGAGTGTAAATAGTTTCGACCATAGCAATATGAGAATGCCAGCGCAGATGAAATTGATTACTATCATTAACCAGGGTAGATTTGCCGGTAACCACAGCTTTTCCACAGCCACGATGAACAGATTGATAATCGCCATGGGCAACAGGCCTTTCCAGGCGAAGCTCATCAATTGGTCTACTCGCAGTCTGGGAATAGTGCTGCGAATCCAGACGATAACAAAAAATACTATTAGCATTTTTATTAGCAACCAGATAATCGGTGGCAGTACCGGTCCCTGCCAGCCACCGAGGAAAAGCGTGGAGATGATAGCTGCATGTACTACGGTATGACCGTATTCCCCGAGATAGAACATGGCAAATTTCATTCCAGAGTACTCGGTATGAAAGCCAGCAACTATTTCGGAGTCAGCCTCAAGAAGATCAAATGGACAACGGTTCATCTCGGCAAGCGCTCCGATAAAGAAGATGACGAATCCCAGAGGCTGCATTAAGAAGAAAGGAATGGTCTGCGCTTCTACGATTTGATTCATTGATAACGAGCCGACCATCAATACCACGCCGAGGATAGATAACACAATAGGAAATTCATAGCTTACCATCTGGGCAATTGCTCTCATTGCACCTATTAATGCGTATTTGTTATTGGAAGCCCAACCAGCCATAAAGATACCTACTGTGGATATAGAGCTGATTGCTACTACGTAGACTATACCTACATTGAGGTTGGTAAAGATGGCACCCTTGTGTATCGGTATTACTGCGAAGATAAGTATTATGGGAATAAAGACGATCAGTGGAGCTATAAAGTGGATAACTTTATCGGCCTTAGCTGGTACCACATCTTCTTTTATTAGTACTTTTATTGCGGTGGCGATGGGCTGAAAGATGCCCTCTGGGCCAAACCTATTGGGGCCAAGGCGGATTTGAAATCTGGCAAGAAGACGACGTTCTATATAAATGAACACTATGACCATTATGAGTATGAAAGCAATAATAATAATTATGCCGACCAACGCCGGGATAAGGTACGCTGCCCACTCGAACCCGGGCCAGATTCCTTTGAGCCATAAGTGAAACTGCTCAAGCAATGTCATTACCTGTCTATCTCCCCCATGCAAATATCAATGCTGCCAAAGGTTAGTATCAAGTCGGCTATTTTCCAGCCGATAACCATGTCGCGAAGGGCTGAAAGGTTAATCAATTCTGGAGGACGGATATGGCAGCGATAAGGAGCAATGGAATTGTCGCTGACAATATAAAAACCTAGCTCTCCTTTAGGGGCTTCGATGCGCATGTAGACTTCGCCGGCTGGTGGGCGAACCAGTGCTGGCACGTTAGCGCAAATCTCGCCTTCGGGCAACTGGGCTATTGCCTGCTCCAGTATCCTGAGGCTCTGCCGCATCTCCAGGATTTTAACCCAGTAGCGGTCGTAGCAATCGCCAGCAATACCCAAAGGTACGTCGAAATCGAATCTGTCATATATGGAATAAGGGTCAGCCTTTCTTATATCCCAGTTAACGCCGCTGGCTCGGAGCACAGGTCCGCTGGCACCGATGTTTATGGCTAAGTCTTTGGGTAAGACGCCAACTCCCTTAGACCGTGCTAATAAAATTTCGTTCTCAGCCAGAAGCTGGTTATATTCATTTATAAACCCAGGCATCTCAGCAATGAATTTCTTCAGAGCTGGTAAAAACTCCTCTGGTATATCATGGCTGATGCCGCCAATTCGCATATAGTTGTAGAGAAGTCTCTGGCCGCAAATCATTTCAAATAAGTCTACGATTTTCTCTCTCTCGCGCCACATGTAGAGCACAGGAGTCATCATAGCTCCCATGTCGTTAAGGAAGAACCCTACGCCCATAAGGTGGCTGGAGATACGCATCATCTCAGCTATAATAACTCTCAAATATTCGGCGCGCTCCGGCACTTTTATGCCCGCCAGCTTTTCCACTGTCAGTACATAGGCGAAATTATTGGTCATTGATGTTACATAATCCAATCTATCGGTGAGCGGGATGACCTGGGTGTAAGTCCGCCCTTCTGCCAGTTTTTCGATGCCGCGATGCAGATATCCGAGGATAGGTTCCAGATCAACCACGACTTCACCGTCGAGTGTAACTCTCATACGGAAGACACCATGGGTTGATGGGTGCTGGGGACCCATATTCAGGATGAAGGGCTGGGTCTTTATTGCCATATTACAGGTAATCCCTCCGCAGTGGATGCCCTGGGAATCCTTCCCAGAGGAACAGACGCTTCATATTGGGATGCCCGCTAAAGGTGATACCCATCAGGTCGTAAATCTCGCGTTCCTGAAAATCAGCAGTGCGCCAAAGGCTGACTACTGAGGGCACTGTGGGATTTCCTCTATCGTAACACCTTGTTTTCAGTGTCAAACTGTGGTTATGGTTCAGTGAAATCAGGTTATATACGACTTCAAAATATTCCATGTAATCGACAGAGGTAAGATTAGCCAGATAGTTGAAATCGAACTCAGCAGTGTTCTTTAAATATTCAGCTACCTGGTAAAGAGATTTGCTGTCAACCACAACCACATCTTTATCGGTGGAGATGACCGAGTTGGGGCAAGCGCTGGCTAGTTTCTTAGCTACCTCTTCACCATTCAAGCGCGCAGTCACTTTATTGATTGCCTCCGAATCATTATGTGAGTATCTTTAATCGTGCTTTCTTTGTAAACTGTCCTTCAGAATTTTCTTTTGTATCAGATTTATGCCGTAAATCAATCCCTCAGGTCGTGGTGGGCATCCTGGTATGTATACATCAACGGGTATAATGCGATTAATGCCCGGGACAACACTGTATGATTCTCTAAATGTACCACCGCTAATGGCACAAACACCCATAGCAATAACCCATTTTGGTTCAGCCATCTGGTCGTAGATTCTTCTTACTGCCGGTGCCATCTTCCAGGTTAACGTCCCGGCTACAATCATCAAATCAGCCTGTCGTGGTGACCAGCGAAAGATATCCATGCCCCAGCGTGTTACGTCGAAGCGCGAAGCTGCTGTGCCGATCATTTCGAAGGCACAGCAGGCTAACCCGAACATGAGTGGAAATGTGGAACGTGCCCGTGCCTGGTCAAGCACAAAATCTACCGTAGTCAGCAGCACATTGCGCTGGAGTTCCTCTTCTATCCAGCTATCGGGGTCTGGAATTGCCTGCTGTGAGTTTTCTTTTAGTTGAACAATTCTTTGTGCTTCAGCAACATCAAGTTCTCTAGATGAGACAATGCTCGGTCTCTCTATTTCCATTCTAGAGCTCCTTTAAGCCAGGCATAGGTGTATCCCACCATGATAATCAGGAAGAAAATGACTATGGTGATTAGTCCGAACAAGCCCAGCCCTTCTAAATTAATTGCCCAGGGGTATAAGAAAACAGTTAATACGTCGAGAGCCACGAAAATTACAGCAAAGAGGTAATATCTGAAATTGAACTGGATCCAGGTATTGCCCACGGTTTCCATGCCGCACTCGTAGGTGGATGCTTTAGCTGGGGTTCTTTTGCGGGGTACTACGCCAATGAGACTAAGAATTAAGGGGATGAGGGGCATTATAACGGTGAACAGGATGGCTACAATCAGGAGAATTCCGATATAACCGTATTGCGCTAACAAGCAATGAGCCCTCCTAGCTTCAAAAACCGAAGGGCAGTATATCATATCTCTAAAGATAAAAGCAAGTACTATTGCCTGATGTAAATAAGGAAGAACAAGCACTTACACCTATTCCACATGCCTGTCATCGCAAGCCTTATTTAACCCTGTCATTGCGAGCTGAAGGCGAAGCAATCTCGGAGTTCAATCCCGATACATCGGGGCGAGTACCTTATCTTGTTTTGCTGTGCGAGTCATCCTGACCAGGTCGGAGTTGGCCTCCCCAAGCGCGAACTTCCTTCTGAAACTTGACTAAATGATGAAGCTGAGTATAATATTGCTGCTTTACAATGCGTATTACCGGTGGTGCCGCCAAAGGGCTGCAATTGAAGTTTCCTCCCAAAAGCCAGATTCGTCCCACCACAGGCAGGGTGCGAGAGGCTATTTTCTCTATATTGGCGTCCTTGGCCAGCCGTTGGTCACGAATTCTTGATTTATATGCGGGTACTGGTGCTCTGGGCATTGAAGCTTTGAGCCGTGATGCCGACTGGGTGGACTTTGTTGACCAGGAACCCCGCTGTTGTGCTATTATTAAGCAAAATTTGGAGAAATCTGGGTTTGCCCAGAAAGCCCATGTTTATTGTCGTAGCGTATCCAAGGCGCTGACTTTTCTTGATGGCAACTATGACATTATATTCGCTGATCCGCCTTATTCGGACACGACCATAGGAAATCTGTTGATGCAACTGGATAACTCGAAATACATAAATGAGGAATCATTAATTGTGATTCCTCATGCCTCTCGCTCGCCTTTGGCTGACAGATATGGCAAGTTACACTCAATAAAGGAAAGGCGGCATGGCGATACCTGTATTTCAATATATTGCAGGGAGGGCTATAATTGATTACTGCTCTTTATCCCGGAAGCTTTGACCCTATAACCAACGGACATATCGACATTGCTAGCCGAGCTGCTGCCATATTCGATAAGTTGATTATTGGCGTCTATGACCGCCCTGAGAAGCATATACTGTTTTCCACTGAGGAGCGAGTTGATCTGGTGAAAAAAGCGGTAGCCCACCTCAAAAATGTTCAGGTCCAGCCTTATTCAGGTTTAACCGTGGCTTTTGCTAAAAAAATAGGAGCTAGGGTTATGGTCAGAGGGCTGAGGATGAGTTCTGATTTTGAGCGGGAATTTGAGATGGAAATGATGAACAAGAAGCTGGTACCTGATCTGGAGCTGGTCTGCTTAATGTCGAGCTTACAATACCAGTTCCTGAGCTCCAGCCTGCTTAAGGAAGTGGCTCAATTAAAAGGATGCCTGGATAACATGGTGCCCGAGTATGTTGCTGTTGCTTTAAGGAAAAAGTTTAGTACTAAAAAAGATAAAAAAGGTTATAATTTAAAACGAAAATAAAGGCAAGGAGGTTAAAGTAAAAATGGCCTACAAAATCACCGATGACTGCATAAGCTGCGGTGCCTGCGAGTCGGAATGCCCTAATCAGGCAATCAGCGAGGGGGATACGATCTACAAAATTGATCCAGGAAAATGTACTGAATGCGTGGGCTCTAACCCGTCTTCCAAATGCGCTGAAGTATGTCCCGTAGATTCCTGTGTTTCTGATCCGGCTCACAAAGAGAGCAAAGACCAGCTATTGGAGAAGTGGAAGAAAATTCATCCCGGCGAGACTCCAAAAGCCTAATCTAGAGATAATTAAGAAGTAATAAATTAATAAACAAGCTAGAGCAATGGGAAGCCCAAAATTACTCTTTTTTGGTTCCCAGGCTTTTAGCTTTATCATAGGCGGCAATAACAGCTCGGAGCAGAAGTGAGCGCAAGCCTCCTGTTTCGAGCTGTAGTATTCCTTCTGTGGTGGTGCCTCCCGGCGAGGTCACCATATTCTTTAGTTCAGCAGGATGTTTAGCCAATGTCTTAACAGCTCTGGCTGAACCTATGATTGTCTCTATGACCAGTTTCTCAGCGGTATCGCGGGGCAGACCGATGTGGACGCCGGCATCGGTTAGCGCTTCGATAATTAAGAAAATATAGCCCGGCCCACTGCCGCTCAAGGCAGTAGCCATATCTATGTATTTCTCATTACTTACATAAATCTCTTCACCACAGGCAGACAGTATCGATTTCGCTACTCCTTTCTGCTTCTGGGTGACATTGGCAGAAGCAGTCCAAACTGTCATACCTTCGCCGATTTGCGCTGGCATATTGGGCATCGCCCGTACCAGACAATCATGATTTAATCCCTGGCGTATGGTTTCCATAGTAACGCCAGCGGCTATGGATAATACTAATTGTTGTGGTGATAGCTTCTTCAGCCCATGCAGCACCGCGTTTATGTCCTGCGGCTTTATTGCTAAAACAATCACCTGTGCGTTTTTAACTGCTTCAATATTGCTGGCTGTGGTATTGACGCCATAACTTTTCTTCAGGATATCACGTCTTTTTGGGCTCACATCGCTAACGGTGATATCCTTGGGCACTGCCACGCCTTTAGTGATAATGCTCTTAATCAAGGCTTCTCCCATTACGCCACCGCCGATAAAACTTACTTTCATTATCCCCTCCTTCTGCTGAAAATAGCTCTGCCTATCCTGACTATGGTAGCGCCTTCCTCGATGGCTACCTCAAAGTCGTCAGTCATTCCCATAGACAGATGCTCCAGTCTCAGGCTATCTCGCATCTGCCGTAGCTCTCGAAAAACGGGGCGGACATCTTCAGGGTCATCTACCAGTGGTGCAATGGTCATCAGTCCCATTGCCCTTAAATTGGGTAAATGGCTTATTTCCTCGATTGCATTGGCTACCTGCTCCACCTCAAAACCGTTTTTAGTAGTTTCTCCAGAAACATTTACCTGGAGTAATATAGGCAGTGTTCCTTGTGCTTGTTTGTTGAGCAGCCTGGCTAATTTGACCGAGTCAACGCTGTGAATTATATCAAAAAGCCCAGCAGCTTGCTTTGCCTTGTTGCTCTGGATATGGCCTACCATATGCCAGGTGATTAAGTGCCGCAGGTCAGCTAGTTCCTCTATTTTACTCGCTGCTTCCTGGACACGATTCTCGCCGAAGTCCCTTATCCCGCAGTCGAAGGCAGCCCTTACCGCTGTTGTCGGTGAACCTTTGGTTACTGCTACCAGCTTTATATCGCTGGGTGCTCTGTGGCTGCGCTCGCAGGCTCCATTAATGCGTCTCCGAAGTTCCTGGAGGTTTGCCTCTATGGTATCCATTGCTGAATTATTTTACGCCTTCTTGAATCTGACTGTATAGTTCCAGAAGTTTCCTGAGACTGCATCCGTGATAAAGCCAGCTTTGGTGCCCAGTTTGATAGTGGTGGATTTCCAGGGGTAATCAGGGTCGGGGAACATTTCGGTTACGGCAAGGACACCGCCTGGTTTCAATACTCTTTTAGTTTGCTGCAAAGCCCTGTTTCTGTCCGGTATTTCCTGCAGAACCCCCACCATGTAGACAGCATCGAGAGTGTTGTCATCAAACGGCAGCTCATAGGCACTGCTTTCAATCAGCTTAATGTTCCTGATGGCTTGGTTTTCTGGTTTAGACAGCTTGTTTTCCAGTTGCTTCAACATCCTGGGTTGGATATCCAGGGCATATACTTTCCCCTGTTCACCAACAGCTCGGGCAACGAAGGTGGTAAACGCCCCGCTGCCACAGCCAACTTCCAATACGTCCATGCCCTCCTTGATTCCACTACGCTGAATCAATTGGTTGGGTGGTTGAATTTTTCTGCGGTAATTACTGTCCAGAAAGCGCCCGGTAAATGCCGGCGCTGGGAAATGTGCCAGCTTTTTGAATAATTTAGCTACTGTGAGCCAGAAGGCAAGGAATGCCACGATTACGATGACGATTATTAGAAAGATTTTAAGTTCTGTCATTAATAAATCTAACGAATGTTCCAATCAATATAAACTGAATCTTTGTTCTAGTTAAATACAAGTATGTCAATACTTTAGTTACCTTCTGCAATTTGACATAATTTCAGTCCAGAGGCGAAAATAGTTGGAAATTTACCTTGTAAGTTTTTACTTTTAGGTTATTTAAATTTTTGACCGAGTATTTTAACGATTCATCGATATTTCCAGCAATTATTATACCTCTTACATTCTGATTTGCCTTAGCAATATTCTCGTTTACCCAGTTGATGTATCTTAGAATCTGCCCGACTGTTGAGTCGCTCGTTTTCCCTCTTTTCAATTCGATTACAATAAGGTCCCCCGTTTCTTTATCAACTGCCAAGAAGTCTATACGCCAAGTTGCTGCTGGGAATTGTCTTCCATTTTGATCATCTACTTCGTAGAGTTCTAATTTGGAACCCCAGTTTATTTTTGACCAATTTTGATATATGAATTCTTCTAAGTGGTCTTCCAATGCGAATTCCGATTGGCTCTCTAAATCCTGAGCAGTTTTTATTTGATCAACCAGGTTGAATGGTCTTTCACCAGTAATTATTTTGAAATCTCCTTCCTCAATTTGGCTAATTCCACCCTGAAAGTAAGCAAACCAATAATCTTTATTTTCGATGAAGTTGAGTTGCGGGACTAGATCCTTTACAGCTTTGGGCATAGACCAAGCGTTTATGTCCTTTAAGAGGACGCCAAAATCGCTTGTATAAAATTCCTTGTCATGACCATACCTCTTCTTTTCCGAATCGTTTAATTCAATGCAAGATGAGCTTAAAGTTGCAGTACCAGCGAAATTCTTTTCAGATGACCCTATATAAAAAACTACTTTGTCTCCTTCGCTAAGATTTTTTCGGTTTGGAGTCCTTTCTCCAAGCCCCCAGAAACGGTCTTGCATTCTTTGCGTATAGATCTCGTTTGCTGTAAGGCCATGATCTTTATGATCGGTAACGATGAAAATCCAATAGTTCATTTTAATTTTCTCCCTTTTAAAATCTAATTTTCGATGAAAGCGATATAAAGGGATATATAAGGTGCATTCTTATTGTAATTACAGATTGGGCGGATGATCTAACATATTACCAGACCGCTGCTGAAAGTTTAGCTTTAAATATTACCCCACCACTATATTCACCAGTCTTCCTGGCACGTAGATAATCTTGGTGGCGTTTTTGCCTTCAAGGTAAACCTTTATCTTTTCCCTGCCTAGAGCCAATTCTTTAGCCTCGGCTTCGGTGATGGATACGGGCACGGTTACTTTATCCCTGAGTTTACCGTTGACCTGGATAACCAGCGTAATCTCTTCTTCTTTAGCCAGTTCTTTGTCCCACTTGGGCCAGGGCTGATTGTGAATGCTGTAGGGTTGTCTCATTCCTTCCCATAGCTCTTCGCTGAGATGGGGTGCTGAAGGTGCCAGCAGCAGCAACAGCTTGGTGATGGATTCCTGCCATGCGGATGCTGAAACAGTGCCTTCATCGTACACCTTGCCCAGATAATTGGTGAATTCCATGAGGGCAGCTAGCATGGTGTTGAAGCGGAACCGCTCCACATCTTCGGTTACTTTTTTGATGGTCTGGTGGGTGATGCGGTTCAGCTCCTTTTCAGCATCAGGGGTTGTATGTTTGGGCGAATAATCGGCTTTGATCAGATTCCAGACACGATTCAACCAGCGGCTCATGCCGACGATGCCATTGTCGTTCCACTCCCCTCCCATCTCCCAGGGACCCACGAACATGAGGTAAGCGCGGACGGCATCAGCCCCCAGTTCACCGACATATATATCCGGTGTGACCACGTTCCCCTTGGACTTGCTCATCTTCTCGCCCTTGTAGATGATAATCCCCTGGTTGAACAACTTGGTGAAAGGTTCGTCGAAGTCCACCAGCCCGATGTCTCTTATCGCCTTGTTGAAAAAACGAGCATAAAGCAGATGCATATTAGCGTGCTCGGCACCGCCGGTGTACATGTCAACTGGCATCCAGTACTTCATTTTAGCTTTGTCGAAAGGGGAGTTGTCCACGCCGGGGCTGGTATAGCGCAGGAAATACCAGGATGAGCACATGAAGGTGTCCATGGTATCGGTCTCACGCTGTGCTGGCGAGGAGCATTTGGGGCAGGTAGTGTTAACAAAAGACTGGCAGTATTTTAGCGGCGATTCGCCAGTAGGTTTGAATTCGGCATCTGGTGGCAGCAGGACAGGCAAGTCTTTCTCAGGCACTGGTACAATGCCGCACTTCTGACAATAAATCATAGGTATAGGTGCTCCCCAGTAGCGCTGCCGTGAGATAAGCCAGTCCCGCAACCGGTAGGTGATAGCTCTCTTGCCCCAGCCCTTTTGCTCCAGGTAGTCGCAAATGGATTCGAATGCCTTATCGCTGGGCATTCCATTGAACTGTCCAGAGTTGACCATAGTACCAGTTTCGACCCAGGCGGCTTCAAGCTCTTTACCATCCCAATCGGGCGGGGCAATGACTACGCGGATGGGGAGGCTGTACTTTTTGGCAAATTCAAAGTCGCGCTGGTCATGAGCTGGCACTGCCATTACTGCCCCAGTACCATAGCTTGGCAGAACGTAATCGGCAATCCAGATGGGTACCTTCTCTCCATTTACCTTGTTTATGACATAGCTGCCCAGAAAGACGCCAGTTTTCTCTTTCTCTACTGAAGTCCTTTCGATTTCAGTTTGTCTTAATGTCTGATGGATGTATTTTTCTACCTCAGCCTTATGTTTTGGCGTAGTAAGCTTGGGTACCAGGGGGTGTTCTGGCGCCATGACAAAAAAGGTAACACCAAAGATGGTGTCGGGGCGAGTAGTAAATACTCTGATTTCTTTAGCATCCACTCCCTTATATTCCAGCCCGAAAGAGAGGTCAGTGCCGTGGCTTTTGCCGATCCAATTTCTTTGCATTATCTGGATGCGCTCTGGCCAATCTATATGGCTGTGGTCAAGAAGTTCCTCAGCGTACCTGGTGATTCTGAAGAACCACTGTTCCAGCGATTTCCTAACCACTGGTGTATCACAACGTTCACATAAACCTTCGCCGACCACCTGCTCATTGGCCAGCACTGTCTGGCATTGGCGACACCAGTTAACCGGTGCCTCGCCACGGTAAGCCAGTCCAGCCTCATAAAGCTTGAGGAAAAACCACTGTGTCCACTTATAATATTCTGGATTGCAGGTTATTACCTCTCGACTCCAGTCATAAATTGCCCCCATGCTTTTAAGCTGACGGCGCATATTTTCGATGTTGTCCATTGTCCAGGTGTAGGGGTGGATACCGCGGCTGATGGCGGCGTTCTCCGCTGGCAGCCCGAAGGCATCAAAACCGATGGGGTGTAACACATTGTAGCCCTGCATCCGCTTAAATCTGGCATGGACATCTGAAGGCGCCATGGCATACCAGTGTCCGATGTGGAGGTCTCCTGAGGTGTAGGGAAACATAGTCAAGTCATAAAACTTGGGGCGGCTGTCTTTTTCGCTGACCTCATAAATGCGGTCGGCAGCCCACTTTTCCTGCCATTTTTTCTCGATTTCCTGCGGGTTATATTTGAGGGGAGTCTTCATGATGGGCTGATTTTAGCTGGTTGATTGTTTAGAGTCAACCTCTCACCCTTTATCCCTCTCCCCTTCAATAAGGCGAGAGGGAAGTGAAATTTGTTCGAAGGGGCTTCGCCCTTTCGACCCTATGATGTATAATCGAGGCATATGGAAAGACAAAAGTTTGAAGAACTGGTAATAAGGGCAATCAAAGATTTGCCGTCAGAGTTTCAGCAAAAGCTGGAGAATGTAGATGTGGTGGTGGAGGATTGGCCCAGTTCTAGGCAGCTTGGCAGATTAGGGGTGAGGCATGGCTATCAGCTTCTGGGCTTGTACGAAGGTGTGCCGCAGACGAATCGTGGGCAAAATTATAGCCTGGTGTTACCTGATAAGATAACCATATTCCAGAAGCCTATTGAAGAGAGGTGCAGTTCTGATAGAGAGGTTGAAGTAGAAATAGGCAAAGTGATACGCCACGAGATTGCTCATCATTTTGGCATCGGCGATGAGACATTGCGAAGAATTGAAAGCCAGAAAGCTCGGAGAAAGCAAAGATAGAACTGACCGTCGAGTTAGTTCAGACGCCGTCTATATGGTAAAGCCTCCGTCTATACCAATGACCTGCCCGGTTACATAGCTGGAAGCATCGGAGGCAAGGTAAATAATAGCACCTGCGATCTCTTCCGGTTCGCCAATGCGTGCCATCGGAGTTTTGTCCAGCACCGTTTTCAGGATGTCAGAGTTGGTGTAGAGTGCTTCACTGAATTTTGTTTTGATTAAGCCGGGCGCTACTGCATTTACCCTGATATTATATTTAGCCCACTCGCGCGCCATCACCTTGGTTGCCATGATAACGCCGGCTTTGCTTATGGAGTAGACTGGCAACAGACCGGGGCTGATCCCCTCCTTTGAGGCAACATTGATAATTTTGCCGCCTCCTTGCTCTCTCATTATCCTGGCTACAGCCTGACTGAGGAAGAAAAGTCCTTTCAGATTGAGGTTCATAACGGTATCCCAGGCGCGTTCTTCTATATCGATTGCTGCATCCAGGGTGGGGTTAGAGCCGGCGTCATTTACCAGGATGTCGATTCTGCCAAACTCACCCTTGACCTGGCTAACCAAGCTTTTTATTTCATCCATCCTGCCTACGTGAGCGGCTACAGCGAGAGATTTTCTTCCTAGAGTCCTTATTTCTTCAGCTACTTTTTCCAGGTCTGGGAGTTTCCTGCTGGCTATGGCTACATCGGCACCAGCATGGGCAAAACCCAGGGCGGCAGCCTTTCCAATGCCACGGCTGGCACCGGTTACCAGAGCTACCTTGCCATCTAAAGAGAAATCCATTTTAGAGAGATCCACTTTCTCCTCCTTATAGTAAATAACCCCTGCAACTACAAAAGTTACAAATGCGTGTTGGCTTGAAGAGTAGAAATTTAAACCTCCACGTATAAATAACTTCAGTCAGGGGCTAATTATATTTATTATCTATTTAGCTCAATAACCAGTTTTGTCACTATAGCGTGAAATCAAAGGTTAAATACACTACTTGATTATTTCTTTTTGGGTGCTGCTTTCTTGGCTGGTTTGGCAGCTTTCTTGGCATGAGCAGCGCAGGTGTTGCACATCTTTTCTACCTCCTTTGGTTATTAATTCTAATATATTAAGATTCATTAAGTAAAGGTTGAGGCTTTAATCCTCTTCCGATAAGTAGATTCTCTCCGACTTTATTATTATTTTATGTTAAGAGATTAAATTAATCAGCGAAAAAATAATGCCACCAATGATAGCAGATAACGGGATAGTAAAAATCCAAGCCCAAACAATACGAATGGTTATGCCCCAGCGCACGGCAGAAAGCCGATTTACCGCCCCCACGCCGGATATAGCTCCAGTGATAACATGGGTAGTGCTTACGGGAATACCCAGGTGAGTGGCTAAGAAAATACTGGTAGCAGATGCTGTCTCAGCGCAGAAACCATCAATCGGTCTTAATTTGGTAATTTTTTGCCCCATGGTTTTAACGATCCGCCATCCGCCACTTAATGTACCCAAAGCAATAGCGGCATGTGCGCTTAGAACAACCCAGAGCGGTATTGTAAATTCTTGGATTAAGCCGCCGGCAAAAAGAAGACTGGCTATAATACCCATAGTTTTTTGCGCGTCATTGCCGCCATGGCCCAGGCTATAAAGAGCTGCGGAAAAGAGCTGTGCAATCCGTGACCACTTGTTAACAGCAGCTGGCGCTTGTTTATATATAATCCATGTTGTAAGAACCTTTAGTAAAAAACCTAGAATTAAACCTATAGCAGGTGCCAGCACAATAAAAATAAGTGTTTTGTACCAGCCACTTAAAATAATTACTCCGAATCCACTTTTGGCGATAGCTGCTCCAGCATACCCGCCAATTAGAGCATGAGAAGAACTACTGGGTAGTCCAAAATACCAGGTAATCATATTCCAGGCAATTGCGCCACAAACTCCGGCAAGAATTACGATTGGAGTTACTGTGTTGATATCAATCATTCCCTTGCCGATTGTTGAAGCTACTGTCGTGCCAAAGATAAGGAAAGCTACAAAATTAAAAAACGCTGCCCAGAGGACAGCTTGTCTCGGCGATAAAACCCTGGTGGAGACAATGGTGGAAATGGAATTTGCAGCATCATGCATGCCGTTAGTAAAGTCAAATACTAAAGCAATGGCGATGATAAAAATGATAAACGATAGGCTTAAATCCAAAACACAGTCCTTAGCATTAACTACCAGTCACACAATGATATGTGCCCCCAGTCAAAACTGGCAAAATTAATACCGAGTTTTTCCATTATCAGGCTGAAGAAAAGCTCTGGCTATCAAGTATGCTTGAGGGCTACTCCTTCAAGGACGTTAGCCACATCTTCACACTTATCGTTAGCGCTCTCCATGTACTGGTAAATTTCGCGCCATTTGATAACATCGGCGATGTTGGTGGTGTCATCAAATAGCTCGGTTAGGGCTGAGCGAAATATTTTGTCAGCTATATTTTCCAGGCGGTTAATTTCAATGCAGAAATTAAGCATTTGCTGTATGTCGCCACGTTGCCTTAGTTGGGGCATTGCCCTCTGTACCGCAGTCGTTATTTGTACGATAATTTCAGCTAGCTCTTTGGCTCGCTGGCTAGGCGTCTTTACTTTGTAAAGTAGCATGGTATCGGCTGCTGCGTGAATAAGGTCAATTACATCATCCAGGGAATGCGCCAATAGCCCTATGTCTTCACGATCAAATGGAGTAATAAAAGTCCGATTTAGCTGATACATAATCTGGTGTGTGATAATATCACCCTCGTGCTCGATTTCAGTTATTTTTGCCACGGTTTCATCAACGTCTTCCCAGCTGTCTACCAGTTTTTTTAGTTCTTGTGCTGCCATTACCATGGTCTTAGCCATTTGCTCGAAAAGGTTAAAGAATTTGTTTTCACGGGGCATAAAATTGAACTTTACCATGGCTGCTCCTCTAGAACAAAAAGCGTGTTGAGGTAGGAAGGGTCTGGGAATTGAATCGTCAGAAAGCTTTTTGGTTCCATACTTTTTCTGCCAGATGAAAGCATTATTTGCTTGTCAGGCTGCTCGTATTAATATGTGGGGAAGAGAACCAAATTTATGGGAGATTATAGCACAAATGAAAATATTTCTGCAGGGTGAATCCCTGCCCAAAGACTAATCTGGGATAAGAAGTGCTGTACTTTGTATATTATTTTCCTGCTCGATAACTACCTTTGTTCCTGAGGCAATTTGTTTAAATATGGTTGCATCTCCGATGACTTTACCAAATACATTAACTGCACTTGCCGGCTTAATTTTACCTTCTTTGCTAATAGGGGTGGGGCCAAAGAAGATGCAGAAGGCATTGCCTTGGGGCCAGTAACCAAGGTCGCCGATGTTAACAAATTCTTTGCCAGATTCTGGCGGAAGGATAAGAGGAATTGAGAAATAGATTTCATCTCCCCAGAGGTTGGCGAAGCCTTTAAAAGGTAATGCTTCCCAGATGGCTTGGGCTGTTCTGGTATCGTTTAGCTCGGCAATTGCCTCGACTGTACGTGCTTTTATCCTTATTCTTTTTCCCATAGTGACATACCTCCGTAAGGCTATTGCTCGTCAACATCTCACATTCACTCCCCTCTTCTTTGAAGGAGAAAGAGAGCTGTACTTTATTGAAGGCGGCTTCGCCCCTTTTAACCTCCTTTAGTAAACAATATCAGGCATTGGTATATAGTTTATTAAGGAATTTTATCAGTAACTAAAGCACTATGCCAGTGCTGGCAGAGGGAATATTCGGGGAGTTGGTAGAGGTTTTTCGTAGCAGAGTCAGTTGGACTGACGTGGTGCTATTTACACGGAGAGGTGTTTGAGGGCAAGAACAGCGAGATATTAAAGGAAACCACAATAACGAAAATATGCTTTTGTACGCTTTAGATAAAAGGAGTAAAGAGAAACACTTAGTAGCCTTAGGCATTGCTACTATGCAAACCAAGTCCTTTCATCGCTTCGAGAATAACTGCTCCCCAATACTCACTTCGCTCTCTGGTTTCGGAACAGCGTATATAAACTGTATCTAAATTGTACTTTATGGCTTGTTTTTTGATTTAAGCAATTGGAGTTACTTGCATACTCCGCCATACCACGGGATGCCGGCGTATTTTCCAGTTCCCTGATACCACGGGATGCCGGCGTATTTTCCGGTTCCCTGATACCACGGGATGCCGGCGTATTTTCCAGTTCCCTGATACCACGGGATGCCGGCGTATTTTCCGGTTCCCTGATACCACGGGATGCCGGCGTATTTTCCGGTTCCCTGATACCACGGAATACCGGCGCATGGTCCAGCAGCAATAGCGATAGCTGGGAACGATGCCAGAGCAAGTACAACCAGCACTGCAATTGAAATAAGAATTTTTTTCACTTTTATCTCCTTTCTTCGAATATGTTATATGATATAACTAAAAGCAGATATTGTAAACTAAAATTGACTTTGTCACCTCCTTTTCTGAAAATATTTTATAGAATTAGCAAATGCATTTATCGATGACTATACTGGCGTTGATTTATGTTTGACTATAGCTCACAATGTGTAAATTGTCAATACCCCGCAATGTTTCCGTAGAAATCCGACAGTCCATGTAAAATCATGGACATGCAAAACAGGACATTAATAACACTTTGCTGGGAGTTATATGAACAAGGAATTCCTAAGGTACACATTGCTAAAAGGCTGGATAAAAATCGCGAGACCATACATATCTGGATACAGAACATCAAAGAACATGGACTTCTCTCATTCCTGGATAACTACGAGCAATCCAAGAAAGGTGAGAGGAAAAGAAGGCAAGTAGACCCGCTAGTAAAGAGATTAGTCTGGGAAATCAGGGAGCGCGAATACTATTGTTGTGGTCAGAAGATTCAATATTATTTAAAGCTTGAACGTGGTATCCACCTCTCGGTTCCTAAGATATATGAGATACTAGCGGAGAAATATTTAATTCGGTCCAAATGGAAGAAAAATAAAGTGAGAGGATTGATACCAAAAGCATCAATGCCCAGAGAAGTAATTCAGATGGATACAATTGATTTCGGGGACATTTATGCATTCACTGCGATAGACATTTTTACCAGAGAGGCAGATATTCTATTAGCTCCGGAGCTCACTGCCAGGTACGGTTCCAGATTTCTAGTTAAGAGTATGAAGAGGAGATTTGGGCAGCATGTGCATCTTATTCAGACTGATGGCGGTCCAGAGTTTAAGGCAGACTTCCTCATGCATGTACATTCTTTCTGTGATCGTCACAGGGTAGCTAGGCCATATCGTAAAAATGAACAATCTTATATTGAGAGTTTCAACAGAACGGTAAGAAAAGAGTGCCTGGGCTGGTCAAAATATCGTGCTAAACAATTGCCTGAGTGCATAGAAATGGTAGAATCTTTCCTGAAGCGCTATCATTATCATCGTCCACATATGAGCTTAGGGATGAAGCCACCATTACAAAGATTAAAGAAGGAGGTAGACTGTCGGATATTTACGGAGAATTAAGCGTACCCTTCCATTCGTAACTTAATCTTAAAATTTAGTTCTTCGCTATGTTCTTGTGGCAAATAATAGCTAAATGGTTTACAATTCTAGCTTGCTAAAATTGTGCTAATGTTTATAATAGAATGGCAGTTGAAAGGGATGGTGAGGTTGAGCAGATATTCTTTGAAGTAGGATATAGTGCTGCTTCAGATTTTAAATATGGAGGAATAAGTGGCAGTAGACATCGAGAATGTGCGCAAAAACAGCAAGTTATTAATCAACAAAATTCCTTTCAATGTTGATGATGTCGAGTTTATGAAGCCGGGCAAGGGGCGGGCGATTTATCGTCTCAAGCTTAGGAACCTGTTTGATAACAGCACTATTGATTCTACCTATCATTCTGGAGATAAGGTTGAAGTGGCTGATGTTACCAGCCATGAGATTCAGTACCTTTATAACGAAGGAGACCATTATGTGTTCATGGATACTGAATCTTTTGAGCAATATTTTATTTCCAATAAAATTGTCGGCGATAAGAAGAATTATCTTAAGGATGGTACCATAGTTACCGGGTTGATGATGGATAAAAACCCTATTGATGTAACTCTGCCCAACTTTGTTGAGCTTAAAGTGGTGGAGAGTGCAATGTCAACCAGGACAGATACTATTACTGCACAAAATAAATCTGTAGTTATGGAAACTGGTTTAAATATGGGTGTTCCCCCCTTTATTAAGGAGGGAGACATTATCAAAGTTGATACGCGTACAGGGGTGTATGTAGAACGAATAACTGTGAAGAAGTAATGAATGTCAGATGGTGAGCGGAGCAGGCTTCTTGGTATAAAGTCCAACTTAGAGCGCAGGGCGAAGATATTTGAGTTAACCAGAGCCTTCTTCCTGGGAAATGGTTTTGTGGAAATAGATACTCCTGTACGTGTGCCGTCGGTGGCACCTGAATCCGAAATTGTGCCCTTTACCAGCGAAAGCTGGTTCCTGACCACGTCTCCAGAACTCTACATGAAGCGTCTCCTCGCCGCTGGATACGATAAGATTTTTCAAATCAGCCATTGTTTTCGTAAGGGTGAGCAGGGCAGATATCATAATCCGGAATTCACGTTGTTGGAATGGTATCGTATCGGTGCTGACTATATGCAGATGGTCTCCGATACTGAGCAACTGGTTTTGTCAATTGCTACTGGACTGGAAACAGCCCCTGTAATCCACTATAAAAATCAGGCAATTGATATCAGTCCGCCCTGGCCCAGATTTACTGTCCGTGATGTTTTTATTATGGCTGCTGGGTGGGATCCTATCGCGGAACTGCAGCCGCTCCGATTTGATGAGGATTTGATTACCAAGGTAATTCCCAGTTTTGTGTCAGAACGTCCGACTGTGCTGCTCGATTATCCTGCTGCTTTGGCTTCACTAGCCAGACTTAAACCAAACGACCCTGGTGTTGCCGAAAGGGCTGAGGTGTTTATTGGTGGACTGGAGCTGGCCAATGCTTACAGTGAGCTTACCGATATGCAGGAGCAGAAGCGGCGCTTCGAGGCAGAGATGAGGGAAATATCGCCAAAAAAGAGATATGAAGCAACTATGCCATCGAAGTTCTTGGAGGCAATGCCTTATCTTCCTGCCTGTGGCGGCATAGCTCTGGGCATGGACAGGCTGGTGATGCTTTTCTGTGATGCGGATTCTGTGGCTGAGGTTATCGCTTTTACTGCTGACAATGTCTGAGAACCCTCCTCTTCCGCTATTCTGGTAACAGTGTATTGCTCCTGTCGATTGACAAGAAATTTCACTAAACCATATAGGTCAGAGAAATAATCAAATTGGTGAGCCAGTGCGGTTGTTTATGATTACCGTGATGCTTGACAGCTCCGGGGAAAACGTGCCGTGCTGATGCAAAGAGAAGGCTAGTTCGCATGTTCTACAACTGTAACACTCGCTGGCATTTCTGATAATATACACAACTATACCTGCATATAATATACACAACTATACCTGCATATTATGATTGGACTCAGGCATCTCTCACAGTGCTAAAAGGGTAGTCCCAGATATGGATCTGTACGCTGTCTTTAATGGGCCTCTTGATGTTCGAATTACCTTCTAAAGGAAAGCCATCAACAAACAGCGCCCAATCACTTTTTAGGTTTTCCTTTTCAGCAATCAAATCGAACATGCTGGAGCCATCCTTGAGTGGAGTGGCTTTAAGAACATCTATCAGGATAGCCTCACTTTTATCGTTTACTTTCACATCTTTAGCCCGCCAGCCTGCAGCCTCTGCAGCGCGGCCGGACGTGATGTTGACAATAGCTCGCATACATTCTCCTCCTTGATAAAAATTGCAGCCGATCTTGTTTACGTGAACTCAGAATGCTTGATTTGCATGAATCGCGATATCACCTAAATTAATGTCCTTGCCAGTGGTATCAGCTTCCAATTCCTTTGAGAAATAGCCGTCTTTTTCAATTTTGACGGAGTAATTTCCTTTTTTCAATCCGTCAACCCAGAAATCGCCGAAATCATCGGTCATGACGGTTACACTTGCGTGGTTGTCGGTATTCGTAATGGTGACTTTGGTATCGATAAGTACTTCGTCTGCCCGCGGGTCATAGACAGTACCTCCGATAAATCTTTTGGGGAGGCCGATATAATATACACGTGGCTTAGTAGCCAATTCCAGCTTGAGCACTTCTGCTTGGGCAATAAGGTCATTAAGATCTTCTTCTTCCCCGAAGGTATATGCACCGGTAGGGCAGGCCTCTACACAGCGGGGCTCCTTCCATCCATCGTCCAGGAGATGAGCGCAAAAGGTGCATTTCTGGGTGATATTGAGCTCGTCATTGAAGAAAATGACATTTTCGTAAGGGCAGGCTTCAATACAGCTTTTATTACCTTTGCATTTTATCGGGTCGATAATGACTATGCCATCTTCTCTCTTGTAAATTGCCTGATTGGGGCAAGCTTTAATACAGGGAGCGTCATCACAATGCTGGCAAATCGTATGCTCATATGCTACTTTGACTTTGGGAACAGTGCCTCTTACTTTGTCTATTACCCGGGTCCAGAACTGTCCAGTAAGCGGCTGAGGTTTGGCGTAAGGTACCCAGTCATTGCCTACATACTCATCCTTGCAGGCTATCTGACAATTGTGGCAGCCGTTGCATTTTGTGATATCGATAACTAAAATTTTACCCATCGCTATTTACCTCCATACATGATGCGTTCCAAGCGGAGACCAGCTCCAGGATGATAAGGTTCCTTGAAGGCTTCAGGGTATTTCTTGCGCAGAGCTTCTATATCTGCATATTCTATATTTACCAGGAAGCCGCTACATACCATACCGGCAGCGTTTTTTGAGGTGATATTGTGTGGGGTTATGGTGTTAATCGCACCACCCCTGTCCAGTTCCCCCGGAATTATGGGGTCCCAGCGTGCACCGTGGTCGATGTAGACCGCCCCTGGCCTGATTCGCTCGGTCACCCAAGCACCAGCAAGCAGGGCACCCCTTTCATTGAAGATCTTGACGACATCGCCGTCGCTGATGTTTTTAGCAGCGGCATCTTGCGGATTTAGCCAGACCGGCTCATACAGGTAGCCATCAGGCCCTTTCACCTTGCAGGTATGAATCTCTCTCAACCAGGTCATGTCATCATGCTGGGAATGTACTCTCCATTTAGGATGGTTGGATATAACCAAGAAGGGATATTTGCTAGCCCTGTCGCAGGACAGGCTTTCCTGGTGAGAATCACCGCAGGGAATCCAGTGCGGTACCGGAGGTCTCTCCATATCATCAGGGAAGTACGTCGCCAGCCTTTTGGAATAGAACTCGATTTTGCCGCTGGGTGTGGTCAGTGGGTTATTCTCAGGGTCTTCGTAAAAGGAGAGCAGTCCCGCTTTATGCTCTTTCCAGTTTGCATCAGGCGGTATGGGATAGTACCCTTTCTCCTGGAGTTCCTCCCAACTGATATCCTTAGCAGCGCCGCAGGTCTCATAGCCTAGCTTAATCCAGTCTTCAACGCTTTTGCCTTCGGTGTATTCTTCCAGCAGGCCGAGTTGCTCTGCAATTGAGCATACGATTTCATAATCGCTCCTGGACTCACCTCTGGGATCAATCGCCCGAGGTTCCAAAAATACTAAATTGAACTGACCACCCATGGACTCCACGCCGATGTCATCACACTCCATAATGGTAAGCGAAGGTAGGACTAGGTCTGCAAGCTGACAATCGTTCTCAAACCAGGGATGCTGGGCCAAGATGAACTCGATCTTCGGGTTTCTGAGAGCACGTACAAAATCATTGGTGTCGTTCCAGCAGGTCATCCAAGAAGGTGTATCCGTCCAGATCATGTGGATCTCAGTGCTGTCATTTAGCGGGTACTGATATTTAATAAACTGCTGGTCTACCGTATCACGTGATAGCGTTGTGCCATGCCAGGTAATGGGCGGCCGTAAGATTGCTTCATGAATCATGTCTTTGGGAATGAATTGCCTCGGTGTATCGGTATAACGCCAGCCCCGGTTGACGGAAAACAGGTCAGGGATGTACTTGGGCCAGGGGAGCGGAACATTGGACCTTTTGTTATATAGACCCCACTCGATCATTTTGAACTGATGGACACCGGGCTTGCCTACACCCTGCATAGCAAGAAGCAATACCTGCAATCTGGCAGGCTCGGTGGAGTATGGCCCCCTGATGCCAGGGCCGCCATTTCCGATAGCGCAGCTGACCCGGTGCTTACCCCAGTACCTGGCGAGAGCTTTAATTGTATATGATGGTATCCCAGTAATTGACGCTGCCCATTTGGAAGTCTTGGGTATACCGTCTTCTTTACCCAGAACATAGTCACGGAACTTATCAAATCCCACCGTATGGGTTTTAATATATGCTTTGTCGTATGTGCCTTCGGTAATCCACACATGCGCAATAGCTAGATAAAGAGCGGCATCGGTATTGGGCAGAACGGGGATCCACTTGTCTGCATGGACAGCGCCTCCGTAGTTTAAGTCCGGACTGACATAGATGGACTTAATACCGAGCTCGGTAAACCAGTAGCACAGGCGGCTGGCAAGTTGTCCGTTGAAGCCCCAGGGAGTTGTCTCCGGGTCACATCCCCAGAATAGGATGCCATCCGTGTTCTTGGAGACATCCCACATAATATTTGTAACGGGGACCATCTGGCCAAGATTTTCACAACCCCAGACGTGCTTGGCACCCCAGTACCAGCCTTCCCAGCTATCGGTATTTCTGCTCTGTAGGGTATAGCCCCCCATCAGTCTCAGCAGTTTTCTATGGCAGCCATGTGCTGCATGAACACATTTAGTCTCTCCGTGCCCATCGGACTGGGATAGGACCGCTTCCATGCCGTACTGCTTCTTGATGCGGTTGAGTTCGCCAACTACTATGTCAATCGCTTCTTCCCATGAGATGCGGACATATTTGCTTGTGCCCCTGTTCTGGGGATTGCGTTCCCCTTTGGGGTCCCAGTCAACTCGCTTCATGGGATAAAGTACTCTGTTGGGTGAATATACCCGGTTTTTATATCCGAGACTATACGGAGCGATAAGGGATTTCATAAATGGTTGGAACGTTTTCCCCTTGGCATCCATTTTCCAGGGCTTGAGGTCATTGTATTTTAAGTTATAACGCAATGGCCGGATCCTCAATATTCTGCCGTCTTTAGAGTCTACTTGAACGCTGTTGCAGTCAGCGGTAATAGAGCAAAACCCTAGCCCCCTGAAAATGGTCTTATCACCACCTGTATTATTATATTTTACCTTCGTCATCGTTTTACTCCTTGTTAAAATAATTCAAATTACCAGAGCTTTTGTCTCCTCGTAATAGTTTAGGTCCCTAGAATTTTAGGCTATGGTATATATACCGCCCCCAGATGTCAAGAAATTAATTCCGTTTGACACAAAAGTATGCCTTCTGTATACTGCAGCAGCGCTTAAATCGCAAAAACCTATATACAGATGGTAGAAGGGGAGGGGGCGGTAGACAAGTTGGAAAGATATATTGACAGCTAGTAGCGCAGTCAATTGGTTCATTTGCCCTGAATTGTTATAAACACACTCCTTAATCATGTATGCTAAGGAGCATTTATTCGATGGAGAGCCTTGTGCTTGGTTCAAATCCCGCCCATTTTCCGATTGAATTCGCATCGTTTTCTATTTCCAGCCGCATTATAAGCGCATTGTTTGCAAAGCATTACAAATATGCCCTTATTTTTCTTCAAGTAGCCTCATGAGTTTTTGTGACTTTGCGTAGAAGACTATATGCCATTGAGAAAAGCAAAAGTTCAGCAAAATAAATAACGCTATATCAAGATTGATGCGTTTTGCTAATAAAAGAGACCGAGATGGCTGAAAAAGAACTAAAAAAAATCGTTGGCAATAGAAACGTGATTTACAGTCCTGCGATTCTGAAAGAGTATTCTAGAGACTTAAGCTTTGCTCCACAAGTAATGCCTAGATTTGTGGTAAAGCCCAGTAACCCTGAGGAAGTGCGGGGGGTAGTGAAGTGGGCGAACGAAACAATTACACCTCTTGTGCCAGTAAGCTCGGGTTTTCCTCACTTCAGGGGTGATACTGTTCCCACCGTGGCTGGGGCTGCTGCTGTGGATTTAAGTGGGATGAAAAAAATTCTAAGGATTGATCGAAGGAACAGAGTAGCTATGGTTGAGCCGGGGGTTACCTTTGCTGAACTCCAACCAGATTTAGAAAAAGAAGGGTTACGAATCAATATGCCATTTCTACCCCGCAAATCCAAATCAGTAGTAAGTAGCATGCTGGAAAGGGAGCCAGTAATTATGCCCTTGTCTCAGTGGGATGCAATGGACCCGATGTTGTGCATTGAAGTGATCTTTGGTAGCGGTGAAATGTTTAGAACAGGGTCTGCGGCTGGGCTGGGACGTAGTGTGGAAGACCAATGGCAGATGGGACAAGCTCAAGTAAACCCTATGGGACCTGGGCAGCTTGACCTTGCCAGGGTTGTTCAAGGCTCCCAGGGAACCATGGGTATCGTTACCTGGGCAACAATAAAGTGTGAACTATTGCCCAAACTAGAGAAACCATTTCTGCTTGGTTCTGAGAATTTTGAGAAGATAATGGAATTCATTTACAAAATGATGTGGCGCAGGTTGGGAAACATATGGCTTATATTGAATAACTCTAACTTGGCCTTTATCTTGGCTAAAGAACCTCAGAAATATAATAGCATTAAGAATGCTTTACCCCCTTGGGTGCTCTTCTTTTCCCTAGCCGGCTACGAATACTTTCCGCAGGAACAAGTGGAGTATCAAGAGAACGATAGTGTTAAGGTTGCTAGACGAATCGGCATAGAGCTGTCAAGTGCAATCTCAGGAGTCTCGGCATATGAACTATTAAAGCTGCTGGGGCAGCCGTCAGCGGAGCCCTATTGGAAACTTAGGTACAAGGGAAGTTGCCAGGATATATTTTTCATAACCACGTTGGATAGGATTCAGAAATTTATAAAGGTTATGTACGATATAGCAAAGCGACATGGCTATCCCTATTCCAATATTGGCATATATATTCAGCCAATGGTACAAGGCACCAGCTGCCACTGCGAGTTTAATCTGTTCTACGATTCTACCGATGTTAGCGAGATGGAAAGAGTACATGAGCTATATATTTCGGCCAGTCAAGCGTTAATGGATACTGGCGCATTCTTTAGTCGGCCTTACGGGAAATTAGCTGCTCTTGTTTACCAGAAGGATAAGGAGACTGCTGCTGCCCTTAGGAAGGTTAAGTCTATTTTTGACCCTAGCAATATCATGAATCCAGGGAAACTTTGCTTTAGCAAAAAACCAGAGGGCAGGTAAGATGGCACTAAAAGACTATGAAAAGGATATGTGGAGGTGTGTCAGATGCTCAGAGTGCAAGTGGATACCACAGGCGATGATAAAGAGCTGGCGGTTTGCTCACATATGTCCTAGCATAGAAAAATACAATTTCCATGCCTACTCAGCAGGGGGAAGGATGATGATGGCACTGGCAATGTTAACTGGTAGGATTGGTTACACAAACGATTTCCTGGATATATTGTATAGATGCAATCTGTGCGGCGCCTGCGATGCTATGTGCAAGAATACCAAGGCATTCGAACCACTTGCCGTAATGCATGAATTAAGAGCTAAGGCTGTTGAGGATGGAGAACTTCTCCCAGTTCATATGCTTGTAATCGAGGGACTGAAGAAAGAAGACAATATGATGCAACGATCAAAGGCTGAGCGGGGGAAATGGGCTGAGGGGCTAGATGTAAAGGATATCACTAAGGAAAAAGCACAGGTTTACTATCATGCTGGCTGCAGATATTGTTTTGATGAGGAATTGTGGCCAGAAGCCAGAGATGCGGTAATCCTTCTTAGGAAGTCTGGTATTGATGTCGGGATTGCTGGAAAAGATGAGGCATGCTGTGGTGCTCGTGCCTGGGAGATGGGATATTTACAAGAACTGACTAAATTTGCTGAGCATAACATGGAAATGTTGAAAGTGGCTGGTGTAAAAACTTTGGTAACTTCTTGTGCCGAGTGTTACTACGGCTTTAAGGTACTCTATGCTAAATTAGGCTTGAATCGTGATCTGGAAGTGCTGCACGTTACTGAATACCTTGCCCAGATGATAAAAGATGGCAGGCTCAAGTTTAACAAAAAGGTGCCTATTACTGTTACCTATCACGATCCCTGCCACATGGGTAGATTGGGGGAGCCCTATATACCCTGGCATGGAACAGAAAAAAAAGTCTTGGACCAGGTTTGTATTTATGATTCTCCCAAGCCATGGAGGAGGGGGAGATATGGGGTTTATGAGCCACCCCGAGATGTGCTCAGGAGCATCCCGGGTTTGCAACTGGTTGAGATGGAGAGAATCAAGGAGTATGCCTGGTGCTGCGGTGCTGGTGGTGGGGTGAAGGATGCTTATCCAGATTATGCTATATCTACTGCTTTAGAGAGAATAGAGGAGGCTAAGGCTACTGGAGCTGAAGCGCTGGTTACTGCTTGTTCCTGGTGCAAGAGGAACTTTGTCGATGCCGTCAGGGAGAGCGGCGAAAGGCTCAAGATATATGATGCTGTTGAGCTTGTGAGGCAAGCAATCTGAGTCGAAAAGAAAGGTCTTTAGGATGGCTTTAAAAAGAGAAGTTTATAGAGAACTAGAAGATATTTTGGGACCAGAAAATATATCTGAAGATTTGGCAGTGCTCAATGGATATACACGGGCTGCTTTTTCCGATGCCTATACTGGTAAATTGTTTATGGACATGCCTGGAGCTGTTGTTCTACCTGCACGTGTGGAGGAAGTTCAATCGATAGTAAAATTATGCAATCGGCGTAGAATAAAATTCAAAGCCTTTTCCACGGGTTATGGCCCTTGGGCTTTGCCTGGAAGCGAAGACACAATCATATTAGACCTGAGACGAATGAACCGGATAATAGAAATAGATGACAGGAATATGTACATGGTAGTAGAACCCTACGTCTCATCTGGGCAGGCTCAAGCCGAAGCCATGAAGAGGGGATTAACCTGCCTTCAGCTACCGGCTGGAGCCCAATGTTCCCTTCTTGCTGCTCATACATCAATGGATGGTCGGGCAACTCAGTCATTGACTGTGGGACATGCTTCTCGCAATCTCCTGGGTGTGGAGTGGATTTCACCAACCGGAGAAGTTATAAGATTGGGATCGGTAGGCTCCGGAGCAGGCTGGTTCTCGGGTGATGGACCGGGGCCAAGCCTTAGAGGAATACTTCGAGGCAACCTTGGTGCAATGGGAGGACTGGGAGTATTTACAAAATGCGCTGTCAAGCTTTATCCATGGCCAGGACCAGCGGTGATGGAAACAAAAGGAATATTACCTGACTATGAGCTTGAGGTGCCACCGTTATTCGAATATCGCCTTGTACATTTTCCAGGCTGGAGAGAGTTTGCTGATGCTGCATACAAAATCTGTGAGTCCAAGATAGCATATGCTATGGAGAAAGTAGGCAGTTCTTGTAGGGGATCAATCGCAACAACATCAAACGATGAATATTGGGAAAGATTGCAGACAGGTGAGTTGGAAATTCCTAGAGTCTGCCTGGGTATCTTGTTAGCTGCCGATTCTCCAAAAGAACATGAGTATCAGGTTAAAGTGCTGAATAATATATTGGATGAGACAGGGGGAGCCTCAATACATTTAGCGGAGAATCCCACCTTTCTAAAGCGCGATTATCTGGAGCTGACCAGGCCAACTCACAAAGGTAGAGACGCTTTTCGACCAACGGGAGCTAGCCTTGATATCGCTCTCAGTACTCAAGATACCATAGACGATGCTGTAAGGGTAGCAAAAGTGTACGAAGAGGCTATCGATAAATTATTGGAGAACCACCAATTTGCAGCAGATACCGATAGTTGTAGGCTGGGTTTCTATGAGCAGGGACTTTATGCATATTGGGAATCTAGTCTCCATTACGATCCAACAAATCAGCAATCAATAGAAGCAGCGACTAAGGCGGTAGAATTTGGATTTGGTACAGTCATAAAAGAACGATTTTGCCCCCTTTTGGTAGGTGGTGCTGCAGCGCAGATTCTAGGGTCGATGCTAGGGAACCTTCACATTTGGCTGCGTAAAATCAAAAGAGCGTTTGACCCCAACAATGTATCAGATCCCTCGTGGTATATATCGGCGGAGGAGGAATAGTTTCTATATGAAGTCGTGAATTACTGCTTTGTGTAGTCCAAAGCCAAAAATCGCACTCTTGGTTGTACGAGAAAGGAGCAAGTCCGCCAATAAATAATGCCACATCAAGATGATGCGCGTTACTGATTAAAAGGAGACCGAAGATGGCCGAAAAAGAATTAGCAAAAATCGTTGGTAGTAGAAACGTGCTTTATAGCCCTAGGATTTTGAAGGAGTATTCCAGAGACTTAAGCTTTGTCCCTCAAGTGATGCCTAGATGCGTGGTAAAGCCTGATAATGTTGAAGAAGTGCAGGGGGTAGTGAAGTGGGCGAATGAAACTCTTACACCCCTTGTACCGGTGAGCTCGGGTTTCCCTCACTTTCGGGGGGATACTGTTCCCAGCGTGGACGGGTCAGTCGTAGTAGACCTCAGTAGAATGAATAAAATTATGAGGGTTGACCCCGTAAACAGAATAGCTATGGTTGAGCCCGGTGTAACTTTTGGCGAACTACGGTCAGAATTGGAAAAAGTAGGGTTGTGTGCCTATATGCCTTTAGCTCCCCGAAGCTCGAAGTCAGTAATAGGCAGCATGTTGGAAAGGGAGCCTGTTACTATGCCAAATCATCACTGGGATAGTACCGACCCAATGCTCTGTTTGGAAATTGTTTTTGGAACCGGGGATAAACTCAGGACTGGTACGGCTCTCGGCCCCGAAACAATAGAGGAGCAGTGGGAAATGGGTAAAACCCAGATGATCCCCTATGGCCCCACTCATTATGATGCACAAAGATTGGTATCGGGTGCTCAAGGCACTATAGGAATCATTACCTGGGCGACATTGAAGTGTCGCTGTTTGTCCCAGCTGAATCGGGCTTTTCTGATTCCATCTGAACGCATTGAACCCTTAATTGAATTGAGCTACAGGCTGCTCAAAATCAGGTTAGGTAATAACCTTTTTATATTGAACGGTCTCAATTTGGCATGCTTGCTTGGCTATAGTCCTGGTGAAATCCAGAAATTAAGAACCATGTTACCGCCATGGGTTCTTTTCGCCAGCTTTGAAGGCTATGGCCTATTGCCTGAGGAGAAAGTACAATACCAGGAAGCTGATTTCAGAGATATGGCTCAGTCGTGTTCCTTACATCCAATGACTACCATACCAGGGGCAAGCGCTGATGAGGTATCCCGATTGTTATCCCAACCCTCTTCCGAGCCATACTGGAAGCTGAGATTTAAAGGTGGATTTCAGGATATATTTTTCCTGGCGACTCTTGATAGGACGCCGGGGTTTGTAACGGCAATATCTCAATTAGCTAAGCTATATGGGCGTCCTATAGAAGATACAGGTGTTTACATTCAGCCGATAGTGCAGGGCACTAGCTGCCACTGCGAATTTGACGTGTATTATGACCCAACAAAGCTGGCTGAAGTGGATAAAACGAAACGGCTTATCAGGGAAAGTGCTGGAGAGATGGCAAGGATAGGAGGCTTCTTTTCCAGACCTTACGGAGCGTGGGCAGATATTGCCTATGGCCGAGCAAAAGGCACTGCAACTATGCAAAGGAAGGTCAAGAAAATATTTGATCCTAATGAAATCCTCAACCCTGGGAAACTATGCTTTAACTGATCCAAAGACTGAGGAGGTTTAATTAATGGCATGGCAAGACTTTGAGCGTGATATGCAGCGATGCACCAGGTGTTCATACTGCTATTGGATACCCTGGAGATATATGCGGAGCACTGATTTTATGAGGGGTTGTCCGTCGGTGACAAGATATAATTGGCATGCTTATGCAGCGGGCGGAAAATTTAATATGGCGTATTCCCTTCTGCTTGGAAGAATAGACATTTCGGACGCCTTCTTAGAGGTACTTTACCGGTGCCAGATGGATGGCAGTTGCGATATCTCATGCAAAGTCCAACAAGAGATAGAGCCCTTGCAGTTAATACAAGAGCTCAGAATCAAATGTGTTGAGGACGGTCAACTAATTCCAGCCCACATGGTTGTGATAGATGGCCTCAGGAAAGAGGATAATATGATGAGGGCTTCTAAGGCTGATAGAGCCAAGTGGGCTGAAGGACTTGACATAAAAGAACTCACCAAGGAAAAGGCAGAGGTCGTCTATCATGCTGGCTGCAGGTATTCTTTTGATGAAGAGTTATGGCCCGTAGCCAGAGGGGGAGTAACCCTGCTTAGGGATGCCGGTGTTGACGTTGGTATTATGGGGGTTGACGAGGTGTGTTGTGGTGGGCGTGCCTATGAGCTCGGGTACGCAGGTGAACTTACTAAATATGCTGAGCATCAAATAGAGGCATTCAAGACAGCAGGTGTAAAAACACTGGTCACGCCTTGCTCCGATTGTTATGCATGCTTCAAAGTCCTCTATGACAAAATCGGCAAGAAATTGGGAATAGAGGTTTTTCATATTACAGAGTATCTCGACCGGTTGATAAAAGAGGGTAAGATCAAGCTGACTAAGCAGGTTCCACTGACGGTAACCTATCATGACCCTTGTCATCTAGGGAGATTGGCAGAGCCATGGATCCACTGGGAGGGAAAAGAAATAAAGGTCATGGGGCAACTGATTGTGCATGACCCACCAAAGAAATACAGGCGTGGCACCAAAGGGGTATACAAAACTCCCCGAGATATACTTAAAAATATACCTAGTTTAAAGTTTGTCGAGATGTACCGAATTAAAGAGTACGCCTGGTGCTGTGGTGCTGGTGGCGGCGTGATCGATGCCTATCCTGACTTTGCTGTCTGGACCGGCGCCGAAAGACTAAGAGAAGCAAAGGTAGCAGGTGCTGATGCCATAGTAAGTGCTTGCCCCTGGTGTAAACGGAATTTCCTGGATGCTGCCAAAGAAACTGGAGATAAAATCGAGGTCTATGATCTCATAGAGCTTGTTCAAAAAGCAATTTAGGGATGTTATAAAGAAAATTACAAGGAAGGGGACTCGAAAATGCAACTAGCTAGAGAGGAATATCAGTCTCTGGAGGACATTGTCGGTACAGAATATATCACGCAAGAGCCAGTAATTCTGGACACGTACAACCAGGTTTGGGGGAATAAATTTTTCTTTGGGAAGAAACATTCCACACGACCAGCAGCAGTGCTGCTACCAGCAACTACCGAGGAAATCCAGGCTATAGTAAAGGTATGCAATAAATATGGCATACTTTTTAAAGCCTTCACCGCAGGGTTTGAGTATCTATCTCTCTCACTGGAAAAAGAGAAGGGTATCCTTCTGGACCTTAAGAGGATGAACCGAATTCTGGAAATAGATCCCAAGAACATGCGTGCTGTGGTGGAGCCTTATGTTTCGGTGTATAGAATGCAACTGGAAGCGGCAAAACATGGCCTTTACACTGGCAGGATAGGAGTTGGGTATTTTGCCGGGATAATTGCTACTTCATGTTGCCATCAGGAGATGACGCACACCCAGCTTACTACCAGCTCTCACGGGCGCAATGTTTTGGGAGTTGAATGGGTGTTGCCTACAGGAGACATATTAAAACTGGGCACGGCTGAGAGCAGTAACGAATGGTACTCTGCCGACGGCCCGGGGTTTAGCCTCAGGGGGATACTCAGAGGCCGTACTGGAGCCAATGGGGGCCATGGTGTTATCACCAAAGCTAGCATAAAGCTTTATCCCTGGTACGGTCCCCCAGAGTGGGAGAATGTAAGGGAGCCAGGAGCACCATTAGCACATGGTCAAGTAGAAAAAGTGCCGGATGGCTACAAGACATTTATCTTTACCTTTCCTACACTGGACAATATGCTAGAAGCTGCTATTGAAATTAGTCGTGCCGAGATAGCATATTCTCTTCAGACAGGCACGCTTGATACGGCGGGGTTCACAGAGGGCAATGATGAGGAGTGGGCAGAGTTACAGAAGAGGAGCCCGGAAACAGATGAGATAATTAGAAACTCGATAACATTGACTATAGGTGCTCATTCCAGCAGAGAAATGGAATACCGTGAGAAGTACCTTTTTACGATTAGTGAAAAATGGGGCGGCCGTCGGGTACCTGAGCTGAACGAACCCAGGACTCTAGCCCGAGCGTTTATAAACCATGTATGGTCTACTGGGCCAACGCCTATGCGAGCTACTGGCGATTATATAGCCTCATCCGCAAGCCCCGATGGCGATCCAGCATGGCTAAAAGGGATGCTATTAATGGAAGCAGAAACAATTGAATCTTATAGGGAGAGGGGGTGGGCTTACCGACCCTGGAAGGTGGGAGTAATTTGGCGTCCGCAGGAAAATCTTTCCACAGGCGCTGTTGGTGGATTCGGTTACGCATATGACCCCTGGGACCCTTCTGCACTGAAGGAAAGCCGGGACTTTATTAATAAGGTAATTGATCCTCAGGGAAAGTTCAAGAGTATGGGAGTGCCCTTTCGGGGTGGGTGCCTTAATGTTGAGTCTGTACTCCATATACATCAAAAATGGGGGCCGGTATATGAGAATTATGACGTGTGGCTGAGAAAGATAAAGAAGATGTTAGACCCCAACAATGTAGCGGATTGGTCAGCTTACATACCGGCGGAGTATCCCAATGCAGGAAGTGAAGCAGAAGTAAAGGAGTAGCCAGAAAAATCCCTGCAATTGTCTTTGGCAAAGGGGAAGACGTGAAAATACACCCTCGAGTAACTCAAATAAGCACGCCGATTATCACAGATAATGTAGAACTATATTTAATCAGGGGTGAAAGAAATGCTCTTATTGATACCGGGACACCTTCATCGCCTCGAAGCGATATTGCTCCAGTCCTTAAAAACTTAGGATTAGCATTAGAGGATATCGACCTCATCCTTAATACACATGGACATTTTGATCATACTGGTGGGGACAGCGCTATAAAGAGCGTAAGCAATGCCCAGATTTTCATTCATACTGAAGAAGTTTTTGCCGTAGAGGATCATGAACGCTTCTTTAAGGAGGAGTTTGGGCTAGCAGTCGAGGCAATTATGGGTAAGGAACACCTCGAGGAGGAAAAGAAGCGCTTTCTGGAAATATCAGGGCCAGACGTAGTTGTCGATGGGCAATTGGCAGACAATGACATTATCGAGCTAGGAGGTGGATGTAAGTTACGAGTTATTCATCTACCTGGTCACAGCTGTGGCTCTGTTGGCTTTTATTGGGAGGAAGAGGGTATGTTGTTCAGTGGCGATTCGCTACAAGGGCTACACCATGGCAGTGCTCTTCCGATTATCAATGACCTTAAGGCATATACAAAGTCTTTGGAACGATTAAAAGGGCTGCCTCTCCAGTTTATTTTGCAAGGTCACCAATTTCGGGGTCGTACTTTACCACCTTCTCCTATAAGAAAACATGAGGAGATACCGCAATATCTGCTGGATTGTCAGGACGTTGCTGAGCGGATAAGCGAGGCAGTAAGTCACATTCTCCCACATGCATCCGAAAAGACAGTTACAGAGCTAGTTGACGAAGTTGTGGCGAAACTCCCCCAGAGATGGGCTTTAAGCCTCTGAGCCAAATACCAGTGCCACTATTAGGGTCAATGACCGTTTTCTTTTCCCTAAAGCAAGAGCGTCATTAAAGTGTACTCTCACTATTCCCATACTAAATGAGATAAACCAGGTGTATCATCTGGTGCAGTGATTAACATTCTGCCATGTTACACCTTGTAAACTTTCTTGGCGTTACTACGTAGTACCATCTCAGCCATAGATAACGCCTGTGTTGTATCTATCAAACCATCATCGATCATACCTTTCAAAGCCATGTGCAAGCATTCCCGGATATTCATGACTGATATCCACAGCTTAATTGGACTGGTGCCATCGCTGCCGTATATCAATTTTGGGGCTATTCCCATTTCCAGCCACTCTCGCAAAACCCCCACCATGGCATTTGGGCTGCTGGGATGCTCCATCAATAATGAGATGTCCAGATAAAGCTGTCGGGGTCTCCGAGCTGTATCAGAGACCATAAATCCAGCCTCATGACAGAATGGATAACCACCATGGAGCAGCACAACTTTGGCTGAACTGAGCTCAGGAAGCCATAGCAGTTTATCAAGACAAACAGGGTCACTTTCCTTGGTGAAGATTTCTATTCCGGTAGCTCCTGTGTGAATCTGGACTGGTAACCCTAACTCACCAGCTTTGGCTAATATAAACTTTAGCAGATAGTCCTGGAGACGAGTATAATGTCCCACGCTGGTATCTTTAGAATCAAAAGCATCTCGGGCTTCTTCCTCATTTACCACATCAGTAGTGAGATCTCTGTAGTGACCAAAAGCCATTTTGAGGGCTATGCAACCCTGCTCATGGAGTTTCTCCATAACACCAGCTAAAAACTTCAGATATTCATCAAATGAAGTGGGGTACAAATTTAGCTGTTGCTGCATGTTCTTGACAAAAATCTCAGCCATGGTAATAAAAAGTTCGGCTTTTTTGCAGGTCTTTTTCAATTCACTGTTATCCAGGGGTATTAGAAAGCCGTCAAAATAAGGTACGCGTTTAAAACGCTCTGAATTAAGCCCTGGTGGTAACTCGGGATTACTGAGGCATATTTCAAAGACGCTTTCGATTCCTGCCAGCTCCAGAACCTTATGATAGACTGAGGCCTCATCGCTTCTGCTCTGCTCATGAAGCTCCTGGAGTTCTTGTTGATTTTGAGGGGTAAGAGTTGAGTGTGGAAAACCATATAAATCTCGGTATATGGTCAATAATTTCTTTATCCTGGGTAAAGGTGTCGTCGCTGACGGGAGCTCCAGCCCATGAACTTCGGGTGGAAACGGGACTCCTCCAACTGCGTCTATCCAATAGGCTGTATCCAGGGGATGTGCATGGTCATCGATTATTTTTATGCCATCGATCTGTTTTTTTAAATTCATTCGCCCCTCCTATTATGCTTCCGTTGTCCGCCATAAGTAGCATCTGGCTTTGTTTGGAGGAAAAGCATGACTACCATGCCTATTTCTGGTTTTTTCTAGCGCAATGTTTGCCCAAAGCTCGACACTCCTGCTTGCTGGGCTGTAAAGTTTACGTTAATCTCTCCTGGCAATATTTGGCAAATAGTTTCGCCTGGGCGGACACATGTTCTTGGGTCGCGTATTGATATACTGCCTCTCCTCTTATTGGTCTGAGTTTCTCTAGCTCTGGCAAGATCGTTTCGTACACTTTACTGGCAATACTCTCGGGTTTACCTTCTCTCATATACTTCGTGCCTATATCCAAAAGCTGCTGCATTTTGTCGATTGCATCAGCCATCACCTGCTTTGGTCTTTCACGGATTATCCCGTAATGTCCTAAATAAAGATTTGCTATGGGAAGCTCCATCAACTTTTTGAGCGATTTTATCGCCTGTTGATGGTCTGACCCAGGTGGATTGAGAGGGTAGTGAGCACCGGCGTCAGCCAGATAATTACCTACCAGATCATTAATGAATAGCCCCTTGTTTTTCTGTTCAAATAGGACTACCCCGCCCGAGTGATGACCTGGCGCGAAGATAATCTTTAATTTCTCCCCATTACCTAAATCAAATACATCGCCATCATTAAGGTTTTGTATACGAGATGGTGGGACAGGTTCCATCTCACCAAATCTTGCCGCCATCTTGGGTGGCAGAACCTGTTTCCTCCTGGCGAAATCAATGGATGGGTCGATTAATTCTGCGGAGCCTAAAGGATGGATATAGACCTTTGCCTTAGAACTTTCTCTTAACAGTGGAGCTACGTTGCCGCAATGGTCTGGGTGCGAGTGAGTAATGAATATAGATGATATATCGCTAACGGAAAATCCATGCGCCTTTATACCGGCACGGACCGCTTCAATCTGAGGCGGCAGACCAGTGTCGATTAAGGCAATTTCACTACCTTTCACTAAATAGATTGACAGGTAGTGGTCAAAGCCAAACATTTTGGCATCGACCGCATAAATATTGTCCAGTTGTTCAACAAAACTCATAGGTTTTACCTCCATTCTTAATATATCACTATATACAAAGCTGTATGGCGATGTCGGTTTTCTTTACCTCTAGGCCAGGTGGGATGATAAAATTTACTTCTTCCAACCTTGGCTGCTCGGATTATGCTGGTTAGCGCTGTGGAATTAACCTCCTGGCTTCTTCGGGGCAGATAAAAACACACAGCCCGCAGCCATTGCACTTATCAAGGTCTATGTTACTAACCCCATCCTCCAGATAGCTAGCGGGGCATACGTTATCGGCACATAGCCCGCAGCCATTACATTTTGCCGAATCTGTTTCTGCTTTGAATTTAAGGTGGCGGGTTTTCTCCAGGACTTCCTCGGCGGTTTTAACATACTGTATGCCGATACCGCGGAAGTCGTTCAATGTCTTATATCCCTGCTTTTCCATATACTTTTTCAAGAAGTCCAGGCTACGCCTGATAAAAGAATTGCCGTGGAACATGATGCCAGACACTGTTTCCACAGCTCTGGCGCCAAACATGATACTTTGAATAACCTGTTCTGGCTTGGTAATCCCTCCTCCTGCGAATATATCGAGTTTAGGAAAATGCAACGAGCTTAGTGCTGCTCCCTTTAAACACTGGTAGCTATTCAGTTCACCGAGCATCACCCCGATGGGATTTAAGCCATCTGTCATCAGGTACGGCGACTTGCCTCCATTATAGATATCTGGAGGCGGGATGGCGATAGTGCCATGGAACATATCGACAAATTTAGCTCCACCCTCCTGACAGGCATTGATGAATCGGAGTATTCCAGGGTATCCCGCTTCAGGTGTAAGCTTAACCCCCACTGGTATTTTCACTGCCTTAACCACTGCCTCGACTATTGGCTTGATAAGTTTAGGCTCGCAACCGATTAATGTACCCCACTTGGCATCTTCGGGTGGAAGAATTTCGCGAAGGTGAGCAGCAATACAGGGTGCTCCAGCGTTTAACTCAATAAGGTCGCAGCCTTTATCCTCCACGATTTTAGCCATTTCAACCCAAAGCTCGGTCTCGAAAGTCGGAACTGCGATGCTGCCGATGAGCGGGATATCGTCATACCTGGAGGTAATTTCCTTGAGGGCATCAAGTATCGGCATGATTTCATGTGGCCGATATACTATCTGATAGGGTGTACTATTGAAGAAACCGTCTATTCCCGGCGCCACCCGTGCCAAAGGGCTGGACTTTACGCGTTCATATTTGACTAGCTCTGGGCCCAGAGTACATGCTTTAAAATAGCCGACTCCATAATCCAGCCATTTTTGATACAGCTTCTCTTTCAGATATTCGATGGGAGTGTCGGGAAACCACGGGTTCATGCTGGGCAAAAAAGCTCCTATCCCCAGAGGAGAGCGCATTCTAACCCCAGCAACTGAAGTGGATATATCAACTGCCATCATTACCTCCTTCGTATCGGTTAACTTAAAACGAACTTATAGGTTGCCGCAGTGGCAGGTTCTCCTTCTCCCCTTCCCTCCCTGAAATATAACTCCCTTTTGGACTGCGAGTTTATTTATCATAGAACTGCCTTAGCTAGCCCTTGATTTTTTCAGTTTATTCTATCACAACTTATCCCGATATGTTCTTATCCATTAAAAGATGTTCCCAGTGGTATTTTGATGTGTCTCAATAAATACCCCGGGAATGACGTTGAGCCAGTCTCCGCGGTCATTTCTCGACAAACTTTTTCTTTTCCTGTTGTATAGTTTAATATTTATTGTTGTTCATTGAGACCGCTGAAAAAGTAGTGCCCCGGCGAGTCGGGGCCGAGGGTCTGGGGGTGTCCCCCAGATTCCAAAACTCCCCAAGACTGGGGGATAAAGGGGGTTGAAAAAGGCTTTTTCAGCACTAACATTCATAAATGGTTAAATTTATATCAACTTGAGTATGTGAAAGGTAAATAGGAGTAAATCAAATGCCTAAATCAAAAGTAGCTCTGGTAAGGTGCTCTACCTATGATAGTCAAGCCGTGTATCAGGCTGTTTCCACAGGTATTGCTCTTCTGGGTGGAATATCACAATTTGTAGGTGTGGGTAACAAAATACTTGTTAAACCAAATGTGTTATATGGAGCCAACCCCGATAAGTGTATTACCACACACCCTTCTGTTTTTAGAGCCGTAGGAATTATACTTAAAGAAGCTGGCGCCAGGGTTTATTATGGCGATTCTTCTGGTTTTGGGAGCTTAGAAGCTAATATGCGGCATGCCAGACTAAAGCAGGTAGCTGACGAGCTTGGGATTGGATTGGCTGATTTTGACAAAGGGCGGCGCATTAGCCACAGAAATGCACTGCTAATAAAGAGTTTCATAATTGCCAATGGAGTTCTGGACTCAGACGGAGTGGTAAATCTTCCCAAGTTGAAAACGCATGCTCTGGTTAGATTAACAGGCGCTGTAAAAAATATGTTTGGCTGTGTACCAGGACTACGCAAAAGCCAATACCATGCCAAGTTATCTGATCCATATGATTTTGCTACCATGCTGGTTGATTTGAATACCCTTATTAAGCCGAGGCTTTGTGTTATGGATGGCATTATTGCCATGGAAGGAAATGGTCCTAGAAACGGCAAGCCCAAGCAATTGAACGTGCTCTTATTTTCTGCCGACCCTGTTGCACTGGATGCCACTGCCTGTCGCATAATCGGACTCGACCCAGAAGTTGTGCCACCATCCCTTATTGGAGAAAAAGCTGGATTAGGCACCTACCACAGTGAAAATATCGAGATATTAGGTGAAAAAATTGAATCGTTTATCAATAGTGATTTCGATGTGATTAGAACTCCTCCTGACCATTGTACCAGTGGCCAAATGCGAACATTTATCAAAAACAGGATATGTGAAAGACCAGTGATTAGTAAAGATAAATGCACCAAATGCGGCGTTTGTGTGCAGATGTGTCCAGTGCTTCCCAAAGCTGTTGACTGGCACAACGGTGATAAGTCAGTGCCTCCCATCCATAACTATAATCGTTGCATTCGTTGTTTCTGTTGTCAGGAACTGTGTCCAACAGGAGCAATCTATGTAGAATCACCACTGGTGGAGAGAGTATTTTCCCGCTGACCTGCCTAACGTTAGTCCCTATTGCTAAGAAAATGCTGGATGGTGCAATTATTTATTAGGGGCAGGTCACATGACTATTCATAATATTGAGGGGCATGTTTTAATGTCAGGAATTGCTCCCAGTCATGTCCAAAGAATATCTGCCCCTCTTCTTTTTTAACTAAATCCCTGATCTTCTTGATCTGCTGAAGTTCTCCAGCTGCAAACCAGGTTATGCCGTGAGGAATACCTGGGGCTGTACCATTAATGGGTATATCATAATAATTTCGACGGTTCTCGCAGTTAGAAAGAACTACAGTACCTGTTTTAGGTAGCTTCAGAGCTAATACCTGGTAACCCGGTGTATGCCCTGGGACATGCAGTATATTGATGTCCTTAACCAGTTCAACATCTCCCTCTATCAGCTCAAAGTTTAAACCCGGGATATCGAAATGTTTACGGTAGTACATCCAGCTGTGGAATTGCTCCAGAGCAGATTCCAACGCTTCTGGGGGATTATAAGTGCCGATACGCTGTGCATATTCGTACTCTTTATACTGAACTATTATCTTTGCTTTCTTATCGGCAAAGAGAGGCAACCAGCCGGCATGTTCCAGCATAAGATGCGAAATTACTACATAGTCAATATCGTCGATTTTGACTCCAAGCTTCTTAAGCTGGGCAATCGGGTTTTCGTCGGGTTCCTGTTTTACGAATAATCCCTCAGGACCTCGGCGCTGAGGGAAACCTGGAAATTTGTTGAAGTCTTCCAGTGTCCAGCCAAGGTCAAATACTATTTTAGCCTTGGGATGCTCTATATAAAACTGCGTGTTTGAGATTTGAAGTACCTCTGATGCATACTCCTTACCAGTATCTTTTGTGGTGCCGTAATGGAGAAGAAATCCCCTCTCAACCCAAAGACAGCCACAACTCCAAACAAATAGCTTCATTTAACACCTCCCAGGTTGAGATTGTTTACCAGAGGTCCAGTTACTCTCTCTTCTTCGAATGAGAGGGGCAGGGGGTGAGAGTTTAATAAACAATCTCCAAGTTTTATCTTGACATTATAGGTAAGTTTGACAGAACGTGTCAATCAATAGCCCCCTGTCAAAGAGCAGGCATTGGTTCCACTACTCTAGCCAGAAACCTTATCCTTCAGGGGTTAAAAGCAAACAGAGATTTAGTGTCACGGATTGAAGCGCTGGAACAGAAAGTCACGAGCCTATGCCGCTAAATATCTTGCCAGCAAGTATAATTTCGACTTTTCACAAGAGATTCTTAAGTTCACCAGCAGTAAGGCCCGCTTCTTTGATGATTTTATTTTGAAGGCTCTTCTTGAGCTCCTTCGGATGTCTTGGAACGGGTATAGGCCGTGGTAGCCCCTTCTTGTACATAATAACATGGCTACCAGATTGACGGACAATATAAAAGCCCGCTTTCTCTAACGCCTTTATCAGTTATGCGGGCTTTAACGATGGTAACTCTCTACTCATCCAGGATCACGGCTTTACCGTCTGACGAAGTATATGTTCCAGCTCTTTGGGTATAGGTAGCTTTAAATCACGGGCTGCAGACAGAGACTCAAAAAGCGCATCCTCAATGTTGGCTATAGCTTCCTCAAATGTATCCCCCTGGGAAACACACGAGGGGTACAAGGGGACACTTACAACATAGCCGCCTTCTTCGGCCGTTTCAAATTCGTATTCAACGCCTTCTTTGGTTACTCTGAATTTGCCTGCTGTACTTTGCCTGCTCATTTGTTCTCACCTTTGATCAAATTATACATCTTATACATCTATGGAGTTGCCAAATACAATTGCGCGTTCTCACTACCCAGCCAGTCTACTTATCTATGACCTTGCTCCATTCTTCGATGAACTTTATTGATTCCTTCATCTTCTGAGCAAAGGCAGGGTCTTTAGATATCTCATCGGCTTTGTTGTAATCAGCCAGAGCCAGAGCCAGTTCTTCTTTTAGCACGCCTGACTTGGATTTATCCTGAGTCACAGAAGAGCCAGTAATCAGGGCAATTATTTTTTCACAATCGGCAATGACCATATCCCACTGCTTCTGTTTGTCCACAGCCCAGTCTTTATTCCAGGCACCTCTGTTTAGCGCTGGGTCTCTGGCGTACACACTATCTAAATCAGCAATAGCCAATGCCCATTGCGCCTTCTTAAAATGAGCAAAACCCCTGTTACAATAAGCCTCAGCCACATCAGGCGCTTCTTGCCCCGTTGGGATTGGTTTCGCCAAGGCCATAGAGAAGCTAGCCTGAGCGGAGTTACCCTTATCACCTGATGCAGATATGGTATATTCATTACCCTTTTTGGTTGGAGTTATCAAGATAGCATTGAAGCTGCCAGTGCTGTCAGTAGTTGCGGTAACATCTGTTGTCGTTTTATCCAGGCTTATAGTTATATTTTCATTGCTGGCAAAACCGGTTCCAGTGATGTTAACTTGTGTGCCATTGATACTCGGTTCAGTAGATAGATTTATTTTCGGAATGACTTCAAAGACGGTGTCATTGACAATTCCTCTTGGTGTAAAGCTGCTGCCATAAACTCCGATGGTGTGTTTTCCCTGTGTGGTCGGTGGAACATAAACGGTTTCTCTGGTAGCTCCATCATGTGAAGTGTTGTTATATGGTACCTTACTGCCATCGACTATTAAGCTTCCATCAGTTTCGGCTCTTATATTGCATATGATTATTTCACCATCCCAGGTTATAGTTATGCCATCTTCATTACCACGGAATCCCCACCCATAGATAAATAATTTTGTGCCTACAGGTCCAGAAGCTGGCGTTACTTCAACATACGGAGCAACAAATTTGTTTCCGTCTATTTCCAGATTGACTGGTGCACTGCTTTGGTCGCTGCTATAAGGCTCATCTTTTGTGGCTGTGGCATTTGCATCTTTGACTAAATCAGGAACAGCAAAGAGATCCCACTGCATTTGCCGCACATAAATCCAACCTTGTCCCTTATAGGCTTTAGCTAGACCGACATCGCTTTCGAATAACTGGTACAGGAAAAGTTGTGATGGTTGATCCCATTGCGCTTTATGGGCATAACACCAGATACGAAGGTTATATGCCGTAATCGAGCTGGGCTCGAGTTCAATCACCTTACTGAAATCGGATATAGCTTTATCATATACTCCGTTAGCTACGTTAGCCAGTCCGCGATAAAAATAGGCTTCGGTATATTTTGGGTCTAATTCAATAGCTTTAGAGTAATCCTCTATGGCTCTGGAATATACATTTTTGTCGAAGTGATAAACTCTACCCCTGCCCCAGTATGCCGTCGCCAGTTCAGTGTCCAGTTCTATGGCAGCATTGTATTCATTAGCTGCCTCATCATATAAACCCTGAGTAAAGTATGCATCTCCTTGCTCAACATGCTGTGCTGCCTGTTGCGTTGCTGTGGCTATGCTCTGATCTCCACCACATTGAGACGGTGGTATCAAGGTAATACAGGCAAGCAGGATGACACTTAATTTAGCTCTCACTCTTTTGCTCCCCAGGCTTCATAGACGTAAAAAACTCTGTATATTTTACACGCAGCCAGAGAAAATAAAAAATCTCTTATGCTGCATTTGCTTTTGCGAGGTCAGGAAAAACGAAGATGAATATAATCCTTTAAGGTGATGGAGTGTATTTTTACCTTTTAATTCCTAGTCAGAAGGTCAATTTACTTTAATAATATTGAAAGCAAATATATCCTATCATTTATGAAAGAGATTAATTAAGTAAGCTTATACTGGGTTTTTTGTCGAAGTATTTCATCTGCAGGGTTTAGTAGATATGTGCACAAGTCCTCCATAATCACAACCTCAAATATAGGTTTAATATATTGACCAAGTAAGAATGCATTATGAGTAGATCCAAAGAAAATCCTGGAGTTTCCTTCATTTTCTATTAGAAGTGGGGCAAGCATCAACTTTTTCGAATAACCACCACTCGCTTTCCAACATACTACCAAGTCAATGTGTTCTGGATGTTTCTCTTCTTTATCAAATTCTACTATCAAAGAGTCTAAATCATATTTATATTCCAATACTTTCGGTTCAGATATATAAGGCAATTCAAGGTCTGTTCTAACCCCTAGCGGATTCTTAGAATAGTCATATAAATATTCTTTGGAACTATAATTTAACTCTATTAGAGAATCATAATGATCACTATGGGTAGATCCGAAGAAGCGTATACCTTTAATTACCCCTGCACCCAATAATTCATGATATAGCGAAATAACATCTTGTTCTTCCCTAGGCAACGATAAGTATGCAATATGAGGAATTATTCCCGCTAAACTCAAGGGGTTTTGATCCATCCATTTTTCTTGTAGTTTTTTCCATTCATGCAATTCTTTACTCGGAGTAAGTGCTTTTACACTACCAGTATCTGGCTTCATTAGCCATCTAAATTTGATAAAAGCATTTGTAGTTGATACTGCCAATTGCTCAGCAAGTTCATGTAATTCAGGTTGAAAAGTTTTTCTACCTAGGTCAGGATTTCCTTGCATAAAGTGAACTATAATTAGTGTATTAAACTGATATCCAGTAAAGCGTTTTAGAGGTATTAGGATGAGATTTCCTTGTGGCATAAAATCAGAAGCGAGTTGTAATCCAGGACTCATTACATGAGCATTTTCACGAAGATTAAGTTTCTTATTAAATGCATCGAAAGTTTTTGTACTATCCAAAAACGTACCATAAATACTGACTTGATGTTTTTGCATCAATATTTTCTGTTCTTCAGTTAAAGCACTAGTTGATATTAAAGAATTGATATCCAATATTTCTTGTGTGTCCCATATATCATATATACATTCCAAGTTCTTGTATGCATGAGATAATTTCTGTAACTTTGTTTGGGGATCTCCCTCAATCGATTGAAGCTTATTCCTAAGCTCTGTCAAATCCATTGCCTTTAATCCTGGTATTTCGTGAGGATAGTAATACTCAACCTCTTTATCAGCGAGTACAGTTTTATTCCCAGTTCTATCAATTACTTGAATTCTAACCTTTGGTTTGAAAGAAGGAGTCTTCAAATAAGTCCCACCCAGTGGTGTTACTATCCTCAATATGTCCAGCCATTGATCCGCAGTTGTTGCATTCTGCCAGCCGATGTCTTTGGGCTTTTCACCTTCTGCACCAGTTAGGCGAATTTCCACACATGTACCTGATGATTCATTCTCAAGATAGCGATTATCAAATTTATGTTCTTCAAGTACTGGTCTAGGAATTTTATTTGAACTATCTTCTGCCCACTGCCGTCCTCCCCTCAAAATAGATGAATACTGATTACCAGCCAGTTTTGTTTGCATCTTAATATAGTTATAACCATATGCTAAAAATGTAGCACCAACCCCTTTATTTCCACGTAAATTTTCTCCACGTTTATAACTTACATTAGGACGATAACAAAGTAGAAACTCATGTTTATTCATTCCTATACCATTATCAGTGATATTAACAATGCCTCTATCTCTTAAATCAATATCAATCCAAATATAAGGTTGATATTTCCCCTTTTCTAAAGCTATTTTTTTCTGTGTTGCGTCGAGAGCGTTTTGCAATATTTCCGAAAAAAGGTCATAAAATCCCGTGTAAGATTTAAGAATATTTACTATCGTTGATTTTGCCGCTTCATTCATAAGGCCATCTAAATATTTTTGAGTTTCGGGAGAAGCAGCAATTTCAACCTGCGTACAGAGTGGGTCAAATCCATTGATATTCAATTACTCGCCTCCTATACTCGCCCATTAAAAGTTATCTGAAATTGTCTAGTAAAGGGACTAAGTTCAGTTAATAACACTTCCTTAAAATAGGAAATAGACATATATGAATTATAATACCCTCCAGATCAAATGTAAATACACTTGAAAATATGGTGAATAAGCAATGTATTAGAATATGTTGAAATTAGTTGAAATTAAAGGTTGGGAAATCAATAGTTTTGAAGGATATTGCCCATTTTTCGATATTAAATCTTAGTCACTGAAAACTATAATACATAAATTTCATCTTAAGCAGTACTACCATCATTTACGGGTATAGAAAGAGTGCTGAACAGATGGTATTTCTTCAATATAACCTTTAATTATCTCGTTCTATAATCAAATCTATTTAAATTAAAAACAATCCACTGGACTAGCTTAAATATGCCCTTTATAAGCAACATCAAATCGCAGCGAGCCAATATATCTAATTTTTATATAATTTATCAACTGGTGAAGCAAGTACGTGTCTTTTGAAAACATCATCAAAACTAAGGGCTTGAGTGTAGCGTCTTGTCATATCCAAAGTAGGATGAATCTATGGTAAAGAGTGACCTCGCCCCCAGCCCCCTCTCCTTGCAAGGAGAGGGGGCTGATTTTATTCGAAGGGCTGAAACCCCTTCTAGCTTCCATAACTCGTGTTTGAAAAGAAGCAACTAATTTCGGCTTGGCAGCAGTTGCTTATATCTCCTATCAAAAACCCAGAGATAAATCCAGTATTAAGGTCGTAAGTTAAGAGCAAAGATGATTGCATTGGCGATAGCATTCATCTTCTCAGAGGACAGTATTGTAATTCGTTCAGTCAGCAGGGACATAGGGATGGTAAGGATATTGTCCAGGTTTACTGCACACTGTGCAGGCATTCCGTCTTCCTGCCCCAGCTGGACTTCTACAGGAATATTACGAATGGTGCGTGTGATTACGGCTACGGCAACTGAGGTTCTTATTCTGTATGCTGAATCCCTCGATAATAAAAGAACTGGCCGTCTTCCGATAGGTGATGGTAATCCTGCCCACCACACCTCACCACGCTGCATTTACCATGACTCCTTAGATAGAATTTGCCCCGTAAGAGCTATTTGTACCTCTCCTAAAGCCTTTTCTTCCGGGATTTTCTTATAACCCTGTTGATAAATTCTGTCCAATTCTTCATTTTCAATCGTTTGTAAATAACTAAGGCAGGCTTGACGGATCAACGCTGCCCTCGCTTTGCGCTGCCTTTTGGACACTTGGTCCAGGGCATTTAGCAGTTCTTCTTCAACGGGTACCTGTATTACCTTCTTGGTCATGCATTACTCCACATATTATTATGGTATAATTATACACATAAGTTTACACAATATCAATATGATTTAGCCTTAAAAAATTATTGATTCGAAAGGATTAAACCCCTTCGAGCATCCTTATCTGGAGATAAGCTGATCAAATGGTTGAAAGGATAGTAGCCTAAAAATATTACAAGAACTCGTTGAGGAGTTCCTCAAATTGCATAGGGTTGAGCCTTTGTTTAACCAGAGGCATTTCCTTGATAGCATGCAGGTTTTCTTCATAGACAGGTCGGTCTTTGCGGTAGATAACGCCGATGGGCACTTTTTCACCCCATTCCAGGGCTTTTGAGAAAGCAGCTATTCGATCCGTTGGCTGGTACCCCTTTTCTGCTTCCAATTTGTATATCCTTTCACGGTACCAGGCATAGGTATTTTGGTGATTGAAGGAGACACAAGGTTGGAGAATCTCAATAAGCGCGAAACCTTTGTGTTGTATACCCATCTGAATGATTTCTGTCAGATGTTCGGTATCTGCGGAGAAACTTCGCGCCACGAAACTACAGTCACAGGCTATAGCCAGTGCCAGCGGGCGGAGCGGCATCCAGGCACCTTCAGGAGTTGTCTTGGTTACAAAACCAAAGTCACTGGTAGGCGATGCCTGTCCTTTGGTCAGACCATAGACCTGGTTATTATGTATCAGGTAGGTGATATTAACGTTGCGGGTCATGGCGGAGATAAAATGATTTCCCCCTTCTCCATAACCATCTCCGTCACCTCCGACAGCGATAACTGTTAACTCATGATTTGCTACCTTAGCCGCAGTAGCAGCCGGGAGAGTCCTACCGTGTAGCTCGTTAAGAACATGGCAGCGAAGGTAATGAGGGAATTTGCCTGCCTGCCCAATGCCAGATACCATTAACACCTGGTGTGGTTCAAGCCCAAGGTCAACCAAGGCTCGCCGCATTGCTGTCAGAATGCCAAAGTTACCACAGCCGGGACACCATTGATTAGCCATTGCTGGAGTATAATCATTCATTGTTACCATGACTAAGAGACCTCCTTTTTAAGTTCTGTAACAATATACTGGGGAGAAAAGGGGCGTCCATCGAACTTAAGAATACTGGCACTAACTTTGATTCCGGTCTCAGCTCGGATCAAATGTGCCAGTTGTCCAGTAGCATTATTCTCGATAACGATGCTCTTCCCAGTATCAGCCAGCGCAGAAGCTACTGCCTGTGCTGGGAAAGGCCACAGCTGGTTCAGATGGAGGACATTGGCTTTGGTTCCCTCCTTTTCCAGCAGGAATTCTGCTTCCTTTATTGCCCCGTAAGTACTGCCCCAGCCGATAAGTGTCACCTCAGCACCTGGTTTTTTATGGAGGAGGGGTTGGATAAGCTCCTTACTAATACCTTCATATTTCTTGAGACGTTTCAGCATCATTCGTTTGCGCAGTTCAGCATCCTCAATCATATGGCCCGCTTCATCATGCTCATCAGAGTCGGTGACCACCAACGTTTTCCCCTGCATAGGTATCGCTCTGGGTGAGATACCAGACTCGGTGAAGCGGTGTCTTTTATAGTCTGTGATCGTATTTGCTTCTTGTTCTGAAAGTATCTGACCGCGGTCAATCTCAACCTTGTTTAAGTTGAATTTCTCTACTGTCTGGTAAGAGCTAGCCAAATACTGGTCAGTAAGTATGACAACTGGTATCTGGTTTTTTTCTGCCAGGTTGAATGCTTTAACAGTGGTGAAAAAGGCATCTTCAATTGTACGTGGTGCCAATACTGCTCTGGGAAACTCACCAGAACCGCCATATATTACAAAGCTGAGATCACTTTGTTCCGTTCGAGTTGGCAACCCGACAGCAGGTCCCGCCCGTTGTCCGACGACAATTACTACCGGGGTTTCAGTTATGCCAGCTAGACCAAAACCTTCGGTCATGAGAGCGAAACCATCACCGGAAGTTGCTGTCATTGCCCGGACACCAGTGAAACCAGCCCCTACCGCCATATTCATTGCTGCAATCTCATCCTCCGGTTGTATCATCACTATATTGAATTTCCTTCCTTTACTAACAATGTACTCCATGATAGTGGAGGCTGGTGTCATGGGGTACGCTGCCATAAATTTACAGCCAGCAGCCATAGCTCCTAAAGCTATTGCCTCGTTGCCGTTTAACAGCATCATCTTAGCTGCAGTGGTTGCTGGTTTGATGGGTGAGCCGATGTTCTTTGGCTTCTGCTGGATTGCGTGCTGATAACCACCCCTAGCTGCCCTGACGTTATCTTCCGTAATCTCTTTACCGAGATGAGCAAAGTGCTCCAGAAGTACTTGAGCCAGTAGTTCGAAATCATATCCAGCAACGGCAATTACAGCGCCTAAGGCAACTGAATTCGTCATTAGCTTGTTTGAGCTTATATCCTCGGCGATCTTCTCCAATGGAATACTAAGAGAATTCAGTTTCTTGCCCTCTGTCTTCAGCTTGTCATGGTCAAAAATGGCGATACCATTTTCTTTTATTTCACTATGGTGGAGCTCCACTGATTGCTGGTCAAGGGCAATGAGGACATCCAACTTCTCAGATAAAGCTTGTACTTCACTATTTTGGGCTCTGACCCGATAGAAATTATGGCCTCCTCTTACTCGTGATTCGTAGTCCTGGTCAGCAAAAACGAAGAGACCTGCTCTAGCCATGGTCTTTGCCAGTACAAACCCGACTGTTTGCACTCCCTGCCCCGCTTCACCACCTACCATAAAGTTGATTCCTTCTGTCATCTCATTTAACCCTCCCTAGGTATTTAGTTTAAACACTTGTCTTTCTAACGCTACCCAGAAAAACCTGTGGAATCTGTAAAATTATCGCTGCATTAACAAAAAGTCAATTATTTCTCCAGTGTCCTAATCATTGAATAGGCCGGGAAATACGCTATTCTTACTGACGGACAAAGTAAATGGTTGTCCCGATATCGGTCTCCAATTACTCCGCTTACAATGAGGACATCTCTTTGGCTTTGTTTTCCTTGGTACCCAAGTGTGATTACAATGCTTACATGTATATCTGCGTTGCTTCATAACTATTAACCCCCTTATCACTTGGCACTTGGTTCATCTCGGTTAACACTACGTAAAACTCGTAATTCTGGTGATTCATCATGCAAACAATAACTAACTTATCGCTTATACCACAATATCCAGTTAGCCTCAAGGGGAACTGTGGCACCATCAAAAAAGGGAATAATGCGTGGCGTATAGTGTTCTGCTGGCCGCCGTGCTGGTATGCGAGCGCGATATTGATAGCCATTTGCGGCTCCAGCAAGGTCATCAGCTATCTCCATAACATGAATTTCTGCTTCATAGTCATTTTGTGGCTCAGCATAAAGCTGGACACGTACCATCTTTGGGTCAAGTTCATTAAGGTATACTGTTACTAGCATAATGTAATCGTCGCCTTCCCTCAGGATGTCCAGTCTGCCAAAATGCAACTTAGGCCAATGAGTCTTAAGAGACTCTCGCCAGCGGCATAAGAGCACTGCCTTATGTGCTGCATTAGTAATACGCTCTCGATAGTTCTGGACGGCACTGACGTACAATCTATCCACGTACTCACGCAGCATCCTGTTTGCACTAAACTGTGGAGTAAGTTCAGCCATACTCTTGCGCATGTGTGCTACCCATTCAGACGGAATACCCTTTTTATTACGTTCATAGAAGCGGGGAATAACCTCTTCCTCAAGAAGACGGTAAAGCTCTTGCGCTTCCTGGGTATCCCAGTTTGAGTCATAACCGTGCTCAAGTCTATCTCCCAATGCCCAACCCACTCCTGGTCTATAAGCCTCTGCCCACCACCCATCTAGTTCCGAGAGGTTCAAACCGCCATTCACCAGTACCTTCATGCCGCTGGTGCCACAGGCCTCCCAGGGTCTTAGCGGTGTATTAATCCAGAGATCCACACCATGCACTAACTGCTCGGCGAGAGCCATGTCATAATCAGAGAGGAAGATAACCTTGCCCTGTACATCAGGACGAAGTGAATATTGCCACCATGCTCGTACCAGTGTTTTTCCTTCCTCATCATGCGGATGGGCTTTACCAGCAATGATGAGTTGAACCGGCCAGTGAGGATGGTTTATTATTCTGGCCAATCTATCTGGGTCGTCGAGTAGCAGGTTCGGCCGCTTGTATCCAGTAAAACGTCGGGCAAACCCCATTGTAAAAACCCTGGGGTCAAGCAATTGACTGCACCTGTTAATGAGTTGCGCAGGAGCGCCTGCTGAGGTGAGCTGTCGCTTGAGACGTACCCTGACGTAATTTATCAGTTGCTGTGACTTTTCTATTCGTAAATTCCAGATTGCGTCATCTGATGCCATTTTCAAATCGTTTTCAATGGTGTCCATGGTATTTAGCCAGCGCTCTTTCCCGCAGAAATTGGTCCAGGTCGTATCAGCCATTGCAGAGTCCCAAGAAGGCATGTGAACTCCGTTGGTAACATAGGTGACTGGTACCTCGTGCTGGGGCCACCCTGGGAATAACGGCTGGAAAATACGCCGGCTTACCTCACCATGAAGACCGCTGACAGCGTTGACGGAACTAGAACCACGTGTGGCCAGAAATGCCATGTTGAGTGGTTCCTGTGAGTTGGTAGGGTCTAGACGACCTAAGGCTAGAAATCCCCCAAGCCCAATGCCCAGTTGATCTGCATAACTCGACAGATAACGGCTTATCAGTTCTGGGGAGAACCGATCAAAGCCCGCCTCAACAGGAGTATGTGTAGTGAAGATATTGCCAGTACGAGTTGCTGCCAGCGCTACCTCAAAGGGCTGGTTGCTGGTAGCCATAAAGCTGTGTGCCCGTTCCAGCACCACAAGTGCCGCATGTCCTTCGTTAAGGTGGCAAATTTCCGGTTCAATTCCCAAGTTATGTAGTAGGCGCCAGCCTCCAATACCAAGTACTATTTCTTGCTGTAGGCGCAGTTCAGGTCCGCCGCCATAGAGTTCACTGGTGATTCCACGGTCAGAAGGACTGTTGATAGGATCATTACTGTCTAACAGATATAACTTAACTCGTCCCACCTTGGTTTCCCAGGCACGCAACCACAAAACACGCCCAGGAAAGTCTATTGTAATCCGAAGCCAATCACCATTTTTGTCGCGAACTGGCATAATTGGTAGCTGGCTGGGGTCGTTGTATGGATAAAACTCGGTCTGATCCCCTTGAGTATCTATTACTTGGCGGAAATAACCCTGTTGGTACATGAGCCCCACACCAACTAAAGGCACGCCAAGATCGCTTGCAGTTTTAAGGTAATCACCAGCCAATATTCCAAGGCCCCCAGCGTAGATTGGCAGTGCTTCGCTTAAACCGAACTCCATGCTAAAATAGGCTATACTCAGTGGTGACTTAGGATAAGCTTGTTGGAACCAGGCGGTTCCTTCTGTAGCCTCACGGTGCGCTATCACCAGGTCATTCATAAGTCTGCCGAACTCAGCATCAGCAACAAGTTCTTGGAGGCGAGATGTGGTAACCATTTGAAGGATGAGCCATGGGTTGTTGGTGGTACTCCATAGTTCTGGGTCGATGCGTTCCCATAACTTGTCGGCGGCATGATTCCATGACCAGCGCAAATCCAGTGCCAGATTTGCCAATTCTTCCAGCCCTTTTGGCAGTTGGGGTAGTAAATAGTAATTGGATACAGTCACGATGTTTACCTGCGAACGATACGTCTCACCCCATTGAATGCTATTCTTTTCAGTTTTCCCTCTAATTCGCGTACTGACATGAATTTAGACTGTTGATGCTTTACTATTGACCCGCCGTTTGAATTCTTTGCTATCCCGCGGCTTGCGGCCAAATTTTCTTTACACCAGCATATAACCAAATGCTTTCTTGCTAATGATCCGCGAGGGTTTAGCAGGTTCAGGTTCTACTTTTTCACGCAGTCTGTGAATTAACTGGTCGATTGTGGCATCGGATATAGCCGAAGGGTCCTTACTTTCGGGCCACACTGCTTCAATTATCTCGTCTCGCGAGCATACATTTCCGGCATTTTTATAAAGGAACAGTAGCAGTTCATACTCTTTTTTGGACAGTTTCTTTTGCTTGCCGTCTATTAGGGCCTCTTTTTTCCCCTCCTCGATGTTCAGCCATGTCACTAGGAGTACTTTGCCGTGCTTACCGGTCAGGACTTCTTTCTGATGAATTATACTGGTGCCTTCAGATTCCTTGAACACCAGTATGATGTGTGCTGAAGTGCCTTCCAACCCAAGGCCGATCTTGCTGTTGTGCTTGAGTTCATATAAATTGCCGGTAATTATCCTGTCATCATTCAGCATTGTGCCATTGGTACTGCCAAGGTCCTTCACCCAATACTTGTCATCCTTCTGTAGTATTTCTACATGACGCCTGGAAACAACTTCGTCGTTCAATTCTATATCAGGTTTGTTCTGCGAAGTGAGGCGGCCTACTACGACGACCGGTTTATTTAAGGTAAATGTTTTACCAATATCCTCGGCATTACCGCTCTTCACAATTATGAAAGCCAAGCGTAACCTCTAAGCATACAGGGTCTAATTTGCCTATTGCAGTATAATATAGTGATCACAATAGTTAAAGAACCATGAGTTTGTCAGATTCATATTAGGTATTTGTCAGATATCTGTCAAGCAACGTACTTATCAATTGATTAGACTTTTATGAAAACCATGGATAAACGAAGAAAGCTGTGAAACGACTGAAGGTATTATGTAGGGTATGTAATACAGAGAATGATTCCAACGAAGGAGTCTGCCAGGGATGCGGGGTGTCTCTTGACGTGATAGAGCCGGGCAGTGGTGAATTAAAAATCATCTGCCCAAGGTGCCAGAACACAAACAATGCCGGCAGTTTCTTCTGTTATACCTGCGGGAAATATTTCGCTGACATAGATCAAGCAAAGACAGGTTGTGGGCCCAATAAACGAGGACGGGGTGCACTAATGCGCTCTGCACCGAAGGCCAGGGTGATTATGCCAGGCGGGGCTGAAATAATGCTCACGGGCGCCCCTGTGTTCATAGAACGCAGCGACTTTGATAGCACGCTGCCACATGAAATATTGATGAGCATTTCCAGACAGCATATTTTAATTACTTATAGTAGAGGCAAATATTACCTGACAGACTACGGGCACGAAGGTAAGGGGAGCACTAACCATACCAGGCTTAACGGCATTGATATATATAAAAAAAGAAAGAAGGCTCTCAAAGACGGTGATAAGATTGAACTGGCTGGTCAGCCAGAACTTACCCTGACTTTCAGGTTGCTACAAGAGCCGAGCTGAAGGAGAAATGTTTGGAGGACCCGATTGGAAACAGGTTATAGCTGGGACACAGGACTCTTAAGAGAGATCAATGAGGATAGCATTCTGTGCACCAGCTTTGATCTCAAGACCCACCTGGGAGTCATCTCCGCTGGCCTCTTCGCGGTTGCAGACGGCATGGGGGGGTACAGTGCTGGTGAAATCGCCAGCGATATTGCCATAAAGACTCTCCATGCAGGGTGTATTTCAGGCCTCCTCGCCCAAAGCCCTGCTCCACCGCTCTCTATTTTGGCCGCTGCCTTCGACGAGGCTAACAGTAAAGTTATAGAATTTGCCAGCGACACGGATCTGAAGGGCATGGGTACTACCCTGACCGCTGTACTTGTGATTGGTGGGGATATGTATTTGGCCCACGTAGGTGATTCCAGGTGTTACATAATTAACACCTGGGAGACTATCCAGGTCTCAAAAGACCATTCCGTAGTCCAACAGCTTGTAGACGAAGGGACTATCACGCCAGAACAGGCAAGGAACCACCCACGCCGGAACGAGATAACACGCGTCCTTGGTTATTCTAGGGACATTGTCCCGGACCTACATCAGGTAAAACTATATTCAGGTGACAATATCCTTCTCTGCTCTGACGGTCTCTGCAGCGTGCTGCCTTCAAGTAAGATATCTGAAACCGTCATAGGTTCTGCCAACCCTAACGATGCCTGTACTGACCTGACCGCTCAGGCCAATCTGGCGGGAGGGCCAGACAATATATCGGTAATAATAGTAAAGCCCAGCAACCTTCCATCCTGGCAGGCCGTGACCACAGCCCAAACCAGCATTAGGAGAATGTAATGTGGGGGACGAGTAATGTTTTATTATTAATGGCCCTGGTCTATGCAGCTTTGGTGGTAACTATCGTTATATTTTTAAGTATACGCAAGCGTAAGAAGGGCCGTTCGCGTTCGGGCCAAAAGAAGGCACAGGTACCTACCTCTATAAGTAATAACACCTACATCATTAACGGGCGCTATGAACTAATGTCACCGCCTCACAAGCAGGGTGGCATGGCAACCATTTGGCTTGCGGTCGATCGCAAAACAGGCAGGACGTGCGTTATCAAAACACCGCGCAGGGGTACTACGATAGATAATGTGTACCTTGAAAAGCTCCTGTTAGAAGCCAGCTATTTGAAGAGGCTCAAACATCCTAACATAGTCAAATACTTTGACGATTTCTACTATAAGGGCGAATTTCACCTTGTCATTGATTACCTGAATGGGGAAACTCTGATGGCATCATCGCCGAGGTCTCCCTTTGATGAACAACAGGTCATCTTCTGGGCTTGCCAGCTGCTAGATGCGCTTTCTTACATACACGCCGGCGGCATAGTTCACAGGGACGTTAACCCTAAGAACATAATGCTGCGCAACGATGGTACGGTCGAGCTGATCGATTTTGGCACGGCGAAAGACTTGAATGATGCTAGTAAAAATAAGACAAGCATTGATCCGTTTACGCAGATCATGAACAAGGGCTTTGATATCCCAGAGCTGTTCATAGGCGGGGAAAGCGACCAGCGCTGTGACCTCTGCGGCCTGGCACAGACCTGCATATATCTCCTTACGCTCAATCCGCCAAACGAGATTTGCTCGAGCTTGTTCAAATCCAACTGGCCACGCTCGTACAGTGAAGCCACAACTATTGCTGATTACCTTATGACAGCTGGTGTATCAAATCGTACGGCAAAGTGTCTGGCACAAGGCATCTTGTTCTTCCCAGGCAAGAGGTTCGCTGACGCACGCGCTATGTCGGCTGCATTGTCATCAGCATTGGGTTATCCGCTAAAACCAGTGGAGGTGCTGTTACAGAAGTGAGAGGCACTTTACTGTTACTTTCTATTGCGTTGATTTTAGGAGCCTTTGCAGCGCTGCTTGGCCAAACGGCAGATGTTGGTGGGGTAGGCGCACCGACGGATAATTCTACAATACCAAATTCCCCTGCTATTGACCAATCTCAGGATGAAATCAAGCCGTCGGTGAACTATGTCCTGCGAGGGCCTACGTCACAGTCCAAAAGTACACCGCCCAATTTCATCCCCAGTTTCATAGCGACATCGGAACAGGACAAATTCAAGGTCACTGCAAATGAAACCTGGTATCTGGACGTGGACATCAATACGCCCGGATGGCTTTATATTTATGAATATTTTCCCGGGGGAGAGGACTTCCAGGGAAAATGGATAGCCTATAAATGGCAATTGCTGCAAAGCGGCCTCTGGAAGCTTGGCCCGTTCACTCCCGAGAATAATGAACCAGAGGGGCAGCATATATACCGGATTTGGTTTTACAGCGATGGTCAGTGGGCTGAGGAAGACCCCAATGCCACGCAGAATAATCTTGTTTTCTGGACATATTCCAAAGGCCAGATTGCTGAGCAACCTGCAGAGCAAGTACCGCCACAACCACTGGTAGCCCCTGTAAAAGAAACCACGTTGCTTGACCAGTTGCACGGACTTATCACCCCACCGATGGTGCTGTGGTTCGGTCCCTTGGCCTTTATTGTCATCGTCATGCTCGGCCTTTATCTGTTTTGGAGGTATGCTAGGCGGGCTAGAAGTCAGGAGCCAGTATCACTGCCTGATGAGTCAGAGTTTGAAGTACCATCCGCGGTATTACCATCAGTCGCACTCAGTGCCAAAATAGCGCTACCCAACGGTTTGGAGATCCAGATCGCCGGCAAAAGCAGAGTGATAGGGCGAGTTGAACTCGCCAGGGCGCTTGGCTTGGATGAACTGGGGCTCATCTCGAGACGACACTTCGAAGTTAGGTCGGAATGCGAGCAGTTCTACATTGAGGACCTGGGCAGCGCTAACGGCACCAGACTCAACGGTGCAGATATCAAAGGCAAAGGGCCAGTCAGCCTAAATAACGATGACGTCATAGAACCGGCCGGCGCAATAAGTCTAAAGTTTTATGTTCCTTGACCCTGTAAAGGTCAATCAGAGATTAACCCCATCAAACTATTCCGTCCACCATCTTCCTTTTTGTCAGGAAACTGTCAGTTAACTGTCAGACTGTGGTCAAGCAGTCCACTTCCGGCACGTGTATATTTAACCTTGATAAGGAAATATTATATTTGGGAGTTGACAGTCATAATGAAGAAGATTTTAGTGGCGATTCTTATTATTATCTTGGTCCAATCAGTCGCTATTATTGCAATCTCACCTGTCTATGCCCAGGACTACCCGCTTCCGCCGTTAAGCCCTGATGTATCATGGCAACCTCCGTATCAAGGAGGGCAGTTTATGGAGCCCCAGGTGGGCGTAGAAACGTACAGCCAAACTTGGTCTAACCTACAAATTTCGCCGCCGTTGGCCGTTGCACCGGGAACCCCGAGCTCTATAGTAAATGCTTACCTTGTCAATAGCTACGGACAGATCCTGACCGACCTGTATCGTAACGGGATATGTTATCTAATTGTGTCTTTTAACGGTCCGGGCTATTTCTATCTATGGGAATATTACCCTTCTGGCACCACATCTTACGGACACTGGCTTTGTTACCGATGGTACCGCCCATACGCTGGCGTCTGGAGGGTCGGGCCATTCGCTGCTGAGTCCTTTGACCCTGCTGGCAGGCATATCTGGAAGATGTGGTTCCTTTCTGGGTACTCCTGGTCAACTCGGTTACTGAGTTTTAATTTCACCAGGAGCTATTATCCGCCAGACATACCAGGCCTGACACCTGGGCTTATTCATTCACCAGTGATTAACTCATTCAGTGCCAACAAATCTTCTGTCGAGGCAGGGGAGACAGCAATCCTGACCTGGACAACCACATATGCTGACAGCGTGACTATATCGCCGGGTGTTGGAACAGTCGCTGCCTCTGGCTCCACGTCAGTCACTCCAGCTTCCACAATCAGTTATACATTGGTGGCGAGGGGTAAATCGGGCAACCCCGCATCATCGACTGCAACCATAACGGTTATACCTAGGCTTCCACCCAATATCAGCATCGGCCAAGCCACAATACAGAGCGGGCAGTCAACATCCCTATCCTGGAATGCCCCCGGAGCGATCCAGGTATCAATAACGGATGTTGGCAATGTCGGTAACAGTGGGACTACGCAGGTATCGCCGGATAACACAACTACTTACACACTTGCCGCTACTTATATTGATGGTACTGCGCAGTCTACATCCGTAACAGTTAACGTAGAGCGGCCGCCATATTTGCTCTGGGGCATTATAACTTTATTGGCAGCAGCAGTCGTTGTGATAGTTATCTTACTTGTCAGGAGATCTGCGGCAGTCCCCCGGGCACAGGCGGCAGATACACAAGGAGCTTACACGCCAGAGTCAAAAGCAACACTTTCCACTGATACATTGCCGGCCACCACGCCGGTAGAGGAGGTTGCCGCGGCTAAGCTTGCCATGCCAGATGGGAACGAGATACTACTGGCAGGCAATGCCAGGTCTTTCGGTCGGCATGACTTTGAAGAATTCATGCTGCGTGATCAAGTCTCTTATATATCTAGGCAGCACATCAACATCTGGCACGAAAGCGGTCACTACTACATTGAGGATCGCAGCAGCACCAACGGCACCAAGATCAATGGTACAAATATCAAGGGAACCGGCCGGCATGCACTTGATGACGGCGATGTAATTGAGCTTGCAGGCAAATTGAGCATCACTTTTAAAAAATAAATATAAATAGGAGGTACAATGAATTTCAGAAAGGCAATCCTAATCTTGGCAGTAGCATTATTAATATGCTCTGCGACATTATTACAGGTCACACCGACATTCGCTGCAGCGGTCGTGGCGAGCGAACATGGGGTGTCATTGCAGGACCTTCCACCGCCACCTCCACCTCCACCACCACCACCTCCACCTCCACCACCTCCTCCACCTCCACCTCCACCTCCACCTCCACCTCCACCTCCACCTCCGCCTCCACCTCCACCTCCGCCTCCACCTCCACCTCCACCTCCACCTCCACCTCCGCCTCCACCTCCACCTCCACCTCCGCCTCCACCTCCGCCTCCACCTCCACCTCCACCTCCACCTCCACCTCCACCTCCTGCACCGCCGAGGTGGTACCTTCCTAGTTATCTAGGTCCATGGCCTTATACTTGGAGGTTGCCAAATTACATATGGCCAAACGTGGTAATAATTGAGCAACCTCAAAAGCAGCCTGTCTATGCGCCGGTAGTTAACTCGTTTACCGCTAATCCGGGTTATATTCATTCGTATGAGACAGTTGTATTAACGTGGACCGTGAGTAATGCAGATACAGTTACCTTATCCCCTGGGATTGGTTCAGTTCCCAATTCCGGCTCATACAATGTGAGCCCTGGTTATACAACTACCTATACTCTTTCTGCTACTAATAACGCCGGCAGTGTCAGCGCCAGCACCACTGTGACGGTTGTTCCATACGCTTCCGCTTTAAACACCAGCATAGGCACCCAAGTCATAAGCGATGGGAGCGTTGTCAATGCTGGTGCCAGCGACATCGTGCCCCTCGGGTTCGGGGGTGGCGATGGACCGTTTAATTCATGGCCGCCGTATGTCCTGTTGATTGGCTTGCTGGTTATAGCGGGCGCGGTTATAGCAGTTTTTCTGGTCAAAAAACCCGCTGTAGCCCATGCAGGACGCCGTGCCAGCGCGCCTGCAGGATACCTGGCTTGGGCTACCGATACACCAGTTGCAACTAGAACTCCACAAACCACGCCCATTGATGCCGGGACTTCAGCGAAGTTCGTAACGCCGGATGGGGGGCACATATCCGCATCAGGAAATGTCGAATCTCTGGGAAGGAATGATTTCCAATCTTTTGTGATGCCAGACGAAATCAGCCTGATTTCCAGGGAGCACATACGAGTCGAATGCGAAAATGGCAAGTACTACATAGAGGACCGTAATAGCACTAATGGCACTAGGATTAACGGGTCTAGAATCACTGGCAAAGGCAGGTTCTTATTGAGGGATGGTGATGTGATCGAGCTTGCTGATGTACTTACCATTATCTTCAAGGCTTAACAGTACTAAGAGCCAGCACTTGTGAAGAAAACAGGTGCTGGCTCTTGTTTTTCTGTTCGTAATCTAAAATGTGACCTGCTCCTTCAATGACGAGCAGTGTTTTATAGTTTTTAAGCTAGCTTCGTTTTGTTTCTGGGGTGTTGTTTTGCATCAGGGTATACTAAGAAGTCTGTTAGCAAAAAAGTCACTTTGACTGGTGGAGCTTACTGTACCAAACAAAGAACTTTTACCGTGGGTTTTAGCCTTCATACCTAGCTTAATTTTCACAATTGGGGGAGCAAAGCAACATAAAGTGGGGGTATAGTCTATTCTGTTTGAAGATGCAATGATCCGATGATTCGCTATACGATATAATCAGAATGGTTCAGATCGGGGAAATTGGCGTGAACCAGTTAACAAAATACTAATTTGTCTTTATATTTATACAAGGGTTTTTAGAAGTTATTCATTTCATATACCAGATAAATGATGCTATAATCACATACACTCATATATGGCAGAATATATTTTACATTATTAGGGTAAGGTAACAATGCCTGATCATATCTCTCTTAAATGTATTCTTGAATTACTAGATAATCACTTTATTATCCCTTCCTATCAGAGAGGTTATCGATGGACATCTCAAGAGGTAAACGATCTACTGAATGACATTTGGGAGTTTACTAAAAAGGATCAAAAATCTAAAAAGGAATTCTATTGTTTACAACCTATCATCGTTACATCTAATGAGAATGGATATATCGTAATAGATGGACAACAGAGATTAACTACCATTTATATTATTTTCGAAGTATTGAAAGAAATAAAAAACCACTTAACTAAAAAAATGTTTACTCTCGAATATCAAACGAGAGAAGATAGTGAATATTTTCTTAAAAATATTGAAACATCTCGACAGGATGAAAATATCGACTATTACCACATATGTAACGCATATACAACAGTACAGAATTGGTTTGAAACTAAACAAGGTTCACCGAAAATAGATATTTTGAGTACGTTATTACGTGATGATGATAGTGGACACAATGTAAAAGTTATTTGGTACGAGGTTGATTCGACTTCAACGCTTGACCAAATAGAAATATTTACTCGAATTAACACTGGGAAAATTCCACTCACTAATGCTGAACTTGTGAAAGCCTTATTATTGCGAGAAGATAATTTTCAGGGTAATGAGAAAGGCGTACGCTTAGCTCAACTAGAAATGGCTTCAGATTGGGATAACATTGAGTATAGTCTTGGGGATAACCAATTGTGGTACTTCCTTTGTGATAACCAAAAACAATACGAAAATAGAATAGAATTTATATTTGATTTGATTGCAGGTACATCAAGTTTAGATAGATACCATACATTTAGATATTTTAATAAGCAACTCACTGAGTCTATGAGTGCTGATACTATCTGGCAACAAATAAAAAGATACTATCTTACATTCTTCGAATGGTTCGAACGTCGTGAATATTATCACCTTATCGGTTACCTTATCTCTTTGGGAGAAAGCGTAAAAAACCTAGAGTCCCACTCTTCAACAAAATCAAAATCTGAGTTCAAAGAGTTCTTAGAAGGTAAAATCAAAGATCATGTTAGATATAATATCGACGAACTCAATTACGATGAAGACCGAGTTAAAATAAAGAAAATTCTTTTATTGTTCAACATTGTTACTCTACTTTCTAATAAAAACACAAATGCGCGATTTCAATTTGGAAGATATAAGACTGAAGAATGGGATATCGAACATATTCATTCAGTGCAATCAGAAAGACCGGAAGCGACAAATCACAAGATTGACTGGTTGAAAGAAGTGTATAGTTATACAGAGAACGAGGACCTAAAAAAAGAAATAGAAAATTATCTAGAATCAAGACATGATCAGGATGATGATACATTTGTTAGCTTATTTGACAAGATACTGCAGGCCTACAGTGAAGATGGTGTAGTTGAAGATATAGATGATATTTCTAATCTGGCTTTATTAGATTCAGGAACAAACCGAGGATATAAAAATGCAGTATTTCCGATAAAAAGGCAAAGAATTATAGAAAAAGATACTTACGGGACTTTTATCCCCTTATGTACAAAAAATGTTTTCATGAAATACTATAGTAAAAAAGTAAATCAAATGACATTTTGGGGTAAAAATGATCGAAAAGCATATTTAGAGGCACTAAAACAAGTATTATCACCGTATATACTAAATATCGAAGATCAGACTGATGAATGATAATGACGGCCAAAAATTAACTTTTCTCGATATATTTAGAGATAAGGAATATTTGGTTGAAATACCAATAATCCAGAGAGATTATGCTCATGGAAGAGAATCAGCTTCTAGAGTGAGGAGTAATTTTTTAACTTCCTTATACCATTCTCTCCAAAAAGATGAACCACTCGACCTGGATTTTATATATGGCAGTATTTCCGATGGTAAATTAATTCCGTTAGATGGTCAGCAAAGACTTACGACACTATTTCTTCTTCATTGGTATCTTGCATCTAAAGAAGGGTACTTAGAGGATTTTAACAGTATACTCAGAATTGAGAATAGATCTAAATTTACATATGAAACAAGAACAACGTCGCGTGAATTCTGTAATGCATTAATTGCACATGAGATTGTGATACCTTCTTCACTAACCACCAAAATAAGTGAAACCATTAAGGATGCTCAGTGGTTCTATATTTCTTGGGAAAAAGATCCGACAATCAAGTCAATGCTCGTTATGCTCGATGCTATTCATGAGAAATTCATAGACAGTATAGATTTTTACAATAAGCTATCCAAAACTGATAATCCAGTTATTAGTTTTCAATTTATTGAGCTCAAGGATTTTGGGCTATCAGACAGCTTGTATATCAAAATGAATGCGCGGGGTAAAGAACTAACTCCATTCGAAAACTTTAAAGCAAAATTCGAGAAAGTATTGGAAATCTATGATACCGAAAATGATACCAATCTAAAAGAAAACTTCTCTTTGAAAATAGATACTATATGGCCTGACATTTTCTGGAAATATAGAGATAAAAAAACCAATTCATTTGACGAGAAAATAATGAATTTTATTCGTATATTAGCTACTAATGAGTATGTAGTCATCTCGGAAAATCTAAACTTTCTATATTTAGGGAGGTTGATTAATGCGAGAGTGATAGAATTCGATGATCTTGTTGAATTAGATTGTTTAAATACAGCATTTTTCTTATCGGTAATAAATACGCTTGATACTCTCAGTGACAAAGGGAAAACAGGTATAAGGGAATATTTACCAAATAATGATTTATTGTCCGAATCTCAGTTATTTCAAGGGGCAATCGAATATAACTTGTCATATCCAGAGAGAATACAACTTTATGGGTTATTTAGTTATTTAAATGAATTTGGTAACAGTGATAAATTGATTGAATGGATTCGTGTTGTCAGGAATCTAACTGAAAACACTCGGATTGATGAAATACCTGATTACGTGTCTGCGCTGAAATCGATTAATCAACTCTTTACACATTCAAATGAAATTCTTGAATACGTTTCTGATGCTTCAAACGAAATTAGAAGTTTTGCCGCGATTCAAGTTTCCGAAGAAAGACTTAAGGCTTTGCTTATTCAAAAAAGCGATAGATGGAAACAAGCTATTGTCAATATTGAAAACCACGGGTATTTTAAGGGGCAAATCGGTTTTATACTGAAATTTTCTGGCATCACCGATTACTATCGAGAAAATACCAATGTTGATTGGTCAGCCACTGAGGATGGTAATTATTTCAATAAGTTTTCTGAATATTCATTAAAAGCTAATTCGGTCTTTATCCAGACGGGCTTGAAAAAGTTCAATGATTACCTATTTGAGCGAGCTCTACTATCTAAAGGTAATTATACGCTTAGTAAAGGTCTAAATAATAGTTTCTTAGTGGATTCTGATAGAGATATCGGATGGAAAAGGTTGTTACGAGATGATAATCAAAAAAGAGATTACGTAAAAGAATTATTGGATGATTTAAGAACATCTGAAATTGAAAAAGATCTACAAATCATAGTAGATCACTCCACTATCACAGATTGGAGAAAGTATTTTGTTGAATACCCTGAAATGATCGGTGCTTGTGGTACTAGCAAATTTATTCGATGGGAAAGTAGTAATGATATTTTACTTCTGAAAAGGACCAAAACTAATGGGTTGCACAGTGAATATTCCTCTTACGCTTTATGTGTGAAACTTAGAAGAATGGGGCATACTGTCTTGTATAGGGAAAGTAATTCAGTAGATTACTGGAAATATATTTATTATATCAATGGGCATAATATTATGATCTACTATGATTACTTCGAAGGAGAATGGCACTACTTCATTAAGTATCAAGACGTCACTACCACCCATAAATTTCAAGATGAAGTCTTGTCATATTTAAAAGATAATGGAATCATTTAAATCTTGAAAATTCCATAACGATCTACACTAACCACGATCTCGAGTGGCCATAAAAGCCTTGCTTCCAGTGACCCTCCCCGCCTGGATTGGTTCACCCTGCATTAGAGTTTCCGCGGTCATACAGCAGGAGGCTTTTTCCTTTCGTTTTTTTACATCTCGCCACCACCCGGGAGGGGGCGACAATCTAGCGCTTTCTTCGACTCTAATTTTATGTCTTTTTGTTGGAAAATGTAGCTAAATACTCACAAAACACGAAGCATATTAACAACAGAATAATAAATGAAAATCCATGGACTGAACGCTTGTCCCCTTGAAACGATTTTAGTATGACATTATCGGGCATGGGTTCTTTATTCAGTACAGTATATGGCCAATTTATGAAGCTAAGTGGAGCTGATGGGATTCGAACCCACTACCTTCTGACTGCCAGTCAGACGCTCTCCCAATTGAGCTACAGCCCCACGATTGCGAATGGAGATATATAGTCTAGCATAAGATAGATTTCAGGGCAATGAACTGCGCTTGTGTGCTGATAGGTTGACAAATTGCGGGAAAAGCTGTAGTAATAGTATTAGTAAATATATATGGCTAGAATAGCCAGCATGAAGGAATAATACGAAATGGGTGACTTAATACCCGTTATTGTTATCGGGGTTATAGTGGTAGGTGTAGCGATATTTTTTTCTCTGTGTAGATGGCACTGACGGCTGCTGTTAGTGTTTCAACGGTCTTCCCCAGGCATCTTTGCGGTAATCACTGGCGATGAGTACTATATCGCTTAGCCACCAGACGAAAAAACATCCCAGCGTAACTAGCTTGACGATCGCAGAGCGAGTCCTGCCGATGTAAAAGCGGTCAGCACCAAAGAAGCCGAGAAATATAGATAAGAGTAGGGCTACCAGCCAGCTTTTTTCTTTTCCCATAGTTTAAACTCCTATTCCTGTCCAACGTAGTATAGACCCCAAACCATAATAGCCCAGGTAGGCGACTGCCATACCTTTTATGGTCTTGCCTGCCCAGCATAAAAAGAAGAACTTAGTCAGCCCGAAACGCATGGCACCGGCTATTGCTGTGAATGGGAAAAACAAGGGGTTGATAATAGATGACATGGCAAAAACGGCTATTGAACCACGGCGGCGTAGCCAATACTCGAATTTGGTGGTAAAGCGATGGTCAATTGTTTCCAATTTTGTTACTCCACTACGTCCGCCGTAACCAGTGAGATAAATAATTATGCTACCAATTGCTTCACCAAGTCCAGCTAAGGCTCCAACTATAGAGGGCTCTAGTATACTACCCAGTGTAAAAACGACCAGCAGGCCAGGGACGGGGATAAGGATGGTTACCCCGGTAATGATACTGATAATAAGGACACCGAGGTAGCCATAGCGGCCTGCCCTTTGAATATAGTCCCAGTAAACGATGACTAAAGCGCATAAAGCCAGGACAAGCACCAGCCCTACGGCACTGATGAGGTACTCACGTTTTCTGGAACTACTTTTATTTTCCTCAGTTATCCCAGTTGGGTTTGCCATTTATTTTGCAGCTCTTGCTTTTTTCTTGGTGCTAAAGCTTAATCCGCTGCCATCAACGCTGCTGATGAAGATATGGCTGCCTTCTTTAAACTCACCACTGAGAATCTTGTTGGACAAGGGATTCTCTACATAGCGCTGGACAGCTCGGCGCAGTGGACGTGCTCCAAAGGCTGGTTCAAAACCTTCCTTGAGCAGCCAGGATTTTGCCTCATCATCCAGTTCCAGTACTATATTACGGTCTGCCAATCGTTTCTGCACTTCATTAATTAACAGGTCTACAATCTTCTTCAAATGTTCCTCAGTAAGAGGATGGAAGATGATGATATCGTCTATTCTGTTGAGAAACTCAGGGCGGAAGGTCCGTTTCAGAGCATTATCTATAGTCCCCTTCAACCTATCGTAGTCGCTCTTTTCCTGTTTTTCCTGGCGGGCAAAGCCTATTGCCTGTCGCTGGAATTCCTCGGTACCCAGGTTGCTGGTCATTATTACGACGGTATTTCTGAAGTCAACTGTTCTGCCATGGCCGTCGGTTAACCTGCCATCCTCGAGTATTTGGAGCAGGATATTGAAAACATCAGGGTGCGCCTTCTCAATCTCGTCAAAAAGGATTACCCGGAACGGGCGCCGTCGCACGGCTTCGGTCAATTGTCCTGCTTCTTCATAGCCGATATATCCAGGCGGAGCGCCGACAAGGCGTGAAACCGTATGTTTTTCGCCGTACTCGGACATATCTATCCGAATTAGGGATTCCTCATTATCGAACAGAAATTGAGCCAGTGCTTTAGCCAACTCCGTTTTGCCGACGCCGGTGGGGCCTAAAAAGATGAAGCTGCCCACAGGGCGTTTGGGGTCTTTGAGACCAGCTCTGCCACGTCTGATGGCTTCCGATATAACGGAGACAGCTTCTTCCTGGTTGACAATTCTGTCATGCAGTCTTTCCTCCATGTGAAGTAATTTCTCAGCTTCACCCTCCAGCATGCGAGATACCGGGATACCGGTCCACTTGGCAACCAGCTCAGCGATGGTCTCCTGGTCTACGGGTTTATCGAATTTTTTCTCTTTACGCCACGCTGAATCTAACTGCTCATGCTCCGGTTCCAGGCGTAACCGCTGTGCCCTTATTTCGGCTGCTTTCTGATAGTCTCCCTGCTGAGCTGCTGATTCCTCTTCGTTTTGCAGTTGCTTTATCTGGATGTCCAGTTTTTTGATATTATCAGGTTTACTTTCCATGTCGATATGTATCTTGCTGGCTGCTTCGTCAATGAGGTCTATAGCTTTATCTGGCAGAAATCTATCCGAGATATAGCGCTGGCTCAGTTGAGCTGCAGCTACCAGTGCGGAATCATCTATCTTGATTTTATGGTGAGCTTCATATCTGGGACGCAGAGCATGCAGCATTTCTATAGTCGCCTCAACGCTGGGCTCATTGATAAATATTGGCTGCAACCTTCGTTCTAATGCTTTATCCTTCTCAATATGCTCACGGTATTCATTTAGAGTGGTGGCTCCGATACATCTAAGCTCGCCACGTGCCAGCGCAGGCTTTAGCATATTGCTGGCATCAATGGCTCCCTCGGCAGCACCGGCACCAACGACAGTGTGCAACTCGTCGATGAATAAAACCACTTCTCCATTGGACTGGCGAACTTCATCTATCACCGCCTTCAGCCGCTCTTCAAACTCGCCTCGAAATTTGCTGCCGGCAACCAGCGCTGCCATATCCAAGGCAATTACTCTTTTATTTTTTAGAGAATCAGGTACATCGCCAGCGGCGATTTTCTCAGCTAGACCTTCAGCAATGGCTGTTTTGCCTACGCCAGCCTCACCGATAATGACGGGGTTATTCTTGGTTCGGCGAATCAATATCTGCATTACTCGTTTTATTTCGTCATCACGCCCGATCACAGGGTCCAATTTCCCCTTGCGAGCAAGCTCGGTAAGGTCACGCCCATACTTTTCCAGGGAGCGGTACTTGCTTTCGGCTCTGGGTCCTCAGCCCGATGTCCACCCCGGATATCCTTAACTGACTGATAAATTTTTTCCTTGTCGATGCCAAATTCTTTCAGTATAGTGGCTGTTTCACCGCTGCTTTCGCTAGCAAGAGCGATAAGCAGATGCTCCACGCTGATAAAGTTGTCTTTAAATTGCTCAGCTTCGCGAGCGGCACTTTGCATTAGGCTGGCAATTCTGGGGGTAGCATAGATTTGGGCTCCTCCCTGGTTCATCTGGGGGGCATTGTCCAGAGTGGCTTGCACCTGTCCTTTTAATGCTTCTATATTTACCCCCAGCTTTTCCAGTATTTGCAAAGCTATGCCGCCTTCTTGGCGCAGCAAAGCTAAAAAAAGGTGTTCTACATCCCACTGGCTATGGCGGTAGCCAATGGCAATCTCCTGGGAAGCAGCTATTACTTCCCTTGCTTGCTCAGTAAATTTTTCTGGTCTTATCATTTATCTCTCCTATTTAACACCAAATTCCTCTTGAATAAGCTTGTCTCTATATTCAAGGGCTAATGGACATTCAGTGCCCAGACACTTGGCTATCTTCAGTTTAATTGTCTTATCAAATTTTTGCTTCCTATCCTCAAGAGTCTTTTGCTTATAGCGATAGTACCAGGCACATCTGGTCGTCCAGTCCTTATCTACCATGATGGTAACATCATCGTCGACGTAATCACAGCGGATAGTGGTGGCCGTTATCTGCCAGCTGCCTGGTTTAAGGTCTGTCCTTGCCTGAATCATTTTAAGCCTCTTTTTCTTGATTTCTTATTTTTTGCTGGATGACTGGTTTGCTTTGCCTGCTCCAACTCTGAGGTAAGTTCATTTATCTGTTGTTGCATTTCAGCCATTTTCTCTGCCATGCGAACCACTACCTCAACACCAGCAGGATTTACGCCGAGGTCGTTCATCAGCGTTTTTATGTGGCGCAGCTGCTCAATATCGCTTTCGGAGTAGTAGCGAACATTTCCCTCGGACCGATATGGCTGTACCAGTCCCAACCTTTCATAGTAGCGCAGAGTATGTGTTTCGATTCCTACTATTCTAGCAGCGATACTGATGACATATCTGGGTTCTGAATCTGGTAAAGACATTTTATATTATCACCTTAAAAATATCATTATAGTCATTAATTAGGGCGAAGAGCCCTCAACTGCTCAAATAGTTGCTTCTCCTTTTGGGTCAACTTTGTGGGCAGAACCACTTTCACTTTAGCGAAAAGGTCACCATGTTGTGTTAGGTTGCCCAGATGCGGCATACCTTTCCCTGCGAGGCGAAATACATTGCCGTTGGGAGTTTCCGGCGGGATTTTGAGAGCTAACTTACCCTTTAGGGTTGACAATTCTGCCTCGCCGCCCACAATGGCAGTGAGCAAGGGTACAGAAACGTCGGTATGGAGGTCATCTCCTTTGCGCTCAAAGGTCTTGTGGGGCAGCATCTTCACGATCAACTCAAGATCGCTTTTAGCTCCACCGGCGCCTGCGCCGCCTTGTCCAGCCAGGCGTATCTTGGAACCATCTGTGACACCCGGTGGTATCTTGACTTCAATGCGCTTCATCTTGGGGAAACTGCCTGAGCCGCCGCAGGCAGAGCAGGCTTTACCCCGTACCCTGGCTGATCTACCGGTACCACTACAGGCGGAACAAGCGTCTTCGCTCTGAAGTTGAAACATGCGTGTAGTACCCTGATAGGCTTCTTCCAGAGTAACTTCTATAGGATGTTGAACACTCTTGGGCTTGCTAGGACGGCGAGAAGCAAAGGTGCCAGTGCCGAATCCCTTAAACAGATTCTCAAAGACGTCACCGACACCGCCAGCGTCACCAAAGTCATAGGTAGTGTAAGTTCCGCCTTTGGGAAAATCCCATTGAGCTCCTTGTCCAGCCTTAGAGAATTGGTCGGCATATTGCCACTGCTCACCAAATTGGTCGTATTTTTTCCGCTTTTCTGGATCAGAAAGAACCTCGTGAGCTTCGTTTATCTCCTTAAATTTGGCTTCTGCAGACTTATCCCCGGGGTTGACATCCGGATGATATTTCCGGGCGAGACGGCGATAAGCCTGTTTTATTTCCTTTTCTGTGGCACTGCGACCGACCCCTAATATATTGTAATAGTCTTTTCCTGGCATAAACTTACCTCGTGGTCTATTATAATTTATTTCTGCAATAGAGTCAACAGTGTCGGCAAGAAATATAAAATAATTTGTTAAGAAATTGTGACAAAAAATTAATAATATATGATAGTTATTATCAGAGTGGAGCCCAAGTAGAATACAAAAGGAGGAGAGATTTATGAATCTAGTACGCTGGAACCCTGTTCGCGAGATGGTGACTTTGGGACAAGCCATGGATAGTATGTTTGACCATGATTACTTCCGACCGTTCTGGCTGTCTGTTGAGTCCGGTGTAAATTTAGTTCCTGCTATTGACATGTATGAGACTGATAATGAGATAGTGGTCAAGGCGACTATGCCTGGAGTGGAGGCAAAGGAGCTTGATATTAACATTACTGGCGATACTCTTACTATAAAAGGTGAGACCAGCTCAGGAAAAGAAGAGAAGAAGGAAAATTATTACTAACAGGAATGCAGCTACGGCACCTTCGCCCGTAGCATAACGCTGCCTGCTGGAGTGGAGACTGATAAGTCTGAAGCAAGCCTGGATAGTGGTATATTGACTTTGACTTTACCTAAAGCCGAAAGTGTTAAACCGAAGTCTATTAAGGTTAAGGCAAAGAAGGCTATAGAAGGCAAAAAAGAGGTTAAAAACTAGATATTACTGCTGGGCTCCACTCGCAGATTGTAAACTGTCCAGAAGTTGTTTGATGATATTGGCTGTAGCTCCCCAGATAATCCGTCCGTTGTATTCATAAGTGTAGGTTATTACCGTTTCATTGTTGTCGATCACGTATTCCTGCTTAAAGCGCGACTTATCCATTAAAGCAGAAAGCGGTATATCGAGGATCTCAGCAATCTCATGAGGATTCCTGATGAATTTGTAGGGATAAGGAATGAGCGCTACAAATGGTGAGATTAGGAACCCAGAAGTTGTGGTCGGAGTATCATCCAGTTCACCTACAATTTCCACATCTTTGGGATCTAATCCTACCTCTTCCCAGCTTTCCCTGAGGGCTGTCTCCAGTAGACTGGAGTCGGCTTTGTGGGGTTTCCCACCAGGGAAGGAGATCTGTCCCTTATGCTGAAGCACATCGCTGCTTCTTTGGGTGAGCAGGAGGCGATATTCTTTGCCATCATTGAAGAGCGGGACAAGAACTGCCGCTGCGTTCAATTTTTTATCGGTTAGCCTTTTCTTCTGTCGGCAGGAAAAAATTTGCCTAAGATTATAATCCATTGTAATCCATCATACATCAGTGATTGTTGGCTATACAAATTTGAAAACTTCTTGTGTTTGCTGAGTGTGAGCAGTTGATAAACGATTTGTATTTGAGACTTGTCAGGCGGCCGAATTATTGTCTATACTGTAGGTTTGAGGACTATCAATATGCGTGCTGAAAAAGATTATTATGAAATACTCGGTGTGTCCAGAGATGCCAACACTGAGCAGATTAAACGAGCTTTCCGCAAGCTAGCGTTCCAATATCACCCTGACCATAACAGAGACCCTGAGGCTGGGGAGAAATTTAAGGAGATTAACGAGGCTTATGAAGTCCTCTGCGATGCTGAGAAACGCGCTTCTTACGATCGATATGGGCGGGTATCTACTTCAGATTGGCCTGGGGGTTTTGAAACCTTTAATTTTGGCGGTTTTGGAGACCTCTTTGAAGCTTTCTTTGGAGGGGCGACAACAACTTCTAAACGCCGTGCTCCTAAGAAAGGGGCTGACCTACAAGTCAATCTCACTATTTCTTTTGAGGAGGCAGTATTTGGTGGCAAGAAGGAGATTGAGATTGGACGGGTAGAAAATTGCTCTTTGTGTCGTGGCATTGGCAGTAAACCAGGAACAAATCCTCAGAAATGTTCTGATTGCAATGGCACTGGCCAGGTACGACGTACCCATGAAAGTCTCTTCGGGCATTTTGTTCAGGTTATTACCTGTCCCAGATGCAATGGCGAAGGTACCAGTATTGCTGATCCCTGCCCGGAATGCAAGGGTGGTGGGAAAGTGAAAGTCAAGCGCAAGCTGGCGGTTATTATACCTGCAGGAGTAGATGAAAATTACCGGATGCGCTTAAGCGGAGAAGGTCAGGCTGGTGTTTATGGTGGCTCACCAGGTGATGTCTATATCGCTTTTTCCATTAAACCGCATGAATTCTTTGTGCGGGAAGGAAATGATATTATTTGTGAGCTGTCAATTAACTTTGCCCAAGCGGCACTCGGAGGCAATATAGAGGTGCCTACCCTTGATGGCCCTACAATGTTAAAAATACCGCCGGGCACACAAAATGGCAAAGTTTTTCAGCTTAAGGGCAAAGGGGTATCACGTGTTGATGGAAAAGGTAGAGGGGACCAGCTGATTCAAGTAAGAATAATAACTCCGCAATCTCTGGATGAAAAGCAGAAGAAGCTTTTCGAAGAATTAGCTAGGACATTGCCCGAGGCTGAAGTATCTGGAGAAGGAGCTAAAAAGAAAAAGGACAGGATGAGGTTTGGGGATTAGATGTTTGCCTCGGGTTTTAGCCCGGATTTAAATCGGTTGGTTATTTCCATTGGCGGCAGGGACTCGAATAAAACTCCATATATCAGGTTAATAATCGGTACTTTTAGTCTTAACTTGGTTGCCAGTTTATGTGCAGCTACAGTGGTATCAATCCCCTCAGCAATGTTAGACATGGCTGCTTTTACTTCGGTTAAAGAGCGTCCTGAGGCTACTTCGCGGCCGACAAAGTGATTGCGACTCTGGGGACCAGCGCAGGTGGCAATAAGATCACCCAGCCCAGCCAGTCCATAAAAGGTGCTAGACCTGGCGCCAAGTGCTATACCCAGGGAAGTAACTTCGTCCCAGCCTAAAGTAATAAATGTGGCTTTGGCATTGTCGCCCAAACCCAGGCCATCGACCATCCCTGCTCCGAGTGCAATTACATTCTTTAATGCCCCGCATAACTCAACACCAATAACGTCATCACTGGTGAAAATGGCGAAATTAGGTGAATGAAACAATTTGCGGGTCTTTTCTGCAATTTCAGCATTTTGGGAAGCCAATACAGAGGTAGCTGGTAGTCCCCGGTTGATTTCTTGAGATAGATTGGGCCCGGAAAGCACACAAACCTGCTCCGTTGGTGTACTGGGAATTTCTTCTATTATTATCTCTGACATCCTCTTGCCGCTATCTGCCTCCAATCCCTTAGCAAGGCTAACATGAATCATTCTGGGAGTTGTATGATTTCCTATCTTTCTGATTGTCTGACGCAGGCTTTGAGCAGGTATCGCCCAGATTACGACTTCCGCCGCTTGCAAGGCTTTATCATTGTGGCTGGTGAAGGTAAGGCGTTTGGATGGCACGATATTTGCCGGATATGCTTGCAGCAACTTGCTTAGCTCTTTTGCTTTGGCTTCAGTTCTGGCCCAGATATTAACGGTTACACCATTATTTGCCAATAACCGACCGATGGTGGTGCCCCAGGTTGTGGCACCTATAATAGAAACATTTGGCATAATTTTAATTGGCCTGTGGGGGGCCAGTTAAAGAGTCAGGCTTGTTAGTCTCGACCTTGTCGCCGAGGCGGCGCTCAGTGCGGGTTTGCAGCCTGCCAATGTTGCTGCGATGCTGGTAGGCAATTATGATTACTGCCAGTACGCTGTAGGCTAGGTAAATTGGGGGAAATCCATATACTACGGTCAGGATTATCAGCAATATCATTGTGCCCAGTGCGCCCAAAATGGAGCCCATGGATACGTATCTGGTTAGCGTGGCAGTTATAAGCACAATAAGACCGCCGAATAAAGCCGCTGCTGGGCACATAACAAACCAACTACCGAAATAGGCAGCAACCCCTTTGCCACCGCGAAATTTAATGTATATAGACCAGCTATGTCCCACCATTACCATTACGGCGGCTAGAACCTGGGCAAACTGCCAGTTAAGTGGGAAACCAGCTATGACTAGAACATCATTGCCCATTATTATCTGGGCCAGGAACACGGCTAAGGCCGCCTTGCCTAGGTCGAGGACAATTACTACAATCGCTGCTCTGGTGCCTGCAATTCTCAATACATTGGTACTGCCGATGCTGCCGCTGCCGTGCTTGGTTACATCCACTTTGCCCATTAACCAGCCGAAGATTAGGCCAAAGGGTATTGCTCCCAGAAGATAAGCGACGACAGCAGCAGCGATAAGTTTCCCGATTATCACTGTTTCTTTCCCCCTACCCTTTTTGGCTTTCTTCTTGGGGCCTTCTTAAACAGGAAGCGCAACGAGGTGCCTGAGAAACCAAAGGTTTGGCGGAGTTTGTTTTCCAGGTAACGCTGATAGGAGAAATGTACCAGCTTGGGATCGTTTACCAAGAAAGAAAATGTCGGAGGGTTGACTCCATCTTGATAAGCTCGGATAACCTCTAGCCTCCTTAATCCTTTTCGCGGTGGCGCATGACTTGATACTGCTTGCTTAATGAGCTTATCGATCACAGAATCGGGTAACTGTTTTTGCCTTTCCTGCCAAATTTCCATGGCTGTGGGTATTATCCTGTCCACGCCCTGTCCGAATTTGGCTGAGACAAATAGAATGGGTACATGTGCCGCGAACTTGAGCCGTTGTCTGACCTGAGCAGCATATTCCTCTTGAGGATGTGATGAAAGGGTATCCCATTTATTAATTAGTAGAATCATTCCTTTGCAGGATTCTTTAATGTAGCCAGTGATGTGGCTGTCCTGGGCAGTGATGAATTCAGTAGCATCGGTGACCAACAAGGCAACATCGCAGCGGTTAATGGCTCGTAAAGACCTAATCAAACTGTAATAATCTATGCCTGTGCCAGAGCGCCCACGTCGCCTGATACCGGCAGTATCAATCAGCAATAAATCTTGACCGTCATAGTGGAAGACGGTATCTACTGCGTCTCGTGTCGTTCCTGGAACCTGGTCTACTATAGCTCTTTCCTCACCGACAATGGTATTCAGCAGCATTGACTTGCCAGCATTAGGCCGTCCCACGATGGCCAGCTTGGGCATGTTTACATCAGCCGTAATGCTGGGTGGTAACTGTGGGATTAGTGAGATTACCCTGTCTATGAGGTTATTAATACCTCGGCCATGGTGGGCACTTACTGCCAGTGGTAAACCTAAGCCCAACTGGTAAAAGTCATTTAGCTGGTTTTCCAGCTTGGCATTGTCTGCTTTATTAGCGACCAGAACTATTGGTTTGCTGCTTTTACGAAGCATATCTGCTATTTCGCGGTCGGTGGTAATTACACCGTCTTGAATGTCTGATAAAAAGACAATGACATCGGCTTCGGCAATAGCCGACTCGACCTGGTGCTTGATCTTCTGGTTCATAGATGAGTTTGGAGATGGGTCTAAACCGCCAGTATCAATTAAGGTGACTTCATGACCATGTAAAGAGGTGTCAGCAAATACACGGTCTCGTGTTGTTCCGGGCAGGTCTTCGACAATAGCTATCTGCTTGCCCACCAGTCGGTTGAACAATGCTGACTTGCCAACGTTGGCTCTGCCTACTATAGCGACAACGGGTTTCATAATTATTTACTACCTGAAAACTGATTTTACAACCAGCCCCATTAATAAAAGGATATCATTTGCTATTTGGCTCGTCCAGACTTATGGAAAATCTCAGCCAGTAATGCCCTTTGGAGATGTAGCCTGTTTTCCGCCTGGTCGAAGACTACAGAGCTGGGGTGGTCCAGTAGACCGGCAGCGATTTCTTCACCATGGTGAGCTGGCAGAGGATGCATGAAGATAACATCTTTCTTGGCTAATGAAAGTAACGTAGCGTTAACCTGATAGCTGGTAAAAACACTACGACGTTTTTCGGCCTCAGCCTCCTGCCCCATGCTTGTCCATACATCGGTATAAACTATGTCGGCATCTTTTACCGTTTGCTTTGGGTCTGAATTCAGGACAATCCGGCTGCCGGTATTAGCAGCGATTTCTCTGGCTTTCTGTAATATTTGCTTGTCTATCTCATAGCCGGCTGGCGAAGCGATTTTAAAATTAACACCGGTAAGCGCTGCGGCGAGAAGCAGACTATGAGCCACGTTATTGCCATCGCCTACATAAGCCAGCTCTAAGCCACGAAGTTTTCCTTTTTTCTCATTAATGGTCATTATATCAGCTAGTGCCTGGCAGGGGTGCTCAAAATCAGAGAGGGCATTAATCACCGGTACATTTGAGTGCTGAGCCAAAGTCACTAGAGCCTGGTGAGAAAAAGTGCGGGCGATAATGCCATCAATATAGCGACAAAGCACCTTGGCTACATCGGAAACTGGTTCTCTTTTACCCAGCCCTACCTCGCTGGGGGAGAGATATAGGCAATAGCCACCTAGCTGATGTATGGCCACTTCAAAGCTAACTCGCGTGCGTAGAGACGGTTTTTCGAAAAGAAGTGCCAGAACCTTCCCTGATAGCAATTGCGGCGCTGCTTTCCGCTTCATTTCTATAGCTTTTTTAACAAGCGATTCAGCTTCTGCAGCGCTTAAATCAGCTACAGAAAGAAAATCTTTTGTCTTCAACCTTGCCCCCTTAGAGGAGTTTTTTCAGTATAGCATAATCATCAGGATAGTATATAATGTGGAGAGTGTTGAAAACTCATATTCAACCCCTTTTATCCCCCAGTCTTGGGGGAATCAGGAAGTTGGGGGACACCCCCAGACCCTCGGCATCCACCTCAGGTGGACTACACCTCTTTTACAGCAGTCTCAATGTGCTAGTTTTTTCCTTTGCTATGATCGCAATGACAGAAATTGTATTTAGAAGAAGAGGGGGTCAGATGCGTGAGTTGCATAACAATTCGTAAAAGACTTGTCCTTGTGGGTGAAGGTGATGATCTCAGGGTATATAAGAGGGGCTTGCCCTTCTTAAGAGAAAATCTTCCCTCTCCCCTTATTTAAGGGGAGAGGGATAAAGGGTGAGAGGTTGATAAATAAAAGAGACAAACCATTACTGTTATTGTTTGATGGGAACGCTCTGGTGCATAGAGCTTTTCACGCCTTGCCCCCCTTAACTGTATCCAAGACGGGCGAAATGGTGAATGCAGTCAGAGGCTTTGCTGCTACTCTGCTAAAGATGCTCAAGGAGAACAAGCCAACTTACTGGGCAATTGCTTTCGACAGGCCTACACCGACCTTTAGGCATGAGAAATTTGCTGACTATAAAAAACAGAGACCTCCAACTCCTCCGGAGCTGGTCAACCAGATAGAGCGGGCACATCAGCTGGCAGATGCCTTTTACCTTCCCACATTTGAAATCGATGGTTATGAGGCCGATGATATTTTGGGAGCTTTAAGCCGGCAAGCAAGTCAGCAAGGCATAGAAACTATCATTGTTACTGGTGATAATGACATGCTTCAGACTGTGTCGCCAACGGTTAGAGTAATGTCACCGAGACGATCCTTTAGCGACACCGTGATTTACGATGAGACAGGAGTCCAAAATAAATATGGCATTGGTCCAAAGCAACTTGCTGATTTTAAGGCGCTAACTGGTGATCCCTCCGATAATATTCCGGGCATATCAGGCGTAGGCGAAAAAACAGCAGTCAAGCTTTTGCAGCAATTCGGCAACCTTCAGGGAATTTACAATCACATTGATGAAGTGACCCCTCCTAAATTACAAGCTTTGCTTCGGGAGCATAAAGAGCAAGCTTTTCAAAACAAAGAGCTGGTAACCATTGTTACTGATGTGCCTGTAACCTTGAATCTGGATAACTGCCAGGTCAGTGCTTACGACCGAAATCGAGTCGTTGACCTTTTTCGTGAGCTGGAGTTTGTCCATCTGCTTCCTAGCTTACCAGAGGAGGATTAAACAGACTTCAATGGTGACCCATGTTCAAGATTTACCCAAGGTAAACTATCATATTATCAGTACTGATTATGTTCTGGGCAAACTCATTAGCCAGTTGACGGAGGCCGGTGAGTTTGCCGTTGACCTGGAAACTTCGAGCATAGAAGCTGTGACGACAGAGCTTGTGGGCATATCTCTGGCATCAGCCCCGAACGAAGCTTTTTATATTCCGGTAGGTCATCGCACTTTGAGCACTGTAGTCCAGTTACCTTTAGCTCAAGTTATTGCCAGGCTTAAGCCTCTGCTTGAGAATGCCAAGCTGAGCAAGATAGCACAGAATGGCAAGTTTGATATGACGGTGCTTGCCGAGCAAGGAGTAAGACTCCAGAATCTAGACTTTGATACCATGATCGCCGCTCATCTGCTTGGAGAGAAACCTATTGGTCTTAAGGCGCTGGCTTTTAACAAGCTGGGCATTGAGATGATGCCAATCGATGATTTAATCGGCAAAGGCGCTAAGCAGATTTCTATGGCGCTGGTAGAAATAGAACGGGCGGCAGATTATGCCTGTGCTGATGCTGATATGACCCTCAGGTTGAAACAGGTATTTGAACCTGAGCTGAAGAAGCAAGAGCTGTGGCAGCTTTTCAGTGAGGTAGAGATGCCACTGGTGCCGATACTGGTGGATATGGAAAGAACCGGAGTGGCTCTGGATACCGAGTTGTTACGTAATATGTCGGGTAGCATGGGAGAAGAAATGCTCAGACTGGAGAAGGAAATTTATGGCTTTGTTGGCCATGAGTTTAATATAAACTCTTCTCAGCAACTGTCTAAAATACTTTACGATGAGTTGCACCTGTCCCGGTCACGCAAAACCAAAAGCGGTTATTCTACCGATGCCTCAGCACTCGAAGAACTGAAGGGTACTCATCCCGTAATCGACCTTATCCTGCAATACCGCCAGCTTACCAAGTTGAAGTCAACGTATACCGATGCTTTTTTGGCATTGGTTAATCCTAAAACAGGAAGAATACATACCAGTTTCAATCAGACGGGGACCAGTACCGGTCGACTTTCCTCCAGCGAACCTAACCTGCAGAATATTCCCGTACGGGGCGAATTAGGAGAAAAAATCAGGCAAGCTATTATTGCTCGACCAGAGTGGTACCTTTTGTCTGCCGATTATTCCCAGATTGACCTCAGAGCATTAGCTCATATCTCACAGGACACAGAACTGATAGCCACTTTTTTGCGAGATGAAGATGTTCATACCGCCACTGCATCGCGGGTGTTCAATGTTCCCGCTGAAGAAGTAACCCCAGCCATGCGCCGCGTGGCTAAGACCGTCAATTTCGGCGTTATCTATGGCATGAGTGATTATGGATTGGAGCAGGCTACTGATTTTAGCCGGGAGGAAGCAGCCCAGTTTATTGCCTCGTATTTTGAAAAATATCCCAGGGTTAAAGAATATATTGAAGCTACTAAGACTCAGGCAAGGGAGCTTGGTTATGTGCAGACGGTGCTGGGCAGGCGGCGTTATGTTCCTGAGATAAAGTCTCCTAATCGACAGATACGGGAAGGTGCCGAGAGGATGGCAATAAATATGCCGGTGCAAGGCACTTCCGCTGACATAATCAAGGTCGCTATGATTAACATACATCGTGAAATAGAAAGACGAAATTTAAAAAGCAAGATGATTCTGCAGGTTCATGATGAGCTTGTATTCGAGGTACATCACGAGGAGATAAATACAGTGAAAGAGTTGGTGGCTGAATTGATGCCCAGTGCTCTAAAGCTTACCGTGCCTTTGAAAATAGATATCAAGATGGGCAGGAACTGGGGGGATATGGGATAAGATGCCCGAGCTTCCTGAAGTAGAAACCATAAAGAATGAACTTCTGTCGCATGTTGTGGGACGGCAATTTATCGGGGTGGGGGTTTATGACGAAAAACCGATCCGCCAGCCTGCGGTTGGTGAATTTTGCTACAAATTGGTAGGGCAGAGTATAACGGGTCTGGAACGCCGAGGCAAATACCTTATTTTCCATCTATCAGGTGGTTGGGTGCTGGTGGTGCATTTGAGAATGACCGGTGCCCTGCTGCTGAATCCTAGCCAGGATGAGCGTTTTGCCAGAGTGGCTTTTCAGCTCGATGACGGCAGCCAGCTTGTTTTTTCTGACCGAAGGCGGCTGGGGGTTATGTGGTTGGATGAAAACGAAAAAGCTATAGTAGAGAAGCTCGGTGTTGAGCCACTTACGGCGGACTTCACTGTGGAAAAGTTGGCTGAGATGGTGAAAGGTCGCCATGCGCCGATAAAAGCTGTTCTGCTGGACCAGGCTATTGTTGCTGGTATTGGCAATATGTATGCCGATGAAGCACTATTTATCGCTAAAATCAACCCGTTGAAGAAAGCAGGAGAATTATCTTTACAGGAAGTTAAATCCCTCTATAAGGCGATAGTTAATGTCTTACGGTCGGCAATTGATAATAAGGGTGCCAGTGTTGATACTTATAAACGTCCTGGGGGTGAGCTGGGTACTGCCCATTACGAGTTCCATGTTGCCCACCGCCGCAATGGCACCTGCGATGTATGCGGTGCTGCTATCCAGCGAATTGCCGTCCGAAACCGCGGCACTTATTTCTGCCCTGTTTGCCAGAAGCTGTAAACCCCTAAATGTCATCGCGAGTCCCGATGCAATCGGGACGTGGCAATCCCGTGGGATCGATGGGAACCCACGAGTACCTAATGTACAAGCGTCAATGCTAATGTGGCTAGCGCATCTTATAAATATCTTAACATCATTGTGATATAATCCCTCTCAAAAAGGAGTGATTACAATGGAGAAAGAGATCGTTAAAACTCCAACATTAGCTCCCCCATATGCACCATATTCGGCAGGAGTAAAAGTTAAGAAGGTAGGCACTTTTGTTTTCATTTCGGGGGTGGTTCCTAACGATGTTGATGGGACAATCGTTTTCAAGGGAGATATCAAGAAACAAATGGAACAGGTTCTAAGTAACCTCAAGGTTACCCTAGAGGCTGCTGGGGCAACCTTCAAAGATGTTGTAGTGCTGACTACGTATGTTACAGATATGAGAGATTATTTAGCAACTAAGACGGACCATTGGTATCTTGCGCATTTTAATAACCCTGCTGAAACTCTTGTTGGGGTAAAAGACCTGGCTAATGTAGGTCAGATGTGCGAGGTTTCGGCTATGGCAGTTGTCGAATAGGTAACTGCCCCCGAGTAAATGCAGTAACAAAATGGCTAATTGTATGAAGGCTCCATCTGTATAAGTATGAAGGTAGAAGACCTTCAACTGTTATTCTTGCTTCGTTATGCCTTCTGTTTCCTTGCTTACCTTCTCTACATACATACATGCTTCCTGAAAGGCAGGCAGGCCCTCTTTTTGCCACTGAAGGGTTTTTTCACCTAGAAGCTTTATAAGAAATTCAGTCATCCCAACTGCGCTCCTCAGCAGCGCATGACATGTAGCTACAAAATGTCTTTCAACGTAATTCGCACCAAGGTTGACTCTGTTTTCTTTCCAGTTAGCTGTCAGCCCCATAGCCAATTGGCGTGGGTGCGCTATCTCACTAAGTTGTCCGTAGTTCATATCCCAATTTTTTCGGAACTTAGGCGATATGTCATTTGCCATCTGTGCAAATTTACTAAATCTTGCTTTCCCAGCCAGCAATGTCTCCACTGTTTCCGTCCTTATCTCACAATGTCTACAAGTCAGGTAGTCCTCCTCCACCGCGCGAATCAAAATTACCGCTTGACTATAGTATCCTTTCTGTAAAAGGTCATACGCACAACGCAAGGAGTTGAAACCTCGCACAACAAGTAGCAACCACGCTAATTCCAGCCGTGGAACTTCTCCTGTCTTGAATTCGGGCAAAACTCTGAATCCAGCCAGATAACTGTTGAGTAGGTTTTTTATAAGATTAAGTTCAGCCTTCTTGTTAGTAATAGTAGTGTTTTTTACCTGTAGTTCCAATTGCTCAGGACTTGGCCAAGTTTCTACTGCCATTTTTCCTGCCCTCCCTATAGACGGTTAGTTTACGTGTACTCTATACTGTTCAAGGATGGTAGTCAATTTCATACAGCTGCACAATGTGCCTTAATGTTCAGGCTCATCCTGTGTTAGAGATCGATACGCCCCCCAGGCTCGTCTTGTATTGGAAGAGAGCGGAGCTTCCTTTATCCCCCTCAATAGTTTTATAATTGGAGAAAGAGGCACGAAGAACAGAGAACGTTATAAGAGATTGGGGCCAGTAGTATGAATAGCTACAGTATCAAGTTAACTACCGGAGTATTAATGCTTTTAATTGTTTCTGCTTTACTTGCCCTTGTTTCCTGTGATAGTCCTCGCTATACCGCAGACCAGGTAATAGTCATCGCACAGAATTATTCCCCAGAAAAATGCTCTACGGGGGGTCATCTTGATCTTCATAGTCTTAAATGGGTGGGCGCGTCCTATTACGATCCTTCATGGGAAGCTGAATATGCCGGTAATTCTATTTGGGAAATAAGAAAGAAGTGTCAGCAGAGAGTTGTATCAACATTTTACTTTGACGAAAAAACGACAATGATTAGGTAAATATAAACCGTAGGGTCTTTTTGTTATAAAAGCTCTGTCTGTATTCCGCCTCTCTTTTCTCCCCCGCTCACTTCTACCCTAGGCCATCAATCAAATACATTTATATTCCTTCCGCTTAAAGTTATTGCCTACCATTAGGATATGTGGTAGATTGATAGCTAGGGGTGTCGTGAATGAATGACGTGTTCTGGGCTGCCTTCGGAGGTGGTATTGGTGGTGGTGTTATTGTCACACTCCTAGCGATCTTTCTAAAGTGGCTTTGTGAGAGACCACTCCTCAATATTAGTATGGTAATCAAGCATAAGCCTCCACATATGTCCGTAGCTGAATTTAAAAATAAGCTTGGGATTCCCTTTGATCAGCAAGTAAACATAAAACCCGCGGACACCAGGGTAATACTCATCAAGATAATGAATCCGCATCCGAAAGTGATTACTGTTGAGAAGTTGGGATTTAGTTATAAATCTAAGTCAGGTGACTTAGATTTTATGGAGCCGGGTCAATATGAACTCTCATACGAAATTAAAGAGAATAAGGCAGTTCAAATTGAAATGTCTGAAGCGGATTTATTTGCTCCCTTAATGGTAAAGGATAAGAAACCATCTGATATCAAATATGTGTGGGTTGAAACGCAAGCAGGTAAATTCAAAAATAAAATTGATAGAAAAACAATAGTCGAACTTGATAACTGGTTCCAAGAAAAGCAAAATTAACTAAATTGGCTTTGCGGGTAGGTTTCAAACGTGCGACCAACCGGTTACTAGCTCGAAACATCCGGCAGTAGTCCTATCTGCACATTCTGACGTTTTGTGTGATTTAAAACGAAACGATGGATTTTTGTCCTGCTATATTGCCTTGCAAGTTATTAGTTTATTAATTTGCGAAAATTTACCTAGTTGCTTTTAAGCTTTTTCAGTACCCAGGCGATTTTCTTGCCAAAGTTCCAGGCTGTTGACATACCTTCTTCGTCGCTTGTCACTTCACCTTTTTCTTTGCCAAAGGCTATGTTCCAGTATGTTGATCCGGGTATTACTAACCCCAGAACTTGAAACCAGAAGGTGAGCTCCGCAAGTGTAAAGTTGTGACCAGCGCGTCGTGCTACAACCAATGGACCACCAACTTTGCCACTGAAAGGTTCGCCATTATGGCGTGATACGTAGCCCGTCCGCTCCATGAATGCTTTAATCAGGGCGGTAGCTGAGCCGTAATATACTGGAGAGGCCAGGATTATGCCGTCAGCTTCTTTCATTTTCAGGTATATAGGAAATAAATCATCCTCAATTGAGCATCGTTCTTCTTTTACGCAGACCATACAGGCATTGCATGGTTTTATATCCAGCCCAGCCAGTCGGATGAGTTCCGTATCCAAACATTCCTCAGCGATAGCCTTAAGTGCATGAGCAGTTAATATTTCTGTGTTGCCGCTCTTTCGAGGGCTGCCAACAATACCTATTACTTTCATGTTACCCCTTTCAACAAGATATTCCTTCATATTATTATATAGAATGGTAGGTCATGTTCCTAATGCTGGTATGAAATTGATTAAATATTTTGGCTTTTTGTGTGATGGGAAATGTTAATCGGTGATTTGGGTGAACTATTCTGTCGTAAAAATTTTTGATGAAAGATGAGTCAATGAGGGGATATAATTTCGCCAAGCCCGAAAAACAAAACAAAAAGGCCGATTAACATAGCCAGAAAAACGAGAATAGACCGCTCTCGATTTCTTATGACGCCAATAAGTCCGGTAAGAAAGGAGAACACGCCGGAAGTTCCTGCGAGCAGCATTGGGATTGTGAGCACAAAGTTGTTTAAAATGTTTCGCCACCCCGCTGCCCTGAAGCGACAAGAAGTAGGAATGCTATTAAAAGTACAAGGAAAGCTAAGGCCAATCCGGTTGACTATTTACCTAAAGGCGTTTTCGGCAAGACACTAACTCGCATGCTTTTATTATATATGTCAACAGAATACATGCTAATAAACAGCTTTCTCTTAGCATTGCCTTGAAATGCTGGTTCTAGTACAGGCTTTTTTGTACATGCAATAGCTTCATTACTAATAGCTTCATTACTACAGGTGTATGTCAAGGTAGTCTGGATTGTTTATTAGGGGGCTAGGTCAGAGTGGTCAGGAGAGCTAACCCCCTCGAATAAGAGGAGAGCCCGATTATGGTAAAAATAATCCGTACTTCTTATATTAAATTTTAATCAGTAATATAATTAGCTATTTTTTCTTCCCAACTGCTGCCGCAACTTCTATCTCTATTAACATATCAGGCAAGTCTAGTTTAATATCTTTAAGCAGAACTCCCGCTCTCCGATTTTCATTAAGGTCAGGGCAGTGTTTGGCCCAGAATTGTTCCGTGGCTTCAAACATATCCCAGTTATCATCCCTATTCACCAGAAAATAGTTGATCCAGTAGATATCCTCCAACTTAGCGCCCAAGCCCTCTAATATTTCCTTAATCCTTGTCCAGCAGGCCGTCGTTTGCTCTTTAATTCCTCCAACAACATTACCTACACGTTGTCTTTCTTCGTTCCAGTTCATTGGTTCTCTATCGGTCTCGGGATTTCTTCCTGTGTGTCCTGATAAATAGATAATCCTGTCTACCTGGTCTAGTTTCATTTCAATTGCTGCTGCCCACGGCATCTTCCCCGCTTTATGATAGAAAGGGTAAAGCGTGAAACCGGGATACACCTTTTTCTCTTCTTTTCTCATCCAGTTTGGCATTCTAACCTCCTAGTTAAAATATGCTTTGAAGTGATTTAGCTATTTCGTAGATTTTTAAATAAGCTCCTCGCTCAGCAGCCATAAAAACTTATTGTACTATATCATAAAGAGTTGCGCTATAAAATAGGAGAAGTCGGAGATTCTGCTATCTATAAAAACTGGCGGCTTTTACACTAATTTCGGGGCATGTTTTAGATAGTATTCTGCTTTCGCTGCGCGCATACGGTATCCGATTGGATTAGCTGAGCAGTTTAAGGTTAGGATGAAAGGGAAGCGTCAGAGGAATAGCTACAAAGTCATCCTTGACCTCTTGATGACAGGTTGTGTTACAAGGTAAGGTACTCGGAATCCTCCTTGAGTTTCGAGATTTCTTCATCGTCCCGACTTTATCGGGACTCCTCGCAAAGACAGAGTGGAAGGTCTTGCAATGGCAAATTTCCCCGCACAATCTAAGGTACTAGTGGGTTCCCTTTGATCCCATGGGATCACCACGCTTCTCTCGCGATGACAGGTGTGAACTCAAGAGGTTGTAAGTTTATCCAGGGCTGATTTCAAGCGCTGGAAACAGCGTTCTTTGCCAAGCACTTCCATGGTTTGGAATAGGGGTGGAGCTGCTGTTCTGCCGGTGGTTGCTATACGCAATAGTCCGAAGAAAACGCCGGTCTTGAGTTTGAGTTCCTCAGACAGGGGGCGCAGAATTGACTCTAAAGAATCTGTAGTCCAGCCATCCAGCCCTTCTAGCCTTGATATGGTCGTCTGAAGAACCTGAACTGCCTGAAATTTGTCAATTTTATGCAGCAGTAAACTGGTATCATATTCCAGCAGCTTGTCAGTGAAAAAGAACTCGGTTAACTGGGGAACTTCCAGTAAGGTTTTAGCCCTATCCTGGGTGAGAGGCATAATATGTTGCAGATAGGTGGTATCAAGAGGACGCTTGATTTGTGCTGGTAGGTTATTCTCCAGGAAAGGAATGGCTTGCTTGGCGAATTCATCGGCGCTTAGGCTGCGAATGTAGACTCCGTTCATCCAGTCCAGTTTGTCTTTGTTAAACACGGCGGCAGTTTTACTCACGCGCTCCAGAGAGAAGTGTTTTATTATTTCCTGCCTAGTTAGTAGCTCGGTCTTGTCGTCAAATGACCAGCCGAGTAGTGATAAGAAGTTAATCATCGCTTCTGCCAGATAACCCTGCTCTTTGTATTCATTTATGGAGGTAGCTCCATGGCGCTTGCTTAGTTTGGAGCGGTCGGGTCCCAGTATCATAGGCAGATGGGCAAACTGGGGTGGCTGCCAGTCCAGAGCCCGGTAAAGCAAAATGTGGCGCGGCGTGCTTGAAAGCCATTCGTCAGCCCTGAGAACATGTGAAACCGCCATCATGTGGTCATCGATGATATTTGCCAGATGGTAGGTGGGATAGTCATCAGATTTAAGGAGCACAAAGTCGTCCAGAGTGTTGTTTTCAAAGACGATATTGCCGCGTATCAGGTCGCAGAAAGAAGTTTGTCCGCCCAGGGGCGATTTGAAACGGACTACGGGGGTGATGCCGCTTTTTTCCATTTCCTTTCTTTTCTCAGGAGTCAGGTTGCGGCAATGACGGTCATAACCCGGCGGCTGCTTGCGGCTCATCTGTTCCTGCCGCAGTGTATCCAATCGTTGGGAAGAGCAATAGCAAAGGTAAGCTGCATCTCGCTTCACCAACTCATTTGCTATCTCGTGGTAATGCTTTAGTCTTTCTGATTGGAAATAGGGCCCTTCGTCCCAGTCAAGCCCAAGCCAGCGTAAGCTGCCTAGAATCATGTCCACAGCACCTTCTACCCGCCGGGCAACGTCTGTGTCTTCGATGCGCAGGATGAAAGTGCCGTTGTTATGGCGGGCAAAAAGCCAGTTGAACAAGGCAGTCCTGATATTGCCGAGGTGGGGGTAGCCAGTGGGGCTGGGAGCAAAACGAACTCTAGCCTTGGTATCGGGACTAGCCAACTTTTCCTCTTGCTAAGTATTCTGTGGTGAAGGCTACCTGCCTTACGGGCAGTTTTACTACATAGGTATCGGCTATCTTGTCATGTAGCCCTTGTTTGCGGCTGTCAAAGGCAATCCAGATGAAACCGATGAAAAGGATAATGGTGGAAACAATGCAGCCCAAATAGCGTAGAAGGGCGTATTGCCAGGTGATTGGGGAGCTGTCAGTGCGAATAATTTTGATCCCTGTTACCATCTTGCCTGGAGTCTGTCCCCGCCATGCCCAGAAAGCGACAACATAGACAATCTCAATTAGCCATGACATGAAAGAGAAGATAAGAATAAATATAGAAGTTGGAACCAAAAGGATAATAAATCTGAAAATAGCATAGCAGACAATGGACAGGATGATGAGGTCGACTATGACGGCACCGAGCCTAATCCAGAAGCCAGCGTATTCTAAGGCATATTCTTCTGGCTTCTTTTTCAATTCGGGCTCCTCTGGTTGAGTACTCGACTACTTTCTTCGAGCTTCTATTTCTTGGTGAGGATGCGATGTATACCTTCGAGCTGGCTCAGGTATCTCTGCAGGCGTTCGACCAGTTGTTCTGCTTCTTTCAATCTATTTCTGGTATCTTCCATTTGTGACTGAACTTTGAACAGAAACTCGTTTCGTTTGGCGCCTAATTCACCTTCAAAGCCCGCTAATGCTTGAAGCTCTTCCTCACTGCCTATGAGTTGGTTCAGTAAGTCGCCCTCTCTTCCCAGCTGGTCTCTCTTAATTTGGCTAAAAGCTCTGTTTGGGTCTTTCATATCATCCGCCTTTTGTTGTCTACAATGTAGCACATTAGTGTGGTTTTAATCAACAGGCATAATCCTCACCTTTGTCTACTACCTGCTTTTTCTAAATAGGGATGGGTATAGAGGTTTTTATTAGGGTGGGGCTTCGCTACATTGAAACCTATTAGTGCTGTTTTATCAGTTCTAAGGCTTGTTTTAAGTCCTGAGGTAGTTCACAGGTGAACTCTTTAAATTCCTCGCTGGAAGGAATGTGGAAACCCAGGCGATAGGCGTGGACAAATTGTCGCTTGAGGTGAGCTGATTTGACTCCATAAACTGGGTCGCCAACGACGGGGTAGCCAATTGCCGAGAGATGGACGCGTATCTGGTGAGTTCGACCAGTTTCAAGGGTGACTTCAAGCAGAGTGTAGTTATCCAGGTATTCCTTAACCCTATAGCCAGTTCTGGCTTGTCTGCCTGAGGTTACGACCGCCATGAGTTTGCGATTGGCTGGGTGACGACCGATGGGAGCTTCGATAATTCCTCTTGTTGGGGTCAATTTACCTTTGACTAGAACAAGATAACCCTTGTATACGGAACGAGTTTTAAATTGGTTAATTAAATTTTGTTGGGCAGGACTATTCTTAGCAATAACCATTAGCCCTGAAGTGTCTTTATCCAAGCGGTGGACTATGCCCGGACGCAGGGAATCACCGAACTTGGCGAGGTCAGGGCAATGGGCTAACATAGCATTAACCAGGGTGTGACTGGTATGTCCCGGGGCAGGGTGGACGGTTAGCCCAGCTGGCTTATTCAATACGACGAGGTCATTATCTTCGTAAACAATATTCAGCGGTATTGGTTCGGCAGCAAGGGAAATTGGTTCTGGATGTGGCAGACTAAAGCTTATTTTATCTCCAGTATTAAGTTTCTGGCTTACCTTTGCGCCATATCCATTGACCATGATGTAACCTTGCTCGATTAGCTTTTGGATGTAGGAGCGTGACAGGTCAGTGTATACTTTAGCCAGGTACTTATCCAGGCGGATTGCAGCTTCAGTTATCTGGATTGTTTTTACTTCTGGTTTAGGAGGTACGACCATCTTTTTTTTTCAGTCCTAATATAAGGAAAACAATAAGGACGATTACTCCGACGGTGATGGCTGAATCGGCAATATTAAATGCAGGCCAATAAAAATCATGCCAGAGACGAACGAGGATGAAATCAGTAACATGCCCGAAGCGAATGCGGTCGATCATGTTGCCCAGAGCGCCGCCAAAAACCAGTCCCAGGGCTATAGTACCCAGAGTATTGGATCGAGGAAGGTGGCGGTAAAAAAGCAAAATTACTACCAATCCCACTATGGCGATGATGGTTAGCAGAAAAGACTGATTAGTAATCAGGCTAAATGCTGAACCGGTGTTTTGTAAGTGGGTGATGCTGAAGCGCCCTATCTCGGGGAAGGATTCTCCAGGCAACAAATTAGCTCTTATCCAGGATTTGCTTAGTTGGTCAGCGGCTACCACAAAGGCAGCAATGAACAGGAATGTCCACCTTCTCCACACGTTATGGTGTCGACCTGCTCCTGGTATTTTTTGTCTGGCTTGCTCTGCAATTCAGGCATAAGACAGCATGGGGAAGTGCTTCGAGTCTGGCCGGTTCTATTGGCTTACCGCATTGGTCACATATACCATATGTGCCAGCATCATACTTTTGTATAGCACGGTTTATTTTAGACAGAACATCTATAACTTGTTTCTCTAGAGCCATCCTCTTTTCCAACTCCATGACTTCGGTGGCTTCCTCTTCTCTTTTACCAAAAGGACTACCTTCGCGTCTTTCGTCGGCTGGCCCAATCTTTACTTTCAATTCTTCCAGCTCTTTATTGAGACGTTCTCGCTCTTTCAGAAGGTGATTATAAATTTCAGCAACATCAGTCATCTTGTAAACCTGTAATAACATACTGTAGATGCTATTCTAACTCATGATATAAATGTTTATCAACCTTTTTCTCTGCATACCTCTCGACTGATAGGTAAAGAAAATACTTTAAAGCGCAGAGCTGCTCTCTAAAGCCCCGATACAGGGACGAATAGGATTAGTCAGCCATGAGCCGAAGCTGGCGTATGGTGTTTACAGCTTGTCCTTGCCAATGGTTATTGGCAAAGATGAAGGTCTTCCCAGCTAGGCCATCTATTTTTCGTATTTTTGGCAGCCATTCATACAGTTCTTCTATCGAATAGGTATAATCGTATCGCTCATAGGCATATTCATGTTGCCACCACTTAGCTGCATTTCTACCATGAAAGCGTATATAACCTATATTGCTGGTAACCTCAGCTACTGGCGGCATTAGCCGCGGTAACTTTGGCTCATCAACAGAACAGAAGCCAAGGTTGTGGCTGCGGAGCCAGTCGAATACCTCTGGATTTATCCATTGTGCATTGCGAAATTCCACAACTAATGGCAGGTCTCCCAACCTTTCCCGAAAAAGTTCGACATAGTCCTGGTTATGCCGATTGAAACCAAAGCTGTAAGGAAACTGGGCTAACACACAACCAAGCTTACCAGCATCGATAAAAGGACGGAGCATCTGGACAAAAGATACAAAAGCTGCGTTTTCATTTTGGCGAGTATGAGTCATGTCCTGGTTTGCCTTGATAGAAAACAAAAAACCTTCTCCAGTCTTGGCAATCATATTATTGACCACAGAAAGTTTGGGTATAGCGTAATAGGTGGAATTCAGCTCGAGAGCATTGAATTCGAGGGCATAGAGGCGAAGCCACTCCTGCCGTGGCATGATGGGAGGATAAAAATGACCTACCCAATCATTATAACTGAATCCTGAAGTGCCAAAGTAGAGCATAGCTCAGCTTACCACAGTTACTGAAAGAAAGACACATAAATCAAAAGGTTTTACCAACCTCATGCACGCGCTGCATTTCTTGTGAAAGAAGATAGGGAAAAGACTTTAGTTAAGATTAAAGTAGTCTTGCAGGCTTAAGCTTATCTAACAACAGCCGCAAAAATGGCTATTAAGCCAATTACAATAAGATAGATTCCCACCACGTAGTTCAGTATCTTGGGGAAAATCATCACGATGATTCCAAAAATTATGGTTACTACTCCCCACAATAGACCACCTACAGGCAAGGAAAAACCGGTCATAATGATTTCCCTCCTTTCTACTTATTAATGCTAGAGTTCAAATAACTGGTCCTTTAATTTCTGTGCCAGAACTTTTTGCCACAAAAAGTTTTCCCTTGAGATAGAATTTGGAAGCCTTTTCTAATTTTAACCTATGATGTCAATGGGAATGGAATGTTATGAAATTCTTACTGGTGGTGAGGACTAGCGATTAAAAGTTAGGATGATTCTGATACGATACCAGCATTTAACTTGTTATCAAAATTGAATGGGACAGCTAGCGAATTAGTTGGACACTTGCTGCCCCGAATGGTTGAAAGATAAGAATAACAGGTTCTACACTTCTCTGAATTCGCCTTCTACGGTGCCTTCCTCGCCACCTTGTTGTTGTTCACCGCCATGAGGAGGTGGCTCACCGCCGCCGGGTGGTGGTGGTGTTGGCCCAGCCTGTTGTTGATAAACTGCAGCACCGACTTTTTGCATCAAATCGGATAGCTCACGAGTGGTATTACGAATGTAGTTTATATCGCTGCCCTGAAGGGCTGAGCGTAATGCTGCTATTTTCCCCTCAATTTCCTGTTTTAAGTCAGCAGGCACTTTGTCACCTTGCTCGCGGAAAATTCGCTCGGCAGTATAGATAAGACTATCCGCGTTGTTACGTGCCTCTATTTCCTCCTTCTTCTTGGTGTCTTCAGCAGCGTGGGCCTCTGCATCTCTAGCCATCTTCTCTATCTCTTCCTTGCTCAGACCACTGGATGCAGTGATGGTAATTTTTTGTTCCTTGCCAGTACCTTTGTCCTGTGCTCGGACGTTTAAAATTCCATTAGCATCGATGTCAAAGGTAACTTCAACTTGGGGAACGCCTCTCGGTGCCGGCAGAATACCATCAAGTATGAAGCGTCCCAGTGTTCTATTGTCGGCTGCCATGGGACGTTCACCCTGTAAAACATGTATTTCTACGGAGGGCTGATTATCAGCTGCCGTGCTGAAAATCTGGCTTTTTGCGGTGGGTATAGTAGTATTGCGTGTGATGAGGGGTGTAGCCACGCCACCTAAAGTCTCGATACCTAGAGTAAGCGGTGTAACATCGAGTAGAAGTACTTCTCTCACATCTCCCTTAAGTACGCCTGCCTGAATAGCTGCACCCAATGCCACTGCTTCGTCAGGATTGATTCCCTTTATCGGTTCCTTGCCGAAGAACTGCCGGACCATGTCTTGAACCTTGGGCATTCTGGTCTGGCCGCCAATTAGCACCACATCGGTAATCTGGGCTGTAGTGAGGTCTGCGTCTGATAAAGCTTTGCGACATGGCTCCATAGTCCTTTCCAGTAGATCATGTGCTAATTGTTCCAGCTTAGCACGAGTTAGATTAATGTTCATGTGTTTAGGGCCTGAGGCATCAGCAGTAATAAAAGGCAAGTTTATATCAGTCTGGGCTACAGTCGATAACTCTTTTTTGGCTTTTTCGGCGGCATCCTTAAGCCTTTGAAGAGCCATCCTGTCTTGTCTCAAGTCTATGCCCGCTTCTTTTTTGAACTCATCGCATAACCAGTCCATGATTATCTGGTCAATATCATCGCCGCCGAGGTGGGTATCGCCATTAGTAGACTTTACCTGGAAAGTGCCTTCACCGAGCTCAAGTATGGATATGTCAAAAGTGCCACCGCCCAAGTCATAAACAGCGATGGTTTCTTCTTTCTTTTTATCCAGCCCATAGGCCAATGATGAGGCTGTGGGCTCGTTAATGATGCGGAGCACGTTTAGGCCAGCTATCTTTCCAGCATCCTTGGTTGCCTGGCGTTGGCTGTCATTGAAATAGGCAGGCACCGTGATCACTGCGTCAGTAACTTTTTCACCAAGATAGGCTTCGGCATCGATCTTTAACTTCTGCAGGATCATGGCTGAAATTTCAGGGGGACTATAATCCTTGCCACCCATGGCTACTTTGGCATCACCGTTAGGAGCTTCAACAATCTTATAGGGTAGGCGCTTTATGTCATTTTGGACTTCAGTGTCTTTGTACTTGCGCCCCATGAGACGCTTGATGCTGAATATTGTATTCTCGGGGTTGGTAACCGACTGGCGTTTTGCCAGCAATCCCACCAGACGTTCGCCCTTTTTATCGATAGCAACCACAGATGGCGTAAGCCGCTCACCCTCGGAATTGGGGATAATTTTAGGTTCGCCACCTTCAATAACTGCTACCACACTTAAAGTAGTTCCTAAGTCAATTCCTATAGTTTTTCCCATGTTCTCCTCCTTGCAGATATGCAGTTAATATTACGAATCTGTTGTCTCGTTCGGTTTCTCTTCCTCTGTCTTTTCTTTGTCTTCATCAGTGTATTTGTGCTCTTTACCCTTGCCAACTACGACCAAAGCTGGTCGTAACAACCTATCCTTTAGCTTATAACCCTTCTGTACCTCATTAATTACTATTCCCTCTTTTCCCTCCAATTGTGCTACAGCTTCATGGAGGCTTGGTTCGAAGGGTTTGCCTACGGCTTCAACTTCAGTTAGCCCCTGTGACTCCAAGACTGCTCTGAGTTTGCGATGAATAAGCAAGACACCATCAACCCAAGTGAGTTTTGCTAGTTTTGGTGGTAGCGAGGTAATAGCCCGTTCCAAATCATCTAGTACTGGCAGGAGATTAAGGATAAGAGCCCAGTTGGCATAAGCGGTAGTCTCATTCTTTTCCTGCTCGGCACGCCTTTTGTAGTTACTGAAGTCGGCTTCTGCCCTCTGCCAGTTAGCCAGATATTTATCCGATTTCTCTTTTTCCTCTGCCAGATTGCGCTTTAGAGTTCCGATATCCTCCTCTGCAGCTACTCCGGGTGCTTCGTTTTCAGGTCTTACCTCATTTTCTTCAGCCAATCCTAATCTCCTCTCTCAGTATTATTGTTCTTCACCGCAAACCCCGGCTAAAAGATAACTTAGTACGTCGGACATATAGCCCACAGTGGAAATAGCTCTGCGGTAATCCATGCGAGTAGGGCCGATAACACCAACTGCGCCTCTGACCTTTTGGGGTATACCATATCGACTTAGCACTAAACTTAAGTCTTTAAGCGATTCGTCGTGACTTTCCTCACCGATGACGACTTGTACTCGCTCATTTTCTAACTGCTTGTGTAGCACTGACTTGAGCCAGTCTTTAGCTTCCATTAATTCCATCATTCTGAGCATTCTGTCTTTACCAATGAACTCAGGTTGTCCCAGCATCAGGCGTAATCCTTCAATGTAAGTTGCATGATATTCAAGCTCGTCTTCTGTAGCCATCATATCAGCTATAGCTTCGGTTATCCTCTGTTCTTCAGAAGTTGATGTAAGTTTCTTAGTTGATACTTGGGCACTGCTCAAACCGGCATAGTTGGCGTTTAGCTTATTAGCGATACTGGTTAGTTGTTCCTGAGTTATCGGTTGGCTAAATGGTAGAAGTTGCTGTTTGAGCACCGTTTCGCTCAGTACCAGAATTAGCAAAGCTAGGAATTCGTGTAATGATACTAGCTCCAGGTGTTTAAATCGGCATTGATTTGCCTTGGGAAAAGTAACTACAGCAGCATTGCCAACAAGGCGGGCCATCAGTGCTGCTGCTAGCTTAAGCCATCTTTCGACTTCTTCTTCTACATTATGAAATGAGTCACGAATGCGGTATTGCTCCTCCATAGGAAGCTCAATGTCTTTGGATATTGACTCGACATGGTGACGATAGCCCTTAGCTAGAGGTACACTACCGGCAGAGGTATGTGGCTTGGTGATATAGCCTTCTTTTTCCAAATATGCCATATCATTGCGGATAGTTGCTGAACTTATACCGAGTTTATAATTACGGAGGATAGTCTCTGAAGCAACAGGCAATGCCGTAGCTATATACTCAGCTACTATTATATTGAGAATAGATTTTCTTCTTGGAGTAAAACCACTTGCCAATTTTAGCACTCTCCGCTTGTGACTGCTAATTTATTATTTATTATAATGTAATGCCTAGGGTATGACAAGTCAGAACATAAAAGGCGACTTCGAAGTCGCCTTTTATCTGGTTCGTTATTAAAATAAGGCGACTATACCGCCATAACAGGTATAGTCTCAAAATATCCCTCCACAAGATTACTTCAAATTAATAATACTTCAAGGGAACTTAACTGTGCAAAAACCAACACTATATGTCGTTCTTTTGGTATTATGGATTGGGGTAATTTTGTTAGGAGGTTTTTATGCCAAAATTCTCTTGGGGCAAAGTTAAGGACACGATGGGTGGAATTGGGAATAAAATTGCGAAAATGCTGGAATTATTTATCAGGGAAATCAAAGAATGGGGAATATATGTCAAGTCAAGGGGCTATATACTCCTACGGCGTTTTTGGTATATTCTGTCAATCACGTCAGTTGCTGCATTCATTATTACTATCGTTTTTCCTTTGTTCAACATTATTCCTACGGAGACATTACAGGCAATGAACATTATTGTTATTTTAATGCTGGCGTTAGTTCTTGGTATCCCCATTTTGAGTTTACTGGTTTACTCGTTTTCATATCGTGGCAGAAAAGTTTTTGATGAAATAATCCATTATCAAGACCAATTAGCACTAGACAAGTTTAGAGGAAAAATGATGGATGATATGAAAATAATCAAATCTAAGTTGGAAAACATTGAGAATAAACTAGACAATCATGAAGATAGATTACAGAAAATCGAAAATATTATAGACAAGTAAAATGAATACTATTACAATAGCAACAAGAAAACCGTTTTTACATAGGACAAAGCCAATGGATGTATTATGGGGAGCTTGGGTAAAGGAACTCAGAGATAACCCTAGTGACCTACGTGCCTTCGACGTAATTGGTATTTATGACACCATTCACAAAAAAGGAAAGCCCGATTTCCCTTTTACAACTGATTTACAAATTGTCCTAGCTTATAGGGTGACGGATAGTTCAGAATTTGGTCAAATATATCAACTTACTTTCGATTTCAGAGACCAGTTCGGAGTTAATCAAATTTTCAAAATGAACGACCAGATTATTGCTTACGAAGGCGATATTCCTGTTCAATTATACGAAACATATGAATTTAAGAATGTTACGATAAAAGAGCCAGACTTCTATAAGCTAAGTGTTTTACTTGATGGACACTTTATACTATATATTCCTTTACGGATTAATGCACCCAAAATGGTGATTGTTGAAGATGCAGAGAGACAGATTACAACAGAATTATGGCCTGAAGATTATGATGAGTACAAGAAAAAGGGGAAATAAGTTATGTTCAAAAAGAGGGTAACTCAATTTACAATAAAGCAAAGAGCTGGCGAATCGCCGGATATATTAGTCACTAGAACGCAGTATATACCTATTCCTCTTAAGCATTCAAAGACAAAGGGGAAAAACAAGCCTATTGACTACGGTATTACAGAGGAACAATTCGATACTATTCTAAAAAAGGCAGCACAACCAACTAAAAAGCTTAAAACTGATTTGGAAAAATTAGATAAGGGTAGTTGAAGTGAGAATCTTTGGCTGGTTATTACTTTTCATTGGGTTGGTTTCACTTTGGTTGTTATGGCCTTACATAGTTGGATTTTCTGGGCTCACTATTCCTACTGTTACAACTGATAACGGGGTTATGAGGTATGTACCCGGGGCAATTGTACAGTATAAAATACCTTTTTGGATGATTTTGCCACCATGTTTGTGTATTGGATTTGGAATTTGGTTAGGAGTTCGCAAACGCCAAAAACCAAAATATACTGTTTGCCCCCATTGTCATTCGCCAATCAGTTTGGAACAGAGGTTTTGTATTAACTGTGGGAGTAAATTAGATTGAGAATTAAATCTGATTCAGAAAAAGCTCGAACATTGACCTTTCATCAAAACGATGGTTATAACGGAATGCATACTCATTCAAATAAGATTGTAAGTATTTAGGTGAAACAGAATGATAAACGCCATTGATACCACGTTTAATTTGAGACCAGAAACCCTCGATATTGTTGACGTGGGCTTTACCACGGACGTATTGCTTGGCTCTGTGATTGATTCTTTGATGATTAAATCCGATATAAGTAAGATGGTCGTAAGTAGGGAATTCATCAGTATAAATGATGGTATTCTTGGATATATTCCTGTTAATCATAGGGGTTATCGTAGACCGTTTAGCATCGGGGACAACGGAAGCCATGACTTTGCCTTTTCTTTGGACAAGGCCGACTACAACGGTTTTACCCTGTGCCCCACGACCACGTGTGCCATGACGAGCACCGCCGACGTAGGTTTCGTCAATTTCAACTTCGCCAGTAAATATAGAGGATTCTTCACTAAGAAGTGTTCTAATCTGTTTAAACATTCTCCAAGCAGTTTTATACGTAACGCCTGTCTCTCTTTGAATCTGTTTAGCAGAAATACCGCATCGAGTAGAAGCCATACGATGTATAACTTCAAACCAAGTTCTAAGTGGAGTAGCGGACTTATGAAAAATTGTGCCAGCAGTCGGGTAAACTTGGTGATTGCAGTAATCGCAATTATAGCAATGGCGATTAGCAATTTTATGATGTTTGGTTACTCGCTGGCAGTTCGGACAATAAATCCCGTCTGGATAGCGTTGATTCTTAATCCATTCAAGGCAAGTATCGTCATCTGGAAACTTTGCGTCAAAATCATTTGTCGTAAACTTTTGCATTTCTCTATCCCCCTTACACAGGTATTATATCATAAAACTTACCTGTTGTCAAGGGATAGTCGCCTAAAATAAAATACTATTTCTCAGTATAAGTAACTTCTAGTTTAACTTCTGACCACTCAATCCATTCAGCTTTATTGTTAGCATTGTATGGTTTCATAAACAAGGCTTCTGCCTGAAAGCGGGTGGCGGCTCCATCAGCAAGTTGGCCCACCTCTGGAGTCACATCTAGCACAGTCGGCGGTTCATAAGAGCTCATAATTGCTTTCTGAAGTTGGCCGCCTGTTATGGTGAAATCAGGAAGTCTATCGACATAGCGTACCGTCCATAATTTTAGTCCACCAAGTGATTCAGCTCCGGTCTCAAGAAAAGGATTGCCGGATATAGACCTTGTAGTGAATATCAACTTGGCATCTTTCACCTCGGTTCCATTGAGGCTCCATATGTTAAAGCTCCAAAAGGCGCGGTAACCGACATTCTTCTCATCATCGCCAGCTCTAGTTCTAGAGTTGTCCTTGTCACCTTTTGAGTCTACAGTGCCTGTTTCTTCTTGGACTACATTAATAGTAACAGTCTTAGTTGCTGTAGCTACGGTAACGACAACATTACCTTGAGTCTCTCCGCCTTTGCCATCGCTGACTAGGACTGTAATATTGAATGTACCACCTTTGTTGGGGGGAAACCAGGTAACTTGATTACCTACGCCTGTAATGTTACCATCAGTGACTTTCCAGCTATACTTAATTGCATCGCCATCAGGGTCGCTAGCGACGCAAGTTATCAGAGAACTGCCACCGGGACCTATAACGGATGGATTAGCAGAGACGGATACTTGTGGATTATTATTAGCCCCAACGCTTAGGTCTAATGACTTTTGTGTAGAAGCGCCTTTGCCATCGTCTACTGTGGCTGTAATAGTATATGTCCCATATTGCTCGGGAGCTTGCCAGGTAACTATATGACTAGTACCGCTGAAGTTGCCTCCAGTAGCTGACCAGGTGAAATTCAATTTGTCGTCATTCGGATCTGAGGCAATGCACTGAATTTCAACCGTGCCTGAAGGATAAATTTGTGTCTGTGCTGGAGTCAGGCTTGAGATAACTGGAGGCTGGTTGCCAGTAGGAGCGGGAGACGGTGTTGGTGCTGGAGGTGCTTGACTGGGACCGCATGCGCTGCCTAATGCGATTACTGCAATCAGTATCAGAAAAATAATGGCAAATTTTACTATTGGACTACTCTTATTCATACTATCCCCTTTCATATGTATTTATATTTAATTTAAATGGAGCAATATATGACTAGGTAACTTTTGGATAAAGTATAGCATACTTGCTTGAGTTGTTGATATAATTTAGTGCTGGAGTTTTTATTACAGGGTGACTCTTTATTATGCGAAATTGAGCGCGACTATAATAGACGTATATTAAGGCTAGCTATTGGTTAGTGCTTGCTGAAATATCATAGCGCACGGTTTTCCAGGCGTCAGGGCTGATAAACTGAATATTGAACTGCCATATCTCGCCTATTTCCCAATTCTGTTTGCTGGTTGATGCTGTGTGTAATAGATTACCATCTTTGTCGTAAAAGTTAACACTTATGTAAGCGGAGCTTAGCCTAAGATTACTAACATTCTTAGCTTTGCCATCAACCGTAGCTTTACTTTGAAGTACATCACCCCCAAACTTATGTATACTTAAGTTATGGTCAATGATTTGTATTTCAGTACCCGCTTCTTTTTCAGCACAGGCAACCAAAATGAGTGATACTGCAACTAAACATATAACTATAACTTTAATCGTTAGACTCATCCGGCGTCCTCTTTAGCAGTAGCGTTCCAGAATGAAAAAAACTGAATTATATTGATACTCCTTTTTTATTTCCTGGAGCAGCTTTTACAACCCTGTTTTTGGTTTTCATTTACAACTACACCAATAGTTAGAGTAGCTTGCGAACTGCTGCCTTTGCTATCCTCAACAATGACCATAATATGGAAATCACCATAGGCATTTGGTGCTTTCCAGGTGACAATAGGTCCTGTTCCAATAAATGTACCATCGGTACATGACCATTTGAAGGTCATGTTATCGCCGTCTGGATCAGTAGCAATACACTGGAGCTCTGCCTTTCCCGTAGGGTAAACAAGCATGGTATCGGCTTCCAGACTTGAGATTTTAGGTGGCTGGTTAACCGATATGCTACATGCGTTAGCAAGCGATGAAATGATAATCAGTATGATTAACATAATGCCGAACTTTGCTCTGTAAAGATAAGGTTTCACGGATGTACTCTTTGTATTTTTAAACTCAATAGAGTATATACAGGACTGATGGTTTTGACAAATTGTCAATTTGAGATTGGTTGTCAAACTTTCACTCCTTGAGACCGCTAAGTTTACAACTGCAAAGACTGAGGCATGATTGCTGAAAAATAATTGGCTATTGGTTTTTGACCTGTGTCTATTGTTGACTCATGCCTTTTGTCTAATGACAAGCCATGAGCTACTAGAAATTTTGTTTGACCTTAGTTGAATGACGGTGATATTATGCGTTAAATATTCCTGCGGAGGTCTCCCGTTGATTAGAAAAGAGCTACAAGATATTGACGTTGCCCGAATTTTGGAACTTGAGGCAAAGCGACAAAAGGAAACTATAAATCTTATCGCTGCTGAGAACTATGCCAGCCGGGCTGTATTGCAGGCACAGGGTTCGGTTTTAACGAACAAATATGCTGAAGGTTACCCTGAGCATCGGTATTATGCAGGCTGTCCTTTCGTAGATGAAGTCGAGACCTTGGCTATTCAAAGGGCTAAGAAGTTGTTCCATGCTGAACATGCTAATGTTCAGCCTCACAGCGGCAGCCAAGCTAATATGGCAGCCTATTTTGCTTTGCTAGAGCCTGGTGATACGGTGATGGGAATGACTTTAAGCCACGGAGGCCATCTAACTCATGGAGCCCCGGTAAATTTTTCCGGTAAATGGTATAAGTTTATCTCTTATGGTATTAATGGGCAGACCGAAAGATTGGATTATGATGAAATAGAAAAGTTAGCTCTGAAACACAAACCGAACCTCATTATGGCTGGAGCCAGCTCCTATCCTCGAATTATTGACTTTGAGCATTTCCGTCGTATCGCTGACAAAACAGGTGCCAGACTGGTTATTGATATAGCCCATATTGCTGGATTGGTGGTTGCCAATTTGCATCCTTCTCCTGTTCCCTTTGCTGATGTGATTACTTCATCCACTCATAAGACTTTGCGAGGCCCACGTAGCGGTTTTGTGTTGTGCAAAAACGAATTAGCTTCAAAAATTGATGCTGCTGTTTTCCCTATGATGCAAGGTGGGCCTCTAATGCATGCTATTGCTGCTAAAGCCGTGGTATTTTTTGAAGCCATGCAGCCTGATTTTGTCAGCTATCAGAAAGCGGTACTGGAAAATGCTGCTGTTCTGGCTCAGGAACTTCAGCGAGGCGGTTTTAGATTGGTTTCTGGTGGCACTGATAATCATCTTGTATTGGTGGATCTGACCAAAACCGGGATAACTGGTAGAACTGCTCAAGATGCTCTCGAGGCTGCTGGTATACTGGTTAATCGAAATGCCATTCCATTTGATAACAAACCCCCACAAATTGCCAGTGGCATTAGGCTGGGCACACCGGCTGTTACCACCAGAGGCTTTGGTATTGAAGAGATGAAACAAGTCGTCTCTATGATCACTAAAGTGCTGTCAATCCCTGATAGTAAAGAGATTGGGCAACAAGTTAAAGAACAAGTAGTTGCCATGTGCCAGCGGTTTCCTGTACCGGGAATCGATTATTAGTTGTAACAAACAGCCCTATCGTAAAAGAAGCAAAGAACTACTTGATGAGTTGCCACTCAGGAGTCTAAGCTTTAAATCTTTCCTGAAATATTATGGAGCAGTATACAGTACCTGCTATTGAAGCTCATGAAAATTTAAAGTTTGGTAAGTTTACTAAGTTTCTCATAGCTAGGGCAGATTTTCTGTAAGACACATTGGTAGCAGCGCGGGCGTTGGGCTTTGCATATTTTCCTGCCGTGTTCTATAAGCAAGATGTGAAAAGTGTAGATGTCATTTTGGGGGATGATGCTTTCCAATGCCTTATGGGCTTCATCTACGGAGATATTATTACCAATTAAATTAAGCTTTTTGGCAACTCGGAATACATGTGTATCCACTGGTAAAGCTGGCATTCCCAATGAGAAAAGCAATACGCAGCTTGCTGTTTTCATACCTACTCCTGGCAGTTGCATCAGCCAATTTCTGGCTTCAGCCACAGTAAGTTGTTTTAAAAAACCTAGTTCTAAATTACCTCTCTTGAGCCTGATTGTCTCAAGTGCCTGCTTGATATACCTGGCTTTGATTTCTCCCAGCCCGCCAGGTCTGATAGATTTAGAGATTTCGTCTATACTGGCATCAGCTACATCTTGCCAGTTACCAAATGAAGCCATGAGATATGCAAAGGCTCTATGTGAATTTCCATCAGATGTATTTTGTGAGAGGATTGTTTGCACTAGTACTGAAATTGGATTTTGGTTAGGCTGACATTCAAGGTAACCATATTCATGGCTTAATAAGTTCAAGGTTTGTTCAATAATCGGGCTTTCTTTCATTTATATTATGGTGCCATTATACATATAAAGAGGACATTCTCAAACTCTTAATATTTTCGGAGTTAGCTCGGTGTTAAAATTGTATGTTGTAATACGATAATCGTGTTTAACATATTAATATTAGTTAATCTATTGAAAAGAAGAAGCGAAGAACGCAATGTTTCCGTAGAAATCCGACAGTCCATGTAAAATCATGGACATGCAAAACAGGACATTAATAACACTTTGCTGGGAGTTATATGAACAAGGAATTCCTAAGGTACACATTGCTAAAAGGCTGGATAAAAATCGCGAGACCATACATATCTGGATACAGAACATCAAAGAACATGGACTTCTCTCATTCCTGGATAACTACGAGCAATCCAAGAAAGGTGAGAGGAAAAGAAGGCAAGTAGACCCGCTAGTAAAGAGATTAGTCTGGGAAATCAGGGAGCGCGAATACTATTGTTGTGGTCAGAAGATTCAATATTATTTAGAGCTTGAACGTGGTATCCACCTCTCGGTTCCTAAGATATATGAGATACTAGCGGAGAAATATTTAATTCGGTCCAAATGGAAGAAAAATAAAGTGAGAGGATTGATACCAAAAGCATCAATGCCCAGAGAAGTAATTCAGATGGATACAATTGATTTCGGGGACATTTATGCATTCACTGCGATAGACATTTTTACCAGAGAGGCAGATATTCTATTAGCTCCGGAGCTCACTGCCAGGTACGGTTCCAGATTTCTAGTTAAGAGTATGAAGAGGAGATTTGGGCAGCATGTGCATCTTATTCAGACTGATGGCGGTCCAGAGTTTAAGGCAGACTTCCTCATGCATGTACATTCTTTCTGTGATCGTCACAGGGTAGCTAGGCCATATCGTAAAAATGAACAATCTTATATTGAGAGTTTCAACAGAACGGTAAGAAAAGAGTGCCTGGGCTGGTCAAAATATCGTGCTAAACAATTGCCTGAGTGCATAGAAATGGTAGAATCTTTCCTGAAGCGCTATCATTATCATCGTCCACATATGAGCTTAGGGATGAAGCCACCATTACAAAGATTAAAGAAGGAGGTAGACTGTCGGATATTTACGGAGAATTAAGCGAAGAATTTACTTATTTTGGAACCTGTAGTACTATTATACAGCCCTAATTTTAGACCATATTAACCTCAAGGAGAAGCCCCATTAATGTCTGAACACGTCTTTATAAATTGTACCGTCGGAGGTCCTATTTCAGTATATGTCAGAGGTGGAAAGATAGTTAGGGTGCGACCACTGGTAATTGATGAGAAGGATTTAAACCCATGGACAATTGATGCTAGAGGTAAAAAGTTCTCGCCGCCTAAGAAAATTACACTGGCACCTTATACAGTTACAGAGAGGCAAAAAGTTTACTCAGAAGACAGGATTAAATACCCATTAAAGAGGGTGGACTTTGATCCTGATAGCAAGAACAGGCTTACTGAAAACAGAGGTAAGTCAAATTATGAGCGAATAAGCTGGGACGAAGCGCTGGATATAATTGCTGGCGAGATTAAAAGAATAAGGAATAGCTATGGCCCAGAAGCTGTCACTGCCATAACTTCATCTCACCATAACTGGGGTTACGTAGGTTACAGGTTTGGGGCTTTCGAGAGGTTCTTTAATGTACTGGGACATACATTTATCTACCATAATCCGGATAGCTGGGAGGGTTTTCACTGGGGTGCTCCGCATGTCTACGGTTTTTACTGGAATTTAGGATGCCCTGAACAATCGGACCTTCTCACTGATACTTTAAAACATACCGACATGATAGTCTACTGGTCTAATGATCCTGATAGTACTCATGGAGGCTACTGTGGACAGGAGTCAGCAAGATGGCGGCTCTGGTTAAAGGAGTTGGGGATAAAGCAGGTTTTTATTGATCCGTTTTGCAACTATACTGCATCAATTCTGGGAGATAAGTGGATAGCTCCGAAGGTGGGTACCGATTCGGCAATGGCTCTGGCTATAGCATATGTCTGGCTTAAAGAAAATACGTACGACAAAGACTATTTGACCAAGAGGACAATTGGATTTGAAGAGTTTAAGAAATATGTGTTAGGTAATAGCGACGGAGTGCCAAAGACCCCTGGATGGGCAGAGGAAATAACTGGGGTTCCCTCCAGAACTATGGTTGCCCTAGCCAGGGAATGGGCATCCAAGAGGACATCATTATCATGTGGGCTTCGTGGGGGTTGGGGTGGCGCTATGAGACTGGCATACGGGCATGAATGGGCAAGATTGATGATACTTTTGCAAGCTATGCAGGGTTGGGGCAAACCTGGTGTAAGTATGTGGGGAACTACCTCAGGGGGACCTCATAATTCGAATTTCAAGTTTCCTGGATATTCTGATCCGGATGCCAGATTGTCAATGACGCGAGCAGCTAAAAAAATAATAAATAACCCAGTCGAACAGCGTCTCTACAGGATACTTTTCCCTGATGCCATTTTAAATCCCCCGATCCACTGGATAGGGGAAGGGTTCTGTGGGCAATCAATAGAGCAGCAGTTCAAGCCCTATACTTATCCCATGCCAGGTAAATCTGAAGTAAAGATGTTCTACCGTTATGGTGGTGCTTTTATTGGCACTATGACAGAGACGAATAAATGGGTAAAGGCATATCAAAGTCCCAAACTTGAATTTGTGGTTAATCAGGACTGCTGGTGGTGTACTGAAACGAGGTTTGCAGACATCATTCTGCCAGCATGCACCAATCTGGAACGAAATGATATTTCGCAGTGGGCAGAGCCAGGCGGGTACTCTGCGGACTCTTCCAGCGGCTGTAACTTCAGGGTAATTGTGTACCAGCAGAAATGTATCGAGCCATTGTATGAATCTAAACCTGATTATGAGATCTTTGCTTTGCTGGCAGAAAGACTGGGAATGAAAGGCGATTTTACCGAAGGTAAATCGGCAGAAGATTGGACAAAGGCAATATTTGACATAACCGACTTGCCCAAATATATATCGTTTGAAGATTTTAAAGAAAAGGGCTATTTTGTAGTCCCAGTTCCAGAGGACTATAAACCGACAGTAGCGCTTCGCTGGTTCTATGAAGGTAGAGCTTGTGATACACCTACTCATGGTAATCCCAAGAGGGGTACGACGAAAGCCCATGAATTAGCGTCATATAGCGGCAAGATAGAATTCGTATCAGAAAGCTTAAAGAAATATATGCCTGATGACGAAGAACGGCCACCAATGCCCAGATATATACCTAGCTGGGAAGGGCCGACATCAGCGATTGCCAAGAAATATCCGTTGCAGCTTGTATCTCCACATGTTAGATATTCTTACCACACTCACTATGACAGACGTAATGCCTGGATAAGTGATATTCCAGGGCACCGTATAATTAAAGATGGTTACTACTATCAGACTGTAAGAATTCATCCTGCTGATGCTGAGGCAAGAGGAATAAAGAATGGGGATGTAGTAAGACTTTATAACGATCGGGGTAGTGTACTGGGCGTGGCACAGGTTACTGAACGTATACGTCCAAGCGTTGTTCATAGTTATGAGTCTTGTGCTCAGTATGACCCGCTGGAACCAGGGAAAGTTGGGAGTACTGATAAAGCAGGATGCGTGAACTTACTCTCTCCTTCGAGGATGCTTTCCAAGAATGCGCCGGGTATGGCGAATAATTCCTGTCTCATAGAGATCGAGAAATGGGAAGGGTAAATCACTAGCGAATGTAGTGTCTGTTGAATAAGATTAAATGATATGGGATACTAAGTATAAACGATTTTAAGGAGGTTGAGTAATGAGATTTGTCGATCCTCACCTGCATACGGACATGATAGACGATGTTATTTTGGAAAAACTTTCCATGGCTGGCATGGAGGCAGCGATCGTTCCTTCGCCACATATGTTGAAAGGTTCGGGGACGGCTGACACAATATTCCGCCTGTGGCGTAGGTTTCTCGACTTCGAAGTGAATAGTGCTAAGTCCATGGGTTTTGAACTTTTTGTTTCTTTAAGCATTCCATTCTATGGATTAGATGCTAAGAACATTGAGGAATGTCTTAAAGAACTGCCTAATTACCTTAAACATGATAGGGTTGTGGCTATTGGAGAAATTGGTCTAGACTGTGGTATTGAAGATGAAAAGGATCTCTTTAAAGCGCAATTGAAAATAGCCAAAGAGCATAACCTGCCGATAATAGTACATTCTGCTATTAGATTGGCTCCACAGGCTTCTACAGTTATAAAGCAAATAGTAGACGTGATCAACGAGGAAAAGTTTCCTATTGAACGAGTGGTTTTAGACCATACTGGTGAAAGCTCTTTTGACTATCGGATAAAAACTGGAGCTATGGTTGGATTGAGTGTATGTCATGATAAAATGCCGCCTGAAATAGCTGCCGATTATGTGATAAAGAATCCAGGTAAAAGAGATAAGTTAATAATAAATTGTGAACTTGCGGGCGGAGATTTCTACTTTACGGTGCCAAGAGTAATTATGGCTATGAGAATGATGGGCTTAAGCCATGATGAGATAGAAAACGTTGTCTGGGAAAACCCTAGGAAGTTTTTTAAGCTGCCACTGAAATAAGATTTTAGTGAGATTGGTTAGTTAGGTAATTGAGTTTGGTATAAAAGATAGAGTTGCAGGCTGTAAGCCTGCAACTCTTTTTATTAATTAGACTATTTCTTGTATTTACTACTTCTCTTTTTCTCTAGTTCAGCGAGGTAAACTTTCCAGGGTTTCTCGTCCTCGGCCATTCTGTCACGGAATTCTGGTCCCACTTCCGTATGGTCTTTCCTGTCGAGTATTACCCACAGCGGGAAAGGCTCAGCTGGAGGACAGCCACCGGAAAACGGACTACCTTGGCCTCGGTGTTTCTTAAGGCAGTCGCCCACAAGTATAACATCTTTGCCAAGTTTCAATCCCTTAGGAAGCTCCTTCTTGCGACCGACGACGATAGAAATACCCTTATTCTTTTCGTACTCGCCCATTGCCTTTAGCCTTTCCATAGTAAGTGCCAATAATCCCTGACAACTACTGCAGCTACCTTCCGCATAAAATTTGTATTCTGGCCATGTATTGAATCCCTTGAGATAAGGTAACCATAGTTTCTTATATACTTCCTTTATAGATTTGCCTCGGACCTCGATGAATTTTTCTTCGTAGTGTCCCAGTCCACGTTCACGGGCTGGTTCAAAGTAGGCGACTTTCTTAATGTCTAGCCCAATCATACGGCAAATGGTAGCATCTACTGCTACAGGATCCTTCCCGGCTACAACGCAGCCAAAGTCAACCGGCGTGGTACTGTGAGGGCCAAAACCCTCCGCAGGACGAATCATGTCTACTATGTTAAGGTCTGCCTTGATGACAGACCAGACGTCCATCATAGCTGCTGCCAGATCAGTCTGGTGCATCTGGTAATGGACCTTATCCTGCACTACCCCTTTAATGTTTTTGAGTGCGCAGGTAAATACCATGCTGGCATGCGATTTGAAGATAGGTATGTTAACTATGTGATCTGCTTCTAGAAGAAATCTGGGTAACAGTACGCTGGTTATAGCGGACCTGGCATCCCGAATAGGAATCTTTATCAGGTCTTTTTCCCGTTTAATATCGATAATTTTATCTATACCTGCTTCCTTGGCAGCTTTACCGATACCAGTTACCTCGAGGGCTTCTAGGGTGTCGCAACCAATAGCTGCTGCCTCAGCCAGGATAATCTCCTTTGGCTGGGCTTTACGTAATATTTTAATAACCGCGGTTACAAAAGCGGGGCTGGTGTTGGCGCTGGTCTCAGGAGGAATAGGGTGCCCCGAGTTGGGTTTGATGACTACTGTCGAATTCGGCTTGATTAGATTATCAATCCCGCCTAAAAGAGACAGTGCCTCCTCTATCATTTTCTCCGGGTTAGTTCCCTTGACTATGGAAACGACTGATTTAGCCATACTAACATCCCCTCCTTTAATCCCTATTGAGCATATTGCCTAGAGGTAAATTATTATAGCACATGCAGAATTACCTTTAAATTATAAAAGAAGTTCAGTATTATTTGTTTAAATATTGTTTGTAAATAGGTTTATGCCTATGAAATAAATTACAAATGTAATTTGTTTTGAAGATTGCACCAGATATGTTGACACCCAACTGAAAGATTGCTTATTATTATTCACATATATCGATAATACACCTGTTTAGGCACACTGAAGCTGTATGAAGTAGAGATATTTGAGGGATAAGGATGTGTGTGGTAAACCAGAGTGTTAGTCGAGAGATATAGCAGGCATAAAAGGAGGAGAAATGCTAAAGAAAATATTAGTTCCCCTTGACGGCTCCAAACTGGCGGAGTGTGCTTTACCGTATGTAGAGGAGCTGGCAGCAAAACATGTAGCTGAGGAGGTTGTCTTAATCAGTGTCACAGAGCGTATTCAGGGATTTAGACCTATAGAGGATTTGGGCTCGCCAACTGAAGAGCGTCTAGCGCCCGAGGCTGTAGGCAAAATGGAAAGACAAGCGATGAAATATCTTGATAGGATAGCCAAAAGTTTAGAGGGCAAGGGTATTAAAGTGACCAAAGAAGTGCCCTTGGGGAATCCTGCAGAAGAAATTATCATCTATGCAGAGATTAAAGGTTGTGATCTTATTGCGATGGCAAGCCATGGGCGTGGTGGCCCCAGCAGGTGGGTGCATGGTAGTGTGGCAGATAGAATCCTCAAGGCTGTCCACGTACCAGTCATGATCATACGGGCACCTGGCTGTGCTGCAATTGGTAAATGAGCCGCCAGAGAAACGTAATAAAATATTACTTAAGAACTACCACCATAGCTGAAGTTGTGACGTGCTGCTTGCAGCTATGGTGGTAGTTCTTAGTGAATTAGCCTGCTAGCAAAAAGGAAAGGCGATTTTCTTCGATCCAGAGTTGTATTTAGTAATTAACCTTGTCCTTCCCTTTTAAGCCCAGTATCTTTCTGGCTTCGTCGGGAGTAGCTATTTCTCGGCCAAGCTCTCTGGCGATTCTTACCACTTTTTCTACCAGTTGTGCATTAGTGCCGAGCTTACCCTTTTCAATAAAGATATTATCTTCCAGACCTACCCTGGCGTGCCCCCCCATCATTATCGATAGTGTTGCCAGATTAAATTCTGCTGGGTAGCCGGCACCGATTACCGACCACTTGTAGTTTTCTGCACCGAACAGTCTATCGGCAGTATGCTTCATGTACATAACATCTTCTATAGTGGAACCGATTCCACCTAAAATTCCAGTAACAAATTGTATCCACAGTGGAGGCTTGAGGATATTTTTCCTCAGCAGGAAGTTAATATTGTAAAGATGACCGACATCGTACGCCTCGTGTTCCGGCTTAGTGTCATTTTCCTTCATGGTTTGGCAAAAGTGTTCAATATCAGCGAAAGTATTTCTGAAGATGAACTCTTTGGTGCTTTCGGCAAATTGTTTTTCCCACGGGTACTTGTACTCCTCGTCCTTATATCGATCGACTATGGGATGGATTGAAAAATTAATCGACCCCATATTGAATGTGGCGAGTTCAGGCTTAAGTGCAGGGACCACTTTTACTCTATCCGCTGCAGTCATATCAGCAGTACCACCAGTAGTCACGCAGACTATCACATTGCTGCGTGCCTTTATGCCAGCGGCAATTTCCTTGTATACGGCTGGATCGGTCGTTGGCTTGGCAGTCTTGGGGTCCCTGCCGTGAATATGTACTGAGGCTGCCCCAGCGTTAGCTGCTCTTACAGCATCGTCGATAATCTCTTGAGGTGTTAGAGGTAGGTGAGATGTCTGTGTTGGGAGGGTTATATTGCCAGTTAGGGCACAAGTTACAATTAGTTTTTCCATTTATAGTTTATGAGTCCTCCTTTATTGTACTCTATATTAATTATAAGTTATGTTGTAGTTAGAGTTAAATTTTTATTAAGCCACCTAGCTTCGTTGCTTTCGAGAGTAATCTATAAGGTACTTTAAAAGATTTTCTCTAGTACGCTTGATAATTTCCGGTGTCCAGTTATCATAGAAGCCTTTCCCCGATTTAAACCCAAGCTCTCCTTTCTTTACTTTTTCTTTTAAAAGGGGTGATGGGTTGGGAGAAGCCTCTAAATGCTTTAAAACAGTGTTGTGTATAGCTAATGTCAGATCCAGCCCAGCCATATCAGCGTTCTCAAGCGGCCCTAGAACTGCTACTCTGATACCGAAACTCTGCTTGATGGCAGCGTCAACAGTGGCGGCATCAGCGATGCCATTTTCCACGATTGAGATTGCCTCTCGCCACAGGGCGTGCTGAAGACGGTTGGCGACAAAACCTGGCACATCCTTCAAACACTTGATGGGATATTTGCCAGCTTTTTTCATAAATTGATAGGTTATTTCCATAGTATCATCAGAGGTATCTTTCCCCTTTACTACTTCAACCAGAGGAATGAGATACGGTGGGTACCAGAAATGTGTTCCCACGATTCTGTTTCTATTCTTAGCTTTAGAAGCTATCTCAGTTATGCTAATTACAGATGTATTGGTTGCCAGAATCTTTTCGGGAGGGGATATCTTGTCTAGCTCTTGAAACGTATCCTGCTTTATTTTGAGGTCCTCGGCTATAGATTCGATAACGATGGGGGCATTGGCCACTGCTTCAGCCATGTCTCTGGTAGTTTTTATCTTGCCTACAATTTTTGCTATTTCCTCATCTTTGCCGGCTTGGTCTGCTAGCAAAGGGGCTAGCTCTCCTTTGACGCCTTCAATAGCTTTGTCCAGGGTCTGCTGTGTTCTGGAAAAGAGTGTGACCTGATAACCGGACTTGGCGAAGTGCAACGCCAATCCGTGTCCTATCATACCTGCGCCTAGTAAAGCAATACTACGAACCTCTTCAGCCTTCATTGGGATAACTCCTTATATAACAGAAATGATACTAGATTGAGTATATATTTGTATTTATTTATCGAAGCACGAAGATGGGATTCTAGCTTAGTAGTTCACACATACCAGCATGGTTACTATCTTGTTAGTCTTGTTTATAATTTCTCTTCCCTCAAATGGAGCTATATACAGGGAGTCCATGGGTCCAAGAGTGAACTCTTCTGTTTTAGATTTAATGGTGATTTCTCCATCTAGGACAATATACACTTTCTCTGTGGGTGAATCTTCATAGGCCCATTCAGAACCACCAGCAGGGAGGAAATATGAAAGCCCCATCCAGAATTTCTGGATACCTGTTTCATCCTTGCCTTGTAGTCTTAGAGTGGATACATTAAAATGCTTTGGTGCTGCATAGGGTTTAACATCACTAAGTCGAACCTTTTTCATATTTCCTCCCTAATGAATTTTCTATCGTTATTTATTTTTAGAGTGGCTTTAATTTAAGTTCAAGTTGATTTACTGATCACCAGAATCAACGATGGCGACTAATCTGACCATTGAGCCATCCCCTTTGACCCACCGGATTGGAAATCCAGCTAAAGTAACTCTCTTACCTACTACTTTGTCAATGTCGCCGCCGACATTTTCGTAACCCATGATGCCATTTTTCAAAATGATGTTGTGGCAGGGTTCCCATAGCGGAAAATCGTCTATTACTTTGCGTCCGGTCTCTTTTTCATACTCAGCACATACGTCCGGCCGCAATGGACCTAATCCGTGAGGACCTATCGCGGTAGCCAGCGGATGGTCAAGAGCCTGCTGGTCAACGCCGACACATTTCACACCCTTCTGTACGAACCAATCACCAGCTTCTTTGTAAAGACCAGGTGAGTAGCAAAAATACTTTGTGTTATCTCCATAATATATATGCCAGTGAGTGTGTACGATGACTATATCCCCCTTTTCAATCTTGGGTTTGGCTTTTTCTAAGTCGTCTGGGGTGATTACGCCCCATTTGTTTTTGGGAATGTCGACGACAACTCCAGTGCCATAGTACTTTTCCAAGGGGATTTCGTCGGTGTACATGCCTCCCTCGAAGACATGAGCTGGGGAATCAGCGTGTGTTGCACAATGCATAGTAGTGGTGATTTTTTGAGTTAGTACTCCAGCCTTGGCGTGGTAATGTATTCTCTCAATTTGGACATCCGAAAAATAGGGCCATAGTGGCACACCAAAACCCCAAGGATGACTTAAATCTACAAGTTGCACTTTTCCCATAGCAGGATACCTCCTTTAATGTTGTTACTTAGTTCTTGAATAACTCGGGCTCAAGCTTTGAGCTACTCCGGTACCTGTGTAAATAATATTTTCCTATTTCTTTTCTTTGCCTCCTTCCCGAAAGAAATCATCATTCGATGGTTTTTACTACCAGGTAGTTACACCGCCATCAACATACACTACCTGACCAGTAACAAAATCGGAAGCTTTTGAAGCCAAGAAAATTGTAGGCCCAATAATATCTTCGGGCATTGCCCAGCGACCGAGCGGAATGCGGGCTTTCATTCTTTTGGCGTACTCTGGGTCGGCAAGTGCAGGGCGGGTAAGTTCAGTTTCTACGACAGTAGGCGCTACTGCATTCACGAGTACATTGTGTTTAGCCCACTCGCAGGCTAATGTTCGTGTCAGAGTATCTACAGCTCCTTTACTGGGGCAGTATGCTGCGTAGTCCACAGGAAGGCCGTACCGGCCTCTTACTGAGGATACATTCACTATCTTGCCGTTTTTTTGTTTAATCATTACACGTCCCACTGCCTGGCAGCAGACAAAGGTACCACGAGCATTGATATCCATTACCTGTTGCCACTCGTCAATAGGAAAAGTTTCAGCAGGATGGCGAATGGCGATACCGGCAGCGTTCACCAGAATATCAATGCGTGGGAATTCTTTCAGTACACGTGCTACCATATCCTCTACTGATTTCACCTGAGTAACATCTGTGGAGGTGGCTAGGGCTTTTCTTCCTTTGGATTTTATATCCTTGGCTGTTTCTTCCAGATGTCCAAGTTTGCGGCTGGTTACTACAACATCAGCACCTGCATCAGCAAGCCCCAGAGCTAGAGCACGTCCAATACCACCAGCACCACCAGTTACGATGGCAACTTTGCCTGTCAAATTAAATAAATCGCTCAAGTTATCCTCCTTTTCAAGACGTTATTTACGCTTTGCTTAGATTGATTGCCCCCAGATAATTGTCAGTTTTCAAGTCAACGTCGATTGTCTTTGCTGTGTAGCCTTTGCATTCAATCTTTACGGAGTATTTTCCAGCAGCCAGACTATCAAACATGAAGTCACCGAAAGTGTTGGCCGTAGCCTTGGTTGATTTGCCGTTTGAGGTTAGGGTTACCGAAGCTCCTTCAGCGCACTCGTTCTTGTCACCATAAGCTACCGATCCAGCGATGAAAATTTTGGGCACATTCATATAAAGGACTCTTGGATTTGTTTTATATTGAGGGTAGAGGGGTTCTGTCTTCCCTGAAGCTACGAGTTTGGCTACCTCGCTCTTAGGATCATCAAGGTCACCAAATTTAAGAGCCTCGCTGGGGCAGGAAAGTACGCATCTGGGTATCTTTCCTTCCTCAAGCCTGTGAATGCAGAGAGTGCACTTTTGAGGTAGCTTCTTCTCTTCGTTCCAGAATATTACTTTGTAAGGGCAGGCATCTACTATTTGCTTTTGACCGACGGCTTTCTTGGGGTCTATAATCACTATCCCATCAGGTCTTTTAGTTACAGCACCATCTTTGGCAACTTTCATGCATGGGGCATCGTCACAGTGCACACAAAGGGCGGGCACATAAGCTACCTTTATACAGGGGTAGGTGCCACGCTCGCGCTTAATGGGGTTGATCCAGAATTGGTCGAACCTGGGCTGAGCTGCAGAATAGGGAGGATAATTGTTCTCCCAGTACTCATCTTTACAGGCAGCAAAGCAGCAATAGCATGCAGTGCATCTTGATACGTCTATCACCATACCATATTTAGCCATTTTTATGCCCTCCATTTCTCAATTTCAATTAAGCAGGAGCCTGGAGCCATACCACAGGCATTCTTGGATATGAAGCGGTGTGGTGTCAGCAAATTGATGCATCCACCTTTGTCTGGAGATTCTCCCGGTTCACCAATAGGCTCGTAGATAGCGCAGGATTCCCAGGCGTGAGCTACACCAGGTGGAACTCGGTTAGTAACCTGGGCACTTAAGAGCACAGCCCCTCTATCATTGAAAGCTTTGACAATGTCGCCTTCTTTAATACCTCTCTTTTCCGCATCCTTGGGGCTGATACGGAGTACCCAGTAGTAATGGCCATCTGGTGCTTTCACTCTGTGCTCTGGCACTTCATTCATCCAGCTCTCCTTGCCGTCATACATTGTGTGGAAGCTATACCTGGGATGTGGTGTGATTATCTGGATAGGATACTTGGAGTATAGCTCTGTGGTGCGGTGACCTTCCCAGGAAGGAATATATTTAGCCACCGGTGGGCGCTCTGGGTCGTTGGGGTCAAACCTCTTGAGACTGGTTGCTTCAAACTCAATCTTGCCAGTTTGGGTAGCCAATCCTGACTCATCAGGTAGGCTCATTATGCCGCCACCAGCTGGACCCCAGTCAGGTGTATCCTTTCGTCTACCTTCGGCAAACCATCTCAGTGCTGGAGTGGGTTTGTAATTCTTGGGTATCGGAACCACAAAGTAACCTTTCTTTTCGAAATCTTCCCAGGATATATATTTGGGCAGGTCTGTTGACTTGTAGTATTGCTTACACCAATCGTAGAGTGTTTTGCCGCCGTCGGTGAACTTCTCATAGAAGCCAAGCCTCTTTGCGACTAAGGCAAAGATGTCATAGTCTGCCATTGATTCGCCCAGAGGCTCAATGCATTTCTTCTGCAGGACGATAGTGCGGCGGTTAGTTCCAGAGGAAGAGTGAGGAATATAGCCTGAGCAATTACCCCATTCGCCGATATCCCATCTCTCGAAGTTAGAGCAGGCAGGCAATATGATGTCGGCAAATTTAGCTTCACCTTCCATGTAGATGGACTGGTTGACCACGAAATCCAGGTTAGGACTCTGGTACATCTTGACCCAGCGGTTGGTATTGGTCATAGTGCCAATATAGGCGCCGCCATATCTCCAGAACATCTTTCCCGTAGAGAATCCATCTTCAGGATACTTGTATTTCTTGAATTGCATTTCGGTTGAGTTACCGCAGAAACCCTTGCCTCGCCACTCAATAGGCGGGTTCATGATAGCTTCAGGAAGAAGTAACCTGGGTATATGCTGTCCCAGGGGGTTGTTCACCATTGAGGCTACGGTGTGCAGCGTAATGCCGCGGGCAACCAGTTGGTAGCCAGCGGCGGTGTTATTGCCATCGCCACATATACCACCTTCGGCATAGCCAGGAAAGAAAAAGTCTGCATTATAAGGAGCACCCTGGTTGGTGGTCCACATGCCGCTGCCCGGTTTGCCCATGCCTTGCATCGCACCCAGATATACCATCATTCTAGCCCATTCTGTGGCATAGGCAGCTCTGCAGGCAGCACCACCAAGCCCTCCACAGGCAAGCATGGTCTTTTTCTTAGCCCATTCTCTGGCCAGGGCTTTTATCTCGCGGGCAGGTATGCCGCTTTCTGCCTCAGCCCACTCCGGGGTTTTGGGATTGCCATCTTCTTTACCTAGAACATAGTCCTGCCATTTTTCAAAACCGTATGTCTTCTTTTTAATATATTCTTTGTCGTAGGTGTTTTCCGTAATCCAGACGTAAGCAATGGCGGCGGCAATAGCTGCATCTGTTCCTGGCCTGGGCGCCAGCCATTTATCGGCATGATTAACTGCGGTGAAGTTGTAGTGAGGGTCGATGAACACCATCTTGACGCCCAGCTCTTTGAGCCAGAAGCGCCAGGGGGTGGTCTCCTGACCATTGTAGATCATAGGCTCACCATCAGGATCACTGGACCAGAAAACTATCATCTCAGTATTTTTTAGTCCGTCCTCGAGGAGGTCATATTGCTCTGGGATTCCTAGCCTCCAGGCATATCCGAAGGTGTGCATGGCACCCCAGTGCCAGCCTTCCCAGCTATCAGGGTTATGGTCGACGCCAGTACAGCCTAGAATTCCTATAAACCTTAAGAACGAGCTATGCCTGTAGTTGATATTACCCCAATTATGATGCGATGATGTAGTGGCTATGATTGAGCCGGGACCATAGTTAGCCTGGATACGCATTACTTCCTCGCAGATAATATCCAGAGTTTTGTCCCAGCTAATGCGCTCATATCCGGATTTTCCTCTATTTTGGGGGTTTCTGTTTTTGGGGTCGTAGTCCACCCTTTTCATAGGATAGAGAATCCTGTCTTTGCAATATGTCCTGGCTCTTTCGCTCAGAATATACGGGGCTAGAAGCGCTACTTTGGGAGGTGAGAATTTCTTGCCACGAGCCTCGATAGTCCAGTAGCCAGCGTCATCAGGACTGTATTGCAGTGGTTCGATGCGGGTTATTTTCCCGTCTTTGACATAGACAAAGACAGGTCCGCCTGTAGTGCAGCTGGTAAAAACCTGTTCACCTTTTGCCATAACTTGCCTCCTCTAAATTGTTCTTATGAGTTTTTTGTAGTATTTAAATACAATTATAATTAATAAACAATTTGGCAGAGGGCGGTTTTCGATACTTCTATATAGTACTTTTCGTATTATATTATATATTATACGGTAATATTATATAAATCGCTTGCTAGCCAGTCGTTCTAAAGAATGGTAGAATTTAGTCTTGCGTAAAATTCCCACTATACCTTGTGGGGAGATTAACATGATGACAACCAGTATGATACCCTGGATAAGAAGACTAAACCCAGCGTATCTTGCCAGCAAGAAGTAGAGTATGACTACTATGATTGTGCCTATGATAGGGCCACCTTCAGTGCGTAGACCTCCTATAACAGTAGCCAGCAATATTAGCATTGTCCATTTTACATTAAAGGTAGCGGATGGTTCTATATATCCCTGGTATATATAGAAGATGGCTCCTGCTATGCCAGTGATGACAGCAGCGATGACGAAGGGATAAACTTTAATTCGGAATGTATCTACTCCACAACTTGCTGCGGCCTTCTCATTATCACGGATTGACGCTAAGCCTAGTCCCAATTTTGATTTCAGGATTAGACGCATTACGATTGCAGACACTATGGCAATGGCAAAAGCCATCCAATAAATATGTGCCATGCTTACGTCAGTGATTTCTTTTATCATATAACCTGCACCAGCACCGTGTAGCTCTCCTCCGACAGGTTTCCACAGGTAGAATACTATACGTAGTGCTTCAGGGACAACCAGTGTACCAATGGCAAAATAAACGCCGCTAAGCCTGAAAACAGGGAAGGATATAAGAATAGCAAAAATTCCAGCTACGGCAGCTCCGCCTATAAGTCCTGCCCACCAGGGCACACCAACCCAGGTACCTATTGCCACCGTATAACCTGCTAGTCCGAGGAAAGCAGGCTGACAGAGTGAAATCAGGCCGGTGTAGCCTGCGAGTAGATTCCACATGTTAGACATAGCCAGATAAATCAGGAAGAGGAAAAAGTATAGAGTCCACTCTTTGGGAAGGTTAAGTACAGGTAGCAGGGCAAGTATGATTACTACTACTGCTATTATTATCCATCCTGATGTCAATCTGTCGGTTAGAGCTTTCATTTTTCTCCTAGCGACCAAATAAACCTTGTGGCCTGATGGCCAATATCACCAGTACTATTACATAAACAACTAGCATTTGGGTAGCGGGTCCTAGGAAAGTTCCTGCCAGGGTTTGAGCTATTCCTAAGATTAAGCCACCAAGCAATGTGCCAAATATACTACCTAGGCCTCCTATGATTACCACGCCGAAGGCGATTATAAGAAACTGCGTTCCTGATGTTGGAGTGAACGGGAAGGTCATGCCTAGGAAAACGCCAGCGATAGCAGCGGAGACCATAGCAATAGCAAAGGCAAAGCCATATACTAGATTAGTATTTATTCCCATTAACTTGGCTGCTCTTTTATTTTGGGATGCAGCGGTAATAGCTTTTCCTAAGTAGGTTCTGGTAAGGAACGTGCGGAGGGCTAGCATAACTATAACGGCAGCAACAAGATCAAGTATATATGTGACTGGAAGTTGGAATATGACAAGATCAAGACTGTCAGGTAAATAAGGAGGAATCTCTAAACCGCGGGAAAGAGGTGTGAATACAATCTGCATGGAATTTTGAATTACTAGGGCAATGCCGAAGGCAATTATCAGTGGAGCTTCTCCTGATATTCCAAATGCGCGTCCCATGAGATACTTTTGAATGGCAAAACCTATGCCGAACATTACTGGTATGCATATAACCAGGCTTAGAACGGGGTCCATGCCCAAATAGGTAACTATGGCATAGGCAATATAGCTACCCAAGATAACAAGGTCTCCATGGGCCAGGTTGATCAACCTCATTACCCCGAAGACCATGGAAAGCCCCAAGGCAATCAAGGCGTATAAACCACCCAGCAGCAGTCCCATTACTATCGGGGAAAGTATGTCAACTGTCATCTATATAATATCCTTAATCATATACCGAAGTAGGCCTTTTTAACTTCTTCTTCTTCTCTAAGCTGAGCAGCGGTGCCACTTAAGGTTACACGCCCTGTTTCTAATATATATGCTCGATCTGCTTCCTGAAGAGTGCGCCTTACATTCTGTTCTACGAACAGTATGGTGATGCCAGTCTCCCTGATTTCTTTCAAGGCTTTGAATAATTCATTTATTACTATGGGAGCTAAACCAAGCGACATTTCGTCGAGAAGCATTAGTTTGGGGTCTGACATTAAACCGCGTGCAACTACCAGCATTTGCTGCTCGCCACCGCTGAGCGTTTTAGCTGTTTGCTTCTTTCTTTTTTCTAATATGGGGAAGTGCTGATAGACTCTCTTGAGGTTTTCTTTTTTCTTGTATCTTGCTCTACGACCATATGAACCTATTATGATATTATCTATGACGCTCATTTCAGGGAAGATTCCTCTTCCTTCTGGGATCTGCGTGATGCCTATTTCGACTACCTCGTGAGGTTCTGAGTTGGTGATATCCTTTCCTTCAAATTCGATCTTGCCCTTGGTAGGATGCAGCAAGCCTGATATCGTGTCCAGCAGGGTAGATTTACCTGCTGTGTTGGCGCCAATAAGTGCCAGCATTTCACCATTTCTCACTTCCAATGATATGTCCCAGAGCGCTTGGAAAGTGCTATGGAATACGTCTATATTACTAACTTTCAATAATACTTCTTGAGTCATTTTATATTAACGAATATTATTGCTAACTCATGCGCCGAAGTAAGCTTCAATTACCTTGCTATCCTCCATTACCTCCTTGGGCTTGCCTTCGGCGATTTTCATTCCTTTATCTATAACTATAATTCTATCCACGGCATTAACCATTACCTTCATAACATGCTCAACCAAGACAACTGTTTTGCCCATTTGGCGTATTGATTCTATAGTGGTTAATATTCTGGGTATTTCCGCTTCGGTTGAACCTGCAGCTACTTCATCGAGTAGCATCAAATCGGGATTACGAGCTAATGCCCTGGCTAGTTCCAGTTTTTTAAGAGATAGTATGGGTAAATCTCCCGCCATAGTATCTTTTTTCTCGGCAAGATTTACCAGGTCAAAAATCTTGTCGTCTTCAAGCTCAGCTTCACTTTTCTTGATTTGTCTACCATATAGCGCTGAGACAAGCAGGTTATCTCGGACTGATAAGGTAACAAAAGGTTGGGGTATCTGATAAGTCCTGGAGATTCCCAAATGGCAGGTTTTGTGTGATGGACAATTAGTGATGTCATTTCCTTTATATATAATTTTACCGTGGTCAGGAGCATATTCGCCAGCTATGATATTCAGCAGAGTTGTTTTCCCAGCACCGTTGGGTCCCATCAAGCCGACGACTTCACCAGCATATACGTCAAAACTCACATCTTTAAGTGCGATTATTCCGCCAAAATGCTTGGTTATTCCTTGAATTGAGAGGAGTGGTTCATTCATATTTGTTAAGTGGCATTATAGCTTTTTTAGTATGCTGAACTGGTTACCGGCATAAACAATATACGATTATAATTGGTTATTATAGTCGTGTCAATATATTAGATAAGTACTTTTTTATCATTACGTAATCTTGCGAACCCAGGCGAAGGCCCCTCCCCCGAAGAGAGGGGCCATTTTTTACAATTTACCTCTGAGTTTCAGATTACTGCTTGTACTTAATAGGAAACTCCCATTCAGCAGTAGCTGCTAAGTCATCGTTAACAGAGAGTACTACTGGGTTTTCATACTTATATGGCTTATCTACGCTTACCCACTGACCAAATGCCACCGGGACGCGGCTGTAGTTATCTTTGTCAAACGCTACGCGGCTATAAATTGTCACCAGATCGGTGGTCTTTAAAGCGGCATTAACTTTTTCTGGGTCTACAGAGCCGGCTCTCTTGATGGCATCTGCCAGGACCTGGACGGCAGCATAGCCGAAGCCAAGGTTCTGGCTATAACCGAGGTTGGTATCTTTCACGTATCTATCGGCGAGTGACTGTGGCGTAGTGCCGCCGATACCTTTGCAGTTCTTTATGCCAGGGTTCCAGAACATTTCGTTGCTGACGCCATGGGCAAGGTTGCCACCCCAGGATACAACGTCATCATAGAATACTGCTGCCCTGGTAGCGAAGGCATCCTTAGGCTTATAACCCATTGCCATGGCCTGTTTCCACAGTGCGGCAAAGACAGGGCCAGGGCTGTTTGACCAGAATGATTCGCAGCCGGCATCCTTCCATTCTTTAATAAGGGTTGAAAAGTCAGTAGTTTCTAGTGGTACAAGTCCGAATTCCTTATCTACTTTATAGACATCGAACCCCTTCTCTTTCATGAGCGGAGTGATTGACATGTACCATCCCCTGCCGTCTGGTTCATCGGTGGCAAAGGCTGCTACTTTCATATTAGTGGTTGCCAGGCTGCTGAGGGCTTTTAGATAGGCATCTGCCATGGTGAAGCCTGGTTTACCGTGGCGGTAGTCACCCTCTGGAGCAGGTGTGGCTATAGCAAAACTGATAGACCAAGTATGGGTCCAGGGCTTTGGTGCTTCCCCTTTGAGTGTCATCCAGGACTCGTAGGGACCGTTACCAGTAATATGCGGGATGCCGTACTGTTCGCATTTGATAGCTGCTTGAGATCTAATATGGGGTGGGTCGATGCCGTTGACTATAAATTGTGCTTTATCGCTAAGAATCAGAGATTCAGTTAAAGTCGCTGTTTTGTTAGGATCGCTCTCGTTATCTACGACAATAAGTTTGATGGGCATCTTGGTTCCGCCTACGTCGATACCGCCCTGCTTGTTGATGTCCTCAACAGCATACTGGACCCCGTAAGAGCCACCCTGCCCAAAACCGGCGAACATACCAGTTTTCGTGGCACACATGCCGACTCTAATCTCTTGCCCAGTCGGTGCCGCTGGAGCGCAGCCGCTTAAGGCCAAGCCAACTACCAGCGCAATTGCTACAATGGTTAACAATAATTTTTTCACTACTACACTCCTCCTTTCCGGTATTTTAAGATAGTATGTTGGATATTAATTAAACTATTAACTATGTCATATCTCACCTCCTTATAGGCTTTCCCTAGCTAATTGTTGCTATCCTTCTATATGATATGCAATAGGTGGTTTGAAAATAAAGCAAGCTCTGCCTTTATATTTAATAGGTAATTAAGAGGCAGAGCTTATCAAAACATTCAGGAACAGACCATTTGAACCTCCACCCAAAATACTAATTCCTTTTAATTAAAATCAGAAGTAAATTTCTATGCTAACTTGACATAAATAATAATGCTGTTTTTCTAATCCAAATCTAGGTCTCAGCTAATATTCTATCACGATTGTCAATAGTTTAAGCCTCTTGACAGCAGATTTATAACAGTATAATCTTATGCTATTCGAGAAACTGGTGTGTTTAAGGCAATTCCTGCGGTTGCTATTGGCAATATCCAGTAATTTGATGTGGCAAGGCGAGGATACAATGGCTGTACTATGACATAGTGACTTTGGAAAGGGGGTGATAGATATAGAGATTAGTTAAAATTTAGTAGGCGGTAATTATATTGCATATTTAAAAGGGGGGTAGTTATTTTGAAAAAAATCTTAATATCTTTAGTAGTTGTAGCGATGGTAATTGCTCTTGCTTTAGGCGCCTGTGCACCCGCGCCAGCACCCGCGCCAGCACCAGGACCAGCACCAACACCAGGACCAGCACCAGCCGGAGAAATCATTCTGGGTAATGTGGAGGCACAAACCGGCATGTACTCTGGTTTTGGTGAAGGCGATACATTCGGTGTCAAGGCAGCGGTCGATGATATTAATGCGCTGGGTGGGATTGATGTCGGGGGACAGAAGATGAAAGTCAAACTTGTTCAGCTTAATTGTGAAAGCGACCCACCCAAGGTTGGCAGTCTTTCAGAAGACTTAATAACTCGCGAAAAAATCAATGCTCTGGTATTCGGTGTTACTCCGCCGCCTATGTGGTCTACTGGAGCTGCCGTTGCTGAGAAATACCAGATTCCGTGCATTATTGGAGGTGGTCCGCTGGAACCGTCAATGGCTCTGCGGTCGTCCATTACACCTCCATGGCAATACTGGTGGATGAGCGGTTTTGCCATTGTTGTTCCACCAGAACAAGGTGACGATTTCAGGTCGGGTAAACCAGGATATACTATCAAAGATACCTGGCTCACCTATCTGGATAAGTTTGCTGATAAGACCAACAAAGTGGCTGGTGTTTTTGCTACTGACGATTCCGATGGAGGAGCCTGGTATTCACTCTTCCCGGGCGTACTCGCGGACTATGGTTTGAGAGTCGTAGGCGCGGAAAAGAAACTTGGCCTGGTACCGATGGAAACAACTGACTTCAGCTCGATAATCAAGGAATGGAAAGATCAGAACGTTGAAATCCTCTGGGGCAATTGCCCTGGTCCTGTTTTTGGCGCCATGTGGAAACAGGCTGTGGGCATGGGTTTTAAACCGAAGATAGTTCAGATCGGGAGAGCCCCGCTATTCTATGTTGACGCAATATCCTGGGGTCCTGAACTTTCAGCGGGTATAGGCGTTGAAACATGGTGGACCCCAGCGTACGGGGAATGTACAGGCTATGGCGGTACAACTCCGGAGTCCTTATTTGAAAGATGGACTAAGGAGAAACAGCAACCGATGAACCCAGCTATCGGTCTGGGTTACCATAGCGTTCAAATTACTCTTGAGGCTATCAGGAAAGCTGGCTCACTTGATCCAGGCATGATTAATGCGGCTATCGGCAACATCGATATGAGTACAATGTGTCATCGAGTCAAATTCAATGCGGACCACTACAGTAGACAACCAATCTTCTTCTGTCAATGGTTCAAGACAAATACTCCTCAGAAATTGGAGAATAAAGTAGTTTATTCTGCGCATGATTTCTTGCCTGCTGAAGCTGCTCCTATATTCCCTAAGACCTATGATTAGGAAAGTCAAATAAATCAAAACGGAACCGATATGGTGGCTCATGTCCACCATATCGGTTCCTGAACCAAAGGTGCCAGATTTTGTTAGTGCCCTGGGTTATTGCTGTGGTGGGTGTTTTGATGCCCATCATGCGGCAGCTCTTAGATATCGGTATGCCCGATATGGCTTGCCTCAGGGCGAAAGCGATTTGCTCTGCAGTGTGCCTCGATTTCTTTAAGGGATGATACTCCTGTATTATTTTAATCATCCCACAAAACTAGCATTTCATTATGTTTTAGTTGCGATAAAACCTACATGTTTATATTAAAGACGCAAATAAAATATTCAATAATCAAGTTATTTTTAACGGGCAATAAAAAGAGGGTATAGAATCATGAAATAATAAGAATAGCAATCTCGATTTGACAACTATATCACTGGTTTCACAAATTTCTAATATTAAGTAGCCAGCCTTCGCATTATTAACTCTATGAATCCATAAACATCGTTCTGCAATTCCCTACCTCTTATACCTATGTCCTGTGCAATATCTTTATATTCTTTTATCCTGGTATTTTGATCTTTGGCTAACAACCCTGCAGCAGTAAGGCCTTTCTTATCAAGCTCGTGTTTTAACGAATTCACTAACTCAGCCAGCACCTTACTCTCATCACTAGATTCATGTGGATATTTTATATCTGTCTTGTCATATTTTACGTATTCTCTTTTGCCTCCCAGCTCAAAAATTCCATCACTGGTCTCCACTTCAGATTCTAATTCATAATATTTTACATAGTCACAGCCTACAATTAGTAGACTATCAATATCTCGCGGCATACGCTTTATTATGAAAAGCTGGGGATAAGAAGCCCCAACTTCGAGAGCTAATCTTCCCCTTTCCTCAATTCTTTGGATAACATAATATCGCATCAGGTCGCTATAATCACCGTCTATCGCGACCACTTCCTTCCAGCCATCCTTCCAGTGCATTAAAAGATAGCTCTCTGAAAATGCGTCTGCTGGTGCGGAACAAACCCCCACTCTGCAGATTTCACGCTGAAACGCTCTACCTAACTTCTTAAAATCAATTTCCCTTGTGGAACTGTCTTCATATTCAACTATTAGCCGTTTTAGAATGCTCATTTTTCTCTCTTTTCATCATTATTTAGCTAAAATATCACTAATATTAGCTTATTATTTCTGCTTTTTATAGTTCTTATTTGTCATTTTCTTCTTCATCAGTATACGATTGGAGGTATAGTACACATAGCTGTAGCTCTTGCGACATCTCTTAATCGGTAGACTTAGCTAAAAAGGTAGAGCTATTTATCAAATCCCTCCATGGACAGCAACTGCCCTAATGCGGCTCAGGTATATTTTGCTATTCCAGATAACAAAGTAAATATACATTAGAATAATAACTTCCTGGCAAAATTGACTAGCGCACCGTCTGGCGAAAGCTGTCTATTCAATCACATTGATAACTGGTGTAAACCAAATGGCGATACTAATCTAATAAAGAAAACTATCCCCCTCTATTTCTCCAGGATATAAACCACGCCATTATCGCCATCAACCCTAACCTTCATTCCAGTCTTTAGTTTCTTTGTTCCCTCTACACAGCCGGAGATGACTGGCAACCCATATTCCCTACCCAATATTGCCGAATGACTTAAGATGCCACCAACATCAGTCACTACGGCTTTAGCAAGGTTAAAGAGCGGTGTCCACACTGAAGATGTTTCCACGGTGACCAAGATACTGCCTGGCTCAAATTTGCCGAAATCCTCTTCTGACCATAATACATTGACCACGCCCTCAACAACACCAGGGGTTGAAACCGTTCCATAGAGGTCTGCATTTAACTCTGGCCTGACTCGAGGAAACGGCGCCTGAGTACTACGCAGCATCGGGCTACTAGCCATCACCTCTTTTAGTTTGGTTGGGTCCCCGATGAAAAGTTCCGGGTCTGTTTTCCGGAACTCCGCATGTTGCTTTTTCCTTATCTCTACCAATTTTTGTGCAGGAAATCTGCCCAGGATTCTTACGCTTATCTCCTCTGGCAGCATATAGTAGATATCCTGAGGGTCATCAATTACCCCAGCCTTTGCGAACCTTTTCCCAATCTCCTTAGTCACATACCTAGCCAATGCATTGCCGTAATTCTCCGCATAAAACGGGTGTTCCTCATCTATCACACTAGACCACTGAGCTGCCCTCATCAACTTGGCAAACTCTTTTTTCTTATCAGCGGGCACACGAGAGAGAATTTCTTTTTCTGCTTTTTTCCTTCTCTCAATCAGTTTTGGTCGTGCTTCATCTAAAGCAAAGACCGGTCGGGACATGAACCGCCTTATCGCTGGCAAAACTTGGCTTGGTTTTTCAATCCAGGTGGGATGGCGGGCATCCCAGTTTTCAATTGTTCGCCAGCCGTATTCGTTCAGAAATTTTTGAAACTCTCCAAGCCATTTATTTCCAGCTTCAGTTAGCTTTAGCTTGGAAAGGAGTTCTTCATCATTCGGGTTCTCCTGGAAAAGTGGCTCCAGTCCCATTTCTCGCGCCTTTACTCCTAACTGAAACATTCCACGGTCAGTTTGTAAGATTTTGTGGTCGAAACCCGCCATCAGATCATTGAACAGAGGGTCATTTCTGTCTATCTTAAGCAACTCCTTACACATTTCCTCAAACATTTCGTATATCTTGCAGTATGCAAGCAGCCAAACCATGTGCAAATTTCCCGCTCTTCGGTAAAGGTTAATCCAGTCGTAAAAGGCATCGTCCAGTTCCCAATCTTCAAGCTTCTCCATGTCTAGGCCTTTGAACTTATCATAAAGCCCCATTAACTCATTGACATCTTCATGGTATTCCTTGCCGAAGTCCTCGATCCATGGGGCTATCCTCTCCTTGAATTTAGGCTCACGCTGTTTACGTTCTTCCTCAGTAGTGAATAAAGCTCCGTTATAGACCCAGCCTTCCTTTAGTTTGCAGTCGAAGCCTTTACATTCAGGGACTGCAAAATACTCATGGCCATACTGTAGGCCACGGTTATCATAATTATATTGGAGCATCCACAAGTCGAATGGCGTGGGACTGCGAACCACTTCTTTTCGATCCACGACCCACACTTTGTAGCGTTCGGTAAGTGCTAAATCCCTCTCATCATCCCAATTAACGAGTACGCCCTCAGTGTAATATCCTGACATTTTTAACTCTCCTTTCTCTAAAAACCTGCGAAACTTATTCTAAAAGTTTCTGGTCTTGTCTGTAAGATGACAATATTGTTAGTGGGCAAGTCATTATCTATAGCCCATTCTATGTCCTGAGGCAAGCCAAAATACTGTTCTATTCTTATCCCAATCTTTGTCAGTTCAATGACCTCTTCATTGCTGAGGCAAGCCTTTTGCCTATCATGGGTAACATCGGAAAATGAGGAATTGCCCGTCTCTGAGTTTAACCTATGCTCAGCGGGCTTTGGTGATACTCTACGATCAGTAATTTCGAGCTTGGTCTTATCTACCACCCAGCAATCGGGTATAACACCGCCGCCTACGACACTTTCACCAAACCCCCAACAACCCTCTATCACCAGTTTGTCGGAGTCAGCAGTTGTTGGTTCCGCAGTAAACATAATACCAGCTGCTTTGGCACTTACCATTTTTAGCACACACACCCCAATGGGGTCATACTCTAGCTGAAGCCCCTTGCGGGCACGAGCAATAAGAGAGCGTGTATTAAATGTGCTTGACCATACCTTAACTATATTATCCATTAGGCTGGTCCTGCCTGCAACATTTAGGGAGGTTTCATATTGACCAGGATGACTTGCTGGACCGGCTGACCGAGTAGCCACTGGGACATCCTGAATACCAGATTTCTGACACAAGTCGTCGTAATATCGTGCCACAGAATCTTCTATGTCCTTGGGCATTGCTTTTGACTCCACAATGCCACGCACCATCTTGGATGCTTCTGTATACTTCGGCAGCTCCTTAGGATCACCAGGATCGGCACTGAATGCGGCGAAATACTGACGAATCTCATCAATAGCTCCAGTCCCTTTTAGAAATTTTTCGTAAGCATCTAAAGATAGTGCGAACCCTGAAGGAACTTGAAAACCTGCTTTAGTCAGCTCTCCTAGGTTCGCGCACTTCTTACCTACTAGATTACTATGCTCTTTGCCCAATTCATCAAGCCAATATATTAATTTACTAGCCATTACATCTCCTTATTCTTTACTGTAGCAAACTCTTCTTCCCCATATTTAAAACTCTAACAGCTAATGTAAAGCTGAAAGGGGATATAATTTCAGAATTGGTTTAATCTGCTGCAAGTCTTTCAGAATTTTTCGGTTGCTTACCGCAATGTAATTCACATCCGCAATTGTATCAAATTAAGCACCAACTGTTGTTTGTCTGGCTCATTTATTCGTTTTTGAATCTCAATATTTCTTTCAACTCAGAAAAGCGCCGTATAACAATATCGGCTTCGGTGGGGCCACGACATACGCACCCCGTATATAAAATTGTTTTAAACCCCCTTTTCCTGGCCGGGGTGATATCAGACCGCTCCTTATCTCCCACCACTACTGCATCCGAGGGTTCAATACCACGGCTAGCTAAATCTTTTATTAGTACATCATATAGAGTGCCTGTCTCTTTAGAAGTTCCCTTATACTTTAGGTCTATTGACCCATCCCGCAAATTGACCTTGCCTTGAGGCGATATGAATTCTTCAAAGTACTTAAGTGCATCTTCGCGCCTTAAGAATGTCATTGCAATGTTTGCCCCCACTGGTCCCAGCGTTCTCTTTAATTCGCTTACAACTGAGATATGTATACCCTGGTCTCTTAGATAACTTATCGTGTCTATGGCTCCATCTCCTAGCGTCATATACTTTTGTTCTACAGCAGGGTAAACTGTATTAGCCTCTGGCTGGTTATCAAAAGTAAAGCTTAGTGCTTCTGGTACGTGACTTTCTTTGAAAATTGGCCAAGAGCCATATTTTTCTCTCATGAGGCGCCATTTATGGCATCTTTCTTCAACGAGCTCTGGCTCACCTAACTCTTTACTGGTATCGCCGATCATCAAGTAGGTACGCATCCGCTTGACATCCAGCAAAGTTTGGCCAAAATCAATACCCATCCATTTTACCGCTAGGACCATAACATGCCTCGCATTTAATTCGCTAATCAATCGGTTTTACCGCAGACTTAAATTTACAGTTGTTCTGACAGCTTTCAAATGAAATCGTTTTTATATATTATCAGAATCTATAGAGCAGGTTTTAGAACTATAATCTGTTTCTCTTTGGGAAGGTCTTCTTTTTTAAGTTCTACTTCACTGGTATTGAGCCTCTTTATGTCCTTTTTTTGCAGAAGAAAGGTCTCCATACCAGCTATTTTGTAACTGCACCTCTCGTTGCTGCAATGTATGGGTATAGTCACTGGTGCGTCTAATTTTTCATAAACCTGGTTAGCAACATCACAATTAATGATATACTCAGCATAGGGCGCCCTTACGCGTTTACCCTTTTCATCGATTCTAAACTGCTCTTCGCCGACTGGTTTGCATTGTCCTACACAATTAAGAACTATATCTACTTTGCCTATCTCAGCCACCTGCTCATCAGTCAACACATGTCCCAAGTCACCAATGTGGCACACGTTTAAGCCATCTACATTAAAGCATAGCACGTTATTCTCGCCTAGCACTTTCCCCATCTCATCATCATGGAAAGTTGGGATGGCTTTGAATCCTATTCCTCTGACCATGGTTGCAGGGCCACCCTTAATATCTTTCCCCCTGACTATTACCGGTTTACCCTTAATTAAATCTACAAAGTTGTGGTCTTTGTGATCATGAGTTATAGCAACAATATCTGCTGTCTCTTCAACAGGGTTGTAATACATATAACCATCGGGTGTCGTACCGTAGGCAACCTCAAATGGGTCAGCGATTATCCGTACTCCTGAATTCGTTGTGATTAGGACACACGCGTGCCCAAGCCATTTGATCTTCATTAGTTATACCTCCTTTTTAATATAAATTGTCAATGTTTCCTCAGTCTTCGAATAATATTTTTACAACCGTACTGTTTTGTTAATCTTATTCTCGAAACACAATAAAGCAACGTCTCTATGGATAGACATCTTTCTGGTCATTGTATTATCACAATATTTCCGCTATATCAAAATTCATATCAGGAGTATCAAATATGTGTTATCTCTAAAATATAATCTAGATTAAAAAAAGATATTAGAAGAAAACTCTTTGCTAAGATTTGACTAGGTAGATTAAGGAGCATTGAATCAGTTTAAACAAGACTCAAATTTCCATTTGCGTAACCTTTGCTTCTCGACAGAGATTTCTATTATGTAAGCACCAACTGTTGTTTGTCTGGCTCATTTATTCGTTTTTGAACCTCAATATTTCTTTCAACTCAGAAAAGCGCCGTATAGCAATATCGGCTTCGGTGGGGCCACGACATACGCACCCCGTATATAAAATTGTTTTAAATCCCCTTTTCTTGGCCGGGGTGATATCAGACCACTCCTTATCTCCCACCACTACTGCATCCGAGGGTTCAATACCACGGCTAGCTAAATCTTTTATTAGTACATCATATAGAGTGCCTGTCTCTTTAGAAGTTCCCTTATACTTTAGGTCTATTGACCCATCCCGCAAATTGACCTTGCCTTGAGGCGATATGAATTCTTCAAAGTACTTAAGTGCATCTTCGCGCCTTAAGAATGTCAATTCTGTTTCTGTGCTCACTGTCCCCAGCGTTTTCTTTAATTCGCATACAACTGAGATATGTATACCCTGGTCTCTTAGATAACTTATAGTGTCTATGGCTCCATCTCCTAGGGTCAGATACTTTTGTTCTACGCCAAGGTACACATCATTGACTTCTGGCTGGTTATCAAAAGTAAAGCTTAGTGCTTCTGGTCTATGACTTTCTCTCACAGCGGGCCAGGAGCCATATTTTTCTCTCATGAGGCGCCATTTGTGGCATCTTTCTTCAACTAGGTCTGGCTCACCTAACTCTTTACTGGTATCGCCGATCACCAAGTAGGTACGCATTCGTTTGGGATCCATCAAGGTTTGGCCAAAATCGATTCCAAGCCACTTTGCATGTATAACCATATTATGCATATCACTTTTCCAGTCGTAATAGCATTTGATTTTTCTAAACCTTCTTTTAGACTATCGAAAGACCTTCTCTGCCAGAGTCTAATTATGGGACATCTATTGCCCGTGTTTCTTTAAACTGTTATCCGATTACGAATGACACCACCTAAAAAGCTATGCTTAGTGCAAGTGCTTTATAACTTCTTCATTAAAAGTCTTCATATCCTTTAAAGTTGACGAAAGCATTAGAGTTATGTGATTAATCCCTGCTTCCTCAAGGTTGTGAATGCGCTTTATTATTTTGTCAGGAGAACCGACCAATCCCGTCTTCAGTACCCAGTCAACTGTGGCTGGATTAGACGAGCATAGTTTCTTGACTAGTTCCTCTGCTTCTTTGTCAGTTTGAGCTACGAGGGCAAAAGCATACGTAGCATACTCCATTTTTCTTTTTCCTATGCGATTTTTCATATCAGCTATTTTCTGCCCGATTTCTTCTACCGCGCCAGCACTTATGAACCAGCAATCAATTTCGGTTAGCTTTGCCACAAGCTGCCTTGATTTTTCTGAGTTTCCCCCGTACCAGATAGGAGGAGATGGTTTTTGTATTGGCTTGGGTACCAGCACACCTCCAACCAACTGGTAATGTTTGCCGTTGAAATCTACCCTGTCTTGAGTCCATAAAGCTTTGATTAGCCTAATTTGTTCCTCTGCTTGCTCTATCAGTTCATCATGTTTTACCCAGGGGATACCATAAGCCTGAAATTCACGTTCTAACCACCCTGCTCCAATTGAGAAGATAAATCTGCCCTGGGAAACCTCGTCGAGAGTAGATGCCATCTTGGCTAATACTGCTGGGTAACGAAAAGCCTGACACAAAACAGCATGGCCCAGTTTTATCTTTTTAGTACACCTGGCAATGGCGGTAATGGTGGTCCATGCCTCCAGTGCGCCAAATTGCTCACCTTTCCTGGGATTAAGCAAATGGTCAGCTATCCATAGTGAGTCATAGCCGATTTCCTCAGCTTCTTGAGCGACCTTGTCCACATATCTGTAACTTATCTCTGGTTCCTCGATTGGTGCACCGATCAACCATCCTCCATATATAGGTAGCCAAATGCCAAATTTGATCTTGGAAGCCATTTTATTCTCTCCTTAGATTTGATATCAACGATAATGTATTCTTTCTATAATGTCAATGTAGTATTGGGATATAGTAAACTATTGGTGATATAATTAATTTTACCAAAATACAGCGGGGGGTCACTTATGGATGAACTGAAAGTCTTCAGTGGTAATGCTCACCCAACTCTGGCAAAAGAAGTTTGCGACTATTTAAAAATACCATTGGGGCGGGCTGAAATCTTTGAATTCAAAAATGAGAATATCTTTGTACGTATTTTGGAAAATGTCCGTGAAAGGGATGTCTTTGTAGTTCAGCCATTTTCGTCGCCGGTCAATAGAAACTTGGTGGAACTCCTCATAATGTTGGATGCCTTTAAACGTGCTTCAGCCGGTAGGATTACGGCAGTTGTTCCCTACTATGGCTACGGACGTACTGATAAGAAGGATCAACCTCGTGTACCTATCACTGCTCGATTGGTAGCTGATCTTCTCACCACTGCTGGCGCTAATCGCATGTTGACTGTAGACCTCCACGCCGCTCAAATTCAGGGATTCTTCAGTATACCTGTTGATGAACTTACTGCTCTCACTCTTATGGCCAATTACTGGAAGAGCAAAAAACTGGATAACCTGGTGGTGGTGGCTACTGACATCGGCATAACCAAGCGCGCTCGGGACCTGGCAGAAAAACTCAATGCCCCCCTGGCTATCATCGAGAAAAGGCGAGTAGGCAATGCTGATGTTTCTGAGACCCTTAATATCATTGGTGAAGTTAAGGGAATGCGCGCTTTGACTGTAGATGATGAGATTGACACTGCCGGTTCTTTGGTCAATGCTGTGGATGCGCTGCTTAAAAATGGAGCTGCTGAGGTTTATGCCTGCTGCAGTCATCCTGTTTTTTCAGGCTCAGCTATTGAGCGGATTGCCAAATCACCAGTTAAAGAAGTAGTGGTAACAGACACAATTCCAGTTCGTGACGGTAAAAAGTTGGACAAAATCACCATACTGTCCATGGCATCACTGTTGGGTGAAGCTATAAACCGCATTCATACTGGCTTATCAGTGGGTGCTCTATTTGAATAGGAGAGACTATGCTTAAGTGGCTGGGAAGCCTGGTTGATTCTAACGAGAAAGAAATAAAGCGTTTTACGCCGCTGGTAGATAGAATCAATTCATTAGAGCCTGATTTTCAGAAGCTCAGCGATGCTGAGCTTCGGGCTAAAACTGACGAGTTTAAAGCGAGGCTGAAAGATGGCGAGACTTTAGATGAGCTGTTACCAGAAGCCTTTGCCGCTGTCAGGGAAGCCGCCAGGCGCAAAATAGGACAGCGCCACTACGATGTTCAGCTAATAGGTGGCATTGTATTGCACCAGGGCAAAATCGCCGAGATGAAAACCGGTGAAGGCAAGACCCTGGTAGCCACGTTGCCACTGTATTTGAATGCTCTCGAAGGCAAGGGTTGCCATCTGGTTACGGTTAACGATTACCTGGCCAGGCGCGATGCTCACTGGATGGGCCCTATATACCATGCCTTGGGTATGAGTGTTGCCAGCATTTACCCTCAGCAAAGCCCGACCGAATATCTGCCGGCTTATCTTTATGTTGACTCTGACAATAGCGGTGAACCGGCGGATAAACGCTGGCCGAAATTTCGTCCTATCTCCCGCCACCAGGCTTATGAAGCCGATATTACTTATGGTACCAATAATGAGTTTGGCTTTGATTATCTCAGGGATAACATGGTCATTGACCTGTCTCAATGCGTTCAGCGGGAACTTAACTATGCCATCGTTGATGAGGTGGATAACATACTTATCGACGAAGCCCGCACTCCGCTGATAATAAGCGGTGCTGCCGAAGAAGCTACCGATAAATATGTAGTTTTTGCCCGTTCGGTTCTTCCGCTGAAAAAAGACGAGGACTATACAGTAGAAGAAAAAACGCGTACAGTCAGCCTGAGTGATGATGGTATTACCAGGATGGAAAAGATAATCCGAGGGGAAGGATTACTTAAAGCCCCTAGCCTATATGACATGGCTAACTATAGGCTGATGGAGTACCTGGAAAATGCTTTGAAGGCTCAGGTGATATTTAAGAAAGACCGTGACTATGTGGTCAAAGATGGGCAGGTTATCATCGTTGATGAGTTTACCGGCAGGCTGATGTTTGGCAGGAGATACTCTGAGGGGCTGCATCAGGCTATTGAGGCTAAGGAAAGAGTTAAAATCCAACGTGAAAGTGTAACATTAGCTACCATAACCTTTCAGAACTACTTCCGTCTTTATCAGAAATTGGCTGGTATGACCGGCACAGCCGCTACTGAGGCAGAGGAATTTTATAAAATTTACAAACTGGATGTGGTGGTTATTCCTACTAATAAACCCATGATTCGTACTGACCACCCTGACCAGATTTATAAGGATGAAGAATCGAAGTTCAAAGCAGTGGCTAATGAAATTGAAAGCCTATATAAGCAGGGTAGCCCAGTGCTCGTAGGCACAGTTTCTATTGAGAAATCGGAGTATCTCAGCGAGTTCCTGAAAAGGAAAGGGATTCTCCATCAATTACTCAATGCCAAAAACCATACCAAAGAAGCTGATTTTATTGCCCAGGCGGGGAGTATCGGTGGCGTAACTGTAGCTACCAATATGGCAGGGCGTGGAGTTGATATTATACTTGGAGGTAAAACACCTGAAGAACCCAAGCGCGAAGATTTTCAGGGCGATGGTCAAGAGTTTCAGAAAAAACACCAAGATTGGGAAAAAGAATTTCAGGAATGGCGGATAGAGCATGATAAAGTAGTAGCTATGGGGGGACTTCATGTTGTCGGTACAGAACGCCATGAAGCCAGACGTATTGATTATCAGCTTCGAGGCCGCTCCGGCAGACAGGGGGATCCTGGTAGTACCCGTTTTTATGTTTCTTTAGAAGACGATATCATGCGGCGTTTCGGGGGCGACCGGATTAAAGGTTTTATGAGCTGGATGGGCATGGATGAAAATACACCTATAGAGCATTCGTTGATTAATAGGACCATAGAGGACACTCAGAAAAGGGTAGAAGGCTATCACTTCGATATGCGTAAACATCTTGTTGAATATGATGATATCGTTAATAAGCACAGAGAAGTGATTTACGCCGAACGGAAGAAAATTTTGAGCGGAGCTGACCTCAAGGCGAATATCCTGTCGATGGTAACAGAAGAAGTTCAAAGCTTGGTAGCTGCTCGCTGCAGCAGTGAACTCTCGGGGCCGGATATAGCTGGGCTGATTGAAGATGTAGCCACCGTCTTTCCTCCGCCGTTACCTCCTGAGCTAAGTATCAACTCCTTATCACGATTGAAAACGGAGCAGATAGCCGATACTTTGATTGATTATGCTGAGAAGTTATATGAACAGCGAGAGAAAGAAATGGGTGCCGAAAACATGCGGCTGTTAGAGAGACTGGTAATGCTTCGGACTATCGATGATTTGTGGAAGGTGCATCTAACAGACATGGACCGCCTGCGTCAGAGTGTAGTGTTAGAGTCTGCGAGACAGATTGACCCATTGGTCGTCTATAAGAAAGAAGGTGGTAACTCCTTTGATAATTTAGTCGCCAGTATCCAGCATGATATTGTCCATACTATCTACAGAGCCAGTATTACCAAAAAAGAACCACCACCCCAAAGACAACCTCAGAAGAAAGTCGCCGTCCCTGCCGGCAAAAAGGTTGGTCGCAATGATCCTTGCCCCTGCGGTTCAGGCAAGAAGTACAAGCATTGCTGCGGCAGATGAACCTTTGTCTAGCTCTCAACTATTGTTGCTCGTTGCTTTTGTTATGTTTTTATACTTTTAGATATAAAACCCAATGAAAAACACTGAAATTGCTGGTGTATTCCAGGATATTGCTGATTTGCTTGAGCTTAAAGTGGAAAACAAGTTCAAGATACGAGCCTACCAGAGAGCAGCTCGAACTATTGAACATCTGCCTAAAGAAATCGAGGTTATGCTGGGCGAAGGCGAGGATTTGGAAAATATCCCCGGCGTGGGTGAGGCGATAGCTAAGAAGACTACAGAACTGGTGACTACGGGCAAGCTAGGCTATTACGAAGAACTCAAAGCTGCGTTCCCTGAAGGCATAACCAGATTGTTAGAAATCCCCGGTATTGGTCCCAAGACCGCAATAAAACTGAGCGAACTCGGCATTAAAACGGTGGATGAGCTGGAGCAGGCTATCAACGATGGCAGGGTAGCCAGTTTGTTTCGGCTTGGCGACAAGACCGCCGATAATATATTGCATAGAATTCAAGCATTGCGCCGTAAAGACCAACGTATCCCACTGGGGGAGGCGCTACCTGTGGTAGAAGAGATATTTGCAGCATTGCGACGTGTACCTGGTGTGAAGAACTTGACCACTGCTGGTAGCCTGCGCCGCTTCCGGGAAACCGTGGGTGATATTGACCTCATGGGCACGGCTGATGATTCCGAGGATGTTATTAATGCTTTTGCGGCTCTGCCTCAAATAAAAGAAGTGCTGGCACAAGGACCGACTAAAGCCAGTGTTATTCTCAAAAGAAGAGAACTCCAAGCTGATTTGAGGATGGTGGAGCACGATTCCTTCGGCTCTTTGCTGCAGTATTTCACTGGCAGTAAACAGCATAATATTAACTTGAGGCAGAGAGGACAAAAGCAAGGCCTGAAACTTAGTGAGTATGGCATCACTGATGTATCTACAGACAAGCTGGAGAAGTTTGCCACAGAGGAAGACTTCTATCATAGACTAGGTCTGCAATATATTCCGCCAGAAATTCGAGAAGGTGAGCAGGAAATAGAGCTTGCTGAGCAGGGTGCTATTCCAAAGCTCGTGGTGTTATCTGACATAAAAGGAGATCTCCATGTTCATTCTGACTGGAGTGATGGGCAGGAGTCTGTTGAAACCATGGCGCTGGCAGCTAAAGCGCTTGGTTATCAATATATAGCGATTACAGACCATTCGATGGGGCGGGGCATTGCCCATGGTCTTAACCCTGAACGGCTGAGACAGCAAGTAGGTGAAATTAAGCAGCTCAATCAACGACTTAAAGGTATCCATATTCTTTCCGGCATAGAAGTTGACATTAGAGCTGACGGCAGTCTGGATTTGCCAGTGGAGCTTTTAGCTGATGTAGATATTGTTGTCGCTGCTATTCATTCAGGGATGACACAAAGCCAGGAGCAAATAACAAAACGCATACTTGGGGCCTTAGAGAATTTGGATGTTGACGTTGTTGCTCATCCGACCTGTCGGCTTCTTGGTGAGCGGGAGCCTGTAGCCGTTGACATGGAGGCTGTTTTTAAAGCTGCAGCCAAATATAATAAAGCCTTAGAAATAAATGCTATGCCCGACCGTCTTGATTTGAAAGATATTCATGCCCAGCGAGCGCATGAACTTGGAGTGAAGCTGGCATTAGGCACAGATGCTCATAGAAGTGCTCAATTAGGGTTTATGCACTTTGGTATCGGGGTGGCTCGCCGGGGCTGGTGCCAGCCAGAGCATATACTTAATACCAGACCTGTGGCAGAGATATTGACCTACCTAAGGAGAAACTAAAAAGAGAATGCCAACGAAAAGTCCCTCACATATTACAGATAATAAAGATGAAGGCGACCTCAGGGCAATTCAACATCTCAGGGAGTCTGTATCTGGAGATAAACACTGGTACTTGGCTTTGTTGGAGGCTATTAAACTGTGGAAAAGTGTTGAGGAGACCTACAAGGGACGTCGCTACTGCTATTTAATAGATGGCGAGGCATTCGACTGGTTGCTGTTGGCGGAGCGCCTGTGCAACGAGATAGGTGATCTTATCCCTGAAAAAGAGAGAATAAACCTGCTTTTTTTCGGTCGCCCACCTATAGACCTGACCAACGAGGAGTTTAAAAAACTGATTGGTGCGGCAAAATATCGTGCTTACCTTAATTATCTCTATGGAGTGCTGGTAGAAGAAGCTTTGATTTTGGCTGTAGGTGACGAGGTTCGTAAAGAGAGAAGGGCAGTTGGCTGGGATAAATATGATAATGTACTTGACAAGGCATATAATCGAATTTACGAACAAAACCAGCAGGTTCTATTTGATAGCTTTAGGAAGGAAAAGAAATATTCGAAAAGGAAGGCTGTGTCTTTAGGTATGCTCAAGGAATTTACCTACTGGCTGTTCAAATATCGGCTAAAACATTGTGATAAGTCCCGCGTTGCCAGTGATACCAAGAAAGCTCTTTTGTACATGCAACGTAACCTAGCGCTGAAAAAGCAAAGTTCTTATTCAAGCTGAGCCAGCTCTTGTTCCAATCTCTGCAGCTTGTCCTTATAGGACAGAAGCCTGTTCCGTTCTTTTTCTACTACAGCCTCAGGTGCCTTGGATATGAAAGCAGCATCCTTTAACCTATGTTCCAGTCGCTCGATTTCCCTTTGATTTATGCTGATTTCTTTATTCAAGCGTTGTTTCTCGGCGGCTATGTCAACCATGCCTGCCCAAGGCAAGACAACTTCGCTTTCTTTCAGCACTATTACCAGAGCTTTTTCTCCTTTAGTTTGCCGTTTTTGGCGTTCCATGATGGATAAAGGTTTGACTCTAGCTAGACTTTCTATAGCCTGAGACTGCGAAGCTATGGCTGAAGTCAGTTCATTGGCATATACATGAGCTTCGATCCACTTGGATGCTTCTACTTTGTGTTCAGCCCTTACGTTGCGGATAGCGCGTATGATTTCTATGATAGAGTCCATAATACGCTCAGCCCCTGGATCAATAGCCTTCTTATTACCAACAGGATAGGGGGCAATAATGATAGAACTGTATTCGAGACTTCCCTCCGGAAGACGCTGTTTCAAACTCTGCCACAATTCCTCGGTAATAAAGGGCATAAAGGGATGGAGTAGACGCAGCGTTGTCTCCAGTACAAAAGCAGAAACTGCCAGGGCTGAAGAATTTGGCTGAGCCAGGCTGAGTTTGGCTATCTCGACATACCAGTCGCAGAATTCCCCCCAGAAGAAATCATGAATCTGCCGTTCTGCCTCACCAAACTGGTAATCTGCCATCAACTCATCAATATCGATGATAAGTCGGTTAAGACGGCTCAAAATCCAGCGGTCTTCTACTGCCTGTGTGTGCTTCATTGCTGATTGTGCCGACGTCTTATTTTCTAGTGGATTAGACTCGAGACTCTGAAGCACAAACCTGGCTGCGTTCCATATCTTGTTGGCAAAGTTGCGTCCAGCTTCTAACTTATGCAGGCCCAGGTTAACATCGTTTCCCGGTGATGTACCGGTGGTTACAGCAAAGCGCAGGGCATCGGTGCCGTACTCATCTATGGCATTAATCGGGCTCAGGACGTTCTTGCGCATCTTGCTCATCTTTTCGCCTTTTTCGTCTCTGACCAACCCATGCAGGTAAACAGTGTGGAAGGGTATATCACCAGTGTCTTCCAGCCCCATCATAATCATCCTGGCTACCCAGAAAAACAGTATGTCGTAGCCGGTTTCCATTACGGAGGTTGGGTAAAAATAGGTCAGGTCTTCAGTTTCCTTAGGCCAGCCCAGTGTGGAATGTGTCCATAGGGCTGAGCTAAACCAGGTATCGAGCACATCAGGGTCCTGGATGATTTCGGACGAACCACAGTGGCTACATTTTGCGGGTTCATCAACAGCAACTGTTAGTTTATGGCATTTCGGGCAGTACCATACCGGGATGCGATGTCCCCACCACAACTGGCGACTGATGCACCAGTCACGGATATTCTCCATCCAGTTGAGATAAATCTTGGTAAAACGTTCCGGAATGATTTTTATGCGACCATCTGTAACAGCTTTCATTGCTGCTTCTGCTAATGGAGCTGTTTTAACGAACCACTGCTTGCTGACTTCTGGCTCAATCATGGTTTGGCATCGATCACAGTGCCCCACTGCGTGAGAATGCGGCTCAATTTTTTCCAACAAGCCAGCCTTTTTGAAGTCTTCTATGATTTTCTGGCGGCAGGCAAAACGGTCAAGACCAGCATAGGGACCAGCCTGTTCATTCATGGTGGCATCTGGGTTCAATATATTTATCAATGGTAAGTTTTGTCGCAGGGACATTTCAAAGTCTACTGGGTCATGTGCTGGGGTAATCTTAACAGCACCAGTGCCGAATGAAGGGTCAACAGCATCGTCGGCGATTATTGGTATTACTCGCTTGATGACTGGAAGGATTACTTTCTTGCCTACCAGACTGCGGAAGCGCTTATCTTTAGGATTCACTGCTACTGCAGTATCACCCAGATACGTTTCAGGTCGAGTAGTAGCCACGGTAACAAAGCCATTGCCATCAGACATGGGGTAGTGCAAGTAATATAAGTTACCCGTTATATCTTTATGCTGGACTTCCAGGTCAGAGAGGGCTGTCTGACAGCGGGGGCACCAGTTGATAATACGTTCTCCCTGATAAATCAGTCCTTTGTTGTACAGGCGTACAAAAGCAGTGCGCACTGCTAAAGCTGGTCCTTCGTCCAGGGTAAATTGCTCTCGAGTCCAATCGCAGGAGGCTCCCAGCCTCTGGTGCTGGTAAGTAATTGACTGCCGTGATTTGCTCACCCAATCCCACACGTATTCAATAAACTTTTCCCTGCCTATTTTGTGGCGGTCTAATCCTTCTTTAGCCAGTTTTTGCTCTACTACTACTTGAGTAGCAATGCCAGCATGATCGACACCAGGTAGCCAAAGGGTGGGCTCACCCAGCATCCTGTGCCACCGGGTCATAATATCTTCCAGTGTAGCTGTCAGAGCATGCCCCACATGGAGTTCGCCAGTGACATTGGGCGGTGGCATAATTATGACGAATGGCTTTTTATTTCTGTCTATTTTAGGGGTAAAATAACCCTGCTTCATCCAGAATTGATACCATTTCTGTTCGACCTGGCTTGGTTCGTATGCTTTTGGTATTTCGGCCATATCTTACGGTTTCTCCACGCTAACTAAGGATGATTTTTAAGGTATTTTGTTTTTGTTAACCTCTCACCCCTGTCCCCTCTCTCCTTTCAAAGGAGAGAGGGGATTAAAAATTAGTGAAGGGGCAAGCCCCTTCAACCCCAGTTACCGTTTAATTCTAAAGTTTTTCGTGTGTATCTTCTACTTGTTTGCTGAAAATACTTCCCCTCATACCTTTTTAAGACGATATTTTTTCATCGGCTCAATGACTTCAAAAATAACTTTGTCTCCAACTTTTATCGTAGAGTGTCGTCTGTACCAATCTGCTAAATTTGCTTGAATGTAGACCCCTTTATCTGGATCACCAACCTGGGTGCCTGCTAGAGCTGAACTGACATATGTTTCAATTTCATCAATATCTGTCTCTAATTTGAAAGGCACTTTGTAACCAGGGAAAAAATGCCTATCTTGCTTTGGGATATAAAAAAGATGGTACCTAATAAAAGTAGGATTACCTATGACCAATTCTATTTGCTTCTTTGTACTGGTGTAACCTTTCTCACCATTGGCTATTTGGGGGATAACTATCACTTTAGGGGTAATAGCTTGATATAAAGGCTCAAATAAATGCGCATGGACAGGCAATCCAATACCCTGCCTCGTAAAAGTCTTGAATTCTACTAAATTAAATCGTGAGATAGTTAAGCATCTTAGGGCTTCGTCTAACTCTCCAATATTCTGTTCTATAATTACTGTCAGCTCAGGTGGTTTGGAAATAAGTTCAGAAACAAATTTATATGTTTCAACAGGTTCGATTGCCTTTCTCACTTTCAGTTTCAGATAGTCATCTCCATCTATTATCCCATATATCAAATTTACTATTTCTTTTTGAGTGCTATGATTTTTTATGCCATTGATAAATTTGCTGACCTGGGTAACAACGTGATCGTATATGGAATGGCTGGATAGTTCCACCTCGACAATGTGCCAGCACGGATTGCTTCCTAAAACAATGGCATACCCGTCAGGTATCGTGACGATTCCTGCATTTGATTTTAGCTTTTGCTTGGTATCAAGATATATTGAGTTTTTGCCAAAGATATCCTGAGCGTGTTCTTTAACTACTTGTTCAAGAGCATCTTCGCTTGGCGGTTTCCAGAGTTCGTATTGCACACCATCTATTAGCAACATCTCTCTACCTCCCAGCCTTATTAGCTAGAATCCTTGCCACTCTGTCCAAAATCCTATCCGCTACTTCTCTCTTGGGTAGAAGGGGGAGCTCTTCAGTTTTGCCATAATGGTCGATTATGATTACCTGGTTATTATCAGCGCCAATGCCGCTGCCAGCAACAGTGATGTCATTGGCAATGATAAGATCAAGCTGTTTCTTCTGGAGTTTATCTTTAGCATTGGCTATAAGGTTACTGCTTTCAGCAGCAAATCCGACCCGGATGAAGTTGCCTTTTACTTCGCCGAGGATATCCGGTGTTCTCTCCAGTTCCAAGGTCAGGCTGGAGGAAGATTGCCGTTTTATCTTGTTTTTGGATGCTTTCGCTGGTCGGAAATCAGCTACGGCTGCTGCCATGATCAAGACATTGGCTTTTGCAGTGGCTTTTTTAACTGCCTCGTACATTTCCTGAGCGGTGCCAACATCAACCATGTCTATACTGATTGGCCTGAGCAATGCTGTGGGCGCGGTTACCAGTACTACCTGAGCACCACGGTCCCGGGCGGCTTCGGCCAGAGCATAGCCCATCTTGCCCGAGGAGTAATTGGTCAAACATCTCACTGGGTCGATCGGTTCCTTGGTACCACCAGCACTAATGACAACCCTTTTGCCAGCTAGGTCACCTTTTCTACCCAGTACTTGGCTTATAGCTCCCATAATCTGATTCACGTCAGTAAAGCGTCCCATACCAATTTTGCCCGAGGCAAGCCGTCCCCTTTCGGGGCCCACTACAATGAAATCTCGGGTTCGAAGTGTTTTTAGATTGTCCTGAGTGACAGTATTTTGGTACATATTGGCATGCATTGCTGGAGCCAAGATCACTGGAGCTTTAGTAGCCAGAACGGTACAGGTAAGCATGTTATCGGCTATGCCAGCGGCGAGCTTAGCGATTGTGTTTGCTGTGATTGGGGCGATGACCACCACATCAGCGGCATCTGCCAGAGCTATATGCGTAACACTATATTCCGAAGCTAGCTCGAACATTTCGGTAACTACGGGTCTGCCGGTGATATTGCGGAAGGTAAGCGGAGTAATGAATTCTGTAGCTGCGTCGGTCATAATGATCTCAACTCTAGCTCCAGCCTTGGTCAACTGGCTAGCCAGGTCAGCCGCCTTATAGGCAGCGATGCTACCAGTCACTCCTAATACTATGGTCTTGCCTTTCAAACTCATAATTCACCTGCCGTTTAGGTACTGTTCATATGGTAAATCAAACACAAACCGACTAAAGTCAAGTCAGGATTTACTACGTCAATTACCGATGTCTCCTGAGACAGAAGCTCGGAGTAACCTCCAGTAGCTACTACCTTTGCCTTGCCTCCCAGTTCCTGCTTAATTCGGTTTACTATACCCTCGATCAATCCTACGTAACCAAAAACTACTCCCGATTGTATAGCAGCAATAGTATTTGTGCCGATAACCTTTTTAGGATAGGTTAGGTCTACTCGGGGCAGCGCCGCAGTGTGGGTGAATAATGCCTCAGTGGCTATGGCAATCCCTGGGGCAATAGCCCCCCCAAGATAGTCTCCATCTGCAGATACAGCATCAAAAGTGGTTGCTGTGCCCAGATCGATAACTATTACCTGACCTTTATATAATCTATGAGCTGCCACAGCGTTTGCTATGCGGTCAGCGCCAACTTCTTTGGGATTATCCATGCAGATTCGTACGCCTGTTTTGACCCCTGCTTCCACGACCAAGGGAGAGATTTTGAAATAGCCCTTGCCGATTTCCTCGAAGGTGGTCACTAGCGGAGGCACTACACTGCACAGCACCGCATCTGTTATTTGTGATGCAGTTATACCCTGGCGTTCTAAAAGGTAAAGTATTAAACCTGCGTATTCGTCTGGCATAGTATGAATCCCGGTAGAGATGCGCATAGTGGTTTTGAGTTTATCTCCATCGAATACACCGAGAATAATATTGGTATTACCGATATCGATTGCCAGTAACATTATTTGAAATTTATTCCTTCTGTCTAAGTTTTTTTATCACCTGGGGCAGTTTGGGCAGCAAGTCACTGGCTAACATGCCGGCATCGCCGATTTCCTGCCTGACTAAATTTCCAGCTTGGGCATGAAGGTAAACACCGCAAGCTGCGGCATCGAAGGGAGACAAACCCTGCGCTACCAATCCTGCAATCACTCCAGTGAGGACATCACCTGTGCCTGCTGAGGCTAACCCCGGGTTAGCTTCTTGGCTGATTTTAGTCTGTCCGTTAGGTGCAGCAATAATTGTATAAGCCCCTTTAAGCACCACTACCTTCTGCCACTCTCTGGCTGCTTTCTGGGCAATTTCTAGTCGCTCCTGTTGTATCTTATCTACGGAAACTCCAGTCAATCGTGCCATTTCTCCAGGGTGTGGTGTAAGTATAACATCCTTATCTAGCTTCTGCCACCACTGCGGTATAGGAGCCAGAGTATTTAGAGCATCAGCGTCTAGAACCAGAGGCATGGAATGAGCCTGAGATAGAGTAAACAGGGTTGCCTTGACGAACTCGATAGTTTCAGCGTTTCGCCCCAGCCCACAACCCATAAGTAGAACATTATAGTCCGGTAGATGCTTTTGCAAAACTGATGTTGCTTCTGAGGCAATTATGCCTGTAGCGGCTTCTGGTAGTGGGATATAGGTTACCTCAGTTAATTTCGACGCCAGGATTGGCTGTAGACTTTGTGCTGTGCTCAAGGTTACTAAGCCAGCACCTACCCTGGCTGCTCCCATGCAAGCGAGATAGGCAGCTCCAATATAATTGACCGAGCCAGCGACTACCAGCACTTTGCCAAAAGTTCCTTTGTTGGCGCTAGCGGGGCGCTTAGGCAGTACTGTTTTTATCCAATCTTCGGTGATAAGTTCCGTGATTATGTTCTGTGCCAAAGATGGTGGTATGCCAATGTCAGCGATAATAATTTCTCCAGCTCTTTCCGCGCCAGGGAAGTTATACAAGCCTGGTTTAGGATAGCCAAGAGTGATGGTAGCATTAGCGTAGGGACAACTTGAGTCAACGACTCCCGTATTAGCATCGAGGCCGGAAGGTACATCGACGGCGATGATGAAAAGTTCAGGGCGTTTCTCCTTAGCTGCTATAACTCTCGTCATTACTTGCTTGAATAAACCTTCGATTGTACGGCTTCTACCAGTACCAAAGATAGCATCGATAACTACTTCTGAAGTAACTAGGCATTTGTTCAGTCTGGTGAAGTTTTTGTCCTGCTCAGCATTAATAGTGGTTATGTTCCGATCTTGAGTCAGTTTAAAGTTTTTATCATCAGTTGAGCGCTGGCTGCACAGGTAAAGGCAGACCTCGGCTCCCAAGTCTTCAAGATATCGTGCTGCCACCAGCCCATCGCCGCCGTTATTGCCTGGTCCTGTTAGAATTAATACATGTTTACCGATAATGCTGCCCAGCAGTTTTTTTGTTTCTTCGGCTACAGCACGGCCAGCATTTTCCATAAGTATTTCGGTAGTAAAACCGATGTCCGCAGCACTGTGGTCAATCTGGCGCATTTGCTCCGCAGTTACAACTTTCATACGTTTATCCCACCTTTGATTAGTTCTGTTTCTGGGTCATAAATTCCTTAAGTTCTTTACTCATAGCCTGCCAGTGTGTTCCTCTCCAGAATATGCGGTGACATGACGGACATTCCATAAAATAGCTCTGAGTTTTCAGAACATGAGGAGGAACTAGGTTGCGTACCTCGTCTTTGTGCCGTTCTATCAAGTCCTGGTTACATTCCAAACAGACGGAGAAAGGCTTAAACTGATAGTCTAAATCTAAGGCGCTGGCTATTTGTCTGAGTTGGGTTTTAGGGTCGTCTCCCTCTATGAGAACTGCCTTTAGCTTGCCACTGGTAACTAACCGTCGTTTAGTAATCTGTGAGTCTTTGGTTAAGATTACTCTGTTTTCGTTTAAAGCAATTTTAATCATCTTGCCATCGTCTTCATCATTGAATAGCAGAGCATCATAACCCATTATTCTCAGCCATTTCGCCAGCTTGCCGGCATTGATATCAACGATAAACTTGATATCCATAGCCTATCCTACACCAAAACTCTGATTCAGCCAATAGTAAATGGATTGAAGTTGGTTTTACGGTCATAGACATCAGTATTTTCTTTTCGCTTTAGATAATTCACCACGACGTAGGTAAGCGGTGTGGCTATAATTTCATAGACTGATTTCAGCAGCCAGTGACTTAGAATCATGATACCCAGCACGGAGAAAGGCAATACTCCAACAAATGCAATGGTCAGCACTATTAGAGTATCGATACCCTGTCCTGCCAAAGTAGAGCCGATGGTTCTTGACCAGAGCCATCGACCTCTGGTAGCAACTTTCATTTTAGCCAGAATGAAAGAATTAGCAAACTCACCAGCAAGGTAAGCAGTAAAGGAAGCAATTAAAAAGCGAGGTGTATTGCCTAGGATACGCTCGTAGGCAGATTGTGCTTCAAATACTGGTGCTGGAGGCAATAATCCTCCTATCCAAAAGGCTATCACAGCGATTAAATTGCAAATAAAGCCCAGCCAGATTACCAGCCGTGCCTGTTTATATCCGTAAACCTCAGTTAAGACATCGCCACAGATGTAATTTATTGGGAAAATAATTATGGCTGCAGGAATAATGATATTGACAATTGCAATTTGCTTAACGATGAGGATATTGGCTGTAATTAAGCAGGTGATAAAAAGGGCGGATAAAACTAAAAATCTAATTGAAACAGTCATTTTAAAAGCTCTTGCCTTATATTAAAACTAATTTTGGAGTCGCACTTGGTTTAAGGTGTCATCTTTATCTGATGGCAGTTAATTTCATGTTATATTGCGAATACCATGCCTAAAAATTCTCTTCTATTTTAGCACAATATCTACTTGATAAATTGCCATTAAAGCGATATAGTTTCGATAGTTGACTTGAATGTGGAGGGTATTAACTATGAACATTCTTAGTATTGGTAAGATCAGGGGGTTGCAGCAAATTTCAAATGCCAAGGGCGTTTTTGTAATTTGTGCCATTGATCATAGAGGGTCACTCCGATCTACTTTAGAAAAAGAGTTGGCTCGAAAAGTTGGGTATCAGGAAATAGTGCAGTACAAATCTGATATTTGTAGTGTCCTGGCTCCTTATGCCAGTGCTGTTTTATTAGACCCTATCTATGGCGCTGCTCAAAGCATTGCTGGAGGGGTTTTGCCAGGTTGTACTGGGTTGCTAGTTAGTGTGGAGGCTACTGGCTATCAAAATAATCCCGAAGGACGTTTGACTACTTTGCTGGATGGTTGGAGTGTGGAAAAAGTCAAACGGATGGGCGGCTCGGCTATTAAAATACTGGTATATTACCGTCCCGATTTGATGGATGTGGCTAAGAAGCAATTAGAAACAGTGCGATCCGTAGCTGAGGAGTGTATAAAGCACGACTTGCCTTTTCTCGTTGAACCAGTTAGTTACCCTGTACAAGATGAGAAAGCTGATTTAATGCAGTTCGCTATGAAAAAGCCTAGCTTGGTAATCGAAACTGCTCGCCAGATAACTGAGTTGCCGATCGATGTCCTTAAATCAGAATTCCCTGCTGATCTTAACTATGAGAAAGATAAGGCAAAGGTTTTAGAAGCGTGCCAGAAACTAAGTGAGGTTTCACATGTACCGTGGGTGCTGTTGAGTGCTGGGGTAGACTATAAAATGTTTCGTGAGCAGGTTAAACTAGCTTGCCAGGCGGGAGCATCTGGCTTCCTCGGAGGGCGAGCTATTTGGCAGGAAGCATTGCGATTTGCGGATAGGGAACAGAGAATTAAATACTTGAAGACTGTTATAGCGGATAGGTTGAAAGAACTTGCTGAAATAACTAACAAATATGCTGTTCCCTGGTACCGCAAACCAGGTATTGCTATTACTGAGCTGGCTAATATTTCGGAAGACTGGTATAGAGTTTATTAAGTAAAAGCATGTCTTTTAGCGATTCGCAGGATAATCTATCTAGAAGGACCAAGATAGTTTGCACAATTGGTCCGAGCAGCAACTCAGCCTCTGCTATTGCAGAGTTGCTCAAGACTGGCCTGGATGTGGCGCGGATTAACTTTTCCCATGGTACTTACAGGGAACATGCCAGATATATAAGCACGATTCGGCGAGTTGCTAAACAGCTTGGTTTACCTGTAGCCATAATGCAAGATCTTCCAGGTCCAAAGGATAGGACTGGTAAGGTCAAAAAAGGTGGGATCGTGCTTAGATCAGGTGATGATTTTATACTTACCACTAGGCAGGTCTTAGGAGACGAACAGCAGGTTTCAGTAGACTTGCCAGATTTACCTAAGCATGTAAAGCTGGGCGAAATAGTATTCCTTAGCGATGGTACTATAAAGCTTGAGATAACAGCTATAAGCACCGCTGACATAAAATGCAAAGTTGTAACCGGGGGCAGATTAGGTGACAATCAGGGTGTTAATGTTCCTGGAGCTAACTTTGGGATTACCTCTATTACTGACGATGATTGGAGACATCTTGCCTTCGGAGTGAAGCACAAGGTGGATTTTGTAGCGGTATCCTTTATTAAAGAAGCTGAAGACATTCTAAAAGTCAGGCGCTTTTTACAAGAGCAAGGATCGACTTCGATGCTTGTCGCCAAAATCGAGAGGCGTGAAGCACTGAGTAATCTTGACGGTATTTTAGAAGCAGCCGATGGAGTGATGGTTGCCCGTGGTGACCTGGGTATTGATATTCCCATCCAGAAAGTACCTATAGCTCAGAAGCAAATTATTCAGAAATGTAATCGGCTGGGTAAGCCGGTAATTGTAGCTACTCAGATGCTGGAGTCAATGGTGGATGCGCCACGTCCTACCCGGGCTGAGGTTACTGATGTTGCCAATGCTATTTTTGATGGTGCTGATGCTGTAATGTTATCTGAAGAGACAGCCATTGGGCAATATCCAATAGAAGCCGTGTCAATGATGGCGCAGGTTGCATTGGAAGCGGAAGCAGCTTTGCCTTATGATGAGATTCTGATAAATAAAGGTAAAGACCTCCAATCCCAAACCGATGATGCCATTAGTTATGCTGCTTGCCATACTGCACATCAACTGGGGGCAACTGCAATTATTGCTTTCACCTCTTCTGGAAGCACTGCCCGACGTGTTGCCAAGTATCGTCCTGAAGTGCCAATACTGGCAATTACTCCCAGTGAGGTGACCAGAAGACAGCTTTTGCTATCATGGGGCGTTCGTTCCTTCCGAATTGCTGTGGCTTTAAAAATAGCAGATTTGTTTACTCAAGGGGCAAGGGTAGCTAAAGAATCAGGGTTGGCTGATAGTGGAGATTTAGTTGTAATCACCGGGGGTGTGCCCATTGGAGTATCCGGGAGCACGAACCTGCTGAAGGTAGAAAGAATTTAGATGATTGCTACAGTAACTTTTAATCCGAGTTTGGATAAGACTGTTATGGTTGATGGGCTAGTTATAGACGAGGCTAATAGATGGACTAACTTTAGTCGTTATCCCGGTGGCAAGGGGATTAATGTATCCCGAGTTATCCACGAGTTAGGGGGAGATACCATTGCTTATGGTTTCATTGGTGGTTTTGATGGCGAAGTGTTAAAGCAATTGCTACAGCAGCAAGGGGTGCCATTTGACTTCACTCCTATTAATGGAGAAATAAGGAGCAATTTTATTATCACAGATTTGAAGACTCATCGCCAGACCAGAATCGATGCTCCGGGACCACTGATTTCCAAAGAAGAACTTGCTGATCTAAAAAGCAAAATAAGAGACATTAAACCCAAGCCTGAATTTTTAGTCTTATCTGGTAGTGTACCGCCGGGAATTCCTGTAGATATTTATCGAGGGTTTATAGAGGTAGCTAAAAAACAGGGTGTTAAAACTCTACTTGATTCTGATGACGAGTGGCTGAAGGAGGGGATAAAGGCTAAACCCAATGTTATCAAACCTAATGTTCATGAGGCTGAGGAGCTGCTTGAGGTAAAGCTAAAAAGCGAGGCAGCAATTGTCCAGGCGGTGAAAACACTGCTTGCCCAGGGAATTGAAATCGTAGCAATTTCAAGAGGTGGCGGTGCATTTATAATATCTGATGGTAGTGAGATTCTAAAGTTAATGCCTCCTCAAGTAAAAGTGCGAAGTACTGTGGGTGCCGGTGATTCGGCAGTAGCTGGGCTGATTATGAAGTTAAGCCAGGGTGCTGGTCTTGAAGAAGCCGCTTGTTTAGCAGTGGCTGCTGGCGCCGCCACTGCTTTAACCACGGGTGTCGAACTCTGCCATAGAGAGGATGTAGAAAGATTACTTCCTTTAGTGAAGGTGGAGAGGTTGTAGCATTTTTCAGAGCAGTTTACTGTTTTGCTGGGTCGAACATGATTTGGGATTCTCGCCTTGTCTAATTTCTGGGCGCACTAATCGGCATAATCACATTTAAGGAAAACAGCTTAATTCAAATCTGTACTAATAGCAAAGCGATAGGTGAGATCTTAACTGTGTCAGGTCAGTTAAAGAACCAGCGTGGTTATTTTCCTCTTTTCTGTCGAGGTAGAGTGTCTGAATCCCTGTCTCCTTAGCGGCAACGAAGTCGAACTGCCAGTTATCACCAATATGGAGAACTTGCTGAGGTTGGGCTTCAAGTTCCTGGCACACTTTTTGGTAGAAATCACGATTTTTTATCTGTTTATAATCTGATATCGAAGAAAAAATTCTATGGAAATAAGGCTTAATGTCTCTCAGAAGGTGATGCAAAAACTCCCTAGGTGAGCCAGAGGCCACTGTAAGCGTATATTTTTTACAGAGTAGAGATAGTGTATCTATAACTTCGGGGTAATATTGTACTTTATTCTGATATTCCTCCATGGCCAGATCATAGTCACCCAGGTCAAATTTATGGAACCAGTACTTAATGTCATACCATTCTGCTCTCTGGTCACCAATCTTTTCATATTCACTCATGATTGCCATTTTGGCTTGCTCGAAAGTAATTCCGTGCTTATCCGAATACATTTTTGGGATAGCTTCGAACCAGATAGCGTAGCTAAAATCAGTGGTTACCAATGTTCCCTCAACGTCAAAGGAAATTATTTTAATTTCATTCATGGCTTAATATTGTTCATGAAAAGCTTCTTGGAAATCAAGCATACTTGATTAAGCTTTATCCCTATTAGCATACCATATTGCTTACTTTCTCATTAACTAAAATTGCCTATATATTAACTCAGAATATATAATGAGCAAATATGATGCCAAAACTATTGGATTATTCATTTGAGCTTGGCCCTATACGGCCACCTAGCGAAGCTTATTCGTTATTGATAAGAGTTACGAGGAACTGTCCCTGGAACCGTTGTCAGTTCTGTGCTTTATACAAGGGGCAGAAGTTTGAACTGAGACCGGTCGAAGACGTTCTAAAAGATATAGAAAAGGCTAAAGCTATCAGGGAAGAGATAAATGAGCTTGCCTGGAAAACTGGTGATGGTGGTCGAGTTAGAGAGGTAGCTGGCGCTGTTTATGACCATTATCAATATAATGCCGCCATACGTAATGTAGCTTTATGGATGTGGGCAGGTAGTGGGTCAGCTTTTCTGCAAGATGCCAATACCCTTATCATGAGGACCCCTGAGCTAGTACAAGTGATTTCTTTTTTAAAGCAGACTTTTCCAGAGTTGGCCAGAATAACCTGCTACGCTCGCTCTAAGACTGCAGCTAAAAAGAGTGTAGAGGAATTAAAGGGGCTAAAGGATGCTGGGCTTTCCCGCTTGCATATTGGTATGGAAAGTGGCTCTGATATGGTGCTTAGTTATATGAATAAGGGAGTTACGGCTGAGGAACATATTAAAGGTGGGAGAAATGTAAAAGAAGCGGGAATTTCTTTGAGTGAGTATATTATGCCGGGGTTGGGTGGCAAGAAAATGTCAGCGGAACATTTTGCCGAGACAGCGAGGGTTCTAAATGAAATTAACCCCGATTTCATTAGAATACGCAGCCTTTATTTGAATCAAACGATGCCTTTATGGTCTAAGCTGGAAAATGATGATTTTGAGATGCAAACAGAGGACGAGGTTGTTGAGGAACTGGGTAACCTTATTGAAAAACTCGAAGTTACCAGTGAGGTTAAGAGTGACCATATTATGAATCTCTTACCTGAAATAGATGGCAAATTCCCCGAGGTTAAATCTGCATGTCTGGCTGTGATAAATAAGTACCTGTCGCTTTCTCCAGAAGAAAGGATTAACTACAGGCTAGGCAGAAGAGCCGGTTATTATGATACACTTCATGACCTTTATAATGACCATAAAAAGCGTAAGATTGACGAAGCCATTATGTCTATTAAATCCAAACCTGGTGGCAACGTTGAGGAAGTTATCAGCCGTCTGAAATTGGGTTTCAATTAAGAGAGGCTATTATGTCGGGGAGAAACAAAGGTTTTCTGAATCTCAACCGCTTCAAGTCCAGTAAAGCTATAAAGAGGCAGATGAAATATAGAATAAAGACAGATAAAGTTGATAAGATAAATAGAACCCGTATAGATGGAAGCAGAAGTTGTGGAGGCCGATAAATGAGCAAGATAAAAATCTTGGCTGCTCTGTTATTGATAATAGTTTTTATTGGTGGTTGTGCTAGTGGCAGAACGAAGCAGGCAACGAACGACTTTATAGATGGGCAATATGGTGGTGATGCTGAGTCGCTGAACTTGCTTCTCGTAGCCGACGGCACTTCATTTAGCTATATAGGGCTTACCCTTGACTCGTTGGCTACTTATAATAACAAGCTCGAAACTCATTTACTCTGTTTGGCTAAGGACATAGAGGTGTCACCGGATGGGCTGGCCTATACGGCCACTATCAGGGATGACCTCAAGTGGAGCGATGGTTCCCAGGTTACTGCTGAAGATTATGTATATACTCTGAAAAATCTGATGTTTTCTGACTGGCTTAACTATCCGTATAAAGGTGACTGGCAGGAAATGGTGAATGGTAAACCAATTTTTGTCGAACCTGAAGTAATTAATGCGACCACTTTTGTTATAAAGCGCCAGACTGTTAATCCAGAATTTGTCTATACCATCTATAACCTAATACCTTACCCTAAATATATTGCTACAAAATATGAGGGCGATGTTGAAGCTTTTACCCGAGCGCCAGAGTTTAATAATTTAACCTATACAGGTAACCTCGGCCCTTATAAGTTCAAAGAGTGGATAAGGAATGACAGGTTTGTGGTTGAGCGAAATCCTGATTATTACTTAGGCAAGCCTGTGGGGGCTCCCTATTTTGAACAGTATGTGATCAAGATTTTTGGCAGCTCGGCTCCTATGCTGGCGGCGTTAGAGGCAGGCGATATAACTAGTTGTGGCATTGAGCCAGAGAAAGCAGCCAAATTTAATCGCATAAAAAACATTAATGTATATATTGTACCTAGTAGTGGCTATACTTTGATGGGCTATAATCAAAGAGCCAACGGATGGGAAGGATTGAAGAAGACTGAGATCAGGCAGGCTATATCCATGTTGATAAATAAAGATTTGATCTGCAAATCGATTTACCTGGGCTTAGCTGAGCCAGCTTTTAGCTTTATTCCGGTGACTTCTCCATGGTATACGGCGGAGACTGTGGTTAAGTATGGCGTTGGCTCTCTTTATGATAAGGAAAAAGCTGCTGAGCTTTTCTACCAAGCAGGATATGGTAAAAAGAAAGCTAATGGAACTATAGAAATCCTGGGCAAAGACGGCAAGCCGCTGAAATTAGTTTTGGTAACTACTACAGGTGGTGGTCTGGCGGAGGATATTGCTTTCCTGATAAAGCAGGGGCTGACTTCTGTTGGAATTGAAGTAGAGCTGAAGTTAGTGCCCTGGGAAACACTATTGAGAAAATACTTAATGAATAAAGTACCCGGCACAAACCAGCAATTGAGAGATAATAATGGCCCCGATGCAGTGAGCGATGAACCCTGGGACTTGGTGTTAATGGCTTTTGGTACTGATATAATGGCTCCGTCTGGGAGTGGTACGTTCTTTGTTACTAATGGTGGTCTAAATTTCTTCGGTTATTCTAATGCCAAGGTAGATGAGTTATTTGAGAAAGTAAAGTCACGGGATGCTTTAGATAAAGAAGCGCGGCGGAAAATTTATGGAGAAATATCGCGTGTCTTGTCTGAAGAGCAGCCGGTGGATTTCCTGGTGTTCCGTCTTGGTAGTGTTGGTTTCCAGAAGAATGTTGAGGGGGTGGAGCCTGGTATCAGGATGAGTTATAACTATTACCTCTGGCATTTTGAATAATAAAGCGTTTTAGTAACTGTTATGGGCAGACGATAAGATGAATATCTGCTACTAATTAGCAGTTTTCAGGTTCTACGCATGGGAAAAAGCTGGCTCAAGTACTACATTATTAAACGGCTGATTTACGCCATAGTTATCGCCTGGGGAATAGTGAGCATCACTTTCATTTTAGTGAGAGTAGGACCTGGTTCACCAGCCGACAAATACCTGTCAAATATGTCTATCAGGGGGCAAGATGTTGCCCAGATAACGGCAGCTATCGAGACACGATACGGACTTGATAAACCACTATGGGAGCAATATGCCAATTATGTAACTAATCTATTCCATGGGGATTTGGGATGGTCTTTCAGCACCTCTATGCCTGTAATCGATTTGATTAAAACCCACTGGATTTACTCTTTTCAGCTAATATTATTAAGTACCATTTTTGCTGCGGTTATGGGCATTTTAATAGGCATTTATTCTGCGGTGAAACAATACTCTAAAATCGATTATGCGGCTACTTTTCTCTCCTTTGTAGGTATATCTATACCTAACTTCTGGCTGGGCATTATGCTCATCCTACTTTTTTCGGTGCAGTTGGGATGGTTTAAGACCTATTATGATACCACTTTACCTTTGTTTTCTCTGGAAAACCTGAAGGCATTGGTATTACCGGTTATAACTCTGGGCACAGGAATGATGGCTGGCTATGTAAGATATACACGGTCGGCGATGCTGGACAATTTAAGGAAGGGATTTGTTACCACTGCCAGGGCCAAAGGACTGCCAGAGCATACTGTGATCGGAAAACATGTATTTCGGAATGCCTTGCTGCCGCTATTCACCATAATAATGTTTGATTTAGGTAGTATAGTCTTTGGTGGTGCCTATCTTACAGAAATCATTTTTGGTATTCCTGGACTGGGGCAGATATCATTTAAAGCTATTTTCGCCGATGATTACCCTGTGGTTGTAGCTATCACCCTCATCGGGACATTCTTGGTGTTAATAATAAATCTAGTTACCGACATTGCCTACACATATCTCGACCCGAGGATAAGGTATGACTGAGGCATCTAATAATTTATTTCAAAGAATTGGTGGCCCGTTGTACAATAACAGGCGGCTGATAAATTACTATTGGCAAAGAACCAGCAAAAATAAGCTGGCAGTAGCTGGGCTGGCTTTCGTAATTTTTCTGATTTTGCTAGCTTTAATTGGGCCTCTTTTCACTTTAGACCCCACTCTAGTCAACTTTGAGGATAAGAGTTTGCCACCAGTGGGCCTCAGTACCGAAGTATCAATTTATAATATAGCAACAGGTGAATTTACTACTTCGAAGACTTATGGCATTTGGAAACATCCTCTGGGAACGGACAGTAAGGGACGAGATATGCTAGCAATGTTAATCTCTGGAGCCAGGATATCGTTGTGGGTCGGTTTGATTGCTACTGGCATAGCTATTTTTTTGGGGGCGCTTATTGGGGTTATGTCTGCCTACTTTGGTGGCTGGGCAGATAACGTCCTGATGAGATTTACTGATGTAATGATGACCTTTCCATTTTTTCTGTTGCTGGTGATGATAGTTTTTATTTTTGGTTCCAGCCTTGCCCTAATAGTGCTGGTAATAGGTTTAACTGGCTGGACGGGGGCAGCCAGACTAATTAGGAGTGAAGCATTATCGCTCAGAACTAGAGAGTTTGTTACCGCAGCTAAAGCTCTCGGTGCCAGTGATAGTCGGGTTATCTTCCGTCATCTGCTTCCCAACGTTATCAGTTTGATTATAATTATGGCTACTTTATCTATTCCGGGCGTAATTTTAGCAGAGGCTGCCTTGAGCTTTATCGGTTTAGGTGATCCCTCGGTGACTAGCTGGGGAATAATACTGGAATCAGGGCAACAAAGCCTGGATACGTCTTGGTGGGTGGCTGTGGAACCGGGGGTTATGCTATTGTTGACGGTGTTAGCCTTCAATTTTCTAGGGGATGGGCTCAGGGATGCCTTCGACCCGAGGAGTAATATTTAGCAAATATCAAGACTTCTTCAGTTATGTTGAATAATAGCAGTATATTAAAAGTTACAAATCTGAAGACTCGCTTTTTCACACGCCGTGGTGTGGTTAGGGCGGTTGATGGTGTGAACTTTGAACTCAGGCATGGGGAATGTCTTTGTCTGGTTGGTGAATCGGGCTGTGGTAAGTCAGTAACCGCTTTGTCTATCTTAGGTTTGATTGATAGTCCGGCGGGTAAAGTCATTGGTGGTAAGGCAAGGTATAATAACCTGGATTTAATCAAATGCTCGCCAGAGGAGTTGCGGAGAATTCGAGGTAAAGAAATCGCCATGATTTTCCAGGATGCCCAATCTGCATTGAATCCGGTGTTTACTGTGGGAGATCAGATAGTGGAGCAGATAAAGATTCATATAAAAATGGGAGATAGCGAGGCAAAAAAAAGAGCGGCAATGTTGCTCAAAGAAATGGGTATACCATCGGCGGAATTGGCTATGAGTAATTATCCTCATCAATTATCTGGAGGCATGAGACAAAGAGCTATGATAGCTATGAGCCTTTCTTGCGACCCACAGATTCTTATTGCTGATGAACCAACCACTGCTGTGGATGTAACCATAAAGGCTCAAATTCTGGAGCTGTTCAATGAATTAAAAGAAACCAGGAAAATGTCTCTGATATTTATAACCCATGATTTAGGTGTAGTATCCGAGATAGGCGATAGGGCTGTAATAATTTATGCTGGTAAGGATGTTGAGACTGCTCCAGTTTCTGAAATAATTGGGAATCCGAAACATCCTTATACTGTCGGGCTACTTGACTGTTTACCTGATTTTTCTAAGACCGCAGATAGGTTGAAGTCAATCCCAGGCGGCACACCTGATCCTACTTCGCTTCCCAGCGGTTGTGCTTTTCATCCCAGATGTCCTCGGGTTATGGAAGTTTGCAAACAACAGGAACCCCAAAGCATCAGACTTTCTGAGGAACACGACGTGAGTTGCCACCTATATAATTAGTGAGACGAAGTAATATGCTGAGTAACGAAATATTGCTGGATGTCAAAAATTTAAAGAAGTATTATCCGGTGACCTCTGGTTTGTTCTCACAGCGAGTTGGTGATGTCAAGGCTGTGGACGGTGTTTCATTCCAGATGAAGGCAGGGGAGGTCCTGGGGTTGGTTGGAGAATCGGGGTGTGGCAAATCAACATTGGGCAGGACGATACTGATGTTGGAGAAGCCAACAGGAGGAGAAATTTCATATAAAGGAAAATACATCACTAACTTGGATAAAAAAAGTTTGAGAGAGCTAAGGAAAGAGCTCCAGATTATTTTTCAGGACCCAGAGGCCTCTCTCGATCCTAGAATGACCGTTGGCGATTCCATAGGGGAAGCTTTAATTATTCACAATATAGTTGGTGAAAAAGGAAGTAGGGAGAAAATAGCTGAGTTGATGGAGCAGGTTGGGTTGGAAGCGAAACAAGCAGATTTGTATCCTCATGAATTCAGTGGCGGGCAAAAGCAGCGTATTGGTATCGCCCGTGCCTTGGCTATAAATCCCAGTCTCATTGTTGCCGATGAACCAGTGAGTGCCTTAGATGTTTCCATCCAAGCTCAGATTCTAAATTTGATGCTGGATATTCAACAAGGGTTTGGACTTGCTTATATATTTGTTGCTCATGATTTGTCAGTGATAAAGTATGTGTCACACAGTGTGGCTGTAATGTATTTGGGGAAGATCGTGGAACTAGCTGATAAGAAGGAGTTTTTCCAAAATCCTCTTCATCCCTATACTGAAGCGTTGTTGTCAGCAGTACCTAGCTTGCAGGCAAGGCGAAAAAAGAGGATCTTGTTGCATGGTGATGTACCTTCGCCGCTTACCCCACCATCTGGTTGTCACTTTCATACCAGATGCCATAGAGCCCTGCCGATATGTAGTAGTGTGGAACCTGAGTTAGTTGCGGTATCGCCGGGTCATCAGGTAGCCTGTCACCTGTATGATTAATGAAATCGTCCACCCAGCTCCTTAACCATATGGGTATCTTCAAGACTATAACCAAATTCGGAGCGAAAATAGTCCCTAGCACCTACGCCACTGATGATTGCTATTTTCTGAGCTTGAAATTCAACATGGCTGATTCTCTCAGCTTCTTTAAGCAATTTTCCACCGAGGCCTTTGTGCTGAGCAGCATTGGTGGAATGTGCTCCCAGTGGGACTTCAGAGCCGAAGACATGTAGTTCTCTGACCATAGCCAACTTTTTCTTATCTTGCATGGAGGCTCCTATTCTTAGCCGAAGCAAGCCGAAAAGTGTCTCGTTAGCATCTTCGAAAGAGAGAAATATCTCTTTCCCGCCGGATGCTTCATAATCTATCCTTTTCAGATAGGGCTCGCCGATTTTCCAGCCATCGCGCAGGCGATGTCCATATTCACGGCAGCGAATGCAATTACATTTGATATCCAATTCCTTCATGCGCTGTTTAATTGCGCTTCTCAGTGCCAGGTCCTTGCAGCCAGCAACAATAAATTTTGTGGGGATGTCTCTCATAACACGAGGGATTCTGACATACCTTGGGACCATAGCCTTGATATGTATCATCAAACATACCAGATCATCCATAGTATAAGGTTGGTAGCGATTATCTCTGTACCATCTTTCCAGCTCAGTGCCAGCGACGACCAGTGTCGGATAAAGTTTAATCCCATCGGGTCTGAAGTTTTCATTGTTGAATAATTCCTGTGACAATTCTAAGTCATGCCCTAAGTCGGAACCAGGCAGGCCGGGCATCCAGTGGTAATAAACTTTAATTCCGACTTCCTTTAGCAATTTTGTTGCTTTAATCACGTCATTAACCGTATGTCCCCGTTTCACCAGCTGGTAAATTTCATTGTCAATAATCTGTACTCCCAACTCTACCCTGGTGGTGCCGAATTCCAGCATTTTCTTAATTTGCTCTTTCTGGCACCAGTCAGGCCTGGTTTCAATACAAAGCCCAACGCACCTGTGCTGTGCAGTTTCGTTTAATTTTTGGGCCGCTTCCAGGTCGGGCGACTGACAGCCATTAAGTCCATCATAGCATTCTTTTATGAAACGGTATTGATAATCCTGGGGATAGGCCAGAAAAGTGCCACCCATGATGATGAGTTCCACTTTATCGGCTGGGTGCCCCATTTCCGAAAGTGTTTTCAGTCTTAGCTTAACTTGCTTTTTAGGCTCATAATTACAGCTTTTAGCCCTGAGAACTGCTGGTGATTCAGGAGTGTAACTTTGTGGTGCATCGGTATAAGTGGGGCAATAAACACAACTACCGGGGCAGCCAATTGGCTGTGTCATGACAGCAACTGGTGTTACTCCAGATATAGTTCTTGATATTTTTTTCATGCTGTGTTTTCCTTATATCAAAGTTTAACAAATTAATAATTATGGCAACAAATAGGGAAATATTTGATGAAATAGCTGAAAGCTGGTACCGGCTGAGGCATTGGTGCCGTTTTAGTACAGAGCTTAGCGAAGTAGCACAGAGATGGCAGGGTGGTAAGATACTTAATGTTGGTTGTGCTCATGGGCCGGATTTTTTACCCTTCAAAGGTGGTTTTGAGCTTTGGGGTGTTGATTTCTCTGCTGAAATGATAAAGTTGGCACGCAAATATGCTTCTAAGTTCAAATTTGAAGTTGATTTGGCTATTGCCGATGCTATTTCATTACCTTTTTCTGATAGGTACTTTGACTGGGCAATTGCAGTAGCCACTTATCACCATATTCAGGGGGGTGATCAAAGACAAGCAGCTTTTGAGGAGTTAAGACGGGTTCTGAAACCAGGGGCTGAAGCTTTTATCACTGTCTGGAATCGTTGGCAGCCGCGCTTTTGGCTAAAGGGCAATGAGGTACAGGTAGCCTGGAAATCAAAGGGTAATACCATTTATCGCTATTACTATCTGTTTTCTTATCACGAGCTTAGTGAAACACTGTCCAAAGCTGGGTTTGAAGTCATAAATATGTTCCCAGAGAGGCGTTATAAGTTTCCTACGAAGCTCTTCTCCCGTAATATATGCGCTCTTGCGAAGGTGGTTTAATTAAACCTTCGATTTGCTAGGACTCTGCTTAATTACTAGTTCTTCGGGATTTGTGGATAGGGCGACTGGGATGAATATTTTAACCAGTTGGGGGTCAAACTGAGTGCCAGAGCAGTGCTTTAGTTCCTGTATTGCTTCCTTGTAGGACATAGGATTGCGATACGGTCGCTTGGAGGTCATAGCGTCGAAGGCATCAGCTATGGCTAGGATCCGTCCCTCGAGGGAAATAGACTCACCCTTTAACCCATTTGGATAACCAGCGCCGTCCCAACGTTCGTGATGTTGCTGAATTGCTTGTAGGCAGGGGGTTAAACTGGACACATGACCGACTATGGTTACTGATAATTGAGGATGAGTCTTGATTAGCTCGAACTCCGACTTACTAAGTTTACCGGCTTTGTTCAACACTTCATCGTAAATACCGATCTTGCCTATATCATGAAGCAAAGCTGCATGACTGATAACGGCTACTTTTTCTGAAGGTAAGCCAAGGACCTCGGCCAGTGCGACAGCATATGCCCTCACTTTCTGGGAATGGCCGTAGGTGTAAATGTCTCTGGCTTCGATGGTTGACGCTAGGGCATAGATGATACTAAGGGTCTCTTTTTCGGCAGCGGGCATTGTTTCCAGTATCTCAGTGGATGCAGGCAGCATTTGAGATACTAGGCAGGTTCTGTTGCCACCTGTTTGTTTGGCATGGTACAGCGCTCTGTCAGCGGCGTAAACGAGATTATCTGTTGTGAGTCCATCACTGGGCCAGGAAGCTATCCCGATGCTGGTAGTAACTGTGATTTCACTAGCTGCGGTTTCAGCAGCAACTGTGCTACGAATTCTCTCGGCTACACTATTGCTGTTTTCAGCAGATGTAGCAGGCATAATAATGGCAAACTCATCTCCGCCATAGCGGAATGCCATATCTATAGACCTAACAGATTCCTGTAAAAGTTGCCCGATCTTTGTTAGCAGCTTATCGCCATCCAGATGCCCATAAGTATCATTGTATCTTTTAAATTCGTCGAGGTCGATAAGTGCAACAGTCAACATGCTGCCGTAGCGCGAATGGCGGTCGATTTCATGTTTAAGCATTTCATCGAAGTGACGGCGATTGTATAAGCCGGTGAGTTCGTCAATACGAGCTCTCTGCTCGGCTCTGGCGTATAGCTGAGAATTAGCCACAGAAGTCGAAATCTGAGAGGCTAGACGCTCCAGCAGGTTAATCTGTCCTGGGCTATAGGCGTTTGGATAGCAGCTACCGATAATCAAACCACCGATAACTTCGTCCTTGCTGATCAATGGCAAATAAACGATTGAGCGGATACCCTGCTTCTGGTATTGTTTCCCAGTGTAGAACATACTGTCTTGTTCCAGGTTGGGCTCCAACAAGCTCTTTTTATGACGAATCATCCATTCTGTGGCTGTGCCTTTGAGGCTAATTTTCTGTCCTATCTCCCAAATTGAGCCGACCTGTGAGGACAGGGCGGAGATGCGCAACTCGCTTCCTTCAACCAAAACAACAGCAGCAAAATAAACGCTGATAACTTCTCTCAGCCCAGCGATAAAAACCTCGTATACCTCTTGAATATTTAAGCTGGAGGTTATTACCAGTGCCAATCGGTTTAACAGGGACAGTTCTTGCTCTCGTTTTATCAACTCCTCCTGAAAATATTCTTTTTCTAGGCTTATGGCCACCTGGCTGGCAATGCTTTCTACTAAATTGGTGGCGCCGAGTGTGTATTTGCCACTGTGCTTGCGAGATAGAGCCAGGATACCAATTAAATTATTTCTGCTTGTTAAGGGGAATAGCAGCTCAATGTCCATACTTTTGATACCGTCTATCTCGTCTTTCCATAAGCCGTGAAATTCAGGGGATGTATCCAATGTTGCTCTTGTTAAGTATCTATTTTCGTGTCTAAGCCACTCTAATATTGGACTATTTTGCTTGATTATCATTTTTAAATCTTTTTGTAAGGGAGGCTCGGAGAATTCGACTACGAAGTCACCACTGGCAGCATCCGCTAGCAGCATATGTGCTTGTTGTGTCCCCACGACTTTCACTAATGGTGGTAATAAGCCCTCGCTGAATTCTTTCAGGCTGCGAATACTTCGAATTTTGTTTCTGACAAAATCGGATATTTTCTGGCGATAGTCATAGCTTTCGCCGTATAACAGCACGTTTGTTTTGTGGTATAAAAAATCTCTAGCTTTTTCCCAGAAAATTGATACTGAAATTCCGGTCAGTGCTGCTGCTGAAATTGAAGAAATAAAACCAAATCCAAAATTTAATATAACCGCAATTATGGAAAGCCAAAACCCAAATATAAGTAAACATGTGATGAGCATTGCACTGTAGATTAAGCCATTGCGTACCAAAAAATTCGTATCTAATATTTTGAATTTCAAAGTTGCGTAGCTGAGGAGTGCTGCGTTTATTAGCTGCCCGATCTGAGCAGTAGGGAATATATTACCAATAGGAGTCGAATTAATGATGCTGAATATATACAGAAGTGCTACGGCGATAAGCAGATAGACAATTCTGTTGCGTTGTATGGGATCGGATGAAGCTCTATATTTTGCTATTAATAGATATATTAAATCAGCTGCTATGATGACTGGGATAAAAACAATGGGTATAACCCCCCAGCCTAAGGTTATTTCTAGTCTACTTTGGTCATACGAGAAACTTTGCGGAATATAATTGAGTACAGCACCGACTATTATTGTTGCAAGTGAAATATAGCCAAGAACTGTTCCCCATCCTGCTGTTTTGCTAACGAAGAACCTCACGAAATAATAGAATTGAACAACCATCAATACAAGAAAGAATGCGACAACTTTGAAAAGAAAAATTTTATGTTCAGGGAAGTAATCGCTACGTAACAAAAAGCAGCTCAAGCTCCAGAGCATTCCAGCCAGAAGGAAAAATACAAAGAGTGTATGATGTTTACGCCAGGGGTGGCTTGAGGCGACAATAATGAGTAGAGGAATATATGCAATGGCAGCCCAAAACGGCAAAAGACTTTGAATATCGATATGCATAGTCATTTGTTACGTGGTCTCATTATTGAACGCTTCTATATTGTTGTCAATACCTATTTAGGGTCATTTAGCTGGGTAAAATGGGCAAGATAAGCGCCTCTTAAAGTGAGACGCTTATCTTGTTGAGGCGAATATATACGAGGTTTTCTATCTTTTAATAATCGCAGCTCCCTCTTGGGGAATTGCTTCCTTGTAGCTGCTTGTTTCTAAAGGGATTCCCAGTTGCGTGAGGACATTATCTGAGGGGTTGATATGAGGTGGTCTAAGATGAACCAGAGAGGTACCTTCTGCTTGTCTGCGCAATTTATAGTCAGAAAATACTCCATTAGGTAATATGGTTACTTTTAATGGCTTGAAATCGATTAATTTTTCTAAGCTTTCGATTTCTTTGTATACATACAATCCATCTTCAATTTTTTTGATTTGCTGATATATTGCGGAAGCAAAATCTTCTTCACGGACTTTGGAATCATCTTTCAGTTCAGCATATAAGTGCAATATTGGCTTTTTATTGTCTATCTCTTTACGAGCAGTCCAGCCGATATAGGGAATACCTGTATTTTCTAATGCTTGCCAGATTATTCTCTCGGTTAGTCTTATGAAACCAAGGTCTATTAAATCATCGGCCCTTCTTTCAAACACCATTTGGGGCAGATTTATACCCAGTTTTTCGTTCTTAAGGGCGGTGATTCTGACCATGTCACCTAGTCGATATCTTATAAGAGCGCCACCGTGGAAGTTGGTAATGACTAATTCATAGTTTTTGTTTGCTTCAACCTCATTAAGAAGTATTGTTTTTGGCCTGTAATGATGGTTGCGCTGCCATTTATAATGCTCTTCCTCAGGTATGAATTCGAGAAAATTTAGATTGGGAAAAAACACCATGCTTTGGTAATCCCATGTTTGTGTGGCTATAATCGTTGTTTCACTGTTTCCATAAACGTCTAAAGGGGCTCTTCCCCATAAGTCCTTGATTTTGTTTTTATAAATTAAGCTATCAGTTCCCATCGATGCTATTACTTTTAACGACCATAGGTCTTTAGGTAACATGGTTCTGCCAGCAAACTTGCTTCTCAAAAAACCTTTTGTAAATCGCAATAATACTTTAGGTTTGGAGAGTAGTCGAAATTTATTAGCGCCACCAGACCTCTGTCTTATCTTTTCTCCTATAGCTACCAGTACGCCGGCTAATCCGAAGAACCCATCCATCCCGTCTGACATTGCCATTTTAACGCCATTGTCCACTCTGTCTTCAAATTTTAGTTGTTCTGATTCATTGATTTCAGGCATAAATTGGAAACCAAGGTCTTCGTTTAATTTATGAGCAATGGCACCAGTTAAACACGGCGGTTGTGCGGCAGCATGTAATAATTTAAAACCCTTCTTGAATGTGATGTCATATCTACCATTACAGGAACCGAAGATGGCAACAGAACAAAAATTTAACCCGGCTTGATCCCAGAATTTTTGGGAAACTGGGATCCATTTGCACGGATATTCACCTGATCTGCCAGATGTTTGAATCCATCTGACTGGTTTGGTTGGCAAAACAAACTCGTTTTTTTCTAGGAGTTCAGGACAGTAGTCAGCATAAGTTGTTATAGGGACCTGTTGCCTGAACTCTTCGATTGTGGCTGGCATTGCCCCGCCCATAATTTTCCTTCCCAGTCTACATCTATTTAATAATTGGATCTGCTCAAGGAGCAGTTGTTTTTGAATATTCATAAATTGATCCGTGTTTAGGTCTATAAACCCACAGCAAAGATGCCATAATTCTTCATATTTCTTTTGTTCCAACAGTGTGATTAGCTTAGACATGGCTTATCTCCTTTTGCTGTAAATCATTTTCTGGACACGACCACAGAATCTGGTGATGTAGTTATGCTTGTGGTTTCTACTTGTGGCACTGACTCAGGTTTAACTCCCAGCATATGCAGTATTTTATCGCTTGGGTTAATATGGGGAGGTTTCAGGTTAGCAAGATCAGCCCCTTCAGTTTGACGTCGTAGCATATAATTTTGAAACGTATTTTCTGGAAGTAGCGTAGTTACAATGGGTCTATAATCTGCTAACCTCTCAAAGCTTGGTAAATCATAGTGGATAAACCCATCATTTAATTTTTTTATTTCCTCATAAATAGCTTTTGCTAATCCTTTTTCACTGGCGATATAGTTATCTTTGAGTTCAATGTAAAGATGGAGGGTTGGCTTTCCGTCCAGAACCTCTTTACGAGCGGTCCAATCTGCATAAGGGATATTTGTATTCTCAATTGCTTTCCAGATGACCTTTTCTGTTAGTCGTATAATCCCAAGGTCAATAAGATCATCGGCTCTTCTTTCAAATGCCATCTGTGGAATATTAATACCTAACCTTTCGTTTTTTAAAGCTGTTATTTTGATCATATCGCCAGCTCGATACCTCGTCATGATACCGCCATGAAAATTGGTTATTACTATCTCATAAATTTCGCCAGCTTTTACTTCGTCTAACAACACGGTTTTGGGTTGGTATGAGTCATCGGCTTTCGCTTTAAAATATTCAATTTCAGGAATAAATTCCAGAAAGTCTAAGTGAGGTATAAAAGTCATACCTTCAAAATCCCACGTTTGCATAGCAACGATCAAACCTTCTGTGCCTGCGTATATATCCAGAGGATTTACCCCCCACATCTCTTTGATTTTGTTCCTGAAGACATAACTATCTGTGCCACCACACGCTATACCTTTTATTGACCACACATCTTTAGGAAGCATGGGGCGACCAAGCAGTTTGCTTTTAATTAAGCCTTTGGTTAATCGAAGTAAGGCCCTTGGTCGTTTTATTAACGAAGAAAGTTTTGGATTGCTAGTACCGTTCTTGAATTTTTCTCCGATGCCAACCAGAACTGAAGTTAAGCCATAAATACCGTCAATACCTTCCTCTAATGCCATCCAGAAGCCCTTATCAAGCCTCTCAATAAACGACATTTGCTCTGATTCACGCGGGGAAGGGAAGTATTTGAAGCCAAAGTCCTCCTCACATTTATAGGCGAGAACACCTACCGTATAGGGTGCGGGCGCTGTAGCATATAGGAATTTTTTGGGTCTAACCGATAGGTCGCCTTTTTTACGGCAAGTAGCAAAAATATAAGCTGCATACATTAATAGTGCCATATCTTCCCATGTCCGAGGGCTTATTGGCACCCATTTGAAAGGATATTCTCCCGATCTGCCTGATGTATGAGCCCATGCTGCTGGTTTCACTGGCAGACAGTCATCTCTTTTCTCCAGGAGCTCAGGACAGTAATCAATGTATTTTGTGAGTGGCACCTGTTTTCTGAACTCTTCTACAGAAGATGGCATAGCGCCATGCATTACTTTTCTGCCCAGTTCACATCGTTTCAGCAGTTCGATCTGCTCCAGCAGAAACTGTTTTTGAATTGCCATGAATTGCTCCAGACTCAGGTCGAGAAAGCCGCAGCAAGTCTGCCAGAGCTCTTCATATCTGCCCTGCTTTTGAAGCTCTCTGATTTTGGACACAGTGCACCTCCCAAACTTATCGGCTATAGACAATATGACACGCTTTATGTAGCTTGGGAAGTGGTTCTGTTCTAGAATATAGTTCTATTTATGTTTGGATGTGAGGTTAAGCGAGGAAATCTGCGAGGTAAATTGCGGATTTCTACTGGTGGTCAGTTTTGGTGTGGAGGCCCATGGTTTGCAGTTTCTGGCTCAGCTTTTCGAGCTCTCTTTCTGTGGAGTTTTTGCCTAATTCCAGCCCATAGTTCAAGAAGAACTCGAGGAAGCTGCGTAACAGGTCTCTTATTCCCTGCTCAAAATGTTGGAATTCCTCTTTGGTAATATGGTTATTTTGGACTTCGGCAACGTTTGGTTTTAGCTGGCCGTCAATGAGTAGGTTGATGAAATCCGAGACGTTTATATCGCCGCGGTTATCATCAATCCTCTTTGCCACAGCAGCATCTACAATTAACATTCTTTTATCTGACATAGGCCGCTCTCCATTTGAATTTATTTTATTGCAACCATAATAGGCGATATAAAGCTTTGAATTATAAACCGGAGGTTTCCTCTAGCTCAAGCACTTCCAGCACTGTATCGATGCTTTTCAATAGGCTCGCTCCCTTTTCTGTAACATGGTAGGTCACTGAGGGATTACCCAATTCTACTTTATCAATAAGACCATGATCTAAAAGAAAGCTCAGATATTTCTGTATTTGGGTATAGCTCATATTGGCACTGTACATTAATTTGGTCTTGCCAGCCCCATTCTCGCCTATCTTGAGCATATCATGTATTATCTGGATATTTGATCGCCTTCGGTTCATGGCATTATTCTCTACCCACTCCCTAGAACATTACAACTAGGACTAATGTACTATATTATCACTTAAAAGGCTTTTGTCAAGAGGAACATTGTTCTAGGGTGAGAGTTTTGGAGTGTAAAATAGATGGGTTGGCTATTTTCTGAAAAGGTTAAGGAATCTGTCTTGATACTCGTGAAATAAATTCCAGCGCTTCAATTCGGTTACCAGGATGGGTGCGTATGCTGGGTCTCGTCTTGTTTTTTCAAAAAGTGCCTCAATATAGTTACGGGCGTCTGCAGGTATGCCCTCTTTGTCAACACGCAGTAGTCCGCTTCTTTCCATTTCGGCGACATTGGTCTGCACCGACTTATTGGTTAACTCATAAGTAAATTTAAGTAAGGATACATCCCACATTTCCTCGACGCCTTTGATAATGGCAGTTAAAGGGTCACCGTGGCTATCTATCCGTTGGCCGATTTTATTCATTACTTCTTCCATGGGTTCAGAGACGATATTCATTTCCTTGGGCTCGTTTTTATAGGAATAGAAGATGCCGGCTTCATGGGGATGTCTTTCTGCCATCATCTCAATGAACCTTTTGGCTTGGCCGCTGAACCCTTCCAGGTTAATGAGATAGGTGGGAGTAACGATCTTGGGTCTGGCAGCAATCACTCTTCCTTCTCTAATCACATTAGCGCTCTCCATTAGTTCTGTAACCAGAAAATAATATATGTTGGTGGTACCAAAAGTAGACAGATTCTGCTTAGGTGGTCTTACCACCTCCGTATGCTCTATGGCATGCTGAATTTTTTCATCTATTTCCATGATGTTGCCTTCTTACTAAATAAATAATTTAACTGCCTGGAAGTTACGCTCCACATTTTGCTTGCCCCTTATAGTACTACCTAGTTCGGTGCCATGACCAGGAACCAGGCACTCTACATCAAGCCTGGAGAGCTTATCGATGCTTTTCTTAAGCTCTGAAAGGCTACCGCCAGGGAAATCAGTCCTACCGATGCTGCCATAAAAAACTACATCTCCAGTTATGAGTAACTTATTATCTGGCCAGTATAAGCAAATTGAGCCAGGTGAATGTCCTGGAGTATGTAGAATTTGGAGTTCTATCTTATTAGAGTTTCCCAAACTCAGATTGCCTTCCTTAAGATAAAAAAATGGTGTGAACTGAGGCGCCTTTACTCCAAACATGGAGTACATTCTTTTCCCCAGTGTATGGCGAAACTCTTCTTCCTCCCCCGAAAGGGCGACATTGGCACTGCTTTTTTGAATTATCGACTCGTTTGCTTCGCAGTGGTCAGAATGGCTATGAGTGTTTATTATCAGGCCTATATCATTAATCTTGAAACCATCTGTCTCTATGGCTTTAGTCAAATGGTTAAAACAGTCTTCTCTGAATTCATTAGTTATGTGCCCAGGGTCTATAATGACGTGTGGCTTCTCGCCTCGTAGTACGTTAGTAAACAGGCAGGTATTACAATTGTTGCCTCTCCCCTGCCAGATATAGCAGTAAAAATTTTCGGCAAGTTGTACAGGATTGTAGTAGCCAGACGATTTATGAATCATACCTTTGAATCTAGAAAAATTATAAGGTAAAATTCCAGTAAAAGCCAATATCTGAGTTTTTATCAGTGAGACATTAAGGAGACTTTAGATGGGAGAAATTAGAAGTTCTTGGGAGATTGCTCGAGAAAAAGCTGATGAGTTAGGAGAGTTATCTGAGGAGGAGCAGCGGAGACAACAGGAAGAAAAGTGTCTCCCAATTGGGAAATCGCTGGCTGATAATTATCTGGATAAACATGATGCACTTTGGTTAGAAAAGGAACTGGCCAAATATCCAGCTGAAGATAGAGAGCTAATTAGGCAGATAGCATTGCATCAGTTGGTTGATTATATAGATGTGCAGAATAGTTTTGTGTTTGATCGAGTAGGTCTGGGTATTATCAGTTTAGCTAAAGATAGCAGGGTAAAAGGAATTGTAGACAAAATGGAAGGGCTTTTCCATGATTACCAGGAAGTGGAGAAGATAGAAAGGCAGAAAATAGAAGCTGCTGGCAGGGAGATGCTTCACCAGCAGAGAATTTCAGGCACTGCTATCAAGGTGATTAATGTTCGAGCCAGGGAAGAATGGCAGAATAAGTTAAATGAATTAGCTTACCCATATAATGAGCAATTGAACAATTTCAAGCAGAAATTATTGGCATTTTAAGAGCAGCATTAACAAAAATATATCTCTTGTTGTTGAATAGCGGTACTGGGATGTGAAATACGGTTTACAGGGTTATGCCAGTGTCATAACATGATGCAGAGCAGAGTCGACATTATTGTGGGTATCATCAGTTAAGTTGTTGGCGATGGTACTGGCCGTTTGAAGTAATTTATTTTGATCATATTCTGCTAATTGTTCTATTAATTCCTCTATCCTTCTTCCCAGAAGGACTTGCAATTCCAGCGAGATTTTCTTCGATTTCGGTATTGCCAGCAAAGGGTCAGCTAATAGTATTGGTTTTAGCAAGACTGTTTGGTGGATAAATCTTTCTTGTCGCTCCATTTTAGTTAACCTAGAGCCTGGTTTGGTTTCAGGTGGTTGTATCCATTCCAGGGCAAAAGCAGCCTGGCAATCTATGAAGTCATGGGCAATTAAGAACCTGCTAGCTTCACAATCTTTAATCGCCGATGACAGGTTGCGGATAACCTGTTCCAGCACTATTGAGTCAATTCCTTTTACTGCAGCTATCTGGCGGCAGTCTTCAGGGATTCTAAAAATGTTGTATTCTAAGGAACCATGCAGGACGGTGTGGGCTGCTTCATGTCTTAAAGCTCCCTGGCGTGCTGGTTTGGAGAATTGACCCAATCGTTCCACTGAGACAGTTATAGTGGGATAACCTCGCCAGGCATTATAAGAGCATATGGCGTCATCATCCTCAAAATTAGTTATGCCCAGCCTGGCCTTTTCCTCACGGAGAAAATCATGCCTGATACCTTCCGTCTCGCATATTAAAATTTCGACTTTGTATGGTGATCTTGGACCAAATCGACGATAACAATCACGGAGGGTATTGGTTATTTCACTTTTCGCTCCTCCTGGAATACGGCCTCTGGGGACAATGTTTAAATCAATGTTTGCCATGTCTGATTGCAACAAAGATAGCAATGTTAACAAGCAAAGTCAATAACCTGGGTATTAAAACCTGTTGATTTTGTTGAATTATTGCTTAAATATATTCTATTACTGTTAAGGTGCTTTTATGAATGACATTTTCTGGGTAGCCAAAGGGGGGCAATTACCCAAAAACAGTCGTATATATACAAATATTATTATTTCCCTTTAAGCACTAGCTCAGCCGTATCCTCGTAGAAATACCAATCACGGTTGAATACCGAGTTTATGGGACAGACCTTGGTTACACTCCATATTCCGTTGCCTAGATATTCGGCGTTAAAAATTGGTTCGGCCTTCTCATACAGAGAAGAAGGATTGGGACATCAGCCATGCTCAACTTCCCAATCGATTGGTTTTTGCAATCTACAATCAGGGCTAAATTTCCGGGCTATTTCTAATATCTGCTCTGATGAATAAATAGATGTACTCGGATTAGGTGTGTTAGCCTGAGTGCTTTTTACTGGAGTGCAGGATATGCTTAGAATTGTGATCGAGGCAAGGACTAACAGGATTGCTAGTTTCATATAATCTGCTATTATTTTGCTTTTAATTATACATCAAGGCGAAGAAAAACATAATACAGAGATACTGAAGAATGTTATGAGAGTGTTGAAAAACTCATATTCAACCCGGGGCAACTACAAAATTTTTCAAAGTCCCGATATTTTCTATTTTGACTTCTACTATGTCGCCAGGATTCATGCGCCCGACGCCTGATGGAGTGCCTGTAGCAATGACGTCTCCTGGTAGCAATGTCATTACACCAGAAATGAAGCTTATTAATTTGGGAATCCCAAAGATGAGGTCGTTGGTGCGGCTGGATTGGCGTAGTTCGCCGTTAAGGTATGTTTCCAGCTTCAGATCCCTGGGATCAATAGTGGTCTCTATGAAGGGGCCCAGTGGCGCAAAGGTATCGTAGCTTTTGGCTCTGGTCCACTGTCCATCCTCTTTCTGATTGTGACGTTCTGTTACATCGTTAAAACAAGTATATCCGAGGACATATTCGCTTGCCTTGTCTTCAGGGACATCTTTTGCTTCCTTACCAATGACTATGCCGAGCTCTCCTTCATAGTCAACACGTTTTGAAAACTGTGGCAGTACGATTGCAGCATCCGGGCCGATGACTGCGGTTGAAGGTTTTAAGAATATAAGTGGTACGGCAGGTATTTGTATTTTGAACTCTTGGGCGTGGCAGTGGTAATTTAATCCCAGGCAGACGATTTTGGAGGGTAGGCACGGCGCCAACAATTTCACCTCACTCAAATGATATTGGCTTCCATCAGGCTCAAAAGGCATGATGTAACCCATGGGGTAAGGAAAAGGGCTGCCTCTAAAGCCGTTAATTACATCATTTTCAAGTGTTCCATATTGGATGGTGTCCCGAATGGAAAAGCGCACTATGCTCAAGTTTACATTATCCTCCCCCAGCATCTATCCAAGGCCGCAGCGTGGCAAAGGCACGTGGCGCTTACACTGCTTTGGTGGAGGATTGGCAACCTGAAAAGCCGAGGCTCTCATATTTAGTGGTATATACTAACAATAAAGGCTGGTAAAAACAAACCAACTAAATAACCTAATTAGTTGCTTAGCGAAATGTGATTTAGCTCCAGTCATGGGGTATAATACTTAAGGCCATTTACTATCAATCACATAGCATTAGCCAGGAGGCAATCATGAACCGACTTTGGGCGCCATGGCGGATGGGATTCATACTTAAAGACGAAAACAGAAAGGGTTGTTTTCTGTGTCAATCCCCCAAAGAAAATAACGATGAGGCAAATCTCGTTCTACATCGAGGTGAGAAGAATTTTATTATTTTAAATGCCTATCCTTATAATTCAGGGCATTTGATGGTAGCACCGTATCGGCATATAGGGCGGCTTGGGGATATGACAGATATGGAATCGAAGGAGCATTTTGATCTGATAAGGCTAAGTGTCAAATTGTTAACCAAGGTAATGCAGCCGGCCGGCTTCAATACCGGAATGAATTTGGGCAAGATAGCTGGTGCTGGGATAGCTGATCATATTCATACGCATATAGTGCCCAGATGGCAAGGGGATGCTAATTTTATGCCAGTGCTTTCTGAAACCAAGGTGATGCCGGAATCGTTGGCGAGGACATATACCAGACTAAAGGATGGTCTTCCTAGCGTATTTTAACTTGTGTCAGTTTTCAGCGCGGGGATAGGAGCCAAGTATTTTAAGAAAACTGGTTTTTCCCTTAAGTTCTGCCAGAGCTTCCTGGCAGATTTTATCTTCTATGTGCCCCTCAAAATCAACGTAAAATACGTATTCCCAGGGCGTATCTTTACTTGGTCTTGATTCCAGCTTGGACAGGTTGATATTCCTAGAGGCGAAAGCTCCCAGGATATGGTACAAGGTGCCGGGCATGTTCTTAGTGCTAAACACCAGTGAAGTTTTATTTTTTGCTGCTCTCTTAGCTTTTTTCTTGGAGATAATAAAAAATTTGGTGTAGTTATGGGGATTTGTCTCGATATCCGCTGCTAATATCACCAGTTCATAGATTTGGGCAGCTCGTTTGCTGGCAATTGCTGCTTGTCCTTTAGTGTTCTCTTCCTTGATCCTCTTGGCGCTACCTGCGGTATTGTAACCAGGCACGATCTCTACATTTAGCTTATTCAAAAACTCCTGGCACTGGGATATTGCCTGAGGATGAGAATAAACTACTTTTATTTCGGCTAAATTTTCTCCAGGCAGAGCTATCAGACAGTGGTTTATCCTCATATTTATTTCACCGAAAATATTGAGCGGATAGTCTAGTAACAAGTCATAGATCTCATTAATGCTGCCTGCTTGGGAATTTTCTACAGGAACCATGCCAAAATCTGCTTCATCTTTGAGCACAGTCTCGAAAACGTTGCTAAATGATTTACACGGAATGGTTTCTATGTCACCGAAAAAAGTGATGACCGCATCCTCACTAAAAGCTCCTCTCTCTCCCTGAAAAGCTGCTTTAGCCATTCTGTTTTCCCTTAGCAAGGTCAACCGACCAGTGCTTTTCTGAACTTCTCTTCATTATCCAGGCTGGTTAAAGCGATAATGCGGTCGCCAGCTTTTATAACTGTGTCATCTGTAGGTACTGTGGGTTTCTGCCCGTTTCGTATCAGCAGGACTAGAACAGAGTCCTTGGGTAGCTTGAGGTCTTTAACTGGCTTGCCAATCGCTATGGAATTTTTTTCTACTTTAACCTCAACAATCTCAGCCCCCTCCTCTACCATAGTCAAAAGGTGAGTCAGAGGATGTGCCGGTAGCTCTTCTTCTATATGCTTAAGAATAAGGTTGGTAACGCCTATGGTGCAATCGATGCCAAGTTTTTTAAAAATCGCTTCGTTTTTAGGGTTGCTGACCCGAGCGATGGTGCGTGGAACTTTAAATTTATGCTTAGCTACTTGACAGGATACCAGATTGTCCTCGTCCTCATTGGTTGTGGCAATAAATACATCAGCTCTACCTACTCCAGCATCAGCCAGAGTGGATACTTCGCAGCCATCGCCTCTGACACATACGCTACCTAATTCGTCTCCAAAGCGTTCGCACTTTGAAGCATCCTTATCCAGCACCAGAACTTCATGGCCCTCTTTAAGCAGAGCTTGACATAAATAATAGCCGACACTGCCACCACCAATGATTACTATATACATAACGCTTTCGCCTCTATCATTCAGCTAATAACCTGTCCTTCAATAGTTGTGCAAAAACTGTAGTCGGGCTTATAGCTTCAATTCCGAGTGACTCATAGACCCCTTTTCTTAAAGGATCGTATATACGGCAGATCACTTTGGGGATGTTATATATATGCTTGGCTATTTGAGCTGCCATGACATTCCGGTTATCGCCTTCGGTCACTGCTACGAAGGCATCAGCCTCTTGTATGCCTGCTTTTTCGAGAGTTTCCTGGTCAGTGCCGTCGCCGAGCAATGCTGTGCCGCTAAAATTGGAGGATAATCTCCTGAAACTGTGCCCATTTATATCCAGGACAGTTACTTTATGCTCCTCATTGTCCAGGATACTGGCTAGTTGAGCGCCTACCCGACCGCAGCCCATAATAATAACATTCATATTTTATTCCTCAAGATATGTTTTCTCTGAGCAACAGGACATGGCAGGGTGCTTCTTCTAGAACATGGGGTATTGCCCTGCCCAGGTTGAAAGTTCCGAAGCGTTTTTTATAGGTTATGCCCATCAAAATTAAGTCAATGTTCCTTTCCCGTGCCTCATCAACGATTGCAGCACCTGCCTCCCTGGACTGAATTAAGTCTGTTTCCACTTCATAATCATTTTCGGCTGCAATATCCTCGGCTCTCGTGAGGATTGCCTCAGCCTTGGCTATATCAGGTTCGACTACAGCATCCAGAGGCAAGCTCCGATTGACTTCGAGTACATAAACAACGTAGACTTCGGCCTTTGATTTCTTAGCCATTTCGCAGGCTAATTGTACTACTTCTTCATCCGTTGGGTCGCCACTGGTGGCTACCAATATTTTTTTAAATTTCATAAATGGGTATTATCTTATCACTGAAACTACTTGTCTTCAATATTACTATTATTTATTGCCTCTTTGCTTTGGCTTGGAATCGGTCTCTAACTTGTAGTGATACTGGCGGAGCGGCTTTTCGTATAATTGGTAATTTCTGCCGCCAGCGAAAAACAACATAGATAATAAGACCCAAAGCCATCCAAATTAGACCTACCCAGCGGCTGTATGGCTGGGTAAATGTTACTACCAACCATATCAGTCCAGTACCGACTAATCCCAAGATTGCGGTAGTGGGTAGTTCCATATTTTTTAGTTTAATGTTAAGTCCCAGCTTAAATGGACGATGCCAATCAGGGTATCTTATTCGCAGACTCAGTATTGAGGCGTGGGCAAATATAAATGAAAGTAAGGCCCCAAAAGCGTACAGAAAGCCCAGCCTTAGAAAACCTTCGCGGTCAAAGAGACTTGGTATTAATATCACAACAGCTATTATGGAAAAAGCAATTATGGCAAAATGAGGGGTTTTGTATCGAGGGTGGACACGTTTTAGCACTGGTGGTAGGAGTTGATTTTTCCCCAGGGAAAATGCCAGGCGGGATATGCCGACTAGTCCGGCATTGGTAGCTATAAGCAAGATACCCGCAGCCAGTATGGCTATCAGGGCAGGTAAAACGTCACGGATGCCGGTGAGTACCCAGTTAATAATCATGATGATTTCAGCTTCGGAAGATACCTGGCTAGCCACTCCTTGAGGCGATATGGCTAGAGATATGTAGTGGGCAATACCAGCTACCGAGTCAGTTGCCCAGGTGCTGGTAATTTCCTGGGGAGTCATCGTCGAAATACCTACGGTAAATACGCCGCTGAAGAGAATAAGCACGGTCAATACCATCATAATCAAAGCTCTGGGTACTTTCTTTGCCGGCTGCTTTGTTTCTTCAGCCATTTGGGACATGGTTTCAACCCCAGAATATGCTATAGCGGCTAGGGCTACTCCCAGAAATAGCCTGTTCAAACTTGGCCAGTAAAATGTTACGTTATGGGCGAATTTATCGATATTAAACACGAACAGGAAGCCCAGGATTATTATCAGTATCTGTACGAAAAGATCGAGCAAAGCAGACATCACATTGATGATGGAAGTCGCTTTTACTCCAATGACATTGATAAACATGAGGAAAAGGATAATTCCCATAGCCACTGTGGTACCGATAACTGGGTCCTCTTTAAGAGGTGCCCAGAAAAAGCCAAGGTAAGGAGGAATGGTAAAGGCAGAAATGGCTATCATTACAATGTAGCTCAGCATTAACGCCCAGCCGCTTACGAATCCTGCCAGATCATTGAAACCGTAGCGGGCGAAGCTAGCTGAGCCGCCTGCTTTGGGCAACATAGCTGTACCCTCGGCATAGGTTAGAGCGGTGAAGATAAAGAAAATACCGGCTATAGCCAGTACAATTGGTGTAGCGCCCATGGCTGCGAGCGCAATGACTCCGAGAGCATAGTAGATAGACGAGCCAGCGTTACCATAGCCAGCGCTATACAAACCGGGAATGCCCAGGACACGCCTCAGGGGATGCGTTTTAATCCGAGGAACACGAACAAATTTATCGCCTAGCTTGCGATGTGAGTTTTCATCCACAATTATTTAGTTGCAGTATTTACTGTTGGCGAATTGTAACCATGTTTAAGTTAGTTGTCAATAAGCAGGTATATCAAATAGTATTTGACATAATCTTGAAATTTAATTGAATCAGCAACAGGTGTTACGCTATAATGGTTGATTGTGACCTGTGGTGAGCGTAGCCGAGAGGTTTAAGGCGCCAGGTTGTGGCCCTGGAGATCGAGGGTTCGAATCCCTCCGTTCACCCCAAACCTGAGGAAAATTTCCGCAGAAACTGGCGTTTTCTGAGTTTAGTTTGCGCCTATAGCTCAGCGGACTAGAGCATCGGTCTTCGGAACCGAGGGTCGTGGGTTCGAATCCCTCTAGGCGCGCATCGTATCCTCCTCTTTTGCTAACATCTTCAGTTTGACCCACGCGGCAAAACCGTCTAGCCCACGGGGTGCGCATCCTACATGCACAAACAGCCACTTGGGGCATCTTTCTATACACTGTAAAACCATATATAATGGGATAGGCTCAAAGGATTCTATATAGACCTATAATTCACTTTGTGGGAGTATTACCATGCCTTCAAATAATGGTGACCTTGAATCAAGACTGTGGGCGGCGGCGGACCAGCTCTGGGCAAATTCTAGTCTCAAACCTTCCGAGTTCTCTACTCCAGTACTGGGTTTAATCTTCTTGCGTTATGCTGATTTCCGTTATACAGAGGTTGAACATGAAATCGGAAAAGTGGGAACGGTGAAAGCAGGATCACGGCGTGCCATTAGCAAATTAGACTATCAGGAAAAAGGCATTCTTTATTTACCAGAGCAGGCGCGTTTTTCGAATTTACGCAAACTGCCTGAGGGTGCGGATCTGGCACAGGCAGTAATCGATGCCATGAAAGCCATTGAAACAGAGAATGCAGATTTAAAAGATGTCCTGCCTAAGACATATAAACGGCTGGATAATGCTACATTAATACAGCTTTTCCGTATCCTCGGTGGTATTCCCATGGATATCGAGGGCGATGCTTTTGGCAAGATTTACGAATATTTCCTGGGCAAGTTCGCCATGAAAGAAGGCCAGAAAGGCGGCGAATTTTTCACACCCACTAGTATAGTAAAACTTATTGTGGAAATCATTGAACCTTATCATGGCATGATATACGACCCTGCATGTGGTTCAGGTGGTATGTTTGTTCAATCTGCCCTGTTTGTACAGCACCATAAAGAAAAGCCAGTGAAGGAGATTTCAATCTATGGTCAGGAAAGAGTAGCAGAAACCATCCGCCTGGCTAATATGAACCTGGCAGTCAGGGGACTCTCTGGTGACATTAGAGAAGGTAATACCTATTATGAAGACAGGCATAACAGCCTTGGCAAGTTTGACTTTGTCATGGCTAATCCTCCATTTAATGTCTCCGGCGTTGATAGAGAAAAGCTAAAGGATGATAAAAGGTTTGCATTAGGCATACCAACTAATGATAACGCCAACTATCTCTGGATACAGGTTTTTTATCATGCTCTTAATAGTAAAGGTCGTACTGGCTTTGTTATGGCAAACAGCGCTGCCGATGCCAGGGGAGCCGAACTTGAGATAAGAAAGAAGCTGATTCAGTCTTATGCAGTGGATGTCATGGTCAGTGTAGGCTCGAATTTCTTTTATACCGTTACTCTGCCATGTACTCTATGGTTCTTTAATAGGGGCAAACCAAAAGAGCGACAGGACAAAATACTCTTTATTGATGCCCGTAATATTTATCATCAGGTTGACCGTGCCCATCGAGCCTTCCTGCCTTCGCAAATAGAGTTTCTGGCCAATATTGTCAGGCTATATCGTGGAGAAAAACTCGAATTCGAAAAAGATAGCAAGGTGTTATTTAAAGAATATTTTGGAGACATGCCTTCTATATACAAAGATATTCCCGGGCTCTGCAAGGTGGTTTCCATCAAAGATATTGAAGGACAGGGTTGGAGTCTCAATCCCGGCCGTTATGTTGGAGTAGCTGACCGTGGGGATGATGGATTTGATTTCAAGACTAGGCTGGAGGAATTGAATAAGGAGTTGGAAATATTAAATTCAGAGGCAAGGGATTTGGAAAGACAGATTGATCAAAACATGGAAGTAATTTTGGAATAGAATTAATGAGTTTAATTAATACAAAAATGGACCATTTCCCTATTTCTGCTCTAGCTAAAATTTATTTGGGAGGAACGCCGAAAAGAGCTGTGTTAGAATATTGGGGCGGCAATATAAAATGGGCATCTGCGGCAGATATTGCATCATGTAATTCCCGATATTTGCGTAACACTAGTGAATCTATTACCAGTTTGGGTATTGAAAAAAGCGCTGCCAAGGTATTAAAAAAGGATGCTATTATTATTACTGCACGCGGGACAGTAGGTGCTTTATGTATGCTATCAGAACCAATGTCCTTTAACCAATCATGCTATGGATTGGTATGTAATGCTAATGTTGATCCAGCATATTTGTACTATGCATTAACAGCAAGAATAGGTTATATAAAAGCTCAAACTTACGGTGCGGTATTCGATACTATTACCATCCAAAGCTTTGATCACATAACCGTTCCTCTTCCTTCTGTGCTAGTACAGCGCAAAATTTCCTGCATTCTCTCTGCCTACGATTACCTTATAGAAAACAATATGCGCCGCATCAAAATCTTGGAACAGATGGCGCAGCTAATCTACCGCGAGTGGTTTGTCAACTTCCGCTTCCCCGGCTACGAAAAAATCCGCATGGTTGACTCAAAACTAGGCAAAATACCAGAGGGGTGGTCAATTCAGAAAATAGAAGATGTAGCTACCCTCTTTAGAGGGCGCTCTTACAGAAGTGAAAATCTTATTGGCAACGGTGGTATTCCTTTTATTAATCTTAAATGTATCGAGCGAAACGGCGGTTTCCGCCATGATGGAATAAAGTCATATAAAGGTCCTTTCAACGACACACAAATAGTAAGTAATGGCAATATTATAGTCGCAGTCACAGATATGACCCAAGAAAGACGCCTGGTAGCGCATGCTGCTAGAATTCCACGGTTATCCCAGCAAAAAGCTGTTTATTCCATGGATTTAGTGAAAATTGAACCTAAAGAGGGTTATGGGTATGAATTTTTATATGGCGTATTTCGCTACTCGAATTTCCCGGATGTCGTTAAACAACATGCGAACGGTGTGAATGTTCTACATCTAAATCCTACCCATATTGCAGCATTTCAGTTCGCTGTTGCTCAGCCGAATATTATACAAGAATACTGCAATATAATTGAACCTATTTATCGAGCAACAGATGTATTAGAAGAAAAGAATATAATCCTTCGCCAAACTCGTGACCTATTTCTCCCGCGTCTCATCTCCGGTGAACTTGATGTCTCCCAATTGGATATTGATATCAGTAACAACGGAGGCTCTGCATAGAAGAATATTCAGAAGATAAACTAATAGAGCAGCCTGCAATCGCTCTGTTTAAAGAGATGGGGTGGGATGCTGCCAACTGCTACCATGAATTTGATAGTGGTAACAGTTTCCTGGGACGCGAAACCCAATCTGAAGTAATTCTTGTCTCCAAACTAATTCAAGCACTAAGCAAGCTAAATCCCAAAATCCCAGAAGAAGCCTTGACCTTAGCTGTCAATGAACTTATCCGCGACCGCAGCCGTATGAGCCTGGCTAATGCTAATAAAGAGATTTATAAATTGCTTAAAGAGGGTATTAAAATCTCTTTCCGTTCTGACAACGGAGAAGAAACAACAGAAGCTATCAAGTTGATAGACTGGAATAATGTACATAATAACGAGTTCTTTCTAGCTTCCCAGTTCTGGGTACAGGGAGACATGTACAGCCGTCGTGCTGACCTGGTAGGTTTTATTAATGGCATTCCCCTGGTCTTTATTGAATTAAAAGCAACTCACAAAAACCTGCACAGTGCTTTTGACAATAACCTGACTGATTATAAGAGCACTGTTCCCCACCTATTCTGGTATAACGGATTCATCATTCTCTCCAATGGCAGCAAAGCGCGTATGGGTAGTGTTACCGCCGAATGGGAACATTTCAACGAGTGGAAGCGCATCAATTTTGAGGGTGAAAAGGGCATTGTATCCCTTGAGACCATGATACGTGGCACCTGCGAGAAAACTCGACTGCTTGATTTAATGGAAAACTTCTCTATTTTTATGAAAGCCAGAGGTGGTGACATTAAGCTTACCGCCAAGAACCACCAGTACCTTGGCGTGAACAATGTTTTTGATTCCATGAAAAAGCTTGGTGAAAACAAGGGTCGCCTCGGCGTTTTCTGGCATACCCAGGGAAGCGGTAAAAGCATCTCCATGATTTATTTTGCCCAAAAGGTACTGCGTAAATTACCGGGGCACTGGACTTTTCTTATAGTTACAGACAGGGACGAATTAGATACACAAATATATGGAAATTTTGCTGACACCGGGGTAACAACGGAAGAACACATTCAGGCTGATAGTGGAACTCATTTGAAACAGTTGCTAAAAGAAGACCATCGCTATATCTTCACTTTAATCCAAAAATTCCACACCCGCGAAGGTGAACGCTATCCGGTAGTTTCAGAGCGTTCAGATATCATCGTAATTACGGATGAAGCACACCGCAGCCAGTATGATACTTTTGCCATGAATATGCGCAGCGCTCTACCCAATGCTTCTTTTATCGGCTTTACCGGGACTCCATTGATGATTGGAGAAGAAAAAACCCGCCAGGTATTTGGTGACTATATCAGTGTTTATAATTTCCAGCAGTCCATAGAGGATGGCGCCACAGTGCCGCTCTTCTATGAAAACCGTATCCCTGAATTACAGCTAACCAATCAGATGCTCAATGAGAAGTTAGCAGACTTGCTCGATAAAGCTGCTCTAGACGAGAAGGAGCAACAGAAATTCGATCGTGAATTTGCCAGAGAATATGAAATCATTACCCGCGATGACAGATTGGAGCGTATTGCCGAAGACCTGGTGGCACATCATATGAACCGTGATTTTTCAAGTAAATATGGTCCTGGCAAAGCCATGGTTGTCTCCATAGATAAAGCCACAGCAGTCAAGATGTACGATAAAGTTTACAAATACTGGAGGCAGTATAAGGAAAAACTGCAGGATTCAGTCAAGACGGCAGACATCTTTGTTAAATCCATGCTGGAAACCAGGATTAACTACATGAATGAGACCGAAATGGCGGTCGTCGTTTCCTCTTCTCAAAATGAAATAGAGGAGATGAAGAAAAAGGGAGTGGATATTGTCCCCCATCGTCAGAAGATGGTAAAGGAAGACCTGGCTACCCGCTTTAAAGATGGTGATGACAAATTCCGCATAGTTTTTGTTTGCGCTATGTGGATGACTGGTTTTGATGTCCCCTGCTGCTCAACCATTTACCTGGATAAACCCATGCGTAACCATACCCTGATGCAGACCATCGCCCGAGCTAATAGAGTGTTCCCTGAGAAAGAAAATGGATTGATCGTTGATTATTTAGGAGTATTCAGAGACTTGAAGCAGGCACTGGCTATCTATGCGCCGACACCTGAAGATGCAGAAAGACCGATAAAGGATAAATCGGAGTTACTAAAGTTGTTGCAGAGCGCAGTTGCGGAAGCAAAAAGTTTTCTTATGGAACGTGACGTTGAAATAGAAAAACTCCTGCAGTCAAAGAACTTTGAGAAAGTGGCGCTGATTAATGGCGCCATCAAAGCAATACTCTTGAAAGACTCAAAATCTTTTGAAGATGCATTAGATGACTCAGTCGACAATGTCTTAATCAATGATGAAAGCAAGCTAAAATATCTGCAACTAGCTTTGCAGGTTAATAGGTTATTCCGTGCCATTAAACCTGACCCAGCAGTAATTGATTACCAACCAATCTGTACTTTGATAGGTGTACTTGCGGATAAAATACGCTCATTGGCTGCACCTGTTGACGTTTCAGAAGTCATCAGTAAAGCTGAAAAATTGCTTGATGAATCGATTGCGGCCAAAGGTTTTACCATAAAAGAAAAACTTCCTTCGGATGAGGAATATAAAACCTTTGATTTGAGTAAATTGGATTTTAAGCGCCTGCGTAGACAATTTGAAGCGGGTAGAAAGCGCATTGAGCTGGAGAGATTACGCGGAAGTATTAGCAGCAAATTACGGCAAATGGTACGCCTCAATAAAACACGGACAGACTTTTTGAAGAAATTCCAGGATATGATCGATGAATACAATGCTGGTTCTCTAACTACTGAAGAATTATTTAATCAGCTTTTGGAATTTACCCAGGAGTTACAACAGGAAGACAAGCGGAAAATAGCAGAAAAACTGTCTGAAGAAGAATTAGCTATGTTTGATCTGTTAACTAAACCCGAAATAAAGCTTACCAAAAAAGAGACTGCTCAGGTCAAAGCTGTCGCCAAGGATTTATTGGACAAACTAAAAGCTGAAAAACTAGTTCTTGACTGGCGAAAGAAACAGCAAACGAGAGCGGCAGTGCAGCTTACCATTGACAATTACCTGGATCAGCTTCCAGAAAAGTATACGCGGGAAATATTCCAGCAAAAATGCTCTCTTGTTTACCAGCATATATATGATTCGTATTTAGGAGCAACAGAAAACATATATAGCAAGTATGCTCCTAACTAGAAAAGAGTCTACAACCAGATTATGAACATTACAAAGCTACAAGACTATCATATATATCACGTGAAACTAGATCAAGGTAAAATAATCCATATTCAGCAAAAGGGAACGAATATTAATCACTTCGTTCATCCAGCTACAAAGAACAAACTCTCCAAGCTATATGTTGTTAAATATAAATCGAGAATAATTTATATTGGGATAACATCTCGTGGATTCCGTGAACGTCTTAGATACGGTTTGAGTGCCAAGGGCGACAGAAACCAGGGCGGATATTACGGATACAAATGGAAACACCTGGATGAAGTTGAAATTTTACTATGGTTTTTCCCCGGACAGAAATTCAGTAATATTGAAGGTATAGAAGGAGAATTAGTATATCTAGTACGCAATAACACGGGTAAATGGCCAGATTACCAGATGGAGATTCATTTCCACAATTGTACAAGGGAAGAGAAGAATATAGCCAAAGCTATATACAAAGAAAGTGTTAAATAGGAACTACTAGACTTAAAAAAAGCTTAGAAATATTTTTTGGTGTTCGTCGTTCGTATAATAATATCAAATACCCAGACTCGGTAGTCTATGCTTTTTTGCTAACATTTTGCTAACAAACTGCTAACAACCTGGTGTCACGGGCTGACATCCCCAAATACGAAATCGTTTTTTTGGCAGACCCAAAATCACCATTTCCTATTTGGAATCACTGGGGGATATGTCGCTTATAACTAGGGCCTCTCTACATCTAAGATAGCAATTGCTTTTCCTATGAACTTCTCGGCAGAAGCAATAACCGCCTTCGCTCCAGACTGCGAAAACTCAGCCTCATAATCGGCCGCCTCACGAAGATTCAGGGCATTGGGTAGTGGTCTGCTCTTTCTTGACCAGGTCTCTCCCTCTAGCAAAGGGTATGATCTTTTTGCTATCGAGACACTCCTTAAATTCTTGGTTCACTGGCAACTCTCTCCCATAGGACAGTACCAAGTCCCACTTCTTCAAGAAAGGCTCTCTCTGATTCTCCAGCCTCCAGGAGTTCAACAGGAGTCTTTATCACAGTTTGAATATGAATATTCTCATATCCTTTTGGAAATCTGAAATTACTAATAACATTTGATACGCTTTTTTTATTGCGCGATACCACAAATAAGTCCAAATCACTTCCTGATGTATCAGTCCCAAGAGCGCAACTCCCATAGAGTACTATACGGTTTGATATTTTTTTGAGCTCTTCTATCAATGGTTCGATTAGGATAAGATTTATCAATTTCTTAAACTCGATAATAGCTGCAGTGGAGGCATCGACTGAGTAGAAATACATTTTACCTTCCCGTCGGCGCATGACAGCCCCGGTCGAGTACAATTCATTTAGAGTCCGATTTGCTGAGCCGTAAGCTATACCAAGCTTACGAGCCACTTCTCGCTCATAAAATTCCTGGTCGGAATACTTAGCAAGCAGGCTTAATACCTTTTGGTTGACTGTAGCAATAATGTGGGGGTGCAGCATATATTATTACTCCAAAAATTGAGTATGTACTCATTATAATGAGCGATGATAAGAAAAACAAGACCCCGTTTCAAAAACTACAAAATCTAGTTGTAATGTCTTGTGTTTTTTTCACGGACCAGAAATCCCCTTTTGGTATTTGGAATCACCAGGTGGCGTTTGATTCTATATTTTATCCTTGGTATTTAATTGCTCCTCTTCTGCCTCTATGTTTTCCGCTATCAGTATGTCTTTTTCCTCCCACTCATGACCGCAGCTAGGGCACCGGTATGACTTTTTGGTTACCAGCTTTCTGGTTCTCTCCCAGATGTGCCCGCAGTGCGTGCATTGATAGGAATTTCTGCTAACGAGATAAATAATTTTGCTATCCCAACCACAGCCAGGGCATACTATCTTTTTCATGACTTACATCGCTCCTGCTCTCGATTTCCAGATGATATACGTAGAGATTACTGAAATATCCTGTTCAACCCCCTTTATCCCCCAGTCCTGGGGGATTTTGGAATCTGGGGACACCCCCAGGCCCTCGGCCCCGATGGCATCGGGGCGCTACTGTTCCAACGGTCTCAGGTATATTCTGAATTATATACCTGTCCAGGGCATAAGGGAATAGATGAGGCTGTCCCAAAATCACAATTGCAGGAACTCACGATGACATATTTATTTTGGGGACAACCTCATAACAAATGGTAGAGCTGAATGTTGTCCTTCAGTGCTGGGGAAAAAGAAAGTATCTATTAATGTATCGAGCGAGCACATGTTATTGACAATTTGCTATCTCAGGGTTACTATACCCACAATAAAACTGCTGGGACATGGAACAGCGGTGTGTATTATTTGAAAGCAAATGCGAGGAGGTAGTCATGGCTTTATATCTTTTGCTGACAAATCTAACTGAGGAAGGCAGAAAGACCATAGAGGATTTCCCGGAAAGACTTAAGGAGCTAAATAAAGAAGTAGAGTATATGGGAGTTAAAATATTGGCGCAATACGCTCTTCTGGGGCAGTACGATTTTGTGAATATAGTCGAAGCTCCCAGCGATGAGATTGCGGCAAAGCTGGCAATACATTTAAGTGCCAGGGCTGAACTTCGAACCTTGACCTTACCGGCAATACCTCTGGAAGATTTGATTGAAACGCTGAAGAAGAAGCAAACCACATTCTAATTCTGGCGTATATCCATTAAAGCTTAACCGAACACCAGTGAACCAGTCGGCAGATATGGAGCCAAGGCTGTAAAGGATAAACCGCAATTGCGTGTAAATAAATACCTGATTAAATGTTGATTGAGTCCGTTGGCTGTGGCGTATAGTCCGAATCTGGTACATTGGCGTTTGTTGGTATCTGAGCCTTATCAACGAATGGGGTAATATGCCCTTTAGCCCGTATCACGGTTCTTTTGCGTTTGATATAACGTTTGCTTGCCCAGAGACCATTTAAAAAACTGCGGTCTAGCAAGTGACGGCTATCAACTATATCCAGCAGGTCTTTGGAAACTACGTTCTCGAAATAGGCTACCTCCACGTGCTTGCCCATATTCTTCACGGCTTGAAGAGCATAAGCGAAATCTGAGTCGCCGCTTACCAGAATTGCTACATCGTAAGCATTATTCCAGGCGAAATACAACAGGTCGGTGGCTAACATAATGTCTATACCTTTTTCAATAGGCACACCCTGGGCTACCTTAGTTTTTCCCAGACGTACCTCCAAATATGGTGTCTTGTTAAGAACCTCGAGAAACTCCTGTTGCTCTTTGTGAGCATCAGGCCATTTAGCTGGCTCCTGCAAAACATTGTAATAATAGGTTCTGAAAAGCGGCCTGGAATTACATAATTTGGAAATAAACCCAATGAAATAGAGATCGTATCTGCCGAAATTGTTTTTCAGGGCGTGGTATAAATTACTGCCATCTATAAATATGGCAACCCTATCTCCCAAAATTCCCTCCTTTTAGAGAGTGCTGAAAAACTGCTATTTAACCTCCTGTATCCCCCATTCTTGGGGGCACCTCTTTTTCAGCGGTCTCTTAATATTAATCGGTGATAATAGTATAACTCATTTCTGGTTAACATTGTTCGCCTATAGCTGTAGCGAACAGTTCCAGTCAAAAGATTTGACAAATATTAAGGTTATTACTATTATATGTATATACATATATACATATAATAAAAGGTCTTATCATGGTAAGTTACAATATGGAGCTTTACAAATTAAAAGCAGAGCTGTGCAAGACTTTTTCTGATCCCAAGAGACTCATTATTATCAGTGAGTTGCGGAGTGGAGAGAAGGCGGTAGGTGACTTGGCTCAGGCTCTGGGATTAAGTCAAGCGGTTGTTTCACGACAATTGGCTATACTTCGTGATAAGGGTGTAGTAAGGCCGCGCCGAGAAGGGACGAATGTATATTACAGTCTTACCGATCTCACGATAGGTGAAGCTTGCGACCTGGTTCACCAGATATTGTTAAACCAGATAGAGAAAAACAGGGAATTTACTGAGAAGCTGATAACCTAGTTTTAGATGATTAAAGGGGGATAATCTCATGCCGCATATGATTGGCGATGTAGTACCGCTGGTTACGCAGCCGATGATAGACTACTTAACAGTTAATAGCCGTAAGCAATCATCTGATGTTTTGCTTGCTAAGCGGTAAACAAAGTAAAATTAAAAACTGAGGAAATGGTTGGATGAGGAAGGTAAAGTTTGCCCTGCTTGGTTTAGCCGTATACCTACTGGCTATTGGAGTAGCCTCATATTTTTATTTTCAAACAACTACTTCCAGAGTCCAGCCGGCTACGAAATATTACACTTGAGGGCAATATCGGTAGGGCAGGTTTGCCCTCAAATGTTTCTGCTGGAGGTGGCAATTGAAAGTCCTGGGAATTATGGGAAGTCCACGGGTTAAAGGCAATACCGATTTGCTGCTTGATGAGGCATTAAAGGGAGCGCAAAGCCAGGGTTCTGAGATTGAAAAGATTATTGTGGATAAACTCAAAATCGCTCCTTGCAAAGAATATTATGGCTGCCTCAGAGACGGTAACTGTGTAATACGAGATGATATGGACAATATCTATCCCAAGCTTCTGGAAGCAGATAGGATAATAATCGCTTCTCCTATGTTTTTCTATGGAGTAACTAGTCAGCTAAAGGCGCTCATCGACCGTTGTCAGGCAATATGGGCCAGGAAGTACGTTCTTAAGCAAAAGCTTTCCGATAAAGAGAGAAAAGGTGCCTTTATCGCCGTGGGAGCAACCAAAGGCAAGCAATTATTCGATGGCTCGATATTGGTGATTAAATATTTCTACCAAGCTATAGAAGTTAGTTATGTAGACGAACTCCTCATCCGTGGTGTGGACAAGAAGGGGGAGATCAAGTACCAACCCACAGCATTATCCGAAGCATTTGAACTGGGTAAAAGGCTGGCTCAGTCATAGTATATTTAAATTTCCTTGCAGCCCTTTTCATGCGAAGGGTAAAAGAGCCGTTACCGATTTGGGACTTCCCAAAAACAATGCCGTTAGTGTAATATACTAACCAGGCATATCTAGTCATTAGAATTATAAAACGTTGGGAAGTGAGAGATGAGTAATTCAAATTCAGAGTCCAAGTTTGCTATAGGTTTTATTGTGGGAGTGGCTGCTGGTTTAGCGATTGGGTTTTTATTTGCACCGAAGTCAGGTGCGGAGACCAGGGAGCTGTTGGGAGAAAAAGTAGCCGCTGTTGGTGAGAAGGTTAGGGAAATCGTTGATGGTGTTGGTGGGAAAGTAAGGGAAGTAGGTGGCGACCGAGAGAAAATATATAAGGAAGCTTGTAAGCAACCTAGGGTAAAGCCTTATACTGAGGAATTATAGATACTGTACCAGCCAGCCTCTCTGTTTTAGCGCTTCACAGCACGAGCCAGATAACTATCGCTATCATCTTCTATTTTAATGCCAGTGAATCCCGCCGTTGATAGTAGCGAGTGCATTTCTTCGGTGTCAGGGATAGTATCCTTTTCCACGGATGGTACGGTGCGGTGGATTTCGTTTATTGCTGAGCGGCTCGAGGTATGACAAATAAATAATCTTCCCTCGCTATTGAGCACGCGAGACATTTCGGTAAGCGCCCAGGGCTTGTTATGGAAGTGGGGAAAACTGGAATAACACACTATGGCATCAAAAGCTTTTTCAACGAGAGGCAGATTGACTATATCAGCATGAAGATGCTCCACATTCCTGTAGAAACCTTTGGCCCTGGATATTTTTAACATCTCTTCGGCAATATCTATAGCTATCAACTGTCCCTTGGCACCAATCTTATTCAATAGAAAGGGGACGAATATCCCTGTCCCAGTACCCACATCAAGCACTGTGAAACCTGGCTTGATATCCAATCGCTGTACCATTCTCTCCAGTTTGGAGGAATCTTTTTCCGCAATTTCTTCATCCCAGATAGCTGCCTTCTTATTGAAGAAAGCTCTAACCATTTTCTGCCTCCGTGAGTGTTGATGCTTGCCAGCTTTTTACTCTTTTCTTTGGTGAGAAAAGGGCGGCTAAACCAAAGATAACGGATGAGATTACAACTATGGTGGCACCACTGGGAATATTGAACAGGTAAGAAAATAACAGCCCTATCCAACCGGAGAGGACGCCAAAAGCTGCGGAAAGAAGGAACATGCGCTTCATGCTATAGGTGAGCTGATAGGCAGCGGCCGCTGGGTTTAAAATCAGACTGAAAATAAGCAGCCCGCCTATAGAACGGAGCGATGCAGTTATAGTAGCGCCTGTCAAGAATAAAATACCATATAGAATCAGTGTAGATGGTATACCAACTGACAGGGCGATATTTCTGTTAAAAAGTGTCGCTTGAATTTCCTTATAAAAGATTAGCACCAGTATAACTACAACTAAAGCTACTATTCCCAGAATTATGATGTCGCCTCTGGTATTGGTCAGGATACTGCCCCAGAGTAATTCCAGGGCGCCGGATTTAGTGGTTGACATCAATCCCATAAAGAGGAAAGCCAGCCCTAACATCAGGGAGAAAATAACTCCCACGGAGGTTTCGGGGTTGAGTTCGCCACGGTCAGCCAGAGGACCAATGATAGCTGCGGACACTAGACTTAAAACAAAGGCGCCGATAAGAGGATCGAAGCCTAACCAGAGCCCGAGAAGTGCACCGGCAAAAGCGGCGTGTGCCATACATACACCGATAAAGGGCATGTGCAACAGCACTACGAAAACGCCTATAGTAGAGCAGGCAATGCCACCCAGGAAAGCAGAAAGTATGGCATTCTGCATGAATTGATAGCCCAAAATAGACAGGTCCACCGGTTCATTCTAACGGGTTTATACCTTAACGGCCTCTTCCCGTCTCCTCCTCACTTCATTTATTGGTATATCATATACCTGACCGAGGTTATTGTCAGTTAACATCTCTTCGGGTGAACCATGTGCCCAGATGAGGCCATTTTTCATTAAAACTACGCGGTTACAAGCTAGGGGGAGGGCACCCAGGTCATGAGTGACAAATAGGGTGGTAAGATGCCGGGAATTATGAATAAGCTTTACCAGTTGCAGGATATCTGATTGTGCTTTCCAGTCAAGCGAGGCTGTCGGTTCGTCTAAAAGAAATATCTGGGGTTCCTGGGCAAGACAACGGGCTATGGCGACTCTTTGCTGCTCGCCTCCAGAAAGGTGTCCGATGGGTCTGTCCATCAAATGAGCCATACCTACCAACTCCAGCACTTCATCAACGATTTTCCAGTCGTTCTTACCTGGTCTGTTCAATAGACCCAAAATACCGTAACGTCCTATCATTACCACCTCACGAACAGTTATTGGCATGCGAGGTTCTATATTTTGAATCTGTGCTACGTAACCAACTTTCCTTCTCAAAGAATGCCCATTACCCGGTTTCAGATAATGATCCAGCACACATACCCGCCCGCTTAATAGTTTTCCCATACCGTTAACTGTAGTAAGAATAGTAGTTTTGCCAGCGCCATTTGGCCCGATTATACCCACAAATTCTCCGTCTGTTACTTTAAACGATACACCCCTGAGGGCTATATCCTCTCTGTAAGAGACGACGGCATCTTGAATATCTATTACTGTATGTTCCATATTTTATTGTTTGTCGTTTTACTTCAATATCTGGCTATTTGGCTATTGCTTCCAGGATCAGTTCGACGTTACGGTCGATGGCTTTTTCCCAGGTATCAGTATCAGGTAAACCACCGGGAAAGTTGGAAAGAGTTGTTCTTTTGCAGCCCAATTCCTCAGCTATTCCTTTGCCGGCGTCATGTCCGCTCTGTAGATTCTCAATAAGCAAAGTTACATTTTCTGCTCTAGCTTTGTCTATTAACTCTTTCACTATCTGTGGGGTGAGTGTCTCGGGTCTGCCAAATGTACCCACGATATTTAAACCAACCCATTTGACGAAGCCTGCCTGCTGCTCGTCACAGAGCACATTGACTTTATCAAGGCTGAATGGCGCCAGTTTGCCTTTGAGTTCAGTCTCTTTAGCTTCAACTGCGTTTTTGTATTTTAACGCTGTCTCCTGGTAAGAAGAACAATTTTTATTATCTACCTGACATAAGGCGGCGTTAATTTTATTGAGTGCCTCTATTTGTACTGGCGGTGTCATCCAGTTACCCTCGATGTCAACCTTGGATACTACTAACTTTGGATTGTTTGCTGAGTCAATTAAACTCTGTGAGAACTTTTCCCCTTGCCAACCGTGCATGATAAAAAGGTCGGCATCAGCCAGCTTCTGAATATCGCCTGGCTTAACATCGAAATGCCCAGGGCATTGTGCCGGTGGTACTATGTTTACAACGTCTACCTTGCCATTCCCAACCTGCTCTACCAGGAAAGCTATCAACGACGTGCTGGTAACTACCTTTAGTTTTGATGTGTCTGTTGGTGCGCAGCCACCCAGAATTAAGGCGGCAACAAGGCTCAAGACTAATGCAACAGTGATGAGAATGCTGGATTTTCTCATTAATAAGTTTCTCCTTTCGTGTTTCCTATCTAAGAACTTTCGATACTTTATGTATTTGAGGTTAGATTACTCTGGGAATTAATCTCCATGGTACATGTTTCATGTAATCTTCATACGCATTCCCAAATTTTCCCTTCAAAAGTTCCTCCTCCTTTATTGCGGTCAGATATGTCAAGACAGTAAAGATGACTACTGGGATTAGCATCCATACAATGCCAAAACCGAAGGCAAAACCGAAATATATTAGAATCAAGCCCAGGTAACCCGGGTGCCTGATTTTGGAATATATACCTGAGGTTACAAGGTTCTTGTCTTTGCTTGTCGAGTGATCGTGCGCTTGCGCCCCATGCCTTTTGAATTCTTTATGCGCATATACTAAGTGAATAATATAACCTCCTGCCACTAAAATAGCTCCAATAATGTTAGGTAGCGGATATAGAGGAAATCTTAACCAGCCAAATATGAGTCCCAATATCCCTATAATGACCAATATCGGGAATTCAACTGCAACACCTATAATGAATTTAGCCGAGACGTACCTGTCTAACAGTGTGATTTTTTTCATCACCTATTCTCTGCGAGAGATACTTAGATAATTGCAACTAATTGCAATAGCAACAGAATGCAATATACCACTAAAGCGTCGTTCTGTCAAGAATATAAAGCCTTGGAAAAAGATTTTTTGTAACAGTTGCAGGCGTTGATGGCTGGCTCTAGGCTTGTCTGATGGCTATGATCATAGTTTTGGGACCACAATGTACACCCAAACCAGCGCCTAGTCTAGCTACATGAATTCGTTTTTCTTGAACTATAGAGCTGATACGTTTTTTCAGCGTATTAGCTTCATCGGGCGTAGTACTGTGCACAATAGCTACTTCATGGATGTCGTGTGCCTGGTTCACAAAATCATATTGGCGCTCCAACCCTTTAGCATAGGTACGTACCAGGCTAGATTGAAAAACTTCCCCACCCCTTAGAGAAAGCAGAGGTTTTACTCTTAACAAACTATCTGGCGTTACTTTTGTCTTAGAGATACGCCCGCCAGCAAGCAGGTATTTTAAACTATCCATAATTCCAAATATTTGTACCTTATTAATGACTTTCTTTGTCTCAAATAGAACCTGTTTGAGATTGCCTCCTGCCTGGGCTATCCTAGCTGCTGCCATTACTACTAGCCCCAGTCCCATGGATACAGAAAGTGAATCAACTACTTCAATATCACACTTAGTCTTAGCCAGCACTTTGCCCTGCAGCGCTGAGTTGTAGGTGCCGCTCAGTTTGGCAGGGAGATGAATGGACACAATAGCATCAGCCTCCTTGGATAGTTCGCTATACACGTTAGCAAAGTCTGCTGGCGTGGGCTGAACAGTAGTAGGATGATCTGATCCTTTTTCTAACCTCTTATAGACTTCATCAGCGCTTATATCCACCCCATCACGGTAGGTTTTATCGCCAAAGCAAATGTACACTGGCACAATCGTTATTCCCAAAGCCTTGGTTATGTTTGCAGGTAGGTCGGAACAGCTATCAGTAACGATTTTAACTGGCATATTAATTTTCCTATTAGTATTGATGCCTAGGTATACTATGCCTATATTATAAATCCTTTTGCTACATTTTGCCTAGCTGTGTTTTTTTGTGGGGAAATTTTTTAGTCTTGACTGTCTCTTAGACAGACAATAAAATGCTCAAGTATTAGCATATCAGCCAGTTAATAAGGATAAAAGAGATAGGGCAAATGAATTGTAACGATATCATGAAGAGACTAAGGGCTTTGTCAGACCCTGAAGCTGTAGAAGGCATGGCACGGTATGGGATTAATCCAGATAATACATATGGAGTATCTATGCCGAATCTTAGGAAGATGGCAAAGGAAATTGGAATAAATCATGCCCTGGCACAGCAGCTCTGGGTATCTGGGATACGTGAAGCAATGATTCTGGCAACCATGGTGGAAGATGTGAATATGACTACCGAGGCGCAGGTGGAGAGTTGGGTGGGTGATTTTGATTCATGGGATGTTTGCGACCAGTGTTGTATGAATCTTCTGCGGAACACCAGATTTGCCTATGTGAAAGCGGCTGAATGGAGCTCGAGAGAGGAGGAATTTGTTAAAAGAGCCGGGTTTGTGCTCATGGCATGCCTGGTGGTTAGTGATAAGCAAGAAGATAACAGGAAATTTGAAAAATTTTTGCCTATTATAAAGAGGGAGACATCCGATAATAGGATTTACGTTAAAAAGGCGGTTAACTGGGCATTAAGGCAAATCGGAAAACGTAACCTGTATTTGAACAGAAAGGCGATTGAAACTGCCCGGGAAATTCTAGAGATAGATTCGAAGAGCGCTAGATGGATTGCCTCGGATGCCATCAGAGAGCTAACCAGTCAGACAGTTCAACAAAGGTTGAAGAACCAAAAGAAATTGTGAGAATATCGTTTGTGAAGTGGTAATATTACGTTTTTCTGAAGTGCACCGTGCTATAATTTACCTAATCTTACACAAAGGCAAGGCGTAAGCGTTTGTATGGCGAAAAACCTTTCTAAAGAGCTAAAAGAATATCTGCCGCAGCGGATTTTTAATCTGCTGCGAGACGCTGGTGATATGTCCAGTAAACTGGGGCAGGAGGTATTTCTTGTTGGTGGAGTAGTTAGAGACCTATTTCTAGCAAGGGCGAATTTCGACCTTGATTTGGTGATCGAGGGTGATGCCATCAAATTGGCTCAGGAGCTGGCTAAGAGTAGCCAGGTGAAGTTAATAGCGCATCACCGTTTTGGCACTGCCAAGCTTAACTTCTTCGATTTTACCCTTGATATAGCTGCTGCTCGTCGCGAGATGTACAGCAGGCCTGGCGCTTTGCCTGATGTCCAGTCGGGTACAGTCAATGATGACCTTTTTCGCCGGGATTTCTCGGTCAATGCTATGGCATTGTGTCTTGCACCTGAACGCTTCGGAGAGCTTATTGACCTTTATCATGGTCAGGATGATATAGCTAATCGTCTCATCCGTATCCTGCACTCGAAGAGTTTCATAGATGATGCTACCAGAATCTTCCGTGCCATCCGCTATGAGCAGAGGTTGGGCTTTACTCTAGAGCCAAAAACTGCTGAACTTCTCGTTCGAGATGCTGCCATGATTAGAACCATAAGCGGTGACCGCATAAGACACGAGCTAATACTGATGCTAATGGAAGAATTTCCCGAGCAGGCTTTAAAGCGGTCTGGCGAACTTGGGGTCCTCAGCGAATTGCATCCTTCTCTTAAAGGGAGTGGCTGGCTCAGCGAGAGGTTTGAACAGGCTCGGCAGTTTCCTAAGATTAGCTCTTTGTATCCGCTTTACCTGTGCTTGCTAATATACAGGCTAGCTCCGAATGAAAATGACCAATTCTTATCCCGTCTCAATTTTCCTAAGAAGTTGGCTGAGGCAATGCGTCAGACATTACAACTCAAAGCTCAACTTGACCTTTTGGCTAAAACGGAACTAAAGCCCAGCGATATTTATCAGCTACTTCACGGCTATACAGCACAGGCTATTCAAACCAATATGCTGGCTGTGCAATCTGAGGTCATAAAGCAGCGTTTACAATTATACTTGACTAAGTGGCGCTATGTTAGGCCGCTGCTAACTGGTGAAGATTTAAAAGAAATGGGCGTTCCTCACGGACCGAAATTAGGAAAGATATTGAGTGCATTATATGAGGCAAAGCTTAATGGACAAGTCAGGACCAGGAAGGGTGAGGAGAAGTTAGTCCGTAGCTGGCTGGGCAGTTCATAGGAACCAGGAAGGGAAGAAATGCGGTATAAGCCCAGCACCGATATAAGCTTCGATGAAAGACTTGGGTATTCTCCCCAGCCAGCAAGCCAGCAGGAACCTCCACAGTGGCAACTTCAGAGCACCCGCTACCAGGCCTATTATGTCGAAAAGAACAAATGGTATAACCGATACCACAAACACTGCCCACATCCCGTAGCGCTTCATCCACGATGTTGCCCGCAGGTACGCTGCTTTTTGCTCGTCGATGATTATCTTTTCACCGATGTAACCAGCGAAGTAACCGGTAATCTCGCCCAGCGCACTGCCAGCGCTGGCTACCAGCGCAACAATCACTGGATTCCATATCGAAGCTGCAGTGATAACCAATGCTGCACCTGGCGCTGGTAGTATGATGGTGCAGCTAGCTAAAAAAGTGCCACCAAAGACAATCAGATAGGCTAATATATCATATTGCTTAAGGGAAACGCTGAGTTGGCTTCTGAGAAACCATACCAGATAGACCAATCCTAAGGTAAAAACTGCCATTCCAATGACCCAAAGAGTAGTTCTAATCCACTTCTTTTTTTCTTTTTTCGATGATTGACGAATCTTGCTCAATTTTTATTAATCACCTGATTCCATGTTGGTTGATATGGCGTAAGCAGTATAACCCTGGCGGCTGAGGTGCTGACACAATTCTATACACGTGATTTCATCTGTAGTTGGAGCGAAAAGAGTCGGACCAGAGCCCGTCAAATGAATATTGGTAGCACCGGCTTGCTTCAAACTCATCCAATATACTTTGAGTTTGGGGAAAATGTCAAAGGCAACAGCATCGAAGGCATTAAATAGCAAAGAGGGATTTATCTCTCTGTTATTTGTCCATATTTTCAAGGCTTCGTCGGTGTATTGACCTTCAGTAAAATGTTGGCTCTTCAATAAAGAATAGGCTTGTTTTGTCTTGTCTGGCATCTGTGACCATGGTGGCAATAGCAAAACAAACCAGTTCGGTGATAGGGCTGGGGGCAGTGGTGTAACCTTTTCACCTCTGCCTTCTATCAATGCGGTGCCCTTGTGAATAAAAAAGGGGATGTCGGAGCCTAGTTCAGCCGCAAGCTGGAGCAAATCTGAAAGCTTTAAATCCAGCTTCCAGAGCTTGTTGAGAGCCAGTAAGGTAGCAGCCGCATCGCTGCTGCCACCACCCAGGCCTGCACTCCAGGGAATTTGCTTATTGAGCTTGATTTTAGCTCCTTCTCTGTAATCGCAGTCTTTCTTGAGCAGTTCAGCGGCACGGATTACCAGATTATCCCGAGTTTGCAAAGCTGGCTCAGTACATTCCAGTGAGATCTCCTTGTCTGACTCAAAGGAAATAACATCGCACAAACTTATTGTTTGAACCAGGCTGCGGATTTCATGGTAACCATCATTGCGTTTGCCCAGCACTTCCAGTACCAGATTAAGCTTAGCTGGTGCCAAAACCTTTATCATGGCAGTGGCACCTTACCGGAAGCTATGGTAACTTCGTATAACCTTTGCCACTCGTTGAGGTTGAGCGTCTCAGGTCGGCGTTGTGGTTCAATCTTTGCCTCTGTTAACAAAGGAGTGACTTCGTTTTGTTTTATTCCCAGCCCCTGGGCTAGCGAATTACGCAATTGCTTTCGGGGCGATCTGAATCCGCACCGAACAAACGTTAGAAAATTATTAATGTCGGCTACCGTAACCGCTGGTTCTGGGAGCATATCAAAGCGGATGATGGCTGAGTCTACCTTTGGTGGTGGATAAAAGCTTTCTGATGGTACATAAGCGATAATTCTGGGTTTACTGTATACCTGAAGGCTGACTGATAATACCGTCATCTCGCCGGGTTCGGCAACGATAGCTTCGCCAACTTCTTTCTGTACCATTACCACCATTAGAGAGGGTTTTGGTGAAGCTTCTATAAAATAGTGTAATATGGGTGAAGTAATATAGTAAGGTATATTGGCCACCACTTTGTAGAAATTTTTCCTATCTATTAAGTCTGACAGATTGACCTTAAGTATATCCGCATTGATTATAGTAACGTTGTGCAGAGAAGATAGCTTGTGCTTTAAGCGTGAAGCTAATTTAGAATCAAGTTCAACGGCGACAACATTGCCGGCACTTTGGGCTAACTCTGCAGTTAATACGCCTAATCCTGGTCCTATCTCGATGACGAAATCTTCAGAGGAAAGCTCAGCCGCCGAAATGATGGTCTTCAAAACAGCCTCATCTACCAGGAAATGCTGCCCCAGTCTCTTCTTGGCTTTGAGCCCAGACTGGCGGAGTGTTTTTTTAACCTCCACTGATGGTGTTTTTGTTTTTTTAGGCACCTAAAGCTCCGGCACCTGCCGTTTCAGATGTTTTACTTTTGGAGAATTCTGGTCATTCTTATAGTGGGACATAGGGCCGTGCACTGACTGTCGATTCTGTTTCCCAGCTTATTACAATTAGCCAACTCAGACCAGGTAGCCTTGCGGCACCCGGAGTATACTATTTACCGCTGCTTCCTTCCGGATCTGACGGGGTTCATAGCCCTCCGCCGCGCAAGACCCAGCCCTCAACGCCACTTGATTGAAAACAGTCCCGAAAAACAAAAACCTCGAGCCAGAATTCAATCCCGCTATAGCGGATTTCGGGTACAGGGCACCGCTAGTTCCCCATCTAGCACGACCCAACTAAATATTACTATGGAGACCCTTTCGTTTCAAGCTACATGCCATGATTTAAGCGGTAAACGAGGAACTCAGGGAGTTTTTCCTGAAGCATCTTCTCCTGGGTGGCCTCAATATTATATTCGATGCGGTGATGATGAATAATCCCTGCATCACTATCATACAGCGCATAGCTGGCACGAGGGTCATTGTCGCGTGGCTGGCCGACGCTGCCAGGATTGATGATAAGTCGATTTGTCTCCAGTTTTAAGGTGGCTTTGTCTTTTAGTTGGTGGAGGGTAACAGAATCGTCGATGTGTTCGAAGACCAGTGGTATATGAGAATGCCCCACCAGGCAAAACGGTGTGTTGAAAAATTCTATGTTCTCCTTGGCTGCCCTTGTCGAGAGCAGGTATTCCCAGATAGGCTCCCTGGGGCTGCCATGAGCCAGGCTGAAATTGTCCTCACTGATGGTGAGTGGCAAAGATTTTAGGTAGTTTTTATCTTCATCGGTTAGCTGCTGGGCTGTCCAGTGATTAGCCAGAGCAGCGTCTTCATTAAAGTCTAGCGTATCGATGCGACCTATGACTGCCCAATCGTGATTACCAGCAACACAAATATGGTCATATTGCTGTAGAAGCTCGATGCATGCGTGTGGTTCAGGCCCATAGCCTACAATATCACCCAGACACCATATTCTGTCAAACCCACCTCTTTCCTCTAAATCCTGAAGCACTGCCTTGAAGGCAATCAGATTGCTGTGGATATCGCCGAGGATTGCATATCGCATCCTGCCTAATATATCACTTAGGGGTCATTTTGTTAAGTCTGTGGGATGTGTGGCTTACTTAAACTGCCTGATAGAGGTAAAATTATGTTAGAGGAATCAACTATTGGGGGTAGTAATCATGTATTATTTTGCCTATGGTTCTAATCTCGAAAAGAAACAAATGATGCAACGGTGTCCTGACAGTAAACCTAAGTTTAGCGCTGTGCTGCCTAATTACAAGTTAATATTTACGGGATGGTCGAGACAATGGAGAGGTGGTACTGCCAGCATTAAGCCATTTAGAGGTGACAAGGTTAGGGGAGCTGTTTACGAAATTTCAGATAGCGATCTAAGGAAGTTAGATAAGTTTGAGGATTACCCCACGACTTATAACCGGCTGAATGTAACTGCTTGGACTGATGACGGTGATCCTGTGGAAGCGGTGACCTATATTAAAAATGAGCAATCGCCAGAGACAAAGCCATCACCAGAATACTTGGCGGTCATTCGTCAGGGATACAGAGACTGGGATATAGAGTAGTTGCTGAAGAGTTGGGTCTTCGCTTCCTGATTAACTCTCGTTAATGGTTATCTTTATGATTACATCGCCTTTGGTTGATAGGTCCATCGGGTCTCTGGGAGTAATCCTGTTCACGACATCCATCCCCTTTATTACCTGTCCAAATACTGTATGCTTGCCATCAAGGCCAGGCTGGGGAGCGTAGGTGATGAAGAACTGGCTGCCATTGGTATTTGGTCCGCTGTTTGCCATGGATAGAGCACCGGTACCGTGTCGGCGCTGGCTGAACTCGTCTTCAAATTTGTAACCGGGGCCACCAGATCCTGTCCCAGTGGGATCTCCACCCTGAGCCATAAAGCCGGGGATTACCCTATGGAAGGTGGTGCCATTGTAGAAACCTTCCCGTGCCAGAAACACGAAGTTGTTTACAGTTTTGGGAGCATCTTTAGCAAATAGCTCCACGACTATGTCGCCCTTTTCGGTCTCAATAGTAGCAGTGTACTTCTTATTAACGTCAATCATCACCTTGGGGGGAGCGGTATATTTCTTGGGTCCTGGTGCGGATGTTGATGATTCAGGTTCCTTGGCACAGCCTATTGCTGGCGTTACCACTGCCAGAAGAATTGCCAGTAAAATATACCACTTTTTTGACACAGGTTAGCCCTCCTATTAATATTGGTTGATAGATTATATATATTTTTCTGATTATTTGCGAAAAATAAATATTAGATTTCAGGCAGCAAATATTGATTTGTTTTAGACCGTAGTTTTTAGTCCCAGGCTCAGCGATTTTGCTTTAACTGCGTAAATTATTTTTTAATATCCATGACCGCATAGCATATCTCTGCGAAAGCCAAAAATCCAAATCCATACAGCAGAGAGACTACGATACCACCGATTGCGATTCCTATTACAGCAGTACCTTCCATGGTTCCCATGCCGGGCACAGCGGACATTAAAGTGCCACCTATGCTGGCAAATACCGCCATAGCAATCGAAGCTAAGATACCAAGCACCAGTATAATCCAGCCAAAGATTTGAAAAATAATTGCGGCGGCATTAAGGATACCACGTCTTCTTGAATTTGTGGTCTGTTTTGCTACTGGCGCAGTTCCAGCTGTTGCTGGAGTATTAGCGGTTGCTGCACTGGTGCCCTTGGGCATGGCAGGTTGAGCCATTTGAGGTGGTTGCTGGCTAATGCCAGACAATTTGGTTCCGCAAGAGCCGCAGAATTGCTGCCCCGGAGAAATTGGTAAACCACAGGTGGGGCAGGCGGCTGCTTTCTGTGGTACCACACCCTCCAGGTTAAGTCCACAAACCCCGCAGAATTTCTGGCTTTCATTAATCGGTGAACCACAACTGGGACAGTTGACCATTTGCTGCATAGTATCACCTCTCCTTTTTTTGAATTATATAACTTGTGTTTGCTATATACAAGACTTATTAGCCATTTTTAAGTAATCTATTGCTGTTTTAGCTTAAAATTCGGGGTGTGTGCTATAATCCAGCCGTGAAAGTTTCAGAACTGGGCGAATTCGGTTTAATCGGGCTTCTGGCGGACATTATCGATAAGGCTAAGGATCCCAAAGTTGCTTCTTGGCAAAAGTTGCTCATCGGTATTGGCGATGATACTGCTGCCTGGAAATGCGACGCTCCTATTCAGCTAGCGACCACTGATAGTCTAATTCAGGATGTACATTTCGATCTGAATTCTTCCTCCTGGGAAGAGCTGGGTTGGAAATCCATAGCGGTAAACTTAAGCGATATTGCTGCTATGGGTGGTATTCCCCAATATGCGCTGGTCTCTCTGGCTCTGCCCGGTGACGTCGAAGCTGACAATGTATCCAAACTGTATCACGGTATGGTTGATATTAGTAACCAGTTTGGAGTTGCTATAGTTGGCGGAAATTTTTCATCTGCCAGCAAGGTGATGATCACTGTCACAGTTCTGGGTGCTCTAAAAAGTAAAAATGCGCTTACTCGTTCGGCAGCCAGGGTTGGTGACCAGATAGCTATTACTGGATATACAGGGCTGTCAGCTGCAGGACTGCGGATGCTCAGGCAAAATCTGAATTTTGATAACGAAACTGGCAGACTTCTCAGAGAAGTCCATCTAAAACCTGTACCCAGGGTGAAGGAAGGGCAAATCCTGTTACGACATGGAGTCAGAACCGCTATAGATATCAGCGATGGTTTGATTGCCGATTTAACTCATATTTGTGAAGCAAGCAAGGTCAGCGCCAGAGTAAGACAAGACCTGGTGCCAGTACACGCCTCACTACAAACTTATTTCAAGAACGATTGTCAGCAACTGGTTCTGGGTGGTGGCGAGGATTATGAATTACTGTTCACTGCAGCCAGCAAGGTCATTGAGAAGGTGAAGAAAGTGCTGTCCTGTCCAGTAACTGTAATCGGCGAGATAAACGAGGGAGCACCGGGGCAGGTGACGGTGATAGATGCTGCTGGTAAAGGCGTTCCTTTACAAAGGGCAGGTTGGGACCATTTTAAATCGCGGGCGTGATTAATGAAGAAGACAGCTTGGCAGCTTGTTTCACACAGTCCCGAGCAGACTCAGAGCTTAGGAAGGCATTTGGGCAAGTTGGCTCAGGCAGGCGATGTGTACTTGCTTACTGGCAATTTGGGGAGTGGCAAGACTTGCCTGACACAGGGTATTGCCTGGGGTCTAGGTGTTAAGGAATATGCTTTTAGTCCCTCCTTTGTTATAGTCAGGGAATACCACGGCAAGCTTCCTTTATATCATATTGACTTATACCGGCTTGACCGCATCGAAGAAATTATTGACCTGGTGCTTGAAGAGTATTTTTACGGCGATGGCATCTGTGTGGTGGAATGGGCGGAGAAAGGCGTGGATGTGCTGCCACGGGAGAATTTATTGATAAAACTTAATTATATCTCGACTACCGACCGTTCTCTGGATGTGGAAGCGAACGGCGAGCGCTATGCGCAACTACTGGAATCTCTCAAGGAAGAATTGAAAACATGGAATTAGCCATAGATACCTCAACCGATTTTGCCAGCATCGCCCTGTCCCATGAGGGCACTACTATAGCTGAACTAACCTGGCATTCGGCGCAGAGACATACCGTGGAACTGGTGCCTAATATAGAGCGTATGCTCAATCAGATGAAGGTTGATCAAAAATCTCTGGGCGCTATTTTTGTAGCCAAAGGTCCAGGAAGCTTCAATGGGCTCAGGGTGGGTATGAGCACAGCTAAAGGGTTGGCTTTTGCCTTGAATATTCCGCTGATTGGAATAAGCACTTTGGAAATCGAAGCTTATCCTTTTGCCTTCACCAAACTGCTGCTTTGTCCTATTCACAACGCTGGTCGTGGTGAGATTGCTACGGCTTTTTATCGACAGAATGATGAATGGCGCTGCCTGGAGGAAGAGCATATTACGACTGTAGACATATTGTGCCAGCGTATTGAAGGGGAGACGGTTTTCTGCGGTGAGATTCCGGAGCCTGTTATCACGCAATTGAGACAAAATTTGGCCGAGAACGCTGTGATACCGGAACTGGCGGCTCGGTTGCGCCGTGCCAGCCATCTGGCAATACTGGGCTGGCAGCGATTTAAAAGGAATGAGCAGGATAATCCAGCAAGCCTACAGCCATTGTACCTGCGTCCACCACCGATTACCCAGCGCAAAGTAAGATAGACAATTATGAGATAATGAATAGAATAATAAAAACTAAGGAGCTTTTGGAATGGAAAGAAGTCTGGTGCTGATTAAACCTGATGCTGTACAGCGAGGATTAGCTGGGACTATTATTGCACGCCTGGAAAGACGTGGTCTCAGGATTGTAGCCATGAAGATGATTCAGATGGACAAAGCCTTGGCGCAACGCCATTATGCTGTTCATCAAAACAAACCTTTTTTTAATGACCTGATTAAATTCATCACCTCAAGTCCCATCATTGCTGCTGTATTTGAAGGCAAAAATGCTGTGGAGGTGATACGGCAAATGATGGGTGAGACCAACGCGGCTAAAGCGTTACCGGGTACGATCAGGGGCGATTTTGGCATCGATCTTCAACAAAACCTGGTGCACGGGTCTGATTCTGTGGAAAACGCTGCCAAGGAGATAAGTATCTTTTTCTCGCCGAAAGAGATTCTAAATTATTCCAGAGATATAGACAGGTGGGTTACTGGATCCTGATTACGGGCACTGCTTCACTCCACAGTTCGTCTAACTTGTAGTAGTCCCGTTGTTGTGGTGAGAATAGATGAACGATAACCTCACCGATGTCAATTAGAACCCATCCTGAATCAGCGGTACCCTCGCTGTGGTGGGGAATAACACCTTCCTGCTTTAGCGTTTTATTAATTTCCTCGCGGATAGCTTCGAGCTGGCGGTCGCTATCACCGCTGCAGATAACAAAATAATCGGCGAAAGAGCAGATGCGCCTGGTATCCAGCATAACGATGTTTTCAGCTTGCTTATCTGAAGCAGCTTCTAATACTTTACGGGCTACTTCTATCGATTCCAGTATTGGCTCTCCCTACCGATTTAGCTAGATACCATTTTATTTGTATTAATTATAACATATTTCAAAATATATACGATTGGCTGGAGGAGTCTTTTTATCCATTATTTGTCTCTGTCTTTAAAAGCGTCAGCCAGGCTGTTGCCAAAAACCTGAGCAGCCTTCCCTGCTTCTCTAAACTTGGCTTTGACCTCTTCATCTTTAAATCTTTTGGCGAAAGTTTCCGCTGATTCCGCAGCGCTTTTCCCAAATTCTTTAGCTTTTTCTTTAAGCTCAGGGTCTTCAAATATCTGGCTTATGGCATTGCCAAAGGCTTCAATCATTTTGCCGAAATTTTCGGCTGCGTTCTTCTTCGGGTCTTCTTTCTGTGACATTTTATACTCCTTTTTATATTCTTAAAACGACATCTGGATTTCAATCATGCATTTGAAGGTTAATTTAGTTGCGGCTTGATTAAAAGGGGTGCAATACAGCATAATATTACGCAATGTCGGCGGCAGGTTCAGTTGCTTTTCCCATAGGTTTAAATTTATTTATCTTTGCTGGCGTGTTTAGCTTTCCTGATAGTTTCTCCTAGGTTGTAACAGTTTTGACTTACTCGATTTATCAAACTGGTTAGTTGCCATTTAACTCATATTATATAAAGCGAAGTGCCAAGAATAAATAAAAAATCTTAGAAGGAGGTTATTAAATGCCTGGCAAAAGAAATGATATTAGGGCTCAAGGTGAGGATGCGCATGGAGGGGGGATAACAAAAGAGAAGACGGTCGTTAAAGCCCTTGGTCTGAGCGGTGGGATATTTGGTGCGGTTCCCTGCGCAATTGATGTAAACAACGGCAAAATAGTCAGAATTAGACCGTTGCACTTTGACTGGAAGTACGATAAGAAAAAATTCAATCCCTGGAATATTGAAAAGAATAGCAAGACTTTCGAGCCACTTATGAAATCAGCACCTCCTCCTTTCTCACTGGCTTATAAGAAAAGAGTATATTCTCCTAACAGGGTTAAATATCCTTTAAAGAGGGTTGATTGGGACCCCAATGGTGAGAGGCATACGGAGAACAGGGGTAGAAGTAAGTTCAAGAGAATCTCGTGGGATGAGGCTGCGGAAATAATAGCCAGTGAAATAAAAAGGATACATAAAAAATATGGGCCCTTGGCTATCCTGGTACAGGGCGATGGACATGGAGAATGCAAGTTTGTTCACGCTGCTCACGGCTGCTCAACTTTGCTTCTAGATAAAATGGGGGGGTTCACTCAGCAGGTCCGCAACCCGGATAGCTGGGAAGGGTGGTACTGGGGAGCCAAGCATGTCTGGGGACCAGGGCTTATTGGCATGATGGCCCCCAATGATAACATAGTAAAGGATATATGCCAGAACAGCGATATGGTTGTGGTCTGGGGGGGCGACCCGGAAACTACAGCTTGGGGATTCAGAGGACAGTTGGCTAGCCGACTATGCTATTTTTGGTCAGAGGTTGGAATCAAACAGGTGTATATCTGTCCTGACGTGAATTACTCTGTAGCCATTCATGCGGATAAATGGATCCCGATACTGCCCAATACGGATGCCGCACTGCAACTAGCAATTATCTATATATGGATAATAGAAGGGACTTATGACAAAGAATATGTTAAGACTCATACTGTAGGCTTTGACAAGGTCAAAGCATATGTCATGGGAGAAGAAGATGGTGTTCCTAAGACCCCGGAATGGGCTTCCCCGAAATGCGGCGTTCCTGAATGGACTATTAAGGCACTTGCCAGAGATTGGGCTAAGAAGAGAGTAACAATAGGCCATTATTTTGCAGGTGGCATGGCCCGTGGACCCTTATCCCATGAACCAGCTCGTTTGGAAGTTATCTTGTTAGGAATGCAGGGACTGGGCAAACCAGGAGTGCACCAGTGTCAGATAGCTTATGTAGGTATGCCCAGGAATATAATCGGCGGCCAGGGTCATATGGGTATGTTTGAGAAGCTTACCAAACATCCCGTGGGAAATAGACTACTTAAACCTCATCAGACCACCCCTACAGCCTGGGGAAAGCAACTTATTCCTAAGACCCTAATCGAGCAAGCTATCAAAAATCCTCCAGTCCATTTTTGGGGTACCGGTGCCCATGAAATACCGGTGCCAGACCAATTCGTAAAGTATACCTACCCTATTCCTAAAGAAAAGGGTGGTACCGAATTTCATATGATATGGACCGATACTCCCTGTCGCACCACGTGCTGGAACTGTGGTAACGCTATCACCGAAGCCACCAGGGACCCGAAGATAGAGTGTATTGTAGCCCAGCACCCTTGGCTTGAGAATGACGCGCTATTTTCTGATATCATCCTGCCGGTTAATACCACGATAGAGGTGGATGATATCATGCCTTGTATCAGGCACGGCGACAGTTTTCAAAGTATACTGCTTATGAAACAGGCTATTAGCCCCGTAGGAGAGTCCAAGAGTGACTACGAAGCTGTTTGCGAGGTAGCCAAGAAGCTCGGTAAATATAATGATGTAACAGAGGGCAAAACTGTAGAAGAACTGGAGAAAATCGTTTTTGATAGTATGGGTTTAGATAATATGATCAGCTGGGAAGAACTCAGAGAAAAAGGTTACTACGTTGTCCCAGTTGCCCCGGATTGGGAGAAGGACCCAGCAGGTCTTTTTAAATTCTATGAGGACCCAGAGGCTAATCCATTACCAACTCCTACAGGTAAACTTGAGTTCTATTCTGAGAGCCTGGCCAAGCATTTTCCAACTGATACCGAGAGACCACCCATCCCCAAGTGGATTGAAAAGAGCGAGACACACGATGAAAGAATATCTAGCAAGAGAGCGGCAGTATACCCGTTGCTGGTTATGTCTAACCATGGTAGATGGAGAGTGCATGCCCAATGTGATGATATCACCTGGACCAGGGAAACCCTTACCGGCAAAGTCAAAGGTTGGGATGGTTATATGTATGAACCCTGCTGGATTAATCCTAAAGATGCTGAAAAGCGGGGCATCCAAAATGGTGATATTGTTAGAGTGTATAACGAAAGAGGCTCTGTCCTTTGTGGGGCACTTGTTTGGGAAAGAGTTATGCTGGGTGTTATCTCAATCGACCACGGAGCTAGAGTTGACTATATAATACCTGGCAAAATTGATCGAGGTGGTGCGATTAATACCATTGCTCCGGAGGGATTAGTCTCCAAGCATTGTGCCGGGCAAGCTACCAGTGGCTATCTTGTTGAGGTAGAAAAGGTTACCATGGCTAAGATGGAAGAATGGAAGAAACAATATCCTGATGCATTCGAAAGAGAGTATGAGCCGGCTTCCGGTCTGCGCTTCAACGGCTGGGTTATTGAAGGAGATATGTAAGGATATAGGGGTTTTGCCGTATTTTATCTCTCATTACTGGCCTTGCTCCTGTAAGGTGATGAGTGTATATTTTCCTGGGGCGAGTAGTTCCTTTGTAAGCAATCCTCATAAGCTATTTTTTCCCGTACGTGTGGGTTTCTGCTATAATTAATTCACAAGGAAAAGACTTAATATGAAAAGATGGTGGCAAGGTAGCTTATTCTATCTGGTTATACTTATAGCTATCATAGCTCTGGCCTTTAGTTTCTTATCCTCTTCAAAAGGCCCTGAAGAAGTCAGTTTCAACCAGTTGGTCAAACAGGCCAATAATGGTGAAATAGATACTATTCAACAGGAGGGTAATACTCTTACTGGCTTACTGAAGGGTAAGGAAATTGTTAGGACATCTTTCGTCGGCAGTACCAAGGAGCTTATGGATGTCCTTAAAGCTGCAGGTGTGGCACTTGACGATGGGAAAGTAAGCCTTGATGTTAAGTCTGGTGGTATGGACTGGGGAGGCGTATTAATTGGTTTCTTACCCCTTATCTTGTTTGGGCTTCTACTCTTTTTCTTATTCCGTTCCGCCCGAGGTGCTAATACACAGGCTTTTAATTTTGGTAAGAGCCGTGCTAGATTGAGCAGCGGAAGCAAGCCCACAGTTACTTTTGAAGACGTTGCTGGAGTTGACGAAGCCAAGGGAGAATTACAAGAGATAGTAGAGTTTCTCAAAGAACCTCAAAAATTTCAAGCTCTTGGTGCTCGTATTCCTCGAGGTGTACTGTTGGTTGGCCCCCCGGGCTGTGGAAAGACACTGATAGCCAAGGCAGTCGCTGGTGAGGCATCGGTACCATTTTATTCTATCAGCGGTAGTGAATTTGTGGAAATGTTTGTTGGTGTCGGTGCTTCAAGGGTCAGAGACCTCTTCGACCAGGCCAAACGAAACACTCCTTGTATTGTCTTTGTTGATGAGATTGATGCTGTAGGTAGACATCGTGGCGCTGGGTTAGGTGGTGGTCATGATGAGCGTGAGCAGACTTTGAACCAGATACTGGTAGAGATGGATGGTTTTGATACCAATACCAACATTATCGTTCTTGCCGCAACTAATCGCCCTGACATTCTTGACCCAGCTTTGCTACGCCCCGGTCGATTCGACCGTCATGTAGTAATCGATCAGCCAGATATAAATGGTCGTAAAGCTATACTCAATGTTCATGCCAAGGGTAAGCCTCTATCCAAAAGTGCTACCCTTGAGGTAATAGCCAAGCAGACGCCGGGTTTCAGCGGTGCTGATTTAGCCAACTTGATAAACGAAGCAGCTATTCTGGCAGCTAGGCGTAATCTCAAGGAAGTTGGTACTAAGGAATTGGAAGATTCCATTGATCGTGTTATTGCAGGCCCTGAGAGGAAGGGGCGGATAATAAGTCAAAAGGAAAAAGAGATCACTGCCTACCACGAAGCAGGGCATGCCCTGGCAGCTAAAATGTTACCGAATGCTGACCCTGTGCACAAAGTATCGATTGTAGCCAGAGGAATGACAGGAGGCTGGACACGGTTCTTGCCTACTGAGGACCGCCATTTGTGGACACGTTCCCAGTTTGAAGATATATTGGCGGTAAGTTTAGCTGGTCGGACTGCTGAAGAAATTGCCTTTGATGAAGTGAGCACTGGTGCCCAGAATGACCTGGAACAAGCGACTAAACTTGCCCGTAAAATGGTAACTGAATATGGTATGAGCGACAAATTAGGACCTCGTACCTTTGGCAAACGTGAAGAGCTTGTTTTTCTGGGTCGGGAAATAACTGAACAGCGGAATTATAGTGAGAAGGTGGCTGTGCAGATTGATGAAGAGGTTCAGGGATTAATCCAGCGTGCTCATGAAACGGCCAGGAAAATCCTGGCTGATCATAAGCAAAGGCTAAAACTCATTGCCGAACGACTTATTAGTGTGGAGACCATTGATGAAGATGTGTTTGAGGCGCTGATGAAAGAGCCACTACCTTCTACTGAATTGGAAACTACTGCAGCTTAGCAAGTTTTATTGGTATCGGTGGTCTCTGGGCTGATGTTCCTATGATAAAGCTTATTTCAAAAACCATATCGCCTGAACCTATAATCAACAGTCTTTACCGGGATGATTGTGGTGCTATGGTTAATTTCATTGGTACAGTACGCAACACTAGTAAAGAGGGAGATAAAGTTTCCTTCCTAGAAATAGAGCCTTGTGGAAGCGATGCTGAGGCAAAACTGCATGATATAGCCTCTGAAGTTAAACAAAAATGGCAGCTTCAAAATATTGCCATTTGCCGCCGGGTAGGCAGGTTGAAGGTGGGTGAAATTGCTTTAGTAGTAGTGGTAGTTGCCCCAAGGCGTAAGGAAGCTTTTGAGGCCTGTCAGTATATCATCGACAGGATTAAATTGGGCGGTGTTACCAAAGAGCGAGATATTTATGAGTCCAGCTGAGGTTGAAATGTGAAGCTGGGTTTGTTTATTTTCTCCTCTGGATAACATATGTAGCCAAATCTCGCAAAGCTTGGCGTGCGCTGTTATCTGGTAGTATCTCCAGAGCACGGCAGGCTCGGGAACAGAAATCAGAAGCTATAGTCATACATTCATCGATAACCGGTGAATTACGGATCTTCTCCACGATGTACGGAACTTTTTCCAAGTCTTTATTTTCAATTATATTTTTTATCAGGTTGCCATCAGGGCTAGATGCGGCGAAAAGTATTGAGGGCAGGGTTACTGCTCCTTCGATCAAATCAGAACCAACTGGCTTGCCCAGTTCATCCTCGTGACTAATGAAATCCAGGACATCATCTATTATTTGGAAAGCCATTCCGAAATTGTGGCCGTAGTCTTTCAATGCGTCTATTGCATTTTCTGAAGCTTGGCTCAAAACAGCTCCTGATTCGGTTGCCATGGCAAAAAGACATGCAGTCTTGTCGCTTATCCAGCTGTAATAATGCTCGAGAGCTCGTTTTTTATCAAACAAGATGTTTATCTGAGCTAATTCACCGCTGGAAATGGTCATAAGCGTTTGAGCAAAGAGTTTGACCACCCTTAGATTCCCTGTGCTGGCTACGAGTCTACCTGCTTTAGCAAAGAGATAGTCACCTAAGAGTAAGGCGCTGGCTTCACCCCAGGCACGGCTGATTGATTTTTCCCCACGGCGAATTGGAGCGTTGTCGACGATATCATCATGGACTAGAGTGGCGTTATGAAGAAGCTCGACCGCGGTTGCCATTGGTATAAGATTATTGAGGTCATAGTTATAAAATTTCCCAGAAAGCAATGTAAGCGACAGCCTGACTCGTTTGCCGCTGGTCTTTAATAGGTATTCCAGTAGCTGTGAGAGCAGGGAGATGTCAACATTAGCTACTGACTTCAGGCTCAGTTCAGCTTTATTCAGGTCGTCTTTTATGGGCTGGTAAATATCGCTGAGGTTCATCTCGCGCTTCCAAGCCGGCTCATCTCTTTATCTACGATGCTGTCATCCAGCTTGCTGAATAACGGCTGTGGAATAGGTAGTTTGCAGCCTGACTGTGGCAGTTGAAGTTTCCAACTGCCGGACTCTATATTTCCCTCGAATCCGAGATAACGGTGGAGTTTCTGAGAGCTAAAAGGCAGATAGGGGTAAAGAGCGGTCTTTAGAGCTGAGATTGCTGCCAGAGACCCATAGATAGCTGTAGCTGCAGCCTCCCTATCTTGTTTAATTGTCTTCCACGGAGCTTTGCCATCAATATATTTATTGGCTTCTTGAGCTAGTGCCATGGAGGCTTTAATACCATCCTTGAAATGGCACTGGTAGATAAATTTGTCTACGTTTTTCAGTGTTTCCTTAGCCTTGCTAATCAATTCATTAGTTTGACTATCAAGCTCTCCAATGGCAGGTACTGCCCCATTGAAATTGCGGTTGGTAAAGGTCAAAACCCTGTTAACCAGATTACCGTAGGTAGCTACCAGTTCGTCATTGTTACGGCGGAGAAATTCATGCCAGGAAAAATCTGTATCCCCAGTTTCTGGCATGTTGATGGACAGGATATATCGCAGCGGATCTGGATCGTAGCTCTGCAGGTAATCGGGAAGCCATATTGCCCAGTTACGGCTGGTGGAAAGCCTCTTGCCCTCAATAGTCAGAAACTCGTTAGCGGGAACATCGCTGGGTAAGGAAAGCCCCTCGTATCCCATCAGCATTGCTGGCCAGATGAGAGTATGAAAAGGAATATTGTCTTTGCCGATGAAATAAAAACTCCTGGCTTCTTCATTCCAGAAAGGCTTCCAGGCAGAAGCCTCATTTTGAGAATCTGCCCACTCTTTGCTAGCTGAGAGATAGCCGATAACGGCTTCAAACCATACGTAAATACGTTTCCGCTCGAAGCCAGGTTGAGGTACAGTTACACCCCATTCCAAGTCGCGGGTTATTGACCGATCCTTGAGCCCTCCTTCCAGAATACCCATGGTGAAATTAAGTACATTCTGGCGCCAGTGAGTTTGTTCCTTCACCCAGGACTTCAACTTGTCTTCGAAGGCACTCAGGCGGAAGAAAAAATGCTCGGAATTCTCAAAACGGGGAGTGGTAGAACAAATGCGGCAGCGAATATTAATCAGGTCGCTGGGGTTCAGAGTCTTGCCACATTCATCACACTGATCGCCTCGAGCATCAGGGAAGTGGCAGAAAGGGCAAGTGCCTTCAACATATCGATCAGGCATAAAACGCTGGCATTGCGGGCAATATGCTTGTGGAGTGGTATCTTTATAAAGGTAGTCCTTATCTAACAATTTCAGGAAAATGTCATGCACCACTTTGGTATGATTTGGGGTGCTGGTACTGGTAAACAGATCGAAAGAGATGCCTAATTTCTGCCAGTTATCAAGAAACTCCTGGTGATATTTAGATGCTATTTCCTGCGGAGTTTTTTTTTCCTGTTCAGCACGCAAGGTAATTGGGGCCCCGTGCTGGTCACTACCAGAGACCATTAATACTTTATTACCTTTGAGGCGCTGATAGCGGGCGAAAATGTCTGCAGGCAAATAGGCTCCGGCAATATGACCTAAATGAAGTGAGCCGTTAGCATAAGGCCAAGCAACGGCAACTAAAATATGTTCAGGCAACTATATACCTCTAGTACGCTTGTTATTCTAGATTGTAACATGAATCTGATTACTCTCCGAAAAAGGTTAGTATCTTTTCTCCCTTTTCGGTTATCCAGGAAGCATATCCTTTGTTCAAACAGCACTCTACACAGATGTGCTGCTTTTTATCCTCTTTTTCATCGTCGTCTGCTATAAGCAGATACCGTTCTCCGTGCTCGATATTCCGTCGGCAAATATCGCAGTTCATTTCACCTATGGTAATACAGCCACGTCGCATTATCCCCCTCCTTTATTAAGTTTTACCCAGGCTTGATAAAGTTTCTTTTTTGAAACCCCGCTTGTTTGTGATAGCCTAGCTACAGCTTCTTTAGCAGTAATTCTTTGCTGATAAAGTTTGTTCAGTTCTGTTTCTATATACTCGTTAATCTCTGGTTTCTCTTGTTTTGCGCCTTCAATGACTAGAGTAAACTCACCTCTCGGTTGTGTGAAATGCACTATAGCTTGACTTAATGTGCCCCTGAATATTTCCTCGTGTATCTTGGTCAACTCGCGGCAAACTGCCACTTGTCTTTCTCCCAAAACCTCTAGCGCGTCTTTAAGCGTGCTTGCAAGCCGATGGGGAGCTTCAAAGGTAACTATGGTTCTCGATTCGTTTGCTACTGACTCCAAAAGTCGTCGCCTTTCTCCCTTACGTCGAGGCAAAAAGCCCAGATAGAGAAACTGGTCAGATGATAATCCAGAAGCTACCAGGGCTGTTATTACCGCCGAAGCTCCTGGGACAGGCACAACTGGAATGCTGCGCTCAATAGCCGCTGAGATAAGTTCATAACCAGTATCACTTAATCCGGGCATACCAGCTTCTGACACTAGAGCCACATCACCTTCTTTGAGACAGTCTAAGATGTAGCCAAGCTTGGTTTTTTTATTGTGCTCATGATAGCTGGTTATCACAGCCTTTATGTTATAGGCGTTTAACAAATGACGTGTTGTGCGTGTATCTTCAGCAGCAATCAATTTTACCTGACCTAATAAGTGCAAGGCCCGTAAAGAGATGTCTTCCAAATTGCCTATGGGGGTAGCGATAATATAGAGCGCAGACACAATTTAATTGCAACATTATATCGTATTGACGCGAACTGGTCTAGTGGTATATTCATTTGACTTTGCCTATTGCCTTTGCTATAGTCTTTGCCAATATCCAGTAGAGGCAGACATGAGTACCCCCAAATTTAAAGAAATGGAACGTGCTTATGGTTTTGATGAGGTTGCTATTGTACCTGGAGATGTTACTGTTAACCCCGATCAGGCAAATACCAGTTTTACCATTGGCAAATTCAACTTTAATATTCCTATCTTAGCTTCGGCTATGGATGCTGTAGTCGACCCCAAAATGGCTATCAAGTTCAATAAACTTGGTGGGCTGGCTGTACTTAACCTGGATGGAATTCAGACAAGATATGAAAACCCCGATGATATTTTGGCTGACATAGCAAAGGCATCAGATTCAGAAATTACAGCTTTAATGCAGAAAATATACACTCAACCTATACGGGAAAACCTTATTGCCGGGCGCATTCAAACTATCAAGAAGGCAGGAGCTGTATGTGCTGTCTCAGTAATACCAGCTACTGCTAAGAAATTGGCTACTGTGGCTAAAGAAGCCGGCGCAGATATTTTGGTGGTTCAGTCAACGGTTACCACTGCTCGCCATATTTCTAAAAGCTATCATGGTCTTGTCTTTTCTGAGTTAGCGCAGGCAATACCATTGCCTATTTTGGTGGGCAATTGCGTTACCTATAGCGCTGCCTTGGAGTTGATGAAAACTGGTATTGCGGGCATTCTCGTTGGTGTTGGTCCCGGTGCTGCCTGCACTACCAGAGAAGTCCTTGGCATTGGAGTTCCCCAGGTAACGGCTACCATGGGCTGTGCCGCAGCCCGGGAAGCTTACTTTAAAGAAACCGGCAAGTATGTAACGATTGTCACAGATGGCGGAATTCGCATTGGCAGTGATTTATGCAAGTGTTTTGCCTCAGGTGCTGATGCTGTTATGCTTGGCTCACCACTGGCAAAAACAAAAGAAGCCCCGGGAAGAGGTTATCACTGGGGAATGGCACACTCTCATCCTGAGTTGCCCAGAGGTACACGTGTCAAAGTCGGCACCAATATTACCTTAGAGCATCTGCTCTTCGGGCCTACTTCGATGACTGATGGAAGCGAAAACCTTATGGGTGCTCTGCGTACTGCCATGGGTGTTTGCGGTGCTCTTACTATTAAAGATATGCACAAGGTGAAAATGGTAATAGCTCCGTCAATCAAAACCGAAGGTAAATACTTCCAGGCTATACAGCGTGCTTGTTAGGCAGTAAACTGCTCGGAAAAAACTGAGACGCAGAACCAGATTCCAAATCCTATTAAAACGAGCGCGCAGGTACCGAAAACAATCTTCTGAACTTTTACCGTCCACAGATGCCTTGTCTTGAATACTGTGTAGGAAATGAGTTGCTCCCAGAACAGATCGCATGACCAGTGGACAATGGCAAAGATAATCAGACCATAAATCCCGAACTCAGCGGCACCATAAATTAAAGCTATACCAATAGTTGCCCACCATAGGAAAAAATAGGGATTAGCTCCGGTCATCACAACTCCCGTGGTCAGAGAGTTATAGGGTAAGTCAGTAGTCTCTCCCAGTGACTTGCTCATGGTTCGGAACAGCATTGCGCCCATGAAAATGAGCATGAGACCGCCGACCAGGCCAATTATCCTTTTAACTTCAGGCGAAGTAATGAAATGGGCAAATCCAAAGTAAATTAGCGCCATAATGGGTAGTTCGATAACCGCATGTCCCAGGGCGATAGAGATGCCGGCATATTTATCCCGGTATCCCTTGGCTATTGTTGCCGCAGTAAGCGGTCCAGGAGCCATAACACCAGATAGAGATATGCCTACCGCAGAAAGTAAAAATAAACCAAAATTCGCCGTCATAATATTTAAGTGTAACTGGAACAGAATTGACGAGAAGCTTACCTGCAAATCATAGCTGAGAAAAATTAATGGCTAAATATCCTCTTCCTCTTCTTCCTCTTCCACCTTTTCCACCTTAGTTTCCGGTTGGGTGCTGGTATGTGGGAGCAGTACACCAGTGCTCGTTTTACGTTTGGGAGTTTTAGGCAAGCTGCTGATTGTCTTTTTTAGCTCGGCAAACACTTTTAGCGATGTTCCTTCTGGAAGGATTAGCCCTTTGACTCCAGTTTCATGCAAGCTGCTTAACTCACCGCTGGTTAATTCTGAGTTCACATTTACCAATATCGGCTTGTTAAGTAAGCTAGTAAAAAGCTGGCAGGTAAGCAAGCGCTCGATAGTAATCGTAGCAGCATTACTCGCAATCAGCACTGCATCTATAGGCGGTCTTAATTCATTGACAGCTCTGATCAAACCCGGTGTCAGCGACGGTTCTATTTTAAGCACCTTGCCCAATCCTTCTTTGTTTATGGCTTCTAACGGAACCTGTAACCCAAAGACAATGAAGTCACAACCTGCGTCAATCATTTGTTGGATTTTTTCCTGACTGCTACCTTCTTCCAATAGTAGACCCAACGGAACGTCGCCAGTACTTCTAACTAGTTCTTTGAAGTTGTCATCGTCAATACTTTCACTGCTGACGACTGCGGCGTCCATTTCTCTGTCAGCTATGCCTTTTGATTTTTTGGCACCTGCCTTGGTTAAGTCGGCAACCAGCAGTAGGGAAGGCAACTCTGTCTCTTCACTTGACTTTCGGAAACCCAGAGCTGGCGCTGAGGACTTGTAGATTCGGTTTAGTTTATCAACAAATTTGCTCATATTATTTACCTTATAACTTATTTTCTTAGTGGGTGTGAACTGATGATTTAGGATACTGTCATGATTAGCTAAAGTCAAATGGCAAGGGGGCTGAGGGGTAGACTCTCTTATAGTCCTTGATAAGTATCCTCTCGTCGTGGGGCTACTTTTATCACTGTTACTAAACTAGCCTTGTCATCTATTGCATACACCATTCTGTAACGTCCTAGTCTGAGCCGCCAGAGATCCACCCATCGTAGTTTCTTACATCTGGAAGGCCTGGGGTCATTTGCTAGAAAATCAATAGCCTGGGCAATTTCCACTTGCGCCTGTCTGGGAAGGGATAGTATCTGTTTCTGGGCGGCACTGATAATCTCTATCCTATAGACCAAGGTATTCCTTTTTGAATGTTTCCCAGTCCATAGTGTCTCCTTTTTCTTCAAGAGCTTTCAGCCCGTCTCTGATGTCTTCTTCCTCCTCCAGATGCTCATATATCAATTCTCGAACCACGCCAGCCACTGATGTCTTCCGCTTGAAAGCCACAAAACGCAAAGCTTCATATTCTTCTGGATGCAGGCTTATAGTTGTTCTTTTAAAGTTGTCTTTGATGCGAGCCATATTTCACCTCCGACTAGTGCAAAGGTTATCATCAAAACATCAATGAGTCAAATCATCAAATACGCGTTCTTCAGAGGTAGCAGAAAGTCATAGCTTTCTACCGCACTTTTTAAATCCGATCGGTAGCCCGCATTGGAAGGATACCGAACTTTTGTTTGAGAGGAAAGGACTTGTCCCAGCGCTACATCAGTTGCTTATTCGAACATAACATCATCTTAGGATATCAGCTATACAGCACAATTTATTTATGATGTTTTGTTGAAGATGACATCAGTCATTGGGAAGCGGTGCTATCTGGCTGTTCTGTGGTAGAAATATGTCTTCTACGCATGCGGACATAGATTGTGTAACCTAAGCGCGTACCGAGAATGAGAACAATGCCTACTACCACGGCAATTGTCATTTTCCCCCACTGATTAAATGGAACAAATACCTCAATCAGAAATAGAACAACAAGGTATGCCAACAACAGTCCGAATAAAATGTGTGACCAGGCTTTGTCTTTCGGTGGTCGCTTCGGAAGTTCTTCCAACTTCGTCGTCGTGATGCTTGGTCCTCCGGTATAGATGGCAATTAAGTCCTCTAAATAGACCGCAGCCGAAAATAATATTCCCGCAAAAAGACAAAAGACCGCTGCACGCATAGCGACAATAGCAAATTCGAAGTTCTCCGCAATAGTATAACCAGTCATGTCACCAACCATTATGCCAGGCATAATGGACACAGCGATAAGTGCACCTGCAAAGGAAAAAATCACAAACACACATGCAAGGAATTGCAAATTTATATATGTGTACTTGTCACGCTCCACAGAATCAGATATTGACTTCAATCTACATAACATGACTCGCTGTTTCCCTTCTGGCATTGTCCTGATCAGAGTTTTCAGCCTCTTCCAAAAATAGTTCAAGAGGACAATAGTGGCTGTCAGCAAAAGTGCTGCTATAGTGAAAGTATTCCTAGCAATCTCTTGAATATCCATATTTGTTTCCCCAGTTCACCTTATGCCTCTTTCTTTTTGTGCTGTATAACTTAACATCTCCGATTAGCTGATGGGTCATTATACATTGCAAATCTTGACATCTTCAGCTTACCATGTTTTACGAGCTTCGTTTGCATCTGATTGTTTGTGATGTTAGTCTCACGACCTTGAATAAATAAATCATGGTTCTAGTCGCAGAAATACTTCCGCCTGACCGCCCTTAATTTTCCAATATTTGGGATACTTAAAAATCATACTCCCATCACTGGCAAATCTGAATTCAAATATCTGACTTTCGACATCAAGCAAAAGACATGTTTTTTCTTTAGCCAGATTCTCCAAAGTCTGTCTATCAGATTTCACATTAGGATTCAGATGGTGGTAATCATCTCTTCTATCCCATATTTTGAGTAGGAATTTCCTTAACTTGTCATCAATAAATTTCCTTGTGTGAAGCTTTTCCACATTTTTCTCAAAGACTTTATCGTGCTTCTTGAAATCTATATCACACATGTATCTTACTATAGCTTCCGCTACGGCTTGAACAAGAGCTATACATGCATAGAAATGACCATCTCGAAAAAGTAAGCTACACTCTGATGATGGTACAGCAAAGGGTGCATTTGGAATTATTATATGAGGTTTAACTTGTAGATAACGTTCTACTCGTTCCGGCAAAGTATGCTCGAATTCCTGTTTCATCGAGTCAGCAGTTAGTGCTTGTTGATGAAGCTCCCGTTTTGTCTTTTCGTCCATTGTTATATTCTAACCTTAAGTCTCCGTCACATAGATTATACAATATCGCTGCTCGTGTCCTACAAAAGACCTACATATTGTTGCCCGCTATAGGGACTGTATGAAGATTTAAATTACGGGACTCTTACATATAATGTAATAACTTCACCACACTTACAAAGGGAAAAACAGGAAAATTAGGTTTTCTTGTGTTAAATCAAAAGCTAATTTATGGCGATAATATTGCCTTTATGGTAGCGGGGGCTGGATTTGAACTAGTGCTCTATGGTTATGAATACGAATCCGAATAGTTACTCTTATTTCTAAGTAGTTAAACTGTTGCCAGAATTGTTACCTGATTTATGGCTGGTGACAGAGCAATTAGCTACGCTATTTAGTCCTTTCGACTACCCAATTTCCTGCAATAGACCTGTTTATCTCCAGTGAGGTGGCTATTCCTGTGGCACCAGCGGCAGCTCGGTATAGTCTTTCGATTTTGAAATCCCTGGTATAGCCATAGCAGCCATGGATTTGCCTTGCCATTTCCACCACTTCCAAAGTAGCTGGTACCACAAACAATTTAGCCGCTGCTGCCTCGTTTTTCCAGTCTGCTGCTTGCTGGTCGAGCAAGAATGCAGCTCTATAGGTTAGCCACCTGGCGGCTTCTAATTTGCATTGCATATTAGCCAGCATCCATTTAATACCCTGCAGGCTGGAGATTGATTTTCCACGTGCTTTTCTCGACTTGGCGTAGTTTACTGCTTCATCCAATGCGGCTTGAGCTATGCCTATGTTGGCGCCGCACTGCATGATTTTTTCGATAGCTATCCAGTACAATAATATATCGAAGCCTTTTCCCTTGTTACCGAGTAGATTTTCTTGGGGTACTCGCATATTCTGGAAATAGACATCTGCCGTTTCTATACCCCCTCCACCCATCAACTCCCAATTTTTTTCGGGACTGTAGCCCTGGCAGTTCTTCTGTATTATGAAGGCAGTGCACCCTCCAGCTTCGTCTTTGGTGTAGAGAACAGCATAGCCATCCCTGGCACCGAAAGTACTTAATCGCTTCATGCCGCTTATGACGTAGTAATCACCATCGGGTATAGCTGTGGTGGTTATTGCCTCGGGGTCGGAGCCAGTATCTGCTTCGGTGAATTGGATGCTGGCATATGCTGTGCCATCGCAGAGCGGCTTTAGGTATTTTTTCTTCAATTCATCCGAGCCAAAATGGACGATGCTTTGTGGGATACTGTTGTTAAACGCTACCAGCCACCAGACACCTGTCCCTGAATAGGCAATTTGCTCAATAGCCAGAGCGCAACTCAGATTCCCGGCTTCACTGCCGCCATATTTTTTAGGCACTGTCATGCCCAGCAAACCAAGGCGAGCCAGTTTCTGGATTAAGTCATCAGGCAATTTACCTTCGCGATCAATCTGTGATGCAATCGGCTCAATATCATGCTTGGTGAAGTCGCTCACCGACTTTTGCAGGATTATCTGGTCTTCGGTCAGATTGAAGTTCATCTCTAGCTCCAGCAGTTTATTATGGCATAGACGTTGATAGAATGTCACCTATTCATACAATCATAAGGAACTCGTGGGTTCCCATTGATCCCACGGGATTGCCACGCCCCGATTGCATCGGGGCTCGCAATGACAATTTATGTCGACCCCTCTCTACTTCAAGGAGGAAAAAAACTGGACTTTTTCTTGACAGACAGTCGATGGCGTTTTAACATAGCTGTTGAATATCGGGAGGATATGAGTAAGTATGTGGGACACTGAAAAGAAAATGGTGCTTGGAACAGCTCAGCAAATGGTTCAAAAGGGGTTGGTGGTGGGCAACATGGGTAATGTAAGCATGCGTTTGGGAGATACCAGCGGCAGAGAGTTGTTGGCTATTACACCTAGTGGGCGTTACTACGATTCGCTGGATCCAGATGACATAGTGATTGTGGACTTCGATGGGAAGTGTATAGAGGGAAAGCTCAAGCCATCCGTTGAAACGATGCTGCATATAGAGATTTATAAAACGCGAAAAAAGGTGAATGCCATTGTCCATTCTCATCCTGTCTTCGGCAGCGTGGTGGCAGTAGCGGGTATGGAAATACCGGCTATTCTTGATGATCAGGTTGTCTGTTTGGGTGGTGGGATAAATGTAGCTGAATATGCTCCTTCGGGTAGTCTGGAGATGGTGCGTAGCGTGGTTTCAGCATTGGGCGAGCGAAATGCAGTGATAATGGCAAATCATGGTGCGCTCAGCGTAGGTAGCGATATGAGAGACGCCTTAACCAATTGCGAGATATTGGAAAAGACAGCGAGAATATATGTTTATGCACTTGGTCTAGGCAAAATTAACCTGCTTCAGTAACTTATTTTTGTTTACGAGCAGGTTTTAACAAATTATTTCATAAAGAGGTCTTTGCCTCCAGCCAAAAGAATAAATAGGGGTGTTATAAATACCTCGATTATGGCGGCGAAAAACAGGCTGACCAAAATCCACTTTAGGTAGACTCTTATACTCTGTTGCAACTGTGCTTTCACAGAACTTTTTTGTCTGGTTAGATACTTTAGTGATTCCCAGCCTACCTTCAGGCCGAGTGCCGAGGATAACACCAGGGCGGGTATTTCGATTATACCGTGCGGTGCCAGGCTAGCAGCTATTACTCCACATCCTAAGCTGGATTTCAATGCTGTAGCTGTTACGCCAACCATAAAACCGTTAGCGCCTAAGAAAAAAAGTGACGGCAGTCCCAGGACAATACCCAGAACCAAGGCTGCTAGTGCCTTAATGGCATTGTTAATGAAAATAATGACGAGCAGGACGAGGGGATTGAATAATTCAGCTAGAGGTTTTAGAGTCAGTTTGAGTTCTTCAAGCGCACCACTGGCGAATTCCGGAGAAACTAATAAACCACTTACTAGTGATATTAGGAATAAAACAGTTGCCAGTAATATATAGGGCCATAGTCTCCTTTGGGCGTACTTGCTTTGGTTTGCGTCAGTTACTGGTTGGCTTTGTTCTGGCAACCTCTCACCCCTTGTCCCTCTATCCTTTAAAGGATAGAGGGAATTAGAATTCTATGAAGGCGAAGCCCCTTCAATGCCAGCCGACTCTTTATTACAGTACTTGATGACCTCAGCAAAGCTATTGATTTTTGACAGGTTATTGGTTTCTAGAAAACCATCATAGGTCAGGCTGATCCAGGGCTTATGATATACGGTGCTGAACTTTTCTGCCATAGCGGCTACAATTCCACCAGGCATGCAGCCATGGGGCATTACTGATATAACTCCAGCGACCGACGGATTCTCCAGCCACTTGATTCCGCAGCCTATACTGAGAACAGCTTCGCTGCCACATTTGGGCGATAGGTAGCGGCTGGTAAGCGCCAGCAGTTCGGATGTAGAAGGCTCCTTTGTATCTATTAGGTCTCTGCAATTGGTAGCCACCGAGTGTTCGTCATGTTCTTGAACGTGCTTCTTGATGTAGCTGACCAGTATCTTTTTAAGCTTATGGTCTATTATGGCATCTTCAAGATTTCTGAATGAGGTATATTTGAACCATTCTCCCATAGGGGCAACGACTACCTCTAGGCCGGCGTCTTCACAAACCTTTACCAGGTTTCTGTTACTGAATTTATTAGAACGCAGGAAAATCTCGCCATTAATGCCAATAAGTGGCTTTCTGGGCTGTTCGAGGTCTATAAGCGACCTGAATTTAGAGGTTGCCTGCTGCATAATGTCAGCAAATGCCTCTTTGAGTCGAATTCGGTCTGCAATCCTGCTGGTATATTCATCGAACAGCATATCTGCTGCCCCTGCCGGCTTTTCGTAGGGGCGAGTACGCCATACCATTTTCTCCAGGCAGTCTATAGCTACGATTCCACGCCAGGCGATTCGCTCAAAATCGGGGCCAAGGTTTAAGTCGCGATAGGCATTATTGGACACAGTGGTGCGAATGGGCAAGTCAAAGCCGATATCTTTTAGCAACCTTATCTGTTCTATGGCATATTTGCCCAGGCGGCAGGGTCCGTATGACCCAGCATTAAACCCCTCGAAGTTTTTGGTACCGCCTCCGTTCTCGTAGTAGAATCTCATAAAATCGCCCAGCGTCACTCGATAGGGCAGACATTCTGTGCCTGATGTTACCTGTTCACTATAGAGAAGATTGCGTTCATCTGGTTCTGGCAATACAATCGCTTTGACGCCGCAGGCTTCCATGGCTGCGGCAACTACCTCGGCATGTGGTGCCATTCTGGGAATGAGGAGAGTCTTTTGTGAATTGATGGAAGCAGTGGTTCCTCTGTAGATATCTTTGCGCTGGACTTCAGGCTGCTTGGAGGCTCGACCAAAGCCTTTAATAGTATCAACAAAGGCTTCAAGGCGGGTAACGATGCCTGCTTCAGCGGCATGCTCATCGATCTCCAGTTGCCCCAGCGGTTTGCCGCCCATAATATCTTCTACAAGCCTGAGTATGAACGAATTAGGGCCACAGCCGAAATTTGTCAGCACCAGACCATATAGTTGCGGATCTGCTTCGGTTAGGGCGGCACCAGCTATTTGCTTATTTTCATAGAACCAGTAAGGACGGTCTGAATACTTATTGGCGGATATAGAAGAAAGTGGCAGGAAGTCAAGTGGTACGGGCACTACTCCAAGTTGAGCTAGTTTTTCAGCTATACCAAGATTAGCTCCCGAGTCCTGCGACATATAAGACCGAGCGAAAAGCACTACTCCCAATTGGTTGTCTTGGTGGAGTTGTTTCAATAACTTCTCACCAAGATATGCTTTGTCTGTCTCAAATTGTTGCTGTGATTTAATACCAGCTAGCGCTGCTTTTATCCCTTTTGGTCTGCTGAATCCCATCTTGACGGCGACATTGGCAAGGTTGTTTATAACGTCTTTGTTGCCACGGCTAAAGTCTATTATTGGTATTAAAAGTTTATCTTCGATGCCGATAACTTGGCGTATTATATAAGGGGATGCTTGTACCAGCGGGCAGGAGTATTTCTGGTTTTCCTGCCCTTCTTTTTCTCCCAACCTTATAGCGCAGGGATAGAGGATATAGTTTGTTCCTGCCAGGCTGGCTGCATGTCCATGGAGAAGTTTGAGTGGAAAACAGCTATCGGTATAGCTCAATTCGACTGACTTTTCCATGATTTCCTTGGTTGTTTTGCTGGAAACGATGACTCTGGTATCGAGAGCGTTGAGAAAGCCGATTAGTAGTGGTGCATAATCGTATACCAGTAGTGCCCGGGGAATTCCTACCAGTGGCCCTGTGCCAGTACCTTCTCTGTATTCTCGAAAGAGCAAGTTCTCTCTCTCATCGAATAAAGTCCTTATTTTCTCTTGGCTGATGGTACTGTCATAGCGGTCACACCTGCTGCCGTAGAACGTTGGTTTTTCATTGGGCATTTGCATGCGGGTGATAGTGCAGTTGTTATCACAACTCTTGCAGGTGAATGAGGATAGGCTGCATTCGCTATCTATGACTTGCTGGAATCCTTTAAAATTTGATTTCTGACGGGATATTGCTTCTTTTGCCAGCATTGCTGCGCCTATGGCTCCGCTGACCTCTTTATTCTCTGCTACTATCAGATTTTTTCCTTTAAGTTGCTGGTGGAATGCGGATACAACAGCGCGATTGTAAAATACGGCTCCAGTAAGGATAACCTTATTTCCCAATTTTCTATTACCAACTACCTTGGAGAGATAATTCTTGGCTATTGAGTTTGCTAGGCTGGCGGTAATTACTTCTAGTGGCATGCCTTCTTGTTGAGCTGAAGCCACTGCCTGACCCATGAAAGCTGCACATCTCGTTCCCAGATCAATAGTGTGGGGTGCCTTGAATGCCAAGTTAGCAAATTCCCCATTGTTCACGGAGATATCGAGCATTTCTGCCAGTTCATCGATGAAACTTCCTGTTCCTGCGGCACAAGCTTTGTTCATCTGATAGTCAACCACGACGTTATTTCTTTTGATAACAAGTTTGGAGTCCTGCCCACCGATTTCAATTATGTCTGCTTCGGCGTCGATCTCTGCAGCAGCTCTGGTTTGTGCTGTAATTTCGTTCTTAATCAGATCTGCCCCGATTAGACTGCCGATGAGGTATCTTCCCGAGCCAGTAACACCGACACCTGCTATTTTTGCCTTGTCGGCGCCTTTTTTAAGCAAATTTCTAAAGACCTCTTTGACTGCCTCAACAGGTCTTCCAGCAGTCATTAGATAATGCTTTGCCAGCACGGTTTTGCCTGATTCGTCCAATATCACTGCCTTAGTACTGGTAGAGCCAACATCAACCCCCATATAGCCTAGGCACTTTTTCTCTATCCTGCCATCTGTTTTAATGTCATAGAAGGGAATAACCTCAAGCTTGGGCATTTCAAAGTATCGCTGGTGGCTATCCGTTTCGGGAAGGATAATAGTCCGGGCTTTTTTTCCTCTTGAAAGTAGTGCTGAACCAAGTGCCTCAATATGGAGATAGTTTTTGGGGAGGATTACCTGGGTCGGATATTTGTTTTTGATAGAAAGTACCTCTTCCAGGGCTTTTACTATGGCGCTATTGGAGGCAACTCCACCGACAAAATATATTGGCTTCTCGAAAGCTCCTTGCTTGAGCGAGACAACCATCCGGGCAATGCTTTGGCATAATGCGTAGAGCATCGTTTCAACTGTGACGCCTTTTTGTTGCAAATGGATAAGGTCGGTTTTGGCAAAGACACTGCATCTGGCAGCTATGCGAGGCGGACTGCCATCACATTTCAGCGCCATGTGGGCAAAATCATCCATGCTGATGCCCAGCCTATATGCCTGTTGTTCCATGAACCTGCCGGTGCCTGCAGCACAGAGGGGATTGGATACTACTTTCCATGGTTTTTTCAGGCCATCTTCTAATGCTATGACCAGGGAGCTTTGCCCGCCAATTTGTATGATTGTCTTAGCCTCAGGGTGATGCTGAAGAATTCCTGCAGCAATTGATAATGAGCTGCTATACTCGGACCAGTTGAGTTCCTTAGGAATTATCGTCTTGCCTGACCCAGACACGCCGGCGCTGGCGATCAGTTCTGGGTTGAACTTTTCGCCAAGCCTGGTGATAAGCGATGTGACTGCAGCTCTTGGCCCTGAGGTTATTTTTTCGGTATCGAAATGGAGGGCGCTACATGTATCATCGATTAGCGCTAGTTTAGCATTGACGGAGCCGATATCAATTCCCAGCGAGTAAGTCATATTGCGGATGCAATTGTAACAAAAATTTGTTCTCTTGGTAAAAAACAGGTATCCCTGTTATTGCTACCTATTAGATTAAAATGGGTGAAAGGTTGCTTATCTATTCCATTTTGCTCTGTCTGGATGTATAATCGAGATAATGTAAAATTCCAGGGAGCATAATGAAAAGTAGTAAATGTATGTGGAAGATGGTTTTTTTTGTGGGATTAGCTATTCTACTTCTCAGTTCAGCTACATCGTGCGTAACTTTGACCAGTTCACCTTCAGCAGATAGCAAACCTGCACCATCCCCTCAGCCGTCTCCTTCTGTCAAACCTCCTGTTATAGTTGCCTTTGAAGTTAGCCCGACGAAGGTCACGGTGGTTGAACCAGTAACATTGAGCTGGGAGGTTACTGGTGCTACCACGGTTACTATAGACCCGGATATAGGGAAAGTACCCTCTTCTGGAACAAAAGACTTGATATCAGCACATAGCATAATCTACAAGTTAACTGCGACCAACGCTGGTGGCAGTGTTACCAGGACTGCGTCGGTATTGGTTTATGAAAATATAAATGCCTCGAAAATAGCGTTAACTGTGGATGATGTTGGTGTCAGTGGCTTTAACTTTCGTCAAAATTTTGAACCTCAAGTTGATGATACTACATCTACCTATTATGTTAAGTTTGTCAGAGCAGGCTCTTTAGCAGGCAGGGACGAGATACTGGATAATGCGGTATCAATTTTTGTCACCGTTGCGGCGACTGAAAAATACTATACAGAGATTAAAGCCGGTAACCAGACGAACATAGCAGACTTTGTCACAATTGGTGACGAAGGTTATTTGCTGAAATTTCCCAGTGTGGATCAAAATGTGCCAGCGACCCATGTGATCAGGTTTAGAAAAAATAATGTATATGTCAACATAGGCACACTTGCCAATTTCAAAGAGCTAGAGTCTTTTGCCAGGATTGTAGAATTACGAATTCGATAAGCTATTCTGGTAAAGACAGAGTAATATTGAGAGGAATTTATTAGGCTGTAACTTAGAGTAGCATCGCCGATTGGCAGTATAACTTGAGTTAGAGTTTGATATTATGGCTGTTGAGTTGGAGTTTTTGAAAAAAATACCTTATTTTGCTGGATTGGATGCTATAGAGCTTGATTCAATCAGGAAGCTCATTGTGGAAAAGACGGCAGATAGAGGGGAGATGCTTGTTCTTGAAGGAGAGAAGGCCAGCGCTTTGCATTTTGTTGTTTCTGGTGTGTTAAAAGCATTCAAGACTTCAGCGGAGGGGAAAGAGCAGATCCTGAGCATTATACGTCCCGGGGAGACTTTTAATGATGTGTCTGTTTTTGACGATGGTTCCAGCCCTGTGAGCATACAGACTTTGGGTCCTGTAGTACTTTGGGAGATAAAAAAGAATGACCTGGAAGCTATTCTCATGAAATATCCCCAGATTGCCAGAAACGTGATCAATGTCCTGGCCGACAGGGTGCGCCATTTGGTCTCACTGGTTGAAGATTTGTCTTTTAGGCATGTGATTGGTAGGGTGGCAAAAATACTGCTGGAGAATGCGGGAGACGGAACAGGTGCTGGTGCACGCCTCACCCAGCAGGAGATGGCGGCTATGGCAGGAACGGCCAGGGAGGTGGTGGGCAGGTCGCTCAAGGCTCTGGAGGATAATGGTGCTATCAGGGTGGACCGTCATCGAATAGTAATTCGTGATAAGGAAGCTCTGAAAAATATGGTAGGAATCTCGTTTTGAGACAAAAGTTACATATATAATGTGAAATTTATATTAATATGGTAAATTACGAGGTTAGTTTTTATGAGTCTAATGCCTTTAATAGCTCTGGAAAAATGTAATGGCTGTGGGCTGTGTATCAGCGTGTGCTGTTGCGGTGCTTTGATAATGGTCAATAATGTTGTGACTGTTGTCGAAGTGGAAGATTGTGGATGGTGTACTCAATGCGAAGCCGTATGCCCTACTGGCGCTATAAGCTGCCCCTTTGAAATTGTAATCGAAGAGCTATAGAAATGGTTGATATTTTACAACTCTTAAACTTTCTAAGTTTTGCCGATATTTCTTAGTTGTTTCTTTTTAAGTTTCTTGTCAATCTCTCCCATATTCTAGTTTGTTAGTGTTTTCCTCTGCTATGTTTTCTCATGCGACAAAAGTCGCATACACTGCTGTTTTGCTGACCTAAAATAATTTTAGTTAAGGAAAGGAGGAAGAACTATGGGAACTAAACCAGGAACAGTAATGGAGAGACCTGTTACCAAGGGCACATGCAGGCACCATTGGCTGATTGAGCCTCCAAGTGGCCCAATCAGTAAAGGTGTATGTAAGCTATGTGGTGAGGTAAAGGTCTTTGATAATATACTAGCAGACTTGATGCTGAGCAATGATAACTCGGCGTTCTTTGGGCCAGATGATGTGGTAGGAGTAGAAGATGCAATAGAGGATAATGAATGAATGTAAAGATTTATACAACACCAACATGTGGTTATTGCCATCAGGCTAAGAGATTTCCTTCTGAGCGTGGTGTAGGGTTCACCGAGTATGATGTTTCTATTGATCAATCAGCGGCTAACGAGATGGTGCGCCTGTCAGGACAAATGGGTGTGCCGGTTATTGTAGTTGATGGTGAGGTTGTAGTAGGCTTCAACCGAACTAGACTGGAGCAATTGTTGGTTGATAGAACTAGGAGTCAGCGCGTTTATTTTGGACTCAGTGTAGCCGATGCCAGCAGGATTATTCATAGGTCTGATACTACCTCAGTGTTTGGAGCGTTTGTGGGTAAGGTTGCTCAGTCATTACTTGGTGAGAGGGTAGGTCTTAAGCCAGGAGATATAATCACTGAGTTGAATCTGAGTCCTATTCATAACGCTGATGATCTGGAGAATGCTCTATCTTCGTTAAGCGAGGGAAGTCGTGTGGAAATACATTTTTTAAGAGGCCAGAATAAGTTAAATTCAGAAATTATTATTTGACATAATGTTGGTTATTGAGAAACTTTTGATATAGCACAAGTTGCCTTATTTGCAGTCTTTGAAGTGGTGGAAGTATATCGGGCAAGTTGAGTTTCTAGGTTGTGAAGGGTACAATAAATTTTCACTGTTGAAATACCTCACCTCTATGGTTTTATATCCACAGTGGGATAAGGAGGAGCAAATTGAAGGAAGGCTATAAGGCGAAGCTACAGGTGAATAAAAAACCTATTGAGTTGAATCCTTTTGTCGAAGAATTTCTGGCTCGGATTTCAATTGGTGCAGTTACTTCGCTCAAAGGAGTTGATTATATACGAAGTGTAAAAATTCACCACGAGCATGACGATGTTAACATTACTGTAAATGGTGAGGAGATTCCCCTCACTACTTTCCCCGTGATGATTATTGCTAATACTCTGCGAGGTCTGGCATCGACGCTTAAAGGCGTAGATGATATCAAGAGCTTGGATGTCAGTCTTGAGTATTAAATAATATTCATGCCTCTGGCTTCCGTTTTGCCTCATATGATGTAGGGTAGGAATTTAAATAAAGCAAGGTAAAACCTCTTTTAATCTCCTAGATCTTTTTGATAATGCGAAATATTCAGCGGCAGTTTCTACTTTTACTAGGTATTTTTATTGTGTTGGTGGGAATGAATTTATCATGCTTTTCCGATTTAGCTAAAGGAAAAGATAACTACTCACAAGTGCAATTGATAACCAGGCCTTATGCTTTTGATTTTGTATCATGGGAAGTGCAGGCTATTTCATCGCTGCTAGACGAGAAAGTATTTAATCAAGGCTATTCAGACCAGGAGACTAAGTTATGCAGCCAGCTAGAGGCTGTGCTAACAGAAAACAGAATACCTATTTTCCCGCCGTTGAACTTCAAATTGGAGAAACCGCCACATTTGTTAGTTGTATCCCCGAGAGATAGAATTTTTTATCTTGATAGGGTTATGCTTCGGCAGGAACTTAATGAAGAGGAGATGGAAAAGCTTGAGGCTCAGGTTGATAAGCTAGGGCTGTCATCCCTGGTGGTGGAACTGGGAGGTTTTGGAGCAACCTATCCGCCGCTGGTTAGTAATAATGCCAGTCTGAATTTTGAAATAACTACGGTGGTGCATGAGTGGCTTCACCAATATCTTGCTTTTAGACCGTTGGGCTTTCTTTACGTATTAGATTCATTGGGGATTAAGCAAGACCAAGATGTTATTATCATGAATGAAACTGTAGCAGAGATGATCAGTGAGGAGATTGGCTCTCAGATATGTGCGCGCTATTATGCTGCCAAAGAAGCAGTTACGATTGATAAAGAAAGATCGGGATTTAATTTTGATGAGGAAATGAGATTGACCCGTAGAAATGTAGACCTTTATCTGGCTCAGGGTGATATAGAGGGAGCGGAGCGCTATATGGAAGAGAGACGGAAAGTATTTTGGTCACACGGTTATAAAATGAGGAAGTTGAATCAAGCCTACTTTGCTTTTCATGGAATCTATGGCAGCGATCCAGCTTCAGTGAGCCCAATAAATAGCGATATGAAATTGCTTAGAGATAGGAGTCTCTCACTCAAAGATTTTCTGGATAAAACCTCAGGGATGACAAGTTACACTGATTTGGTGGAGGCGATACAAAAATAATCCCTTTTTTATTAGAGGACTTTCTGTTTACTTTGTCACCACTTTATAATATCTATGTTGGCTTGTTAGGATATTGAGGTGTGTGAAAAAGAAAAGTAGAATATTAACTAGATTAAATTGGCCTGTGTTGTTCCGCAGACGATTTGTTGAGAAATAAACTGAGGTGGTTTTACCATGAAAGAGCTAAAGCTATTGTCTTGGAATGTAAATGGGATTAGGGCAGTGAATAGAAAAGGATTTACTGGTTGGCTGCAAAAGGAAAGCCCTGATATCCTTTGCCTCCAGGAGACGAAGGCACAAACCGAACAATTAGATAAAGACTTAACTGAACCAGCTGGATATATTACATACTGGAATTATCCTGAAGAAACAAAAGGCTACAGCGGTGTGGCAACTTTCACTAAGGAAAAACCGCTCAGTACCGACTATGGTTTTGGCATCAAAGAATTTGACAAAGAGGGAAGGGTTATCATTACAAGATACCCTGCATTTATTCTGTTCAATATCTATTTTCCTAAAGGTGATACCAATCCGAGTCGCATACATCGATTGAAGTATAAAATGGACTTTTACGAGGCTTTTCTAACTTTTGTTGACTCCTTAAAGAATAAAGGTGAAAAACTTATAATTTGTGGCGATTTTAATACGGCCCATAAGGAAATAGATTTGGCCAGGCCCAAAGAAAATGAAAAGAATTCAGGGTTTCTCCCTGAAGAAAGAGCCTGGGTGGATAAATTTGTTAGTAATGGTTATGTCGATACGTTTCGCCAGTTTCATAAAGAGCCAAACCAGTATACCTGGTGGGATATGAAAACGAGAGCTAGGGAGAGGAATATAGGCTGGAGGATTGATTACTTTTTTGTGACTGAGAGTTTGCTCAAATCAATTTCACAGGCGTTTATATTGCCTGGTGTGATGGGATCAGACCATTGTCCCATCGGTTTGTATCTAAAGTAGGTTAGGGTCCTATTTTAGCCGTTAAGTTTGTGTTTTCGGTTACTGGTCTATATTTGTGGTATTGTTAGATAACTTTGTTTATTATTTCGATATAAAGCTGCTATTCTTAATAGCGTCAACAACTTTGGTTTCTACAGCGTGGTGTGCCAGGTGGACGGCATTCTTGATGGCTCTGGCTTGGCTACGACCGTGAGCTACGATGATGTTGCCGTTTACTCCTAGAAGGCAGGCTCCGCCGTATTCTTTATAGTCTGTACGTTTAACCATCGATGCTAACTCAACATAGTGAACCAGGGCGGCTCCTTGAAGTTGCTCGTCTACTTTAAAACTACGCCCTATGCCCAGCACATTCAAGAATACATCTCCGAATCCCTCCAGTGCCTTGAGGACTATATTGCCAGTAAATCCATCGGTTACTACTACATCTGCTTTTTTCTTGAGGATATCCTGACCTTCTACGTTGCCTATGAAATTCAGATCGGAATTTTTTAAGATTTTATAACTCTCTCTTGTCAACGTAGTACCTTTGATTTCCTCTTCGCCATTATTGAGTAAGCCAACCTTGGGAGACTCAATATAGAGAAATTTTTGAGCGAATGTAGTACCTAGTTGGCCAAATTGAACCAGGTGACTCGGCCGGCAATCGACATTTGCTCCGACATCGATAAGCAGAACCGGACTTTCTGGATTGATTTGAATTATACCGCACAACGCCGGGCGCTCAATGCCTTCTATTCTTCCCAGGAAAAAGAATGCTGCTGCTAATACTGCTCCAGTACTACCAGCGGAAACAAAGGCTGAGGCAGATCCATCTTTTACCAGCTTTGTTCCGATTACAATTGCTGAATTTGGTTTGCTACGTACCGCTTGGACAGGTGATTCGCTGCACTCTATAGTCTGTATTGCATCTAGGATGGTAACATTTTGCTTTTTGGCGTAGCGCCTGACCAGCATATCGAGTATGGCTTTTTTCCCTACCAGGACAATATCTACGCCATACTCATCGGCAGCTTCAGCAGCTCCTTTAACTAGTTCGCGAGAAGCATAATCTCCCCCATCTGCATCTACAGCTATAATCATCAGTTTTTATCTGCTAAGCCTTTCCTTTTTTGGTGCTCAAGTTTGTGAGCTGATTTTGATTATAACCTATTTAAATATCAAGGGACATTTCGTATTGTTTTCAGCCCTCTATTTTTTTACGGGAATAAGCAAATAAGAAATGATAATAACCGCAGAAAATTTTTGTTGCTAATGAGAGGTTGGGTTAATCTTTATATCTTGCTTTAGAGGGCTGTTGCGATAGCTAAATATCTATCCTTGAAGGTAATCAGTAAAAATTTATACTACATTATATAATTTTTTAATACCTGATTTCAGGTTTATATTTGGTTCATATTGAAGAAGTCTCTTGGCTTTGGTGATATCTGCGACACGACTAAACACTTCAATTTCACGAGGTCTTTTATTGTCATAATCTACATATACTTGTTTAACAAGATGCTTATTATTGAACATCTCTGTTATCATAAGTGCTAGCTCATTTATGGTGGTCGAAACGCCAGTACCGATGTTAATTATCTGACAACTCGGCTCATCTTTTGTTGCTGCTAGGAGAGTCATATTGATGGCATCATCTATATAGGTGAAGTCTCTAGTTTGCTTTCCATCACCATAGATGTAAATGACCTCATTTTCTAGAGTCCTCTTCACAAAGCGAGAGATCACAAAACGTTCATCTTGGCGGGGACCATAAATATTAAAATAGCGCAGAATTGTATATTGCATGCCATATTTCTGGTAAAACGCTTTACAGTATTCTTCCCCTACTAGTTTGGCCACCGCATAAGTAGACTTTGGGGAGAGGGATGCTCCTTCCTTCATAGGCTCCAGTGAATCACCATATACTTCAGATGATGAGCCGAAGATGAATCTTTTTACTTTGTTACTCGATGCTGCATTTAGGATGTTTATGGTACCCTCAATTTCTACGTCTAGTACGTCAAAGGGGGATGACTGGGTCTCTTCTACCCCAACCACTGCGGCAAGATGAAAAACCAGGTCCCTATTCTTTAGAAGTCGACATATATATTTGGTGTCTCTGATGTCGGAGTTATATATTTGAAGACACTTATGTTCTTTGAAATGTTCCATCTTGCTGGCATACAGGAAGTTGTCGATAACTGCTACCTTAGCTCCCAAAAGAAGGAGTTTTTCCGTTAAATGTGAGCCGATAAACCCAGCACCACCGGTAATAGCAATATTTAAATCTTTGAAATTTTCAAACGGTCTAAGTCCCATTAATAAGCTATTCACCAAGCCGAATTATATTACCCGCTTTAATATTGACAGTGCATCCACGTGTGTCAAAAATTAACTTTGAATTATTAACAATAAAATTCAGATTGTAGTAGCTATGGTCAGCAGTTATGACTATGCAATCATGGGAACCTAAAACCTTCTTGTCTAATTTTATTGATTTTAATATTTTGTTCTTAATTTTTATTTCGGTCACATAAGGGTCATGGTAATTGACTTCGGTACCCTTTTCAGCAAGAAGTTCGATAATTCTCAATGCGGGTGACTCTCTGATATCTTCGACATCTTTTTTGTAAGTTATCCCAAGCAGTAGTACCTTAACACCTTTGGTGCTTTTATTCTTTGTATTTAGAGCCTCAATGACTCTTGTTACTATATGCTCTGGCATTGTCTCATTTATCTCGGCAGCAAGTTCAATAAATCTTGTATGGAAATTGTATTCCCTTGCCTTGGCCGCAAGATAATAAGGATCCAGTGGGATGCAATGACCACCTACGCCGGGACCAGGGTAGAATGGCATATAACCAAACGGTTTGGATGATGCGGCTTTGATAACTTCCCAGACACTTATATTCATTTTTTCACAGAGTTTTGCTAGTTCATTTACCATTGCTATGTTAACACCACGGAATACATTTTCGAACACCTTGTCCATCTCAGCAACTTCCGGTGTTGACACTTCAACTACTTTATCAGAAATATGGCCATAGAGTAATGTGGCGAGCTTTGTAGAATTAGGTTCCATACCGCCCACCACTTTAGGGGTGGTCCTCATTGTGAATTTCTTGTTACCTGGGTCAATGCGCTCTGGTGAGAAGGCTAGGAAATAGTCAACCCCAACTTTAAGCCCTGTGGACTCCAGTATTGGTAATACGACTTCCCTTGTAGTTCTCGGATAAGTCGTGCTCTCAAGGATTACTAGGTGCCCAGCACGGAGATATCTGGCTACATGATTAGTTGCTTCAATAATGTAGGTTAAATCAGTGTCCTTGGTCTTTGTCAGTGGTGTTGGAACACAAATAATGGTTATGTCCGCCATCTGGAGTGTTATCGCTTCCGAGGTTGCCTTAAAAACCCCATCTGTGGCTAGTTTTTTTAGTCGTTCAGGTTGTATGTCCAGTAAGTAAGATATTCCCCGGTTGATCTTGTAGACTTTCTTCCGGTCTGAATCAATACCTAATACCTTAAATCCTGCTTCTGCAAAGGCTAACGCAAGTGGCAATCCTACATATCCTAGGCCAACTACACTAAGCGTGGCTGATTTTTTCTGGATTCTATTCTCCAAATCTTTTAGGTTTGGGGCAATCACAGAATCTTTAGACACCTCTTCGCACCTTATTGAATATATTTTTAATCATTCTAAAGTATAAATTGGAATAGTTTAACCGTGTAAAGTATCTATGTCAAAAAAATTGGTGTTATAACAATATTATTTGAGTCGTGGTACGAGTATATCTCCCTGAAAAATAAGTAAACATCACCCCTGTGCACTAACCCGAACTGTATTATAGGTTGTCTTATTGGCTGCAGAGCGAAGTTTGGTTGCCTGAAAGCATAATCAGATTGTTGCTTTGGATGGTAACTTAATATAAGTCTCCACGACTTTGCGGAAGTGGAATCCATAGATGGCAAGGGTTACTGACATTTCAAATGACCGCGGATGTTTCAGCAATGTCCAGCCTAGGAGCCGCCAGTAATACCTTCTTCCCTTTTCTTTTAAGCCCAGAAACCACATTGTTTGGATAAATGCACTTATATGCTCCAGTCGGGGTTTGAATACCTTTCCAGCCCGAGGCTTATATTCGCTGAGGAAATTTTTCACCCGCTCGTGGTACCTTTTGGGGGAATAAATGGTATTGAGGATATTCTTGTAGCCATTTAGCAGAGTCGCATGATTCATTTTGGGGATGAAGTTCATGGAGCAGTCGGTATTATTGCCAGAGAAGTCTTTTACTAATCGGTTCTCTTTCTTTAGACGCTGGTAGAGTCTGGTGCCTGGTGGCGCATTAAGCAGCCCGACCATTGCTGTTACAATTCCGCTTTTCTGAATGAAGTTAATCTGATTTTCAAAGATAGAAATGGGGTCGTTGTCAAAGCCAACAATAAATCCTCCGTGCACCTGTAAGCCAGCATTCTGAAGTTTCTTGACAGCAGCTACCATGTCGCGGTTTTTGTTTTGAGACTTGCCGCATTCAGCAAGGCTTTCTTCATTTGTGGTTTCTATGCCGATGAAGGCTGTATCAAACCCTGCCTTGACCATTAATTGCATTAACTCATCGTCATCAGCGAGGTTAATGGATGCCTCGGTGAGAAGTGAAAAGGGGTATTTTTTCTCTTCCATCCAGTTTATTATAGTTGGCAATATTTCCGCCTTTAGTTTCCTTTTGTTTCCAATGAAGTTGTCGTCAACAACGAATATGCTGCCTCTCCAGCCCTGATTGTATAATGCTTCCAGCTCTCTCAGTATGTTCTCATTGTCTTTAGTTCGCGGTCTGTGGCCATTGAGCACTACAATATCGCAAAACTCGCAGTCAAAAGGACAGCCTCTTGAATACTGGATGTTCATCGAAGAATACTTTTTAATATCGGCAAGTTCCCAGGCAGGAATAGGGGTTGCATTTATATCTGGCCACTCATTAGTCTTATAGACACGTTTGGCACATCCATTCTTCAAATCCTGCAAAAACAGTGGCAATGTAACCTCAGCCTCATTAAGCACGAGGTGGTCTATGTTATTGAACTCTTCCTGTTCCATGGTGAAAAGTGGACCGCCGGCAACAATCTTGGTATCCAAACGTTTGCACCTCTTGATAACACTTCTCGCAGAGTCTTTTTGAACTGACATGGCGCTGATGAAAACATAATCAGCCCATTTGAGGTGTTTATCCGTCAGGCTGGTTATGTTCATGTCAACCAGCTTCTTCTCCCATTCCTGAGGAAGCATGGCTGCTACTGTTAACAGCCCGAGTGGCGGGAAAGCTGCTTTTTTGGAGATGAATTTTAAAGCATGCTTGAAACTCCAGAATGTATCTGGATATTGTGGATAGACTAGAAGTATTTTCAAATTATACACCTTACCTAAAATTTAATATCTAGTTAGAATACAGGTATACTACTTAAAAGTCAACGGACATATCGTATTGCGAGGTTTATGCACTAATGGATTTAAGCGGTGAAAAATCTCTGTAAATTCCTTTGCCCCTTTCATTTTACAGGATAGAGAGGTTAGGCAGGACTGAAACAAAGCTCTGCAGAAGCTTAGTACTTGTTTTAATTTGGGTTTCCCTCTTTTATAGCTATCTATGATATTATCTGTTAAACAAAAGAAGTCAGATATATTTGATAAGGGAGGAAAGCAATGAAGCGTTACACTTCGTTTATTATTCTAGCTATTATCTTTTTAGCAGTCTCCGGGCTGTTATACTTTTTACATTTTATCGTTTTTCATGATCCACATCATATTTTTTTGTATCTGCTGGGAGATCTTGCTTTTCTTCCTATAGAGGTATTCTTAGTGGTGATTGTTATTGAACGTATCCTAGCCCGACGAGAGAAGCAAGCTATGTTACAAAAGCTCAACATGGTTATCGGAACTTTTTTCAGCGAAGTGGGCAATCAATTATTACACAATCTTCTCGGTTGTTTTGAAGGCAATCAGGAAATTCGCCAGAGACTTGCTGTGAACCAGAATTGGACTCATGCTGATTTTAAGAAAGCCATGGCATACGCAAATGTGATTAAAGACCAACCCCGCTGTGCTAACGAAGATCTGGAAGGATTGAGAGTATTTCTGGTCCAGAAACGCACGTTTTTGTTGGGGTTGTTGGAAAACCCCAACCTGCTGGAGCACGAGCGTTTTACCGATTTACTCTGGGCAACTTTCCATCTTACTGAGGAACTGGAGGCGAGGCAATCATTCAAAGACCTTCCTGGTACTGACTTAGCACATCTCGCTGGAGATATCCAGCGAGTGTATCATCATCTGGCGGCTGAATGGGTATGCTATGTGGAGCACTTGAAATCGAGTTATCCGTTTCTGTTCTCATTAATAGTTCGGATGCAGCCATTCAAAGAAACTCCTTCACCGGTAGTTAGATAGGGTTTGCTGGTTCTACTGTAAATAGGGTCTTAATTTGGCATAAGTCCGTCAGTTTGATAACACTGCTAGCAACCTAAAGTGATGATAGGACAGAAAATGTAGCAAGTAAAAAATTAAATCAAAAATACTTTCAGTTCCATTTTGGCCAATTGGTTCATGTTTTTTTTGGGGGGGAATTAGTTTTCAAATAAGACTTAATTCTAAACTTCTATTCTATTAATCTATAATTATTCAGGATATTGTAGGAGTCTCTCGATTTCTTGAGTTGAGAGCTCTCGTACCTCACCCTCTTTTAACTTTCCCAACCTTAGTCCACCAATTCTAGTCCTCCGCAGGGCGAGTACTTTGTGTCCGAGCTTAGCCAGCATACGATGTATTTGTCGCTTCCTGCCCTCATGTATGGTTAGGCTATAGTTAAAAGGGGGATATGCCCCAGTCTCTTTTAGCACGGCAGGGTATGTGATTCCATCGTCAAGCTGAATACCTCTTTCAATATTTAGTTCTTCATCTGGGCTGAGCTTAGACTTGATGCGAATTAGGTACTCTTTCTCATGCTCGAATTTGGGGTGAGTAAGCTGATAGGTGAGTTTGCCATCGTTAGTCAGCAGCAATAACCCCGTGGTGTCCTTGTCCAGACGCCCGACCGGGTACAGCATAATATTACGATATTTTCGGGGAAGAATATCCATAACTGTTTTGCGGCCCCTGTCGTCTTTAGTGGTTGATAAAACGCCAGCGGGTTTGTTAAGCAGCAAAACAATTGGTGGTTTTAGTTTGGGCTTGACAGGCTTGTCATCTATCAGTATAATATCGCTCCTAAGATTTATGGGGTATGAAAAATCTTCAATTATTGCACCGTTAACTCGAATTTTGCCCTGGTGGATAGCATAAGCTAACTGACGTCTGGATCCTAACCCAGCTGCCATTAATGACTTAAGCAATGTCCCCTCTGACATATATGACTTTTACCAACCTAACCATGAAAATCTAATTGTAGGCGATAAAATTGCATAACGTTTTTCTTCATAATTTCTTCACAATGCTATTTTACAATCTTAAATATCATTATACTGTGTTTTTAAATTTCTTATTTTGTTGATTGGCTCGATGGCTGGTCAGCGATGGACATAAAGTTAGAATGCGACTTTTATCGCATACAAGAGAAATACCCTGGCATATAATGATCTAGATATTTAGGTCCTGGCAAAAAGGAGTGTTAACATGCGTGATAAAATTGAGGAAGTCTTAAAACAGATAAGACCTTCTTTACAGGCTGATGGAGGTGATGTAGAGTTGGTTGATGTAAATCAGGGTACAGTTAAGGTGAGACTGAAGGGTGCTTGTGGGAGCTGTCCTATGGCTACTATGACTTTAAAGAACGGAGTAGAGCGGTTACTTAAGGAAAAATTGCCTGAGGTTAAGGAAGTGGTGGCTGTTTAGTGTACATGCTGACTTTGGACTAGCTTTTCCAGTGAGCATCTAGCGAGTTGCTTAGTCGTTGATAATTATTATAAGAGGTTAGATATGGTTCTAGGAAATACAAAAAATCTTGAACACATGCCTTTAAAGGCAAATAAGACGCATCTGGGAGAAGAGAATCTCCTCTTGGAAGACATTGGCCAAGAGGAGGTCCTTCCAGACGTAGATAACGTTGTTTTGGTTGCCGAGCCTGACTTGGATGGGGATTCTGTAAGTTTATATCTTTCTGAATGCAAACAGACTCCCCTGCTTACTGCTGGAGAGGAGAAACTGTTAGGCAGCCAGGTAGAGTCTGGCAAATATCTTGCCAAGCTCGAACAGGAATGGATTGATAGGCATGGAAGCCAGCCTACTGCGATGGATGTATTGTGGCAACTACTTAGCCGCTTTTGCCAGGCGCAGTTATTATTTGAAGGGCTCTGCCAGTACCTGAAGCTCTCACTTGATAGTGGGATTGCTGTGCTGGTTACACATCCACAATTACGCTCTGCAATTGATGGCCAGATAGATCCGAAGTTGTGTAGTGATTTGGCTCAGAAAACTGGATTGAGTGAAGAAGAGGTTGCCGCTGGTCTTATTGAGTTATCTCTGAACAGCCGTTTGATACCATGGCATGTACTTAACGAGGTTTGGCAGGGTGGTTCTATGCCTGAACTTGAGAAGAAAATGAAGACTTTGAATTTTCGCCAGGGTATTAAAAAATACAGCTCCGAAGTCAGGCTACATTTTGAACAGTTAAAAGAAATAGCTGGTAAAGCTGCTGATCATCTGGTTCAGGCTAATTTGCGTCTGGTAGTTAGTGTTGCCCGGAAATATACGGCCAGAGGTATGTCGTTGCAGGATCTTATTCAAGAAGGCAACATTGGCCTGATGCGGGCGGTGGGTAAGTTTGACCATAGAAGGGGCTATAAGTTTAGCACCTATGCTACATGGTGGATTCGTCAAGCGATCACCCGTGCTATAGCTGAACAATCTCGAACCGTTCGTCTCCCAGTCCATATGGTGGAGGCAACCAGAGCTTTATCCAGGGCTCGGCAGAAATTGTGGCGTGAGTATGGTCGTGAGCCAACTAGAGCGGAGTTAATTTCTGAGATGCACGTTTCGCCCGGCAAATTAGACATGCTACTTAAGGTCATGCAAGGTGACATGATTTCATTGGAAACACCAATTGGTGAAGAAGGCAGCATACTTGGCGATTTTATCGAAGATAAGGCCAGTCCTAAGCCTGAAGAGCAGGCTGTTGGTAAACTTCTAGGTGAGCAGTTAAAGAAAGCGATGGAGTCATTATCGGCTAGAGAACGCCGTGTCATCGAGACTAGATTTGGATTAGGTAATGAACGTAGCAAAACCCTAGAAGATGTGGGGTTGGAGTTTGGTCTCACTAAGGAGAGGATTCGCCAGATTGAGAAGGAAGCGTTGGCTAAGCTACGCCATCGGAGTCGTAGCCGCGGTTTGGCAGATTACCTTGCTTGATTTTTGTTTATTCTCTCTTACCCCTTTGGTCCTTTAGAAGGAAAGAGGGGTTTACTTTTTAACGAGGCGAAGCCATTTGAATCCTATTAGTAAACGATTATTTATGCTTTTCTGATTTTCTTGGTGGTGGCTACCTAAGGTTTACCGGCTTCGCAACAACCCTCCATGGTTTGTAGTTGTTTCATAGGGCCAAAGGCTATTAGGCTGCTGGCCTTTTCGATAATGGTTTTGTGGTGTGGATCTAGTAGTAGATCCCCGCTCTCTGTCTTTATAGCCAGAATTCTTATTCTGGGGAAAAGATCTTCTATTTGTTTTAACATAGAGCCAATTAAAGTTGAGTTTTCACCTATTTTGATTTCCTCGACCAGTAGTTCTTCCTCTTTGCTGGAAAGCACTGTCTTGATAAACTGCACGGTTGTCGGGCGAACTGCTAACCTGGCCATTTGCTGCCCTCCGATGACTTCAGGAGCTATAACATGATTGGCACCAGCTTGTTGCAATTTCTTTATGGCATCCTCATTGTTGGCGCGGGCGATTATAGGTACATTGTGATTTAGTTCCCGTGCCGCCAACGTGATGTATGTGTTGGCAGCATCATCACCCAGCGCAGCAATTAGTCCCTTGGCACTGTCTATTTTGGCTTTTTTCAGCACCTCATCCTTGGTAGCGTCATCATGAATCGCCAGATAATCTAACTCGAGTGCTTTATTAATGCTATCCTCATTTCGTCAATCACCACTAATTTGGCCGACTCTTGATTAAGAGTGTAAGCAATTTCCCTCCCAACCCGACCAAACCCGCAGCGTATGAAGTGGTTATGCAGTTTGCCAATTTTAGCTTCCATACGTTGCCTCCCCATTCCGATACCAACTTCACCCTTAATGAAATACTCCACCTGACCAATTAAAATGTACAATACGGTTCCCACACCGCCGAGAATAAGAAAAATGGTAAAAATCCGCCCGTCTACTGACAGAGGGTGTATTTCTGCATAGCCCACAGTAGCTAAGGTTATTACGGTCATGTATAGAGAATCTATAAATGACCAGCCTTCGATGATTTTGTAGCCAGCGGTGCCAATAATGACGACGGCAAATAAGGCAACAAACCTATAACTACGTGGTACAGCGGACCTCAAAACTTCATTTTGATCTAATGAAGTTTTGTATTTTAAAAGAATGTTCTTTTGTTTATAGTCGCACTATAGTGAATCAAGAATACTTTTTATCTCTGCTTGACTTCGAAAAGCCCCGACCTTTCTGGCTTTAATGATGCCTTCGGCATTAATAAATAGAGTAATAGGAAGAACATTTGGTATGCAGTATTTTTGAGCGATTTTTGCCTCTGTATCCAGCAGGATGGGGTAGGTTATTCCTTGGCTGTTAGCGAAGTTCCTAACCGTTGAAGCACTCTCATTGATATCTATTGCTAGTACCACCACTCCTTTATCTATCTGCTCGTTATGTATCGCCTGGAAAAAGGGTGTTTCAAACTGACATGGTCCGCACCATGTTGCCCAAAAGTTTAGTATTACTTTCTTACCTCGAAAGTCGCTTAAATTTACATTTTCTCCGTTTGCCGTTTGCAGGGTGAACTCGGGAGCACTTTTGCCCATGTCAGGACAGGGCTGTGCACAGCTAACTATTGTCAAGGCTAGAGATACTACAATTGCCATTATAATTAAAAATTTTTGTTTCATTGGGGCGAATACTCCTTTCAATATGGTTTCATCATAATATTTTGGATCAGGCAAATTGACTAAGCCAGGATAAATTACCGGTTAACAAAAGCACGCCTACGGCAATGAGTAATAAGCCGCTGATTATGGATATGGTGCCCAGATGGCGGTTGATACTTTTCCAGAGGGGCATTATTGCTCCCCAAGCCAATCCGATTATAATAAAAGGTATACCCAACCCCATGGAATAGGTAACTAGTAGCAGCGCACCTTGCCATACTTCTTGAGAGCTCCAGGCCAAAGTAAGAATGGTGCCAAGTATAGGACCGACACAGGGTGTCCAGCCGAAAGCAAATACAGCACCGATTAAGATGGAACGAAGGTAGCTAGGATTACGTGTGGTATTTAAGTTCAGGCGTTTTTCATAGTTCATCCAGGGGAACTTGTAGGCTGCTATTAGGAATATGCCGAAGGCGATAATCACTCCACCGCCTATCTGGCGCAGTAGATTAGAGTGAGTGGTTATGGCTGTGCCAAATAGACCTACTGAAGCCCCCAGGGCAACAAAGATGCAGGAAAAGCCGAATACAAAGCTGATGCTGTGTAATAAGGTTGGAAGGTAGCTTTTCCTTGTCTTGGTGTCAATGGCAGTAGTACCAGCAAGGTTAGCTATGTAGGCTGGTACTAGTGGCAATACACAGGGTGAGAAAAAGGAAAGTATCCCGGCAGTAAAAGCCACTATATGTGATACTTCTGTCATTAATTTTCCTATTGTTTTAGCACATTGTCAATTAGTTTTTTAAATTCATTTTTAGGCTTGTATCCGATTACCTGCTCTGCTGGTTTTCCGCCTTTAAAAATTATTATGGTTGGTATGCTCATAACACCGTATTGGGAAGCTAATATGGGAGATTCGTCCACATTGACCTTGGCAAACCCAGCTTTGTCACTGTATTCTTTAGCTAATTCCTCGACTATTGGTGTCACGGCTCGGCAGGGCCCGCACCAAGGCGCCCAGAAATCGACTAACACTGGTTTCTGTGAATCGAGAACATTCTTTTGAAAGCTGTTTTGGTCAACAGTCATTATATTTTCAGACACCGTTGTAACCTCCTTTTTTTATCCTAAGACTAACTATGGTTACCTGGTTTGCATGCGCGGTTGAAGAAATCTCTATTGAATCAGGCTTGTGCCCAATGGCTAGTAAAGTCTCACTAACATTGTAATTATTAAAGTAGCGGATCGCATTCTGAATAAAGATCTGTTCAAAAAAGCTAGCTACGGCTTTTACTGTGGTAAAGATGAGAGGGAGTAGACTCGTGTCCTCACCACTAACCGGAGCAACCGCTTGCATCGGTTCTTTAGATTTCATTACTACTATAGTAGTGGTTATTTTACGCTATTTCCTCAGGCTGGGCAATCTGCTTAAAAAATTTATTAGCCCTTGATGCCGAAAATTTGGCGAGCATTTTGTGTAGTTTGCTGAGCAATAGTAACTTCGCTGATTTCTTTCAATAGCGAAACGGCTTTTAAGCTACGAAGAATATCTGAAGGTTGAGAACGATATTTGGTTTCTCTACCATATACCACCGGGCAATCTGTCTCTAGGAGTAGTTGTTCTAAGGATGTTTCTTTGATGGCTCTCCTGTGCTCCTCGTGATATTCAGCTGCCGGAGTGCAGGAGATGAAATAACCTGAGTTCAATATGTCTCGTAGCACGCTGGAAAAGCCTGTAAACCAGTGGAAGATAGCACTTTTAATTCCAGTGGCAGAAACTAAATCAAAACAGTCTTTCCAGGCGTAACGACTGTGGATTGTTATGGGTTTATTGTACTGTTTGGCTAGAGACAGAAGGCGTTTTAAAACTTCCTTTTGCAGGTCTTTTCCGGCTCTTTTTGTTACTCTCTTATTGTAATCCAGACCTATTTCACCTATGGCTGTGGTGTATGATGCTCTATCCTCAATAAACTTTAGAGCGTAATCAATTTGACTTGAGTTTAAATTACCCAATTCCCAGGGATGTAGCCCGAGAGCAGGATAAACTAAGTCGGGATTCCTCTGGCAAATTTCCAGTACTTTTTGGTTCGACTGAGTGTTGGAACCTACAGCTATGATGGCTTCGATGCCAGCTTCTTTGGCATTATTTAGTGCTGATTCCAGTTCTTCCAGCTCGTCAAGATGGGCATGAGTATCAATAATTTTCAGCAATTTCACTGATACCTTGATATGTAATTGGTTATATCACTAGGCTTTATTATTCCTATTTCAGTTATAAATAAAGTTATCAAGTCCGATGGAATTAGATCGAAGCCTGGTTCCAATAAAGGTTTTTTGCCGTGGTAATCTTGAACATCAATCTTGGCGGTTTCACAGGTGGAGCAAAAAGGAATTCTAGCTAAAGAAGCTGTTCGTGCTAATTTGTAGCTTGGCTTACCATTGATAAGGGAGCCATCAGCAAGTATGGTATCAGCACCTACCAAAGCTTTGTTTGCCTTGTTTACATATCGATTCATATCTTGGTCGCGTATTACAGTTGTTGGAATTTTATGCTGTCTGAGTTGCTGAGCGCTAATTTCTCCGTATGCATTTTCCTTATATCTGGATTCGGCGATGATAACCTGGAATTTTATTGCCCGTTCTTTGGCAATTTCAAGAGTCTTACACACCGTGGAACTATAACTGCAAGTCATTATCGTATCTTGGTCATTGATCATTTCCGCGCCATGTCCTGCAGTTTTTAAAGTAATTTCTTGGGCGAATTTGATAAGTTCATTAATCTTGACTTGTGCAGTATTCTTAACATAATCTAGATGTTTTTGGCTCTTGGAAAGATTAATAAGCTGGTTTAAAAATTGAGAAGTGTAATTCGCTATCGAAGTCATGTTGGGCCGAGATTCTATAATCGCTGCGGCTATCATTTTCAACTCATTCAAGAAATCAGCAATGGTATCAGCCTGGCTTGCCTTTACGGTAAGACTCAATAAATTGATGGCTTGCGCCGATAGCCAGCTGGCACCGTGTAACCGGTCATTTTTTAGTTCGTTTATTTTCTGAGCTATTTCTGGGTTCATAGCGTTATTGCGCATAAATTTATATTAATGGCTTAGTTCACTGGGAGTATCTGATTTTAAGTTTTAGTTATATGTCGCAATTTTGCCTTAGATATGCAGCTCAATTATATCATTGTCTTGAAGAACATGGCCTGGGCTGACTCTCTGTCCATCGAATTTACCTGAGCCCCAAATCAGAGCATATTTTAATTTAGCCCGGAAGTCTTTGTGTACTGCTTCAGCGGCATCTTTCATAGTGCTGCCCTTTTTCATAATCATAGGATCGTTTAAGTCCGGTTTTACACCGGGGCTTTTAGTATGCACACGGATAATATTTAGTGAGCTAAAAATTACACTTTTAAGTTCCTCGACGTTTTTGTGATCTTTAGCCGAGATTGAGATTACCTGGAACTTAGCATTGTATTTCTGATTTAATTCTCTGCTATTTAAGTTTGAGTTTTCCAAATCAATTTTATTTCCTATGATCAGCATTTTCTTTTGCTGCTTGCCAGTTATTTCCTGTGAGCCGTCTGTGGCGGGTACTATGCCTATATTATCGAGCTCGTGAATTGTTGTTTCTAGCTGTTCTGTGGGGCTGGTGCCCAGGTCTACAATAATGGCGATAAGGTCGGCATTTCTGGCTATATTATTAAGCCAGATATGAGATTCCCTACTGGTTATTGGAGGAGTATCTACCAACTGAATCTGGATGTTTTCAAACTTCATCATGCCTATAGTCGGGGACTTAGTGGTAAAGGGGTAGTCTGCTATCTCAGGGAGAGCATCGGTAACTGCTGCAAGTAGTTGTGATTTTCCGGTATTGGGTAGCCCGACAAAGAGAACCTGACCAGCTCCTTCTTTTTTGATATAAAAACTGGTTCTGCTGGTAGCATATCTTCTCTCAGCCTCTTCAGTTAACTTAGCAATTCTTCTTCTTAGTTCAGCATGGAGGTGATCGGTGCCCTTGTGTTTGGGCATGATGGCAAGCATTGTTTGCAGGGCGGCAATTTTTTCTTCAGGAGTTTTAGCTGTCCTGAAGCTTTTCTCAGCTTCAAAGTATTGCGGTGGTAAATTTGCTGGCATAATTTTTCACCACACCTTAGTTTTATTTTAGCATAACAAACTTGAGGTAATAATGTTTTATTATTTGAGTGATGCTGTAGTATCTTGGTGTATCTGTGGGTATTTGTAATATCAGTAATACTAGATTTTACCTGGGTGTTATTGTATTTCAGTTTTATCATCTTTTTCTGTACACTTTTTAATGATTATGTTATTCTCTATTTTCTGTGCTCGTTCAGAGTGTCGTTGGAAAAATTTTCTGGTAGGGGAATATGAAACTTTCCAATAACTGCTATGAGTGTTTAAGACGGCTGGTCTCCCAAGCTGCGGAGCTGGCTACAGACGATCACGAGATTAGGTCAATAGCAGTGACTGAGGGCTGGAAAATTCTGGAAACTAACTTTTCCTATGATGAAGTATCTATTGTGGTTTCCACTAAAATTCATGATGTTATAAAGCAAATAACCAGGAACCCTGATCCATACTGGCAGATGAAGCAGAGAGAAATAAAGATTGCTGGAGAACTGTATAACGAGATGAAGCATAGATATGGTGATGAGTTTAAAGGGCTTCTCAAGCTGTCAGTGCTGGGAAATACTCTGGATTTCTTTAGGCCATTTGATATTATTAAGGAGGATATGAGACGCGAGGTAAATTTTGTCATTGACGACTCGGAACAATTTGAAGCAAGACTGAGTAGTGCCCATAAAGTACTGTACTTGGCAGATAACGCTGGAGAAGTGTTTTTTGATTTGCCTTTGGTTAAGTGGATCCGGCAGTTTGCCCTTGTTACTTATGTAGTTAAGGGTTTTCCTGTCCAGAATGATGTAACACTGGAGGATGTGAAGCAGGCCGGTTTGGAGACCGACCTTGGTAATATAATAACCACTGGAACAGCGACACCTGGTATAATTTTTTCTTTGGCTTCTGATCAATTCAAGCGTGAGTTTGAACTTGCTGATCTCATATTTGCTAAAGGTATGGGGTATTACGAGTCTTTATCCGAAATACCAGCAGAGGGAAGAATTTTCTATTGTCTTAAAGCGAAATGCCAGCCTGTGGCTGATTCTCTTAATGTGCCAGTGAATAGCTTTGTGGCTATGCTACGATAGATATATATTAAGACGATATGGTTTTAGCTATGGAATTTCAGCGTCCTGAGATCATACGCCCCCCAAGCGAGCACGCCAGTTATTTTCTTCCCATAACGTCGGGGTGTTCCAATAATAGCTGTACCTTCTGTAATTACTGTGGTTCAAAGCTTCGGATTAGAGACGTTGACGAAGTTAAGAAGGAAATCGACGCTATGGCATTATATATTGGAAATGGCATTCGATTACAGACTTTTATGGATACGGTTTATGCTGTGCTGCACAGTTGGGATGGGCGGAGGGTATTTCTTCAGGATGGAGATGCCCTGATTTATCCTTTCTTGGGGTTAAAGGAAATCTTAGAGTATTTGAATGGTAAATTTCCCAACTTGGAGAGGGTTGGCAGTTATGCTACTCCGCAGGATATTCTGAGGCGGACTGTTGGTGAGTTGCGAGATCTTAGAGAAAATAAACTGGGTATATTATATATGGGTGTAGAAAGCGGTGATGATGAGGTGTTGGCGAAGATATGTAAAGGGGTTAACCATGCCAAGATAGTTGAAGCAGGCCGTAAAGCTAAAGAGGCTGGCATTACTCTTTCGGCAACTGTGATCTTGGGCCTTGCTGGTGTGGAGGGAAGTGAAAAACATGCGCGAGAAACGGCAGGAATTCTAACTGAAATCGACCCGGATTATGTTGGGGCTTTGACCTTAATGTTGGTACCCGGGACACCGTTATATAAAAAACAAAATCAGGGTGAATTCACGCTTATTTCGCCCTTTGATTCTTTAAGAGAGCTAAAGATAATAGTAGATAATTCCCATTTTACCAATTGTTTTTTTAGCTCAATGCATGCTTCAAACTATTTGACCATTAGGGGAAGTCTACCCACCGATAAGTCTAGAATGTTGAGGCAATTAGAAGATGTCTTGGCTAGAAGAGACCCAGCAACGCTACGCCCTGAATTTTTTAGGGGACTTTAGTATTTGGTGTAACCATTGCTGGTTTATCTGCTTCTAACAAGAGTCTGGTTTATATTTTCGCTATGATTTCAGCCAAATTCTGAATACGAGGGCAGTCATTTATTTCGGTGAACCAACCCTTTCGGTCGATGAGAATACCTTTCATTCCCACGCTGCGTGCCCCAACGATGTCTAAATCATATTGGTCACCAACATATATGCCCTCTTCTGGTTTTACCTTGGCTTTCTGAAGTGCTGCTTGGAATATCTGTGGCTGTGGCTTATCGACACCTATCTCATGAGAAGTCACATAAAAGTCGAGGTAGGGATACAAGCCTAAATCTTTGAATGTTTTTTCCATGTCCTGACCGACGTTTGATATCAAACCCAGAATAAGTCCCCGTTCTTTCAGCAGTTTTAAGGTATCAGAGACATCAGCAAAAATCTTAAACTCCCATTTCATTTTCTGCATTTTTGAGAGTATTTCAGATGCTAACTCCTGGCCGATTTCTACGCCAGCCCCTTTTAAGGCTTTGACAACATAATCGCACCAGAAGTCAAACTTCTGTTCTTGGGTTCTTTCGTCTATTGGTTGGCGCCTGTTTTCATCACGCCAGAATGCATCAGCGAGTGGAAGAGATTGAGAAATTGCCTTTTCTTCTACATAGATACTATGCTCTGCGCAGACATCGATATATACCTGTTCTCGTGGTGGCTGATAATGGGCTAAGGTATTGAAGAAGTCGAAAAATATTGCTTTTATCATCGCGGCTCAATATTATGGATAATAAATATAAGTATATTAAATGTCAAATTATTTTTTTGACACTACTGAACAAAAGTTGATAAGCTTGGAAAGTTCAAAAGGAGGTTATTAGTGCCTGGCGAAGTAAGCAAAATAACTATGGAGAAGATAGTATCGCTGTGCAAGCGGCGGGGATTCATATTCCCCAGCAGCGAGATTTATGGTGGGTTGGAGAGTTGTTGGGATTACGGTCCACTTGGTGTGGAACTTAAGCGGAATGTAAAGGATGCCTGGTGGTGGGCAGTTGTTCAGGGAAGGGATGATGTTGTTGGCATTGATGCTAGTATAATGATGCATCCTCAGGTGTGGGTAGCTAGTGGTCATGTAGAAGGTTTTTCTGACCCATTAGTTGATTGTAAAGGGTGTCGTATGAGATGGCGAGCTACTGATTTGAATAGTGGCAATTGCCCTAGTTGTGGTGGTGAATTGACTGAGCCAAGGATGTTTAATCTGATGTTTAAGACATTTATGGGCCCTGTTGAGGATTCAGCCAGTGTTATTTATCTGCGACCGGAGACAGCCCAGGGTATTTTTGTAAACTTTGACAATGTTATGTCTACTTCCAGGAAGAGGTTACCTTTAGGTATTGCACAAATAGGCAAATCATTCCGAAATGAAATTACCACTGGTAATTTCATATTCCGAACCAGGGAATTTGAGCAGATGGAGCTGGAATACTTTGTTAAGCCCGGCACTGATGAGGAGTGGTTTGATTACTGGGTTAATGAACGCTTCAACTGGTTTGTTAATTTAGGAATCAAAAAAGAAAACTTGCGTATTCGCCAGCACAGTAAAAATGAGCTAGCTCATTATGCTAAGAGTTGCTCCGATATTGAGTATCTTTTCCCTATGGGATGGTCTGAGATAGAAGGAATTGCCAACCGTGGTGATTTTGACCTCGTTCAGCATGCTAAACACAGTGGCAAAAATTTGACCTATTTCGATGAGGAGACTGGTGAACGCTATACTCCATATGTAATAGAACCGTCAAGCGGTGTTGACCGTACAGTACTGACCGTCATCATAGATGCCTATGATGAGGAAACAGTTCGAAATGAAACTAGAACTATCCTGCACATTAAGCCAGAACTGGCACCGATTAAGGTCGCTGTTTTACCATTGAGCAGAAATGAGAAGCTGGTACCTCTAGCCAAAGAAGTTTACAACGAGGTTCGTGGCCATTTCATGACGCAGTACGATGACTCACAAAGCATAGGACGTCGTTACCGACGCCAGGATGAAACTGGTACTCCTTACTGTGTTACTATTGATTTTCAGTCGCTGGAGGATAATCAAGCTACTATTCGTGAGCGCGATAGTATGACCCAAATCAGGATACCGATAAAGGAGTTAGTCAGCACTTTGCGGACAAAGCTATTACGGTAAGATTTTGTTATTTTATCTGCGTGCAGAGGCAAAACTAAGTGCTGGTATAGTTTATAATAATGGATTTAAGAAAAACTATTACTTTCTGCTCTTATATAGTGGCGTAAGATGGCATAAACGATATGTGACTCTTGTTCACTTCTATATCTTTAAAAAAGGATTTGAGATTTACAAAGCTTTCCAAGAAGCTTATCATGTCATTATGTATACGGAAATTTGGAGTAATTTAGGCAGGTGACTGAGAAGAAGCTATCACGGCTTGGCGGTGGTATGAAAATAAAATTCGGCATCAGAAACAAAATTCTGATTTCATTTTTAGCTGTATCGCTTGTTGCAGTTGGTGTTATAAGCATTTTTGCGGTACGTAATATGGGTACAGTGGGAGAAACTGCAAGGCAAAATAGTATTAGCCTTGGACAAAGTGCTGTGGCTGAGAGTATTGCTGCGTTGGAAGATTCTGGTAGAAAAATAATACAGTTACGAGCAAATCTTGTTGCCAAGGAGGTGCAGATTTTTATCGAGCAGCACCCAGGGCTAAGTACCTCCCAACTGATAGAAAATGAACAATTGAAGAAAATCGCGGTACAAACTGTTGGTCAGACTGGTAGTACCATGGTATACGATAATAAGGGTGTTATCTATTTTCATGCCAACCCTGAGCTGGTCGGTGCCAAAATAGACCAACTGGCACAAGGTATACCCGAGTTCCTGTCTATTTTGGAAAGTGGCTTGGGAGGGGAATCCGCAGGTTATTATGATATGGAAGATGACTCAGGTAATATCAGGGCAAAGTATCTGTATAGTGTTCCTGTCGAAAAAACAGACCTTTTGGTAGCTGCCACTACCTATATTGATGAATTCTCTCGTCCTGCTGCGGAAACAGAAAGCAGGATAACTGCTACAGTCTTAGCCACTACACGTTACATTGAAAATCAAATGGATTTAGCCCAGTGGACTTTTATAATTATCATAATTTGTATGATTGCTATTATATCTACTTTGTCCTCATTTATAGCAAGGACAATCACTGAACCAATAGTGGCATTGACCAGAGGCTCTGAAATAATAGCTAAAGGCGATTTGAACTATAAGATTAAAGTTAAAACTAGTGATGAGATCGCGAAACTCGCTGAACAGTTTAATACTATGACCAGTGCTTTAAAGGAATCCTATTCCAACTTGGAGCAAAAGGTTGAAGAGCGAACCAAGCAAGAGCGACAGCGAGCAGAGCAATTGCGTACTATAAATGAGATCAGTCGTAAAATCAGTTCAATCATCAATCTTAACGAGTTACTCCCTTATGTAGCTAATTTGCTTCGAGAGTCCTTTAATTATCATAATGTCAATATCTTTCTCTTCGAGCCAAGCTCTGGCAGCCTCATCCTTAAAGCAATTTGTCTTAGTGGTTACAAGGGCGTCATACCATTGGAGGTGCCGCTAGAGATGGGTGAAGAGGGTATAGTTGCTTGGGTAGCGCAGACTGGTGAGCCACTTTTAGTCAATGATGTCAGTAATGAGCCCCGATACCATTTTATTGAAGAACTAAGTGGCACCAAGTCTGAGCTAGCTGTTGCTATAATGCTCGGGGATAAAATTCTGGGCGTATTGGACATCGAGAGTAACGAGGTTGATGCTTTTAGTGAATCTGACTTATTCACAGCTCAGACGCTGGCTGATCAATTGGCAGTGGCAATTGAGAACGCTCGTCTATATCAAGAGACTGGTCAGATGGCAGTGATGGAAGAGCGAAACCGCATGGCTAGGGAGATACACGACACTCTGGCACAGGGATTCACCGGCATTATTTTGCAACTTGAGGCTGCAGAGCAGGCATTGGATGGGGATACCTCAGAGACATTGAAGCATCTAAATAAAGCTCGAAACTTGGCTCGTGGCAGCTTGAATGAGGCGAGGCGCTCGGTATGGAATCTGCGCCCTGAACCCCTGGAGCGTCTATCTTTAGTCGAAGCCCTCAGGCAAGAAGTAGCCAGGTTTGCCCAGAGCAGTGATATCAAAGCTCGTTTTGAGGTTTCTGAGAGTACCCGCGATCTGTCGCTTGATGTGGAGACTGCTCTTCTGCGTATTTGTCAGGAGTCGCTGGCTAATATTAAAAAGCATGCTGGAGCCAATGAAGTGAAGGTGGACTTGGCTTTTGATAAATCAAATGTAACCTTGACTATCAGAGATAATGGAGTTGGGTTTAAGACAGATGAGACGGCTGGCAGTGATGAAAAAAATCGTGGCTTTGGGTTAGTAAGTATGCAGGAACGTGCTCATAACCTTGGTGGGACATTTGAAGTACAGAGCGAGGAAGATAAAGGAACTCAGGTAAGTATTACCGTTCCTGTAATGTAGGGGGCAATATGGCAGAACCAATAAACATTTTAATTGCTGATGACCATCCGGTAGTTAGGGAAGGTCTGATTACTATGATTAAGAGGGAGCCTGGTTTTAAAGTAGTTGGTGAAGCTGCTAATGGTGTTGAAGCGTTGAGTAAAGCCAAAGAACTTAAACCAGATGTAGTGCTTATGGACCTCCGAATGCCTGAGATGGATGGCGTTGAGGCAATACGTCAAATATCCTCAGCTGAACCAAATATAAAATTCATAATCTTGACTACCTACAGCGACGATGAATATATTTTCAAAGGCATTGAAGTTGGTGCCAGAGCATATCTCCTTAAAGATGCTCCCCGGGCTGAGTTATTCAAAGCTATACGAGCTGTTTATCGCGGCGAGTCTCTTATTCAACCGGTGGTGGCATCTAGAGTACTTGACCGTTTTGCCGAGCTTTCCCGTCAGTCACAGGCTCCAGAGATACTTTCCGAACGTGAAATTGAAGTGTTAAGGCTAATGGCCAAAGGTGACGCTAATAAGGAGATTGCGGCTCAGCTACATATTACCGACAGCACTGTGAAAACACATATAAGCAGTATCTTCCAAAAACTGAATGCCAAAGATCGCACCGAAGCAGCTATGATAGCTATTAGGCGAGGCATAATTAAGATTTAATCATACTAAAGTATGACCTGCAGCATCGGTAAAAAGGTTGATTTGAAGTCACCTTTTTTACTGAGGTAAAACCGACCAATTTCCTGATGAACTTTGTAGAATTACAGGGTAGACTAAAGTTGGGTAGTAAGATATGATTTGGCATGATCTTGCCAGTGGATTAACCGACAATATAGAGTATTCTAAGTGACCACTGCCATATCCAACCAAATAATATTTAGGAAAGGGAGTGTGATGGACAAGATAAGAGTGCTCATAGTAGATGACAACGAAGTAGTGAGGGAAGGCTTGGAGTCCCTTCTTGCTCCCCATGATGATATTGAAATTGTAGGGAAAGCTGTTGATGGTCTGGATGGGGTAGTGAAAGCAGTGGAAACGGAACCTGATGTCATCTTGATGGATGCTCAAATGCCGCGTGCGGATGGCGCTGAGGCTACTCGGCAAATTAAAGCGAAAATCCCTGAGGTTAAGGTCCTTTTTCTGACAGTATATGGCGATTATGCTGGAGATGCACTCGCTGCTGGAGCCAGTTGGTATTTGACCAAAGATTGCCGCCGACAGGATTTATTGGAAGCTATCAGAAGTCTGGCACAGAGCAAGAGAGCGAAGGCAAGAAGGCAAATCGGCTGAATAGCCAGCTTAGATCACTCGTTTCATGTATTAATACGCAAACTACTCTATAACCCGTAAGTTATTCCAGCAGCCCTTTGGTTTTGTAATTAGCCTAATTATTTGATTAGCTTAAATGTCAGTACATCCACTATTCCCAGATCGCTTAATCTAAGCTCAGGTATTACTGGTAAGGCGATGAAAGACAGAAGAGAAAATGGGGCTGGAGGGAGTTTTCCTAGCCTAGCCGCAGCTTTTTCTATATTATCAAATTCGTTCACAACCACTTTCAAAGGCTCTGGTGATAGTAGTCCAGCGATAGGAAGAGGTAATGATGCCAAAATTCTGCCATCAGCGCAAACAACTAATCCGCCATGTAATTTTTCTACCTCTTTGATTGCAGTGAAGATGTCTGAGTCATTGGTTCCAACTGACACAATATTGTGAGAGTCATGGGCTACAGATGAAGCCAGGGCTCCTCTTTCCAGCTTGAAACCTTTTACCATTCCCAATCCTATATTACCTGTAGCTTTGTGCCTTTCTACAACCACCAGCTTTAAAACGTCTTCTTCAATATCGGTTACAATGGCTCCATGCTGAGTTTTAACCTTAGCTATACTTTTCTTGGTGATTATTTGACCGGTGACTATTTCAATTACCGGGAAATTCTCACTACTTGCACGCAGTTTTAGTGAATCGATACTGAAGGGCTTGACATGCATGGTACCAGAAAGTTCACTACCTGTAGTTTTTGGTATAGGCATTAAATTGTTACCTTGTTTGGCTACCATTTGTCCTTTGTAGAAAACCATGTCTATTTCCAGATTTTGGAGGTCGGTGATGGTAATAAGGTTAGCTATATAGCCGGGAGCGATTCCTCCTCGGTCATATAGCCTGAAGTACTCAGCAGAGTTAATGGTTGCCAGTTGCAGGGCCTTTACAGGTTCAAGCCCTATTTTTATTGCTTTTCTGACCACGGCATCGATATCGCCTTCATATAGCAAATCGGAGCAGCTACGATCGTCCACAACAAATAGGCATCTCTTATACGTATGGTCGTTGACCAGAGGCAAAAGCTCATCGAGGTTTTTTTCTGAAGAACCTTCGCGTATCATAATATACATTCCTCGCCTTAGTTTTTCTTTAGCTTCCTCGAGAACAGTAGACTCGTGGTCAGACCGTATACCAGCAGCTATATAAGCGTTGAGCTGCCTGCCATGAACTCCCGGCGCATGTCCATCGATGACTCTGCTATGAGCAGCCAGTATCTTATCTAAAACCTGTTCTACGCCGTTAATAACACTGGGAAAGTTCATCATCTCGCCAAGACCGATAACGTTTTGCCATTTCAGGGCTTTTTTAATACCGTTATCAGTGATTTCGGCGCCGCTTGTTTCCATATGTGTGGCTGGAACACAGGATGGTACCATGAAAAACATATCCAAAGGTAGGCTTTTTGCCCAATTTATGACAAACTTCATGCCATCAAGCCCAGCGACATTGGTGATTTCATGCAAGTCGGTGATAATAGATGTTGTACCTCTGGGAACTACTGCCTGAGCGTACTGGGCAGGGTGAAGCATGGAGCTTTCGATATGGGTATGTCCGTTAATCAGTCCGGGGGCGAGGTAACTTCCCTTTAAGTCAATTATCTGTTTAGCCGCACTGTAATCGCCTATGCCAGCAATTCTATCTCCGTAAATAGCCACATTACCTTCTTCTATATCTCCAGCAAAGGTATTGATTATCCGAGCATTTTTGAGCAGTAAATCGGCTGGCGCATTACCACGGGCAACTGAAATCAGTTCGGCTAAACTCATGACCTTATTTTCTCCTCATTAATCTAGGCAGCATATGTCCGGTAAATAACGAAATTTCTCATCCCAGTCAATACCGTAGCCTACGACAAACTTATCAGGCACAGTAAAACCGAGGTAATCTATGGGTACCGGAACCTTGCGACGTGAAGGTTTATCGGCCAGGGCACAAAGCTTCAATGACGCGGGTTTTTTCTTGCGCAGGTAATCTAGTAGTGAAGAAAGAGTCAAACCAGTATCAACGATGTCTTCAACTACGATTAAGTCTCTGCCTTTTATCGGCGTATTCAGCCCCTGCACCATTTTTACTTTACCTGAGGTTGCCTTTTGGGAACCATAGCTGGATAGTTTAACAAAGTCGACTTCCAGAGGCATATTCAATTGTCGAATCAGGTCAGCCATGAAAACGAAGGAACCTTTGAGAATGCAGATAAGCAGCGGATGCTTGTCTTTGTAGTCTTTTTTTATTTCACTGGCGAGCCTGGCTATGGTCTGCTTGACTTCTTGTTGTGTAAATAGAATGCTGGGTTGTTTAGCCACCAGATGATTATAAATGTTGGCTGGTTCTTTTGTCTATGGTAGAACTGCGCGTTGTAGTTAGCGTGGTTAGTTTTTTGATTTACTTCGCTTTGTTTTTATAGTGATAGTAACCGCAACCAGTACAACTATAACTAAGAAGGCTATGATTAGCCACAGCCACAGTGCTGGTATACTTGTCATCTGTTGTGTTGATGATGGTTTTCCTGTTCCTTCAGTAGCCACTGTGAAGCTAAATACAGGACTTGCCTCGCTTAGGAAAGGTTTGGTGACTTTAACCTGCCAGAAATAGGTGTTTCCCCAATCAAGCTCGCCATCATAATCATAAGTTGTGTCCGAGATATTACGGCTGACGACTATCTGCTGTAGTGATTTGTCCCTCGCCAGAATAAATTCAAACTCGATGGCTTCTGGTACAGGTGCCCAGGAAAACTTGGGCGAACGATTGACATTTGTGGTGTTGTCCATTGGCATAAGCAGGTTGAGACTGGACTGAACAGGCTGCTGAGTTGGGTTGGTAGCTAAACTGAACGACATGGTCTCTGACCATTGCCCTTCGCCTCTTTCATAATAGGCATTGCGATTAACTCTTACCTTCCAGTAATAGCTTCCACCAGCTTCTAAGTTGGATTTATCTGGTGATGATAGTGTCCATCTGGGAGCTGTGGGTGTTTCAGGCGTTATCGAATGCTTAATTATAACCTGATTGAAATCTTTGTCTTTGGCAATCCACAGTTCATAGCCGTTAGCCGGTGTCGGGTGCTCCCATTCGAATTTTACATTGGCTGTTTCTCCAGTGTCAGAATCTACTGGTATTACCGAGTTCATAGCTGGTAGAGTTGGTGTTGGTGCTTGAAACAGGACCTCCTGACTGGGGCGCTCTGGGTTGGGCTGAGTAAAAGGACTCAGACAGTCACAGTAACCCCAGAGATGGCCGGTAGTGGCGGTGTAAGGGCGGTTGTCTATTGCCCATAGGTCGATGCCACCTGATATTTTGAGAGAAATTGGCTCCCTGGTGAAAACAACACCAGCACTCAGCCCAGCAGCCATATTATCCCATTCAATGAAAGGCAGTTTCAATGCTTCAGGGTTGAGTGTACGATTGACTCCACTATTGGCACCGCTTGACCAGGCACCGTAAAGTGTCCCAGCCTGGGCAAGTCCATAGAAGCTTTGTCCCGGGGCTCCCATTTCTATCCATCCATAACTGGCACCCACAACCCAGCAATATATTTTGCCACCTGCAGCATCACTGGCAGCGTAAATAACTATATTGCTGGCGATTCTGGGGTCGACAATAGCATGAATGTTGCCGGGGATAGGTATAGGTGGCAGCCTTGTAAACTGAGCACCATTGTCTATGGAATAGGCAACAGTTCCCTCTGTGGTATCGCCTACCATTACTATGCCTGATGGTGTGGCGGTTATGGTATGTCCTGAATTTAAAGTAGTACTACCTTTCATCTCCCATTTCCACATCTGGCTGGTGTATTCACCTCTGCGGACAAAGTTATTTTCTAAGACAAACATATTCATGATGCCGCCGATTTCAGTGACTATGAAATCAGTGATATTTATACCGGGGAACACCTTGTTCCAGGTCTGTCCTTTGTCATTGGATTGGAACAGGTCACTGGTATTACGGGCTCCAAGAAAAACGGGCTGAGCAGTTTGTGCCAAACCCAGGCGTACAATTGTGTCATTGCTGGTAGTGAGCACACACAATACACGTTCCCATATTCTTCCTAAGGGATAGCTGGTGCTTCGCCACAGGCTATCGAAGCCATTAAGACCAGCATTGGTGTTTATAGAAGATAAGTAAAGTATATCTGAATTAATGGAAGCTGCTACATCAGAAAGGGAATTGATAGCGGTGTCGATAATGCCTATTTGGTTCCAACTTTTCCCATCGTCCAGGGTGAGGGAAAATGCTGATTCGTCGAGAGCCATGGCTGTAAGATAGCCGTTGGGCCAGCCGGCTACGTCGAGATTGGCGGAACTGGTGCCGCAATAGGCTCTGCTACCATCGGGGCTCCAGGTTACCTGAGCATTGGCGTTTCCCGAACTTGCGCCGCCGGTAGGTGGTTTAACTGCTTTTTGCCATATTATGCAGGCTGCTTGAGGGCAGTTAGCTCCAGCGTTGGGGCTGAACCAGATGTCTACTGTGGCTAAAGAAGCATTGGACTTAACTTCGGCAGCAAGCATTTTGCCAGCGCTGGAACTACCAATGTAAGCGATACTGGAGATCATTTTAGTGCCAGTAGCGGATATCAGTTGGTAAAGAATGTTGTCGTCAATGCGGTAAACTCCGGCATTTCCTGTAGCACCGGCATCATTGGTACTGATAAAAATATGACGCTGGCTGGGAATTTGTCCCACGAAATCGAGAGGCAATTCTAAGTCAGCAGTCCTTATTTGATTGGCTTTGGGTGATGTTCCCACACCTGAGGTTGTAATCTCTACAGGCGTCCACGTAGTCCAGTTAGTAGTATTGACGACGGTATCACGGATGCCGATGTTTGCAAACGTACCAGCAGCATTAGCTGAAACGATGACCAGGCTGCTATCACTGCCATAGTTGGGCGAGAATTTTGCTGCCAGGACATCTCCAGTGAAACCTTGGTCTGTCCAACCACTGTAGCCAGGAAGTGTGTATATAATGACCTTACCGCCGCCGGCTCCGTTTCTAGTGCCGACCACAATATCATAATTTCTATAATTTGGAGATATACCTATGGCTCCGATATTACTGGTTGCCGTACAATTAGTATCTTGCCAACTGCTGCCACCATCAGTGGAGATGAACACGTTTCGGGGAACTCCGCCAACACTGGTGACTATGGCAACAATGTGAGGGTTATCAGGAGCGATAGCTATGTTCCAGGCAGGCATAGCGGCGCCAGCAGTGGTTAAATAACCTGTAATATCATCCCAGGCAAAGCCGCCATTAGTGGACCTATAGACTTTGCTGTGAGGGATATCCAGTGCATATAGAGTGATGCCATCAGGACCAGCGGCTATGAAATTAATTTCTGAGGGACTGACAATGACATTATTAGTGACGCTCGGGGTGTCAATCACAGTCCATTGCATGGCATCAGCATGAACTGAAGCTGGAGCGATGGCTGCTATTATGAGGGAAGCGGTTGTTAACGCCAGGCTTAATTTCAATAGCAACCCTTTATTAGATTTAATTCTAATCATTGTCTTTATATTTATAGTAACGCATTTGCACTATGAAAGTTTAGTATCTTCTTGAGGCTGCTGATTTTAAAGTTATATATAGTATCCCTACTACTGACCACGTTAAACTTAACTGTTAAGCAATCTCAGGTTGGGTGATGACCAATAATTGTTCTAACGCACGTAGAGTTTATTTGATGGTCTCAGAAGGCAGTTCATCAGCGAGCACAATCTGGTCATCGGAGATCTCTACTCCTGGCATACCGTCGGTAAAGTGTGGTGTAGGTGGCTCCAGTTTTTGTTCTGAGCCGTAGGTTTTCTTTTCGGTGACAGTATTTAGCAGACTGTAGACTACTTGCGTATCGCCTTTGTGTTTTCCTTTGTGGTTAAGCGGCCGGGAGCAGGTAATAATTTCCCATTCGTGGTATACATCTCTTGCCCATACTACGAAAAGTCCAGTGATATCTGTTGTTTCACCGTTACTCTTGTCAGTTGATGGCAGTGTTATAGTGTCGCTTTCTGCTTGCCTCCAAGCGGTGGTGACTGTTCTGATGAGCTTTTTCGCTGTATATTGGCATGATTTTTGTTCTTCAACTTCTTCTTGGGTAAACTCTGCATCGACTACAGGTTGCGGACTGGGTTCGGGAGCTGAAATCATCTTCTCCTCAGGAACAGCCTTAGCTTTAGGTAATTCTTTTGCTCCTGCTCCCAGAGAAGTTTTTATCTCCGTTTCGTATGTCTCCAAAAGTTCCCCGAATTTTTCCATTAGTTGCTCTTTGGTAGTCTGCGGTAGCTGTTTTTGTTTTTCTCCTCCCTTGTCTCCTATCATAACTACTGTTGTATGCTGTTGTGGTATAGCTCTGGGTGGTGGATATGGTGGATATGGTGGATATAGTGGAAATGGGGCAGTTGGGATTGGTTGTGGTTTTGGCTGTTGGCGGCGCAACAGAAAGTATATACCTACAATGGCTGCGATGATAATTAGAATGGTTAAAGGAATGAGTATGTATGGCAGTAAATAGTCGGGTTCCCAGAATACAGTCACGGTTTTAGGAGCATCCATGACTTCTGTGCCACTGGAGTTGACGGCTTTAAATTTCCCTTGAAAGAAACCGATGAGTCCAGGCATGGGGACTTTGTCATTGATTACTACCCATCTTGCCTCGCTGCCTGCCTTATACCAGCCTCCTCCCTCCACTTCACCGTAAACTGATTCCGTAGTTAGCTTATAGTAAGTGTCGTATATTGCGGTGATGGTTAGTGGACTGTCAACAGTCAAATTCAAGGTCTCGGTAGTTACCTTATTGCCGCCTGGCAGTAGCCAGGAAGCAAAACGGTATAAAGTGCCTGTGTTTCCTTCGACCTCAGCGTTGATGTTGGCATTTATCGTCCCATCTTTTTTATACCAGCCAGCGCCACTACCTTGGATATTAAGTGACGGCTCGGTATTAATGGTGACCAGATATTCTGTATAGTAGGTAAATGTAGCATAAGGCTGTGCCTCAGAAACTACTATTGATTCATCCTCAGCCTTGAATCTGACTCCTGGGTCTGTAGGGTCCTCCACTATAGGGTCGACGGATACGTTCCCAGTTGCCCCCAGGGCAAGGCTAATGTTTATCGACTCACCACCTTCGAGGGTAGTCACCGATGTGCCATTAACAGATACTCTGGTATTGCCTGTTCCAAGACCTGAGCCGATAGCAATAGTAGCTTGATAAACTCCTTTTTCGATATAGATACTGAAGCTCTTTTGTGCCGAAAGCTGTGGAGAAGAGCTATCAGTTACATTGACCGTGAAGCTGGTGCTGCCGTATGTACCGAGGTCCGGAATCCCCGAAACGTAGCCTGTTGTTGCTTGCAGGATAAGTCCTGAAGGTAAAGAGCCGCTGCTGATACTCCAAGTATAAGGCGCTGTGCCACCGCTTGCACTCAGAGTAGTAGTATAGGAGGTTCCCTCTTTACCCTGGGGTAGAGAGGAGGTGGTTATGGTGAATGGTGGCGGATTAATTACTATTGAACCAGAACGTCCGAATGAAGTTACTGGAGGGCCGCTATCATTGGCAGTGATAGTGAATGGGTAGGTGCCCGCTGTAGTTGGAGTGCCCGAGATTACAGCGGTATTTCCAGAAGGTGTAAAATTTAATCCTCCTGCTGGTAATCCAGTAGCAGTCCATGTACAGGCACCTACGACTCCTTGTGCTGTCAGCGTTACACTATAATAGGTGCCGACCTGACCTTGTGGGAGTGGATCAGGAAAAGACGTGATGCCTGTTACTGCCAAAGCAGGACTGCTAAGAAAGGCTAGGCTGCCTATGACAACGAGTGAAAAAATAAGTATGAAACGAAGTGCATAGATAGCTATGCACTTCGGCGATGCCCTTTTTAGACTTTGAGCTAATTTCATTACTTTATATTAAATCTATTATAGTGGTTAGGTCAATCGTTGTCGACAAAAATTGAGAAATAATTCCGAAATGGGTTGAGTTTCTTTAAAGTCAGATAATGAGAAAAATCGTGAGGCGAGTTAGAGATAGTTCGGTTAGTCTTGTTCTGCCGACTGCTTGTGAAATATGAGGATAATTATAACAATTGCTAGTATCATGCCAATGGCTATTATTACCAGCGCCCACAGTGGTGTCTTTGTTGTTGGTTTCAGTGGTGCAGATAATGGGCTTTCAGCCTGTGTCATAAAGCTAAACACAGCACTCCAGTCGCTGGGGTAAGGTATCTCAGCTTTAACTCTCCAGAAATAGTTGGTGTTTGGCTTCAATTTCCCCTGGTACTGGTATGTGGTAGTTGGGACTTCAATAGAGATAAGAGGAAGGCTCAAGTCAGGGTTTTCTGATAGCTCGAAATTATATTTGATTGTTTCTTTGAATGGTGTCCAGGAGAAACATGTTGGGGTATCAAGAGAACAGCCGCAAGCGTTACTTGGTGCCAGCAATTGCGGTCCATAGTATGGGGTAGTTGTGCGGAAACCCTGCTTGACTACGAAGCTTTCTCGCCATGACCAGGGGCTATCGATATTGTCTCCAGTAGCTACGTTCCTTACACTGATTCTCCAGTAGTAGGTATTGCCTGCTTCCAGAGGAGGTACTGTCCAGGTATTGCCATTAGCATCGGTTATTGTACCACCGCCCGGCGGTATTATTAGTGCTGGTATATCCAGATTTGGTGGTGTATAGAACGGACCACCCCAGACGCTGCCGACATCAGCAATTAAGAGGTTGAAATCCAGGTCCTTGGATAGTTGAATTCGATAGCTTCTAGATAGGCATAGTGTTTCCCATTCCAGCTTGATCTCCCCAGCTCTCCCAGATGCTGGGTCGAAGCTTACTGGGCTTAGACTGATTGGCTCTTTAGGTACTGGTCCTTGCCATGCCATGCAGTCTACATAGCACCAGACGCTACCCACAGGTGGGTTATAAGGTCGCTGGTCGATAACATATACCCTAATCGGTTCGCCAGTTTCCAATCCTCCGCAAATTCTAAATCTGGTGGTTGGCTGTGTTCCCAGGGAGATATTTGGATCTAGATTAGCAGTGGCTGCAGACCATCTTATATAGGGAGTAGCTGGTGCCCAGAGGCTTGCTGGTGTGGGGAAATAAAAGCTGTAGTTTCTGGATATAGCTAAACCGGTAACAGGGCTGGGAAAACTCAGCCCACCCCACCACGTCTCCCAGGTGGTGCTTATTCCCGAGTAGATTCCCCATGCATACATACCCCCTGAGTTAATTGCCAATATGTAGCCATCGCTGCGGTAACCTGAGCTGGCCACGACCATAGTATTGTCACGTGTGGGTAGTCGTTTGGTAATCACAGTAAAAGTAATACCACCATCTGTGGAATAAGCCACATCTAAGTTACCAGTACCTGTACCCCCAACGATAATATTTCCTGTGTAATTGTCTGGGGTTACTCCAGTATAGGCGGTAGTGATGCTATACCCTGTGTCCAGTCCGGTATTTATTGTGTTGATGGATGTCCACCCATTGCCGGTGTAGGTAAATTTTTGTATCTGACCAGTGGCGCTGAGAATGTATAAAGTTTTGCTATCTTCGGCTGCCATATCCTGCACATTGAACCTGGGATTTATACTTCCCCACCAATCGCCGTGGTCTGCTGACCACCATATAGCCCTGGTTCCAGTAGCTGCCCAGAATAGATATTGGCCACTGGCTATATCTCCCGCTAGTCTTAAGATAGCCGTATTGGTTTGTCCTATAGCGCATATCTGGCTGGTGGTTGGTTTACATAAAACTCGTTCCCAAGCAGAGCCAATCGGCAGACTCTTGCTGCGCCAGACGCTATCGAAGCCAGAACAGTTGGTGTTGTTGTTAGTTGAAGCGAGGTAAACAGTGGAACAGTCTGGAGAAGGAGCAATATCATTGAACATATTTATTCTGGTATCGATTAGTGAGAGCTGATTCCAGGTTTGCCCGTTGTTCTGGCTTATCGAAAAAGATGATTCGTCGAGGTCCTCGCCGTTTAAATAAGGATTTGGCCAGTTGATCCCAGCTACCAGTGTTGCAGTGCTGGCTGTGCCTGCATAGGCAATCAAGCCATCAGGTGACCAAGCAACCTGGGCATTACCATAGCCTGAGCCAGTGCAGTTATCAGTACCAGCGGCACCGGTAGCTGGTTTTATGGATGGATACCAGCAGGTTACCGGACAGGTAGTTGGTGCATCAGTGAGCCAGGTCATCACTGTGGCTGAGCATGGATTACCGAGAACTTCGCCAGCAAGTAATTTGCCAGAGCTATAGTTACCAAAATAGGCAATGCTGGAAATCCTTTTGCTGTTGTCAGCTGGCATGAGCCAGTAGCCGACATTATCGTCAAAACGGTATATGCCTGCAGTATATATCGGAGCATCTATACTGATATAACAGCGACGAAAGCTGGGAGCTTGGCCAGAAAAGTTCAGGGGTAGCTCAAGGTCGGCGGATATAATTTGATTTGCCGTGGGCGATGTGCCAGCCCCTGAAGTGGTAATCTCAGGCGAGTTGCCATAAATTGTATCCCAATTTGTGGTATTGGTGTTTAAATCGTGAATGCCAGCATTGAGATAAGTTCCGCTAGCGGTGGAAAAAACAATTACTATTGTAGCATCTTGGATATAGCTTGGTGAAAGTTTTAGTGATGTGATATCGCCAATAAAGTTCTGGCTTGACCAACTGCCTAAGCCCAGTGCTTTAAATACATAGACATTACCACCACCAGTGCCATTTCGAGTGCCGACTGCAATGATATGGTTAATATTGCTTTGAGCGATGTCGATGGCGCTGATATTGCTGGTACCCGTAAGATTGGTATTTTGCCAGTTGTTGCCCCCATCGCTTGATAACCAAACATTTCTCGGCAGGTTACTAGTGCCATCGTTGGTTACTACTGCCAAATAATTAGTATCGTCAGGCGCTACTGCTAGGTTCCATACTCGGAAGTTGCCTTGTTCCGCTGGAGTCATTGTCTGGTAAAGATGTCGGCTGATTTCGTCGCTCCACGATATGCCGCCAGTTGTTGATTTGTACAAAGCTCTACCGCCAGCGATATTGTCAGCATTGGCAATATCTATCGCATAGAATGTCTTGTCATCGAAGCCTATAGCAATGCGGTTGACCTCTGATGGGCTGACGATATCGTTCTTTCCCCAGACTGATCCTGGTGTATCTGTGGGTGTCCATCTGAGCATGTCAACATCTGCATGGACTGGCTGCACATTGCCCAGTGGTAGCATAATGCATATTGTAGGGATGGCAATTAAGCCTGCAAGGTGTTGCAAACGTTTAAATTTCAAAATTCCTCCACAAGGGCAATCGATTTAACTGACAACAAAAATCCCTTCTCCATATGGAGCAAGGGATTTTAATTTAAAAACTTGTCTAATTTGCTCCCCCTTACTCCGCGGAGGTAATTTCTGATATTTGGGCAGGTGTTCTGACTTTCACAGCAGGCGGGACTGTGCTGGAATTTCACCGACTTGCTCTCCAATTAAGCCCTCAGTTGCCCTCGGGCACCCTGGGATTGTGTTAAATCAAACTAGGTGGTTGATGCCTCCTCTTTACGCCATTTTTTGCTGGCAAGGATGTTATTTATTTTACTTAGCTAATGTGCCAAATATCTCAGGATGAATAAGCTTTGCCAACTCATCCAGTCCGTCCACTATCCTGGGTCCTGGCCGTTCAATCAGGTTAGAGTCGCTTATTTTATAAATGTGATTGTTGACCATAGCAGCCACTGATTTCAACCTTTCTTCTTTTTTTATGGCGTTGTATATCTGATCACCAGTGGTGGCCATCCCGGAGACAATGATGACCTGGGGATTCTTAGCGATGATCGATTCAAGTGAGACTACTCTAGATTTTTCGAAGTCATTGGAAAAAATGTTAATTCCCCCGGCCGTCTTGATAAGGTCATCAATGAAAGTTTTAGAGCCCATCGTCCATATAGGTTGATGCCACACTACATAAAGCACTCCGGGGCGGTTTTCTGGCGTCAATTCCTCTGTTTTTATTGACACTGCTTTGATCCTGCTGCTCATCTTTTCAACAAGCTGGGCGGCAATTTTACTTTTACCACTTATTTGGCCTATCAAGTTAATATCATGCAGCACAGCATCGATTGATGTTGCCGAAGAGACTAATACCGTTAGCCCCAGTTTCTCCAGAACTGGAAGCACTGTTTTTTCGTGGATGGATTCGGCAAGAACCAAATCCGGTTGCAAGGAGACCAGTTTTTCAGTATTGGGTGTGGTGTAGCTGGCTACACGCGGTTTGGCCTTGGCTGCTTCAGGATAGTCACAGTAATCAGTAACGCCGACAATCCTGTCATCGAGCCCCAGGGCAAAGAGTATCTCAGTGATGCTGGGTGCCAGTGATATAATTCGCTGAGGTAACTTGTTAATTGTTACCTCTCTTCCCAGGTCATCGACAACAGTTATGGGAAACTTAGGTAGTTCCTCAGGTTCCGGCTCCGTTTGCTGCGGTGGTTTTTCCGGGGATGGTGGTGCTGGTGGCAGCATTGGTTCTTTTGATGGAGGAGTGCCAGTACTAGCGCATGCAGCCGAAATTACCAGTGCTGATATTAAAAGCAAACTCAAAATAATTTGAATATTCTTTTTCATATTACCTCCTTTCCAATTTATACCAAAAGTCCCCCTGCTCCTGAGACCAGGGGGACTTCAATATTCTTTAACAAATATAAAATCCCACCCCCTTGCTCCGCGGAGGCAGATATAATAAACAGGGCAGGCGTTCTGACTTTACAGTAGGCGGGACTGTGCCGGAATTACGCCGGCTTGCTCTCCAATTAAGCCCTCAGTTACCTCAAGGCACCCTTAATACAGTATTTGATTAGGTGGAAGTATAACAATAGCCCAGGAAGGATGTCAATTTGTAAAGGGAAAAGGACATTTGAGGTAGGTGGTCAAATTACAAGTTAGTAGAGCTACGAGCAGGAGCTTTAACTAATGGCAGCAGTAGTATCAGGGATATTACGGCGCTGGCTGCTACCAGGATAAATGCCCAGAAAAATATGCCCGTTGAGTCGATTGTCCAGCCGGCAAGTGGTGGCGCGGCTATGGAGCCAATGCCCAGATAAAGAGTCCATAAGCCGATAATTCTGCCTGAATATACTTTTGGGAAATAGTCTATGGCAACTGCTGCGTAGACTGGCCAGAGAGCCCCGTAGCCAAAGCCGAAAACAGTAGCAGATATGCATAATGTAACGAAATCGCTGCTGTATGCCATTCCCGCACCTCCAGCAGCGATTAGTATATCGCATAGTATCATGATTTTAATCCTTCCGATAGTATCGGAAAGATGACCGAGTGTTAATTTACCAACAATACCGGTGGCAGCTATTATGATTATTAACCATTTTGCGGTCTGATAGGGTAGCGCTAATGTTTGTACACCGTAGGTAGGCAGAAAGGTAAAGGGAATTAGTATTGAGAATCCAATAAGCATGTAAGATAAGCCAATGAACCAGAATTTTCTATTGTGTAGCAGCTTAATGTATGTTGTTCCAATTGGCTCGGTGATTTGATTACTTGCAGCTTTTTGCTCAACCCCTGATTTGTCCGCTGGGTAGCTCCTTACCAGGAAAAAATTAAGCAGTGTAGCCAATAATGCCATTGCCGCCAGACTCATCCACCCTACTGTCCAACTCGAAGCCTCTACTATATATGGCATTGCCCAGCTCATGGCTATGATGCCGGAGGCGCTGCCCATGTCGGTAAAGGCTAAGGCTATCCCTCTACGCCGGTCACTTACCCACCTGGGGATCAGCGTGACAACTGGAGACCAGCATGCGGCAGCACCTAGACCAACCAGTCCCCAAAATAAACTAGTGTTGAGAACGGAGGAAGAGTAGGCCATAAGAAATGTACCAACGCAAAGAAGTGCCGGGAATAAAGTGAGAATGAGCCGTATGTTATATTTGTCTGACATTAACCCTAAGATGGGTGATGCAATCGTATAGACAACGAAGTAAGAAGCGAAAATAACTCCTGCCTCGGCTTTGGTAATTTTCAGGGCGGGGAGCATTTCAGGGAGAAGGATGCCGTAGCCGTATCGGATGGCGTATGCTGTGAAAAGGGTAAAAAAACCAGCAATTATTATAGCTATAGCACGTTTACTCATGTCTTAATACTTCAATAATTATTGATTACAGAAACGTCCTGCCACAGAGCAGTTGCATAGTTTGCAATTAGAAATGGTCTAAATTGCAAGTGAAGGATAAATTAAAGTCAAGCAATAGTCAAGAGGTTAGATAGATGTCTTATCCCAATCTTTATGCCGACGCAAATTATGGTTGAAGTTATGGAAGGTTTGTTATTCAAAATATTTTTTATATATCGCTAATTAGAATTGATATAATGTTCAGGAATTATGCTTAAATATGCATTTGGATAACATTCTTTCCTATGGCAAAAGGCGTGGTTCTTTAAAGGTAAAAGGATTAAACGTTGATATTATGAGAGATAATACCAATTAAGGGGGTTCTGAATGACATTAGAGGAAATGGAAAAACGACTTAGAAATCTGGAGGATATCAATGCAATTGTGAGTATGCATAATGAGTATCTCTTTTATCTCAATAACTGTCAATGGGAAAAGATGGCAGACTGTTTTGCGGAGAATGCCACTGCCAATATCCATGAATTACGTAAGGGTAGGGTGGAGATATTCAAGCTATTTACGGATGTAATTTCCAGATTAAATACGGGGAAAGACAGAGATGCGCATTTTGCCGTCCAGCCGACAATTACAGTTGATGGAGATAAAGCTAAAGGCCACTGGCTGATGTATATATTTATTTCCGATCCAGTCACTGGGAACGTTTCCAGATTGCTACCAGGCAGGTATGACGTGGAGTATGTCAGGGAAAATGGGAAATGGAAATTCGGCTCGCTGGTCTATACCAGCCCTTGGCCGGTTATACCAGATACTCAGCCCGTGTAATAGTCGGAAGATCGGTTAGTCCAAATTCAACCCCTGCTACCAATTTTGAGGATAAAATGCACCGTCTTTCCATTCTGGTCAACCCGTATGGGTTGATTCTATGGTGGACTTGACTTGGTCAGTCCTTTTAGAGATATTACAGCCTGAGTTAGGAGAATCTTATCTATTTGGTTCTCTTCGGGATTTCCTGGGCGCCATTGGTTTGAGCAAGGTACCAGAGTAGGGCCGATTTTCGTTCGCCGCGTTTCTGTCTGTAGAGCTGCATATCTGCTAGGCTCAGAAGTTCGTCTAAAGAACAATGGTTTTCAGGGTCATAGCAGGCTACTCCCATGCTGGCCAACAATTTATCAGTAGGACTGACCTTTGCATTATATTTCTCAAGGTTGTCGAGCAGACGCCTAGCCATGACATCTGCGCTGTTAGGTTGGGCTTCTGTTGCCATAATAGCAAATATATCTTCGCTTATTCGAGCGATGATATCGGATTTGCGGAATGTGTCTTTAAGAATTGCGGCAGTCTGGACCAGTAGTCTATTGCCTGCTTCCTGATCGGAAGTGCCGTTAGCACTTTTATAATTATCAAGACTAATGAGGATAAGGTAGAGTCCTTTTTTTGTGCGGTTAGCCAGTCTCAATTGCTGCTCAGCAAGCACGAAAAACCCTCGTCTATTGCAGAGATTCACCAGGTCATCTACAAGTATCAGCGCGCGTAGCTCTTCTCTCAACCGCACTAGCTCTGTAATATCACGAAAAGTCGATGCGTAAAGCGTTTCCCCGTGCTGTTTGATCTCGGTAGAGCGAATTTCTGTGATACTCGTGTCTTTCCCTGGGCGTGAGGTGGTCACTTCTTTAGTTTCACCAGAATTGCTGGAAAGCAGAAATCTACGACCAAGTATCTGATCGGCAGGAAGGTCAAAGAAGCGCTCTACGTTATGGTTTAGCAACCTTATGGTTCCTTGCCTATCGGATACAATAATAGCATCGGCACTGCATTCAAAAATTAGGCGGCAGAGTTCCTCTTTTTCATTAGTCTCAAGAAGTGGCTGGTATGACTTCTTTTTCTGATGTTCTGCGATTTTAACTTCCATGTTGTTCCCTCTATATCTAAATTCTTCTGGCGCAAAGCAATATATATGGCTGAACCACTTGACTTACATTATCGTATGATTAATGCATATACGAAATAACCAATAGGATAGAAAACGTAACCCATATGGTTAGATAAAGACTGTAAGCATGGTCGAGCCATATGCAGGTCGGTTAGTTTTGAATATTCACCCTTACTTTTCATATCTCAATTGTGTCAGGCGTGTTCCTATTACTTACTTTGCTTAATTTCTGGATCTCGCTGTTCGAGCATTTCTTGGGAATAATTTCGATTGATAGATGTCGCTTACCGTGTTGTTCTGAAGAAATTAATGAGAGCATAGTCGAATATCAATAATGTTAAGTCGGTCTCTGTCAAGAGCTAAAAGTATCAATATTCTTAACTATATGGCTTGACTTTTTGAGCCGCATGGGTCAGAATAGTAGTACTTCAGTACTAGGAAATAGGTACTGGGTCTTGTTTATAGGGTTGTTCTTAGTAGGATTAGAAGAGGATTAAAGTGATGAAGAGTCGGGGCAAAATATTATTCGGGATCTCTGTGATTGTTTTTGCTGTTTTTGCTGTATTGTTTACGGGTTGTTCATCAATGTTGCAAGCTGGAGATAACGAACCTGTAATGTCAACAGCGGAATTATCCAATGCCTATAAACAAGCAGTTGTATCCCCTCTTAATAAAGCTGGCAGCGAAATTAAGGACCCACAGATAGCTCAATTCTATCAAAAACTCTTACAGTCATATGAACTGGAAAAGACGAATGAGAATTCTTCTGGTGATGGAAGTGCCGGCCTTGCCAATCTGTTGCCTGATCTCAAGAAAATTAATAAGGCAGCTTTGGACTTGCCGCTTAAGGAGGCAGGCAAACAGATAAAGGATAAGGAAATCGCTGAGTTCTATCATGGTTTCATCTCAGGGATTGGCGTAGATAAATAGTTAAACGCAATTCATACGCAAGTCAGATTAACACTATCCCCATAAATCTAGCCGCTGCAATTCTCATATTGAACTAAATCATCTTTCATTAGTATCAGTATCTGCGTAGATAGTTTTGTTTGCGAATTGTTTTTGTAGTCTTTTTTTATTTTGCAATGCCGTTATCTATAAAATGTTGCTATCTCTGTGGGCAGGCCACAGACTTCATATTTTATTAATATTTTTGGTGTAATATCGATTATAATTACTAATTAAGAGGAGATTTAAATGGGACTTAATATCAGAACTGTACGTTCTACAATTTCCAAAAAACTGTCGTTGCACAGTAAGATTGTATCGCTAATCGTAGTTATTATGCTTCTCATTACGGTTCTTGCTGGCTGTTCAGCCAGCGGTGGCACAGAGATTGCCTCACCATCTCAACCAGGTAACAGCTCAAATACATTTGGTATAGCTGTTTCCCCACTTTATGATGAAAATACGGTGACATCATTGTATGCGCAAACTATTCCAGCAGTGGTGGAAATAGTGACTGTTCGCGAAGCAAGCCAAAATATTCCTGGTCCTTTCCAATTTAATGTACCCAGTCAAAGGGGACAGGGATCGGGGTTTTTCATTGATGGGGAGGGGCATATCCTGACCAATAATCATGTCGTGGAAAATGCCAAAACTGTTACTGTTACTATACATAGTGGTAAAGAAGTAGAAGCAAAAGTGGTGGGTACTGACCCACAAAATGACCTGGCGCTTCTGGAAGTAAACACCAGTGAAATCGGCAAAATAAATTTTTTGCCATTGGGTAATTCTGACAATATTAGACCTGGGCAGATGGCTGTTGCTATGGGTTCTCCCTACGGTTTGGAAGGCTCGGTTACTGTTGGTGTAATCAGTGGGCTGGGCAGATCGCTGCCAAGCGCTTCTAGTCGGACAATTGTTAATGTGATCCAGACAGATGCCGCCATCAACCCCGGTAATTCAGGTGGCCCGCTCTTGAATTCTAAAGGGGAAGTAATTGGCATCAACACAGCTATAGAGGCTGCTGCCATCAGTATTGGTTTTGCTATACCGATTAATATGGCAAAGTTACAGCTTCCTGTCCTTCTCAAAGGCGGTGAGGTCAAGAGTCCCTGGCTGGGCATTGAAGCCACAGCAATTGACCATGAATTGGCTAGTAAGCTTGGTTTACCTGTAGAAAGTGGCGTGTACATTGTTAATATTATTAAAGGTAGTCCTGCTGAAAATGCGGGATTAACAGCAGGTGGCCGTGACAGTCAAGGGGAACCCACTGGCGGTGGTGATATCATAACCGCAGTAGATAATGTGCCGGTGACAAAAGTAGAAGACTTATTAAGCTATTTCAATAGCAAAAGACCGGGGGATAAGGTTTTACTCTCAGTATACCGTGGCGATAAGCAAATTACGGTATCAGTGGAATTAGGGGAGTGGGGAGAGCAAGCTCTGCCCCCAAAGAGCTAACCGTTGTCTCGTTAAAGAACTTATTAAGGGGCATGGTCTCAGTTGAGACCATGCCCCTTAATACAGCTAGCAATCTAACTATTTAGCTGCATTCCTGCTCGAATTTCTAAATGCCATCCTACTATGGGTGAATGTTGGCCCTCATATAAACCAATGCCTATCTTGTTTTGCCTCTGGCCAGCGAAGCAAATATGCCACCGAAACAGAGAACTGCGAAAACGATAAATGCTGTTTTAGTACTTTCCAGAAACGGTTGATAGTATTGGGGGGTTATTTGTACTCTGCCGATGTACAGAGCAAACATGAGCATGACTACTCCCAGGCTGAGCATCTGGCCGACAAGACGCATTGTCCCCACCGTTCCTGCGGCCACTCCGTAAAACCTTTTTTCCACGGAGCTCATGATTGCGTTCATATTAGGTGACGAGAAGAAAGCAAAACCCAATCCCAGGATAACCAGGGCGAGGAAGATGAAAACCAGCCCGGTGCTCTGCTCCAAAAAGACGAGCATGGCAAGCCCGATAGTGGTTAAAGCCATACCTATTGAGGCTATCAGCCGTGTATCAATTTTATCTGAGAGCCTACCGGCGACAGGTGATAATGCTGCCATAATGATGGGTTGTGATACCAGAATTAAACCGGCAATTTCTGCATTGAACCCTTTTATGTACTGCAAATAAAGGCTCAACAGGAAAGCTACAGCGAACGTAGCGCAATAGTTGATTAATGCTGCCAAGTTTGACATTGAGAAGACGATATTTCCCCTGAAAAGGCTGATGTTCAACACGGGACTGGTTGCTCTGTTTTCCCAAAAGATAAATGCTGCCAACCCAACAATGCCAGCTACAATTAGTCCCAGGCCCAGCATGTCTGGCAGAAGCGAGAAACCGTACATTATGGCTAACAGAGCCAGGGCGTAAATCACTGAGCCTATCACATCGAATTTCTCTCCTTTTGCTCCAGCCCATTCACCTTTTAATTTCCAGAGGACAGCAATAATTATTATCACACCTAATAATGCATCCAGCCAGAAAATGCTTCTCCAGCCGAAATGCTCTGTTAAGGTGCCTCCTATAGGCGGTCCCAGGGACAGGCCAATATAGACGGCAGCAGCGTTAATTCCTATTGCTTTACCCCTTTCCGATAGGGGGAATACGGAAGTGACAATTGCTAATCCAGTACCAAAAATCATGGCGCCGCCAATTCCCTGGAGGACTCGGCAACAGATAAACAGCGTGCCAGATGGCGAAAGTGCCGCCAAAATAGATGCAATGGCATCAACGATGACGCCATATATAAAAATCTTTTTTCTGCCTCTTATATCGGCTAACCTGCCAAAAGGCACCAGAAACATGGCTGCGGCCAGGAGGTATGCAGTAACCGTCCAATCCAGGGCAATTGCATCTAAAGCGAATTCTTCCCCGAGTGATGGAAGTGCCACGTTGATAGAGGCTGCGATGAATGGAGTAAGAAAAGAGGCCATTGCGGCGACAAATAGCGCTACCCATTTGCTCACGCTGGCAGCAGCATCTCTTTCCATATTGTGTATCTTCAGCAGACTCGGAAATGTAGAGCTCTGGTCATATAGTATACATCACAGGGTATTATTACACCCATACAGCCCTGCAATTTATAGTCTGTGATTTATTGTCTGACCTGCTGGCAATAATTGTATCATTTTTTATGTTGGAGTTGATGAACTGGATATCTCAAATAAATGATTTCACAGCCCTCCAGTGTACAACAGGCAGTACCACTAACACCAAAGAACGCAAGGCGGTTTCTTTGGCAGTATGGGGCGAAATAAAATAGACTAAAGGCATGGGGATTGGGGGTGAATATTCGTTATAAAATTGAAATGAGTGTAAATTTACTCAGGGTATTAAATGTTAACCTCAATAGAGGAAGGTAGAAAAAATTATGTGGACATACATAGGCCGGGCATGCCCGCAGCCTATGTACATCCTTAAGATCAAACTAGTGTTGCATACTCAGTCTGGAACCGCTATAACGATCCGAGCTGCCGTATGAACCACCGTTTCGTTGCCTCTTGGCTTTTCGACACTCAGAACAACGCTTGGGCTCTTGGGTAAAGCCTTTAGATGCGAAGAATTCTTGTTCCCCAACAGTGAAAGTGAAGGTAGTTCCACAATCGAGACATTGGATAGATTTCTCTAATAAACTCATAGGATGACCTCCTCTCTTCTAAATAGTTGGTTTGAGTAGGGGCCATCCAGTAGCTGATTTAATCTTTGTGAGTTAAACTATATACAAGATTACCTGAACCAAAACCACCAACTCAACTATACGCTAAGATGCCTGGTTTTGCAAATTACTTGTAAAATTATCAGAGACCGCTGAAAAAGGCTTTCTCAGCGCTCTCTATCAGTAAGAAAGGTTAATATAACCAAATTTAAGGAGTTTTTCTTTGCTTAAGACAAGAGTACATCACTTATTACTTACTGCAACATCGTATGTCTTTGCTACGCTAAGTGACAAAGGGGATTAAGGTCAACCATGTAGCCAGTCTTCATGAGGGCAATTCCAAATAATTGTACCACTTACTAAGTTATGGTTGCCGTTGAAATCCCTCTTTTCTCGTCAGAATATTGTTTCCTATACTTTTTAGCTAAAGGACAAGTACACTTTTTACAGTTTTTAATACTAATCTCATCATGGGTATGTTTCAATAAATGAAAAGTAACCTCGCATCCTTCACCGTGAATGTAAACCCCATTGCAAAAACCTTTACTTTTGTCAAACTTCATTTTTCCCTCTTTTTTTATAATATAATTAATCTAACCTGTTCTGAACCATTGTACCACTTTCTATATTACAGTTTCCTATATGAAAGCTGGTTAGGCTATTTCCTGAAAGATAAAAACGTTGTATTTAATCAAGCTTGAAATATTCGACTGGCGAATACCTTTTATGTGCCTTCACTGCATCATGATATCCCATTGCATGACAATACCTTATCCTCACATAATCCCGTTAAACAATCTATAGCCCGGTGAAAGTTAGAAAAATGGAATGTATTGGGGAAGAAGAACCTTTCAGATACAATTTTGATTTTAGATATTACTCTTGTGTTACCACCACAAGCAATGTCCCAGGTCCCCCGTGTACGCCAAGTGCTGCACCTAGCCTTGCCATGTGGATTTTTTCCTCAGCGACAATAGAACTCAAGCGTTTTTTTAATAAATTGGCCTCTTCTGCAACAGTGCTATTTACTATCGCCATTTCCCTTACGCTTTTGGCATTCTTCACAAAGTCATACAGTTTGTCGATTCCTTTTGCGTAGGAACGTGCCAAGCCGGCCTGGATAAGCTCTCCTTCGTGCACGGTCAATATAGGTTTTACATTGAGGAGACTTCCTATAGCTGCTCTGGCCTTGGTGATACGCCCTCCTGCAAGCAGGTATTTCAGGGTAGCGAGGACGCCCAGTAGTTGCGTTCGTTCAATAGTTTTTTTAGTTTCTTCTACAACCTGCTGCAGGGTTCCCCCAGCCCGAGCTATTCTCGCAGCAGCCAGAGTTACTAACCCAAGACTCATTGAGAGAGAAGTTGAATCTATTACTTCTATGTGGCATTTATCCTTTAATAACTCTTTGCCCTGCATTGCTGAGTTATAAGTGCCGCTGACCTTTGAACTGAGATGAATAGATACAATTTCGTCAGTTTCCTTCGAAATTTCCTGGTATGCGTTGGTGAAATCTGCGGGTATAGGCTGGGTAGTTGTGGGGTGGATTGGCCCATCAACTAACCTCTTGTATAGTTCATCTGGTCCTATATCTACACCGTCCTTGTAGACCTTCTCACCGAAGTAGATATAAAGCGGAACAGCAGTAATATTCAGCTCCTTTAGTAAATCAGTTGGGATATCCGCCCCTGTATCTGTGACAATCTTAACCGTCATCAAAGCACCCCCGTTTAAATTTTTCGTACTCGAGAAGTTCAATTATATATTACTTTCAGCGGCTTGACTAGACCTTGTATATCGAGGTACTCCACTACACAATGTAAGGCCTTAAATTTCGGCTTATACGACTTTCCACGCCTATCGTAATAGACAGAGAACGGCACAATAAGCAGACTGGTTGGTCCTGTTTTTATAGTGTAAAACTCTTGAAATGTCTGAATATCATGCTTGTTAATTCGATTCTCTGGGAATATAATGCTAGTTGAAATGACAATTGTGTTTGATACAATAGGATATTGGTCTGAAGTAAAGCTAGATATAATCGAACATTATGCTTTAGAGTATTCCAAAATATTAGTTAAGCAAAAGAATCCGGAGTTAAATCATATTTATATTGATGCTTTTGCTGGTTCAGGGACTAATATCTCGCGAACTACAGGAGAATATGTTCGGGGAAGTGCTCAACGTGCACTAAATATTAAGCCACCCTTTAAAGAATATTATTTTATTGATACTGATGGTGATAAGGTGGTTGAATTAAATAAACTTGTATCTAATCGTCCTGAGGCCCATGTTTTTCAAAACGATTGTAATTCCGTATTATTAAATGAAATCCTTCCAAAAGTGTGTTACAAGGATTATCGGCGGGGTTTATGTCTTCTCGATCCTTATGGCCTTAATCTAAAGTGGAATGTCATTGAGAAAGCTGGACAAATGGGGAGCATTGACATGATGCTCAATTTCCCAGTCATGGCTATGAACCGTAATGTCTTATGGAGTAATCCAGAGGGTGTTGATCCTGCCGATATCTTAAGAATGAATGACTTCTGGGGAGATAGTTCTTGGAATCAAGTAGCGTATATTCGTACACCTAACCTCTTCGGAGAAATCAAAGAGTTTAAGCAAAACAATGAAACAATCGCTTCCTCTTTCAGAAAACGTCTTATAGATGTGGCGAAGTTTAAATATGTTCCCAAACCAATCCCCATGCGAAATTCAATGGGTTCTACCATATACTACTTGTTCTTTGCTTCACAGAATAAGGCGGCCAATACTATAGCTACATATTTATTTGACGCATATCGAAATCGAGGAATTGTATAATGGCGCTATCATCATCTATAGAATGGACTAACTCTACATGGAATCCATTAACAGGCTGTACTAAAATTAGTCTTGGGTGTGCTAACTGCTATGCCGAGCGAATGGCGTTACGTCTAAGAGCAATGGGTAACCCCAATTATGCTAATGGCTTCAATATTACTATGCACGAAGACGCCCTTGAACTACCACTGAAATGGAAAAAAACACAAACGATATTTGTTAATTCAATGAGCGATCTATTTCATGATAATGTTCCCGATGAGTTTATTTTTCGTGTATTTGATATCATGCGACGTGCAGATTGGCATTCTTTCCAGATTCTTACGAAGAGGTCGGAAAGGTTAAAGAGTCTTAGCTCAAAATTACCGTGGATGTCGCATATTTGGATGGGTGTCAGTGTAGAGGATCACTATCATACTTACAGAATCAATCACCTACGGAGTACAGGTGCAAAAGTTAAATTTCTTTCACTCGAACCCCTTCTTAGTAATATTCCAAACCTTAATTTGGAAACTATAGATTGGGTAATTGTGGGTGGTGAATCTGGTCCTAGAGCGCGACCAATCAAAGAATCTTGGATAATTGATATTCGCAATCAATGCAAAGATAAAAGAGTACCATTCTTCTTCAAACAATGGGGTGGTGTAAACAAGAAGAAAGCGGGGAGAGAACTTGAGGGGCGTACTTGGGATGAAATGCCAATATTGGCTCAGAATCTCTTCTAGATAATAAACTCAAAAATACCTATGTCATTCATACATAATAAAAATCACACCCATAAGCAAACTTCAGAGCATTTCTCGGTCACTTAGGACGGCGAGACCAAGCCATTAGTGACATTACCATTGCTCGTATAAAATAGGGTTATCAAACTGAAAACCTTAGTCTTTTCAATAGGAATATAGTGAAAAAATCTCTGCAATCTAACAAATTGCAATGTTATAATTGATGTGATAACTCACAAAACAACTTAAGTAATCCAAGGAGGCAAAGCACTATGTCTGAGTTTCAGTCATGGCGTAGTTATTGGAATTTCGTGACATCGACTATGTTCCATAGTCGATACATCCGTGACTCGAGCACCGAGCATTTTCTCCATACAGTGCTTGCCACCGGTACAAGCCGTATGGGGAAAATCGAAAAGGGAAGTTGTCTTTGGCGGGCTCAACTTGGATGCATAGAATCAAGAAATGAGGATGATCAGCCGTGTCCATTCCCTTATGAGCGCATGAAGCCGTTACTAAGCATGTCTATCGAGGGAAGAGCAAATCCCAAAGGAATTCCGTACCTCTATCTTGCCACTGACAAGGAAACGGCAATGGCAGAAGTGCGCCCTTGGCTTGGTTCCATGATCTCGGTTGGGCAATTTGAGACAACAAGAGATATGAAAGTAATTAACTGTTCTGCTGATCAAGAGTATGCTATTTACTTAAAAGAACCGAGTCCTCAAAAACGTGAATCTGCAGTCTGGTCTCATATTAATCGTGCCTTTTCAGTCCCTGTGAGTTCCACAGAACAGACCGCTGAATACATACCTACTCAAGTCATTGCTGAACTTTTTAAAAATAACGTTTATGATGGCATTATATATAGGAGTGCTTTGAGTGCAGGGCTAAATGTGGTGTTATTCAATCTTGATACGGCAGATCAGGTTGATTGTTATTTGTATACAGTTGAAAAAATTACATTCGGCTTTAAAGAAACTGGAAATCCCTATGTTCTGAGAAAATACCATAAGATTCATGATGATGCCTAACAAAGTACTATATGGTCACCATATAAGGTGATGGTAGATTGGAGAGATGGGATACTGGCAACATGAAATACAATTATGCAGTTATTATAAATTAAATACGACTATCAGATTTGGTCTTTAAATAATAAGTTTTGTAATAAGAATATTCGATTTCAATAATATTTATTTTATAATTGAGTTCAATAATGCAGCCTAATATCTCAGAATTCAGCTATGGCTATGCAATCACAGAGGAACTAATCCGTTGGCATGGCACAAAGCTAACTGCCGCACCTGTCTTTCCTTCTCTCTATCAGGAGGGGCAACCTGGGGGTGGTTATGATGTTATGCTTCAACGACCTGGCCTTCCATTATTTTTGCAATTTAAGCTTTCTCACTGCATGCTTCGATCCAATGCTAGGGAGGTCCAAGATGGTAAATTCACGATACCATACTATAGAATGCCCATTCGCTCTGCTAGACACTCACAACAACATGAAATGCTCCTAGATTTAGAACATGAAGGAAATGAGGTGTACTATTCAGCTCCAGCGTTTCATGAGCCTTGGGAGTTAAATGAGGCATATCATGAACATGATGTGAAACTTCGTTCAATATGGCTTCGTCCTTCTTGGGTAGGAATGCTACCAGATAATGAGGATCACTATATTGCTTTTCAACATTCTGGGATGAAATACTTTTGCTCGAAATCTCGTCAGTTGGAAGCCAAAGCCGATTATGATGACTTTGCACAAGAAATACAATCCAAGCTACAACAAGAAGGCAAATCTGCACTGCAAACACAGCAATTATTTAAGCTGGCTGAACAGTTGACGACTATATCTCGGAAAAAACGTGACATACCTATTAAGACTTACGAGGATACAATAAGAGAAATGAGGAATAAAAGACCTATAGAGCAGATTGCTTTTTATTCTCATATGTTTTTTGATACACAATTGTTCATTGTCCATCAAAAGGAAGAATAAAGGTGTCTACCCATATACAACATCCAACGGCCCAAACCACACAACAAGTAGAGAGAGATTTCACCCTAAACCAAACTAAGGCCATTTCTTACCCATTAAGGACAGCCATGCGGCATCCTTAGACACTATTCATACGTAAGGTCGGATAACTCGTTTAGCCAATAATCTTGAGTAATTGTGCATTTCTCCATAATTTCATATTGACAACCCCAATGTATGAAGTTAGTATATGCCAACGAATAGGTAGTTCAATAGTGATGAGGGGGTATATTTCTTGTGCTTAGTGAAGACAGAATAATCCAGATTGCAAGCGATGCTGCTAATAACAGAGGTTATGCTATATACGACGACTATAACGAAGCTTTAAGGCAAGAAATATGTGAGAGAAGGCTTGAACCCGCACGTGCTGGTTTTTTTCTTTTCACTATTAAGGAAACTCTTATTCAAAATAGGTGGAGATTTGAGAAGCACAGACCAGCACGTTTCTATCCGCCTAGAACTTAAGCCCTAGACACTACGTGTCAGCGGGCTATACTTCCCATGTTCAGCCTTAATCTGATCCTGGCAATCATATGGAACTCGCGGGTGCCAATTGATCCCGCGGGATTCACGTCGTCTACCTGAGGCAGACTCCTCAGAATGACATTCATTCTTAACCGTCCTACACAAGTCAGCCGCAATGCCTATTGAACTATGGCCTAAAATCTTGGCATTGTATTATGTAGTAAGGGAAGGTCAGAAAATATGTAAAGGTCTGGTATGTGTGTGGTACTTTTGTACGCGCCGTATTAGTACCAATGCGTGATTACCTTCTCTGGGTTAATGTGATATTGTTATCAAAGCGGCAACATGAAAAACCCAGGCTAATAATAACGATACCGAAAAGATAGCTAACAGGGCACAGAGACACCAAGTAAAATCCTCAATATAAGCGAAACCAGATCAGAAATAACTGATAAATGAAGGACCTGAGTGTCAATAAATTCATAAGAGTTCTGGCGAACCTGCATAATGGTGAGCGAGGAATAGCCAGGCTGGAGACCGTTATTATCGTTATCGCGTTTGCCGTTGTGGCTGCTTCAGCTATTTTTGCATTGCTAAATGGCGGCGTATTTATTGCCCAGAGAAGTAAGGAGACAATCAATGCTGGAGTTCAGCAAGTTAAAAGATACCTGGAGATATCTGATTCAGTAATAGTAAAATGCACCGATAATGCAAGGATTAGATACATTTTACTTACGGTCAGAAATACTGCTGCTGCAGATCCAATTGATATGACACCCTGCGACGGCACTCTCAGTGCACCTAATAAGACAGTTATTGACTTCAGCACTGCAACTGATTGTCTGAACAATGTCAAATGGACCAAGAGAGCCATAGGTGCCGCTGACAAAGATAATTTGCTGGAAATCGGGGAGCAATTCGAAGTAACGATTGATCTCGTAGACCTTGGAGAGGGCAAGGCTTTGACTATTCCTTTAGGAGTCAACTCGCAATTCAAAATTGAAATAAAGCCAGCTCCAGGTTCCATAATCATTGTCCAACGTGATTTGCCCGCTGGACTGGACAAGGTGATGGATCTTCATTAAGCCTTGTCGATACCATTTAAGTTACGGTGGCTAAGTTTAGAGGAAACATTTTTCTGAATAGGAGAGCAAAATTGCCACAGGGAGTAATTAGACGGCTGACTAGAGAACCCTACGCTGGGGTTATTAGAACAGAAAGGGGAGAGGAGCTCTTCTTCAACCGCAGTCAGCTTCAAGGAATGAATTACGATTCCCGTTTGGAGGGACAGCGAGTAGAATTTGAGGTTAAAAAGGGAGATGATGATCGTCTCGAGGCTATCAGGATAAGAGGAGTTAAACCCGGAGGCTAAAACGTCAAGCTCCGCCTTTTGTGAGAGTTACTTCCCCAGAGGTGACACCTAAACAAATGCCTTTGCCTACTCTTCCTTGATGGGAGAGGATTGAGGAGAGAGTGAAACAAAAAGTAGTGGATTGTTACTTTGAAGCTGTGTTACAATCCAGTTGCTTGGGCTAGTCGGAATACCCTGAGAAGAACGGCTAGCCCTATAGGCATTTGTAATGAATTTATCGATTCTGCTTTCGTTGATAGAACAGGACCCTGGTTACCGGGAACTGGCCAGCAAGCTAACTAAGTTAGCAGCATCTGAGAACAAGCTGGTAATCTCCGATGCTGCCAAGTCATACCTGATAGCAGCCTTATACCAGAATACTAACTTACCTATTCTGGTGGTAACCTCCCAGCCGGAGAATGCCAGAAGGCTCTATGACGAGCTTCAAACCTGGTGTCCCAGTTCGGCTTGGCTACAGTTTTTTCCAGAAACTGACTTCCTGGCTGAAGAATTTTCTTCGGCTGACTCGGCATCCGTAACCGAAAGGCTGCAAGCGCTGTCAATTCTTGCCCATTATCGGGATAAATCAGCAAACAGCCAGCGTATTCCCATAATCATCAGCTCTGCCTCAGCCATCGCCAGCAAGACTTTACCTCAATCCGACTTCAGCAAAGCCTATCATACTATTGAAATGGGTGAGGACATAGACCCACTACAACTTATCAGCAGTTGGCAGGATATCGGCTATGAGCTGGAACATCTGGTAGAAGTGCCAGGGACTATAAGCCGCCGTGGCGGCATCGTCGATATTTTCCCCATGTCCAGTGAAATGCCGGTGCGGATAGAGTTTTTCGGCAACCGCGTAGAAAGCATGCGGCGGTTCGAGCCTGAAACGCAGCGCTCCACAAAGCCAGTAAATTCAATAATAGTAACACCTGCTAAAGAAAACTATCGGCGCAGCAATAGCGATACTATCCTGAACTACCTCCCGGATAAAGTCCTGTTGATTTTAGATGACCTCGATGAAATCCGTAATGTCATCGAGACCATAAACGCTCAATATGCCGAGTTCCAGGTGACCAATGCCCAGAACGAGAACACGATAACAGATAATCCTCCCCTACTATCCTACGATGAGTTCGAGGCTGAGATTAAAAAAATTAAACAACAGCTAATCTTGCATTCGTGGAATATCGAAGGTTCTCACCAGGTCAGGCTTCAATCTTTATCGATAATGGCAGTGCCACAATATGGGGGCAGGCTGGAGTTATTCTGCAAAGAGCTAAAACAAAAGCTGGCAGAAAAGCGCCGCGTGGTCATAATCAGCCAGCAAACCAAACGCCTCTCTGAGATATTGCAGGAAGAAGATATCCTGGCTTCTCCAATCGGGCAACTGGAGCAGATACCGCCATTGGGTTCGGTGACGCTGGTTCAAGGTTCCCTGGCAGAAGGCTGGGAGTTGAAAGATAGGTTGACTGTGCTGACCGACAACGAGATTTTCGGCATGGTTAAGCAGCGGCGTTTGTTCAAGCGGAGACCGGTACGACATCACCGCTTTGTCGCTGAACTAACCGCGGGCGACTATGTCGTCCATATTGAGCACGGCATCGGTAAATACAATGGCATGACCAAAATGACCACCGATGGAGTGGAACGTGAATACCTTGTTTTGGAATACAGCGCCAATGACAGGCTGTACGTGCCTACAGACCAGATTGACCGTGTCAGCCGTTATATCGGCGGCACCGACCAGCCACCCAGGCTGAGCAGGCTGGGGACACAGGAATGGGCACTAACCAAGCAGCGAATCAAGAAGTCGGTAAACGATATGGCAGAAGAGCTACTAAAACTCTATGCTGCCCGTGAGACAATATCCGGCTTTGCCTTCTCTGCCGACGGTGCCTGGCAGCAAGAACTGGAGTCATCTTTTCCTTATATGGAAACACCTGACCAGCTGGAGGCAGTTAAAGCGGTCAAGGCTGACATGGAAATAAAGAAGCCGATGGATCGACTGGTTTGCGGGGATGTGGGCTACGGTAAGACTGAAATTGCCCTGCGGGCTGCTTTTAAGGCAGTTCTGAATAACAAGCAGGTAGCCCTCCTGGTCCCCACCACGGTGCTGGCTCAGCAGCATATGGGCACTTTCCATGAAAGGCTGCAGTCGTTTCCTATAAGAGTTGAGGTATTAAGCCGCTTCACCCCAGAAAAAGAGCAAGTCAGCATAATTCAGGGGCTGGCTGATGGCACTGTGGATATCTGCATAGGTACACACCGCTTACTGCAAAAAGACGTGGCATTTAAAGACCTGGGAGTGCTGATAATCGATGAGGAGCAGCGCTTTGGCGTAGCTCACAAAGAGTATTTCAAGAAAATGAGGCAGGAAGTGGATATCCTCACTCTGAGTGCTACTCCCATCCCCCGCACCCTTCATATGTCACTAGCCGGCATCCGTGATTTGAGCATCATGGAAACGCCGCCGGAGAACCGTTTGCCCATCAACACCTATGTCGGCGCTTATGATGACAGACTGATACGTGAGGCAATACTGCGGGAACTAGAGCGAAATGGGCAGGTCTTCTTCATCCATAATCGCATTTACAATATTCAGGCAGTGGCTAATAAGCTAAGCCAGCTGGTTCCCGAAGCCAGAATAGCTGTTGCCCACGGGCGGATGCAGGAGGAACTGGAAGAAGTAATGGCGGATTTTGCTATACACAAAAGCGACGTTCTGTTGACCACCACCATCATCGAGTCCGGCCTGGATATGCCTAACGTAAATACGTTGATTATCGACGAAAGCGACAAGCTGGGGCTGACACAGCTTTATCAGTTACGCGGGCGTGTGGGGCGCGGCAGCAACAACGCTTATGCTTACTTTCTGTTTGCTGGTGGCAAACAACTGACTCCTCAGGCTCGAAAACGTCTCCGGGCTATAGCTGAAGCCACCGAACTGGGTGCTGGGTTTGCCATTGCCATGAAAGACCTGGAGATTCGGGGCTCTGGAAACCTGCTCGGCGCAGAACAGAGCGGACATATAGCCGCGGTAGGTTTTGACCTTTACTGCCGCCTCTTAGCTGAAGCTATAGAGGAAGCGAAACTTAAACAGGCGGGTAAAATCGAACCTCAGAAAGTATCTCCCCCACCTCCCAGCATAGCTCTGCCTCTAGTCTCCCATATTCCTGCAGAATATGTCTCCAACGAAAATACCAGGATAACTTTCTACCAGAAACTGGCTGCCGCAAAAGAGGCTAAAGAAATAGCCGAGGTAGCTGATGAGCTTAGGGACAGGTTCGGAGCAATGCCGCAGCCAATTAAAAATTTATTATACGTGGTAAACATCAAACTGCTGGCTACCGAAGCAGGTGTAGAATCTATCTCAACAAAAAACAAACTGATTACTATACAGTTTTACCAAGCAAGAGAATTGAATTTCTCACACTTATTGAAGGACTATAAAGGTGGCATAAAAGCAGGTACCAAACAGATAACACTGGATATAAAGAATCTCGGAGATAGCTGGCAGGAAATATTGGGGAAAATACTCAACTGGGCAGGTAAAAGTTCTCCAGTTAATCCTCTACAACATAGTCGCGGAGAAGGTCAATAAGGTCCTGAACGGTAACGATTTCCTCTACCGCTTCGTCTGGAATCTCAACCTTTCGTCGGGGTGTGCTGAATTTCTCTTCAATTACTGCCATTAACTCTGCCAAATCAGCGGAGGCGGCGTTAAAATCTTCGGTAAAAGAAGCCGAAGGCGTTACCAATTCTTCTTCAACACCAAGTTCTCTGGTAATTATTTTAGTTAGCCGCTCCAATATAGTCGCCATCTCTTATCTCTCTGTTATGGTAGCTTAGCATGGTGGGCGGTTGGTTAGCAAGCCCTCAACCTGGTCCCATTATCCCTTCAAGAATATCAATGCTGGATAGGGTTTTGTATTCTTTCTAAAGGAGCTTTGTTTTTTGAGAGTGCTGAAAAACTCAGGTTCAACCCCCTTTATCCCCCAGTCTTGGGGGAATCGGGAATCTGGGGGACACCCCCAGACCCTCGGCAGGAAGGTTCCTGCACCTCTTTTTCAGCAGTCTTTTTTTTAGATGCCGCTAGGCAATGGTCTGAATTGGCAATCACTGAACCCAGGACTCCGTTAATGAATTTTGGCGAGCTATCGCCACTAAAACCTTTGGCTAGCTCCACAGCTTCATTAACGGCGACTTTAACTGGCACATCGCTATTGAACAGAATCTCGTAGATAGCGAGGCGGAGAATATTTCGGTCGATAATGGCTAGCTGTTTCAGAGGGAACAGAGGAGCGAAGCGCCGAATTTCGTCATCTATAGCTTGTTTATTGTGAACAACTCCGTTAACTAGTCCTCTGGCAAAATCGGTGGCTAATTTAGGTAAAGAGCTTTCTTGAATGGCTCGTGTTAAAACCTCATCAGTCTTATGGCCAGAGCTGTCAATTTCATAAAGAACCTGTAAAGCTACGATTCTGGCTTTTCGACGTAATCCGGTCACTCGTTATTCACACCATCCAGCAGGAGATTAAATTCACCGCATTTGTCCTTTACGCCAGTTCGATATCTCGGCAATGGAGTCGGCACTATTAATATTGAAAATCTGTGCCCCTGGACTAATTCGCTTGATTAATCCAGCGAGTACATTCCCTGGTCCTATCTCAAAGAAAGTGGTCACACCCTTGGCTATGGTAGCTTCTACTGACTGCTGCCACTTGACACAATGAACAATCTGGCTAACAAGCTCTTCTTTTATTGTTTCCACCGCCGTCAACGGTTGGGCGGTTACATTAGCTATAATTGGCACTGAAGGTTTACTAAAATTAACCCCTGCTACAGCATTTCTTAAACCTTCCAGAGCCGGCTCCATTAAGGGAGAATGGAAAGCACCACTGACTTTTAAGGGTACTGTTCTGCGAGCGCCTTTTGTCTGTGCCAATCTCCGTGCCTTGTCCAGGCTCTCCTGAGAGCCACTAATTACAATCTGACCTGGGGAATTGATATTGGAGACTACAGCCCCCACAGACAGGCAAATATTTTCGACAACTTGTAAATCCAGTCCTAGGACAGCTAACATACCACCGTGCTTTCTTCTTCCAGCTTCGTGCATTAACCTTCCCCGCTCACGAACCAGGCGTACGGCATCGGACAAACTAATCACACCAGCCACTACCAGCGCCGTAAATTCACCAAGGCTGTGCCCAGCAACAAAGGTAGGAGGTGGCAAAGCGTTGGTGGTAGCCTCCTGAGCTGCTCTGAGACAAGCAATACTTGTGGTTAATACTGCTGCCTGAACATTTATAGTCTGTGTCAGGTCAGACTCGGGTCCTTCAAAGCATAAACGAGAAAGGGGGAAGCCTAAAATACTGTCGACTTCGTCATAAACTTCCTTAGCTGAAGCGTAGTGGACATAAAGGTCTAAACCCATACCAACTGATTGAGAGCCCTGCCCTGGGAATACATAAGCGACCCTTACTTCCTCTGACATGATCTTTCCTCCTTATGATTTAAGCTTACCGAGCATCTCAAGGGTTCTCTCGGCTTCAGCCATGATATTCTGTATTATCTGCTTTACCGGTTTTATCTCCGTTATCAGACCAGCTATCTGACCTGCCATAAGTGAACCCTCCTCTATATTACCCTGAATGACCCCTAAATACAACCTCCCCCTGCCAAAATCCTCTAATTCAGATTTGGATGCTCCCGACTTTTCCAATGCCCTGAATTGTCGTGTCAACTTATTCTCCAAACAGCGAACAGGGTGTCCTGTGGATTCTCCCGTAACCACTGTTGACCTATCCATGGCTTTAATTATCTGCTCTTTAAATTGGGGATGGGCAATACACTCATCAGAGCAAATAAATCTTGTTCCCATCTGTACTCCCTGAGCTCCCAGAGCCAGCGCAGCAGCCAACCCCCGTCCATCAGCGATGCCACCAGCAGCTATCACCGGTACCTTAACATTGTTGACTATTTGAGGCACCAGAGCCATGGTGGTAGTCTCACCGACATGACCACCAGATTCCATACCTTCAGCAATAATAGCATCTATTCCTAATCTTTCCAGACGCTTGGCTAAGGCAACACTGGAGACAACCGGCATCACTACAATGCCCGCCTCTTTGAGGGCTGGAATATGCGTGCCTGGATTCCCTCCGCCGAAGGTAACGATTTTAACCTTCTCTTCTAAAACTATCTTGAGGTTGTCATTGAGATACTGGGACATCAACATAATATTGATGCCAAAGGGCTTGCTAGTTCTCTCCTTGGTTAATCTGACTTGTTTTCTAATCCAATCTGGGGGAGCATCGCCACAGCCAATTATCCCTAAACCTCCAGCATCAGATACAGCGGACACTAGCTCGGCTGTCCCCAGCCAGGCCATACCGCCTTGCAGGATAGGATATTCGATATTTAACAGCTCACAAAGTTTAAAGTTATGCAGCATAGCCAACTACCATAGCAATAGCATAATGTTTGCTGTGAGACATACTGATGGCGAATTGGGACATCCCAATTTCCTTAGCCTTATCATATGCTCTGCCATGAAGCCGAACAAAAGGGGCACCATCGCTATTGGAAAGGACCTCAATGTCCTTCCAACCCAGGCCCCGAGCACCAGTGCCCAAAGCCTTCATCACTGCTTCTTTAGCCGCAAAGCGGGCAGCCAAACTGGAAGGCTTATTGCCACTGCTTTCCAGCTCAGCCTCAGTGTAAATGCGTTTGAGGAAAGAACCTTGCCAGCTCAAAGCAGCTTCCTCAATACGGTCTATCTCTATGATATCAACCCCGACAGCTATTCCCAGCGACTTCTCCACTTCTTTCCCCCTAAACTAAGAATATTTGCTGATAGCCAGAACTGAGTTGTGTCCACCAAAACCGAAAGCATTGGAAATAGTTAAATTTACTTTGCCAGTCCTGGCTTTATTAGGTACATAATCGAGGTCACATTCAGGATCGGGATACTCCAGGTTTATAGTCGGAGGGATAATACCAGTTTCTATCACTTTACAGCATACCACTGCTTCCAGTGCCCCAGCAGCACCAAGCATATGCCCAACCATTGATTTTACCGAGCTAACCGGTATTTTGTAGGCTCTATCGCCAAATGCTTTCTTAATGGCTCTGGTCTCGCTTAAATCGTTTAGCGGTGTCGAAGTACCGTGAGCATTAATGTAATCAACTTTATCGCGATCTATACCAGCCAGGGCAAGCTCGATCGCCTTTACTGCTGGGTCACCGCCTTCGGCAGGCTGAGTGATATGATAAGCATCCGAAGTAGCTCCGTAGCCAACAATCTCAGCCAGGATAGTAGCACCTCTTTGCCTGGCATAATCAAGGCTCTCCAGAACTACGACTGCAGCACCTTCGCCCATAATAAAGCCGTCACGCTTGGCATCAAAAGGCCGTGATGCCTTAAGCGGGTCAGGGTTTCGGGATAAGGCACCTGCTTGCTGGAAGCCAGCAACGCCTATGGGAGCAATAGCAGCATCGGTACCACCAGCGACCATTATTTTGATTTCACCATGTTTAATCATTTTATAGGCGATTCCAATAGAGTCCGCCCCTGTGGAGCAAGCTGTGACCAAGCACAAGTTGGGGCCCATAATTTTGGTGATTATGGATACCCGGCTGGCAGCGTTATCAGCTATCATCATGGGTACAGTATAAGGGCTGACCCGAGATGGTCCTCTGGTATTCATCACCAGAATCTGCTGCTGCAATGTGTTTACGCCACCGATGCCGCTACCTACTAGAACGCCGGCATCGTATTTATTCGAATCGTCTATCCTCAGCTTAGCATGCTCAATGGCTTGTAAGCTAGCTGCTACGGCAAATTGGGTAAACCTGTCTGAATACTTGGCAGTAGTTGGATCCAGATAACTGAGCGGGTTAAAATTCTTGACTTCGGCAGCGACTTTAACACTGAAGTTTGTAGCATCAAATAAACTGATATGTCCTATTGATGACTTACCAGCTATAAAGCCTTGCCAGGTATCTTCAATATTTGAGCCCAGCGGTGTAACTGCTCCGTAGCCTGTAATTACGACCCGATTAGGCATCTTGCGTTCTTAATTTTGTCGCTTTTGACTTGGATTCTATCAGAGCTACAGCATCGCCAACAGTGACAAGATTTTCCAGTTCCTCATCCGGCAGATAAAAGCCAAAGGCATCTTCCATGGCTAAAGCAAGTTCCACTTTAGTCAAAGAGTCTATTTCCAAATCTTCAGTTAGCCTAGCTGCCGGCACTATCTTGGCCTCATCTATTCCTGGTTGCACCTTGATTATAGCCTGCTTCATTTTTTCGAAAACATCCATCTTGTCTCCTTTGGTTTCCCTGACTGCGCTGTAATCAAATGGCTACGATACATTAGTTTGACACAACACAGCAGTAAGCTGAATATTCGCTATCCAGCCTTTTTCTTGGGGCTTTTTATCTCGATTACTTCACGGCCATTATAGGTGCCACAGGTAGGACAAACATGATGAGAGATTTTCAGACTATGACATTGAGGACAATCAACCATTGCTGGAGCACTCAGCGCCATATGGCTGCGTCTTTTCCCTTGACGTGATTTTGGATATTTTTTCTTAGGTAATGCCATTTAAACTTTCTTCCCCTTTCCTAGGTTGACTAACTTTGACCAGCGTGGGTCTGTTATCTGACTCGGGCATGAGCAAGAACCTTTATTAAGGTTACGCCCACAAGATGGGCAGATCCCGGCACAATCGGGGCGGCAAAGCACCTTCATGGGCATTGCCATCGCCATATACTGGTTCAAAGCTTCATTCAGGTCCATTACATGATTCTGATCCAGGGTAAAACTACCAGGATCGACAGGCAAAGGCGCACCGCTGATAATATCTATGCTGGGAAGATATTCATCCTCTATATCAAAAGTGACTCGAAAATCGACTGGCTCGAGGCATCTATTACAGATATCTTTGGCACTGGCGGTCATGGAACCCTGAACCAGTACACTGCGATTGGTATGAATTAAGGTCACCTTGCCCTGGACGTGATTGGTATCATCTTCACCAATAAACTCATCAACTTCATAGCTCCTGGTGGAGCCTACTGGTTCCTTAAGCAATTGGGCGACATTAATATACATTTTAAAGTCCCACGTTGAGCAGCTTTCAAAGCTGAAAACCTATTATAAGCGGGGAAAACTGAGTATGTCAAGAATTCGCTTAATTCTCCGTAAATATCCGACAGTCTACCTCCTTCTTTAATCTTTGTAATGGTGGCTTCATCCCTAAGCTCATATGTGGACGATGATAATGATAGCGCTTCAGGAAAGATTCTACCATTTCTATGCACTCAGGCAATTGTTTAGCACGATATTTTGACCAGCCCAGGCACTCTTTTCTTACCGTTCTGTTGAAACTCTCAATATAAGATTGTTCATTTTTACGATATGGCCTAGCTACCCTGTGACGATCACAGAAAGAATGTACATGCATGAGGAAGTCTGCCTTAAACTCTGGACCGCCATCAGTCTGAATAAGATGCACATGCTGCCCAAATCTCCTCTTCATACTCTTAACTAGAAATCTGGAACCGTACCTGGCAGTGAGCTCCGGAGCTAATAGAATATCTGCCTCTCTGGTAAAAATGTCTATCGCAGTGAATGCATAAATGTCCCCGAAATCAATTGTATCCATCTGAATTACTTCTCTGGGCATTGATGCTTTTGGTATCAATCCTCTCACTTTATTTTTCTTCCATTTGGACCGAATTAAATATTTCTCCGCTAGTATCTCATATATCTTAGGAACCGAGAGGTGGATACCACGTTCAAGCTCTAAATAATATTGAATCTTCTGACCACAACAATAGTATTCGCGCTCCCTGATTTCCCAGACTAATCTCTTTACTAGCGGGTCTACTTGCCTTCTTTTCCTCTCACCTTTCTTGGATTGCTCGTAGTTATCCAGGAATGAGAGAAGTCCATGTTCTTTGATGTTCTGTATCCAGATATGTATGGTCTCGCGATTTTTATCCAGCCTTTTAGCAATGTGTACCTTAGGAATTCCTTGTTCATATAACTCCCAGCAAAGTGTTATTAATGTCCTGTTTTGCATGTCCATGATTTTACATGGACTGTCGGATTTCTACGGAAACATTGCGGGATTTCGTAGTTGCAGGGCATTGTCAATAAGACAGGCTGTAGCATCAGGGAAAGAGAGCAAAGGGATAAGAGCCGATAAAGAGCCTAATGAACCAGGGATAAGGCAAAACTCAGGTAGAGCTGTGCTGCCTTTATTACCTGAGAAAAATGTACTGACTCCTCGGGATTGTGAGCTTCTTCCAACCTTCCGGGTCCCAGGATAATAGGGTCTACTCCTGCCGCCCAGAGAACATTGCCATCGGAGTGGCTCCTGAAATCCTGAGGCTCCCAGGGTAACGACATCATTTTAAAAGCATCTTTCAACTTTTTCACCAGAGGTCTGTCCTCAGAAATATGATAGCCAGCGTGGGTATCTTCAAACCTGAGGTAAGCATCAAGCCCAGGTATAGCACTACCTGCCTCTTCCACCAATTGTTCCAGTTCCGACTTCAATACGTCAATTCTGGAGTTAGGTGGCAGGTGAATATCCAGCCATGATTCGCAGGTATCCGGTACCACAAATCCTCCAGGAAACCCAGAAAGCTCCCTGATGTTGTAAACCAGACCATTAGTGGCGGATGCGGATTGAGTATATTCCGTGACCTTCAGCAACAGTTTTAGCATGCTCTCAATGGCATTATGACCTAATTCGGGCATGGAAGAGTGAGCTCTTTTACCACCAGTACGTAAAAGCACTTCCAGATAAGCATAATGTCCCAGGCAGGGTGTCATGTTGGTGGGTTCGCCAACTATAGCCCAGGGGAAACTGTATTCTCGCATCAGTGTCTTGGCACCGTAGCTATCTTCTTCCTCGCCAACTACCAGTGCCAGACCCACCGGCGGGAAATTGCCCTTCTGTTCCGCCAGGACAGTAAATGTTTCCATCATAGCAGCACAACCCGCTTTCATATCAGAAGTCCCCAGACCGTAAATGATATCCTCTTCCTCATAGAAACCATAATCATCCAGGTCATGGGCAACTACCGTATCCAGGTGTCCCACAAAACAAAGGTCTATTTCATCATTTTCTTCAGGCAGTACTATTAGGTTAAAGCGGCTGTCATCAACTTCCTGCCTGGTCACCGCAAATCCCTGTGTTTTTAAAAATCCTTCGGCATACTCCAGGATTTCCTCTTCTTTGCCCGGCGGGCTGTAAATGTCCACAAGGCTCTTGAGTAATTGTTTCAATCTTTCAGGCTGTATATCCATGGATTTGTTAAAACTCGCTTTTGTAATTTGCTTCTTTTGACCTACTGGGTATCATTATTATTATCGTTTTGTTGTTTAGCCGATTTCTTCTGCCGCCGCAGTGTCTTAGCCAGCCACTGGTGCTTGCCGGTAAGGGAGAATTTCATGGCTTTGAAAAAGGCAATTGCTCCTTCGTTATCAACATCGGTATCAGCTATGACCATCCTCACCCCATTCTTCTTCAACCTCTCTTCAAGCCTCCGATAAAGACGCTGGCCCAGGTTAGTCCTCTGGTAATCCTCATCCACTCCTATCCAGCTCAGGTATCCGTACCTCTTCCAGGCAGTGCCTTCCTTCTCGATAGTAGTGGCTAAAATGAAACCGACAATCACTCCCTCTGCCTCGGCTACCAGGCAATAGTTGGGGTCGGAAGCAAAATAGTCGGTAACCTCATAAGGGTCCCAAGTCCGATACAGAGTAGGAAACTCCTCACTGGTGAACAAACTTTCGCCAAGGTGATAAACAGAGCTAATATCATCTATCTCCATTTCTCTGATAGCTACTTCTTTTTTTAGTTTATTATCGTCATCATTTTCTAACGACATGAACCCTTTCTAAACTCCTTTCACTCTTTGCAAATTAAGCAGTGCTCCTGCTACAGCACCTTGAACCCCCATTTTATCCAAGTCACAGTGCTGTTGACAAATGAGGATTGTAGACAAATATAAAGCAGTTCATGGCGGCACTGCCCCTTTAAAAACATAATCCCCTCCTTCCTTTGAAGGAGAGAGGGGCAGGGGTGAGAGGTGGTAATGCTTATTTGCACCAGTACTTTTTCAAGACCTGTTTAGCCTCTTTGGCACCAGCCCACCCCTGCACAGAGCTCTCTTTGTCCTCAAGCATTTTATAGGTGGCAAAAAAGTTTTCGATCTCTGCTAGCCAGTGGCTTTGCAGGTCAGAAATGTCTTTGATACCATCGAATCTGGGGTCGGCAACTGGCACGCCCAATATTTTCTCATCTGTGCCCTTTTCATCCACCATGCGCAGGAAGCCAATAGGGCGTACTTTCATTCTGCAACCGGGAAATGTTGGCTCTTCCACTATAATGAGAATATCCAGCATGTCACCATCGGCACTTTTTGTCCCCGGAATGAAGCCATAATCGGTAGGGTAATGGACAGAAGAAAACAGCACTCTGTCAAGTCGGATGAAGCCAGTAGCAGCATCAAACTCGTACTTGTTTCGGCTGCCCCTGGGAATCTCCACCACCGCTTCAATCACTTCAAAACTGTGTCTCATTATCAGCCTCCAAAGAGAGTTGATTGCCAACCCTCACTATACCCCCCAATCTTATCTGAAATTTTTAACAATTTCCAATATGACGGTGATGGTAATCAAACAGTATTTCAATAATTTTTACTAAATTTTTTAAAACTTAGCCAAAATAACTTGACATATATATTATTAAGTGTTATAAAACTATGATAAGAGATGCATGAGCATATTCATGGCGCTCTTGAAAATAAAAAAGAGAATAAAGGAGAAATCATAGTTGACAAAAGAAACGACAGCGATAAAAAATTGCACTTCCGGTGAAGCCGAAGAAGAACCTCCCGGCTTTGCCAATACGCTCACCGAGGTAGACGAAGAACCTCCAAGTAGTAGTAAGTTTACCCATAAGAGTAGGTTCTTCGGCCATATCCAGGATGAATGTTGGAATGACTGGAAATGGCATTTCCGAAACCGCATCACCACTGTTGAAGAACTGACAAAGTACATCCCCCTTTCAGTTACCGAACAAACCCAGATCAGACTAGTATCGACTAAATTTCCTATTTCCATAACGCCGTTCTATTTGTCTGTTATAAACCCGGCTGACCCCGATGATCCTATTAGAAAACAGGCGTTGCCATCTTTCCAAGAGATAGCACAAGGCAGTGTGGGATTTGAGGATCCTCTTGAGGAAAAGAGAGATTCTGTAGTCCCCGGCCTGGTTCAACGCTACCCCGACCGGGTATTGATGGTGGTAACTGACTTATGTCCCATGCTCTGCCGCCACTGCACCAGAAAAAGAGAATGGCATAATGGAACCTGGGTACGCACTCCAGCCGATATCGACAAGATGCTGGATTACATCCGCGATAATAAGACTATCAGAGACGTTATTGTCTCCGGTGGTGATCCCCTGACCCTGTCAACACAACGGTTGGAAGCGGTTCTTTACGGATTAAGGCAAATCGAGCATGTTGAAATAATCCGCATAGGCTCCAGGTGTCCTGTAGTACTACCACAGAGAATAGACGATGAGCTATGTGCCATGCTCTCAAAATATGGGCCAATATGGCTTAACACTCACTTCAATCATCCCAACGAGATAACTCCAGAAGCAGCACGGGCTTGTGATAAATTGCTGCGGAGCGGAGTTCCTGTGAATAATCAGACTGTTTTGCTCCGGGGCATAAATGATTCTGTTGAGACACAGACCAAGCTGAGCCACGGTCTTCTTAAGATAAAGGTGCGTCCTTATTACCTTTTCCAGTGTGACGAGGTGCAGGGTACCGAGCATTTACGCACTCCTGTGGAGACAGGTATTAATATCATAGAAGGCATGCGTGGTCATACATCGGGATTGGCTATACCCCACTTCGTCATCGACTTGCCTCAAGGAGGCGGTAAGATTCCTATTCAGCCAAACTATGTGCTGATGCAGACAAAGGACGAAATGATAGTGAGAAATTACAAGAACCGTATCTTCTGTTATCGCAATCCTCGAGGTTCAGCTAACTCTGGTAATGGTCACAAAAATGGCAAAAAAGCCAGCAACCCGTCACGCTTGCCCGTCAGGCAAAACGGGAACCAGGCTTTAGCCGTGGGAGCCGTGAATGATAATAGGTCTGTCATACGATCTTAAACAGTCAATTCATCTGGGGCAGAGCTATCCTGATGATGCTCTGGAGGAATACGACTCTCCAGAAACGATAGACGCCCTTTCCGCCGCCATAGAAGCACAGGGACATTCTGTGATCAGACTTGGCGGTGGCAGGGAATTTCTAGCCAATGTTACCCAGTACAAAGTTGACCTGGTGTTCAATATCGCCGAAGGATTAGGCAGCTACAGAAGCCGAGAGGCACAGGTGCCTGCTATCCTGGAAATGCTGGGCATACCCTACTCTGGCTCGGATCCCCAATGCCTGGCTATCAGCCTGGATAAACCACTTACCAAGAAAATACTGGCAGCATCAGGCATCACTACCCCAGAATGGCACTTGATTGGACAGAGCAATCAGCTGGAAGAAATAGACTGGAACAGCTTTCCTCTACCTGCTTTTATCAAGCCAGCATACGAAGGCTCCAGCAAGGGTATTACCTCAGGTTCTGTGGCTTATAATGCCAGGCAAGTAGTCGAGGTGGCTTCAGAAATACTGGAGCGTTACCATCAGCCGGTACTGGTGGAGAAGTTCATCGCCGGTGACGAGGTAACTGTAGGCATAATAGGCAACTCACCCCCGAAGGTTTTAGGCATAATGCGCGTCTTGCCTAAAAATAGTATGACGAATTTTATCTACTGTCTGGAGGTGAAGCGGGACTGGGAGAATTTAGTAGAATACCAATGTCCTGCCCAGCTTGAGACATCCGTTATACACAAAATTGAAAAAGCCAGCCTGGAAGTATTTCGTATCCTGGGCTGTCGAGACTTTTCCAGGATTGACTTCAAAATCAGCTCTAGCGGTAAGCCCTATTTCCTGGAGATAAATCCACTGCCTGGGCTTAACCCCAAGAGTGGAGACCTGCCTATTATGGTTGGTAAAATGGGCTGGACATACCAAGGGCTTATCTCTAACATAATAAATGCTGCTTTGGAGAGATATCCACAGTGCGTCCGAATATAGCTATTATCTATAATCAACCGTACTACGGTCGCTTTATCGTTGCGGGAGAAGCGAAAGCAGAGGCAAGCATTGCTATTACAGTGAGAGCAGTGTACCATGCCCTGACTGATTTAGAATACCCTGTCATTAAATTTCCTCTACCGCCACCTCTGGAACAAGCTAAGGATCGGTTAAAGAGATTAGAAGCGGATGTGGTATTCAACCTATTCGAAGGTTTTGATCACCACCCGGAAACAGAGGCTGATATAGCTTATACTTTGTCTGATTTGGGGCTAACCTACACTGGCTGTCCTGGCGGTATTCTTTCCCTGGCTCTGGACAAGGCAAAGACTAATGCGATTCTGAACGCCGCGGGAATCGACACTCCCAATTGCCAGCTATTAACTGTGGAAACTTTATCGGATTTTAATTTAAATTATCCCTGCATTGTCAAACCAGTTGGAGAAGATGCCAGTCACGGGTTGACTGAGGAAAGCGTGGTATATAGCTCCGACCAACTGGAAAAGCAGGTTATTAGGATAAGCAGTTTTTTTGGTGGTAAGGCATTAGTAGAAGAATTTGTGGATGGACGCGAATTAAACGTTACTGTCATCGGAGACGGCGAACTTGTGGTTCTGCCCATCAGTGAGATCGTGTATTGTCTGCCAGACGGGATGCCCCGGCTTCTTACCTTCGCCGCCAAATGGGACAAGCAGAGCACGTATTTCCAGTGCACCAAACCAAAATGTCCCGCTGAAATTAGTACAGAGTTGCGTGATAAAATCGAAAGAATTGCAATATCAGTCTTCAAGGTTCTAAACTGTTGTGGTTCCGGTTACGCCCGGGTGGATCTTCGTCTGGACACTAACGAACAGGTTAAAGTCCTGGAATTTAATCCTAATCCTGATATAACTCCTGGAAGCGGAGCGGCGCGTCAGGCAAGGGCTGCCGGAATGACCTACAGGCAGCTTATCGAGAAAATTGTGCTTATTGCTCTGAGAAAGCATGGTGATGAGTCCCAAGATCCGACCTATGACTGGCAAAGACAAGCCAGATATACTGAAAATACTAAAGAATACGCCTGAATTTGAGCCAGATGAGGTAGTAATTGCTGAAGAGGTAATCGATAGCTACCTGCATGACCCTGTTGATTCTGGTTATCATGTCCTGGTGGCAGAAATTGGCTCGTCCACCGTGGGCTACGTCTGTTATGGAGCTACTCCCTTAACCAAAGGGACCTGGGATATATACTGGATGGCTATTGACCCAAAAGAACAAGCCAGAGGCATAGGGAAAACTCTGCTTTTGTCCGCTGAAAACAGCATCAAAGATAATCAGGGAAGGCTAATTCTCATCGAGACTTCCTCCAAACCGATATATGAGAAGGCCAGGCGTTTTCACAAATCCCGAGGCTATAAACTTATTTGCCGTATATCCGATTTCTATGCGTCAGGAGACGATAAGCTAATCTTCCAGAAACGCCTCAGTAAAACAACAAAGCCACCTAAATCCCTTCCTCGTTGAGAAAGAGGATAGGAATAAACGTTTTTATAGGGAGGTATTAAAATGGCAAAGCGATTAGAAAACAAAATAGCGCTCATAACTGGTACGGCTCGGGGGCAGGGGCGGGCTGCAGCGTTGCTGTTTGCTAAAGAAGGAGCCAAGGTTATAGGTTGTGATCTGAATGTGGAAGGCAATCAAGAAACAGTGCGTATGGTAAAGAACGCTGGAGGTGAGATGCTCTCCCGTGAACCAGTTGACCTCTGTAACGAGAACCAAGTAGCCCAATTGATAAATCTAATCAAAGACAAATACCGCCGGCTTGATGTCCTCTATAACAACGCTAGTACACCCCGCTTTGCTCCAGCGGCTGAGATGCCTCTGGAAGATTGGAAGTTTACTATTAGTAACGAACTCGATTTGGTTTTTGTGGTAATAAAGGCGTCTATTCCGCTTATGATTAAGAGCGGCGGTGGCTCCATTATTAACGTTTCATCACAGGCTGCTATTAGGGCAATACCAGGTCTGGGTAACCTTGCTCACGCAGCGGCAAAGGCGGGGATTCTGGGTCTAACCACGCAACTATCTCTGGAAATGGCGCCTCATCGTATCCGTGTTAATGCCATTTTGCCCGGACTGATTAGAACCCCAGCCACTAAGTTTTTAACCGAAGACCCTCAAGTAAGCAAAATGACATTGCAAAAGATCCTGCTGGGGCGCTTCGGTGAGCCCGAGGATATTGCCAATGCCGCTTTGTTCCTGGCATCAGACGAGTCCAGTTACATTACTGGGACTACACTATTAGTTGATGGGGGACAGGCAGTCTGGTAGCGATTAGAAACTAAATTTAACTGCCGCTAAGCTACCCACTTTTGACAAGAGGAAGACGCATAGAGTGTTGACTATACGCCCTGAGAACAATTCCTTGATTTTTAGTGCGAAAAACCTATAAACTGGATTTAATATGATTACTAATGTTGAAAAAATAAGAGACGAAGTAATTAATATACTTAAAAACCATGACGTCAAGCGGGCAGCCTTTTTTGGCTCTTTAGCACGTGGAGAACAAACCGCAAGCAGTGATATTGACATTTTAGTCGAGTTCAAAGGTAAAAAGAGTTTGTTGGATCTCGTTGAGCTGCAGCTGGATATTGAGGACGCGTTAGGTATCCATGCAGATGTGTTAACTTATAACTCGCTACTTCCAGCAATAAAAGAAAGAGTTCTTAAAGAACAAATTCCAATTATATGAAAAAAGACCCCTTAATTCTCATAAACCACATATTGGAAAGTATATCTTTGATTAACGAGTATACTCAAAACCAGACCATTAGTGATTTCATAACCAGAAAAGAGACTCAGGATGCAGTTATTAGGAGACTGGAGATTATAGGTGAGGCAACTAAGAATATACCTCCCGATTTCACAGAAAAACACCAAAATATTCCTTGGCGCAAGATATCAGGTTTGAGAAACGTATTAATTCACGAATATTTTGGTGTTGACCTTAATTTAACCTGGAACGTAGTAAAAGAAGATTTGCCCCTTCTGGAAAAACAACTTAAATCGATACTACAAGCTTAACGTCTCTTTTTATATAACAACTACTCACTTTTGACAAGTAAAAGATATAGGGTGTATTATTTCTGCCAATAAGTTAAAATTAAAGATATGAATGATCAAGCTTGGAGGGGGCTGGAGTCAGCGGCTCTAGCTCTTATTTTTGCTCCCGAACCCTTTACCACACCCTTAGGTATCGCGCTGCTTATTTTTGCCCGGCATATGCGCCAGGAGCAGCAGAAAGCGGCTAGACAATCCCGTCCCCACTATTCCTTCCATGACTACTATAACTGCAGAGTAGGAATGGTAAATGGCTCAGCAATTGCTTATAACATTACCTCTGTTCGGCAGGGGCAATTGCCTTTACGCCGTTCCACTATTTCTAAGCTGTACGAAAATCGCCCGGAATGGGAAGCTTACCATAAAACAGTGAACCTGAGAACCAAAACCAGGGTAAATATTTCACGTCCTTCATATCAGCAACCAGCGGGACTGCTACAAACCCCTGTTCTAAGGTACCAAAGCGGATTGAGACCCAAACGGGTGGAAATCTAACAACATTCCAGGGACCTCTTAGCTAGTTCTTCATAGCAAATCGCCTAAATTACATTCCGAAAGTAGAGCTGAGAAAATTAATTATTTCTCGGCGGATACGAGGATAGAGCAGCCAAACCGAGGAGTGCGTACCGGGCAGCCATTTTATTTCAGGTTTGCCAGAAGCCTCCCACAAATCTAACGTCGCCTGTTTGGGGATTCTCTCATCCAGCGTAGCATTGATCATCAGTAAAGGACGCTGACGAAGATAGCTGGCAAATGTCAAGGGGTCGGTCAAGTAGGTTTTTTTAGGTGGCTCGACATTCTGGAAGCCTTTTTCGGTAACCTCGGCGAGATACCGTTTATAGGCTTTTTGAGCTTCAGCATATTCTGCTTCTGTCCAATCAGGGCATGTTCTTCTTAGCCAGGCAGGACTTTCATAATTCCCGCCTGATATGGTAATAACGCCGGCGCGTATTCGTTTATCGATTCCCATGGATATAGCTGAGATCATGCCACCGAGGCTGATACCGATGACTGCTATCTGCTCTTTGTTAATCTGGGCGTTGCTGCTCGCCCAGTCTACTATCTGACGCACATCAACTACCGATGTCTGGTATCCCTCAAACCACTCCTCCGGGGTAAGTTTGGGGAATCTGCTTTTTAGTGCTTTCGGCATACGGCAGGAGTGAAAAACCAGGTACAATATAAAGCTGGCTATTCCTATCTTGGCCAGGTCCTTGGCTAGCAGTCTGCAGGGTAATGTACTGCGGTTACCCATCCCATGCACCAGGATAGCTAACGGCAAATTATTTCCGTTAATAGGCTGGTAATATTCGCCGAAAGCAGTATTATGTTCTTTGTATTTCGTGGGTCTGGCAACTGGAAAATTAACGGCATAATGCAACCACTTGTTGTTCTTTTCCTTCAGTTGCAGGTTGAAATGTGGTGAAACAGGCGGGTAACTGTATGGTTTCATAATAGCAGTGGATTATTCTACATTTATATCCCAATTTTTTCAATTAGAAAATACTTAAGCCCAACCCTCATTGGCCAAGGCATCGTGTAGCTCATCGGGATGATGGCGACAGTGGTATTCCAGGCGGCTGGATTCAGCGTGAGCCTTGTTATAAGCCCAACCGCTGGCCATGCGGTTGCGCTCGTGGAGTTCATGCAAAAGCACGTAACCGCGCTCATTTTCTTCGATATCATCATCTATCCAGACCTCGTTCTCCGGCACAAACTCATAGACGTAGTCATGGCCACCGGCAGTGAAGTCAATATCGAATATACTCCGCACCAGCCGCCCGTTAACAATCCAGACGCTGACGCCATTCTCCAGCTTTTTCCAGAGCCGCTCGTGGACATCTTGACCCTCGGGTAATTTTCGCCCGTGATGGGTCGAACGGCTCAAGTCTCCACTGCGGCGGCGCTCTTTGCGCTCTGCCCGGTCAGCCTCTGATAATGCCTCATCATAAGACATGCCTTTTGCCATGAGCCGGTGCTCTACCAGCAAGTGTTCAATGAAAAACGGCACCTCGTCAGTTTTGGTGCCGTGGTCTATCCAGAGTTCATTCAGGGGGATATAAGGATAACTGTAGTGCTGGCCGAAATTGGTAAACTCTTCATCAATATGGCTGCGGATGTAGACACCATCGACAAGCCATATCTGTAATTTACCCCGCTCCTCAACCTTTTGGATATAAGGCGGTTTCAGCAATTCTGGCATAAATCATTCCTCTGGTGTTCAACCTCGCATTACTCCAAGAAATATAACAGAGCTTTGCCTGCCACGCAAATTGCAACTCGGCTCATCTGTCATCACGAGCCATCTTCTCTCTGTATTATTGATTATATGACAAGGGGATAGATTTAGCGGTACACGAAACAAACCTGCGAAGTATTCTAAATAAGCCTATTTGCTGGTGGGTCATTGCTCGCCGGCAATTTTTCTTTGTCCTCGGCGCTTTCTAAGGAGGCAAGCTCGGCATTACCAGCCGGCAGCGATACTTCGATCCCTTTTTGCAGCTTCAAATCCTCGATTTTCCGCAGTGGCCGTTCCAGTTGACTACTGCGCGTTGTAACCAGACTATTGTATTCTTTTTGTGCTTCTTCTATCTTTTTGCCCATCTTGTCCATGCTTGTCTTGAATAAGTCCCATTGCTTGTTGAAAGCATCGAGCAGCGACAATATGTCGGCAGCAGTACTCTCAAGAGTGAAAATTTGCACTGCCTGCCGCATCACACAAAGTACGGCAAACAGGGTAACCGGAGAACAAAGTATCACCTTGTCCTTTAAAGCATCGTCTACTATGGAACCGCAATTTTCGTGTACGAAGCAAAAGACCTGTTCATTGGGGATGAACATCAGGGCATAGTCCACAGTATTTTCTTCTGGATTGATGTAATCGCGGGTTTTCACTTCTTTAATCTTCTGACGGGTATCGGCTATGAACTTTTGTTTGTAGCTTTCCCTATCTGTTTCTGCCTCGGCATTGAGATAGTTCAAATAGTTGTCCAGAGGAAATTTTACATCCATGTTTACTTTGAGATTTTGGGGCAAGAGAAAAGTATAGTCCGGCCGCGTCTTCGCTATCTCCTGTGTTTTCTGCTTGGTATAGTTAACATTTTCCACAAATCCCACAAGCTGTAATATATCCTCAGCCATTCTTTCACCCCATTGCCCGCGCACCTTGGTGTTGCCCAATGCCGCCTGCAACTTACCAGTAGTTTCCTGAAGCTTCCCAGTCTGCTGTGCAGTGAACTCCAACTGTTTGCTGACCTCTCCAAACGCTTTCTTCCGCTCGCCATCGAACTCGGTAACTAATTTCTCTACCTTCTGCAGATCGCCTTTAATCGCTTCCAGCGTCTGGTCGATTAGCTTCTTCTTTCCCTCAAGCTCTCCGACCCCTGTTTGCGTTTGTTTGGCGAGGGTTTCATAGGCTAATTTCAAAAACTCATCGGAGTTTTTCCTCAATGCATCAAAGGAAAGGGCAGAGAATGACTTCTCCATATCCTTACGGTGAAAACGGTTAATTAAGAAAACAACGACTGCACCCAGCACAGCACCTACCACAAAAATTGCTATATATCCCATGTATTCCATACGGACCTCCTGTGGTTTCTCCAGGCCAAGAATTTAATACATTCTAATTAATTATACGGGCATCTAGGGTTATTATACCCCAAGCAGGCAATAAATAAAGAGGCTTTAATTTGTAGGCTGTTCTGACTTGCATATAAAGCAAACGGGCTCCGATTTGCGGAGCCCGTTCCATTGTTTTTGTTAACTCAAGTCTTAGCTTTCCAAAATAGCCATGGCTTCTTCCCGATAAGCATCCATCAGGTAGGGGATGCCGGTTACCTTGGCGCATTCTTCAGTAAGAGACATAAGCTCGCGCCGGGTAATAGCAGGTACATTGAAGCATCTGGCACCTGCCATAAGTTGCTGCAAGCCAACCCTTATTTTTTCACTGTAGCTGTAAATTCCTATGGCGCCCAAGGGTATGTTCTTAATATCTTTGGCACCTATCATTTTCTTGACATCTTCATAGCAGACAAAAATTTCTTCCACAGTCGAGCCAAACTGGCTGACAGTGTTGGGAAGCTTACCATCTTTAATCCACTGAGCGATGTTCTTGCCCACCATGCCTGGAATCATCAAAGCTCGCCCCATGCACACGGCTTTGACAAAAGGAGAACCAAGAGCGATAGCCTTAAATACGCCATCTTCACTGCTGAATCCGCCGGCGAAAGCGATGTTAGGCACTCGCTCGCCTTTATCAGCCAGCTTCTTGCAGAATTCATAGGCTGCAGCGTGCAGATAAAGACTGGGCATTCCCCACTCCTCCATCATCCGCCAGGGGCTCATGCCAGTTCCACCGGAGGCACCATCAATGGTAAGCAGGTCAATCTTGGCTTTGGAGCCCCATTTGATTGCCATGGCCAGCTCGCGCAAGCCGTAGGCACCGGTTTTTAAAGTAATGCGCTTGAAGCCCAGCTTCCTCAGGCGTTGCACTTCGGCATGAAACCCATCCTCGCTGACAAAACCAAGACGGCTATGCCGTTCAAAATCTTTGAGAGCGCCATCTTTGAAGGCTGCCTGGTTAACTGGTTCTGTGGGGTCGGGTGTAACGAGGTAGCCACGCTTTTTGAGCTCCATGGCTCGTTCTATGCTATTGACCTTAATCTCGCCGCCGATACATTTGGCACCCTGTCCCCATTTGAGTTCGATGGTGTCGATGCCGTGTTTCTTAATGATATATTCAGCCACGCCTAATCTGGTATCTTCCACATTCATCTGCACTAGGATTTCGCCGTACTTGCCATCATGATAGCGGCGGTAAATCTCAATTCTGCGGTCCATATCTGGTGATAAGGCAATCTTGCCGTTGGAATCAAGTTTAAGCTGGGGGTCAATGCCACAGACGTTCTCGCCACAGACCAGAGTAACTCCGCTAATAGCGGCGCCGACAGCAAAATGTTCCCAGTTTTTGCGAGCTATTTCTGTGGAACCTAAAGCACCAGTAAAGATAGGAGCTTTCATCTTGACTTTAATATCCCATCCGTACTCAGTCTCTGTATTTACCCCGGGGAAAGTAGCGGTATCAGGATCGCCGACAACATTTTTGGGCAACCCTCTGGCGCCCAGGGCATAACCCTGGATGTTAAGATGGGAATAATCAATGGGGTAGTCCTTGTCTGCTCCTGCGGTGATCTCTCCGAAAGGACCTGGATAGATAAGTTCACGGCCGCGGAAGGTTGCTTTGAATACCTCGCAATTTCCAGTACAGCCGTCGAGGCAGCGGCTACATATGCCACTGCTGGGCACCACACTTCTGGAACGGTTAGCCGTTCTGGTGGCATCATCTGCATTGGGTCTCTGTAAGTTCATTTTTTATCTCCTTCTTAATTTTATTTTTTATTAGTACTTAACCAGAGTTAGTTTAAACAACATCCTATAATCTCACCGGTATTCCCTTGCTCTTAAGATATCTTTTGGCTTCAGGTATGGATATTTCCCCAAAGTGGAATATGGAAGCAGCCAGCACTGCTGCTGCTTTGGCAATAGCTACCGCCTCGTAGAGATGTTCCAGCTTGCCCGCGCCGCCAGAAGCGGTAACCGGTATGCTCACAGCCTCGGCAACTGCCTTGGTCATCTCCAGGTCATAGCCTTCTTTGGTACCATCGGCATCTTTGCTGGTAAGCAGTATCTCGCCAGCGCCCAGCTTCTCCACTTTCTTTGCCCATTCCACAATGTCTATTCCCGTGGACTCCTCGCCGCTGCTAACCACTACCTCCAGTCTGGGCAGACCACTGTTGGGCGGATTTTTCTTGCCGTCAATGGCAACAACAAGCTTCTCTTTGCCAAATTTCTGGGAGGCTTCTTTTACCAGATCGGGATTTCTCACAGCAGCAGTGTTAATGGATACTTTGGACACACCGAGTTTAAATAAGTCTTCCATGTCCTGAATATTTCTGATGCCACCGCCTACGGCAAAGGGAATGGTAACCACATCAGCCACTCTCTTGACCCACTCTAGCCTAGTTTTCCTGTTCTCCACTGTAGCCATAATATCCAAGAAAACCAGCTCATCAGCTCCCTCCTTGCAATAGGCTTTAGCTGCCTCCACAGGATCACGAGCATCCCTCAGGTTGATAAACTTCACTCCCTTGACCACTCTACCGTCTTTGACATCGAGACAGGGTATGACTTTGATTTCTTTCATCCAGTCGCTCCTTTTAATTCCTAAATTTCGACCAAATTTTGATATTCCATTACAGTGCTCATAGCATGGGTCTCAGTCTCTATGCCAGCCTCAGCAGCAGCAGCTACAGGATTCAACCCACCATAGAGAATTATCCCTATTCTGTTAAGTTCCACTGGGATTTCACATACGGGTTCGCTGGTGTTCCCCATTAACAGCAATCCCCTCAGACCTAACTTATTTAGTTTGGCTATCACTTCATCGGCTATTGGTCGGCATGCTGCTGGTATTTCCCGAAAATTAGCCAGTATTTTGCCATTACCATTCTTAACCACATCCTTTACCGAGGTCATCCTTGCCCTGATGAATACCTCTGATGGGTCTACAGATGAGCCAGCATAATGAATCAGTTCCACAAAGCGAAGTGGCTTCTTTTTTCTAATCTGGAGTATGCCGCCGAATCGAGAATCTATGGGGATACCTGCCTTAAGTAAAGTGCCATTTATTACTATACTGCAGACAGTAGCTAAGCCCACACAGCCTTGGGGAACTTCTAGTTCACCCAGGCATTCTCCCTCTTGAGCTACGGCTACTCTGTCGCTGACGCAAAGCCCTTCGGCGAAAACAGGCTTCATTTCCTTCAATGCTTTACTGAACTTTTCCTTCTGGAAAAAGGAAATATTGACCGGCACCGAACCCGTGCCCTTATCCCAGTTGAAGTTGGTGCGGAAGGCGAGCAATTCTATCCTGGTAAAGGCTAAACCGACTTTATCTCGCACCAGAGCATCGCCTAACTCCTCAATGCCACGCTCAGTGATCAATCGTCCATCACGACCCATGAGTTGAGTTAAGCCACGTTCATCCATCCACTTGAGATGATACCTTACAGCCCTTTCACCGAGGTCAACTCCAAAGTTTCTTAAGCGGTATGAAATTAGCCTGGCTCCCAGAGGTTCCTTGGAGTCCCTGAGAACCTTCAAGATGGATAGTACTTTTCTCTCGACTTCTTGAGATTCTTGTCCGATCATAATATTTCTACAAGCGAAGCTATATTAGGCAGTAGGAAACCGTATGCCGATAAAACCTGTCTATTTTATTACACGGCCAAAAACATGTCAAATCACTAAGGGACATTGCTTATCAACCTCTTGCCCCTTAGCTTTAGTAAACAATATCCTAATATTGACCATAGTTGAGGCAAAAAGGTAAGATTGTATATTTACTTTAATAGACTTCTAAAGGAAGTCGGGGAATCCGTGCATACATCGCAAGACAGAATAGTAATAACTACATCAGGTCCTGTTAAGGGCATCACCGTTGATAGTATAAATGGCTATCTGGGAATTCCCTACGCAGCGCCGCCAGTTGGCAATCTGCGGTGGAAACCACCGATGCCACCTGAACCTTGGAAAGAGTCTCGCCGTATGAATAAGTTTGGTCCCGCCTGTCCCCAGTCACAGAGTATCTTAATTCAAAAGATAGAAGAGATGAGCGAGGACTGCCTATCATTGAATATCTGGACACCCGCCAATAGCGAGTCCGAATCACTGCCAGTGATGATGTTCCTTCATGGTGGTGCCTTTGCCCGGGGCAGGGGTTCGGAGCCTATGTACAATAAAACGCACCTGGTTCAAAAGGGAGTGGTTCTGGTAACCGTAAATTACCGTTTAGGCGCCTTTGGTTTTCTGGCTCATCCAGCATTAACTGCCGAGTCACCCCATCAGAGCTCGGGTAATTATGGAATAATGGACCAGATTATGGCACTGAGATGGATACAGGCAAACATCCGCCAGTTCGGGGGCAACCCTGATAATGTAACCATCTTTGGACAATCTGCCGGCGGTGTCAGCGTGGTTACTCTTATGACTTCACCTCTGGCAAAAGGCTTGTTTCACCGGGCGATAGCCCAAAGCAGCGGCTATATCCCCACGCCTATCAGACACTTAAATGAGGCTCAGGATGGACTGGATAGTATGGAATCTTTGGGGATAAAGTTTGCTGAAAGATTGGGCATTGCTAGTCAAGCCAATCCTCTGGAGGCAATGCGGGCAAAGACCTGGCGAGAAGTCGTCACTGTCTGGGAGACAACGGTGCAAAATAAACAGTTGGGTACCAGAGTTTCCGGGGCTTGGATGCTGAACCATGTCATTGTTGACGGTTATGTGCTGCAACAGTCGCCGGGGAAAGCCTTTAAATCTGGAAAACAGCATAATATTCCCTTTATGACCGGGACCACGGCAGATGAAGGCTCTATCATGCCTCTCCTTATGGACCTTTTTACCGTAGAAAAGTATCATGCCTACCTGGAAAGATGCTTTGGCGGACAGAGTCAAAAGGTTCTGGCACTATATCCAGCCCAGGATGATGCTTCGGTTCCTCAGGCAGCGAGCAAATTGCTCGGTGATAGCTTTGTCAGCGGTGCCTGGGATTTGGCGCGCGGCATGTCGGTTGTTCAGCCCAAAACCTACCTTTACCAGTTCATCATGCCGCCCAAGCTTTTCGTCTTTCAAATTCCCAATGGGAAAGATTGGAAACAAGACTTCGGCTGTTATCATTCTGCCGAGCTTCCCTATATTTTCCATTTTCTGCCAGGCAGCAAGTCAAAAGACAAGGACAGAAAACTTTCTGAAGCAATGACGGGGTATTGGACTCGGTTCGCTCTTAGTGGCGACCCCAATGGCGACGATGCTGCTTTTTGGCCTGCTTATGACCTGTCTGAGGAAAAACACCTCACCCTGGATAATCCTATAAGTGTAGGACATCACCTGAGAAAGCAAGCCTGTGACATGATACAAGGATTAAGTCGGTGTAGCTATTGGAGATAAATGGGTTTAACAGAATCATTGGTTAATTTCATTGTAAATTTCATTGGCAGCACGGGCTATATCAGTGTTGTGATTTTGATGGCACTTGAAAGCATGGTTGCACCTGTGCCCAGTGAAGCAGTTATGCCTTTTGCAGGCTTCTTAATTGTTGATGGCAGATTTAACTTTCCATGGGTGATATTTTTTAGCACATTGGGAAGTATTATCGGCTCGTTGATTTCTTATTACGTTGGAGCATACGGTGGTAGGCCAATCGTCGAAAAATTTGGGAGATATTTACTGCTCGACAAACACCACCTAGATTTAGCTGAAAAATATTTTAACAAAAGAGGGGACATTACAATACTAATTTGCCGGTTTATTCCTGTAGTTAGACACCTGATATCAATTCCTGCGGGAATGGGGAAAATGAATTTACTCAAATTTATTGTATACACAATTGTAGGTGCAGCAATATGGAATACTTTTCTTGCTTACGTTGGTTTCGTCTTAAAGACTAACTGGTCAGAGGTAATGAAATACAGCCATATCAGTGACATTGTTGTATTGGCAGCAATCATAGTTGCTGTTAGCTATTATGTTTATAGATTTTATAAAAACAAAAGGAGTACCCGCACGTAAAATTTCAGATCCGGAACCAATCGTGGCTAGATAGAAAGACTGATATGGGATCCTGAGTGCCCAGCCACAGTCCAATACCAACGCTGATTGCAGTACCAGTATACACGAAGTTATACAGAATAAAATATTTTACCAGTGGTTCGCCATAAAACCACCTCTGCAAAATAGCTTAAAAATACCTGGTTCCCTCCAGGAAACTATCGGCCCCTTGCTTTTTCAGTTTTCTCAGATTCTTAAGGTTGGCATCACCATGAATAGGTTTCAGAAAGTCTAACTTAGCACAGGTCTCAAATTCGCCACACTCCCAGCACCCTATAATATTCTTCTTCTGGCAGCAGATTCTGGGCTTGCAAGAAGGATTACCACCTCCAACCCGACAGGCCCTTTTGCATCGTAACCTGACCATGGCACCTAATACTTCGTAGCATTGCTCGTAGTTTTTAAATTCCTTAAAGTATTTGGATAATCCCTGGGAGACCACATCAAACTTTGCCTCTCTCAGCTTTTTCCGCAGGTCTCTGGCTAAATCAGCGATCTCACCCTTATAGTTAAAACAGTCCCCGCAATACAAACCACAGTAGCCGATTAAATCTCTATTATTCTCCATGCTAAGCCCTCTTCTTTCCCATGCCTAATTGACACATACCAACGGTTTACTGGTCGCCCAGTACGACTACCACCAGAAGATTGGGACCGGTATGACTGCCGATGACGGGGCTGGTCCGTGACCTGATGATGCGCTCTTTGGGGAACTTACTGCTAATCCGTTCAATCAGGTTCTCGGCATCATCAACAGCCTTATAATAAGCTACCGACAGCTCTTCAATATTTTTATAGCCCATGACAAAGTCATATAAATACTCCAGCGCTTCATCCCGAGAGCGTGCTCTGCCAAAAGATGCTACCTCACCATCCTTAACGCCCAGGATAGGATGTATGTGCATCATACCTCCCAGTGCAGCTTGTACCTTGTTGATACGCCCGCCTCTCTTCAGATATTCCAGAGTGTCGAATATAGAGCGGGTCGCCAAACGTTTCATGTCCCGACGCACCAGATTTAATATGTCATCGAGATTGGCTCCCTCACGGGCTGCTTTGGCAGCCTTCATGACCAGAAACCCTTGCGCCATAATTACCCATTGAGAATCAAGGACTTCCACCCGGCATTTCTTGGTCATTAGTTCAACAGCTAGTTTTGCCGCATTGTACAGTCCACTGAGCTTGGAACTAAGCGCAATGTGCAGTATCTCGTCCGCTTCTTCAGCCGCCTTATCGTAGGCATTAACAAAATCACCAGGTGGTGGTATTGCTGTGGTAGGAAACACCTTGCTGGTCTCCAATTTCTGGTAGAATTCCTCAGTAGAAATGTCAACTCCGTCACGATAGACCTCGGTGCCAAAGTGCACGGGCAATGGAATTACCGTAATACCCAATTCCTTGACTATTTGCGCTGGTAAATCACAAACACTTTCAGTAATAATCTTTACGGTCATCTTCGATACCTCCTGCCCTCAAAAGATTTTTTAGACTATACTATGAAATCGACTTCTGAATTTTTTCGAGTTCGTCTCTGAGTTTATCCACGAAGCCGCTTTCCACAGCCATTTTGGTGTTCTTGATAGTACCTACGACTTGAGCAGCACGGCTGTTTCCATGAGCCACTGAAGCTACTCCATTCACCCCCACTAATGGACCACCACCCATCGCCACCGCAGGGCTTAATAGTCGATATAGCTTCTGGCTGGTTTTCTCCAGAGCTTCTGCTGGAAGAGCGTCTTTTAGTTCTTTGCCCAGCCAGCGGCTCAAGGCATGTCCCAGACCTTCAGAGTATTTAACCAGCACATTGCCCACAAAGCCATCACAGACAATAACATTTGCCTTTCCAAATACGATGTCCATGCCTTCCACATTGCCAATAAAATTCAAACCGCTCTTCTTTAACAGGGGATAAGCTTCCTTGGCCAGATCATTTCCCTTGCCTTCCTCGGTACCGACATTTAACAGCCCGATAGTGGGATTATCAATGCCGTGAAATATTCTGGCGTATACGCTGCCTGCCACGGCAAAGTTCACTAATTGGTATGGTTTAATACCTACGTTGGCGCCGAGATCAAGGACTACCGTGTTTGGTGCCAGACTCAAAAAGGCACCACAAGCCATTGGGCGCTCAATTCCCGGCAAGGTGCCCAGATACTGCAAAGCACAGACCATCGAGGCACCAGTATTACCTGCGCTAGCCACGGCATCAGCCTTGCCTTCTTTAACCAGCCTGGTGGCTACAGCTACCGAGTTGTTAGGTCTTCGCATAACGGCAAATGCCGGCTCTTCTCCATCTCTAATAACATCACTTGCGTCTACAATGCTAACCTCTAGATCGCTGGTATCATGGTTACTGATTTCTTTTTCCACTTCCTTGACAGGGCCAGTGAAAATAATAGCGACTCCTAACTCCCTTGCTGCTTGTATGGCTCCTTTTACTATTTCCACCGGAGCAAAATCACCACCTACGGCATCAACAGCAATGGTAAGTTTACCCTGTTTGGTCATAAGTGCTACCTCCTCACTCAGACTTCGTAGCTGAAGTAAATACCTAGTAGTGCTAGGTATTATCTAATTTCAGGTGAGACTTGTCAATACTTTTGTTCGAAGAAGATAACTCTAGTGGTTAGAAACGCCTTGGTTCTAAACTAGGATCAAAGATTTATCTTCTGGGATTTTGTATAAAATAAAACAAGAACCTAGTTTAAAAAAGCAGTGGGCTTTTAAAAAGCCCACTGCTACAAAGGAGGATGGTGAAAAGGTATGGCCACAAGTTTTCAAATTTTGTCAGTCAACATCCCTCACAGAGAATACTATCAACTATCGGTAGACACCATATTCTTTGGTGAAATTAACCCATACTTTCACAAGAGCGGGATTGGCATCATCCATAATAGATCTCGGTCCCATGATAAAGCCTCCTCCCTTAGCCACCACATCAATAAGTTTTTTGGCATATTCTTTTACTGATTCGGGAGTCCCTGTTTGCAATAGAGAGAGAGGCATCATCCCAGAAATGCACATGGTATTGACTAGGGCTTCTTTAGCTTTATATATATCCGTTTTATCGAAAAGCCCCAGAATCTTTCCCCTGGGCAGCTCAGCCAGATACTTCAGCCGAGCCGTATAATCACCTTCAAAGAATGGACAAGGGGTTAATCCGTTATCCACTAAAGTCAGAATTAGCGTCTTCAGGCTAGGCCAATAAAAGGTCTCAAACTGCTTTAATGACATGAAACCATCGGCTCCTCTGTGAAGGGGAATAAATACTCCTCGATTCCCGCTCATTTTAGTGCCGGATACCGCCAGATCGATCATCATTGGCAGTAGTTTGTCAATAGCTTTGAGTAGCTTCTCAGGTTGCCTATACATGTCCAGCATTAAACCCTTCATACCTCGCAGGGTATCCGAAAGAACATCAAAAGGCGCCAGTGTAATTGCTCCCGCTGAACAAGGGAAACCCAGGTCAATCATGTCTTTCTGGAATTTGGCAACAGCGGAGTTATGTCTTAATATGGCACGCCCGGCTTTATAAAAAGACTCGAAGGCACGGGTAAACTCTGGGATTGCCACTACGGAGGTCAAGGGCATACCGAAATATCCCAGCAGTAACCCTTTTATGGGGGGAAGCATCTTAAATTGCCCGAGGGTACCAAATATTCGTGGCAAATATGTCCTGATAGTATAGTCTGAGGGGTCATCAATAAAAGCATCATATTCATCTGCTTTCATATACTCACCTTCAACGAACTGGAAGGTGTGATGGGGAGAAACTCCATGGCCTGGCCATTTAAGCTGTTTGCAGTCTACGGCTTCAAGTGCATCCCCGGGAGTATGTATAGCGTGCCCCGGGTTAAAATACATATCCGGCTCAAGGTCCATAATCGTTTTCTTATAAGCTGAAAACAATTTTTTATCATCATACATCGCGTCTTTACAGGTGATACCGGCATACCTTGCCGGGAAGAAGCCCAAATCCTGAAACCAGATGGGCACTCTGTCAGGTACCTTCAACTGGATGGCATCTTGTACCCGCTTGGTTCTTTCTCTATAGAGTTCTTCTCCTTTTCCTCCCATTCTCATTTACCTCCTAGCCACTCTTTAGCCAGTGTAACTGCCGCCACTGCATCTGGCCTGTAGGCATCGGCACCAGTGTATTTTCTTACCTCCTCATCAATCTGCCCGCCTCCAATCATAATCTTAACTTTGTCCCTCAAGCCGGCAGCTTTTATTGCCTCGATTGTATCCTTCATAGCATCGAAAGCCAGGGTCAAGAACCCGCTTAGTCCTATGATAGGAGCTTTAGTTTCTTTCAGTTTCTCAACAAACTTCTTTGCAGGAACATCTACACCAAGGTCGATTACTTCAAAGCCGCTGATGTCCATCATGAACGCAACAATGTCTTTACCGATATCGTGTATATCACCAGCTACAGTGCCCAGTATGAACGTTCCCAGTTTCTGTGATTGAACAGCCTCGGTTAGTTTGGGTTTAACCATCTCCGAAATCTGCTTCAGTATTTCACCGGAATAAATTAGGTCTGGGATGAAGTACTCGCCACTGGCAAAGCGCTTGCCCACAACCTCCATGGCACTTCGGCTGTCCCCCAGGATTTTTATGGCGTCATCACCTTTATCCAGTCTTTCTTTGGCTATTTGCAGCGCTTCTTCTTCCTTTAAGTCTGACATTGCTTTGACCAGGTCTCCAGCCATAATCCTTTGCTTCCTCCTCTAAGATAACAGCATCAGTTTGCTATTCTAAGTGAATTAAGTTGCTGATTCGATGTACCTTCGTATTCTACTACAAATCACCAAACATAAGAAGACGAGGATATATCTATTTACACTGCAATTAACTAACTGCTAAAACAAGAGCCCACAAAGCTTCCAAAATGCCGCTAAGTTGGATTGGCTTCAGAGCATCTGCATAGCCATGATTCGATCCAGGACAGGGGCTCCGCCACCATGAAGCGTAGAGAAATGGTTACGGAAATACCTTTCAATGGGCAATTCCTTTTGCACCCCCAAGCCAGCCCAGATTTCCAGTGCATCTATAAAAATTTTAGATAAAATGTCCGATATAAACGCCTTAGCCAGGAAAACCATCTTGGGGTCAAACTCATGCTGATTGTCCCAAGCCCAGGCAATTTTTTGAACAAGCGCCCGGGAAGCTTCTATGCCTACATGCATATCGGCAATTCTGGTGCCAACATTAACATGCTCAATAATCGGTTTACCTCCCTGTATCCTGGTCTTGGCATGTTCTTTGGTTTCTTCATAACATGTTCGGGCTTCCCCGATGCCTGCGGTTATAACCAGAAGGCAATCTTCCAGAAAACTTGCCGAATGGGCACCGTACATCGTTTCTGCCTCCCCTACGGCATAGCGCGCTGGTACTCTTAGGTTCTCCATTATTACTTCGGCACGAGATTCCATCCTGCCACCCATCTCGTCATCGACATGTCCAATAGTAAGCCCTGGAGTCCCGGCACGCACCAGAAATGCTTTTATGGCTTGACTTATCGGTTTATTTTTATCAGTTCTAGCCCAGACATAAAATAGCTTAGCCACCGCTGCCTGGGTGATGAAACGTTTCATACCGTTTATGACATACTCATCCCCATCTAGGTAGGCAAAAGTCTTCAAGGTTGCACCCGGCTCGTCATAAGGGAGATTGGTATCAGAGCCGTGCTCTGGCTCGGTCATGGCATGCGCAATTACATAAGTATCATCATTCATAAATTCCGGAATAAATTCTTTCTTTTGCTCCTCATTCAGAACCCTCTCCAGAAAATGAACTTTTTGCAGATGAGTGGCAACCCCTTTGCCAAAAGAAGCATCTCCTGCTCCCAACTCTTCACAAACAATCACCTGAGTAAGTCGACCAGCTCCCCCACCACCCCACTTCTGAGAAAGCGGAAGTGCTAACAATCCCATAGCATGGGCCTTCTTCCACAAGTCCCAGGGAAAGCGGTCTTTGGGGTCTACTCGCCTATTTAATTCGGCAGCAACGGGTTTTACCTCTTTTTTGGCAAACTCTCTGGCGGTTGCTTGCAGCATAAGCTGTTCTTCACTCAAACGAAAATCCATTGTACTCTGCCTCCATTCAAATCGAGTTTATCGCCGTGTTTTATTTGTTCCAAAGTACAAAGACTAAAACAACAAAACCAGGTGTTCATCAGGGAGTCGTAGAACTATGGCGGTGACAAGAAATATCAACCAGAACAATAGTGCCAGGCTGTAACAAGACTACTCCCTATTAAATGCATACTTCCAGACTACAGCAGCTATAATTCCCCCTACTATGGGGGCAACCCAAAAGAGCCAGAGCTGGGAAAGCGCAGCATCACCGACAAAGACAGCCGGTCCCAGACTTCTTGCTGGATTAACTGATGCGCCAGTAATAGGAATCCCAACAAGATAGATAATTACCAGCGACATGCCAATGGATAACCCTGCGAATCCCTCAGGTGCTCTTTTACTGGTAGAACCAAAAATTACGAAGAGAAACAACGCAGTGAGAACAATCTCAGCAACCAAGCAGGCCAACATTGAATATCCTGCTGGGGACTGGACTCCGTAGCCGTTCTGCCCCAATCCACCAGCTGCCACTGTATAGCCCGGCTTACCTATGGCGATTGCCATCAATATCGCTGCCGCAATAATGGCACCGACGCATTGGGCGATAACATAAAAAATGGTATCCCTTCCTTTCATTTTGCCCGCAACCAACATGGCAATGCTCACTGCTGGATTGACATGGCACCCCGATATTTTCCCGATAGCATATACCATTGCCAGCAGTGTTAATCCGAATGCAAACGATATCCCCAGAAATCCTATATATTTCCCCGCAATAACAGCACTGCCACAGCCAATAAGCACCAAGGCAAATGTTCCGATCAACTCGGCAGCGTATTTCTTGATAGCTTCAGTGGTTATAATCATTACCGCTCCTTTTTAAGCTTTTCTGTACACCAAAGCGATAAAATACTATAACTACCCTTCGATGTCAACATATTCGCTATTGACAATTAATTCATACAGTACCCCAAACCGCAACGGCGTTCCTTTTTCGATTAATTTTCAAGATTGTACACTCTCCATCTTATGCACAAATGACAAACCCCGATAAGTGCTACAATAAAAAGTTATAGAAGAAGAAGTAACAAAAGAACGTTAAGATAAGGAGTGACTATGTTTAAAGTAAAGGCAACTGTAATCGATTTCCTGGGGGACGAAAAGAGGAATCCATGCCACTTTAATCACAAGATCGGTGACGAATTCGCCTATGACGGAGAAAAATTTCTGGGAAGGATATGCCCGAATGTATTACCAATGCTTATCCCAAAGCTTGTAGCGCTATATGCGGCTGGGCACAGGTACGTACAGCCAGAATACTACTTTCCATTCTGGTATGCTCCTCGCAGCATAAGGGATGAAAGCATGAAGAAATACGATGGTGTTGGGTGGAAGTCGATAAAGCAAAAGGTAGTCGACCCTCCATTTAGTCTGGCAAGCTTACAGCCTCCAGATGCATTTCTGTATCCACCACCCGAGGAAAGAACTGTGATTAAAGACATAACAGTGATTTGTCCGGATACTAGAACTTCTGCACTCTTTAAACTTGAAGCCTTTGATTTAAACGATTGTGGTGATAGTATCCCCTATTTTCGGAAGCAGATGCTGATATTAAAAATTGTTCAAACTAACCCAGCAATTGATGTAGATAAAATACGTGACAAGCTTTCACGTGAGCAACGAGAAGAGGTATATCCTCTAGCTGCTCCAGTCCTGATAAGAGGATTAGTAGATGAGCTAGAATCTATCAGCTATCTGGAAATCCAGAGTGGGAAAGCATATATAACCAAGAAGGGAGAGAGTAAACTCGAAGATTTTAAGGCGAGCCTCTCTGAGGAAGAGAAAAAAGCACTGGCGCTATAACTTATTGGGAATAACAGGCAATAGCAAGTATGACGGGTACTTTGCATTATGGTAGATTTTATGCACTACCGTTTTGCTGCTGCATATATGGTACGGTATATATTCAACATTAGTTAAACCTGCTGTCCCAGTTGGCAGGTCCAGGCAGGTAATATCCAGACAGATGCGATGCCCTTTCTCAAATAGATTGGCGGTAGACGAGATTTCTATCGCATATTCGTTTATTTCGCCGGGAACAATAGGTTTCCATGCCTTTCTTGTAAGAGGATGCCAAGGTTTCCAGGGTTTCGACTTTTTAGTATCCAGAGCTCTATGAGATGCTTTAAGCCAGCCTCGCGTTAATTCCCTTTCTGGTAGATTGGTCGGAACAAAGATTTCTCCCTCCCTTGCCGTTCTCACAGATACGTCTGGACCTATGTCCTTCAGTATCACTATCCAGTTGGTATCGTCCTGGTCGATTGAAGCATAAAGGTATAAGGCAATTGGCCCTATAACCAGCGTATCCTCCGGTAAGGGGTCAGTCATATACCTGAGCCGCTCTACTTTTCGTGTCTGGGTAAGTGGCATTTGAACAAAAGCATCGGGATCATCATAGCCATCTCGACCTGAGGCAGTGAAGGGCTCTGTCCGTAGACGCTCCCAGCTGTGCAGATAGTATTTTGTCCATTTGGTTTCGGGCAGAGGCCAATCATCTCCATAGCGCCACTCATTGGCTCCCATAACCCAGACCTTTACTGGAGGCTCGTCCATGATACCAGTGTCAATACCTTTAAGCCAGTAGTCATACCACCTTACAACCTCATCATGGAATGAATGAAATGGGCGTTCCAGATGGGCTGGCCCTGTAAACATCAATTTCTTGGGCACATTAATCCCCCAGTACCAGTGCTGTGATCCTTGCATGTGTGTCTTATAGGTATATGAGTACCACCCCGTGCCCGTATAAGTCGGAATTTTTATCTTCTTGAATTTTTCCTCGGTAGCTTTTACTACGTCTTCCGCTTCGAATGGGTCTATAAGCGTATAAAAGATGAGGGGCATATGCTGCCCTTTCATGGTAAGCACATTATATAAGTGGGCATACATTTTATAGTCCGGATTATCCATAGCTTCTTTCCACAGGCGTTCTATTTCAGGGGGGAGAGGTCCGGGTCTGCCTTTCACACCGTGAATGACACTAAACTGTTCTAGAAAATAGAACATAGTCTGAATAACTCCTCCAGGGTGAGTATCACGGAATCCCAACCCACCACCATAAGCACCGGCTGCATCGTACGGGAATATTGCCTTCAGATGTGGCGGCTGCAGTATAGCAGCTTCCCACTGCGACGCGGCAAAACCAGATATCCCTAACATGCCGACATTACCGTCACACCAGGATTGCTGCGCTATCCATTCTATAAGGTCATAGAAATCCCACTCCGGAGACCCACCATCTTCTGACTTACCTACTCCTCTAGGATTACCGATAACATGAATGTATCCACTGGATACGATGTAATCAGTATCACCAGCTTCTATAGGACCCATCCAAAGGGTTGACCAGGCTGGTTGTGGAGGAAGTGCCTTTGCCACTTCGGGACTCTGAAGGTCTTTATTATGAAAAGCAATGGACAATATCGCAGGCAATTTTTTTCCCACAGCGTCAGGACGGTAAATGTCAACACACAAATGAACCCCATCACGCATAGGAACCATAACGTCCCTCTCCTGGATCATCCTGTCATATTTTAATTGTGGCTTATATGTACCTGAGGATCCGGACTCGGAAGTTTTCATTTTCTTATTCATTTGGAACTCCTGAAGATTGATAAGGATACAATAGGTGGCAGATTCTCATTTGACGGTGCAATTATACTGTAGAGTTTTGCACTAAGTAAATATATTCAAAAACATTTACCTTGGCGGCAAGAGATTTGCCGTTCTGGAAGGCGGCTACAATCACGGTGTTCTGGGCAAGAATGTCCAAGCCTTTCTGGAAGGCTTGGAATAAAGTTGATTAGCCTCCTTGCCCCATCCTTCCAAAGGGCAAATGAGGTTAGTTTATTTCTTTAAATGCTTAAATTGAAAAATCAAGTAGTCCTTATTGTTTTCTGATATAATCAGCACATTACAAAAATAAAGAGGCAGCGATGAAGCTAAAGTTTTTTTTTATGGAGACCAGGCCGTCGTTCCTGCTTCTATCCGTGGCATTGTCGTTTCTGGGAGCCTGTATTGCCTGGCACGATGGATATTTTCATCTTGGCCATGCCATTCTGGCTTTTGTAGGGTTGCTCTTAGCTCACATTAGCTGCAATACGCTTAACGACTATTTCGACTATAAAAGCGGCATAGACCTGGTAACCAACAGGACGCCTTTCAGTGGCGGCAGTGGTATCCTCAGAGAAGGGCTACTCACACCAAAGCAGGTGTTCTGGCTGGGCATGACCTGTTTCATCCTCAGCATACCCATAGGCATCTACTTCGTGATTGTTTCAGGCTGGCTCCTGTTGCCCCTCCTTTTAGTAGGAGCTTTTTGCATATTCCTTTACAGCCCCTTCATATTAAAACTGAACTGGCCGGAGTGGTCTCCCGGATTGGGATTGGGACTTTTACCTATTCTGGGCACTTACTTTGTACAGACATCTGCTTATACCTGGCCCGCATTGGTAGCTTCAATACCATCGGGACTTCTGGTACATAACCTGCTTTTGCTAAATGAATTCCCTGATACTGAAGCCGACGCTAAAGCCAGCAGAAAAACCCTGCCTATTACCGCCGGCAAGAAAAAGACAAGCATATTTTACTCAACAGTGACCGCCCTCGTTTACGTGTGGATAATTGGAGCAGTAATAGCCGGCATGATGCCAGTGTTCGCGCTCATAGCCCTGCTAACTCTGCCCCTGGCCATAAAAGCTATCAGGGGGGCACTTAAGCCAGATGACCTGTCAAAGCTAATTCCAGCAATGGCAAACAACGTTCTGGTAGTTTTGCTAACTCAATTTCTACTGGGGATTGGCTATATCCTGGCCACCGTTATCGGGTAAACACCTCAAGAGAAGATGGCAAATTCTAACAGCCCCGGTGTTCCGAGTAAACCCCTTCACACTATGTTCACCGCCATCCCACGTCGTTATGACCTGATTAACCACATCATAACCTGGGGGCAGGACAAAAAGTGGCGAGATAAGACAGCCCGAGAATGTTTGAAATCTAAACCAGCCAGAGTGCTTGACCTGTGCTGCGGCACTGGTGACCTGGCTATTAATCTAGCCCGATTGGCTGAGAATAGTCTGGAAATAACGGGGCTTGATTACAGCCAGCCTATGCTCGATATAGCAACCAAAAAGGCAGGGCTATTAGCCAGAGGCAAGAAGCTCTCTTTTATCTATGGCGACGCTGGCAATCTTCCTTTTCCTGATGGATATTTTGATTGCGCTGGCGTCTCCTTTGCCTTCCGCAACCTGACCTACAAAAATCCTCTGGTGCAGGAGCATTTAGCTGAGGTATTCAGGGTACTTAAAGCTGGCGGCAAGTTTGTCATAGTGGAATCAAGCCAGCCGAAATCAAAGCTAATACGAGAAATATATCATGTATACTTACGCTCGTTTGTATTTTGCACAGGATACCTGCTTTCCAGCAACAAGCAGGCCTATCGCTATCTGGCTGAGTCAGCAGTCCGGTTTTACAATTCTGAAGAAGTCCAGGAAATGTTGCTTAAGGCTGGCTTCCGCCAGGTTTCCTTCCAGCCGTTTTTATTCAGGGCTGTGGGAATCCACGTAGCTACCAAATGATGAGGCATCTTCAACAGCTACTCAAGGACGTTAATCAACAGAATACTCTATAGTGAGAAGACAAGCCCAAAGTAGCCTGCCCCGAACATACGCATGCCCCTGGCTCAGCATTACGTCAGCCAACCCCTACTCGCTTCTCCTATTGGGCTCACCACGTCGCTCCACGTCTAGCCCCAAAACCTCCGTGAGGCCAAACCTATAGGCCCCTGGGTCGGGGGTCAGCCCTGGAGGGCCACTGGGGGCCTGGGACGAGCCACGTAGCTTTATCACTTACAGTATTGAAGCTTGGTTGTATGCATCTCAAGCGAGTGCTAAAATTGAACTATACTTAAAGCAGGTAGATGGAGGATAACATGGAGGAAGATTTATATAAGAATAAAGCCGAAGCGGATTTGGGTTATGAATTTTCCCAGGTCATTACTGACTTTGGCAATCCAGTAGAAATATTTCGAGAAGCTTTCCAGAATGCCGTTGATGAGAATGCGACTGAGGTGTATTGTAGGGTTCATAGAGAAAAGCAACTAGGTAAAGAGGATTTGATAATTGATATTTGGGACAATGGCACGGGATTACGAGAGGAAAATGTTAAGTGTTTCTTTGGGCTAGCTAAATCTACCAAGATAAAAAAGGACAAGACTCCTGTGGGAGGAAAATATGGATATAAAGGGCATGGAACCAAGCCCTTTTTTAAATCTGAACTAGTAGAGATTTTCTCCAAACCAGATTTAGACAAACCAGGGTGGGGAGTTATACTGAAAGATCCGCTTAAGCAGATTCAAGATAAAGGCATATATTTCTATTCAAATCCAATTGATGAAAGCAAATGCAGAGTAAGGTTACCTCAGAACATTAATCAAGGTTTCTTTCTTAGAATCAGAAACCCCTTCCATTTTAGTACGCAACACACATGGTACATGCTGAATCATCTATACTTGCGAGATTATGCTAAGTGGTTCACCGTCTTTGGAACAATAAGAGTGTGGTTTGATCCTAATATGTTTAAAGCCAAACTATATCTGTCCGGCTTGAATATAGAAGATTTCAAGAATACCTTTGATGATTTGACCAAGATTGATCCGATTCCAAAATTCATCGAAAAGGACAAGCAGTTATTTGAGGAGATTGAGATGGGGCATTACTTCCCACCGCGTGACAGGTTCACGGAACCTAAAATGAAAGAATATGCAAAAAGGGTCAATGACAACAAACCTTATTATGATTACTATTCAAAACTTATTGTTAATCATAAATATACACTGCCAAATAATGTCCATTTTTATTTCTTAGTTAACAGTGAAGGGTGTACTGCACCCCATTAAATCAAGCCATAACTAAGGGAGTAATCTGGCTATTTTGATATTCCTCCTCGAATTTAATTGGTGGTTTATACCCCAGTGATGAATGTAGATAGCTGCTGTTATAGTTGCCAATCCATTTACCGAGCGCATCGGCAAGTTCAAAGGGGCTTGTCCACTCCTTTAGCCAGATGAGTTCTTCTTTTATTGTTCTGAACATCCTCTCGGTATCAGCGTTGCCCTTAGGATTATTGTAGCTAGTGAATGTCTGGTTTATATCCAGCTCTCTACAGGCTTTCATAAAACCTACAGATGTTGGCTGACTGCCATTATCTGACATGAGAAACAACTGCTTTCCGCGTACACCATCAGGGAATTGCCTGTTAACGCCCATATCCAATGCTTCAAGCCAGTGTATGCCACGACATTGCATACCGGCATAATAGCCAACAATTTTCTTGGTATACCAGTCCAGAACAATCACGATATACATCCAGCCAAACCCGTGTACCATAACCTTGGTCATATCTATGCCCCACCACTGATTGGGACGATCTGGTCTGGGCTTACTCCTGCCTGGTGTTCGTGTTGCTTTAATCCGTGTATTTAGTTTCACCAGTAGATCATGTTTTTGCATAAGACGGAGCACTCGTTTCTTATTGATGTCCAGTTTATCAACATATCTCAGGTGCGCCCACATTCGCCTGTATCCCCAGAAAGAGTGCTCGGATTTTATTTCTTTGATGCGTTCAACAAATGGAGAATTACGCTCTGCTATAAGTCCTGATTCGTTACGCTTCATCTTTGCCACTCTTCGGTTTTTTTTAACTCTACTGTGAGGTCACCGATGATCCTCTTCAGACGTACATTCTCATTAGTTAGAGCTTTTTCTCTGCGTTCATCATCGATGAAAGCCAGGTGCATCTTTGCCAGGAATTGATCTCTCCATAGGTAATACTGAGACTGGCTAATTTGGTGCTCGGAGCAGATTTCAGATAATGGCTTACCTTTCAAACCCTGTAGCACAATCATGGCTTTGGTCTTGGGATCCCACTTTCTTCTTTTCATGGCTGTTTTTCCTTTCAGCCATTTTACTCTCTTAACTAGCTGCCCGCCTTAATGGGGAGCAGTATAAGGGCTTGAGACCAAACGTAAATATGATATTTTGCTAAGTGGACAGAAAAAAGTTGATAAACTGCTCCAACATACTGATGGAACAAGATACGGATTGTGGGCTTGTAAAGATGGTATACCTATAAAGAAAGTCGATGAATGGATAAGAGGTGGCAGAGGTGTAGGTGCTTACACTTATATGCATGCTTTTATTGATTGCGATGCCTTTGAATTGATAGGAACTAGAAGCGCCATAGATAATACAAACTTAGAATTACTCGACCTAATTAAAGATAAAATCAATGAAGTTCTCTCGGAAAAGAAAATACAAAATGACCTTGAGGAGAGGAAAAAGATAGAAGCTATGGAGAGAACGCTCATATCGGTAGATGAAGATAAGAAAAATCTGACGAATAGACATGAAGCAACAAAAAAAAAGAAAACACATAATTCTTCCAGACGGCTGTGAAGTAGTCGAACCTTCTAAAACAAAAATGGGATACTCTGAGTCAGAAACGTTTGGTTTATTAATGGTACTACTAGCTAGATATCCACATCTCTTCAAATTTAAGATACTCGACTATAACACGACAGACGGAATAGATTTCATTACTGAGCATAACGGATATCCTAAATATATTGAACTGAAAGGCACTTTTCATAAAAAAATTAACCATTCATTCCGTAATATATATAAATTCATTTGCTATGATATTGCAGTTAATAATGATGAAATAGTTGAAGATGAAGAAGAACTTAGAACAAAATTGTCTATAATTAATAACGATACATTTGAATCATCAGATGACACATTCAATGGTAAGAAATATACAAGTTACTGTTTGATGAATCTCAGTAATGTGATTGTAAGTATGGAAGTACTAGTATTAAATAAGTTTTTGACCCAAGTAATAGGAGCGAGAATAGAATAAATCTGATGTTTTATATTGATGTTTTGAATACCTCTAATATATGGATAGCTAGCTCTATCCGGTCACCTGAAGATTATTCTATGGGGAGCAGTATAAAAAAGCCCTCGGCATTGAAACCGAGGGCTAATTTTAATCTTGGTAGCGGGGGTTGGATTTGAACCAACGACCTTCGGGTTATGAGCCCGACGAGCTACCGCTGCTCCACCCCGCGTCGTTGTGAAAAATGGTTTTGTGCTCAGCCTGAGGTAGGTCAAAGACCTCGACCATTAGTACGGCTTAGCTCAACAGGTTGCCCTGCTTACACACGCCGCCTATCAAGCAAGTAGTCTACTTGCGGTCTTACTCCCGACCGAAGTCGGGATGGGAGATCTCATCTTGGGGTGGGCTTCGCACTTAGATGCTTTCAGCGCTTATCCCATCCAAACTTGGCTACCCAGCATTGCCATTGGCACAACAACTGGCACACCATAGGTTTGTCCCTCCCAATCCTCTCGTACTAGGGAGAGCTCCCCTCAAATCTCCTACGCCCACAAAGGATAGAGACCGACCTGTCTCACGACGGTCTGAACCCAGCTCGCGTGCCGCTTTAATGGGCGAACAGCCCAACCCTTGGGGCCTGCTTCAGTCCCAGGATGCGACGAGCCGACATCGAGGTGCCAAACCTTGCCGTCGATGTGAACTCTTGGGCAAGATAAGCCTGTTATCCCCGGGGTAGCTTTTATCCGTTAAGCTACGGCCCTTCCACTCGGAGCCGTAGGATCACTTTGCCCGACTTTCGTCTCTGCTCGACTTGTGAGTCTCACAGTTAAGCCCCCTTATGCCAATGCACTCAACGCACGATTTCCACCCGTGCTGAGGGGACCTTTGGGCGCCTCCGTTACCTTTTAGGAGGCGACCGCCCCAGTCAAACTACCCACCTGACACTGTCCCCGCCTTGCGGCAGGTTAGAACTAAAACTAAGTAAGAGTGGTATTTCACCGTTGGCTCCGCTGAGGCTGACGCCCCAACTTCATAGCCTCCCACCTATCCTACACATACCAAGTCTGAGTCCAATATCAGGATATAGTAAAGCTCCCGGGGTCTTTTTGTCCATTTGCGGGTAAGGGGCATCTTCACCCCTATTGCAATTTCACCGAGTCCCTCGTTGAGACAGTACCCAAGTCGTTACACCATTCGTGCGGGTCGGAACTTACCCGACAAGGGATTTCGCTACCTTAGGACCGTTATAGTTACGGCCGCCGTTCACCGGGGCTTCGGTTCAAGGCTTTGGGCTTACGCCCTAACCTCTTCCCTTAACCTTCCGGCACTGGGCAGGTATCAGCCCCTATACCTCAGCTTTCGCTTTGGCAGAGACCTGTGTTTATGTTATACAGTCGCTTGGGCCTGTTTAGTGCCCCCGCTTTACAGCGGGCCCCCTTCTTCCGAAGTTACGGGGTTAATTTGCCGAGTTCCTTAACGAGGGTTATCTCGAACACCTTGGGATTCTTACCCCCATCTACCAGTGTCGGTTTGCGGTACGGGCACCTAATTATTTAGCAACGAGGATTTTCTTGACAGTATGGACTCAACTGAGTCATCTCAGGTTGCCCCTCAATTTCCCCCGCCTCTCAGCTTAATGTTAAAGCGGATTTGCCTACCTTAACATGCCTCAAGTTGGGAACGCACCATGTCCATTAGGTACGCTCAACCTATCCTCCTGTGTCCCCCCTTTGCCTTAAAACAAGAATTAGGTGGTATGGGAATGTTGACCCATTGTCCATCGCCTACCCCTGCAGGGTTCGGCTTAGGCCCGACTAACCCTACGCGGATTAACCTTGCGTAGGAAACCTTAGATTTACGGTGGACATGATTTCCACATGCCTTTACGCTACTCATGCCGTCATTCTCGCTTGCTAATGCTCCACTCTGGCTTACGCCAGGGCTTCACAGCTGTAGCAACGCTCCCCTACCTTTCCGCCTAAGGCGGAAACCACAGCTTCGGTAGCGGACTTGAGCCCCGTTGAATTGTCGGTGCGACGCCACTCGACCAGTGAGCTGTTACGCACTCTTTAAAGGGTGGCTGCTTCTGAGCCAACCTCCTGGCTGTTTTGGCGACATCACTTCCTTTCACACTTAGTCCGCGTTTAGGGACCTTAGCTGATGGTCTGGGCTGTTTCCCTCTCGACTATGGGGCTTATCCCTCACAGTCTCACTCCCAGGATAGAACTTATGGCATTTGGAGTTTGGTTGAGTTTGGTAACCTCACAGCCCCTAGCCCATCCAGAGCTCTACCTCCATAAGTTATTACCTGAGGCTGTACCTAAATACATTTCGGGGAGAACAAGCTATCTCCGGGTTCGATTGGCATTTCACCCCTACCCACAGCTCATCCCAGCACTTTGCCACGTACACGGGTTCGGACCTCCACCCAAGGTTAGTTGGGTTTCATCCTGGCCATGGGTAGCTCACCCGGTTTCGTGTCTGATCCATGCGACCTTTCCCGAAGGAAAACGCCCTATTCAGACTCGCTTTCGCTGTGGCTACATAACTGAGTTACTTAACCTAGCCACATAGATCAACTCGACGGCTCATTCTTCAATAGGCACGCCATTATCCCGATAAATCGGGACTCTGACGGCTAGTAGGCACAAGGTTTCACGTTCTATTTCACTCCCCTCTCGGGGTGCTTTTCACCTTTCCCTCACGGTACTAGTTCACTATCGGTTGTCAGTAGTATTTAGCCTTGGAGTGTGGTCACCCCTGATTCCCACGGGATTCCACGTGTCCCGTGGTACTTAAGATCACAGACAGAGACTTTCTCCACTTGCCTACGGGACTATCACCCTCTATGGTTGTCCTTTCCAGGAACCTTTGGCCAGAAAAAAAGTTTTGTAACTCTGCGACAGCTATTGAGCGCTGTCCTCTGCGTCTTGCAACCCTCAAATGGCATAGGCCCCAATGCCGTTAGGCCACTTAAGTTTAGGCTCTTCCCCTTTCGTTCGCCACTACTCCGGGAATCTCATTAGATTTCTTTTCCACAGGTTACTAAGATGTTTCAGTTCTCCTGGTTCCCTCTCGCCAAAGCGAGTGCCTGGGTTTTGCCCAGGCAGGTTGCCCTATTAGGAAATCCTCGGCTAGGCTTGCTAGACAGCTCACCGAGGCTTATCGCAGTCATGCCACGCCCGTCTTCGGCTACTGACACCAAGGCATCCGCCCTGTGCCCTTTTCTCTTTGACCTACTTCAGCTTGAACACAAAACTTAAACTTTATTCAATTTTTAAAGTACACTTGTTTTAGGGTGCAAAGTATTAGTATACATCAGGTAGTAAATCCAGTCAATAGCACTAGCGTATCTATCCCAAATAAAGGAGCAAAAATTTTAGCTGGGATGATGGAGTCCTATTCCCACTCTATGGTGGAGGGGGGTTTGCTGGTGATATCGTAAACTACTCTATTGACTCCGGATACTTCATTTACTATGCGGTTGGATATGCGTGCCAGGAGGTCATAAGGTAGGCGTGCCCAGTCGGCAGTCATGGCATCCTGGCTGGTAACGGCTCGTACAGCAACCAGGTAATTATAGGTACGGTAGTCCCCCATGACGCCAACGCTTTTGACATCGGTGAGGATAGCGAACACCTGCCATAGCTCACGATAGAGGTTTGCTTTCTTGATTTCGTTCATCACAATCCAGTCGGCACCCCTTAGTATCTCAAGTCGCTCTGCAGTTACTTCGCCGATGATGCGGATAGCTAGCCCGGGTCCTGGGAAAGGCTGTCGCCATATCATGTCCTCAGGCAAGCCCAGTGATAAGCCGACTTCGCGGACTTCGTCCTTGAACAAGTAACGCAGCGGTTCAATCAGGGTAAGCGACATTTTAGCCGGTATGCCACCGACGTTATGGTGTGTCTTTATTCTGGAAGCAGCTTTATTTTCTGGTGTGGTGCTTTCGATGACATCGGGGTAAAGGGTGCCCTGGACCAGGAAATCCACCTTGCCTAGTTTGGCTGCTTCGTCTTCAAACACTTTGATGAATTCTTCACCTATGCGGTGGCGTTTAACCTCAGGGTCGGTTATTCCTTTAAGTCGGTTGAGGAATCTTTCAGTAGCATTGACATAGACTACATTCATTTTCAGATTGTTTCTGAAGGTATTAAGCGCCCGCTCTGCTTCTTCGCGCCGTAACAATCCATTGTTGACGAAAATGCAGGTTAGCTGGTTACCGATAGCTTGGTGAACCAGTGTGGCTGCTACTGCTGAATCGACGCCGCCGGAAAGAGCACAAATGACCTTGCCAGCTTCTACCTGTTTCTTTATTGTGTTTATGGTTTCGTGTATAAAGTTGGTTGGGGTCCATTTACCCTGGCAGCCGCATATTTTATAGAGGAAATTTTGGATAATGGTCTTTCCCTGCGGAGTATGGGCTACTTCTGGATGAAATTGAAGTCCGAAGATATTTTTGCCGTCGCTGATAACTGCTGTGGGTGAGTTTTCGGTATAAGCCAGAGACTTGAAATTAGGGGGTAGTGTAGCTATATGGTCGCCGTGGCTCATCCATACTGTTATTGATGGTGGTAATCCAGCAAAAAGCGGGGAATCCTCGGCGCTTTCATGAAGTACAGCATGACCATATTCCCTTTTGGTGCCCGGGGTTACCTTGCCGCCAAGCTGGTGGGTGATCACCTGCATCCCGTAGCAGATGCCCAGGACTGGCAAGTGGGTGGCATACATCTGAACTGGTGCCAGAGGTGCGTTGGGTTCATAAACGCTGGCTGGACCACCAGAAAGGATAAAGCCTTTAGGTTGGAGAGAGGCTATTTTATCCCAGGGTGTGTCAAACGGAACAAGCTCGCAATAAACATGACATTCACGGATACGGCGAGCTATAAGTCGACTGTATTGGGAACCGAAGTCGATGATGACTATTGTCTCACGTTCGGCTAGTGATATGGATTCAAGTTCTGACGCTGGCTGTTCACCATGGAGTTCTTTGGCGATTTCTAAATAGGCGGAGACTTCAATGTCGTCGCTGGTAGCAACACGACGGTTTTCCAACTGATCAGTTTTTTTCTTCATGGTGTGTTAGGTATAAAGTATATCATAGCCTGACCCTGCACATTAAGTTGGTAGAGTGCCAATTTCTTACCCCCTGCCCCTCCCTCCTCCACCGGGTTTGCCACAATCACCAGGAATACGTGGGGCCCATTTATCCCATGAGTTCCCCACGTCATCCCGACTTAGTCGAGATGACTCAGGATGACAGGAAATTTACGGGGTGAAATAATTTGGCATCTTAATATCAAAGTTATATAATCATTGACATAATTTACATAAGCTTGATCTATTAGCTGAGTCATCGTTACCTTTTTGTTCGAGAAGCTTGTTAAGGTGTGCCCATGTCGCGTCGTCTATCGTTGAAATTAGTCCAGCAAATTGAGATGGCTGCCCAGATCGTAAAAACGGGCGGTGTTGTTGCCTTTCCTACTGACACGGTCTATGGACTGGGAGCCAATCCCTTTATAGATAAAGCAGTGGATAGAATTTACCAGGTGAAGGGGCGAGATCGCCAATTGCCCCTGCCAATTTTGCTGGCTGATGAAGTGCAGATAGCTGAGGTTGTTGCCACTGTGTCTGATGTAGCCAGACTGTTGATGAAACGCTTCTGGCCTGGGGGTTTAACTCTGGTTTTGTCCAAAGCGGCTTCATTTCCCGACAACATTACTGCCGGTGGCGATAGTGTAGCGATTCGTATGCCTGGTCATGAGGTAACGCTTGCTCTTATTCGGAAAGCAGGGGTACCGATTGTAGGGACGAGTGCAAATCTAAGTAATCAGCCCAGTGCTCTCACGGCTGAGGAAGTAAAAGACCAACTGGGCAGTGCTGTTGACCTGGTTGTTGACGGGGGTAGGTGTCCTGGGGGTGTAGAGTCCACTGTGGTTGATTTAACTGGTACAGTTCCGATAATTCTGCGTCAGGGCGCTGTGCCGGAAGAAAAGATTAAACAAGTATATCTGGAATATATAAAAGAGGCGGATCAAAATGCGTATTGCTCTAGGCTGTGACCATCGCGGACTGAAGTTAAAGCAGGCTATCATGGGTTTCTTCGACCAGTCTGGATATGGTTATCATGACTTTGGTTGTTACACTGCTGAGTCTGTGGACTACCCCGATTTTGCTCGACCAGTTGCTGAGGCAGTAATTGCAGCTAAGTTTGATTACGGGATTTTAATATGTGCTACTGGCATAGGTATGAGTATAGCTGCGAATAAGGTGAAGGGAATCCGTGCTGCTTTATGCTGTAGTGTCTACGATACTCAATGTGCACGCGGGCATAATAATGCTAATGTTTTATGTCTGGGTGCGGAAAAACTCGAAGTTAATTTGGCTATTGAAATTGTGAAAACATTTCTGTCAACAACGTTTGAAGGTGGCAGACATGCACGGCGTCTGGAGAAAATAAGCGCTATTGAAGCAGAATAGCTTGACAATAGGTAATTGCTATGTTAGTTTACTAGAATCTGTTATTTTTCTGTTATAGTTAAGGAATGGTCTTAATCTCAGGGGGTTACCTGAAAAATGATGCGTAGTGATAGAGTAAAGCAGGGAGTTGAGAGGGCACCACATCGGTCGCTGCTTAAGGCTGTGGGAGTTTCTCGAGATGATTTAGGTAAGCCTTTTATCGGCATAGTTAACAGTTTCAGCGAAGTTGTTCCTGGTCATATACATCTACAGTCTATTGCTAGAGCTGTGAAAGAAGGGGTGCGGAGTGGTGGTGGTGTACCGTTTGAAGTTAATACTATAGCTGTCTGTGACGGCATTGCTATGAACCATCCTGGTATGAAATATAGTCTGCCCAGTAGAGAGCTTATTGCAGATTCAGTGGAGATTGTAGTAGAAGCTCATGCTTTTGATGCTCTGGTTTTCATTCCTAATTGTGATAAGGTAATTCCAGGAATGTTGATGGCTGCAGTAAGGTTGAATATACCTTCTGTTTTTGTCAGCGGTGGCCCCATGCTGGCTGGACGTTTGAACCAAAACGGTGAAGATAAATTTGTTGATTTAAACTCGGTATTTATGGGAGTGGGCAAAGTAGCTAAAGGGCTGATGACGGAAGCGGAACTGGAGGAACTGGAGGAAATTGCCTGTCCTGGCTGTGGCAGTTGTTCCGGCATGTTCACTGCTAACACTATGAACTGTCTGACTGAGGCTTTGGGGATGGCTTTGCCCGGTAATGGTACCATCCCGGCGGCATATGCTCAGCGTATAATGTTAGCCTTTGAAGCTGGGCAGCAGGTCATGAAAATTCTATCTCAGAAACTTTTGCCCAGAGATATTGTTACTGAGGATTCCTTATATAACGCTTTTGCTGTTGACATGGCTTTGGGCGGTAGCACCAATTCGGTGCTGCACCTTATGGCGATAGCACATGAAGCTGGGATTGAGTTTCCTTTGTCTCTGGTAAATGGGATAAGCCAGCGAATTCCTCATATTGTTAAGATAGCTCCATCGAGCGAACTTCATATTGAAGACTTGTATCTGGCTGGTGGTGTTACGGCTGTTATGAAAGAATTATCTGAATTCTTAAATCTTAAGGAAAAGACTGTTTCAGGAACCAATTTGGCTAACGTCATAAAGGATGTGAAGGTTAAAAACCGCGACGTAATCCGCTCGGTATCGAAGCCATATTCAGCTACAGGTGGTCTTACCATTCTTTTTGGGAATCTGGCTCCGGAAGGCGCTGTGGTAAAGAGTGCTGCTGTGGCTCCCGAGATGTTAGTGCATAAGGGTCAGGCACGGGTTTTTGATAACGAAGAAGAGGCGACTAAAGGCATAATGGCAAAGAAGGTTAAATCAGGCGAGGTAGTTGTTATACGCTATGAGGGTCCCAAGGGTGGGCCGGGTATGCGGGAAATGTTAACTCCTACCTCGATTCTCAGCGGCATGGGTATGGATAAAGAAGTAGCGCTTATTACCGATGGGCGTTTCTCTGGAGCAACTCGTGGCGCTGCCATTGGGCATGTGTCTCCTGAGGCAGCCAGCGGTGGCCCTATTGCTGCAGTACATGATGGTGACATTATTAATATTGATATACCTAATCATAAGCTGGAGATTGAAATAAGCGATTTCGAAATGAAGAATCGCTTAGCCCAACTGCCTAAGTTTGAGCCGAAAATAAAGAGCGGTTATCTTAAACGCTATACCGAGAAAGTTGATTCAGCTAGCCGCGGAGCAGTATTTGTTGATTAGAGGATATAAATGAAAAAAACAGGTGCCCAGATTCTATGTGAAAGCTTGATTAAAGAAGGCGTGGAAGTTATTTTTGGCTATCCAGGTGGGGTTTTATTGCCTTTGTATGACACGTTCCCACAGTATCCAAAGCTAAGGCATATTTTAGTCCGTCATGAACAAGGTGCGGCTCATGCTGCTGATGCCTATGCCAGAGTTACAGGAAGCGCTGGAGTATGTCTAGCCACCTCAGGCCCAGGAGCTTGTAACCTGGTAACTGGAATCGCCAATGCGTACATGGATTCTTCTCCAATGGTGGCTATTACCGGTCAGGTGGCTACCCCTTTTATTGGCAAAGATGCTTTCCAGGAAATAGATATAACGGGTATTACTCTCCCTATCACTAAAACTAACTATCTGGTGCTTGATACCAGGGATTTGGCCCGAGTAGTTAAGGAAGCTTTTCATATTGCACAGTTTGGCAGGCCAGGCCCTGTTCTTATCGATATACCGAAGGACATTTTTCAGAACAAAGCGGATTATGTCTATCCAGAAAAAGTCGATTTGCCTGGTTTGCGGCTTAAACTCCATGGGCATCCAGCACAAATTAAGAAGGCTTCTGAGCTGATCAATAAGGCCGAACGTCCTGTTATTATTGGTGGGAGAGGTGTCATAATCTCTAAGGCTTATAATGAGTTCAGGGAGCTTGTAGAGAAAGCTCAAATGCCTGTGGTTACCACTCTCCTGGGTATTGGTTGTTTTCCTGAGACGCATGTATTAAGTTTTGGCTGGATGGGTATGCATGGTATGGCTTATGCTAATAAAGCTATAGATGAAGCCGATGTCATTATTGCTGTTGGCATGAGGTTTGATGATCGGGCTACGGGGGTAGTCAGTGCCTTTGCACCAAAGGCTCGTATTATCCATATTGATATCGATCCTGCGGAAATAGGTAAGAACGTGCGGGTCGATGTGCCTATAGTTGGCGATATTAGTAATGTTCTTCGAAATCTAAATAAAGAAATTGTCCAGCGTAACCATATAGATTGGATTCAGCAACTAGAGGAGTGGCGTTTGGAACATCCGGCACTGGAGATAAGGGAATGCGCAGAGCTGTTACCTCAATATGTTATTCGTCAGATTTATCATGCCACAAAGGGTGATGCAATTATTGTTACTGGTGTGGGACAAAACCAGATGTGGGCGGCGCAGTATTTCTTCTATAACAAACCGAATTGTTTGGTTTCATCTGGTGGCTTGGGTACTATGGGTTTTGAGTTACCTGGTGCTATTGGAGCAAAGATAGGTTGTCCTGAGGAAACTGTATGGTGTATTGCTGGTGACGGTGGCTTCCAGATGACTATTCAGGAGTTGGCTACAGTGGCTCAGGAAAAAATCGATATTAAGATAGCTATAATCAATAATGGGTATCTGGGGATGGTGAGGCAGTGGCAGGAACTCTTTTATGAACGTAACTATGTAGGAGTGCAGCTTTCCGGTCCGGACTTTGTCAAGATTGCTGAGGCTTACGATATTCCTGCGATGCGGGTAACGAGTAAACTCGAGGTACCTGCTGCTATAGAGAAGGCGATGTCATACAAGGGTGCCTTCTTAATTGATTTCGTAGTTGAGCCGGAAGAGAATGTTTTCCCGATAGTGCCGCCTGGCGCGGCTTTGGTTGAATATCTGGAGATGCCGAAAAATCAGGCCGTAACTCCTTCAACCAAGCCGCGTTGACAGAAAACTATTGTCTTTCTTCAACTAAAGTGTGTACTACCGATGGGTCAGCCAGAGTGCTGGTATCGCCCAGGTCATCAATATTGCCAGCAGCGATCTTAGTTAATATCCTGCGCATAATCTTGCCGCTTCTGGTCTTGGGTAAAGCGTCGGCAAACTGTATTTTATCCGGTGTAGCTATAGGGCCGATCTCTTTACGAACGTGAGCTACTAATTCCTTCTTAAGTTCATCAGATTTCTCTACACCGGAGTTGAGAGTAACATAAGCATATATGCCCTGGCCCTTTATGTCGTGGGGCATGCCAACCACAGCAGCCTCTGCCACTTTAGGGTGTGATACCAGGGCGCTTTCGACCTCCGCTGTGCCAATTCGGTGACCCGATACGTTGATAACATCGTCTATCCGTCCCATGAGCCAGTAGAAACCGTCTTCGTCTACCCTGGCTCCGTCTCCAGTATTGTAGACACCGCGGAACTGGATGAAGTAGGTATTTTTAAATCTTTCTGGATTCCCGTAGACTCTTCGCATCAACCCTGGCCAGGGTCTCTTGATTACCAGATAGCCACCTTCGTTTACATTAGTAGGTGAACCGTTCTCTCTGAGTATTGCAGGTACGATTCCAGGGAAGGGTAATGAAGCTGAACCTGGTTTGGTAGGGGTAGCACCTGGTAAGGGGGTAATAAGTGCACCACCAGTTTCTGTCTGCCACCAGGTATCTACAATCGGACACTTGCCTTTGCCTATTACGTTGTAATACCACATCCAGGCTTCAGGGTTGATAGGTTCACCAACTGAACCTAAGATACGCAGGGAGCTTAAGTCGTGTTTGGCTGGCCACTCGTCTCCCTCTCTCATGATGGAGCGGAGAGCAGTTGGCGCTGTATAGAAAATGTTAACCCTATACTTTTCCACGATTTCCCAGAACCTGTCGGGATGGGGGTAGTTAGGGACTCCCTCAAACATAAGGCTTGTAGCTCCAAAAGCTAGGGGGCCGTAGACGATATAGCTATGTCCCGTTACCCAACCTATATCCGCAGTACACCAATAGGTGTCTTCCTCCTTGACGTCAAAAATCCATTTATAGGTTAGATAAGTGTACAGCAAGTATCCGGCTTGAGTATGAAGTACTCCCTTAGGTTTTCCAGTGCTGCCGCTGGTATACAGGATAAATAGTGGGTCCTCAGCATCCATTACTTCAGGCTCGCAGTATGGTTCGATATCATCAGCAGCCATCTCATTGTCCCACCAGTAGTCACGGCCCTCTTTGAGAGGCACTTCGATTTGAGCTCTCTTGACTACAATTACCTTTTTGACCAGGGGGCAAGATTCTAGTGCCTGGTCTGAATTCCCTTTACTTCTGATTATTCTGCCTCCGCGATAATAACCATCGGCACAGATGAGAAGTGTGCTGCCGCAGTCCAGCATTCTATCTCTCAAAGCATCGGCACTGAAACCACCGAAAACGATGCTGTGTATGGCTCCGATTCTGGCACAAGCCAGCATGGCAATGGGAAGTTCGGGAATCATAGGCAGATAGATAGATACCCGGTCACCTTTCTTAACGCCATGCTTCTTCAGAACATTGGCGAATTTGCATACCTCATAATGCAGTTCCTGATAGGTGAGGGTCTTGTAATCTCCGATATCTCCTTCCCAGATTAATGCTGCTTTATTCTTTCTCCATGTTTTCAGATGCCTGTCCAGGCAGTTATAGCTGACATTGAGCTTGCCCCCTATAAACCACTCGTGCTTGGCTTCTTTAAAATCTTCGACTAGCACTCTGTCCCACTTTTTAAACCAGTCCAGTTGTTCAGCCATCTCTCCCCAGAACCCTTCTGGGTCATCAACTGATCTCTGGTAAATCTTTTTATACTCATCTAGGTTTTTGATATATGCTTTCTTACTGAGTTCCTCTGGAGGATAAAAAATCCTTTTCTCCTCCATCATCGAGGTAATTAATTTTTCTTCTTCTTTCATCAATACGCTCCTTTATACAGACATAGATATCTCTAGACTTTGAAATCCTGTCTGGTAATATACCAGGTATCCTGAGAGTAGTCTGGAAAGTGTGTTTTTCCTTGTTTAGGATTAGGCACGGGTAACACCGAGTAGTTGGGTATATGATTCATGTAGCCTTCTGGCAACCACGGAGTTTAATCCCTTGAATATTAAGCAACCGATTTCAGGCCGTGTCATATATAAATCATGTAATTTTTTACCGCTGAAAGCCAGCGCAGTGGTCTTTTTGATAGCTTTTACTGTGGCAGTATACCTAAATGGCTCGATCATAGCTGACCAGCCAAAGACATCATACTTGGAGGCGCTCTGAACTTGACGCTGTGATAAGGGCCCTACCTCCAGAATAATGCCTACGAGACCATCTTCAACAACATAGACCTTTTCACCCTTTTTATCTTGTTTGCAAATTATTGTTCCTGGTTCGAATACTTCTGAGGTGCACATTTCCTCAATTACGCTGAGTTGCTCGTCATTTAAATTTCGGAACAGGTCACACTTTTTAAGCACTTGTGCTTTGTTCGATTTGTCCATTTATTGTTGCCCTCCAGTGCCAATGCTGTGGTTTGTCGTGGTTTTTTCAATGGTTGCAGATTCTTATTGTACAGCGATTATCGGGCTATAATCAAGTTTGGAATTCAATTTTCTTTCACTCCTAGCAGTGGTGAAAAGTTGTTAAATAGGGGAATGAAAAAAAATATCATAATTCTTTTTCACTTCAAAATCGATGTTTGCTCTACTTGCATTTCTGTATTGGGCGTTTTAGAATAACGCAATCAGTTAGCGATTTAGTAAAGGAGGTGTATCAGTGCCCCCTTCACAGAGACATATTTTAGTAGCTTTGGTGGAAGATAAACCGGGAGTACTTAACCGGGTTGCTAGCCTTTTTCGCAGGCGCAACTTTAATATCGACAGCATTGCAGTCGGACATTCGGTGCAGCCCAAATTATCTAGAATGACAATCGTAGTCGATGGAGATAATGCCAAGGTAGAACAAGCTCGAAAGCAGTTGGATAAACTTGTCGAGGTAGTTAAAATAGCTGACATAACTAATTACGATTCCGTAATCAGGGAACTGGCTTTGATTAAAGTTAAGGCTAGTCACGCTACCAGGAGCGAAATCATACAGATTGTGGATATTTTCCGGGCTAATATAGTGGATGTTTCTGCAGACTCTCTGGTAATTGAGGTTACTGGAGATGGTGAGAAGGTCGATTCCTTACTGGAGCTCCTTCGTGGGTTTGGTATTAGAGAGATAGCCAGAACAGGTATTATCGCTTTGACTCGTGGTGGGGCAGGACCATTGCTGGTGGAAGAGGAAAAGACGAATAAAGAGCCTGGAAAGACTCTGGCATCGAGGAAGGCGACTACCAGTCCACCTGATTGGTAATAAATAGTAAAAGTAATTCGGGCAATGGCATAAAAGTAAATTTTCTAAGGAGGTATCATGGCAAAGATTTATTTAGAGAAAGATATTAAGCTGGATTGGCTCAAGGGAAAGGTTATTGGCATTGTTGGTTTTGGCAGCCAGGGGCATGCTCATGCCCAGAATTTGAGAGATAGCGGTTGTCCAGTAATTGTGGCTGAAGCTAAGGGTACTGAAGGCTGGAAAAACGCTCAGAAGGCTGGCTTCAAGCCAATGGATGCTGCGGGAGTGGCTGAAGAAGCAGACATAATCGTTATGCTGGTATCTGATAATTTGCAGCCACGGATTTACCGTGATTCGGTTGAAAAGGAACTTTCAAAAGGCAAGATGCTAATGTTTGCTCATGGCTTTAATATACATTTTGGGCAGATAGTGCCGCCTACTGATGTGGATGTAACTATGATTGCTCCCAAGTGTCCTGGTCATATGTTGCGCCAGCTTTATACCGAGGCGTCGGGACCTCCGGCTCTAGTGGCAGTTCACCAGAACAAGTCCGGCAAAGCTAAGGATATTGCTTTAGCCTATGCTAAAGGCATTGGGTGTGCTCGTGCTGGGGTTTTGGAGACTACATTTGCTGAGGAGACTGAGACTGATCTTTTTGGTGAACAAACGGTGCTTTGTGGAGGGGTTTCTTCACTAGTCAAAGCTGGTTTTGAAACCTTGGTGGAAGCCGGCTACCAGCCAGAGATAGCTTATTTTGAGTGTTTCCACGAGCTAAAGCTTATTGTTGATCTTATGTACCGTGGTGGTCTAAGCTTCATGCGCTATTCGGTCAGTGATACTGCAGAATATGGTGACTATACCAGAGGTCCACGGGTTATCGATGAAATGGCCAAGGACGAAATGAGACAGATACTGGCTGAAGTTCAGGATGGAACTTTTGCCAGGGAATGGATTCTGGAGAACCAGGCAGGCCGTCCCAGCTACAATGCCATAAAAAGGCACGAAGCTGAACACGAGATTGAGATCGTGGGTAAGAAACTCAGGGCAATGATGCCCTGGCTAAAAGCCTAGTTAATATATCAGTCATCTTATGCCAAGGCCATAGGTAGCCTGGCTGCATAGGAACGTATCTTTAGGTTCGCTTAGTTTTAATACCATTTGGATGGGCTGGATGCCAGGGGTTGTATGATTCTGGGCAAGTGCTATGGGCAACAGCCTACCTGTTTAAGTGAGAGGATTAAGTGAAATGGATAAGGTTATTATTTTTGATACCACGTTACGTGATGGGGAACAGGCGGCAGGAACCAGCCTTAATTTTAAGGAAAAGCTTGACATTGCCAGGCAACTGGAAAGGCTGGGAGTCGATGTCATTGAGGCAGGGTTTCCTATAAGTTCGCCTGGCGATTTTGAAGCAGTGCAGCTTATTGCTAAAGAGATTCAAGGGTCAAGTGTTTGTGCTCTAACTCATGCTAATGCCGATGGTGTGGATAGAGCCTGGGAGGCGATAAAGGAGGCAAAAAAGCCTCGTATCCATGTCTTTCTCTCTGCTTCTGATATTCATCTTTTTCATCAGCTTAAGAAAAGCCGTGACGAGATTTTAGATATTTCACGAAAAATGGTGAGCAGGGCAAAAAAATATGTGGATGATGTTGAATTTTCGCCTATGGATGCCAGCCGTACCAGTCCTGAGTATCTTTATCAGATATTGGAGATAGTAATCGAAGCTGGTGCCGCTACTGTGAATATCCCGGATACGGTGGGCTATGCTATTCCTGGAGAGTTTGGTAGCTTAATCGAAGGTATTTTAAAGAATGTGCCTAACATCCGTAAGGCTGTTATCAGTGTGCATTGCCATGATGACCTTGGTTTGGCGGTGGCTAACAGCCTTGAGGCTATACGTAGAGGTGCTAGGCAGGCAGAGTGTACTATAAATGGCATTGGTGAGCGGGCGGGGAATGCTTCACTAGAAGAGATTGTTATGGCAATTAAAACCAGGAAAGATTTTTTTGTCAATCTGGATACTAATATAGATACTACCCAGTTTTACAAAACAAGCCGGCTGGTAAGTGAATTAACCGGCTTCGTAGTTCAGCCAAACAAGGCGATTGTTGGTGCCAATGCTTTCCGCCACATGTCAGGAATTCACCAGGATGGGGTCATAAAAAGGGCGATTACCTATGAAATTATGGATCCCAGGTCCGTTGGCATTCCTGCCAGTAGCCTTGTTTTAGGGAAGCTGAGTGGCCGTCATGCGTTTAAAGAAAGGCTGGCTGAACTCGGCTACATCCTCGATGAAGATGCGGTAAACCGTGCCTTTGCTGCTTTTAAGGAACTGGCAGACAAGAAAAGGGAAGTTACTGACCGAGACATAGAATCGCTGATAGCTGAGGAAATGCGCACTACAGCTGAGGTTTACCATCTCGACCATGTGGAGATATCCTGCGGTGACCATAGTATTCCCACGGCTACGGTGAGATTGATTGCTCCTGATGGGCAGACTCTGGCTGATGCTGCTCTGGGCACTGGGCCGATAGATGCCGTATATCAAGCTATTAACCGAATAATCAGAGTACCTAATAAGCTAACTGAATACACGGTTAAATCAGTAACTGAAGGCATTGACGCTATTGGCGAGGTGCTGATACGGATTGAAAGCGATAATGTGACCTATACGGGGCGTGGTGCTGACACAGACATTATCGTTGCCAGTGCTAAGGCTTATATGAATGCGCTCAATCGTTTGCTGGCTGCTAAAAAGGTGAGCAAGGGATGAGGAATCAGGATGAGCATAGAATTAGATAATGGTATTGCGCCTGCTTTTGGCAGCGGTTTCAGGGGTGCCTGAGTTACTCTTTTGCGCCATGAGTGGTGATATGTGTCACGGGTTTAACTTTTGCAGCCAGCATCTAGCTTACAGCAGCAACTAGGAATAGCTATTGTCGCAGTACCGATACTAATGATTTTTAAAGCGAGAGTAAAACCAAAGAACGAAGGAGGTTTGATATTTTGACCTTAGCTGAGATAATTTTAGCTGCCCATTCAGGTAAGTCCAGTGTTAATCCTGGGGAATTTCTGAACGTCAAGGCTGATCTGGTACTGGCGAATGATATTACTGCGCCTTTAGCCATAAAGGAGTTCCAGCGGATAGGCGTAAATAAAGTTTTCGATAATACCAAGATAGTGATGCTTCCCGACCATTTTTGCCCTAATAAGGACATACTCTCTGCTGAACAGGCTAAGGTGATACGCGAGTTTTCTAGGAAATTTAACTTAATTTATTTTGAAGTGGGCAGGATGGGTATTGAGCATGTGCTGTTGCCAGAACAAGGTCTGGTACTTCCTGGAGATGTGGTGGTTGGTGCTGATTCGCATACTTGTACTTATGGTGCATTGGGGGCTTTTGCCACTGGGATGGGGTCAACTGATATTGCCGTGGCTATGGCTACAGGTGAGATATGGATGAAAGTACCGCCGACTATAAAGTTCGTGTATCATGGGAAACCTGGGAAGTGGGTCGGTGGTAAAGACCTTATTCTTCATACTATCGGTGCCATTGGTGTTGATGGTGCTCTTTACTCGACTATGGAATTCGTGGGTGAAGCAATTGATGGTCTGCCAATGGATGGGCGTTTCACTATGGCTAATATGGCGATTGAAGCCGGGGCCAAAGCTGGTATTTTTAGGGTAGATGTGAAAACAAAAGCATATGTCAAAGGCAGGGCTAAACGTCCATATAAAATCTATCAATCAGATGATAATGCAGAATACGCTAAGGTAGTAGAATATGATGTTTCTAAGCTTGAGCCACAGGTTGCTTTTCCGCATTTGCCTTCAAATGTAAAGCCGGTTTCCCAGGCTAAAGATGTTAAGGTTGACCAGGTGGTTGTGGGCAGCTGCACCAATGGTCGTCTCGATGATCTGAGAATTGCTGCCAAAGTGCTCAGAGGGAAAAAGGTTAGCTCTGACTTAAGATGTATCATAATCCCGGGTACTCAGCAGGTTTATCTTGATGCCATGCACCAGGGGTTGATTGAGACTTTTATTAAAGCTGGCTGCGCTGTTAGCACGCCTACCTGTGGTCCCTGTCTGGGGGGACATATGGGGGTTCTGGCTGCTGGCGAGCGCTGCGTTTCAACGACCAATCGGAATTTTGTGGGCAGAATGGGCAGCCCCAAATCTGAAGTCTATCTGGCTAATCCTGCGGTAGCCGCCGCCAGCGCAGTTATGGGCAGGATAGCTAGCCCGGAAGAAGTTATAAGGTAGAGATGTAAGATGACTGATTTGAGCTTAATTGTTAACTAGATGGACACAAAAGGAGGACATGGTTTGAAGCTGAAAGGAAAAATCCATAAGTATGGCGCCAATGTAGATACCGATGCTATCATTCCAGCTCGTTATCTTAGTATATCTGAGCCTGATGAATTGGCTAAACATTGCATGGAAGATATTGATGCCGATTTTTTAAGCAAAGTTAAACCTGGGGATATTATTGTGGCTGATACCAATTTTGGTTGTGGCTCATCTCGCGAACATGCGCCGGTGGCTATTAAGGCTGCTGGCATATCCTGTGTCATTGCCAGGAGCTTTGCTCGGATTTTTTTTCGCAATGCCATTAATATAGGTTTACCTCTCTTGGAATCTCCTGAAGCTGTAGACGGCACTGAAGCTGGAGATATCCTTGAAGTTGATCTGGCTGGCGGGCAGATAAAGAATGTCACTAGAGACAAGACTTTCGCTGCCAAGCCATATCCTGAGTTTATGATGGAGATAATAAGCGCAGGTGGGCTGGTGGAACATACTAAGAAAAAAATAGCTGGAGGATTGTAAATTGGAATTCAATATCGCTTCGTTGCCTGGTGATGGTGTTGGGCCTGAAGTAATTGCTGAAGCTACCAAAGTTCTGGAAGCAGTGGGTAAGAAATTCGGGCATAGTTTTAATTTTAAACCTGGTCTGGTGGGCGGAATAGCTATAGATGCCACCGGTGTAGCTTTGTCCGAGGAAACATTGAGTATGTGCCGTAGCTGTGATGCTGTATTGCTCGGTGCTGTAGGCGGACCGAAATGGGATGATCCCACAGCCAAAGTGCGCCCTGAGGACGGGCTTTTAGGCTTGCGCAAAGGGTTGGGGCTTTTTGCCAATCTGCGTCCAATAAAAGTATTGCCTTTGCTGGCTAATTCCACCACTCTGAAGCCCGAAGTGATAGAAGGGGTGGATATTATTGTGGTTCGCGAACTCACTGGCGGACTTTACTTCGGACAGCCCAAGAAGCAGTGGCAGACTGCTGAAGGCAGACAGGCAGTTGATACCATGGCTTATTCCGACAAAGAGATTGAGCGTATAGTGCGGGTGGGCTTTGAATTGGCTTGTACCAGGCGGAAAAAGCTTACTTCGGTGGATAAGGCTAATGTTCTTGAGACATCGAGGCTGTGGCGGCAAGTTGCTACGGAGGTTTCTGCTGATTACCCTGATGTTGAAATAGACCATATGTTGGTAGATACCTGTTCCATGCGTCTTATTCAGAACCCGGCATATTTTGACGTTATAGTTACTGAGAATACCTTTGGCGATATTCTTACCGATGAAGCCTCGATGTTAGCTGGTTCTATGGGGATGCTGCCTTCAGCCAGTCTGGCTGGTATTCCCAAAGGTGGTATTGCCAAGGCTTTCGGCATGTATGAACCTATTCATGGCAGCGCTCCGAAGAGGGCAGGACTGAATATGGCTAATCCCATAGCCACAATATTAAGTGCTGCCATGATGCTTCGCTACTCGATGAATTTAGTGGCGGAGGCGGAGGCTGTGGAGAGAGCAGTCAGCAGGGTTTTGGAAGCTGGCTATCGTACGTATGACATAATGTCGGAAGGTAAAAAACAGGTGGGGACAAGAGAGATGGGTAAGCTCATAGTTGATGCCATAAAGCGCTAGCTTAGGGGTGTGGCAGTGAGTCAAGTTAAGCTTTACGATACAACTTTGAGGGATGGTGCTCAGCAGGAGGGTATATCATTCTCGGTTGCTGACAAACTCAAGATTGCCCAAAAACTGGACGACCTTGGTATTCATTATATCGAGGGTGGTTGGCCTGGGGGTAATCCCAAGGATACGGAGTTTTTCGCTAAAGCTCAGAGTTTGAATTTACAGTATTCTATTTTAGTTGCCTGCGGCAGCACCAGACATCCTGATTCCAAAGTGGAGAAGGATGCAAACATCAGAGCTTTGGTTGGTGCCAAGACGAAGGTGGTTACCATAGTAGGCAAGAGCCATGACTCGCAAGTTACTCATGTTTTAGGAATCAGCCTAGAAGACAATCTCCGTCTTATCAGTGAGTCCATAGATTGCCTGAAGTCGAAAGGGCTTGTGGTCTTCTATGATGCCGAGCATTTTTTCGATGGCTATAAAGCAAACCCTAACTATACTATTGAGACTATCGAGATTGCTCGAAAGGCTGGAGCGGATTGTGTAGTGCTCTGCGATACTAACGGAGGCAGTCTACCTTCTGAAGTGGCTGCTGCTGTGGAATTTGTTAGGGAGACGGTGGATGTACCGTTGGGTATTCATGCCCATAATGATGCGGAGCTGGCTGTAGCTAACTCGTTAATTGCGGTTCAGTCTGGAGTTGCTCAAGTACAGGGTACAATGAATGGTTACGGTGAGCGCTGTGGCAATGCCAATCTATGCTCTATTATCCCGGATTTACAACTGAAAATTGGCTTGAGCTGTCTTACCAATGAACAAGTGGCTAAGCTTACGGAGGTTTCTCGTTATATAGCTGAGGTGGCTAATCTGACCTCGCCCAGTAATCTTCCTTATGTTGGAACTCGTGCTTTCACTCACAAGGCAGGATTGCATGTGTCGGCTTTACTGAAGTGGGAGGATAGCTATCAACATGTCAATCCAAAGCTGGTGGGTAATATCCCAAAAGTGGTCGTTTCTGAGTTATCGGGTAAGGGAAATGTCATATATAAAGCTAAGGAATTGGGAGTAGACTTGCCGCCAGAGGGCGAGCAGGCGAGCCAGATACTTGAACAGATAAAATTGATGGAGAGCCGTGGGTTTCAATATGAAGGTGCCAATGCCTCATTTGAATTGTTGTTACATCGCATTCAGGCTAATTATAAGCGTCCCTTCGAGCTGGTTGACTATATGGTAGTAGTAGAAAGGCTGAGACGTCCTTCAGCGAGCGGTGGTGAACCGGAGTTGTTATCTGAAGCTACCGTCAAGGTAAAAGTGGGGGATAGGATCATGCATACTGCCGCTGAAGGCAATGGGCCAGTGAATGCACTGGACTGTGCTTTGCGTAAGGCATTAGTGGAGTTTTATCCTAATGTTACTGTTGTGGAACTGGTTGACTATAAAGTGCGTATATTGGAAGAGAGCAGTGGTACCGAATCACAGGTTCGAGTGCTTATTGAGTCCAGTGATGGTCAGCAGCAGTGGAGAACAGTAGGAAGCTCGACCAATATTATTGAGGCAAGCTGGCTAGCACTGGCAGATAGTCTGGAATACTGGCTTATTAAGCAGAATATCTCATATTGACTCCAGCCATTAACCCGCCCTTGGTAGTTCGAAAAAATAGATTGATGATACTGAGGTAGTTTTATTATGACTGAGCCTAAAGTTATCATGTTTGCGGGGAAAGGTGGTGTGGGAAAAACAACCTGCGCTGCAGCAACGGCATTGCATTATGCTTCTAAAGGGCAGCAAACTATAGTCATATCGACTGACCCAACCCCGTCTCTATGTCATATCTTTGAAACTGACTGCCGCCAGAAGCCAACCAAAATTTCAGATGCTTTGTACATGGATGAAATTGGTATTGATAAAGTAAAGCAGATGTGGGACAGTAAGTTCGGCAGGGAGGTCTATGAAGTATTTTCCTCGTTTGTAGCTGTGGAATACGATGAGTTTGTTGATTTTGTTAGCTCAATACTGCCGGGAATAAAGGATGAGTTTATGGTGGACTATATCAGAGAGATGGCGGCGGGCAATAATACCTACCAGAAAATAATCTGGGATACAGCTCCTTTAGGTCAGACACTGGGTTTATTGAAAACGCCATCCATGCTGGGTAAGCACCTAAAAACAGCTCCTCGCATTTACTCAAGATTGAAGATGGGTAAAGATAGCCGGAGGCCAGTACTGGATGTGATAAAAGGTTGGGAGGCGCTATCTGCTAAGGATATGGATTTTCTCAGAAGTGAAGTGGGTTTTGTCGTTGTAACCATAGCTGAGGCACTGGCTATCGAGCAGCTTGACGGTATTTTCGACGAGTTTAAAAAACATGGGCTTCGGATTCAGCGATTGGTCATAAATAACGTAATAACTGACACCAGTTCAGAGTTCCTTTTTGCCAAGGCTTCACAGCAGAAGGGCTATATTGATATTTTACATAATAAATACCCGAATATTGAAATGGTTGAGCTACCCATGTTCCCTCATGAGATCAAAGGCGTGTACAGGCTCAGGGAGATTCAGGCAGGACTGTTTAATCAGGCGGGTTGACATTAATCTCGAGCAGGTAGCGATTAATCCCGTTTGGCAGAGGAATAGCAACAATATCCAGCTTGTTTTACCAGTATTTTTAGGCGGACTTACCTACTGGGATTATATACAGAGGTTTGGCCTGCTCCTTGACTCTTAATACCCTGCTTACTTCGCCGTCATCGAAGGCTCCTACCATTACGGTAGCTAAACCAAGAGCTACTGCCTGCAAAGCGACATTTTGCCCCAGATGCCCAGCTTCCATATATACGTACATTTCACCCCGTTTACCGTATCTGTTAGTAGTTCTGGAGAAAAGGGCACAGACAACGATATCAACTGGACAAGTAGCAATGAAGCCCTGACCTAGGGCTGCTTCTGCCAACTCCTGTCTGAAGTCGCCATCAAGGTGCAGTCTGAGAGAGTGGCTATTTGCCTCATAGCGATATATGCCTGCTTTCAAGCCTGTCACTGTTTGTTCGCCGACAAGCGTATAGACTTCAAGAGGAAAAGTAGCTCCAGCACTGGGAATGGCTCGGTATCTGCTGGCAGCGGTGATGCCTTGAGCCGACCATAATATTTGAGAAAGTTGGGATAAAGATAGCGGCTCAGCTTTGTACCTTCTGACTGATCTTCTGGTAGCGATTGCCTCCTCTACTGCTTTCTTTCCCTTTAAATTCGGTGGAGGCAGTTTGATTAAAGCTTCTGCCATATCTGGATTAACCCTTAATTATTCCTAGAGGAGTTGCCATAGCTACTTTACGTGAGATTCCAGCCTGGTGGGTAACTTCGACTACTTGAGTTACGTCTTTATAAGCTTGCGAGGCTTCTTCAGCTAGTGAGCCCATGCTGGCAGCTTTAACAGTTATTCCTCTCAGCTCAAGTTCACGGGCGACGTCGACACCTCTTAAATCACGCCTGGCTGCTCCACGGCTTTGTACCCTGCCAGCGCCGTGGCAGGTAGAACCAAAAGTATCCTGCATGGCTCTCTCCGTGCCTACAGCAATATAGGAACGGCGTCCCATATCGCCAGGGATAAGCACTGGTTGTCCGATGCTTTGGTATCGTTGGGGTACATCCTTATGCCCAGCGGGGAAAGCCCTTGTAGCCCCCTTACGGTGTATGCAGAGTGTAAGTTCCTTACCGTCTACTGTATATTCCTCGATTTTGGCGATGTTATGTGCTACATCATAGATTTGCTCCATCCCCAGTTCTTGCAAACTTTTGTCGAACACCTTAGTGAAAGACTCCCGTGACCAGTGGGTGATGCATTGGCGATTAGCCCAGGCATAATTAGCAGCACATGCCATGGCTGCTAGATAATCTTTGCCTTCTTTTGATTCTACTGGCGCACAGGCTAATTGCCTGTCGGGTAGGTTGATATTGTACTTTCGAACAGCCTCTGCCATTACTTTAAGGTAATCGTCGCATACTTGATGTCCTAACCCTCGTGAGCCAGTATGGATCAGCAAGAGCACTTGTCCAATATCTTGTATGCCCATGGCTTTGGCAGCATCCTTGTCATAAATCTCTTTTACTACCTGCACTTCTAAAAAGTGATTGCCAGAGCCCAGCGTTCCTGACTGGGGGGCACCTCTCTGTTTAGCTCTAGCACTGACTTTGCTGGGATCAGCGATTTTCAAGCAACCTGTCTCCTCAGTGACGTCCAAGTCATCAGGTAGGCCAAAACCGCGTTTTACTGCCCAGTGAGCGCCCTGCTGCAGCACCTCGTTTATCTCTTTTTCATTGATTTTGATTTTGCCTTCTGAGCCCAGTCCTGATGGTACATTATGGAACAGATGGTTTATGAGTTCTTTAATCTTAGGCTTTACCTCATTTTCAGATAGCTTGGTACGTAACAGCCTTACACCGCAGTTGATATCGTAGCCAACCCCACCTGGAGAAACTACACCGTCGCTGACTCGAGTGGCAGCGACCCCACCTATAGGGAAGCCATAGCCCCAATGAATGTCGGGCATAGCCATAGAGTACCCCACTATGCCTGGTAGAAAAGCCACGTTTGCCACCTGCTCCAATGACTGGTCCTGCTTGATGGTTTCCAGCATCTTTTCATCAGTGTAGACCAAGCCAGGGACTCTCATCCCTTGTTTGTAGCTTTGCGGTATTTCCCAGCGATAATCATCTATCTTTCTAAGTTGTCCTTCCCATTTTGGCATTCTGTTATCCTCTGTATACTGTTATCATCTATATATCAAAAATTACCTGTGCTTTATAACCATTGTTTTCTTTGTTAATAGCTAACATGTGGTATGTAGCTGCCTTAACCTCTCTTTTGATTTCTTGCTGCTTGGGATTTATCTTATCCCCAAAACACCTGACTTTTAGTTCTCTCTCGTTGAAGTAATCGAACTCAAACCTTTTAAAGACTATATGTTCCACGTCAAATATATAAATGAGCTCGTTAAGCCATTCTACCAGCAGGCTTTCTCTATCCTGCGAAGATAGCCTTATTTCCCGTTGTACATTCTCTTTAATACTATCCAACTCTGTTATCAGGCTGAATAATCCGAGAGCTGCGTTGGAAAAGGTCTGTTTCACATCAGCTCCGTAGGAAACAATGCCAATATCTGCGGTATGGTCTATGATTTCGAAAGTCTTTTCCACGCTTCTTTCATCCGCCACAGTTCAATGAGTATTTCATTATATCATGGCATGTGTTAAACGAAAAAAGAGAGTGGATTTAGCTTGACTTACATCTTTTATGGATGTTACTATAGGCACGCTTGGGCCGCTAGCTCAACCGGTAGAGCAGCTGACTCTTAATCAGCCGGTTACAGGTTCGAGTCCTGTGCGGCTCACGTTTAACCTCTTCCCCCCTTGCTAACATCTATGTCCAGCATCCTGTCAAACCGCTCCGCAGCCGCTTCCTGCAACCCAGGTACCACATGGCTATAAGTATCGAGAGTAAATGCCAAACTGGCATGCCCTAACCTCTCGCTCACTATCTTGGGGTGCATTCCGCTCTTCAGCATCAGGGTGGCATGCGTATGTCTTAGATCATGGAAACGAATATGAGGTTTGGATATTGTACCCCGCGACTCGAGGAAATCAACGAATTCTCCATTGTTACGCAGCTGATGCCGAGTAATAATCTCGCCTTTCTAGTTAATGGTAATCGGATGAGAGAAGTTCCTGTGATAATCAACACCAGTATAAAGCGTAACTGTACCTTCTGAGCAATATTATGCCTTGGAGGTTAGCGTTTTAATAACATCACAATGTGTGATTTTGGCTATACACTTTGAACTCGATTATTCCCCAGGGCTTCGACAGCAGCTGATACTCCGGCACCACTATCTACAGAGCAGCCTTCTGTAACCAGCACATCTCCCAGAGCACGGAGAAGTAGTAACACATTTTCCGCAGTGGAGGAATGCCCCATTAGTCCAATACGCCAGATCTTTCCTTTTAATGTTCCCAGGCCACCTCCAACCTCGATACCAAACTTATCCAGAAGCCCCTGCCTTGTCTTCAGGTCATCAATACCTGCGGGAATGCAAACTGAGGTGAGAGCGTTCGAGCGATAGCCCTCCTGAGCGAATAGCGTTAGCCCCATAGCCTCAAGGCCGCTACGAAGAGCTGCGCCATGCTTGGCATGCCGTTTAATTCGGGCTTCCAAGCTCTCCTCAGCGATTAGCGCCAGCGCTTCATGAAGGGCATAGACCATGCTTACGGGTGCCGTATGATGATAGAACCTGCCGGATGACCAATACGACGAGAGCAGTGAAAGGTCTAGATACCAACTCTGCACTTTATGAGTGCGTGCTTGTATTGTGTCCAAAGCCTTTTGATTAGCAGTAAAAGGTGCCAAACCTGGGGGACAACTTATACACTTCTGTGACCCGCTATAGCAAATATCAATGCCCCATTCATCCACTATCACTTCTTCTCCCGCCAAAGAAGTCACGGTATCTACCAGAAATAGAGCCCCATATTGTTTAGCCAACCGGGAAGCCTCGGTCAGGGGCTGGAGGATGCCTGTGGACGTTTCAGCGTGGACTAGTGCCAGGAGCTTCACCTTCTTATGAGCTCTTAGCGCGGCGTCGATATCTTCAGATTCAACAATTCGCCCCCACTCCGCAATTACCTGAACCACCTTGGCCCCACATCTTGAGGCATTGTCTGCCATCCTTTCTCCGAAAAGACCGTTTACGCCTATGACAACTACATCTCCAGGTTCTATAAAGTTGCAAAAGCTGGCTTCCATTCCAGCTGACCCGGTACCAGAGATGGGGAAAGCAAGCTCGTTATTCGTACGAAAGACGTAGCGAAGAAGAAAGGTGGTGTCTTTCATAATAGTAACGAAGTAAGGATCCAAATGCCCTATTAGCGGTGCCGACATAGCTGTCTGGACACGAGGATGAATATTACTAGGTCCTGGCCCTAAAAGAATCCGGTATGGGGGGTTCAGACGCTGGTGTGCGGTCATCTTTGCCTCCTTGATACTGTGATACGACTTTGAATTTTCCCCGCTAGTCTCAAACGATACCATCAAGAAATACGCTTGTCAATATTGTGCTTTACTGAGGAGATTGCTTGCAACTGAATATTTCATCCCGCATATTTTATTGAAGCTAGCAGATAGCGTTCGAGTTTAAAAATGGGTAAAATAAGTCTACGGGTTCCAGTGAGGTTCATAATTCATTGGTAGTTTATGACTGTCTTGCCAAAAAGATGACCTGCCAGCGCTCAGATGGTCCCGATTCAAGTAAATAGAGTGTCGTTGAGGACTAGCCCCGTATCAAGTGGCAAGGATGGTCAGAGGGTTCCGGCTGTGTAAACCGAGCCCGAATATCCGACTAGGAGGATTGGATGATCAAAAGTGTAGGCATCGTTTTCCACCAAGGCAAGCAAATAGCTCACTGCTTGGACGAGAAGGCACAAGTCTGTGATGCTTCCAGCTTTCAGACGACACCCGAGGGATTGGCCACATTGGAGCTCTAATACCTCCAAGTATAGAGAGTTCATCACCATCTTTGATTGGTATGTCTACTTATACTGGAATAGGAGCCCATAGCCTATAAAATGAGCTTAAAGCCTTACTTAGAAAACTTGATCTCACAAATGTTGATTGTGGCCACTGGCCATTTATATGGGGAACATCCGCAGGATGTGCAAGAACCTTGGCTCCTGTGATTTTTTCAGCGCTGCAAGATTGCCAGTGTGGTCAGCATGATGACGCATTAATAATACTTGATATGTCGGAAGGGGAATAACCAATCTTCTTTGTTTGTGCAAATATACTTGTAGCTCTACCAGTGAACCCAGTGTCAACTAGTGTAAGGTCATTACTTAATCAGTAAGAATACATTTGCCTCCCAGATTCTATTTCCCCGTATGCCCCTAAGCTGATAAATATGTGTCCTTATCAACATGGAATAAGCCAGCAAGAAACACTTTAAGTAGCTGAGCAGTTTCTGTCAAGATTACGACTTAATTTAACAAATGTCCATATTGTTCACAAAGCAAAATAAGCTGGGCACCGTTAGCTATGTATTTAGAAGTGATGATTTTGTTCCAGTAGTTAAGTTCTACCAATCCGGGACATTTTAGTTCCGCATTTGGGACAAATACCTTGTGTTGTTGACCTGCCATTCTTCATTTTAATGACTTTCGGATTGTTCATTTCCCTTTTAGTCTTGCACTTAAAGCAATACGCTTGCATTAGATACCTCCCATTTATCTTTAAGTGTAGGATATTACACGTTCGGGTTAAATGTCAATGGTATTATAGTTATATTTATCTTTCATATTATTGAAAGCTGAATTCTCCACTGTTCATCCATGTCACTATAATTGACATTATGGCAACTCTAACTTAGAAAGCGGTACAATTATTGAATCAGCCCAACAGATTGACCTGCCTCCTAAAAATCAGTCCAATTTTCGGGGGTAAATCATTGAGAAATGTGGTGGGTCATTACTTAACTCCGCAATCTGAGAAACGGACAATTCGCTAAGCAATTTGAATGTACTTAGCTGATTTTTAATCAACTGGTTACAGGTTCTAGTCCGGGGTGGTACACCAGTTTGATTATTTCTCGATCGAAAAGGTTATTAGCAGACTGTTTCCATCGACTACTTGGCCCAGATTTGGAGCGTATTTACGCAGAATATCCAGCATAATTATGTTTTCATTAAGAAGCTCAGCGACAAAGGTGGTAACTGTTCTTTCTCTGGCAAGATTTGCCAGCTCATTAAGCAAATGTGTGCCGATGCCATTTTTTTGTTCCCTGTCCTCCACAACGAAAGCTATTTCGGCAGAATCAGTGCAGGGTAAACGAACATAGCGTCCTACCCCAACGACTTCCAAGTGTTCTTCATGGCATATCTCCGCAACCAGAGCAAAGCTATTATAATAGTCCACGCGGCAGTAACGCTCTAGTTCATCAGGAGTGATTTTTGCCTTGGCGTAATGAAAGCGCAGGAAGCGGGTTTCAGGGCTGAGTCTGTCAAATAACGCTAAGATAGCATCCTTATCAGAATAAAGGATGGGTCGCAATAGAGCTTGTCTACCATCTAGCAATGTAACCCACTTCTGATATTCTGGAGAGGGGCAAACCTGCTTGTTACTAGGCGTGGTAATCATTTCATAAGGTAAAAGACCAGGATAAGAAAGCCAGAGTTTATTTGTGCGACTATCACATTTTATATTGATATTTGTTAAGATGCAATAGGAACTACGGTAGTGGTGCCTGATAAATTTTTATAATTCATCGATGCGATTAAAATTTTGACACCCATGAGACAGATAAGAGGTGAATGCGGGGGGAAATGTTAATAGACCTTTCACGATTTGATTAGTAGATGTTTTTAGCATACCTGTTTATCAAAATCCAGTCGAATGGTGCTACGTGGGAGAAATAATGTTAGAGTATTTTATTTTGATAATCTGGCTTGAGCTGCTTTAATATACATCTGATCGGTGTACTCTTTGGTCATACGTCGTGCGCTGAACAGTGGTGCAATGGAACGGATGGCTTCTTTTACTAAGCTTATCCAGCCGTGTGGCATACCGTATATGTCGCGTTCATAGTACAGTGGAATAATCTTGTTCTCAAGTATGCTGTATAGCTCTTCGGCGTTTGATGCGTTTTGTTCTGGTGAATCCAGTGCGTTACCATTGTGATGGATTGGATTAATAGCCCATCCGTTGGCACCATTGTAGCCTTCGTACCACCAACCATCTAGTATGCTTAGATGCAGTACTCCGTTAAGAGCCGCTTTCATCCCACTGGTGCCGCTGGCTTCTCTGATGGGTTGAGGAGTGTTAAGCCAGACATCTACGCCCTGGACGAGGTAACGTGCCCTATGCATATCGTAATTCTCGACAAAGGCTATTCGTCCACCAATTTCGGGGTCCATAGCCACTTTGTATATTTCCTGGATAAGATATTTTCCGCTGATATCGTAAGGGTGCGCTTTGCCCGCGAATATTATCTGGACAGGCTGCAACTGGCTACTAAGCATGCGTTTTAACCGGTTAATATCATGTAAAATCAATGTGTTTCGTTTGTAATCGGTAAAACGCCGACCGAAACCTATAGTTAGTGCTTCTGTATCGAGGAAAGCGCCCATAGCTATTGCTTGAACTGGTTGTATAGTATCTTCAGACCAGCGTTTCCGTACCATATCATTGACTGCGCTGATGAGTTTGGATTTCAACCACCGGCGGGCTGCCCATATCTCCTCATCTGGAATATCGAGTACGCGTTCCCACAATGCTGGGTCATCATGCCTTTTTAACCAGTCAGGTGCTAAGTGCTTGTCATATAACCTGGACATTTGGGGTGTTATCCAGGTGGGGACATGAATGCCATTGGTTATTGAGGGTTATGGGAACATCTTTTTCTTCAATTTTGGGCCATAGGGTATGCCACATGTGGCGGCATACTTTGCCATGGATCTGGCTCACACCATTGTGCTGGTCAGCCAGTCTCAATGCCAGCACAGTCATATTGAAACCTGTTTTATCCGAGTCATATGTCCCCAGATTTAATAATGCCTCTCTATCAATTCTAAGCGATGTCCAATAGCTATGGAAATATTTTTCTATCAGATCTATAGAGAATACCTCGTTGCCAGCTGGAACCGGTGTGTGAGTTGTGAAAGTAGTCGTAGCTTTCACTTGTTTTACCGCTTCATTAAAATCCAAGCCCTTTTCTACCTGTTCTCGGATACGCTCCAGCATCATAAAGGCGACATGTCCCTCATTGGCATGCCAAATTGCTGGCTCAATCCCAAGTGCTCGAAGGACACGTACGCCGCCAATACCTATAATAATCTCTTGCTCAAGGCGCATCTCCCGCTCGCCAACATATAAACGATCGGAAAGCTGTCGATCTGCCGGATGATTATCTTCAATATTAGTATCCAGTAAATATAGTTTTACTCGACCGACATTGACCTGCCACAGAGCGACTTTAACGGTTCTATTATCCAGCGGCACACTTACTTTTATCGTCTCTCCCCTTGCATTGAGCACAGGAATAATAGGAGACTCATCGAAACTTAATTGGTCATATATCTCTTCCTGCCAGCCGTCTGCTGATATACGTTGGCGGAAATATCCCTCTGGATACATAAAACCTACTCCTATCATAGGTAACCCGAGGTCGCTTGCCTCTTTGCAATAGTCACCTGCCAGAATACCCAGCCCACCAGCGTAAATAGGAAGTGAATTATGGATGGCAAATTCCAAAGAGAAATATGCTATGGTATGCTTCGCAAGGTTGGGGTAATGTACCTCAAACCAGGTGTTAGATGCTGAAATGTCGTTCTTGAAGTTGCTCATTACTAGATCGTATTTCTTGAGGAAAGCTGGGTTCTTGGCGGCAGATGTTAATTGATTATGAGAGATGCGTTGTAAAAGTTTTACAGGATTATGCCCAGTGGCTTTCCATAAAGGGCGGTCGAGAATATTAAAAAGCTCTCGTGCTTCTATATGCCAGCTCCACCAGAGATTATAAGCTAGCTTATTAAGTCCGCTGATACGTTTAGGGAGGTTTGATATTGATGGATTGTCTGTCATTTCAGAGGTGACTCATAATAGTACCCTCATATCTTTTTCCTGTCAAATTAATTTAAGTTAATATTTGGTTCTAGTTTCGAAATGATGTGATGGTTTGCAGTATGGATGAAAGTAGGGTATTTTCCCCTTATTAAACTGGTTATGAGATTGTTTATCAACTTCTCACCCTTTATCCCTCTCCCCTTCATAAAGGGAAGAGGGAAAGAGATCTTCTAAAGGGGCGAAGCCCCTTTAAATCCCCTTAATAAACAAACTCCCAGTTATGTGGTTTGAAAAACTATCATATCTTTACTGTTCTTTTTGTCGTTCACGGAAAGCATCGATATATCGCCTGGCATGCTTGTCGCGAGATAGGACCAAGTCAGAGGCTAGGACGATTGGGCGTATTTTGGCAATGTCGACAATAAGACACGTGGCACCAGCGGATATCATCGCTGCGGCGAAGGCGAAATTAATTAAAATCCGGTCAGGCATACCGAAGGAAATGTTGCTGACTGCCACCGTAATATTTACTCCTAGTTCAGTCTTAATTCTGCGTGCGGTTTCAGTGGCTATCATACCAGAGATAGAGTTGGCTCCTATAGCTAGAGCTAAGCAATCGATTATAATGTTATCTCGAGATATACCTGCTTTCTCAGCCCTTTCCACGATTTTATGTGCAATGGCAACACGGCGCTCGGCATTGGCTGGTATACCCTCATCATCTTGTGTTAGACCGATAACTGCTGCCTCATATTTTTTCACTAACGGCAATACCGTTTTCAGAGATTTTTCCTCCCCGGTTACTGAGTTGATTAGAGGTTTACCTTTGTAAATCTTGAGAGCAGCTTCCAGTGCTGCTGGATTAGCGCTGTCGATACACAGAGGTATATCTACTGTCTCCATCGCTATCTGTACGGCTTTGGGAAGTATAATCGCTTCATCGGCACCGAAGATAGTTGTATTTACATCGATAATATCTGCTCCGGCTTTTGCTTGAGCTAGAGCTTCGTTGCGAATAATCTCGAAATTGCCTGCCTTTAATGCTTCTGCCATGCTCTTTTTACCGGCTGGATTGATGCGTTCACCGATAAGTACTGTAGGCAAACCATCACAAATGGTTACTTCTTTAGACGAACTTGATATCTTGGTTTCCATCAATTTTTTATCTCCTTCCTCTTTTTGGGCTGTGATTGATAAGGCCCCATGTAACTTGCCTGGATAAACATTTGTTGAAAGTTGGGAGCGGTAGCTAATTCAATATAATGTACCTTTGAAGCTATTGCCTTGGCTTTATTTCTCTTACTGGTTGAGACCAAGGCTAGCTTGGCTCCTATACCGGCAGCATTTCCCACCTGAGAGAAGTGGTTCAGTGGTAGTGAAGGCAACATGCCAATAGTTATTGCACTGGTGACATCAATATAAGTGCCGAAAGCACCGGCAATTATCACTCGGTCAATTTTTTCTTCAGAGTTCTTTGTTTCTTCCAGGAGCACCTGAATACCAGTACGAATGGCAGCTTTTGCCAACTGCAGTTCTCGTATATCCCGCTGGGTTATGGTAATTGCTGGTTGCCCATTACGTTCCTGCTCGCTGACCAGTACAAACTCACGTTGTTTATTCTGATAACGTACATGGGGATGGGTGTCCTTAATCCTGCCGCCTTTATCCAGCACTCCAGCTAAATATAGTTGAGCCAAAATATCTAGAATAGCTGAACCACAAATTCCTGCAGGCGGTGTCCCACCTATGGTCTGATATTGAACATCGTTACCTAGCAGCCTTAAATGTTCTATAGCCCCTTCAGCAGCTCTCATACCGTGTTTGATATGGCCTCCCTCAAAAGCGGGGCCCGAGGCACATGATACGGAAAATATCTGGCCTTTATTTATCAGGGAAACTTCAGTATTTGTGCCGATGTCCAGAGCTAAGATTGTTTCTTTGGCATTCTCCACGAATGTTGACAGCAACACTGCCACATGGTCAGCGCCTATGAAACTGGCGATATTGGGTAAAAGGTGTACATAAGCTCCATGAGCAATACGCAAGCCAACATCCCGGCTCTTAATGTCCAGGGCTGTACTGACTGCTGGTAAATATGGAGCGAAGGCTAACTGAGATACTGGAAGACCCAGAAACAAGTGGTGCATGGCAGTATTGCCAACTACCACTGCTTCAGTAATTTTCTCTGGTGCAGTATTTATTTCAGTGCAGAGGTGGGTAGCCAGACTATTGATTGCTTCTACTACTAACTTTTGCATACGCATAGCTTCGGAAGATGATTTTATGGCACGTTGAATGCGGCTGATAATGTCTTCGCCATAACTTATCTGTGGGTTCATTATTCCTTTAGCGGCTAATGTCTGGCCGTTATCTAAATCGATCAAGTAGCCAGCAATTTTGGTGCTACCTAAGTCTACAGCTAGCCCAATATGATGGCCGGACAAAGGCATAAGAGATATTACCTCGTCATCTCGAACTGCAGCCTGACATCGCCAGTTCCATGAACGCAGTTGTGGCGGAAAATTACGGATGACTTCGATATCGATTGAGCGACAGTCTACTCTGTATTGCTGCTTGAGAGTCTCTAGCACACGGATATCGTCTGCTCGCAGGTCAGATAATGTTGGAGCTGGCAAGTTTAGTTGATAGAAGTGAACTGGTGGTTCTAGTTGGACGATTATGTCTTTACCTTCTATCTGAGTCCGCTGTGGCGCTGTCATCGACTCAGTGGGTATTGCCAATTTACAGTTACTGGTAGGATAAGCCTGGCATGCCAGGCGCCAACCATCTTTTAATTCCTTTGGGGAGAATATTTCCAACTCAGCTGAGGTAAAGTCTGATACTGTTCCATCTATAACCTGCACCTTGCATGCCTTGCAGGTGCCATTTCCTCCGCAGATACTGGTAATGCCTATGCCGGTTTGGCGTGCGCAATCTAGAAACGAATCCCCAGGTTGGCATTGCCCTCTACGACCTATTGGCTCAAAATCGATTTGATAAATTGTCATGCCATTCCTTCTTACAGATAGCCATCTTCTTTAGTGGATGTTAGCACTTTGTAGCGGCAGTTTTTCTTGAGTTTGCAGCGTCTACATACTTCAGCTTTAGTCCATGTTGCCATCTCTGGCCCAATGCCTATCACCATTGATACTGACTTGCAAGGGACCATTATTTGTGCCGAAGTAAGATGTACGCCGATTTCTTCCGCTGGTACCAGTTCGAATAAATGTTGCTGCTCTGATATAGGCAAACCGAGCATTCCCGGGCTAATAGGACTACTAGTTTGGTAACCACGGGTTGATGCTTCCTGTGCTAATATCCGACATGCCTCTCCAGATAGGGAGTCAACTGCAGCACTACCGATGCCATCGAGCAAAAACCCCCGAAGGGGCTCATCTTGGTGAAAGAATTGTGCTGCTTTTTCTTCCAATTTGGGTCCAATAGTGCAGACTATAACTGCAAGCTCTTTGGCTGATGTTATGGTTGAGGTAAGAAATGGGCTATGGAGGGGCTCATTCCCCGACAGGTAAATTCGATTCTGTCCCATATCGGTTATGCTATGTATTTTGTAGATAATTGCTGGTTTGAGGAGGTGGGATTTGTTTACAGCGCCCATTAGCTCATGGAGTATGCCCATGATTTGTGGTCGAGGTTTATAATGTTGCATTATGCCCTGGCGGCGGATCACCTGCTCTATATTAAAGGTTAATTTAATATTGCTGACTATGGGCATTAGACTAACACCACAACTTCAACTAAATCTGGAAATCCAGACGAAAGGTCGAACATTGTCTATCTAACTAAGTATTTCATTATATCTGATGCTATAATGCTATTCAATTGGAGTCGATCTAGAGTAATATTTCCTTCCAAGGGAATAGGTGGTGGGGGCAGGAAATCAGTAGAAGATTTGTAATGAAAAATTAGCCTTGTTGTTCCTGACTTTTATGGTGTAATATGCAACGGTTTAATATTAAGAATCTACAAAGATGAACGAATATCCAAGTAAAAGCTCTGTTTTAATTATAGCTACATTAAGCTCCTTTTTATCTCCGTATATGAGTGCTGCTCTCAATATCGCGTTACCACAGATAGGGGACGAGCTTAACATGGATGCCATTTCTTTGAGTTGGGTTGCTACGGCATACCTTTTGGCTTCGGTGGCTTTTATGGTACCTTTCGGAAGAATAGCAGATATTTATGGTAGGAAGAAAATTTTTACTTGGGGAATAATCATTTTTACCGTGGCATCGCTTCTTCTGGTAGTGGCAAATTCAGCTATTATGTTGATTGTTTTAAGGTTTGTGCAGGGAATTGGAGGCGCCATGGTATTTAGCATTGGATTGGCTATATTAACTTCGGTATATCCTGTAGGTGAGAGAGGTAGAGTCGTGGGAATAAATGTGGCTTCAGTATATTTAGGTCTTTCTTTAGGTCCGTTTCTTGGTGGTTTGCTGACTCAATATTTTGGCTGGAGGAGCATTTTTCTAGTAAATATACCTTTGGGGCTAATTGTAATTTCCCTTATTTTCTGGAAGCTAAAAGGCGAGTGGGTGGAGGCGAAGGGGGAGCAATTTGATATTGTAGGCTCGATAATATATTGCCTGATGCTTATAGTCATAGTATATGGTTTTACTTCCTTACCGGAAATGCTTGGTGTATGGCTGATTGTAGTGGGTATCGTAGGGTTTGTAGTATTCGTTATATGGGAGATAAGGGCTAAAAGCCCTGTTTTAGAGATTAGCATTTTCAGGGAAAATAGGGTTTTTGTTTTTTCCTGTTTGGCGGCATTAATAAATTACGGTGCTACGTTTGCTGTGGGATTCCTATTAAGCCTTTATCTACAATATATCAAAGGATTTAGCCCGCAAAATGCTGGCTTTATTTTAGTGTCTCAACCTATTGTACAGGCTATATTTTCGCCTCTTGCCGGCAGAATTTCAGATAGAATTCAGCCGCGTGTAGTCGCCTCAGCGGGGATGACTTGTACCGTAATAGGGTTGTTGATATTTGTCTTTTTAAGTGAGGAGACAGTTTTGCCGGTGATAATAACCAGTCTGATTCTGCTTGGTTTTGGCTTTGCCCTTTTTGTCACTCCTAATACAAATGCTGTTATGGGCTCTGTAGAAAAGAAATTCTATGGTGTGGCATCGGCAACTTTGTCCACAATGCGACAGATTGGCATGATACTGAGTATGGTGATAGTTATGCTGCTATTTGCTTTATATATAGGTAGGGTTCAGATAACGCCGGAATATTATGCTGCATTTTTGCAAAGTGTTAGGATGGCTTTTATAATCTCCGCTATTCTGTGTTTCTTTGGCATATTTGCATCGCTGGCAAGAGGCAAAGTAAGCGAAGTTAACCAACAAAACCACTGAAATTCTTTCTCTAATGTTTATTTCTGTAACTTACTGTTTTAGTCCAAAGTGAACTGCCACTTGCAGCAGATTCTGCCTTTGTTTTTCCTAGGAGGCGATTTAAGGCATTTCACTGCTATGTTTGGATTGAAGAAGTGAGCGTAATCTTTTAGTATTTTAGGCTCAACGATGTTGCAAATTTGGTCTTCTCTACCTTCGCCCTCCTTTTCTAGGGCGTTTAAGGTAGGACAATCAGTGACTGTAAGTATGGCGCTGTTTTTATTCCTGAATTCAAATTTGCTTTCGATGACACGAAACCAGGGGCTTATCTGCATCCCCTTGACGAGAGCAGCGATATCTTTTCCCTGAATATTAAGCAGTTTAGTAATTCTGGCCAGTTCATATTTCCCAACCTTATCCCAGACCTCTATATCACAGGCTAAAGCCTCCTCATTGCTAAATCTCTCCTTTATGGTGAGATACCAGAATCCGTCTAATGCCATGTAAAACCGGGAGTACAGTTTTAATAACTCGACCAATGTGTTATGGGAGAAGTCGGTAAGTTTTAGATCAGGCATAGGTTCGCCGCTGTAATCAGATAATTTGTTCACTGTAGTCTTTCTGGCTTTACTCTATTAGCAGTTTTCCCGAAGGTTTGCTGATAACTTCTCCGATGATAGCCGAATCTCGTAGTCTGGCTTTATGCAATTTATCCAGTAACGGTTCTGCTGCCTTTTTCGCTAAAGCAATCAGCAAACCCCCTGAAGTTTGAGGGTCAAAAAGGATATCTTTCATATGGTCGGCTATCTCAGCTGCGAACTCGACCATGTTGCTGTAAAATGCTCTGTTCCTTTGCAGACCGCCAGGGCACATACCTTTATTGGCGAAATCTTTAGCTTCGGCAAAAAATGGGACTGAAGCTGAGCTAATTTTTATGCCTACCTGACTATTCTGGGCTATCTGTTGGGTATGACCGATAAATCCGAAGCCGGTTATATCAGTGCAGGCGTGGACTTCAAACTTCTGCATTAATTCCGAAGCCTCCTTGTTTAGAGAAGCCATGGATTTGGTGACTTTGTCTATTGTCTTTTTGTCTGCTAATCCTGCCTTTAGAGCGGTGTTTATGATTCCGGTTCCCAGTGGCTTGGTCAGTATCAGTTTGTCTCCAACTCTGGCTCCGGAGTTAGTTAGCATCTTTTTGGGGTGTACTGTTCCTGTCACCGAAAGCCCGTATTTCAATTCATTGTCGTCGATACTATGCCCGCCGAGCAATACTACGCTGGCCTCTCTCATCTTATCTATCCCACCCTTAAGAATATCTTGAAGCACTGATATATCCAGAGTCTTTGAAGGGAAGCAAACTATGTTCATGGCTGTTAACGGCTTACCGCCCATAGCATAAACGTCGCTCAGTGCGTTGGCAACAGCAATCTGGCCGAAGGCATAGGGGTCATCGACTATAGGTGTGAAGAAATCGATGGTCTGGATAATAGCCAGGTCATCGCTCAGTTTATAGACACCGGCATCGTCAAGAATATCCATGCCTCGAATTACGTTTTTGTCAGTTAGCAAAGGTAAGCCGCACAAAGCTTTGTTCAGGTCGCCCGGACCTAACTTAGAAGCTCAGCCAGCACCGCTGACAGTCTGGGTTAATTGGGGATGTGCCTTCTCAGCCAATTGTCTCCTTTACATAATTTTAATTGGGTATCAACCCTAATGCTTATTTGTATTCTAGCATCGGCAGAGTCTTTCAAGCAAAAATGAGCTTGTTGCGAAACTACTCTTTTCATCGTTCTAACACCCAGAATCGCAAAGCTATTACCCAAAACGAAACCATCTGTAAGCCAAAAAAGGTCACAGCCGCCAGTTGCCATCGGGGGTCTTGTGTCGAAAGCCAAGCAACCGCTGACATGGTTGCAATTACTCCGAAAGCCACTGGGAAATATACAAGTCGTCTCCTAAGACTTTTTCTTTTCACAACAGATAGATGATTGCCACTTATAGTTTGCCCAATTACAACTCCTGTTAATCCGACAAATGTAGTAGAAGCGACAATAATTGCCATCATAAGTTCAACGTGATGCACTTGATGTCCTCCCTTTTGTTTTAATAAGTTCGACCTCCCATTTTGGAATAAGAACCTCCTTTCCTTCTTTCAACCATCTCCAAATAGTTATACGATTAATACCCAACTCTCTTGCGACCTGAGTTTCCGTAAAGAAAAAATCCGAGATTTTCGACCCTCCCTGAGATGCTTGACATGAGCAGAACCTCTATTGAGCGTATTTTCAGTAGGCTCAAAGGACACAGGCGACTGAACAACATTACTGTTTGTCGTATTCGTAAAGTAACAGTTCATTGTTTTCTTTCGCTCATTGTTGTTCAAGCACAGGCCTTGCATTCCATCTTAAGAAATCAATCAAACTCCATTCGACAATGTGTTAATAGCATTGCATAAGAATCTACAATCGTGAGAATCCATATTTGTTTAGAGATACGCTCATAAAGCTGGTCAAGTCTGAGAACCTTCCTTATCGGAATCTTGTTGCGTCGCCATCTTCAATGCAAGCTTAACAATATCGATTTTAGAGTCTATGGCATCTATAAAGACTTCTTCACAGTTATCTATTTTTGCCTTTATAATTTTAAGTAAACTAGCATCAATATCACATTTACTAATTATCTGATCCATATTTTCTGCACGCATTTTTGATGTGATAACACTAACTTGCTTAACATCTTTAATTTTCAATTTCAACTCTGCTATTTTGGTTGGGGCTTTGATAATCAATACACTATGATGATAATTCCATTGAATAGTAGGGATACCACTCATTTTGGTTATATCTTGCACATTTCCACATAAAACGGTTACGATGTCCAGATTAATAAATGAAATTAAGGTAGTAATATATCTTGCTGAATCTGTTCCCTTATTATTAATAATCAGTCTACAATCAAAAGAATCGTCTGGATAAACAGTAAATATTTGATAATGCATAGACAATTTGGGCTTTTTAAACCCTGATTTATTATTGACCTTCTGTCTTTGTAAATCAAAATAAGTTAAGAACGCAGCAATAAAAAAACCAATAAACAGCAGCACCCAGAACGTATATGGCGGTGGTGTATAGTTCATGCCAAACCACCTTTCAGCGATATCAAATGGGTCTGATGCGATAGCTGGAATAAGCCAATAAATACGTTTGAGAATACCCAACAGAAAAACGCCGAGGGTTCTAAAGAAATCCATATCCCTATTCTACCACTGCAAGAGAGTTTCGCAACAAGCTCAAAAATATTCAATAAGCCATTGAGATTAATCTTGTCCTGAATAAGCTAAAGAGGAGTTTGATAAAATGTTGACGGTTTATTTTTAACATATATCTTGATATAGTAGAATACTTGGGTATGATAAAAGATGAGCTTCGGCGTTTGCCCAGTGTGGATAGGGTTATCTCTGATGAGAGGATTAAGCAGCTCCAGGGGATTTATCCTCATAGCCTGATTGTGGACATAGTTCGGCAGCGCCTGGAACAGGAGCGGTTGTCGATTATGAAGGGAAAGCCTTCTTCCACCATCGATAAAATAATTGAGGATATTTTGTTACGAATGAAAATGCTAACTCAGCCTAGCTTGTGTCCTATTATCAATGCCTCAGGGGTAATACTGCATACTAACTTAGGCCGTGCTCCGATGAGCCGTGAGGCGATAGCTGCTATGGACATGGTTTCCAAAGTTTATTGCAATCTGGAATTCGACCTGGAAAGGGGAGTGCGTGGCTCACGTCACGTTCATATTGAGCAGCTTTTATGCCAATTAACCGGTGCCGAAGCAGCATTGGTAGTAAACAATAATGCTTCGGCTATATTGCTGGCACTTACAGCTCTGGCAAAAAGAAAAGAAGTGATTGTGTCACGGGGTGAGGCTGTGGAGATCGGTGGTGGCTTTCGCATTCCTGATGTTATGAAACAGAGTGGAGCCAAACTGGTGGAAGTCGGTACTACCAACTGTACTTATGATTATGATTATGAGCAGGCAATAACCAGCCGGACTGCGGCATTGTTGCGTGTACATCCCAGCAATTTCAGGGTAGAGGGTTTTATTCATCATGTTACTCTCGAGGAACTGATGGCACTAAGTAATAAGCATAACCTTCCTCTGCTGGATGATCTGGGTAGCGGTTGTTTTTTAGACACTACTGTGTTTGGATTAGCTCCGGAGCCAACGGTGCAAAATAGTATAGCTTTGGGAGTGGGACTTGCCTGTTTTTCTGGTGATAAGCTTGTTGGGGGACCACAAGCCGGTATCATCGTTGGCAGGAAGATTTTTTTAGATAAGCTGAAGAAACATCCCTTGGCACGTGCCCTCCGCATTGATAAAACAAGGCTGGCAGGTTTAGCTGCAACTTTAATCCATTATTTAAAAGGTGAAGCATTGGAAAAGATACCGGTGTGGCGTATGGTTAGTATGCCACTGAACGAGGTGGAGCAGCGGGCTAGGCTTTGGGCACAGGCTCTTGGTGATATAGCTACTGTAGTTGATGGAGAGACTATGCTTGGTGGAGGTAGTCTTCCTGGAAGTACTTTACCTACTAAGCTGGTGTCAATCGGAGGTGGGGGAGCAAAGAAAAGTGATAATCCAGCTCAGCTGCTCGGTCAAAAGCTGCGCCAAGGTAATCCACCAGTTATTGGACGTATCAGTGGTGATGTGCTATTTCTCGACCCCAGGTCTGTGCTGCCTGAAGAAGATAGCACAATGCTTCAGGTATTAAAGGCTGTTGTTAAAAATCTGAAGTAGAACCCAGGATAATTTATATTTCACGTCTATTGTGAGCTATATTTTAAGTATGTAAGATAGAGCACTATATTATGTTTGTAATAGGAACTGCTGGCCATATAGATCATGGTAAGTCGCTTTTGATCCAGAAGTTAACTGGAATAGACCCGGATCGCCTACGTGAAGAAAAAGAGCGTGGTATGACTATTGACCTTGGTTTTGCCTGGCTGAAATTGCCCAGTGGCAAAGAAGTGGGTGTGATAGATGTCCCTGGACATGAACGGTTTATCAAGAACATGTTAGCTGGAATAGGAGGCATAGACCTGGCTCTTCTGGTAATTGCTGCCAATGAAGGAGTGATGCCTCAGACTAGAGAGCATTTGGCTATACTTGATTTGCTGAAAATAAGCAAAGGAATTGTGGTTATAAGTAAGAAGGACCTGGTAGATGAGGAATTGATGACCTTGGTCAAGATTGAGGCGGAGGAACTGATAAAACCGACGACGCTTTCTGCGGCTCCTATTATAGCTGTGTCTGCGGTTACTGGTGAGGGGTTGTCCGATTTGGTTTCTACGATCGATAACCTTATTTTATCTATCGAGCACAGAAAGGATGTAGGCAGACCTAGACTGCTGATTGACCGTGTTTTTACCATATCAGGTTCTGGTACTGTGGTTACGGGGACATTGATAGACGGTTCATTGTCAGTAGGAGAAGACGTCGAAATTATTCCTTCTGGATTGAAAGCAAGGTTAAGGGGATTGCAAACCCATAATACCAAGGTTGAGATAGCTAGTCCGGGTAGTCGTGTTGCTGCCAATGTTGTCGGTGTGACGTTGGCCCAATTAGAGCGTGGTGATGTTCTAACTAAGCCAGGCTGGCTGGTGTCGACAAGGCGAATGGATGTGAGGCTAACTATGTTGCCGACTCTACATCGTCCTTTGCACCATGGAGCCACCGTCAGTTTTTTTACTGGGGCTGCTGAAGTTTTAGCCAAGGTTCATTTGCTGGAGAAAGAAGAACTTGCTCCTGCAGCCAGCAGCTGGGCGCAGTTTACCTTGGATAAGCCGGTGGCTGTGGTTAAAGGTGACCGCTTTATTATTCGCTCACCGATGGATACGCTGGGTGGTGGGGTTATAGTGAGTGCTCATACCTATAGACACCGGCGATTCCGTCAGGAAATAATAAAGAGCCTTGAAGCTATTGAGGGTGGTACGGCAGAAGATGCCATAATTTACACGTTGGAGATGAAGCAGCCGTTGGAGATGAGGAAACTTTTGGTGCAGAGTAATTTATCTACTGACGAGGCACAAAAGGCAATAAATGCACTTGCTAAACAAAAGCAAGTAGTGGTAATAGGGCAGGGAGATGGTGCTATTCTGTTCACTAGCTCTGGCTGGGAAGGGTTAGTGAAGAAGGCCGAAGCTGTAGTGGAGAGCTTTCATCAGAAGTTTGCTACCAGACAGGGCATGCCTAAGGGGGAATTAAGCAGCAAACTTGGACTGTCACCACATTCTCCTGTTTTGCAAAAGTTGTTTGATGCAGGTATTCTCATTGAAGATGGAGTCGTGGTACGTCTTCCTGCTTATCAGATACAACTGAATCAAGAACAGCAGGTGAAGATCGATAAGTTTTTGCAATCATTGAGTCGGAGTCCTTATTCACCGCCGAGTGATCTGATGCTTGAACCTGACCTGCTGAACTTGCTTGTTGAGCAGCAGAAAGTAGTAAAAGTAGCGGATGGAGTAGTCTTCTCTAAGCTAACCTATGATGAGATGGTGAACAAGATACTTACCCGCGCCAGAGAGCGAGGCAGTATTACTTTAGCTGAAGTGCGGGACATGTTTGGGACCAGCAGGAAGTATGCTAAAGCGCTGCTGGAATATATGGATGAAAAGAAGCTCACCCGCCGTGTTGGTGATGAGCGAGTCGTCAGGTAAGGTAGAATAACTAGTCTGGCAGCACAAATGGTGTTGACTCCTCAGTTTTAAATGAAAAATCACTTGAGATAGCTTCATTTCCAGCTGCATCCTTTGATCTAACTCTGTAGTGGTAAGTGTATCCTGCCTTCAGATTGGTTAGATTCATGCTATGCGAAATAACCCCTGTTAGCTTTCCCGTAGTAGGGTCGTCCTGTGGTATTGATGGTGCTAAGGAGCCGTATTGAGTAGTCCTGCCATATTCTACCTGACTGCTGCATGGCTCGTTAGTCTGCCAGATAATTCGGGCACTTATTTTTCCTCTATAAGCAACCGATACTGCTGAGATCGTAGGCGCGACTTTATCTGATTTTGCTCCTAATTGCCAGAAAATAATTCCACCAAAAATAATTATTATGCCAAGCAATATAATTATTAGCAGTGATCTGGTGGATATAGGTCGTCTCCCTGCTACAGCTGAAGCCCATCCAGATTGCTGCCACCAGCTTGAGGGTCTTGCGCCCCAACTCGCTTGTTGTCCGCCCCAGCCGGGTTGCTGTGCGCTCCATCTCTGTTGCTGAGTATTCCAATTTGATTGTTGGGTATTACCTATGCCAGGGGATGCTCCACAGGTCGGACAGATTCTAGCTCCAGGATTGATGGCAGTTCCGCAGTAGGGACAGCCAGTGCTCAACAATTTACCGCAGGTTTGACAGAAACTCTGTCCGTACCTAACTGGAGACCAGCAATTAGGGCACCTATTGCCTTGCTGCATGTTTTCCCTTTATATTTTTGGTAGAGACAATTTTAACCGAGCCTGGCTACAACAACCTCTCCGTCTTGCAGGGTAACAGACATTGTCCTATGGCAATTGGGGCAGGTGAGGGGCCCCCTGTAATTAGCTTTGGATGGGTCTATTGGAATTTTTTTAGCACATCCCAGACAAATTACCCCTTTTGGTCCTTCTTGTTGGGCAGACTGATGCTGCTTTTTATGGCTGGCTAGCTGTTGTATATCATCGAATTCGATACCGCAGGTAACACACTTGAAACGCATTGTTTTTTTCCTCCTTTTCAGCCTTGGTGACTGCTTTCTTATATATTGGATTATATACCTATCTCTGCTGACTATCTATTTTAAGCGCGAAGTATTTTTAAAAATAGCGGGAAAGTATAGAGAGCGAACCCACCGAAGACATGGTCGATGCCTCATTAAGGCTTTCAAGTTGCCCTTTCGGCTTTTGTATTGATAAACAGTTTCCTTAATTCCAGAAGACAAGGTTTATCTAAAAGAACCATAGAGTTCTACAACTGCTATTTACTTTACTCTATACATATTATAGGTACTGATATCAAAGGTCAAGATATGATTGATTTCCTCAATTCTTTGGGGTGTACTAATAATGGTAAGCATGCTTATTTCAGAGCAATTAGAGCTTTATATCGCTGGCTCTATAGTCTGAACTAAGGATAAAACAAGGCTTTCCAAGCGTCTATCTAAGCCGTAGACAGAGAGTCTACCTGGCAAAAAAACTCTTGAATGGGTAGAAAAACGAGTGTTGATATGAAAAAAACTTTATAACTGCCTATTAATTTTCCCTAGACTGGGCAAAGTTAGACTGTAAACTGGCGAAAATTCTGACGGTAACACCAAACTAGGATAAAGCCTAATGTAAGGGTTAGTAATAAAAAGAGAGGTGAGTACGTAAGTTTTAAATGTTTTGAAGTTTAACTTAGATTTAATTTCCGATGCGGAGAACTAAAGTTATTTGCCCAGGTTATTAGTTGTTGTTTTCGATATATACGAGCTTCTCTACGATGTTTTGCACATAACACGATGAGATATACTGCTCCCCATTAAGACAGGCAGCTAGTTAAGAGAGTAAAATGGCTGAAAGGAAAAACAGCCATGAAAAGAAGGAAATGGGATCCCAAGACCAAAGCCATGATTGTGCTACAGGGTTTGAAAGGCAAGCCACTATCAGAAATCTGCTCCGAGCACCAGATCAGCCAGTCTCAGTATTACCTATGGCGCGACCAGTTCCTGGCAAAGATGCACCTGGCTTTCATTGATGATGAACGCAGAGAAAAAGCTCTAACTAATGAGAATGCACGTCTGAAGAGGATCATCGGTGACCTCACAGTAGAGTTAAAAAAAACCGAAGAGTGGCAAAGATGAAGCGTAACGAATCAGGACTTATAGCAGAGCGTAATTCTCCATTTGTTGAACACATCAAAGAGATAAAATCCGAGCACCCTTTCTGGGGATACAGGCGAATGTGGGCGCACCTGAGATATGTTGATAAGATGGATATCAATAAGAAGCGAGTGCTCCGGCTTATGCAAAAACATGATCTGCTGGTGAAACTAAATACACGGATTAAAGCAACACGAACACCATGCAGGAGTAAGCCCAGACCAGATTGTCCCAATCAATGGTGGGGCATCGATATGACCAAGGTTATGGTACATGGGTTTGGCTGGATGTATATCGTGATTGTTCTGGACTGGTATACCAAGAAAATCGTTGGCTATTATGCCGGTATGCAATGCCGTGGCAGACACTGGCTTGAGGCATTGGATATGGCCGTTAACAGGCAATTCCCTGATGGTGTACGCGGGAAGCGGTTATTTATGATGTCGGATAACGGTAGTCAGCCAACATCAGTAGCCTTTATGAAAGCCTGCAGAGGACTTGATATTAATCAGGCATTTACCAGCTACAATAATCCTAAGGGCAACGCTGATACCGAGAGGATGTTCAGGACAATGAAAGAGGAGCTCATCTGGCTCAGGGAGTGGACAAGCCCCTTTGAACTTGCCGATGCGCTCGGTAAATGGATTGGCAACTATAATAGCAGTTATCTACATTCATCACTGGGGTATAAACCACCAATTAAATTCGAGGAGGAATATCAAAATAGCCAGATTACTCCCTTAGTTGCGGCTTGATTTAATGGGGTGCATTACATAGATTGTATTTTAAATCATTATTTAACCGATTCCCGTCTAGATGGTGTATTTCTAGATTTTGTCTTACTGGACAATTCGGGATTTGGCATTGACTTCTTGCTCTATCGTATGCCTTCTTCTTTATTTCTTCCGGTATTGCAATAATACGGAGATTAATTATACTATTCACCCTCCTTTCCCCCCTTTAATTATTTATGGAAATCATATTAACACAAGCTTATTATCATATATTTGATTGCCAGAATAAATAACCAATGAGGTATAAAACATTACCTATACGGGCAGATTAGAAAGCCAAAAGATGGTCGCTATACCGGGTCAGTTACCTTTCAGGATAGCATGAAGTTTTATTAAGCACCATTAGGCAATAGTCATTAACACATTAAAAAACAATGGCACTGACACTCGATGTGCAAGACATGCGAGCTAAAAGCGGTATTGGTGGGGTCCACGTATATCCAAGGTTTAAGCCTATTTCTTAAAAGCTATCAAGATTTTTTCCAAGTTCTTATTCTTAAATTATTTTCCATGAATGCTACGAAGGGTATTGCGACCAATGCACTTAATGCTCCTATCAGGAAAGAGAAAAAATAGTCATTAAAGATATCAAAGACAAAACCGCCAATCAGCGGGCCAGTGGCAGCTCCTACACTGAATCCGATAACTAGAGTTCCTGATATCGAGCCGATATTGGTTAAACCAAATGCATCACCGATAAGACCAGCTGTTAGAGTGCTGATTCCTCCATAAGCAAACCCAAAGACTACAGCAAATATGTAGAACATCCATAAACCGTGAGACCAGGTTAGCCAGAACATAGCAATTGCCTGTATCAATAAACAAAAGATACATAAAAATTTTCTATCTATTCTGTCAGAAATAAAACCAACTAATAGCCTTCCCACAATGTTGCCTATACCTATTAAAGACATTATAGTCGCTGCCTCGAATGCTGTTATACCGATATCAGTGGCATGTGGGACAACATGGGTAATAATTAAATGATAACTTAATGAAAATAAAAAATAGATGAAGGCGATAAACCAAAAGTTTTTGGTCCTTAATGCTTCGGCCAAAGAATAATCGGCTGACTTAATGCGCATATTTATATTCTCAATATTTCCTTTATTTTTTTGTGATTTCTCGGCAATTGACAGTAAACTGGCTTCCGGTGGCGCATTTTTTAGGAGAAAGGAAAAAGAGCTTATCAACAAAATTGCTGCAAGACCGATTAAAAATAAAGCTTCTCTCCAGTTAAAGGTTGAAATAAGTGAAGCCGCCAGCGGGGCGATAATTAGTACTCCAAAACCATCTCCTAAAGTGGCTATACCTAAAGCAAGTCCTCGTCCTTTTGTAAACCACCTTGAAGCGGTAGCTATTACCATGGCAAATGTCGCACCAGTACCTATAGCTAATATCAGGCTGTAAGTAATGAATAATAACCAGGTGTGATGGACTTGACTGGATAGAATCAAGCTGAGACCAGTACATATGCCCGTGAATAGAAATACTTTTCTGGGACCATAACGGTCCAGTGCTATTCCACCCAGAATTGCAAATATACTGCAAAGGAGCATATGTGCTGAGAAAATGCCGGAGGTTGCGCCTCGAGAAAGCAGGAATTCAGCTTCAATAGACTTAAAAAAAACGCCGAAGGAAGCCCGTATGCCAAGAGAAATAGACAAAATAACGATGAGGGCTATTAATATAAACCAACCGTAAAATATCTTACCCTGTATTTTGAATGATATTATGCTTCCCACGATTAATCCTATTAATATGGAAAAATTATGCTGACATGAAGATAATATTAGTTACATGTGAATAAATAGTTGGGGATTATTCTACCATAATACAGCGGAACCCTACCGTGAAAAATCTTGGATTGACTATCTTAATATAATTTTAATTAATAGCATTAAATATTATGTGGGTGATCCCAAAAGGGACATAAGGTGTTAGTCAAATTATGTAAAAATGGCAAGCAATTTTATGGCGGGAGCGTATGGGGGTCGAACCCACCGAAGACATGGTCAATGCCTCCCGACGGATTTGAAGTCCGCGAAGCCCACCGGGACTCAAACGCTCCCTTATCTATTTGGGTTCTTAACTTTTTGCTGAAGAAGGAACCTCTTTTTTTCGTCGGGCTACTTTCGACAATATAATACCAAATTCGTAAAGGGCAATGATAGGTACAGCTACCAGGCTTTGATTAACTGGATCGATGGTTGGAGTGATAATAGCTCCTATAACAAAAGCCAGGATGTAGGCAATTTTGCGGTATTTTGATAACCATGCTGGTCTGATTACTCCTATCTTGGATAAAAAGAATATAATGATTGGTATCTCAAAGCATATACCAATCCAGAAAATCAACTGGGTTAATACTGAGATATAATTCCCCACTTTTATCATGGGTTCGGCAATATCGCTGCCGAATGTGAATAAAAAATTTAAGGCCGGAGGCAGTAAAACAAAATAGGCAAATGTGGCACCAATCAGAAAGCATATAGCTATTGCAGGCAGCATGATATAAACATAACTTCTTTCTCGTTTGGTTAGGGCAGGACGAACAAACATTACTAACTGGTAGACAATGAACGGGAGTGTCAGAATTACTGCAATGACCAGTGTTACCTTGGCATAGGTGCCCAACATCTCGGTAACCTCAGTGTAGATAAGATGAATACCCGGTACCGGCTTCATGAGTATATCGAAGACATATTTGGCTATATAAAATGAGATAGGTATGGCAACGAGAATAGCAATCACAGACCTGAGCAGGCAAGAGCGTAGCTCTTTCAGGTGCCCCATAAAGGTAAGCTGTTTTTCATCATTCTTCATTTAGGTTTTCGTCTGGTTTCGACGTAGTTGTTGTTTGGGGACTTGTGGTATCCGTATTTTCGTTAAGTTTGGGTGCAGCTAAAGTCTTTGTCTCTTTTTTTGCCTCTGTTTCGTTTGATAAGTCTTCGCTGATTGTTTTACCCCACTCGGAGGCGGATTTTCTAAAGTTGCGATACAGTCTACCTGCTTTGGCTGCCATCCCAGGCAATTTTTCAGGGCCAAAAAACAAGAATGCCAGTATCAGGATAAGAATTAGTTCGAGGGGGCCTATGCCCATGAAATCCATAGATATCTTCTATTTCCAACCTGTGATTGTAGTAAGATGATACACGAGGTGTGGGGCAATTTTCCAGTGAAGCTTGTTTCTAACTGAATATTGGGACTAAAGGGAGGGCTATGGTTTGGATAATTAGCTTTTTTCTTTAGTTTCCGTTTCGCTTGATTTAGCGGTAGTTTTGCCTTTATTCTCTTCCTCGTCCTCAGTACGTGCTTTGCGAAATTCCTTTATGCTCTTGCCTAGGGCATTGCCGATTTGGGGCAGTTTGCCAGCGCCGAAGATGATAAGCACAATTACCAATATGAGTAGAATTTCAGGCCAATTCATATTAAATGGCATTAAGCTTCCTCCTTGGCTATACCCTTTGCCAGTTTCCATTATACATCGTGTCTAAAACTCGGTCAAAGCAGATAGCTTGTATAAGAGATTGAAAAGTATAAGATTTTAAGATCTTGCTCATTCAAATCCTATGGCAAGAACATGATTAGGTTAGTGAGGCTATGATCCCCAGTCTAGCCATGTGCCACAGCTTGGACAAGGATTAATCCCCTTGTTGATGTTAGCGCCGCATATCGGGCAGGTAAATGTTTGATATACTTGCCATGATTGTTGTTGGCCTTTGCCAATTGAACCTGCGCCGCATTTGCTGCAAAATTTTTGTCCCGGTGGAATCGGCGAGCCGCATGTGGGGCAGACATTAGTGGGTTGAGTTCCCCAGGTTTGTTGTGGACCTCTATCGATTAAGCCTGTACCGCAGTTGCTACAGAATTTAGTGCCTTTAGTATTGGGCAGGCCACAAGTTGGGCAATTTATGGGTTGTTGGGCTCCCCAGGGTGATTGTGGGCCTCTACTAATTAAATTTGAACCACAATTATTGCAAAATTTTCGCTCTGGACTATTGGGGAAACCACAAGTTGGGCAAATCAAAGGTGGTTGCATTCGTGGTGGTGGTTGAGTTCCTTGCCATTGTCTCTGAGCGGCTGGCTTTGCTTTCGGTTTTAACAATACTATTACGGCGATGATAACTATTACAATTGCTCCGCCTATGAGACCAACCATAGGCCAGCCTATATCTTCAAGGTAAGCAATGATTGACGAGAGGAATGAATCAGAAGGAGGTTTAGCTCCGGTAGTATTGTCGGTGGAGGCGGGAGCAGCTTTAGTTGTAAAACTTGAGACAGGACTCCAGTAACCACCTGGTGGATCAGAGGCTATTACTCTCCACCAGTACGTTGTATTATATTCCAGTGTGCCGGTATACTGATAGGTAGTTATCCCGCCAATAATAGTAGCCTTAATAGGGTTACTCATGTCCATGTTTGTTGATAGTTCAAAATCATATTTGTTAGTCGCAACATAGAATGGTTTCCATGAGAACAATATTGATGATACATCTACTCCGGTGTCACCGGTCTTGGGCAAGAGGGGGACTGGGTATTCTACTTCCTGTGCTGACACGAGGCTGGTTAGAAGGGTGAATAGAATGATGATTGCGACCAAGGCTAAAGAAAAAACTACAATGGCCAGCTTTCTCTTTTTGTTAGGTGTTAATATAAAGATAGTGGAAAACTGCTTTAGGGGTCTATTGTCAATTCCTTGACTCAAGTTGTTTAGTCTCACTATTTTTCTCTGATTATACATTAATACAAAGTAAAGTAGAATAGTTTGGATTATAAATTAATAAATTTTTGGGAAATATTTTACTGAGGCAAAGAGCATACTGCACTGGTGACTTGACTATATAAGCGGTCAGTGATATTTTAGGGTGTAAGAATTTATTAATTTTCTAGCGAGGTGATAGATAATATGAATTACGGAAGAGAACTACTCAAAGGCAGTACCGATTCCCTGCTTTTGTGTTTGGTAAGTCGCCAACCGGTGTATGGCTATCAGATTATTAAAGATCTGGAGAAAAAGAGCAATGGTTATTTCCAGTTTAAGGAGGGTACTCTTTACCCTGCCCTTCATCGTTTAGAAAAAACAGGCCTAGTTAAGGGCAGGTGGCAGAAACTGCCTGGTGGTCAGGAGAGGCGGTATTACTATATAACGGGGAAAGGGCAGGAAGCTTTGAATGAAAGATTAGCCGTGTGGCAAGGTTTCTTTGAAGCTGTCAATTTAATCATGCTGCCCGCATGATTGGATAATGGGGGAGCTTGAGTTACTTAAGAAGTTTAAAGCATCATCTGAGGCTTGATCCTGAGATTAGAGACGACCTAATCCGAGAGCTTCGTGGACACCTGGATGATAAAACCAGGGAATTACAAGAAGCGGGGATGTCCGAAGAAGAAGCAAGTGAAATTGCCGATAGCTTGTTAGGTTCCCCACGTATCATGGCGCAGCAGATTTATGAGGTATACAGTCAAGGTAGCTGGAAACAAACTCTTTTTGCCGTATTGCCACATTTTTTGACCGCTTCGCTTTTCGCTTTACATTGGTGGTCCAGTCCTGTTTGGCTCTCAGTTATTTTGGCTGTGGTCATTGGCACTGTTGTTTATGGTTGGTGCCGTGGCAAGCCCGCGTGGTTATTCTCTTGGCTGGGTTATCTGCTTATACCTGTAGTAGCTGCTGGGGTTATGTTACTTTACTTACCTGGTGGGTGGGCATGGATTGCGGCTCTTGTTTATATTCCTCTAGCTATATTCATACTGGTTGTGGTAGCTAAAAAGATATTGAAAATAGATTGGCTCTTTGTATCACTAATGGTGCTCCCAGTTCCAATAGTATTAGGCTGGGTAATGGTTTTAAGTACCGGCGATACCTTTTTAGGCGAAGGGTTAGTCCATGAAGCTGCAGCAGGGATTGCCCTTAGTTTTGCAGTGCTGGCGTTGGCTGTGGCGACCTTTATTCGAGTTAGAAAACGCTGGATTAAGGCGGGAGCATTGTTAACTTGTTCGATTATGGTACTGGTAGTTGTAGCTCTGGTTAGCAATAATACTCTAAGCCTTTGGGCATGGATATTCCTGAGTATATTAGCACTGGCACACCTTTTTGTGCCAGCTTTGTTAGAGCGCAAATTTAGGGGCAAATGGAAGACTGATGGCTGATATCCTCTTTGACAGTCCTTTCCGTTGGTAAACGAACAAGACTGCTAATGATTCTAACGACTGTTTTTATTTCCATATTCCTGTCTTCGTCTGCTTGGCTTCCGTCTCCATCGCTTCCAGATACGATTGATATTTGATATCCGGTGGATAGGCTTTAGCATATGCATAGCCAAGTCTTATTATTTCGGCGTTGACGAAGGTATTATCAACATAAACATAGCGCAATAGCCTGCCGTATTTGTCTTTTTCCGAGATGTCTTTCTCTAGCCTAACTCTTTTGCCTTCTATTAGTTCTTTGTTTAGTTGTGTTGATTCTAGATAATATTTCTCGTCTTTCTCTGGGGCATCAATGCCTATGTACCGAACATGATATCCACCTGCAATAATAACAGTGTCACCATCGATAACCTGAACAACCTTGGCTACGCTGGATTGCCCTTGGCAGGAAGATAGCAGGAGCATTATTGAGGAAATAAAGACTATGTAGATTTTGCTTCTGATGCTCATCATGCTTTGGCTTTGCTACTTAAGAATGAAAGAATATGCAGGTGAAGTCATCGCGATTAAATTGTTGAGGAAATGAATTCACCACAAAGTTGATTGGGGAGTCTGGCTTATCTTGTGAGGAATGCCTAGATGTTCATAGGCGAGCTTGGTCGCTAATCTACCTCGGGGTGTACGTTCCAAGAAACCCAATTGAAGCAAATAAGGTTCATAGACATCCATTATGGTGTCTGCTTCTTCGCTAATAGAAGCTGCAATGGTGTCAAGTCCAACTGGTCCGCCATCGAATTTCTCAATAATAGTACGCAGCACTTTGTGGTCTATTTCGTCTAGACCGACATTGTCTATTTCTAAATCAGAAAGGGCACCTATAGCTATAGGTTTGGTAATAATGCCATCAGATGTTACCTGTGCGTAGTCGCGAATTCTTTTAAGAAGCCGATTTGCTATCCGCGGCGTGCCTCGAGCTCTACAGGCTATCTGAGCAAAGCTGGATTCCTCCGTCTTTATATTAAGTATTTTGGCTGCGCGTTCCAAGATTGTCCGTATTGCTGCCTCGTCGTAGAAGTCAAGGCGAAATATAGTTCCAAATCGATTCCTTAGCGGTGGGCTTACCATGGCGTAACGAGTAGTTGCGCCAATTAAGGTGAATCGAGGTAGGTTTAAGCGTAAACTTCTAGCGCCCGGGCCCTTGCCAATGATTATATCCAAAGCGAAGTCTTCCATTGCAGGATAAAGAACTTCCTCCACAACTCTGCTAAGGCGGTGAATTTCATCGATGAAGAGGATATCATGTTTTTGCAGGCTACTCAGAATGGCTGCCAGATCACCGGGACGCTCTATGGCTGGACCAGAACTGATTTTGATGTTGACTCCCATTTCAGCAGCGATTATATAGGCTAGGGTGGTTTTTCCTAGGCCAGGTGGACCATAAATGAGGACATGATCAAGTGCTTCACCTCGCTTCATAGCCGCAGTGATGGCTATCTTCAGGTTATTTTTAACCTTATCTTGGCCAATAAAATCGACCAGCCGTTTTGGCCTAAGGTTAGTATCTAGCGAGGTATCGTCAGTGTTTGGTTTAGACGATATTATACGTGTTGTTGTTTTATCCTCACGCATTACTGCGATTATACCATATGTCAGGATTGGGTAGCCAAAGCTTATTTTGTGGTAAATTAGAAGAGGAATCTAGATTGCAATCTAGATTCCTCTAAATATGTTTTTATTGAAATTGATTCGTAAACTTCTCTAGATCTAATTCAGTTCAGAAGTACCTTCGCCTGTAGAAGTTACTAACTCGCTGGGCAAATCTGGTGTCTCTTCTGTTTGTGGGGCTGAGTCTAATTGCATTGGTGTCGGTTCAATTATCTCAGCAAAATTAATAGCCTGTGCAGGGATTAGCTTGCCTATGATTACATTTTCTTTCAAACCGAGAAGTCTGTCAGTTTTTCCCCAAATTGCTGCCTCAGTGAGTACTCTAGTAGTTTCTTGGAAGGAAGCGGCAGCTAACCAGCTATTGGTGTTTAATGAGGCTCGAGTAATTCCTAATAGAACTGTTTGAGCGGTCGCTGGTTCTCCACCTTCGGCTAGTATTTTTGCGTTTATACTTTCGTATTCGAAACGATCTATTAGGTCGCCAGACAGTAGTTCGGTATCTCCTGGCGATTCTACACGTACGCGTCTGAGCATCTGACGAACAATAATTTCAATGTGTTTGTCATTAATGTTCACACCTTGAGAGCGATAAACTTTTTGCACTTCCTCGATAAGATATTCTTGTACTTTTTCCCTTCCCATGATTCGCAGGATGTCTTGAGGATCAATCGCACCGTCGGTAAGCTGCTCTCCGGCTTTGACCTTATCCCCTGATTTGATGCGAATATGGCTACCGGGCGGAATTACGTATTCTCGCTCTTCTTTTTCTTCGTATTGAATATATAAATGCCTGTTTTCAATGACCGCATGGCCAGAAACCCTAGCAATTGGCATGTTATCTTGAAGAGCGATTGCTTGTTTCTGGTTTTTCTCTAAAGATTGTTCCTTAGTTTCCCCTGCCTCTTTATTAGCTTTCTTCGCTTTGCCAGTTGTTTTTGTCTTGGTAGTTTTTTCGGGTTCGATTAATGGTGTCCCAGCTTCAACCCAATCACCTTTTTTAACGGTTAGTTTGGCTTTTGGTGGTATTGAATATTCGTCTAGATATAATTCCGAGCTGGTAACTACTATTTTGCGTGTCTCTTCATTGTTAATAACTTCAGCAGTTCCGTCGATTCCAGTTAGTATGGAAACTCCTCTTGGTACTCGAGCTTCGAATAGTTCCTCTACGCGTGGTAAACCGCTGGTAATATCAGCGCCGACCACACCGCCAGTGTGGAATGTGCGTAGTGTAAGCTGAGTGCCCGGCTCACCAATACTTTCAGCAGCCAGAATCCCTACGGCAGTCCCTGGTTTTACAATTCCTCTTTTTGCGAGATCGTGGCCGTAGCATTTTTGGCAAATACCTCGCCAAGCGCGGCAGCAAAGTGGTGATCTGACATACACCTGGCTAACACCGGCATCAATAATTTGTTTTGTTTTTGTCTCATCTATCTCTTCGTTTTTGCGCACAATGATTTCACCTGTGCTTGGGTTAATAATATCGGCTGCAGCTATATGTCCTACCATGCGTTCAGAAAGAGGCGCGAGTAATCTTTGCTCACTCTTCTCAGTAAGCCAGATACCTTCTTCTGTGCCGCAGTCTTCTTCAAAGATAATTAAATCCTGCGAAACGTCAATAAGGCGGCGGGTAAGATAACCCGCGTCTGAAGTTCTCAGGGCGGTATCAGCTAATCCTTTGCGAGCACCGTGTGTTGAAATAAAATATTCCATCACGCTCAAACCTTCGCGAAAACTTGATTTAATAGGAAAATCAATTATTCTTCCTGATGGGTCAGTCATCAATCCTCGCATACCCGCCATCTGAGTAATTTGCCCTATATTACCTTTTGCTCCCGAGTTGGCCATCATGTAAACACCGCCATAGCGGTCCAGGGAGCGAGAGATTTCGTTCTTAATCTTATCCGTTGTTTCTGTCCATACCTGAACCGTGCCTAAATAGCGTTCCTCTTCGGTTATTAGCCCACGATTAAACTGGCTTTCAATGACAGCAACTTCCTCATCCCCTTCTTCAATGATTTTTGCTTTACTGCTGGGTACCTCAACATCTTTTGCAGCGATGGTAGTACCTGACTTTGTTGCATACTCGAAACCCAGTTTTTTGAGGTTGTCCAGCATAATGGCTGTTGGCTCATTTCCCAGCATGTGATAGCAGTCTGAAACTAACCGTTTTAGCGCAGCTTTATCCATGGTTTTATTTATGAATCGGAACTCTTGCGGTAAAACGTCGTTGAACAAAACTCGCCCCACACTGGTTTGCAACTTTTCATTGTTAGCATTTTCAGTTTTTACCAGGATTTCGGCGTTTATTGCGATAATACCCAGTTCGTAAGCTATTTCGGCTTCTTCGAAGTTAGCGAATTTCATACTCTCACCCTTAGCCCCCGGTCGGATGTTAGTAAGGTAGTAGCAACCCAAAACCATGTCTAGAGTAGGAGTCATTACAGGCTCACCGGAACTGGGCAGAAGCATGTTTTTGGTGCTAAGCATTTGTTCTCTGGCTTCTCTCACTGCAGCCCTGGATAGCGGTACGTGAACTGCCATTTGGTCACCATCAAAGTCGGCGTTAAAAGCTGTACATACTAATGGGTGGACTTGGATGGCACTGCCGTCAATAAGCACGGGTTCAAAAGCCTGAATACTCAATCTGTGTAACGTTGGAGCTCGGTTAAGCAATACTGGACGTTCTTTGACCACTTCTCTTAAGATGTCCCATACCTCAGGCCTGGCTTTCTCTACTTGTCTTCGTGCACTCTTAATATTGTGTGCATAACCTTGCTCAACCAGTCGGCGCATAACAAAAGGTTTGAATAGTTCTAGGGCCATATGTTTCGGTAAGCCACACTGATGGAGTTTCAATTCGGGACCAGAAACTATGACTGAACGACCACTGTAGTCTACTCTTTTGCCTAGGAGATTTTGACGGAAGCGCCCCTGCTTACCCCTAAGCATGTCAGATAGTGACTTTAGCTTATGAGTGCTGGCGGCTGCGGGTTGTCGCCCTCTCCTGCCATTGTCAACAAGGGCGTCCACAGCTTCCTGAAGCATACGTTTCTCATTGGAGATAATAATCTCCGGTGCACTCAGGTCAAGCAAGCGTCGGAGACGATTATTGCGATTAATCACACGTCTATATAGATCATTTAGATCGCTGGTAGCAAAACGCCCGCCATCTAACTGAACTATTGGGCGAAGGTCAGGTGGCAAAACTGGGAGCACGGTAAGTATCATCCACTCTGGTTTATTGCCACTGCGCACGAATGCTTCGATTACTCGTAATCGCTTATTAGCTTTCTTGCGCCGTTGTCCAGGACTAGTCTTGATTATGCTAATGAGTTCCTGGCGTAGCTCTTCAAGGTTGATATTCTTGAGGATTTCCAGGATAGCTTCAGCACCCATTCCAGCCTTGAAACAGTCGCTGTATTTCTTTTTTAAATCTTGATATTTTGCCTCATTAAGCGTCTTCAGCGGTTGCAGATTCTCTATTTCGTCTATTAATTCATTTTTTCTATCAATTAGGTCATTTTGAGCTTGCTGATGATGCTCCGTGGTTTCATCTTTTTCTTTATTAGTTTTCTTGGATGGTAGATTTGCTATCTCGTCTTTAAATTGTCCGATTTTTTCTTCACAGGCTGCTTTATCAACCGAAATAATAATGTATTCAGCGAAATAAAGTACTCTCTCCAATTTCCTTGGAGATATATCAAGGAGCAAAGCTAACCGGCTTGGTACTCCTTTGGCAAACCAGATATGGGCTACTGGAGCAGCTAGTTCAATATGTCCCATGCGGGTACGACGTACTCTAGAATGTTCTACAGTAACGCCACATCTGTCACAAGTAATACCCCGATAGCGTATTTTTTTGTATTTACCGCAATAACATTCGAAATTCTTGGTTGGTCCAAAGATTCTTTCGCAAAAAAGTCCGTCTTTTTCTGGCTTTAGCGTCCTGTAGTTGATTGTCTCAGGCTCTGTAACCTCACCATAAGACCAACTCTTAATCTGCTCTGGTGATGCTAATGAAATACGAATAGCATTGAAATCATTTACTTCAACCATTTGGCTCCTTTTAGCTCAGGCTTCTAGTAGATTTGGGGGCGATTTTACCTCTTTCTTCGAAGAAGCTTATCATTTCCTCCTCTTCATTTAGCAGCTCAACAGCAAGTCCTAGGCTTCGTAGTTCCATAAACAGGACTTTAAAAGACTCGGGTACACCTGGCTGTATTATATCTTCGCCTTTGACAAGGGCTTCGTATGTTTTAGCCCTACCTGCTACATCATCTGATTTCACAGTCAGTAATTCTTGAAGTACATGGCTGGCGCCATAGGCTTCCAGTGCCCATACTTCCATCTCGCCGAAGCGCTGTCCTCCAAATTGAGCTTTGCCACCGAGAGGTTGTTGTGTAATCAGAGAGTATGGACCTGTGGAACGGGCATGTACCTTATCTTCAACTAGATGAATAAGCTTCATCATATAAATGACCCCCACGGTTATAGGTTGATCAAACGGCTCACCGGTTTGCCCATCATAAAGGGTTATTTTGCCAAAGGTAGGCGGTGTTTGTCTTTGCTCAAGATATATTTTCTCCACAACTTCTTCTAGGTTTTCATCTTTGTTGACTTTTTCCCCCAAACTCTCAAGCCATAAACGAAGGCATACTTTTTGGGCTTCTCCTGGATTATGGTCATTGAAAACCGCTTCGGCGTTGTAACCACGATCGTTTAGCCACTTCTTAGCCTGGCTGAGTATGGCATTATAGTGATTGCCGTTACCAATTGGATTGGTCGCACCTGATTGTTGAATTATCCAAGCCCTGGAGAGGGCATCTTCAATAGATGTGCTATCGGCTCCATCGAAGATTGGGTTAACAACCTTGAGCCCGAGTATTTCAGCTGCCCAACCTAGGTGTGTCTCTAAAATTTGACCAATGTTCATGCGTGAGGGAACTCCTATAGGGTTAAGGATAATGTCAATAACTCTACCATCAGGTAAGAAAGGCATATCTTCTTCGGGCAGAATACGTGCAATAACCCCTTTGTTGCCGTGTCTGCCTGCCATTTTATCGCCAACAGAAACCTTTCGCTTTTGTGCTACCCATACTCTCACCAGCCGATTTACACCTGCAGGTAAATCACGGTTACTATCTCTGGAGAATTCTTTAACGTCAATCACCTTCCCCCATTCGCCGTGGGGTACTCTAAGAGAGCTATCTTTTACCTCGCGGGCTTTTTCACCGAAAATGGCTCGAAGCAATTTTTCTTCAGCAGTTAACTCAGTTTCTCCCTTTGGGCTGATCTTGCCTACGAGTATGTCACCCGGTCCGACCTCAGCTCCTATCCTGATTATGCCATTTTCATCAAGGTCACGGAGACTTTCCTCACCTACATTGGGTATATCCCTTGTGATCTCTTCAGCCCCAAGTTTGGTCTCACGGGCTTCTATTTCGCTCTTTTCTATGTGGATTGAAGTAAACTTATCATCCTTTACTAATTTCTCACTGATAATAATAGCGTCTTCAAAGTTATAACCTCTCCAGCTCATGAAAGCGCAAATAATATTTTGTCCCAGGGCGAGGTCGCCTTTATCAGTAGCCGAGCTATCGGCTAAGACCTGTTCCTTTTTAATCAAGTCACCTTTAGACACTATTGGTCTCTGGTTGATACATGTGCCCTGATTGGTTCGGACAAATTTCATAAATGGGTAGGTACGCTCATTGCCATTTGATTCTTTAACTATGACTTGGTTACTGGTAACAGAAGTAACCTTTCCTGACTCTCGGGCAAATATTACCTGTCCGCTATATTTAGCGACTTCTCGTTCCATCCCTGTGCCAATTATTGGAGCTTCAGGGTGTATTAAAGGCACGGCTTGACGTTGCATGTTTGAGCCCATCAGTGCCCTATTAGCATCGTCGTGCTCAAGAAATGGTATGAGAGAGGTGGTAACGCTGAAAATTTGCTTGGGTGAAACATCCATAAGGTCTATTTTATCTGGTGACTCTTTAAAATATTTACCGCCCTTTATTACGTCTACTTTTTCTTCGGTGAATTCGCTTCTTTCATTAAGAATTGCATTTGCTTGGGCAATTGTATACTGCTCTTCCTTATCAGCTGTTAAATAGACTATTTCCCTGGAAACAAAGGGAACTACCTTTATTAATTCCTTACTCCCAAAGGTTTCGCCTGTATCTGAGACAGATTTTTTTGTTTTGCTTCCCTTTTTCGAAGAAGTAGACTTGGTGAGTAGACCTAGCTTCTTAGCAATTTCATCAGTAACTACCATTCTAGCAGGAATAAGACAATTCCCTTTCTTATCAAGCATGTCTTGTAGGACAGTTTTGCCTGATAGCTCATTGACAGGCACCTGGTGGATGACTTTGCGATATGGTGTTTGGATAAAGCCATATTCATTGATTGAGGCATAAGTTGCCAGAGAGCCTATGAGTCCGATATTCGGGCCCTCAGGTGTCTCTATAGGGCATATTTTCCCATAGTGAGAATGATGGACGTCTCGGACATCAAATCCTGCGCGCTCGCGGGAGAGTCCTCCTGGTCCCATAGCCGAGAGCCTCCGTTTATGAGTTAGTTCTGCTAGTGGGTTAGTCTGGTCCATGAACTGTGAGAGTTGCGAGCTGCCAAAGAACTCTCTCATGGCGGCAATTATAGGACGGTTATTAATTAATGTAGCAGGGGTAGCAGCTTCTGGACCGATAATGCTCATTCGCTCTTTTATAGCCTGTTCGAGGCGTAGGATGCCTACACGAAACTGATTTTGTATGAGGTGCCCTGCTGTTCGAACCCGTCTGTTACCTAGGTGATCGATGTCATCGGGTCTTATTTTACCATTGTTAACTAAGATAATGTGCTTCACTATGGTAACAAAATCTTCAGCGGTTAAAGCGCGAATTTTTTCATCTGGAATGTTGATAGAGAGCCCTATTTTTTCCTTGAGATCTTGCCATCTCTTATCTAGCTTATATCTGCCCACTTTACCCAGGTCATAGCGACGGGGATTAAAAAAAAGATTGTTCAGAAGTATACTGGCATTATCAACAGTAGGCAGTTCTCCAGGGCGAAGTCTAGCATAGATTGCTGTCAAAGCTTCAGCTCTGGTTTTCCCGGATGGGTCTCGTTCTATTGTAGATTTGATATAAGAGTGTTCCTCTGAGTCGTCCACATCTTCGAAAAGCTTAATAAGCTCGGTATCGCTCTCATATCCAATAGCACGCAATATCGTGGACATTGGGATTTTTCGTTTCCCATTCACTTTTGTAGATATAACGTCCCTGGTGGAAGTTTCAAACTCTAACCAGGTGCCGTGCTCAGGAATTAGTTTGGCTGAGCATAACTCGCGCCCGCTGACAGGGTCTTCTTGAGTACTGAAATATATACCAGGGGAACGAAGTAATTGGTTGACGATCACCCTTTCTGCCCCGCTGATAACAAATGTGCCTTTATTTGTCATAAGAGGGATGTCGCCAAAAAATATTTCCTGTTCCTTAATCTCACCAGTATCTTTGACTATTAATTGAGCTTTAACATAAAGTGGTGCAGAATATGTTATATCTCTCTGGTAGCATTCTTCTATCGAGGATTGAGGTTGGCGAAATTCATAGCCAACAAAGTGAAGTTCTAGCCTTGCACCAGTAAAGTCCTGGATAGGCGAAACTTCTTGGAATAGTTCTTTTAGGCCTTCTTCTTGAAACCAACGATATGAATCGAGTTGGACTTGGATAAGATTGGGAATATCAAGGACTTCTGGTAATTTGGCGTAGGATTTCTTTTCCAACAAAATATCCTGCTTTTCGGGCATTGACATATTAGACATAGATGCTCCTCAACTAAAATTTGGGGAAAGCTTTATAGTTGTGTTAATTAAAAATAGAAACAAGATTTTGTATGTGGCGTTGGGTGGAAGTTCAAAATTATGTTATGTGGCATACCAACATGTAAATAAGTAGTATAACATACCTTTTCCCCATTGTCAAGAGGATTGACTATATGTGGTACAATAATATCAAAGAAAATTAAGTTGGAGATCAACGTTAGCAGTGGGCAAATTTCTGGTGTGACGGGTATTGTTCTGGCAGGCGGGAAAAGTTTGCGCTTAGGACGTGAGAAGGCTCTGGAAAGGGTGGGTGGAAAGCGACTTGTTGAGAAGGCTGTGGATAGCCTTTGCCCGATTAGCCAAGAAGTACTTGTTGTCACCAGCCAAGAACAATTTAATAACATTGCTTCAGTTAATCTGGATGCTAGAGTCGTGGTTGATATATATCCACACAAAGCTTCTTTAGGCGGCATTTATACTGGGTTATCAAGTGCTAATACACTTTATGGCTTAGTTGTAGCTTGTGACATGCCTTTTCTTAATATTGCTCTGTTGCACTATTTGGTTGATCTCGCACCTGGTTTTGATGTGGTTATTCCTAGACTGAATGACAAGCCTGAGCCACTTCATGCTGTTTATTCTAAAAACTGTTTGGTTACTATAAAACAATTATTGGACAAAGATGTATTACAAATTTTCCAGTTTTTGGATTTAGTTAAAACACGGTATGTTAGTGGGGATGAGGTAGGTAAATATGACCCGGAGCATTTGAGTTTTTTTAATATAAATACTCGAAGCGATTTGCTCCGGGCTGAAAAAATAATGGCATGCGAATCATGAGATCAGCGCTTTTGAGGGGAATAAATAGATGCTCAGTGTTGAAGAAGCTTTAGATAAGATATTAAGTTTTGTTACTGTGCTTGAAGCAGAAGAAAAGCCTATTCTTGATTGTCTAGGCCAGGTTCTAGCTGAGGATATATATGCCTCTTTTGATGTGCCTCTAAGTGATAATTCTGCCATGGATGGTTATGCGGTTCAGTCTAAGAGTATTTTGGGGGCAAATCGTAAGCAACCGAAAGTGCTTTCTGTCATTGGTGAATTACCAGCTGGCTCTGTTACCGATTTAGTAGTGGAACCGGCCAAAGCTATTCGAATTATGACTGGCGCCTCGATTCCTAAGGGTGCGGATGTTGTCGTTCCTTTTGAAGATACTGATGAGAAGGCCCGTAGGGGAGCACCAGACCTGGAGAGTGGAATCGGTATTTATAGTGAGTTAAAACCTGGTTCCAATATTCGACGTAGTGGTGAAGATGCTGCCAAAGGCGAACTAGTTATAAAGAGGGGAAAGCTGCTTTTTCCTGCTGATATAGGCGTGCTTGCTTCATTGGGTAAAGGGAAAGCCTCAGTTGTTCGCCGTCCTATAGTGGGCATCTTGGCAACTGGTAACGAATTAATGGATGTAAACCAACCACTGCTTCCAGGCAAGCTATATAATAGCAATTCTTATAGTTTGGCTGCGCAGGTACTTAGATATGGAGGTATCCCAAAGCTTTTGGGTATTGCTCTAGATAATGTTGAACAATTGACTTTTGCCCTTCGTCAAGGACTTGGCTGTGATCTGTTGATAACTTCAGGCGGTGTTTCTGTGGGAGACTATGATATGGTAAAGGAGGTTCTGAGGGTGGAGGGCGACATATCCTTTTGGACTGTGCGTATAAAGCCAGGAAAGCCTTTAGCCTTTGGTACATTTAAGAGTAGCGATAATAAAAAAGTATCTCACTTGGGGTTACCGGGAAATCCGGTGAGCTCCATGGTTACATTTGAAATTTTTGCCCGTCCGGCTATTTATAAGATGATGGGTAGGGTTGATTTGGCTAGATCTACCATAAAGGCAGTGATGGAAAACCAGGTCAAGAATAGTGATGGTAGGCGTATATTTGCTCGCGTTGTAATCAGTAAAAGGGGAAATAAATACTTTGCTTGCCTTACTGGTCAGCAGGGTTCGGGGGTTCTAACTTCAATGGTGAAAGCCAACGGGCTGGCTATTATTCCAGAAACAACTAGTGAGGTTAAGCCGGGAGCTATTGTTGACGTGATTATGTTGGATTGGGATGGAGCGCTGGGCTTGTAAGAAAAGGAGATTATTAGAAAGAAATGATTTTTGAAGCATCTGAATTTGCATTTACACCACCGCCTTTGATTGCTAGAGCCCGGCGTGTTTTGGTTAAACCTAATGCTGTGGATGGGCAACCATACCCAGTAAGCACCAGCCGGGAAATGCTTGGCTTGATAATTGATAGTATTAAGCAGGCTAGCGATGCTGATATTATTATACTGGAGGGAACTTCGACCGGAGAGCCGATATACCCTATTTATCAAGCCTTGGGTTATGATTTTCCTCGAGTGTTGATGCTGGATGTAAAAGATTGTATTTGGGTGGAGGTAGAAAATCCTCTGCCTCATCCCTTTGCTGTAGCTACTTTCTGGGTACCAAATGTTGTTATTTCTAGTGACTATTTAATAACTGTAACCCCTTACAAAGTTTCTGGTAGAACTGGTATTTTTAGTATCCAGAATCTTTTAAGTTTATTGCCTGTAAGCAAATATAGAGGGGATGCTCCTGGGGGTTGGGGAACTTTGTCCGAGTTTGGAATGGATAAGATAATTGCAGATCTTTATTTTACGTTACCTTTTGACCTAGGCATCATTGATGCTCGCCAAAAGCTGTTTTGCGAAGAAGGAAAATTACAAGGGAAGATAGAGAAGTATGACAAGATATTTGCCGGTGAACCGTATGAAATAGACAGGGAGGCGTCACAAATAGATGAGGTGGTGGCAGGCTATCTTGAATTTATTGAAGTTGGGAAGTCTGAACTTGAGACGTGGGGCTAATTAAGTTATCAGCTCATTTGATCTGCGTAATCCTTTGTTATTTTGCAAAATGTTTATAACTCTGTATGAATCCGATCTCCTCCTGTGAAGAGACCTATTAAATACTTAGTAAACACGTTCTCAATTAAGTAATGATTTAGTAGTAGATTAGACAGGTGCATAAATTTGTGTTTTTTGACTTTGAAGTTGGTGCTGAAAATTATTGATTAGGAGATGAAATGATTTTAAAGACTCTTGTTGTGGGACCTTATGGCACTAATTGCTATATCGTTGGCTCGGAATCTACCAAGCGAGGAATGATTATTGATCCGGGTGCTGAATCTAATAATATCCTTAGTGCAGTAGACAAACTGGGATTATCGATAGTCTGGATAGTGGTTACTCATAGCCATTTTGACCATATCGGCGCTCTGAAAGCAGTGAAAGATGCTACTGGAGCCAAGGTTGCTATTCATGAGGCTGAAGTAAAAGGAGCATGGCAAGCTATTACTCAGGTGCTGGGTAGTGCTCTATCAGGATCTGATAAATTAGCTGAGCCAGATAAGTTGCTTAAGGATGGTGACGCAATAAACATAGATGATTTACACTTTACAGTTTTGCATACACCGGGCCATAGTCTTGGTGGTATTAGCCTGGTTGGGCATGGTGTGGTGTTCAGCGGTGACACCCTTTTTAATTTAGGCATAGGTAGGACAGATTTTCCTGGTTGTAGCCATAAGCAATTAATAGATAGCATTTATAAAAAGCTTATGGTGTTACCGGACGAGACGATTGTTTTTCCTGGGCACGGGCCTGAAACCACTATAGGCGCTGAGCGCAGGATGAATTCCTTTATACAGGGTTAACTCAGGATTTTAAGAATCATATAAACACTTAGCCCCTCTTCCCTTAAAAAGGAGTGAGAGGGGCTATTGTTTTAAGTGTGATTTTATTGCCCTTTCGTGAATCCCGCTGGGGAACAATCTTTCAAGCTATCTTTAGAAAAATCCTGTGAACTGTGACAATAAGGGTGCTAGCAGCAACGAAATTACTGCCATCAATTTGAGCATGATATTCAGTGACGGTCCCGCAGTGTCCTTCATAGGATCGCCAGTAGTATCTCCTACCACTGCTGCCTTATGAGCATCTGAGCCTTTTCCACCAAAGTTTCCTGCTTCAATATATTTCTTGGCATTGTCCCAGGATCCGCCGGCATTGTTTATGGCTACAGCGATAATGAAACCGATAGCAAGAGAGCCGATAAGGAAGCCACCCAGAGCATATTTGCCCAGTACTATACCTACAACGATGGGTGCAAGTATGGTCATGATGGAAGGGGCTAGCATCTGCTTCAATGCTGCCCCAGTACAGATTTCTACGCACTTACTATATTGCGGTTTTGCCTTGCCTTCTTTCAGTCCCACTATCTCACGCCACTGTCGTCTGCACTCATTAACGATGTATCCTGTGGTCACACCTACCGATTTCATTGTCATAGCAACGAAGACAGCGGGTATAAGGGCGCCAAGAAAGACACCGACGATAAGCGGTGCACTTAATATGCTTAATTGTGAGGGTGCTACTATGTTACCGTCTGCAGAAACCGTGACCAATCCTGCCGCCAGACCGTAGGAAAGGGTCAAACCCAGGGCATTCAGCACGGCAGCGCCGATAGCAAAACCTTTGCCTGTAGCTGCTGTGGTGTTACCTAAAGAATCTAAGGCATCAGTTTTTTCTCGTACCTCAGGAGGTAATGCTGCCATAGTGCTGATACCGCCGGCGTTGTCGGCAACTGGGCCGTAGGCATCAGTGGCTAATGTTACGCCTAGAGTGGAGAGCATGCCTGCAGCAGCCATAGCCACCCCGTAAAAGCTGGCAAATTTAAAAGCTACAATTGTCGCTACAACTACTAAAATAACTGTTGGCCAGGTGCTCATAAGTCCATTAGCGAAGCCGCGGACTATATTAGCCCCAGCTCCGAAGGTCGAGGCTTCTGAAATCTCTTTAGTTGGCTTGAAAGCATAGGAGGTAAAGTAATTTGTACTTTCTCCCATAAGCACGCCAGCGATGAGACCAGCAAGCATAGCCCAGAAGATTCCTAAGCTGTCTATACCACCCAGGAAATATATAATTAGGAAGGCAAACACGGCGGCTATTACAGAGGCACCAAGCGTGCCGCGCCTTAATGCTCCTAACAGCGCACTCATCTCTGGCTTCTCTCCGACTCTTACCATGAAACTACCAATTATGGAAGCGATTATGCCTCCCGCACAGACTAATATGGGGATGTACCAACCCATTTGCTCGTTTGATATTATGTGCATCCCGGCAGCGAGACTGGCTAAAGTTATGGTAGCGATGATAGATTCGACATAGGATTCGAAAAGGTCAGCACCCATACCGCAAACGTCCCCAACATTATCACCAACAAAATCTGCGATCACTGCGGCATTTCTGGGGTCATCTTCAGGAATGCCTGCTTCTACTTTGCCTACCAGGTCAGAGCCAGCATCGGCTCCCTTGGTGAAGATGCCGCCTCCCACTCTGGCAAACAGGGCTACTAGCGAAGCTCCTGTAGCGTATGCTGGAATGGTGACTATAAAGTCAGCATCGTTATGCCAGATAAGGTAAAGTATAGATATGCCTAGAACCCCGATACTGACCACGGTTAAACCCATCACTGCTCCACTACGGAAAGAAACGCGCAGCCCTTGATTCAAGCTTTTCATGGCACCAGCAGTGGTTCTGCTATTGGACCTGACTGCCATGCTCATGCCGGCATAGCCAGCACCCAGCGAACAAACAGAGCCAAAGATAAAAGCTACCGACGCTTTCCAGCCTAAAGCGGGGCTCAAAAATCCCAGAAGAGCCAAGATTACGGCTACGATAATTACGACGATAGCTTCCGTGCGGTATTCCCTGTGAATGAAAGCCATCGCCCCTTCCTTGATGGCACTGGAGATTTCCCTGATTTTTTCTGTTCCCTGGTCTTGCTTTAAGACGTAGCGAACGAAGTAGGCTACAGCACATCCACCAGCAATGGCACATATCACGCCTATCCAGACTAAATCCATATGACTCTCCTTTCTGTTTTATCGTGGGCGCCGAATTAACCAGCTACTAAATAAGGGAGCTATTCAAAAGATTTTAGCTTTCGATTTTTTAAATAAGGCTCAATACTGGCGCAATAATTTACTATGTTTTGGATAATTCTTCAAGTCTTATTTTGGATAGTAAAAGGATTTTTTAATTTTGCTTTCTTTTTGTCGTTGACCCTAATTTTTTTTCTAGTTCCTTTTGTCTTAATGCAATGGTCAGGTCACCGCGGGTCTTTTCCAATATACCCCTGACTGTGTCAGTAGTTCGTCTCAGTCCATAGGTGATAGCGTCAGGAAAGTCCATTGTTACCAGCATGGCATAAATCTCATCCATAATGGATAACAACTCTTCGCATCGAGAAAAATCATTTCTTCTTAAGCTATCTAAAATATAACGTCTCAACTCACCAGTAGCCTCACCTATACCATTTAGATAAGCGGGGTAACTGACATTCAGTTTTCCTGGATCGGGGATGGATTCGGAATTAATCAGTGATAAGGTAATACTAGCCTCAGCAAATTCCTTCTGAGAATCGTGGACAAACCCAGCGTAAAGTAGCTCACTCTGACTTTTGGTTATTTCACGGGTTAGCTCTTGGAGTAAGGAAGCAGCCGACTGTAAAAGTCGCTGTGCCTCATCGTATTCCCGACGATGAACTGCTCGGATAGTATTAGCACTGTGACGTATTATTTCACGAGATAGGCGCAGTGCCTTTTCTCTTGCTGTATCCTTGGCAGAGAAATTAAGGCGTATCTTTTCAGCGATGCTTTCCAGGTTTTTCGATATCTTTTCTTTGTTGCTCAATTTTGTTAACCATTTGTCGGGTTGCTTCTTCTATGTCAGCTTGATTTAGGACAGCGCTGATAACCGCTGCCGAAATAGCTCCGGCGGATATAACCTCACCAACATTGTTCTTATTGATGCCGCCGATAGCAACCACTGGAATGGATACCTCCTGTTTTATTTGTCGTAGTCTTTCAATGCCGACTACGGTGGCCTCTTTTTTGGTCGGAGTGGGGAATACTGAACCAATAGCAATATAATCTGCTCCCTCAGCCTCTGCTTTTAGTGCCTGTTTTAAATTTCTTGTTGAACAACCGATAATTTTATCGATGGGCAATTCCTTTCGGGCTACAGGTAATGGTAAATCCTCCTGACCGACATGCAGCCCATCGGCATCAACAGCCAGGGCTATGTCCAGATGGTCGTTGACTATAAAAAGAGCGTTGGATTTGGCACACAGTTCTTTGAGTCTTTGGGCTATAGCTAATAATTTGCCTTTTTCATGATGCTTGTCGCGAAGTTGTAGAATTTTGGCGCCACCTTTTAGGGCTTTGGTTGCGGCATCAATTTCATCTTTAGACCCTAATACCTGGGTATCCAGAATGACGTAAAGGCCAGTTAGTCGTGTCATTTTTTGCTGACGCAATATTTTAGATAGCAGATTTTGTTCTAATGCATAGAGTTCGAACCTGGCTCTCTGGAACTTGCTGGAATCCAATATTGGGCTTATTTCCGGCAGTTTAGCCAGTTCCTCTATCACTCGCAGTCCTTCTTCCACCCTTTTGGCATTAGCTGTGATCAATGATGGTAGCTCTTGTTGCTGACTGCCTAATTTAGAATTAGCGCCGACATCGCTTCCTGAATTTCTTTCCGAGATAAGCTTTATGCCCAATTTGCTGATACTCTTGATGATGTTATGGCGAGTTGTCTTTAGTTGCTGGCTTAAGGTGGCATCGTTCAGGACAAAGCGGGCAATATCCTCGAGGAAGCGCAGCCCTTCGCTGATACGGTTGCAATTGGCGTCGATGATACGAAGCGTCTGGGGTGGCATTTCTTAAATCCTTCAGCGGTTCGTATAATTTGTCTTCTCTGTTGACATAGTTAAATTCTATATGACTGGGGAATTGTAGCATATAGGTGCTATGATGTGGAAGTAAATTTAGAGTTTTGACTAGTTGAAGTATAGCTTGCTGGGCTGATACAATTTGGAGTTAATAAAAGGGTATAGGTTTTAATACCTGAAGGAGGTTGAGATACTTGTCGTACGCACAACTGATTGTAAATCCCATTGCTGGTGCTGGTAAAACTACTCAAAAATGGCCGCATATCAAAGAACTGCTGCAGAGCCTTGGGCTGGATTTTGAATATGCTTTAACTGAAGCTCCGGGTCATGCCGTCGAACTTGCCAAATTAGCAGCTAAGAAGGGCTGTAAACTTATTGTATCCATAGGCGGCGATGGCACTATAAATGAGGTGGTTAATGGGCTGTATGAGGCTAATGCTCTCAAAGATATAATGCTGGGCATTATTAGCACAGGAACTGGAGCGGATTACATCCGTACTATAGGTATACCTCGTGTTTATGATGAAGCCTGCCAACTTTTGATAAAGCCAAAGACTCGTATTGTAGACCTTGGTATCGTCGAGTGTACAGGAAGTAGCGGCAAGATTAAGCGGCTGTTTGTTAACTTTGCTGGTCTGGGTTTTGATGCTGAGATAGTTAGAGCTACTACCCAAACATATAAGGCAATGGGCGCTACTGCGTCTTATCTCCTGGGCTTGCTCTCGACATTGGTATCTTACCGGAACAAGGAAGTATCTATCATTATAGATGGAGAGGTCGAGGAGAGAAAGGTTGTTACTATCTTGATGGGACATGGCAAATATGCCGGTGGTGGTATGATGACGACTCCGAATGCCGATCCCAGCGATGGTCTCTTTGATATGTTAATTGTGGACAATATAACCAAACCTGATCTACTCCGGACGCTGCCACGTATATATGACGGGACACATCTTACTCACCCCAAGGTTTCGGTAAGACGGGCAAGGGAAGTAGAAGTCCGTCCCAAACTTAAGATGAGCATCCAGGCAGATGGTGACCTTATCGGTGAAGCGCCCGGGCGCTTCCAGGTTTTACCTGCTGCCCTAAATGTGGTTGTCTAAACAGCGGACATTTCTGCGAAGTGCAGATGAGCTAATTGTGTGGTGTTGTTTGGTCTGGTCTGGTCTTAGAATGCCTATCTTAGTGCTAGTCATGGGTGTAATATGTCAATAACTCCTATCAGGCGACAATATCTTAAAATCAAACAGCGTTATCCACAGGCGATAGTCTTCTTCAGGCTCGGCGATTTTTACGAAACCTTCGATGAAGATGCCAAAATCACCTCCCGAGAGCTGGAAATTACCCTGACTTCAAGAGAGATGGGCAAGGGACAACGGATACCTCTGGCGGGGATTCCTTATCATGCCATCGATAATTACCTGGCTAAGCTTATCAACAAGGGGTATAAGGTAGCGATTTGCGAGCAAATAACCCCGCCAGGCAAAGGGTTGGTGGAAAGGGAGGTTATCCGCGTGGTCACACCCGGCACCGTGGTTGAGCCCGGGCTGCTGACAGATAACAAGAATAACTATCTGGTAAGTGTGGTCGTGGAAAACAGCGAAGCAGGTATTGCCTTTGTGGATATTACTACGGGGGAGTTTGCTACTGCGCAACTTTCGCTGAGCCAACTTCCTGATGAATTGGAACGTCTTCAGCCGGCTGAGGTTCTCCTGCCTCAAGGGCTGGAGTCCAGTGCTTTAGTAGCTGCTGCTCCGGTAACCCGGCTTGATGAATATTGGTTTGATTTGGAAACTGCCCATCAAATCCTGGTAGAGCACTTCAAAGTTGCTTCCCTGGAGGGCTATGGTTGTGCCCAGTTACCAATGGCTGTAAGAGCTGCTGGCGCTGTTGTTCATTATATTGGAGAAACCCAGAAATCAGTCCTGGGACAGATTGACCGGCTGTCTACCTATGCAACTCAATCTTTTATGACCATTGATGCCCAGACCAGACGCAATCTGGAGCTATTTACCAGCGCTTGCTGGGGGGTTGCCTCAGGCTCTTTGCTGTCTGTAATCGATTTGGCCAAAACAGCGATGGGAGGCAGATTACTGAAGAAGTGGTTAGGGCAACCTTTACTTGACATAAATCAATTAGCTGATCGACAGGAGCAAATTTTCTGGTTTTATCAGAATAATCTGGTTCGTCAGGCAATTATATCTCTCCTCGGAGATGTAGCTGATCTGGAGCGCCTGGTTAATCGAGTAAGAAGCAGTATAGCTATTCCCAGGGACTTAATCGTGTTGCGTTCCAGTTTGAAGCAGCTTGAAGAGGTGAAAGCAGTGCTGGAGAAAGATAAGGCTCCAGCTTCATTAACTTCAGGATTAAAACCCTGTCCTGAGGCTGTCGACTTGATCGGGCGTGCCATTGTGGATGAGCCAGGTGCCATGCTGGAACGTGGTGGGGTCATCAAAGCAGCTTTTTCTCCTGAGCTGGATAATCTCCGGCAGACGTCATCCCAGGCTAAAAATTATCTGGCAAATCTGGAGAAGCAGGAGCGGGAAAAAACTGGCATAAAGTCCTTAAAGGTAGGTTATAACAGGGTATTTGGGTACTACATTGAGGTATCCAATGCTAATCTAAATCTGGTACCTGATAATTATATTCGGAAGCAGACGCTGACTAACGGAGAGCGCTTCTTTACTCCAGAACTTAAAGAATACGAGTCAGTGATTCTTAATGCCCAGGAGCGGATACTGGAGCTGGAAACGACTATTTTTAAGCAGATATGCCAGCAGATAGCTGGTGCTGGTGAGCAAATCATGTCATCGGCTAGGGCTCTGGCGGATATCGATGTTTTTTCCAGTCTGGCAGAGATTGCAGTGAGGCATGGCTACGTTAGGCCGGAGCTGAATGCTGGTGATGTCATATCTATCAAAGGCGGCCGCCATCCGGTGGTGGAGGGGAGTCTGGGCAGCGATGGCTTTGTGCCCAATGATACCTATTTGTGTAATGAAGATACGCAGCTTGTTATCCTTACTGGGCCTAATATGTCTGGTAAGTCCACCTATCTCAAGCAGGTGGCGCTGATTGTATTTATGGCGCAGATTGGCAGTTTTGTCCCTGCCGAATCCGCAAGTATGGGCATCGTAGACCGCATTTTCACCAGAATCGGTGCTCAGGAAGATTTGGCGGCGGGACAATCTACCTTTATGGTAGAAATGGTAGAGACTGCCAATATACTCAACAATGCTACTTCCCGATCGCTTGTTATTCTGGACGAAGTCGGTAGAGGCACCAGCACTTATGATGGGCTTTCCATTGCCTGGGCAGTGGTGGAGTTCATCCACAATAACCCCAGGCTCAGGGCAAAGACTCTTTTCGCCACCCATTACCATGAGCTGGTGGAGCTGGCACATTTCCTGCCTCGGGTTAAGAACTTCAATGTAGCTGTTACCGAGGAGGAAGGCAAAGTCGTTTTTCTGCGCAAGATAGTTCCCGGCGGCGCCGATAAAAGCTATGGAATCCATGTAGCGCAACTGGCAGGTCTGCCGGCATCGGTGGTGCATCGTGCCCAGGAGGTTCTAGCTGGTCTGGAAGATAGCCAGATGGGACGGGAAAAAGGTAAATCTATTCGTCCTAAAGAGTCATTATCGCCGCAACTGGCTCTGTTCAACAATAGCTCTCAATTGATAGATGAAATTCTTAAGCTCGATGTTGATTCTATATCTCCTCTTGAGGCTATTACCAAACTCTACGAATTGAAAAAGAAGGCGAAGGAAACAAAGTCAAGCTAAATACCTTTATAGGAATATTAAATTAGGGTATAGTCTTATTTTAGCCACTAATATTATATCTATTTTGAATTAGTAGTCGCCACTGGGGTAGATTAAATTAAGTGGTGGGCTCGGCAGGTTTCGAACCTGCGAACAATCGGTTATGAGCCGCTCGCTTTATCAGCGTGACCTGCCCAAAATTACTGTACGACTTATTGAGTTAGGATTGCTGGTTTACGCAATCATAAGTAAAATGTGAGTTCCCCTTGAGCCCACGGGATTCTCACGTCCCGATTGCATCGGGGCTCAGAATGACGGGGATAGTGTAGGGATTAGCAATCTTTTGTGATAACAAGGTAAGGTATTCGGAGTCCTCCTTGAACTCCGAGATTGCTTCGCTACGCTCGCAATGACAGGGTGGTGAGGTTTCCGCCCATCCCTATGTCTGGCAGTTTCTACAGAAAAGTATTACAATCTCTGCATTATGAATACTGAGTTTAAGGCCATTGCATCTGGAACGGTTACTTCTCCCCGAGGTTTTGTGGCGGGGGCAGTAAAGGCTGAGATAAAAAGCCCTGACAAGTTTGATTTGGGCATTCTTTATTCGGAAGCGCCTTGCGTGGCGGCGGGTGTTTTCACTATCAATGCCATCAAGGCGGCTCCGGTAATACTGTCCCAGAATAACTTGCGAAACAAAAGGGCGCAGGCGCTGGTGGTCAATTCCGGCTGTGCTAACGCCTGCACTGGCGATGCGGGATTGGCGGATGCTGTTGAAATGGCGAACCTGGTGGCGGGAAAGTTGAACATAAAACCCGAAGACGTACTGGTTGCCAGCACTGGTGTCATCGGAGTGCCACTGCCTATGGAGAAAATCAGGGCTGGTATTGCCCAAATCGATATCTCCTGTGGTAAAGGTGCTGATTTAGCCCTGGCGATGATGACTACGGATACTTTTGCCAAGGAGATAGCTTTATTTGTGGAGACGGAATCAGGCAGGTTTACTATCGGTGGCGTGGCTAAAGGTGCTGGTATGATACACCCCAATATGGCTACTATGCTTTGCTTTATTACTACTGATGCCTCTGTGGACGCTGGTTTTCTACAATTAGCTCTGAATAAGGCAATAGATGCCACTTTCAATATGATAACCGTTGACGGCGATACCAGCCCCAGCGATATGGTGGTGATTCTGGCTAATGGATTAGCTGGCAATAAAATTATCAACAGAGGAAACGGTAAATCTTTTCAGGAAGCTTTAAATGAAGTTTGCCTTTATCTGGCTAAGAGCATTGCCCGAGATGGCGAGGGAGCTACCAAGCTTATAGAGGTTGTTATTGAAAACGCTGCCAGTCAAAGTGAAGCCAGGTTAGCGGCTCGTACTATAGCCGGTTCTCCGCTGGTTAAATCGGCAATACATGGCAATGACCCCAACTGGGGTCGTGTTGTGGCGGCATTGGGGAGAAGCGGAGCCCGAGTAGTCGAAGAAAAGCTGGACGTTTATTTAAATAATGTTTGTGTGATGAAGCAGGGATGCCCAGCTACTTTTAATAAGAAAGAGTTAAGTATCAGCCTGGCTGAGAGTAAAGATGCCTTGATAAGGTTATGTCTTAATTTGGGAAAAGGCAAAGCTACTGCCTGGGGATGCGACCTATCGAAAGAATATGTTACTATAAATAGCGCTTATACTACTTAGGTATGGGAAAGATATATGAAACCTGTTGTCGTTAAGATCGGTGGCAGTACCCTGGGCAGCCACGATACCACGATTGAGGACCTGGTTACTCTACAGAAAAGAGGCATACCAACCGTGGTGGTTCATGGTGGTGCCAGAGAAGTAACTGACTGGCTCACCAGGTTAAATATCCCTACTACCTTTATTAATGGGTTGAGGGTAACTGGCCTGGAGTCATTGAAGGTGGTTACTGCGGTGCTGGGGGGATTGGTAAATAAGGAACTGGTATCTGACATCTGGCGTTTGGGTGGCAAAGCTGTAGGTTTAAGCGGCGCTGATGGGAACTTAATCCAGGCTAGGAACAAAACTCCTGAGCTGGGATATACCGGCGAGGAATTTAAAGTCGATGTTACTTTATTGAGGGTATTGCTAAAACAGGGATATATTCCGGTGATAGCTCCCGTATGCCTGGGTTTATATCGGAAATCGAAGAGTGAAACGAATTTGATTAATGTCAATGGTGATACTACTGCTGCGGAGATAGCGGCGGCTCTGGATGCTGAACAATTGATTTTTTTAACCGATGTCCCAGGGATTTACGATGGCTCTAAAAAGCTGGTTAAGGAGCTGAGTCGTGACGGAGCTAGGGAACTGATAAAATCCGGTACGGCATCGGGTGGTATGGTGGCTAAGATAGAGGCTTGTCTTGTTGCTCTACCCAAAGTATCGGTTACTCGTATTATAGATGGCAGAGCATCACATGCCTTGCTTAATGAAATTGAAGGTAAAGGAGAAGGAACGACAATTGCCTGATAAGATGAAAGACTGGCAGGAACTGGAACATAAGTTATTTATGCGAACGGTAAATCGCGTACCGGTTACGTTAGTTCGGGGTAAAGGTGCCAGGGTTTGGGATGATAAAGGTAAGGAATATCTGGATTTTGTGGGTGGCTGGGCGGTAAACAGCCTGGGACATTGTCATCCTGTAGTGGTCAAGGCGCTTACAGAGCAGGCTCGGACTCTGATTCAAGCATCGAACCAGTTCTATACCATGCCACAGGTGAAATTAGCCGAGTTGCTGGTGCAAAATAGCTGCCTTGACAGAGTTTTCTTTTGCAATAGTGGTGCTGAGGCTAATGAAGCAGCGGCAAAGCTAGCTCGAAGATATGGCAAGCTTCATCTCAATGGTGCTCATCATATTATTACTACCATTGATTCTTTCCACGGTCGAACTCTGGCTATGGTAGCAGCTACAGGTCAGGGCAAGTTTCAAGAGCCGTATATTCCTCTTCCTGATGGCTTTGTGAATGTTAATTATAATGATATCGAAGCAATCAAGAGAGCTACTACGGCTCAAACCTGCGCTGTGATGTTAGAACCTATTCAGGGCGAGGGTGGAGTCAATGTCCCCAGCGATAACTATCTGAAAGAGGTACGGTCCTGGTGTGATCAGAAGGGTATTCTTCTAATTTTGGATGAAATCCAGACTGGTATTTGCAGGATCGGGACCCTTTTTGGTTATGAACAGTTCGGTGTTGAGCCTGATATAATGACTCTGGCAAAGGGATTAGGCAGTGGGGTGCCTATAGGAGCCATTTTAGCGAAAGAACGAGCTTCGGTATTTTCTCCCGGCGAGCACGGCTCTACATTTGGTGGTAATCCGCTGGTTTGCGCTGCTAGCTTTGCCACTTTAAAGTTTATTATTGAGAATGATATCCCGGGAAAAGTGAGGCAATTGGAGCAATACTTTAAAGCTGGACTGGAGAAGCTGAAGGCAAAATTCGATTCTATTGTGGAGATAAGAGGACGGGGATTGCTGTTAGCCCTGGTTTTTAACAGCGATATAGCCGAGGATTTGGTACTGGCCTGTATGGGAAAAGGCCTGCTGGTTAATAAAGTAAAACCAGATACCCTGCGTTTTATACCGCCGCTTATTATAACTGAGAAAGACATAGATAAAGCGATAAATATACTGCAGAAAACTCTAAATACGAGGAAATAAAGATGAAAGATAAAGTTATATTAGCATACAGTGGTGGATTGGATACTTCAGTAGCTGTGAAGTGGCTGGCTGAAAAATATAATATGGATGTTATCGCTTTCACGGTAAACATCGGTGGTGTTGATGATCTCGAGGCTATTCAGAAGAAGGCACTGAAAGTTGGTGCGGTAAAAGCGCTGATAATGGATGCCACCGAGCCTTTTGTTAAGTCATTCGTTTTTCCAGCTCTTCAAGCTAATGCTCTCTATGAGGGTCAATATCCACTGGCAACAGCTCTGGGACGTCCGCTGATGGCGAAACTACTGGTTGATGTGGCTAAGAAGGAAGGGGCTGTGGCAGTTGCCCATGGTTCCACAGGCAAAGGCAATGACCAGGTACGTTTCGATGTAAGTGTAGCTGCCCTCGCCCCGGAGCTAAAAATATTAGCCCCAGCACGGGAATGGGGGATGACTCGCGAAGAAACTATTGCCTATGCTAAAAAACACAAAATTCCAATACCGATTACAGTTAAAAGCCCTTACTCTATCGATGAAAATATATGGGGAAGAAGCATAGAATGTGGTGTCATGGAGGATCCCTGGATAGAGCCTCCGGAAGATGCATTTTCCTGGACACAGTCTGTGGCAAAAGCTCCCGATAGACCGGAATATGTGGAAATTGGTTTTGAAAAAGGAATTCCAATTAGCCTCAATGGTAAAAAACTGAATTGTATTACGCTTGTGCAGAGGCTAAAAGAACTAGCTGGCAAGCATGGGGTAGGTAGGATTGACCACATTGAAAGCAGGTTGGTAGGAATAAAATCCAGGGAGGTTTATGAAGCGCCGGCTGGAGTAGTGCTACTTAAGGCTCATCAGGCTCTGGAAGCCATGACTTTAACCAGAGACCAACTTCGTTTCAAGGAAAAAGTAGCTATTGATTTTGCCGATATTATCTACAATGGATTGTGGTTTACTGCTCATCGCCAGGACATCTCCGCTTATATTGAAAGTTCGCAGCGATATGTCACTGGCACAGTGAGGGTCAAATTGTTTAAAGGGAGTTGCGTGGTTGTGGGCAGAAAATCACCGGTGTCGCTCTATGTTCATAGCCTGGCGACCTATGATAAGGGGGATGTCTTTGACCAGAGTGCTTCGCTAGGGTTTATTCATATTTGGGGGTTACCAGCCAAAATCCAGTCTAAGATACAGGGTAGTGGAGAAGGAAGTGTTAAAAAAGCCAAAAAGTAAGGCTTTTTGGGCAAATAAATAGGAAAGAGTTGCTGAGACTGCTTCGGTACTGAAGTGCCCCGCAATAACAGGCTATAATTGGGCTGAGGAGGTAAGAGCTATGACCAATAAAGGTGAGGAACGTTTACGCAGCCGGTTTCACAAAGGGTTAAATAAATTGGCCGGACAGTTTGCTGCATCAGTTCCTTTTGACCAGCGGTTGTATAAGCAAGATATTGCCGGAAGCATTGCTCATGCCCAGATGCTAGCCAAACAGGGGATCATTCCCCAAGCAAATGCTGAGCTTATAGTTTCGGGACTTAAATCCATTGGTGATGAGATCGAACAGGGAAAATTTGAGTTTAAGCCCGATCTTGAAGATATACATATGAATATAGAGAATCGACTGTTCGAAAAAATAGGTGATGTGGCTGGGCAATTACATACTGCTCGCTCCAGAAACGACCAAATAGCTTCAGACATGCGTCTTTTTTTGAAGGAGACGATCGAAGAAACTATCAGTAAATTAAAGGAGTTCCAACAAGCCCTTCTTGATGTTGCCGAGTCGAATAAGGACGTGATAATGCCTGGATACACTCATCTACAGCAGGCGCAACCAATCCTTCTGGCGCATCATTTATTAGCCTATTTTGAAATGTTTCAGCGGGATGTGGAAAGGTTTCAAGATTGCCTGAAGCGCACTGATATTTTGCCTCTGGGTAGTGGTGCTCTGGCTGGGGTGGCTTATGCCATTGACCGCGATTTTGTAGCCAAGAAATTGGGTTTTGGTCGGATAAGTAAAAATAGTATTGATGCTGTTTCCGACCGCGATTTCGTGCTTGAGTATGAGGCTGCTGCAGCCTTGACTATGATGCATCTTTCCAGGTTGGCAGAAGAAATTGTGTTATGGTCTTCTGCGGAATTTGGCTTCCTAGAAATTGATGACGGTTATGCTACAAGCAGCAGCATTATGCCCCAGAAAAAGAACCCAGATATTCCAGAATTGATTAGAGGCAAGACCGGTAGGGTTTACGGTAGCCTTATGAGTATGTTTACTATTATGAAGGGCTTACCTCTGGCTTATAACCGTGATATGCAGGAAGATAAAGAGTGGCTTTTTGATACTGTAGATACATTGACTTCTTGTTTGGAGGTTTTTGCCGGGCTGATGAAGACATTGAAAGTCGATGCTGAGAGGATGCTTAGTGCTGTAAACAACTATACATTATCTACGGATCTGGCAGACTATCTGACTAAGAAAGAAGTGCCTTTCCGTGAGGCGTATGATATTGTGGGTAATTTAGTGAAGTATGCTATAAGCAAAGGCAGGACTTTCCAGGAATTAAGCTTGAAGGAATATCATAGGGTTTCCCCGCTCTTTGAAAACGATGTGTACGATATCACTGTGGAGACATCGGTTACATCCAGAAACGTTATGGGTGGCACTGCGCCAAGACAGGTGGCAATATCCCTGGCTCGGGCTAGGAGAATTGTTAAATTATAAGATGCAAGATAAATACATTAAGCTAGCCCCATCAATTCTTTCTGCGGACTTTAGTCGTCTCGGAGAACAAATTGCCGAAGTGACAAAAGCTGGTGCTGACTATATTCATGTTGACGTAATGGATGGGCATTTTGTGCCCAACATTACCATTGGAGCTCCGGTAGTGGCGTCTATTCGTTCTTGTACAAATCTACCTTTAGACGTACATTTGATGATTGAACGACCGGAGGATTATGTTGTACAGTTTGCTGAGGCTGGTGCTAACATTATCACGGTTCATATTGAAATTGACCGCCACATTCACCGCCTGATAAAAGCTATAAAAGACACTGGAGCCAAAGCAGGGATTGCCTTGAATCCAGCTACGCCGTTAAGTTCTCTGGATGAAATTCTATCTTCCCTAGATCTGGTGCTGGTTATGACCGTTAATCCCGGCTTTGGAGGTCAAACTTTTATAGAGGATTCGATTGATAAAATAGCCCGTATGCGGAGTATTTTGGAAAGCAAGGGTGTTGAAGCGGAACTGGAGGTTGACGGTGGAATAACTGCTGATATTGCACCGCGGGTGGTAAAAGCCGGGGCTGATGTTCTGGTTGCGGGGGCAGCAATATTCTCTAAGAATAGTCCAACCGAGGCAATGCAGCAAATTAGAAGTGCTATAGATTAACTAGCTGGTTTGCTTTGGCTACGCAGGCATCGTGTGCATACGTTTAGCCGCTTTGGCTCTCCTGCAATAGTTAACGTGACTGGTTGAATATTGGGCAACCAACTCCGTCTGGTATGTTGCTTAGAGTGGCTTACGTTGTTACCAAATTGAATCTTTTTACCACAAATGTCACATTTTCTGGCCAAGTGTCTTATCCTCCGTTGACCATCAAGTCAATTTGACAATAATGGTAGAATAATACCACAATTGTCCAATTAATCCAAAAGGAGTGACTAATGAAGCAAATTACCTCCTGCAGCGGGCAGGAGATGAAAGAAATGTTCGTTGCAGGTAGTAACTGGTTAGAGAAAAGCGTTGCTGATATTAATGCCATAAATGTCTTTCCTGTGCCCGATGGTGATACTGGGACTAATATGCATCTGACGATGCGCTCGACTTTAGAAGAAGTCGACAGGGTTACAGACCAGAGTGTGTCAGAGGTAGCCAAGGCAATGGCACAAGGCGCATTGATGGGTGCACGCGGAAATTCCGGCGTGATTTTATCTCAGTTTTTCCGCGGCCTGGCTAAGGGGTTGGAAGGCAAGCAGTCGATGAATGGAAAGGACTGGGCGGAGGCATTGGTAGAGGCATCACATACGGCATATAAAGGCTTATCACAGCCAACAGAAGGGACAATTTTAACGGTTATTCGGGATGCTTCTAATGTTGCCCAGGCGACTGCTCAAGCTAATTCAGATGACTTGATTGCTGTGATGGAGGCAGCAGTTAACGAAGCCAAGGATTCAGTAGCGAGAACACCATTTTTGCTGCCAGTATTGCATGATGCTGGAGTTGTAGATGCTGGTGGACAAGGTTTATATATACTATTGGAGGGAGCACTTAACTATCTGAAGGGGGAGGGAGAGAATATGGAGTATAGTAAGCCTCGTTTAGTTACTGCCAATATACCGTTGGTGGCTAAGGCACCTCAGCTCGTTGTTGATCAGGAGGACCCTTATGGTTATTGTACCAATTTCTTGCTGGTAGGTCAGAAACTAAATCCGGACAAGATTAGAGCTAAGTTAGAAGGGAAAGGGCAATCTATTGTTGTCGCTGGCGATAACAATAATGTCAGGGTTCATATACATACTTATGATCCAGGTGCTATTCTGAGGTTTGCTACTTCCTTGGGAACTTTGCATCGCATACAAATTCAAAACATGGATGACCAGCACGAAGGCTTTGTTGAGATGCAGAAAGATAGGTTGCCAACTATTGACATTGCTGTGGTAGCTGTGGCCGCTGGTGATGGGGTGAAGGAAGTTTTCCAGAGTTTGGGGGCGGCAGCCATTGTTCCTGGTGGGCAGACTATGAACCCTAGTGTTCGTGAGATACTGCAGACTGTGGAATCGGTGCCATCTGATAGTGTTATAATATTGCCCAACAATAAAAATATCGTTCTTACTGCTTCCCAGGTGCATACGTTAACATCAAAGAAAATAGCTGTAGTGCCGACAAAAACAATTCCGCAGGGAATAGCTGCCCTTCTGGCATTCAATTACGAAGGGACAGTAGAAGAAAATGCCCGATCCATGGAAGAGGCTACGGCGGCAGTGAAAACAGTGGAAGTTACCAGGGCAGTGCGTAGCACTAAAATAAACAATTTGAGTATAAAGGAGGGACAGGCTATTGGTATTGTGGATGATAAGGATATAGTTGCTGCTGGTGATCTTGTCTCTGGGGTTCTCTTAGATGCTTTGGGTAAAGCAGGTATTGAATCAGCCGAGGTGGTAACTATATATCAAGGCGCTGATGTTGATACCGGTGAGGCTGGGAAGGTGGTTCAAGAGATTCAGAATAAGTATCCTGGGAAGCAAGTAGAGACCGTCAATGGGGGGCAGCCTCACTATAACTATATAGTTTCGCTGGAATAAAAAATTTAGGGGAGGAGTTTTAAATGGTAAAAATTGTAACTGATAGTCTGTCAGATATCTCACCTGAATGGGCTAAGGAGCTTGGTGTCACTGTAGTACCTCTGAATGTACATTTCGGTAATGAGGTTTACAGGGATGCGGTTGAGTTGTCGTCTGATGAGTTCTATAAAAAGCTCGTGAGTAGTGGTGTTAATCCGACGACTTCAGCGCCACCTCCTGGTATATTTGCTGAACTGTTCACTAACTTGGCGAAAGAAACCAAAGAGATTATAGCGATAATGGCATCTGATAAAATAAGCGCTGTCCATGAGAGCGCTGTTCAAGGTAAGGCACTGGTTAAGGCAGATTGCCGTATTGAGGTCATCAATACAAAGTGGTTGATAGGTGCTATAGCGATTTTAGTCATAAAAGCTGTAGGGGCGGCTAAGAGTGGTGCCAACTTGGATATAATAAGTGATATGGTAAAGAAGGATATGCCTAAACTGCATGCGATCATGGTATTTGACACGTTGGAATATCTGAAGAGGGGAGGGCGGATAGGTAAAGCTCAGGCATTGCTGGGTAGTTTGCTTAAGGTACATCCGATTATAACATTGAAGGATGGTGAAGTTCATCCTTTTGGTAGAGCGCGGAATAGAGTCCAAGCGGTAGATACGTTGGTAAACGCTGTTAAAGCTTTTCCCAAGATAGAGATGATGGTTGTAGAGCATGCTACAACTCCTGATGAATTAGAAGCGCTGATTGAGCGTCTTCAGGGAATAGTCCCCAAGGAGCGCATCTATCGTTCTAGGGTTGGTGCAGTGATAGGCACACACACGGGTCCTCACGTTCTTTCGGTTTGCTTTCTTGAAGGTGAATAACTGCGTACAAATTAGCAAGTAATCCTAATCAAGATTTTCTAGTTTATGCTATGAAAGCATAGCCATGGTAGCATCTCCATTGATAGAGGTTGAGCCACTACGTACTATTCTCAATTTAGAGTGTCAAAAAGGTTATTTTGACACAGCGGTCATAGGTGGCCTTGATAGGTATCTTGCTAAATGGTCGAGACAAAACAGAGGTAAAATAATTTCCCCTAAACACTTGGTGCGTTTTGAAGTACTGAGACTATCCCATCCTGACTACGTGGCACTGGATAAAGAAAATCGAAAGTTGTGGATAGACGATTTTCTTGCTTGGCTAACTGAAGTTGAGGAAGTAACAAGCGTAACCCCCAAGGAAAAGAAGCAGGTTTCTTCTAGAGTAGTCGTTTCTAAACGCAGTCCACATAATACTCTTAATACAGGCAGTGGCGGTGGATTAGAGTCATCGGTGACTATTGTAAAGGGTATTAAAGCCAATTTGGCTGCTAAACTGAGTAAACTGGGAATAGAGACAATTCGTGACTTGCTCTATTTTTTTCCTAGGCGTCATCTTGATTACAGTCAAAGGAAATGCATTGCTGAACTTGAAATAGGTCAAGAACAAACCATTTTAGCTAATGTTTGGGAGGCTCGGGTGGCTAGGTTGGGTGTCCAACAAGGGACAGAAGTAATACTTGGTGATGAAACAGGGAATGTCAGGGCGGTTTGGTTTAATCAGCCATATTTAGCTAAGAGATTTCCCACGAATGCTCAGATTGCTATAAGTGGTAAAGTGGCTGAATTTAAGGGACGTCCAGTTTTTGAATCTCCGGAATGGGAGATTATTGAGGATAAAGAATTGATACATGCTGGTAGGCTTGTACCTGTATACCCATTGACCAGCGGTTTGTATTCCCGTCAGGTAAGAAATTTAGTGAAGAGAGCTGTTGATGGCTGGGCAGGTAAATTGGGCGATTTTTTGCCACAGGATACAAAAAGACGATGTCAGCTTTTGGATTTACCCAAGGCAATCATACAAGCCCATTATCCTGATGATCAACTAATGAAGAATGCTGCCCGGAGACGTCTGGCCTTTGACGAGCTTTTTCTGATTCAGTTAGGTGTGCTTAGCAAGAAGCGTAATTGGCAGGAGGGGCAGCCAGGCAATGCCTTTGCTATAAATATGGGATTTATCAATAAATTTTTAGGCAGCTTACCTTTTTCGTTAACTCGTGCCCAAAAGCGAGTGCTCCAGGAAATCTTGTCTGACTTGAAACAGGCAAAACCAATGTCACGGTTATTACAAGGCGAGGTAGGTAGCGGAAAGACCGTGGTAGCTATGACAGCTTTATTGGCTGCGGTGGATAGCGGTTATCAGGGAGCACTGATGGCACCAACTGAGATTCTGGCTGAACAGCATTATTATAATATTTGTCGTTTTCTATCCAGACTAAGTGGCGAGTTTAATCAGCAGGACGGCATCTGCTGCTATGATGGCTTATTTTCTCGTTCGATCACCTTTTCTTTACTGATCGGCAAAATGGGCGAAAGAGAAAAAATGACCATGCAGCAGAGGATTTGCGATGGTGAAATAGATATTGTTATTGGTACTCATGCACTTATTCAAAAAGGGGTTGGATTTAACAAATTAGGGCTGGTAGTTATTGATGAACAACATCGTTTTGGGGTTTTGCAGCGTTCAGCATTGCGGCAGAAAGGATTTAATCCGCACGTATTGGTTATGACAGCTACTCCTATCCCACGTACTCTAGCACTAACTTTGTATGGCGATTTAGACCTTTCTGTCATAGATGAGTTACCTCCGGGCAGACAGGTGATAAAGACAAGATGGCTTCGAAATGAACAAAGAGGCGAAGCCTATAATTTTATCCAGGGGCAGGTTGCTGCTGGGCATCAAACTTTTATAATTTGTCCTCTTATTGAGGAGTCTGATAATATTGAGGCGAAGGCAGCAGTGGCTGAATATGAGCGATTATCTAGTGAAATTTTTCCTAATTTAAGGCTTGGTTTGCTTCATGGGCGAATGGCCAACGATGAAAAAGATGAAACAATGAAAAGCTTTCGTGATGGTAGTCTTGATATACTTGTATCAACACCAGTTGTAGAAGTTGGAATTGATGTACCTAATGCTACCGTCATGTTAATAGAAGCTGCCGATCGTTTTGGCCTATCACAATTGCATCAGTTTCGTGGTCGGGTAGGCAGGGGAGAGAGCCAAAGCTATTGTTTGCTTATATCCGAAAATCCTTCCTTGGAAGGACAAGCGAGATTGGAGGCTATCGAGAAAATATATGATGGTTTTGCCTTAGCTGAGAAAGATTTAGAACTACGCGGTCCAGGAGAATTCTTTGGTACGAAACAGAGTGGTTTGCCTGACCTTCTGATGGCTAAATTGTCAGATATACAACTTCTGGAGCTTGCTAGAAATGAGGCATTATCTATTTTTCAAAGCGACCCTGGTTTGAAATTACTGCCACATCATCTTTTAGCCAGTGAATTAGCTCGAGTATGGCCAAACAGCAGTGAATGGAGTTGACTTTTATGATATTTAAACAGAAGCTAATCAAAGCCCTGGAACACGCAGTAATGCAGGCTCAAAGACAGGAGTTACTTGCGTTTAATACATTACCTGAAATTATTGTAGAACATCCACAAAATAGAGAGCATGGTGATTATGCTTCAAATTTACCGCTGAAATTGGCACGAGCTACGGATATGTCACCTCAGGCTATTGCTAGTAAGATTATAGAACTGCTACCGCCTTTGCCCGAAGTTGCTCAAAAAGTGGTTGCCTCTCCTGGTTTTATTAACTTTACCCTAAGTCCTGGTTGGCTAGCAGAACAGGTAGAGGTAATCATTGGCTCTGCTGAAAACTACGGCGAAATTGATAGCGGTAACAACCAACCCGTTCAAATAGAGTTCGTCAGCGGTAATCCCACAGGACCTCTTCATGTTGGCCATGGGCGAGGTGCAGTATTAGGTAGTACCTTGGCTAATGTTCTGAGAGCTGCTAGCTATAAGGTGGAAAGAGAATATTATATTAACGATGCTGGTAGCCAGTTGGATGCTTTCAATCGTTCACTTTATGCCAGATATCAGCAATGCCTTGGCATTGATGCCGAGATGCCTGAAGATGGTTATCTGGGTGGGTATATGGTTGATTTAGCTAAAAAAATTTTCGAAAGTGAAGGCGACCGTTTTGCTAAATTGTCTGAGGCCGTTGCCATAGAAGAAATTGGTGCTATTGGGGCTAGCAAAATTATGGACATGATTAAACAGGATTTGCAATTACTAGGAGTAGAATTCGAAGCCTGGTTTAGCGAACGAAGCCTGTTTTGTGAAGGGCTTTATGAAAAGGTTATGAAGTTATTACGAGACAGAGGGTATATAGTAGAAAGAGAAAATGCGACTTGGTTTGCATCTTCTGCATTAGGTGAGAATAAAGATAATGTGCTGGTTCGTAGCGATGGAACTCCTACGTACTTTGCGTCTGACATCGCTTATCACTATAACAAATTTCTGGAGCGAAAGTTCAACACAGTAATAGATATTTGGGGTGCTGACCATCATGGGCATGTTTCTCGAATGAAGGTTGTGGTTAATGCTTTCGGCATAAATCCAGAGCGCCTTAAAGTTATAATCTGCCAGCTGGTTACTCTGCGCCGAGGTAAGGAAATAGTCAAGGTATCCAAACGTAGCGGCGATATGGTTACACTGAGGGAGTTGATTGATGAAGTCGGTAAAGATGCTTGCCGCTTTGTTTTTCTGTCTCGGTCTGCTGATAGTCAGATGGACTTTGATTTGGAGTTGGCTAAAAAGCAATCAACAGATAATCCAGTCTATTACGTCCAGTATGCCCACGCTCGTATTGCCAGCATTCTCAGATTGGCCGAAGAGAAGGGAATTAATTATAAAAACGGAGATGTTTCCTTACTTAAATCCGAGCCCGAGTTAACGCTTATAAGGCAAATGGTCTTGTTACCAGAGGTTGTGGAGGCAGTGGCTACTTTATTAGAACCTCAGCATCTGCCATATTATGCTATTGATCTTGCTACTGTATTCCATAGTTTCTATAAACAGTGTCGAGTCGTTTCTAAAAACCAAGAATTGACTGCAGCTCGACTTAAGCTAGTCAGGGCAGCCCAGATAGTTTTGGCAAGAGCTCTACATCTTATGGGGATGGATGCACCAGAAAGCATGTAGCCTAACGACACGAGGTTCCTGCGGCTTTAACCTTATCTACAACATCTCAAATTGTAGGCAACGTTGTTTTTGTGCTAAACTTTGGCTTTGGGAAAAATGAAGAAGCGTGTTTTTTCAGGCGCTAGACCCACTGGCAAGCAGCATATCGGTAACTATATTGGTGCTATACAGAATTACGTCGCTCTGCAGGAAGAGTACGATTGTATATATTGCATTGTAGATATCCACGCTTTGACTAGTCTAGAAGACACAGATAAGCTTCAAGAAAATATATATGAGATGATGCTTGACTGGTTAGCTGCTGGGCTTGACCCTCAAAAAAGTATTCTCTTTGTACAGTCCGATGTTCCTGAAGTTATGGAGCTTCATATCCTTCTTAGTATGGTAACACCTTTGGGCTGGTTATTAAGGGTGCCAACTTTCAAAGAGAAAGCACGAACTCAACCGCAAAATGTTAATTATGGGCTGGTAGGCTATCCAGTCTTGATGGCTGCTGATATTGTTCTGTATAAGGCGGAGGTGGTACCGGTCGGGGAAGACCAGCTTCCACATCTGGAACTGGCGCGTGAAATAGCTCGTCGTTTTAATACGATTTTTGGCCCCACTTTTCTGGAGCCGCAAGCAAAGCTCACTTCTTTTCCTATGGTATTAGGATTGAACGGGGTACAAAAGATGGGCAAGAGTTATGATAACCACCTTGAACTAGCCGCAACTCCGGAAGAGACATCTAAGAGGATTATGATTGCGGTAACTGATCCAGCGCGGCAGTACCGTTCTGACCCGGGACATCCCGAGGTGTGCAACGTATTTAAGCTTCATCAGTTTTTTGATCCCGACCGTGTGAAAGAGATAGATGCTGAATGCCGCTCTGCAGGCATTGGTTGTGTCGATTGCAAGAAGATGTTATCGCAGGCTATAAATTCGACTTTGACACCATTTCGAGAGCGCCGAATGAAGTTAGCAGCTAAACCCGACTTAATATATGAGGTAATATCCGATGGTGCTTGTAGGGCTCAGTCTATTGCCAGAGATACTTTGGCAGAAGTTAAGCGAAATATGGGCCTTATTCGGCGGCAGATATAAAACTTATTATGGGTGTCATAAATAACTTGCCCTTATCTCGAAGTGGCAGAAGCCCCTTCGAAGTAGCTAATCAGGCAGTTCAGGAAGCTGGCAGAGTTCTTATTGACCATTTTCACTCTAAGAAAGCAATAAAGCAAAAGAGCAGGGGCAATCTGGTTACCGAAGTTGATACTTTAGCTGAAGAGTTAATATTAGGGTTGTTAAAGAATGAGTACCCTGATCATCATGCACTTTCCGAAGAAGCAAATTCCCTAGCTGCCACTACTGGATATACGTGGATAGTCGATCCATTGGATGGTACCAATAATTATGTCTTCGGTATTCCTGACTTTTGCATAAATATCGCATTAGCAAATGACGCCGATATTCTACTGGGGATGACGTATGACCCGGTAAGGAAGGAACTTTTCTATGCAGAGAAAGGGAGAGGGGCTTATCTTAATGGCTCATCGGTGTGGATTTCTCCGGTTAGTTGGCTTAAAGATGCTTTGGTGGCTTTTGATTTAGGCTACGATGAAAAACAAGGTAAAAAAATGCTTACCGTAATTAATAAACTATGGGGTCAGGTACATTGCATGAGGATGATAGGCTCATCGGCCTTGGCGTTAGCCTATGTTGCCTGTGGTCGGTTTACTATTTACTTTCATCGGCATGTTTACCCCTGGGATATAGCTAGCGGTCTATTATTAGTCAGGGAGGCTGGGGGTATAGTTGCTGATTGGCAAGGGAGTCAAGCAGGTTTTCAAGCTGAGAAGATAGTTGCGACAAATAACAAACTTTACCAACAGCTAATGAAATATCTTAATTAGAGATATTTGAGGAAACGAAACTTGTCTGGCCATAAAAAGTTTATGCTGTTGTCTATTACCTGCGATGCCTCTTGACAAATTTACTCATCCTGCTTAAAGCCTCTTCGATTTCTGGTAAAGAGGTGGCATAGCAGCAGCGTATGTAACCTTCTCCACACTGACCAAATGCAGAGCCTGGAACTACGGCTACCTGTTCTTCAAATAAAAGTTTTTCAGCGAATTCTTCTGAGGTCATGCCTGTGACTTTTATAGAAGGAAAGGCATAAAAAGCGCCTTTAGGTTCGAAGCAAGACAAACCAATATCTCTGAGTCGTTTAACCATGAACCTGCGGCGCTGATTATACTCTGTTATCATTGCCTCTGCTTCAATGTCGCCTTTCCTCAATGCTTCGATAGCTGCCTCTTGTCCCATTATTGAGGCACATAGCATAGTGTATTGATGAATCTTAGTCATAGCCCCAATTATTTCTGAATTAGAAGCAGCGTAACCGACACGCCATCCAGTCATAGCATAGGCTTTGGAGAACCCATTTAGAAGGATAGTGCGTTCTTTCATGTGTGGTACAGTTGCAAAACAGGTGCACTCAATATCGTAGACTAATTGCCTGTAGATTTCATCGGATATTACTAAGAGGTCATATTGTTTAGCTAGTTCGGCGATTTTAACTAATTCTTGCCTGGGCATCACTGCTCCGGTGGGGTTAGCGGGATACCCAATTAAGATGGCTTTGCTTCTTGATGTGATCCGTTGTTCGATGTCATCTACTCTGATTTGGAAATCATTTTCTTCATTGGTTGGTATTGTTATAGGGATTCCTCCAGCCAAGTGGATGCAAGCTGGATAAGCCACATAGCAAGGGTCGGGTAGAATGACCTCATCACCTGGATTTAGTATTGCTCTTAGAGCGAGGTCAAGACCTTCGCTAACTCCGGCAGTAATCAGAAGCTCTGTTTCGGGGTTATAATTTAAGCTGCAATGAGACTCAAGATATCTGGCTAATTCTTCTCTCAGCTTCGGCAATCCTTGGTTAGGGGTATACATGGTGTATCCCTTTTCCAGTGAATGGATAGCGGCTTCTCGAATATGCCACGGTGTGACGAAATCAGGTTCTCCGATGCCAAGTGAAATGATTCCTTCGATTGAGGAGAGTAAATTAAAGAATTTCCGGATACTGGAAGGTGCGAGATTACTCACATTGCCAGATATCTGACTGTTTTTGACCCTTTTGTTGCTTGGGCTTGTTTTAGACATAGTATAACTAAAGCTACAATCGTGAACTTAAAATTAATGATTAAAGGGTTACGGGTAATCGCTTAATTTCACTGACCCCACCAAGTATTTCGCCATCCTCCTTGTATTTCTTAAGTATGAAGTGGGTCACTGTACCCTGTACAGTATCAAGTGGGGCTAATTTTTCCGAGACGAATAATGCGATATCTTGCATAGTTTTGCCAACTACCAACACAGCTAGATCATATGTGCCTGAGGCCAAATAAACAGAGTGTGCCTGAGGGAAGCGGTAAATACGCTCGGCTATGGCATCAAATCCTACATCGCGTTGAGGAACGACCTTAACTTCAACTAATGCCATCACTTTCTCTTCGCCTAATTTTTGCCAATCTATTATCGTTTTGTATCGCAGGATCGTTCGGTCTTTCTCGGCCTTTTTGATTGTCTTTTCTACCTCTTTAGCTGGAATACCAGTCATGTCGGAAATTTTTTTTGGAGTCAACCTGGCATCACCTTCCAGAGCTTTAAGTATTTTTTTCATGCTACCTCCTCAAATTACCCTGTGGTTTAGTTTAATCACTGTAGGTTAAATATTTGTAAGTGATGTTTGAATTTAAATGTTTCCTATTTGAAACAGTTGCTGATCGACCATTTTTAGATTGGTGGCTTTTTAGTATGCCAATCGGTAGCCTGTTCATAAGCAAAGGCAATTTTTAGCAATGTTTCTTCATCAAATGGCTTGCCAATGATTTGCATACCTATGGGTAGACCATCGGCAAAGCCAGCTGGAATAGAGATGGCTGGGATACCAGCGATATTGATGGGCAGAGTACAAACATCGCTCAAATACATTTGTACAGGGTCGTCAACCTTTGCTCCAATCTTGAAAGGCACGGTAGGCGATGTAGGAGTAACTAGAGCATCATACTTTTTGAAAGCTTGATCGAATTCCTGCCTTATTAAAGTGCGTATTTTTTGGGCTTTGAGATAGTAGGCATCATAGTAGCCTGCGGAGAGGGCATAGGTCCCAAGCATGATCCGTCGTTTGACTTCTGCACCAAAACCAAGTTGTTTTGTCTTTTCCATGGCTTCCCAGATGTTGGTTGTATCCTGATAGGAGAAACCATATTTGAATCCATCGTAGCGAGCGAGGTTTGCCGATGCCTCTGAAGGGGCTAGGATATAATAGGCGGCTAGCGCATACTTAGTGTGAGGTAGAGAAACACCCCAATCCACATTGGCACCAAGTTCCTCCAGTTTACGTATAGCTATTTCTAGACTTGCTTTGATTTCTTTCTGCATTCCCTCAACGAAGTAATCTTCGGGAATACCAATCCGCATATTTTTGATGTTGGGAATTAATGCTTTGGTATAGTCGGGCACCGGATATGGCACTGAAGTGGAATCTCGTTTGTCATGCCCAGCAATAATATTCATTACCAGAGCACAATCAGTAACAGTTTTGGTCATAGGACCTATTTGATCTAGTGAGCTGGCGAAGGCTACCAGTCCAAATCGACTTACTCTTCCATAAGTCGGTTTAAGCCCAACAACGCTACAAAACCCCGCAGGCTGTCGGATGCTACCACCGGTGTCGGAGCCTAGGGAATAGGTAGCTTCGTCGGCAGCTATGGCAACAGCAGAACCACCACTGCTACCACCAGGTACTCGTTCTAGGTCCCAGGGGTTTCGTGTTGGAAAGAAGGCAGAATTTTCGGTAGATGAACCCATAGCAAATTCATCCATGTTGGTTTTACCTAGAATCACTGCATCGTTGTTTTTCAATTTCTCAACAACTGTTGCATTGTAAGGAGGGGTGAAATTCTCCAGCATTTTTGATGAACAAGTTGTCCGTATGCCCTTGGTGCACATGTTGTCTTTAACCAAGACTGGTATACCAGTAAGTGGTTTAACGTTGCTTCTGCTTATAGCTTTGTCTGCTTCTTCTGCTCGCTTTAGAGCTGAATCCTCGCAAATGGTAACACAGGCGTGAACTTTACCTTCTACTTCTTTTAATCGTTGTAAATTTGATCTGGTCAGTTCGATTGAGGAGATGCTTCTCTGTTTCAAGAGTTGATGTGCATCAGCAATAGTCAATTGATAAAGTTTGTCCATCGTCTATTCTTCTAGAACAGCTTTAACTTTGAAATAATTATTGTCTTGCTGTGGGGCATTGGCTAAAATTTCTTCTGCTGGATATGATGGTTCTGACTCATCTGCTCTGAAAATATTTTGAAGATTGACGGATTGAGCTGTAGGCAGTAGGTTACTGGTATCTACTTGTTTGAGCACCTCGAAGTTATCCAAAATATTAGATAGCTGTAGACTGAACTTTTCAATTTCGTCCTCACTTATTCCCAATCTGGCTAAAATAGCGATGTGTTTTACTTCTTCTCGACTTAACTTCATTTTGTGCAACTCAATTGTTGTGATTTATCCAATTTGCCAGTATAGCAATTTAAGATAGTCATTATAGCATAAGAAGCATAAATCAGACATCCTATACCTTTGATGCTATAAGATATGAAACCTTGACGGTCAGAGCTATACACTGTTACAATTTTGCTACTTTAAAAGTAAAAACTAGAATCGAGGTGGATTAAGTGCCCCAATATACATCAGATAAAATTCGTAATATTGCCCTTGTAGCTCATTCAGGTGCTGGTAAGACTTCGTTAGCTGAGACAATGCTTTTCAGTGCCGGAGCGATCAGTCGCTTGGGCAAAGTAGCTGATGGTACTACTACTTCAGATTATGATCCTGAAGAGGTAAAGCGCAAAATTAGCATTAATCTTTCTCTGCTTCCATGTCAATGGAAAGATACTAAATTCAATATCATTGATACACCAGGTTATCTTGATTTTGTGGCCGAAGTTAAAGCCGGATTGGCTGTCAGTGAAAGTGCTGTTATAGTCGTATGTGCTGTTTCTGGAGTTGAAGTAGGTACTGAGCAGGTGTGGGAGTATGCCGATAATCTTAAACTGCCTCGACTTGTTTTTGTTAATAAGATGGATAGGGAGAATGTCAATTTTTACAGCAGATTGAAGGACATTCAGGCAAAACTAGGAGTAAAATGCGTACCTGTTCAACTGCCATTGGGGACAGAAAATAACTTCCAAGGGATTATCGACTTAATAACCAAAAAAGGGTACAGCGGTAATCCTCTTAAGGAAACAGAAGTACCTTCTAACATTTTAACTGAAGTCAATTCATATCGTGATAAGCTGGTTGAAGCGGTGGTTGAGGTTGATGACGAACTCATTTCCAAATACCTAGAAGGGAAAGAAATAAGCGAGGAAGAGGTTTATCGATGTTTAAAGCAGGCTACCATGACTGGAAAGGTAGTGCCAGTTTTACTTGGATCTGCATTAAACAACTCCGGTATTACAACATTAATGGACGCCATTCAAAGTTACCTTCCCTCACCTAAGGAAAGGGGTGCAATTAAGGTCACTAATACTTCGACTAAGGCTGAAGAGGCAGTAGAACCAGTTTCAGAGTCACCTTTAACTGCTCTGGTTTTTAAAACTACGCTTGATCCTCATGTAGGTAAGATTAGTTACTTTAGAGTTTATTCAGGAGTCCTTTCCAGTAATTCACAAGTGTGGAATGTTTCTAAGGGAGCTAATGAGCGTATTGGTCAGCTTTTTACCTTGCGTGGTAAAGCGCAGGAAACAATCTCGGAACTTCAGGCTGGGGATATTGGTGCTGTGGTCAGGTTAGCATTAACTGGTACTGGAGATACACTTGGATTGCGCGAGCGTCCTTTGAAGCTTGCTCCCATTGAATTTCCTAAACCAGTATTACGCTTAGCAGTTCATCCGAAATCAAAAGCTGATTTGGATAAGATGAGTACGGCGTTACTTAAGCTTGCTGAAGAAGATTTAACTTTGCAGATACAGCGAGATCCGGATGTTGGTGAGATGCTTCTTTGTGGGATGGGGGAGACACACTTGGAGGTTGCTTCGGAGAGACTAACGCGCAAGTTTGGTGCCGACGTAAAATTGGAACTGCCTAAAGTGCCTTATAAAGAGACCATCACTGTCAAGGTTAACTCCGAGTATAAGCATAAGAAGCAAACAGGTGGACATGGTCAGTACGGGCATGTTCTTTTGGAGATGGAGCCTTTGCCAAAAGGTAGTGGTTTTGAATTCACCGAGAAAGTAGTTGGCGGGGCAGTACCCAGGAATTACATACCAGCTGTAGAAAAAGGTGTTAATGAAGCTAAGGCTGAAGGGGTATTAGCTAAATTCCCTGCAGTTGATATGAGGGTAAAGCTTTATGATGGAAGTTCTCATCCTGTTGATTCTTCCGAAATGTCTTTTAAAATTGCGGCAGCACAAGCTTTTAAGAAAGGGTTATTACAAGGGCAACCTGTATTGCTAGAGCCGATAGTAAACATGACAATAGTTGTGCCAGATTCATTTACTGGAGATATAATTAGCGACCTTAATTCTAAGCGGGCGCGTGTGCTGGGAATGACACCGCAAGGTAGTACCAACGTAATCCAGGCACAAGCTCCGCTTGCGGAAATACAACGTTATGCCATTGCTCTAAGGTCGATAACTCAGGGGCGTGGTACATTTAGTACCGAATTTAGCCATTATGAGGAAGTACCGGCGCAAATAGCCCAGAAAATTATAGCCCAGCAGCAAAAAGAATAAATACAAAAACTTAGTTAGGATTTAACCAGAAAGAAGCTCTTTAGCTCTCTGGGTAAATGCTGGTAAAACCTGTTTCCAGTCTCCTACGACTCCAAAACGCGCTTCTTTAAATATGTTCGCCTCAGGGTCTTTGTTAATGGCTACTATGTTTTTCGAACCAGAGCATCCAGCTAGGTGCTGGCTAGCACCGGATATGGCTACGGCGATATAGAGCTCTGGTGTGACTATTTTACCGGTAAGTCCAACTTGCGATGTATCTGGTACCCACTTATTATCGCAGGGTGGTCTGCTAGCTCCTAGTGCTGCCTTCAATATTTTGGCCAGTTCTTCTAGCTGTTTGAAGCCATCAGTACCACCGATACCTCTTCCTCCAGATACTACTACTGATGCGTCTTCAAGCTTGATGCCGGCCACTTGTTCTTTGACTGTTTCTACTAATTTGGTTCTTATTTGTGATGGGTCTATATCGGCTTTGAAAGGTATGCTCTCCCCTTTTCTCGATTCATCTGGCGCAAGAGGTGACATTGCTTTCTGTCTTATTGTTGCCATTTGAGGAATAGCTTCTGATGTAAAGATGGCTCGAGCATTGCCGCCATAAACTGGCTTAGTTAGTTCTAACAGTTTGGTGCTGGGGTTGATATTTAATTCTAGACAATCCATGGATAGGCTAACGCCTAGCTTGAAAGCTAATCTTGGCGCTAAATCACGACCAATAGATGTTTGTCCGAAGAGCAGAATGCGGGGTGAAACATCTTTCACCAGCTTATCTATTGCCGCAACATAGGAATCCGTTTGATATTCTTTGAACAGTGGATCATCAATAGTGTAGACTTTGTCAGTCCCGTGGGCGATGGCTTTCTTCGGAACTTCGCCTAGTTGGTTTCCTATTAGAACGCAGTACAATTCTTCTTTTAAATCGTCTGCTAGTTTCCGTCCGCAACCTAGAATCTCAGTTGTGATAGAGCTTAAATTTCCATCTATAGTTTCACCGAAGACCATAACTCCTTTAGGTTCAGCCATGATAACCTCCTAAATTATTTGTTTCTTTTAAATTAATTTTGTCTCTCTAAGTTTATCTGCCAGTTTAGTACCAGCTTCTGCTGGGCTATCTGCTGCGACTAACTCACATTTTCCCTCGCGTACAGGTTGAAATAACTTTAGAAGCTTGGTTTTGCGTCCAGCAGCGCCTGTTTTTGAAGGTTCTACCCCAATATCGGCTGGTTTCCAAACGGTTGGTTGTTTCTTGGCTGCTGCCATAATACCTTTAAGAGTTGCGTAGCGTGGCTCTCCAAGCTCGTTGCTAACAGTAATGAGAGCCGGCAAATTTACTTCGATTACCTGATAACCGTCAGCGAGGACTCGCTCCACTCTAGCCTTGCTATCAACAATATCAACCTTTTTAGCAAGTGTGACTGCAGGGATTCCAAGTACTTCAGCTATGCCTGAACCGACTTGACCAGCATCCCAGTCAGCAGCTTGGCGACCACAGAAGATGAGGTCATATTCTCCTACCTTTTTTATGGCCATAGCTAAGGCATATGCCGTTGCCCAACTGTCGCCATCTTCAAAAGCTGGGTCTTCTAGTAGAACGAGTTCATCAGCACCCATCGATAATGGTTTTTTAACTACATCGCGAGTTAGATTATTACCTAAGCTAATAACTGTAATTTTACCGCCTTGTTTGTCTTTGATTCGGAGAGCTGCTTCCACGGCGTTTTCGTCGAAGGGACTAACAACTGGGGGTACATTTGATGGCGGGACAACTTTGTTGCCAGTAGGGTCAATCTTAAAACTGGCCGGAGGTGCTTCGGGGTCAAGCACTTGCTTGCAACAGACAATGATGTTCATAGGCGGTATTACCTCCTCGAGAATTTTGGTTGATAAAATCAGGAATTTTAACCCGACCGGGAAAATACTTTAAGATAAACTGAATAATTTGTCAAATACGCATTTGATTTGAGTGCTTTGGTCACATTATGTGAACAAGGTTGCGTGAAACATATCAATTGAGATCTTAGATATTGATTTTTAGTACTCTCTTTATTTTGTTTAAATCCGGGATTAGTTCAACTGTTGCGTTTGGTAGATATTGATTTGCCAACTTAACTACTAAATATTCTTGTCCTTTTCCTATCTCTACGAGAAGGCAACAACGCTGCAAGGTTTTCTCCTTTGTTTGTTTTAGAAGTCGACTTATCTGTTTTAATCCCTCTTTACCTCCATCTAGCGCTACTCTTGGTTCAAAAATGGCACTCTCTGGGTTTAATGTATCTAGTTCTGAGTTTTTAATGTAAGGCAAGTTGGCTACTATTAAGCCAACTGGTTTGGTTATATGTTCAAGCAGATCACCACGGAGAAGTGTAATTTTTCCTGTGACCTTATGGTGCTCACAATTCAATCTGGCCACTTCAAGGGTTGGTGGTGATATGTCAACGGCAAATATCTTTATGTTAGTGATGTTCAGAGCAAGGCAGATAGCAATATTTCCGCAACCAGTGCCGATGTCGACTACCATTAATGGTTTATTTCTAGAAGCTGGTTTATTGTCTCGGCCTTTAGCAAACTTCAAAGCCTCTTCGACAAGCAGTTCTGTTTCTGGCCTGGGAATTAGAACACGGTGGTCGACGTAGAAGTCTAGTCCATAGAATTCCTTGTGATTTATAATATATGCTACAGGTTCTTTATGAAGGCGTCGCTCAAGCAGTCTACGGAGGCTTTCTTCCTGTTCTTTGTTTAAATTCTGTTCAGCTTCAGTGTATAGCTTGGCTGCTGATAGCTTCAGTACATGACCCAGCAACACTCTTGCTTCTAGGTGGGCATCTTCTATGTTATTGGCACTAAAGATACTGGTGACTTGTTGTAGCGCCTGCCCCAAGGTCATGTTAGGCTTTCTTCTAGTTGCTTAGCTCGTTCGCTGGTAGCTAGCGCATCGATTAAATCATCTAGCTCTCCATCTAGTAGCCGTGGTAGGTTATGAATGGTTAAGCCGATGCGGTGATCAGTTACACGGTCCTGAGGGAAGTTATAGGTTCGGATCTTCTCGGCACGCTCGGCACTGCCTATTTGAGAACGGCGCTGTTCAGTGGTCTCCTGTAGTTGTTTTTGTTGTTCTATATCGAAGAGACGAGATCTTAGTACTGCCATTGCTTTCATTCTGTTTCTTAGTTGGGAGCGCTCGTCCTGGCAAGTTGCCACTATGCCGGTAGGGAGGTGGGTAATACGAACTGCCGTGGTTACCTTATTCACGTTTTGTCCCCCTGCACCACCACTACGGAAAAAATCCATCTTGATATCGTCTGGATTAATATTTATATCTATTTCCGCAGCTTCTGGCAAAACTGCTACTGTTGCCGTTGAAGTATGAATTCGTCCCGAGGCTTCGGTCTTTGGAACCCTTTGTACTCGATGAACTCCACGCTCATACTTTAGGTGTCCAAAAGAACCTTTACCCTTGACCTCAAAAACAATTTCCTTAAATCCACCGATTTCTGTAGAGTTGAAATCAATAATCTCAACTTGCCACCTCTTTTTCTGAGCATACCGACTATACATGCGGAACAGGTCAGCGGCAAATAGCGCGGCTTCTTCACCGCCTGTGCCAGCTCTAATCTCCACTATTGCATCTTTAGCTTCGTTGGAATCTTGGGGCAATAGCGACAGTTTTAATTCTTCGAGAACTTTGTTCTGTACCTGTTTCAAATTTTCTAGTTCCTCTCTCACAAGGTGAACCATTTCAATGTCAAGGCCGTCGTCAAGCATGGCTTGAGTTTCTTGTATCGATTGGGATACTTTTTGGTACTTCCGGTACTTGTTTACTATGTTTTCGATACTGGCGTACTCTTGAGCTAGTGGTTGGAGACGTGTTGGGTCAGTAGCTATCTCCGGTTGAGTTAGCAGTTGACCCAATTCCTCATATCGCTTTTCTATTGTAGCAAGTCTATTTAACACTGTCAGTCCTTAGTAAAGATTATATCATAGCTATAATGAAGGTGTTTAAATCGGTTACTCTATGCTTTTCCGCTTAATACAAAATTGGGCAAAGTTGATATGGGTGGATGAGGATGGGTATTGGAGATTGTTTACGGGGTTGATTTGGCAAGTTTGCCAATTAGAGGATTTTAATATTATCTTCTTAGATTAGCTCTTGCTGTCAGTATTCCAAATACTATAGCAGCTAAAATCAATATCAGAACTGCCCATGTCAATATACTAACATGGGTAGGCATCGAAACAACTTCAAATTCGGAGACCTCTGACCATTGGCTTTCATTACCGACTGAGTCTACCGCTTTGACCCTCCACCAATAGTGACCATTGGTCATGTTATCATTTTGAGACGGTGTATATTCGGAATGGTTTGGAATTGTTTTATCTAGGATTATAGATGAGAAATTGGGGTCAGTAGAGACCTGGAGCACATAGTTAGTTTCAGTAGAGTCATCTGCCACTGCCCAAGCAAAAGTAAAATTAGGTGAGCCAGTAGCTTTAGGTTGTGAACCTTTTAAATAGTCAAAAACTCTAGTAACGTATTTAGCAGTACCTAATAAAGCTTCTCCAATGGAATTAAACATTGCCAGCCTAGCTCCTTGTACGGGGAATAATGGTTTAATTTCAGTTGGTAGTGCTTTATCTATGTTGCTGATAAAGCTAGCCTGGGCAGAGTTACCCTTATTACCTAATGCAGCTATGCTATATTCCTTACCTTTACTTGTTGGGATTGTTAAGATGGCGTTGAAGCTACCGGTATTGTCTGTAGTCACAGTTATATCTGTTGCCGTTTTGCCCAGGCTAATAGTTATACTTTCATTACTGGCAAAACCTGTCCCAGTAATGGTGATCTGTGTGCCTTTTATACTTGGTTCAGGCTGTAGATTTATCTCTGGAATAACTTCAAATACGATGTCATTAAAAGTCCCTTTTGGTGTAAAGCTACTGCCATAAACTCCGATTACGTGTTGTCCTTGAGTGGTGGGGGGAACATTGACCGTTTCTCTTGTGTTACCTTCATCTTTCGTAGTATCGTTAGAAGGCATCTTGCCTTCGTCAACTATTAGACTTCCATCGTTTTCAGCCCTTATGTTGCATTTGATTATTTCATCATCCCAGGTAATGGTTATGCCATCCTCATTAGCACGAAAACCCCATCCATAAATATATATTTGTGTACCAACCGGTCCTGAGAGCAGATTTGCTTTGACATAAGGAGCAATAATGAATTCGGATTTGCCTACCTCGGAAGCGCTTGTCATATTGCTGAAAGCACTGAAGTAGTGCTCGCCTTTCGAAGCCTTGGGAATCTTGAAAATAGTGCTCCATTTTCCGAATCTGTCAGCGGTAATTGGGGGAGTTAATGTAACATCGCCATCCCAAATTATTTTGATGCCCTTTTCTCCTTTGTCAAAACCGTTTCCAGTAATGGTGACTGTGGTGTAGTCCGTGCTAACTGAAGGAAATACTGTTATTTGTGGAACTACTAAGAAATCGGCTGTGGCAATGCTTCCGGACCAATGGCTATCGTCCGTAATTCGAATTACATGGGTGCCTTTGTAGGCAGGAGGTACAGTCAGATTGCAATCTAAATCTCCGGCTTCAGAGATTGGGATGTCGGTAGCTACGATTATATCGTCCCAGTAAATAGTAGCTAAGTGGCCAACGAAACCTTTACCGTTGATTTGTATTGTTGCCCCTGCACTGCCAGAGGCTGGGCTTAGTGTAAGGCTAACAGCATGGACAGGAACAGGTAGCAATGCTGAGAGAAGCATAGGGATAGAAATAATGGTTATGGCTAGAGATATTAGTAGCTTCTTTCTGCTCATGGATTTCGATCCTGTTTGCCACCATCTGAAATTTAATATGATTAAATTTAAAAAACAGTATTAGCTTAATTTATTTACCTGAAAAAATCAATGAACCTGAGTTTTAATATGGGTAGCATGAGATTTGACACGATATGAGCTGTGTTGTTAGACTTTTACAAGTTCTTTCTGATTGCACATGTCTTGATGTGAAATCGTGGCCCCGTGGTGTAGCGGTTTAACATGCCACCCTGTCACGGTGGAGATCGTGGGTTCGAATCCCATCGGGGTCGCCAATACCTACGAAATCCGAGAGGAAGACCATCCCGTTTTTCTCCTTGAGGTTATCGCAAAGTGCGAAAAGCGGTAGGAAAATTCCTCTGGGTTTCAGAGCAACTATCTTCTTCAGCCTGGTGTCGCAGTAAACAGCTTCTAACATTATAGCCAGCATCTTTGCCTTTTCCTCTTCACTAGCTCCATCCCATATAGCCAACATGCTTCTTAACTTTTCCCCGGCCTTTATAGTCTCATCCTCTTTTGGTACAGTGAGTGATGCTAAAGTAACTTCCAGTCTCCTCTTCTCCAGTTCGTACTCGGCCTCACTCATCTCAAGTTCAGAATAAAGCTTTCTTAGCCGCTTCATCTTCTCTTCTATCCTCTCCCTCTGTTTGGCAACATTAACTCTTTCATCCAGCGATGTCACAATATTAAGCACCTCAATTTGCCAAGACTGAGGCAAAGTAAGATTTCTAATTATCCTGTCAATCTGTGCATCAAGTTCATCAGCCCTGACGTAACTCGCAGGTAACGGACAAGTCCTGCCTCTCCTAGCTGAGACATCCCTGTAATATTTGCCGTAGCGGGATGCACTCGCCCAAAGCTTTTCCCCACAAAATGAACACCGTAGCAGCCCTTTAAGAAGATAGGTTCTAAGCCTTGTTGAGTGAGTACGAGGCCTTTTGGAGCGTTCATGCCTAATCTGAGCGCATTTATCAAAGACTTCTTGAGATACAATAGGCAGATGCTTGCCTGGAATCATTTTCTTCTTGTACTTCACGAATCCTGCATAGAAAGAATTGGTGATCATATCCCTAACTGAATCACACGTAAATGGTCTTGGTCCCACAGCACCATAAATATCCAGCTTCCTTTTATTTCTGGTGCGAAAGCCCATAGAATTTACGGTTTCTGCTATCTCCTGGAAGCTATATTCACCTGTGGCATACATGGAAAAGGCGCGTTCAACAGCCCTAGCCTCGTTGAGCTCTATTACAGGAATATTGTCGTCACCCTTAACATACCCAAAAGGGAGGTCTCCATTGTAGTAGCCTTGCAAAGCACGTTCCCTCTTTCCCTTTGAAGTCTCATGCGCTAGGTTATCGCTATACCATTGAGCAAAGGCGCCTAACATAGCCAACATCAGTCTGCCTGCCGGAGTCGAGAAATCTATCTGCTCGGATATCGAAACAAAAGCTATGCTTCGTTTTGCAAACTCCTGGAAATAGGTTAATGTGACAATCAGATTCCTAGAGAACCTGTCAAGCTTGTGAACAACCACAGCATCAGCTTTTCCTGCAAAGACATCGTTGATCAATGCTTTGAACTGTGGCCGTCTTTCAATTCTCTCGCTCCTAGCCGACTTCCCTTCTTCTATATAGCTTCCTACTACCTGCCAATCCCTTTCATTGCAAAACTCTGTCATAGCCCTGATTTGAGCATCAAGACTATATCCCTCAACCTGCTCTTCACTGGAAACACGCACGTATAATACTGCCCTCATTGGTTGCTGTTCTCCTTCCCTTCAACGATATCGCAATTATCACGCTCCCCATTATCCTTTGTCAACAACCGACGGGCAATATTCGCCACCAAGTGCCAAAATTCTTCAAGCAATGCCTTATCTTCCTGAGACAGATTCTCGTAAGATTCTATTGGTTTCAACTGACTTTGATTGCCTACCACTGTAATCCGCCCTTGAGAATTATCGTCTTCTAATAGCTGACCTGTTTCCACTTCAGTTTTCACCTGGTTAAGGAAAACCGACCAGGTTTTCCGTCTCTGTTTCCACCTGAGCCGAGCCCGAAGCCGAAGGCGAGGGCGAGGCATCAATCACAAAGAAATCACCGAGCAACTTAAACCATACCCTCTTCAAAACTTCTTCCCCCAAATCTTTCTCAACCTTTTCCTTTAATCTTCTAAGTTCATCTTCATCTAGGCAGGAGCATATTACCCGGTCATAATAATTCAAGTCCTGCAAAATATTACTCAATTCCTTTTCCTCTCCCTGTACAAGCACCTCCACAGCTGTTTTACTATTAGAAAAGTGCACACCTATATCTACCCTTTTTCCATAGGTCGTATCTTCAATAATGGCCTGGCAGTTCTTATATTTGGCTGAGTACCAACGCTTTACTTGATGCTGCCAGAAGCGATGTATTAATCCACCTATGCCTCCAGGCTTATCAACTTTAATATTGTCTGCCTTCAAGTATTCATAAGCCTTGTCTGTCAGTTCTACTATTGCTATGTGGCCTCTTCTTGTTCCTGTATTTATCCTGTGAATTTTTATATATGCCTGTGCTTCCAGCTTGTCCCTGTTCTCATGGCCTTTGCGTAGTGATACGTTTGATTTTTTATCTAGTTCTGTTGCCGGCATGAATGGATTGCTTGCCAGTTTAATTAAGTAATGCTTAATGTCTTCTGTGAGCGTAGGAATAATCAGGTTTTCTGTTTGTTGTCCCAGTTGTTGATAATCGGGCTGTATACTGCTTTCTGATTGCCCTAGAAGCCTTTGGCTAATTGTTTCGGTTGAACTAGGCGTCCATTCTAATTTATCTAGAACAGGACCCATTATCTCACTGATTTCCTCATCGCTAATCTTCTCGCTAAAATCCAGTTCAGGAATCTGAATTAAGAATGCGGAATCTGGGTATCCGGTAAAATGCATTACAGCCTGTCTAGGTTTCAGTCTGGGAAGCGCTTCAGCCTGCTCTGTAGAGAGTGACATGGACTCGGCCATTCTTCTAACACAGGGTCCGTTTACTATTTGCATAGAAATCCTGGTTGACATGTTTGCCATAACTGCACTTTGAATGAGGCTTGGCGTTTGGTCTGAGAGCAGAAGATCGCAGCCGCTCCCTCTGCACAGTCTCGCAAATCTTATAAGAAAATCCTCGCCTTTCTCCTGGATGCTCGAACTGCCAGACAAAAGTAAATGTGCTTCGTCGATGACTATTAGGTTTCTTATCCCTTCGACCGGATTGGTTGACCTGATTTGCAGAATGCAACGAAGTAGGTCTTCTGCCAATATTTTATAGAGTACATCACTGAGACCACGCACCTGCAGGATTATGTTGTTATCCAAAATTTGCTGGATGCTGAAACCGCGTATGCAGTTGAACGTGTCGCTCATCTGGTTCAGCAGATTTTTCACACGGCTTATCCCGGATTCCTGGTAGCCCGCATATCTACTGGTAGCCCTGAACCTCATTTTTGACAGTCTCTCGTTTAAATCCAGCAGTGTAGGAAAGTTTTTGCTGCCTTCAAATATTTCACGTTCTGTATACATGTCCTTTATGAGATCGGCAATCAGGTTTGTAGTGCCATGTCTTAGGTAAATAGAGTTGGACCAGAGCAGGTCTGTGGTTCGGTTGATGGCTTCAAGTGGTTCCTCTCCGTCAAAGACCTCAAGAAGGTTTCTCCTGTATTGCTTGTAATGCAAAACCAGCAGCTTGCCTGATCGAATGTGCCTGGCAAGCAAATTTTTATACTCGTCTTTGCTGTCGAAAATAAATATATTCATTCAATTATCTGAGTCGTCCAGCAGCTGTTCGCAAATAAAGGCGATAAGAAAGGATTTGCCACTTCCGGATCGACCCGTTACCAAAATTCCGGCATCTGTGTGCAGTATGGGATGCCTTACCACTGAACCCGGATGTTGTGGCAGGCACCCCATTACAAGACCATTTTCTGGCAGATCCTCTGGCCGAGGTCCTGGTAGAAAAGCTGGGTCGATATCCAGGCCACTTATAGCTGCCATTTTGGCAAAAAAATTCTCAAGACTTGCACTGAATTTCTGATTTTTAGAAAGCGTTGCCAAATCCACCAGTTGTGCAGCGTTTCTAACTCCTGATAGAGCAGCCAATTTTTGCAGGTTTTCAATCCTTTTATCTGGATTCAGCAGGTTGCCCATTGCTTACTCTCACCTATTAATCAAAGCTCTACCTACTTTGGCAGCTGTGCTTACTCCGGTTACAATCAAGTGTGAGGCTACCTTTGTTCCCAGTTTGAATGCTCCAAAGCCAACTTTGCCTCCGAACCTGGCAATACTTCCAGCGGTTCTAGTAGCTGACCTCAATCCGCTCTTTCTTCTATACCTTCTATATCTCCTATATCTTCGATAATATCTTCTTGCCATTGTTTCCTCCTAAGCGTTGCTTGCAAATTTCCATCCAACTAATGTACCCAACAAACCAATGAAAATTATAAAAACACAGCGGAATTTGAACGGCTCTAGGTTGATTAGCTCAGAGATCATCCAAGCAACAAGTATGCCTATGAGACCGAGCACAATAATTGGCCAGTACTTCATTATTGCTTCACCTCCACTTAGCTAAAGAGCAGGAAAATTATTAGAATAAGAACTGCCAGGCAAATACTACCTGCTATCAGAGCTGTCTTTAGAGCACAGGGTTTGCAGTAGATTTTGCCCAGAAGACTAAATCGGGATTCCACTCCCACAGACTTCACGCATCGCTCACATTTCACCATTGAACATTCAACACAAAGGAATTCTTTAGTTACGCAGTCAATGGCACCCACCTCTTCTATAGTTCTAAGCAGCGCACCACATTGACAGTGCAGTAACTCAGTCAGGTCCTGCTCTTCAAAATCAGTCTCATTGGCTTCAGCAGTCTGTGTCTTCTCTATACCGGGTTCTCCTACTTTGGCTTTACCTTTAACCCCGATTACTGTTCGGGTAGTTATGCCTCTCGCCCCATTCTGCCTATCTATCAATTTATTCTCCCGTGTATTGCTCTTGTGACACGTTGATGATCAAGCGTTTCTAAAATTTGCTGCTTGCTAAGCCAGTACAACCTGCTGACCTTTATGGTCACAGACTCCTCATCTACTACAGTTGCATTTTTTAAACACTCCTGTACCTTTACCTCGATGTAGTGCGGGCAGCTAACCAAAGTCTTATACTGATTTCTGCTCTTGGCATTTCGAGCCACTGCTTGGCAGGAAATGAAAGAATCCTGTTCATGCTGTAAGGCAATTAAGGCGTGTGGAAGATTATCTTCCCTGAACCTGATTTCTGTATATGCTATGGAAGCAAACTTGGGCAGGTAGGCGATATCGGTTTTGAAAATTTGATCAAGCGACCTTTCAGTGGCTTCCAGGGCAAATGGTTTGGCAAAGAGCGAATATTCGTCAAAAAATAGTATAAAGTTGAAAGCATCCAAAGGTTCGATTTCCTGTTGAGTAATCCTGAAAGGGAAATTTGTAATGAGCCCGCATTTTGTTCCCTGTGCCCTGAACTTAAGGGCTAACTTTTCAAAAGCGCCAACATATTGAATCCTGGTATCCATAATTACTACTTTTTGCTCAATCAATTCCTCCGGCTCATCAACTGGGCTTACTCTCGGGAAGAGCACACGCGCAACCAGGTCTTCATTTATCGGTAATTGCCTGACAACATAAACCATAGTATCCCTCCTATAGCAATGAGTATTAAGACTAAAATCAGTATCCGGGGCCATCTTGGCTTTTTAGCAAAGAACTTCACAATCAAGAGCAGAATCCAGGTGAACCACCATTCCCTGCCAAATAGCAACGGCTTGTATACAACTATTTTCATGCTTAACCTCCTATCAATTCGTGAATATCAGGATTACAGGCCTGAGCTAACATCGTTTTGTATACTTTTACTAGTAAGGAATCTATCTGGCCTTTAGCTACTTTTCTATGCAAATCCCAGATTTGTTCTTTAGCAGCATTGCATTGTGTGGTAAACCAGTCATGATTTATTGGGTAAATGCTGGCCAGATATATGTGACTTAAGCCAGTGATAGGAAATGAGACCAGTGTGGGTGACCGGCTTTGGTTGTTAGTATTGCCAAAGGTTTCATGAATGTCCTGCAGTGACCTAACTTGTTCGGTAGAACTGTTAAATCGTTGTTGGGCATCTTCAACAAGGTCTGGGTGACCGCAAATAATAATGGTTGGCGAACCTATGATGTTATCAGGTGCTTTTTTATCGAAAAATGCCGGGTCCAATAATGGCTCATGTTCGTCAATGCTACTAAAAATTCTGGTTATGTTGGCTTCGTACCTATCGAGTTGTTGGATCCTGCGGAATCCGACTGTTCTTATTCTGAATTTAGGATCACTAAGCACATCCTCAAGGTCGAACCCGTTATTGAATTCTGAACAGGCATTGACAATGCTCGTATACTCAAGCATGCCTTCATCCACCGGTTCATAGCTTTTGCCGAATAGACCAAAGCATTTTGACATGCTGATAAGCTCAACAGAGCAGTTGCTATTTCTGATAACTTCGGCCAGAAGAGACAGTTGGACTTCAGTATTTATGAACTTCCTTGCACGGTCGTCCGGAGCCAGATTATGTGAGAACAACTCATTGCTTAAAAAGACCTGTGCAGTGGCATACTCTGTTCTTTCGCTTACCATCTTCAAAGACTGAATGCCTATTGGACAGGTTCCACCTCCTGTTGCGGTCGTAATGATGCCATGCATTGACCCTAGGAAATGGCTGTCATACAGCTTTTCAAGCTCCCCGGCACAGGCTTTGAATTCTCTCACGGTAAGACTGTTTTTTAACCTTGCTTTGGTTTCTGGTGCGACAAACTCATAGGGAGTAAATGCGATGCCGTTGTTCCATAGCTCGTGTTGAAATTTGCAGCCCTTTTTATAGCTGGTTGCCATGCCCTTGCCAATACTGCCCAATGCACTGTCTGTTACCTTGGATTTGATTTTTTGTCTTCGTAGTATCATTGTTTACACCTCATTTTCTAGGCTTTATCCAGCCTCGAGTTTCACTCTTTTTATTCTGACTAAAAAACAAAGCAGTCATGAGAATGAACGCTATGGCAAATACTGCGAGCAAAAGCCAGTACCAGATTGCAGGCGACTGGTTACCTGTTTGTTGTTGTATTAATTGTTGGGCTACATTGCATAGGGTTACGGCTAGAGTCGGATTTCCGGTATCACCAGCCTGTTTGGCTGCTGACAATATTGCCTTTGCCAGCTCAGCCTGTCTCTCACTCAATGGATAATTTGTAAGCAACTCTGTAGTCTGTACAATCTTGGATTTGCTCTGCTTCAGCTCTGGGTTCGTTGCAACAGCTGTTATGCTTGTGACGGTCTGAACAATTCCATCTCTGTCATGCGTGATGTTGAGAAGGATGAAGCTGGTTTCCCCAATCCTTGAAGTCCTATCTTCCTTAACAAGCGCATCAGGTATAATGCCAGAACATCTAATCTCTATTGCCGACTCAGGATAATCCTCCAGTCGGAACTTCAATAGTCCCTCGAACCGGATGAGGTCAGAAGAAAGTGTAATGACGCCTTTTGCGCCGGTGGTTTTGCTTAGATGGATTAAAAGCTCTGCCTTCTCTCCTTCTATAAATTCCAGAGTTTTCCCTATCTGGATCGGCAGATTGTCATTGCCGACAATAACTTGGGCTTCCTCTACCCAGACCTCTTTTTCAGTTGTTGCTGCTAGAGTAGTATTTGGTATGAAAAGTAATGTAATAAGAAATAGAAGAACAATTAATCTTTTTACCATCTATAAACCTCCTTTTATTCGTTTTTCGGTCTGTTGTTTTTTGCTTTGGACGGCTGTGGTCTGGTTCCCAACTCCACAAGCCTCAGGTTGGCAAGATATTGTTTACTAGTTGTTGGGTCTGTAAGCCTTGCCATACCAACATATCCATGGGAGCCGGTTTTGAAAGTTTTGGGATTGGTGTTGATAGTGCCCACCACTTGGCCAGAACTGTTGTTGAGTACTGCCCACATTGTTTCACCTCCTACTGTAGACAAATATGTCTACAGTAGACATTATATACCTAGTAGATATTCCTGTCAACTATAGACATTAATGTTGACAGAGATATCTTTAACATGTAAAATAGGATTTATAATGGATCTGCAAGAACTTGGAACACTATTGAGGAGTAGGAGAAGGGAACTTGGATTGATGCTTGGTGCTGTTGCGAGCAAAGCAGGAATCAGTCGAAGCTATCTCTATGCAATGGAGAGCGGCAGAAACCCTAGTACAGGCAAGGCTTCGCGGCCATCTGAAGAAGTCTTGGAACGACTAACGTACATCTTGCAATTAGATCCATATCGGATAAAGCTCCTTGCTGATTATTCGGCAACCATCCCCGTCCCTGCAGTATCTCGCGTGCCTCCACTGAATAGAGTCTTTCATCCCAATCCAATTGTAAACAGGCTAGTTGAAATAATCGAGGATCCAAACATGGAATCGCGATATAAACGGCTCTTAGAAAACCAACTCGAATCACTTTTAAATTGGATTGATCATTTTGCCAAAAATCGAAATAGATAATACTCAATATGTTGAATGAAGAACATGGACTAATTGACCCTGTTTGGATTCCACTGCTTGCATTTACAGGGAAGAGTGGGTTTGTCACTTGGGGTGAATACGAGCCGATCAACTGTGTTGCTTGGCACTTCAATTTGCCCAAGCAGTTTCCTTCAAGTCAGTGGATAAACCTCGTTAGCCGTTTGCATGAATTAGATTCTCATCCGCTATTCCTTAGACATTCTGTTGATGATTTGGTCGTCTGTTACTGGATAGGAAACAAGAAATACTACTGTAATGAGATGGATCGCGCGGTGTTCTGGTCTGAAGTTGTTGCGCTTTCCCGGCTATATTTCACGGACAGACGTATATTTATGTCTGTCCTTAAACAGCAAGAGCAGGCCGGCAACTGGAAGATAATAAAGGCGACACATTTGATTGTTGACATATGTGTTCAAATTGCTAGGTGGGCAAAAAAGACAGAAGCACAGCGGAAGATTTTGCGTCCATTTGTTCAACAAATGGTTGAAAAAGTAGACAAAGAAAGGCGACTCTTTGGCCTGGAACGAATGCCAGAACAAGTCGTAGGTCTTTTCCTACCCCTACCTAGCTATGTTGCTGGTTCATTTTCTAATCTTTCACTTTATGATTTGTTAAACGATGTTGCCCAGCACCTTAGGTTCCCTTCCAATTCTGATTTATCCCTATCGAATGATCAGCTGTCTATGTGCTCGGAGGCAAGGAAAGACCTACAGGTACATTTATATTTCCTTAATCTCTTTGCCTTGGCTGGTCTTGTGCAAGGGGATTATTCTATTGAGGAAAAACTATTTGGAGCGGCTCAGATCTTTCAGAAGTGTTTGCTAATGGAAAGAAAATATAGTATTGGTTTTGGCAAAAAAGGAAAGCGAAAAAAAATTCGGCTGATTACTGATGAGACTTTTAATTTCCAATACGACGCTTTCAGGTACACAGAATGGAAAAAGCGTTACTCTCATATTGAATTGACAGATATAATAACAGATGAGGCCTGTAGAAAGTTGGGGCGAAGTCTTGGTATTTTTGTTCCGTTCGCTTGCATAACTAGAGTATTAGACGACATAAAGACACACTTTGGAGAATTACGTGAAAGCCAGATCGAAACAATCACACTAGTTAATGTCGTATGTAGTGTCTTTGATGAACTCGTGAGCTGTTTCAAAATGGCAACAGCATCATTTGGTGTGGATACATCAGTGTACCGATATGATAAAGATTGTCAGTTGAAAGATCAGGAAGTCCCCTCCTGGGATTACTTACAGGCGGTTATTAAAGCCTCAGCATACGAAATACCTGGTGAATCAGAGTTCTATTTATTCAGTCTTCTTTGGAGAATACTCAATGATGTCCCAACTAGGTTTGATATGCACTTCACGAACTATGCGTATCGAGAGTGCATAAAGGATTTTTTTAAAAAATACGATCCACTTAAGCTCCGACTGAATCTAGGCGTATTAATGAGTTCACTTCTTGGGATAGGTCAGCTCGGGGTGGAATTGCGTGCAATGAAAGTACTCTCGGAAAACCCCGACTTGGAGTCACAAATAATCCAAGCTGTGCAGTGATCTTAACCGCGTTCTTAACTTTTGGTCCTGTTCACGCAGTTGGAATTTATCCAATTCGTGAGGCTTAATATCATGTAACTGAAGTATGTAGCTATTTGGCTTTAATTCGATACGTGTCAAAATAAGACGGGCCAGATTATCTGGAAGTAGATTTATCTTTGGATCGGGATAATCAAGCGGAGAAAGAAAGGCGCGTAGTTTATTTAATTCTTGGATCGATAGCCAACGAGGGCCAGTGGCTCTTATATACTCTTCTGCTGACAATTCAAAGTAAGCATATACTTCAAGGCAGTCTCGATCAATCGCACACATGTAATAACTGTTTACGATAATTTTCGCTTCCCAAGTATATATTGAACGTGCGATGTATTTAAACTTGATGTTACCGTCTTTGTTATGTGTATAATGGCCATCTTGATTTTGCTTGTCTGGAGTAGCTAAGTACCTTTTTGGAGACTCATGTAATTAAATAAGGGATTTAAGCAAAGCAATAGTAGTCGGCGAGTCGGTGCAATAGTGACGAAGGTTAACTAACATTTACTTGTGTTTTATTACCCACAATCTCATTAACTTTGCTGACTGTCAATCTGCCCTCTCTTAGTTCTCCGGCAAATGCTTTCACCAGCTTTTGCGCTATGGTGTCGGTAAGAGCGAGACAAACCACGTGTTTAAATCCGGCTTCCAAGTCCTTCTTAATATTTGATATTGCATCGGATTTTCCAGTCTCAACCTCTATGGCTATATTTTCTTCCCCTTTGGTGGCCACCATATCGACATTATGACCGTCAATCTGCTTTTCTAGCTCTACGGCGTACCCCTTTTCTTTCATTTCCTCAGCAATCTTATATTTCCAGTATTCATGCTCAGGTCCGCCCCGGCTCTTAACAATTTCAAAACCCTGTTCTTTCATAAATTCTTGCCCTTTTTCACTAAAGTATAAATATCGTACTCTTCCATTTGTAGTAGCTACTAAATTACTTTGAATTAAATTGGAATATAAGAGAGCATTCAAAATCTGATATCCTTTATGCGCAGTTATATTCAATCTCCTAAACCTTTCAGTAATACCACTCAGAGTAAAACTCAATATATCCTCAAGCAATTCTCTTTCTTTATCACTTAACTCAATTTCACTTTCAATTTCATCTCCAACCTGAATATCCTGAATAACCTCTCTTTTTCCCAAATCAGCAGGAATAACTCCGAACTTGTCAGAATAACCCTGGAAATACTCTTTTACTCGTTCATCTGTCGCAGAACCTTTACTCACTTTGATAAAAGGAAATCTGACTAAAAATGGTTTAGAATGTCTGTTCTGCAGCTTCACAATGCCATAACCAACTGGCAGCTTTCCTAGGTATTCTTTATGCTCATCTGTTAATAGCATTGCTTCACCAATTGTGTTTACATCCCGAGCATGTTTTAAATTCATGGCAATAGTGCAGTAAGTGTTACCTATGGATGGTATTGATATTAGCGAAGGATGCTGGTCGACAAGAACAATGGCCTCGCCAAGCTCCCTAATCTCTCTGAGAATGATATCCATAATGCTTTCCTTGCTCTCCTTCTTTCTAAGCAATACGTGATGAGCTTCCTCGATGATGATTGCGTGCTTGAATGTCTCCCTTTCTTTTTCCTGTAAACGATAATGATGAATCCATAATAAAAGTGATTCAATCAAGAAGGTTTTATCCGAATTGGTAAGGGCATCCAATTCAAGAACAACGTTGTGTTTTAGAAGTTCTTCAAGTTTAATTATTGCAGAGGAATTCAATACTTTACCTATATCTCCGTAACAGAGAGTTGCAATCGCTCTTAAGGTGGAATCCATCCACTGCGCTTCCCTTCTCTTCGCTTTGTATTCTTCCAACCATTTCTTAACATCGTCTAATGTCGGAAACCTATCAGCCCCTCTATATACGCCGAAATCTTGATAAACCGAATCTATGGCCTTCTGAAGCAGGTAGGCAACCCCTTCACCCAGCCAGTACACATGACACATAATCTCGATGAGTTTCTTAAGCCAAATGGTTGGCGAAGTACCGAAAGGTGGAATCAAAGGATTAAAGGTAAATGGAGCGACATCTCTTTCCACTGTCAATACGGCCACTTTATCAGCATCTAATAAGCCAACAATGTCCCTATAATTTCGCTTCCAGTCAAAGACAAGAAAAGGCTTTTGCTTTTCCAATAAATTTTTCACAACGAGGAATCCGATGTTGGTTTTTCCACTTCCAGTTCTGCCGAATATTGCCATATGCTGTATCCACTCGTTTTCACGTAACCCAAATTCATGAAGTGGAGTCTGCCCGTAATACACGGTTCCCAATGGATATTCGCCGAATGCAGCCTCTTTATGAGGCGGTGTAAGCACAATCTGTCTTTTTTCAAAGCTGTGGTTCAGATGCTTGTCTGCTAGAGCTTTTAGCAGTCCTTCTATTTCCTGTCTGCTTTCCGGATTTAGAATGTATTCAAGCCACAGAGCCTTTATCTTTTTACCTAGGATGGGTTCCAGTTTTTGAAAAAGGTCGTCGATTTCCAGATATATCACCTCAAGAAATTAAGCCTTTTCCATAATTCCTCGTATTCCTTAAGGGATTCCCTTTTCTGTTCTCTTAGGCTCAAAGTATCCTTCCAACTGCTCACCATTTCATGCCTCTTTTCTTTTGTAAGCGTAGCTATTTGTCTTTCCCATAGGTTTCTTTCCATATCAACTCCAACTCTATAGCCAATTTGCCAGTGCTTTAATCGATCCAGGAATAGAGAAGCTGAGAAGATTTGGTGATATATCTCTTCAACAACATTCTTATGTATCGACTGCCTTGATTCTAGATCAAGGTTTATTTCTTCGATTCGCTTTCTTAATGAGGCGATCTTGCTTTGAAAAAATTCCGAATATAAGTCGTGGCTATCTTTCTGCATTTGTGACAAGTTAAGCGATTCCCTATCTGTTTTTTCATCATTTTCTCGCTCGTGGTAATTGCTAATTGTCACTATTATCACTATCCCTGTTCCTTATCAGGCAAGTCGCTCCACAAATCCACTGCTGAGCCACATCTTTGGCATAATGCAAACCCGTTCTTCCAAACAATGCTCCAGGCATCCAAGTCATCATCGCTTCTATATTCTTTGCAGCGTGGGCAGTAACCTCTCATTCGATTAGATAGAAATGAGTGTGAATTAAATTTTGTGTAGATATTTGATACCGTATTTTCTATATTTTATTGTTTAGAGCTCTGGAGAATTCTTTTAGTTGTACGTATCTCCGGTCGACTGTGTGTGTTGAAATTACAAAATTAAATAGCTTTAAATATTGAACGTTCAAGCTGTGGATTAAATAGTGATAAAAGTAGAAATATGATATTGTAAAAATGTTAAAATCAATTAGTGCTTGCGGATTCTAAATATCTTGTTATTATAGACAGGTTGAAATTAAAAATAGAAATCAAAAACAGTATAATTCCAATGGGATTCAGAGGCAGCAAACAACTGTTCCTGTTGGTACGGAGATTGCTTCAGTTGCACAGACGTTTTGACAAAAATACTGCGGCCTATATTGATTATTAATCAATTTTGCAAATTAGGCGGCAAGTATTTTGTTCTAATTGCTCTTCTTCTTAGCAGTGGTGTATAGAGCTCCAAACTAACTAGAAGTACTCCAACCATTAACTGAACGATTGACAAAGTAAGCAATACAAGTGATGTCCAAACGAGTGCATCTCCGCTTATCCACACGTAGAGGAGTAGAAGAAAAATTGTTACAAACAATAATGTGGGAAGACAACGACGTGCCACGAGCCAACTGATTCTAGTTGGGGATGATAACATTCCTAAAGCAGTTTTTTCATCCTCAATGAATACAATAGAAGGTTCAAAAGCAACTATTATTCCTGTAAAAACTAATAAATATCCAGCATTCGCAAGATACTTTATCAGTTCATTGAAACACATCTCTCAGGAATACTCTATTCTTTGAATTTAATTGATGTCGCTTTTGAAAGAGTATTTTCGTATCTTTTAATCCAATCCGGAGCTAGCTTGGCGTCGTTATACCTTCCAAGAGCACTACGTGGGCTGTATTCTGGGTGATTTGGTTCCTCTAACAAAAGATTTTGAGCATCTCCTACAACGTAATGATGGGTAGGTCGCTTTGGAAGCCAATAGCACTGTATACGGGAATCATATGAATTAATCAGTGAGACGAGCTTTGGATTCTCTTTTCTAATCGCCGTCAAAACATTAGCAATAGAACCATTGGTCTTATGAAACATAATCTGAAGTTCGCTCTTTTCATTTTTATCCAAGAAATGACGTATACTATCAATAACTTCGTCGCGCTCGAAATAAGCTGGATCCAATTCTCCGGCCAGCACACGAACTCTAGAGGTCGACCTATTTAAGATTTCTGCAAGTCCCGAGTCTCTGCTTTTGGCATCGTACCAGACCTCTTGCTGTGCAATCCTACCACTCTCTAATAATCCTTCTAACATAGACCTGAATTGTGCCATCATTCACCAATTCCTAAATTTATTTTATATTTAATTCTAAATAAATCTAATGGTCACACTTTCCATTACTTACTTTTACATTCGCAACATACTAATCTGTGACTACATATTTAGCTTTATTATAGGATTTCTTGATTTTTCGTCAAGTTTGATGTAAACTATTCGCAACAAAACTTAAGAGAATTGTATGCGCAAAATATTGACAACGAAACAAATCGCTGTCCGTCTCCAAGTAACCAAAGCAACTGTATGGAGATTGTGTCGAAATGGTACACTTCCTGCGGCAAAAATTGGCAAATTTTATCGCATGTACGACGATGACCTTGAACAGTTTATAAAATCTAGGATAAAAAAACAAGCTGAAGAACCAGAAATATCGGATTACTCAAGCTATGCCGGAACACAACTGCCGTTAGCCGATGTCACCGACGAAGAAATGAGGGTTGCTCTGTTGCACCTTAACGATCCAAATATTTTAGAGGCTAGTCCACTCACAAGATTTACTCCAGTTGCTTCGAGTGGAGCCACAAAAGGGCTTCTGCTTCAAAGGCTTCTTAAAGAAGCTCTTAACAGGTTGACTTCCAATGTAAGTAATGACCCAAGGGAAGCCTTACTCATATCTTATTTGGATATGCGGTATCGTGAGCGCCGGCTTGTGTCAGAGATAGCTTTGAAGCTTGGTTACAGCAGAGAGCATCTTGCGCGGAAGTATCATAAATTAGCTATCCAGATTTTCAAGCGGGCATTTCTTGATATTGTATTGTGATGTATATATATCACAAAAATGTCACATAATTTGTAGTTTGTTATATAGTGTTCAGCACTTGGCATTTTTCAGGATTTGCTGAAAAGCTCGTTTTGTAACAGGAAGGATTATTAATGGACAAGAGATTTGATGTTATTGCGTTTGGAGCAATGAATATGGACTATTTCTATCAAGTCCCAAGCCTTGCTTACAATGATCAAACTACAATAATTAGGACGGCTCGATTACCAGGGGGCTCAGCTCCGAATACTGCATACGCACTTGCTAAGTGGCAAGCTAGATTGGGCGTTCTGGGAGTCGTTGGTGACGATGAAGATGGTATTCAATTAAAACAACATCTGAAGGACGTTAAGGCTGATATTTCTCAAATCAAAACGAAACAGGACTCGGCAAGCGGCAGGGTTATTTGTTTGACAGATTTATTGGGGAAGCAGGCCCTTTATATTAGTCCTGGTGCAAATGACCTTCTTACCGAAGCTGATATTAATTTGGAGTATATGTTAGATACCAGGATCGTTCACCTATCTTCTTTTGTTGGAGAGGCACAATTGGATTTGCAATTATTTCTTGTACGAAACCTCCCGAACGATATAGTTTTAAGCTTTGCACCAGGTTCAATTTATGCTTCTAGAGGTTTGAGAGCGATAGAACCGATTCTTCGGCGGACAAATATATTATTTCTCAATAGGAATGAACTTGATCAATTACTTAAGAACATCAAAAGAGGAAAAAGTGAGTACGCAAAGGGAGCTCGATATCTACAAAGGGAATATGGTTGTCGCATGGTTTGTGTAACTCTTGATAAGGGCGTTGCCGTAAAAACCGAAACAAAACCCAGAGAGAAGATAACTAGCTATTTAATTGATGGGGATAGTGTAGACTCTCATGATGCCGAACAAGGTTTTAAAGTAGTAGACACGGTAGGTTCGGGAGATGCTTTTTGTGCTGGTGTGCTATATGGTTTATTAGTTGGGACCTCACTTGAACGTCGAACTTTTCTTGGACATAAAGCGGCGCTGGGATGTATTGGAGCTCTTGGAGCTCGAGATGGGATTCCTTCTTATGATGAATTGTCACGGTCTTACGAGGTAGAATTTCACGAATCTCTAAAGAAGTTAAGTTGAGCTCTAATTGTGATGATTCTTATCCCGCCAGTTGGATCTTGGTATCAATAAGAGCCCTTCCCTCGTTATTTTGGTTTTCATTATAGGAAATTTCGCCTCATCCACCACTTTCTGTACCGTCACGGATGTTTTCAATTGGAATAGAGGAAATACTTAGGAGATGCTGTGCCTCTGCCTTTTTCGAGAATTGAAGGAGTAAAATATTCTATATATGATGCCATATTCCTGTCCAGGCATGCATAGGATGCAAAGGGGACTGAGTAAATTTATTTGCACCCACTCAGTCAAAGTCAATTAATGAAGGAGAGTAAGATTATTAGGAACATAGAAGCAATCAGTGAAGAACATATTCCATCTTCATTGCTTGGCAGGCAATCGCAGGATCATGAGTTGAGGCTTTGTTTATCGCCAGCTCTACAAAAAAGAAAACCAATAAACACCTGGCTTTATGGAAAACCGGGAACAGGAAAAACCGCTGTGGCCAAGTCAGTACTGAAACAGTTAATGGAAGAAACAGGGCTGCAGGGGATTTATATCAACTGTTGGGAGCACACTTCTTTGTATTCGATAGCTGACAAGCTGGTAAAAGATTTGAAAATAATGTTTGCAGAGAGACCTGACACTACTTTGAAGCTCGAGAGATTCCGGAAAATAATCGGAAGCAAGCCGTTTGTAATAGTTTTAGATGAAATAGACAAACCCTCACCAAAGGAGAGGAACAATATCCTATACAGTCTCACAGAAATCGGGAATGTGGGTTTGATTTGTATTTGCAATTCCAGATATACCTTACTTGAATTAGATGACAGAATCCAATCTAGGTTGGCTCCCAGGCAAATTGGATTCAGCACTTACTCTTCAGACGAACTGGCGAACATATTGGAACAAAGGGCAGACAATGCATTCAATGCTGAGTGCTGGACTAGAGCGGCACTCGGTCAGATAGCTGAATTGTCTGAAGGCGATGCAAGGACGTCAGTGCAAATCTTGAGAAAAGCTGCCGAACTTGCCGAATCCAGTCACGTCGATAACATTCTAAATGAACATATCACCGAGGCATGGGATTCAACTAGGGAATTAAGAAAGAAGTACTCACTTGAGAGATTAAGCGAGCATCACAAGCTAATATATAAAGTTATTAATGAACAGCCCGGAAATAGCTCAGGTAAAATCTGGGAGGCTTATGCCAAATCGTGCTTGCAAAAAGGAAAGAAGCCTATAGCTACAAGGACTTTCTCTGATTACATAACAAAGTTAATTGATTTGAATCTTATAAAAGCAGAGTACATAGGTAGAAATGTCAGGGCCTTTCGAATTGCCCAGTAGCAATTACGGCAAATCCTGCTCTCGTAAACTCCTTTTTATCCTGTTTTCATATTGAACACGAGTCTTGTACCTGACCATTCAGAACTTGGTCTTGAGTTGGTAACATGCCCTATAGCATAGATATCTATGTAGGAAGCGACAACGGAACTAAGAGAATTTGTAAAGGTTATCTTGATAAGGTTAGGCAGTGGGCGGATAGCAACTTTCCTGACGGTTATACTTTAATTAAAGGTAAGGGCTACTATCGCGGCGTTTCAGAAGATTCAGTTCTTATCAACGTACTGTTAGACCACGACCTTCCCTTGAGGCAGCAAATCCAAAGTCTGAAAAGGACGCTTAGCCAGGATGCAATTCTTGTAGCCAAATCCGAAGTCAATTTGGAAGTGGTTTAGCCAGCTATTTCTGAAAGGTCTCGAAATATTATGAGAATTCGATGATAAAACCAGAAAGCAGGTATACCACTGTTGGCAAATATGGCATGATTCCTGTTCATTAGCTATTTGTTTGCCAACAGGAAATATTGCATTCCATGAACTCGAAGCTTATCAAGAATTTAGAATTGTCGAATCCTTCCGTCGTACCGGAAAAGCTACTGTTTAGAGAAAAGGAGCACTCCCAGCTTGTAACCAACCTGAAGAACTCGATAAACACAGCAGTCTATGGTCAATTGGGTAGCGGGAAGACATTTCTTTTAAAGAAAGCGATTCAAGAGCTCAGTTCACCAAAAGAAAAGATCATTTATATCGATTGTTCACTTTATCAGACAGCAAACGCGGTTCTCAGAGAAGTACTGATTGATAGACCTATAGCTAGCCGAAGCAACTATGACCTCTTAAAGCGACTTATCGAAAGAGCAAGGAACAATAAATTCACCATTTGCTTCGATCACACTGAAAGTTTAAGAGAGACAGAGATCATAGCGCAGCTTATTCAAATTGGAGTGTGTGTGGTAGTCGTTTGTAACAGTAAAGATTTCCTTTCGTCACTTGATCTGAGAGCAAGGATCGGCCTGGCATCGTTAATTGAACTACTGCCATACACAGCAGATGAGGCATTTCAGCTTCTCAGACAAATGACGTCTGAAACACTATCGACTGGATACACCGATGAGAGTTTGAAACTAATTGCGGAGAAAAGCAAGGGAAATCTCACCTTGGCATATAATATACTCAAAACTGGTGTGCATAGAGCCACTCAAGATAAGAAATCAATTGAAGAAATCAATCTAAACGACATTTTACTTGAGCATGATTGTCCCCAAAAGCTGAACCAGGATGAAAAATTACTGTTGAGGATTTTACAGGAGTGGAAAAGCTTGCCGGCAAGCAGACTCTATGACTTTTACATACAGCAGTCCAGACATCCGAAAAGCGAGAGAGCACTTAGGAATTATATGGAAAACCTTTGTTCTAAAGGTCTGGTGAAAGCTATTGGTGAAAAAAGAGGTAGGGTTTATGAAGCTATCGAAACCGGTTAACAAACTATGAAAAAAGGTTATCCTCTTGTGTAGGAATTAAATGGGGATAACATGGCGAAAGACCTTTGTTCCTTCATTTAAAGTTTGGGAGGAACTATTAAGCATAACTTCAAAAAAAAGTCGCCCTTTTTATTAGGGCGAGTTTATTTTCCCACATTAATAAAACAACTAGTGATGCTCAACTAGGATCACTACCAAAGGTAATAGTGGTAAAAGAATTTTCGTTAATTCAAACAATGCAGTGCCGATATAAGACAAACAAATCTGTAATAAGAGCCTATTAAATGCATCTTTCAAACTGCAGTATGAAGTTCGTTCAACCTTCTGAGATTTGATTAGATTACTTTTTTTCACACAAGAAATCACACTACGAGCTATAATGAAGCGTCGTAGATCAATTAGCCAATAATTCCTAAATTTCTTTCTGTTGCTATGCTTCTCAGAAATACGCTCAAAGCGCCTACGATGGTAATCAAATTTCCAGTAATCTCTACTGAATTCTGTTTCAATAGCCCGGACAGACTTAATATATTTTGCCGGGTTTCCACAAAATAATTGGCATTTCTTTGAAATAGCCCGGCTCCCCATTTCTTACCTCTAATTGAACAGAGGCAGAGGAGCCAGTGGTGACCTACGAAATTCATTATTTTGGGTCATAGCACACCTCCTTCTTATCTGTTCCAAAATTTTGATTTTAAGCGTATCACCTCCTTTATTAAGTTAGTACCTATAGGGTTCTTACTAAATAGTTCCCAAGAAAGTGGAGCAAACATTTATGAAGAATGTTTGACACTAGGTTAAATGCGGCTGAACTTGATAGATGGAAAATATGCACAGGGTCTTTTGGCTGCATGGGCACTTTGCTATAATTCTTTACATAGGTGGTTTGTTATGCCCTCACCCCAGAGAAATAAAATAGCCTCTGACATACAACAAAAGCTTGCTCGCATTACTAAAGCTGGGAATCTACTACCAATGCCCCATAATATTGCTAATAACAAGCTCAGCCTCACGGAATGGGAAGAATTCCACCAAAGGGCAGCACTTTATAGAATTAAAGTCCCAAACTGGGAAAGACAATGGGGTAGACCATTACCAAAGACAGCTGAAACTGTTTGGAACTTACTGCAACCATTTATGTGGGGGCATCGCGAGATATTTGACCAGATACCCATGACGCACTTTAGCTGGCTGTCCGTGGATGAGAAACAAATATTAGAGCAAATTTTTAAGCAGGCACTCCTTATTGTATTAGATGCTTTCGTCAGTGCTGGTCAGAACCACAGGCACATCAGCTATAACACCGTTTTCGATGCTCTATGCCGTAAATATAGTGACCACCATAGACATAGTTTAGCGCAAGCCGTTCGTGATATGCGAAGAGAGACTGCCTGGAAGTGTCGAAGGGACTTGTTATTAAGTGGTATCAATGTCAACAAATATTGGGATATAGCTGTTGGAGAATGGTCTAGAGTAGGATCCGGTCTCAATCCCTTATTTCGTGTCGACAAGCTTCTTTATAGCGGTAGGGGTCAGGCTATTCGTGTCCTTTTGATAAATTCCGTCCATCTTGACGAATTTGAGAATATATTGAAGTATGATCCACAATATACTCGTCTACACCCTTCAGGAATTGAGGCTTTATTCGAGGATGTCGGACTACGCTTTAAGCGTCATAAATATGAAATATGTGCAGAGAGACCTTACAACGAAGTCAAACTTGGTGAGAAATCTGAGGAATTACTGCGTCTTCAATCAAGAGCGCGACTTTTTCTTGATGTGCCCACATTCAAGGATGACTACGAGAAAGAGCGTCGTAACATGAAAATGTTATCTAGAAACCTGAGGGATAAATACAATATCGACCCATTACTCTCAAGCACTAAGCGCTGGATTAATAAAAGGGGTGAAAAAAAAGAAAAAATATGGTCATATCTCGAACAATATGTATATTATAGATCCATTGAAGAAGGGCTAGCACAAAAAAGATACAAAACCAAAATCACCACCGATATCCAGCACGAGCTTACAAGAAGTCAGAAGAAGTGGGAGAAACATTTTGACACGTACCTCAAGTGGCACCGAAAAAATCGACCTGAGGAAGGCGATTTCTATACTCAGCTTTCTATAGAAGACATAATACAAGCGGCTATAGCTGCTAAGGAATGGAGGCAAAGAGCAATGTGTCTTCTCAGCAAATATAACCGTGCTCAACGCCACATACATGAATATAAAACTATATATGAACAGGTTAGAGACAAGAGTGATCAATTGCCTATTCATAGTGGCTTTATACGTATCATTAACCGACGATATCAGCCGTTGCACTTCTGGCCCACGTATGTAACATCGAAAAATAGTAATATACAAGAAGACGGGCAGGATTCTCGTTCCAATACTAGTGAGGATAAACACAACTCTTATCGCAAGAGATGGTTTAAAGCTCGCCATCCTAAGATAAACAAGGCTATTGACTTGGTCGGCTTTGACATCTCTTCATCTCAAACCCAGATAATCGCAACCCTTCTGGGTATAGAGAAACTAGAAAGATTGACCATGGAACCTAGCGGTAAATCCTTTAAAGAAACTATGGCTGAATGGGCTTGGAAGAAACATGAGGATCCAGATGATAAATTCAAGCTAAATCAGAACCTAGGAATTGTACCAAACTATGCAGGACCAACCGATAAGCGTTTGCAGGAGTTATGTAAAACACTGTGGATGAGGGTTTCATATGGTAGCACGGTCTGGTCCGTTGTCGAAGACCAGAAATATGCCCATGAAACTTATGGCCCAGGTTGGACATGGCTCAACGCCCACCGATTTCTAGAGTATTTGTACACCGAGTTTCCCGAAGTGCAGATTTTCTTGAATGCATGTCGTCGGATGGCCCAACTTGCTTACGAACGTGATCCATATTCCGGAGTAGAACTTACTGATCCATTTGACGGAGCGATAGTCCGCTGGAATCCGGTGGATAGGGAAGACGTGAAAGTTGGAAACTTTGGGCATAAGTTGATCATTAGTCTTCCCCGTAGAGTGAGAAAGGATGATGGACTGAGGGAAGCTGAACCAAACATTAATGGCGACTATCCGCTGGATCCTGAGCGACTAAGAAAAATGGTTGCGCCATGTTTAATACACATGCTCGATGCGTATTATTCAAGCCTTGTTATGAAAAGGTTGACCACCTTAGGTTTGATTGATTTTGTTGGGATACATGACTGTTGGCTAGTGCCATCAAAGGTGATTGTGGATAAAGCAGTATGTAACGGGTACACTGTTTTGCAGAAGGTTATGAAGGAGGCTGCAATAGAATGGTACAAAGGCCTGGGACCGGTTTACGAAGGTCTGTTACGATACTTAGCATCAGATAGGGAATTTGGTGCTTTCATTAAGAATTCACAAATGAAGTGGAAAAGGCGTATTGAAAAGGGCTACAAACCAGTGTTCTTGGCAAAGCCCAGCTGATAATAACCGTCAGGACCGTTGTCTCGAAATAACAGGCATAAGATGGAGATGCGGTACAGGATATCAATTTAAAGGACTGAACAACTGGTATTTTATATTATTGGTGTTGACTGTATTTGTCTTTATAATTATTAAGCCATTAATTACCCTCAGATGACTTGATAAATTCTAAAAAATCTTGGCCGGTTTTATCTGGGTTTTCTGATAACCATTCATGTTGGTTATGATGTCCTAATTCAATTCCTCCGGAGGGAGTTAATATGCAGGTCAATTACCGTGGCTATGCTGGTAGCGTACTCACCAGTTTATCAAGTCAAGTTCTAGTTTGTTTTTTTGTTCAACTCGTGGATCATAAATCTGAACTTCGGCTCATAACCGATTGGTCGCAGGTTCGAAACCTGCCGAGCCCACCACCAATTCAGGAGGAGCAACAACTGCTCTGTTGCCTGAGGATTATTGATATAAAGCTCATCTAAGGGTTAAAAAGGGTATTATGAGGAATGCCAGTTTGATTGCTGTATTGCCTTTATTTGTTGACTGCAGGTTCTCAGTTTAATAGAATAAACAGAAGCTTTCGCAACAAGGCGAATTGTAATGACTTTATGAGTGACCCGGAGGTCACGCGGGTGTATTAGCAACAAGAAGCTACAAATGATGAATGATACGGAAGCATTAAAGAAGTTTCTTTCTGATTATACAACCTATGTGGGTAAAGTGTTGCGACCAGCTCAAGAGGAGCTTAAACTCATTCTTGATAGATGGCGTGACGCTGAATATTGGGCAAAGTATACAAGCGGAACACGCCTCCCTGCCCCATCACCAATTCAGCGCATTCACACGAGAATAAAGCGGCCTGAGAGTGTAGTTGACAAAATCCTTCGTATTTAATGCAATCTATTTAACGAACATACATCCTTTAACATCAGATGTAGGGAACCCTAATAGTAATTTTTTTAGTTCAGATATTGTATATTTGTCTGTAATGTAAACAGTATTTCCAGAATAATCTGGCTTTGTGTAGTCGCCAGATAAATATTTTTCTTGGTAGATGGGTGGTCTATTAATAAAAAATTTAAGATTAGCATCTTGTTTATTATTAAAACAATTTGGATACCCACTATTTTCTGTATGACCTTGATAAGCTCCCCATGTTTTATTTAGAGGGTCAAAATAAATATTATAGAAATGTCTATACAAATTACCGTTGTCATCGAAAATAGCATACGAAACAGGATCTGTGGCTATTCCATAAGCTTTAGATAATGCATCTATTAGTGTTGTTTCATCTCCACAATCACCAATACCACAACCATTTCTAAGAAAATAATCAAACACAAAATCAGCATTACTCATATCATGGTTAACAATTAATTTATCATCAACAACAATAGTTTCGTCACCTGATTTGGATATCCAATGAGATGAATTTCCAGCTTTTGCACCCCTGTCAAAATAGAAGAACCACTCTAAATTTGAAATAAAATCTTTTGGTACAGTATAATCCCACCTTCTTTTTATTATTTCATCAAGCATTTTAACTAATGATGATTTATCAATTGTTGTAAATTGATAAGCCCACATATCTAGTTTTTTATTTTTATAAGATGGAAGATGTTGAATTCTACCAGACATAGCAGAATAATTTCCTCTCCATGCCCAAGAAATTTCTGCCTCTAAAGGATATTCTTCTAAGTTATATGGTAAACCTAAGGCCTTTTGCCGTTCAGAAGTCTCCCTTCCAAACACCAAAAAATCGTTTACATCCTTATAAACTGCTTGTCTAACTTCATCATCTCCCATAGTTACATATAATCCATTATCCATGGCAATTGCTAGAGCCAATTTATCATCTTTCTTGAACTCATTCTGTTCAGCAATCTTGTAAAGAACCTCCAACTCGGTATTCCAATCAGGAACATTGTATCCAAATTCATTTGGATTAGGGGTCCCACCTTTCAGCATCAATTGAAATGCTTCTTTAACTTCTGGATTAGTTGATGATGCTAGATCAAGTATCTTTTTTGTGGATTTTACATCATCTTCATTTATTACAGACAATTCTGGCATTTTCATAACTTTACCATAGAATCCAGAAAATGTCTTATCTACCTCATGATATTCTCCTAACAAATCAATAAAAGCACGTTCATTATTATCCATACCACCCTCACCATATTTTTTCAGTCTATAGGTGATATTGTCTGAAAGGCCAAGACTTTTTGCGTATTCTACAACAGGGTTAACTACTACAGGTGGATTGGCAGGAGGTTGAGCAGTGCATGATGTCAGTGTGATCGCAACAGATACAACTATAGGAGCTATACACTTTATAGCAATGTCCCTTATTTCATCTTTTACAGAGTACAGCTGATCCTTCAACCTTTCCCACATGCTCATGTTTACCACTTTATTTAATGCTTATCAGAAAACTATTTAAACCTAGTCAGTGCCTGGGTTTAGAAAGGCTCTTTAGGAATCTATTTAAGCAATTCTTCTATCGTGGCGATAACTCTTTCTGCATTCTGAACAGCTTCATCAGCATCCTCCTCCATTGCAGAGAAGTCTAACTCATACAAGTCTTCATGCCTCAGCTCTCTAAATCTGTCTAACAAATCCACCACAATGCGCTCCATCTTCCCTCTATTGACATACTTTTCCTCTAAATATCTTACCAGGCAATAATGGCTCTTTTCCCTAAAACCATCCCTAAACAGCAAAGACCTGGCTGCGTGGAACATCGCAGAATAGGCAGAAACAAGGCAGCTATCAAGCAATCCAAACTTGCGGTTCTTCTTTGCCTCGTCAAGCCATTTCCTGGCTTTCACAATGCTTTTGATTGACTTCTCCTTTGACGGAATCACCTTTCTTATAAGACCTTTTTCTATACAACTATCAAGTTCACTCAACTGTTTCACCCCACAAATTAATTGAACCATAAACGAGCGAATAATAGAATATCGGGTCGCTGTTCTTCAGTCTCTTGATCCTTTCAGGAGTAAGAACTAGTATCTGCACCTTTCTCTCTAATGCTTTTCGCAATCCACCTGAAATAGAAGCTACCTTCATCTCTCCAGGGTGTTTCTTAACCTTTATCCAGACATCCAGGTCACTATCCTCGTAGTTAGTCCCACTTGCCCAAGATCCATAGATACCGGCACCACTTATTTTCGCTGGTCTCAGTTTTTTGACAATGTTTTTCTCTTGAATGACCTTGATGTTAAAAAAGACCTTTAGCGACCTTACCAGCGGATTGGCCAGGTCTACAATATCGTCGCTGAGCGAATTGTTAGCGTAGAAATCCTTCAAAGTTCTGCTGACATGTGCTGGGCTTAGGTGCAGTATTCTTGCCAGCTCCCTTACCCCTACCTTCTTTGTAGGATTATTCAGGATGTACTCTAATATTCTCTCTTTGTCCCTAGCAAACAATGTTGACATATACAAAACACGCTGTTTCTTATTTATAAACGTACTGTTTCTTTTGACACAACAATCAACTAAAGTAAGTATAGAAGTTATGCAGTCAATTGTAAAGGGTGGAATGAATAAGAGTTTGAGGTAACTGCTTTATTACCAGAAGGTTATTTTTACAATTCCATTTGGTGGGTCTTGTTGCTATTATCTCTAAGGTTCTCTAGTTTGTTTTTTGTTCAACTCGTGGATCATAAATCTGAACTTCGGCTCATAACCGATTGGTCGCAGGTTCGATACCTGCCGAGCCCACCACACAATGAAGATACCTACTGAGGATTAGAGGTTACTTCTTTAGTCAATTTACGAATTTTTAGTGGCCCTAATTTATAAGAGCGCTGATTACTACTCATAATAAATTCCCTACTTGACTCAAAAGGCCGATCATATACATCTTTATAGTAGGCAACTAATATACCTCGACTCTCATGCTGTTCAATAGATAATCGTTCTATGTCAGTTTTTTCATTAATAGATACAGCACCAAAATCCCACTGACGGCGTTCTCTATTAGTAGGCGTTATGATGAACGTCCAAACATCAAGCGCTGGCCCAAGGCCAATATTTCGGAGTAGGCATAATAGCCCTTCAGGGGATTTACCCGATTCGATAGAAAGCCCTATCCGAATTTTATCGTGAGGACTCTCATCTTGCTCTTGTATATCTATTATTGGGAGGATATTACCATATCTTTGCTGCATCATTTCTTCAACCATTGCATTACTAGCCTCAGCCTGTTTCAATGTAGCCTTGACAGTCTCCTCTGAGCTTCTTCTAATCTTGGCTGTTTCCTGCACGTATAGTCCCGTTATAATAACAAGCGATAGAGTAATCCAAATCTGAATTCCTTCAGCCAGTCCAAGTAATTTCAACACAATCGCCACTGCAACAACTATGCCACAAATGACCATCAATCCATATAAGCGCATCTCTAAATCCTCCCTTTTCACATAGCCCGCCCGCAGGCGGCCCGACAGTACAACTTGCGATATATAGCTACTAAGGATGCAATTTTTGCCACGTTTGATTAAGAGCCAAATCAATTAAATCATTCAAGGCTGTAGCTTTAAAAACAAGTCCTAATCCAATCACCTCTTGGGAAAGCCCTAATTGACTTACAGGCAATGAACTAACAATATTATTCCTTATCATTGTAGCTGAAATGACCCCTACAAATAGATAGGGAATCCCAGAGCCAATAATAATTTGCCCCATGTTATATTGAGCTTCTTTTAAGTTTAGAAAAACTGGACTACCGCTAGACCCAGGAAAAACTTGGGCATCAATTAAAAATTGCTCCTCACCATTGTAATTCACCTTTGGATGGCTAGCTATTACACCGCTTCTCAAGATAGGAAGATTATGCCTTTGATCATAACGATTATCAGGATACCCTATGAAAATCACTCTCGATCCAGCGTCAAGCTCAGGCTCATTAAAATTAGCAAATAGCGTTTTATCTAAAAATTTTAGGTATATTTTTGAGCCTAAAGCGGAGATTATATTTGATATATTAACGCATGCAAGATCAATCTGGGGCTTTGGGTGGGAAAATAAGACCTCACTAAAGTCATTTACAAGTAAGCTGAATCTTTGTCCCAAATCAGGAAGATTAAGATCTCCTCTCCGCTGATGAAAGATTATATTGAACTTTTTGCATGCACCCAGTACGTGTTTATTCGAAACTAACAGCAATAAGGACTGACTTGTATCCTGAGGAAAATCAACTTTTAACAAAAAACCAGTGCCAATCCCTTGAGGCTCATCTTTCTCATTGATAAGTTCAATTTTCAATGTTAGGAAAAGAATTTGTTCAGTAAATGACTTTGGATCAATAGTCTCAGGATTGACCATACTCTCACCCTCTAAATCAGGCTTTGTGCGAAGCTTCCACAGAATTTATCTCGTTTCAATAATTTTATCACCTCTAAACTATAGTTACCATGATTACCACATAGTAGATAGTGCTTTGTCTTACCAGTATAACCAGCTTTCACTGTTTAGTGCTGAAGCTACGTGGCAAGTCCTAGGACTCACGTGGCTCACCAGGACGGCCTCCAAAGTTCAAAGCTATAGGTTTGGGCCTAGCGGGGTTTTTGGGGCTAGGCGTGGAGCGACGTGGTGAGCCCAATAGGAGGGGCGAATTCACAGTGGCTTACGTAATGCTGCTGTCACCTTTAATAGTTACAATTGTAGGTTCGAAACCCACCGACACACTACCCAACTCAAGCCATCCTATCCCCACTACCAACGAATCAACCAGAGATGGCTTATGAAACAAATCTGCCTTTATGACTCGCTTGACAATAGAGGTGCCTTATACCAGAATGAACTTGGACATTACCTTGAAAGATACAATCACCAAAATATTCGAAATCATCAAAGACAACTATAATAAAAGACATCGAAAGAGGCTTCAGAAAAGCGAAAATGTCATACGTTTAGGCATTTCTATTTTCATACTTTATGCATTTTCGAGGGCACTACTGGAATCAGACTGGCGACTTGGAATTTCTTTCATAATAGCTGGTTTAACAGCAATATGGTTCGGCTACATTTACAGGGGACGTGATGTAATGGTGCTGGTATTCATTGGTGTGGTGATAGGCACGTTTATTACCGTCCTTACTCCGAATGCTTGGAGTGCTTTCTCAAGTGGGGATATCATTAGCGTCATCATCATTGTGGGTCTCATAATGTATTTTTACAAGCTTTCCAATGAGTATAAGAAGGGCAAACGACCAAAGCAGTGAAATTTTCTATTTCTCTCGCCGGGCAAATAGTCATATATAGGATCGCTAAAATCCAATAGTATGGTTTCTTCGCTCTTTTTCACTTACTCTCGCAATCCGATTAACGTAGAAGTGCTACCAGAACAATGCGTGATGATAACGCACTTTGCATTGGCCAATTAATTTTTAGGTTTGAACTTAAAAATTAAACAGTATAGTATAAGCATAAAAGCTGTAAACTATGTAAATTTTAGTAATGTACATAAATGAAATTCATATAAAAAGCTTTCGACATATAGAGGATGTACACCTTGGCCCTTTTAAGCAGCCATCTAGACATTCCGACCTGATTGTGTTGGCTGGTCCGAATGCTGGGGGGAAAACCTCTGTATTGGAGCTTCTGGGCTATGCTCTTTCGAATACTTGGAGTCTATCGTGGGCTCTTGGTCGTTCATTCCCTACAAATTCATTTGAAGTAGCAATCGGAATAACACCAGATGAACTAGAACTCGTGCGTAAGTACATTGAATCGATTGGAGCTAAGGATCAAGATGAAGTAATAAAGCATCTCGAAAATAGAGGTGTTTACTATCGTGCGTATAACTTCAACGAGGGTAAGTACCAAGATAATAGCACTTTATATAATAGTATACACAGTCTCGTGACAAACGCACTTCGTAATCATTACAAGCGCTCTCTTGGTTTTTTTCTGAAATCTGACCGTTGCTACCCAACCCGTAATTTCAATAGAAACAAACTATTTGATTTCCCTACAATGGCGAAGCTTGACTATGTTTGGGGCATAGCTTTTAACACATCTGAAGCACAATATACAGATATATACGATTTTTGGTTCAGCAAAGATATCACTATTTCCGCAGTCTAGGCGAATATCATCATCGTCTGAGTAGAGGCAGCAGTGAACTTGGAAATGAGCCTATAGACCCATTAGTAGTATATGATAATTTACTTCAACAATTATTCCCGGGTTACAGTTTCACGGAAAAGGATGAGGACACACCTAGTAATCTGTTTGTTAAACTGATATCCGGAGAAGTAGTACCGTTTGGAGACCTTTCATCAGGTGAGAAGGAGGTGTTTTTTATATTATCCTTCTTCTTACGACATGATGTGAATAATGCAATCATTGTAATTGATGAACCCGAACTGCATTTACACCCAGACTTCGCACGGTTGCTAACTCGTACCATGCAGAGCATAAAGAGTGGTAATCAAATATGGCTAGCTACACACAATACCGAAATTATCGATGAAGCTGGCAGGGATAGAGTCATTTATCTTGCACGTGACACGCAAACTCATAAGTGTATTGTAACATTGGGCACAGACGAAACAGAGGCAATGAGGCAACTTAAAAATTTATTTGGTTATTCAGGTTATATAGGAATTGCCAAAAATATTGTGTTTCTCGAAGGAATCAACTCGAGTTCAGATAGAAAGATGTTTACCACTCTATTTCCAGACGTTGCAAGCAAGATCAAGTTTGTGCCATGCCAATCTTCTGAGAACTTAGTAAGAATTAATGCTGCTGTTTTATCAATTTTAGAGGCCAATCTAGGTAGTATACAGTTCTACCTGATACGTGATCGTGATTATCTCACACAGGAAATAATACGGAAATATGCAGAGCACCATTCGGGACGAATGTATGTGCTAAACCGACACGAGATTGAGAATTATCTCTTGGACGAAGAAATCATTGCAAAAGTACAGGCGGGGATTTTTGGTCAGCCGGTTAAGTCAGAAACTGTTGTAGAAAAGCTCAGGTCAATTGCTCACGGACTATCGGGTGAAGTCCTTCGCGAGATGGTATCATTCCGACTTAATTTGATCTATAAGCCACAAGATTTTTCGCTTGGAGCAATTATGGAAAAGCAAACCATTGTTGATAGTGGTGGGAAAATAGATTCTACAAAGATTGACATACTTAAGAATAAAATATTTGCGAGACTAAAACAAATCAATGATGAGTTATTTGCTGAAGCGAAACCTGAATCTATTGATGTGTTAATAACTAACTCTTTAAATGAGGTGAGACAAGCTATAAACGATAACTCAGATAGCTGGAAATCGCTTTTTCCAGGAAAACGATTACTCGAAGTGTATGCCAAGAATGAAGGATTAGGTGAGCCTCTAGTTCTACAGAATAGTCTAATTAAGGAACTATCCACAAATCCCGAAAAAATACCTTCAGAACTTAGAAATGTTATTCGCATAATAGCTAACGGTGGTACGTTCAATACTTGATATAGCTTTAGTCATTATTAAAAACTAGCCCCAGCTTATTATTGATATCGTAAAACCTTGAGATGTCTTTCAGACTAGAATTCTTTGCCCGAAACTAATGTGTCCTATTTACTACTTTCCCGCATTCATGCTTTGCAACATGTTAAAAACATAGTCAAGTGTCTCGGGCCGTTTCATCAGAATTTCAAGTAGTTCATCAGCTCTTTCCTTTGACTCGTCAATTTTCATTGCTAAATTTGAATCCAAGATGAGCCCGCATGAATTACAAAACTTCACACCGGGCGAATTCTGCTGTTTGCATCTGGGACAAATGATCAGTTTGAATTTATCGTCTCTATGGTCTTCTTCTACTGCAATTCCGTTGAGCTTCAACAAAGCGCTGTCTATGTCCCTTCCGGACAAGTGCACGTAAGTGGATGCTACATCTGAGCCTTGAACCCAGCCGAAGTGCTGTTTTAATTGAGCTTCTGTGAGATGGTTTGCGAGGTGGGTAGCTCTTGAATGCCTGAAAAGATGGGGATATATCCTTTTCCTAATGCCAGTTCTACTTCCAACTTCCTTCAGAATTGACTTCGCTGCACTGTAACTCAACGCATGATTCCCTTTTACATTTAGATTAATCCAAAGCGGAGCATTTGGATCACCTGTTGAAGGATGGATATCAAGCCATGAAGCCAGCTTTGCTGCAGAAGCAATTACTCGAACCCTTCTCTGACCGGTTTTTCCATTTACAAGTAAGACTGCACCATATTGGTCAAACTGGACGTTTCCAATTCCTAGGGAAAGAATCTCACCTATTCTGCAACCTGACTCGTATAATACAGAGATTAAAGCTTTATCTCTAGGATGATTCGCGCTATTAGTGAGCAGCGACACTTCGTCAGCAGTAAGCAGTTGCTCGGGCAGCGTTCGATTTCTCGCTCTATTTGCCTTTATCCACGCTACTTCGTTTGGGTAAGTCTCCGATTTTCTAAACCATCTAAAGAATATTTTGAAAATAATCTTGTAGTCGCGCTTTGTCCATTCCGAATAGTTGAAGTTTTCCAGCCGTTGTATCCACTCAGCAACGACTTGCCTGGTGATATTGTGAAAGGATTGGCCTAGCTGTAAACGAATGGATTTCAAAGTGTTAAGGTACTTAATTTTTCTCGCCTGGCTATATCCCTGGATAAGATAGTCCGTGTAAAATTCAAGAATTGCGGACTTACTTTCTTCATCTATGCTCGAATTTTTAATATTATTGATTACAGTCTGAAGCACTCTGGAGTAATTATATATATCTTCTTTCGGCAACATAATTACGTTCCACCTCTTTTGTTTTATATTGCTTAGGGAAACGCAACTATGCCGTTATTGTGCTTCTGGAAGCTCCCTGTGGGCACCGAAGTTCAACTTTAGTGCTCCCGGCGAGACTGAAGGCACAGCAGCGAATCCCTAAGCGTATGAATTTTTCCGTTTTCCTTATTAATTATTTTTCGTACATAAATATTTTTCGCTGTTGCACTATTCATTTGGCATAATCGGCAACTCATACACGAAAATCTTTTAACCTGCGCATTAGAAATACCGTTTATGCCGAAAAAGAATATTTGTGTTTGCTGTGAAGAAACCATTGGAAATGACGACAAACTTTACTTCGGCGATGTTGCCACGCACTATGAAAACAAGCCTTTGTGCGAGAACTGCTACTATGAAGATGAGCCAGTAGTAACTATCTTTTACCTGAATGAACAAGAGCCATATCGAATTTCACTTACCAGAAATGGAACCGATGGGCAGTTCAAAGCTAAATGGCGTTCAACAGATGCCTGGCGTGGCAGGTACGAGCTTGAATCCAAAAACTACTCTAGGATATTCAGTGATTCCATTTTGAGCTACCATGAATCTGAAGCAATGCTAAAGGAACTGAATGACAAGGCTATTGAGACGTTTATGATAAATGGCATAGATTTTTACAGGGCTTTCCTGAGAACGAGCAATCTCTTCTGCACTGATTATGATATCTGGGTGAAGAGAGAGCCGGAGCAAATTCTTCCTGCGTATCTAATGTTGGAGAAAATCAAAGCCGAAGTCGACTACTCCAATCCTATTTTTTCGACAGGTATTTTGTTTGACAGAGAAGCGCTAGGGAAACTGCAGGATATTCTTGGTGACAGATACCAGATTAAAACGGATTCAGATGTGATGAAGCTTGTGCAAGAGAAAGGCGAGAGTTTAATTGAAGAGATAAAGGATCATTACAAATCGTCAGGTGATGGCAGTGGATGAAGAAGAGGAGGAGCTATTTGAGTCCCCTGAATTTGACGATCATATTGATCTTGAGATGAAAGAAGAGTTTGAAACTGCAGAACGAGAGAGAAGACAGCCCAATTGTATTTATTGTGACAAGCCCTTGGAGATCACCCAGACTTTTTACACATATATTTATTGGCGCTGGAATCCGTCTCTACGCTGCTACGAGAAGTCTGAGGACAGGGATGCTGACTGCGAGAAGCCTTACTGCTTGAATTGTGAGACTAAAGATTGGGACTTTACAAATAATAAATGGGTTCGGTATTAACTGCGAGGTGAGATATGTGCTACTTGAATATGGCCTAATACTTAAGCCTCAGGAGATTTCATTGGATCACCCAGACAGCAGATATTTCTTCACCACTCTACCTTTCCTTGCTACTACTAGTGCAATGAGTGTGTATGGAGAGGAGACTATTTTAAATTGCTTAGATTATTTGCAGAGGCAAGCGAAGCAATACGATGGGCTAGACTATCTACAGGTTTTTCAAGACATAATCGGTAATAGACCTGCACTTTGGTTCATAGATGACGGCGAAGGCGGTGCAACAACTGCTCTATTACCAGAGGATTATTAAGTGCATAATCGGCAATCCACATTCCCATTAGCTTTAATTCATTGGCTCAGAAATCCTTTAACAAGTGGCTTTAATGGGAGTAGATATTGGTTTTACAGAGGAAAGCTTGCGAGATTGTAGATATGCCTTATGCCGGTCTTATCAAAAGAAGATAGTTGCTATTTACTCTGAGCCGCCGGAAAAAGGAGAGGACAAACTAGCACCTTATAGACAGGTTGATAAGGTAGTGAACATGTCTTTGCTGGAATTAGAAGAGCCTCAACTATACCATGAGCTTACCAAAGATTATCCACCTTTTGTCCGGGATACTATATGGCACTGGAATAAAGCATGGTTTAATGATTACTTTACCGACAGGAAGAAAGCTAGCAAGGTAAGACCATATGTTGAAACTAAGCCAAGTCCAAGAGTTTTGCTCAAAGGGATGTCAAGAGAATTAGCCGAACCATTAATGGAAGAAGTAGGCGAAGAGCACTGGTATTCAGCTTGGTGGCAACTTCCCTATGAAAAACATGAGCAAATTTGCAAACCATGTCCAATCAGACCTTTGGATGAAACCAACTGCTATATCAGATTTTCCAACTATCCGGGCATGAATGGCTTCAGACAAGGATTTATGCTTACTGTTCTCTATGCGGAAACTATCGACGAACAGAAGTTAAAGGAAGCCTTCTTCTCTTTTCCTTACGTAGACAAGACAAAAGGAGAGCTACCTAAAGACAAGATCGGGCAATTGATAGAAGTGTGTGAAGGTACACCAATAAACAAGGGAGCGGAGAGGATGTTCAATACAGTTGTTGATATGCTTGACAAGGTGAAACCAGAAGAGATGGAAAGCAGTGCTGAGAAGATTGATATGCTTGACGTTCCATTCGTTGACGAATTTATTTCCAAGTATATCTATAGAGATGATCCATACTCGATGCAGGAAACCAGGAGTTTGCTTCCATATGTAGAAACTTTGCAGGAACTGGCTGATTGGGCGATTTGGGATACTGACCATCGTGGAACTAGAACAAGGGTAATAGCATTTAAGGAGAGAATTGACGATTTTGTGAAAGCGTTAAAGATTGCGGACAAGTATGGATTAGAAGTTTTTATGAGCTATTGATCTGATTCTTCGCTTAAATTCAACTAATGTTTCGGCAGTTCGTTATTCCCAAAAATAGTTGTCTCTGTAATTCAAACACTTTGAATTGATTCCTGTGTCCTGGGCAAGACTGTTTGTGGGTGATGCTCTTGAGATAATGAAAACATTAGAATCTGAATCTACAGACATGTGCATGTGTTCCCCACCATTTTGGGGCTTAAGAGACTACGGTATTAAGGGACAATTAGGCTTGGAAGCAACCTCAGAAGAATATGTCCAGAGGCTTGTCATCTATTTTCGCGAGCTAAAAAGGATACTCAAAACAACAGGTTCCCTTTACCTTAACTTAGGCGATACCTATATGAAGAAAAATCTTCAGATGATACCGGCAAGGGTAGCTATAGCCTTACAGAAAGACGGCTGGATACTGAGAAACAATATCACCTTACAAAAAATCTAACAATATCAATTAGTCAAAAGGATATTTGGTCTATTGATTATTGTATTATAAAATGACATAATACATATTATAATACAAATTTTAAGATACTAATTATACCTTACTTAGTCTAAGGTAAAAAATGGGGACGAAGTAGTTCGTGAATAGGGCTTAAGATTGTATTATACCTTTAGGTAACCTCTGCGCCAAAGGGATTCTTTAATTCGCATTTTAGCTATTTCTACAAATGTGAAAATTGTATGTCATTAAAAGACTTAAATATTCAATATGAATATCGTTCTGATTTGGATAACTTAGTAGATAAGTTTTATATACCATGTTTTACTCAAAGCGTTGATTACCGTAGAGCTGTAGGCTTTTTTACTAGTAACGGATTGGCTTTAGCTGCAAAAGGATTGGCGGCGTTTCTCAAAAGAAGTGGACATATGCGTTTGGTTGCTAGCCCAATATTCCAGCCTGAAGATATTAAAGCTATTAGTCAGGGTTACGAAGCTAAAAGTAACATCATAGAAAAGGCAATTCTGCGGCAATTTAGCAAAGAATTCTTACTGCAGCTTTCAGAGACAGCGGTGGCTAGATTGGGATGTCTAGCGTGGTTGATTGCCGAAGGTTATTTGGATATTAAAATAGCCTTGCCATCTCAAGATTTAATTGCCTGTAATCAGGCAATCTATCATGAAAAAATCGGCATTTTTACTGATAACGAAGGTAATGCTGTCGCTTTCATCGGGTCACCTAATGAAACCGTAGGAGGACTAGTTAGTAACTTTGAATCATTTGATGTCTATGTCTCTTGGGATGATCCACAGGGACGGGTAAAAAGAAAAGAGCTTAATTTTGAACGTCTTTGGGCGGACAATACTCCTGGGCTTGAAATATTTAGTTTCCCCGAAGCAGTAAAAAAAAGATTGTTGGAGTTTAAGCCCAAGCAGCGACCCGTTAATGATCCTGAAAGTAGGGAATATATGATAGATGAGCCATTTACTGTACCGAATACAGGATATGCGATCCCTGAATTTAAACCTCCTGACAATCTAAAATTATTTCCACACCAAGAGGCGGCTATAAGAGCTTGGAATTCTACAAATGATATATCCAAACAAGCTATACGTACCGGGTTTCTAGAAATGGCCACTGGTTCGGGTAAAACAATTACTGCTTTGTGCATCGCAGCTCAACTGCATAAAGATTTAGGGCATCTAGCTATTATTGTTGTTGCTCCAACAAAAGTCTTAGTTGACCAATGGTCAGAGGAAGCTGGAAAATTTGGACTTACGCCTATAAAAGCCCATAGCGATTTCCCGGCATGGAAAAAAGAGGCATGGAGTTCTGTTAGAGCATTTCGTCGAGGGCATATCGATAGAATTGCTTTGATTGTAACAAACGCGTCATTTGTTACACCAGAATTTCAGGCTATTATATCGGAGATTGGAGAACCTACTCTTCTTATTGCGGATGAGGCGCATAACCTCGGTACGGAGCGGATCGTCAATTGTCTGCCACAATATGTTCAGTATAGATTAGCATTGTCTGCAACACCGAGACGGTACTTTGATGAAGAGGGAACACATTTGCTTTTTGACTATTTTGGAGAATCAGTGTACCAGTTTACATTGAGAGATGCTATTGGTGTTTGTTTGACTCCTTATGATTACTTCATAATTCCCGTTGAATTGACCAGTGATGAATTTGAAAGCTATAGTATGCTTACGGCTAAAATAGGCAAATTGCAGGCTATTCAGCCACAATCCGAAGAAAGTCATGAACGAATTAATCGTCTTTATATTAAGAGAGCTGAGCTTATTAGTAGTGCTGAGAATAAAATTGAAGCATTGTTTACAGCTTTAAGTAGTCTAGAACTTCACCATTTAAAACATACTTTTGTTTATACATCGGATAAGGATCCTGAACAAACAAATATGGTCATAAACCTACTTCAAAATAGAATGGGGCTCTTAATTCATCAGTTTACTGAAGAAGAAACACGTAATAGACAATTGCGACAGGACTTACTTGATCGTTTTGCAGTCGGTAATAATCTTCAAGTTTTAATTGCGAAGCGCTGTTTAGATGAGGGTATTGATATACCACCAACCCGACGAGGTTATTTTTTAGCCAGCAGTTCAAATCCTAGGCAATATATTCAACGTCGTGGTAGATTATTGCGTAAATTTCCAGGAAAGACTCACGCTGTCATATATGATTTCTTGGTTCTTCCTCCGAGTGACTCTGATATTATTGGTAAAGATATTGGTGCGAAAGTGATAATTTCCGAGTTCCGCAGAATAGTGGAGTTTGCATCAACTGCAAGAAACGGAGAAACAGCTAGATTATCAATTATGGATATTGCGAGGCGTTTCGGTATTCTTGACATTCTTGTACAGGGAGGTACGTCATGAAACAATCTAAACGAGTTATGGCTCAGAGACAAATTGTACTTGAGCAATTAAAAGCGAATTCAAACGAGTTAGTTTTTGAACTCTTAGCCGACATTTTGTCTATTGAACGTGAACATCGTGATCATAAACAGGGCGTTCGAGAAGCCATTAAAGCTGCCATTGATCGAACCGCTGACCACGATATTTGTAAGGATATGGCGGAGGTCTAGTATGAAAATAAAAGAATTAAAACTAACTAATTTTCGTCCCTTTCACTATGACACAACAATAAATTTTGATTTTAGTGAAACAAAACCTTTGACTATTGTTAGGGCGGAGAACCGTACAGGTAAAACCTCATTGTTAACGGCAATACAATGGTGTTTATATGGCGATAAGGTGATAATTGATTCAAAACAATCTCTAACTGGTGGAGATTTATTGGTATCTCTAGATGCTTTAGAGAATGCGAAACCGGATGATATTATACAAACTCAAGTCTCTGTACGTTTTGAATATGGGGGAAAGGAATTTATTGCAAAACGAGTTCGAGAAACCCGTAGGGCAAAACATGCAGTTGATTCTCTGCCTGATGGTACTGACGTTTTTACAGTTTTAAGAGTTGATCCTACAGGCGTCAATATTGTACCTAATCCAACTATTTTCATACAACAAATATTGCCAGAAAATCTACGTGAATTATTTTTCTTTGATGGCGATAGAATAAATAGCTTCATGAAACCCGATCACCAAGATGCAGTTCAGGCGGCTGTATCAGATATGCTTGAATTCGAACTATTTGATGAAGCTTTAAGACATTTGAAAAGTATTATTACAGATTATAGATCTCAACTGCAGGCTATTGCTACAGGAGAAGCTAAAATACTTCGAGAAAAGCAGTCAAAACTATCAAAGGATATAGATCAAGTTAAAGATGTTATTACAGGCCTTGAAAAGGAAATAGCATCAGCAGAAATTCTACAAGAGACACTTACTAATGAGATTGCGAGTGAGCCAGGAGATGCTGGCAGATTACAGCAGCAGATTAACAGCCTTAAGAATCAAATACAGAATTTGGAAAAATCGGGTATAACACTTGGTGTTGAACTTGGGAGGCAAATGGGTCAAGGTATTTATTTTACAATGACGGAAAATTTGGAAAAAGCAAGGACCCTGTTACTCAAGAAGAAGGAGGCTGGTGAAATTCCTAAAAGAATAGGAGAGGAGTTGATCAGAGAGAGATTAGATTTAGAAGTTTGTATCTGTAACCGATCACTCAAATCCGGTGATCCTGCCCGTAAATATCTAGAAGAGGAGTTGATAAAACAGAAAGATAGAGGTATTTTTGATGAACTGGCTACTGAAGTTCTTTTTCATTTAAGTTCTTTTAGCCGTCGGAATAAAAAGGAGTTATCCGATCAACTAAATGATATATTAAACCAACGCGAAAACCAGCGACAAACAGTTATTGCCTTGAGTAAACAGATTATGGAACTCGAAAAACAATTAGGAGATATAGATGTTGAAGCTATTGAGCGGAAAAGGAATGCGCTAATTGAGTTAAGAAAAAGAATACAGTCTCTTGTAGTATCACGCGAAGAGAAAAAACATAAACTGGAATCACTGGGAAATGAACTAAAGGAAATTGAGAGGCGGTTGCAACAAGCGGAGAAATTGGACAAAAAAAATAGGGCTCTTCGACTTCGTGAAAAAATAGCGGACGATTGCATAAAAGCTCTAACATTGACATATCACAATGTAAGAGAAATCGAGCGCGAAAAGATTTCAAAAAACACTGAAAAGAATTTTTTTGAGATGAATCTTCGCAAAGATGAGTTCGAAAAGGTAGAAGTAACCCCATCATTTCGTTTACAGGTTATTGCTCCAGGTGGCCATATTGCTAATCCTATACTGTCCGGAGCTCAGCGTCGTGCTTTGAGTCTATCGTTTCTTTTTGCATTGATGCAGGTAAGTGAACGCGATGCTGTAGTAGTCGTTGATACCCCATTGGGTATGACAAGTGGAAGTATGCGACGATCAATTACACAAACCATGATTAACCAAACTGAGCAACTTATTTTATTATTAACTCGAGCTGAAATTGAAGGTGTTGAAGATATATTGAAAAACGGTGAAGCTGGACATTTCACTTTAACAAATTCACAAGATTACCCAGTTGAATTGGTTAATCCACCGAAGAATAAGGGCAAATATACAGCGGTTTGCAGTTGTGGCATTGATCAGCATTGTACTCTCTGTGAAAGAATACCAGATAATAAAGTAACTCAGAGCAAGAAATAGTTTATTTAAGTGACAACTTCAGTTAATGAAATAAGATAAACAGCTAATTATGAGGAGGTTAAAATGGGAGCAACCTTATCATTAGATGATGTAAATTTTAATGTTACCGAACGAGCTCATGAACTTCTTGATAAATATTCACAAACACATCCAAGTATAGGAAAGAACTACGAAACTGCTCCATTTAGAACTATGAAAGATGTTTTCGTGATGGCAGTTTACTTAGGCTCTAAACTTGGTAAACATCGATCTCTAGATGGTAAAAGAATATCTCCATTTAAAGGAGGATTATTTAATCATGATGAACAAGTATTTTTACGTTCAGTAGCAATAGGATTTACTGGTGAACCTGAAGTAATAATGGATATTTCAAGGACGGTCAAAATTATAGAGGAATTTGCCAATGCAGGAATTTGGGAATTAGATAAGATAGTTACATCGTCGAGTGAAGGCGCGTTGTGGGATCTTGCTGATTTTTTTACTCGTGAACTTGGTTAATATTTAAATAGTTAAATTGATGGTTAAATTATACTTAAACCTTGCTCTATCTGTCCCCAAAAAAAATCGAACAATGGTAAATTTGGATTAGTCTTTAGAATAGCAGAAAGCAGATTTAAGCCGTCATCAATGTGCATTTTGATATATCTGGGAATATTCTCATCGTTTTTATTGATATTATAGTGTTGACAAATAATAGCTATATAAATTGGAAAATATTCCCCAAATAGCACTTTACTGCTATATTCTTTTCCTTTAGAATCCGATATTGTAGTGTTATCCAGTTTGCGTCCTAGAGAAATCGAGTAAGCAAACGCTAATCGAGCGATTACATTTTCAGGGCCTAAACCCAATCTATTTGTAAGCTCTTTAACAACTGTCTTATTAGCTTGAGATGTTTTAATTGAACTGAACATGTGATCTAATATTATTTAATCTGTCGTATTCTTCATATAATTTATCAGGTGAAACTTCTATAATTTTTGACGCATCTTTGCTTTCATTATTGATGATGTAGCTTGCACTTACATTTCGTATTAACTTTTGATATTCTTTTTCATTTAACTCTTTGTTTAACAGCGGTAACATAATAACCTGCTTGGATATTTTCGGAAAGAACCTATTAATCATTAAATTTGTGTGTTTGTCATCCAATTTTTGCAGTGGGCTATCCACAAAAACGGGAAATTCAATACCTGATTCTTTTACTAGTGCCTCTAAAAGGGCAGTTGCATATAACTGTTTCTCACCTTTTGAAAGGTCATCCTTGTTAATTTCTTTGTCTAAACTATCTAGTAAGTGGACATCCATAATATCGTTATTGATACTCACCTTCGCCTTCTTAATAAAATCCTTCTTATGCATTAGTGTAATCAGATAATTTGAGATTTTGTTTTCAAATGTACATTTCTTTTGTTCTTTAATAGATATAACGAATTCATCAAGCACAGCAATTAAACGTTCGGCCAACAGATCAACTTCTTTATATTCCTCATTAACCCTTATTTTTTTTGCTAAATTCTCGTAAATTGATTGTTTAGTTGTAATTTCTTTCTCTAGCGATCCTATCGATTTACTCAAGTCCATAATTTCTAGTTCGATGTTCCTGATTTTATTATCCAAATCCCCCTTTTCTTTAATATATTTTTTTATCAATTCATCTGATTCTTTGACTTCAGCATTGGTTAATTCTTTTGTGACGTTAGCATAATCGGACTTGTTTAGTTTTAGTGCCCTGCTCAGCGAGTACAATTTATCTCGATACGAAGATCTCAGGTAAGACAATATTGCATTGAAAACTGTTATCTGCTCTCGTGAAAAATCATGAATTATTGAACAGTTGACTTTTAAATTTGTAGGCTCGATAAAATATCTTTGTAGTAATTCATTCACTCTATTTATATAATACGTTCTAACGCTCGCAATAGTACGCAATTTTTTAAATTCGCGGTCATTTTGTAGTTTCCTAACAATTCTTTCAATCTCTGTTGCTAGAAGACTTCTATCCATATACAGAGAGTTAGCATTTTGCTCCAATTCAAGTTGTTTCTGTATGTCTTTTAATAAGCTGCCCATCATTGCAAGAGGGGCAAATTCCATCAATTCCTTAAATTCTGTCTTCAAGACTCTTTCTTCTTCACGTAGTTTGAACTTTCTTTCTCTAAGGCTATTTATATCATCCGGAGTCAGGTTACTGCCTTCTCTTATTAACTTTTCTTGAATTGTATCAGAGCTCCTCTCCAATTCGACTTTATTTTGTAAACATTTCTGTCTTCTTAATTCTTTTAATTCCGTAGATTTTACAAGGCGACTTATTTCCCGTCCCAAGGTCTGGAAATCTTCTCTTTCCTGTTCGTTTGCAGATTCTTTCCTAAAACGTATTCTAAGATCGTGTAAACGACTACGTAGATTTACGTATTTTTTTATTCCCAGTATTTCCCCATATGCTTCGCTTATCAATTTTCTATCTTCTTTTGTTTTTATTTCAGATATTGATACTATTTTTTCCGAGTCGAAGAAAAAGAACTTTGCAATTTCTCTGGGTAGAATAAAGTCCTGAATAAAAATTTCCTGACCAACGTAATTAACTAATTCATTTTTTGAGCCATCTATTCTTACATCGAGTATTTCCTCCCTTTTTTCAACATTGTAGGCTCTTTCGACTTCTAATGAATCACAATATATACCGGGCATTTGTACATTAGAAAATTCTAAGAAAACAGAAAACTCCTTTTCCCCACTTAAAATTGCTGGCCGATTCATCGACTGGTCCAAGTAATCCTTATATCCACCAGCAATCATAATACTGTTTTTGTATATAACATCTACCTCTTGCATGTGGGCACCATAAAGACACCACACTAAAGCAGTGACTAAGGTTGTTTTACCATAGCCGTTATCGCCACAAATGACAGTAATATTTTCTGCCGCGTCATCCTTAAATGTGACGATATTTTTACTATTGTAAATTTTGAAATTATTTATTACTATTTTCTTTATATACATCGGTAAAAGTCGGTATTACATATTCGTACAAAATATTCTCTAAATCCTTTTGAATTCCTCTCTTATTCATAAGCAGCATCCGGTTTTTCTCAGCTTTTAAGAGATTTTTTATTATCTCATAATCAACTCGATGTTTATTGCATATTTTACGAAGCAGGCCCTGCTCTTCCTGGATTGCTTCATCAGATTGATTAAGTTTTAGTCGATCGCCATAGAACGAATTATAGATATCAGATATAGAAAATTCGTAAATGAAATCTCTATGCCAAATGACCTGTATTGTTACAAGTTCTTGCTGTGTTATAAGCTGTATGTCAGGTCTCTCTTTTTGAATAGTTACTTGTGCTACTAACAATTTCTCAAGAATTTCCTTCCGCAATTTGGGCCAATATGGCCCAGGTCCTTCTTGGAAATTTCTTTTAACGGGCATTCTATATAGCGTAGGATCGTAATCCGGATCTTCTCTACGAGTTGTCTTTGCTAAAAAATTTCTTAGTTCTAACAAGGGTAACAGCCATCTCTCTCCACTTTCGATTAAACTATTCATGGTCTTATCGCTTTGTACTACCGTACAAACCCAGCATCCAAACCTACTTTGACCACAGGGTGGAGTACTTATATCAGTGATTAAAGGGCAATCGTTATTATCGCTTGCATTTCTATAAATATGGACAAGTTCAATATGGTCCGAATGCCATGGAGACTCATTTTGTGCTAAATACCACCAAACTTGGTCAGTTGAGAGGTTCTTAATAGGGCTATAAACATATGCGCCCAGTAATTGATGCTTGCTTAATCTCGTCCCGACAATCTCGTGTTTTTTCATGGTTCTAGCCCGAGTACTACTCTCAGCTTTTCTTGTTCCAAGTAGAACAATTACCTCGCCATGTTGCGACACCTTATCCAAAATATATCTAGTAGTAGGCCTAATTTTTAGTCTCTCTGTACACCATCTGAACCCACTATTTGGGGCAACATAACCCCTGCCAATTAAATTAACCCAAAAAGTATCATTTAGGCTTGGGAGGGTATGTTCAACACTAAAGGGCATTTGTTGTTCTGTGCTAGCGCTCTTAATTAGCTCAAGCTGTTTGTTCACATATATTAATATCTTGGGATTTTCGACCAGAGTGTTATTACAAACTATGTGAATTGGTCTAGTACGCTTATCAACTTTAATCCTTTTAAGTGCGTTCCACACCAGATGTAATAGCATTGTAGAGTCCTTGCCTCCACTAAAAGCAACAATCCATGGACGCGGACTAATATCATTTAAATATTGATCTAGAATCTCTTCTTCTATTTTTAATGCGTAGTCTTCCATTCTACTTACCCTACCCCATTTTATAGGAAACTATGAATCAGAGTTTTCTCAGGCGTTGGACCCATCGGTTATTGGTGTCAAATCATCCGCTAGTTATAAACCTCTAAGTTGTTAGAGCTTAGATAATGAATATTTGTCTTCAATTAATTGATATCACTGGAACTTTAAACAATAAAATAAACCGTTTAGTATCATGTATATAATCCATGCACTTGCCAATACAAACGTTAGACACTTTAGAGATGTGCGTATTGTCCTATGAACAAAACACTCTTTCTTCTGTTTAAGGATAAATTTCTGAAGGGCTGAATAGGCTTCTGGGTCTTTTTGGTGAAGTCTAGAACCGAGTCCTGTAACTTCCTCGGTTCCCCAATACTCTGTCAATCTAGCATATGTGTTGAATCGTAAATCAAGGATTTCTTCAATTTCCCGAGCTCTATAACTATATACACCTTGCAGATAAATCCAACGATGGAAAATAAACCACCATATAGTTAGAATAGCCAAAGACACTAAGCCTATGACAATTACAATAACAAGTTCCATCATTGTTTTCGACAATATTCCACCAATTAAAGATATACCGCCGATCGAAACCACAAGTATGATTCCAGCGCCTTGCCAAAGACGGGCGTCAATACTTTCGATTCGACGCATAATAGATTCCCACTCGTGGAGTAAGTTACGGTTTGTATCCACTAAGCAATTCTCCTATTATTGGTTTGAGAAGTACCATAGAATTATGATAAAAATAGCCAATACTTTCAAGACATATTATATATTACAGTTAAAACTTGCTCAATCACCTGGCTAGCGGCGGCTCAGGCTAAAGAATTGGACAGCTATTAGGATAATTTAGTACGGTTTATGAAGCGGTTCGCGATATTAGGGAAGCTCTAGATAGTCTAATAAATATGACTGAGGGTTTGGTTGTTAAACTAGCATTCAATGGTGCCGAGGTATGGACAGAAATACAACAACGCTAAACACCATTCCATTCCACACTAAACCCCCTGGTGTTCTAGTTGTTGCCTACGAGGCAAATATGATAAACTGAGTCAAGCAAGTAGTGAGAGGTACGAAAAAGACCGACAATCTGCCTAGTAAAAAAAGAGGCGGTTTTTCCAGGCTTCTCAAGTTCAAAAAGAGCTAAGAATAGGATTCATCCAAGGCCCTGCCTTCCAAGCAGGCTGTCGCGGGTTCGCTGGTGGTGTTGTACAGCTATTTATTATTTGTTATACTCCCATAGGTATTGGATGCCCCGAACCCCATCGGGGTCGCCATTCCAGTACTTCGTGTTACTTCTCTAATCATATGAAGCTGCGTTCCTGATACATGCCACTTTTGTAAAATTTGCTACAGCTATAATTTGGAATAACTTTGCTTATTTTGTTAGGATATATAGGCTTTTATAGCAAGGTGAAGCATTAAGGACATGAGTTATGACGAAGGGATATATTCAGATTAATCAGGGTCTTTGCAAAGGGTGCGAGATATGCATAGCCTTCTGTCCCAAAGGCTTAATTTCCGTTTCTGGTAAATTAAATGATAATGGCTATTTACCAGCCGTGTTTAACGAAAATAGTGAATGTACTGGTTGCGCTATCTGTGCCTTAGTATGTCCCGAAGTTGCGATTGAGGTGTACCGTGGCTAAAGTGCTTATGACTGGAAATGCCGCAATTGGGGAAGCAGCTATTAGATCTGGCTGCCAGAGCTATTTTGGATATCCCATTACTCCTCAGAATGAGTTGGCTGAGTATATGGCTGCGAATTTGAGCAGGAGGAAAGGATGCTCTTTTGTGCAGGCTGAGAGTGAAATCGCAGCGATAAATATGGTTTATGGTGCTAGTCTGGCTGGTGTCAGGGCGATGACATCGTCTTCGAGTCCAGGGATTAGTTTGAAACAGGAAGGCATATCTTATCTCGCAGCTTGTGAACTTCCGGCAGTAATAGTCAATATGTCGAGAGGTGGGCCAGGCTTGGGGAGCATAGTAGCAGCACAATCTGATTATTTCCAGGCTACCCGAGGCGGTGGGCATGGTGATTATCGTACTATAGTTTTAGCTCCGTCATCAGTGCCAGAGGCTGTTGCTCTGACTTACAAAGCTTTTGATCTTGCAGATAAATACAGGATTCCTGTTATTATTCTTGGGGATGGCATGCTGGGGCAAATGATGGAACCGGTGGAATTCGATCGTCAGCCTCCTGATGAAATACCTGTCAGGAGTGACGCATTGAGAGGTGCGAAGGGGCGCCCCAGTAAGATTGTTAAGACTTTTACATCGAATCCGGCTGAACTGGAGGAGATTAACTGGAGTTTATTTAGGCGATACGAGTTAATAAAAAAGGAAGAGACACTTTGTGAGACCTTGCTTGCTGAAGATGCTGAATTAGTGGTTGCTGCCTTTGGAATAGCGGCTCGTATTGCTAAGGGAGCAATCAAAACAGCACGCACGGAAGGCTTAAAAGTTGGGTTACTGAGGCCGATTACATTGTGGCCATTTCCTGTTGAAAAAGTGCAGGAGTTAGCCAAACGAGTTAAATATTTCCTTGTCTTTGAAATGAATATGGGGCAGATGCTTGAGGATATCAAGTTATCTCTAGAAGGTAAAGGCGAAGTTTTTTTCTATGGTAGACCAGGTGGTGTGATTCCTACGCCGAGCGAAGTACTGAAGGTAATATCTCGTATATATCATCAAAAGGGTTTAAAGTGAACAAATGAAAAAAGTATTTAGCAGACCGAAGTTATTGAAAACAACTCCTTATCACTACTGTCCGGGTTGTGGCCATTCCATAGTTCATAGGCTTATCTGTGAAGTTGTGGATGAAATGAATCTCCAGGATAAGGCTATTGGAATTCCACCACCAGGATGTTCGGTTTTTGCCTATTACTATTTAGATGTGGACATGGCAGAATCAGCACATGGCAGAGGAGCAGCTGTGGCTACCGGGATAAAGCGGGCTTTTCCTGAGGCAATAGTATTTACTTACCAAGGCGATGGTGATCTTGCTGCTATAGGTACTGCTGAGACTATACATGCTGCCAATAGGGGGGAAAATATAACCGCTATTTTTATCAATAATGCTGTATATGGAATGACTGGGGGACAGATGGCTCCTACCACTATGTTAGCACAGAAGACTACCACTACGCCATATGGACGCGATGCTGTTTTAGAGGGATATCCTATAAAGATGAGCGAGATTTTAGCTTTAGTCAAAGGTGCGGCGTATATTGAGAGAGTTGCGGTCAATTCTCCAGCTAATATTAGGAAAACTAAAAAGGCAATCCATAATGCATTTCAGGCGCAAATCGATCATCTTGGTTTTTCCTTAGTAGAAATATTGTCTCCGTGTCCCACTAATTGGAAGATGAGCCCAATTGAAGCATGGCAATGGATAGATAAGGAGATGGCCAAGGAATTTCCCCTTGGGGTAATAAAAGATATGGATAGAGAAAAAGATGCTGATTAAGGCAGTATTTGCAGGTTTTGGTGGTCAGGGTGTTCTCTCTATGGGGCTCAGTTTAACCCAGGCGGCAATGTTGGAGGGCAAGAACGTGACTTATTTGCCATCATATGGCGCTGAGGTTCGAGGTGGTACTGCCAACTGCACAGTAGCTATATCGGATGAAGAAATTGCATCTCCGGTTGCTTCCTCTCCAGAGTTCGTTGTAGCTATGAATCAACCATCTGTGATTAGGTTTCAAAATCAGATACAATCAGGAGGTATATTGTTTGTCAATTCCTCGTTGGTAGAAGCGGAAGTCAAGAGAGGTGATATCGATATTGTTAGAGTTCCAGCAAGCAGTATTGCTGAAAAACTGGGCAGTCCGAAATCTGCTAACATGGTTATGCTCGGAGCACTTACCAAAAAGACAAACGTTGTCCGCTTGTCAAGTTTAATGGAAGGATTGAAGGATACTTTGAAAGGCAAACAAAAACTTGTTGCCATCAATGAAAAGGCTTTAACGGCAGGGTATGATGTGGTTTAATGCTTTTGTTTATAGTGTTGTGAGAATGGAAATTTAGGCAGGATAATCTCTTAGATATTTATTATTCTAACAGAGTAATGGAGTATAGTATGTGTGTAAAACAGATCTCGATTAGCTTGGATAATACGCCTGGACGATTCTTGGCTGTAAGCGAGTGTCTGGGAAATGAGGGAATAAACATCAGAGCTATTTCTGTGGCCGATACATCTGATATTAGCACTGTGAGGTTTGTCACCGATAACCCAGAAAAAACTGCAAATGTCTTGAGAAGTCATGGTTATTCTATTAAAGAAACCGATGTATTAGCGGTGGAAGTCCCTGATCATCCTGGTGGGCTGAGGGCTGTGCTTAAACCACTACGAGATACTAATATAAATGTTACCTATTTATATCCATATCTGGGTAGAGGGGAAAGTGGGCAGCCTATTGTCATTCTAGGTGTGGACAAAAATCAAGAGGCACTAGAGGTTTTGCAAAAGAACTGGGTTAAAACCTTCGGAAAAGAGATTTACGCTTTGTAGAAGCTATCCTTTTAGTTCTATGTTTAAATGGCACATCATATTGCCGGACAGTAAGTTTCGCTCAAATCCTACACTTTGCCTATAAATTTCAAACAGTGACCAGATCCTTTTCCCGCTCTTTCCATGCTTGAGCTTTACGCAAGAGTTTGCCAGCTCCATTAAGCATGGTTTTCTCAGTTTCCTCTGATCCTAACATAGCTGCTAGTTCCTCTATGCGGCTCTGTCCTTCGATTGTCTCAACTCTGGTATAAGCACGTCCTGAATTGGTATCCTTGATCAACCTGATATGGGAATCACCGAAGCAAGCGATCTGGGGAAGATGGGTAATGCAAAGAACTTGATGTTGGCGAGCCAGAGTTGCTAATTTTCTGCCCATAGTATCACCGCTACGGCCACCGACCGCTCCATCAATTTCGTCGAAGACCAATGTGGGAATTGGATCTACTCGCTTAAGAGCGCTCTTTAATGCTAGCATGATGCGACATGTCTCGCCTCCGGAGACTATTTTACTAAGGGGTCTCATCGGCTCTCCGGGGTTGGTTGTTACTATAAACTCAACAAGGTCGATTCCATCACGAGTGAAGGCAAAACGCTTCCCCCTGGCAGTGGGCAACCCTTTAGCATCTTCTTCTCGACGAAGGCTGACATCAAACTTTGCCCAGGGTAGGCCAAGGTCCGATAATTCCTCATTTATGAGTTCTGTTAGAGAAGTAGCGGCTCGACGCCTTAATAAGGAAAGTTCTTCTGCTTGTTTGCCAGCATCGCACTCAATGCGTTCCCTTTCTTTATCTAGATGGGCACTTCGTTCTAATTGATTCTCCACGGCATCCAATTCTGCTTTGGCTTTGGAATAAAAGGAAAGCACATCCTCTAGTGTCATTCCATATTTTCGCTTAAGTGAATTTAACAGCTTCAGTCTTTGTTCTATCTCTTCTAGTTGGTTGGCATCGGCCTCTAATTTTTCCCCGTAGTTTCGTAATTCACGCGCTGTCTCTTCCAGACTGGCTATAGCATCTTCTAAATTTTTTTTATAGACTAGAATAGCGGGATCGTTATTTTTAATCCCTCTCAATGATACAAGTGCTTCGTGGATGAGTACAGTTGCAGAGCGTTCTTCACCGTAGAGATTATCATAGGATTTCAGACAGTTTTCCTTGAGTGATTCAGCACGACATAGAACATCATGCCTTTCTTGTAGTTCTTGATCCTCCGCTTGTTTGAGATTGGCGCGCTCGATCTCCTCTATTTGGTATTTGAGCAATTCTAGTCTTCCATCGGTTTTTGGAGAGCTAGTAGAAGAAAGATCATGGATGGTTTGGCGTAAGCTGTCAACTGTGTTAGAAAGTTTATTCCTTAATCCCATCAGGTTACCATGAGCATCTAGAAGGTCAAGCTGGCGATGGGTATCCAGCAGAGAGATGTAATCCATCTGACCATGTATATCCACAAGATTTTGACCTATCTGACGCAGCAGGGATAAGGGGATGGCTCTACTATTAACCCTGGTTATACTGCGTCCCTGTTGTTGAAGTTCTCTGGAGATTATAAGCATTCCGTCGCTATCGATTTCTATAGCGCTCTCTTGAAATAGAGGACTTAATTTTTCCATGGTCTCTGCTGACAGCCAGAAGATACCTTCTGCTCTAGCTGATGATGTACCATTACGAATAAGCCCTGTTGTAGCACGTGCTCCTAAAAGTATTCCAAGAGCGTCTACTATAAGTGATTTGCCAGACCCTTCTTCCCCACTAATTACGGTCAAGCCAGATCTCAAGCTTAGCTGTACATCCTCGATGACAGCAAAGTTTTGAATATGCAATTCACTCAGCATTGTCATTCCCTCCTATAGTGTGAAGATATTATCCACCATTAAAACAAGTGTACTACTATTGTATAGAACGGTTGTACTATTTGTCAAGTCATCAACCTAGTAACTTTGCAGAGGTTTAATGAAATTTTGCCAAGATTATTTTATATTTATTAGTTAATTTTCATAAGGGTAAAATACATGGCACCAATTTGAAATGTGTACAATTACACAATATAATATCTAGGCTTATCTCCAGTTTACTTTTATAAAGGACACGACAAAATAGTTAAGCTTTTGCTAGTGAAATAGGATTATTTTAACCGCAGGGCATGCAAGTTCATGGTGGTTATCTTATCATGCAGGGCTCTGGAGCTCGGCACTATCTCAAAATTCAAAGCTTGGTGCAATTACTCAAGTAGCGGCAGAAATACGGCAGCTCATTGTTATATTTTAGGCAATACTTGATATAAGATAGTATTGATTGGTTAATAAGAAGTTTATGAATTTATGTGAGAGGAGAGAAATATTATGGCAGAAGAAAAAATAGAAGCGCCGTTACCTGGTAAGGTAATCAGTGTTAAAGTTAAACCCGGAGACAAGATTGCGGAATTTGGCGAGATTTGTACTATTGAGGCTATGAAAATGGAAAATCCTATTCTGGCTACTGTATCCGGTGTGGTTAAAGAAATATTGGTCTCTGAGGGGCAGGTTCTAAAGGCTGGGGACCTTCTTGCCGTAATTGAGTATTAGATTTAGTTGCTTTAAACATTCCATTTTTTTGATGAATTTAGGAACTATATTTTCCACCAGCTGAGTATGGCAAGGGCGCAAAATCCCACTCCGGCAATTGCAGCGCCAATCCATCCCAGGAGACATAGACTGGTAACAACAGCGCCAGCGATTATCAATCCGCATAGTATAGCCAGAAAAGCATGGTGAAATTTCATTCCGAATTAGGAAGGCTGTAATAGCCCCTGTCCAGGCGCCTGTAAAGGGTAATGGTATAGCCACGAATATAATTAGGCCGATTCGCTCGTATCTCCGTATAATCTGGCTACGTGCCTTGGTACGTTCCAGAACCCAATTTGCCACCTTTTCCCTTCGACTGTCAGCCTCACGTAGGCCTTGTTGCCTCCAAAACTTTTTTGTAAGCAGCGTCATATTTTAGAGCTGAAGCCTGCCATGAGAAATCCAAGCCCATTACTCTTTGCATCACCTGTTGCCATGCCTTCCTATTCCTGTAGGCATCTAATGCTTCGTTTATAGCAGTTACTAAAGCTTCAGAATTGTAATCTCGGAAGATAAACCCATTACCTTTGCTGAGGTCTGGGGTTAGCTGCGTCACGGTATCAACTAAACCACCTGTATGGCGAACTATAGGCAAAGCTCCGTAGCGCATGGCAATAAGTTGTCCTAGACCACAAGGTTCGAAACGAGATGGCATGAGAAACATGTCACAGCCAGAATAGATAAGGTGAGCCAAAGGATTATCAAAGGCTGTTAATGCAGATATTCGTTGAGGATATTTAGAAGCTATTTTTCGCACCATATTCTCGTACTGTTTTCTCCCCCGACCCAAGATAACCATTTGGACATTTGTTTCGTTCATAAGAGGGTTGATAGCTTTTTCAATGATGTCAAAACCTTTTTGTTCATCCAAGCGCTGTACCATACCAATCACAGGAGTTGTAGTAGCCTCTGGCAATCCAGCCTTTTTTTGCAGGGCTAACTTGTTGTTAACCTTATTCTCGAGGCTTAAGGAATCATAATTAGCTGGAATATATGGATCGGTATTGGGATTGTATTCTTTGTAGTCAATGCCATTTACAATGCCAAGAAGAGATTCCTTGCGGTAATTTAAAAGTGTATCGAGGCCCTCCCCACATTCTGGAGTAAGAATTTCCTTGGCGTAGGTTTCACTAACAGTAGTTACTAAGTCAGCCCATAAAATACCCTGGGACATGAAATTAAGTGGTAACTTTGGAGCACCAGCGGGATAATCGGACCAATATTTTTCTAGTTCATTTGCGACTAAGAAAGCGTTATCAAAGGCTCCCTGGTAAGCTAAGTTGTGAATAGTTAATATTGATCTGCAGGGATATCGGGCTTTCTTTAGCCATATTACAATCAAAGACGTGTGCCAGTCGTGGCAGTGAACTATTTCAGGTTGCCAGTCAAGCTGTGGCAACAACTGAGAAACGGCTCTGCAAAAAAAAAGGAAACGCGCTAAGTCATTTTTACTATATACTTCATTACTTCCAAAATATCTTTGATTTTCAACCATATATACTGGAACCTTGTTCTCCAAGGTAGTTGTTTTTAGGTCTATGTATTGCAGCTCCCCAAGCCTAGAGAATTTGACGTTGTATTTTTCTGTGGTTATCAGAGACTTCGTGGGTTTAATGCTACCGTATTTGGGCATAATGATGCGGACATCGTACCCAAGTTCATATAATGCTTTGGGCAAAGAACCGGCAACATCGGCCAAACCACCTACTTTAGCTAAAGGGGCAACCTCGGAAGCTACAAAAAGAACTTTCATTGCTTGCCATATTGCTCTCTATTCTTAAAAAAGTTATAGTCTATATCTGGGAAAAGCTTATCTTCTTCCCAGAATTGCTGACATAGGGCTTGAGCTGCCTTATCTGTGTGTCCTGACTCGGCAAGATCAACAAGCTTGTAGAATTTGCCTACGTGTCCTTTGTAACTGTTTCCATCAGCATAGTAACCGAAGCGTTCCATGGCATATTCCTTGGCTTGTCCTGTGGTAATTAAGAAAGGCCAGTCACTGGATTGGAGCAGAAGCAATTCCCTGCTGGCTTGATCGAGAATTTGCTTCAGACTACCTCTAGCATTGGGGAATTTAGCAGCCAGCTCTTCCATTTTTAACTCTGCAGCATGGACTATAGGCAGCATCCACTCATTATCCACATTCTGCCAGGTGAAATGCCCACCACTCAGTCCCCAGGACCCTTCAGGTAAAGCTAAAATATCTTCGGGCGGATGTTGCTCAATATGCTTACTAGCTGTATTCATTTCTATGAACTCGCTTTTACTCAGATGGTGCAAGACTTGTTTTATCCAGTCTACCCCTTCGAACCACCAGTGACCAAAAAGCTCGGTATCATAAGCCGCAGCGAGAATACTAAATTTACCATGCTCCTGGAAGAAATTGACCAACAACTCTTCGACTAAATATGCATAATGTGAGCTGTGTTCCTGAACTCTTTGAGCTGCCCAGTAAGGGTCGTAGTATTCCTTATCAGCTAGGTCTACCTTGGCTCCGGTGACTTTCCAGTATTGCAGTCCAGAGATACCATCTTTCTTGTGAAATTCACGATAATTGAAATCACCGGGATATCCCCAATCTGCTGACCAGACCTGCATACCTGTACGGTTATTTCGGCCGATTACGGCTACTTCTGGTGTCTGTACCCAGTAAGGAAGAAAAGTGGTTTTCTGTGTTGGCTCAGTGTATCCCATTAGTGGCACCACATAGCGCCGCGGTATGTTTCCGTAAGGACCGATTACCTCTTCTTTGGCTTTTCCTACTGGTTGTCCTCCCTCAATGGTGTGGGTTTCGGCAAAAAAACAGCTAATTCCCAATTGAGATAAGAAATGCTCAAGACCAGGTTTAACAAATTTTTTGTCTCCAGATTTTGTGTAGAAAGATGGACGATAACCACATTCAGGTAGCCAACAAGCCTTAGGATTGGTGCCGAAATGACGTCGATAACTTTCGATACCAACCCTAAGCTGGGCATAGATGGAGGAATCTCGTTCCAATAAAGGTAGATAGGCGTGGGTAGCGGCGCTGGTAACTATTTCAATATATCCTTCATCTTGAAGCCTTTTGAAAGCCAGGATTATATTTTTATTGAATTTGTCTTTAAAAGCTTTTGATATTTGCTGAAATTTTCCCAAGTAAAACTTTGCTAAATACACCAGATGTCCTTCGCCAGCTTTTTCAAAGCGATTGATATCGGCTTGAGCTCGATGGATTTTCTCTTCCAGGAACTCCTCTAAATGCTTGATTATTAGGGGGTCAGCTAGCTGCTCGACAAGCACTGGTGTAAGACTTAAGGTTAGTTTAAAAGAACGATTTTCTCGCTTGAGGTCGTACAAGGCCATCAGTAAGGGTAAGTAAGTTTCAGAAGCAGCCTCGTGAAGCCATTCTTCTCCGTGCGGCCAGCGTCCAGCATTGCGACAGTAAGGAATATGGCTGTGCAAAACAAAGGTAAAACTTCCTATTTTCATAAGTTATACTCTCCTAAATCTGTATTACATCTCAACACAGCTATTTGACCAAGATTGGTAATGGTAGTGTTTTACCAATCCATTCAATCACACTCACATTCGATCGACAGTTATTCTCTTTCAGTTGTCTACTACGATTTTTGCTTCTCTGTCTTTGTGTTGCCCTTTGTTTCAAGGAAAAGGGAACTTATGCCGGATGTATCACGGCTCTTTTGGGAATTACCACTATACTCCCATCAGAGATGGTACAGCCCCGTTTCCTGTCAGCATCAAGATCATATCCTACGGATGAACCAGATTTAATTACCACTTCTTTGTCAATTATAGCTCGTCTTATTCGAGCAAAAGGCTCTACAATTGTGTTATCAAATATAATCGAACTCTCTACTACCGCATCTCTCTCCACTAATACACCGGGGGACAGTATAGAATGCCGTACTATACCTCCACTGATTATACAGCCATCAGATACAATGGACTCCTGTGCGGCACCTCCTAAAATAAATTTGCTTGGGGGCACTGTTTTTTGATATGTTCTGAGAGGCCACTTTTGACCATAAAGGTTAAATACAGGATCCACGCCTACCAAATCCATACTTGCCTCATAATATAAATCAATAGAACCTATATCTTTCCAGTAGCTGGAATCACGAATATGTTCAACCAGAACACTCTCTCTTTTGCCATCTATCACCTGAACCACAAAATCCTCAATTTTATTCTCCTTTTCATAGTCGTAGCAGTAGACATTGAACTTATCAATCATCGCCGGAATAATTTCTTTACCAAAGTCGTCTGCAGGCATATCTTGTAAAACCTCTATTAGGGTGCTAGTTTTAAAAAGATATATTCCCATTGAGGCAAGGACATACTCTGGTTCGTCAACGATTGCTTTGGGGTGCAGCGGTTTTTCTTTAAACCCTACCATCCTGTAGCTTCTATCTACTTCAAGCACTCCGAGTTTTTTGACAGCTTGCTCTTTCTTCACTTTGATAGCAGCCACCGTTAAATCTGCTTTCTTTTTTCGGTGATAGTAGCGGAGGTGACGATAGTTCATCTTATAGATATGGTCACCTGAAAGAATCATGACATGGTCGAAATCTTTTTTCTTTACTAGGTTAAGGTTTTGCCGTAGTGCATCTGCAGTGCCGTGATACCACTCTCTTCCCACTTTCTGCTGAGGTGGTACACAATATATGAAATCCCCCAAGCCCGTACTTGAAAGTCCCCAACCGTTCTGGATGTGTTCAAGCAGCGACTCTGACCGGTACTGAGTCAGAATATAAATCTGGCGAATACCAGAGTTAATACAGTTGCTGAGAGAGAAATCTATGATCCTGTATTTACCACCAAACGGTACTGATGGCTTGGAACGTTCTTTCGTAAGTGGTAATAGTCTTTGTCCCTCGCCACCAGCTAGCACTATAGTTAGCAGCCTTTCCATGTACACTGCCTCCTATACCCATTATAATTAGATTGTGCTCAGTTTGTCCAAGTCTTTTTGATTGAATATAGCAGGTTGCTAAAAATCAGTCAATGGTTGTAGAGTGCAATTGTTGGTTCATGGTAAGTTCTTATCGCCAATCAAAATTCAAAAATTTGTTATCATTAAGATAGCTATCAAATAGGATATGTTTATTAATTTGTTAATTTGCAAGGCTTAAATTTAGAGAGTAGAATTGTTAAATTAGAGGCAGGCAAGAGATATGTCAGGGCATTCCAAGTGGGCACAGATCAAACGTCAGAAGGGGGCAGCGGATGCTAAACGGGGGCAGTTATTTACCAAACTTACTCGCGAGATTATAATAGCCGCCCGTCAGGCTGGACCTAATCCGGAAGCTAACTTTCGTTTGCGGTTGGCAATTCAGAAAGCTCGTGATAGCAATATGCCCCTGGAAAATATTGAACGAGCTATAAAAAAAGGTGGTGGTGCCGCAGATGCCTCCAGTTTAACCGAGCTTACTCTTGAAGGATACGGAGCCAATGGAGTAGCAGTCATGGTTGAAGCCATGACAGATAACCGTAATCGTACTTTAGCCGACGTGCGCAGTATATTTACCAAGCATGGTGGGAATCTTGGTGAAAGTGGCTGTGTATCATGGCTTTTTGAAAACAAAGGGGTAATTACTGTGGATACTAAAGGTGCTGATGCTGAGGAACTGGCTCTGCTAGCTATAGATGCCGGTGCTGATGATGTTAAGGTTGAGAATGGTTATTTGGATATCCTTGTTAGTCCACAGAAATTGGAGGCTGTGCGAAAGGCTATAGAGCAAAAGAAGCCGATTATCTCAGCTGAGGTCTCTCTGGTTCCAAAGAGTACGGTAATGGTAGATGAGCAGGGGGCTCTTAAGGTTCTGAAGCTACTTGATCATTTAGAAGAACTAGACGATGTGCAGCGTGTCTTTTCTAATGTTGACTACTCCGAGACAGTTCTGGAAAAGTTGCGAGCTCAAGTATAGCCATGCGTGTTCTTGGTATTGACCCAGGCACTTTGAATCTGGGTTATGGCTTGATAGACGAGGTAGAGGGGGAGATGACCATGGTTGATTGTGGAGTGCTAACCTTGTCCTCTAAGGTCCCTGTTGAAAAAAGACTATGCGATTTCTATGGCAGGCTTGTTGAGGTTATAGCTCATTATCAACCGGATGAAGTTGCTATTGAGGAACCTTTTGTAGCTATAAATGCTCGCTCGGCTTTGGCTGTAGGCAGAGCTCAGGCAATAGCTATTCTGGCAGCGGCTAACAAAAACCTACCTATCTTTCGCTATTTGCCAGCTCAGGTAAAGCAGCAGGTAACTGATTATGGCGGCAGTAGTAAGGAACAAGTGCAAAGGATGGTAAAAATTCAACTTGGTATTTCCGAATTCTCTCATTCTGACGATGCTGCCGATGCACTAGCTGTTGCTATCTGCCACATTTACCGAAGTAAGTTTAACCGACGCATTACTGAATCTGAATAAGGACTTTTCGATGATAGTTGCTTTAGAAGGAATACTGGAAAGTAAAGGTAATAATTCGGTGGTGGTAAAGGTAGGACCCTTGAGCCTCAATATATCTGTCCCAAGTTCTACGCTGGTCCAACTTAGCAATGTGGGGGACAAAGTATATCTGCATACCCATCTTTATTTAAGAGAGGACAATATTGCTATATATGGCTTTTCTTCAGCCGAGGAGTTGGGTCTTTTTCAAAGTCTTATTACTGTTTCGGGTATTGGTCCTAAAATGGCTTTGGGCGCTCTTTCTGTTCTAAACCCTGAGCAATTGATTTCGGCTATAGAAGGTAGCAATATCGATCTGCTCAGTCAGGTACCGGGTATTGGCAAGAAGACGGCTGGCCGTATTGTTCTGGAGTTAAAGGGGAAGATTGCGAAAGAGTGGGGTAGTGTTATCGCTCCTTCTTTGAAACAAGAAGATGCTGACGTTGTGGCTGCTCTTACTGGACTTGGCTATTCTCTAAGGGAAGCTGCGCAGGCGGTTTCTGCTTTGTCTGATTCTAAGGGGCTTGATTTAGAGGAGAAGGTCAAGCTAGCATTGCAACGGCTTGCCAGGTAGCCTGTAAGAAACTCTATAACCAAAATTCTGTTCATAGTCTTAATTCTATCGATTTGCTTTGTTTTCACTGTTAATTAAGTTGACATGAGTAATAAGTAAATTTTATGCCTCTATTTAAAATTGTTTCTGATTTCAAACTTACTGGTGATCAACCACAGGCGGTAGATAAGCTGGTTGATGGGGTAGGAAAAGGTTATGCGAAGCAAGTACTGCTTGGCGTAACCGGTAGTGGTAAGACTTTCACCATGGCTAATGTTGTGGAAAGATTACAGAGACCCACTCTGGTTATCTGTCATAATAAGACTTTAGCTGCCCAGTTGGCCACGGAGTTCCAGGAATTTTTTCCTGACAACGCTGTGGAATACTTTGTCAGCTATTATGATTATTATCAACCAGAGGCTTATCTTCCCAGCACGGATACCTATATCGAGAAAGACATAGACATTAATGAAGAGATAGACAAATTGCGGCATGCCGCTACAAGGTCTTTACTTGGCCGCAGGGATACATTGATTGTAGCTTCGGTGTCTTGCATATACGGTTTGGGCGAGCCTGAGGAGTATCGCAGTTTTGTGGCCACTGTGAAGAAGGATGAGGAGTGTAATAGAGATAAGCTGGTTCGCAAGCTGGTGGATATGCAATATGAAAGGAACGATTTTGAATTTGTCAGAGGCAAATTTCGCATTCGGGGCGATACGCTGGAAATCTACCCGGCTTATGAAGAAATAGCGATTAGAATCGAGTTTTGGGGGAATGAGGTCGAGCGTATTGTTGAGGTTGATCCTCTTACTGGAGAGATTCTGATTGAACGCAGTGAAATTGATATTTACCCAGCCAAGCATTTTGTTACTTCTCAGGAAAAGCTGATGCTGGCTATAGAGGATATAAAGGTTGAACTAGGGGAAAGATTAGAAGAGTTAAAAAGCCAGGTAAAACTCGTTGAAGCCCAGAGGCTGGAGACGCGCACTAATTATGATATTGAGATGCTTCGCGAGTTTGGTTATTGTAATGCAGTGGAAAACTATTCGAGACATCTGCAGCGTCGTGCTGCCGGTAGCCCGCCCTGGACATTGCTCGACTATTTTCCTGACGACTTTTTATTGTTTATCGATGAGTCACATATGACATTGCCCCAGATTAGGGGCATGTATCATGGGGATATTTCCCGAAAACAGAATCTGGTTGAATATGGTTTCCGTTTGCCCTCAGCCCTGGATAACCGCCCCTTGAATTTTACCGAGTTTGAGAGTCGCATCAACCAGGTTGTTTATGTGTCAGCTACCCCTGCCCCCTACGAATATGAGCATAGCCAGCAGGTGGTGGAGCAGTTGATTCGTCCCACTGGATTGCTGGAGCCTACCATAGAAATTAAGCCGACTAAGGGTCAGATAGATGACCTCATTTATCAGATAAAAGTCCGAGTAGGTAAGAGCGAGCGTTGCCTGGTGACCACGTTAACCAAGAGGATGGCTGAAGAACTGGCTGATTATCTCAAGGAGATGGAGATAAAGACTCACTACTTACATTCTGAAATTGATACCCTGGAAAGGGTGGCGATTTTGCGTGATTTGCGCCTTGGTGTTTACGATGTTGTAGTCGGAATAAACCTGCTTCGAGAAGGGTTGGACCTGCCGGAGGTTAGCCTGGTGGCGATTTTAGATGCTGATAAGGAAGGTTACTTAAGGTCGAAGGATGCGCTCATCCAGACAATGGGTAGAGCATCTCGGCATGCCGATGGCCATGTCATAATGTATGCCGATTCTACGACTAAGTCTATGCGTGGAGCTATGGACGAAACCTATCGTCGGCGCCGCATACAGGAGAAATACAACAAGGAGCATGGAATTACACCGCGAGGAATAAAGAAAGCCATTCGAGATATTACGGAGCGTGTTAAAGTAGTTGCCGAAGCTAGGACTCCTTATACTGCTACGCCAATATCCAAGGACGAGGTGATAAGGATAATCAAGGACCTGGAGTCCCAGATGAAAAAAGCTGCCAGGAATCTGGAATTTGAAAAGGCAGCTTTGCTGAGAGATAGAATCATTGAATTAAGAAAAGACGAGGAGTTATTGTCGCCTTTTCTGAGAAAGTAATGGGTCACCTGAGGCAGGTGACCCTCACTCAAACCTCCTGATCGCCCTCTTTTAATAGCCTTCTTCTTTGAGCTTGTCGTAAAGCCGGGCGGCTCTGGGGTAGCCGATGCGGAGCCGGCGCTGCAGGAATGAAGAGGAAATAGTGCCATGCTCTTCCGCCAGTCGCCTGGCTTCTTCCATTAGACTGTCGTCAGAATCAATCCCTGCTGAAGCCGGTTGAGCATCTTCGAATCTAATAGGTGCCACATCGGGTCGTCGTTGCTTGCCCCAGAAAGTTGCTAGTCTTTCAATCTCTGCATCAGTGAGGAAGGGTCCCTGGAGCCGTTTTGGTTTGCTAGCATCGGTGGGCATATAAAGCATATCGCCTCTGCCCAACAACTTTTCCGCTCCGGCAGAGTCAAGAATAGTACGCGAGTCTACCTGAGAAGTGAGAGAGAAGCTGATGCGTGTGGGGAAATTAGCCTTGATTAAGCCAGTAACTACATCAACTGAAGGGCGTTGAGTGGCTACAATCAGGTGGATACCTGTCGCTCTAGCCAGTTGGGCTAAGCGGCATAGTGTGTGCTCAACCTCATCGAAAGCCAACATCATCAGGTCAGCTAACTCGTCGATAACAAGTACTATGTATGGTATTGCGTCACCGGGCTGGAGGTTTTTATTGTAGCCCTCTATGTTGCGTGCCCCAGCCTTGGCGAATTTGCGATAACGCTCGTCCATCTCCTGTGTGAGCCAACGCAATGCTGCCACCGCTTTATCACTCTCAACTACTACGGGGGCTATCAAATGAGGCAGGCTGTTAAAGTTAACCAACTCAACTCGCTTGGGATCAATCATAATAAATCGTAATTCATCCGGCGTGTTGTGAATAAGCAAACAACAGATGATGGAGTTAAGGTAGACGGTCTTACCGCTGCCAGTGGCTCCGGCTATCAGTACATGTGGCATTTTAGTTAGATCGGCGGAAACTGTCTCACCACCAGCCCCTTTGCCTAGAGCTATAGCCAGCTTTGATTTAGCACTAATCTTTTGAAAAGCTGCCGATTCTATTATGCTGCGCAGGTTTACTGAGCCGAAGGTAGTATTGGGAACTTCGATGCCTATAATAGATTTTCCAGGGACGGGAGCTTCAATCCTGATGCTGGGTGCGGCTAAGGCTAGAGCCAGGTCATTGGCTAAAGAAGTAACTCGCTCCACTTTGACTCTGGTTTTTGATATCTCCTGTAGCTTGGTCTTAATATTACCATCTTTGTCACGTTCCTTGATTTCCTTGTATTTAATATCCCAGCCGGGCTCGACTCCGAACTGGGTCACTGTTGGACCTATGTTTATCTGGACTACTTTAGCGTCAACGCCGTAGCTGTCCAGAGCTTCGGTAATAATTTCCGCCCGTTTCTCGACATCTGCCTGGCTGACCTCTGTTTCTACTGCCTTATCCAGGATGCTAATCGGTGGTAATTGCCAGCCTCCTACGGTGAGAGCTGACTGGTATTTGCGTGGTTCCCACGTTTCGGCACCGGCTGCTTCTGTACCTGCTAAGCCTGTGATGGGAGTGGGTATAGCTTTCTCAGGTGTTTCTGGTTGAATTGGTACTGTCTTTTCAAATCGGATTTCCTGGGAAGGCTTAGGCATAGCTGTTTTGCGACTTTGACTGGCTTTTGCTATAGCTCTCCAGATGCCACTTAATATCACCCAGATAGTTTTTCCTATGGCTTTGATGGAAATTACGAGTGCATGCCAGAACTGTTTGGGGGCTATAAATAGAATGCCTAAAACTACGAGTCCCAATAATCTGAGTGCTCCGATTACTGGAGAAGTGCCGATGATACCTTCGCCAAAAGTACCTCCCAGACTTGGATTGATAAAGGCTAATAGTCCCCAGACGGCGAAGGTAAACAAAATCCCCCCAAGCCACCTGTTCCAGTATTTCGCAAGTAGTGAAACCTGCCGTCGCCCGAATATTATAATGATTATTAATATATATATGGCTATCAGTGCCAGTCCGGCTCCAAAGAACTTGAGCAATCCATCCCATGTAGCTATGCTCCAGTCTATTATGTTCGGCAAAAACCAGTAGATTAGCCCGGCGGCAATGATTATAAATAAGGCTACAATTATTCCTGATAGGAACCCGGATGATTTTTTACTGGTTTTTCGGCTGGTTGATTTATCTGTTTTTTGTTTTTTGGTGGGCATAGTTTTACTATACCTCTATGGTACTGGTGAGGATCATTGGTCTTCGCCTGGTTTTTTCATAGAAGAATTTGCTGAGGGTATCTTTGACCTTAGTATTGATGGAACTCCGCTCGACTGGGTGGCTATCGACATTAGCTAAACTGGAAGCAACCAGGTCTCGCCCTTGTTCCAGTATTGATTCGCCGCCTTTGGTATCTACGAAACCTTTGGATACAATATCAGGACGGCCTATGAGCGTGCCTCTATTTTTGTCGATGGCAACGATTACGACCACAATACCATCTCGGGATAGTAGCTTGCGGTCACGAAGGACAACACCAGCAAGGTCACCCATAACAAGTCCGTCTACATAGACATTCTCTGAAGGAAGTCTGCTTATTATCTTGCCTTTGTTTGGTTCAAGCTCCAGGATATCGCCATTTTCCATTACGAAAATATTAGTTTCGGGTATTCCCAATGTTTTTGCCAGTTTGGCATGCAGGCTCAAATGGCGGTATTCGCCATGGATTGGTACGAAGAATCTGGGTTTAACCAGATTAAGCAGTAGCTTTAGTTCCTCTTGGCTTCCGTGTCCATGGACATGGACTTGGGCTAATCTTTCGTAAATTACTTGAGCTCCCTGGCGGAATAGGTTATCTATTGTCCTGTTAATCAGTGCCTCGTTACCGGGGATTGGTGTAGCTGATATTACCACGGTGTCTTTAGGAATAATGCGAACCTGGCTGTTGTCTCTGTTAGTGATACGTACTAATGCTGAGGTAGGTTCCCCTTGACTTCCAGTAGTTAGGAGGATAATTTTATTATGTGGGAAGCGATTTAGTTCGTCAGCGCGACGTAAGATATCAGGAGGTGCTTTCAGATAACCCAGCTCTAGTGCCATCCGTACTGTGTCTCTCATGCTGCGCCCAATAACAAAGACATACCTCTTATTTTTGGCAGCGACATCAATTACCTGCTGGATTCGGGATATTAGCGAAGCAAAGGTAGTAATGATTACCCTTCCGGGAGCATTTGCTATTATGCGTTCTAGATTTTCACCAACTATGTTCTCAGATGGCGTGTAACCCGGTAAATCGGCATAGGTAGAGTCAGCCAGTAGAAGCAGGACTCCTTGACTTCCTAGCTGAGCCAGCTTGGCCAGTTCCGAAGGTTTGCCGTCAACAGGGGTATAATCGATTTTGAAATCACCGCTGTGAACTAATATGCCTGTGGGAGTATAGATAATCAGACCAACGGAATCAGGGATGCTGTGACAAACTGAGAATGGTTCTATTCCGAATTTACCAAGTGTAAACTTAGCCCCGCTATGTATTATTCTGGCATCGGCTTTTATTGAGTGACCATGCTCCTTCAACTTTACTGAGATTAAACCTTGGGTGAGTTTGGTAGCATATACTGGTAAGTCGAGCTTGGGCAAAATATAAGGTAAAGCGCCGATATGGTCTTCGTGGCCATGAGTAATAAGGATGCCTCGTAGTTTCCTTTTATTCTCCAGTAAATAGCTTATATCTGGGATGACCAGGTCAATTCCCAGCATGTCTTCTTCGGGGAACATGAGTCCGGCATCTATGATGATGATATCATCACCATATTCTATGGCCATCATGTTCTTGCCGATCTCTCCGAGACCACCCAATGGGATTATTTTGAGTTTTTGTCTGCTCATGTATGTTTGTTTTAAAGCAGGCTTAGCTGCTGAGGGTCTACTTCAGAAGAAGCGCTTAAGTTCTCTGCTTTTTTTAATATTTGGGGTATTTTTAGCATATCGGCTTCAATAACCTTACGTAAGCTTGCCTGATGGAGGGCTGCTGCAGGGTGATACATTGCGTAGTAAATGATGTCGCCTTGTCTCTTTGCTTTGCCATGGACTTTGCTGATACTTTCATTGGGAAAATATTTAGCCATAGAATAACGACCCAAAGTAACTATCACTTTTGGATTGATTATTTCTATTTGGCGATTTAGCCATTTACTACAGGCTTGGATTTCTCCGGGCAATGGGTCGCGGTTTCCAGGAGGGCGGCATTTGATGACATTAGCAATATATACTTGCTCTCGTTTTAAGCCAATAGAGGCTAATAATTGTTCTAGAAACTGGCCAGCAGGACCTACGAAAGGGCGCCCTTGCTGGTCTTCATGCCATCCTGGAGCCTCACCGATAAACAGCAAACTAGCTGTTTCTGGGCCTTCACCGGGTACTACTGTGGTACGGCGTTTGGCTAGCTCACAATCCTGGCAATGCTTGATTTCCTCGTGTATATCGGTAAGGGCTGACATCTGTGGAAATCATAGCATAGCATTATTCGCTGGTCAATTTAATTTTGGAAGTATAAATTGCAAACATAGTGCTAATTTGGCGTAGTTAGACGTACAGTAGAGAGATTGTTTATTAAGGGGATTTAAAGGGTGAGAGGTTGATAAACAATCTCACAGTAGATTAAATTGACCTTTTTCTTGGTCATTGATATACTGTGATGCCAGTTTCTGTAGAAAAAGGAGGGATTAATTTCAGTGAGAGTGTTAGCTACTCATCCTACCCTAATCGATGCAATTATTGTCAGGAGAGGATTGCTTTGGGATGTGGCTTTAGTATTTGGTTTTGCTTGTGTAACTGCTATGTGTGCCCAGATAAGCTTCTGGATTGGGCCAGTACCTATTAGCGGACAAACCTTCGCAGTTCTTCTAGCTGGCGCCCTTTTAGGGAGCCGCCGTGGGGCATTGAGCCAGCTCAGCTATTTAGCTATTGGAGCTACTGGTATTCCATTCTGGTTTGCCTTGGGTGGTGCTCCGGGTATGGCTCGCTTGATGGGACCTACTGGTGGCTATTTGTTTGGTTTTGTTGCGGTTGCTTTTGTCGTTGGTTGGTTAGCTGAAAGAGGTTGGGATAAGCATATTTGGACGGCTGTTCTGGCTATGCTGGCTGGCAGTGTCGTTCTTTATGTTTTCGGTCTGTCCTGGTTAACTCAGTTTGTACCCCAGAGCAAGGTGCTTCAGGTTGGCCTGTACCCGTTTATTATCGGTGACTTGCTAAAAATAGTATTGGCAGCTGTGTTATTACCATCAGGCTGGTTACTATTACGTCGGTTCAACAGTTGATTGAGTCCTTGGTCGGTCATTTTTTGATGAGGTCATTCTTTTGGATATAACCTGGCTGGGTCACTCCTGTTTCCGCATTAAAGGAAAAGAGGCTGTCGTTATAACAGATCCTTGTAATCCAAGTCTAGGTTATCCTGTGGGTAAACTCCGCGCTGATATAGTAACCGTGAGTCATTTTCACCCTGGCCATTCCTATATTGAAGCTGTTGAGGGTGAATTCAAAGAAATCAAAGGGCCAGGGGAATATGAGTTAAAGGGTGTTTTTATTACAGGTATTGCTACTTTCCACGATAATAGTCAAGGCAGTGAACGTGGCAAAAACAATGTTTATCTTTTAGAAATAGATGGGGTGACCTTGTGTCATTTAGGTGATATTGGTCATTCACTGTCATCTGATGTAGAGGAGCAGATAGGTGATGTTGGGGTGTTATTTATACCAGTAGGTGGTATAAACACTATAGATAGTTCTACAGCTGGTGATATAGTTAGAAACTTGTCTCCCAAGATTGTCATACCTATGCACTATAAAACTCCAGCTTTAGCTAGAGATCTTGAGACGGTGGATAAATTCTTGAAGAAGATGGGTATCAAAGAAGTAGCCTCTCAGCCTAAATTGTCTGTTAACCGGTCGACTCTGCCTCCCACAACTCAAGTTGTGATTCTCAATTACCCGCATCAATAAAATACTGGTTTCTTAATATAGTCTGATTGCTTCTGCTGCAGGATGGGCTAGGTTATGAATTTAGCCAAAAGACTCTACGAATTGCAACATATTGATTTGGAGATTCAGAGCTTTCGCGAGACTTTGGCTCAGCTTAATCTCCAAATAGGTGCAAATGAAGTTGTGCTTAAGGCTAAAGCTGATCTGGATGCTATGAAAAAACATCTGGCTGAAGTTAGTCAGAAATGTCGAGATATGGAGTGGGAAACAGAAGACTTGCGGAAGGCTATTTCGAAATTGAACGAGAAGCTCTATGGAGGTAAGATAGGTAATCCTAAGGAACTGGTAAGCCTTGAGCAGGAGTTAGAGAATTTTAACACCAAGCTCAGAGGGAAAGAAGACGATCTATTAGAACTGATGAACGAAGAAGAAATAACCAGGAAAAACCTGGCAATGCAGTCTGAGCGAGTTGTGAGATTAGAAGAGGATTGGCAGCAGCAACAGAAAGCTCTCGTGCAAAAACGGCATGAAGTAGAAAAACAACTTCTTGAAATTGATAAAAAACGTCAGGAAGTAGCCAGCAGTATTGATTCGCAGGCACTCACTCTTTACGAAGGACTAAGGTTAAAGAAGGGACAGGCAGTAGTTAAAGTGGAGCAGGGTACATGTCAGGGATGTCGTATTACATTGCCTATGAATGAATGGCAGCGGGCCAAGTCTGGAACAATAGTCCAATGCAGTAGTTGTGGCAAGATACTATATCTGGAATAGGAGCCTGGGGAATATATGCGTTTACAAATTTATGCTGATGGAGCTTGCTGGGGCAATCCAGGGCCAGCGGCTATAGGGGCAGTTATCAAGGACGAGCAGCAGAGAAAGCTGGCTGAGATATCTCAATATATCGGTAATGGGACTAACAATCAGGCTGAATACAAAGCTGTTATAGCAGGGTTGAAATCAGCGATGAAGTTCAATGCTGACGAATTGGTGCTTTATCTCGATTCAGAGCTAATAGTCAGGCAACTTGCTGGCGAGTACAAAGTTAAAAATATTCTTCTTCGCCCTCTGTATACAGAAGTTGTGGCACTATTGAAGAAGTTTAAAAATATATCCATTAGTCATGTTGGACATTCTGGTAACGAGGAAGCCCATGTCCTGGCTAAGGCAGCCTTGAGGGACCATTTAAAGGTGAAAAACAGCGATTGTTTATTAAGGGGATTTTAAAGGGGCTTTGCCCCTTTGAAAAATCTCTTCCCTCTTCCCTTATGAAGGGGAGAGGGATAAAGGGTGAGAGGTTGATAAACAATCTGAAAAACAGCAATTTGACTACTTATTAAGTGGGGGTGTACAGTGGATGTGGGCCAAGTAGACCGGATGACCGCTCTGGTTTGGTAAAAATCAGGGAGGAAAGTCCGAGCTCTACCAGGCGGGGTACTGGGTAACGCCCAGGAGGGGTGACCCTACGGAAAGTGCCACAGAAACATACCGCCCGCCTCAGGCGGGTAAGGGTGAAATGGTGAGGCAAGAGCTCACCAGCAATCAGGTGACTGGTTGGCTGGGTAAACCCTACTCGGAGCAAGACCAAATAGGGGGGCATTGGGGATGCCTGGCCTTAACCCCGGGTTGGTCGCTATTGATTCCGATGGTAACATCGGGGCTAGACGGATGGTCATCGTCCGCCTTAGGCGGATACAGAACTCGGCTTACAGGTCTACTTGGCCCTTTATTAGTGGATGGAGTTGACATAATACTGGTGGTGTTGGTACAATTGAGGTTAGATCGCATAGCGTGACTCTTACTCCTTAATTTGAGACCTGTCCTAATTCTCGCGGGACGGGTCTCTCTCTTTTATATAGCTACTTCATAGTTTAATTAAGTCTAAGCCTCTTTAATATTGTCGTCAATAGTACTATTGTTCTATCCTTGAGTAGGGGGGCAATTTGGACTTACACTAGCGAATAGTTAAAATTTAACGCTATCTCGATTGACAATATGATTCCAGATCAGTATGGTGTAAAGGATAGCCAATCGGGAGCTAAAGAGCTAACTGAAGGAAATGGAAATGAAATTGCTAAGAAAACTAAAAACGGACGATAGTCTGACTAAGAATGAGACAGGAAAACTATTGTTGAATTCCTGTAATGACCTGTTGTATTTGCTGTTTAATTAAGGCCACGCCTAAATGATTTTCGATCATTTTATATGAAGGCGTATTCATTAAGCTGTGCATATAACAATGGTGTACAGTAAGAACCAAATCCTGGAACTTATTGTCAGACTCTAATTTCTCAACGTTCAATCCCATATCATGACATTCTTCATAATGTATGTGCCTATTATGAGTTTTGTTTCCGCGATAATCAGTTAGTTTCTTGACTATCTGACTAGATTTTTCCTTTGCATCAGCTTGATTTTCGAACATTACATTTTCAAGTTGTTCTTGTACAAAACTGTTTGACCAACTTATACCATTTTCGCATTGACTTAAAAAAGTAGGTCTGTATTGGCTTATTATAGATTGCCATATATAAATTTTACTTGGGTCTTTTTTTACTTCACGACATGCGCGTTTGAATTCTTGAATTACACCAAAAGCGGGGACACCTCTAAGATGAGGATCGATTGGGCCAATGTTTGAATGGTTAGACATTACTATTTTTTGACATGAGCATGCAAGCATAGTGCCAGCAGACATAGCAATCTGCGGGATAATAGCTCTTATATTATGGTCAAACATTTTATGGAGGTAATTAACAATGGATTGAGTGGCAGCTATATCTCCACCCGGAGTGTGTAGAATTAAGTCTAATCCTTTTTTCCTATCCAATTTATGAACGGCCATCATAAAGCCGTTCTTATCTTCGTCATCGATATCTAACTGTTGTATGCCAGGCTTTGACAAAAAACCTGAATAATATGCAATAATGTTTCGCTCAGTATATTCATGTAGTTCTTTAAGGTATTGTCTGCGGATAACATCAACTGCACCCTTCGCATTGGCAACATTTGTTTCCTTCAATTTTTGAACTTGGACAAGAACCTCATTCCAATCAGGCATAATATCACCTATATTGGGTCTTCGTAGGCACCATATGTCACGACACTTTGGATAATTTTTAATTGCGAAGGTTGTTCCAAAGATGCGTCTTGAGAAGGCAATAGTTCAATTGGGCGTTTGATCTTAAACAATTCTTCATATTCAATCTCTAATTGTGACCTTTTTGTTTTCTTTTCAGTTGCCATTTCTTACTCCTCGATTACTATCATAATACATATTTATCTAAAAATGTCAATAATTTGACACCCGCTTTTGTCAAGGTATACAAGTTAGTGATTGGAGTAGAAGTAAAAAGACAAAGGGGGTTGAAATGAACTTACTTTATATCGGTATCATAGCATTGGCCATTATCGCCGTTGGCTGCTTGTACTTCGGCAAAGATGGCGCCATTATCAGTACCATAATTGCGCTGATCTGCGGGGCTGCGGGTCGGTAATTTGGATAAAACGATTCGGCTTGTGAATCAAGCTATTGCTCAATACGAGCAGAGTTAATTTTTCTTGTTTCCTCCGCAAGTTGCTATAATACTCCGTATATTATAATTATCCTTTGCTTCTTCTATCAGAGGTATACGGAGGGAAACTATGACTATCAAGCGTGTTATTTTGGCTGCGGCGCTGGTTATTTTATTACTTTGCTCCTCAATATTTGGTGCCGGCTGTAGTAAGAAGGAGACTTCCGATTTGCCTCCTGAGTTTGGCACCATTTCCGATGTTTGGGAAATACTGTCTAAAAACTATGTAGGTAAGGATAAATTGGATGCTAAGAAGTTAAGCCAGGGGGCTGCCAAGGGTATGATGGAGGCGCTGGGTGATCCTTATAGCTTATATCTGGACCCTGATATGCGTAAATTGGAGTTGAGTTCCCTTAAAGGTGAATTTGAGGGAATAGGTGCCGTGGTTGGTATTCAAGATAAACAACTGGAGATTGTATCTCCTTATGCTGGTTATCCTGCTGCTGAGGCGGGTCTCAAAGCCGGTGACAAAATATTGGAGATTGATGCTGAAACTACTGAAGGCATGACTGTAAGCGAGGCGGCACTTAAGATCAGAGGTCCAGCAGGTACCGAAGTTAGACTGCTTATCCTTCGTGAAGGAAATAGTACACCTTTTGAGGTATCAATTGTGCGCCGTAAAATAATAGATGTAAGTGTTTACTCAGAGAGAAAGGACAATATTGGATATATCAGACTCACCATTTTTTCGCAAAAAACTGATGCGGAGTTAACCTCGGCATTGAAATCCATGCTTGACGAGGGCAAGGTTGATGGTATTGTGCTTGATCTCAGGAACAATGGTGGTGGTTTGCTTGACGCAGCTATCGATGTTGCCAGCCAGTTTCTGTCTGATGGTGTAGTTGTCGACGTAGTCGATGGTGACGGAAAGCATAGCCCATATAGCGTAAAGCAAGGTGGCTTAGCCACTGATATACCACTTATGGTTCTGGTAAACAATGGCAGTGCCAGTGCCAGCGAAGTTTTAGCCGGTGCTCTCAAGGATTATGGCAGGGCTAAATTAGCTGGCCAAAAAACGTATGGTAAGGGTAGTGTTCAAATAATCAGCAATCTCAATGATGGTGGAGCTCTGCATTTAACGATTGCTCACTGGTACACACCTAGTGGTAGGCCCATTGACGGTGTTGGGCTGACCCCAGATTTTCCTCTGGAGCTGGAAGGCGAAGAGCTTGTTGATTGGGCGGTCGACCATCTTAAGATTCGGACTGCTGTTGAATCTCAATTGCTTGGTGTTGCCAGTCAGAGAGAGTTAAGATCCGATAATGTCTTTAGTGCTGGGAGTTATCTCGGCGATTCTGTCATCGATGCGGGTCGCAGTGTCCAGTGCTCTGGCTAGAGCTTTGAAAACAGCTTCAGCTTTATGATGGTCGTTTATACCGCTCATGACTTTAGCATGAATATTAATCTTAGCCTCTGAAGCAAAAGAAACAAGGAAATGATGTATCAGGTCAGCGGGCATTTCGCTAATGCTTTGATGACTGAAAGGCATCTCTATGACGGAATAACCTCTGCCCCCGATATCCAGGGCTACTATTGCCAGAACATCGTCCATGGGTACTATGGCGTGTGACATTCTGACTATCCCTTGCTTGTTACCTAGCGCCTGATTAAAAGCTTTGCCTAAAGAAATGGCTACATCCTCTACTACATGATGCTGGTCGGAGCCTGTGGCCGATATCTTCAGGTCAAATATACCGTGCTGAGCTAGCTGGCAAAGCATATGGTCAAAAAATCTGATTCCAGTGGCAATTTGGAACTGGCTTCTGCCGTCAATATTTAGTTCCACTTTTATGGTGGTTTCCTTGGTCTCTCGGGTTATTGTTGCTTGTCTATAAGCCATTTTTACTTCCCTCGCTATTATAGTGAGATTAGTGAATCTCCTTTAGTGCCGAAATTAGCTTATCAGTATGTTCTGGTTTGCCTACGCTGATTCTGAGACAATCCTTTAAATCTTGAGTATTGAAGTAACGGACGAAGATACCCTTTATCTGTAAGTAGTCGTGAATTTCTTTTGCTTTACCTTTGAGCACCGAGAAGAGGATAAAATTAGCTTTTGAGGGGTATACTTTAAGCCAACCTATCTCGCTGAGCTTATTCCAAAGCCTTTCTCTTTCGTTTACTATTGCCTTAATCGTGCTATGCAGATAGTTGATGTCTTTCAGCGATTCTATTACTGCAACTTGGGCTGCAGCATTCACATTATAGGGCTGTTTTATTTTTATCAGGTATTTAACCATGTAGGTGGGGAAGATACCATATCCCACTCTTAACCCCGCTAATCCTGCCCACTTACTGAATGTACGTAGAACTACTAGATTTGAAAAAGCAGGAACCAAGTGTGATATCGTGGAACCACTAAATTCGGCATAGGCTTCATCCACTACTACTATAATGGAGTTACTTAATAATTCTAAGATGTCGGATTCATTAGTTAAATTTGCCGAAGGATTGTTTGGCGAGGCAATAAAGATTACCTTGGTTTTTTTATCGATTGCGTTTTTAATGGAAGCGATGTCTATTGAGAAGTCCTGTTTTCTGGGGATATTAACTATCTTGCCTCCACAGACTTCGGTACAGAATTTATACATACCAAAGGTTGGGGGGCAATTAATTACTTTGTCGCCAGGTTCGATAAACAGTCGTAATATAAGGTCAATAAGTTCATCGCTGCCGCTGCCAGCAAGGATTTGCTCTGATTTAAATCCGCTATATCCTTCCAGTGCTTTTCTCAATTCGCGTTGCTCCGGGTCGGGGTAAATGTGATAATAGGAATAGTTAGCTAGAGCTTGCCCTACCTTAGCTGAGCAACCGTAAGGGTTTTCGTTACCATCGAGCTTGATAATGTTTTCTGGAGCAATATCAATGCGTTGGCTCAGGATATCCGTAGGCTCAATAGGAACGTAAGCATTTATAGCCTTAATCTCAGACCGCATAAGTTTTTCGATGTTTTTTGGCAGGTTCATTTTGTTCTACTGTCTCTTTGTCGCGATAATCTTATTTTTATTGCTTGTGCATGACCTTGAAGACCTTCAGCTTCAGCTATATCTATTGCTGCTTTTCCCAGAGCCTTTAGTTTATCCTCTTTAATTGCAATGATGTTGATAGTCTTAAGAAAATCGTTAATACCTAGTGGTGAACTGAAACGGGCAGTTCCTCCTGTCGGTAAAACATGACTTGGCCCAGCGATATAATCCCCCAGGACCACTGGTGAACTTTCACTGACAAAGATGCAGCCGGAATTATTAATTCTCTTTATGTACGAGCTAGCATTGCGAACCATTAGCAGCAAGTGTTCCGGGGCATACAGGTTGACCAGTTCTATGGCTTCATTCAAGTTATTTACCAGTACTATCATACCCCTGGAGTCAATAGCCGCGCTAGCGATTTTCCGCCGTTTCAGTTTTGTCAGTTGAGCTGCGATTTCATTATTGACATTGCTGGCTAGTTGGGGGGAAGTAGTTATCAAGATCGCTGAAGCCATTGGGTCATGTTCAGATTGAGCTATAAGGTCAGCAGCACAGAAGGAGGCCTTAGCTGTGTCATCTGCTATGATTATGATTTCGCTTGGTCCCTGAATACCATCGATGTCCACTACGCCGAAGACCAATTTTTTAGCCATAGCTACAAAAATGTTGCCTGGGCCGCATACTTTATCAACCTTGGGTACAGATTCGGTTCCATAAGCTAAGGCAGCAATAGCTTGAGCACCGCCCAATTTGAAAATACGATTTACCTTGGCAATATCGGTTGCTACGAGTGTTGGTGCTGGGATTGTACCGTCTTCTTGTGCTGGTGTTACCATGATAATTTCCCTAACCCCAGCTTCACGGGCTGGTATAGCTGTCATTAACACCGTAGATGGGTAAGCAGCAGTTCCTCCAGGTACATAAATACCAACTTTGTCCAGTGGCCTGATTTGATATCCTATGCCATTATTTAAAAAGCTAGTTTTCAGGTTTTGCTTACAAGCTTTATGGAATTTGTGAATTCTACTTGCAGCTAACTTTAGTGCGGATAATAGTTTTTTATCCACTTTTTCATATGCTTGGGAAATCTCATCTGAGGTTACCTCCAACGAGGTGAGTTTTACCTTGTCTAGTTTCTCAGTGTAGTCGAATAGGGCTTTATCACCTTTAGCTTGTACTTCAGTAATGATTTGCCTGGCTATTTGCTCTGTGGAAAGCTCTTTTTTACCGCCTCTGCCTTTTTCTGATGTAGCTACTGTAGAGTATTCGAGAGGAACAGTTCTGGTCAATAGCGGTTTGGCTTTATTGAAGCCCTTTATTGTTATCATCCTATTTACTCTCAGCTGTTTGCTGGAAAATTTTAACCAGTGAAGAAATTCTCTCTCTTTTAGCTGGTGATTTCAGGCTATTTTTGTTGCCTATCAGGCAGGCTGTAGATTGAAAGAGAGTATCTATTATTCTAAGATTGTGAGTAGCCAGTGTTTTTCCAGTTTGAGTGTTTTCGATAAGCAGATCAGCATCTTCGGGCAAAAATGCTTCACTGGCGCCCCAAGTAGGTATTAATTTGTACCAACTAACATGGTTATCGCGAAGGTATTTGTCGGCAATGTTTATATATTCTGAAGCTACTCTCAATGGTGATAACGTGCCAGTTGTGATTAACTTTTTTAGGTCTCCAATGTTATCTACGAGCAAATTCTGACTTACTACTGCTACAACTCTAACTTCACCAAAGCCAAGGTCAACAAGATTAGTAACTGGGCTTGAGGGGAAACGATAGAGGTGGTCAAGAAGCCAGTCTTTTCCTGTTATAGCTAGGTCGAAATTCCCGTTAGCAACTTGTAACGGCATATCCTGTGGTCGAATAACCTTGGCATTGATCCATTCCCAGTTTAGAGTGGGACGTCTGTTAAGAATCTTGTTTTCTGAGTAACCAGTTAGCCTGAGGCCTGCCTTGTTGAGGAATTCCATAGCTGGTTTCTGCTGATGACCGTCGGGTACCGCAAGTCGAATTGCTTTTACGTCTGGCTCCCGATAAGAACTGTTCGAGTACTTGTCCAGTTTTGGCTCAATTTGCAGCCATGGTTTTTTTCTTTTTTTAAGCGCGCGACTGAAGTAGGCAATAATTTGGCTGATATTTTTGGTTTGTAGGCTTTCTCTATTTGCGATAAGAAAAGCACTGCTGGGCAGCAAATTTTTTAACGGGATTAAACCTAGCTCTTTGGTTTCTTTTTCGTCTTTTGTCCTGAGGACAACTAAATCAGCATCTTCAGGTGGGTAAGCCTCGACAGCACCCCAAACTGGGAAAATACTGAATTTCTTTAACCTGAGATTTAAAGCCGAGACTTCTGCCAGATTGGGATATTCGGTAACTATTCGCCAATTATTTCGTCCAGTTGATAATTCGTCGAGATCAGAAACAGTTCCATGTTTACTGGTTGCTAAATATAGACTGCTTCTGTCATATTCTAGGTCAACTACCTTAATAAGGGGGCTGCTCGAATATTTTGCCAGTAGCTCTTCGATCCAGTCTAAACCGCAAATTCCCAGATCATAGTTGCCCACAGCTACCTGAATAGGTATATCTTTTTCCTGAAACATTTTGGCTGAGAGATTGTTTAGTCTTGTCGAATGAAGGCGATATATTCGTGTTTCCTGATTATAGTTTTCTAAACCTAGCTCTATTTCTTGTAATAGACAAGATGTCGCCGGCTGCAGTTTTCCCTTGGGTATGGCTATCTTGACATAATCTAGTTGACTCGTATTCATCAAGTTATGATGAGCCTCCTATTATGTCGACAACTTTTGCTATCGAAGCTGCTTCTTTTCTCTGCTTTTGCAATTGGTCGGTGACAATGAAACGAGGTGATTTTTGTTGGACGGTAACCATCCAGCGCCAGTTTGCCTGGTGACCGCCAAATTTAAGCTCGGCGATGTAACCAATACTACGGAGCGATTGAGCCAAGCTAAAGCAAGATTTGATTATTTTGGGTGTTGCTTTTACCCCCCTCACTAATACCCCATGATCTATGTTTTGCCCTGTCTTAGATTTGACCAAGTTCATAATTGGGTCAGTATAGAGGGCGAAGCCACAAGCTGGGGTCCTGGTACCTCCTATGAGTGGGATAAGGTCGTCATATCTACCTCCGCCGCCAATCCTTTGATTATTAACTAGGAACTGGAAACAAAGACCTGTATAGTATTCGAAACCCCTTGTAGAAGTGATATCAATCTGATATTTACAACCAAGGACATCTAGGATACTGGTAATCTCAGCAAAGTTATCAAGCTCCTCTTTTAATTCGGGTGAGGTGCCAGGAAGTGCTTGCAGATTCTCCAGAAAACCACTGGATTTTCCCCTTAGGCCGAGTAGTAATGATAACAATCTATTCGTGTTAGAATTGGCAGCTTTTATCTTAGCTAGAACTTTCCAGTTACCATCTCGGAGTTCATTCAATAGCTTGGCTTCTTTGTCAGGGTCTAGCTTCATTTCCTTGAGCAAAGCTTTTAACACGCCAGCATGCGATAGCTGTATTTCTACGTCTTCAATGTATAGATTTCTCATAATCTCAACAGCCAGTATAATTATTTCTGCATCTGATGTGGGTTTGGGATCACCCAACAGTTCAACTCCACACTGCCATCGTTCTCTATTTTCTTTGCCAGTCTGTTCAAAAGCGAATACATTGGTAACGTAGAAAAGCTTTGCTATCTCCTGTTTAGATAAATTTTCGATATAGAGCCTGGCAACAGGGATAGTACCATCTGGTCTCAATACTACCCTTTCCCCACTCCAACCATCCCAGTCAAGGAAAGAATATACTTTATTCAACATACTGGGGGTGAGAGTTCCAGCGGCTGTGAATAGGTGCAAATACTCTAGAGTAGGAGTTCTCACTTCACGGTATCCCCAGTTAATGCAGGAGCTTCTAAAGGCATCTTCTATATAGCGAAAGCGTTCGGTGTCTTTAGGAAGTAAATCTCGAGCACCTTTACATCTTTGACTAATCATAATCTCAAGCTTTGGAAAATTTGATTTATTCTACACTAATAAATTCGCCCCTTCAATCTTTGTTTGCTGTGGGTAATTACCTCGGTTATAATTGGCTTGAAGGTAACAACTTATGCTTAGGACTATATTCAGGCTCGGCTATATTTTTATCTTGATTTCAGTTCTGGTGGTATCATTTGTTTCCACCGAAGTTAATGCTGACACATCTGACATTGAAATATTACGGGTCGATGGTCCCATCGTCCCTGTCATTGGTGATTATATTGATAGGGTAATCAGTCGGGCTGAATCAGAAGGCAGTTCCCTTTGTATTATTGAGTTGAATACTCCAGGGGGACTTTTGGAGACAACGGAAAAGATAGTCCAACGTATTTTGAATGCCAAAATACCGGTTGTAGTTTATGTTTCGCCAGCAGGTAGCTGGGCAGCCTCGGCAGGTACTTTCATAACCATAGCTGCTCATGTAGCAGCCATGGCTCCCGGTACAACTATTGGCGCAGCCCATCCCGTGAGTGTTGGGGAATCTATGCCTGAAGAAGTGCAAAAGAAGGCAACCGAATATTCGGCTGCTTGGATCAAAAGTATTGCTGAGATGCGGGGTAGGGACTCTTATCAAGCTGAGTTGGCAGTAAGAGAAAGCAAGTCATTTACTGTTTCCCAGGCGCTCGAATATCGCCTTGTTGATTTGCAGGCTGATGATCTGGAAAGCCTTATCAGACAGCTTAATGGCAGGAAAGTAACTTTGGCTAATAAAGAAGAGATAGTAATCGATACTACCGATTATGTATTAGCCAGAGAAGAAATGAACAGAGTCGAACGTTTTTTACAGGTGATTAGTAATCCGAATGTGGCTTATATCCTGCTTAGTTTGGCCTCTATTGGGTTGATTACCGAAATTGCCAGTCCGGGGCTGATATTTCCCGGGGTCGTTGGTGGCATATGTTTGCTTGTTGCCTTTTACTCTTTGGGCACGTTAAATGCTTATTGGGCGGGGGTATTTTCAATATTGCTGGCTTTTGGCTTATTTATCGCAGAGCTTTTTACCTCTGCATTTGGTATACTAACTGCTGGAGGAATTGCTTCATTGGTTATTGGTTCCCTGCTTTTATTCAGCAATAACCCACCTGCACTGCAAGTGAGTACGGGTTTGATAGTTGCGGTGGTTGTTATTGTAGCTGCTTTTGTTGTTCTGGTCATACGTGCTATAGTTCGAGGGCAGAGAAGGCGAGTGGCTACGGGAGAGGAGGGGTTAGAGGGCAAGTTTGCTGTAGCAAAAACCGAGCTTAATCCCAAGGGTACAGTTTTGGTTGAAGGTGAGCTTTGGTCTGCTAGCGTTGATGATGGCATGGTAGAGCCCGGAGAGGAGGTGATAGTAACTAAAGTCGAAGGTTTAAAGCTTGTAGTAACTAAAAAGAAGAATTGAAGGAGATGAAATGGGGAATATAATTATTATTATTGCTGCCGTTATTGTGGTGATAATTCTATTATCAGCAACTATACGGATTGTGAATGAGTATGAACGAGGCGTTGTATTTCGATTAGGTAGATACGTAGGTGTCAGGGGGCCAGGGATAATATTCCTGATTCCATTTGTTGAACGGATGGTCAAGGTTGACCTTCGTGTTGTAACAATGGATGTCCCAGCTCAGGAATGCATTACCATGGACACCGTTACCGTGAAGGTGGATGCTGTGGTCTATTTTCGGGTGATGAAGCCACAAGAAGCTGTTCTCAATGTGGAGCAATATATCAGAGCCAGTTCGTTGCTTTGTCAAACCACTCTGCGTAATGTGGTGGGGCAATCTGAATTGGAGGATCTGCTGGCGCACAGGGATAAGATTAACATGAAGATGCAGGAACTTATTGATGAAGGGACGGCACCCTGGGGAATAAAGGTTAGCATGGTAGAAGTAAGGGATGTGCAGTTGCCAGAAACGATGCAACGTGCCATGGCGGCACAAGCTGAAGCTGAAAGAGAGAGACGAGCTAAGATTGTCCATGCTGATGGTGAATTCCAGGCCGCACAAAAGCTGGCCGATGCAGCGAAGGTTATTTCCACTGAACCAGCAGCCCTGCAACTGCGCTATCTTCAGACTCTGGCGATGATTTCTACTGAGAAGACTAATACCATAGTGTTTCCTTTGCCCATAGATTTGATACTGCCTTTGCTGGGTAAAAGTATTCCACAGAAGAAATAGTTAAATAAAATAAGAAGTGGCCAGGATTATCCCCCGCTTTCTCAAAATAAAGCGGGGGATAATTAATCTTTTATGATGGTAACATCGCCTGCTATTATTTCAGAGAAACTTCCGTTTGGATGACGTAAGATCAAGTTTCCATTCTCGGTAACTGCTTCGGCTTTGCCCTGCTCAACGGATTCCCCAGACTGGACTCTTACCAATTTTCCTAAGGTTTCCATATTTTTTTGCCATTCCTTATACATAGAAATCCCTGACTTAGCTTGTAGATATAGCTTTTCCAGTTCGGATAATAAAGAGCAGGTAACTTGAGCTCTGGCGACTTCTTTGCCCAACTCGTGTGACAGGCTAGTAGCTAAAGCAGAGATTTCAGGAAAGGCTATAGGGTTAAGATTGATGTTTATTCCGATGCCTATAACAGAAAAGTCTACAATGCTACTTTTTATTTCATTTTCTATTAGAATGCCACAAACTTTTTTGCCCTTAATCATCACATCATTGGGCCATTTTATCTCAGCTTTAATGCCCGTAGTATTTTCTATCGCCCTGACTACAGCAACGGAAGCTATCATAATAAGCTTGGTCAAACAGCTTAACGGTGGGTGTAGGATTATGGAAATAGCCACGTTGCTATTTGGCGATAGCCAGGCTCTACCAAGACGTCCTCTGCCAGAAGTCTGCTGGTCGGCAATAACGATAGTTCCCTCGGTTGCTCCTTTCTTGGCCAGATTTTTAGCTATTTCCATGGTGGAGGTAACAGACGGGTAATAATAAATCAACTTGCCGATAAAATCGGTGTTCAACTGATTTTTAAGGAAGCGCTCTAGGTTATCATTCATAGGTTTTTAACAGCCTTCTGTCTGACTTATAAACTAATATAGTTTTTGATTTAAGTATAGCGATAGAATTGTACCATGTCTACGAATTAGAACTACTGGGGGGCTTGACAAAGCCATGTAGCCATATTATTATTATTTGCCTTCACCTAGTATAGCGATGTCCCCGTGAGCTATATATAGGGTATCTACCCAGGCAAAATTTCTTTAAGGTTGATAGTGTATAATTGTGTCGGAACAAAGGGTTGACTATAGTAAATTAGACGTGGGTTATGAGTTTCCTCAAACCACTTTTTGTTTGGATTCATCTTTGGTCGCTGATTACACCTCAGCAGTTGGCGAAACCAGTCCCCTGTATCAGGGTAGTAAACTTGTGCCGCCAATGGCAATGGCTGCTTTTGCTATGGCGGCGCTCTCTAAGGGTCTTTCGTTACCATCCGGTGCCATTCATGTTTCTCAGGAGATGGAGTTCGTAAATACTGTTAGCACAGGCGACATCATCACCAGCCATGCCAAGGTAAGTCGAAAACAAAAACGCAGCATTTTTCAGATTTTAACTATCGATTTTCATGCCTTCGACCAAGATAATAAAATGGTAATGTCGGGGAAAACTGAGTTTATATTACCTGTAGCTAATGCAGATGGCGGCAAATAAAGAGTGAGCATACTTTAATGGAAGTAAGCAAATTAGTCCCGGGGATGGATTTACCAGAAATTAAGAAAATAATCACTCAGGAGAATATCAACCGGTATGCCGAGGTTAGCCGTGATTTCAATCCCATCCACATAGATGAGGATTTTGCCAAAAGGACTCCGCTGGGGGGTACCATTGCTCACGGGATGCTCGTCCTGGCTTATGTTTCTCAGATGATGACCATGGCTTTTGGGAAAGACTGGCTTACCGGGGGTAAGCTCAGCGTCAGGTTCAAAGCTCCGGCTCGACCTGGTGATACCGTGAATATCACGGGAAAGATACTTAAGATAGAAAAGAGCGAAGAGCAATGCGTTGTCAATTGTGATTTGCTCTGTAATAATCAAAGTGGCGATGCCATAATCATAGGAGAAACGGAAGTGAGGGTTAAACAATGAAAATAGCTGTTGATGGTATGGGTGGCGATTACGCCCCCGAGGAAGTTGTAAAGGGCACTGTTGCCGCAGCCAGGGAGTACGGCTTAGAAATAATTCTGGTTGGGCCTAAAGACAGGCTAGAGACAGAGCTTGCCAAATATGATTGCTTAGGGCTGAAAATTGAAATTGTTCATACAGACCAGTATTTAATAGAAGGGGAACCTCCAGCCTATGCTCTTCGCACAAAACGAAATTCCTCGATTCTGGTGGCTATCAAACTGGTCAAGGATGGCAAGGCAGATGCTGCAGTTAGTGCTGGTCCAACTGGTGGCGTGGTGGCGTCGGCGCTTTACATTCTCGGCACTGTTGGAGGACTATCGCGTCCTGTTGTAGGCGGGTCTTTTCTGGGCTTCGCTCCCAATACCATAATGATTGACCTTGGCACCAATGTGGACTGCCAGCCACATCTACTCCTAGATTGCGCTGTGGTGGGCACCGTATGTGCCCAGAAAATGCTGAATATCCAGAATCCTACAGTGGCTCTGCTCAGCGTCGGAGCAGAGGAAGGTAAGGGAAATGAAATAGTTAAGCAGAGCTATTCGCTATTCAAGGAAAGCGGGCTTAATTTCATTGGCAACGTGGAAGGTTACGATATACCGTATGGTAAAGCCAATGTTATCGTTTGTGATGGCTTTGTGGGCAATATTGTAGTAAAATTCGGTGAGGCTTTGGGTAAGACCATCGGCAGCTGGCTAGAAGATAAACTCAAAGGTAAGCTGCCTGAGGGTGAGCTGAAAGAAATTGTAAATAACCTGGTTCTGGCTACCAATATTGCTGACGCTCGTGGCGGAGGCCCACTGTGGGCTGTAGATGGTGTAGTCTGCCTGGCTCATGGCCGTAGTAAAGCTGATGAAATTTCTAAGGTTATTGGCCAGGCAAAATGGGCTGTGGAGGAGGATGTGGTGCGTTCGCTGAAAACCGAACTGGCTGCTGCCAGGAGTAAAATAAAAACTACTGATTCTCAATAATTACGATTTTCAGGTACAATCTTAAATTTATTACAGGAGGATAACATGTCAGTTGAAGAAACAATTAAGGAGATTGCCACCAGGATTCTACATAAGCCTGATATTAACTTTTCAGATAATGTTACTTTCAAAGACCTGGGCGCAGACTCGTTAGACATTGTGCAAATGCTGGTTGCCATTGAAGATAAATATAACATTGAGCTGGTAGATGAAGAGATGCAGGCAATCACCAATACCAGAGAATTTGTAAACTACATCGAGCGTAAAATAGCCGAAAAAGGCTAGAACTGGTCCAATAACGGAGGTGAAAATGAAGCCGTTGGAAGGCAAGGTTGCGCTGGTAACCGGCGGCTCCCGGGGTATAGGTCATGCTATATCTCTAAAGCTAGCTGAAGAAGGGGCAGATGTCATCATCAACTATTTCCGCAGGCGGAGCGCTGCCGAATCTACTGTCCAGGAGATTCAGGCTAAAGGGGTTAAAGCCTATGCCATAAAAGCCAATGTCGGCGAACCTGAGACTGTAGACAGTATGTTTCAGGAAATAGAGGATAAATTCGGTAGGCTGGATATACTGATAAATAATGCCGCCTCTGGCGTAGCGCGAGCCGCTGTTGATTTAGATATTAGGGGTTGGGATTGGACTATGAATATAAATGCCAGAGCTTTCTTACAGTGTGCTCAGAAAGCAGCTAAGTTGATGCCAAATGGTGGCAAGATGGTGAGCATATCCAGTCTAGGTTCTCGTCTGGTCATGCCGATTTATACGGTGGTAGGAGTATCCAAAGCCGCACTTGAAGCGCTTACCCGCTATCTGGCAATCGAGCTAGCCCCCAAGGGAATCTGTGTTAATGGTATTGCTGCGGGTGCTGTGGAAACAGAAGCACTGAAATTTTACACTGCTGACCCCAATTTGCCACAGCTTGCCTGGAAAACCACGCCAGCGGGCAGGATGGTTCAGCCAGAGGATATTGCTAACCTGGTTGCCTTTCTCTGCAGGGACGAATCAGCCATGATAAGAGGGCAGATTATAGTTATAGATGGCGGTGTATCACTAGCACCAATGGGGCAAAAGTAGGTAACCGTGACCAAAAATTTACAGCGAAAAATCCCTAGAGTAGTTATTACTGGACTTGGCGCTATTACGCCATTGGGGCTGACAGTTGCTGACTTCTGGCGGGGGCTTATTAATGGCAAATCTGGAGTTGGACCAATAACACTTTTCGATGCCAGTTTATATCCAGCGAAGGTGGCTGCCGAAGTCAAAGGCTTTGAACCTACTAACTATATGGACCCTAAGCGTGCCGACCGCACCTCTCGCTGTACTCAATTTGCTATGGCGGCTACCAAACTGGCTGTAGAATCAGCCAGATTGGATATGTCCCGAGAAAAACCTGAAAGAGTGGGAGTAATTCTAGCTACCAGTGGTATGATGGCATCGCTGGTTGACTATGCTGAAACAATCAACACCAAGCCGACGAGGATCGACCCTCTGATGATAAATAAAATCGCCCCGAGCATGGTACCCTGCCAGGTGGGGCTTGCGATTGGTGCTAAGGGGCCAAACTCCGCTGTCAATAGTGCCTGCGCCAGCGGTAGCGATGCGCTGGGAACAGCTTTAGACCACTTGCGGCTCGGACATGCCGATGTAATGATAGCTGGCGGTGCTGAGACAAATATCAACCCAGTGGCTATTGCTTGCTTGGGACGCGTTGGTGCTTTATCACGTGAAACAGATCCCCAGAAAGCCAGTCGTCCCTTTGATCTCAATAGAAATGGTATGGTCAATGGGGAAGGTGCTGGCATTGTCATACTGGAAACACTGGAACATGCCCAGAAACGTGGTGCCCCTATACTGGCAGAACTGGCTGGTGCTGGCTGGTCTTACGATGCCTATAATGATACTGCTCCTGATCCAGAACAGCAGGCAATTGCTATGAAGATGGCACTACGGGATGCTGGCATGTCACCTGAAGAAATAGATTATATTAATGCCCATGGTACCAGTACTAAGCTCAATGATGCTGCTGAGACCAAGGCAATTAAAATTGTTTTTGGTGAAAGAGCCTACAAGATACCAATAAGCTCCAACAAGTCAATGATAGGACATCTTGCTTGTGCTGCCGGTGCCGTAGAGGCAGTGGCTGCGGTTATGACCATTAAAGAGGGTATCATCCCACCCACTGTCAATTATGAAACGCCCGACCCCGACTGCGATCTCGACTATGTTCCCAATAAAGCACGCCATCAACAAGTTAATGCCTGTCTTTCTAACTCCTTTGGTATGGGTGGGCAAAACTGCTGCATTATTATCCGGAAATTTCAGTAAGGGAGCAATGATGAAGAAAGAACTGGAAGGGAAAGTATCTCTGGTAACCGGGGCCTCGCGTGGGCTGGGAAAAGCCATTGCTCTGAAATTGGCTTCTATGGGTTCGAAAGTAGCTATTAATTATGTGGCCAGTGATGAACAGGCAGGCAAAGTAGCCAAAGAAATCGAAAGCCTGGGTGGCGAGCCGATGCTGCTGAAAACGCATGTTGCCGACTCAGGAGCGGTCAAAACCATGATTCGTGAAATTGTAGATAAATGGGGCAGAATAGATATACTGATAAACAACGCTGGAATCACTAGAGATAATCTCTTGCTGAGGATGTCTGATGAAGCCTGGGATGACGTCATTAATACCAATCTGCGCGGTGCTTACCTCTGCACCAAGTTTGCCTTGCGCTACATGACTACCCAGTCCTGGGGACGGATTGTCAACATTTCTTCCCTGGCAGGTCTGGTGGGCAATGCGGGACAGGCGAACTACTCCGCAGCTAAGGCTGGGCTTATTGCTTTTACCAAGAGCATAGCTCGAGAGGTAGGTTCTCTGAATATAACCGTGAATGCAATAGCGCCAGGGTTCATTGTCACTGAGATGACGGATAAGCTGTCACAGGAAACTAAGGATATGATTTTGTCACGTATTCCCTTAAAGCGTTTTGGACAGCCAGAAGATGTTGCCGAGTTGGTGGCTTTTCTTGCCAGCGAAAAAGCCAGTTATATCACGGCTCAGGTCATAGCCATTGATGGCGGTGTAATATAAATGTGTAGGAGGAAGCTATGTCTAAAGTAGGTATTATAACCGACACTATAAGTTGCCTGCCTCCCAACCTAATCAAGGAGCTCGGTATTCGTATTGTCCCGGTAGGCCTTATAATTGACCGCAAACAATATAAGGATACAGAATTGCCCAATGACGAATTCTGGAAGCTGTTTTATCAGACCAAAGAACATATTACCACCACTGCTGCCAATCCTGCAGATTTTGTCGATATATATACTGAATTAGCCAAGTTAACCGACAGCATCGTTTGTATTCATGTCTCCAGTAAATTAAGTGCCACTTACCAGTCGGCGGTTAAAGCTGTAGAGAGTGTTAAGGCAGACAACCCCAGTCTCAAAATTGAGGTCATTGACAGCACTACAGCTGCTGGTGCTCAAGGATTTATTGTTTTGGAAGCAGCAAGGGCTGCCCAGGCTGGTAAGAACCTCGAAGAGGTTGTACGAATAGTTAAAGATATGATTCCGAGGGTGAAGTTCCTAATGGTTATGGGCACTCTAAAATATCTAATCAAGGGCGGCCGGGCACCTAAAAGCGCCGTGCTTGGAGAGATGATGAAGGTAAAGCCCATTATTGGTATGGTTAGCGGAACTGGGTTGGTGGAGAACATGGGCAGAGCCAGAGGAAAGCGAAAGGCCATGGAAAAGATAGCTGAGATGACCAAGGAGTACATCGACATCAGCAAACCAGTTCATCTCATGGTTCATTATACTGATGATATCGCCGCTGGCGAGGAGTTGAAAGAGATTGTCACTTCACGCTTGAATTGTACTGAGGTCTATCTAACTCCTTATACGCCAGTGATGGCATGTCATACCGGCCCAGTAGTCTCAATAGCTTTTTACTCCTGATATCAAGGTCGCTGGTTCAAAGCCGTCCCTAACACCAATAAAAATGTCACTCATAGCGAAGCGTGGGAATCCCGCGGGATCAATGGGAACCCCCGAGTTCCTTATGATTGTCATTCCAAATTCATTGCGAGCCCTTCCAGAGAAGAACGCGGTCTCAAACTTGGAGTTCAAGAGGGGCTCCAACTACCTATATCCTGTTATTCTAGATAAGCTTTGATAAAAAGCCATGGTTGTGGTTTAATGCTGCCGCTTTTATATAAAAAGGGGAAAATGTGGTTAAAGATAGCGAAGAGGTGGTGATAAAGAACGCTGGCGGCCCCCGCTTTTTCTACGGTTATGCTATCGTCGCAGCAGTTTTTTTAATTCTGATGATTATTTGTATAATCAAGTCTAGCTATGGTGTCTTTTTCGAGCCGCTGAGTAAAGAATTCAACTGGTCTAGGACGATTATTTCTGGAGCTTCAGCACTGAATGACATAACTTTTGGTATCCTTTGTATTGTTTCTGCCAAACTCTGCGAGAGATTTAACCCTCGAATAATTGTCAGCAGCTATGGTGTACTTATGGGTTTAAGCTATTTCCTCATGGCACAGATCAATTCTGTATGGCAGCTCTACTTTTATTATGGCATATTAATAGCATTTAGTATGAGTGCTTTTATCGCTCTGTTGTCAATTGTAGCTCGCTGGTTTGTCAAAAGGAGAGGACTAATGACCGGAGTTGTCCTCTCTGGATTAGGTGTAGCATCGACTATTGGACCACCGGTAGCGAACTGGCTTATTGTCACTTATGACTGGCGGCAGTCCCTTCTGATTCTGGGCATTGCTTCCCTGGTTATCATGGTGCTGGCCGCTCAGTTCCTCAAGCGCGATCCTCGGCAGGTTGGGCAATTGCCTTACGGCGCGTCTTCGATGGAGCAGCATGCTTCTGATGTCTGGGGTCTGTCACTGTCTAAGGCGATACGTACCCGCCAACTCTGGCTCATCTGTGGAATGTACTTTGCCTTTTGTTTCTGTGGTCTGGTGGTTTTGGTTCATATTGTCATTCATGGTATCGATATGGGCTTAACTCCAGCCAGCGCTGCTAATATACTGGCTATTTACGGCATAACGTGTATTGCCAGTGTCAATATAATGGGCATGTCTGGAGATAAATTTGGCAATAGACGAACTCTTGCCATCTGCTTCTTGTTACTGGCAATATCCTTCTCCTGGTTGCTGGTAGCTAAAGAAGCCTGGCAACTTTATCTATTTGCGGTTATTTTGGCTTTTGGCTATGGCGGTATGCTGGTATTGTTCTCGCCGTTGGTAGCAGAGCTATTCGGGCTGAAGTCTCACGGCGTAATTCTGGGAATTACCTCCTTCGGAGGTGCTATCGGTGCTGCCAGTGGTCCTTTGCTTGCTGGCTATATATTTGATAAAGCTGGTAGCTACACTAGGGCTTTCATAATATGCATCGCCGTTGCTATTCTTGCTATTGTACTGACACTGCTGCTTAGAGCACTTCCCAGAAAGGAAACAGTGTAGCGGTACCAAGGCGCCGAGCGCTGTATCCTGTTAATTTAAGTAAGCTTTTGATAAAAAGTCATAGTTGTGATTTAATGCTGCCGCTTTTATAAAAAGGGGAAGATGTGGTCAAAGATAGTGAGGAAGTGATGGTGAAGGATGCCGGCGGGCCCCGATTTTTCTACGGTTACGTTATTGTCGCCGCAGTTTTTTTAATTATGATGACTGCACTTATGCCCCAGTCTACCTATGGTGTCTTTTTTGCGCCATTAATTAGGGAGTTTGGTTGGTCTAGGACGGTTATTTCTGGTGCTTCAGCCCTGAAAGACATAGCTTTTGGTGGCTTTTGTATTATTACTGCCAAGCTCTGCGAGAGATTTAACCCTCAAGTAATTGTCAGCATCTACGGCGTACTGATGGGTTTGAGCTATTTCCTCATGTCACAGATTGACTCTATCTGGCAGCTCTACTTTTATTTCGGCATATTAACAGCATTTAGTATGAGCGTTTTTGTTGCTGTGCTATCAATTGTAGCTCGCTGGTTTGTCAAGAGGAGAGGACTAATGACCGGAGTTGTCATCTCTGGATTAGGTCTAGTGTCAACTATCGGACCACCTGTATCGAATTGGCTTATCGCCACGTACGACTGGCGGCAGGCCTTTCTGATTCTGGGTATTGCTTCCATGGTCATCATGGTACTGGCTGCCCAATTCCTCAAGCGCGATCCTCGGCAGGTAGGGCAATTGCCTTACGGCGCATCTTTGGTAGAACAGCATGCTTCTGGTGCCAGGGGGCTGTCACTGTCTGAGGTGCTCCGTACCCGCCAACTCTGGCTCATTTGCGGGATGTACCTTGCCTTTTGTTTCTGTAATCTCCTGGTTATGGTTCATATCGTCATTCATGGTATCGATATGGGTTTAACTCCAGCCAACGCTGCTAATATACTGGCTATTTATGGGATAGTAAGCATTGTCAGTTTCAATCTAATGGGCATATCTGGAGACAGATTTGGTAATAGACGAACTCTTGCCATCTGCTTCTTGTTACTGGCAATATCCTTCTCTTGGTTACTGGTAGCTAAAGAAGCCTGGCAACTTTATCTATTTGCGGTTATTTTGGCTCTTTCCTATGGTGGCACGCAGGTATTGTTCTCGCCGTTGGTAGCGGAGCTATTCGGGCTGAAGTCTCACGGCGCGATTCTGGGAGTTGCCTCCTTCGGAGGTGCTATCGGTGCTGCCAGTGGTCCTTTGTTTGCTGGATATATATTTGATAAAACTGGTAGCTACAGCATTGCCTTCATAGTATGCATCGCCGTTGCCATTCTTGCTATTGTACTGACACTACTACTAAGAGCACCTCCTAGAAAGGAAATAGTTTAGCAGTACCGACGCACTGAGTGCTATCAAATCTAGCCTTAGCTACTAACTCTTATTAAAATTGTCAGTGAGAGAAGTCCAGATTTAATCGGGACGATGAAGCAAACTCGGAGTTTAAAGTGAGCTCTAATTCCTTATATCCTGTTAATTTAGATAAGCTTTTGATAAAAAGTCATGGTTGTGGTTTAATGCTGCCGCTTTTATCTAAAAAGGGAAAAATTTGGTTAAAGGTAACGACGAAGTGGTGGTAAAGAACGCAGGCGAGCCCCGCTATTTCTACGGTTACGTTATTGTTGCAGCAGTTTTTTTAATCCTGATGACTATGCTTATAATCAAGTTTAGCTATGGTGTCTTTTTTGCGCCATTGATTAGAGAGTTCAACTGGTCTAGGACGATTATTTCTGGAGCTTCAGCACTGAATGACATAGCTTTCGGTAGCCTTTGCGTTGTTACTGCCAGGCTCTGCGAGAGATTTAACCCTCGAGTAATCGTCAGCATCTGCGGTGTACTTATGGGTTTGAGCTGTTTCCTCATGTCACAGATAAATTCTATCTGGCAGCTCTACTTTTATTTCGGCATATTAATAGCGTTTAGTATGAGTGCTTTCATCGCTCTGGTGTCAATTGTAGCTCGCTGGTTTGTCAAGAGGAGAGGGCTAATGACCGGAGTTGTCCTCTCTGGATTAGGTGTAGCGTTAACTATTGGACCACCGGTGGCGAACTGGCTTATTGCCATGTATGACTGGCGGCAGGCCTTTCTGATTCTGGGCATTGCTTCCATGGTCATCATAGTACTGGCTGCCCAGTTCCTCAAGCGCGATCCTCGGCAGGTGGGACAATTGCCTTACGGCGCGTCTTCGATGGAGCAGCATGCTTCTGATGTCTGGGGGTTGTCACTGTCTGAGGCGATACGTACCCGCCAACTCTGGCTCATTTGTGGGATGTACTTTGCCTTTTGTTTTTGCTATGTCGCGATTGTGGTTCATATTGTCATTCATGGTATCGATATGGGCTTAACTCCAGCCAGCGCTGCTAATATATTGGCTATTTATGGGATAGTAAGCATTGTCAGTCTCAATATGATGGGCATGTCTGGAGATAGATTTGGCAATAGACGAACTTTTGCCATCTGCTTCTTGTTACTAGCAGTATCCTTCTCGTGGTTGCTGGCAGCCAGAGAGGCCTGGCAACTTTATCTATTTGGTGTTATTTTGGGTCTTGCCTGGGGTGGTCTGCAAGTATTGTTCTCGCCGTTGGTAGCAGAGCTATTCGGGCTGAAGTCTCATGGCGTGATTCTGGGAATTGCTAACTTCTGGGGTGCTATTGGTGCAGCCAGTGGTCCTTTGCTTGCTGGATATATATTTGATAAAGCTGGTAGCTACAGTATAGCCTTCATAATATGCATCGCTGTTGCAGTTATTGCTTTTGTATTTACACTGCTACTTAGAGCACTTCCCAGAAAGGAAGCAGTTTAGCAGGTACTAAGCGCTATCAAGTCTAGCCTCAGATACCAACTCTTATTCAAATTGTCATTGCGAGTCCACCTCAGGCGGATGTGGCAATCTCGGGGCATACTCGTGGTTAGATAGGTACTGACTTGATTTCAAAGTATGTGGTAGGGCATCTCTTTTGCAAGAAAATGCAATTTAGAAATTAAACCCATTTTCTAATCCACTCAAGCATTTTTTCAGGTCTGTCCTCAAAATAACTGTAGGATTCAAAACGGTGGGTGGTACCTTCAATCCAGAAAAAATCTTTGGGGTTATCAGGGGTTTGTTCATAAAAACTTTGAATATCGCTCAGCTCAGTCCAGGGGTCGTTTCTAGCCTGAATATACCTGGTGGGCACCTTTAAGTCCTTGACATAATCTTTAGGGGACATTTTATCTAAGGGGTGAGCACCTCGCCAGATAATGAATTTCTTGACCATGGGCAGCAGAAGTTTCCCTACGATAGGGGTAAGCAGTTTCCCAGCATAGGTGCGCACAAAGACTTCCATGGAAATGGGCTGGACGGCGAAAAGGCACTTAACATTCTTAAATGCACTCGGTTCTTTGCTCATGGCGATAATGGTTGAGTTGGCTCCCATACAGAAGCTGACAAAACCAACGGGCATATTTTTTAATTCATCTCTTCCTTTTGCATAGTCCATTGCCGCCACAACATCCTTATATTCTTTCAGTCCTACGCTGGCTATGCCTTTATTCGGATCGGGGCCGCTTTCACCATGATTACGAAAATCAAACATCAAAACCCAGTATCCTTCTTTATGTAGATGCTCAGCCGTCTTTAAAAATTCTATTTCTTTGTTATAGAGTTTGGTTAAGTTTTTGTATGGGACGGTCGAGCCATATTTGGTCAAGCCACCGACATGAGTCATTATTACTAATTTATTCAAAGACCCTGGAATCAGCCAGCCCTTGATATTTACCCCATCGGATGTCTTGAAATCTGCATTCTCGAAATCCATACCATAATCCCTGGGATTTTTGGGGACTGGCTGGCGGTTGAGGTGGATTATAGTACCGGAAATGAAGTAGCTGATAAACAAATAAATTAAAGCAATGGCGGCTAAAACTATAATTATTATTATGTATGGCATGGCAAGATTAGCTGAGTTAAAATTCCTGCTGTCATTATAGCACGCCCTAAAGTAACGTGCAGCGTTGTTACTGAAGCGACCTATCCCCTTATAAAAGGGAAGTGGAGGGAGTTATTTTTAGGAATCCAAACTTGCAACAAGAGATACACTGGCTTACACTTTAAACTGTTATTTAGAGGTAGATTTTATGGATAATAGCAGCCTTGTGATGCTGGAATTTCCCAAAATCAGGGAGATACTGGCGGGTTTCACTTCTTTTTCCGCCAGTCGGGAACTGGCTGTTAGCCTCCAGCCATCATCGAATTTCGAGCTGGTTTCGCTGCTGCTGAAACAGTCAGGGGAAGCACGCCATCTTCTTTCTTTAAAACCAGGGTTTTCTATCGGAGGTGCAACTGATATCCGTGAAGCTGTGAGAATGGCAGCAAAGGATAAAGTTCTCGACCCCAAAATGCTCATCGAAGTTCGAGAGACGCTGGCAGCGATACGTGTGCTGCGAAATAATCTGAAGAGGTTGTCATCGGAATTACCAGCGCTGTGGGATATCGCTGGTCAGATAGTGGAAAAGCCCAAAATTGAAGATGAAATAGGCAGATGCATTACGGCAGCAGGCGAGATAGCTGACTCGGCTTCAGCCAAGCTGGCTAGCTTGAGACAACAACTTAAAGATGCCCGTCAGAGACTCTATGAAAAGCTGGAAGCCATGCTCAAGTCCAAAAGCCGCCAGAAGTTTATCCAGGAGGAACCATTTATTACCGAAAGAGAAGGCAGATATGTTATCCCGGTCAAGGCTGAATTCCGTAAAGAAATCAAGGGCATAGTTCATGATATCTCCAATACCGGCGCTACGGTCTTCGTGGAGCCCTGGGAAACCGTGGAGCTGGGCAATGAGTTGAGACAGGCAGTCATTGAAGAAAAACAGGAGATGGAAAGGATTCTGACATCTCTCAGTGCCCAGGTGGCAGCCGATGAGGTTGATATCTGCCGCAACGTGGAATTGCTGGCTGAGATAGACCTGGCGCTGGCTAAGGCGAGGTACGCCGAAAAGGTTAACGGGACTGAACCTATCATCATTAATCAAAATGGTGAAAATGACCAGAGCGTTAAATCTGCTGTGCTTAAACTGGTTAAAGCCAGGCATCCCTTGCTCAGGGGCAAAGTAGTGCCTTTGAATGTAGAGATAGGACGAGACTTTTCTATCCTGATTATCACTGGCCCCAATACTGGAGGCAAGACTGTAGCTATCAAGACAATCGGGCTGCTAACCCTGATGGCACAGGCGGGGATTCCCATACCTGCCTCGGATGAAAGCTACATTCCTATTTTTGATGGTATTTTTGCCGATATCGGTGACCAGCAGAGCATCGAGGAAACCCTGTCAACATTTAGCTGGCATATCGGCAACATAGTACGCATCATCCATAATTCCACGCAAAATAGCCTGGTGCTCCTCGACGAGCTGGGAATCAGTACCGACCCTGGAGAAGGGTCTGCCCTGGCTAGAGCCATATTGCTTCATTTCCTGGCGAGAGGAACTATGACTGTAGCTACCACTCATTACAGCGACCTTAAAGCTTTTGCCCATACCACTTCTGGTATGCAGAACGCTTCCTTGGATTTCGATACGGTTACACTGGCACCTACTTATCACCTCACTATAGGTACTCCAGGAAGAAGCAACGCTCTTTCCATAGCTTCACAGCTTGGCTTGGCTCAGGAAATTATAGCGTCTGCTAAAGAAATGTTATCGCAAGGTTCTCAAGAGATGGATAGCCTGCTATCAGACCTGGTGCGAGAAAGGCAAAAACTAGAAGTGCTGAATAGTGAGATGGAGGAAGACAGGGACAAAGTAGAAAACCTTAAAAATCACCTGGAGCAGGAAAGCCAGAGACTGAAAGAACAGGAAAGAACTATTCTCCAGGAGGTAAAAGACAGACTGCTCAACGATGCTGCCAGCCTGCAAAAGCTGATACGTGATGCGGAATCCGAGCTGAGAAAGGCTAAGAAACGGGAAAGCATTGAGCGAGCCAAAAAATCATTAGAAGAAGTGCACCATCAGATGGCAAACCCTGCCTGGCAGGCAAAAGTCAGCCCTTCTGGCGGGATATTAGAGAGCAGAAGTATATCAGTAGGTGATCGAGTACGGCTTATAGATAGGAACCTGGAAGGGACAGTTCTGGTGCTGGTAGATAATGGCAGCCAGTTGGAAGTCCAGGTAGGAAACTTCAAACTAAGAGTGGGGATAGAAGAAATAGAAAAAACAGGGGCACCTGCAGATGATAATTCCTACGGATTGTCCCTGGTGAAGAAGCGTCAGAGCAGGAAATTACACTCCCTTGAGCTTGACCTCAGGGGCAAGCGGGCTGATGAGGTGTATGGCTTGCTTGACAGGTATCTTAATGATGCTTTTCTTTCCAGACTAAGTCAGGTGCGCATAATTCACGGCTATGCCACTGGCACTGTGCGCCAGGTTGTGCGCGAAATGCTGGCTTCGCATCCATTGGTGAAATCTTTCCAACCCGGAGGAAAAGACGAGGGTGGCGATGGGGTCACCATAGTGCAGCTTTAGTCTACCTGATAGCATACCAGTAGTGAGCCTATGTTAGTACCAACTAGACGCCGACTTAAAAATCGCCAATTACTGCACCTGCTGGACGAACTGGGAACTACCAGTGAACCAGCTATTTCAGTCTACCTGCCTCAAAGATTACCTTCGACGGAGATTGAAAAAACGCTGGGTGTTGTGTTGAATGTAAAACAAGTTTTGCCTGATATTGTTAGCGATATTGCCAGGTCAAGCGCAGGAGCAGTCCTCTTCTGGGGAGAACAGCACAAATATCTCGCGTTACCTCCTTTCCCAATAACGGAAAAGCTAATTCTGCAAGGCTATGATGTGGAGCTGCTGCGTTCGCTACTGGAACAGGATCTCACTATTGCTTTAGTGTTGGTGCGGATGGGAGCCTATGCTATTGGAGTGTTTCAGGGGGAAAGCCTTCTATCTAGCAAAGTTGGGACTGGTCTAGTACATTCTCGCCATAAGAAGGGAGGCTCGTCGCAGCATCGATACGAGCGGCACCGTGATAAGCAAATAGAGTTTTTCTTTAGCCGCGTTTGCGCCCATACCAGGGAAAAGCTGGAACCTCATCTGCACCACCTGGACTACTTATACTATGGCGGGGAAGACTTTACCATACGCTCATTTCGTGAGCAGTGCCAATTCCTGAAGAAGCTGGATAATCGTACTATGGAAGTGCGGTTGAACATCCGTGAACCAAAGCAGGCGTCGCTGGAAGCCGCCATTGGCGAAGTCTGGTCAAGCCGGGTTGTCCAGTGGCAGGAAGACTAGAAGCTGCTGCTAGTTGCTCAGAGCTCGTCGCTGTGAAATACCGTAGGAAAAAATTAGCGGTGCCATTAATATTAACAACGTCCTATTCGCCGTGGAGATTAATGAAAGTAAGCAGATTGTCGCGAGCCACCATACCAATAATGTTGTTATCTTTGACTACCAGCACCTGATTAATATTTTCTTCAGCCAGCATTTGCATAACCGTGGCAAGGTTTTCCTCAGGCCCCACAGTCTTTAATTTATTAAAAGGGGTCATGGCTTCTCGGACAGTTCTAGTAACCCACTGATCACGTGGCACTGATTTGATATCTTGTATGGTAACCAATCCCAGGATACCATTATTATTTACCACAGGAAAATAGTGCCGCCCTGAAGGTAGAATATTTGCCTGTACTAATCGCTCAATGGTAGTTTCTGGAGATACCATCGGGCAATCCGTCGTCATTGCTTCTGCAACCTTATGTTTTCGAAGCGTTTCTTGAAGTGCCAGTTGCTTATAGCTGCCAGCCGCAGCACTCTGAAGGAACCAGCCGATAAGCGCCAGCCATAGCCCATTGAACCAGTATTCTCGAAAAATAAACCAGATGCCTGCGAAAATGAAGATATAGCCCACTGCTCTTCCGACATTGGAAGCAATTTTTGTGGCGCTGCGCAGGTTCTGGCTCCGCCACCATAATAAGGACCTGAGCACCCGCCCACCATCAAGCGGAAAACCAGGTACCAGGTTAAAACCTGCCAGGAAAATATTTATCCAGCCCAGCCAGCTAGCTATAGCTGTTACCACCTCCGGCAATCCTTTCAAGAAAAACCAGATCGCTAAAAATATGCCGCCTAAAACCAGGCTGGTCAAAGGCCCGGCAATAGCCATGCGAAACTCATCCTGAGGCTTTTCAGGTTCCTGCCCCATCTGAGAGACACCCCCAAAGATAAAGAGGGTTATACCCCGTATTGGAATACCGGCTGATTTAGCCACTATGCTATGCATTAGCTCATGTGCCAGCACCGAGCCAAAGAATAGCAGGCTTGTTACCACTCCAGCTACTATAGAAATCGCTAATCCCCAGCCTGGATATTCAGTGGGGAAATAGCCAGCCGTCAATGACCAGGCTACCAGTACGAAAATGATAAACCAGGAATAATGGAGCTTGATAGCAATACCGAATGCCTTGCCGATAGGGATACCACCGCCTAACATACAAATAAACCTCTTGGCACCTTTCTCATACAAGAAATACTAATCTGGATAGAAGTTTTTGTCAAAAAGTGATCAACCTCTCACCATTTTATGCCCTTTCTACTTCTATAAGGAGAGAGGGATCAATGATGAGGGGTTGATTATTGTTCCAATATTGCTTTAATTTGCATATCAATGTAAACTTTTAATTCAGTATGTATTGGCTAGATAATATTGGGGAGCGAATATAGTGTTTTCCACAAAGTCGGGGGCTGCCAAGCTACTAATAAGCGTAGTCATCGGCTTAATAATACTAAAAATAGTAGTCAGCTGGCTGACTGGCAGTATCAGTATACTGGCACAAACGGCTGATAGTTTTTTCGATTTGTTTGCCGGTATAATCACATTCTCAGCTATCCGCATCGCCACCAAGCCAGCCGATAAAGAACATCCCTATGGTCATGGCAAGGTGGAAGATATCGCTGGCATGGTGCAAGGGGTCCTTATCTTTATCGCAGGTGTCGTGATTATCTATTCTTCAGTATTACGTATAATAGAAGGTGCTACTGTGGAATTGGCGGAAACCGGTATAGCGATGATGTTGGTTTCCATAGTTGTCAGTATTTTTTTGTCTCGCCATCTGTTGAAGGTAGCTCATGCTACTGGCTCTATAGCTCTGGAAGCGAATGCCAAGAATATTGCTAGTGATGTCTATTCTGCTATAGCAGTGCTGGTAGGACTAACAATAGTACGATTCACCAATATCAACCTAGTTGATGCTGTAATCGCTATCGGAGTAGCTATTTACATATTAAAAATATCTTTCGATACCATCCGTAAGCCGATACTAGGTTTGATTGATGCCCAATTGCCTCATCCCCAAGAGAAGGCAATAGAATCCTGTCTCAGAAACCATAGCCAAAATGTTGTTGGCTTTCATGCATTAAGAACACGCCGTTCGGGAAGTGAGCGCTATATAGATCTTCACCTGGTCATGTCCAGGGACATTGGCTTAGAGCAGGCACATCAGGTGTGTGACCAAATTGAGAACGAAATAAAATCTGAGCTCCCTGAGTCCAGTGTTGTTATACATATTGAACCCTGCTCTGATGAATGCCAGCAATGCTATGTATCCTGCTCCAAACGCCATAATAATTAACTAACTGGGGGAAAACCAGAGGAGGCTCTAAAATTTAAAACGCTTAACTAGTCAAATTAGGAACCTTTTCATTGTCTAATACACTAAGGTAAGCTAAATGGAATGGATTGATACAGTACTTTCGCAAATTATGGGCGCCATCAACCAGGGCAATGCCACTCCTGCGGTTGTTTTATTTTTTATAGTGGCGTTTACTGAGATCGGCATACCATTTCCTTTTATACTGGATAGTGCCCTTTTCTTCACTAGCTATAAAACTGGCATAATCTCAGCCCAGGTGGGGCTGGTATTTCTAGTGGTATTTTTGGGTAGGCAATTTGGAGCAGGACTATTATACTGGCTAACGCGTTTGCCTGGCAATGCCTTCATAAACTGGTTGGGAAAGCGTTACCCATCCATTCCTCAGAAACTAGCGACGGTCGAGACCAAGCTTGGCAACCAGGCGATCTGGGCTATAACCATAGCCAGACTAACAGGTCTGCTAACAGTAGCCTCGGTAGCCTCAGGTGCCATAGGCTTGCGTTATTATTGGTTGGTTCTCGGCGTAGTTTTGTCCTCAGTTATATTTGATGGTGCTTTGCTACTGCTGGGTTCTGGTATTGCAGTGTTTTTGCCCAATTTGCCACCGTGGACGATTGTCATTGGCATCATTATCTTGATGGCTATTGTCTGGGGGGTACATTTCCTCGTAGTCCGTCGCCGCAAATAGCACTGGTAATCTGATAGAAATGCCAAGTAACTTGATTTGTAAAGCCTCGGTGTCGTAAACTGCTTTTTGGATTGTTTTTCTAATTTAAGGCTGTAACTTGCCTAAATTAGATGATAGAGGGCATTATGAAAGCTATTGAGAAAAAGATGTTTAGCATATTTGATGCCATTGGAAATACTCCCCTGGTAGAGCTGAACAATATAAATGGAAATAATAGGGTAAAAATCTTTGGCAAATTCGAAGGAGCTAACCCTGGCGGCTCAGTAAAAGACCGTCCTGCCTATTATATGATCAAAAAAGCTGAGGGATCTGGCAAGCTTACCAAAGATAAGATAATAGTCGAACCTACGTCAGGGAACATGGGTATTGCTCTGGCAATGATAGGTGCAGCCAAAGGTTATAAAGTTAAACTTTTCATGCCTGAATGCGTGAGCACCGAAAGACAGGGTGTCCTTATGGCACTGGGTGCGGAGATTATACTTACACCAGCCAGAGAAGCCACTGATGGTGCTATCAGGAAAGCCAGGGAGTTTTTAAGTGAGGCACCTGGTAAGCATTTTATGCCCAATCAGTTCGATAATCCCGATAATGTCCTTGCCCATTATGAAACCACGGGCCCAGAAATTTTTTCCCAGACTAAAGGGGAGGTAGATGTATTTGTTGCGGGCTTAGGGACAACTGGAACGCTAATGGGTACCGGCAAGTATCTCAAAGAGAAAAAACCGTCAATCAAAATAGTTGCTGTTGAACCTACGCAAGGGCATACCATACAAGGGCTTAAGAATATGACTGAATCTATAGTCCCCAAAATCTATAGGCCAGAGCTATTCGATGAAAAGATTGTGGTTGAGGACGGTGAGGCATTCGAGATAACCAGGCTGTTAGCAACCAAGGAGGGGCTCTTTGTGGGTATGTCCAGTGGAGCAGCTGTGGCAGGCGCTCTGCAATTAGCCAAGAAAATGGGCCATGGGGTTATTGTGGTGATATTACCTGACCGTGGCGACCGCTACCTGAGTACGACACTATTCCGGTCTGTCTGTGCCAAATGCCCTCCGTAATTTTCTTAAAATTAATATGCTGATTGACTGTTTTGCTTAGGCTTTTTGGGAAAGCCTAGAGGTAAACTACGTCAGAAGTGTGATCCAATAAAAGAAAGAGGAGCATGTATTCCTTTAGATGTCGCGTTATTAAAAAATTCTGCTTCACATGCTCTCGTCCGTTCTTGCCTAACCAGTTAGCATATTCGGGATTAGTCAGGAGCTGTCTCAAGTCATAAGCTGCGCCTTCAATGCTGTGGCAGAGTAAACCAGTGAGCTTATTTTTTACTTGCAAAGGAATGCCACCTACCGCGGTAGCTATTACGGGCTTCTCTTTCCACAGTGCCTCGCTTATGGTTAGGCCGAATCCTTCCCTCAATGATTTCTGCATAATAATCGTCGCAGCTCGCTGTAGGGCATTGATCTCTATATCACTGTTAGGTGGAATAAGTAGAATGTGGATATCAGGATTAGCTGAGGCTCGTTCCTTCACTTCTGCCAGAACTTTGCTAGATTCAGGATCATCGTCTGCGGTGCCACCAGCCAGGACTAGTTGGCAGTCAATATTCTTCCTGGCTATTTCAAAAGCCTCAATTACCCCTACTGGGTCCTTCAGATAGTCAAACCGCGATATTTGAACAACCATTGGTCTTGTGGTATCAAGATCATATTTTCTTAACACAGCATCGATTACCTCAGGAGAAAGCTCCTTATTTTTATCGCTTAGAGGGTCAATCGAGGGTGAAATCATAAATTGTCTGATGGGTAATTGTTGAGCAAAGTTGGGTGCAGAAAAAACCGCGGCATCGTATTTAATAACGAAGCTCCGTACGAAATCCCAGACTTTTTTGTCTGGCTTGGAGCTATCAATATGACATCGCCATATCCATTTCCCCCCTAGTTTTTCTCTGTTATTTACTAAGGCTACTGGCTGTGGGTCATGAATAAAAAAGATATCTCCATCAAGCTTCAGTTCATTTATGTTTTTCTGATTTACCTCTAAAAAAAGTGCACAATCTTCATCACAGATATTCTCTATTCTGCCATGGAAAGCATTATGAAACTTTTTGGTTATGTCGAAGAAGGCATTGTTACCCTTTATGGTGTTCCATCTAGCATCAATACCTAGCTGATTTAACAGAGGCACCAAGCGGGCTAAAATCTCGGCAACACCACCACCGGTAAAAGTTGAATTGACGTTCTGAATAATTTTTCCTGCTAACCTATCAGCAAGCATTTGAAGTTCATCAAGGGTATCTTTGCCAACTATAGGCTCGTAGTCCTGTATTTTAGCTGCAGAATTTTGAAAAATGCCTTTGCCCAATTTGACTTCCTCTATTTTACGCGTTTTTCGATTTGCTGGATTATTATTGACCTCAATTTCTCCAGAGTAAAAGCATATGGGTCGAGCCTGGCAATTTTGTCAGCCAGATCATTCTCTCCCAGACAATCTCGAAACCATATCGAAAAATCATTATTCCCCTTTTGAAGTCTTAACCTGGCTTCAAAGATATGGAAGTAAAGAGAATAGATGGTCACCTTTCGCAATACTTCCACGAACTCCCTGAGATCGTGAGCAACGTAGGGCGTTGGTAATACTACGCTTATTGACTTGATGAAATGGAATTCTCTACCTTCCGGTGCGGTGCGTTCTGTCGGATTGTTCGTCAAATATTCCTTGATTACGTCTCTGATTTTTGCTTTAAGTGAGCTGATAGTTGAGAACTGAAAGATGTCAATGCTGGCTAGCTTTTCTTCCAATATTTCATCACCGAGGGCGTCGCCTACCCAAAGGGCAAAATCATTAGCCGGTTCGGGAGTTAAATATTGATATTCTTCCAGGAAATGGTGGGTATGATAATATATTGTCGAACCTGGTGCTCTTTTCAAGATACTAAGTAATTCCGAGAGACTGGTAGCTTTCAATCCGGTCAACTCTTTCAGGTGAAGCCTGGTATAAAACCGAAATGGTTGAGTTGCTTTCTTCAAGGGGCGTCCATAATTAATCACTGTACTCTGGATCAGTTTGCTATTTGGTACCAGTATAGTGCTGTCGTTGAGAGTTTTGATTCGGGTGTTTCTCCAGGCTATTTCCACAATATAGCCTTCATCTCCCGATTCCAGCTTGACAAAATCTCCTGTTTTTATTAGATCTCCAGCGTTTAATTGAAGCCCCGAGAAGATACTAAGTAATGTGTCGCGTGAAGCGATGACAACTGCCAGTATTAAGACGGCTAAAAACAGAAGTAGGGGTGTAATGGGTGCTCCCCACAAATCGATTATCATCAATATAGCCAACACAATTATGACGATTCGTACCATGTTGATAATGATTCTAGTTGGGGGTGAAGGAGTTCTTAATTTATTTACATAAAGCTGAATTAATTTCTCAGCCAGACTAAGGATCGTCCACGTCAAGGATACTATGAAAAGACTCGCCAGTACTTTACCGCCTAAATCCTTAGACTCTATCGGCAACACGGAAACCAAGATAGCAACATAGGCACCTAATATGAGACACCAGTGGAAAAATGGATTCTTTGTTGTTCTGGTGAGTAAGTCACTACCTTCCCACTTAGCTTTATCTAGCCACCTGGTCAAATAGCCAAAGGCGATTTTTCTGACCCAGATAGAGACAATAAAGAAAGCCAGAAATACCACAATGGGTACGACTATGGAAATCCAGTTTTCACTTAACCAATTAATAATATCCATTGTCTAATTCAGCCTGAGTAATTCTTTGATAAGGTTGTCCACTTCTTCAGTGAATTTTAGGTAATAGCTGGCTGATGATTGATGGTTTTCACCGCCGACATATACCGCAATTCCACCATAACTTTCAATAACCTTGAAGGCGTCTTCATCTGTTAAATCATCACCAACGTATAATGGTAGCAGTCCGCTTTGCCTGCCACCTTTGCCGTATCGCTTCATGAGTAACTTTACTGCTTTTCCTTTATCCCAAGGTACTGCTGGCCGAACTTCATGCACCATTTTACCTGATGTCGTCCGTACTTTGCCAAGTACGGCAGCTACGCCGACAGTACTATCTAAAATATCCTTAACCTCGTCTACCTCTTGATCGTCCACAAGACGGTAATGAACGCTTAGAGTAAGACCTTTATCTTCTACTATGGCACCCCGAATTGCGCCTAGAGCTTTTTTGAGTACCAGGGCTATCATTCGCAGCACTGGTCCAACTTCCTCTGTTATGGGATGAACAAAAGCCAAATCTGGCCCCTGTATTTCAAGTCCATGGTTACCAGCATAAATTATTCCTGGAATCTCTATCTTACTTTGCAGGTCATTAATGGCTCTGCCGCTTATTATGGCTATGGTGGAATTAGGACATCGCGCCAGACTTTTAAGAAGCTTCCTCGATTCTTCACTTAATTCTGCCATCTCTGGCGTGTCGACTATGGGGGTTAAAGTGCCGTCAAAATCGAACATAAGCAGTGTATGGCTGGCTGCTCTGATTTTGTTTGCAATAGTTTTCCAGGTATCAAAAATATACTGCATAAAAGCTGGATTTATTCTGATTTAGATTTTACCAGTTCGGAAATTATCTCTCCCGCCCAGCGGTAAATGTTATTATCACGCACTATGCTGCGCAGCTTAGCCATACTATTTCGTCGTGCAGCTTCTGGCATTTCAATAGCTTTTCTAATTGCCTCGGCAAAATCGTCGATTGCATAGGGATTGATTAGAAGAGCTTCATCCAATTCTCTTGCAGCTCCGGTAAAGCAACTGAGTATAAGAACTCCATCTTCGTCTATTCTTGAGGAAACAAATTCTTTAGCTACGAGATTCATGCCATCATGTAGTGAGCTTACTATACAGAAATTTGCCAGTCTATGATAGGCTAGTAAAGTAATCGGTGATAAGTGCTCTCTAACATAGATTATTGGCTTCCAATCGGCCGATTGATGTTTCCAGTTTATTTCCTCCATCAGGTCATCGATTTCTGCATTCAATTCTTTATATCTCTTGATATGGATACGGCTCGGTTCACCAAGCTGAAAGAAAACAACTTTCCTCTGGTATTTAGGGTACTTGGAGAGAAATCTGTCCAGAGCCTTGAACCTCTCTGGAATTCCTTTGGTGTAGTCAATCCTGTCAATACCGATACCAACGAACTGATCGCTTAAGCCCCAGTTTTGTCGAATTCTCTCTATTTCTTGTGATACTTCTTCATTAGCCGCGTCGCGGGATATTCGGTCAAAGTCGACACTTATTGGGAAGGGGCGAACTAGTGTTGTTTTGCCGCCCCGGATTACTGCGTGTCTCTCATAATCAATTTTTGATTCTAGAACCCGGTCGATGGTTTCTAGAAAATTATTACGGTGGTATCCAATATGAAAGCCGAGGATATTATTACCCAGGAGACCGTCAAGTATTTCTTCTTGCCACGGACAAATTCTGAAGGCTTCAGGATTAGGCCATGGAATATGCCAGAACTGGGCAGTGGTGACTTTTGGGTTCTTAGACTTGATTAGCTTGGATAGAAGTGACAAATGATAATCCTGAATGAAAACAAAGGCTTTCCTATCGCGAACCTCATCCAAAACTGCTTCAGCGAAAAGTTGATTAACTCGCTTGTAAGTAGTCCAATCTGTTTCGTCAAATATAGGACGCGTATAGACGATGTGGCATAGAGGCCATAATGCCTCGTTTGAGAAGCCTAGATAATAACCATTCTCCTCTTCCTTGGTTAGCCAGACTCGCCTTAATGTATAAGTTGGTTTATCCGGAGGTACCGTTACTCTATCTCTGGCGTCAACGACTTCCCTATCAGCATCGCCACTGCCGTGGGCGACCCATGTCCCGCCACAGGCTTGCATTACAGGGTCAAGAGCTACGGTTAAGCCACTAGCTGGAACAATACACTGTATGCTATTGCCTGAGTGCGTGTGGATATATGGCTCTCTATTAGAAACAACAACAAATAGATAACCAGCTAATTTTGCTTTTACTAACTCTTGCAAATCATCCTTAGTCCACATTAATATTGTTCCTCCACAGAGATATAAGATATAGGATGGTAGAGACAGAGTATAAGAAAACGAGGCAAAGGTCAAATACCCATACACGCATATGTCTAACAGTGCACGTATATGGGCAATAGAAAGCTTGATGGATTTTCCGAAGCAAATATTAAACAGCTAAAGAAGGCACCACACACCGCAATAACACACACAAGATCCAAGGGCTAAAAGACATGAACAGACGTGGCTTTGAATGTGAGATAAACCTTCGTTCCAACTGCCAGCCCCATGTCATCAAACGAGCGTTTGGTAATTGACACAACAAACGGAACGCCGGCATTTACTGTGATTCTGATGATGTTGCCCTCGTCAACTATCTTTTCTATCTCACCGTAGAATGAATTCCTGGCGCTGGACTCGATCGGCTTTAAAGAAACGAGTATCTCCTCAGGCCTGATTGATAGATATACATTGCCTGACTTTCTAACTGCGGATGCAATCCTAGTACCGTTAATATCAACATAAGCAGTACCATTTTTAATAATAGACATGCCCTGAAACAGGTTGCTGATTCCCAGGAAGTCAGCTATAAATTTGGAATTAGGCTTCCTGAATACCTGGCTGGGCTCGCCTACCTGTATGATTTCACCTTCATTCATTATCGCCATCTGACTACCTAACAAGAAGGCTTCGTCGAAACTGTGAGTTACATGTATCATAGTAGTTTGCGTAAAGGAATGTATCTTACGGAGCTCCTCTCGAAGCCTGTTCCTTGTCTCAGTGTCTAGAGCGCTCAATGGTTCGTCAAGAAGCAGGATCTCAGGTGATGGCGCCAGCGCACGGGCTATAGCTACCCTTTGCTTTTCTCCACCACTTAAGGAACGTGTATCTCTGTGTAGCAAATGAGCTATGCCCAATAAATCAGACAGTGAATTTATTCTTTCTTTTATTTCCGCCTTGGAGCACTTTGTTTGCTTTAATCCAAAGGCTATATTGTCAGCCACATTTAGGAATGGGAATAGTACATAGTCTTGAGGCACATAACCAATCCCCCTCTCCTCAGGTGCTAACTTAGTGAAGTTTTTCTTATCTACCCATATCTCGCCTTTAGTCTTATGGAGTCCAGCAATGCATTCGATTAGGACTGTCTTTCCTACTCCTGTTGGTCCCAGAATAATAAAATATTCTTTATCTTCAATAATCAGACTTATATCTTTCAGGGAAAATTCAGCTAAACTTATGGAAAGGTTTTTTATTTCGATCATATCTGATATCTTCTGCCGGTAATTTTCCTTAAAAGAAGCAGGGCTACTACCGCGATTACAATCAAAATGAAAATTACCGCTATTGCCTTACCTACATTGGCACTAGCCAAGCTAAGAAATATAGCAATTGGTAAGGTTTCTGTTTTCATAGGAGTTGCTCCAGCTAGAGTGACCGTTGCTCCAAATTCACCTAGGGCTCTAGCCCAAGTCAAAACGCCGGCTGCAATCAAACCATTCTTAGCCAGCGGTATAGTAACTCTGAAAAATGCCTCAGGTTTACTACAGCCCAATGTCCTGCTTACTTGCTCGTATCTGAAGTCAATGCTATCGAAGGTGGATTTAAGCAATCGTATAGCCAAAGCGCAAACCACTACAATCTGGGCTAAGACTATACCAGGCATGGCGAAAACAAACTTCAAGTTGCTATCAATGGCATTACCTACTGGAGTGTTGAAAAAAACCAAGAGGCAGGCACCTAAAGCTATGGGGGATATAACAATAGGTAAATCAAGCAGGCTATCAACTATGTCTTTCCCAAAAAACTCAGTTCGAGAGATAGCATAAGCCACTGGGATAGCTATTAGTATGGAAATAATAGTGGCCATGGTAGCGGTAACTACGCTTAACTTAATAGCAAAGATGATTTCTTCAGAAAGCAAGGCTGAGACAAAAGTATTCCAGTCAGTATATGAAATAAGAGATACCACGATACCGACAAAGAATAAGGTTAGAATGGCCAGAGCACTAATTACCGCGCTATTGAACATCCTCTCACCACCAACACCTTTTAGAACTTTGATCATATCTCTATACCCTCGATTGCTTTTCTATTTGACCAGGGGTTTATAGCTCTTCGGAAGTTTGTACTCACCGCCGATTTCAGCATCGGGAGCAAACTTTCTAGCCTCGCTTTCAGTGGTTATATATCCCCACTTACTGAAAATCTTTTGGCCTTCTGGCGAAGCCAAAAAATCCTGAAACTTCCGTGCACTGTTACTATCTTTACTGAATGTGGATACTGCCGCTGGAATGTAGGCAATCCTTGGTATTTGCTCCGGTTTTAGATAAACTGCATCCATGGTCCCGGGATTCCATTTAGGAAAAACATCCCAGCCCAAAATGGCATCTACTGACTTTAAAGCTACCAAGGTGGCAGTTTTTTCACAGCTTTCAGCGTAGGTAACGATATTTCTACCTACTGCCTCCAACATGTTGCTGTGTCCCAGTATTTCGAAAGCATATAAGCCCACACAAACTGATTCTGGATTGCCTATACCAATTTTAATATCAGGTTTAGAAAGGTCGGAGAGTTCGCGAATGTTTTTAGGATTACCTGGTTGCACCACAATAGCAGGGACTAGGTAGGCTACAATCTTCGCTGACCCGGGATTAACCACCCCATCACGCTCCGCCATAACCATGTAGTCAGGAGAGCCAGGTATATACAAATCGCCTTCTTTTGATATCTTCATTTGGGAGAGCATGGTACCTGAGCCGCCGAAATTAAGATAAACACTGATACCTGTCCTCTCAGTAAAGGCTTTGGCAGCCTCTTCCATAGCCGGCTTGCTGGCAGAGCCACAAAAAGCAGTTATGGTTTGTTGCTCTGCCTTAGTAGCACATCCTAAAAAGGAAGTACCTATAATTAGCGTTGCTAGGACTATAACAAACAGAGCGGGGAGAACCGAGGTAAAAGAATAGCGCCTTCTCGAAGCGGGCGCTATACGGTTTGAATAATACTGGACCATTTTCCTCCTTCCAAACTCGGGAGGTATCACCGTTTCCAGCGATACCGTCGAGACTTTTACATCTACCGGCTGCATACCGTAGGTGCTCCATTAGGTATGCCAGCTCAGAGGATTCGTTTGTTATTTTAGACTAATCTCAATCTATATGTCAACTAGCAAAATTAAGGTTGGTTATTAATCTCTTACCCTGTTCCTTTCAAGCAAGATTGCCATTTTACTTCATTATCCCAAATATATTAATAGAGTTTAGGGGTGAACTTTCAGGCTCAAGAATCCACTTCGTAAGATTGAAACCACCAGCCCCTACGCATTGTTGACAAAATATGCAGTTACTAATATCATAACTACATTTGAAAATCAGTTTCATTTAGTAATTGTGATGAGGTTAACTGAAAACAAAATAGTAGCATTGTTGAGGAGGGGAGGGTATAAGCTCACCCCACAACGGCGCCAGGTAATAAATGCCATCGCTCTCAGCAATGAGCATCTTACACCAGCGGCAATATATGAAAAGGTGCATGAACAACAGCCCAGCATCGGTCGAGTCACTATCTACCGTACACTTGATATACTCGGTCAACTTGGACTTATCTGCGAGGTGCATGCTGAGGGTAGCTGCCATAGCTATTTGCTGAGGAGGCCTGCTGAACATCATCATCATTTGATTTGCTCCAACTGTGGAACAGTTGTGGACTTCACTGACTGTGACCTTAGTGAGCTTGAGCATAAATTAACACAGAAGACCGGCTTTGATATCGGTGGTCATCTTCTGGAGTTTTCTGGTCGTTGTCCAAATTGCCGGATTATGGGAAGGCAGAGTTGAACAACGAGTTGAAAGGGAAAACCGCTCAGCTGGCAGTATTAGCTTTGGTTTTTCTACTATTTTTTGTGTTTCTGTTTGTTTTTAGTGGCTGTAAAACACCTAACCGTGTCAGTGAGAAGATTGGCGTAGCTGTAACCATTTTGCCTGAGGCGGATTTTGTGGAAAGTATAGGTGGTGATAAGGTAGCAGTGACGGTTATGGTGCCACCAGGAGCAGAACCTCACACTTATGAGCCTAAACCGGGCCAAATGGTGGAGTTGTCTAAAGCTCAAATGTATGCCAAGCTGGGTTCAGGCATTGAGTTTGAACTGGCTAACATGGATAAAATCACAGGCGTTAATAAGAATATTTTAGTTGTAGATTGCAGCAAGGGTATTACCCTGATTAAAAGCGAAGACCCTGATGAGCCGGGCATGGACTCGCACATCTGGATGTCGCCGTTGAACGCTAAGATAATGGTGCAGAATATCTGCGAGGGTCTGGTGCAGATTGCCCCTGCTAACAAATCTTTTTATGAGAAAAATCGCGATATCTATATGGAAAAGTTGACCAGGCTTGACCAGGATATCCGGAGCGGCTTGTCAGAAGTGAAAAATCGGACATTTATAATCTATCACCCTTTTCTGGGCTATTTTGCCCGGGAGTACAATCTGACTCAGGTATCCATTGAAGAACTGGGCAAAGAGCCCACGGCATCGCATATTGCCGAGCTTATTGCCAGAGCCAGGAAAGACAATATCAAAGTGGTCTTCGTTTCACCCCAGTTCAATTCTCAGAGTGCTAAGGTTATTGCCAGCGGCATTGGTGGTCGGGTTATTCCCATAGACGACTTGTCCAGGGAATACCTAACAAATTTGCGTACTATATCCAATGAACTTATTGAGGCTATGAAATAGGTATGCCACAGGAAGTAGTCAGTCTGGAAAATGTCTGGGTGCAATACAATGGCACTCCTGCTTTAGAGAACATAAATCTGTCTATAAACAAGGATGATTTTTTAGGAATAATAGGTCCCAACGGTGGTGGCAAGACCACGCTCCTTAAGGTGATCCTGGGGCTGCTGTCACCAAGCCGCGGGACAGTTACCGTTTTAGGTAAACCGCCCAATCAGAGCCGTGAACATATCGGCTATGTAGCACAGCTTAATTTTTTTGACCGTGACTTCCCGGTGAGCGTATGGAATGTGGTGCTCATGGGACGATATAGCAAAACTGGACTGGTTCGGCGTTATAGCCAACAAGATAAAGCTGCCGCTGAAATTGCCCTGCAAAAAGTGGGCATGCTCGATTACAAGGGACGCCAGATGGGTAAACTGTCGGGTGGGCAGCAGCAAAGAGTTTTCATTGCACGGGCGCTGGTAGCCCAGCCAGCATTGTTGTTGCTCGATGAGCCTACTGCCAGCATTGATTCCACCATGCAAACCGAGTTCTACGAGTTGCTGGAAACTCTGAAACAGCAAATGGCTATAGTCATAGTATCGCATGATATCGGTGCAGTTTCAGTTTATATAAACAAGATCGCCTGTCTTAACCAGCAACTTTATTACCATGGGTCCAAGGAAATCACTCTTGAAATCCTCGAAGCCACCTACAAATGCCCGGTGCAGTTGATAATACACGGTGCAGTACCACACCGTGTATTGAAAGAACATTAGAACATGTTGGAAGCTTTACAGTATGAATTTATGAGAAATGCTGTCATTGCGGGGCTGGTAGCATCCATCGCCTGTGGCATCATCGGCGTCTATGTGATAGTGAAACATGTGGTATCTATCAGCGGCAGCATTGCCCATGCTTCCTTCGGTGGCATAGGGTTGGGGTATTTCCTGCATATAAATCCGGTGCTGGGAGCGATGTTTTTCTCCTTATTGTCAGCTCTATCTATGGGATTGGTTATAAGGAAGACTAGAGTACCACAAGATACTGCCATCGGTATATTGTGGGCGTTGGGCATGGCGCTGGGTATAGTTCTCATTGGGCTAACGCCAGGTTACGCTCCTGACCTGATGAGCTATCTCTTCGGTAATATCCTGACAGTACCCTTCAGCGATATTATACTGATGCTGATACTGGATGCCGTTATCATCATCATTGTTATCGTCTTGTACAAGGAGTTTCTGATACTTTCTTTTGATGAGGAGTATGGCACAGTGATGGGTATGCCAGTAGAAAGGCTATATCTCCTTTTGCTGGGTATGATAGCTCTTACCGTAGTAGTTCTGATACGCGTGGTTGGCATGATTTTGGTTATAGCACTGCTTACCTTCCCGGCGACGTTGGCGCGGCAATTTACCCATGACCTGAAGAAAATGATGCTCCTCGCCATTCTTTTCGGCGCCATTTTTACTTTTGGTGGGCTGTGGCTCTCATTTGCGCTCGACCTAGCATCAGGAGCTACCATTATTCTGTTTAGCGGAATTGTTCTACTGGCTACCTTCGGCGTCAATCGCCTGCGTAGTAAGCCAAGTAAAGCATAAACCCAATACTGGCATATTACTGTCACTTATAGAGAACCAAATCCTCAAGTCTTTTACGTGTTGCCCCTCATAAGCGTTAAGCCATAACAAAATACAGAGACCGCAATGTTTCCGTAGAAATCCGACAGTCCATGTAAAATCATGGACATGCAAAACAGGACATTAATAACACTTTGCTGGGAGTTATATGAACAAGGAATTCCTAAGGTACACATTGCTAAAAGGCTGGATAAAAATCGCGAGACCATACATATCTGGATACAGAACATCAAAGAACATGGACTTCTCTCATTCCTGGATAACTACGAGCAATCCAAGAAAGGTGAGAGGAAAAGAAGGCAAGTAGACCCGCTAGTAAAGAGATTAGTCTGGGAAATCAGGGAGCGCGAATACTATTGTTGTGGTCAGAAGATTCAATATTATTTAGAGCTTGAACGTGGTATCCACCTCTCGGTTCCTAAGATATATGAGATACTAGCGGAGAAATATTTAATTCGGTCCAAATGGAAGAAAAATAAAGTGAGAGGATTGATACCAAAAGCATCAATGCCCAGAGAAGTAATTCAGATGGATACAATTGATTTCGGGGACATTTATGCATTCACTGCGATAGACATTTTTACCAGAGAGGCAGATATTCTATTAGCTCCGGAGCTCACTGCCAGGTACGGTTCCAGATTTCTAGTTAAGAGTATGAAGAGGAGATTTGGGCAGCATGTGCATCTTATTCAGACTGATGGCGGTCCAGAGTTTAAGGCAGACTTCCTCATGCATGTACATTCTTTCTGTGATCGTCACAGGGTAGCTAGGCCATATCGTAAAAATGAACAATCTTATATTGAGAGTTTCAACAGAACGGTAAGAAAAGAGTGCCTGGGCTGGTCAAAATATCGTGCTAAACAATTGCCTGAGTGCATAGAAATGGTAGAATCTTTCCTGAAGCGCTATCATTATCATCGTCCACATATGAGCTTAGGGATGAAGCCACCATTACAAAGATTAAAGAAGGAGGTAGACTGTCGGATATTTACGGAGAATTAAGCGGAGACTTGCTTATCGTAGGCTTTGTGTTATATAATACCTAGTTATTCTAGGTACAGAGACAGTCTATTTGATAATTTATCACAGTTATGCCTGCATCGAGAAAGTTCACACCGATTAGCGAGCTTATTACTCTCAAGGGTAAGGAGGCTATTGTTACCGGTGGTGCCATTGGCATTGGGTTTGCTATTGCATACCGACTTGCCGAAGCTGGTGCTGCTGTAGTTATTGCTGATATCGATGACCAAGAAGCAGAAAAGTCGTGCCAGCAAATAAAAGATGCTGGTTATCAAGCTACCCCAGTTCATTGTGATGTTAGTAATGAGAAAGATGTTAAGGATATGGTCAGCAAAGCAATAAATAAGATTGGTGGCGTTGATATTTTGTTAAACAATGCTGGTATATATCCTCGGATATCGCTGGCGGAGATGACCGTTGCTGATTTCGACCAAGTTATGGCGGTAAACCTCAGAGGGATATTCTTATGCAGTCGTGAGGTGAGTCAGATAATGATTGAGCAAAGGAAAGGCGGCTGTATTATAAATCTGGCTTCAATTGATGCCGTGCATCCCTCGGCTAAAGCTCTCTCCGCTTACGATGCATCCAAGGGTGGTGTTCTGACCATGACCAAGAGCCTGGCAATAGAATTGGGGCAGCATGATATCAGGGTGAACGCTATTGCGCCGGGGGGTATTTTAACCGAGGGTGTGGTGTCGAAAGTCAGCGGACCAGCAACTGGGCAGGGCAGGTCACAATTAAAAGCGTTCATGGCTCGCATGGTTTTGGGACGGATGGGCGAGGCCGATGATGTAGCTAGGGTAGCTCTATTTTTGGCATCTGATCTAGCTGCCTATATGACCGGCAGTGTGATTTTTGTCGATGGTGGCTATCTTATTTCATAATTTAGAATTTCAAAAACGGATTTAAAAACCTGAGGAGTTAACGGAATGTCAAAAGTACTGGTAATGACAGATACAGTAGCTTGTATCCCTAAGGATTTAGCTAGAGAATATAACATCAAAGTAGTGCCAGCAGCTAACATATTTTATGATGGCCATGAGTATATTGATGGAGTTACACTCATTGCAACTGATGCTTATCAGCTCATCAAAAAAGACCCAGACAGGTTTGTTACCTCGGCATTGACTCCAGCTTATTTAGCCGAGGAATTCGGCAAGGCCAGCAAGGAGACTCAAAATATACTCTTTATAACCCTTTCTTCGGCACTTAGCGCGGCCAGTAAAACTGCTCAGCTAGCGGCTGAGCTTTCGAAAGAAAAGACACCGCAGACGACAATACGAATATTTGATTCTAAAACTGTGGGTGGTGCCCAGGGGCTTATAGCCCTAGCGGCAGCCAAAGCGGCTACAAAAGGCATGAGCTTGGACGATATAGCTAGTATAGCTGAAAAAGCTCGACAGCAAACGCACGGTTTGATGATGCTGGATACACTACGCTATGTTTATCGGACAGGGCGCATGTCTAAAATGGGCTCAAGGATAGCTGCCATGTTCAATATTAAACCGATAAACAGGATGACCGACGAAGGAAAGCTTGAAATGGTTGACAGGACCAGGAATAGGGACGATGGTCTAGAGATATTGATAAATTTAATTCAAGATTATGCTAAGACAGACGCTCTTCATTTCATAGTATCACATGCTGATGCTAGTGATATGGCCAATCAGTTTAGCGAAATGCTTAAACAGAAATTCAATTGCCTTAGCCTGATTATAAGTGACTACAGCCCAGTTATGGGATACGGCAGTGGACCTGGAGCGATATTTGTTGGCTTCCAGCCCGAGTTAGACTTGTCTAAATAGCTCATGATGGCTATAATATAGAATTTTAGTGGACAGATTGCTTTTTAAAGCATTTCTGAAAGTAATGGATGGCTTCAGTCATCCAGCCGTTTAAATAGTTGCCTGTTAAAATATCATGGTTATACCGCAGCAAAGTAGTACTAAGCTAAAAACGCTTGACCAGTTTCGTAGGGTAAATAGCACCTTCCCTAAAACAGAGCAGATCTTAGAATATAAACGACAGGGGAAAAAGGTGTTTGGCTGGCTCTGCACCTATGTACCAGAGGAAATTATCCATGCTGCTGGCGCATTACCCATTCGGATTACTGGCTATTCCGAAGAGGTAGAGCTTGAAGATGGCGATGCTTATCTCTATGTGAACAATTGCTCTTTCTCTCGAAGCTGCCTGCAGCTTGGTCTCAAAGGAGGTTATGATTTTCTAGATGGCATTGTAGCTGGTTCTACCTGTGATGGCGCACGCCGCCTTTTTGACATTTGGCATTACTATATTAAACCCCCCTTTTACCATATGATTACTGTTCCCCGCAAATTCACTGAGCCTGCACACGATCTATATTACAAACAGGTCTTGGGATTTAAACAGCACCTTGAGGAATTTCTCGGTATCAAGATTACCGACGAAGCACTTATTAAATCTGTCGAGCTGTATAACGAGTCAAGAGCACTGCTTAAAAAGCTTTACGAATTACGAAAGTTAGATACTCCGCCTATCACTGGTGCCGAGACTATGGAAGTCCTGGATGCCAGCTTCCGCATGCCCAAGGAGCTGTTTAATAAATATCTCAGTGAGCTTTTGGACGAGCTTTCTAAGTCAGGCAATGCTTATAAATCCAGAGCACGGCTGATGGTGGTGGGTAGTGTCATGGCTAACCCAGAATTCCTCAAGTGTATTGAGGGTCAGGGTGCGCTGGTGGTAACCGACGAGCTCTGCACCAGTACCAGGTACTGGTCTGACCCAGTTATACTTAACAAGGATGAGCCTACTCTTAAATCAATATCCCGTCGGTATCTCAACAATTTTCCCTGTGCTCGCATGGTGCCATCGGACGAGCGTTTCAATCGCATTCTTGGCCTTGTCCGTGATTTCAAAGTAGATGGTGTTATCAGCCAGATTATCAGATATTGTGTACCTTATGCTCATGATTTGCCATTGTTACGGGATAGGCTTCAAAAGATAGGGGTGCCAGTACTGGCACTGGATGTGGAATATGGCACTTCAGGCTCCGGGCAAATCCAGACCAGGGTTCAGGCTTTCTTGGAAATGCTGGAGGCAAAGAAGAAGTGATTACCTCAGAAGATAGAAAGAGCAAGATAGGTTCGATTGTGAGGGCATGCCGTTTGATATCGAAAATGAACCCGGCACGACCGGAGTTGCAGAAGAGCGAAGCCCTATACTACGAGTTGCTGGCCAGTTACTATAAACGTTTACTTGGGGCGCAAGAAAAAGGCGATTTCATCGCTGCACATACCGTGTTCTTCCCTACAGAAATTCTCTACGCTATGGATATAGTTCCCATGCATACAGAAACGACCACCTGGACAATGGCGCTATTTTTAGGTGACCAAGCAGAGCTTCTGGCGGCTGGGGCTGAGTTGGGGTTGGTTCCAGAAATATGTTCACCGCATAGAGGCTTGGCTGGCGCTTTTCACATCAAAGCCCTTCCCCGTCCCAATGTGATGCTTTGGTCCAATCTTATTTGCGACAATACTGCCAAGAGCGGAGAACTGGTCATGAAGCTTAACGATTGCCCCGGCTTCTTCCTTGACCGTCCATTCCAAAAAACCAAGGATGAGATGGACTATTTAGTCGGCGAAATTAAAGAGATGATAAACTTCCTGGAACAGCAATCGGGTAAGAAGATGAACTGGGACCGCCTGTCTGAGATTGTAGCTCGCATGGACGAGCATATTAAGCTCTTACAGGAAATCAATGAGCTACGTAAGGCTGTTCCCTCACCTTTCCCATTTCAGGGTTATCTTAAATTGCTCACGGTTGATTACCTGTTCCCTGGCCAGCCTGAGGCGACTGAATATCTGAAAACGCTTCGCGATGAATTGGCTGATATGGTAAGAAATGGCAAGGGAGCGGTACCGAATGAGCGTTTCCGTATTATGACTTTGTTTGTTCCTCCCATGTATCTTATGGGTTTCTTGGAAAAAATTTTCCAGGAATACGGTACTGTAAGCGTGGTAGAACCTCTTTTTACTCTCTGGCTGGAAGGCGGACTTGATCCGTCGCATCCATTAGAGAGCGTGGCTAAAAAGTCATTCCTGATTCCGGAGAGCCGCAGCATGTACGGGCCGCTGACACAGCAGGCACTGGATGAGATAGTTCAGAGCGCCAAGGATTATAAGGTTGATGGCGCTATATACTGGGCTTTTATCGGCTGCCGCCATACCTGTGCCACAATTAAAGTGGTTAAAGATATACTCAATGAGATAGATGTACCTATGTTAACCATAGACTGTGATTTAGTTGATCCAACCATAAATCCCAAAGAAGAGATAAGGGAGAAACTAGAGCGGTTCTTCGAGTTTCTCGAGGAACGTTAATTATTCTTTTTGACTATGGAAGGCAAGAAAGCTGTAGGACTGGATATAGGAAGCCAGACAACCAAGGTAGTGGTATTGGATGGCGATGATATTCTAGCTTCAAGTATTGTACTATCCGGAGATGATACCGAATCGAGCGCCAAAACCGCTATAGAACAAGCTCTCCAACAAGCAGCGCTTAAGTTTGATGATAACTTGTATATCACTGTAACTGGAATTGGTGCTAAATCTACCTCGTTCAGTCAGCAGCAGAAGGGTGTCACTACCTGCTTAGCACGGGGAGTTCATTATCTGCTTCCCTCAGTACAATTTGCCATAGATATTGGGGCTGAGAGCAGCACTGTAATCAAAGTTAACGAGCGGGGACGTCTTAACGATTATGCCACCCACGATAAATGTGCTGCTGGCACGGGCATCTTCTTACAGCAGATGGCTAAACTGATGCAGATGTCTCTGGAAGATATGTCACAGCATTCTTTTAATGCGAAGAAAAGGGCTGACATTACCAACACCTGTGCTGTTTTTGCTGAATCTGAAGTGATTTCTCATGTGCACCGTGTCCCTCCTACCCCCAAAGATGAAATTATCGCTGGTCTTTTCTTCGGCGTGGTCAGCCGTATTATGACCCTATGCAAGAGAGTGGGGATTAAGAAAGACGTTGCCGTTGTTGGCGGTGTAGCTCTGAATAAAGGTCTGGTGCATATTTTTGAGGAGGAATTTGGTTTTGGGGTTCTGGTACCAGATACACCCCAGATTGTGGCGGCTCTGGGCGCAGCTATTATGTCGAAGGAAAATATTGAGAAAGGATCTGGCTAGTTAGCGGATGATAGTTGCTGGTATCGATATAGGCTCTAGAGCGGCTAAAGGCGTAATACTTAAAGACAGCCGCATCCTGGTATCGGTTATCAGGGATACAGGACCTGAGAGTGTAAAGACCTCTGAGATGGTAATGTCCGAGCTTCTAAAGGGAGCCAATGGCCTATCCATGGAAGATATTCAATATATCGTGGCTACTGGATATGGCAGGGTTCTAGTACCATTCGCTAATGAGAATGTGTCGGAAATAAGCTGCCATGCCCGCGGTGTAAATTATTACTTCCCCTCAGTACGTACTATTCTGGATATGGGTGGACAGGACTGCAAAGCGATAAGCGTTGATGAAAAGGGCCAGGTGACCAACTTTGTTATGAATGATAAATGTGCTGGGGGCACGGGACGATTTCTGGAGATGATAGCCGAAGTGCTCAGCATCCCATTAGAGAAAATAGGAGAGGTGTCTATGGAGTCGGCAACATCTATACCATTTAATACTATCTGTGCCGTCTTTGCCAAGTCCGAAGCCATTAATAATTTACGCAAGGGAATAGCCAAGAGCGATATCCTCTCTGGCTTACATGATGCTATAGCCGTTCGCTGTCTAAACCTATTAAAACGCGTGACCATACAGAAGGATTTTAGCATCAGCGGTGGTATTTCCAAGAATAAAGGCATGGTAGCCAAGATTAGAGAAAAAGTGGGCTTGGAACCATTGCTCAGCGAGGACCCGCAAATAATCGGAGCACTGGGAGCCGCCATATTTGCCGAAGAGCGGCTTAAAGGCGTGGACATAGCAGGAATGAAGGTTAATTACGGTTATTCTGATGGTACTGGTGAGTATTTTATCACTATCGATACTGTTAAATGCGATGGTTGTGGTGAGTGTATTAAGGCCTGCCCCGCAGGGCTTTTTGTAGTGGCGAATGATGAAGGCGGCAAGCCGAAGGCTGCAGTAAAAGAAGAATTAAGAAAAAAGATAGCTATTGCCTGTCCCGGTTTTGGCAATTGTGGACGCGAAGTTAACTGTCACAGTGTTTGTACCAAGGATGCTATAAACCATACCTGGTAGAGCCGGACTCCTAAATCGTTTTGAGGTGAAGTGGTATGCCAACGTTAGATGAACTCAGTAAAATAATAGCTAAAATCGCTCATTGCAGTCCTGAGGAAATCCGTATGGACACAGCCATGAAGGATATTAAAGCCGATTCCTTGCACTGGGTACAGATTATTGTGGCAGCAGAAACTGCCTTTAATACTGAAATAGACTTCGAGAAGATGAAGACGATGCTGACTATAGAAGATTTAGTGAAGTATATCGACAGCCTCAAAAAATAACCTGAGGTTATTATCAAACTCTGTTGCCAGAATCGAATTCTAAATTCAAAACCCTAAATCCTAAACGATTTCAAAATTCAAATGACCAAAACTAAAGCTCTCTGTTTTGAATTCAGGTTATTGGAATTTGTTAAGAATTTGGAAATTAGGATTTAGGATTTTTCTTTCGCCATTTGTATCATCGTATTTCTTCGTAGGCTCTGACTGTGATAAACTTGTTTAGATAATTCGATACCGTTCAGGGGGTGATATGTCATGTCCAAAGTTCAGTTAGGCCCAAAGACGTTGATTTACCCTATGCCAACATTCTTGGTGGGGGCAAATGTTGATGATAAACCGAACTTTATGGCCGTTGCTTGGGGAGGTATTTCTAATCTTGATCCGCCGATGATTTCCGTGGCAGTGAGTCACCAAAGACATACTAATAAAGGCATTAAGCAAAACAAGACCTTTTCCGTTAATATACCCTCTGTTGATTTGGTCAAGGAGACAGATTACTGTGGTATTGTTTCAGGATTTAAAGTTGATAAAGTGAAAATCTGCGGGTTTAAAGTGTTTTACGGCAGGTTAAAGAGTGCACCCATGATTGAGCAATGTCCGCTGAATTTGGAATGTAGCTTGGCACATGTCATAGACTTGGGCAGCCATGACCTTATCATAGGTAAGATCGAGGAAACTCATATATCTGACAATTGTCTCACCGGGGGCAAGCCCGATGCTGCCAAAGTTAATCCTCTTATCTACATTACAGGTGAACTGCCATACTATCGGGCTTTAGGAGAGGTTGTTGCCAGGGCATTCAGCATTGGGAAGGAGCTTCAGGTCAAGAATTAGAGATACCATCCAAGTTTTCTATCGAAAGGGATCCGATTTCGCGCAAGCCAGCATATTGTGCGACAGATTTCAATTATCCGTATCTAGAGACATTCAAATTAACCTGGACTTGGTGTTATGCCAATCAGCTTAAAGCCGTAGTGATAAATTGCGTCCCCTACAGGTCGCAGAGAAAGCTAGGGCTGCCGATGCGATTACCAAACAGAGCTTGTGTTACTTATCGGAGTGGATTTACAGATGGTGAAACTGTTTTAATAATAGCGATTAAATATGAACAATGTTTAGGACTGAAGAGAAATGGACAAAGCCGTAAATATTGAAGCTGAAACCAACGCTGTAGGTATTCGTGCCTTGCCCAAAAGGCAGGTGTATATCACCTTTGGTGGGGTAATGTTAGCTATGTTCCTGAGTTCGTTGGATCAGACGATTGTGGGCACCGCAATGCCACGAATTATCAGTGACCTGGGCGGATTCACCCAATATACCTGGGTAACCATAGCTTATATGATTGCCTCAACCGTCGCTGTGCCAATTACCGGTAAGCTGATTGATATGTATGGCCGTAAGACTCTATATCTTGTGGGGATAGGCATTTTTGTACTGGGTTCCCTGCTGTCTGGCTTGAGTCAAACAATGACACAAATCATAGCATTTCGAGGATTCCAGGGTATAGGTGCCGGGATAATGATGGCCATTGCCTTTACTGTGATCGGTGACCTGTTTCCTCCAAGCGAACGAGGAAAATATCAGGGAATGATAAGTGCTGTCTTTGGTCTTTCGTCTATTGTTGGACCAGCACTAGGAGGTTTTCTTACTGATAGTCTCTCCTGGCATTGGGTCTTCTTTGTTAATATTCCACTGGGGATTCTTATTATTGTTCTATTTATATTGTTCTTTCCTAATATTCGCCCCCAGGGTTCGAAACACGGGGTTGACTATTGGGGTGTGGTAACACTCATATTAGCTGTGGTACCAGCCATGTTAGCTTTATCTTGGGGTGGCGTAGATTATCCCTGGCTTTCTGCCCAAATCATTGGCACGTTCGCTTTCTCAATTATAATGGCGGTTGTTTTCGTCATAGTTGAGAAACGAAGCAAAAATCCCATTATTCCGCTGTCATTATTTAGGAATAAGATTGTGTCGATTTCGGAGGTCGTAGTCTTTCTAACGGCAATTGGCATGTTCGGTACCATTATTTTTGTACCCCTGTTCTTTCAAGGTGTGATGGGTATGTCAGCTACTGCCAGTGGTGGTTTTATCACACCCATGATGTTAGGTATGGTTCTTGGTAGTTTTATCTCTGGACAGATATTGTCTCGTGCTGGGGGACATTACCGAATCCAGGGTGCTGTTGGGATAGCTATCATGGCAGTAGGAATGTTCTTGCTCTCTACGATGACGCTGGACACTGGTTATTTTGCAGTAGTTGTGAATGTAGTTATCACGGGCTTTGGGTTAGGTGCCACCATGCCGCTTTATGTCATAGCCGTTCAAAATACAGTTTCGTATGAGGTATTGGGTGTAGCTACCTCTTCTGTTGCTTTCTTTCGTTCTATCGGTGGCTCTGTTGGTTTAGCTATATTCGGATCAGTAGTAAACAATCGTTTTGCCGCCAGTTTTACCAGTGCTTTGTCCCCTTCAGCAAAAGCAATGATACCACCGCAACAATTAGAGTTTCTGGTGCATAATCCACAAGTGCTGGTTAGTGTTGAGGCGCAGGCTCAATTAAAACAGATGTTTAGTATGTTTGGAGCTCAAGGCGCAGCCTTATTTGACCAGGTGTTACAAGTGCTGCGCCAGGCTCTGGATTTTGCCTTGACAGAAGTTTTCCTGGTTGGTGTTGGCGTATTGGGTGTAGCTTTTGTAGTAAATCTCTTCATCAAGGAAATCCCGCTTCGGAAACAGCATGTCCTGTCTGAATCTAGAACCAGCCCTAAAAGCGAATAATGCTCATTTAGTCAGCTATCAATCGGGGATTTGAAGAGGCTTTGCCCCTCCTTTTGTAATTGTGAGGCAAGTAGTACCGCGGGCAGTCTCTGAATTCGAGGGAAGACACAACGATTGCTTCGCTACGGTCGCAATGACAGTAATTGGTCATTTGAAAGGGAAAGAGATAAGGGTAAGAAGTTGATCAATGAGTAACATTTTGAACATAGCTCATAGAGGCTTTCATAAGGCATTCCCAGATAATACTCTGGAGGCATTTGAGGCGGCTATTCAGCTAGGGGTCGATGGCATTGAGCTTGATGTCCACGAGACTGCTGACCAGGAATTCATTGTATTTCATGATGCCGAGTTACTGGACAAAGATATTAGAAGCCTTTTGCTAAGTGAGATTCGAAATGTAAAATTACGAGGCAAGTTTGACATCCCCACGTTAGAGCAGGCTTTTCATTTATGTCGGAAGAGGGCTAAATTAATGGTTGAGCTCAAGAAAGTGCGGTCGCTGGATAGACTTCTTGCTTTACTAAAAGCCAAGGCAGAAATGAGTGAGATTATCGTGATATCGTTCGATAGAAGTTTGGTATTAAAGTTCAAGCGCCTTGCTCCTGATATTAGGACAGGCATCATTACTGCGTTTCCTTTTGGAGACCTGGTTAAAATGGCAAAGTCAGCTCGATGCGATGCTATTGTCGTCAGGTGTCCTTTTGTTAATTCAGGAATGGTTGATAAAGCACGTGCCAGTAACTTGTCTGTCTTTGTCTGGGGTTGTCCTGATATGAAAGCAGCTAGGAAGCTAGTGAGATTGGATGTTGAGGGTTTAATTTCGGATTTTCCTGATCTGGTTAAGAAAGAGCTTGGCTAAAGCAATATCTCATCCCAGCCCAATCTTTTCTTCCAAGGATGGGGTGGCGAGATTCTCCAATAGGCAAAACCCCTTGAAAGTGTTAATAAACAGCCTCTTTACTATGCTTGCGGAGAGCATCGTGTTTGGCTCTAAAGCGTTCATTCTGGGTAAGCAGCTTTTTGCGTAGCCTGATGTTCTTAGGAGTAACCTCAATGAGTTCATCGGCATTGATAATGTCAATGGCTTCCTCAAGGCTCAACTTGAGTGGTGGCGTGAGTTTTGTGGCAATGTCTGAGGTTGAGGAGCGAACATTGGTCTGTTTCTTTTCCTTGCATACATTGACTGCCAGGTCATTGCCACGGGAATTCATACCTACTATCATACCCTCATAGACTTGTGTGCCTGGTTCAACAAACGTGATGCCCCGCTCCTGGGCATTATTTAGTCCATAGGTAACAGCTATACCTTCTTCCGAAGCTACTAGCATCCCACTACGTATAGAAACTATATCTCCAAGCCAGGGTTCATATCCTAGAAACAAAGTGCTCAGGATGCCTTCACCGCGTGTGGCAGTTAAAAAGGCACTTCTAAAACCTATAAGCCCCCGTGTAGGTATATGAAATTCAATTCGTACATTGTTTTGTCCATCGTTGTGCATATTGGTCAAGCTGGCCAGACGTTTGCTCAAGCTCTCTGTTAAAATGCCTATATATTCAGCCCTGGTATCGATAGTAAGCGCTTCTGCTGGCTCCATAAGTTTGCCGTCGATTTCCCTGGTGATAGCTTCTGGCTTTGAGACTTCAAATTCATAATCTTGGCGGCGCATAGTCTCAATTAGTATAGCCAGATGCAGCTCACCTCTACCTGATACCAGAAAAACATCGGGCGTATCAGTATCTTGTACCCTGAGACTAATATTAGTTTCAAGTTCTCGATAGAGCCTTTCCCGTAACTGTCGAGAGGTGCAGTATTTACCTTCTCTGCCGGCGAAAGGCGAAGTATTCACGCCGAAGGTCATCTTGACGGTAGGCTCACCTATTTCTATGCGTGGTAAGATATCAGGCTGGTCTGAGCTGGCAATTGTATCTCCGATGCTTACAGTTTCTAAACCGGTAATGGCGATGATTTCACCGGCAGTAGCCTCTTCTACCTCGAGGCGGTCGAGTCCCATGAAAGTGAATACCTCGCTTATTTCGTACTGCTTAGGGTTTTTATCACTTCCAATTACAACTACAACATCGTGGGGCGCAATTTTTCCTCGATGAATCCTGCCAAGAGCAAGCTTGCCTTTGTAGCTATTATAATCAAGGTTGGAAACGAGCATCTGGAAATGCCCTTCCTCAATAAGAGGCGGTGGCACCTGCTGAAGTATACATTCAAATAGTGGTACCAAATCTTTGCCTGCAGCCTGTGGGTCAGTTACAGAAGTACCGTTTCTGGCGCTGGTATATATTATGGGGAAATCAAGCTGGTCAGCACTGGTAGCCAGTTCCAGAAAAAGGTCTTGTGTCAGGCTCACTACTTCTGGTATGCGGGAGTTTTCCCTGTCTGTTTTGTTTATAACCACAATGGGTTTTAATCCCTTTTCCAGGGCGCGGCGCAGCACAGATTTGGTCTGAGGCATCGGCCCTTCCACCGAATCTACCAGTAGCAAGCAGCCATCTGCCATGTTTGTTACCCGTTCTACTTCCCCGCTGAAATCGGCGTGTCCTGGGGTATCTATGATGTTGATTTTCACCCCACGGTAGATTACTGCGGTGTTCTTGGCAAGTATAGTAATGCCTTTTTCTTTTTCCAGAGCATTCCGGTCCAATATCAATTCCCCTACTTGCTGGTTATCCCGGAAGACTTTGCTCTGCTTCAGCATGGCATCAACCAGGCTGGTCTTGCCGTGGTCTACATGGGCAATTATGGCTATATTTCTTATATCGTTGCGATAACTCTGGGTCAATTTGTTTTCCTCGTTGTTAAATGCTGTAAAAACATGCATAGGCCAGATATTACTGGCCTATGCATGTTTAAACTAAACCGCGGCGTTATCTACTTGCTCTTACTTTATTGTAGCAATCGCTGCAATATACTGGTCGATCCTCGCGTGGCTGGAATGGGACCTTAGTCTCTTTGCCGCATTGGGCACAGGTTGCGGGGAACATTTCCCGCTGGGTCCTGGAGCTATAGTCACTACTTCCGTGGCGCTCTGATTTCCTCGCCTGACGGCAGGGTAAGCAGCGCTTGGGTTCATTAGTGTAGCCTCTGGATGCGAACTGTTCCTGTTCCTCGGCACTAAAGGTGAATGTAGCTCCACAGTCGGCACACGTGATCGATTTGTCTTGAAAGCCCATTGAATGACCTCCTCTCTTATTATATTTGGTTAGAGTTGCGGTCATCCGGAACTTGACTGAATTTAAAGTAATTCAAATGAGTTTGCGATAACCTAAACAGAAACCACTGTTCTTATTATACACTATCTATATTGCTTTTGCGAAAGGTCAACTTACTGGTTGTTTTTCCAGTACTCAAGTAAATCGTGACTTTTGGTTCCTCTGGTTTTATTGAGCTGAAAGCGTTTTGCCATCATGATAAGGATGAGAATCACAGGGTATGCCACCAAGATAGGTGACATTTCCGGTGACCAGAATAGCTTTTGTAGCAAAAAGATAATAACTAAAGCAGCAATTATAATTCCGGTACTGAAGCCGGATTTACGTGTTATCAGTACGGTTATGCCTCCTATGACCAATGCTGTAATTTCTTGGGGAAAGATTGACACACCAGCAAGCACTCCATAAATTACCGTAGCGCCCAGCCCACCCCTAAACCCCAGGAAAGGTGACCAGCTATGACCAATTACGGCGACAAAGCCTGTGGCCAATACCAGCAGCAGAGGAATAAGTGGCAGAATAACAATTTCCTCGAGCATCGGTGAATTAACCAGCAGCCTGGCAATTACTATGGCTATTACACCTTTGGACACATCCATGACTACAACCAGTATGAATGGCCAAAACCCCGCTCTCTTCTTTATGGCGGCAGCGCTGATACGACCGTCTCCTTCGGTACGCATATCGGTCTTACCTATCAGCCGTCCGATTATATAGGCTGAAGGTATAGAACCAAATAAATAGCCGATAGGTATTGCCAGAAAAGAGTAAAGTTCCATTGTCCTCTATATGCTATTTGTTTTTAAAATGACCTCAATATTGTAACAGCTTAAGAAAAAAATTCAATAAAGATTTAGCCTTTACGTCCCCAAACGAATACCCAGCCGAAACCTGGTTTAATTTTCCTTTGCTGGAACGATGTTCCAGAGAGAAAAGATTCCAACTCAACAGGAGTATAGCTTGCCAGCAGAGAGCCAGTGGGTTCGTTGGCTCGCTTCATAACTGAGGGTATTACGAATCTCTGGGCGAATTTAATTATCCAGTAGACTAACAGTCGACTGTCTCTTCTCAAATCGAAGATGAGAAACTGTCCGCCTGGCTTCAGGACTCTATATATCTCATGCACAGCTTGTTTTGGTTCTGACCAATGATGCAGGGATAAAGTGCTGACCACAAAATCGAGGGAATTTGTTTCAAAAGGGAGGTTTTGTATATCACCCTGACGGAAGCTCACTTTTTCTGCCAGCCCGAGCGAAGACAGGTTTAACGCGGCTTTTTGTACCATTTCCTGGGAAATATCGACCCCGATAATGGAAAGGTGTGGCAGAGATTTTGCCATGTTTGTGATGAGATAACCAGGCCCACAACCGACATCTGTCAGAATACCCTGGGGATTATGTCTTTTTAATTCAGTAACGATAAACCATCTTATCAACTTGAATTGAGGCCAGCGGCTGATTTTATCGTAGGCAAGGACTACTTCATCATCTTCTAAGCCTTCAGGACTTATTTTGCGGGGAACGTTCAGATAGCGCCAGCCGACTGATAGGATTATTAGTATTAGCAGGACAACTGCTACGATAACCCAAACCCAGATAGCCATTTTTTACTGCTTTGTCATCCCTTTCAGTTTTAATGGTATCCCCGCTGCCATGAAATAAACTGTGTTGGCATTTTGGGCGATGAGCTGATTGGCTTTGCCCAGCAGGTCACGGTAGATGCGCCCCAGTTCATTGTCAGGCACCAATCCCAGGCCGACTTCATTGGAGACGATGATGAAGTGAACTGGCGATGCGTTCATGGTCGAGATAAGCTCGTTGATTTCGGAAAAGACTTGTTTTTCAGCCTTTGGGTAAGGGATCTCGTTTCCCAGCAGGTTGGAGACAAGCAGGGTAAGGCAGTCTATGATTATTACTTCGGCGTCTCCTATTTGTTTTCTTAAAGCTTTGCCGATGTTGTGTGGTGCTTCCAGTGTTCTCCAGTTTTCCGGTCGATTCTTTTTATGGTCTTTAATCCGGGTTTCCATCTCATCGTCAAGCGCCTCTCCAGTAGCTACAAAAAGCACTTTGTTGCCCAGTTGTCCCGCTAGTTTCTGAGCGAAGGTGCTTTTGCCACTGCGGGCACCGCCCAACAGCAGTATTATTGTTCTACTAGCTGGCAATCGTGTTAGCTCTCTTTTCTCTTAAGTTAATCAGGGTAATTACCAACGCCGGAATAAAGATAACGAAGATTATAGCTAAGCCAATCCTGACCCCAGTGAATGATGCAATCCAGCCGATAATCGGTGCCCCCACAGCTACGCCAACGGTAATCAGGGCATGAAATAGCCCGGTGGCTATACCATACTCCTCAGGAACGGCGTAGTCAACAACCAGGGCTGATACGGAAGGGAAAAGCACGCCATAGCCGATGCCATATAAAGCCATAACTATGGCAAGCACTGGGAAATTTTGTGACAGCGGTATTAATATCAAGGCAATAATGCCCAGGCTCAGCCCTATAGCTGCTGGCTTTAACCTGCCCCTTCTATCGGAGGCTTTACCGCCCAAAAATTGGACTATGATGAACATGAGGCTGAAGATAGCCAGCAGCATCCCAACGTGGAAAACCTCCATTCCCAGGGTGGCAACATAAAGAGGCAGAAGAGCCACTACTCCTCCAAAAGAGAAATATTGAGCAAATATGGATGTGTAGGAAATAGAAAGTTTCCCCCTTTTAATCAGTCCCACGACGTCTTTCAAATTGTAGCTCGACGTCTTTATCTCAGAAGTAGGGGAGCTTTCACCTGGGGAAATTATAGCGGCCAGAATAGCTCCAATAAAAAGCAAAAATGAACCGATGTAAAAAAGAAAATGATAGCCCAGACCAGAGGCTATGGCTCCACCAGCGCCATAGCCGATGAGCGTTGATGCTGCCAGGGCGGCACCGTAGAAACTCATGGCTCTGCCTTTTCCGTCGGGCTGAGCGTATTTAGCCATGATGGACATGGTAGCAGGACCGACCAGTCCGCCGCTGAATCCATGGAAGACACGAACAAGGGCTAAGTGCCAGGGTACTTGACATAAAGTATAAGCTAACATGGCTATGGCATCGCCGCATAGACCTATGATTAAAGGTGCCTTGTAGCCGAATTTGTCTATCCAGCGTCCGCCAAGGATATTGGTGATGATATTGGTTACAGAGTAGAGACCGATGACCAAGCCAACGGTACCGATGTCAGAACCCAGAGAAGTGGCGTAAAGGGCAATTATCGGTATCAGTAGATGAGTATCCAGAAAGCCGAGGAAGGTAATGATTGAGTTAAGTTGAATTACTTTTTGGCGAAGTGACATTTCTGGTTTCTATAGTCTCCAGTAAAGTATGATAAGCAGGAGAAGAACTAAGACCTCAGATAGCTCGTTGATAGCTCCGTAAACATCTCCAGTTAGTCCTCCCAGTCTGGAGCGGAAATAGGCACCAATGCCAAACGTGATCAGCCATAGCGTGGCCATAAGCACCACGCCTTGCCAGTTAAGCAGCAGTACTGAGGCAACCAGGGCTATGATTGTGGCTATGGCTAGCCTCTGCCAGGTGGCTCCTTTTTTAAAGGCTAGACCCATACCTGAGTTCTTAGCGTATGGGAAAATGAAAATGGTATTTACCACTGCCCAGCGACTCAGCGTGGGCATAAGTAATAATGCTGGCATTATGGCATTGAAAGGTACTGAAGATAGCGAGGCATATTTCAGCAGGAGCAGGAGCACGGCAGCGATAATGCCAAAAGTGCCCACATGGCTGTCTGCCATTATCTCCAGCCTTCTCTCCCTTGATTTGCCGCTGACCGTGCCATCAAACGAGTCCACTAAACCATCGAGGTGATGTGCGCCGGTCATGATGACCAGGGCTATGATAAGCAAGGCGTTTACTACGGCAGCAGGCAGGATTAAGCTCAGAACGTAGTTCAGCCCCAGCAATATTGCTCCCAGCACCAGCCCTACCAGCGGGAAATAACTGAGGGACTGTTCCAATTCTTCAGTGCCTTTTCCCCAGCGTTTGAGCGCTGGGAATATGGTCAAGAATTTCAGTGCTGCAAAAAAGCCCAATTTTGCTAAATTCCTTATTTTTAATTACTCGGCTTCTGAGACACCAGCCCCGGCAAAGGTAGACATCTGAGTTAAAATTTTTACCGAGGCTTCAGCCAGCGAAATGCCCAGTGCTGCACCAGTGCCTTCGCCCAGCCGCATATTCAGGTTAAGAAGCGGCTTTAAACCCAGAAAGTCGAGGAGGAGCTTATGTCCTGCCTCAGCGGAGAGATGTGCTGCAATGAGGTAATCTTTCACCTGTGGCGATAGGCTGGTGGCAATAAGGGCGGCTGCTCCGGAAATGAAGCCGTCAATGGCTACGGGAATTCTATGGGCGGCTCCTGCCAGGATGACGCCAGCCAATCCGCCGATTTCGAAGCCGCCAACCTTGGCTAATACATCCAGCGGATCTTTAGGGTTTGGTTTGTTGATTGTTAGTGCTTGCTCTATAACGCTGACCTTATGGGCCAATTGCTTATCGTCGATACCGGTGCCCCGACCGGTTATTTTATCTACAGGATGGCCGCTGATGGCAGCGAAGATAGCGCTGCTGGCAGTGGTATTGCCGATGCCCATATCACCAGTGCCGATGATATCAAGCCCTTTGCTCATCTCTGTTTCAACCAGTTCGATACCGGCTTCTATTGAATCTATAGCTTGCTGGCGAGTCATTGCTGGTCCCCGTGCCATATTCTTGGTGCCGAAGTCGATCATCTTGCAGATTAATCCCGTTGTCTGCGGGAAGCCGCCGATTACCCCCATATCAACTATTATCACCCGGGCGCCGATATGTTTAGCCAGAACATTTATGCCAGCGCTGCCGTTTAAGAAATTGAGTACCATTTGTTTGGTTACTTCTTGCGGATAGAGAGCTACTCCCTCAGCAACTACACCGTGGTCGGCGGCCATGGTGAAGATAGCTTTATGTTCCAATCGAGGCAATGGACAGGCTTTGACACCAGCAATGCGGATTGATAGCTCTTCGAGTTTACCCAGGCTGCCGTGAGGCTTGGTCAGGCTGTCCTGGCGCTGCCGGGCGGCTGACATGGATTTCTTATCTAAAGGCTTTATTGAGTTCAGAATTTTATTTAGTTTCATATCGTAATCTCTTATCACCTCTGTCATTGCGAGGAATCCCGATAAAATCGGGATGACGAAGCAATCTCTCCTGTCTCGTCAATATTCTATGCCCTGCCTGCCGTTATTGCCTTCGCTGAAGGGGTGTTTAATCATCAGCATCTCGGTGACTAAGTCGGCGCGCTGGATTATTTCTTTGGGCGCATCACGGCCAGTTAAAACCAGTTCGACCGATTCCGGTTTCTTAGCAATTAAATCCAGCACCTGTTTAGTGGTTATTAACCCCTTGCTGATAGCTACCAAAATCTCGTCCAGGATAACCAAATCGTATTTTCCGCTGAGCATCTCTTTTTCAGCATAGTCCAGAGTTTGTTGAGCTTCCTGGATAAGCTCGTCTTTAGACTTTTTGAAGCTATCCCCCACGCTGACCTGAACAATGTCAAAAGGTTGGTGTTTGGAAACAAAGAGGTGTTCGCCGCTGGGTATGCCCTTGATGAACTGGATAAAGACTACTTTCATGCCCTGACCTGCAGCCCTCATAGCCTGCCCCAGAGCAGCAGTGGTCTTACCCTTGCCATCGCCAGTATATACCTGGATGTGTCCCTTTGGTTTATTCTCAGTCATATCTTTCCCCCATCGTTATGTTATAAACCCGTTGCATATCGAGGCTTTGCCTGACTACGTCAGCCAGTTTGTTGTAATGCTCATCCTTATTTATGGCAGTAGTTGAAATTGCGGGCAACCCGCGGATTTGCCGCAAGCGTTTCAGAAAAGCCCGAGTAAAGTCGGTATTGTGGAATAGTCCGTGGATATAAGTGCCGAATATAGTGCCCTTGTTATTGATAGAACCATCGAAATAGTCCTTTTCTCCGCTGGGTGTTTCCAACACTTTAAAAGCTGGAGCGCAGTCATGGTTGCTGGTCTGCCCCATGTGGATTTCATATCCAGTGACCTCTATCCCTTTCATGCCCTGCAGCAAGCCGTTGTCGGCGACTACCTGCGCTTTGACCTGAGTAGTTGTTTTTTCACGATTGAAGATGGTTTCATTATCCATTAGCCCCAGCCCCGGGACGCAGCCTTTTTTGGATTCAACTTCATAAGGGTCAGCGATATTTTTTCCCAGCATCTGATAGCCGCCGCAGATACCCACGATAGGAGTGCCCGATTTAGCCTGATGGACAATAGCCCGGTCTAAACCATGCTTCTGCAAATAAAGCAGGTCGGTGATAGTAGTCTTGGTGCCGGGCAGAATAATCAGGTCTGGGTTGCCCAGTTCAGAAGGTTGGGTTATATAGCAGACGGTGCAGCCATGTTCCTCTAGCGGATCGAAATCATCATAGTTGGAAACATGAGGCAAGTGTATCACGGCTACCTGTAAGTTTCCGTTAGCTCCTGAGGTTGGTCGTTCGTCCAGGTATACGGAGTCTTCCTGGGCTATGGTAATGCCATGGAAGTAAGGGATAACTCCCAGCACTGGTTTGCGGGAAAGTTTCTCCAGCATGCCCAGCCCTGGTTTCAGCAGATTGATATCACCGCGAAACTTGTTGATTATCAGCCCCTTAACTAAGGCGCGCTCTGCTCTGTTCAGCAATTGAAGTGTGCCGACCAGCGAGGCGAAGACACCACCGCGGTCGATATCGCCCACCAGCAGTACCGGGGCATGGAACATGCGGGCAACCCGCATGTTGACTATTTCCCTTTCTCTGAAGTTTATCTCTGCTGGGCTGCCAGCGCCCTCGATAACCACGATATCGTAATTAGAGCGCAGCTTATTTAGCGAGTCCTCGATTATTCCCAGCAGGTGCTGAGTATATTTATAGTATTGGCTGGCTTTCAGGTTTTTGGTTACTTTGCCCAGCACAATCACCTGTGATTTGCCGTCGGACTCGGGTTTGAGCAGGACAGGGTTCATGTGGATTGACGGCTCGATGCCGGCTGCTTCAGCCTGTACTGCCTGTGCCCGTCCAATTTCGCCGCCTTCCCTGGTAACGAATGAGTTGAGCGCCATGTTCTGGGCTTTAAACGGGGCGACTGTGAAGCCGTCTTGCCGGAAAATGCGGCACAGTGCAGCGACTATGATGCTCTTGCCCACAGATGAGGCGGTGCCCTGTATCATTAAAATCTTAGCTGGCATAGGAGTTTAACTTGAACTCTTTAATAGCATCGATGAGTTTCTGACATTCCGGTATGCTGCGCGGCGCTAGACGAATATAGTTGACTAAGCCAAATGAGGTGCAGTCTCGAACCAGGAATCCCAGTTGCAGTAGAGCCTGTCTGAATTCGAAGGCAAAAGTTACTTTAATCAGGAAGAAATTAGTCTGCGATGGTACTACTTCCAGTCCGAGTTGCGATAGCTCTGTTATTAAAAATTTCTTGGCTTCCTGGATTTTGCTGCTGCATTTCTCGATATAGTTATCTGCTTCTAAGGCGGAAATCCCTGCTTTCTGGGCTATGGCGTTAACATTCCAGGGAGGACGGACTCGTTTCAAAATAGAGATGATCGGTGCGGCAGCTATGGCATAACCAAGGCGCAAGCCAGCCAGGCTGTAATCTTTGGTCATCGACCGCAGGATAACCAGGTTATCGTACTTTAATAAATCCAGTGATGACCAGGCGTTTTCCGTGAAGGCGATATAAGCTTCGTCCAGTATCACCAGGCTTTTCCTGGCGTTGGCTATGACCTGCTCTATCTCCTGTTTCGACAGGTATTGTCCTGTGGGGTTATTGGGATTGCACAGGAAAATGCCCCTGGGCTGATGTTGCTGGATTAAATCTATGGTGTCTTTTATATTTATCTGGAAGTTTGCCTGTTCCAGTGCTGACTGATGTATTACCTTAGTGCCGACTAGCTGGCAGGCGATTTCATACTCACCATAAGTGGGTTTGGGTATAAGAACTGAATCATCGGCGCCTAAATAAGTCAGAGCTATCAGCCTGATTAGCTCAGTGGAGCCGCTGCCGATCAGCAGGTTGTCTGGCGAGATATTTAGCTTTTTTGCCAGCGCCTGCTTCAGTTCCATAGCATCGGAATCAGGGTAGCTGTCAAAAGATGCTTTTCCTACGACTTCCTGAATACCCGGTGGCGGACCGAAGGGATTGCAGTTGGTGCTGAAATCAAGGATGCCATCTGTAGAGAGCCCCAGGTTTTGCATCTCCTGGTAGTCAATGCCGCCATGTATTCCTGAAAAAAGTCTATCTATGTTTGGCTTAGCTTGTAGCAAGATACACCCCCTGAACTGATATAGATAATAGGCTCCAGATAATGGCTGTTACCATTACTATTCGCACGGAAGCATCGATGGCATTTAATGAAAGCGAATAGTGATTGTTACCCAGCTTATAATGCCCTGCTTTTTCCAGTTGAATGCCCAGAGCACCGGCGATGGCACTCATCGTCCAGCCAGCATTGGGGCTCTGCGTTTTCCCGTGGTCGCGAATCATGATATGCCAGGCTTGCGATATATTCTTGCCACATATCCAGGCAGCCAGGACTATTATTATAGCGGTGATTCGAGCAGGGATAAAGTTAGCCACATCGTCCAGTCGAGCGGCAGCTTTTCCCAGGTATTCGTATTCTCCGTGATAGCCTATCATAGCATCGAAGGTATTGATGATGCGGTAGGCTATGGCTCCGGGCACTCCGAAAATCAGGAAATAAAATAGCGGGGCGGTAAAGCTATCGCAGCTATTCTCGGCTACTGACTCCACTGTAGCTGCCACCACCTGGCTTTTATCCATATCGGCAGTATTTCGACTGACCAGAGACCTCAGGCTGAGGCGTGCTTCTGATAGTTTGCCTTGGGACAGAAGACGCTTTATGGTGATAGCTGCCTGTCTCAGCCTGCGGAGGGAGAAGGTAAATTTGAGAACGAGCGCAGATATGATGATGTAAGCCAATGAGTTCAGCTCTTGGAGATAGGCAAATAAGAAGTAGGCTGCTGCGGTAACTACTGCCAGTGTTATCAATACTGCGGCGATGCCGAAGGCAAGCTGTTTTGCTTTGCCCTGGTGAGGAGCTGGTCTCATTTCCAGCGATATTAGCTTGCCCAGCCAGGCTACTGGGTGCCAGGCGTTGACAGGTTCGCCTAAAGCGATGTCTATGATAAGGGCTAGAATAAGTATAAATATAATGTCCATGGTCTTGTTACCGGAGTTTACCTCAAATCTTTGACATTAAGTTCATCACCATAAACAAAAATCCCCCTGCTCTGGGACAGGGGGATTTGTCATAAATAATAAATCCCACCCCCTATACTCCGCGGAGGCAGTGCTGACTAACAAGGCTGGTGTTCTGACTATCACAGCAGGCGGGACTGTGTCGGAATTACGCCGGCTTGCACTGGGATTAAGCCCTCGGTCACCCTCGGGCACCTTGAAAGCTATTCAATTTGGCTACAGATTATCAGGAAGGGGGTTGAAAGTCAATTTCATGTTATTTGCGATCGAATTGTTATTCTCGGTTCCACCCGCTATCCCCCAAATGGGTGATAGCCATAAGCTAAAAGTATGATTGAAAATCGGCATTTTGTCTAGGCAAAACTGCCATTAATGACGATGCTATCTTCCCATATCTGGGTTAAACTAACTAGTATGAGAGACTACGGATATAATATTAATACCACAATATTACCGCGTGCTGAGCTGAAATTAGGTGGAAGGAAGGAGATACCTGTTGTCTTCGGTAGCCACGGCATCAAGCTGCAGGGCAAGATCATGCTTCCAGCGCGTGCCAGCGCCTCCAGTCCTGTCCCCGGTGCGGTTCTCTGCCACGGCTTTGGTGCTGACTGGAAAGTTATGGAGTCCAGTGCTTTGCTCCTGGTCAAGAAAGGTATAGCCACCATGGTCTTTGATTTGCGCGGTCACGGTTTGAGTGAAGGTTGCCTCGACGGCAACTCCTACGAGGATGTAATCGATGCCTGGCAGTTGCTCACCGATTTACCTGAAGTAGATAGTTCACGGATTGGTCTTATCGGTCATAGTCTTGGCGCTTTTTCCTCTATTCTGGCGGCAAAAAAAATAAAGAATCCCAAGGCGATAGTGGCTTTATCCTGCCCTTCTGAAGTAAATGGCAAGATGTTTAAATATTATTCCCCTAGAGCCTTATCTCTGGTCAGGTGGGTATTTACCCTTGTCGGCAAGCTTACCGTTCGATTCAGCGGTCTGAAAGTAAAGATTGATTGGCAAAAATTCCTGGAATCATGGCTTCAGATAAAGCTTTCGTCTGCGCTTGCCGAGCTTGATGAATGTGCCAAGCTCTTTGTCTTCAGTGCTAGCGACCTGTTATCTCCGTACCATAGATTTGCCCACATTTACCAGGAAGCCCCTGGGCCCAAGCAAAAGATGTTGACCCGCGGGTCCCATGTGACATCGGTCGAAGCTGAAATGATCCGCTTCGAATGGGTTGGCTGGGCTGTCTCAGCATTGACTGCTAAAAAGTCTGCCGTTTAAAACCTGCGATTGAAATAATAATTAGTCAGGGGGATTTAATCATTATCTTCGAAATCATCCTTTATCTTACCATCCACAGCATCTAGGAAGGTCTTCACGGCTAATTTTTGATTTTCGTTCAAGTTAGTATATTCCGCTGAATTAAATATGTTTCGTGCGCGCGGTTCTAATTTCGCGGGATCAATGAACTCTCCAATGGATTTAGGACTCATACGCCATTTTATGCTATAAGCATATGATCCAAGCCCCTTACTCTTTACTTTAGATAAAAAACTACTTAAGAAATCAATTAATCCAGTATCATCAAGTATCATTTGAACAACAAATTTTTGTACATCCTGTAAATTTCCCCATGTCTTCCAAGCATATAAAATTTCGACCAAGTGCTGATGTTTTTTTAATCTTCCATCTTCAGCCCAGATCTTAATCTTTTCACAAGCTATCTTCTCCAAGTCCCCCATTTGTTGTGCGTTGATTGTCGATTTGTCATCTTGCCCTTCAACATGTTTACTTAATGCTTGATTTCTTACACTTATCTCGTGGACACCTGAATAAATACTCCTGTGGGCATTATTAATAGCATTTTTTAATATTTCAAATCTTTCATTTTGGTTAGTCTTTCGCCTAATTAACTGGTGAACTAGCCTTAAAATTCTCATAGGAGTGCCCAGACTGAGAAAACCGATATCTTCTTCAGGGAACAGATCACCTACATCCAGTAAAACTGTTATTACAGACTCTATATTCTCAGCGGGGATTACATTATCTGTGTAATCTTCTAGTAGTTCTAAGAATCGAACTATTCTTTTACCTTCGTTAAGTTTTAATAAAGCCTCCGAAAATAGAGCACGATTATTAGCCAGAAACAGTATAGATTCCATTTCATTTCTTGAAATATCCTCTTCTAAAATTGCGAGTCTAAAATATGTGTCAAATATATCTGGGCTACAAATACGACGTTCTCTCCTCCATTCTTTCATCGATTCATAACCATAGTGGACATTGGCATAAATAGCTTCTAGTCTTGGAAAGAGCATAATCAACAATTCCTTAAGTTTTTCTTGCGGGAAATCTAAAGAATTGCTAATGATTTCATCACATTTTTTCTTTCTTGTTCACGTGTCTGCTCATTACTTCTGCCAGTAGAATCAACAATTCCAGAAAACAGCAGTCTATTGCTTCTTATCTGAAGATATACTTCCGGAATAAATACCTGCAAAGCCGAAATTGCTAGATAATCAACCGTATTAAGTTCATCTTTAATCAAGTGATACCCAAATCTTAAAGAGTTAATGTATCTATTAATATCACGTATATTCCTAAAATAGTACTTTAAAACACCTGCATATAAATTCCACCACCGCATGTTATCAAATTTATCTTCTGGCACATCTTTTATTAAATTAGTGATGTTATTTAACAATAGAGTCTCTAAATTTTGGCGAGATACAAGAGGAATTTCAAATGGAACTTGAATGACTTTTTCCAAGTATGCAAATCCCTGCTCCTCCTGAAACCTGTCTAAGGCTCTAGCAACTACTTTTTTATCAAATGCCAATAAATATATCGTATTGTGAAAATCACAAACAGATTTAACCAATTGAAACATCTGCCTTATCTCTACATCACTAAGACGATCTAAATCATCAATTACAATAATTGTTTTATTTTTCTGCAGATCAAAGAGCCTATCTAGGTCCTTTTTTACTGAATCCAAACTCGCCGATTTGGCTTCAGACCAACCCTTGATTCCTTTCCCAGCGCCCCTAACAACAGATAAAAGCACTCCAATGAATGAACCAGCAACTGGTACTAATACAAGAGGATCGAAGAATTTAGAATATATATCTATTTTTTCGCTAATTGCTTTTGCCTGACTCGCATAATCAACTCTCTTTAGCGTAACCGATAGTTGCTTAAAAAATTGAGAAATAAGCTGGTTCTGTTCAGAAAAGTACCAAGGATTAAAGCTAACAATTATGGGTTTCGCATCATTATTAATATTTTTTACGGCAGTGCAGATATGTTCCAGAGTTAAATTCAGTATTGAAGTTTTTCCAGAGCCCCAAGTTCCATAAAGTGCGAGTACCAGGCTCTTAGTTTCTCTATAACTTAGAATTGCTTTTGCAAGTAAATCAGCGAACGAGGTTCTATTCAGCTTATCTTCTGAAGAAGAACTTATTGGTTGATCTGTCATAAATTCCATATGCTACTTTCCCCCCTTATAAATCTCCCCTTACTACCTAAAAGTATATGCAGTAACTCGCGAAGTTGCAATACTTCAGGAGAACCTGCGACTTTTTGAAAAGAATTGGTGTCAGGTGGTGTAAAATTAGCTTCAATGGTAGGCTCGGCAGGTTTCGAACCTGCGACCAATCGGTTATGAGCCGACCGCTCTATCATTAAAACCTGTCTGAAGTTCTTCGTCCTTCTCTAGAAAGACTCGTGATGACAGATTGTTTATAAGATAAGGTACTCGGAGTCCTCCTTGCAATGATAGAGGGGAGTTGTTGTTTTTCTTAAAGGGGCGAAGCCCCTTTAAATCCCCATGCAATGAGGATATTGCTATATCATTGTACCTTCACCATGACCAAAAAAGAGTTGGCTTTCTCTTAGTGTATTGAGATTACCACGGGAGAGCTTTAAACCCGGTCTTTGGACTCAGCGGTCATACCGAGTTAGATGACAGGATCAGAATAAGTGGAACTATTATAGCTATTAGCCCGGTTACAACGACTGTAAGCAAAAAGAGATTGTATCTGGTGTTGTAATTACTTAATAAAGATGCATCGTAATATCCTTCTACACCTTGATCTTTATACATCTTTAGCAGGCCTTTTATCAGCTTGGTCCTTGTCTGTTTTCCTTTCAGCAGCCCAATCTCTACAACGAAATTGACCACGATTACCAGAACTATAAAAGTGAAGAATACGACCCAGGTTGTAGCATCCCTGTTTGAGCCTGATCCTCCGACAACAGCCGAATTAATACCTAAAGTCAACAGGTTAAGGAAAATCGCAGTCAAGATAAAAATCGTGTCTGTGCGGGTATTCTGTTGAAGTTCCGCAATTATATGTTCATGTACTCGCTCAATCATGTATCCTCCTCGGTGATTTGCCAGCATCTTCTGGGACTCGAGTTGCTCCCCATCTCAGCTTGCCGAGAAGCCTATCATCTACCTGGATAGTTGTCAAGGTTGTTGTACTCAGCCCCAATAACTGTATTACTTCTTAAGGTAGAGTTGTTTTTTGTTAAAGGGGCTTAGCCCCTTTAAATCCCCATGCCTCGCGACGACGGTCTTATTGGATCAGCATGGCGTCGCCGAAGCTATAGAAGCGATAGCCCAGGTTCATGGCTTGTTCATAAGCTTTAAAAATGAAATCCCTGCCGGCGAAGGCGGAAACCAGCATGAGCAGTGTGGATTTGGGGAGATGAAAGTTGGTAATCATGGCGTCAGTGATACGAAATTGGTAGCCAGGCAGGATGAACAGGTTGACCTGGTCAGCGAGGGGCTGAACTGTCCCGGATTGAGCTGTAGCTTCAATCAGCCTTACCGTGCTGGTGCCTACGGCGATTATGCGCTTGCCGGCTTTTCTGGCTTGATTGAGCAGAGCGGCTGTCTCGGGGCTGACCTCTCCATATTCGGTGTGTATGGGGTGCTGTTTGGGGTCTTTGACTCTGACCGGTTGAAATGTGTCCAGTCCGATATGAAGGGTAACAAAAGCAAATTGTATCCCTTTTTGCTGCAGTTTTTTGAGCAGTCCTGGGGTGAAATGGAGACCGGCGGTGGGGGCTGCCACGCTGCCTTTAATTCTGGCGTAGACCGTTTGATAGCGCTCTGGCTGGGACAGGGGGGTGTGGATATAAGGAGGCAGGGGAACCTGCCCCAGTTCTTCAAGCATAGTTTCGTCGGAGAAACGGACAACCCTGATGCCATTTTCACCTCTTTCAATCACTTCAGCCAGCACTTCTTTAGCTGTCTCTGAGAGTTTGTTAGTCAGTTTGATTTCTGTTCCTACAGTAACTTTCTTGCCGGGGCGTGCCAGGGTCTCCCAGATACAGTTATCCAAGCGGCGCAGCAGCAGCAGCTCTACCCTGGTGCTGCTATCTGTCTTTATCCCTGAAAGCCGAGCGGGAATAACCCGGCTGTCGTTAAATACCAGGGTGTCACCTTGTTGGAGATAATCGGCTATCTCAAAAAAGTGGTGATGTGATATGGAGCCATCGGCTCGGTTGAGAACCATGAGACGAGAACGGTCTCGCGGTTCCAGCGGTGTTTGAGCTATCAACTCAGGAGGCAGGTGATAATCGAAATCGCTGACTTTCATAAATTCAGGCTGCCTATTTGCCGATTAAGCGCAGGATGACATTGATAATTATGGTTAACACTATGCTGATAATGATACAGGTGACGATAGGTAAATAAAAAGAGCCGCCGTCTTTTTTGATGATTATATCGCCAGGCAGTTTGCCCAGGAAGGGGATGTGCTGGCTAAAAAGGAATAGCAGTCCCAGAACAATGATGATAGCACCGAGTATCAGCAGTATTTTGCCTAATGATGGCAGTTCAGACAACCTCTCACCCCTTGCCCCTCTCTCCTTACTAAGGAGAGAGGGGAGTTGTTTTTTCTTAAATGGGCTTCGCCCCTTTTAATCCCCATCGCTTGACATTGCATTGCGAGAGGGGGATTCTTATCTTAAGAGGGGCACAACCCCTTTTGATCCCCATGCAGCGGCTGGCTGATTTTAACGGAAAAGGTAAGGGCGGTGCAAAGCACCGCCCTTACTATACCAGTGTTTTGTGAGGGTTTAGAAAATTCCTGACACTTTGCCAGTCTTGGGGTCAACGTCTACTCGTCTGTAAGCAGGATCGGAGCTGGTGCCCGGCATCAAGCTGATGGTGCCAGCGCAGGGGCAGAGGAATTTGGAGCCGGAGTAAATCAAGACATCACGGATGGGTAGAGTCCACCCCTTAGGAACGCCCTTGATAGTGGGGTCATGTGTCAGGCTGAGGTGGGTCTTTACCATCATGGTGGCGTATTCATCATATTTCTTGTCAGCTTCAAATGTCTTAGCCTTGGCTTCTGCTTCAGGAGTCCAGGATACGCCATCGGCGCCATAGACTACCTTGGCGATCTTGGCGACGCGCTCTCGCAGCTTCATTTCGTTGGGATAAAGGAATTTGAAATCGTTCTTTTGGTTGCAGGCATCCATCACCACATCAGCCAGTTCCAGAGCACCATCGCCGCCGTTAGCCCAGTGACTGGATAGAGCGCAGCGTGCCCCGGCTGCCTCGGCAGCTTTTCTGACCATGGCGATCTCATCCTTGGTATCAGTGTGGAAGGCATTGATGCAGACTACTGGATTTATGCCGGCTGTCCTGATGGTGTTGATATGGTGCAGCATATTGGCAAGACCTTTCTCCAGAGTCTTCAAGTCTTCTTTGGTATAGGCATCGGGAAGTGGTAGGCCGGCGACAACCTTAGGCCCACCGCCGTGCATCTTCAATGCTCTAATGGTGGTGGTGAGCACTGACACATGCGGTTTGAGTCCGCTGTAGCGGCATTTTACATTCCAGAACTTCTCGAAGCCAATGTCGGCAGCGAAACCGCTCTCGGTGACATGGTAGTCAAACATCTTCAGACCTATGCGGTCGGCGATGATAGAGGATTGTCCCACGGCAATGTTGGCAAATGGCCCAGCATGTACCATGCAGGGTTGATACTCTACTGTGCAGCAAAGGGTGGGATTGATGGTATTGCGCATCCAGGCAGTCATAGCGCCGCCAACTTCAAGGTCACCAGTGGTAACAGGGTTGCCCTTCTTATCAAAGGCTAAAGTAATCTCGCTCATTCTCTTCCGCAAGTCTGCCAGGTCGGTAACGATGGAAAGCATTGCCATAAGCTCGGAGCTTACCGCAATCCCGAACTTGGACTGCACCAGAAAGCCATCCATCTTGCCGCCGATGCCGATAATGATGTTCCTCAGGCTCTGGGCGCAGAAGTCCATAATCCAGCCAAATTCTATTCTGGTGGGGTCAACATCAAGTCGGCGCAGATTGCGCTTAGCCAGTTCGGCATCATCATAGTTGCGCTCATGCTGCATCCGGGCAGTAAGCGCTACCATCGCCAGATTGTGGGCATTCATAATATCGTTGATGTCGCCAGTAAGTCCCATGGAGAACTCGGTCATGGGGATGAGCAGGGCATTACCGCCCCCAGCAGCAGTACCTTTGATATTCATGGTGGGACCACCGGAGGGTTGGCGGAGACAGCCGCCCACGCTCTTACCGCGCTTGCCCAGGCCTTCCATAAGTCCACATGAGGTGGTACTTTTGCCTTCGCCTAATGGTGTGGGGGTGATAGCGGTTACCTCGATGTATTTGCCGTCCGGTTTGCTCTTGAGACGGTCGATAATCTTGAGAAAGTCGAGCTTGGCTACCCTGCCATAGGGCATGACCTCATCTTTTTTTAGATTTAATTTCTCCCGCCACTCATCCGGGGTGGGCATTTTCTTTTCGGCATCTTCTGCAATCTGCCAGTCTTTCAGTTTTGTGGCATCATATGCCATAGAGAGACCTCCTTTTTATTTTTTTATTTTCAGCTTGCGCTGTATTTCGAAATTATTTTGCCTTTCTCTCGGCTGCTTCTACGGTATTCTGCAGCAGCATGGTTACGGTCATGGGGCCAACACCGCCGGGCACGGGGGTTATTGCCGAAGCCTTTTCCTTAATTTTTTCGAAGTCGACATCGCCTGCCAGGCGGAATCCCTTCTCTTTGGTTTTGTCTTCTACGCGGTTGACGCCGACATCGATAACCACGGCGCCGTCCCTAATCATATCAGCAGTTATAGCATTGGGCCTGCCCATAGCGGCAACCACGATATCCGCCTGCTTGGTGAAATATGCCATGTCTTTGGTTCCAGTATGGCAGATGGTAACCGTAGCGTTAGCCCCTTTGGCTTTCTGTATCAGGATACCTGCCAGGGGTTTGCCTACGATATTGCTCCTGCCGCAGATAACAACATGTTTACCAGAGGGATCATTGCCACTTCTGGTCAGTAATTCCTGAACTCCATGTGGAGTGCAGGGCAAGGGACAGGGTTCGCCTCTAAGCAGTTTGCCTACGTTTACTGGGTGAAAGCCATCCACATCTTTTTCTGCTGAGATGTAGTTGATTACCTTGTCTGTGTTAATTTGTTTGGGCAGAGGTAACTGTACCAGTATGCCGTGAAATTTGGGGTCTTTATTGAGTTTGTCCACTGTTTTCAGGACTTCGTCTTCCGAGGCAGTTGCGGGTAGACGAATGGTCTCCTCATGCATGCCTATTTCTTCAGACCCTTTAGCCTTGGCGGTAACATAGGAGACCGAAGCGGGGTCTTCTCCTACCAGTACTACAGCCAGCGCTGGAGTTATCCCCTTCTTTTTCAGGTTGGCTACTCTTCCCTTTAATTCCTCGCGGATTTCGGTAGCTACCTGAGTTCCACTGATGATTTTTGCCGTCATATACCTTTACCTCCTCTTTTTTTATTCTATTTTGTTTTTTGTAGTTTCGCGTGGGGCGAAACTAAGGATTTAGGGGGTTGTTTTTAGGGTAACCTCTTTAATGATTAGCCGGGAGACTGAAAACCTGGCGGCAGCCGCAATTGTAATAGCAGGTGGGGTGTAATTAATTAGAGCTGCTTGCACATAATTCTCCATAACCCTGATTTGCCAAATGGCAATTATATCATGTGTGATTAAACTAAAGCAACGGTAATTATACTTACTTTAATTACGGTTGGCATTGTACCAAAGGGCAGAAATAAGGAGCAATTTCGTTAATGTTACTCGAAATGATTGGGGTAACCTCTCACCCCCTGCCCCCTCTCTCCTTATAAGGAGAAAGGGGGGTTGTTTTTTTTCTTAAATGGGGTTTGTCCCTCCGAGGCTTGTTATGATAAACTCAGATAGCTTTTTTGGGAGATAGTTTTGAAAATACTGGTTACTAATGACGATGGCGTTCACTCTGATGGGTTGTGGGCGGTGGTAAAAGAGCTGAAGGAAGTAGGCAAAGTAATAGTAGTAGCTCCAGATAGAGACCAGAGCGGTGTGGGCACTGCGGTAACACTGCGTCACCCCTTGAGGTTGACTGAAATGAAAGCGCCGATTAGCGGAGTTAAGGCATATTCTGTAGAGGGTACTCCCGGCGATAGTGTTATCCTGGCTATTAAATATGCGATTAAGGATAAGATTGACCTGGTAGTTTCTGGCATCAATGAAGGTCCCAATTTGGGTAACGATGTCTTTATTTCGGGGACAATCGGTGGTGCTCTGCAGGGCTACTTCTATGGCATTCCGTCTATTGCCGTTTCCGTAGCTGCTTTTGAGGGGCTGTATTTTGAGGTTGCTGCCAGGATGGCAAAAATGCTGGCTGTCGGATTTCAGAAAAGGGCGCTGCCCAGGAAGCTTTTGCTGAATGTTAATTTGCCTAACCTGCCACAAGAGAAAATCGAAGGGATAGAGATTACTAAGTTAGGTGAACGAAGCTACACCGATAATATTAACCAGGGGCATGATGGCAAGAGAGATTATTACTGGATTGTGCGTGGTGTGCCTGAATGGAGTGTCAGTCCGGGCACCGATGTCTGGGCACTGGAACAAAACCGCATTTCTATTACGTCTTTTCCCGATCCCAATGACTTGAATGGCTATAATGAGCAGTTTTTTAAGAACCTGGCTACTGAGCTTTTGGGTAAATAACCTGAAATTGTAATTTAAAATATAAATAAAGCGAAAGGGGAAAAACATATATGCCAGAAATAGTAATCGTTAGTGGTGCCAGAACAGCAATAGGGTCCTTCGGCGGCTCTTTGAAGGAGGTACCTGTGGTGAAGCTGGGAGCGCTGGTTATCAAAGAGGCAATGAAGCGAGCTGGGTTAAGGCCTAAGTCCAGCAGCAAATTACTCGATTATGGTCCCGATGCACTTAAGGCTGATGGGCTGATTGAGCTGGAGAAGAAACATCACGACTGGGATAACTCTCTGCGAGAGGTTCAGGTGGAAGAGGTGATTATGGGTAATGTGCTTCCAGCGGCCCAGGGTCAAAATGTGGCCAGACAGGCTACCATTTACGCAGGAATGCCCAAAGAGACCTATGCTACCACCGTCAATAAGCTGTGCGCTTCGGGACTTGAGGCAATTTGCCTGGGCATCCAGGCGATAATGGCGGGTGATGCGGAAATTGTGGTTGCTGGGGGGATGGAAAGTATGAGCTGTGCTCCTTATGCTATGCCTCGAGCTAGATGGGGATACAGGATGGACGTTAGCGGCTGTGGTGAGGTTCTTGACCTGATGGTATACGATGGGCTTATAGAAACATTTTATGGCTATCATATGGGGATGACTGCGGAAAACATCGCTGCTAAATATGGTATTTCCCGTCAGGAGCAGGATGAACTGGGACTTCTGAGCCATCAACGAGCCAGAGAGGCAATTGCCAAAGGCATATTTAAGCAGGAGATAGTGCCCGTGGTTATACCGCAGAGAAAGGGTGAGCCAGTGGTCTTTGATACCGACGAGCGTCCTATGGATACCAGCCTGGAGAAGATGGCAAAGCTAGCGCCAGCGTTTAAGAAAGATGGTACGGTTACTGCTGGGAATGCTTCTGGCATTAATGACTGTGCGGCGGCAGTAGTGCTGATGAGTCGGGAAAAGGCTAAGGAATTGAAGCTGGAGCCGTGGGCGGTTATCAAGTCTTATGCCTCTGCTGGAATAGACCCGGCTTATATGGGATTAGGACCTATACCTGCAGTGAGGAAAGTAATGAGTAAGACTGGCTTGGGTGTAAAAGACATGGATGTCATTGAACTCAATGAAGCCTTTGCCTCACAAGCTATAGCTTGCATCAGAGAATTGAAACTAAGCAAAGATAATACCAATATCTGGGGTAGTGGGATTTCTCTGGGACATCCCATTGGCTGCACCGGTGCCAGGCTGGTGGTGACTCTCATCCATGAGATGAAAAGAAGCAACCTAAAGAGAGGACTGGCAACCATGTGTGTTGGTGGGGGAATGGGTATGGCAATGATTGTAGAGAGGTAGACGGAGATTCCTTGACCCAGGTCATTGTTATCAGACATGGGCGGACGGAATGGAACCGGGTGGAGAGGTTTCGGGGCAGGGCGAATTTGGAATTGGATGAGGTGGGAATCAAGCAGGCTGAAGCTACCGCAGAGCGGGTTGTAGAATGGCCAGTTGAGGCGGTTTATTGCAGCCCACTGCAGCGTACTTTGATTACTGCCAGTATCATAGCACGTCGGTTCGGACTTGATGCTGAGCCGTTGCCCGGTATTATCGATATAAATTATGGGGAGTGGCAGGGGTTAACTCCAGAGGAAGCTAAGGCTAAAGATAGTTCCCTGTACACTAAGTGGCTGGAAAGCCCGCATATTGCAGAATTCCCCGGAGGCGAGAGTCTGGCGGTAGTACGCCAGAGGGCAGCTTCTGCGGTAGATGGACTGTTAAGGCGGTATCCTGAAGGGGTAATTGCCCTGGTGTCTCACAAGGTGGTATGCCAGATTTTGATACTGCATTTTCTGGGGTTGGACAATTCTCATTTCTGGCAAATAGGACAGGATGTCTCCGCTATAAATGTTTTCGAAGTGGACGGCGGGAATGCCTATGCCAGTTTGCTCAATGACACTTGCCACTTGAGAAAGAAGGGTCTAGTATAAGAGGTGAGGGGTGATATGAAACTAAAAGTTGGCATCATAAACGTTACTGGTTATGCTGGCTCGGAGTTGGCCAGATTGCTCTATAGCCACCCTGAGGTGGAGCTTACCTCGGTTACCGGTAGAAGTGCTGTTGGTAAGAAACTGGTTGAGGTCTTCCCTCACATGGTTGACATAAAGTTAAGCATTACCGAGGAACTGGGCAGAGTAGGCCTGGCTTTCTCGGCTATGCCTCACAAGGCAAGTGCCGAGGCTATTTTGCCTTTAATCAAGCAAGGCGTCAAAGTTATTGATATCAGCGCTGATTTTCGGCTGAAAGATGCCAAGGAATATCCTGTCTGGTACGATTTTGTCCATCCCGGGCCAGAGCTATTAGCCGAGGCTGTTTATGGTCTACCTGAACTCTACCGCTCTGAAATTGCTGCTGCTAGACTGGTGGCCAATCCCGGCTGCTATCCTACCGGGGCTTTGCTGGCACTGGCGCCAGTGGTCAAGAAAGGGCTTGTTTATCCCGATATTGTCATTGATAGCAAATCGGGTGTTTCCGGGGCGGGTAGGACGTTGAGTTTGACGACACATTATAGTGAGGCCACGGATAACGTCAGAGCCTATGGTCTTAAAGGACATCGCCATTTGCCGGAAATCGTCCAGGAATTGAAAGCTTTGAACCCCGATTTTGCTCCTGCGGTTACTTTCGTGCCGCATCTGGTACCCACAGCCAGGGGTATATTAAGCTCCTGTTATGCCACAATCAAAGAAGGCAAGCTGGCAAGAGGAGAACAACAGCTGAGGAAACTCTATAAGGATTTCTATAAAGGCGAGCCTTTTGTCAGAGTAGTGGACCAACCGCCCGGTACCAAGCAGACCTGGGGGAGCAATCTGTGCCTGATTTATCCTTCTTTTGATTCTCGAACTGGTAAATTAGTTATAATCAGTTGTATTGATAATCTGGTGAAGGGTGCTGCTGGACAAGCTATTCAAAATATGAATATAATGTTCAGCTTTCCTGAGAAAGCTGGGCTGGAAGTAATACCCGTTTATCCTTAGCGGTTTTGCCCCCATCGTCTAGAGGCCTAGGACACGAGCCTTTCAAGCTCGCGACAGGGATTCGAATTCCCTTGGGGGCACCACATTTTTCTGAAGCTAAGCCATTCGTGTAGAATTTCCTTACTTTTCGTCCATTTTTATGATTTTTGCTAAATTTTATATTTTTCATTTACACTCACCTCACGATTGAAAATTTGCTAAACTTTTTGCTAAACTGTCTTCTTTTTCCTGGGTTGTCTCTTACGTTCATACTCCAAGCTCAGTACTACCCAATCACGCCCTAGCTTCTTGCCCTTGATTTCGCCACTTGCTAGCAATCTTCTTACTTGACTTGTATCAAGATTAATTTTCTCGGCTGCCTCTTTAACGCTATACAGTTTCATGTTGATTATTATACACGCTTGAAGGTATAATTTCAAGTAGACGTAAGATTCGATAGAATAAAAAAGACGAATCTAGTAAGGGAGCAAAATGACTTTTGATTACGAAAGCAGGGTAGATTATAGAAATAGTTGTATGAGCTATCTCTTAGGGAACCTAGCTATGCATGAACCATTCAAGAAACAACTTGCTCAGCTAGTCTATGATTACCCGAGGATGAGACAAATGTCCCTGAGAAGAATTGAACAGCTTGCATTAAGGGAAGACCTACCACAATCTTTACGGCAAGAATCCACCCAGGCGAAAACTTATTATATGCAACTCGTTGCTATAGTTGAGCAGCATGGACTCAACCCAGAATGGGCAATGGAATTAATCCACGAGAGAGCAGATGATATCCGCAAACTTGCCGTAGGCATTACCGAGGTTAAAAATATACAAACTCACAGGTATGTTATTACCTGGGATGATGAGTGTGCGCCCACTAAGGATGGAATCAAAGGATATGTGTTAGACCAATTCGAGAAGCAGTGGGAGCAGTATGAAGGTATGATGAAAAAACATGGGTTACTTCGGAGACGGAAAAGGTCTCAATTGAAGAAACATATGCGGTGGGTCTTCAAAAGGGTTTGTCTTAAACAGAGTTGGAATCAAATAGCCACAAAAGAACATAACAATGTGGATGTAGTCCGAAAGAACACAAAGCCATTGATAAACCTTCTGGGGCTTAAGGAACCTAAATTGAAGGGTGGACGCCCCCCCAAATAACTCAACTCACAATACATTTTAAGCACCTTCCGAAAACGGTGGGTGCTTTTTTTATTTCCTCTTTTTTCCAATTTTTATCTTGCAATCCAACTATTACAATAGGATTGTATCGTAAATCGAACAAGAGGTCTAACTAATGGAACAAAATTTGAAACAAGGCAGAGACTATAGAGCAGATTTGGCCAGACATTACATTCCTCTATATGAAGTGGCAGCACAGATTAAAGTGCATCCCTGCCGACTAGGACGAATGCTACGAGAGCGGGAACGCATCACGAATCCAGTAAGGATTCGTTTGGATGCATTTCTGCACCAGCTTGAAGTTAAAGAGAATCTGAATGGTAACTAATACTCAGATATAAAAACTATGACTGTAATAGCTAATTGAGCAGCCAATGAGAGGTGATTGCAATGACTAAAAGTAACACTCTGAAATTGATTAACAAAATTGGGGAAAATCGTGTTCAAGTATTGGATGGAGAAGAAACCAGAATCATGGCATTATCGGATTTCAACCAGATAAGCCAGCATAATCCCGATAGCACGTCTGCCAATTCTCCCCAAACTACAGTGAAATCATCGTTACAATCGAGGACTTTGGCGAATGAAAAACCTATTCTGGAAGAAATAGGTTCCTCTTATGTATTCACGTGGATTCAGTCTGGCATAATCATTGAGGTCAGCCAGATAAAGGAATCTAGAGACAGAGTGACCTGTCAAATAAATGTCAAGGTCATTCGTGAGGATTCCCCTGTTCACTTACTACAGACAAGTCTGAGCCTTACGTCATCCAGGGCGAGGACTGAGTTAGCCAAGGAACTTGCCCAACGACACGAAGGCAAATGTTTCAATTGGGTGTCTGCACTTGAAGAAGTGTGCGTTGTGAGCCTGGACAAGCATAAATCTGTGGAGCCTGCCATTGAGATATCGGGCGGTTTAACAGAGAAAGAAATACCAAAGCCTGAATATCTTCTTGAGCCTATCCTCTATAAGGATAAACCGACAGTATTTTTTGGAGAGGGTAAAGTAGGAAAGAGCTATCTGGCACTTGCCTTTGCCATTCTGGTTCAACTCCCCTACGATGACAATTCACTAGGATTGAAACCACAAAAGTCCAGTGCATTGATTCTGGATTACGAGACCGATAAGGAAGATGCGGAATATAGGCTTGATATGCTGACAAAGGGTTTTAGTCTGCCGAGTGTATCTATTCTTTATAGGCGTTGCACCCTACCATTTGTAGAAGATATAGATAACATCCTGGAAATTGTAAAGGAAAATGACATTGGTTTTATCATTGTTGACTCTGTTGGAGTAGCAGCAAGCAATGGCAATCTTAATGACTCACAGACCGCTACGCAGTTTTATCAAGCATTGCGTAGATTAAAGGTAACATCTTTGTTACTTACTCATACGAGCAAAGACAACCTAAGTGGCAACAGCAAAACAGCCTTTGGTTCAGTCTACTTTACTAATATCGCCAGAAACATATTCGAGGTTAAAAAGTCTCAGGGCGTAGATGAGGATTCAATAGATGTTGTGTTGATTAATAGGAACAATAATATTGGAAAGCTACTCAAACCGATAAGCTACAGGCTGACGTTTACTGATGGTAAGGTAGTCATATCACAGCAAAACATTAGCAATATACCAGACTTTCACAAAGAGGTGCCTCTCAAGTATCGAGTGCAAGAAGTGCTGAAGCATGGCGCACTATCAGTCAAAGAGATAGCTGAGCAGCTTGATGCTAACGAAGACTCAGTGAGACACGCACTACAACGTGATGAAAATAAGAAGTTCGTTAAGATAAACAACACATGGGGATTATTAGGAGAAGAACAATAGGACAGGACATCGGACAAGGGGATATTATATATCCCCCCTTGTCTGTCCGATATGTCTTTAAGACAATTGTCTTGGGACAAAGGGACATTTGTCCGATTTGCTTCAATGACATTATCCCTTTCAAAGAAAACCGTATATAGTAGATATGAGCTTTAGGTATTGCGCCAAGTGTCCGTCCAGTTTTGAAAGCGGTGACCAGTGGCTAAAGCACATCCTGGAATAGCAGTAGCAAGTTTAAGCTACAATTACCGTCTTTAAAAAAAAGTATGACCTATTAGCTTCCTAGAAATTGGCTAGTGGTCTTAATTGATGTGTTTGTATACCCCTATAACAGCCCGATATATAATACATGAACTTTTTTGGTGTTGTCCCCGTCCATCAACCAGGTTAAAAACAGAGTAACTATCCCAGCATTATCTTTACCGTAAGTGTCAACCCTCTCCTTATTTCTGTGCTTATTACATATAACAATAAGGAATTATCAGCTATAGAACATGTTGCTAATTAGCGGATAATAATATTTACTGTGTCATGCGAAACCCAGAGTAATTGAAGCTAATTCAAATTTTGACTAAATCCTGGCGATAGCCTGGATAACTGGAGCTACAAAATGCAGTCGGAAGACATACCCCCACTAGTTAGTTAACTAATAGATATTCCCATTGGCTCAGAGTATACTATGAACAAGGACGCAGCTTTGATATAGTGGCGAGGAAGATTTGATGCATCAAACGTATTATTGCCCTACGTGTCGAGCACTTTTATACCTTATGGAGTTCAATTGAGAGAGAAAGCATAATGAATGAAATAAAACGTGAATTCAAGGGAAATGTCGGTCTGTTCCTAGTTTGCACAGAACTATCCAAACTTAATCTTGCTGCTATGCCTACATCTAGGAATATGAAAGGCTATGATGTAGTTGTATTTAATCCTGAAACTAACATAGGACTTGGAATTCAAATCAAATGCACAGACCGAAAACAGAAGGACTTCCCAATACTGACATCTCATTGGCGCAACTACAAAAAGATGATAGAAGATAAAATAATTGCGGATTTCGTCTTTGTTGATATTTCAAACCCAGATAAACCAGATTATTATATTGTTGCTAAGGAAGTAATGAAGCATATTATAAATTCAAGTTGTGATAGATATTTAAGCGAATATCAACAAAGACACAATATGACATTTGAACAAATGTTAGAGAAAAAGGAAAAAGAAAAAAGGAAACCTGACCTAATCGCTATAGGTTTAAGCGATATCGAAAGATACAGTGATATTAAAAAACATAAAAATAATTGGCAAGTTATTATTGATAGGCTTCAAAAGACATAACGTTGACTAATAGCCCTGGGTAATGATAGATTAAGTCTATAAAACTGAATATATTGTAGCTATCGAGAGTTGCGGTTAAGGTACTGGACTGATAACCCGCACAGCAACCTTTGAGACTTCTTAAAGGTGCTACAGCCAGCCCGAAAGGGAACGATAGGTTCACGGTAGAGCCGTGAAAAAGGAAGGCGAGAAGCCTTCACTTGGAGTGAAGGTTCTTTGTTTCCCTCGGATATACCCGCTTTCTCGGTAGCACAAAGCAAAGGGGGAGCAATGGGTCTATTCAATAAATCACCAAAGGAACAGGAACTCTACATCTATGAGCGTTTCAGGAATCAGGCTAATGTGAAGTGGTGCAATATAGAGGGCGAGCAAACAGGCGAAGCCTTTTACCAAGCCAATCGCTATCTAATCTTAGACCTTCGCAATCTCAGGATATGTCACCACTGCTTTGCATTATACGGTATAGTTAGGCTGAAGGACGGTAAAAAAGTTTACCAAAATTGCATGTGTGACGAGCTTGACAAACCAAGGTGGGATAAATACGACTTTAACCGCAAGTATGAGCTATGCTGGTGCTGTGGATTAGAAGTAATTCCCAGTGGTTCTAAGTTTTCGTCCTTCTATTGTCGGGATTGCAAGGAAAGGATTTGGTATTTGAATCAGAAGCTAGGAAGGTGCCTCATACCCCTTGGTCGCCATAGTGTAATGAATGGAGTCATCGGCACTGGTAAAGATGTTGGAAATATATATGCCATAGCCATGTTTTGCCATGACATAGGTACCGTGAACGAAAAAATCGATTTTCTTCACGATGAATACATGCGGAAAAAAATTAAGGATGTTGTTGATGTATTGCAGTTGTCTAAAGACAGCCGTGCCATTGGCTTGCTTAAGAAGACTAAGGACGTTGACATTGCCCGACTGAAAGAAGAAGCGTTCCTGGATTTGCTAATAGAGGTATTTGTACGGTTTATCCCATTGCACAAGTTATCCCTCAATTAATTGTCGGCCTTGTTTTGATAGAGGGGAGTATTAAACTAAGAAATCTACTTCTTTAACCGTGTTTAAGCCACTTTGGGAACCTATAATAGTTTTGTAACTGCCTGATAAGACCGTATATAAAGACACCAAAAAAACCAAGGAACATAATGGATAGAAATATTAGACTAAAAGAATCAGAGAGAGTCTTGTTAGATGATAAATATTTGATTAGGACACCATTAGGTTCAAAAAGCATATATGCAAACCAACCCGCAAATACCACTAGAGACACCCCTGGTTGAATCATATTTGACAGTACCTTTCTTCTGGAGATTGGTGGAAATGGGCTTATGTTCTTTATTTCAGAATCAATTATGTTACCAGAAATTTTCGGCTTTATATCTGAATTGCCGTTATGTAATATTTCTATAGCTGCACCATCATAGTGACCAAGATATTCAAAATCTAGAAACACAGATTGCCCTTTTTGTTCTAGGGCGAATTTATTTTGCGCTTTACTTATACAATAAACAATTGGTGCTCTCAATATGATAACTTCGGGAAGGGATATTGCTATTTTTTCAGTTATATCATTTTTCCTGATGACCTCTCTACCTTTATTGAAAAAAATGATTCTTGTTATACATACTTGCTCAACTTCTATGTTCCCAAATGATACTTTAAGTTCTGGAGGGGCGCCAGTACCTTTTCCTATATAACGATAAGTAGAATAAGCCCATACAGCTTTCTTTTCCTTCGTAGCTTTTATACCGTAAAATATAGCTAAAGCGATGGCCACTATACTTACGGATGTTCCTATTATTCCAACTAATAGTTCCACTTCAATAAGCCTTTTCTTATTTAAAGGCACTATATAATAGTTATCCTTGTTATGTCAATAGATTCGAAGATAACAATCAAATTACCCAAGTGGCGACCTGTAGAACTTCATGCTATCCTGAAAAGTAACTGACCTAGTATGCGTGAAATGAGCTAATCCTTTGCTACATACTACATATCGGCAGGTTTCGAATGTAGGGCATGGACATTTTTACGGCAAGGGCGGACAAATGATGGACATGCAGGCTGATATTAGCTATGTGTATTGGTATTTTCGCTATTGAGTTATTTATGATATGAGTAGTAGAATAATAAAGTTACATGTCTCAGCAGATATGCTTCTTGATACTAATTACTCATCGCTTGCTCATTGAATAATAATACCAAAAGCCCGTGCTTCCTCTCGGTCTGATTCAATAATAGCATTTATAAATTTCATTTCTGAATCCGATACCCCCAGAGCTATGGCTCTCCTGAAATGTTTCACTGCTTCTCGAACAGCACAATCCCAAGTTATACCGAGTTTTTGTAATTCACTTGCAGCTTGATAAGGGTCAAATCTACCACCAGCAATGAAGTCGTCCAATCCAGTTCCTTCGACCATTTTATTTATTTGCCCAAATCTTTCCCTAAATTCAGGTGCACTATATGCAGCACGTATCAACATCCTATAACACGTAGCTAACGCATATTCCACCCTAGGGTCATTTTGGTGCAAAGCCAAGGCACGCTCATTTGCTATCACTGCGTCCGCAAACCTGCCTATCCGCAAATAATTATTTCCAAGTGCAAAATTCCATATAAACTCATAAGGCTCCCGCCAAACAGCCCTCTCCAAAGCTTGAGTTGCTGCCCCTAATGCGCCCTGCTTTTCCGTCATATTTGAAAGCCGTGAGTTGGGGCCGCCGATAAATGGATATACCTCTAAGTCGTATAGTGCTTCAAGTTTGGCTGCCTCATCTGCCAATAGTTCGTTAATCTTCCATCTAGGTTTCCGTCCAAAAAATCCCACTGTCTCACATCCTTATTTTGACTTTCACACTTTAGCTATTCTCTTCTCGTGGTATCTCTGATGCCTACCTAGCGCAACCAGTTGTCAATTTAAAAGATTTCAAAGAATCATTCACCTACGAATTATCTTAAGTACAGTAATTACAATTGTCAAGAACCGCCTATTATGACCAATCCGAGATATTAATAATTTTGCGAGAGTGCATTGGTGAGGCGTGTCCTCATGGCAAATTGGTATTACCGTACCCCTACAAAGTCTTTGTAGAACGATGCTACACTATCCCATCTGGCTTATTTCACAGTGAGCCATTGATGCCCATTCTCGCTCACTAAGTGAAGCCTAAGACATATCCGTGAGCATATTACCCTAACTGTATAAACTTATCCCAGTGGTGACCTATAAAACTTCATGCTATCCTGAAATACTTCCTGAGAGTGATTCAAATTTTGGTGTAATCCTCGTCTGAGCCTAATTTAAGGATTACCGAAATTCCACTGGGGGGACATACCCCCAAAGTATAATACACCAACCGTGAACTCATGCAAGCGGTGACTTATAGAATTTCATACTATCCTGGAAGGTCACTGACCTGGTATACCTCTGTACCATCTCTAGTGATTCCCATCTGCCGAGGTCTTTGATAGTCATGGTATCAATACCAGCTTTTCTTAAGAGACAAGCGAAGGTACGTCTGAAAGTATGGGGATTGCATTGTAAGCCCGTCTCAAGACTTAGTTGTTCGAGCATCGATTTAATACCCCAAAAGCCTATATTCCAGATTGGCTCATTGAGTTGGGGTTTGTATTCGTTGAGCCACAATCTCAAATGTTGTTCTGTTAAGAGACCGAAGGGCGCATAACCCTCTTTGTTTCCCTTGCCGAGAACTCTAATTGTTTTGGACTTCCAATCGATATCTGCCAACTTGATATGGAGAAGCTCGGATAATCGCAGCCCTGATTCGGTAAACAGTGCAATAATTGCCTTATCTCTTGTGCAATGTGCTTGTTTGATAAGTATCGTTACCTGCTCTTTAGAAAGCGAAGGGAGCATGAGCTTCGGTCTTTTTGGGGATTCTACCAGTGTTATGGGATTTGCTTTGTCTGAACAATCAAATCCTGACTTTGGACTATAAAGCCAGTTGTAGAAGATTGATATAGCTCTGAAGTAAGCATGTTTGCCACCAATGGAGCAAGTTAGAGAATTAAGATAGCCGTGTATGTCCTTCGATTTTGGAGTGAGACCGAGTATTGGTAGAGACTTAGTTAGGTACTTACCATAGAATTCTATTGTTCCATGCGAAACTCCGTCCCGTCTGGACTTCAGGAATAGTTCGATGGCTTTTTCTACATCTGATAGACCTTTGGATTTATCGTTTTGACAAGAGTATTCCCATAAAGCCTGGACTAGTTTTTCAGATGGTGGTCGGTAGCCATTTTTGACCTGGGAAATGTAGCCTTTACTGAAATTGCTAAACTCTGCAATGTGAGAAGTGGGCAATTTTTTTAGCAGACTAAATACGTTTTCAGGGATTCGAATTCCCTTGGGGGCACCAGTTTTGTTCTATGTTTCCCTTGATTTCCCCGTTTTCTGTATTTGCTTAATACTTATCAGACTATTTACTTCTCTTCGGTCTTCTAGGGAATATTCTAAACTCATTAATTATGCTGTATATATCTATTAAACTTATTTATATACTTATTCCCATCTAGAGTTGATATTGATATAATGTTTTGAGAGTGAGTGTTTATTATTGGAGTTAATAAAGGGGGGATATGATGGATAAACAATATGGGATTAAATTTGCCTTGTTGTTTACTGTGTTGGCATTGATGTTAGGGCTTACCTTGCCAGCCTGTTCCACAGGAGCACCAGTACCAGCACCGGCACCAACGCCGACGCCATTGCCATTGCCTGCTGATGAGCCTAAGGCCGAAGAGCCAAAACCAAGTGAGCCAGAGCCAGTTGCAGAAGAACCAAAGGCTGAGGAGCCGAAAAAGGAAGATGAGAAACTAACCATGTCAGCAGCGGCTTTTGGAGAGGGCGGGGCAATACCACCAAAGTACAGTTGTAAGGGAGAGAATGTATCACCTCAACTTATATGGAGCGGGGTACCCTCTGGAACCCAGGCTTTTGTGCTTATAATAAATGACCCAGATGCTCCCAGTGGAACATTTACACACTGGATGGTGATAGACATCCCTGCCGATGTTCGGGAGTTGCCAGAAGCTGCAAACAAAGAGTTACCCGGTGGTGCAGTACAGGGCAGAAACGATTTTGGGAGAAGCGACTATGGTGGGCCCTGCCCTCCTGGTGGAACTACACACCGGTATCAGTTTACCCTTTATGCCCTGGATAAACCTTTAGGCTTATCCGGCGGGGCTCTTAAATGGCAAGTCCTTGATGGGATGGCAGCACATGTTTTGGCAGAGGTCCAAATCATGGGGACTTTTAAACCTTGATCGCAATTGCAGGAACTCGCGGGTTCCCATTGAGCCCGCGGGATCGTCACGTCCGCCTGAGGCGGACTCACGATGACATATTTATTTTTCAGACATCTTTTCAATATTTAAAACTGATACCTGCCGCTTGGCAAGAGCAGTTTTAGGCTTTGACAAAGATACTTTTCGCTTGGCAACAGATACGTTACGCTCACTTATGGCTACCTCTCGTTTGGCTAATGCCAATTGTTTTTTGGTTTTAGTTTTGGTTTTCTTCCTTTTCATCTCACCTCATCTTTGGTTTTACAATCAGTATCGGTATACCCGATTCTCGGAGCACGTAATCAGCCACACTGCCAAACACGGCACGCCCCAGGCCACTCCGACCATGGGTAGCAACGGCAATAAGGTCAACGCCATTCTTATTGGCATAATCAACGATTCCCTCGCCGACTTGTGCTCCTTGTAAAGTTACAGCTTCGACCTCTATTCCCTTTGCTTCCAGTGAGTGTGCTATATTTTTGAGGTAAGTCTCTGCATCCTTTTCAGCAATATTGAACTGCTCCGCTATGATCTCACCTGAAGAAGGTACTGGGCCAACGCCTGCGATTGCAGTACTGGGCACAGTGACAACCTGGAGCAATGTAACCTGGCTGACAAATTGCAATGCTTGCGCTTCAACATAGGGCAGAATCTGCTCAGCGAGCTTAGAGCCGTCTAGGCAAACAAGTATTTTTTCGAACATTTCATTAACCCTCCTTACATCCTGATTAGGTTGAGCTTGTTATTGAGAGTGCTGAAAAACTCATATTCAACCCCCTTTATCCCCAGTATTTGGGGGATAAGGAAGTTGGGGGACACCCCCAGACCCTCGGCATCTACCTCAGGTGGACTGCACCTCTTTTTCAGCAGTCTCTTATTAATAATTAAGCTAACATCTTATATATCGTTCTGTCAATAAGCCGAACAGGGCAAAAAAATTTTTGAAAAGTTATTTTGGATCAAACTGCTGCATATTACGACTTTAAATCCGAGGTGCATTGTGGGCAGCGTGTGGCCTTTATTTTTATAGTCGAAAGACAATATGGACACTCTTTGGTCGTAAGTTCTGCAGGTGGTGCTTCTTGCTTGCGTTTTACTTTACTGAATAGGCGAATTATGAAGAATAAGACAATTGCTACGATTATGAAGTTAATTATGGTGTTGATAAACGCACCGTATGCAATAACAGCAGCTCCAGCTTTCTTGGCATCTGCTAACGAAGCGTAAGGTGTTCCAGACAGGTTAACGAAAAGATTGGAGAAATCAACCTTACCTAGCATAAGCCCTATTGGTGGCATTATAAGGTCGCTAACAACCGAATTAACGACTAAACCGAAGGCAATGCCGATAACTATGCCGATGGCCATATCAAGAACATTGCCTCGCATTATGAAATCTTTAAAGTCTTTTATCATCGATGTCACCCCATAGTGGTAATTTTAGGGACTGGCAACTTTTCCTTCAGCAATTGCAATTAGACGATGCTAGATTAGTATATAACAACTTCTCCTTTTGTCAAGCTGCACCAATTAACTGTGGCTGAAAAGCCGCTATTTTTAATTGTATTGGGCGCACCTCGAAGGATTCGAGTTGCTGGGGGCACCAAATCTCTGCGTCTGGTTTTGCAGGTTGCGATTTCTGGGCTATTTTTATCTGGTTTATATTGAGACTTTGTAGTTTAGTTTGGGATTGGGCAGACAGCGCTATTATTGTTATTGGGTAATTTGACTTCGCTGATCTCGAGAAGCTGTTTTTCTCCAGATGAAGACAATCCAAAGCTATGTAGCTGCTTTTCCAGGTCTTCAAGTGTACCATAGCCACCCAGGTAGCCGTTTATCCGGGTTACAGCCGTGGAATTTATCAGGCTATTTAGGTCGGGATATATACGACTGAACGTCTCAAAAATGTCTGGATATTGCCTCAAGTAATATTTTTGGTGGTAATCTTCAGCTAGAGTGAAGCTGGAGAAAGGCAAGATTTCAGTGTATACCTTCTCTCCTCGTTTAGCTTCTTCTCGCTGTTTTGATTCAATAGCTAGATTTTTCTGCTCCTCATTGGTATAGAATATTATAGACTTGTATTGTTCTGAATATAGTTTATAAACTGGATTGTGGGTTTTCCAGAAAACGGCTAACAGTTCCTCATAAGAAATTAAAGTGGGATCATAGTCTATCTGGACTGTTTCACTGTGATTGCCAATGTTGTAATAGGTGGGATTGCTGGTGGTACCACCAGCGTAACCAACTCTAGTGCGAATCACGCCATTGAGACTCCCGAACCAGGAGTCAGGTCCCCAGAATCAGCCCAGGGCAAAAGTAGCGGTTTCAGTTTTTGTGGGAGCATTGACGTCTATCACAGGAATAGTAGTATTTTGAATCATGGTACTTTCTCTTTCGGTGTTATTTTTACAAGAAGCTAACAACATAGTTATTAATAGTAAAGAAATAGTGAGCAAAAGCATCAAAGTTGGCTTCATCAGGTTACTACATTTGAAAGTAGCCCTGGTGGCTTTTATTTTTCTGAATAATGCTAGCATTGTTCGTAGTTTAACTTAAAATAGTCTGACGGTATGTGACTTTTATCCCAAATAGGGGAATTCACATAAATAGCAGCCGCAGAAAATGTTGGTATTTGAGTGGCTAATGGGGGGTGTGTCAGATTTGGATAGCGATTTTTACAGGCAGCGGTTTGAGTTGAGTTAGCAGTTACGCCATCTGGTATTGGCCAGCATTTCTTCCGAGAGATATACTTTGCCATCCTCAGTCATCTGGACAATGTTAAGCTGAATTAGGAGCTGCAAAGCGCGTGGTTTATAGTCGCGGGGTCGCATCATCCGCTCAGTTATCCCTTTGGGCTGTAGCCCCAATTCTGCAACTGCTTTGGCATTCTTAATGCCAACGGCATTTCCCTTGCGGAAAATCTTTATTACTTTGGGTACTGCTCTAGCTATCATAAGCTGGGGCAGTACCAATAGCACTACTAGGAAAAGGATAATCAGTATAACTATGAATACCCAGTCGCTCATATAACGTTCACCATTTTAAGTCTGTATGATTTTAATGCATTTTGGGAAATTATGGAATATTAGACATATCTCACCTCTGCTCAACTCTGATTCAGAGGGAGAAGGGAAGACATTTATCTTAATGGGAGGGAGCTGCTTTAGCACTATACGTTGCAATTAGCTGAGGTTAATTGGCTACCACATAACCTGGTAACGCTGGATAGTATCATCAACCGGTTCCTGTTGCCGATAGCCGTTGAGCTTGGAGTAGCTTTCCCCGATGGTTAAAGTGACCTCTTTATCAAATTGAGGCTCGATAAAAATCAAGCCCTTATCTGTGGTTTCAAAGGCAGCTATAGAGTGTCCAGTATCTGGGTATACTATATAAACAACGGCGCAACGGATACCCTGATCTTCAGCATTATTATTGACTTCAGCAGCAAAATCGGTGCAGGTATATTTGCCTTCAATGTATGTTTTCAAGTTCGCAGTATCCTTATTAAGGAAATCTTTCATTTCTTGATAGGTGGGATTTTGCAGCGTGTAACTGTCAGTGCTTTCTACAGGTTTGGGGCTGTAGGCGGCTTCAAAGCCGGCATCATAGCCGACCTTATAACCTTCCTCTTTTCCTTTATCGTAGCCCTGGCTATAGCTGTAGTCCTGCCCGGCTTTGTAACCATTGTTGTAGCCCGTGTCTTTGCCACGGGAGTAGCTCATGAGTCCAGTGCCACCACAAAGCAGGATAATCAGTATGGCGATAATGAATATAGCAAGCGACCTGTGTTTATCATACATGGTAACTTTTCACCTCGTGTTACTTTTCTCCTTGGTTAAACGTAGAAGATGGGCTAAAAGTTTAATTTCAATGCCTTTTTTTGAATTTCTGATTTTCGTCATTTAAGTTTGTTTGTAATTTGGAAATTAGAATCCTTAGATTTTTCTTTTATAAGCCTAAGGACCTGCTCTCACTCATTTTGGGTTTTTGTGGTATTTTTAGGTCATCTTAATTATCTGTTGTTTGTGTTCCTCCAAAGCTTTTTGGTACTGTACATCGAGTTCACTGCTAGTTCTGCGCCACTCATCCTGGAATTGCTGTTGAATCTGTTGTTCGATATTGACTCCAGCCCCAACACTTTGCTGCAGAGTCTTGCTGGCTTCCTTCAGTTTGGTTTCAAAGTCTTTCTTGAATTGGGCAAAAGTCTGCTGACGAGCCTGATCATAGTAGGATAGGAGGTTATTTATACGGTCGTAGATAACATCGAGTTGTTTCTTGTTTTCTTTAAGCAGCTTGATACCTGCCATAGCTCTGGGTGTGACTTTTTTATCTTGTTCATTGTGAGGTAGGCTGATATTTCGCATAAATATCTCTTGAGCGCCCTGAATTATATATTGTCTGGTTCCAGTGCCTTTATATTTGGTCAGTTCAGCGTCTAAATCAAACTTTTCTTCTTGAAGAAATTTAGCTGCAAGCATATTTCCCGTCGGGATATGCTCGAGCTGCTTGAGTTCCTCAGCGGACGGTTTGCCTAACTTTTCAGCTTTTTCCAGAGCCTTTTCCCAGGCACTTTTCATTTCACTCATAATGTTCCTCCGTGTCTAAATCAATAATTTCAAACATTCCCCCATTTTTGTTCGTAGGCTTGTTTAAGCCCATGGAAATGAGATTGAAAAAATGGAGAAGAGATTACATCTGTGGTCATAATAAGTGCATCTTCACCGTTGTCAGTGTAGTATTTATATCGAACTCCAACTTTGTGAAAGCCGTATTTTTGATAAAGTGCTTGGGCTTGTTCATTGGACGGCCTCACTTCCAAGGTAATTATTTGAGCATTTAGCTGCGCTGCCATATCAATAAGAGAGATTAACAGCCGCTCTCCTGTACCCCGTCTCTTGTATGTATCTCTGACAGCGATGGTGGTAACATGTGCCTCGCCCACCATTACCCAGAAACCGGCTATGCCGATGATGTATTCCCTTGAAGATAGGGATGTCGATCTATCTAAGGAGTGATCGGGGTTGAGGAGATGTTTCAGTCTCTCCCACAAGGTTTTATTGTCGGAGGTCTCCTCGATTGGCGGTATAAATTCGATCTGTTGGGAAGCAACTATGTAATGTGCTAGCCGGTTGCGGAGTTCTTGTTTGAAGGAAGTATAAGTTGGGTGTGGCCACTGGGTGGGAAATGCTTCGCGGTCGATTTCAACCGCTTGTGGGATGTCCCTATCCTGCATCGGGCGGATAGTGTAATATAAATCTTGTTTCAGCTTAACCATTTCAATGTAGCTAGGAAGATTTTAACATATTTTGGCATCTCTCACCCCGCTGCCTCTCTCTTCAAGATAGAGGCTGAAGGCATGAGACAGCAGCGATTCTAGTTCGCCTCACCTCAAATCCTAAATCCTAAACAATAGCAAAATCCAAATTACCGAGCACACAACTTCCACCTATAGCCTTTAGTCTCCTGCCTTTGAACTTTTAATTTAAGTTATTCGTATTTATTTAGAATTTAGAAATTAGGATTTGGAGCTTCTCTTGTGAGCGGGTCTATTATTTTCTATTTGGCTTGGGTATACTATTGATTGCAATTAATGAAATTAGATGCAGGAGGTGATGATGGCGAAAGGACACATTGTTGCTGAGGTTTCAGTTGTTCCTTTGGGTACGGGAAATACCAGCCTGAGCCATTTCGTTGCTGGATGTATGGAAGTCCTGGAAGGCAGGGAAGATATATCCTATCAACTTACGCCGATGGGCACTGTTATAGAAGGTCCTCTGGACAAAGTGCTTGAGATTGTCATATTGCTGCATGAGGTCCCTTTTGGCAAGGGAGCATCTCGGGTAATTACCACTCTTAAAATCGATGATCGGCGGGACAAGATATCCACAATGGCTGGGAAGATGGATTCAGTGCTAAAATTGCATCCGAAGACTAGGACAAGCAAAAGTTGAAATGATAGACCTTGGTGTACAGTTAGCTCCAGCACATCCTAAAGGTTTGGTTTTAGCTAATCCGGTGATGACGGCTTCCGGTACCTTTGGCTATGGGATTGAGTATAACGAGTTTATGGATATACAGAGGCTAGGAGCCATAGTATGTAAGGGGACTACTCTCAAGCCTCGAGATGGTAATCCTCAACCACGGCTGGCGGAGACGGCTTCGGGACTGCTCAACTCTATAGGTTTGCAAAATATCGGTGTTGAAGCAGTGGTGAAGGAAAAAGCTCCCGTTTGGGCACAGTGGAAGGTTCCAGTTATAGTAAATATTGCTGGTGAGAGCATCGATGAGTATACAAGGATTGCTGCTATCCTCGATGCTGTGGCTGGAATCAGCGGTATCGAAGTCAATATAAGTTGCCCCAACGTAGCTTCAGGTGGAATTGAGTTTGGCACCGACCCGAAGGTTGCAGCTAAAGTTACTTCAGCAGTAAAAACTGCCAGCAGTCTACCTGTAATTGTAAAGCTTAGTCCTAATGTAGCCGATATCGCCGAGGTGGCAGCGGCGGTAGCTGACGCTGGAGCCGATGCTATAACACTGATCAATACTCTACGAGGGATGATGATCGATATAAACGGGGAAAAACCTTCTTTAGGCAATATCGTCGGTGGACTTTCAGGTCCTGCTATTAAACCTGTAGCCCTTTACATGGTGTATAGGGTAGCAGGTGTAGTGAAGGTGCCTGTAATTGGCTGTGGCGGTATAAGTAATGCTGAGGATGCTCTGGAGTTTATCATGGCGGGGGCTAGTGCAGTTCAGGTGGGCACTGCTAATTTATCTAACCCTCGTGCTGCTCTTGATGTGATTGATGGGATCGGACAATATTTAGAGCGAAAAAGGATACAGAGGCTAAAAGATATTGTAGGTATTGCCAGGACTTAGTGTTCCTGTTTTCTGCCCTATTTGGCGGTGGCAAGCTCTTTTTTAATGAAATCGGCTATTTTATTGGTAGGTGTGCCCGGGCCGAAGACAGCTTTTACTCCCATCTTTTGTAGTGATGGAATATCCTCGTCAGGGATAATACCACCAGCAATAACCATAATATTGGTCAAACCTTTTTTCTTAAGACCTTGTATTATTGCAGGGAAAAGCTCCAGATGTGCACCTGAAAGGATGCTCAAACCGACAACGTCCACATCTTCTTGTACTGCTGTTTCTACAATCATCTCCGGCGTCTGTCGGATACCGGTATAGATTACCTCCATACCAGCGTCTCGAAGAGCTCTGGCAATTACTTTAGCGCCACGATCGTGCCCATCGAGGCCGGGTTTAGCTACCAGCACTCGGATTTTTTTCTCTTCTGCCATAGTATCTCTCCCTCGCTGCTCGGTACGTTTCCCCAATATTATAAAGGGCTGCTTATTTTTGAAAATTGCTGTCTAGTGAGACTTTTCATCTGTCTGTGTTAGCTCAATTAGCACGCCTTTAGTTGACTTGGGATGAATGAAGCCAATTCGACCAGCCAGTCCCTTGCGGCTTTTCTTGTCGATAAGCTGACAGCCCTTTTCGGCTATAGTATTCAGCGCCTGGTCGATATTATCAACCTCGAGGCAAATGTGATGGATTCCCTCCCCCCTGCTTTCTAAGAATTTGGCTATGCCGCAGGTGGGGTCGATTGGCTCAAGAAATTCGATTTCGCTCCCGTCTCCTACTGGGATTAGAGCAGCCTTGACACCTTGCTCTGGAACGGCTTCGATTTTGCTAGCTTTGACGCCAAACAGGTTCTCATAGAGCTTCAAAGCTTCGTCCAGATTTTTTACTGCGATAGCGACGTGGTGAATTTTCTTAATCATGGTTTTGCCCCTTCGATTTTTTAAAAAACAAGGTATTCCTTTTGAGTGCCAAAGGCTTTGCGTAGCACATTGCATATTTCCCCAATGCTAGCATAGGTCTCCGCGCACTCCAGGAAGATGGGCATAGTATTATCCTTGCCGCGTGCTACCTCCTCTAAGTGTTTGAGTGCTTTGTTAACCTTATCATTATCTCTATTTTTCTTAACCTTGGCTAATTGCTCTTTTTGTTTTCTCTCCTGCTCTGGGTCTAACTTTAACAGCGGTATTTTGGGAGAGGGAGATACGAACTTATTAACACCGACTACCGTAGTTTTATTCTCCTCAATGTCTCTCTGCTGGTGGTAGGAGCTTTCCTGTATTTCTCTCTGCTGGAAGCCCTGTTCAATCGCGGCTATGGCGCCACCGAGACTATCAATTTTGGCGATATATCGTTCGGCTTTCTTTTCTAAAGAGTCGGTGAGTGATTCTATCAGGTAAGAGCCTCCCAGAGGGTCGACAACATCGCCAACTCCATCCTCGTAGGCGAGTAGTTGCTGGGTGCGCAGGGCTATGGTTACAGCGTCTTCTGATGGCATGGTATATGCCTCGTCGAAGGAATTGGTATGGAGTGACTGAGTCCCGCCGAGAATGGCTGCCAGGGCCTGTATCGCTACTCTGACGATGTTGTTGTAAGGTTGCTGGGCGGTAAGTGTGCAGCCAGCGGTTTGAGTGTGGAAACGTAATATCATGGATTGCGGGTCTTTAGCTTCGAATCGCTGGCTCATGATTTTAGCCCAGAGGCGGCGCACCGCTCTGAATTTGGCAACTTCCTCGAAGAGATTATTGTGACAATCGAAGAAGAAAGAGAGCCTACCGGCAAATTCATCAATGCCTAGTCCAGCATCTATAGCTGCTTGGACATAAGCTATGCCATTAGCCAATGTGAAGGCTATTTCCTGTGCTGCGGTGGCACCAGCTTCGCGGATGTGATAACCACTGATGCTGATAGTGTTCCAGCTAGGGACATCCTTGCTACAGTAAGCGAAAATATCGGTGGTCAGGCGCATGGATGGGCGTGGTGGGAAAATATGGGTGCCTCTGGCGATATATTCTTTTAGGATATCATTCTGTATGGTGCCATTCAGTTTGTCGGCGCTGACTCCTTGCTTCTTAGCTAAAGCGATGTACATGCTGAGCAAGATAGGGGCGGTGGAGTTGATAGTCATGGATGTGCTGACCTTGTCCAGAGGGATTTCCTTAAACAGGATTTCCATGTCCGCCAACGTGTCTATGGCAACTCCGACTTTGCCTACTTCGCCTCTGGCTATGGGGTGGTCTGAGTCATAACCCATTTGGGTAGGCAAATCAAAAGCAATACTCAGTCCGGTTTGCCCTTGCTCCAAGAGATATCGGTAACGACGGTTGGACTCTTTGGCGGTGGCGAAGCCAGCATACTGGCGCATTGTCCATAACCTGCCCCGATACATGGTGGGCTGAATACCACGGGTGAATGGATATTCACCTGGATAGCCGAGGTTTATTGAGTAATCGAAATCTGGCAGATCTTCTAGAGCATAGACAGGGGAAAGATTTATGCCAGAGGAAGTCTCGAACTTTTCTCGACGTTCTTTATATTTGCTAGTGGTGGAAGCGAGAGTGGTCTCATACCATTCTTGCTTGTTCTTGCTGGACATGTTAGCCTCCTGAGTTTATTAGCTGGTTGGTAATCTAAAGTATTCTAGCATGAGTAAACCAAACCAGCAAAGAGATTGACGTAGCCAGATATTCCTTGTTAGAATTGGCTTTCAGAAGGGGATATAGCTCAATTGGGAGAGCGCTGCGTTCGCATCGCAGAGGTCGGGGGTTCGAATCCCCCTATCTCCACCAATGAACGTGGAGTGGGGTCATTAGACCTCTCGTGTCGAACTTACCAAAGGTTGCCAAATATTAGCCTGACTACTGCGTCCTCAAGTGCTCGCAATCAGCGGGCCAAATGACTATCGAGGGATAACCCCACCCATTCTCGTATAAACTACTCTGAATGGCATTCGAGTTATAATAGTGTTTTCGACGTACACATTAAACCAGTAGAGCCCCGGCTCGTCAAACGTCATTTGCATTTTCATAATCAGGTTCTGGCCGCGATCTTCCCCCTCCATTAGAGCGGACATGGAAGGGCCTGGCTTTACCAAACCCGAGGGTGATTCCATATCAATTCTGACTTGTGTTGTGCCTTTTGCTCTTCCGGGTTTTAAACAAATCAACACTGTTAACCCATAGCTCAGCGGTGGCATTTGATCAGGCGTACTAGGCCCGCTTGCGCTCTGTATCACTCGATCTATAATTCGTATTATTGATAGGACTCCATCTTTCTCTTCCAGCACCCGTTCGCAGAATAATGCTGCTGCCAGATAAGGACCTGCTACTGTTTCTGTCATCTGATTGCCTCCTGACTAGTACTGACTTCGATTGCACCGCAGTACTTAAATACAATGTCTCCTAAAACTTGGGCTTAAAGTTCTATCTATTATGCTTAAGCCCGCTTTCTAAAAACCACTTCAATTGTCCACTTGTCTGTGACTAATGAACTCTCAGGTTTATTAAAACTAGGGGGCTTTGGCCTGATATCGCAAAAGGCCTCTGTTTAAGAGTTCTATAGCGCCCCTAGTGCTTTTAAGAAATTCTTCGCCTTTACTCCCAATTGCCTGTGAAAAAGAATCTTCAGTTATAAGCTTTGCCTCCTCAATAGTTTTTCCTTTTACTAGAGAGCATAGAATCTCAGTGACCACGTTAGCCGTAGGGTCACACATGCACAAATATTTAATATCTTCGATAGTACTATCATTAATATTTATGTATAAGTGCAGGTAATTTCTGGCGACCTGAGCACAAATGGATATGTTCTCTCCTATAGAGTCAAGGAATATCGATGGGGTCTCTATGCAACCAGTATGTTCAAAGCCTGATCTGAGTAACTTGCGATAATATTTAATAACTGCCTCGTCCACTAGCCCTCCATCTCTAGCCAGATTAGCGGAAAATCCTATAAATAGCTGCGTTCTTCAAATATTTTGTTTAGGGTATCCAGAAAAATCTGGCACTCTTTCACTGTATTATAGAAATAGAGAGAAACCCGATATGTCATTCTATGTTCTGCTGGCAATCTGGGGCGTGTCCAGCCCTGCCCGAATAGCTTGTTAAAATAAGCATGGACACAAAAGACACTATCTCTAATCATCACATTACTCTTCGCATTGAGTTCTTCAGCTATTCCTAACGCATTCGGTCGTTTAACCTCAAAGGTTAATATCCCACCCCTCTGGTTTACCTCCTGGGGTCCAAATATTCTGAACCACCCGGTGTCTCCATACCGGTTCAGAAGTTGTTCCGTCAGGTAAATATTTAGCTGGGTCTCTTGGGCACTTATTTTATCCATGCCGATCTGTTGCACATATCTGACAGCCGCAGCAGCAGCAATCTGCCCCGAATAATTCTGGAGTCCTAATTCGAACCTTTCCGGTGGTTCCAAAAGCTCATAAGAGTGATAAGTGGAATCGCTGATGGTACCACCACCCAGCATAGCAGGTACAATGCAGCCATCGGCGTCACCTTCTTCTTGTTGTCCGTGTCCCAGCAGTTCTTTTTTTCCATAAAGAACACCCACACCTCTTGGCCCACACATCTTATGTATTGAAAATGCCAGAAAGTCAACGTCAAGGTCCTGAACGTCGATGGTCTTATGCGGCACGGTCTGGGCTCCATCGAGTAATACTTTTGCTCCATAACTATGCGCTATCATTATTATCTCTTTAGCCGGTATCGTGTACCCAGTCAAATTTGATGTGTAAGTCATACTGACCAACTTGATTCTGCTATTTTCAAATTTTCTTTTATATTCATCAAGATTGAAAGTGTCATCCTTAGTTGGTTCGACGTGGTCAACTTTGATAATTCCCTTCTTTTGCAATTGTAGCCAGGGAATCAGATTAGAATTATGTTCTTTATCAGTCAATAAAACGACATCCTGCGACCGAAACTTGAAACCAAGGGCCACCATATTAATAGAGTGACTTGTGTTCATGGTAAAGATAATTTCTTTATCAGACCTCGCATTGATGAACTCTTTGATTATCTGGCGTGAACCTTTTATTCCTCTTTCAGGATTCCCTTCAATTCGACTTCTAACCTCTTCGGCGAACCAGTGCCGACTCCTCCAACCCCCACATGCTGGGAATTTAGCGTAATATTCATCGATAGCTTCAATCACCTGCTTCGGAACCAGCGAAGTACAAGCGTTATCGAAATATATTGGAGGTTTACCATTACGACGATTTTTTAACGCCGGGAAGTCTTTTCTGATAGACTTTAAAAACTTTTCGTTATCCAATACTCCCTACTTTCATAAAGTGCACAAAAAGTTTTTTTTGGTGAATGACAACAACAGATTAAATCCTCTGCTGTCTACATGTAGACGGCAGGGAAAATTCAAAAACACACTTTGGGGCGCTTTTACTGGCTCTATGATATTTTTTAGCGAAACGACAAGTCCCACTAGCTTTACTAAAGCATAAAGCTCATTGCCAAAGCTTGCCGACTCACCAAAATTTAATTTACTTATGCTTACCTAGTGCCGCTTTAATCTTTTCCGGTGTCGCTGGCAAGTCATAGATCCTGACCCCACAAGCGTCCTTTATGGCATTGATAACGGCAGGGGCGGTGGAAACCATCGTCATCTCACCGATACCGGTGGCTCCAAGTGTACCATTTGTTCGAGGAGTCTCACGAGTAAGAATCTCCATGTCAAATGATGTTTCTAGGGTAGGGAATTTGAACGTAATCCAGTCTCTGGTTTTGCCCTGAATATACTCCTCTCTGAGAGCATATCCCACACCTTGGTCCATACCCCCTTCTAGCTGGCCTTCTAGGTTATGAGGATTGATTATCGGTCCGGCATCAACCGCTGAGGTCATTTTAAGCACTCGTACCCCACCGGTCTTTGTATTTACCTCCACCTCAGCCATCTGGATGTTGTGGACATGGGAATCAAAAGAATCGCCCAGCCCGGTCTTGGGATCGAGCTGCCCTGAACCTGGGATTTGCTTGGTGCCATCATACCTGGTCGGTTTACCGGCTTTCTTCAGCCCATCGTACGTGTTTGCCCCGGCTTCTTTCATGGCTTGCTTCAGCTTTTCAATCGCGTTGACCAGAGCTCCGCCTCCCATATAAGTTATCCTGCTTCCGGCTGCTGGACCCATGCCCACGGTCTTATCAGTATCCCGGGTATAAAGGCGTATCTTTTCTAGGGGCAGGTTCAGGAGATGGGCGGCAATCTGTGTTAACATGGAATCGTTGCCCTCTCCTGGGTCGGCGATGGCAGCATAAATGGTAATGCCGTTATCAGGATCCAATTCCACGGACAATTGGGCAGAATCTCCGGCCTTGGCAATCCCGAAGGAATGAGAAGCTAGGCCAACGCCACGCTTCACTGGGCCGTCCTTGAACGCCGCCGCTTCTTTCTTGGCTCGCTCGTAATGGGGCTGGATCAAGTCGCAAATTTCGGGGAAAGGCCATTGCTCGATAACCTTTCTTGTAGATATACTCTGCCCTGGTTTAAGAGAATTCATCCGGCGGAATTCCAGAGGATCGATTCCAATTTTTTCAGCAAGCATATCTATGGCTGATTCCAGAGCGAAGTTAGCCTGTGGGGGGCCTGCTCCCCGTGCCGCACCACCGCTGGCATTGTTAGTGTAGACCATTTTAGCCATACCGTCGATATTAGGGATATTATATGCCCCGGAGAACATATGCAGGGCGCGAGTAGGTATAATGGGTCCTAATAGAAAGTATGCCCCTTTGTTGATGGTGAAATGGTTAACATAAGTAGTCAAGTGCCCTTTTGTATCGGCTGCCAGTTTTACCTCCATCGAAAAAGGATGCCGTTTGGAAGTAATAAGCATTGATTCTGCAAGACTGGGAACGTACCGGACAGCTCGCTTAAAATGCAGGGCGGCGGCTGCAGCAATACCCTCGGATGTGATTGCGGCTTTTATACCAAACTGTCCGCCGCAATAGGGTTCCTTATAGCGTAGGTTGTCCCATCCGATAGCCTCCTTAAGCATGGCTGCGTGGGCATGTATCATGATACTCCTACCGATAATTACCAATTGGGCATCTTTGCCTTCGCCTTCCATATAGGCTAAGCAGACCTCAGGCTCCAAGGGTGCCTGATGAACCATTTGTGTTGAGAATTCAGCCTCGACGATGGCGGCTGACTGAGCCAATGCTTTTTGGGCGTCTCCTTTTATCTGTGGCTGCGAGTAGCAAAGATTAGGCCATTGCTTATGAATTTGGACGGCTCCATCAGCCAGGGCCTCCTCGGGGGTCATCATAACTGGTAAAGGCTCGTACTCGACTTTAACAGCAGCGGCGGCTGCCTCTGCTTGTTTCTTGGTCTCGGCTGCAACAATAGCAATAGGATCTCCAAGACATCTGACCTTATCTTCACACAGGACTGGCTGGTCAGGCTCAAAGAACCTGATGCGGTTAGTCCCTTTGATATCATCAGCTGTCATAATGCCAATTACCCCTGGCATCTCTTTCGCCGCTTTAGTATCAATTGACTTAATCACAGCATGATGCTCAGTACTATGTACTACAGCCAACTCCAGTGCATCTTTCAGTTCTATATCGGCCCCAAACTCGGCAAGTCCACAGGCTTTGAGCATGGCCGAAGGCCTTGGATGGGATACGCCAATCATATTATTCTTTATTCCCCGGCGGATCTTTTCCGGAGTGGTTTCACCGCGGAGAAACTGACCGGATAGCTTAACAGCATCGATGATTTTCTTGTACCCGGTGCAGCGGCACAGATTCCGTGCTAGTGCCCGCTTGATTTCTGTGATGGAAGGATTTGGGTTCTGGTTGAGCAGAGCCTTCGTGGCCATTATCATGCCCGGTGTGCAATAACCACATTGGATAGCTCCCGTAAGTACAAAAGCTTCCTGAATCAGGTGAGGGTTAGCGGGTGTGCCCAGACCTTCCACTGTAATTACTGATGTACCGTCCAGGTCTACCACTTTCCTGAGGCATGAACGTACTGCCTTCCCGTCGACGATTACCGTACAGGCTCCACACTGACCCTTTCTGTCGCAGGACTGCTTTGTCCCGGTAAGATGAAGGTCCTTACGTAAGAGTTCGATTAGAGTTTGATCCGGACTAGCCATGATTTGCTGCTTAACGCCGTTTACTGTCAGAGTTACCTTTTTCATTTTTCCTTTCCTCCCATATTTATTTTGATATATGATATGAAATGATTTAAACCTTCATCTATTCAGGCAGCTTTGGCTTAATGTATTAGTTGTATTAATTTAATTAATACATTAGATAATAAATATCATTTTTGCCATTAATTGTCAATAATAAATCAGACACGTGTGGCAATGTAGAAGAATATTTGCGGTTCAAGCAATGTGAGCTTTTCCGCTAGATTTCTGCGGAGGGAAAAATTTAAAAGACAGGTCCTGTCCGTTGAGTGGACTTGACGGCAATTAGCTCTTTCTAGAGAAAGGTTGTCCTGCCAGTTTGGGAAGTATTATAGCCACCGACCTCATTCACGATCTTCTTAAACTCTTCGGTGGCAATTATTTCCAGCATAAGAACAAACCGTTTATTTTGGTAGTTGACCATAGGTATGATTAAGTCATACCTTTCTCGAAATAATGGCAGAAAATCGAGGCCACAACTTCGAGCCGCTGCCTCAATGCCAAGCCCCGTATCGGCTTTGCCTTGGGCGATATTTGAAGCTGGGCGGTACCTCAGTTCCACCATTTTAACTGTGAAGCTGTTTTAACACCCTTAGAGCATTTAAGGTAATCCATTTGCTAGGCTTGTCTTTCTGTTCGATGTTTACCTGGAAACGTCCATTGAAAGTAGATTCCAGTATCCATCTGCCTTGTTCGTCTTGTTTGGAAATAACCAAGTCTATGGCTTCTTGCATCCTTTGATCATGATAACCAAGTTTAGTCAAGACACGCAGTATCTCCAGAGCGTCTGTCTGATACATCAAAGGGAACCCTAACTTGAGCCAGCCCGGTTTACAGACCTTGTCCAGATTGTGGCTCCTTTTATGAACATGGTGCCGAAGGAAATATTCTGCGCCTTTCACTATCGTTTCCTTTACCTCTGGTGATCTTGCCTGTTCCGGAATCTCTGACAAGGCCTTTAACGCCTTAATGGCACCCATAGAGCAGGTATGCCTTCCCCAACAACCATAAGCGCTATCATATGGCCAGCCTGTAGGAGGCCTGTCCACCTGGTCATCAAACCTCTGGTAGGTTGCAATCCAGTTTATACCTCTCTGCAGACGGGAATCCTTTAAATACCCTAATCTGATCAAGCTCCAAACCATGTTACCGGTGAGGCAGGGAATAACCGCACTGTGGTTACCACCACTCTCAGGAGTTCCCCGGATAGAAAAACCACCGCTGTTCTGGTCCTGAGAATTCTTGAGAATAAATTCACATGCCTTGTGAATACGTTCATCCCTGCCATCAGCTCCTAGTTCTGCTAGGATTATTAGCTGCCAGACTGTCCCCCTATATTTTGACCGAATATAGAAATCCTCTGGAATTCCCCAGTATCCACCGGTTTCCTGCTTAGCTAGGACCTCCGGTACCACTCCAGTTTCCATGATCTTATTCTTCGCATCCTTTGCTTCGGGGCTGTCAGCCGGCATATCCAGGATATCAGTTAGAGCGAAATACCGAACAGAAGGATTGTCCTTCTCCAGCAACCAGTCTGTTGGGTCTGCTTTTAATAATGATTTCCAATCGTTCATTTTTCGATAACTTTGGTCTCAGGCAATATTAGATTGAATGGGATTGTTTGGCAACTAAACCTCTTACCGTAGTTGCCTTTTCTTTATTTTATAAGCGCAGGAATAGTTTAGAAAGAAGCAAAGAGTTCTGCAGACCTATCACATATTGATTCTGTAACCAGATCTGATTAGGTGGCAGGATTCAGGATGCGCCCTAAGAACAGAATGGCGCCTGTCTCGATATCACGGATCAGAAAGATGAAAGGTCGATCAATGGTGACTTCAACATGTGCTCCTGGTAGCGCTGATGTAGGCATAACTACTGCAGTGGCGGCGGCAGCTTCAGTACCGGCTTCATCCACAGATATGAACGCCTTATGGATGACATCTGATATGAAGAGATCACGATTACCCGTCATTCCTGAGAAGTCAGCACTTCCAGAGAAGGCGGCCGGCATGCCCATTTTGGAAAGAATTTGATTTAGATTGAAACTGGAGTCAAACTCAAACCGAGGCATGGTCAGAGCAACTTCCCTTGGTTTCAGGTCTTTTACGATAGCATCGACTTGCTTATTGTCCAGAGATTCCTCAAATGTCTTGAACCCTCCATCTCTGGGTATTAAAATCACCATAGAGAGTTCACGACCGTCGTAGGGTAGTTCAACAGCCTGATACCCAGTGCCTTCAGTATAGCCGAGCATCTTTGTCTGCTTCATCATAGGTGTAGTGACCTTACCTCCATCGAGCAAATTGAAGTCCTCATTGTCAGTGTCATTCTTTTCAAAGGGATATTGCCAGGCAGCGTTGAAGTAGATGGCATTGGTAAGGACCAGACGTGTAGTGGGGTCGATAACACCCTGCGGAATCAGGTCTTTAATTCGATCTTCTGTCTGGTCACTAACCCATTTGTTTATCTTGATGCGGGACTCTTCTGGAGCAGTTATGAAATCTAGAAGCCTCAGCCCGGCACCATAGTTTTCTGACAAGATGTCAAGGAATTCAGTAAGGAACTTAAAGCTCTTCTGCCCCCAGATGGCATTGACGATGTTGAGTCGGAAGCCTTTCCCATCTTTACCCTTGGCGCTTTCACCACGATGAGCTAGTTCAATGTCCAGGCTGTTGAATACTGGGTGCAGTTGATTCTGAGGAAGGGTGAAATGAAGGGTGTCAGCCATCTGTTGTTCTGTTTCGCCACGAGCACCAGCGTATGTCATTGCCAGCGCCAGTGATATGCTGTATGGTGAAAAGAATAGGTTGCCATCTGTGTCTTCAAGTGCCTGATATAAACCGAAAGCGAAGGTGCTGTTACCATCGACTAGAGTTGATATATCTGCCTTATTTACATCTGGTGAAGTAACTCTTGGCTTTTCTGATTTCAGAGTCTCGCTGGATACTGGTTGAGCACAGGCTGCCAGTGTGCCCATTAAGATCACTATTAACAACAACATATATATTTTTTTCAATTCAAGCATCTCCGACGGATATTTCAAGCAATGTTCAAGTTTTTTATTGGCACCTTGCATTGATTGTTCAATATTAATAACGAGAGATTTTGCTTTTAGTTTAGGCTTGCTTATCTTCAACTAGTGGTATCGCTATGTGAAATTTGCTACCTTTACCTAGCTCGCTTTCTACCCAGACCTTTCCTCTGTGTGCCTCAACCATCTGCTTGACAATGGCAAGCCCCAATCCTGTTTCCCCTTCATTCTTGGATCGTGAGCTCTCTACCCGATAGAAACGATCAAAGATGCTGGGTAAATGTTCTGGAAGAATGCCTTCTCCAGTGTCAGTGACTGAAATTAACAGGCTTGGTTTATCAAGTTGGTATATATTATCCTCTTTTACTGTCTCCAGAGAAACTGTAATTTCACCCCCAGAAGGTGTGTGGCGAATAGCATTGGTGAGCAGGTTGGTGATAACCTGCTCAATTCGAGCAGAATCGACTTTGACCTCAGGTATTGTACCGTGAACATCCAGCTTGAGTTTTATACCCTTGTTCAAGGCTTTGACTTCAGCCTGTGATAGCTTGCGACGCATCAGGTTGACTATATCTGTGGGAGTGATATCCAGTTTCAGTTGTCCTGACTCAGCGAGCGATATTTCGCGTAAATCATTGATGAGGTGAGTGAGTTGAGAGGTCTGCTCTTTTATAGAAGAAAGATGTTCTTTATCGGGTTTGAAGACGCCATCAAGCATGGCGTCAACGGTACCCTCGATAATGGTGAGCGGTGTGCGCAATTCATGAGCTATGTCGGCAGTCAGTCGACGCCTCGACTGTTCCATTTTATCCAGGCTAGAAGCCATAGAATTAAATGATTGTGCTAGTTCGCCAAGTTCGTCTTTTGAGCTGGACTTTACTTTGTAATTGAGCTTGCCTTCGGCTATTTGATGGGCTCCTTTAGTAAGAGCACGAATGGGTAAAATGATCTGCCGAGTCAAGAACAGTCCCAGCAGGAGGGCTACTACTGCTGCTATTAAACCAGCTAACCATAAATAACTATTGACTCGGTTGAGAAAATTCTCATCGGCTACATTTAATGCCGCAGCTCCTCCCATGCAGCCGCGATTCATCATCATGTGACTGTTACCATCTATAGAACCGTAGTACATCAGGTACAGATTACCCACTACTTTTCCTGATATGGTTACTGGTAAAGGAGTATCCAATCCGATCTCTTTTATGTTTTTTCCTAGCCAATCTCCTGCGGTATCACCTATTATTGTTCCCGAACTATCAGCAAAAACCAGCCTGTCGTTTTGGGATCTGATCTGACTATTGAGCGTTTCCTGTACACCAGTCCAACTCTTGTCTCGTGCGTAGAGTTGAAGTAAATTATCCTCGACTACCTGAATATACGCAGCGTCGCAGCGGGAGAGGTATTGGCGAAATTCGCTGGTGGTGCTCTGGCTGACTAGAAATGCTGTTAGTCCTACAGAAACTGCTACTACCAGAAGTAATGCTCCGCCTAGTTTCCAGATTAAGCTGCGCACCTTATTTATCCTCCAGTTTGTAGCCCACTCCATATATTGTAATGATGTATTTAGGGCTAACTGGGTCAGGCTCTATCTTTTTACGTAGATTCTTGATATGGCTATCGATGGTGCGCTCATATCCCTCATAAGTTTCACTCTGAACTAGGTCTAGCAATTGCATTCGGCTGTAAACACGGCCTGGTTTTTCCGCCAAAGCTCTAATAATGTCAAATTCCATAGGTGTCAGTTCAATGGCTTTGCTGCCGCGATATACAGTTCGTTTTTCCACATCTATGGTCAGGTCAGCAACTTTGAGCATGGTTTTAGGTGAAATTCTATCTTCAGAGCGCCTAAGCACAGCCCTGACTCTTGAGACCAACTCATTGGGGCTAAAAGGCTTGGTAACATAGTCATCTGCTCCTAACTCCAAGCCCACGATTTTGTCGGCTACTTCGTCGCGTGCTGTGAGCATAATGATGGGGATATCAGACATCTTGCGTAGAGCACGGCAAACATCCCACCCTGAAATTTCAGGAAGCATCAGGTCAAGGATTATGAGATCTGGGGAGTGGCTCTTTGCTAGCTCCAATGCTAACTGGCCGTCATAGGCAGTTATGGCATTATAGCCTTCTTTTTCCAGGTAGGCTTTGATTATATCGACGATTTTCTTTTCGTCCTCAACTATAAGAATTTTCTTTGCTGACATATTGTATAAAGCCTATTTGTTTTTGCAATCTAAATATCTACTATCTAGAGAGGATTTGTCAAATTAGCAATCTTCAAAATATAAAGAAAGAGACAGATGGAGGAGAGCCGTCTCTTTCTTTCTGGATGGTGTAAATCGGCAGGAAGTCGAGTCCTGCCGATTTATAATGTGCCCTATGGGGATAGCAGTTTTACCTGCGTCCAGCGCATGGTCCACTCTATAAGATTTGGTTTGCTTTTTCAAGCTTTCACAGTCAATTGTATTTCAGAAATATGGAGGAATTATGGAGATCCTCTGATGATTTTGTGTGAATTTCTGTTCGTGTAGTCTTCTTATCTTTGTAGGTAATATCAGATGGAGTTTATGAAAATGATAGATTGACAGAAATGTCATTAATATACTATCTTTATGACGCCGTTTTAGTTTTGCCATAATAATAATCCATGGTTGGAGGGGCTTTGCCCTTCAAAATCCCTACAAAGAAGATTACAGAGTGTAACCTTAGCGTATATATTATTGAATTAAATAAATTGAAATCGCGGTACGGCAGAAGATCAAAGATATATTAAATAGAAGGAGCGATTAATAATGAAACAGAGTAAAAAGACATTAAAAATAGCGGTTGATGCCATGGGTGGTGACTATGCTCCGGGTGAAGTCATTAAGGGTGTTGTAGCTGCTGCCAAGGAACCGGGTGTGGAGATTATTCTAGTAGGTCCATCAGCTACTCTGAATACTGAGCTAGACAAATATAATGCTTCTCAACTGCCTATCAGGTGTGTTAATGCCGATGAGTTTATTAGAGAAGGGGAGGCACCGGCTCTGGTACTACGGCAGAAGCGAAATGCCTCGATCATTGTTGCCACGAAGCTGGTTAAGAGTGGTGATGCCGATGCTGTAGTCAGTGCTGGACCCACGGGTGCAGTGGTTGCCAGCGCTTTGACGATTTTGGGTAGTACTGAAGGTATGGAACGTCCTGTGGTTGGTGGACCTATGCTAGGGTTTAGTCCGAATACGGTTGTTATGGATTTTGGTGGTAATGTTGACTGTAAGCCCTATCATCTTCTGAATTTTGCTATTGTGGGTTGTGTTTATGCCCAGAAATTGCTGAATACCCCCAATCCTACAGTTGCATTGCTAAGTGTTGGTAGTGAGGAGGGAAAAGGAAATGAGTTGGTTAAAGAAAGCTGGCCGCTTTTTAAGAGAAGTGGCTTGAATTTTATTGGCAATGTGGAGGGTAACGATATTGTTGCTGGTAAGGCTAATGTAGTTGTTTGTGACGGGTTTGTGGGTAACACCCTGCTAAAATTCCTGGAGGGGTTAGGTGGTGCCATGGACAAATGGTTAAAGACAAACTTAAGCGGCAAGCTATCTGATATTGAAATCGATAAACTTAGCTATGATTTATTAGCTCGGACTGTTGTGGCTGATATTATGGGTGGTGCGCCATTATTGGGGGTAAACGGTGTTGCCATTGTGATGCACGGACGGAGCCAGGCATTGCAATTTACCAGGGCCATAAGTCAGGCGAAAGTTGTGGTCGAATCTGGTCTGGTAGATACTGTAAACTCGGAGTTGCTGAGAATCAGGAGAAAGTTAGATGACGGAAATAACTAAATCCGTTGAGCAAACTATAAAAGACATTATTATAGGGATGATGCATTGTGATGAAAGTGCTTTAACTCTGAGTACTACCTGGAAGGATTTGGAGGCGGATTCACTTGATTTAGTGCAGATGCTGGTGGCTCTAGAGGAGACATACGGTATTGAAATTTCTGATGAGGATGCCGAGAACTTTGCTAACTTCGGCGACCTCGTAAGTTATATCGAAAAACGTGTAGCCAGCAAAGGCAGTTAATAGTTAACTTAATTGTTGGTTCTATCTTTCGTACGTAGCATTTTTCCCCAACAACCCTCTGCTTCAGGTTTTTCTATTTCTTATTACCTGCCTGTCTTTAGAAAAGGGTAGATGAAGCTTTTAGAGGGCCACAACCATTTAATCCATTGGTTAACCTCTGTGACTGCCATTGCGAGCAGAGTAAAGGAATTCCAGCCCAATCCTGCGATTTGCCCGTTGCTATTTCCTCCTCATTGTAAATGAGTAAATTTGACTATTGAGTTTGCCTGTATGACTTGTTATACTTTAACTGTTATAAGTAATACAAGTGATTTAAGAATATGATAGAGATACGTCTCGATGAGACTTCCCAGGTTCCTCTGTATAAACAGATAGTGGAGCAGGTGAGACAGTTCATAGCCACCAACCAGTTACAACCAGGGGAACACTTGCCTACAGTAAGGCAACTGGCAGACTCTCTGCATATTAATCCCGGCACGGTGGACAAGGCTTATCTGGAGCTTGAACGGGATGGACTTATTGTGGCTCGGCGGGGAGGAGGTACCATTGTATCAGCTAGCGCTACCGATCCTTTATTTGTTGTAGTACGACAGAGACGTCTTTCCAATATGCTTAGTAGCAACATTCTTGAGGCTTTGAGCCTGGGTTACAGCCCTGAGGAGATTGAAGCAGCCTTTTACAGACATCTTGATCGCTGGCGCGAGGAGCGTATGCGCATACCAGATGTTTTGGAGTCTCAGGAGACTAAGCTGGATCGAGGAGATACTATCCGCATAGTTGGCAGTCATGATTTGGCACTCAGCATCTTATTGAGCCAGCTAAAGCATAAGGTCCACGATATAAACGTTGACGTTACCTATGCCGGCAGTCTGGGTGGGCTCATTGCCCTCCAGGAGGAGAAGGCTGAATTGGCAGGTATACACCTGCTGGACGAGGAAACTGGTGAGTATAACTATCCTTATATTAAGCGTGTTCTACCAGGGCGCCAAGTAGCTATTGTGCATCTGGCGTACAGGATACAGGGACTCATGTTTGCTATGGAGAACCCAAAGCAGATTAGAGGGCTTGAGGATCTGAGACGCACTGATGTTACATTTATTAATCGTCAGAAGGGGTCGGGGACACGGGTATTACTGGATAGTGCGCTAAGGCAACGTGGTATTCAGTCATCCGATGTGAAGGGTTATGGGCGTGAGACGAATACTCATCTTGCGGTTGCCAGCGACATTGCCCATGGTAAATCCGATGCAGGGTTGGGTATTGAAGCGGCAGCATATGCTTGCAATCTGGGATTTCTACCTTTATTTCGTGAAAGGTATGACCTGGTAATGCCATTAGCAAATTACAGGAGCCAGATGTTGGAGCCTTTGCTGGATATTGTCCGAAGCCAGGATTTCAGAAAAGTAGTTGATAATATGGTAGGCTATGATACCTCCCAGACAGGTGATACCACTTTCTATTAGTTGGCATTTATTGTCGGGTGTAGCCACCACATCATACTTAGATATAAAGACGTACGAAGGGGAATAGGCAAAAACGCTGATGTCCCTTGCGCTTGAAAGGGGGTGGGAATAAACAGATTTCGTTAGTTCTTATAGAACGCATTCAACTATTTAATGCAAAGTAATAAGGAGTTTAGTGAATGAAAAAGAAAAGTTTTAAGACATTAGGCGTATTTGTCGCGGTAGCAGTGTTGCTGGCAATGTTGCTTTCATGTGCTCCGCAGTATCAGCTTCATGATCCTATGGTCAGGTTCAAAATTGCTACCACGACCAGTCTTTATGATACAGGTTTATGGTATTATCTGGAGCCTATATTTGAAAAGAAAGCTAATGTAGAAATGGATATTGTCTATGCCGGTACGGGGATAGCACTGGAATATGGCAGAAGAGGCGATGTAGATGCTGTAGTTGTGCATGATCGGGCTGCAGAAGATAAATTCATCGAGGAAGGCTATGGGATTAATCGAAGAAACTTTGCTTACAACTTCTTTCTGATTGCTGGTCCGTCTGATGATCCTGCTGGAATTAAAGGCTCAACTGCGGACGAAGCGTTTAAGAAGATATACGAGGCGGGTATGAAGAATCCAGACGCTGTTAAGTTTGTTTCCAGAGGCGATGGGTCTGGTACACATTCTAAGGAAAAGTTGATTTGGGGCAAGGCTGGCTTCAAATATGAGGACGTTCAGAAGTCTGGGAAGTGGTATGTGGAAGCTGGAGGTGGGATGGGGCCTACGCTTTTGAAGGCTAACGAAATGCAGGCATATACACTTGCTGATATATCTACATTTCTCGCTTATACCAAGAAACAGAACTTGACCATTGTGCCAGTCGTTGAGCAAGACGCAATATTCCTCAATGTGTATGCAGCTATGGCTATCAATCCAGAGAAGATTAATACGACTAAGATCGATATTGCCAATAAGTTAATTAATTGGTTAATTTCTCCAGAAGTACAAAATATTATAGGGACTTATGGCAAAGCCGAATATGGAAGGTCGCTTTTTAATCCATTAGCTGATGGTAGCTGCAAGCTGGAAGGTTGCCCGTCGGTTGAGGAATATACGAAGCCAGTTCCGTAATAAATCTGACTAGAGCTATCTATTTCTCTATAGCAGGTTTATTGCCGTTTTACATTGTGATGGTGTGTTAGCAAGGTCGCCTCATCACTGGCGGCCTTGCTTTCTTCATAATAATTCCTAGGGGTATTATGAATTGACAGAAATATGGCAAGGGTTTCTGAAAGCAATAGAGCTTATTGTTACAATCAATCCTGAAGTAATGGAAATTACCGGTAGGACGCTAGGTATTTCCATTTCTTCGACCATAATTGCTACTTTATTGTCTCTGCCTCTGGGCAGTCTGATTCATTTTAACAACTTTATTGGCAAAAGAACCCTTCTGAACCTGATACAGACTTTCTATAGTGTACCTACGGTTGCAGTGGGTTTACTTGTATTTCTGATTTTTTCTCGATCGGGGCCGTTGGGTTTCCTGGAATTACTATTCACACCTTCAATAATGGTGCTAGGTCAGGTAATACTAATAATACCGATAATTCTAGGGCTGGTTATAGCCGCTTTGAAAGGTGTGGATAAAATTGCCTATGAAACAGCTGTAGCCATGGGTGCCAGCCGATTTCAGACAACAACTGTAGTGATAAGAGAGGCGAGATATTCAATCTTTTCTGCCGTGATCATGGGGTTTGGCAGAGCTATATCGGAAGTTGGCCTGGCTTTGATGGTAGGTGGTAATATACGTGGATATACCAGGGTAATGACTACCGCCATCTCGTTAGAAACATCAAAGGGAGATATCGTGCTCTCTATAGCACTGGGTATAATACTGGTAGGTCTGGCGCTTATTGTCAACTTTTCCCTTAGTAGATTACAGCATAGGTAGATATTATGGCTTTGATTAAAACAGTTAATATAGGTCAAAATTACGATAAACACTACGTCTTGAAAAATATAAATCTGTCTATTGATAAAGGCGACACTCTTGCCTTGATTGGTCCTACAGGCGCTGGAAAGACGACCTTGTTAAGAATCTTAGATTTCCTGGAAAAACCCTATTGCGGCCAAATCTATTTCGATGGATTGGACGTTACTGGCTCCAGAGAACTCCGCTTCCAATCGAGGCGCAGGATGGCGTATGTTCATCAGAAACCTATGGTATTTACCAATAATGTATTTAATAATGTCGCCTATGCGCTTAGATGGCGTCACAGTAACAGTACAATGGTCAAAAGAAAAACGGAAGAGGTACTGGAGCTTGTTGGTTTAACCGATTATATGACTAGGAATGCTAAAACATTGTCTGGCGGTGAAACTCAGCGTGTAGCTATTGCCAGGGCTCTGGTAACTGAGCCCGAGGTATTGCTTCTTGATGAACCCACTGCGAATATGGACCCGATTTCAACATCGAAAATAGAAGAGGTCCTGGCTCATATTATTCGGGAAAAACACACGACAGTGGTAATGACTACCCATGACATGTCACAGGGACAGCGTATTGCCAGCAGAATCGGAGTACTGATGAAAGGCGAGCTATTGCAGATAGGTAGCAGTGAGGAGATATTCTGTGCGCCTCAGAGTAAGGAAGTGGCTGAGTTTGTGGGTATTGAGAACATACTGAATGGTGTTGTTTTAGATAAAGAGGACAAGCTTGTCAGCATCGGAATTAATGGCAGTGTTATTCAAGCAATCTCTGACTATGTGGTGGGCGATAAAGTTTACGTAGTAATCAGACCTGAGGATATAATTTTTTCTCCTGCCCGGGATAAAAGTAGTGCCAGGAATGTATTTCAAGGTAAAATAATCAGAATAAATTCTGTGGGAGCTATGGTGAGGATTGAGGTGGATTGTGGTTTTCCTTTGCTGGGCGTGGTAACTAGGAGGTCGGCGGAAGAACTGAATATGTCAATCGGCAGTAGCGTTTATGCCAGCTTTAAGGCTACTGCATTACACATCATCAAGCGGTGGAGTTAGGTTTTAAGAACAACCCTATCCGCGCCACATCCCTCTATGTTTTATAACCTCTTTTTGCCATAAATATGAGCACGATGACAGCAATGATCAGGACTGCGCCTATTCCTATAACCACCCATACCCAGGTGGGTGTTACCGGTGATGCTTCTACTGTTTTTGTCTCTGGCAATAATTTGACTTCGGTTGTGAAACTGAAGACGGCGCTGGGGTCGCTTGGTGCTGGCTGTAATGCCATTACTTGCCAGAAGTAGCTAGTATTGTAGTCGAATGTGCCTTCATACAAATATGAGGTGGTGGTGACCTCTGCTATTATTATAAGGTCGGTCAGGCCGGCATCTCTTGCCAGGATAAATCGGTACTTAGTTGCCTCCTTATATGGTGCCCAGGTGAAAGGTACAGATTTAACCGGATAACTGCAGCAGTTATTGACTGGACTGAGCAACTGGATTCCCTGGTATGGAGTGGTTACTGGATAGCCAGCGCTGATAGTGAAACTTTGGGGTTGAGACCAGGGGCCGTGTATTAGTTGGCCTGTAGCTGCCTGGCGTACCCTTGCTCTCCAATAATAGGTGTGACCTGCTTCCAGGATGCCTCCAGCTGCATATAACATTGCAGGCGAAGTAGAAGAATTGGGAGCATAGACACCTGAGTCGAAAACAATCAGCGTAAAACCTGGATCTTTGGCAATCTGCACCTGATATGCTGTGGAAAGGCAGAGTTGTTCCCATTCAAAGCCGATATCCTGGTTTCTGCCAGTTACAGGATCAACGCCGACGAATTTATGATCAGTAGAGCTATCGGTAGGTTTCACTGTAATACTAACAAAGCTGGTAACACTGCCAGCTTCATTGGTAGCTATTAGAGTATATGCCGTACTAGCTGTGGGGGACAGTTGTGTGGTCCCGATTAGGTCTGCGCTGTTTAGTATTGGCTGAATGGTGACTTTATTAGCGCCTGAAACGTTCCAACTGAGCGTTACGGATTGTCCAGAATTAATCATCTCGGGACTAGCTGTGAAGGAATTGATGACCGGTGGGAATATCGTTGGTGATACAGTAGGTTGCGGTGATTCCTCAGGAATAATAATACAGCTTATAGTTAAGACAACTAAAAGGATAAGTGATAAAGTCAGTAAACTATATCTCAACCAATGTGTTTTCATTTCAGTTTCTTTTCGTGTCTTATAGTTTTAATTATACACGGGGCAAAGCTGAAAATTAAATGGATGCAATTGATGAGGGAGTTGCCTATAAATCAAATATCTTCCCTGGATTTAAAATATTGTTTGGGTCAAAGGCCATTTTAATTCTCTTCATGATGTTCAACTTTTCCTGGCTCATCTCTATATTTAGGTATGACTTTTTATCGAAGCCGATACCATGTTCTCCTGATATTGAGCCTCCCAGGGAAATGCCGGCCTGGTAAACCTGGTGCATTATCTGGGGTAGCCTGTGGGACCATTCCTCCATGTCCATATCCACGCAGATAGGATGCAGGTGTACGTTACCATCGCCGGCATGTCCATAGGCAATGATGGGCACATTGTGCTCCTGTGAAATCTTTTTTACTTTTTTCACGAATATGGCTATGTTGCTGCGGGGCACCACTATATCTATTATCTCCATGGGAGCGAATCGCTTTATAGCAGGATAGAATTTCTCCCTGGCATTAAGCAATTTTCTCTTGGCACGCTCGCTGCTGGGTACCATGGCTTCGACAGCCCCATGCTGTTTGCAAATTTGTTCTACCGTGCCAAAGTAGTCAGTGATCTCCTCAGTGGTTGCTCCTTCCATGATTATCATGAGGAAAGCCTCGTATTGATGGTATGGCAATTCTTCATCCAGGTATTTCTCCACAATCTCGATGATACTTCTTTCCATAAATTCCAGGCCTATAGGAGTGACTTTGAGCCTTAAAATCTCGGGAACAGCATTTATGGCATGCTGTAAATCATTGAATGGTACAAACAGCACCTCTTTTTGGATTAATCTGGTGGAAAGTCTGAGAATGATCTTAGTTATTATGGCTAATGTACCTTCTGAGCCGATGATAAGCTGGGTCAGGTCGTAACCTGTGGAGCATTTTACAAACTCGCCGCCTGTGTTAATAATATCCCCATTTGGCAGTACTGCTTCCAGCCCTAGGACATGGTGTCTGGTCACTCCATATTTAACTGCATTAGTACCACCAGCATTGGTTGCTACGCTGCCTCCTATGGTGGCAGTCATCTCGCCCAGGTGGATGGGATAGTAGAGTCCTTGTTGTTCTACTGTCTCGGTGAGATCAGCTAGTGTGACCGAAGGTTCGACAGTAGCTGTGAAGTTGGCTCTGTCTATCTTTATGATGTGGTTCAGTCGTTCTAGCGATAGTAAAATGCCGCTATAAATTGGTATGCAACCTCCGCTTAATCCTGTTCCTGCTCCACGAGGGGTTACTGGGATTTTGTTCTTATTAGCAAAGGCTAGTAATTTTGAAAATGAAATTGTATCGGTAGGCTTGACTATAACATTTGCCTCATGAGGTTTGGGAAGAGGCATCTCATCACTGGAATATCCTTCCAGTTCGTGTTTTTTTATAGAGACATTGTCTTTGCCTAGAATGGCTATTAGTTCCTGGATAGTTTGCTGGGTGACCTGTCCGTATTTCCTTTTCATTTTCTTCATCTGAAGCTTGCCTGTTTGCCCAATATTAGCATCAACAAGATTACCTGGCAATTACAGATACTTTTTAATGTGTCATTTTGTGATGGTTGGTAGAAGAAAATGACCGATTTGGTATAGCGAAGAGCAGCTAACTGTACATAATCAAAATAAAGCTAAAACAATAAGAGGGGGTTAGCATAATTTCCCCCTCTTTGAGCTTTCTGGTTTACTCTCGGTTATATGATAGTTCCATTAAGTTAGCGGTATATCTCCCAGGTTCACATCCTTCTCTGTGCTGATGGAATCAAACTTCTTGCTTTTCCTATCCTTCTCTATCTTCAGAGAAAACGTGCCTTCATTCAGCCCTTCAAACCAGAAGTCACCAAAACCATCCGTAGTAGCCGTATACTGTTTTTTGCTGCCTGCTTCTGTTAGAGTGCAGGTAGCGCCGATAATGACCTCTTTCTGCACTGGGTCATATACGGTGCCAGCTATGAACTTCCTGGGTATGTTCAGGTAATATACCCTGGGCTTGGCTTTATACTCAGGATGCAGTACTTCTGCTTTCTTTATCAGGTCTTTAAACTCTGACTCTTCGCCGAACTTTAGCGCCAGTGTGGGGCAGGCATCAACGCATCTGGGTTCCTTCCAGCCGCTATCCAGCAGATGAGCACAGCCGGTACATTTCTGGGCTATGTTCAGGTCTTCATTGAAGTAAATGACATGGTAGGGGCAGGAGTCAACACAGCTCTTGCAGCCGGTGCACTTTACCGGGTCAATGATGACCAGCCCGTCATCTCTTTTATAGATAGCGCCTTCTACAGGACAGGCTGGGATACAAGGAGCGTCGTCACAATGCATGCAGAGGATGGGGAGATAGTGCATCTTGACCTTGGGCACAGTTCCCCTAACGAACTCATTCTGCTTCAGCCAGAATTGTCCTGTGTCTGGCTGTGGTTTGGCATAAGGAGTCCAGTCATTAGCCACATGCTCGTCCTTACAGGAAATCTGACAGCAGTAGCAGCCATTACATATGGCGATGTCGATAACGAAAGCTTTTGCCATTTCTAATTACCTCCTTCTTCGATAACCCAGGCATTGAAGCGTAGTCCAGAAGCCGGGTCGTATTCTCTGTCAAATGCTTCAGGGTATTGTTTTCTCCATTCTTCCATCTCTGCCGAAATGACTTTCTGTACATCAACAAGATAACCACTGGTAGCCTGGCCAACGGCATTCTTGGAGGATATACCAATTGGGGCAATGGTATTAATCGCACCGCCACGGTCAACTTTGCCTGGAATAATCGGATCATATCGCGCTCCGTGGTCCACGTAGACTACGCCGGGCATGACTCTTTCCCAGACAACGGCTCCACAAAGGACAATTCCTCTCTCATTGAATACCTTCACGATATCTCCAGTCTTAATGTCTCTTGTCTCGGCGTCGTTCGGGTTAATCCAGACAGGCTCATATTTATAGCCATCTGCTCCAGTTACTTTGCAGGTCATGATTTCTCGTGACCAGCTAATGTCGTCGCACTGGGAATGCACACGCCAGCGGCCGTGGTTGGACATTAGGAGTAATGGGAATATAGTAGCTCTTTCGCAGGAGAGCCTCTCGTCATGTGTTATGCCTTTTTCAATCCACTTTGGGAAGGGTGGCCTTTCCTGGTCATTGGGAAAGTACTGGGCTAATCTCTCTGAATAGATTTCGAGTTTGCCTGTTGGTGTGGGCAGAGGGTTCTTTTCCGGGTCTTCGTAGAATTTCCTGAAACCGGGGGAGTCCTGCTCCCAATCTTTGGCAGTTGGAAAGACGAAGTAGCTCTTGTCCTTGAAGTTCTTCCAGCTGATGAAGTTCTGTACTTCCATGTTTTCAAACACTTGCTTCTCCAGATCTTCGGTTGTCATGCCCTCAGTAAACTTGTCCTCCATTCCCAGTCTCTTGGCTATTTCACAGACCACTTCATAGTCACTCTTGGACTCGCCAATGGGTTTTATAGCCTGCCCTTGAATAGCAATGCTTTGAAAATGTGGACCCTGTCTTGTGTTGGTTACTATGTCTTCTACTTCCAATGTTGTGTTAGATGGCAGGATTATATCTGAGATCAAGCAATCGTTCTCCAACCAGGGATGTTGTGCCACAACGCAGTCTATCTTGGGGCTGCGGAAAGCTTCTACTGTCTTGTTGCCATGGTTCCAGCAGGTAATACGGCAAGGAGTATCAGTCCAGATCATATGTATTTCCGTACCACCCTCTTCTTTAGGCAGAGGGTACGTGTATTTTATAAACTGGTCCTCAACTGGAGACTCCTGGCCACCGCTACCTATAAAGGTGAGAGGCGGATTTAAAATTGCGTCCTGAATGAGAGTCTTGGGTATAAGTTGTTTTCCCCAGGCATCGATAGTGGTCCGAACGGGCTTTTTCAAACGCTCGCTTAATTGAGGGTTGAAGAAACGGGTACTCTTAAGTCCCTCAGCTCTGGGCATCCCGAAGTATGTTAGCTGACACTGGTGAACTCCAGGCCCACCAAGCCCTTGCATTGCCAGCAGTACACATTCAAGTCTGCCTGGTTCATGAGAGAAGGGCCCTCGGATAAAAGAACCGCCAAAGTAGTGGGCTATTGATGTCGTCTTGGCGGCGAACTCCCTTGCCAGTGCCTTAATTGTCCATTCAGGAACACCGCATTTGGGCGAAGCCCACTCGGGAGTCTTAGGAATTCCGTCTTCTTTACCCATAACGTAGTCAGCGAAAATATCGAAACCAACGGTGTGTGTTGCTACATAGTCCTTATTGTAGGTACCTTCGGTTATCCACATATAGATTATGGCTAGCTGTAGTGCCGCATCTGTGTTTGGAAGTATGGGGATCCATTTATCGGCGTGAACAGCGGCTCCATAGTTCAGGTCGGGACAAATATATACCTGTTTGATGCCAGCTTCCGACCAGAAATAGCATATACGGGTAGCGTACTGTCCAGTAAATCCCCAGGGGGTCGTTTCTGGGTCGCCTCCCCAGAATAGGATCATATCGCAGTGTTCGGTCATATCTTTAACAACATTGTTTGCCGGGGACATCATACCCTGAAAGCCCTGTCCCCACACATGTTTTGCTCCCCAGTACCATCCTTCCCAGCTATCTGGGTTTCTCACCTGCTGTGTAAAGCCTCCCATCATGTCTAGAAGCCTGGATTGCTGACCATGAGGGGTATTGATGGTTTTGCACTCACCATGCCCGTCTCCCTGCACCAGAATAGCAAGCGGTCCGTATTCTTTATGTATCCTCTTAATCTCGCTGGCTATGATATCGGCAGCCTCGTCCCAAGAGATTCTCTGGTACTTGCTCTTGCCCCTGTTTTGTGGGTTTCGCTCACCATTAGGGTCCCAGTCAATCCTCTTAAGAGGGTACTTAATCCGGTTAGGGGAAAAGGTTCTTTTCTTATAAGCCAGGGAGAAAGGACATGGCATTGCTTTCATAAGAGGTTCCAGAGTTTTACCATTTCTCTTCATCTTCCAGGGGTTCAGTTCTTTCTTGTCGTATTTCCAATCATAATGGAATGGCCTGACTCTGACTATTTTTTCATCCTTGACATCAACAGCACACTCACCTCCGCCACCCAGCAAACCGCCAAGAGCCAGCGCTTTCATTACCGTTTTATCTGGCTTATCCAGAACTATCTTTGGTGATCCTGCTTTCTTACTGCTAGCTTTTTTAGATTCAATTTCTTCTGGCATTCAAATCGTCCCTTTCAAAATATTTTTGTTTATTATTTAGACACTAGGGCCGAGTATAATTGTTCAGAAATAAAGGTATATGCCTTGGGTTATAATATAAAATGTAAGGTGTAGAAGCGTTGGAGTGATTTATGTGAAATTTGGTAGCAGACGTAGTAGGTATTACCAAATATCCAGGTCGATACACAGTCTAATATTTTATTATTTCTTTAACCAAATATCAATAATTATTTGGTTATTCCTCCTAAAAAGATTGCTGTTAAAAAACTACTATCGGGACTCCTGTTATATCCTCAGTTAGTTTTGCGATTTCTTGCAGTCTTTTTAGTGGCACAATGGATAAGGATGAGTCTGCAGATGGACGATGAAGTGAATATATTTGTACTTTTAGGGGTTTTATTTCACTAATTTTTTTCATCCAGCCTTCTATTTCTGTTTCGCTACTGTTTTGAATTTCGCCGTCTATGAACATTGTTTGCAGGATGACATTAGTAAGAGATTTTAGACCTAACACTATAGTTTCGTAATAAACGCCCGGGCAGGGTCGATTGAGTTTCTGAAAAACCTCCTCATTACCAGCATCGAGTTTTAGAATACGGAAATCTAGCTTATTCAGAGCGCGTGCTACGACTTTTAAAGAGGCTGTTGACGAGTTTGACAGAATGCCTAGCCTGGACTCAGGGCGGTACCTGTCTTTTAGTTGTCTGGCGATATCGACCAATTCTTCAAATTGAGGATGAAGTGTTGGTTCGCCGTTACCCGAGAAGGTGACGTTGTTGATTACCACATTACTGCGGAGAGCCGTTTCTAATGCTTGGGTAAATTCATCTGGACTGGGAAAGTCACTGAGTCTATCGCTGACATTAAAAGTATGGACAGCCGTCCAACCATACTGGCAGTAGACACAATCGAAGGAGCACAGTTTGCAGCTCAGCGGTGAAACGTTTAGGCCTAAAGATGAGCCGAGTCTCCGTGATTGAATGGGTCCGTAGATAATACCAGACTTTAAACTAATTGGACACATGTCAAGTTATCTCTCTATTTTTAGGGATTCGGCTAGTATTTTGCCAGTAATGCCTGGAAAATTCAATACAGTAGTGGTGATTACCAGACTGTCATTGCCAGTAGAAGGCGTGAGAATCCCGTGGACTCAATGGGCACACACGTGTTCCTTGTGATTGTCAGAATTATCATCTTTTGCCTCAGTGGATGGGGAGTTGAGGCAACGAGCCACGAGCAACTAGCGACAGTTTTCCTGATTGCCATTTGACTGGTGAATTGCCGTAGTCTATATTAGAGAGGCGGGAGCGGTTGCATTGTCAATATCCCGTTGGTATAATTTTTGCTTGTGGAGACTTGGCTGCATGGATTTATAGCCAGGGTGTGGTGACTATGATACACTTAGCTCCATGAAAAGAGGAGAGGTTTAAGAAAATGGCTAGAAAGCCCAGAAAAAGTGGTGTTCAGGATATCATTAAGAGTCTGGTAGATTCGGAAATTCCAGAGATACAGGCTGTTGCCAAGCAGCTTAGTGAATGGACTAAGCAACTGGAAGAGCATAGCTGGAAGCTGCAACATTATGCTTCTGAGATAGAAAGCCTAGCTGCAGCAGAAGCTGCGGAAGGTCGCGATGAGGTTAGCCTGGCGGAGCTGGTGAAGGACCTTGAGAGGACCTTAGCTGAGTTGCGGGGAGGCACAGGTAAGGTTGCCGCTTTACCGGAGGGTAAGAAGCCAAAGGTTGAAGTAGAGCGGAGTGAGCCGGAGGTGACAGCACTGGAGGAACTGAAGGAGACGGATCGAGAAGATGGAGTGGTGCAGTGGTTTGAAACTTATACCACCCCTGAAGGCTTTGTAGTTAGGAAAGTTCGCCGTTAGGTCTTGATTGCTGCCCCTGTAGCTCAGAAGGATAGAGCAGCGGTTTCCTAAACCGCGTGTCGGGCGTTCGAATCGCCCCAGGGGTACTTTAAAGCTAGATTTACTCCAAAAAGAGCTTTTTACCATATAACCGGCACCATAATATGAAGACAATTCTGCGTCATCTCTTGTGCAATTGTTCCAATAAGCGCTTTTAAACCTGACGTTCTTATGGAATCATCTAGATATATTTTTATTACACCTTTGTACTGATTATCTTTAAAGGCATAGGTATGACGGACCTCTGATATGGAACCGTCTACATGTTTAAATTTGATCGTTAAGCAACAAGAAGAGAATTCAGGGAAATATTCTCTTATTAATAGTCGAGCTATTTCGTTAGGGTCAGTCATTTTAGCTATGTTCACTTATTTTGTATCCCTGTTGGGGCAGTTTCCTGCCATCTACGTACACTTTTCTATCGATAACCCTTACTCGGCCCCGTGCTATTAAATCATGTACGGCGAATGGATAGATTTTCCAGTCACCAGCAACTTTAAGTGCGTTTTGCAGGATTTCACATGTGTGCTCCATTATTTTAAATAGTTCTAACCCAGCTGTTGCTTTAAAGTTTTCATAGGTCTTTATGCCGTTTGTTTTTGCAAAAGCAATTACTTTATTTAATCTTTCTTCTAGTCCCTGTTCTGACTGACTTACTACTTGAGCTATATTAAGAGGTTTAGATTGTACCAATACGGGCCCCGTATCTTCTCCCCTGTCGACAAGGAATAGCGTAGATTTTATAGCTTCATCACCAGCTAATATAGCCTTGGCCGTAGGTATCCAGTACAAGCCATCGTAGCCTTTTATAGTATCTCCCGGATGAACATTAAGGATCCTTGGATAATATTTATCGACCATCCAATCAGTCAGCCACTGATCGTAACCGGCAAGACAGATGAGATCAGGTTCTCCGCCAATTTGACTTTCTATTAATCTACATATTTCTTGTTCGTAGCTAACTCTTGCCGGAAAATTTCTAGGAATATTTCCTGCCCCGTATTTCTTTTTTGCATCTTCAAGATAGGGAATGTGGCTAAGTTCAATTATTGGGTGTTTATATCCTCTGGCTAATATTTCCCCTCCACAGCCAGGTCTATTTGTAAATATCACATAATTATGGTTGCGATCCCTGTTAACTATCTCTCTGTAGTTAGTACCTGAACCAGAAACAAAACATACAATCGTCATTCTCTTTCCGGATTTCTTGGGATCGTAAATCGGTTGCCGCATTGTATAATTATATTAATATTTACAGTTTTAATATATATTTATGCTTATTTATGGTCGCACCATTCCCGGGCATTTTGAAAAAGTTTCAACCAGGGAGAAGACCATAGAAAATGATCTCCGATGCGGTACTTCCAACTTTTAGTATTCCATTCCTCGGGTACCCACGGCCATTGCCAGAGTAAAAAGGATCTTTCTGGGTGGGGCATCATCGACAGATGCCGGCCGTCCGGCGAACAAAAAGCTGTAATGCCCAGAGGCGAGCCATTGGGATTATAGCGGTATTTCTCCGTCGGTTGCCCTTCGTCGTCGACATAAGCGATAGGTGTTAGATTTTGTTGCCTTGCATGATGCAGAATCTGGGGATTGGGGCAATGAAGGCGGCCTCCGCCATGGGCCGACCATATACCCAGTACTGAACCGCTCATTCCTCTTAGCATTATCGCTGGACTATCTGAAATTCTGACTGTTCCCCAGTGAGATTCAAATCTTTCTGAAGTATTTTGAATAAATCTTGGTTGCTCCTTTTCTGGAATTCCCTGCCAGGGTAAGATGCCGAGGAATGCCATCAACTGGCAACCATTACAAATTGCAAGTGAGAAAGTATCAGGCTGGTTAAAGAAGTACCTGAATATTTCCCAGAGCTTTGAGTTAAATCTAATGGTGCTGGCCCAACCCTTGGCTGGATCTAAAACATCGGCATATGAGAATCCACCAACGAATGCAATTCCCCGAAATTGATCCAGACGAATTCTTTCTTCGAGTAAATCAGTCATAGTAATATCCCACGGTTCAAACCCCGCCCAATAGAATGCCGAAGTCATTTCACGATCGCCATTGCTACCTTCTTCACGGATAATGGCAACTCTTGGTTTATTTGTTTGAAGCAAAATTTCCTCACGTGTGGCTCTAGGTTCAAAAGTAAGGTGATATTTAAGACCGGGACGGTCGTGATGCTGGGCCTGTTCCTTTGCAACAGCAGGATTCATCTGCTCCTCTTCAAATCTGTCGCTGCTGGCTTCCCACCACGAGAGAAGTGTTGAAGTATTGACATCCAATTCGATTTTGTTGCGGTGACGGATAATAGCCTGTTTCTCCTTTTTAGTTTTTCCCAGGATAGTAAACGGGACCTCGGATTCTTTCAGTAAGGACTGAATTTTGCTTTCGTTGGTCGGTAGGTATTCCAATACCATCCCTAATTCTTCGGAGAATAATTGAGGTATCGCTTCTTCCTCGTTGCGCAGTTCAATCGACATTCCGCAGTTGCAGGATAATATCATTTCAACCAAAGTGGTGATTAGCCCTCCATCACTTCTATCGTGGCAGGCAAGGATCAAACCATCGTCTATCATTCTTTGGATTGTGTTAAATGCATTCATGAAAAGTGTAGGATTATCTAAATCAGGTGATTCATCGCCGAGTTGGTCGAGAGCCTGGGCTAGGGCTGAACCTCCAAGACGGTTCCTACCTTCCGAAAGGTCAATAAGAACTAATTTGCTTTCTCCCGGTTTCTTGATATCCGGAGTCACCTTCTTGGAAATGTCGGGCATAGACGCATAAGCGGAGATTACCACTTCTCCGGGTGCTTTTACATTTTCGCTGCCAACTCTTGCTGCCATCGAGATACTGTCTTTACCCCTATCGGCAGCAATTCCAAGTTTTGTCATTAATTCGCCTACTGCTGTTGCCGCATCGTACATCCTCGCCCCTTCACCAGGGAGTTTGGCTGCCCACATCCAGTTAACCGAGCATTTGACGTGGCTGAGATCGCTGATCCGGGCTGAAACCATATTAGTTAGCATTTCGCCAACTGCCATCCTAGCACCGGCTTTTTCATCAATGAGCATTTTTATAGGTTGTTCACCAATGGTAATCGCAGCACCTGTCAATCCGAAATGACTCTGTGCAACTATTGCAACATCAGCAACCGGGAGTTGCAGAGAGCCGCAACATTGTTGCTGGGCGATTAGACCTGTAACGCTCCTATCAACCTTACGTACCAGGAATCCTTTCGAGCCGACAGAGGGTAAGCGGAAGATAAGCCTTAATGCCTCTGCTGCAGTCAGTTTCCGGGGCAAATGTAGTGGTTCCAGCTTCCGGGGAATCCTCTGGAGATTAAATGTTTTTTGCGGCATCTCGCCCAGGATTCTGTCAAGAGGAAGATCAACCGGCGTGGAATTGTCGGCGTCGTCGTAGACTACCATCTTGCCGTCTCCTGTTATTTCCCCAAGCACTTCGCAATTGACTTTTTCTCTCAGGCAAATTGCTAACAATTCATCGATTGATTTCGGATGAACCAGAAAAGCGCTGCGCTCCTGGTATTCGGAACACAATATCTCCACAACAGCTAGTGAGGGATCACCAAGTTTTATGTTTCGAATTTTAATGACCCCACCGGCCGGATTTATTATCTCTGCCAAGACATTGCCGGGTCCACCGGCGCCCTGATCGTGAGCGGTTAGAAGAGGATTTTTATCGCCCATTTCAATACAGGTCCTGATTACCCTGTTCAGCTTGTTTTCCATTTCAGCGTTGCCGCGCTGAACAGCATTGAAGTCCAGTTCGGCAATATTGTCGCCCTGGATCATGCTTGAAGCTGAGCCGCCGCCAATACCGATTCGATAAGCTGCTCCTCCAACCTGGACAATAAGCATTCCCTTTCTTGGTTCCTCTTTTTTTAGATGCAGTTCATCAATTTGACCCACACCACCTGTAAACATAATCGGTTTAATCCAGGCCCTCCGTTCCTTATCCGACAAAATCTGCTCAAAGGTCCTGACAAAACCTTGAATTATCGGCTCCCCGAACTTATTACCGTAATCTGAAGCTCCGTTGCTGGCCTGTATTAGGATTTCCAGGGATGGAGCCAGTTCGGGAGGATATTTAAGACCGGCAGGTTCACCGGGAATATTATGCCTGGGAATATTCAAAGCTGCGGTGCAATAACCTGCAGTCCCTGCAATTACCATAGCTCCTCTCCCGGTGGCCTGACCGTCCCGAATCCTTCCGCCGGTTCCGGTCGTTGCTCCTTGGAAAGGTTGGATACCGCTTGGATAGTTATGTGTCTCTGCAGTAAAAGTAATATGATAGGTAGCCTGTTTATTAATAAATGGTGAACTCGTTCCGGGATGCCGGGGTGTTATCGTCAGGATTTTATAACCGCGGATGGCGCTGGAGTTATCGCTGAAGGCTGAGACGCTGTTTGCCGGATTTACAAAGAGGGATGACTTGATAATCTGGAATAGAGTATTGGTGACTTCCTCGCCGTCAATTATCAGTTTTCCTTTGAAGAACCAGTGCCGCGCATGCTCACTGTTATTATTGCCTAGCATGAACAGTTCTACATTGGTAGGGTCCCGGCGCAAGACTTTTACGAAGAGATTTAAGTAGAATTCCATATCCCACTGATCCATGCCCAGTCCGCTTTCGCGGTTGAATCTTGTCAGTTCGTCGATTCCCTTATTAGTCAGCGGGATAGTATAAGTTTTTTCAGGTATCGTTCCCGTTTTAAATGATTTTAGCGGTTCAGGATAAAGGCACTCGGTCATCCGGTCATGATTTTTTGCAATGAAACTGTCCTTTTCAATTTCTGCTGATAGTCTGTATCTTCGGGAACATTCTACCCGGACAACCTTTTTAAGCCCGCAGGCATGGAATATGGCTATGGCATTGGAGGAATAGGCAGTCTCGAAGTTTAGTCGGGGACCAATTTCAATTACATTATTAGAAGAATTCAGAAGAGATTTCTCCCCAAAATTTTCCGGTTCAAATGTCTCAGCAAGCAGCCACTGCATTGTTTTTAATTCTTCAGCAGTTAAAGGAGTCGATGTTTCAATATTAAAACAGTATTCAAAATCTGACTTTGTTTTTCTATAGAAATGCTTAACTTCTTCCATTATGATACCTTCTTTTAAATCACCTGGTTAATCACAAAACCTACAATTTCATGCAAATATGATACAAGCGCGGGTTTCGTACTGAATCTTGTCTTATTTCTATAGCAATCAGGCATATAAACTACCTCGTCAAAACAAACTTCCGCTATCGCTTAAACTATCGGTATAAATGAATATTTAGGACCTTTTGAGTTGAAATAAAAACGCTACAATCAATGATAATGCTACGATGGTTTTGATGTCAATGTATTGATTAACCGAAAGAGATTGCACGAAAGTCAGTATTGTTACCACAAGAGGAAGCGAGGCTCTCTCCTCAGCTACACGATTCAAGCTAGTGTGACTTTGTTGATTTTATTTCTGGACGGGGAGTTCAACCCTCCCCCACCTCCACCAGGAATGTTGAAGGACTAACTATCCAGCCTACCGCTTATTGTATATGGTGCACAAATCATCGCATTGTGTGATTATTCCGTAATTGATCCAATTTTTATTGAATTTATTTCGATTTTCCTTTAATATTATTAGGAAATTGATTTGGAAGTTGACACGCTAATCAGTCAAGATAGTAATAAAACTGCGAAGCTATTTTGTGGTGAAAACAGTCAAAATTACGACTAGACTTCCTAAACCGCGTGTCGGGCGTTCGAATCGCCCCAGGGGTACTTGAAAATTAAATAATGATAATCGATATTACTAGGGGTGTAGCTCAGTCCGGTAGAGCAACGGTCTCCAAAACCGTCGGTCGTGGGTTCAAATCCTACCACCCCTGCCAGTGCCGAGGTGGTGGAATCGGTAGACACGCCATCTTGAGGGGGTGGTGAGCGTAAGCTCGTAGGAGTTCAAATCTCCTCCTCGGCACCAGAAGCTTAGTTAATGGCTGAAGATGCAGGGACCATTACCCGGGTGGGTTTTAAATATGCGAGCGGAAGTAGTTCAGCGGTAGAATGCCTCCTTGCCAAGGAGGAGGTCGCGAGTTCGAATCTCGTCTTCCGCTCCAGAGCCAGTCATGGCGGCGTAGCCAAGTGGTTAAGGCGGGGGTCTGCAAAACCCCTATTCAGCGGTTCAAATCCGCTCGCCGCCTCCATTTTTTTATTGCTGCCGAGGTGGCGGAATGGTAGACGCGGCGGACTTAAAATCCGCTTCCTGCAAGGGAGTGTGGGTTCGAGTCCCTCCCTCGGCACCAACAAACTGCTTACCATTTTTACATAATTTGCTTACCACTTTAGCACTAGCAGGTCTTTTTCCATGCTTCACCTTAGAGATATAGCGGAGAGAGTGGGGTTCTCAGATGGATTTTACGATGAGATTGAGTCTTTGATAACCAATGCTAATATTAACTAACATAGGAATTAGTCACTATCATTAATGGGGGGATGGGTAGGGATGGGTAAATCTAGATTTTGTCCTACTATTCTTTTCCCTTATTAGCAAAGTGATTATATGGTAAAATTCAGGCAAACTTGTGGAGGTGGTGATATGCAGCAATGGTCTCATTGTCCTAAGTGCAATGCAGTAATTTCTAATACCATGAAGTTTTTGGTAATTGTGGATTTCCACAACAGCAACCTCCTCCACCACAATACCAACAGCCACAACAACCAGCACAGTCGCTATCAAGTAAGCCACGAAGGAATTGGTTTCAAAGACACTTGAACTTGGCATGGGTACTAGCCTACTTGCTATGTATTGTAGCTAATGCATTTCATAATGATGAAAGTCAAAGTATCCTGAAAGGGGCGGTTGTTTCTGTTGCTGCCATACTCCTGCTAATAGTATCTGGCTGGGTCATTAAGCAGAAGGGACGAAGATTATGGTGGATTCTACTGACACCTGTCTTTTCACCACTGTGGCTGAAGAATAAGAAGGAAGGTGAATTTGTCTCCTATGAAACACCAATTCAGGGTAATGAGCGTCATGAGTGCTTGACCTACTACGAAGAAGAGAAGAAGTTACGGCTATTATACGAAAGAGTGGCACAGCTATGCGACAAGAGACTGGGCAAATATGAGAAAATGTATTCACAGGCTAGAAAAGCCCGTAGTGAGTTTTGGTCTAGCCTTGATAAAATATATGAGGTTCGTGAATATATGTTGCATGCTGCAACTGAGATTGTAAGGCGAAAAAAGGAGATGAGACTTGCACCCTCCTCTGCCTCAGCAATGTCTTCTGCTTGGTTAGCTGCATATTTGGATTACGAAGCTCTAAGTGGCACTCCAATTGTGGCTAGCTCCCATATTGTAGAATTTGCATATCGAGAGGAAATAGCAAAGGAGTCTTTTGAGAACTATAGCAAATCTATACAGAAGGCGTGGAAAGAAGAAAAGGAGTTCCGTAAACGCCTCAAAATTAGCAGTAGTGAGTATCAAAGCATAGTCGATTATGCAGATATAGCTGTGGCGGCTGATGAGTGGTTACGAAAACTAGAAGCCGAATGCCCATGACTGGTAGTTGATGGTGATTTACTTAGGCAACTGGCAATGAGAAGGAATTTCAAGCCTGACTGGAATTTTTTTGATGAAAAGAGCTGCACTACCTTTTGCTCATGGCAAGTAGCAAAACAGAAACATGGAGGAGAGGAATGAAGGTCTACAAGATAACAGACAAAGACAATTGCACAAACAGGGGCAGAACTCTGTGGGGAGAAAATGTAACTCTTAAGAGAGAAGGCAAGGGTGAGCTTGACCTACTCCCCAAAAGAGTTCTTCGTTGTTACAGAGACCCATATTTAGCCGTGTTTATGAGTCCTATATATGATAAATATAATCCTATCAAGTTATGGGAAGCAGAGACCCCCATAATAATCTATGATGATGGGACTATGTCAGATGTTAGGGAACTCACGACTATAAGGCAAATCCCTTTGCCTGAACTTACAATAAACCAACGTGTAACGATAGCTGTTAAGTGTGCTGGGGTAGTATTTATAGATACAAAATTTGGCAATTGGGCTTTAAGATGGGAAATAGGTAAAGATAGAAGTGCAGCTTCTGCTTGGGATGCTGCCATAGATGCTAAAGCTACTAATCCTATTGCCTGGCGTGCTGCTGGTGCTGCTGCTTTAATGGGGAATTTTATTGAGCATATGGCTGCTGATAGTGCTATTTGGAATACTACTAGGGTTCTTGCAAGGGTTGAGGCTTTAGCTGCTGAAGCTGTTATTTTGATTGCTATAGCTACTGGTAATGACATAGCAGGTTCGGACATAATTGATATGATTCATCATGTAATGGTTGAGGATAATTATAGAAAAAGTCATATCAATGATATAGAGGAAAAAGTTGATGAATATATATTGGAGCAAAATATAATCGGGCTTCGGGAGGCTGCTCGTAATCATATATGTACCTGGGAGCCTCCCCCAGATGCCAAACCTGTTATTCTCCACTTCTTGGAAAATGCTCCGTGTAATTGTAGGGCAGCTGTGATTGATGAAATAGTGAGGGCATGTAGTGCTGAAAACCCCAAGCTCACTGAAAATGTTGTCTGGTATGATATAAGGGAACTGAAAAAGGAAGGTAAAGTAACCGTATCAAGAGCTCAAGATAGTAACGCTAAGGTGGTGAAATTGGTTTAGCTTCAGGTTATGTGAAAATAAGTGGAAAAATGGAAATCCGAATATTCCTGAATATTAAATGGACATCTGCAGACTTCTGGAAGCTGTTTTCCAATTTTCCATCGAAATATATATAAGCTAAAGCTAGACTTTCCCCATTCCTTAACCTTACACCTGGAGTGGCCGTAGTGGTGTAATTCAGTGGAGCATGAAGTAGATATGCTAAACCGAAAGGGGGTGAACGAATAATAAACAGTCTAATCGTCATATTATTCTGTCTTGCTTCTATCATCGTATGCTTTTTCTCAAGGATGTGGGGTTGGATAATACTTGCAATACCTTTTGTGTATTTAATTAGCCAAGCATTCTTAGTTAAATTCTTATATAGGTGGAAACATAAACCCGAATTATCTACAGAAGCAAACAGGTTAATTCAGAAATACGGACACTATTATGCAATGCCTTTCGCAGGTAAAGATTTTAGTAGTGCATCTTCAGTTGCGGGTCTTACTGGAATAATCATCGCAATAATTGGGCTATTCTTCCAATTTTGGTGGGGCATTTTGCTTGGGATAGTGAGCATTGTGGTGGGTAATTATTTAGGGAGATTTTACAATCCATCTAAGTTTCTAGAATTGTTAAGTGCTAGTGAAAAGCAAGCACATGAGGAAATAATGTTCTTCCTAAGAAAAAATAGAGGCTGAGTATCATGTGGTCATGTATAGGAGGCTATCATTAGAATTGAAGCAGGTATTCTGATGATAAATGGTGCATTAATAGGTGGTGGTCTGTGGTAGTTTAATCTAAAGTAAGTATAGATTCTAGCATTTAAACCATAAGTGGAATTTTTCTACGAGCCGAACTTCCTCCATTTAGTCTCATGTAACACCAGTGCCCCAGGGAGTACCCCCCCTTGTTAATGGCGGAGAAGCCTACGATGTGGAGCTACGTCTATCAAAACCCTAGACTCCACTTGCTTACCAGTTCTTCCTTTGATGCTTACCATTTTAGCTATGAGAAACGGATTGCTAGTCCGCTGTGTTTAAGAACTCCTCCCAGAACAGGCTGTAATGTTTACGACCACCTGATTCTCAGTCAGAAGGTCGTATCCAGCTCAATGCGAACTACTATGTATTTGGCTGCTGAACCACTGGTCTAATTTTAGATGCTGAATACGTTGCTGGTAAGCAATAAATCAACTGGTTATAATAGAACTAGATGTGTAGCCACAAACAAGAAATTCGTTGCGATTAGGAGGTGGTATTAATGGCAAGTCATCAAGTAACTATAACAAGTATACCTCGAATGCTTGTAGGTGCTAATGATATCGTGTTCGAGGTAAAGGAAAACAAAGTTAAACTTGGTGACCTTAAGGTCAGTCAAGGGAATCTTTTTTGGCTACCCAGTGGCCATAATATTGGTCATGTACTGGAGTGGAGTGAATTCGCTCGACTAGCTAAAGAGAATGGTAAGAGACGTCGTTATACTTATTAGGATTGTTGTTATTGATACGACCTTTACCTTTTGTGAATATACTGTATCGCACGAACTATGGTCATAGGATTTTGTGATGTGGCGTTTATTTCTTGTGGTTTTAAGTATTTTTTTTCTTACTAGTTGTATACCATCACCAGCAAATCAACCTAATGCACCTTTAGATGTGGAAATTGTATCATTAACAGATTCACAATTAATTATTAAGAATAACAATACATATGATTGGACTGACATAGAGATAGCTCTTGGAACACCTCTTATTGAGCCATTTAAAGCATCATATAAGTTAATGGAATCGGGAAAAACTTATACTTTAAGTTTAAAGTCGTTTTGGACAGAAAGTGGCGAGCAGTATACAAGATATATTTCAAGTCGGAAAATTCGTTATATAAACATTTCTGTAGATACAGTGAAAGGTAAAAAATCTAAAACAATTTATGTTGACTAAGAATGCGGCAGAAGCGTATGGGAAAAACTCGGACGTTACGATGAGGCAAAGAAATGTAAATAAGGAAGCCGAATCATTTCAGAAGTTCAATAAAACCAACAGATTTGGTACACATGGAGGTAAACAATTGGGTAGCAAAGTTTACTCAGTAAGAATTCCAGAAGATGTAGCTGAGACAATTGATAGAAAGTGCGATAAACAAGGCACTAATCCATGCCTGAGATATTCCGCTTAGCGTTGGATAGGTGTATAATAAAAAACGGGTGAAATAATTATGGTGTCTTGGGGTGTTATCGGTGATACTATAATATTAGTCTTATCTTGTCTAACTGCAGCAATGATGGTTACAGGTATGTGTTCAACTATCTACTGTATGAGCGCATCTGTAGTGAACCCAAAACCGAGTCGCTAATAATACATTCATCATAAAGTATTAGCATCTAACCTTATCTAAGAGTGACTTGTCCAATCTGATACTAGCTTGAAAAGTTACTGCCCTCGTATTCCAGCTATGTAAGAGTAATGATAGGAGGTGATAATCGATGAAATTTTTGGTTATTGTGCGAACAAAAGACCTGTTTTTTGGGCTTCAACCGGAGAAACAAATTAAGCTTCTGAGCGAAACATTTGACTTCGTTGAAAAACAGAAGAAAACAGGCCATTGTAAGGAGATTTATTACACCCCTGGTTACAATGGAACAGCGAGTATCTGGGAAGCTGAGACATCCGAAGAGTTGGCTCTACGATTTATCGAGAATCCCATGAATCCATTCCAGGATGTTCAAATATATTTGCTATCCGATTGGGGTGTCTTTATGGGCACAGCTAAAAAGATATACCAAAAGATGCTGGCTAAATGATAGGGTATTTTGTGGGTGCCGTTGCTCAAGTTTATGGTTCTAACTATAATTTAGACACATCAGTGTAGCTCAGTGTAGAGCATGGGAATCACAATATGACACTAAAGCACAAGCCAACTATTTCCTATGAAGTTTACCGCCCGTTAGTTCGACTGGTTGTTGGACTAATAATTCTGGCAATAATCAACTGGATTCTAACCAGTCTGCCAATGGTCACTGCTCTACATATCCCATGGTTACCTATATCAATAAGTGCCATCATATCATTAATCATTGGGATTATAATGATATCCTTACTGTTGACTTTCCGGCGGGATTTTGTGCCAAAACTGGAACAGGCTACGCCTAGCTTCAAGGAACTCGCTGATATAGCTCATGCCGCGACAAATCTGGTAATAATTGTGGTGGCTTATATCATGTTTGGCGATGCCATCTTGCCGTTTATGCAACAATTCGCATGGGTTTATCCTGTTGCTTTTCTGGCCCTGGCAATATGGCCATTGGTGACGCTAATCGTAGCACTCACTGGAAGCAGCGCTAAGATAGCAGACCTGGCAACATTACGAATAGCAGAAATGAGAGGGGAAGTTTTGGAATGCCCCAACTGTCATGCGATTATTCCGGGTAATGCGAGTTACTGCACCAGATGTAGAGCGAAATTAGCACTGGTAGTGACTAATATTAGTATGACCAAATGCAGTAACTGTGGAACGGAAAATAGAAATGATGATATCTATTGCCTTGCTTGTGGTATGCCACTAAATTCGAAACAAGATACTGCTCGAAAGCACAAGTCATCAAAAAAATCGGTTATGAGATAGTTTTTGGGCAACCATCCTTTTTCTTTTGGTCAGGCTTTATTCAGACTGGAATAGTGGAGCTATGGGCAAAACCCTCGGCATATTTTGTTCGCGATCTTCAATCAATTGGTTATTTGGCGGGTATGAATAAATAAAGTTTTAGGTGAGAGTGTTTACTTGGCTAGAGCTATGAATCAGCGTTCCGAATTTCCGGTGATGTCATTTATATGTTTTTTGACCTCATTCAGCTTGTGTACTACTGTGTCCATCGCCTCCTGTCGTTCGTGAATGATAACTTCAGCTTCTGCTATGGTCTTTTGTATTTGGTGAAGGGCACTCATGAGTGATTTTATCTTGGTGACTTGCTGCTCCAGGTTGGTAACTATGCTTAATACCGGTTCATTTTCAAGAGAAGTTTCTACCTCACCAGATACCTTTTTTACAGGTGCTTTTGCTTTCTCCTTAAGTTCAGCTTGCCCGACGATTATTTGAATATAGGACGCTAACTCTGTGGGGTTGTCCGATTTTTCGAAACAAGTATTATAACCGTTTCCGTTACCTTTGGTGGGAATATCGTCGTTGGATTTCTCCACAAGGAAAATTATGGGAGCTTGTGAATACTTACGTATTTTGGAATAATTTTGAAAGATATCATTATTCTCGAGTTCTTCATCAAGAAGTATGGCATCGATAGTATGCTTCTTAGCTATAAGCATACCGTCAATTAAATCGGAGGCATCTGCCACCTTGAAGCCGTTTTGAAGCAGAACTTTAGTATATTTCTGCTTCAAAATCTTGTCATCTGACAGTATTAAAAGAGTCTTATTCATTATCTCCTCCTCAATGCTTCTGGTGACATTTTAGTGAATCTTAGCAATTGTAACACTGAGTGAGTAAAAATGGAAGAGGTTGCATTTGGGCACAATGGCAGGAAAATTACCTTTTCCTCTTTTGTCCTCCACTACCTGGGAGGTAGATGGGGAGAGTTTTTTCTTATGAGGGGCTGAGCCCCTGTTAACCACCCTGTTACTGGGCATGGTGACTGAGGTACGACCAGAGCCAATGTGGGCGAGCACGGAGCATGCCATTAGTTGTATAATCAAAGCCAGTAAAAATGTTTGGCAATTAAAATCGAAGGAGGATAGAAAGTGAACAAGCTGGTAGCATTGGTTGTTTCCTTGTTACTGGTGGCTGGCTCGCTTATGGGTTGTGTGTCTCAGTCCGCACAAACTAAAGAGTATACTGATCCCAGCCAGGCAATTGAAATTAGCGTGGGCAGCCAGTTTATTATAGTGCTAGAATCTAATCCTACCACTGGTTACAAGTGGGAGGCGAGTTTCGATAGTAACTTGATTAAGCTAGTGAAAAGCGATTATAAGCAGGCGGAAGCCAAGCCGGATATGGTCGGTGTTGGGGGTAAGGAGTATTTTACTTTCGAAGGGTTGAAGAAAGGGGATACCAAGGTGACCTTGGACTATCAAAGGTCCTGGGAGCAGGGTTCTGTTGATCAAAAGGTGTTTAACGTTTCTGTAAAGTAGGAAATCTATTTGAGAAAAAACCTCTCACCCGTGCCCCTCTCTCCTTTAAAGGAGAGAGGGGAGATTTTTTAGAGGTGATATGAAATTTAGCCTTGACTAGATGTATAATCAGTGGTGAGATAACTTGTAGCAAGAATCATGGGAGTTTAGGTGAAATGCATGATAAACTGAGAGCAGCTTTTTCTGCAAAAGAAAAGGCTGAGTCATTCCTGGCAAATCTGGAGAAGTTGAAGGAGGAGAAATCTATTGGAGATGCCCAGTACAGAGTACTGAAGATAGAGTACACGCAAATGCGAGAAGATGCCGTGGCCAAGGTGAATACAATAAAGGCTTATGCTAAGAAAGAGCTTGATGATAAAACAAGTAAGATAAATGTTTTAAAGCAGGAACTGGCTTACCTGGAAGCTAGATTCAAAGTAGGGCAACTGTCGGCTAATACTTATTTGTATAAAGAGAAAGGTCCCAAGCAAAAATTGGTGGCATTGGAGAAAAAAAATTCGGAGCTGCAGGCGCTGATTGATTCAAAAGGCTCTGCTGAAATTGTTATTCCTGAAAGTGGCCTAAAAGTACTGGGCTTTGATTTGGGGTTCTCGAGAAAACAGTCACCAGAACAAGCACAGTCTGCTGTTAGCGAAGCGTCAGAAAGCGAACAAATATCTCCGCCAGCAAGTGTTCAACAGGAGTCTCCGACTCCGGCGCCAATTATGGTCAGCACAACTGGTCTACAAATTATGCCGGAGCGTATTATGCAAGGGGGTAGTGTAGGCATAATTGTTGTGGTTACAAATGTTACTCAGGAAAATGTGCAGCAAGGTTTAGAGCTTAAGGTGAACGGCGAGGTCAAGGATTCCAGACAAATATCTTTGTTTCCTGGGGAGAGTCAGGAAATCACTTTCGTGCAAGTGGTGGGGAAACCTGGCGATTATAAAGTTGACATAAATGGCTTGACTGGCGGCTTTAGTGTAATACCTGTGGAGACTATTCGTTCTCTGCGATAGGGTAAACAGTCAAATCGTCGAAATTCTTTATTTCTACCTCTCTGCTTAACCAGTATCCACGTGTTAGTATAGATGTTTTGGGTAAGTAGGCTGGCTGAATTCGGGATGATTTATTATTATTACCGCGCAACCCATCTCTAAAAATGACTTCTACTATCAGCTTGCTTTTTCCTTGCGGAGTGGCTCTTGTGTTCTTTGGGAGGTAACGACGAGGCGTAAAGAAAAGAACGGTTTAACCATTCTTGAAGTACAGCCTTATTATTGTACAAAGACGCTGGCAGAGCGATGTATTCCTTCATTATGCGTCTCTCCATGGGTTCGAAAGGTTTGACGTCTTTATATTTTGCCAGGATTTCTTGCTGGTCTTTGTCGGACAAACGCATGATTATAGTATTCCCGTGGATGCCGGCAAACATGTTGTTGTTTTTGAAGTAGGTTGGGGCACCAAACATAGCCCTCTTTTCACAGTCAAGAGATGACATGCCTGTCTCCAGCAGTGCTTTGAGTTCTGGAGTAACTTTCTTCCACTCCATAGTGCCCCCTTTTTACTTCTCCAGCAGCTCCTTCATTGGTGTCCAGTAGAAATCATGCCAACCTTGGCTGATATCTTCATAGAACTGATCGGGCACTCCTGTTTGGGTGAATTCGAGAAGTGTACCATTATTAACTTGCTTCAGTGAAAAAGTAGCCTCGGAATAATGCCCTTCAGGCCAGTCGTTACCCCGCCATGACTGAACTATTTTCTGGTCAGGAATTAGGTCTAACATAACTCCTTCGATGTACCCGTCGTAAGCGGTGAACTTCGTGCCCTTTTTCTTGCCGATGACTGCTTTGCCGCCGGTGAATTGAGAATGCTTGCGCGAGTTCATCAAGGCTTCGTAGACTTCGTGGGGGCTGGCTTTAAACCTTACAGACTGTTTGATAGTTTTCGTTTCCATTATTTTCCTTCTGCAATTTTGATTATATCTAAACATCATACCAGAAAACGTTTACTTGGAGTAAAAACACAGATTGGGAGGTGGGTATTATTAAAATGTTAAGCGGCTTGGCTTGGGGCAATGTCGGCGGCTTTGAGTATGTCGGGGACCACTTCTTCTTTACCTATAGCCATGATGTGAACGCCATCGCACAACGATTCTTTTTTCAAGGCTGCGATCATACGTCCAGCGATGTCTATGCCTTTATTAAGTGCCTCTCCTTTAGGAGCAGCCGCCAGTTCATCAATTAAATTCTGGGGTACGAAGATGCCGGGTACATTTTCGTTCATGTACTTTGCCATTCGGGCGGACACTAGCAATACAATGCCAGCCAGTATCTTGACCTGGAATTGGCGAGCATGTTTCATGAATCTGGCGAAGTTATCCAGGTCATAAATAGCTTGAGTTTGAAAGAATTCGGCACCAGCTTCTATCTTCTTCTCGAATTTGATTAGCTGTGGTTCAATGGGATTGGCTTCAGGGGTGACTATAGCTCCGGCACAGAACTTCACAGCGCCGTCAAGGTCATTACCGCCCAGGTCTTTGCCTGATTCCATGAGCCTTATTGCCTCGAGCAATTGCAGTGAATCGAGGTCAAAAACACCTTTGGCTTCTTTATGGTCACCAACGGGGACGGCATCGCCAGTAAGGCAGAGGACATTTCTGATTCCTCTGGTATAGGCGAAAAGCAATTCTGCCTGGAGGGCAAGTCGATTGCGGTCACGACAGGTCATTTGAAGTATGGGCTCACCGCCGCGTTCTTTGATAGCCAGACAACCACCTATGGAAGGAAAACGCATTACTGAGCTCTGATGGTCAGTAACATTGATGGCATCTACTTTGTCTTTGAGGATGTCAATATGATGCTCCATCTTTTCAGTATTTGTACCTTTGGGTGGGCCAATCTCGCTGGTTATGACAAATTTGCCAGAGTCAAGGGCTTCTTTAAATCGTGTTGTCATGGCAGTGTCTCCTCAATCAAGCGATTTTAATCTTCTTGGGTCTGGGTGTTACCTGGTAGTTCTTAGGAGGCTGATGTTTCCGCATCAGGTCGAGCCTCCCCTGCTCGTTCAAACGATTGTAGATAAGTGTCCAGGCGCAGTCTTTCTCCTTGTCAACCTCGCATTTGCCTTTATTGGTGCCGCCGCAGGGGCCATTTAACAAGCCTTTGTGGCAGGCAGTTATAGGGCAGATGCCAGCAGTTAAGCCTAGGACACATTGACCACACTGGGCGCAGACTTCCTGAAAATTGCCTGGTTCATCTTCTATCCCGATGAACAAGGTGTCTACTGCTGGAATAACAGGCTTTTTCAAATACGAATTTATTTTAAATACACCGAGGGCGCAGGACATTATGAGTATGCAATTTGCATCTTGAATAGCCTGTTTGTTTTCTTTGATTGCAACTTCGGTCATGTCATCACAGCTAGTAGGAATTACTGACCAGCCGGTTACCAGCTTACCTGCGTCCTGCAAGCGTTGTTTCATATCCATGACCTGTTCTATACCACCAGTTTTGGTCATGGTGGTGCAGGTACCACAGCCAGTAATAAAGATTCTATCGTAGCCTTGAAGTTGCTGCAGGATTTCATCTAAAGGTTTTTGCTTGGTGATGGATTTCATTTTCAAATCCTCCTTAGTCAGTGAGCAAGATTTATCTAGAAGTTAGGCTGTTGTCTAAATTTTAGCAATCTCTAGAAAGTCATCTCTATTCATTATTTCTCCAGGTCGCATCTTAGACATCGCTTGGCTTCCTGTAGGGCAATCTCTTCGGATAGGCGCAGCTCTATCTCTTCAAAACTTTGTTTTCTTTTTTCAACAGGAAGTGTGGGTACCTCTATGCGGGATTGCTGCTCCCATGTTTCTTCTTCTGGTGTGGTAGTGGGTGCGAGAATGACCTCTGTCTTAAGGTCGTACATTTCTACTCTTGAAGTGTCATCTCTAAGATATTTATCTATAGCCAAGGCACTTCTCCTACCAGCAGCAATAGCATGAATGACCATACCGGGTCCAGTGACAAAATCACCGCCAGCAAAAACACCAGGCACATTGGTTGACAGAGTATTGGCATTAACCGCCAGTGTTTCCCATCTGGTACGTTCCAAGGCGCTTTCTGGTGGCAAGAATGATAGATCTGGTGCCTGGCCTACGGCGGCAATCACGGTATCGGCTTCGGCAAAGAAATCGGAGCCTGGAATTGCCACTGGACGGCGGCGTCCCCCGGCATCCATCTCGCCTAACTGCATACGGGCACATTGCAGCCCGGTTACTTTCCATTTGTCGCTCATTATACGGGATGGACTGATTAAGAAATTAATCCTTACACCTTCTGCAACTGCCTCGTCATATTCGACTTCGGTGACCGGCATCTCCTCTCGTGATCGGCGGTAGAAGATATTAACGTCGTCAGCGCCCATGCGAAGAGCGGTGCGGGCAGCATCGAGAGCTACATTACCACCGCCAATTACGGCCACTTTGTGCCCCATCCTGACATTTTTGCCAACTTTGATATCTCTGAGGAACCGCAATCCATAGTAAAAACCTTCTGTGTCCTCCAGTTCACCGGGTATACCAACACGCTGGCTCCTCTGAGCGCCAGCAGCGATAAAAACAGCAGCAAAACCATCTTTCTTGAGGTCTTCTACAGTGAGGTTTACATTAATCGGCGTATCGTATCTTATTTCAACGCCGCGACCGGTGATGTAGTCGATATCCTGCTGGATTATTTTCTGGGGCAAGCGGAACTCAGGTATAGCTACTGATAACATGCCTCCACCGATGGGCAAAGCTTCGAAAACGGTAGCTCCATAGCCAAGCTGTGCCAGGTAGTAGGCGCAGCTTAAACCTGTAGGCCCAGCTCCAACAACCGCCACCTTTTGAGTCTTGGTTCGAGGGAATGGTTCTGGTGGTGGTAATTCGGCAAAGTGGTCAGCGTACCAGTCGGCAGCAAAGCGCTTGAGCGATCTGATGGCTACAGGGGCATCTAGTTCACCGCGTCGACACTTGCCTTCACAAGGGTGATGACAGATGCGGCCGCATACGGCTGCAAATGGATTCCTGTCTCTGATAGTGTTTATAGACTCCAGATATTCGCCAGAAGCGATATGGGCAACGTATTTAGGAATGTTAATCCCTACTGGACAGGTATGCTGGCATGGCGATATCATCAGGGCATCGCAGACGGCAGCAGGACACTTTTTATCTTTTATATGAGCTTCATACTCATCTCGGAAGTAGTTGATAGTAGTAAGCACAGGATTAGGACAGGTCTGTCCTAATCCGCATAGAGAGCATTCCTTGACCGTTTTGGCTATGTTAAGCAGGATATCGATGTCGCTATCCTGTCCTTTGCCCTGAGTGATTCTGGTCAATATCTCCAGCATTTGCCTTGTGCCCAGGCGACAGGGGACACATTTACCACAGGACTCGGTTTGGGTGAAGCTAAGGAAATATCGTGCTACCTCGACCATGCAGGTGTTTTCATCGAGCACTACCATACCGCCAGAGCCCATAATGGAACCCAGCTTGGCCAGCGAGTCGTATTCTACAGGGGTATCAATGAACTGTGCTGGGATACATCCGCCTGAGGGACCGCCTGTTTGCACTGCTTTGAACTGCTTGCCACGTGGGATACCACCTCCTATGTCAAAAATGATGCTGGATAACGGGGTGCCCATGGGTACTTCTACCAGTCCGCTGTTGGAGATTTTGCCAGTAAGGGCGAAGACAGCAGTGCCGGGGCTTTTCTCAGTACCAAAGCTGGCAAACCAGTCGGCTCCTTTATCGATGATAATGGGTACGGTTGCCAGTGTCTTGACGTTGTTGATATTACTGGGCTTTCCATCAAGTCCTGATTGAGCAGGGAATGGTGGGCGGGGGCGGGGCATACCCCTTTTGCTTTCGATAGAAGCCATTAGGGCAGTCTCCTCGCCACAGACAAAGGCTCCAGCGCCTTCTTTAACATGGATGGTAAAATCGAATTTCGAATTAAGGATATTTTCCCCCAAGAAGCCTTTATCACTGGTTTGTTCCAGCGCAGTGCGGAATCTCTTAACTGCCAGAGGATATTCTTCGCGTACGTAAATGTATCCGTCACAGGCTCCTATGGCATATCCGGCAATAACTAGTCCTTCGATAACAGCATGTGGGTCGGCCTCAAGAATGGAGCGATCCATGAATGCTCCGGGATCACCCTCGTCAGCATTGCAGATGACGTATTTTGTATCACCAGGTGAATTTCTGCAGAATTGCCATTTGCGCCCGGTGGGAAAACCAGCACCACCACGACCGCGGAGACCTGACTTCTTGATTTCCTCAATTACCTCCTCAGGTTTCATTTTGAGGAGAGCCTTGGTGAGAGCGCGGTATCCCCCCTGGCTGATGTAGTGGCCAATATTCTCGGGGTTGATATGACCGCAGTTATGTAGGACGATACGCTGCTGTTTTTTGTAGAAGTTTATCTCGTTGTAGTATGGTACGGCTTTCCCAGTTACCAGGTCGGTGTAGAATAGCCGCTCCACTGGCTTATTATCACGAAGGTGTGACAGGATAATCTCCGCTGCATCTTCAGCCTGGACATGAGTGTAAAAAATGCCGTCAGGCTCCACTACTACATTTGGGCCTTGCTCGCAGAAGCCATGGCAGCCAGTGAAGTCTACATTGACGTTCTTTAATTTCTGCTGGTCTACTTCTGCCCTTAGCGCTTCATAGACATTGTCAGAACCGCTGGAAATACATCCAGTGCCTTGACAGACAAAAATAGTCTTCTGGTCTGGCATGCTATTTTTCGCTCTTTCTGCTGCTGAATAGTTGTGTTATCTTTTTAGGGTTTAAATGCCCGTAGGTTGTGCTGCCAATAACCATATTAGGTGCCAGAGCACAGACACCTATACAAGCTACTGTCTCCAGCGTATATTCATAATCAGGCGTGGTTTCTCCTTCATCGACGCCGAGTTGCTGTTTAACCAGTTTCAAAATTGTCTTGCCACCGCGTACATGGCAGGCTGTACCGCGGCATACTCTGACCACCTTTTTCCCCTGCGGTTTCGTATATAATTGTGTATAGAAAGAAATTACCCCCTGTACCTGTGACGGGAATAAGCCCATGGCTCTAGCAAGCGGTTGAACAGCTTCAGGCGGGATATATCCCATTTCCCTCTGGATTCTCTGGAGAAGCGGAATCAATGCCCATTTTTCTCCTTGATTTTCGTTTATCAGTTCATTGATCCGTGCCAGGTTAGTGATAGACGTCTGCTTTGGTTCGGCCATGGCTTTCAACCCCTTCTATTTTCACTGAGCATGTTTTTAGTGCTGGCGTTTTTGACTGAGGGTCAAGGGCAAAGTCGAATAATGTCGTGACAGGATTATCAGGAAACGATATGGGCATAAAAATTGTTCCTTGGCTAACCATGTCGGTGATTCTAGCTATAGCAGTAACCTCACCGGCGGGTGATGATATTTTAACCCTATCACCATTTTCGACTCCGATGCTTTCAGCATCAGATTTGTCTATTTCTGCGAAAGCTTCGGGCAAAAATTTCTTGAGTCTTGTTGACCTAGAGCTTCTGGTGCCGCTGCCGAAATGATGTAGCGTACTTCCAGCTATCAACGTAAAAGGATAGCCGTCAGGTGGATTTGGTAGTGATATATGTTCGACGGGGAAGAAACGGAGGCATTTATCTGTAGCTTGTTTGTCTAGAAAGTGTCTATTGGTTAGCTGGCTGCTACCTGGTTTGAGCGAACCATGATTTGTATTCTGGTACTGGCGGACCAGTTCTTTAATTTCGTTCATTACATCATTTGCTGATGAGTATGGCATTGGGTAGCCCATAGTATTTGCCAGTTTAAGTACTATTTCCCAGTCTGGCAGGCTGTTACCTAACGGCTGCAGGGCTTTATTTAACTTTTGTACTCTACCTTCAAAGTTAGTGAACGTACCTTCCTTTTCAGCGAAAGAAGAGGCTGGTAACACTACTTTGGCTAATTTAGCTGTTTCAGTGAGGAAAATGTCCTGGACTACTAGGAACTCAAGTGATTCCAGAGCTTGTTTAACCATGCCTGGTTGCGGAAAGCTCAAGGCGGGATTCTCGCCGACAATATACATTCCTTTAATGTTTCCCTCGTTAGCCTGTTGAAGCATTTCTAAAGCTGTAAGTCCTTGGTTAGCAGGCAAGCGGCATCCCCAGCGACTTTCGAAGTTTTTCCTTGCGCTAACATCATCCAGTTTCTGGAAGCCAGGGAGAAAATTAGGCAGTACGCCCATATCACAGGCACCTTGTCCGTTGTTTTCTCTTTGTAGGGCATAGATGCCGCGGACGTTACCAGTCAGCATTGCTAGATTTGCTAGTGCTATGATACAGATGGTGCCATTGACTTGCTGAGTTATGCCGTTACCATAGACGATGGAAACTGGGTTTGCTTCGGCAAAAATTCGGGCAGCTTGTTGTATCTCTTTGGCTGGGACGCCAGTAATCTTCTCTACGTGCTTGGGCGTGTATTTTTTCAGACTGTGGGCAAATACTTCAAAGTCAATTGTTTTTTCTTTAATATAATCCTTGTTCAATAAACCTTCGTCGATTGTTATTTTGGCCAGGCCGTTTAATAGGACTATATCGGTGCCGACTCTAGGTTGTAACCAGATATGGGCAAACAGGGAAAGCTTAATTTGCTGTGGGTCTATCAGAATTAATTTGGTGCCTTTATATTTAGCAGCACGCTTTATGGCATATCCTACCAGGGGAGACGAAGAAGATGCGTTGGCTCCGATGACCAATATTACCTGGGACTTATCCAGATTATCCAGAGAACTAGTAGTATCCAGAAATCCAAAGGTCTTACCTAAATTTGTATAACTGTCAGCGTTATATATGCGGCTGCCATTGTCAATGTTATTAGTGCCCAGTGAACATCGGGTAAACCTTTGAAGTAGATAATTCTCTTCGTTAGTGCACTTTGATGAGCCAAAGACGGCTAAGCTATCGGGGCCATAAGTATCTTTTATACGCTTAAACTCACTAACCACTAAGTTCAGGGCTTCTTCCCATGATATGGCTTTAAAATCATTATCTGCCTTAACCATGGGTGTGGTTAGCCTTTCAGGGCTGTGTACAAAATCGTAGCCATAGCTTCCTCTGACACAAAGTGTGCCGTGGTTGAGATTGTTATTTTCATCTGGAGTGCATCTTATTAATCGATTGTCCTTGATTTCCAGGGAAATGCCACAGCCACAGCCACAATAGGGGCAGATTGAGTGGACAATTTGGGTAACTGCCCCTCTGTATGTTTTTTCCTTTTCGGATAATGCTCCAGTGGGGCACATTGCTACGCAGGTGCCGCAGAAAGTACATTCGGATTTTTCCAGGGGTAGGTCATGAAGTGTTGCGGGCTTAGAGGTGAATCCACGGTGTAGGTAGTCAATGGCACCTTCAACTACCAATTCCTGGTCGGCTCTAATGCATTTGGCACAGAGGATACATTTGCTTAAATCTCTCTGGATAAAGGGGTTGACTTCTTCTATGGTATCCAGTTGAGGAATCCTCTGGAATTCTATCAACCCAATGCCCATATCGGCAGCAATCTTACGCAGTTCACAGCAATTACCCTTATCACAAACCATACAGGTGTCAGGGTGACTGGAAAGCATGAGCTTGATTATGGTCTCTCTACGTTCTTTTACTCGTGGCGATTGAGTGCTAATTACCATCCCAGGTGCTATAGGTGTGACACATGATGCCATCAAAGCCCCTGATCGCTCATCCTCCACTGTGCAAATACGACAGGCTCCATAAGAAGCTAGGTTAGGGTCGTGACAGAGTGTAGGAATAGTTATTCCTGACTCTCTGGCGATATCGAGGATGGTCATTCCTGGTTGACCGCTCACCTCGCGCCCATTAAGCGTGATGGTGATCATCTCCAATTTGGTGCTGCCTTTCTAAGCTACGTGATCTATATCACGCAACTGGTTCAGGTCTCTTACGGTTATGTAACTGTTTGTAAAAATGTTAAACGATGTGTCTGGGGAGGAGAAGAGGTTTTTACCTTGGAAGACAGGGGGATATTACCCTATTTTTGTCTTGGTGGAGCTTTAGTTTAGTATTTGTAGTGGTTTTCTTTACCTGATCAGTTATACTGGCCTATAATAAGTATCTGGGTTTGTAAATTAAACCAGCGCCATGCCATCAGTCTAACATAGGTAAGGAGTTTTTGATGGATCTGGTACCATTGCTCAAGCGATGTGAGGTGTTCTTAGGGCTTGATGATAGCGATTTAAAAAAAATAGCTGCGCTACCTTCATGGCGAAGAAATACCTATAGTGAAGGCGAGTTCATATTTCAAGAGAATGTCGTCGCCAATGATTTTTATATTCTGGAGGAGGGTGAGGTACGGTTGGTTGTCGAAATATATAAAGAAGGGGTGAATGGAGTTACACGAGTACCGGTAGATGCCATTACTAAGGGAGATGTCTTCGGATGGTCATCTTTGGTAACTCCTCATTCTCTCACCCTGTCGGCAATCTGCGTTAAGCCCTCCTCTGTTTTAATAGTAGCTGGCGCCGAACTAAGCGTGCTGATGGACAAAAATCGTTCCTTAGGCTACGAAGTAATGAAGGGATTAGTACGTGTCATAGGGGTGAGGTTAAGGGACCTGCGAGATAAATTTGCAGGTAAAGAAGGACAACCGTTAACTGGAAGTTACAGCCGTATCGAGTAGTTACTTTTTTAGCAGCTTTTCCACCTTGCTGAGCAATTCTTGTGGTGAAACTGGTTTATCAACATAGTCTTCGGTATCCAGCATGAGACCTTGGCTGCGGCTCAGTGAAGTCTCACTTACCTTTTCTGAGAAACTAGTTAGCATGATGACCGGTATTTTCTTTAGTTCGGGGTCTTTCTTAAGCTCCTCAGCAGCCACAAACCCATCCTTTACTGGCATTATGATATCCAGGACGATTAAATCAGGTTTGTCTTTTCTAGCCTTTGCAATTCCTTCATTACCATCGGAAGCAGTGATTACTTCATAGGGTTTGCTTTCCAGTACTAGCTTGGTTGCCTCGACAAAGTCTGGGTCGTCGTCAATAAGTAGAATTTTGGCTTTATTTGTCATTTTTATTACCTCCGTTAATTTATTTCTGTAAGTTAACAAATATTAATTTTTTGATCTCTCACGTTGTACCCATTTATTATTTATTTACTTATGTTCAATCAACTTTTCTACCGTATCTATTAATACCTCTGGTGATACAGGTTTTTCTATATAATAGTCAACGCTTAATTTTTGACCTGTTTCTAGTTCATAGCGCCTGCGGCTGGACTCTTCTCGTACCGATGTCAATATAAGAATAGGCATATCCTTATACTCTGCCCATTTGGCATCTTGGAGTTCTTTGTACACAGCGAATCCGTCCATTCTGGGCATAAGAAGGTCAAGGATCATAAGGTCGGGTTTTCCTTTTCTGAGTTTATCAATGCATTCTATGCCATCTCGAGCAGTAGTTACCTGGTATTCCTGAGATTCTAGGATTAAGGTTAGTACGTCCCTGATATCTGGATCATCATCTACTATCAGGACTTTTTTACTTGCCATAAATGTCTCCTATTTTATATGAGTATCTACCTGCTTATTACGTAGTGGTTTTATCGGAAGCGTGAAACTGAATCTGCTACCTTTGCTGGTTTCGGGAAGGGGGCTTTGAACCGATATCTTGCCTCCGTGAGCTTCGATAATCCTTTTAGAGATAGACAGTCCTAATCCAGTACCTCTGGCTTCGGTATTACTGCCACGGAAGAAGTCTTCAAATACTTTAGGCAATTCATCCGGAGGAATTCCACAGCCTGTATCTATGACTTCTACTAAGATTTTGTCGTTTGCTCTATTAGCTCGAATGCTTACCTCACCTTCGGCAGTATAGTTAATGGCGTTAGTTACTAGATTGACTATTACTTGTTGTAACCTCTGGGGGGAGCCATTTATTTTAGGTAGACTGGGAGCTATATTCACTGAAAATTTTAAGCCTTTTTGTTTTGCTAGACTGGAGCCTTCCTCAGCAAAGTTGTTAATGATTGGCTCTATTGACACCTCTTCCAATTCCTGTACTATTTGACCTATTTCAATGCGTGGGATATCTAACAAGTCACTGATAAGCTTTAGCAGTTCATTGATCCTCAGCGAAGACCTCTCCATCATATGCATTTGTTTAATGTTAAGCTCGCCAACATAGCCATCAAGCATCACCCTTAGAAAACTCTGAATGGCTGCCAGAGGAGCTTTTAAGTCATGAGCAGCCATGCTTACGAAGCGAAGAAATTTTCTTTTATCTTCTTCCAGGTTACTCCGTTCGATTAGACACTGAGCTAAATCCCTGTCTATCGACTCGTGTAATTCTGCTCTCTCTAGAGCGATTGTCCCTAGGTTAGACATAGTGCTAAAAAACTCAGTCTCTTGGGCAGAAAAGGTTCGTGGCTCAGAAGTATAAATGCGTATAATACCGATAATTTTACCGCGCCGCATTAGAGGAAAAGATAGTATAGATACTATCCCCTCTCTTCTCGCCTGCTCCCGATATTGAACTCGGGGATCAGTGGTGGCATCGAGGATTGCCATTGGTTTGCCGCTAAGAGCCTGTGTCATGTTATCATCCACAATTACGGGGCCCTTTCTGACGTACCAATCGCTCAGACCGTGATTTATAGTATGTATTAGCTGCTTTTGGTCTGGAGAAAGCAACATTAGAGAACATCCTTTAGCTCTGGCTGTGTTACATAAAGTTTCCACAATAGTGTGTAAAACATCGTCTGATGATAGCCCAGAATTTAGCTTTTGAGCTATATCGTAAAGTATCTTGTAACGTTGTCCTACTCTCATTTGCCTAGTTGTTCCTGATAGAATTATTTAAATTTTTCTCTGGCTGTAGTCCTGATATCTGTTATTAAGCGGGAACTAGCACTGCTTTTGGGAATAAAGCTAGAAGCACCTACTTGATAGCAGGCAAGAGCATTTTCCTCTGCGTCATATTGGCTTAGTATTATAACCTTCGTTTTTTTGCATTCTTTGCATATCTCCTTAGTGGCTTCTAAACCATTCATACGGGGCATAACTATATCCATCAGCACTACATCTGGCGCGAGTTTCATTGCTTTGGTGACAGCCTCTTTGCCATCAACTGCTTCCCCTATTACCTCTATGTCCTTCTGAAGGCTCAGTAGAGTGCGAATGCCTTCTCTGGCCACAGCATGATCGTCTACAACAAGCACCTTAATCTTTTGAGTTGTCCTGTCAAGTAATTTATCAATGAAGGGTATTAATGCGGTGGGGTTGACTGGCTTGCAAAAATAATCTTCTGCTTCTAGTCTTAGCCCTTCATCCTTGGTCCACCCCTTAGTTAGTTGCTTTTCAGGCGTAGCATCTATCACAATAAGAGGCAAGCTTTTGAAATTTGGATTACGCTTAAGCCACTGGTGAAAAAGGAAGGCATCACCGCGTGGAGCTATATTGCCCAAGATAATCAAGTCAATTTTTTCATGACGCACAATTTCCTGTGCCTGTGTCTTATTGTTGGCAGCAATAACCTGATATTTATTTTGTTCAATTGCTGTTTGCAATTCAGCTTTGAACTCAGGTTCATCATCGATTATTAGAATTCTTTCCCTTGTCTCCATAGCCACACTACCGCTGTTAGCTACTTTGTTGGATAGTTATCTTATCTGCTAATACAATGGTAAACAATGTGTTAGTGAAGGAGAAGAGGTCTTTACCTCGAAACGACGGAGGATATTACCCTGATTTTACCTTGTTTGTTATGGGATTGAGGGGGCGAAGCCTGCTAAAGCGAAAGACCAGGGGTGTGAGTGTAGTCACTTGGTGCTGGTGTGACCCTACCCCATTTTATAGGAAACTAGTAATTAGAGTTTTCTCAGCGTTTTTAGCATACTCCATTGGGCTTAAGTATTGCAACGAACTATGCGGCCTGCTTTCGTTGTAGTCTATTCTCCAGGCTTCGATAGTCTCGCGTGCATCTTTCAAAGTGACAAACCAGTTCTCGTTCAAACACTCATCACGTAACCTACCGATAAAACTCTCGGCATAGGCATTTTCCACAGGCTTCCCAGGGCGTATGAAGTTGAGCTTCACTCCATTCCTATAAGCCCACTCGTCCACAGCCTTTCCAGTGAACTCTGGACCGTTATCTGTGGTAATCACCTCAGGTAGTCCTCTGGTTTCCGCCAATCGCTGCAGCACATTTACTACTCTCACTCCTCCGAGTGAGGTATCAACCTCGATTGCCGGGCATTCTCTGGAAAAATCATCGACGATGACCAGTGCTCTGAATCTGCGTCCTGTGCAGGTACTATCTGAAACAAAATCCATGGACCAACGCTGGTTAGCATGCTGTGGTTCTGGCAACGTAACTCTGATCATGGCTACCTTTTTCTTGCGTTTCTTTAATCTCAATGATAGGCCTTCTTCACTGTAGATCCGCTCGGTTTTCTTGTGATTGACTACCAGTCCTTCCCTTTTGAGTATGGCATGCAATCTGGCACAACCAAAACGTCTTCTCTGTTCTGCCAGCTCGCGTAATCGCGAGCGGAGTAAATCACCTCCACGTTTAACAGCCTTATAATCATAGGTAGCTCTCCAGATACTCACTAGCCGGCAGGCTCTGTTTGCACTCTGCCCAAGGCTTTCCACAGTGTATTTCGCTGCCTGGCGTTTGTCCCTGGGCATTAAAAGTTTTTTGACAGTAGTTCCTTAAGAACTCTGTTATCCAGGGCCTGATCAGCCACTATCTGCTTGAGGCGTCTGTTCTCATCTTCAAGCGCCTTCAGCCGCTTGAGTTCGCTTACGGTCAGTCCGGCGTATTTAGTTTTCCAGTGGTAGAAGCTGGCATTGCTCATACCGTACCTGCGACAGAGATCTCCCACCTTTGCCCCAGCTTCTGCTTCCTTCAGAACGTTGATGATCTGTTCTTCCGTGTACCTTTTACGGGTCATGTTAAGTCCTCCTTTTTATCTTCTTAACACCGGAAGACTCTAATTATACCTTTCCTAGTTTATGGGGGTGGGGTCAGGTGATTTATGATTATCTCTATGTCATTGGAGTGGAGGATGCTAATCTTAGGCAGCGTTGAAACGGGACAGTGAGATAGAAGTTGGCAGGCAATGTCAGGACTATTAAATGGTAATGATACCTTTGCGCAGAGCATATTTGACCAATTCCGCACGATTGTGGATGTCTAGTTTAGCCATTAGGCTGGTCTTATGTCCTTCGGCGGTCTTGGGGCTGATTGATAGCATGTTAGCTATTTCTTGGATAGTATAACCTTCGGCTAGCAGTTTCAGAACCTCTCTTTCTCGTACTGTTAGCTCGTCATAAGGGTCAATGCCTCTTTTTAAAGTTCCACCCTGTCGATAAACCTCAACCAGGAATTTGGCAACTGAGGGAGATAAAAATGAGTCTCCTCGGTAGACAGAGCGAATACCGGTAGTTAGCTCTGAAGATGCTGCTGATTTGCTGATGAAGCCATAAGCTCCTGCCTCGATAATCGGAAACACGTATTCCCTATCATCATACTGGGTAAGTGCTAGCACTTTTATGGTGGGGGACTCTTTGTGTATGCGATGTGTCGCTTCTAGCCCACCCATAATAGGCATAGCAATATCCATGAGCACTACATCAGGAGCTAGCTTTCTGACCATTTCTATAGCCTCTTTTCCATTGGAGGCTTCACCGACCACCTCTATATCCGCGGCTAGCCCCAGCAGAGCACAAATTCCGTCCCGAACAATGGTATGGTCGTCTACTACTAATACTTTAATCTTTTTCATTGGTTAGGCTTCTAACCAGTGGTATTAGGACATTAACGCTGGTTCCCTGACTAAGCTGAGATTCGATAGAGCAATGGCCGCCCAGTAACCTAACTCTTTCCTTTATGCTGAATAGTCCCGCTCCTCGTCCACTTTCTTCGATATGTGTAATTTTATTAACTTCGAATCCCATGCCATCATCGGTTATTCGTAGAACAATTTCGTTATTGTGCCGTTGTATGCTAATGGTTACGTTTTTTGCTTTGGAATGGTGTAGGATATTTCCTACGCTTCCCTGGATGATGCGGAAAAGCCCGGATTCCATCTGTTGAGAGAAAGAGGAGCTTAGCTTCTCATCGAATTTGAAAGACACATTAATACCAGCAGGAGTGAGATTAGTCTCAGCGTAGTGACAGATAGCAGGAATCAGCCCAACTGTGTCTAAAAGTGTAGGTCGCAGGTCAGCTATTAACCTGCCTACCTCATTGCCTATTTGGACTGCCAACGAATGTACTTTCTTAAGCCTGGCTTTGAATTCGATATTGTTAATATCGGTTCTATCTGCCATTTCTACGAGGGCTTGTAAGTTGAGTGCCAGGCCGGAAAGCGTTTGGCTGGTCTCGTCATGCAGTTCCCGGGCAATTCTCCGTCGTTCCTCATCCTGAGCTACCAGTATTTGATGAGCTAGCCTACGGTATCTTTCCCTGCTCCTTCGCAGTTGTTCATAAAGGTTAGCCTGCTCAATAGCTATACCAAGCTGGTCACCGATTGAATCTAGGATAAGCATGTCTCTTTCACTGAAGCGGTGTGGAGTATGGCTGGCAACGTTCATTACTCCCAGCACATTGCCCTTTGCCCGAAGTGGAACACTGACAAATGCTCTTAAACCCTCGGTGCTGATTAAGCTAGGATGAGCAGCGTTAGGTTCCGATGCTAGGTCTTCAACTAGTTTGGCTTCGCCACTTTGGGCTACTTTTCCAGCAACTCCCTCTCCCAGACGCAGTTGCATTTCCTCAGCGTATTTGGGTGATAGATTATGGTATACGCGGTAGTAAAGAGTCTTGGTCTGCTGATCCAGCAGCATTATTCCTCCTACGTCCCCATTTATGATGTTGAGAACAGTATCTAGCCCGATTTTGAGGATGGCATTTAGGTCTCTGAGCCCGCTTATGGCTGCTGAAACCCGTCCAAGAGCTTTATCTTTTTCCATATAGGATTCATTCCTCGTTAAGAAAGCCTTACATATTTAATATAGATGAAATAGAAATGCCTCTCAAAACAATTAAAAAGGTAACTGTTCAAAAGACTATAGCAAATCTGGAATTTTTGCAACTTCAGGTGATGCTGCTTTATTTATTTTGTTATGTTATAATAACATAGTTTTTTTAGTTTGAAGGTGAAGTAAATTGCCAAATTATGAATTAGTGTACATTGTTAGTCCAGAGGTAACCGATGAGGAGATGCCTAATATTTTAAACAAGGTTAGTGAGTCTGTTACTAAGATAGGTGGCAGTGTAACTGAATTAGTTCAGTGGGGTAGAAAGAGGCTGGCTTATCCTATAAAAAAATTCGGGGAAGGTAATTATGTATTCGCTCGAATCGAAATGAAGCCAGCGGTAACAAGAGAACTCGAGGCGAATCTTAAACTATCCAACGAAGTTATACGGCATTTGCTGATAAGATCAGAAGCTTAAATTTAAGAGGGAAGGGGGCATTATGGCTAGTTTGAACAGGGTTATGCTTATTGGGAATGTCGGTACTGACCCGGAGATGCGTTTTACGCCAAATGGTAGCCCGGTAACTTCGTTTCGGATAGCTACTAATCGGGTTTTTACCACTTCTGATGGTGAACGAAAGCAGGAAACGGAATGGTTTACTGTAGTTTCCTGGCGTAAATTAGCCGAGAGTTGCAATCAGTTCTTAACCAAAGGACAAAGAGTTTACGTTGAGGGTAGTTTGCGAACCCGCACATGGGAAGGGCAAGACGGACAAAAACGATCACGAGTTGAGGTGATAGCAAACAGGGTATTATTTCTTGATAAACAAGCTGTGGCACCTCTCCCGAGCGAGGAAGGTGTTTCAGAGGTACCAGAGGATATAATAGAACCTGAAGACCTACCCTTTAAGGAATAGGGTGCATAATAGATCAATGTTTATCATTCAAAGGAGGAAATAATTAAAGAATGCCTGGAGGTAGCGGACCAAGAGTTAAAAGGGAGAGGACACGGAAATTTATCGTTAAACCGAAATTCTGTCCCTTTTGTGCAGATAAATCTGTAATTGATTACAAGGACATTTCTAAACTACGCAAATTTGTATCCGAGCGTGGTAAAATTGAGCCACGGCGTCGAACTGGTGTTTGCGCTAAACACCAGCGGAGTTTGGCACTAGCCATCAAAAGAGCACGGTTTTTGGCTTTGTTGCCTTACACCCCGGCTCATGTCAGTTCCAGGGATATAGAAGAGATACTTCCAGTGGAGGAGAAAGTTGCCGAAGCGGACATATCAGCCTAAAAAAACCAAAAGAAGGAATACGCATGGCTTCAGAGCCAGAAAAGCAACCAGAGGTGGGTGTGATGTCTTGAAAGCAAGACAACTAAAAGGGCGGTGGCGATTAACACCGGTTTAATAATAATGTCTAAAATATGGGCTTTAACAAAGAGAGCCCAGTATCAAAAAGTATATGGTCTAGGGGTGGCCAAGGGGGACAGGTTGGTAGTAGTAAAATCCCTGGCAAATGGTCTTGAATTTAGTCGCTATGGTTTCTCGGTAAATAAACCTTTGGGTAAAGCTGTAATACGTAATCGAGTGCGTCGCTTGCTTAAAGAGATAGTACGCTCGATGCCAATAAAGCAAGGATGGGACATAGTATTTATCGCCCGCCAAGGAGCGGTAGACGCTGATTATCATCAGCTCAATGAATCAGTGGAGAAATTGCTGATACGAGCTGATTTGCTGTTGAATAAGAATGAAGTGGTTAGTACTGGAGTTAATTAAGCTATATCAGTCTACAGTATCACAAGTTACTCCATCTTCTTGCAGATATACTCCGACTTGTTCCCACTATGCCTGTGAGGCAATTGTAAAGTATGGGTTGATCAAAGGGGGGTGGTTAACAATTATTCGAATCGCTCGCTGTAATCCATGGTCTCAAGGAGGCTATGATCCTGTCCCTTAATCCTCTGGCATTTGTGTTTTTAGCAGCATGTAAGGTAAGAATTGATGAAAGTTAAAATAAGTAAAATTCTATTTTTTACTACTTCTATCGTTTTATTTTGTTTAATTATCACTGGTTGCACTGGTCCCAGTGCACGTGGTTGGTCTGGTTTTTCTGGAAATAATGAGACTATTTATCTAGGGTCGATGGGTGGTGAAGTCTTAGCATTAAATCTCTCAGCGCGTGGCAAGGGGCTAAGTTTTCCCAATGAGGGTGAGTGGGAATATGCGATTAAAATGCCATCTTCCGCAGGTTCGATGTGTGGGCCTCTTCTTACTTGTGCACCTGGCAGCACTCCGGCTGGTGTGGCGATATATGGGACACCTGTTGTCTCTGGTGATTTGGTATACGTAGGAACCTATAATGGCAAAGTCTATGCTTTAAACTCAGCTACGGGAGCACTAAGGTGGGTTTATCCAAGAGAAGGTAATGAGACTATAGGTGCTATTGTAGGTAATCTAGCTTTTGACAACGACACCGTTTATTTGGGTAGCTCCAACGGAAAAGTGTATGCATTGGATGCAGCTACAGGTGACCATAAATGGGAATTCCCAACTGGAGAACGAATATGGACTTCTCTGGCAGTTAACGATGGTGTTGTCTATGTAGCCAGTTACGACCGTAAACTCTATTTTGTATCCAGCAATGATGGTAGTGAGCTTCGGCCGCCACTAGAGCTGCCAGCAGTAATGTGTTCATCTCCTGTGGTCTCTGGCGATAGTATCTTTTTTGGCACTTTCGATCGCAATCTATATGCTGTTGGTAAAATTGATGCCAAAATTAGATGGACGTTCGAAGGTGGGAACTGGTTCTGGACAGATCCACTGGTTAGGGGAAACATAATCTATGCAGGCTGCCTTGATGGCAAGATTTATGCTATCGATGCTGAAACTGGCACACAATTGTGGCAATTCGCTGCTGACAAAGCCATTGTATCAAAACCCATAATTATGGCTGACTTGGTAGTAGCAGTTTCAGAATCTGGGTCGATGTACTTAATAAATGCAGCGAGTGGAAACGTGGAGAAAACAATATCAATTGGTTATGAAGTGATGGCGCCTCTCTATGCTATTGAAGATATTGTTTATGTCCACGCCAGGGACGATTATGTCTATGCTGTTGATGTTAAATCTGGGGAGATTGCCTGGAAGTTTAAGAAAGTTAGCAAGTAGAGCTGATTATGGAAGTCTGGAATATTATACTTAACGCCGTACTCAATAGTTTAATAGCTTTGAGTGCCATGGTGGGCAATAACTTTGGTCTGTCAATCATAATATTGACCGTTGTTGTTCGGTTCATCCTTTACCCATTGACTGTTCGGCAAACTCGCTCTACAAAAGTCATGCAAGAGCTGCAGCCAAAGATTCAGGAGCTCCAGAAGAAATATGCCAGGAATCAGCAGAAACTCCAGCAGGAGATGATGCAATTATATAAGGAAGCAAAGATTAACCCCTTGGGCTGTCTCTGGCCTATGTTAATCCAGTTGCCTGTTTGGATTGCGCTTTACCAGTCTATCATGAGGGCGTTAGCATCCACTCCAGAAGACTTAATTAAGCTATCACAAAGTCTCTATTCCTGGCCGATTGTTACTCAGGCATTACCGTTGGATGAGAGGTTCCTCTGGCTTCATTTATCCAAGCCTGACCCATATCTTATCCTTGCCGTACTGGTAGGGTTGACTATGTGGGTGCAACAAAAGATGGTCACGCCACCGCCAGCTGATCCCAAGCAGCAGTCTATGACTCAAATGACTACTCTGATGATGCCTTTGCTGTTTGCCATGTTTACCTTATCTTTCCCCAGTGGCTTGTCTCTATATTGGGCAGTTTCAAATATAATTGGCATTATAATTCAGTACTTTGTTAGTGGTGGATGGGGTTATCTGAGAAAGCCATCTACTGCTAAGTCATTACCGTCACCAAAGAAATTGCCTCCGGTTGAGCAGCAGTCCAAAGTTATAAAAGATGCTTACAAGGAGAAGAAAGGGACATTGAAAAAGTGAAGGAGATTGAAGTAAACGCTAAAACAGTAGAAGAGGCTAAAAAAGCGGCGCTAGAACAATTGGGCGTAACTGAGGATAGGATTGAAGTTATTGTTTTAAGAAAAGGACGTTCAGGAGTACTGGGAGTAGGTGCTGAAGAAGCCAGGATAAAAGTCAGGCTCCTGGAACAATCTCATGATAAGAACGAAGTAACTTCAGAAGCTAAAGATGTTTTGGGAAATCTGATTAAATATCTGGGAATTGAAGCAGAGATTCATATTTCTCCAGAGTCTGAAGAGCTACCACTAACTTTAAACATTGACGGAGATGACCTGGGAGTTTTAATCGGCCGCCATGGTCAAGCTTTGACTTCTTTACAATACATTCTCAGGCTGATAGTTGCGGAAAGGTTAAAAACCTGGACAGCTGTAAATATTGATGTTGCTGGATACAAGAAGCGCCGCTATGAATCTCTGAGAAATCTGGCTTTACGTTTGGCAGACCAGGTAAAAGCAAGCCGACGCTCGATTAATCTTGAACCTATGCCTGCAGATGAGCGCCGAGTTATCCATATGGCGTTATCTGATCACCTTGATGTTACCACTCAGAGCACAGGTGTTGGTGATGAGCGTAAAGTAGTTATTTTGTTAAGGAAGCGCTAGTAATGTTCCGGCCACTATCGAGCAAGGTAGACTTTCCTCAAATAGAAAATAACATCCTTAGTTTCTGGAAAAAGCAGCACATTTTTGAAAAGAGTGTTGAGTCACGCCGTGGTGCAACACAGTTTACGATGTACGAAGGTCCGCCAACAGCTAACGGCAATCCTGGAATTCACCATGTGCTGTCACGTGTCTTTAAAGACGTTATCCCCAGATATAAAGCCATGAAGAATTATTATACACCTCGCAAGGCAGGATGGGATACACACGGATTACCAGTAGAGCTGGAGATAGAGAAAAAACTAGGCTTTAGCAGCAAAGTTGAGATTGAAAACTACGGCGTTGCTAAGTTTAATGCCCAATGCCGGGAGAGTGTCTTTGGTTACCTCAAGGAGTGGGAAGCCATGACTGAACGCATTGGTTTTTGGCTTGACCTGGAGCATCCCTACATAACCCTGGATAATAGCTATATCGAATCCTGCTGGTGGATAGTAAAGCAATTATGGGATAAAGGCTTAATTTACCAGGGGTACAAAGTTACTCCTCATTGTCCTAGATGTGGAACATCACTTAGCTCTCATGAGGTGGCGTTAGGTTATAATGACAATACTGAAGACCCGTCAGTTTACATAAAGTTTAAACTTTCTGGAGGATTTATTACCAAATCTGGAATTTTTAATCGTTTAGTTGTCAAGGGCAACGAATCGTTTTTAACTAAACCCATATTTTTTCTGGCGTGGACAACGACACCTTGGACATTATCTGGCAATACTGCTCTGGCAGTTGCTCCTGAAGCTGAATATGCTATGGTGGAGCTAGATGATGAGAGTCTTATTTTGGCAAGAGTTTTTGTGGAATCCATCGGGCTAACTGATTATAAGGTAGTAGGGGCTTTAAAAGGAAGCGAATTAGTAGATATTGAGTATGAACCTCTTTTTAATCCGCATGAATATGGGGTAGAACGTAGGCGTCCTCAAACTCACGCAGACGCTAATTCAGATGAAGCGCGAGCAATGTTTGAGGTGCAACAACTGAAAGCTGACCTGACCTATCACGTTATTGCTGCCGATTTTGTGTCAATGGAGGATGGTACTGGTATTGTGCATATCGCTCCTGCTTTCGGTGAGGTTGACTTCGAAGCAGGTAGAGATAACAATTTAGATTTTGTTCAGCCTGTAGACCTGGACGGTAAGATGACTGGAACTTATCCTTTTGCAGGTAAATTTGTTAAAGATGCTGACGCTCTTGTACTTGAAAATCTTAAGTCACGTGGATTGTTATATCGTAGCGAGAAAATACGTCATACTTATCCTTTCTGCTGGCGTTGTGAGTCACCGCTTCTCTATTACGCTAAGAAGACATGGTATATTCGAACAACGGCAAAGAAGCAAGAGCTTATCTCAGGAAACGCTGAAATAAACTGGTATCCGGAGCATATCAAATATGGCCGTTTCGGAGATTGGCTGGAGAATAATATTGATTGGGCTTTCTCGCGTGAGCGCTATTGGGGAACGCCATTAAGTATTTGGCATTGTTCGGGTTGCGACAGCTATGAGTGTATCGGCAGTCTCGAAGAGTTGAAACTAAAACCAAATCTCAAAGGATTGGTTGAGCCATTAGACTTGCATCGGCCTTTTGTTGATGACATCACGTTTGCTTGTTCCAAGTGTGGTAGCGATATGAAAAGACAGCCGGAAGTTATTGATTGCTGGTTCGACTCTGGCGCCATGCCTTTGGCTCAATGGCATTATCCTTTTGAAAATAAAGATACCTTTGAGCGGAGCTTTCCTGCTGATTTCATCTGTGAAGCAGTAGACCAAACACGTGGCTGGTTCTATTCCTTGCATGCTATCTCCATTTTGCTTTCTGGGAAGCCTTGCTTTAAGAATGTCATCTGCTTAGGGCATATACTCGATGCTGAAGGCGAGAAGATGAGCAAGGCTAAGGGCAACGTAGTCGACCCCTGGGCAATACTTAATAACTATGGGGCCGATGCTGTACGCTGGTATCTGATAACATCTTCGCCGGCTGGTAATGTACGTCGTTTCTCCAGTAATATGGTAGCTGAGGTACTGCGTAATTTTTTGCTTACACTATGGAATATCTATTCTTTCTTTGTGATGTATGCCAACATCGATAATTTTAATCCACAGACTATGATCACAAAACCACTTTCTGATTTAGATAACTGGGTTTTATCTAGGTTAAATCAACTTATAGTTGATGTAGACGAAGCTCTGGGGAAATATGACCCAACCTCGGCGGGGCGGAAGATAGAGTCATTTGTTGATGATCTCTCCAACTGGTATGTCAGAAGAAGTAGGCGCCGCTTTTGGAAAAGTCAGAATGATGTTGACAAGCTATCGGCTTATTCAACTCTTTACAATTGCTTAGTTACTTTATCTAAGCTTCTGGCCCCACTTACTCCCTTTATTGCCGAAGAAATTTATCAGAATTTAGTACGCTCGGTTGACCCGAATGCTTTGGAAAGCGTGCACCTGTGCGATTTCCCTGTTGCTGATAAGGCTATGATAGATAGCGAACTCATTAATATAACCAGTTCAGTTATAGCACTGTGTAGTCTTGGTCGTGCTGCACGTGCTAAAGCGGGGATAAAGGTCCGTCAGCCATTGTCCAGGGTCTTGGTTAAAACACGTTCAAAATCTGAGAAAGATGGTTTAAAGAAGTTGGCCTCCCAGATGCTAGATGAGCTTAATGTAAAAGAAATTGATTTTGTGGATGGAGAGGCTTTTGATAATAAACCGGGCTATGTTTCAGCCAGGGACGGAGATTATTGGGTAGCTCTGCATACTGAACTTACTCCGGAACTGCAAGCCGAAGGAATAGCTCGTGAGATAGTGCGACGTTTACAGACCATGCGCCGCTCAGCAGGGCTGGAGATTACTGATCATGTTATTGTCTACTACCAGAGCACATCGTTAATTAAGCAAGTTATGGAACAGTTTGCTGACTATATCAAGCAAGAAACGCTAGCTCAGCAACTTGTCTCAGGTGCTCCACCTGATGGGGCCTATAATGAGAAACATAACTTATTGGATTCCGCAGTGCAGCTTGGCATTAAGAAAGAGAATGAAATAATCTAGGAAAATTATGGATCTTCAGTTCATCCACTAGCGGGGGCTGGACTTTGCGTTAAGCGTACAGAGATCGTCTTTGTGCTATTCTCCCTGACGAATGTTATAGTAACTTCCTCTCCGATATTTGAGGAATGTATAGCCTGTAATAGTGCCTCCCGTGTGTTTACTTCTTTACCATTGAAATGAGTAATAACGTCGTACTGTCTTAGTCCTGCCTTATCTGCCGGGCCACCTGGCGATACATAATAGACTAATACTCCGCTAGTCACAGGTAGTCGATATACTGTAGCCACATACTGGTCAACAGTATCCGAGGCGATTCCAAGGTAAGGACGAGTTACATAACCACTCCTAATTAGCTGTTCAATGATCGTCACGGCTGTTTTAATGCTTATAGCATAGCCCATACCTTCGACTCCAATCGCAGCCATCTTGGCGCTGGTAATACCTACAACCTGTCCCGCCAGATTTGCCAGGGGGCCTCCGCTGTTACCAGGGTTAATGGCCGCTGAAGTTTCAATGAGATCGTCCAGTGTTTGTCCCTCATCTACGAGTAAAGATACGTTTAAACCGCTAACTGTACCTTCTTTAGCTCTTAGCCCTTTACCTAGTGGATTTCCCAAAGCTACTACCCAGTCGCCGACTCTGAGTTTCGCTGAGTCACCAATTACTGCTGCGGGAAGATTGGTGGCATCTATTTTGATAACAGCCAAATCAGTTAAGGGGTCCCTGTAAACTCTTTCAGGACCTACCTGAAAAGTACTGCCATCAAACATTTCAACAGTTACCTTTTTTGCCCCTTCAACTACATGGTTATTAGTTACTACAATGCCGTTTTTATCAATAATCCATCCAGAGCCGGCACCTTTTTGTGTCTGGGGTCTGGAAAAGAAATCAAGTGCCACAGTTTCGGTATTTATAGCTACTACTGATGGAAAGACTTTCTCTACTACATCTGCTATATTGGGTAGTGACTGAGCAGCTTTACCCTGTTGAATATCTGGTGACCAACCTGGGTCTATAGGTACTGGTGGAGATTGCTCAGGTGCTGTAACAGGAGTTGTTGGGGGACTGATGGGAGCTTGGGGTATGGTGATGACACAGCTGCCCATACTAAAAACTAGGCTCAGTAATATTAGTGCAATTACTAAGTTTCGCATTTATTTTCTAACCTTTGGCTATGATCTTATTGTTCTGATTTTAACATAAGGCTTTACCTGAGACAAAAACTGGTCATTGCTGGTTTGAAAGTATGATATTAACTTGATTTTGGCATGCGGCTTAAGCTATATTTTACATCCACTACTTGGAGGTATGAGAATGGAAATTCGCATTCTGGGTGCGCACAGCACCGAGGCTAAAGGATTTTATATGACTTCTCTGCTAATTGATAGTATTCTAGCCCTCGATGCAGGAAGTCTTACTTTAAGTCTCTCGTTATTAGAGCAGCAGGAAATTAAAGCAATTCTCTTAACTCATCAACACTTCGACCATAGTCGAGATTTGGTTACTTTCGGAGCCAATAATGCTATGCGCAAAAGCCCAGTTGAAATCTATGCATTAAGGCAAGCTCTTGATATTGTCACTTCATGCTTGCTTGATGGCAAGATATACATAGATTTCTCAAAGTGGCCTTCCGAAGAAAAACCATTCCTGCAGGCAAAGGTTATCGAGCCATTTAGAACTCGAGTAATACAAGGGTATAAAGTCTTAGCTTTACCCGTAAACCATTCTGTGCCTGCTATTGGTTACCAAATCACTTCAAGTGATGGCAAAAGCCTGTTCTATACAGGTGATACAGGCCCAGGACTATCATCGTGTTGGGAATATATTTCTCCTCAACTACTTATCATCGAGGTATCAGGCATTAATAAAGCCGAAAGCTTTTTGAAAATGGTAGGACATCTTTCAGCACAATTTCTCAAAGAAGAGCTTGTTCAGTTCCGCAAAGCTAAAGGGTATATACCACGTATTGTAGCTATTCATATCACGCCTCAGTACGAGGTTGAAATCCGGCAAGAGGTTAGTGATGTTGCTAAAGATTTAGGAATCACCATTGATATAGGCTATGAAGGTATGGTAATTAATTTGTAGTTAGGGATATGTCTGGCTACTTGTGACTTCTTAGGAAAACGGGTATAGATACCAATCACAGGCATCCATACCCGTTAAGTGTTTTCCCCCGCTATTATCTAGCTTGTAGTTTGATTGGCTTGTCTGAATTAGCCAACCTTAGGCAATTGAGCCAATGCCTCTTTAACCTTACTCTCAGGATATTCATAGTTTTGCAATTTGCCTGAGAGATATTGGTCATAAGCCACCATATCGAAATGACCATGACCACTATGTGCAATCAATATGGTCTTAGCCTCCCCGGTCTTCTTGCAATTGAGAGCTTCGTCAATAGCCACTCTAATAGCATGGTTGGTTTCGGGGGCACTGATAAAGCCCTCGGTACGCGCAAAAGTTATACCGGCTTCAAAAGTTTCAATCTGATTTACAGCTCTGGCTTCAATAAGCCCCAATTTGTGCAGATGTGAGACAAGCGGTGCCATCCCATGATAGCGTAAGCCACCAGCGTGCACTGGTGGTGGTATAAAGCCATGTCCCAGAGTAAACATCTTGAGTAGAGGCGTCATCTGAGCCATGTCGCCGAAATCATAAGCAAATGGGCCTTTGGTCATGGTTGGGCAGCTTGTTGGTTCTACAACAATCACTCGCAAATTTGGCTTTTTCTTATTAAGTTTATCTCTGAGAAATGGCATAAAAGCACCTGCCGCATTTGAACCGCCGCCGACGCAGCCTACGATAATATCAGGATAGAAGCCAGCCATTTCCATCTGTAGCCTGGCTTCTTCGCCAACAATGGTCTGGTGAAGCAGGACATGGTTGAGCACGCTGCCCAGTGAATAGTGAGTATCTTCTCGTGAAACAGCATCTTCTACCGCTTCGCTGATGGCAAGCCCCAGACTACCAGGACAATCAGGGTCTTTTGCCAACATATCGCGTCCTGATTTGGTATCAGGACTGGGGCTGGGTACACATTTAGCTCCCCATGTCTCCATCATGATGCGACGATATGGTTTATTATCGTAGCTTACTCTGACCATATAAACTTTAAGCTCAATACCAAAGTAGTTACAGCCGAGGGATAAGGCACTGCCCCATTGTCCAGCGCCGGTTTCAGTGGTAATACGTTTTATGCCTTCCTTCTTATTATAATAAGCTTGGGCTATTGCTGTATTTGGTTTGTGACTTCCAGCTGGGCTGGTACCTTCAAATTTGTAGAAAATTTTGGCTGGAGTACCTAAAGCTTTCTCCAGTCTGCTCGCTCGGAATAATGTCGTGGGCCTCCATAGCCTATAGATGTCCTGTACTTCTTCTGGGATTTCTATATATCTTTCCTGGCTCATCTCCTGCTGAATAAGACTCATAGGGAATAATGGAGCCAGGTCGGCAGGTCCTAATGGCTTGCCTGTGCCTGGATGAAGAGGTGGCGCTAAAGGTTCAGGTAAATCGGGAATAACGTTGTACCATTTAGTAGGCATTTCCTTTTCAGGCAGGAAAAATTTAGTTGTTTCTTTCATTTCTATCTCCTTTATTTTGATTTAACTGTCTTCGCTTGATTTGATTAATAACCCAAATCTCGGCCCCCCCTGGGGCCACCTTTGTGATATTATTAACACTCTCAGCCTCCTTGAAAATAATAAGCCTCTCGCCTAAGGGGCGAGAGGCTTAAGCTTCGCGGTGCCACCCTTGCTTTGTCTAATAACTAGACCATCTCTTTTCAGGTACAGCTTATAATCACTGAAGCGATACCCTGGATTGTGATAACGCTATCCTCTGCGTTAAAGCCTACTCGCATTTGCTTTTAGCAATCTTTCGGTTTACAGCTCCCAGAACCATTCAACCTTTGCGCTGACGCCAGTTTCCACCTGCCTGGCTCTCTGTAGCCTCGCTTAAGGCGTACTATTCCTGTTCTTAGCTTTTGCTTTATTCAATTGTGCTAGATTGTAAATGCTAGTTTAATGTTTGTCAAGTCTGCGCTTATTTTAAGCATACATATGATTGCCCCATTTTGGAACGGTGGCATAAAAGCCAATATAGCAAGGTTAGTACAACTTATGCCTTTTTTCATCTTAAAGTTGGCTAATTCGTTTTGAATACCCTGCACAAAAGTGCTGTGTGAGGCCAACCACCTATCTCGACATTGCAGTACTCAGGATCAACCGGACAAAGTATATTAGAATTTGATTCCCATAGTCCATGAAGTGATGGCTCCTCTCCCGGCATACTGGGAAACCACCAGCCATGTTGTACTCGAACTGTTGATGGATGAACTTCGTCACAGAGTCTGGCCTTTTGTCGTATCTTCCCCCTTAATGTTTCAATCCATATCCAATCACCATCGGCTATATCCAATGTTTTGGCAGTATGCGGATGAATATCAGTAAGAGGTTCAGGCAGAAACTTAATAGCTGATGGTATCTGACGCAATTCTGAGTGATACATTGGCATGAACTTTCCAGAAGCGATCAGTATCAGCGGATAATCTTTAGCCAATTCTGGGGCGCTAACAGGGCTTTCTGGAGGCTCTTTATAACTAGGCAAGGGATCTAAACCTAGTTTTTCAAAAATACTCGAATATATTTCAACCTTGCCTGAAGGAGTACCAAATCCTTTCCCTTCATATTTACGGTATTCTATTTTATGAGGGAAACCTCCCCTTTTAACTATCTCCTCAAAGTTAATACCCAAAGGCTCAAGTCTATAGTCGCAGACCTCCTCGGCAGTCTTCCATGGCCAGTATTTCTCCTGTCCAAGCCTTATGCCTAATTCTCGCCAGAACTGATAATCATCACGTCGTTCGTAGAGAGGTTCAATTGCTTTTGGAGAATCAGGGAAGTCAGTCCTTTCCAAAGTACATGCGGCAGGAAGTACATAGTCGGCCAATTCAGCAGTAGGAGTCATATAGTAATCCATGACTACTAGAAGCTCTAGATTTGGACTCGTCAAAGCCTTATGGACCAGTTTGGTATCAGGTGCTCCGATTAGGGGATTATTAGCCTGTACTATCAGTGCTTTTATTGGGTAAGGACGTCCTGTAATCATGGCTTGCCACACGTGCCTGGGATGAGCTAAACATGTCATATGGGCAGTCGGCGGCCTAACATAAGTTCCCAATTTTTGGGATGCTTCGTATATCATATCATAGCCAGGGAAGCCAAAAAGCCCATATTCCTTTGCTCCTAGCTGTTTTTCTCTTTGAGCCGGTGATATAACTTTGTTAAGTTCCAGTTCAACTTCAGAGATAACCTTGGTTTCTTCCCCTGCTATACCCAAGAGTTCTCCACCTTTTATATCTAGGTTACCAGTTATAGTTCGTAGGATGCATCTGGCTCGGGCAGCTTGAGTGGCATTGACACCCTGTAAATCAATACCTAGCCCCCAGGTTATGACCGCAGGTTTAGTCGTAGCATAGATCCTGGCGCTAGTAACGATCTTATCTTGGGGTATCCAGGTTATTTGGGATACCTTTTCTGGGGAATATTCACGTACATGCTCCTTTAATTGGTCAAATCCTGTAGTCCACTTCTCAACAAATTCCTTATCATACAGATTTTCATCTATTATTATCTTCAGCCAGCACAGCAGCAATGCCAAATCTGTACCAGGTCTCACCTGCAGCCATAGATCTGATAGTTTCGTTTCCTTAGTCCTTCGTGGATCAATAACTATGATTTTGGCGCCCCTATTTTTAGCCTTAGCTAATTGCACCCAACCCGGAATGGGTTGGGACTCCGATGGCTGGAATCCCCAGACCACCACACAATTGGCATTAGGAACATCACCCTCTGACATAAAACCATATGTGCACCATTCCACAGTATGCGAAGGACACATGCAAATCTGGTTAGCACCAGTAAAATTGGGAGAACCAAAAAGATTGAAGAATCTAGTGATAGGCCAACTATAACTGCGGAAAGTGCCTTTAGAAAAAGCCAAAGCTTCTGGTCCCACTTCGTTTTTAATCACTGCTAATTTCTCGGCTATCTCATCCATTGCCTGATTCCAGGTAACCCGCTGCCATTTCCCTTGACCTTTACTACCAATTCTCTTCAAGGGATAATTCAAACGGTCGGGATGATATAGATGCTCTAAAATCATTTTACCTCTTTGACACTGTGCCCCTCGATTTACCGGAGTATCGGGATCGCCTTTCACTTTGATTGCCCGACCATCCTTAAACTCTACTAATAAACCGCACCTTATATGGCATGGCCCACACCAGCCTTTTCTAATTTCTACTTGTTTAGTCATACTTCCTTACCTCCTCCATTTTTCAATATTATATGCCTACAGTAAGAACGAGAGTAGCCTTTTCTATTTACAGTGCAGGTAAACATCACTCTTATGACTTTATCAAATAAGATTAAGCACATAGTCTTTTAGGCTGCTATTGAACTTTCGCATCCAGGTTTCACGGGTAGGCTAATAACTTTGCTTTACGTACTCTTTTATATTATATTTCAACTTCTTTCTCATCTTTACAGGCAATTTGACAGTTATGGCATCCATTACACATACTGACATTGACAATAAATACATTACCCATATTATTGCTCCTTCTGCATGAAAAAAGTCACGCTCGGCCCCGCGGAATGATGAAATGGTCTATTGAATGCTTCGGGATATTTCCTCCTCAATTCATCTAGGTTAACCCGCTCTACCTCCGCCAGGAAACCACTACATACCATACCTGTGGCATTTTTAGAAGTCCTATTACGTGGAGTTATAGTATCGATAGCACCACCTCTATCCAGAACTCCTGGAATGATCGGATCATATTTGGCACCATGGTCTATAGATACCGCTCCGGGCATTATTCTTTCTGTCACATAGGCTCCGGCAAGAACTCCTCCCCTCTCATTGTAAATTTTAACTACATCTCCGTCTTTAATGCCTCTTTTAGTGGCATCAATGGGATGAATCCAAACCGGTTGGTATTGATAACCATCAGGACCTCTTAACTTGCAAGTCTTGATTTCTCTAAACCAGGTGATATCATCATGGTTGGCATGAACTCCCCATCTGGGATGATTGGACATAACCAGCATGGGGAATTCTTTTGCTCTCGGGTGTTGAAGGCTTTCCTGATGCGTCTCACCATATGGGATCCACTTTGGATGTGGGGGCCTTTCATTATCACCGGGAAACTTTTCGGCCAGTCTCTGCGAGTAAAACTCCAGCTTACCACTCGGTGTAGTTAATGGATTATTTTGAGGGTCATCATGAAACTTTCTTAAGCCAGCAGGATACTTCTCCCACTCAGGATCGGTAGGAACAACAAAATAACCCTTCTCCTTAAATTCCTCATAGTTAATGTATTTGGTAACGCCGGAATTATCAAAACCAAATTTTATCCATTCACTGATAGATTTGCCTCCTGTATATTTATCCAGTAATCCCAGACGCTCTGCTATTGTGCATACTATCTCATAGTCACTCTTTGATTCGCCAAGAGGCTCAATACACTTCTCTTCATATTGAATTGTCCTAAAATCACCACACATGACATCAGAACCTATATCTTCTTCTTCAAAAAGCGTATTAGCTGGCAGTATTACGTCGGCAAAAAGGCAATCGTTCTCAAACCAGGGATGTTGGGCTAACATAAATTCTATCTTGGGGCTCCTGTAAGCTTTAATAACGCTATTCCCATCATTCCAGCATGTTATTAAACAGGGGGTATCAGTCCATATCATGTGTATTTCAGAACATCCCTTCTCAGGGTGGTTGTATTTCACGAATTGGTCATTTACAGGTTCATCTAAGGATGTAGTGCTATACCAGCTAATCGGCGGATTGAGAATCGCCTCGTGGATAAGAGTTTTGGGTATTACCTGCGAAGGTTTAAGTATCTTATAAGTAACATACCCCTGATAGGCGGCATGTGTATCTGGCATTATCTCGCTTCTAGGTAGAGGTATCCATTCCTGTATACCAAATTGCCCCCATTCAATCATTTTAAGCTGGTGAGCTCCGGGTTTCCCTAGCCCCTGCATTCCCAGCAATACGACTTCCAGCCTTGCGGGTTCGGTAGAGTAGGGGCCTCTGATATATGGTCCTCCATTACAATGTACGGTGGATGTTGCCTTGGAAGCCCATTCTCTGGCCAATGCCTTTATTATTCTGGATGGGACACCTGTGATCTCCTCTGCCCATTTAGGCGTTTTGGGAATACTATCCTCTTTACCCAGGACATAATCCTTTATCTTATCAAATCCAACCGAATGTGTCTTTACGTATTCTTTATCATAAGTATCTTCTGTAATCCAAACATAAGCTATGGCGAGTTGAAGTGCAGCATCAGTGTTGGGTAAAATCGGTATCCATTTGTCAGCATGGATTGCTGCAGCATAATTTAAGTCAGGGCAGATAAAGATAGATTTAAGTCCAAGCTCTTTGAACCAGTACATCAGACGGCTTGGTGTTTGTCCGCCCCAACCCCACGTTGTGGTTTCCGCGTCACATCCCCAGTACAAAAGAAGCTCGCCATTCTGTGCTATATCGGGCACTACATTGTTGCTAGGCAACATTTGCCCCACAGGCTCACATCCCCAGACATGTTTGGCACCCCAAACCCATCCCTCCCAGCTATCCGTATTTCTGGTCTGTATAGTATAACCACCTCCCATAAGCTCAAGAAGCTTTAGTGAACATCCATGAGGACCATGCACAGTTTTACTTTCACCATGCCCATCTACCTGAGCCAGTACTGCAGAATACCCATACTTCTTTTGGATTCTCTTCAGTTCACTGGTTATTATATCTAATGCTTCATCCCAGGATATTCTGACATAACCGCTATAACCACGATTCTGTATATTTCTTTCACCATTGGGCTCAAAATCTATCCTTTTAAGCGGATATAGAATTCTGTTGGGGGAATAAACGCGCTTCTTATAAGCTAAACTAAGAGGAGGGAGTAATGTTTTCATACTCGGTTCGAAAGTTTTTCCACGAGCTTTTATTTTCCAGGGTCTGAATTGTTCCGGTTTATATTTCCAATCGTAATATAATGGTCTGATTCTGATTATCTTTCCATCTCGAACGTCCACTGTAGATACATTTCCACCAATCCCGAAGGAGCAGAAGCCAAGGTTCTTAATACAGGTCTTTTCCCCAATTTCTCCTCTCTCCGGTTTCTGTTGTCTGGCAATCTTTTTTTTCCTTTCCATTTCTATACCCTCAAAGTTTACTTTCATGAGCTAACATCTAGACATATCTACATATGAAATAGAGCCTACCTGTATTTAGATCGATATAAAATGCATTAAACACGATCCTACAAAAATCACCTTATAATTGCTGCTCATGCCTTACTAGGCAATGAGCACAATTTCTACTGAAGATATTTATTCTATAAAAAAAGATTAAAGGACTATACTCAAAATACGTATACAGCAACATGACGAATAATGATTACAATTATTTGGCGGTGCCTTGCCCATCCTTTTTGGTTATGGAGCAAAGATATCCATTAAGTGGGATGCAGCCGGCAATTGGATCATGATAATCGATGCCGTTGATTAAAAGTGTATAATTAGATCCTTCAGAACTAAATGAATCTGATTCTGGTATACCAAGTTGAGGACATCCTGCCCACCAGCCAAACGTTGCACAAACCACTTGCGGGTGTATCATATCGGAAACACGGGCCTGTTGCGTTATCTTTCCCTCCTTAGTTTCGATGTATACCATGTCCCCATCTTTAATTCCATATTTTGCGGCTGTCTCTGGATGTATGTCAACAAAAGCATAAGGCATGTTCTTCCGGATAGAAGGTAACTGGGCATACTGGCTTTGTACCATCCATTTTCTTCTGGCATCTATCAGAAAAAGTGGGTATTTCTTGGCAAGCTCTGGCTGGCTAATTGGACTTATCATTGGCTCTATGTAATCAGGAAGAGGATCATATCCATGCTTTCTAAATGTTACCGAGTATATTTCGAGCTTCTTGGTCGGTGTTCTAACTCCATTATAATGTCCTGTCTCTGGGTCTTGTTGCGCATACTTACGATAGGTTGGCTCTTCCATGTTTGGGAAATAGACTCCGCCGGGAGTATTCTTAAGATCTTCTAAGGTATAACCACTGGGTGCTATTTTGAATCTTAGGCATGCTTCGGGGTCACCGCCAAAGAATTTATCGGCAAAGCCTAACCTTTTGGCTAACTCACATATTATGGTCAAGTCTGTTTTTCTCTCATAGAGCGGAGACACAATCGGTTCGCGATACTGCAAGACGGTGCTATGGCGGAAAATGTACATTGGGGCTTCGGATGCTGACACAGTCGGGGTTTCCCATCCACTTGTCGCTGGCATTACAATATCGGCCAAAGCCGCAGTTGGTGTCATGAAGAGTTCTGACACAGCCAGGAACTCCAATTTCCTGTAAGCTTCTCTGCCCTTGAGAGCATCAGTGCCCACGGATAAGTGGGCAGCGCCAAAACCGATGCCACCTTTTAGCGGATAAGGCTTGCCTGTCAATATGGCCTTATAAGCGTCATAATGAGTAATATATCCAGTTAAACAGGATCCGATTGGTCTCTCAATGCTACCAAGCCTCTTAGCTTTCTGTTCTGGAGTTAAAAACTCAGAGCCTTCGCAATCATTAAGGTAAGTAGGAGGAAACGGATATACGACATTACCACCGGGCTTGTCAAAGTTACCCGTTAAGGCGTACATTACTTGGATAGCACGGTTTGTCTGGGCAGCATTTGTGTTCTGCTCGATTCCAGTAAATGTAATAAAGGCCGAAGGTTTGAGAGTAGCCATCCAGATTGCTGCCTGCTCTATATCCTTTGCCGGAACCCAGGTTATCTTCTCAGCCACTTTGGGGTCATATTTGGCAGCACGCTCCGCCAGCAGTTGTAATACGGTCTTGCAGATTATCTCCTTACCTCCAGTTGTCTTTAATGTATAGGTGCCCATAAGGGCGGGTATTACGTTGGTTTGGTTATAACTTACTGTTGCAGAATTGTATATGGCTGGATTTATGGTTAGTTCATCCCATATGACATACTTATTAGGATCGCCTTTTGCAGAAATGTCTCGCTCAGTAAGTAAATTTCCATTATCGGTTCTTACCAGAAGCGGTCCGTTTGTCCAGTCTCTCACGAATTCCTTGTCATATAGTCCTCTGCTGAGCATCACATGGATCATGCTCATGGCAATTGCTCCATCGGTTCCCGGTCGCACTATCATATGCATATCGGCATTATCGGCAACTTGTGTGCGCCTGGGATCAAGAGCTATGATTTTGGTGCCTATTCTCTTCTTGGCATCCATCATTCGATGATAAACTTCATTCTCAACTTCAGCGATGTTATAACCGACAACCATAAGACAGGCACAATTCTCAAATTGAGGTTGCCAGGGTGCAACCATTTTGAGGTCACCCCATGGAGGTAATTCAAAAGGAACGCCAAAGGTATGGGCCGATAGGACGTCTCGGCAAAACCCGCATGAAGTGGCACCTGTCTCAGCCCGGTTCGGCGTACCTAAACAATAAGCAAACCTGTGCATAAAAGGGAAATTACCTTGTAAACCACCAGCAACTGGAGCCACTGCCAGTAATAAGATTGATTCAGCACCATATTTTTCCTTGATTTCACTCAGGCGCTTGGCTGTTGTATCCAGAGCTTCATCCCAGGAGATTCTTACCCAGCCTGGGTCGGGAGAGTCCTTGGGTTTCGTCCTCTTGAGTGGATAATTGAGCCGGTCAGGATGATATACCAGCTCTGGCCCGGCTAGGCCTTTTTCACATAGATGACCACTGTTAACATGGTCAGTGTCTGCTTTTACCTTTGAGAATACGCCAAACGACTTTTCACAAATAACTGGATGTAAAAGTCCACACATTGAACATAAAGTCCGTATTTCCTGTTCCTTTTTTGATGACATAAATAGATACCTCCTTCAGTTGACTTTTCAATAACGAAAACTACTACTTTCTATAATTCATAGAATATTGTGTTTATCGTAGACCTTTTCCGATAACCCACTGTGGGTGCTTTTTATGCAATGTATAAAGTGGCGTGTCTCGGCCGATTTTTTCACTTGGCAAAAGCCTCCTAAACCTCCCTTTTGCCTCTGCCTCATCTAGGGGCGGCTCCAAAACTTGCGGGTAAATCTTTTTCATCTTCTCTGCAGTCTCTTTAACCCAGTCCTCGATATCTATTGCGCCCGTGGGACAAATCAGAGCGCAATACATGCATTTTATACAGGGTTTGGCAATGACAGGTGGATCGACAGATAGGTCAATGCCATCCATCGGGCAATTATCCATACAGAGCCGGCATTTAGGATAGATACACTTTTCCTTATGGAAGTAAAACATCTTTTTGAATCTCTCGTCGATTTCATCGAATCCAAATCCTCCAGGTATTGGTGGAGCTGGTTCAGGTGGTGGGGGAATGAGACTGGTCTCGCCAGCGGATATCTTACGACTACGCTCTACCATTTCTCTACCGAATTCCTCTGCTTCCTTCAGGTCAACTTGATCGGGATGCCCAGCAGTGGGATAAGGATGGGGCATAAATAATAAAATACAATCTCCATACCAGTCACGCCAACCTATTACTGTTAACCCTTTTTGTTGCATTCTTGGTACCACGCTTGGATAAAGAAGAATTGCCTTGGTGCCATGGGTGGCAAAATAGAATGCATGCTTCCCACCGACAAATTTCATGTCGCTTATGAACGCTCTGACATTACCGGGCTCTCCCCAAGCAATTACCGAGCTGCCCAGACCGATTAAGTCATATTGGTATAAGCGCCGCGGGTTTACGTCTTTAAGCTTGGCGATATCACAATGACCTGCTGCTTGTTTCATGCCTTTCTGAATTGCCTTGGCGACTTTCTCCGTGTTACCTGTTTGCGAGAAGTAAATAACGATGCATTTCATAGTAGCTTATTTCCTTTCAAGTCGTATCAAAATCTTATTGGGCTATGGATTAACGCCTATCATTTGTTTATTTGGATGTTTGTAATCCCTTTCCGATAACCCAGCGCGGGTGCTTATTATATTTCTTATAGAGGGGAGTGCTATAATCGATTTTCTCTATTGGCACAATCCTTCTGAAGCGCCCTTCTGCTTCAGCCTCAGCCAAAGCTGGCACAAAAACGTTTGGGACTGTCTCACGGATCTGCGGCGTCGCATATTCAAGCCAGTCATCAATATCAAGGGCGCCTGTGGGGCAAATAAACATACAAAAACAGCACTTTATGCAAGGATTTAAAAGAACAGGTGGTTTGACGGATAGATCAATACCATCCATGGGGCAATTATCCATGCATAGTCTACATTTGGGATAGATACATAATTCCTCATGGAATTTCAGCATAGATCTGAATTTACTGTCAACTTCATCGTATACTTCCTTTTTGGGTATAGGTGCTGCTGCTGGTGGTGTGGGAGGAATGAGTTTGGTCTCACCAGCGGATATTTTACGACTGCGCTCTACCATTTCTCTACCGAATTCCTCTGCTTCCTTCAAATCAATTTCATCGGGATGTCCAGCAGTGGGATAAGGAGAGGGCATAAACATTAAGGTGCAATTGGCGAACCAGCTACGCCAACCTATTACAGTTAGACCCTTTTTTTGTAACTTGGGAATTATACTGGGGAAAAGATGCTCTGGCTTGGTCCCATGGGTGGCGAAGTAGAAAAGGTGCTTTCTCCCGACAAATTTCATATCGCTTATAAAAGCCCTGACATTGCCGGGCTCTGCCCAGGCAATTACCGAGCTGCCTAAACCAATTAAATCATATTGGTATAAGCGCCGTGGGTTTACGTCTTTAAGCTTGGCGATATCGCAATGGCCTGCTGCTTTCTTGACACCTTTCTGAATCGCCTTGGCCATTTTCTCTGTGTTACCCGTTTGGGAGAAGTAAATTACGATACACTTCATAGCAGATTATCTCCTTTTTAATATTATCTAAAAGTCTTCCTTACCTGCAGATTAACTGCTGACCATTGTATGATACGCTAAATATCCTTATTTTTATCTTGTCTGTTATAAGCTATCACCTCCTTATAAGTCTGAGTTTAAACGGATTCTGGTCTAACTATGGCTAGTCTCAGCCAATACCCAGACTGTCAAAGGCTTTTTTATCGAATTCTGGACCTTTATCAGTAAATGATATAGGAACCCATGGCATTTCCTTTAAGTTTTGCGTAATGATAGGGAGCCAATCAAAGGGAATTGATATCAGTTGATGACCTTCCGGAAACGCTTTTCTCGCTTTCATGCCCCAGCCGAGTCCAGTAGTTATGTAATTTACCTCTCCGGTTTTGTACGGGTAAACATAGAGCCAAGCACAGCCTAGCACGTTAGTCATTTTACTGGTCAATATTTTCCCGGTTGTATAGCTCAATGCTCTCAGCATTATTTCTGTCTGGCTGGTCTTGTCAGTAAAAACTATAAAAAGGTCCGGGTCAAATGATAATTTGTTCAAGGGAGAGAAAGCTACATAGTTAACGGTATCTTTCTCCAGCCTCGGTAAAACATCATAGACTCTTCTGTTAGCACGCGCATCCTTAAAGCATTGTAAATTAACGCCAAGTTGTCCGCTTTTAATAATTGGTGGCAAGTCGCATCCACCAAGTACATATCTTGCTGGTTCACAAGCTTGGTTTTCTAAATCGGCGTAAAAAGGAGATGCTCTTTGTTGAGTTTCCCTAATCATTTCGCAAAAACCTACATTTTTGTCCAATCTCTTAATCTTTCCTGGTTTGGCGAATAGGAACTTAACACCTACGGGCGGATTCTCAAAATTGAATTTGTCGAATATGGATAAATCTAATGTAAGCGGATTCATAGCTCTCTCCTCTTAGTTTCATATCGTGCTAACCTGACCCCAGAAATTGGCCGACTTTTAGTTGATATTTTCGGCATAACACCGTAGCTATAACTTATACCTTAGGGTTTGTATTTCTCAAGCATTCGTCTCTATAAACCGTATTTTGGGGTAAAGTCAATCATACCTTTGCACTTTCCTGTTTTATCTCATCAAGCTAAATTCGACTTCAAACCAGTATATTGCTTTGCATTTGGGATGTCTTGATACAATCAAGACATCCCAAATAATCATCTTAGAAAAGGAGCAAAAGTGTTAATATTTCATCAATGCTATGTTTTATGGTAACCACACATCACCCCACTTAATAAACTCTAATTCACCATTCATAAATCGGCTTACGGGAGCAGGTTTGAATATCATGTGGTTGCTCCCAAAAGTCTTGGCACCTCCCAGTTTTGCTATTCCGCACGAAGTTTCAATGGTTGACATGTTTTCTAGGGCATCCTTTACATCGGTAGGGTCAAGGCTTTGTGCTTTTTCCATGGCTTGCGCCAGCTCCCACAATGGATCCCAGGCCTCTGGCGCATCTGCATCACATGGATCAGTATGAGATTTTCCCCAGCGTGTTACAATTTCCTTTATCATAGGGGTAGCATCTGGTCCATATACATCACAAACATTGTAAATGAAATCGGTTAAAAGGTCTTTAGCTACCATTTTTTGAAGTAAATGTGGATCGCCACCGACTGGACAAAACATGGGACCTATATAGCCTAACTGCCGACCCTGTTTTATACAATTAGCGGTATTATCAGGCAAATTTAAACCAATGTCCACCGCATCCGGATTCTGACTTATAATTTTGGTCCATTCAGGAAAAAACTCGCTTGCTTCCCAAGGGTGAACCTGTGGTTCCAGCATTGTAAGTCCACGCGCTTTAGCTATATTCTGTGATACCTCGGCCGCAGCACGTGCTCCAGTTTCATCGTTTATAATCTGGCCTATCGTTTTAACGCCGGGATATTTCTCGAGCAGCGTTTCGTAAACAATAGGCGTAGGTCCAGCATGGTTATACATGGATGTGAAAGTGTAGGGCTCATTTGAACTAACAACGTCAGTTCTAGTTGAGATATATAGAACCTTGTTTTTTTCAGTGACAGACGATACTGCATGAGCTTGCACGGGTATCACACACCCAATAATGAATTTTACATTTTCTTCATAAACGAGTCTGGTGGCAGCGTCTACAGCCCCAGGAGGGGTCATCTTGCTATCCTCATCAACCAATTCAATCTTATATTGCTCCCCTTTAATCGTGATCCCGCCTTTCTCATTAAGCCAGTCGGCACATAATTGAGTAACGTCTCTTTCCATTAGTTGATGTTGAGAACCTGGGCCAGTGAGTCCGTAAATGATTCCAACCTTTAAAGTTTTAGCCTGTGGCGTTGGAGCTGGAGCTGGTGTTGGTGTTGGTCCTGGTGCTTGTTGGGCACAGCCGCCAAGAACCAGGGCTGATACTAATACAACCATCATTAGGATAATAAATAACTTCTTCAAAGTTTACCCCCCTTACTAATTTTGCTCTATTCAAATAGAATTTTAATTCGTTGTTGTCAACATCTTTACATAATGTATGCTTACCTCCTTTACATAGTATAGACTTTATGATTTTAAAAATCTACGCTTTTGGCTTTAAAAAGATAATAAGCCAATCTTCTTTAGGGTGGTTTCACCAGAAGCTTCCTCTCGCTCAAGTGGCCACAGACAAACCACAGGTCACGGCCCTCTGCCATTCTACGTGCAATTGGCGGAATTATAGCAATCTAACTTTATCTTGTCAATAATATTAATTTTACATATAATATATTATCATTTGTTACCTTTTTACTTGTTTTTTATTTTTAAAGTGATGTTTATTAAAATATACTGTAAAAGAGGTTTGGCATAAGAATGGCTAGAGCCGGAAGATACGATAAGAGGATGTACTCTTTGAGTAAGCGTCTTAGAGTTCAGGCGAAAAATATAAGGATTGATAACTTTTTCTCATTCCTTTATACCGCAGATATGGTTTTCAATTATATAGACTACGAGTTGCGACAGACTGGATTAAATCGGACTCAAATGGCTATTTTGTCTATCCTGGTACTCAATGGGGGTACAATGACACCGACTGAATTGAGCAGCAAGGTACTGCGGTCAAAACACGCCACTACTAAGGCCGTAGACAGCCTTGAGAAACTGGGCCTGACGAAAAGTGAGAAGATAAACCTAAACTCAAAAGTAAAGGGGGATCGTAGGCTTAGAAAGGTTAGCATAACAGAAAAAGGGTTAGAGCTTTTGGAAACCTCTATGCCTGCTAGGCATCGTTTTGGCTCTTCGCTTATGTGTTGTTTGGATAGACAAGAAGCTAATACATTTAAGACTATTTTAAGTCGACTCAGAAAACACATAGCCGATCTTGAGAATTCTGTAAGCCCAAGTAAAAGTAGTATTCGCACTACTTCCCATTAAGAGAAGCTGACGCCCAACTTAGTAAACTGGCTGAAGATAAAAAGAAGAAGTGGGGTATTAGTGCTCAATCCATGGTCGTCTCCTATGTGCTGCATGAAGGAATGTCAGTAATAAGTCAAAGGACCCCACCAGAAACATAGAAGTGCTTAAAAGAAATTGAGCTTGGAAGTTAAAAAATAAATCTCTCCAGTCTGAATTGAATTATCGTCGGAACAATGATAACATGAGCAGCGGTATTTTCTAGACTGGGGTAGGTTTTAGGATGACCAGCGATAATGGTGTGAAGATACGAATCGAAAATCTCTCACTCTCCTTTGGTGGCGTTGAAGCTCTTAAAGAGGTCAGTGTTGATGTAAAGGACAATGAAATTTTAGCCATCATTGGGCCGAACGGTGCTGGTAAGACCTGTGTACTTAACTGTATCAATGGCTTTTACAAACCACAAAAAGGCGAGATATATTTTGAGGGTAAGAGAATTACCCGGATGCGTCCAGATAAAATTGCCCGTATTGGCATATCCAGAACTTTCCAGAATATAGAACTGTATTCTGGACTAAGCACTCTGGACAATATTATGGCTGCCAGACATGTCCTTATGAAGCAGAATGTTTTAAGCTCTGCTCTGTATTTTGGTTGGGCACATAAAGAAGAAATTCAGCACCGTAAAACAGTTGAGGATATTATTGATTTTCTGGAAATAGAGACCATCAGGAAAAAGGTAGTTGGCGCATTGCCTTATGGTATGCGTAAGAGGGTGGAGTTGGGAAGAGCTCTGGCACGTGAACCTAAGGTTTTGTTACTGGATGAACCGATGGCTGGGATGAATCTGGAGGAAAAAGAAGATATCGCCAGATTCATCATTGATATATTTGAAGGACAGGGAGCTACTTATCCGGATACGCCGGCTCTAAGCCAGGGGGTAAGTTGTATTGTCCTTATTGAGCACGATATGGGTGTAGTGATGGATGTAGCGGATAGGATTGTGGTTCTTGACTTTGGTCGTAAAATTGCTGAGGGTACTCCTGCGGAAATTCGAACAAACCCTGAGGTTATTTCAGCTTATCTAGGGGCATGAGTGTGTTATAGCAGGGTTGTATTACACACTGGGCTATCTAGTTATAGCCACCTTTTCCGTCTCTTATAATGTTTTACTGAACGGTAGCTCTTTTTGGAGCCCACTGCGGATAGTCCCATATAAAATTCTTTAACATCTTCATTATTCTTTAAAAAATCGGCACTACCATCAAGGACGACTCTGCCATTTTCCATAACATATCCGTAGTGTGCAATGCTAAGCGCAATTCTGACGTTTTGCTCTACCAGTAAAACCGATGTGTGTTTCTCGGTATTGAATTTTTTTATAATATCGTATATTTCCTCAACCAGCATTGGCGCTAAGCCCAGCGAAGGTTCATCGAGCATCATCAGCTTTGGTGCAGCCATCATGGCACGACCTATTACCAGCATTTGTTGTTCACCACCGGAAAGGTATCCGGCAATATTATTTCTGAGGCCCTTGAGACGAGGGAAGTAAGTATAAACCATGCTCATGTCTTCTTTGCTGGCGTTGTGGTCAGCCCGATTGTGAGCTCCAACTAGTAAATTCTCTTCTGCAGTTAGATGTCCGAAAACTCTTCGTCCTTCCAGTGCTTGAATAATACCCAACTTGCCAATCTCTTCAGCACTCTTTTTATCTATTCTTTCGCCATTCCATTCAATGCTGCCATCAGTTACCTCTCCTTCTTCAACATGGAGAAGACCAGAAATTGCCTTGAGTACGGTGCTTTTACCAGCGCCGTTAGCACCGAGTAAAGCAATAATGAAGCCATCCTCTACATTTAGAGAAACTCCATGCAAGACTCGTATAACATTGAGATAAGTAACCTCTATGTTATTTAGTTTGAGCATATTTGATTACCCTCGTAAGGGCTCCGCGGTCGCGGAGCCCTTATTGGCTCTCTCTATTTGCCAAACCAGTCGAATTCTTCGTACTTGACGAGTGGCGCTTCAATCCAGTCAGTTATCGGAGTGATTGTCCCTTTTTTGATCTGGAATACTCGGAGCATCTTCGACAATCTATTATCGCCAGGCGTGTAACTTACGGGACCGTGAAGACCACCAACATCATAGCCATTTAGCTTCTGGATACCCTTGGTCTCAATAGCCTGCCATGATTCTACATTACCTTTGGCAAGCACATCATAGCTGACGTTCTTTAAGGCTGTCCTCAAAATCTCGGCCATGATCAAACTCTGTGCCCACGAAGTAATGTAGTCCATGTTGCCATAGTCTTTAGGATGCAGCTTCTGGCAATATTCTGTCATTTTAGCCATGCCGGGAACATTATCTCCCCAATTCACTGTTGGGAATACACCGTAGACACCCTCAACAATATCGGAACCAGCGATATCAACGAGTGCCTTGGTTATACCGGCATGACCCAACCCGATGGTTATGCCAGGATACAGGCCCAGTTCAGAAGCGTTCTTGATGATGACAGCAGTAGGTGCTGGTGTACTGGAAATATACAGGGCATCGGGGTTCATAGACTTAATTCGGGTCAGGGATTCCATCTCGGATATAGTGTCAGCCTTATGCTCCTCAACAGCAATGATCTCAATGCCCAGTTTGTCAGCAGCAGCCTTAGCTGCGTCCCTGGCTCCGTAGCCCGTGGTGTTGTTGAGCAGGTGCAAGGCCATCTTTGGTTTTCCAGGCCCCTTCCAGATATTTTTCATATAGTAGTTGGCAAAAGCTGTCCAGTCATCACCGTAATCAGTCATCTGACCATAAATGTGCTGCGGTGGTCGGTGTAATGTGGGAGCATTGAATGCAACTAGTCCAGGGAACTCAGCGCGGTTAGCAATTTCCTTACAAGCCGTCATCATTGCAGACGAGGCAGTACCGAACATTAGGCAACCTTCGTCCATGAATCTCTTGACGAGGGTAACCATCTTGGCGGCATCGTAGCCATCGTCAAACCACAAAACATCAATAGTATATCCCTCAACACCACCAAGTTCTTCATTGATATATTTAATAGCATCGAGATTGGCATGTCCCATCGGAGATCCTTTCTCAGCAGCTTTTCCAGTTGAAGGTGTAGTTATGCCTATCTTCAGCGTCTGTCCTTGTTTTGGTGTGGGAGCTGTAGCACAGCCGGTAATAATAGGCAGCGCTATTAGTACTAGTACTAAACACATAATTAAAGGCAATATCGATATTTTTTTAATCATTTAAACCCTCCTGAAATTTTTATTTTACATTCGAGTTGTTCATGCACTACTACATCAGTAAATACCTCCTGTCCAGTTAATATGAAAATGGCCATAAGCGATAAGCAGACTTAAACAGCCCCCAGCGGTGAGCAAGTCCCCTGGGTTCAAGTACCAGGAAAAGGACGATTACCAGTCCAAATATCATTGGGGTGACACCAGTAGCAAACCCGGCAGGCATCATAGTAAAGGTTGACTCCAGGTAAGGTACTAACTGCACAGTTAATACCTGCTGAATAATGCGGATAAAGATAACCCCGAGTATAGGACCCAGAGCGGTACCAAGCCCACCAATTATTATCATCCCGATATACAATATTGACTCAGTCAAGCTGAATTGCTCGGTATTCATAAAGCCAATCCAGTGGGCGAGCAAAGCACCTGCTATCCCGGCTAGGAAACAGCCAATGAAGAAGGCAAGTAACTTATAGTAAAGGAGGTTAATACCCATTACCTCAGCAGCCAGGTCGTTATCACGTATAGCAATAAAGGCTCTACCTATCCTTGTCCTTGCCAAATTCTTGGCAAAGAAAATGCATAGAACGGCGATAGCCATGATAAGGTAAAATTGGCTCGTCTCGCTTCTGAATTCGAAACCGGCAATAGAGGCATAGGGCACTTTTAGGCCAACAAACCCACCCGTTATTTCCCAGTGATTAATAACCCAGATGATGATAAACTGGGCGGCAATGGTGGTAATTGCTAGATAGAACCCCTTTACTCGCACTGAGGGAATACCAAAGATAAGCCCGACGATTCCTGCAACAATCCCAGCGCAGATTAATCCTACTAGGAACGGAAGTTCCAGTTTACCAGTTAGAATAGCAGTGGTATAGGCGCCCACAGCGATAAAACCAGCATGCCCAATAGATAATTGACCGCAATATCCGACTAAAATATTTAAACCAATTGCAGCGACAAGAGTAATGCCAATCAAATTGGCGACGCCTAACCAGTAATTTCCTAGGTATAGTGGTAGGGTAAAGAGGATTAGTAACAGGACGATAAACATTGCCCAATGGGTTTTGGTTCGTAGAATAGCCATATCTTGGGCATAGGTAACGTTGCGTGTTCCACAGGGCAAATTCATTTGTCTATATCCTCTCTATACGGACCTCTCCAAATAGGCCGTATGGCTTGATAATCATAACGATTATTATGATTATGAATGGTATTATATCTTTGACTCCAGCCCACATTAATGGAGTGAGATAGCCCCCGCCGATACTCTCGGAAAGGCCTATTATTGGTCCAGCTACCATAGCACCGATAAAGGAGTCCAAACCACCTAGTATCACTACTGAGAAAGCCTTAAGTCCGGTATCAACAAGACCGTAGGTTATACCACCGATGCTAGAGATTAGAACACCACCAATAGCAGCGACCACACAGGCGAACATCCACGACCGTGAAAATACTCTGGTAACCGGGATACCACAGGCTTGGACAGCCATCTGGTCGTCGGCAGTCGCCCTCATGGCAATACCCATCTTATGGTATCGAAAGAACAGGGTTAAAAGCGCAAATACGACCAAACAGATACCGACTACCCAGATATATTCCTGAGAAACTACAGCGGGTCCTATGTTGATGACCTCTCTGGGGAAGAGGCGTGGCAGTGCATCCACGCTCCAGGGCCAGATGAAGGTTACTATACCCTCAATAAAATAGCCTATACCCAGTGTTACCGTAATTAGAGCTAGAATGGGCTGAGCGATTAGAGGACGCAGTGCAAATCTCTCAATTGCCCATCCTAGGAACAGAGCAAAAATAATGGTTATCGGAAAACCTAGCCAGAATGGAAACTTAGCTTGAACCAGCATTGCGTAGGTAAACCAAGAAGAGATCAGTACTACCTGGCCTAAAGCCAAGTTGGCCACGCCACTTGATTTCCAGACCAGAACGAAACCAAGGGCAATCAGGGCATAAACCATCCCTACAGCAATGCCTGTAATTGTATATTGAAGTAATTCAGCCAACTGTTTCTACCTCATTTATTATTAATACTTCTAATTTTAATAGCGGTAGCTACTACTCCTTTTCTGCCGTCTCTGTAAGTTACTGGTGCCTCTACTGTCACACTTTCTTTGTTGTTGTACATGGCACCTAACAGGTCTTTATACCGCTGTTCCATAAATTCCCTTCTAATCTTTCTGGTTCTGGTGAGTTCTGCTTCATCAGGGTCGAATTCCTTATGCAGCAAAACGAATTTGCTCACCCTGGCTGCTTCCGGCAGGTAGCTGTTAACTCGAGCAAGGTCTTTCTGCACTAAGTTGGCGACCTCTTCTTTTTGGGACAGGTCAACGAAAGTGGTGAAAGGTATATGATTATGTTCAGCCCACTTACTCACCACGGCAAAGTCTATATTTACTATAGCTGAGACATATTCTCTATGTTTTCCACCGATTACCATAGCATCTTTTATGTAGGGGCTAAATCTAAGTCTGCCTTCGATATATTGGGGAGCGTATTTAGTACCTGATGCCAGCTCTCCCATGTGTTCCAGACGGTCCATGAATATTAGATGTCCAAGATCATTTATATTGACGGCGTCACCTGTATGACACCATCCATTTATGAGAACACCCTTTGTTTTTTCTGGGTCTTTATAGTACTCGGTGAAAGTACAATCGCTTTTAACCAACAACTCTCCATTATCGGCTACTCTTACTTCTGTGCCAAGTGCGGGACGTCCTACGCTTTGAAAGTCGACCTCTCCTTTGCTGTGCGAAGAGATGAAACCAGCCTCGGTACTGGCATAACTTTGCCTTAGTTCGATGCCAATAGCGTGGATTAGCCTGAAAGTATCCAAACTTAGCACTGAGCTTCCGGTTACGGCAAATCTAGCTTCACTCAGCCCCAGTTTGTCTTTTAGTGGTCTAAATAGAAGTGCATTTCCAACTCCATGAAGCGTTTGCCAGAATAAGCTTGGTTTTTGGTTCTCAAATTTCATATCAGCAATTCTATAGCCTACGGGCATAAACAGGTGGTAGAAGAAACGTTTAAGCAGATGGGCATCGGTAATTTTTACTTGAATCTCGCTGACCAAACCTTCCCATTGGCGGGGCCCATATATTACAAAATTGGGTCCGACCTCCCTTGTGTCTTCAGCTATTGTTTCCGGCTCCTCGGCGAAATTCAGCCTTGCACCTGTAAGCAGGTGAGGAATGCTGGCGAAAAAGCTGTCGCCCACCCATGCCGCAGGGAAATTGGAAACCAAATCATCGTCTTCATTTAGAGGGTAACGACTGACAAATCCCTTGGCTGTGTTTATCAGTGCCCTATGGGTGAGCGTGGCCCCCTTGGGTAGTCCAGTGGTTCCAGAGGTATAGTAAATAAAGGCAGGGTCATCTCCTCTGCCTTTTTCTAGGTTTTCCTCAAATAGGTCCGGATATGCTTCTTCGTATTCTCTTCCCCGCTCTATTACGTCAGTGAAGCTGATAAGTGTAGGATCATCATAGTTCTTGAGTCCTTTGGGATCCCAGTATATAACTTTATTTAATGAATGCAACTCATTTTTTATTTCTAGAAATTTGTCAGCTTGTTCTTGGTCGTTAACTAAAGCGAATTTGGCACCTGAGTGTTCAGCAATGTATTTCACTTCTGAGGGAATAGAGTCGACGAAGATGCCGGTGACAATACCACCTGCTGCTTGAGTAGCGAATTCCCCCCAGAACCATTCGGGTTCATTATCGCCAATAATGCAGACTACGTCCTTTAGTTTAATCCCCAGACTTATCAGTCCGAGTGAGAAATATTTTACCTTTTCATAATAATCCTGCCAGCTGTATCTCTGCCAGATGCCACGGTTTTTCACACACATGGCGACTTTCGCCCCCCACTTTCCGTAGTTGCTCTTGATAATCTGCGGAATTGTCTCGCTATCTCTCATACTATACCTATCTCTGTTGGAATGTGCGATCTAAACTACCTTTACTTAGACTTCTTATATATGTTTGGGTACAAAAAAACCCTCCTGCCTGGGAGGGTTTTTTCCTTTTATGTCCTGCTAATTTTTCTTTACTCGCTCGATGTTCTCCCAGGCCTGCAAGCAGGCATGCTAAACATGAAAAAGAAAAAGAAGCTAAAATTGCTGCTGGCCTGGAATTGTGTTTCGAGTCTCATGTGGAATGATGGTAGCACAACTATAAATGCATGTCAATTATCGAATACGGATGAATTTAATGCTCTATACTTTTGGAATGGTGGTGCCTGTGGCTTTGGCTATAAGTTTACCATCTTGGTTTGTTACTACCATTTCGGAGATACAAGCTCGTCTGCCACTTTTAATTACCTTGCACTCTGCGGTGAGTTCGTCATCTATGTTGGCACTGGCAATAAAGTGAATGTTAAATTGGGAAGCTAAATTGGGGGTGATTACTGTATTTGAAGCATAGGCGAAGGCTTCATCGGTCAATGCCATTATGATGCCACCAAAAACCAGTCCATTGAAATTAAGATATTCGGGACTTAGCTTCATGGTTACTTTGGCATAGCCCTCAGATAATTCCACCAATCTCATTTTTAGAAAAGAAGCGATGGGCTCACTATCTGCTTTTACTTTCAGAGCTGACACATTATTCGAAAAACTGTTTTCTGTTACTGACATTCTAATTTGGGTTTCCTTATATTATTGATTGACCTGTTCGTTGTAGTTTAAGGCAATTAACATAGATTATGTTTCTGTGCGGCTTTTTTAAATCCAGTCAAAGAGCCTTCTATTACTCTGTCTTCGACACAATAAGCAATACGAAAATAACCAGGTGTTCCGAAGCTTCGGCCAGGAACTACTAGCACATTGTACTCCTGCAATTCTCTAACGAAGGCCATGGCATCTTCGAGTGGAGATTTAGGAAACATGTAAAATGTGCCCTGCGGTTTCACTATAGAATAACCCATCTCGGTAAGATTGTTATATAAAAAGTCCCTCTTCTTTTTGTATTCAGCTATGGATACGGTCACATTTTGCAGGTTGCGTATGATGTGTTGCATTAAAGCGGGAGCATTTACGAAGCCCAGAACCCTATTGCAGTGGATAAAGCCTGCCATTAGCTCGTCATGTTGAGCGCATTTAGGATGCACCGCAATATGACCGATCCGTTCTCCAGGCAGTGCCAGATCTTTAGAGTGAGAGTAGGCAACTATGCTTTGTAGGTAATGGTGAAAAACATACGGATATTTTAATTCGTCATATATAAGCTTGTTATAGGCTTCGTCACTGACTAAGTAAATGTGTGTTGATAATTGTCTCTCTTTTTTGCTGAGCAATTTGCTCAGTTGGTTGACAAAATCCTTGCTGTATACAACACCAGTAGGATTGTTAGGGGAATTTATTATTACTGCTTTTGTTTTTGAGGTAATGGTATTTTCGAGGACATCGAGTTTTGGTATAAACTTTTCATCCGTTGGTACAACTTTAGCCACTCCGCCATGATTGTCAATATAATTATCAAACTCTGGGAAATAAGGTGCAAATAAAATAACCTCTTCATGCGGGTTTAGTATTGTCTTTAGTATTACATTAATAGCTCCGGCGGCACCGCAAGTCATGATGATGTCACTCATGGTAAATTTCATTCCTGTTTCTAGTGAAAGTTGTGCTGCTACAGCTGTTCTGGTTTCTGGATAACCGGCGTTTTCCATATATCTATGCATTCCTGGTACGGGGTTATCTGCTAGTCTTTTTAATTCTGCTTTAAAATCAGGTGGGGGTTCTATTATAGGATTACCTATCGAAAGATCAAAAACATTCTCCTCTCCGTATTGCTTTTTCAGAATATTCCCTTCTTCACCCATCCTCCTTATCCATGATCCCTCGATCATACGTCTCTGGACGTTATCAGAGATTGACATTAGAAACCTCCTCTTGTACCTGTGGAGCAGACAAGTGGATTTTAGGTGTCGTTTCTGAATTGTACATGTCTAGATAATGCATCTTGAAACTTGAAATAATGACGAGTAATCATAATATCTCGTTTGGCATTTCGTCAAGTTGTTATGCTGTTGGGATATTCACTGGAATAAAAGGAGTAGAAACGCAGAGCGGCGATTTTGTATTCGCCGCTCTGTTGAAAGGAGGAGACAGGAGGTTAACTCGGTTTGATATTATCTAGGGACTTTGGGTATGCTTGACATTTGAGCTGAAGGATAATTAGATGAACGCCGCATAAAGGATGGTACATCCAGGCTACCTTCATCAGCAGCTCCTCTAAGTAATCGACGTAGCTCAAGTTCTGTGGGTGCTCCAGCACCGTATTGAGCGGTAAAACCGGTGGCAATAATTGTTATTTGGAGTTCGCCTTCCATCTGTGAGTCAAAGACCACTCCGAATATAATGTTAGCTTCGGGGTCAACCGATTGAGCGATGATATCAGCAGCCTCGTTGCACTCAAATAACGTTAGATCATTACCACCAGTGACATTGAATAGTACACCTTTTGCTCCTCCTATTGAAACGTCAAGCATCGGGCTGGCAAGAGCAGCTTTAGCTGCATCCATGGCTCGATTTTGGCCCTTACCTCGTCCGACCGACATCCAGGCTGGACCAGCGCCTTTCATTATTGATCTGATATCGGCAAAGTCTAAGTTGATAAGTCCGGGAACTGTGACCACTTCTGCGATAGCTCGAACTCCAAGTCTGAGTACATCATCGGCTAATTTAAAGGCGTTATCTACTGTCGTTTTAGCATCGCAGAGCTCAAGCATGCGGTCATTGGGAATGATAACCAGTGTATCGACCTTATCAACGAGTTTGAGAATTCCTTCTTCAGCTACTCTGGAACGCCGGGCACCTTCGAATGAAAATGGTTTGGTTACGATAGCGATAGTAAGCGCTCCAGATTGTTTTGAAACCTCGGCGATAACGGGTATACCACCAGTACCACTACCACCACCCATACCAGCGGTGATAAAGACCATGTCAGCGCCAGCAACTACTTCTTGAACTGCTTGGCGGCTCTCCTCCGCAGCTTTAGAACCAACGCTTGGGTCGCCGCCAGCGCCTAAACCTCTTGTTAGTTTTTCACCTAGTTGGATACGTATGGGAACTTCAGCCATTGCTAGTGCTTGGGCATCGGTATTCATTGCAATGAACTCGACACCCTTGATACTCTCTCGTACCATCCGAGTGATAGCGTTGGAACCGCCACCGCCAATACCAATTGCCTTGATTCGCGCGGGCGATGTAGAAAAAGTTGACTTTGCCACTTATTTCCTCCTTTTATTTATTATTTTTTATTTAAACTCCAAAGAACTTTTTCAGTAATGTCATGAAACCACCAAAAGAACCACTTTTTTTGCTAGCTTCCCAAGCCGGTTTTCCTTGATTCCTGACTCCCCAGAGTAGCAACCCAACTCCGGTAGCTTGAGCAGGATCATGTAGAATGTCTGTAATGCCATAGACACCCATTGGTTGTCCTATTCTACACGGGATTCGTAATGTGGCACGTGCTAAGGCCTCAATTCCAACCAATTTAGCACCGCCGCCACTGAGTACTAATCCTGCAGGAGCCAAAGAATTATAATTCGAGTCAGGCATTTCCAACAGAATAAGCCTTAGTAGTTCTTCTATACGATCCTGAATAATTTTACAAAGGTCACGGTAAGATACACTATGGCCGTTCTCGATGTTGAGAGTAGAGTCCTCACTCTTAGTTATCAAGTCTGGGGAAACGTTGCCGTATTTCTTCTTCATAGCTTCAGCAATATCGAAGGGCAAGCCCAATCCGATTGAAAGGTCACTGGTAACCTGATAACCAGCCACTGGAACAATTGAGGTATGGTAAATGCTGCCATCTTTGAAAACGGCTATATCGGTTGTACCTCCGCCAATGTCGGCCAAAATAACTCCTAATTCTTTCTCTTCTGTTGTTAACACAGATTCACCACTGGCCAGAGGTTCCAAGATAAGGTCTGCGATCTCAATCCCAACGCTTCGTATACATTTAACCAGGTTTTGTACTGAGGCGATAGCAGCTGTGATTACATGTGTTTCTACATCCAACCTGAAACCATGCATACCAACAGGGTTTTTAATTCTCTCCTGGTTATCGAGGTTATAATGTCGTGGGATGGCGTGGAGTATTTTTCTGTCATCGGGGATATTGACGTGCTGAGCAGAATCTAGCACTCTCTTAAGGTCGTCAGATCTTACTAGGCGGTCATTGCGCGGTATTGCTACTACGCCGTGACTATTAGTGGAGTGTATATGTCTGCCAGTAACTCCGACAAAGGCAGATTCCACTCGGACACCGCTGGCTTGCTCCGCCCTCTTTATGGACTCCGCAATTGTGTCCTTGGCTTCATCCACATTGACTACCATGCCTTTATGCAAGCCACGTGAGGGGACAAAGCCAACCCCCAGCACCTGTATGCCACCTCCAGAGTCTAGAGTGGCGACTATGGTGCAAATTTTTGTGGTACCTACATCAATCGCTGTAATAATCTTCTTCATAAGCAACCTCCTTTTTCAGGTATTAGTTTATAAATTAGTTTGACCTCCTTAGTTAATTCTAAGAATTTATTATTACAATCTTTCAGACACTCGAAGCTTTGCACTGCGGCTTCGTGGATTTATTTCTATTTCACTCGGTGATGGTGTGATAACTTTCTTGGATATAATTTTGAAACTAGGCGCATGACCACAATTACATACTGGAGTTTGCGGTGGGCAAAGACATGCCATTGTTTCGCGTTTCATAAATTGTTTTACTATACGGTCTTCCAGAGAATGATAACTGATGACTACTAATCTACCTCGGCGGTTAAGGCATTTTATGGTTTGTTTAAGCGCAGTTTCTAAATTCTCCAGTTCATGATTTACAGCAATGCGCAAAGCCAGAAATGTTTTTGTCGCCGGATGGATTTTGTGTTGCCTATCGTAACCCACAGTTTGTTCTATCATGTTAGCTAAGTCAACCGTACTAATTACAGGTCGGTTCTTGACAATTAGTCTGGCTATTTGCCGACTGCGGCGCTCCTCGCCGTATTCATATATTAGTTGGGCTAGCCTATCTTCCGGGAGTATATTAATAAGATCAGTTGCAGTTAGAACCTGTTTGGGGCTAACACGCATATCAGGTTGTGCATCTTGCTGAAAGCTAAAGCCTCGCTCGGCATCCTCAAGTTGAGCGGACGAGATACCGAGATCGAATAGAATACCATCTACCGGCAGGAAGTCGTTTTCTCGGCAGACGTTTTCAAGGTTAGTGAAATTATCGTTTACTAGTACAATAGCTCCTGAATATTGTGCCAATTTTGTTCTCGCAATACTAATAGCCTCGGGGTCAGCGTCGATGCCTAAAAGTTGTCCAGTAGGATAACTCTTTTCTAGAATGGCACGTGTATGACCGCCAAGACCTAAAGTGCAGTCGACATAGCGTTTTCCAGGCTTTATCTGTAACGCTTCGATAACCTCGTTTAAAAGAACTGGCGTGTGAGTTGGTAGTGGCATAGTCAAAGTCATTGCTGGCCCTCAAGGCTTTCTATTATTTGCCAAGCTTGTTCTGTAGCCTCAATTCTCTCTTTATTCCACAATTCAGGGCTCCATAGCTCTATACACTTGTTGGCGCCGACTATAATTGCGGCATCTTCTATTTGTGCGTAGCTACGCAGTGAATGAGGTAAAGCTATTCTTCCCTGTCCATCTAGTGGAAGGTCGAAAGCACTACCAAAAGTAAATCTATTTAGCTTTCTCATTTTGCTTTTGGCTACTGTTTGGTTAGCCAACGTATCGGCTAATTTTTTAAATTCCTCTGGTTTATATGCAACAATGCATGGTTCGGGACCACGCGTTAGTACCAGTCCGTTAATAAATTCCTGCCGGAACTTTGGTGGTAAAGGTAGTCTGCCTTTGCTATCGACCTTATATTCGTATTCGCCTAGAAGCATTTCTCGTTTGGGCTGGGGGTTAGTACGGTATAGCCACTCCTTCCAATTGATGTTCTAAGACTTTTAGTTGGTTCCAATCCATTTGGGAGATTTCTTCAAAGAATTCCTTGACATCCCAGTCACCACTCAAGGAATAGGTAATAAGGTCATTGTTATTATGTTGTTCAAGGAGAATGTTCTTTGTGACCAATGAGGATATTGCTTCTCTCAAGTTGAATTTTGCAGTATCCAGAGCGCTGGCAATTGTGTACAGGCTTAGTTTTGCATGGGGATGTCTTGCCCAGAAGATAATTAATCGTAGTTCCAGCTTGGTGAAATCTTTCTCTTTAAGAAAGCTGAACATTTTGCTATTTTCTACTCTATATTGAATACAACTGACAGCCATTTTTTCCTCCCATTATTTACCACTTTCTACCATTTCTTACCATAATAAAACACATTTTCTCACCTTTGTCAATACCTTTTAGAGAAATTCAATCGAAATTTTTAAAATTTTTTTGCCTAATAAAAATCAGTGTTTAATAAAATTACAACATATAGCGGCTCTGCCGGGATTAACCTATATATTTTGTGTTTTTGATTAAATGCGATTATTTTGGCGATTAGTACTAAAGTCAGTTGGCTTTTTATTATGTTTGGTGCCGTGCTTTTGGTGTGATAAAATATACGAGTGTTTTTTGCTGGTGTACTTACTATAAGTGATAAAGGGTGGCGTGGAGAACGTGTTGATGAAAGTGGGCATGTTGCCCAGCAATGCATCAAGCGATTAGCTGATTTTGAAATAAATAAATATGAGATCGTACCTGACGATAGGGAGGTTATTTCAACTAAACTCAAGGAATGGGCAGATAGTGTCGGACTTGATCTTATTATCACAAGTGGTGGTACGGGGTTGGCCCCTAGGGATGTTACTCCGGAAGCAACCATGGCGGTAATTGACCGACTTGTTCCTGGTTTGATAGAAGCTATGAGGATGGAAACTAGGAAGAATGCACCTACTTCAGTGCTAAGCCGGGCTGTAGCTGGCAGTAGGGGCAAGTGTTTGATTATTAATCTTCCTGGCAGCCCTGCTGGGGTGAGGGAATGCCTCGAGGTTGTTTTGCCAGTAATACCCCATGCTCTAGAAATTCTTGCTGGCAAAATATTTGAGGGCACTCATTATAGTGGAGATAGATAAGTGCGCATAGATATTATGACCATATTTCCGCAGATGTTTGATAGTTTGTTTAATTATAGTATTGTTGGGCGAGCTAGAGAGCGTGGTTTGCTTGATGTAAGGCTTCATGATATTAGGACATATACTCATGACAAGCATCATATTGTTGATGATTATCCTTTTGGAGGTGGACCTGGAATGATGCTTAAGCCTGAGCCGATTTTTGAGGCAGTTGAAGCTGTTACTAAGGATTCCGGCGTAGCTATTAGTCCAACAATTTTGCTCAGTCCCCAGGGTAGACTCTTCAATCAAAAAATTGCTCAAGAATTAGCAGGTTATGAACATTTTATTCTTATCTGTGGTCGTTATGAGGGCGTTGATGAAAGGGTGGCGGAGCATTTGGCTAGTGATGAGATCAGTGTTGGTGATTATGTACTTAGTGGGGGCGAAGTAGCGTCTATGGTTGTAGTAGATTGTGTCGTTAGGTTATTGCCTGGTGCAGTCGGATCTGAGGAATCGGTAGCCAGAGATTCACATATGGATGGGCTTTTAGAATATCCTCAGTATACTCGACCTGCGGAATATCGTAATTGGATAGTGCCAGCAGTGTTGCTTTCTGGTAACCACAATCAGATTGCTCGTTGGCGTCGCCAGCAGAGCTTGTTGCGTACTGCAAAACGGCGGCCAGACCTTTTAGAAAAGGCTGTACTTTCGGAAGAAGATAAAGCACTTTTGAATCAAGAGGAGCTTTATAAAAATTAACTATATGGAAGGAATATAACTAAAAATGAATGTCGATTCTGTGTATCAAATTAAACCGAACCCTAATATACCTATACTAAATCCTGGCGATACTGTAAAGGTAAATTTTAAGATCAAGGAAGCGGCGAGGGAGCGTATGCAGACTTTCCCCGGGCTAGTTATTAAGGTGAGGCACGGTAGTGGTGGTGGCAGCTTTACTATAAGAAAGGTTACCTCTGGAATTGGTGTAGAGCATACTTTTCCATTTGCCTCTCCTTTACTAGATAAGGTAGAGGTGGTGAGGCATGGAAAAGTACGCCGTGCTAAGCTTTATTACATCCGGCGGTTAAGTGCTAGGGAAGCTCGTCTCAAGGAAAGAAGAGAGAGATTGGAAGAGGAAAGCATTGCTTCTGAAATTACTACTCCAGAAATCCAAGAAACACCAGAAACTCAAGTGGCTAAAGCAACCGAAGAAGCCTGATGAAGTATGCTGAGGTGGCGGTAAATTCACCTGTCGCTCGGCGACATAGTTTTTGTTATTCTGTACCAGCCCACTTAACTGTCTCTGTTGGCCAAGCTGTTTGGGTACCTTTTGGTTCCAAAGCGCTTCAAGGCATTGTTGTTAAGGTTAGTCCTGTTCCTTCTGTTGAGGTTACCAAGGAGATAATCAGTCTAATTTCATCCCGTCCTCTATTGTCTCCGGCTCAAGTTGGACTTGCCTTGTGGCTAAGTGAATACTACCTTGCACCTCTCTTTGATGCTGTAGCCTTGATGTTGCCTCCAGGTTTTGAGCGACGAATGGTCACTTTATTGCAGCTTTCACCAAATTCCATAGATTTGACTCAGCTCACTCCGGAGCAGAGAAAGGTAGTTAAGTTCGTTGAAGATAGAGGCAAAGTTAAGTTAAAGGAGTTGGAAAATATATTTGGGAAGAAGAAAACAGAACAGATAACCAGACAGCTAGCGCGGTTTCATCTGCTGGTTAAAACTGAACAGTTGGAAGAAGTCAGGGTAAAACCTAAGCTGGCACGCTATTTGAAACTTGAAATTGATAGAGATCGAATAGAGAAAGAGATTGGTCAGCTCAAAGAAGCCAGGGCATATATACAAGCAGCAGCAGTTGAGTTTTTAGCAAATCATGCTCAACCCATTTCTTTAGTGGAGCTAAGAAAAAATGTTGCTTGTCAGGGATCCGTAATTAAGACATTAAGAAATCGTGGTTTGATTTCGGTAATAGATACTCAAGTTAGACGTGACCCTTTAGCTAATCTCCAGATCACCAATGCGTTACCTCCAAAGCTTACCACATCTCAGGAAATTGTCTGGCAGACTATTTGTAAGAGCCTGCTTTCAGGCGATAGCAAGAATCAACCACATGTTTTTCTACTTGCAGGTGTTACTGGAAGCGGTAAAACCGAGGTCTATTTGCGAGCTTTAGCAGATGTTGTTTCCCATGGGAGGAAAGGTATCTGCCTGGTACCTGAAATTGCGTTGACTCCTCAGACAATAGAACGTTTTGCCTCGCGTTTCCCAGGCCGTGTAGCAGTATTCCATAGTGGTCTATCTTTAGGCGAACAATTTGATGAATGGCATCGAATACAAAATGGTAACTGTGATGTGGTTATTGGCCCCAGAAGCGCTCTCTTTGTGCCGCAACCAGAGCTGGGGCTGATTGTTATTGATGAAGAACATGAGTGGACATATAAGCAAGCAGATAAATCGCCTCGTTACCATGCTAGGGAAGTAGCTATAAAGTTGGCCGAGTTTAGTGGTGCAACGGTTATTCTAGGTAGTGCTACGCCTGATGTGGAGACTTTTTACCGAGCGCAGCAGGGCATATATCAACTTGTTGAACTTAAGGAGCGCATTACACCTCGTGGTATCTCGCCATTGCCAGAAGTCGAAGTTGTAGATACACGTAACGAGTTAAAAGCTGGTAATAGGAGTCTATTCAGCCGCTCTTTATCCAAAGCAATGGCTGAAGCATTAGCACGTGATGAGCAGGTGATCCTATTTCTTAATCGGCGTGGTACAGCCAACTTTATTCAATGTCAGGTTTGTGGTTATGTATTTGGTTGTCCACGTTGCCTGGTAGCTCTCACTTATCATTCAGCAGAGGAAAAACTATTTTGTCATCACTGTAATTATTCTTGCTTTTTGCCTCGAATTTGCTCTAAGTGTTTAAGTCCACGGCTCAAATATTTTGGAATTGGCACGCAGAAAGTAGAAGAGGAAACCAGGCGTCTTTTCCCGTGTGCAAGGACTCTTCGCTGGGACAAGGATGTTACTGCGAGGCGACGAGCTCATGAGGAGATATTAGCTAAATTCAAGGCACATGATGCCGATGTGCTGATTGGTACTCAAATGATAGCCAAAGGATTGGACTTACCCCAGGTCACCCTAGCTGGAGTGATTAGTGCGGATACAGGTTTAAATCTCCCCGATTTCCGAGCTGGTGAACGTACTTTTCAACTCATTTGTCAGGTAGCTGGTAGAGCTGGGCGTGGCTTAGCAGCTGGGAGAGCAATTGTTCAGACGTACTGTCCTGATCATTATTCAGTAGCGGCAGCATCAAGGCAGGATTATCTAGATTTTTATAATCATGAAATAAGTTATCGGCGTCAGTTCGGTTATCCGCCGTTTAGCCATTTGGCCCGTCTCGCCTTCAGTCATACTAACTTTGCTATCTGTAGGCGCCAAGCCGAGGAAATGTACCATTTGCTTGATACCGAAAAGAATAGAAGAGGCATGGTTGATTTAAGGCTTATTGGACCTACCCCGAGCTATATTCCAAGAATTCGAGGACATTATCAATGGCAGATTTTACTTTGTGGGACTGCTTTATCTGAATTTTTAGCTAATGTAAATTTTTCTCAAGGCTGGACTGTAGACGTAGATCCAGTCAGTGTGATTTAATGTAAAGCCGATGGCAGTGTTAACTCTTTGTTCTAGACATGATCCTGTGCTAAGGCGAAAAGCCAAAAAGGTAACTAACATAGATGGTTCGATTCAGCGGCTTATTGATAATATGATAGATACCATGAGGGCGGTATCTGGTGTTGGCTTAGCAGCACCGCAGGTAGGTGTATCGCTGCGAATAGCTGTCATAGAGATACCGGATGATGATGTTATTGTATTGATTAATCCAGAGATAATTAAGAGGGGTGGTGAGCGTTTATTAAGCGAAGCGTGTCTCAGTGTTCCTGGTTACTATGGGGAGATCATGAGGTCGGTTTGGGTTAAGGTTAAAACGCAGGATAGACACGGGAGGACTACTCGATTGAGGGGAGAAGGACTTCTGGCTCAAGTACTGGAGCATGAGATAGACCATCTTAACGGTATATTATATGCTGATCATCTAGAAAGCCCCAACAAGTTACACAAAGTAACGACGGAGGGGGAAAAACAAGAAGGGCTTTGATACTAGATTTTAATATTCCTATTGTATATAATATTTATCCCTTGCCTTGCCCTTTTATCACTTCCAGTCCATTTCGACGACGAATTTTCCGCTTAAATTCTCCAGTGCTACTGGGTAGAACCCTGCAGCATCTTTGGTAATATTGAATATCACCTTTTGGCTTCTACCAGGTGCCAGTTCTATTTCTTCGATGCCTTCAGCTATGCCTTTTACTCTTAATACTACGCTATAGTTACCAGCAGCCTCGCCGGTATTGGTTACAATGGCACTAATGGTTATAGGTTCTCCCTGTTTAACTCTTTCGGGAGATATACTAAGGTTACTAATAGCAAAAGCAGCCGGCAGCCTATGTATGACTGTGAACATGCCGCGTTGGCCGTCTACTTCTACATAGTAATCACCTGGAACATCTTTGATTACGGTGAAAAGTGCTGTCTGGCTGGCGCCAGGATTGAGAGTTAATTCGGATATATTTTCTACTACACCTCCGATTCGTAATACCATGCTATATTGTGATGTTGTTGCACTGTTGTTTGTTACTACGGCAGAAATATTTATTGAGTCTCCTTCTTTCACGTGCTGAGGTGTGATGGTAAGATTACCTATAGTGAACTGTGGAATAGTTCTGCCTTGGGGCATGCCGAAAGTAGGAGATATGGGTTGAGTTTGCGGTGCAAAAGCTGGCGGCATTCCCGGTTGTTCTGGTCTTGGTGTTTGCAGCGGGTATGGAGGTCTTTGTTGAGGTGGCATCTGTTGGGCTTGTCCCGGATATTGTGGCATCACTTGTTGAGGCATTTGTTGTGGTTGTCCTGGATATGATGGTATTTGCTGCGAACCGAATTGTTGAGGTGGCATCTGTTGGGCTTGTCCCGGATATTGTGGCATCACTTGTTGAGGCATTTGTTGTGGTTGTCCTGGATATGATGGCGTTTGTTGTGAACCGAATTGTTGGGGTGGCATCTGTTGCATCTGTGTTGGTTGTACTGATATCGGTTGAACCCTTGATGGTAATTGCGGTGCCCGTGCTGCCCCTCTAGCTTTAGCTGCTAATTTTGCTCTCTTTCTCTTGGGTGAGACAAGGGACATGACGACTATTAGTATAATAATCAAAGCTATAACACCAATAACTCCCCATACCAGGGGTGGAAATGAAGACAAAAAGGATGCTTTTACAGTAAATGAGCCGGTCTTCGGTCCTACTTCGACCATGTAGTTGCCTGCTTCGCTTTCGACAACTGTGAAACTGACTGTAGTGCTTTCTCCAGCTTCCAAGTCAATAGGTTTCTTATCTGCCATTTTCCCATTTATAAATAATTTCAGAGAGTCGTAAGTAAGCGGCTGATCTGTTGACTTATTCTGTGCGGTGACACTGATAATCACTTCTTTGCCCGGACCAACCTCGAGGGGGTCAATGAGCAGATTTTTAACTTCAAGTCCCGCAGGTGCTATGCTGAATGAACTTTTTAGGTCCTCTATGGAAACATTATATTCGCCGGCTTCACTTTTGGTTACAGGAAAGATTAAGTTCTCCTCTGTTCCAGCTTCCAGGGTTATGTCTTTGGTAGTTTCGGTAATATCATTTATCTTTAGTTCTGCTTTGTAGGTGCCATCTTCGGTACCCGTATTAGTTACCTTAACACTTACAGTGATGCTTGCCGCTCCATTTTCTGCGGTAATAAAATTCGGACTGATGTTGAGGTCACTTACTTTGAATTGAGCTTGAGCACTGGCTAAAGAAGGAGAAGCTAGTACCAAAGCAATCATTAGAGTTACTGACATCAGCCAGAGTACTTTTTTCATTAGTGCCTCCCGAATAACTACATTTAGATATTCTAAAACGATATGCCTTTATACTCTACGCTAAAATCGATTGTAAATCAATAGCTGTGTTGATTTTTACTTAGTTCCTTTTTACCCACAGCCTGCTACCATCGGTAATAAATTCAATTGTACCATTCTCTGAAGTAAGAAAGACTTGTTCCCTTCCCAATTTTTGACTCAGTCTTGCTAATACTTCGGGGTGAGGTTGACCGAAATTATTGTTGCTACCTACCGAAATCGCTGCTGCTTTTGGGGCAGCTACTGCTAGCAGCTGTGGGGATGTGGATGTTTGACTGCCGTGATGAGCTACCTTTAATACTGTGCTTTTGAGATTAGCTCGTTGGGAAATAAGATACCATTCAGTCTCCTCATTTATATCAGCAGTGAACAAAAAGCTCACTGCGTTGTAGTTACAGCGTAGCACCATTCCATTGCTGTTGATATTATCAGAGGTGTCTTTAATAAAAGCTTTTGGTGGGTGGAGTACTTCAATGGTTATATTGTTGCCCAAGGATATTTCTTGCCCCGCACGCACTGTGCTATATTTGGTTTTCTTTTCCTGAATTAACATCAGCCATTGATTATATATGAATGAATTGTAGGACAGTCCTGATTCAATAATCTGTTTCACTTCGTAGTGCTGGAGTATCTCTGCCAGACCAGTAACGTGGTCAGCCTGTGGTTGAGTTAATATCATCAGGTCTATTGTCCTGTTCCAGAATGGCAGCTTTTTGCTGAGCTCGAGATTTATCGCTTGGGGACTGGGGCCGCCATCGATGAGGATATTCTGGCGGCTTGGCGTTTGAATCAGTATGGAATCTCCTTGCCCGACGTTAAGTATGCTAACGTGGAGTTTGTCGTCTGGTATATTCAGAACGGCTGCCCAGACGAGGATAGCAGCGATTAGAACCGGGAGAATACTCCATTTCTTTGCTATGTGGGGAATTGATTCTGAGACATTGCTGGTATAATGGCCTATTTTAGTAGTTAGCGAGGAGAAAAAATGAGTAAATTGGGTTCGGCGGTTGATAACTATTAGGACTAATATCAATAGAATGTAGTAACACCATACTTGCCAGGTAGTGATGCTATCTAACTTAATTGATGAGAATGGCAGAGCATCGAAAATTTGGACTATCACTATTAAATAACTGAGGAATAGCCAGGCTACCCAGCCTATAATCTGAGCAGCTAAAGGGACTAAGAGTCCAGTCACACCAACTATGGCAGTGGTTATAATAATGCCTGGAAGTGCGGGTAAAGAGAAGAAGTTGGCTGGCAGAGCGACGAGGGAAACTACACCAAAATGGTAGGCAATTACTGGCAAGGTAGCCAGAATGGCGGCTAAAGTCACTGCAATACTATCAGCGACAAAGGCATATAAAGAGGCTGTGGTTCTTATTGGAGTAGTGGTTGAGGTAGTTATTCCTTTTCTGCTTAGCGCTTGAAAATGTGGAAATATAAAGATGAGCCCTGCCATAGCCAGATAACTTAGCTGGAAACTGGCGTCCCATAGAATCTGAGGTTCGATTCCCACCATCACTGCTGCGGCGAAAGTCAGGGCAGTTGAAGCACTCTTCTGTCTGCCCAGAAGTTCGGCTAAAAGGAACATGCTGCCCATTATGGCACCACGGACCACCGGGGGACGTACTCCAGTGAGTACAGCATATAACCAGATGATTACAAAGGCTAGCCAGATATAAACGGAATAACGTCTTCCGAAAAACCAGATTCCAGCGCTGAGGAGCATACCTATGATGATGGTGAGATTCATTCCCGAGATAGCTAGCTGATGGGCTGTCCCTGTTCTGGAGAAAGCTTGCATTATGGAATAAGGGATATCACCTCTTATGCCGAGCAAAAAGCCCTGTGCCAGCGAACTCTGTGGTTCAGGCAAAGCTCTGGATAGGCTTTGTGAGAGGTCGTTTCTTAATGAGTAAATAAAAGCCAAGGCTTTAAACCCCTTATCTCTTTCCATAATTTCTATTTTGGGATAATACATAACAGAGTAAATACCTTGATGAGCTAAGTAACCTTTATAGTCAAAGTCATCGAATTTTGGGGGCGTTCCCAGGCTGCCATTTATTTTTAGTATATCTCCATAATGATATCCGGAATATCTGGGCACTCTTATAATAGCCTTCCCTGAAATTTGTTTTGTTTCGCTGCCTGTTATCATCTTGTTTGCTGAGAATTGGAAAATTAAAGCTTTATCTCTGGCTTCTGGCTCAGTGGTTATTATTCCCTCGATTTCAGACTTCCCCTGGTCATTGTAGAACTGTAAATTTTGCTCATCTATCTTAGGTAGGCTCGATTGGAAGTATAAATTGCCGCCAATGAAGACAAATAAGCACAGGCTGGTTAGCAGCAATGTTGTTTTGTATTTGTATAGAAAAGGAACGGCCAATAGGGGCAGAGTGCCTAGGGCAATGGCCCATATCGGTAAACCAAGTTTTGAGCCAATATAAATACCGACTACCCAGGATATACTGAGATACATAAGTGCCATGAGGCTTTAGTCCTCCACCGTGATAAAGTCCCTAATGTTATCTAAGGTAGACTTACTGATACCGCTAACCTTAAGCAGGTCATTAATACTGCGAAAGGGTCCATATTCATTGCGATAATCAACGATTGCTTGAGCTTTGCCTTGGCCGATTCCAGGTAAGGCATCGAGCAACCATGTATCAGCTCGATTCAAGTTTATCTTTTGTGCCTTTTGTTGTGAGCTAATTTCATTCTTTTGTTGAACATGTATTTTGAGCTGGCTTATATCGGCGTCAGCCAGAGGACCGGCAGCCTGGATAAGACCATTTATAGAATCATCTTCTTTAGCAGTGTAGAAACCAGGATTTGCTACTGCTCCGTCTATATAGATTTCCAAGTGGTAATCGGGAGGCTTAATTGAATTCAGGGTAATCTCCGTAGCGTGTTGGCTACTTAGTTTTATAGCCATTATTATTCCACCTGAAATAAGACATAGCAGCAGGAAAGCAATGATAGCTACCCAGTATCTATCGAAGTTACTTGACATAATAATCTCCTTATCTCAATATTTATATATTATTTTGGGAGATAGTGGTAGAATTTTAGCATATATGGAGAACTCGAAGACTATAACTGTCAATCGCAAAGCCTATCACGATTATCATATTTTAGAAAGTCTTGAAGCTGGCATTGCCCTCAAGGGTACCGAAATAAAATCAATTAGAGAGGGGAGGGTGAATATTCGTGATGCCTATGCCAAGCCAGAGCGTGGTGAATTATGGCTATTGAATGCTCATATAGCTAGCTATCAGGCTGGTAGCCATTTTAATCATGATCCAGGTCGAGCGCGCAAACTTCTATTGCATCGCAACCAGATTGATTATCTTTCGGGTTTGGTAAGCAGAAAAGGTTTGACCTTAGTTCCCTTGAAGTTGTATATTAAAAAAGGAGTTGCTAAATTGGAGGTGGGTGTGGCTCGGGGCAAGCGAGCCTACGATAAGCGTGAGGCTATAGCTCGCCGAGAGACGGAAAGAGAGATTGAGCGGTCTTTAAAGAGGAGGGGTTGAAGAGCACTTTAACAGTTTGAAACTGGGGGCGCGTGGATTCGACAGGGACAGGCCTACAGAATTGCAGGTCGAGGCGCCATCTACCTCGTAAATAAGGTGGCAAAAGACAACTGCCAACGAAGCGGTTCCGGTTGCAGCCTAAATAAGGCTGTACATCCAACCTGACCCCTGCTCCGATGGGTTGGGATTGGGTGATGAAAAATCGGGGTGCGCCAATCCTGACGTCGATAAGGATAGGCTAAGAACCTTCGACTGGTCTGGCTATACTTCGTCAGCAGAGGCTGGTCAGACAAGAAAAAAGAGCTGACTAAACTTGTAGGAAATTCTGGCAACCTTCTCGTGGACGGGGAGTTCAACCCTCCCCCGCCTCCACCAATAAATTTTGAAGCTGCGGTCTATTAGACTAGCAGCTTTTTTATATGTATAGTGAGGTTAAGTAAACTCTTGGTGATAATTATTTCCTATTATCAGATTGTAGTAGAACATCGACCACGAATGTTAATTAATCGTTCAACGTCTTCTTTACCCAGCAGCCTGGTAATTTTTGGGCTTTTTATTGGACTTCTTTGTTTTCGATCTTAATTTACATTCCGCTATTTCCAGGAACCAGTGACCATCCCTTAATATTTTGTTAGCTTCTATGATTTCTATACTCTTTTGGAATAGAGGTCCATTTATAACCAGGGTATGATATTCGCCAGCTTCACCACAGGGCGTGATGTTCTCCAATTTGGCTAAATCTTTTACAAAATCTTGGTCAAGCTTACGCCCCAGCCATTTTTTGTCCAGCAGGTCAGCTCTGGTTGCAATTACCACAGCCTCAAAACCTAAATTGATGAAGTCTTTTATTATCTTCTTCTGGTTCTCTCCCCAAATAGGTAAATATGGTTTAATACCAACATCAGCACACACTCTTTCAATCCATTGCCGGTGTTCCTCAAAATCAATATCACCAAAAATACCTGCTGATACCCCCTCTTTTTTTAAGGAAGAAATCGTGCTTTTGAACTCAGCCTCGTAGTTGGTACTTGTTGTACGCCGTTGAACTAATGGAATTCCTATAGCCTGTGCCTGCATCTGAAGCCATTGAGCGGATATCCCATGGCTACGCGACAGCTTGCCATCCTCGTTTACCATATTGACCAGAAATTGAATCGCCAGTCCGTTGATAACCGCATGGTGATATGCCAAGCAGCAATCTTTACCACCACTCCAAGAAACGAAAGCCTGCTCCATAGTACTAGCCTCCTTTTATTATTAGCAGAATTTTCATAGCTGCTAGACTATATCTCTTTCCATTACCTTTCCTGGATTATATGATTTACTGCCTTTTACCAGGACAGTGGGACGACCATTAATGGGGTGTGAGTAGACGCAGTCATTAACTCCATAGACTTCCTTTATGTTCTGGGAGGTGATCACTTCACCGGGTGTTCCCTGGGCATAAATATGCCCATCTTTTATTAACACCAATCGTGCGCAATACTGTGAAGCAAGATTGAGGTCATGAAGAGCAGCCAGAATAGTTAAGTTATTCTCCACGCATAGGTTATTAAACAAGTCCAGTATTTCGATCTGACGGCCGATATCAAGATTAGCTGTTGGCTCATCTAGCAGAATTGCCTTTGTCTCCTGAGCCAGGACTCTGGCAACAACGACACATTGTATTTCACCACCAGAAAGCTCACCCACCAGCCGTCTAGCGAGATGTTGAATCTTGGTCTTCTCCATAGCCCGCCAGGCAATATCCAGTTCTTTTATGCCTTCGTGCTGGAAAAGACCAAGATGAGGATTTCTGCCCATGAGCACTGCCTCAAATGCAGTAAATGTACTGGGTAGAAGTGGTATCTGGGGAACAACACCAAGTTGGCGAGCCAGTTCCTGCCTTGGTATGCAGGTGATATCCTTTTTGTCCAGGAGTATCTTGCCTTGGTATGGCGATATAACACGACTAAGCGCACGAATAATAGTGGACTTACCGCAGCCATTCGGTCCAATAAGTCCCACTATCTCGCCAGGAATCACCTTAAAAGAGATATCTTTTAGTACTTCCTTGCGTGAGTACCCAAGCCAGACATTCTGCATTTCTATTGTAGTCATTTTGATCTCAGAAAAGTATCCTTTTTCGGCGACGCAGCAAGTAAAGGAAGAAAGGTGCGCCGCAGATGGCGGTGATTACTCCAATCGGTATCTCCGATGGCGCTAGAGCGGTGCGTGCTATAAGGTCAGCCACAATTAGAAAAATAGCGCCAGTGAGGATAGACAGTGGTAATAGGAAACGGTGGTCAGCCCCCCAAATAAGCCGAACTGCGTGCGGAACAATGATGCCTACAAAACCAATGGTACCAACAAACGAAACGGCGGCTGCCGTTATTAAAGTAGCTGCGATAAGAAGAATTAGCTTCAGCCTCTCAACATTTATACCCAATTGCTGGGCCTGCTCTTCGTCAAGTTGCATTACATTAAGATGGCGACTATAAAGTAAGATGACTATTGTACCTATCAATACATACGGGATAACGATCTTTACATCTACCCACTGGCTTGAGGCGAAGCTGCCCATTAGCCAGAAGATAATGCCATGTATATTTTCACCGCTGGAAATTATGAGGTATGAAACTATGGAACCCAGAAGTGCTCCGAGGGCTACACCGGCAAGAATGAGGGTGGTAACAGGTACGGTTTTGTCTACTCGTGCCAGGGCATAGACAATGGCGGTACTGACCAAGGCTCCGCCGAATGCAAAGAGAGGAACGATCCCGACGCCCATGATATGCCACTCAATCGGGAGTAAAAAGCCAATGATGGCCCCCAGCGATGCTCCCTGGGCTACACCAATTAGGTAGGGGTCAGCGAGTGGATTACGAAAGAGCCCTTGGTAAGTAGCTCCGGCTGTTGCTAATGAGGCGCCGACAACCCCAGCTAGGATTACCCTGGGTAGGCGTATATCAAGGATGATGGTCTCTATGCTGCTTGGCCAGACAGGAACAAAGTTAAATAATGGCAGCTTGGAAGCCAGAATACGGCCTATGGTCGATAGTGGAATTTCAACGCTGCCAATGGTCGTAGCTAAAACAGCTACTACGACAAGCAAAACCGAAAGTCCCACGATAGCATATATTCTGCCATGCCACCGAACGAGATGGATTGGTGTTGACTGGCTAGGTGAAACTGGCTTGGAAACCACGTTAAATAACCCTCAAGACTTTAAATTGTAATTCTTCTTTTCTATACGCAAAACAAAATACCCCTTGCTAAGCAGGACAAGGGGGATTTTATTACAAATAATAAATCCCACCCCCTTAATCCGCGGAGGCAGACTCAAAATAGTTGGGTTGGCGTTCTGACTGTTACAGCAGGCGGTACTGCGCTGGACTTCCACCAGCTTGCTTTCCATTTAAGCCATCAGTTAACTGACAGCACCCTATGTTGATATATTCAATTAGCAATAGTATATCTGCAACCATTGAATTTGTCTACAAATGAGATTGATACAATCTAAGCTCCATGCTATAATCCAGGGCAATGGGGATTAGTCTAGCGGTAGGACAGCGGACTCTGGATCCGTGAGGCCAGGTTCGAATCCTGGATCCCCAGCCAGCTCAGGTAATATCATCGCCATGATTTAGTTTCAATATTATTGCAGACTTTATCTTCTATTTTTCAACAGATTCAATTTCTGTAAAAGTAAGGCAATTAAATTACCTTAATGTCGTATTACCATATGCAAAGTGAATAGCTTCGCTTTCGATTACAAGCCTATTTTCATCCATGCTATAATGGGTATGGAAATTTAAATTGGGTAAGGCAAACAAATGAAATATACGGTTATCATTGAAAAAGGCAATGAATCGGGGTATGTAGCTTATGCCCCTGCTTTAAAGGGATGTGTTTCCCAGGGAAAGACAAGGTCAGAAGCCATTAGCAACATCAAGGAAGCAATGGAAGTCTACATCGGGGCTCTTCTTGAAGACGGACTTCCTGTTCCAACTGAAGTTGGTAAAGATACAGTGGAGCTAGAGGTTGCTATCAAATGAGCAAACTACCTCGTGACCTGTCCGGTACAGAGGTAGTTAAAGCATTGAAGAAAGCAGGTTTTTATTTTAAACGTCAAAAAGGAAGCCATATTGTATTACGTCGAGATAATCCTTTTGCTCAAGTCGTAGTCCCCGACCATAAAAGCGTTGACACGGGAACCTTAGCTAATATACTCGATGGTGCTGGCATTTCAGTCGAGGAATTTATCAAACTTACCAAGTAGCTCGCGTAATTTTGTAGCCAGTTCTGGCTGTAAAAAGTTCGATATAAGTTCTGATCCCCAGCCAGTACAAAATTAAACAAGCTTCTAGAACTGACAGAGCCCTCGAAATCCACGGTGTTATTCAGGGCTTAATTTGTAGCCCTGGTTACGAACAATATTTCCTTCTGGTCACTGAGGAGCTTTTCGGTGCTGATATTGGTTGCAACCGATATGGCTTGTTTATAGCATATCTCACGACATAGATTACACCCGGTACAATGTGATAATCCAAAGGTGATAGTAATTTTCCCATCGTCTTCTGTCTTTTTCAGAGCGCCGGTAGGGCAGAAATAAGCACACATGCCACAGCCAGTACAATCGCCATCTAATTTTAGTTGCCAGAAAGGTAAGTTTTCTGCGTTCAAAGAAGGAAAAGCAGGTTTCCCCAATTTTCTTATGGACTCCAGAAGTAATGTCCGTTTTCTAGGCAGATAAAAGGGTAGCCCGGATTTTCTTATATCTACTTTACTATTGTCGCTGTTTCTTTCAACGATGCTACCTGCAGCTAGTATAGCTGCCCTTTTAGTTCCTCGTGTCATAGCTTTAAAAAAGTCACGCCGTGTGTACTGCTCACTGGGTAAATCCAGTGAAGAACCAGGTGCTGCATTGCCTTTATTAATTCCCCATCCAGGTATATCCGTGGAGAATAAAAGCTTTTCCCGTATATCGAAAATACTCAGTATTTTATTGGCGGTGGCTATGGTCTGATGGATAATATCCTCTGCTTTGAATTCGCAATCATGGCAGAGACCATTAACCAGCCATACCGACTTAGCGCCGAGTGAAACGCAACCCACCAGTAGAGACTCATCGATTCTGCCTAAACAGGGGACTATTAAGATGTTACCTGTTTGTACACTGCTGGGGTCAGCTTTATGCTGGTGTTTGGAACAAACAAAAGCTATCTGGTCGGAGCTTTTAAGACCCGCAGCAGCTCGTGACAGCAGGAAATCATTGCTGGGGTTATTTGCCTCGAAGACGCCGTTGGGGCATACATTGGCGCAGATGCCACAGCCAGTGCATTTATCTACATCAATATCCAGAGATTCATCCCAGCTTATAGCTCCTGTGGGGCAATAGTTGGTGCAAAGCTGGCATTTTGATAGCTGGTGTCTGAATCTGGAGCATTGCATCGGGTTGACATGAAGGTTTTTGCTATCCAATGCCTCCAGTGCTTTTAGTAATAACTCGGCTCCGAACATAGCCATCTCTATATGATTACAAATACATTATACTGGACTGATTGTCAACCCCTCGCCTTTATTTAAATGAGCATCGCCATTTAAACTCTGGTGGTCTTGACATAAACTTCTTGCTTTGATATAGTACGATTGTTCTATTAGTTTGAGATACTGGTAAAAAGATGGAAGTTTTAGATAAGCTAGAAATACTAACGGCTGCTGCCGAATTCGATATTTGTGGCTACGATGGTACCCGTCGCCATAATAGCTCTCCATTACGCTTTATACATCGAGTAGCCGTGCCTGGTAAAAAACCGGTGTGTCTTTTTAAGGTCCTTATGACCAATGATTGCACTAATGACTGTATTTATTGTGTCAATCAAATTGGTCGCGATATTCCTCGTAGCTTCTTCCGCCCCGAAGAACTGGCCAGGATATTCATGGAGCTTCATACCAGGAGACTGGCGCAGGGTTTATTTCTTAGTTCTGGAATTGCTGGGAATGCTTCACGAACTATGGAGGCTATGATAGACACTGTAACCATTCTGCGTCGCCGCTATGAATTTGAGGGATACGTTCATCTTAAAATCTTGCCTGGTGCCTCGCTTGACTGCGTGGAACAAGCTTGCAAGCTGGCTAACCGGGTCTCGGTAAATATGGAAGCTCCAACAGCGAAACATCTGGCTAAACTAAGCTTTAAAAAGAATTTGCATCGAGACATAGTAGAACGCATGCGCTGGGTGAAGAAAATTGCTCAGGCTAATGAAAGATTGTTGCCATCTGGTCAAACAACTCAATTTGTGATTGGAGCAGCCGACGAGACGGATAGAGATATTTTGAATACTATCAGGGCTTTATACCAGGAAATGGAACTGAGAAGAGCCTATTTTAGTGCCTTTCAACCGATAAAGAGGTCACAGTCAGAAGGGCTACTGCCGGCTTCACCAATGCGAGCACATCGCCTCTATCAAGCAGATTGGCTTATCAGAGTCTATGGTTTTCCGTTGCCAGAGGTAGAATTAGCTCTAGGCAAAGGAGATAATTTTACTTTAACCAAAGACCCCAAGTTTGTCATCGCTCAGAAACAGCCCTGGCTCTTTCCAGTGGATATAAATAAGGCTAGTTATAATGAGCTTCTTCGCGTGCCTGGCATTGGTCCCATATCAGGCAGAAGAATAATCGAGACTCGCCAGGAGCACACTATCTTTTCTTTAGAGCAACTGAAAAAGATGGGTGTTGTTACCAAAAGGGCGGAGCACTTTGTTTGGATTCAGGGCATGCCTGTTTTAGAAAAACAGATATCATTCTTGCCACAATTAGAAGGGGATTTACCTCAGCGGGTATTTTCTTTAGCCGGAGTTCTGGAATAGTGTGCCATGTCTGGTGGAGTTGGGGTATCAATAAGTAGAACTTTCGAGGTGTCGTTCACGATTTGGTAATAGATTCTAGCTCATCTATTCTATTTTTATGTATAATTCTTAGTTCGTTCAGATGGTTCAAAAGTGCAGTTGTATCACCGTGTTGGCTGACCTTAAATGACCATATATTCTTTGTAGCTGCCCCACATATTTCGTTAAACATTTCCTGCAGCTCTTTTAACATCCGCTTGCTTTCGCCATACAAAACAGGTTTGCGACTCGCCACTTGACATGTATCCCAGTGAGCCGCTTTCGTGTTCCTGCGATGATCTATTGCTGTAAGTATTGCCCTGTGCTGCTTCAAACGTTTACGTAGCGAATGAACGTCTACTCCTGGAGCTAGGTTTGGATTAGTATCCAGCATCTTGAAAACCTTGTGGAAACTTGGAGACCTGCGGTCATTGCTTACGACATTGCAAACCTTGATGGAAAATTGGTCGAAGAGAGCTTTTCTAGTGGGTTGGAAGAACCCCTTGTATCGGTTTATTACATCCACGACCCGTGCGGTAGGCCAAATTTGTTCCAAGGCATCGAAGTATGTGGATGCATCGAGGAGTTGTTTTCTAAGTTCTTCTAGAAGAGACCTGAATTCTTTCGTTTGAATTTTATCATCTATGTTCACATTTATCTCTTCAGAGTTCTTAAGTCAGAAGTGGGGAAGAGGGGACTCGAACCCCTACGCCTTGCGGCACATGATCCTAAGTCATGCTCGTCTGCCAATTCCGACACTCCCCCAATGGAAAAGTGTTAACTATTTTAACATTTTGAACAGGGTTTTGCTTAATTTGCTTAACATTCATATAAAAACTACTTAGTGTCAAGATCCCCTTGGCATACATACTGTCTTTGTCGCTTGATGAATATTTTACTTGGCTTTGGCTAGGTGTATAATGCACAAAAGACACTAAGAGATTGGATGAGTAAAAAGGATATCTTGTTAAAAGAATATGAGATTTGTCAGCAAGAAGCTGATGCGAGTGCTGCTAACTACTGGACTTTTGCAGGTATATATGTAGGAATCAATACGGCACTATTAGGAGCTATTGCAGCAGGAATCGTTGCAAGTGATAAGGTCGATTCAAAGTTATTCTATCCGCCAGTTTGGCTCTTCGCTTGTGCCGTATTTGCTTTCCACTATTTTGTACTTGCTTGGCTTAAGAGAGTTACGCATCTTATTGGCTTTATTAACGCCAGGATGCGCATTATAGAAACCAAACTAGGAATGAAAAAGGGTCGGTATATACATGGTCTAGATTATTGGGAGAAAACAAATATCCAATTGCGACGGGAGATTGCTACAACATGGGAAGACTTATCCGAAGAGGAAATAAGCGATGTTGAGGAAGCTATAGAAAAGGGACTTAAAGATAAGATACCCAAGAAATATCAACCCAAAAAGATTGGGAGTAAAATAATCCCCTTGTTTTTTTGGATAATACCTGCAGTTTGGATTTTAATAGTGTTAGGCACTGTTTATCTTTTCCTATCGAAGTTTGTTTTCACTTTTTTACCCCAATGGTGATTTATAAAACTTCATACTATCCTGAAAAGTAACTGACCACGGACTAAATCCGAAATTTCATTCAATCACTCTCTAACCCCCCAGGGCTTTTATGGCAACATCACTTGGAGGACATACCCCCGTAGACTGACTAACAGGTATTCCCCTTGGCTATGGATGGGCGTATAATAACCTAAGGCTTGATTTATGACGAGGGGTAGAGAGATGATTATGAGGCTGCTAGCTTTGTTGATTATTCCACTATTATGCATGGCTTCACTAGCATGTGACACATCACCAGATACAGCCGACTGGAAAACATATAGAAATAATGCTTTGGGATTTTTAGTTGATTACCCTAAAACATGGGAAATCAAAGAGGACTACCAGGATGACATCAAGTCATTAATGTTTTACGAGCCATCAGGTTTAGGTGTATTTTTAATATATTATATGCCATTCGCATCTTCTGTTGAAGAAGAATTTGCCAAAGATGTCAAAGCGAAACAAAAGACTTTTGTTGATTTTGAACTAAAAGGCATTAATTACAACATTGATTCTTGGGATTTGTATTACCAATATGAATTCAAATATAGAGACTCCGGTGTCGAGGTTTTGGGTGATTGTTATCATAAGTCAATGCCTAACTGCTACTACATGATTGATTGCTTTGGCTCAAAAAAGGCGTTTTATTCTTTGCCTTTTGAGAAAGTGATATCGTCATTTTCACTCATTAACAAACTATCAACACCCCAAACCCCGAATGAGTCACAGCCAACATCATTTAAAACATATAAAAATAATTCGATGGGTTATGCTATAGACTATCCCTCAGATTGGTCAGTAGACGAGAAAGAGGGTGAAAAGGGAATCTTACAGATTTGGCCCCCTGAACCTCTTATTGGTCATGTCGCGATTTATACTAATGAGGATTGGAATGTTCCGATGCAAGTAATGACCCCACCCCCATAAACTAGGAAAGGTATAATTAGAGTCTTCCGGTGTTAAGAAGATAAAAAGGAGGACTTAACATGACCCGTAAAAGGTACACGGAAGAACAGATCATCAACGTTCTGAAGGAAGCAGAAGCTGGGGCAAAGGTGGGAGATCTCTGTCGCAGGTACGGTATGAGCAATGCCAGCTTCTACCACTGGAAAACTAAATACGCCGGACTGACCGTAAGCGAACTCAAGCGGCTGAAGGCGCTTGAAGATGAGAACAGACGCCTCAAGCAGATAGTGGCTGATCAGGCCCTGGATAACAGAGTTCTTAAGGAACTACTGTCAAAAAACTTTTAATGCCCAGGGACAAACGCCAGGCAGCGAAATACACTGTGGAAAGCCTTGGGCAGAGTGCAAACAGAGCCTGCCGGCTAGTGAGTATCTGGAGAGCTACCTATGATTATAAGGCTGTTAAACGTGGAGGTGATTTACTCCGCTCGCGATTACGCGAGCTGGCAGAACAGAGAAGACGTTTTGGTTGTGCCAGATTGCATGCCATACTCAAAAGGGAAGGACTGGTAGTCAATCACAAGAAAACCGAGCGGATCTACAGTGAAGAAGGCCTATCATTGAGATTAAAGAAACGCAAGAAAAAGGTAGCCATGATCAGAGTTACGTTGCCAGAACCACAGCATGCTAACCAGCGTTGGTCCATGGATTTTGTTTCAGATAGTACCTGCACAGGACGCAGATTCAGAGCACTGGTCATCGTCGATGATTTTTCCAGAGAATGCCCGGCAATCGAGGTTGATACCTCACTCGGAGGAGTGAGAGTAGTAAATGTGCTGCAGCGATTGGCGGAAACCAGAGGACTACCTGAGGTGATTACCACAGATAACGGTCCAGAGTTCACTGGAAAGGCTGTGGACGAGTGGGCTTATAGGAATGGAGTGAAGCTCAACTTCATACGCCCTGGGAAGCCTGTGGAAAATGCCTATGCCGAGAGTTTTATCGGTAGGTTACGTGATGAGTGTTTGAACGAGAACTGGTTTGTCACTTTGAAAGATGCACGCGAGACTATCGAAGCCTGGAGAATAGACTACAACGAAAGCAGGCCGCATAGTTCGTTGCAATACTTAAGCCCAATGGAGTATGCTAAAAACGCTGAGAAAACTCTAATTACTAGTTTCCTATAAAATGGGGTAGGGTCAGTAACCGTACAGAATGATATTAAATTTATGTCGGAAAACTATAGTAACGTGGAGATTATTGATAATAAAAGAATGTCAGGTGATTGGGATTGGTATATTTCGTATAATTACCGCGTTTCAGATTATACCACTAGTTTTATTCGAGAAACTTATATTCGCATTTACAACTCAAACCTATATATAGTTACATTTGATGGTGAAAAAGAATATTATCCAAAATTCAACTTCGACAAAATAATCTCTACATTCAGATTCATTGAATAAACAGAGCGAATGTCGATATTATACTCAACTATTGACCTTCTTATAATGCTCCAGACAATCCTCAAAGGTGATACTTCTTGTTATATCTTAAAACTAAACCTTTAATGCTTTTGTTGCTCAAGACGTTAAGCCGCAGGTGTGTTCTGTATAACTATTTACAGATTGATCCTAATTTCCCCAGGCGGTTGATATATTGTAGAATGTTCCTAATTCTTTAATCGATACAGGAGTAAAGAGGGAGGGAATAAAGTGAAGACATGGAAGCCAACAGTTGCTGGTATTCTGGCTATAGTCGCTGGTGCTGGAGGGGTTATTGTATGGACTCTGATCATTTTGGGCGTATTCATATTCCTTATTGCTTCTAGTACATCAGGAGGGATGAATCTGCCGATATTGCACTCAAAATTGATACCGGTTTGGGTTGCCCTTTTGGCGATACCATTTATGGCGCTGTCGATTTTGGCTATCGTAGGTGGTGTTTTTGCTCTTCACAGGAGGATTTGGGGATTAGCACTGGCGGGTTCGATTGGTGCGCTGTTTTGCTCAACAGTTCTTGGGGTCGTGGCAATTATATTTACAGTACTATCAAAGGACGAATTCGAGCAATCGAAGACTCAATAAAGTAAACAGACACTTTTTGGGTAATTCGCTCTTCTAAAGTTCTACAGACAGACTTCCTGGATGGGGTTTGGCTAACACTTAATCTATCGCAGACTAGCTTGACACCTGTTAATAGCAGAAGTTATACTTTTCGGCGCGGGCCATTAGCTCAGTTGGTTAGAGCACGGTCCTGATAAGACCGGGGTCTGTGGTTCGAATCCACAATGGCCCACCATACTGCGTAGGAGACAAAACTCCTACTCTTTTCTGCTAAAACTTAATCCTCGGTATCTGCTCTTCCTTCATGTTGTTAGCCATTGTCCAGAAGTAGGCTTCACCAGAATGTACGCGCATTACGGCTAGCAGTGGGTCATCTGGTCCCTTTATGCCCATTCCTGTTAAAAATGGCCTGTCGGTGAGGACCTTATTTTTGTGGGTGCTATCATTGATAAATTCAACTTTGCCAGTGACTCTCAGCACTGTTCCCAAGTCTGGACCTGGGTCATAAAAGCAAATCGCTACTTTATTATTTGCCTTCAGTTGTTTGCAGACTGACTTTGTAGACTCTGTCTGGAAATAGAAGCCTTTATCATCTGCAAACCACATTTGAAGGACTCTGACATCAGGTTGATTACCTTGCGCAGTAGCAATGTGACAGACTGGGTGTTCATTAGCAAATTTGATACAATCCTGGAAATTCATAGCTTGTTCCTTTCTAAGTATTAGTTGCGAAATTTTAATGCTTGATGTTACTGCTGTCAACTCAGTGTAATTTAGAGATTAATGAAAAATATCCTGTTCAACCCCCTTTATCCCCCAGTCTTGGGGGATTTGGGAATCCGGGGGACTCCCCCAGACCCTCGGCCCCGACTCGTCGGGGCACCACTGAGCAATTCAGAGCGGTAGCTTAAACAGTTGAATCCATTCTCAGCTATAGTTCAAGCAGTTTTCTTTCTTCTGCCGATAGACTTTTCCTAAAGCTCTTGAGTTTTGTTTCGCCTTTCTTAGTTACAAAAGCTTTCCCATTCTGGATTTCGAGATAGCGCATGAGCTCAAGCTCTTCGACCAAACATTGAACTAGTATCGGTGATAGCGGAGGGGATATCTCGTCTCTTTGCTTTTTAGGAAATTCGTTCAATATCTTAGCTACATTTATTCCTGGTTTTGGTAAAACCTTGCTCAATATAGCCATCTGCCTTCTAAAAAAGGTTGTATCATAGCCTTTTTCAGATAAGTCAAATGCCTCGAGTTTCAAGACCACGGCGGTCCTAAAGTCTGGACAAATTACGGTAATATCTTTGGCGACAGTTCTTTCCTTATGCGGTGGCCACTTCCAAGCATTTGGAGGTAGCAGATGTGACATATGGTAAGGAGGATCAACGATTGTTTTCATGACGTTTCTAAATCCAATCCCATCATATTTTTTCTGGCTGGAATCACGCACGCAGAGAGAATCATACCAGAAGGGGAAATAATAGTAAGGCTCTACATACCTGGGCCCAGCGGCACGGAGTGCATCAACCTTTGGGGTGAGCAGAGGCCATATGCTGGCACACAATCTTCCGATATATTTTTCTCCATCCCAAATGATTTCGTCGCCGATTTTCTGCCCGAAGTGACAGGGATACTTGGTTTCGTCTCCCAGGAAAGCAATGACGGTTCCTTTAACTTGAAACATGTATAAATCCCTCCTTTATTATTGATTGAAGCACTTTCGATGCTAAATCTAGAGACAGAAGTTTTATCTGCTATGTATATTGTAGTATAAATATCACAATATGAAACTACAAATCACTATTGACAACAATTAAATTTTACGGTAGACTTCGAAAAACTACATATATTATTATATCAAACAGCTTTATAGCATGTGATACCTGGTTATTAACTTGATTTTAGCTCTGTTGTTGCCCCGATTAAAGGATAAGATACAGTAATTATCGGGGGTGGTTAATAAAAATAGAAGGATAACAAAAGGGGAGGTATATGTGAAATTAATAATGCGTTGTTTGAAGTAAGATTTGCTTATTTAGGTTCCAGTAAATGTGCAGGAAGGAGTTGATTTATGGCGGAACAAGTTTTTATGAATGCTACAATTGTCGGCCCGGTTTTAGTATATGTAAAAGACGGCAAGATAGTCAGAATGCGACCATTGGTGGTTGACGAAGGTGATTTGAAGCCATGGACAATCGATGCCAATGGCAAAAGGTACTCTCCTCCAGCGAAGCTTAAGGTCGGGTCTTGTGCTATGGCGGCTAGAACACAAATCTATACCGATGACAGGATCCTGTATCCGATGAAGAGAATCGGCTTTGACCCAAAAGGTGATAGGCATCCTGAAACAAGGGGCAAGGCTGGTTATGAGCGGATAAACTGGGACGAGGCGCTGGATATAATCATTAGTGAGATGAAGAGAATCAGAGAGGCATATGGCCCATCAGCCATTGGCGCACTGGATCAAGACCATCATAATTGGGGCATTGTTGGATATAGATTCGGACCGTATTTTAGATTCTTCAACACCATTGGATTTACCGAAGTCCTACACAACCCCGATAGCTGGGAAGGTTGGCATTGGGGTGCTCCCCATGCATACGGCTTCTGGTGGAGATTGGGTATGCCGGAACAGTTCGACCTTCTGGAAGAAACTTTGAAATATTCTGATATGATAGTTTATTGGGCGGTTGATCCTGATTATATACGCGCAGCATATAACGGCCAGGAATCAGCAATCTGGTTCCAGTGGCTTAAGGATTCAGGCAAAAAACAAATATTTATTGATCCCTTTTGTAACTATACTGCTTCAATCATAGCTGACAAATGGATAGCGCCGAGGCCGGGCACTGATGTTGCCCTGGCTTTGGGAATAGCCTATGTCTGGATAAAAGAGAACACGTATGATAAGGACTATATTGCTAAGCGTACTATTGGGTTCGACGAATTTAAAGCGTATGTTCTAGGTAAAGAGGATGGAGTACCCAAGACACCGAAATGGGCTGAGGAGGTAAGTGGTGTTCCATCACGAGTCATAGAGGCTCTGGCCCAGGAATGGGCTTCGAAGAGAACCATGATTATGGGTGCTGGAATGGGGGGTGCCTGCAGGACAGCCTATGCGCATGAATGGGCAAGAATAGTGGTATTGCTTCAAGCGATGCAGGGGCTAGGCAAGCCCGGGGTTAATTTATGGGGTAATGCCGATGGAGCTCCTGCCAATTATAATGTTTTCTTCCCGGCATACGCTGATCTCGATGGTATGATGAGTTTCAGCCGAGCAGCCAAGAAAAAGGCTATTAATCCCGTTGAGCAGCGTCTATACAGGTTACTTCTGGCTGATTCCATCTTGAACCCGCCGGTTAAGTGGATGGGTGAAGGATTCTGCGGGCAGCAGTTGGAACAGCAATTTAAGAAGTTTGTTTATCCTATGCCGGGATGCTCGGAAATAAAGATGTTTTACCGCTATGGTGGTGCTTCCATGGGAACTATGACCGAGGGGAACAAGATAGCGAAAATGTACCAGAGCCCCAAGCTCGATTTTGTGGTTAATCAGGACTGTTGGTGGTGTACTGAAACTAAGTTTGCTGATATTGTTTTGCCGGCATGCACCAATCTGGAGCGCAATGATATAGCGGAATTTGGGGAGGCTGGTGGATATCTCAAGTGGGGTGTCACTGGCTCTAATTACCGAGTCATCGTATATCAGAGGAAGTGCATTGAGCGACTGGGAGAGTCTAAATCAGATTACTGGATTTTTTCTCAACTGGCAAAGGGGTTGGGAGTTTGGGAAGACTTTTCCGATGGAGGTAAGTCAGAAGATGACTGGATTAAGGCTTACTTCGAAATATCTGACCTGCCAAAGTATATTTCCTGGGAAGAGTTCGAGAAGAAGGGTTACTATGTGGTGCCTCTTCCAGAACCCTATGAGTTTAAGCCTGCTTTTCGCTGGTATTACGAGGGTAGAACATGCGATACTTTTGATACGCTTAACCCCAAGTTGGGCACTGATAAAGCTCATGAGCTGGGCACCTACAGCGGCAAAATAGAATTCGCCTCTGAAGACCTTAAGCAACACACCCCTGATGATAAGGAAAGGCCACCGGTTCCTCACTACATTCCAAGCTGGGAAGGGCATAGTTCTGAACTTGCCAAGAAATATCCTCTGCAAATGATATCGCCGCATCCCAGATATTCTTTCCATAGCCATTTTGACAAAGAGGGTTCCTGGGTTAATGATATTCCTGCTCACCGCCAACTTAAAAATGGGTATTACTATTGGTCGGTGCGCATCCATCCACAAGATGCTGAAGCACGAGGTATTAAAGAAGGAGATGTCGTCAGGCTTTACAATGACCGCGGGGTAGTCCTTGGGGCCGCACTGGTTACGGAACGTATAAGACCTGGAGTAATTCACAGCTACTGCTCCAGCGGGAAATATGATCCTGCGGAGCCGGGTAAGCCCTATACTATGGATAGAGGTGGTTGTGTGAACCTGCTCACTTCTGACCGGCTCATGTCTAAGAATGTGCCGGGTATGGCACCAAATTCATGTCTCATCGAAATTGAAAAGTGGGAGGCATAATCAAATGGCAAGATATGGCTTATTGATTGACATGAACAGATGCAATGGCTGCTACGGCTGTTTTTTGGCCTGTAGAGACGAATTCTGTGGCAATGATTATCCACCTTATTCTGCGGCACAGCCTTACTCAGGGCATTTCTGGATGCGCATTGTTGAGCGTGAACGTGGTGCTTTCCCAAAGGTTAAGATGGCCTACATCCGTATACCCTGTATGCAGTGTGACGACCCTATGTGCGTTAAGCAAGCACAGGACAATGCCGTTTACAAACGCCAGGATGGAATCGTCATTATCGACCCCGTAAAAGCTAAAGGGCATAAGGAAATACTTTCGTCGTGTCCCTACCGGGTTATCTACTGGAATGAGGAGTTACAACTGCCTCAAAAATGCACTTTTTGTGCTCACTTACTGGACCAGGGGTGGAAGGAGCCGAGATGCGTTGAGTTTTGTCCCACCAATGCTCTGATTTTTGGTGACCTTGATAATCCTAACAGTGAGATTTCACAGAGGCTAGCCAGTGAAAAGGCTGAGCCCCTTCGTTCTGAGTTTGGAATGAAGGAGAAGGTGCTGTATCTTAACATGCCCAGGCGATTTATTGCTGGAAGTGTGGTCTTTGGCGATACTGATAAATGTGCCGAAAATGTAACGGTGAACCTGATTGGTGATAGTGAACAGAAAACAACTAAAACCAACAATTATGGCGATTTTGAATTTGAAGGTCTTCCTAAAGATAAGGACTACACTGTGCAGATTAAGCATCGGGGTTATAAGACTAAAGAGCTAAAAACACGCACTAAAATCGACGTTTATCTGGGGGATATATTACTGTCGAAAACTGCCAGCTAAATCCAAACTTGCTATGTAGCATTTATAAGAGGTGACAGTGGCGGGAGCACCTATTTCAGTAAAGAGGAGATATAATGTTCGAACAAATTTTGACCCAATGTACTTCGGGTGGGGCTGTCTGGGTACACGTTAAGGATGGGGTGATAACACGGATCCGACCTATAGTCTTTGATGATACAGACGCACCATCATGGACCATTGACGCAAGGGGAAGACAGTTTACACCCCCTAGGAAAACCTCACTAATGCCGTATATTGTAGCTGAAAGAGCCCGTATTTATTCTGAGAACAGGATCAAATATCCTTACAAAAGGGTAGATTTTAGTCCAAAAGGCAAGAGAAATCCCGAGAATAGGGGGAAGTCTGGCTATGAGCGGATAAGCTGGGGTGAAGCACTGGATATCGTCGCTGGCGAGATGAAAAGGATTAGGGAGACCTATGGACCAGCTGCCATTACCGCCAGCACGGGGTCTCACCACAACTGGGGTTTGTTATTTTATAAGATGGGTCCTTTTGGCAGGTTTTTTAACATGCTTGGTTATACAATGTTACTTGACAACCCTGATAGCTGGGAAGGCTGGCACTGGGGTGCCATGCATACCTGGGGCTATCACTGGAAATTAGGCATAACCGATAATTTCGATATACTGGACGATGCCTTGAAAAATACCGATCAAGTAATCATGTGGTCGGTCGATCCTAATACTACCACAGGTTATCCTGGCCAAGACTCTATCATCTGGCGTATCTGGCTAAGGGAGCTTGGCATCAAATTGATATTTATCGATCCCTGGTGCAACTTTACCGCCAGCATGCTGGGTGACAAGTGGCTAGCACCGCGTCCTGGCACTGACGCAGCACTGGCAGAAGCTATTGCCTATGTGTGGATCAAAGAAGGAACTTATGATAAATGGTTCGTGGAAAATCGTACTGTAGGATTCGATGAGTTTAAAAAACATATTCTCGGTGAGGATGATGGGGCTCCTCGGACTCCAGGATGGGCAGCAGAGATAACAGGTATTCCCACACGTGATATCACAGCGCTTGCCAGAGAATGGGCAGCAAAGCGGACTATGCTGGGTTGTGGTGCTATGTTAGGAGTCGCGGGAGCATGTCGGGCTGCTTATGCTACTGAATGGGCAAGGCTTATGGTGCTACTTATCTCAATGCAAGGCTTAGGCAAGCCCGGCGTCAATATCTGGGGTGGTGCCGCGATGGGTGCACCTTTGGATTTCACCTCGTTCCAGTTTCCAGGATATTCCTCTGCAGGATGGGATGCATTTGGACTGGTGGCTAAAAAATCAGCTTTTCCTGAGGGGAACAAGGTTACTCAGAAAGTTTACCGCTTACTCCTTCCCGAGTCTATCTTGAACCCACCAGTTACCTGGACAGGCGAAGGTTTCTGTGGGCAGTTTCTAGACCAGCAGTTTATACAATATACCTACCCGGAGCCCGGCAGCCCTGAGATTAAGATGCTTTACCGCCATGGTGGTTCTTACATCTCCACCATGACTGAAACAGGCAGGTATGCAAAAATGTACCAGAGTCCCAAAATTGAATTCGTAGCCAATCAGGATTGTCACTGGCAGAGCGAGACGTGCTTCGCCGATATTATATTGCCAGCCAGCACCAATTTCGAACAGAGCGATATATCAGAAATGTCTGCCGCTGGAGGCTATGCTGTCAACAAGAGCGGCGCCAACCACCGAGTCATTGTCTACCAGAAAAAGTGCATCGAACCTTTATGGGAATCGAAGCCAGATTGGGACATATACTGTGAACTTGCCAAGCGGCTAGGTTTTCTTAATGAGTACACCGAAGGGAACTCACGAGAAGATTGGATCAAAAAATTGTTTCATGCCACCTCGCTACCAAAACATGTTACTTATGATGATTTTAAGAAAAAAGGATACTTTATCGTCCCCTCCCATTTGGGAGATTACAAGCGTACCGTTTCCAACCGCTGGTTCTATGAAGGTCGTCCCTGCGAGGTGCCGGACCCTGTGAATCCCTTGATCGGAACTGATAAAGCAGATAAGCTGGCTACCTACAGCGGTAAGATAGAATTTGTATCACAAAGCCTGCTCAAGCATTTCCCAGATGATAAAGAGAGGCCGCCGATGCCGCGTTATATCCCCAGTTGGGAAGGACATACTACCGAGTTGGCAAAAAAATATCCGCTTCAACTCATCTCAAGTCATGTGCGCTTTTCCTTTCATACACAGCATGATAATAAGATCCCCTGGCTTGACGAAATTCCAGTACATCGTATAAAAAAGGATGGGTATGCCTGGTGGCCGATGCGCATACATCTATCTGATGCTGAGCCCCGTGGCATTAGGCATGGAGATATTGTCAAGCTTTATAATGACCGTGGTGCCGTGCTGGGTATCGCCCAGATTACCGAGCGTGTCAGACCAGGAGTAATCCACTCCTATCAGGCTGGAGCCAAATATGACCCCATCGAGTTGGGCAAACCAGACAGCATAGATAAAGGGGGATGTGTCAACATACTGACCCCTTCACGGATGGTATCAAAGCACGCTTCAGGAATGGCTAATAACTCTTGTCTGGTAGAAATATGTAAGTGGGAGGTATAACAAAATGGCTAGATATGGAATGGTAATAGACGCCACCAAGTGTAGTGGCTGCTACAACTGCTTTTTAGCCTGCAAGGATGAGCATTGTGGACACGATTATCCTGGTTATGCCGCAGCACAGCCCATGACAGGACATTTCTGGATGAACCTGTTCGAAAAAGAGAGGGGGCAGTATCCTAAAGTAAAGATAGCTTATACTCCAGTGCCCTGCATGCATTGCCAGGAGGCAACCTGCATAAAAGTGGCAGAGAACGGAGCTGTGTATCGTCGACCCGATGGGATTGTCATCATCGACCCAGTGAAGGCAAAAGGACAGAAGCAATTAGTATCCTCCTGTCCTTACCGTGTCATTTACTGGAATGAGGAGAAGAATCTCCCTCAAAAATGCACACTCTGTGCTCACCTGCTTGACGATGGCTGGAAGGAACCACGTTGCGTAGAGCTCTGTCCTACAGGAGCTCTTGCTTTTGGTGACCTGGATGATCCTAAAAGCGAGATAGCCAAACTTGTTGCTTCTGGCAAGACTGAGATACTACATCCCGAATACGGGCTTAAGGAAAGCATTACCTATATTGGCATACCCAAGAAGTTTATTGCCGGTACTGTGGCATACGGTGATACCGACGAATGCGCGGGAAATGCCACGGCTACACTGATAGGTAATAATGGGAAGCAGACGACTAAGCCCAGCAACTTCGGTGATTTTGAGTTTGAGGGTTTAGACGATAATTTGGAGTATACCATAAAAATCGAGGCTCCAAAATACAAAGCCCGAGAGTTCCAGGTAAAAACCCAAAAGGATATTTATCTAGGGTTAATAATGCTGGAGAAGTAAGCCAAATACCCAAGATTCAGGATAGCAAAACCAGTGATAAATCATAGGTCAAAGGTCTTAGTTATTCTATATTTTCTCCAACCAAAGCATTAAATTATAGACCAACAGCTGGAGCATAACTTCTAAATTAGTATAAGAGCTATAAAATTTGTTTATCACTTGCTAAAACTCGCTCCAGGCGCAAGCCAGCATCTGCTTTGTAAGGCTTCTTGAATGCTTCGGGATACTTCTTTCTCAGTTCGTATAGATTTACTCCTTCAACCTCGACAAGGAAGCTGCTTACAACCATTCCCGTGGCATTCTTGGAAGTTCTGTTATGTGGAGTAATGGTATTAATGGCTCCTCCTCTATCGAGCTCTCCTGGAACTATGGGGTCATAGCGGGCACCGTGATCGATGTAGACTACTCCGGGCATTATTCTCTCAGTTACGAAGGCACCTCCTAAGACAGCTCCTCTTTCGTTGTATATCTTAACCACGTCTCCACTTTCAATACCTCTTGCTGCAGCATCTGAGGGATTAATCCATAGAGGCTCATAGTTGTATCCATCTGGTCCTTTGACTTTACAAGTAGGTATTTCTCTCGTCCAGGTTATATCATCGTGATTGGCATGAACTCTCCATCTGCCGTGGTTTGACATAATAAGTAAAGGATATTTCTTAGCTCTTTTACTGGAGAGCCTCTCATCGTGACTCTCTCCTTTTTCAATCCAGTGAGGGACAGGAGGTCTTTCTTTATCATCAGGGAAATGCTTGGCTAGATTCTGGGCGAAGAACTCTATCTTACCGGACGGGGTCTTTAAAGGATGATTTTCCGGGTCCTCGTAGAAGTCAGTCATTCCAGGCTTGCGCTTCTTCCATTCTGGGTCGGTGGGCACAACCCAGTAGCCCTTTTTTTCAAGTTCTTCGTAGGTAATCATATCCTTTACCCCTGAAGCTTCAAAGCCATGTCTTATCAATTCCTCAACAGTCTTACCACCCGTGTATTCTTTCAGTAATCCCAATTTTTCGGCTATCATGCAGACTATTTCGTAGTCGCTCCTGGACTCTCCTAAGGGTTCAATGCATTGTCTTTGACGTAAAATAGTGTAAAATTGCCCGCCCATGTGATCTGCTAATATATCCTCCTCCTCAAACTTGGTGTTAACTGGCAGGACAATATCGGCGAATTGACAATCGTTTTCCAACCAGGGGTGCTGGGCGAGGATAAATTCTATCTTCGGGCTTCTAAGCGCCTTAATGTAGGAGTTGCTGTGATTCCAGCAGGTTATCCAGCAAGGTGTATCAGTCCATATCATATGTATTTCGGGGCAGCCCTCTGCTGGGTATGTGTATTTAGTGAATTGATCTTCGACCGGCGCATCTAATAATGTGGTACCATACCAGCTAATTGGCGCATTGAGGATGGCTTCGTGAATAAGGTCCTTAGGAATAAATTGTTTCACCTTTTTTACATCTGATGAGAACAGACCTCCGGTATAAGCAGGTACGACGATTGGAAGTATTTTGCCTACGGGCATAGGATTTGTTGACTTTTTTTCAAAAATACCCCATTCAATCATTTTGACCTGGTGAACTCCCGGCTTGCCTAATCCCTGCATTGCTAAGAGCAAAACCTCTAACCTGCCAGGCTCGGTAGAATACGGACTCCTGATGCCAGGGCCACCATTGCCATGTGCTATGCTTGTTCTCTTGGATGCCCATTCCTTGGCAAGCGCTTTAATTGTTGTCTCTGGTATAGCTGTTTTCGCAGCAGCCCATTTGGGTGTCTTGGGAATGCCATCCTCTTTTCCCAGGACATATTCCTCAAACTTTTCGAAGCCAAAAGTATGTGTGGCTACATACTCTTTATCATAAGTTCCTTCGGTAATCCAGACATAAGCTATGGCTAGCTGCAAGGCAGCGTCGGTGTTTGGCCTAATAGGGACCCACTTATCGGCATGGACTGCGGCTCCGTAGTTAAAATCTGGGCAGATATAAATGCATTTTATGCCGAGCTCACTAAGCCAGTAGCACACTCGGCTTGCCATTTGCCCATCAAATCCCCAGGGAGTTGTTTCTGGGTCGCAGCCCCAAAATAAAACCATCTCGGTATTTTCGGCAATGTCAGGCATTATGTTATTTCCGTAACCTGCGTCTGCCGTCTGGTTCTTTACAAGTTCCTTGTCTCCATAACCTGCAGATGCTGCCTGCTGACCTACTGGTTCCATACCCCAGACATGCTTTGCGCCCCAATACCAGCCCTCCCAGCTATCTGGATTTCTGGTCTGTAAGGTGTAACCGCCTAGCAGGTTGAGAAGTTTCCTTTGACAACCATGGGGTCCATGAACAGTCTTTGTTTCACCATGTCCATCCGACTGGGCAAGTATGGTGTATGATGACCCATATTCTTTTATTAGCCTTTTAATCTCGCCTGTGATTATTTCTAAGGCTTCATCCCAAGAGATTCTGATGTATTTACTCTTTCCCCTGTTTTCCACATTCCTATCACCCTTGGGATTCCAGTCAATCCGTTTCAGAGGGTAGAGGATTCGGTTAGGGGAGTAGACGCGCTTTTTATAGGCTAGACTGTACGGAGCTATTAAGGACTTCATGGTTGGTTCGAGGACTTTTCCACGGGCTTCCATTTTCCAGGGGTTGAAATCTTCGGGTTTGTATTTCCAGTCATAGTGCAGTGGTCTGATTCTGACTAATTTACCATTTCTAACATCAGCCACTGAGGCATTTGCGTCGGAAAAGTGACCTATGAATCCAATCCCGATTGGTAATGATTTTTCCTCACCGGGTCCTATTCCAGTTTTATTGTCTTTTACCATATTATTCCCCCTTCGTTACGATATATAACATCAAAATACTATTTTTAAAAGCATAGTTTTCCTGGATTCATAATGTTATTAGGGTCGAAAATTTTCTTTACTTTTCTTAAGGCAATAGTGGTTTCAGCGTCTCTCCGATAAGCCATATCTGCCCAATGTGAGTAGGGTCGAGAGAAAAATGCTCCTCCGGTTGATAAGGCGTTGGAAGCTGCCTCAGATAATTTTTCAATTTTATCTTTTTCGACTGGATTATTGGGATCAAAGAATAAATTAAACTCGCAATGGAAGTTAACACCCTGTACTATTGGCTGGATGTAAACCCCTATGTTCGAAAGTGGGTAGTCGAACTTCTCTGCAATACTATTCATGATACTTACAAGCTCCGAGAGTTTATCGTAAACGGTGATGAAAAATATATCATAGCATGAGCCCTTATCTCGGAGTTTCCAATAGGGCTCTTCTGATGGTTTGTGTAATGTCTCCAGTATTTTACTTGCTGAGGCTTTGCCGATGGCTTTTAGTGGTTTGATTTTTAGAGACTTGGCTATGTCTGTCATAGCCTTTGTTTGGTAATTTACTTTCTCCTCGGGGAAGTATTTGGGACCAGTTATAGTAAAGAAAAGTATCCAAGGAGGCAAGGTATCCTTTATGCTTTTGTATTTTTGTGGCCATTCCTTAGCAATTATGCGAGCTAGATTGGAGTTATTCAGCACCAAGCAGTCATCAACCAACCTGCGCCTTATTAACCAGTAGATAAATTCTAACAGGTCATCAAGCTTTGAAGAACCGACCAAGAAAGGTTCCTCAATGCTTGGGGCTCGTTCACATCTTACTGTTGCCCAGACGACTATGCCCATGGTTCCCTGGGCACCTTGAATAAGTCTGTAGAAATCAGCCTGTATTGGTCCTGCTGCCTCGTTTTGTGCCGCGCCAGTTTCCCACTGTTCCTTCAGAGAGCCTGGTCCGGCTGCTGAGCCAGTTCTGAACATGTCACCGCTGCCATAAATCACCTCGGTGCAGGCTAGTGGGTCGGCTATGTCCCAATGGTATCTGGGCATGATTACTGGTTCTCTTTCAAGCAAGCTGCCTACCACTGATTTTGAAGTGCGTGGAAGCAATGGTAGGTTAAGCCTTAATCCTTCTTTTCCTACTGCCGATATCAACTCGCTAAATGTGACGCCAGGCTCAACCATTACTATCCGGTGCGCAGTATCAATCCTCACGATTTTATTCATTCTACTGAGGTCTACTATAACAGTTCCGCCGGTGCTGGGAACAGTATCACCGCGAAAGTGGGGTGAACCTGAGCTTACTGGCACAAGAGGCGTGAGTGTCTCATTTGCCCAATTAATCAACTTTTGCACCTCATCAGCATTACCGGGCTTTACTACACACCTGGGCATTATGGTATGAACAAAACTTTCGTCTTCGGAATATTTAGCAAGATCCTCTGGTGCATCGGAGACATTGTCTGCGCCAACGATTTCTATCAAATCCTTTTTTTTAAACATTTTTCACCTCACATTTGATTGTGTGCAATTATTAAATGTACGTTTAGCCTGTTTATTCTTTTGCCGAGATGTACATAGCAGCCTCAGAGACCCCGTTCGGATCAAATGCCTTCTTAAACTTGCGGAGCCATAAATGGTAGTTGCATAGATGTGGCCCCCACTTATCATGTCCCCTATCGCCCCATACGGTAACTGGAGCCGTATAGTGTTTCTCTATAGCAAGGTTTTCGCACTTGTCCGTATATTCCATTAATGCTCTCCATCCTTCACCTGTGGGGTGAATCTGCACAAGTTGTTCAGCATGCCCAGTATGCCCATGTTCGTAAACCGTGGCAAAAATGCATTCTGGGCCTTCATCGCTGCGTATTACCCCTTTTTGTTGATATTCCTTCTTAAATTCCAAGCAATCCAGCATCATCTTTGCAGAGGTTGGCAATAGAGCTGAGTCACCTATTGCGCCTAAAAATCTTCCCGAAGCCCGGAATACCTCTCTTACGGGTGCAGTAACCTTGGTGATAGTCCACATGTATTCTCTTTTAATAGCATCTTTTTCAAAATAACCTAGGAATTCTCCACCGATTTCTGACATAATCTGAGCCAGTACCTTCTCTTTATAATTGAATTCTGAATCGCTACTGCTGGATATGATGACCAAAAAGCCAGGTTTCCCTTTGGATTCCTCCCGTAGCTTTGAAAGAAGCTCAGCAGACTCATCAGCGTTACCTGACAAACCCTCGCTTATCATTGGCCAAGAGAAAATAGTTAGCAGCATCGCGATCTCGCTCTCAGAAATTTTCATTGCTGCCTCAATTAATTTTTGCCACGAGGGAAATATGGGGCAATGGATGTTGTGGTTCTTCGGTAATTCTTTTAATCTATAGTACGGCGATGAACCTTCTATTTCTGGCTGTGGCGGCCCGTTCCAGTGATAGATCTTGGTCGCTGCTTTGGTATATATGCCCAATCCGCCCATCACTGTTTGAGGCCCCCTCAAGATACCCCTTAGAGAAGGCCCAGGTCCATCACCACAGAACCACCCAAGCCCAGAGCCCAGGGTGCCAAGCTTAAGAATCGTGCCGTCGGGCAGAACCCACTCCACAGCTAAAACATTTCTATCATTAACGCTGGTGGTAAGCCCACTATGTCCTGTTCCCTGATGTGCTGTAATGGGTAAGGCGCAGGTATTGGAACCGGCGCAAACAATATTGATATTAAAGCCTCTTTTCATTGTTTCACCCTGGAGCTGGGCGCAAGTAACATAAGGCTCTACTACAGCATACATGCTTTTTTCGTTAATCTCTATAATTCGGTTCATTCTCCGCATATCTATATGAATGGCATTCTCGTCGAGGCCAAGCGCGCTATAGAATCCCCAGCCATTGGTGATTGCCTTATATCTGACTTGATATTTATTGCATATCTTTACTATTGCCCGAATTTCCTCTGTTTTTTGTGGTAGAAGTATTGCCCCGGACCTGGGCAAAAAAGGTGTATTAGTGAATAATTCAGCGCCCCACTGGAAAGCATACGCATCCAGTATTGCCGGTTCCTCGGTAATGTATTCAGTTCCTACCACATCCTCCAGGGCATTAAAAGCATCTCTGTTCTTCAAAGCCATTTCTAAAGTCCTCCTTCTATTTCTGCGTTGATTCTTCTAAGAGTTCTACAACATCGAGAACCTTAAGATTATCCCCACCCAGTTCTTTAGCAGCGTCCTTAAAGCTCCTGACACACCACGGACAGGCAGTAACCAGCGCTTCAGCGCCAGTGTCCTTAGCTTCTTTCAGTCTCTCTATAGCAGTCCACATATTGAAATCAGGATAAGCGTCTACTACTCCTCCACCAGCACCACAGCACCACGTGTATTCTTTGATCCTAGACATCTCAATAAACTTTAATTCTGGAATGCTTTTGAGTATATTCCTCGGTGGTTCGTAAATTCCATGGGTGCCCCGTCTGAATATCTTTTTAGGTTCGTGTAGAGTACGCCAGTTTGGCTCCATCTTTATCGTGCCTTGCCAGTGTATCCATGGTTCTCCTAGCCTACCTAGGTGACAGGGGTCATGATAGGTGACCTTTGTTTTTACTGCCTTGATGGGCTTTAGTTTACCTTCTTTTATCAGGCGGTCGAGGTATTCAGTTATATGCAATACTTCCACATCGCCCTTCATGCCAATTTTATCATACAGTACCTTGAAGGCGTGATAGCAATCAGAACAGCTTGTCACCACTGTTTTAACTCCGGCTGTTCTCAGCATTTCAATATTGTTTTCGGCATACTTGGTCAACTCGCCCAGATAGCCTAAATCATAAGCCCGACCTCCACAGCAAGTTTCGTCTTTTCCTGCAATACCAAAATTAACACCAGCCTTTGTTAAGAGATTTACTGCACCTCTAACGGCCGGCCATAGTTCGCTGTCAAAGCTATAACGGCAGCCAGCATGATAATAGACGTCGACTTTATCCTCTGTGATATGCTTTAAATCGATTCCCTCAGCCCATTTCCCTCGCTCCGCTTTGGGTTTTTGTAGCATATTATCTTCTTTCCTCAGTCCATCAATAACGGTCATGTGAATGGGGTGCAGCTGACCATCTTCAACACATTTAACTCTAAATTCATATAATGGTTGTAAAACTTCTATATCCATACCGTATTTACAGGAGATATCACAGGCGCCACACATCTGGCATTGATAAATCATGTCCAGTAATTTATCACTGTATTCGATCCTACCATCGGTCATTGAGAGAGCTGTAATCATTCTTCCACCACCTGCATATGCATGAAATAAGTATCTGCTTATACTCGGACAAGAATTGGAATATTTTTGCCCGCTTATTCTATACTGTGGTATGAATTTGCAGTTTGAACATCGAGTACATTGGGTCATATATTCTCGATAATCCTTAAGCATTGGCACACCTCCTTATAATTTGCTTTTTATATTAGTCCTGATTCCTTGAGTTTTAGAGCCAAATTCTCACCCATTTCCTCGCCGGTTTTACCTTCCACAAACTCACACCTCATTTCTTTTTTGGGTATAAATAGGCTTAGAAGTCTACTCTTTGCCGTTTTGGGAAGCTGAATATCAAGACTTTCAGTATTCCATACCGTAATCGGCTTTTTTTGAGCCGCAACCATCTCCTGTATAGTTGCAGACCTTAGCTCACCCACTTCATTACTTACTGTAACTAAAACAGGCGAAGACGTTTCTACTACTTCATAGCCGTCTGGCACTATCCGTTGAACTCTAACCTTGTTATCACTATGTACTTCTATTGCACGGGCTATAGTAATGCTGCTAATTCCTAATATCTCCGCGATACCTGAACCTACAACACCAGCATTTGAGTCTGCGGCTTCTCTGCCAGCAAGAATTAAGTCATATTTGCCTATCTTTTTAATGGCAGCAGCAAGTATAGAAGCAGTGGAATAACTATCGAGGTCTACTAAAACATTATCCTCAACTAAAATCAGCTCATCGGCACCAACTGCTAAGGACTTTCTCAATACCGCACGGGACAAATTTCGCCCTATGGTTAGCACACTTATTTTGCCCTCGTGAGCTGCTTTGATACGAATGGCTGCTTCTAGAGCGTTTTCATCAAAAGGGCTTATGACCGGTGGCACACCTGTAAGTATGATATGTCTACCTTCGTTATCTACCTTGTAAACCGAAGTCGGTGCCTCTGGGTCTGGTACTTGCTTCAGACAAACAACGATATTTATCATTATCAACTATTCCTTCCCGGGCAACAGGTTCTTTTACGGAAACAAGTCCTAAAGTATCAATAATTTTCGTTATAAATTCTCACTGTTTTTCACTGATGTTGAACAAGGTTACTTGCGACCTGTTCCGAAACACATTTTTGTGCTTACCTGCCTACTTTTTTTATCCAGAACCTGACATCTACGGAGCAATTGTCTTAGTACAAGTCTTGTTCTTATATATCATTCAACCCTGGCATGAAACTGTAGGCCAGAGGCAGGGTTATATTCCCTTCGGAATGTTTTGGGGTATTTCTTTCTCAGTTTGCATCAATACTCTCTCGACTAGACCAGTTTAAATGTTCTGTAGAATAGTCTGGCCTTTTGTGCAGGAGAACGCTCGTTCCTTCTTTATTTCTCAAATTGCAATGGTGAGAAATTTCTAATTTCAAATTAAGCTGAGGATTAGCTGATATATGTTAAATTATGTTTCCTATCCGCCCAGAAATGATTCGCGCACAATCTGGTTATCCATTAATTCTTTTGTTTTACCTTCAAGAGTAATTTGGCCCACTGTTAGTACATAGAGAAGTTCGGTGACACTGAAAGCTAGTCCAGCATTTTGCTCTACAAGTAGAACACTGATTCCATCTTTGTTTATTGCTCCAATTACATCGACTAGACTTTGAACTACTAATGGAGCTAGTCCTAAAGACGGTTCATCCATAAGAAGCAGCTTTGGTTTAGCCATCAGGCCTCTACCAATTGCTAACATCTGCTGCTCACCACCGCTTAAAGTACTAGCACGTTGATTGTGTCTTTGACCTAGTATTGGGAAAAGCTGCAGGATTCTGTCCAGATCCTTCTTTATGCCGTCTTTATCTTTCCTTAAATAGGAACCTGTTTTAATATTCTGCATAACACTCATGTAAGGGAAAAGCCTTCGATGTTCTGGGACATGGACAATGCCCATCCTCACGATTTCGTGAGTTGCCATGCTATCTATCTTCTTATTTTGGAACCAGATTTCGCCAGCACTTATTGGCACTAGTCCAGACACAGCTCTCATGATAGTACTTTTACCAGCTCCGTTAGCGCCGATAAGGCCTGTTACTGATCCATCAGGAACATCTATATTGATACCCTTTATCGCTTCAGCTTTGCCGTAGTGAACCTTTACATTTTTAAGACTAAGCAGCATGTTTTTCGACTCCGAGGTAAGCCTGTATTACTTCCTTGTTTTGTTGCATCTCAGCAGGTGTTCCTCTAGCGATCTCCGTACCGAAGTTAAGCACCAATATTCTATCACATACGTTCATGACTGCTCTCATGTTATGCTCGATCAGTATGACAGATGTACCTCGAGATCTAATTTTACCAATTAGCTCAAGAGCCATATCGATCTCCGTAGGATTCATACCTGCGCAAGGCTCATCAAGCAACAATATTCTGGGGTCAGCAGCTAGAGCTATGGCAACACCAAGCATCTTCTGGTGTCCATGAGCTAAGTTGCGAGCAAGTTCATCTTTCCTGTCATCCAATCCTACGAATTGCAGGATATTTGTTGCGTAATCCCAGGTGCTCTTAAATTTCGTACGATATCTAGAGGTGTTAAATAGTGATTCCCAGAAGCCGATTCTGGAGTGTAAACGAGATGCAACCGCTACATTCTGCAGGACGGTAAATTCATGGAATATCCGGTCTAGCTGGAAAGTACGGGCTACTCCAAGCTCAGCTATACTATGTGGTCCTTTGCCGGTAATATCTTCACCTTCAAATATTACCTCCCCACTTGTTGGTTTAAGGAAACCTGTTATTAAATTGAAAAGGGTAGTTTTCCCTGAACCGTTGGGGCCGATTACGCCAACTATCTCGTTTGCATCGACACTCAAATTAATATTATTGACGGCTCGCAGGCCCCTAAAGTGCTTGGTTATCCCTTTGGTTTCAAGCATTTTCAGCCTTTCTCCTGTAAATCTTTCTTATTTGGGCTTTAACCACATCGGGCAAAGTTACAAGACCGCCTCGAAGTAAGAAGATCACGATAAACAATACTGCTACAAAAACAAATGGCTGGTATTCCTTTACTACACGGAATGCCTCAGGAACAATTGTTAAAACAATAGCTCCAATAATGGCACCAGCGAATCTCTTTCCTCCTCCTACTATCACATATACCATAATATAGAGGCTAGGAAAAAGCCCAAATGTGTCAGGAGTCAGAACGGCGTTATAATGAGCATAGAAACTCCCAGCTAAACCTGCGAAAAAGCAACCTATACAAAAAATAATCGCTTTATGGTTAGCAATATTAGTACCTATACTGGCGGCTAGTGATTCATCTTGGGCGATGGATTTGAAGGTCATACCGATATAGGAGCGTTCGATGCCATAAAGAAACAGAATCGTAATTAATGCTAGGATCAGGACAAAATAACTATACGGGAGCTTGGTAATGAATTCAATGGTTATAAGACCAGGGATAGAGATAGTGTCTAGAGGAGGGATGCCCATTAGCCCAGAGGTGCCTTCGGTCATTCCTCTCCACTCTGTGAAGACCAGGGAAATAAGCTCACCGAAAAATAAAGTGAGCATGGCGAGATATACTGTCCTAACTCTGGTTATAGGGAATGCGATAATTGCCGCTACAGCCATGGCTACTATTGCACCTAATATTAAAGCGCCATAAACGGGCACGCCAAACTTCATTGCAAGTACAGCAGATGTATAAGCTCCTATGCTCATGAAACCTGCATGGCCGAGAGAAATCTGGCCTGTGGTAGTTATGGCACGGAGACTTATTGCCAATATAACGTTGATTCCGCAAAGGATAAAGACATGTAAGTAATATTCACTGCTAGTAAGAAATATGGGTATTAGAAAAATGACTATTACCAGGGCAACGTAGCTTAATATCTTACCTAATTTCATAGTCTGCGCTTTGCTTGGTTTTTAAATATAACTGCCTCGACTATTTTAGTCGTAGCCAAGAAGTCCTCTTGGCCTGATAATCAGTATAATTATAATAAGAGCAAAACCAATTATGTAAGCAATTGTGGTGCTGGCAAAAATGGGGACGACACCGTCTATCAGACCTATTATTATCCCGCCGACAACGGCACCTGGAATACTCCCTAACCCTCCTAGGATTATTACGGCGATTCCCTTTTCCATTGCGAACCCGCCCATTGCCGGCTCTATTTGGAATATGGCACCCATTAGTGCACCTGCTATAGCAGCCAAGGCACAACCTATAGCCATAGCGATTGCCGAAATACGGTTAACGTTTATTCCTTGTAAGGCTGCTCCATCTAGGTCTTGGGCAATAGCAACCATTGCTTGGCCTGTTTTTGTCGTTCGAATGAAGATAAATAAAATAACCGTCAAAATAATACCAACCCACACGGCTAGCATCCTTTCCCAAGGAAGTCTAATTCCCCCCATGGTCATAATACCAGGAAGAAATTCAGGGATGTATTTTTCCTGAGTACCAAAAAAAACTGTAGCTATGGTTTGGAGGAGCAAAATGAGGCCGATAGCAACAATGATGCTGTTTTCTATATCCCCACGGAATCGACGAAAGAAAAACCTCTCAAGAGCTATACCTACCAGTCCTAAGGCGATTGCAGATATCACAAAGGCTGCCAAAATAGGTAAACCGAATCCGACGCATATGAAATACGCGACGTAAGCACCGAGCATATATATCTCGCCATGCGCGAACTGAACAACACGCATAAGGCTAAAAACAAGGCTTAATCCTAGGGCGACAAGCACATAAATAAAGCCCATCATTATTCCATTAGCTATACTCTGTATTATGCCTTCCATGCTCTATGCTACTCCATAAATATTTTCTAGTTTGTGCCTGATAACCTGTTACAAATTTTCTCAGTTGCCCGTTTGCTACATAGCCTGATTTATTATCGTATCAGGCAGTGAATAATACCTCATTTCATATTGCTACGCAAGCACCCTGTATCTCGCTCATGATATTCAGTAAACACAAAATACTACTCTACGCATTATTATACTTTAGGTGTAAAAGTTATTATTTTGCTGATATATAGTTGGAAGATTCTGATGCCCCTTTGGGGTCAAACGTTTTCTTAATCCTCCTTAGCAACAAATGATAATTGCATATATGAGGTCCGAACATATCATGCAGTGCATCACCGAACACATGATGGGGCAATCCAAAGTGTCCTTTTATGGCTGTTTGATTAGCTCTGTTGACAAATTCTCCAAGGCCACTCATTGTCTCGGGGCTAGGAGAATATCGGAGTAGTACTTCAGAATGTCCGAAATGCCCGTGTTCAAGTGAAGTGAGAAATGGAATAGTGCTGTCGGCATATACTAAGTCCCGTTTTATTAATGATGCTTTAGCTTCGATAGAATCTTGAATGAAATTGTCCTGAACAGAATATGCATCAGTACCAAAAACCTCTCCGCCAAAAGCTCCAGTAGCTCGCAAGGTTTCTCTAATGGAGGCGGTGATTCTTATGCAACGCCACAGGAAACCAGCCTCTATTTGGGGATCCTCAAGCACTTTCAGCGATTTACCCTTGGTTTCGTCTAAGATTTGCTGAAGCACCCGTTTTTTATAGTCGAAATCATTGGGAGAGTTACCGGCTACTACAAGGAAAAAGCTTGGCCCCGTCTCCCATTTGCTGAATTGCTTCCAGTATTTAACATCCTCCTCATTACTTGTGGCCATATTTGCTGCTATCATTCCAGTATTAAAACCCATTAATACAAATCCTATTTCGCTTTCACCAATTTTTTTAACGGCTTCGCCCCTTTTCTTTTCTGACGGGAAAGAGAGGAATCGTGCCATAAAGCCCGGCGGTATAAGGCTTGGGAAATAATGCGGTGATACTCCTTCAATTGGAAATGTCGAAGGCCCTGGCCAATGGTATACCTTTGTTGCTGCTTTGGTATATACTCCTAGCCCTCCCAATGGCACTACATTACCCCTGATTACACCTCTTAATGATGGACCCGGTCCATCGCCACAGAACCATTCACCTAGTGACCCTAATGAACCCAGTTTGATTATTTCTCCATCTGGTGTTACCCACTCCAGAGCAAGCTGGTTTCTAGCACCATAACTTGTATGTTGACTCATGTGCCCAATTCCTTCATGGGCGGCTATGGGGAGAGCTGAGGTGACACCTCCAGCCCCATTGACATTGCAGTTCAAGCCTTTTTTCATTAACTCAGCCTGTAACTGGGCATAAATTACAGCTGGCTCAACCACGGCATACATGTTCCTCTCGTTGATTTCTAGGATGCGGTTCATCCTCTTCAAGTCTATTTTTATAACTCCTGGCCCAGTCGGATCACAATAGATTCCCCATCCTGTACTCGATGCCTTAAATTGCAGCTTGAATTTGTTGCAAAGCCTGACTATTGCCTGGACTTCCTCAGTGCTCTGAGGAAGCGCTACAGCTTCAAATCTGGGCTTAAACTTATCTGGTCCTGCGACTTGCCCCGAGCGCCAGGCATACCCATCCAGTATCACCGGGTCTGAGGAAATGTTATCAGGTCCTAATATATCCTCAAACGCTGTATATTGCTCTCTCTTTATAGCCATGATAAACCTCCTTTGTTAGATTGATTTCTCTAGTAGTTCAACGACATCGTAAACCTTAAGAAGGCTACCATTTTGTTTAATGGCGTCGCTGAAAATAATCTCGCAGTGTGGACAGGCACTCACTAATGCTTCAGCCCCAGTGGACTCAGCTTCTTTTACCCTATCGTTAGCAGTCCAATTGGCGAATTCGGGGTTTGTCTCCTTTACACCACCGCCGGAGCCACAGCACCAGGCATATTCCTTTATCCTGTCCATTTCAACGAGCTTTATGCCGGGGATACTCCTGAGGATATCTCGCGGTGGTTCATAAATACCATAGGTTCCCCGTCTGAATGTCCTCGGGGGATCAAAGATACGCATATGCTTTTGGACTTGTTTTCCTTTCCAATGTATGTAGGGCTCTCCTAATCTACCCAGATGACAAGGGTCGTGATAAGTAACCTTTGCCGTGATTTCCTTCTTCGGTTTTAGCTTACCCTCTTTTATGAGACGGTCAAAATATGCAGTGATATGCAATATTTCCATATTATTTTTCAATCCGAATTTATCGTAGAGTACTTTGAAGGCATGATAGCAATCAGCACAACCAGTCACCAGTACTTCAGCGCCAGACTTCTGGAAAATATCCATATTGTGTTTGGCCTGTTTTATGGCATCTTTCTTATAGCCCATCTGATACGCTCGACCACCACAGCAGGACTCATGCTCTCGAGCAATGCCGAAGTCTACCCCAGCTTTTTGCAGCAGTGAGATATTAGCTTTCGCTAACTTCCACATATTTTTGTCATAACACGTCATGCAGCCAGCATGATAAATTACTTTAGTCTTCTGCTTGGTGAAGTCTTTTACATCAAGTTTTTCGCGCCAATCTCCTCGCTTGACTTTAGTTCCCAGCACCATGGGGCCTTGTTTTCGTAGGCTAGTAATTATTCTGTCGAGGGCGGGAATAGTATGGCCAGCGTCAACACATTTAATTCTCATTTCGTATATTGGCTCCAGCACTTCCATATCCATAGCATATTTACAGGAGATATCGCAGCCACCACAGGTCATACAGTTGTAAACCACTTCCAGGAGCTTATCTGTGTGTTTGAGTCTCTTGTCCAACATAGCCACCCCAACACCCATCCTGCCACCGCCTGAGTATGTGTGAAAATTATACTTTTTTACACTGGGGCAAATATTCGCATATTGGAATCCTGTTACCTTTTCTATAGGTATAAATTTGCAAGCGGAACACCGGCAACATGTTTCCATATCACTTCGATAATCTTCTAATGCCATTTTTCTGCCTCCTTAGATTTATCTATTGGAAAATTTCTTCTCAAGCCAGAGTTAAAAACACAATTTGCCTGGATTCATAATATTGCTGGGATCTAATATTGCCTTAATCTTCTTTAATGCTGTAACCGTGGCAGCGTCTCTATTAATGATCATAGCAGCGTTTTCATCGTAAGGCCTGGAGAAGAATGCTCCCTTATTCATTAAATTTTTAATAGCATCAGTGGATAACTTCCTAACTTGAGCCAACTCACTTGGACTTTCTTGGTTATAAAACAAGTTGAATTCACAGTGACAACTAGTGCCCTGTACTATCGGCTGGAGGTACACTCCTATATCTGAAGCTGGGTAGCCGGCTCCATCAGCAATAGCATACATGGCTTCGATCAACTCTGGAAGTTTATCGTATATAGTTAAGAAGAATATGTCGTGGCAAGCTCCCTTATAGCGAAGTTTCCAGTATGCCTCCTGGGAAGGACGTCGGATTGCTTCCAACAATTCGAAAGCAGAAACCTTACCAATTGTCTGGACCGGTTCTACTCCTATACGCTGGGTCACATCTCTCATATCCTTTATTTGTCCACTCATCCGTTCTTTAGGCAGGTATTCATAGCCAGCTATATTGAATAAAAGTATCCACGGGGGTAAAGTATCTTTCAAGTTTTTGTAATCTTGAGGCAATTTCTTTGCCATGATAACTGACAAGTTAGAATTATTTAAAACAAGGCATTCATTAACCAGTCTCAGCCTTATTAGCCAGTGGACTGTCTCCAGTATTCTGTCAAGTTGTGAGGAGCCAATCAGGAATGGCTCCTCAAGTCTAGGGAGTAGTTCACATCTAGCTGATGCCCATGTAACTATGCCCATTGTTCCTTGCGCTCCCTGAATTATCCTGTGCCAGGAAGCTGCAGATGGTCCTGCTGCCTCTTTCTGGGCACCCCCTGCTGCCCATTGCTCCTTTATTGTGCCTGGGCCAGATGCTGCTCCTGTTCTGAATATGTCACCAGTTCCAAAAACTACTTCGGTGCTAGCCAACGGGTCGGCTATATCCCAGTGATACTTAGGCATTATTACTGGCTCTCTCTCGAGCATGCTACCTATAACAGACTTTGACCTGCGTGGTTGCAGAGGCGTATTGAGCCTCAGACCCTCTTTGGCTACTGCCGGTATTAGTTCACCAAATGTTATACCTGGCTCAAACATGGCAACTCTGTTGGCACGGCTTACCATAATAATCTTTTTCATTCTGCTTAAATCTACAATAATAGCTCCTCCTGTGCTAGGAACGGTATCACCTCGGAAATGCGGGGGGCCTGAGCTTACGGGCACAAGCGGTGTTATGTTCTCCTTGGCCAGCTTTACTATCTTCTCTACATCGCTAGTATTTCTTACTTTTACCACACATTCTGGCTTCATTTTATTTACAAAGCTCATATCGTTCGAGTATTCCTCTAATGTCGATTGTTTACGGCTCACATTGCCAGCACCTACTATTTCTATTAGCTTCTTCTCTGTAATCATTTTTGCCCCCTTTCACTTTATGGAAAAATTAAATGACTTGTTCTGGTACCACTTTTAGCTAACCATATTGAACTTACTACGGCTTTTGCTTATCTTTATGTCTACAGCGATTCTTAATTCCCCCGGTAAAACTTTTCATATACTATGGTTAGACTATCTCACTTTCATCATGTTGAAATTGATTCTTCTCTTGCCTTATTTATGTAACTTAGCCATAACCCTAGTGCACAATCTTGTTTTAGGCTCTAGGCTATTCTCGCTAAGTTAGTGGTATATCTCCCAAGTTTACATCCTTCTCTGTGCTGATGGAATCAAACTTCTTGCTTTTCCCAGCCTTCTCTATCTTCAGAGAAAACGTGCCTTCATTCAGCCCTTCAAACCAGAAATCCCCGAAACCATCTGTGGTAGCCGTAAACTGCTTTTTACTGCCTGCTTCTATTAGAGTGCAGGTTGCTCCAATGATGACCTCTTTCTGCACTGGGTCATATACTGTGCCAGCTATGAACTTCCTGGGTATGTTCAGGTAATATACCCTGGGCTTGGCTTTATACTCAGGATGCAGTACTTCTGCTTTCTTTATCAGGTCTTTAAACTCTGACTCTTCGCCGAACTTTAGCGCCAGTGTGGGGCAGGCATCAACGCATCTGGGTTCCTTCCAGCCGCTATCCAGCAGATGAGCACAGCCGGTACATTTCTGGGCTATGTTCAGGTCTTCATTGAAGTAAATAACATGGTAGGGACAGGAGTCAACACAGCTCTTGCATCCGGTGCACTTTACCGGGTCAATAATTACCAGCCCGTCATCTCTCTTGTAGATAGCCCCTTCTACAGGACAGGCTGGGATACAGGGAGCATCATCGCAATGCATGCAGAGGATGGGGAGATAGTGCATTTTGACCTTGGGCACGGTTCCTCTAACGAACTCATTCTGCTTCAGCCAAAATTGTCCTGTGTCTGGCTGTGGTTTGGCATAAGGTGTCCAGTCGTTAGCCACATGCTCATCCTTGCAGGAAATCTGACAGCAGTAGCAGCCATTACATATGGCGATATCGATAACGAAAGCTTTTGCCATTTCTATTTACCTCCTTCTTCGATAACCCAGGCATTGAAGCGTAATCCAGAAGCTGGGTCGTATTCTCTTTTGAATGCTTCAGGGTATTGTTTTCTCCATTCTTCCATCTCTGCCGAAATGACTTTCTGTACATCAACAAGATAACCACTGGTAGCCTGGCCGACGGCGTTCTTGGAGGATATACCAATTGGGGCAATGGTATTAATCACACCGCCACGGTCAACTTTGCCTGGAATAATGGGATCATATCGTGCTCCGTGGTTCACGTAGACTACGCCGGGCATGATTCTTTCCCAGGCAATGGAGCCGCTAAGAACAATACCTCTCTCGTTGAATAGCCCCAGATTACATTTTAAGAGCTTTTCTTTCTTCTGCCTTTAGGCTTGCTTTAAATGCCTCGATTTTTTTCTTGCCCTTGACAGTTACTGTTGCCTTCCCATCCTTGATTTTCAAGTACCCTATAAGCTCAAGTTCCTCAACTAAACATTTCATTAGCATCGGTGATAATGGAGGATATATGTCATCCCTCTCCTGTTTGGAAAACAGGTTAATTACCTTGTCCACTGCGGTCCCTGGCTTTGTTAAAACCTTGTTCAATATAGCCATCATCCTCCTGAAGTAGGTGACGCAATCACCGTCATCGGCAAGGTCAAACGGTTCGAGCTTAAGCAACACTGATGTCCTGTAGTCTGGACATGTAAGCATGACATCTTTGCACACTGTTCTTTCTGGATGCGGTGGCCACTTGAATGAATTAGGATCTCTAAGAAGGGACATACCATATTTGATATCGGGGATGGTTTTAAAGACTGACCTGAACCCGATGCCATCATACTTTTTCTGGCTCGGGTCATAAACACTTGGCGGAGCATACCAGAAGGGGACGTAGTACATGGATTCTACCCATCTTGGTCCTGCCGCATAGAGGTCGGCGACCTTTGCCCCAAGAGTGGGTAAAAAGGCTGGGCATATTCTCCCCTTGAATTCGGCACCGGTCCAGATGATTTCGTCACCGACTTTGTAATTGAAATGGCAGGGGTATTTCTCCGTGTCTCCTAACATGCCCACTACGGTTGCCTTGACTTTAAACATAATTACTCCTTTTTATTTATTTTTGGGCGAGGATGATAGTATCGTTTATCTAGATAGTGAAAAGGCTAGCTTTTTTGACAGATGGACTTAATGCCACTCATAGTTTTTTTGTCATACAAAAATACTCATTTTGTGGCAGTCGTAATATCATCCTCGCACACACTTTAGTCTGAGTAATTCTTGAATACCATTCTCTCTGGTGATTTATATTTTCTATTTTGTGTTAATTTGTTCGGCTAATTAAAACATTACTAAGGTACCCAGGAGTCAAACCACTTAGTATATGCTACCTTACCATTCATGAACTGGCTTACCGTCAAAGGGTTGCACACCATGTGGTTAATTCCGAAAGCCTTGGCACCTCCCATCTTAGCCGTTCCTTTGGAGGTTTCAATAGTTGTCATGTTCTCCCATGTATTCTTGACATCGGTGGGGTCAAGGCTTTGAGCTTTCTCTATAGCTTGTACCATGCACCACTCCCAGTCCCAGGCCTCATATCCGTCCGCATCCATCGGTGTCTTATATTTGGCTTCCCAGCGTTTCGCTATTTCCGCTACTAGCGGGGGGTTGCCAGGTGCATACGGGTCGAAGCCGGCATAAATGAAGTCAGTGGCGTATTCTGGTCTTCCCACCATTTTTATGATTAGATTGGGATCTCCCGGGATAGCAGCAATTATAGGACCAGTGTAACCTAACTCGCGGCCAGTTTTGAGGCAGTTAGCGGTGTTATCAGGCATTTTCAGACCCTGGTCTACCGCATCGGGTTTTTGCATCAGTATTTTAGTCCATTCGGCTGAATACTCTGACGCTTCAAAGGGATGAAAAAATGGTTCCATTGTGGTTAATCCATGCGCTTTAGCGATACCTTCCGACATGCCCTGGACGATACGGGCTCCTGTTTCATCCTCGGCAATAAAGCCCACTGATTTAACTGAGGGGTATTTCTCAAGCAGTAGCTCCCAGAGGAAGGGTACCGGATTGGCGAATCCATAATTTCCAGTGAATGTGTATGGTTCCTCCGGATGGACAATATCAGTTCTTGATGAGCAATATAGGACCTTATTCTTCTCAGTGACAGTGGATGTTGCCTGACATACATTGGGTATTACACCACCCCCGATGAACTGTAATTTATCCTCATAAACAAGTTTGGTGGCTGCGTCTACAGCGCCGGCAGCGCTCATCTTGTTGTCCTCAACAAGTAATTCAATCTTATATTTTTCCCCTTTAACCGTGACCCCGCCCTTTTCGTTAATCCAGTCAGCACACAATTGGGTGACATCTCTCTCCATTATTTGATGTTGAGAACCAGGGCCGGTCAGCCCATAGAGGACTCCGATCTTCAGCACTTTGGCTTCTGGCGTTGGCGTCGGAGTCGGCGTTGGTGTTGGAGTTGGTGCTGGTGCTGGTTGGGCACAACCGCCGAGAACCAGGGCAGACAATAATACTGCCATCGCTACGATAATAAATAATTTTTTCATCATCTTCCTCCTTTTTAATTTGCTCATTGTGAGACTAGAATTTTCCTTGTTAGGCTAGCTATATCAAATTTTCACCTCCTTACTATCAATTCATCTGTAAACTCTTTTTACTGACCTCTCCAACCCATTCCTCGAGAGATCTCCAGTGCACAACTCTTAACAGCTGGCATGTTCTCTCTCATTTTGTCACGGGTTAGGCGGACAGAAGGACCTAAAACGCCGGCAGAACCTACGACATGTCCTTCAGCATTTATTATTGCAGATGAAACACTCCTTACACCTACAGCAAACTCTTCATCGTCAAATGCAACACCTTCTTGCTTAACAATAATAATATGTTTCTTTAAATCGTTGAGAGATGTTATTGTATTAGGTGTATGACGTTCTAGGCTTTTATTCTTATAGTATCTTCCGAACTCTTCATCTGCCATATTAGCCAGGATGATTTTTCCTGATGCCGTACAATGCAATGGAATTGTGGTACCTTCGTCTGGTACTACTTTTAAAGTTTGGTTTGCATGAAATGTTTCAGTAATTACAGCTGCTCTCCCATCCCAAATTGCCATGATTACAGATTCATTGACTAGTCGACTTAATTTCATTAGATGAGGAATGGCTACATCTCTCACTCTAATCCTGTTCTTGATGACTCCGCTAAAATCCAGAAATTTCATACCAAGGGAATATTTACCTCTTTTATCTTGCTGCTTAAGGTAGCCTCGCTTGACGAGCGTTAAGGCAATCCTATTTACAGTACTTTTATTAAGCCCAGATAATTTAGACAGATCAGATAGGCTAACTTCGCCTTCGTTGCCTAAAAATAATTCCATTACATCAATTGCTTTTTGAAGCGACTTCATTATTGAATGAATCTCATATATAGAAATTGCATTTCTTTTCCAGCGAAGCTTGATAAATTTAGCATAGCCTATAATGGTTGTCAATATGCTGGCATTAAGTATTGGTCAAATTAGTTTTTAATGGTTGTTAGCTGGTTGCCTATGAAATGCAGTAGAGTATATCAGTATTGCAACTGCAATATAGATAAGTAAAGGAATTTATTTCTATGCTGAGTATTGACAAATTACAAAGAAAAAAATTAGAGCATTGCTATGTATACGATGAAATATTACTTTACGTAGCTCAGCTAAGGATAAATACTAATTTAGAGATCTGAAGTATTACACTTAGAATCTAAAGCTTAGCCAAGGGTTAACTATATTGGTTTGTCTGACAAAAGATTTGTTGCTGAAATAGTCGATTGCAAATCATCTTGGTTGCGATTCTATACATAAGTCAATAAGTAGAAAATCGCTGCTTACTCGGCAACTACTCAATTCAGATTGGCTAAGGATAACTTTGATTTCTGGAATGGTATAGCTGGCTAAGATCGCCTTGGGCCAGTTTTCTCGGTGTCGCTTGTTCATGAAACGGGATATAAACCATATAATAAATTTCCAAAATGGATTTTGATAAACTCGTTTATTATCCCTGATTATGACAATCCCTGTATTTTTAACTACCCGTGCTACCTCGTCGAAGACAGTTACTGGCTTAAACCAGTGATGCAATGAAGCGTAGCTTATAACAGCGTCGAAGTAGTTATGTCGGAAAGGAAGAGCCGCTGCGGTACACTGGACAAATTCTATCCTATCTATAACGCCGGCATTCTGAGCGTTTTCTTTAGCTTTTCTTAACATGTTCTCGGATATGTCAATTGCAAAAATGTCAAAATGTTCACCATTCCTTGACTTGGCTAGTCCGATGGCTAGTAACCCAGACCCAGTACCGATATCGAGAACTCTGCCACTCTTTATCCCCTTTCGTAGAATTTTCCAGACAAAGTATTTATACTCTGGCATAATGTAATATTTGGCGCCTTTATCATATTGAATAACGGCGTCCATCTCAGATATGGGTTCTTTGGGAAGAGGAACTCTTTTTCTCATCGAAACTAAAATTTATGTTTTTGCGAGCTTGTTGTTATAAGGAAAGTGCCTGTATAAAGCAAGGCACTCTCCTTATGCAAGTCATTTATTAACAATTAGCGCAGTTGTTGTTTTAAAATGACCATGCTTTGATATTTTAGTACCAAGAAACTATTTTACTGGATCACAAGTTGAGTATTTACATTCCTTTTAAAGAAGTGTAAATTCCGCCGGTGCCGCCGTAAAGCTTCAGCCCGTACTTCTCATAGATGGGCAGGGCATCCGCATAAAATTTTAACATCTTCTCAACATTTGTCGGCTCCCTATCCTCGTAGGCAGAATTCAGCATAGGCGTAAACGGCACTATGGAAGCAACTACCCCCATGGAAGCAGCCATTTCCACGCCCTTGAGCGTAGTTTCATCATCCTCACCAAGACCGGCAATGACCATGGTATAAACCTCGTTGTGGCCAAAAATATCAAGGCATTTATCCCAGACTCTCTTGTAGTCATCTATCGTGTTCTTTCCCTTCATGGGCATAATGTCCTCTCTGAGACTCTCGTCAAAGCACTCAATATTGCACAGGGAAGTGGTGGCACCCGCCGCTTTGCCCTCACGCAGAAGTGATTCAAGCGTAGAATTATCAGTCAGGGGTTCAAAATTTAATGTCATGGTAACGTTAGCTCTCTCATGTATGAGCTTGGCGGCCTCTACTATGTCCTCCAGACCCTTACCCCGGCTAAGCTTGGTGCCAGTGCTCAGGGTTACATGCTTGGCCATCCCCTCTTTATAGGCGGCTTCGGCAACCTCGGCAACCTGAGCGGGGGTCTTGTCCATATAGCCAGCCCACCAGCTCTCTATAGCGCAGAACTTGCATCCTTTGCCTATTCTTTGATAGCCACATCTCTGATTCAAGACGGAGCGCAGGTGGTCAGGCTCACCGATGACGGCAACATCACTCATTGGAATGCCGTCACTAGTAAGGCTGTCATAGTACTCGGGGCGGGGCATCATGGCAATATCCGTGTATTTATCGTCATTCTCCCAGATTTCGTACTTGCCTGAATCTGCCTTGACTATATGGAATGGGGAATTTTCAGCAAACTTACCGTTAATGATAAGGACAGTGGTAAACAATCCGGTCACCGGGTGTACCAGAAGGAATACGAATCTTCCCCTCTTTATAGCCGGGGCATTCCATTCTCTTTCCAGCTCGACCTGCAGTTCGGACGGAACGATCACGCCATTTGCCTGTAGTTCGGTTTTTTTTCTGCCCAATACGCCAATTTCATCGGTGTAAGTTAAAATCGCAGCATTTGACATAATAACAAATTTCCTCCTTCTAAAAGTAGTTTATTTAATAACAGGTTACAGGGTAAGCTTATCAAGTTCCCTAGAATATATCATACTACATTTCTTACCTCCTTAATATGTTGAGTTTAGCTAAATTTAAATTCCAAACCTATCTACCTCTTTTATCGCGCTGAAGGCACCACCTCTGGCGCATCCTGCCTGACTTGCCCAAAGGTCAAGTCCATATTTCTGGTAAATATGGACTGCGTTTTCATAAAGGTGAAGCATTCTTTCATAATCCGGTGGGTCCATGTCCTCAAAAATAGCTCCAACTGCCGGGCTGTGTGGTACCAAAAAGGTAATAACACCATTAGAAGCAGCCATTTCTATCCCTTGTAGGATGGAATTATCATCTTCGCCTATGCCGACAACAACTACAGTATATACCTCGTTTTTCCCAAATACATCAAGACATTTCTCCCAAGTTTTGATATAGGTGGCTATTTCAAGTTTGCCTTTTGCAGGCATTACTTCTTCTCGAATGTGTTTATCGAAGCATTCTATATTACAGAATACAGTGGTGACTCCTGTTTTTTTTGCCTCTTGAAGAAGGGAAACAAGAAGGGAGAGGTCAGTTATAGGTTCAAATTCAAACATAATAGGGATTTCTATTCTTGATGATATAAGTTTTGCTGTTTCGACCAGGCCTTCTAGACCTTTCCCTGTGGTGTTAAGGGTAGCGGTAGTGAGAGAAACATGCTTTATTACGTTCTCCTCAAAGCCAGAGACAATGGCTTCATAAATCTGTTTTGGAGTCTTTTGTATTTTACTATTCCACCAATATCTAACCGCGCAGAATTTGCAAGGTTTGCCGATTTCATAGTAAAAACAATTCTGACTTACTACCGAGCGCATGTGCCCAGGAGCTACAATAACACCAACATTGAACATAGGAATGCCGTCGCTGGTAAAATGATCGTAGAACCCGGGACGAGGAATCAGCTTAACTTCAGTGTATTTTTCATTACCTTCCCAAACTTCGTATTTGGAGTTATTCTTGATCATATGGAATGGTGATTTTGATGTGTACTTGCCGTTGACAATAAAGACAGGAATGAGTTCACCAGTCCTCTCGGAAGAATCAAGGCAAAGGACAAGTCTTCCTGTTCTTATAGATGGGGCGTTGAATTTCGTTTCCAGTTCAATAATTAAATCTTGCGGAATTTGTATTCCTTTGGCTTGAATCTTAGCTTTTTTCCTAGATATTTTGTCAGGCATGATCACGCTCGTCTTTTTTTAATTTTTCAGTTGTGATACTTTACCCATATTCTACGGCGATTAAGAAAGCTACTACATTATTGTTTTCTTACTCATTTTGAGTTTAATACTTTTAGATATTCGATATGAAAACATCCAAAAGTATTGCTGCTACTGTTGCTAATCTAAATGTTGATAGAGCAGTAAATGCCCGAAGGCCTTTTTTAGTATTTGACGTATCTCTTAGGAATATAACTCCGGCACTTAACCCATAAATGCCAGTAACTAAGACGATGGCAAGGTACAAATAGCCCAAAGATGCAAAAATTGGCAGTATAATACTCATCACGAAAGTGAGGCAAACGAAGCCTATTCCGATGCCTACAGCAGTTTTAGCCGAAGGCACAAAGAAAAAGGCTGGTGGTGTCTTCATTTTTCGTTTATCAGTAACCCCGGGAATTATGTGTAAAGGATAATAAATCATTATGTGTCCAGCTTGCCAGACAAGATGAAGAAGATACAAAAACCAGGGAAGCCAACTAGTAAAAAGTGTTTCTGGAGAGAATGCTGACCAGCCACCCAGAGAAATCAAGCCTACAATAGGGGGAAGAGAGAGATATCCTACTTTATCTCGAAGATAGGTAGAATAAAAAGCTCCCAGAATTATGGCTAGGAGCAGAATAAAAAAATTGGTGGGGTTGAAAAAAAACCAGGATAATAAAAGCGCGCAAACAAGTGCTATCACAACTGAGGCCAGTGCAGTGCTTGCCTTAACTCTGCCAACGGGAATAGCCCGCTGCGGCCAAATCACCTTATCTCGCTCACGGTCTAAGTAGTGGTTGAGGGCGTTTATTCCCCATCCAGCCAAGGCAACGGTAATCAGGCCTATAATAGCTTTGTCCCATGGGGGATAGCCACTTATACTTAGTACTACTGCGCCGGAAGCGTTGATAGGGGTCAAGAGCAAGAAAATAGGTGGCACTAAAGTTAAGAAACCAAGCAACTTGTCTGCAACTGAGTAATCTTTCTTACTCGTTAACCCTAGACCTAAACAATAAAGAGCTACTTTATTCATTATGATATTAATCCTGTTGCTGTCAGTCGGAAGTAAAGTGCGATTTAAACAACTTCATTTGGATAATGGCTGATTTGGGAATTGCAGAGCATCTTGACTAATAGTTTTCAACATTCATTAACTATAGATGATAACTAGTTAGTATTATGGTTTGTGTATTATTGAGCAGTTAGATTACTAAATGTGTTTAGCCACACCTGTAAATTATTCCGAACCCTCCTCTGGGATAATTCCAATCTAAAGCACCTTGGTCGCAAATAATCCTGCATGTTCCACATTCAAGGCAGCCCTCCCAGGAGAAAACTACGTTATCGTCTTCTAGCTTGTAATTCTCTACTGGGCACATATAAGTACATAGTCTATGAGGGCATTTGAGACATATTTCCTGATTTACTTTTATATGTGGTTCCTTGTCAATGTGAAATAGGTTCAGTGCTAACTTATCGTCAATCGTCATATGAACGCTATACCCCCTTTCAAACATCGCCAGAGGAATTTGATAAGCGGGAACGCTTTATTTGGTCCTTCAGCATTGCGTAGCCCAGACCAAAATCTCTTAATCATCTGGAACTCGTGTTGTCTTTTTGGTAGCTCATTTACTGTGAAATAATCAACTGCCGCCTGTGTAATAGCACGGAAATACCCGTCGAAAAACACAGGATATTTCTCCGCAAAATGATTCAATTTCCGATATCTCTTCAGGTCATTCATAACAAAGCTAGTATTCAACCGCCTTTGATAATAAGATAGACCATTAGCAGAATAATCGCCTTGCTTTTTGGCTTCTAACACTGCTTTCGCTGCTGCTTCTCCAGAAGCCATGGCAAAATTGGTTCCCTCATAGTGTATCGAAGCATTCAGGAAGCGAGCTGCATCACCTACTATCAGCAGACCATTGGTATAGTACTTAGGGGTAAAGTCATAACCACCATCAGGAGCCAGATGCGCCTGGTACTCAATAGTTTTTCCACCCCTAACATAATTTCTGACAAATGGATGGTTTTTGAAATGCTCTAACAATTCGGTTACCTTCGACCTTCGTTCTGCAACAGGTTTCGCTGCCATCCACATGACTAAAGAGACGCTTTCCAGATTTGTATAGATATTTCCTCCTCCCCAAATACCCTTGGTAGCATCTCCAGCCATATACTTAAGTTCCACACCCTCGTTACCACTGAGATTAAATCGATCTTCAATAACCTCTCTAGGTAGTTCAATAACTTCTTTTATCCCGAGTGATACCTGGCGTGGAGTGTAATCACCTCTCAGACCAGCCTTCTGTGCTAAAAGAGAATTGACCCCATCGGCAGCTATGACAACATCTGCGTAGATATCACCATCGTCTCTACGAGATTGTACTCCGATTACCTTGTTATTCTCCCATATTAAATCATCAACCACAGTGTCGGTAATAAGAAGTGCTCCAGCATCCTCTGCCTTATGTGCGTACCAGCTATCAAACTTAGCTCGGGATACAGTGAAGCTATTATTATAGGGAGGCTTGTTATGCTCTTCACTCTGTACTTTGATGGAAACAGCGTTGGTCTCAGACATAAGGAATATTTCTACGCCTTTAATATGGCGTTCTACGGGTGCCTCTTCCCAGAAATTAGGTATTAGCCTGTTTAAAACAGGAGTGTACAGGATGCCGCCGAAAATATTCTTGGAGCCAGGATATGGACCTCTTTCCAATAGCACAACTTCTAGGCCAGCCTTGGCTAAAACATAGGCTGCTGTTATTCCGGCTGGCCCAGCGCCGACAACGATTACATCGAACTTATCGCTCTTCCCCATGTTATCTTTTCCTCGTCATTTACTTGTCAATATACCCGAAATTACCCCCAGCACTTGAAGTCGTCAAATCCTGGGTAGATGCTTGTCTTAATTTCCTTAATGTCTTTCTGTTCAACTTTATATACTTTAACAAGTAATGCCGTGAGGTCTGGTGATCCATAGGCTTCATCACAGTGGTCATTGTTGGTTAGAACATTCGGATTGGATATAAAAAGCCCATGGAATGGAGGTGGTTCCTCAGGATAAAAGCAGTTGGCTGTAGCCATGACCACTCGGGGATCAATTCCAGGGTATAACCTTGCTTTCTGCATTATTCTGCCCCTTGGGCTCTCGATCCAAACCCAATCACCATCTTCTATACCCAGCTTTTTTGCTGTCGCCGGGTTTATTTGAGCCGTCGGGTATTTCATGAAGCTCCTCAACCAGGGTATGTTCCTGTATTGGGAGAGGAAGTAAAATGGTTGACGAAAGCCTGAAGTGAGGACCAGGGGATATTCCTTATATAACTCAGGTGTGGAATAAGGGCTTTCACCAGGCTCTTTATGATAAGGTAACGGGTCATAGCCTAATTGCTCTAACACAGTTGAATACAGTTCCAACTTGCCGGTTGGGGTAGGGAAGCCCCCACCTTTTTTCCAGTAATCTGTCTTGTATTTGTAATAGACTTGTTCTTTGCCTGTTCTGGCTGACACTAACTTCTGGCTGAATTCTTTCCAGGTTATATTACCTTTCCTTAACTCATAATCTAACATCTCTTCAACGTTATTAAACCAGTATTTAGGAGCGACTCTTTTGCCTACTTCGTTAAATGTCCAGCAGTCTGCTTTGGCTTCGCCAGGAGGGTCTACTGCCTTGTTATGAGCCGCAATAAAGAAGCGGGGATGCATGTCATAGATATCATCTATCTCCAGCCAATGGGCTGCGGGCAACACTATATCAGCTATCTCTGCCATGGGGCCCATGAAATGGTCAGCATGTGCCAGAAATTCCAAATTCATCAGTGCGGGTACTACCTCTTTGGTGTTAGCTAGGTGGACAATTTGCTGACCGCCAATGCTGAGCCAAACTTTTATTTGAGAATTCCCTGCTATCAATTGCTTGATAACAGAATCAGCGTGAGAAGTACGAGCCGCACCTAACTTATATTTATCACCACCTACTATTCCTTTTTTCATCTCCTCGGTTAATGGTATTTCCATAAAGAAATCTTCTATAAGACCTGTGTCCGGGAGTACCCAACTCATCATGCTGCCAGGCCTTTCTATATTGCCAGTTATACCCAATAGACATATTATGGCTCTCAGGGTTGGAGTGATATTAGCTTTTCGCTCCAGGGAACTGCCGACCTGGATACATCCTGGGGTATCTATAGCAAACATGCGAGCAGCCTGAATAATTTTCTCCTCAGGTACCCAAGTAATTTCGGCTACTTTGCTTGGAGGATATTCCTGGACTCTCTCCTTCAGTTTTTCAAAGCCATAAGTCCAGTTTTCCACAAATTCTTTATCATACAATCCTTCGTTGATGATGACATTCATCATACCTAGCGCTAAGGCACCGTCTGTACCAGGTCTAACCTGTAGCCACAGAGTCGCCCGTGAAGTAATAGCAGTTGCTCTGGGATCAATAACTATGAAATTTTTTACGTAGTTAAGGGAATTCATAAACCATACTGCCATTTCGGAATCAGCGCTGCTTATTTCCAGTTGCTTTGCCCAGGATATCTGCGTTTTAGGGAATTCACCACCCCAACCATGATAGTCACAATATAGCCTGCCATAGCCGGTTACATGCCCGTACAAACCTAACCTGGGACTATGGCAGACATAGCCTGGGGTTATGACATTAGCTGTACCGATAGACCTCGCTAATCTATGGGTATATCTATTATAGCCCCTGCCGGTGCCCTGGGATATGGCTATGGACGATGGCCCATATTTAGCGATAGAATCTTTCATTTTCTGGGCGATGGTATCAAGAGCTTCATCCCAGGTTATTCTCTGCCATTTGCCTTCCCCACGCTTGCCCATTCTCTTCAGCGGATATTTGAGACGGTCGGGGTGACCAATATGCTGGATGCTGGATTGCCCCTTTGCGCACATCGTGCCTTTGGTTAGACTGTCAGGATTTCCCTCAATATGAGTAATGACACCATCTTCAACCGTAATCAGAACCCCACAGCCTCCATGGCAACTTTTGCAGGTGCTTTTTACGATTTTCTTTTCACCCATTTTTAAATACCTCACTTAATAGAAATTGTCTAGCTATACACCAACATTAACTGCAAACAAAGGCCTGTATATGCCAACCTTCAATATGCAATACTTGAGTGCAAAGGCACCTATAGTATGAACAATAATGGCAAATATTAATAACGGAATATCTGAAGCTCCTTCGGAGGTTATAGTATATAAAGATATAACCAATGGGACAATCATGCCAAGTAGTATTACTCCTATCCAAAATACGGGAGCCTGATTCCCTTTGAGTAGTTTTATCGTCGATACTTTTGCCGCTGCTCCCGTATAGGTTGCGCTCAGCAGATATACAGCTATAAAGAATATGTTAACTACGAGTAATATGCTGCTGATCAGTTCTACCAGATGACCATCGATACCTGTAACGGCAGGGGTTAAGGTAATAGCCAGGAGAAGAGCACAGCCGTCCAGAATCCCACCAATGATAAGCACCACAGGTAATAGCGCTGAATTCCAGAATTGGATACCCTTAACGTAGTTCATGATAAAACCAGGGTATATTCCCGTGAGAAATGCGAAGATTCCACCCAACACCTTAAAAAGGATATCAAACGCTGAAAAAATAACTAGAATGTCTGTTGAAAATTGTAGCCCTATATTGAATACATCTAATTTTAAGTATGAAAACACAAGTTGTATGAAAGCGAAGGTACCGAAAAGTATGCTAAAAATGATACCTCGGGCAAACCAAGAAGTTTTCCACCCGTTACTAAAGGGAGGTATGGTTCGCCAGAATCTCAATGGTTTTCCGAAATAGGCAAGGTGTAGCGGTATCTTGAGGAACATTATGATCAGCCAGGCTATAAGCATCCCCCACCAGCTAAGTTTCTCATATCCTGGGACGAGGCTAAAAAACAATGAAATTAAGTACAGCCCAGAACCGATAGAGGTGCATACTTCAGCGATCCATACCAAAATACCTCTGCGCTCAATCCATTCAGTCTGTGGTGTGTAATCTGTCATCCATTTATGTATTGTCATCCACTGGTATATTTTTGCCATATTATTCTCCTATCTTGCCATCAATATAATAGATCGATGGATCGGTTTCATATTCTGGATGAAGTTGAGAGCCTGCTCTTTCTCTTATCAACTTAGAGACTTCGCTGTTAGGGTCATCCAAATCACCGAAGGTCAGCGCTCTGGCAGGGCACATATTAACGCAAGCAGGAGTAGCATCACGGTCGATACCCGGTTTTAATCCTTTTGCCAGCCCCGCGTCGATTCGTTCCATACAAAAGTTGCATTTTTCGGTAGTTCCTATTTGATGTGGATATTGCTTCTTGCCAGCTTTTTCAAAATCGGTTAAGCCCCTACCCGGAAACCATCCGGTATCTTTGTCTTTGGAGAGGAAAGTCCGATTTTGGTAAGGACAAGCGATGATGCAATATCTACAGCCAACACATTTATTTTGGTCAATCCAAACCACCCCATCTCCACGCTGCTGACTGGCTCCAGTAGGGCAGACTTTAACACATGGTGCATCTTTACAATTGTTGCATCGCACTGGGTATGTTGATATCTTAGGCACACCAAGTTCATATGTCTCTACAGCTATCAACCTAGGCCAGGTTATCCTCATGGGGAGGAAGTGCTCAACTCTACAAGCAGCTATGCAGCTATGGCACCTCATGCACTTAGTTAAATCTATAACCATTCCCCATCTCATTGTATCTTTGCTCCTTTCATGCCATCTGAGGGTCGGTATGTAGCATATTTGTTGCCATTTGTCAATAGGTTAACTCACACCCGCAAATTTTTAGGATTTTAACACGCCTTTGTTTGTTTTGTCAACCCCATTTTTGAACTTGTTTTGTAGCTATTTATAAAATTTTTCAAAATTGACGATGCTTGGATTAGATTTAAAAAGCTGTTGACACAGATGGTATAATGAACGTGGTTTTACATTCAACCTTAACGGAAAGTACATCTTAATGCCTAGAGACATAAGCAGCACGATAATAAAGAGAAAGACCATATATGCTTTTCTGAAAAGAATCTATGAGAAAGAACTCTCTAGAGAATTCTTAGCTGAAATGCCTACAAAAATGAAACCGCTGCTGGCTATTGCTGAGACGCTTTCTCGTTCTGAGGCTAAGAAAGCGGTTAAAGAACTGGTTCAGTTTACAGATAAAATCGACTCTCATAATTTAGATGATCTGCAGATACAACTGGCTGCAGATTATGCTAGGCTATTTCTTAGTATCAACAAGATTCCACCCCATCCCTCAGAATCTGTCTATCGGGAAGGCACTATGATGCAATACTATAGAGACGAGGTACTTAAAGTGTATTGGAGTTTTGGCGTTGGTAAGAAGAAGGAGTTTACAGAGCCTGAAGATCATATTGCTGTTGAGCTTAGTTTTATGATGTACTTGTGTGAAAAAGCTATTGATGCTCTGAAAAAGGGAAATACAGAAGGATTTAGGAAATATATTCACGGTCAGAATGACTTTCTTGAGGATCATTTGGCACGATGGGTGCCAAAATTGGTGAAGGACGTAGTTGATACTGCGAAGATGCCATTTTATAGAGCCATCGCTATTTTGACTAGGGAATATATTGATATGGACTCCTCTATAGTCAGGGAGCTTCTTGGGGAATTTCAAAATTAGGGGGAAACAATATGGCTGGTGTTGTTCCTATAATTCCTCCTCGTACCGGTTTTACGGATGGTAGACTGAATATAAAAATCGAAAAGTTTATACCTTTAGGTGAACTACTAAATCATGTCTCAACCGCTAGGGCTTTTTTGAATGAGCTTTCTAAAAAAGGCTGGCGATATTTTTTCATAGATGGCTATGGAATGGGGCTTTGGGAACTGGAAGTCCCGCTATCTCCTTATGGGTTTCAGATAAATGAACACCCGCGAGGTGGATTTGCTTATACAATGGCTGTCGATTTTGGGCGCTGTTTACCTAAGTTGCGATTGAAAGATGTGCTTAACCTTCAGCGATTCGTGGTGAATATTTCTAGTCAATATTATCCTCGGGCCGTAACCGTTGACCTAACCCAAAATAAAATCACTTATGTGAACGAGTCGCTCTGGGTCTCAAAAGGGAAGGGTTGTAAAAAAGAAGCGACAGAAGTTCTTAAGATTCTTCAATGGTTGATTGAGGAAAAGAAGTTCAAGTTGGAAGAAGCGTTTGGGAATAGAAAGTACCTTGAGTTGGTTATCTTGTTTGGCAAGCAACGACAAAAAAAACATTGAGTGTATTGTGAGTGCCACAATGACAAAGAATAAGTCCTTAAAATTAATTGATGTAATGAGTGATGTGTTTGGATCCTTTACTTCTTTGGGGGATGACTTGATGACGAATATCACACACAAAGAGATTAGGGAGATTGAAAAAGAGAAGGTATTTGCTACTTCTACCTTTGGTGGAGGGATATTTGTTCACGTAAAAAATGGAAGAGTTATAAAAACTGACCCGTTAACGGTTCCTGAAGATATACGCCAATATAAAATAAAGGCTAGAGGTAAGGTCTTTGAACCACCACGTAAGTGTCTCCCGGATATGTGGGCTCACGGCTATCGAAGATGGGTCTACGATGCAAGTAGAGTCAAATATCCCCTTAAGAGAGTTGGATGGGAACCGGGTGGAAAAGGGAAGTATGACAACAGAGGTCTTGCTGAATTCGTAAGGATTAGTTGGGATGAGGCGCTGGAGCTTATTAGCAGTGAGACAAAGAGAATAAAGGAGACGTATGGGAGCTCCGCAATAACCTACAAAGATACATTCCATACTACCTGGGGGACACTACATGGTATGGGCACGGAGTATACCATAATCCCCAGGTTCCTTAATATACTAGGTGGTTTCACGGAATATGTAATTGGTACATCGAGTTGGGTTGGTTGGGCTTCAGGTGCCTCTTTTATGTATGGATTCTGGTGGGCGAATGCTACGTCAGAAGGGACTGATACACTTGCTGATGCTTTGCAAAACTCCAGAATGCTCATCTATTGGGGCATGGACCCTACTAAGTCAAACAGAATGTACCATGGGCATGAAGCAGAAATTTGGAAACATTGGGTCAGGGAAGCTGGTATTAAGACGGTTTGCATATCTCCCGAACTCCACGATACCGCGGTTACCCATGCCGATAGGTGGATATCGGTTTATCCTGGCTCGGATGCAGCTATGGCTGCGGCGATAATGTACATATGGATAACAGAAGATACCTACGATAAAAAATATGTCAAAACCCATACTGTAGGTTTTGAAAAGCTTAAGGATTATTTATTAGGCAAGGACGATGGTATACCAAAGACTCCGAAGTGGGCTGAAAAAATATGTGGGGTGAATGAGGAGACGGTCATTGGTTTAGCCAGGGAATGGGCTGCCGGTCCTGCCACTCTTCATTGTCAATTGGGTGGTCCTTGTCGTGGCTGGTTTGGCCATGAGTGGACGAGGATGATGGTTGCTCTACAAGCTATTCAAGGATTGGGGAAGCCTGGTGTCAATATTGTAAATTGGGGTTGGGCGTCGGGTGGGGCTCCCTTTGATAAAGACGTCCATATGCCCGGTTATACCACAGGGATAAAGCCAGTTGAGGCTAAACCATATGCCAACCCAATCCCACAAAAAATTCATGCAATCGATATTTCTGATTGTATACTTAATCCACCTGTTAGGTGGCGGGGAGGAACGACTGGTGCCACGTACTGGGGTGAGGAATTCTTCAGAAAATATGTCTACCCCATGCCCGGTTATTCAGAGATTAAGATGTTATTCAGACTTGGTGGAGGTCAACTCGTCTCATACTCTAATATAAACTGGAGGATTAAAACTTATCTTTCTCCTAAGATAGAGACTATAGTCATAAGTGCTCTCTTCATGGAACCATGCATGAGATATGCTGATCTTATACTACCCGCCTGTACTGACTTTGAACGGAATGACATTAGTATGCTTGGCTGTGGTGGATTATATATCCCTTATATGGGAAGCGCTAATCATCAAATAGCGTTTTATCAGAAGAAGTGTATAGAGCCACTGGGTCAGTCCAAGAGTGATCTTGAGATATACTATGCACTAGCTAAAAAGTTGGGTATTGAGCATGAGCTCTCAGAAGGTAATACTGAAGAAGATTGGATAAAAAAATTGTTTGAGGTATCTTCGCTCCCCAAATTCATAAAATATGAAGACTTCAAACGTAAAGGATGGTACGTGTTTCCCTTCCCCGAAAAATATGAACCAACGCCAGCTCTCCGGTGGTTTTATAAAGAGGCTGATGGTCTAGCTACACCATCAGGTAAGATAGAGATATACTCAAAGGTGCTGGCCGACTTCTATGGAGAAAAAAATCCAGAGATCGGACCGATACCAAGGTATATCGAGCCCAAGGATGGAAGACACAGTCCCATGGCGAAGAAATACCCTCTTGTGGGATTCTTTCCTCACCCGAAGTTCCGATTTCATAGCATGATGGAGAATGTTACCTGGCTTCGTGAACTTCATAAGATAAAGGGGCCAGATGGTCGGGAGTATGAACCTATTTGGATAAATCCAGCTGATGCTGAGGCTAGGGGTGTAAAGCATGGAGATATAGTGGTTACATTTAATGATAACGGAAAGACCCTGGCCGGTGCATATGTAACTGAGAGGATAAAGCCAGGGACTGTAAGACTTTTCTATGGTGCGTTTTGGGATCCGGAAGACCCGAGGGTACCAGGAAGCATCGATAGGGCTGGATCTGGCAATATTCTGACCACAAATAAGCCCGCATCCTGTCATGCTCATCTTCATAGGATTGAACACATGATGGTCGAAGTGCGCAGGTGGTAGGAATAAAAACATGAAGTATACAATGATTGTAGATACAAACAGATGCAGCCTCTGTTATGCTTGTGTAGTTGCTTGTAAAGATGAGTTTGTCGGTAATCCTTACCTTCCTTATAGCTTTTCTCAGCTTGACAAAGGCCATAGTTGGATAAGCCTTTTAGAGGTTGAAAAAGGAAACTATCCAAATGTTAGAGTCTATCCTATACCAATTCTTTGCATGCATTGCGAGAAAGCTCCATGTATTACTGCTTGTTCCATCACTAATTGCATTTACAAAACAAATGATGGCGTAGTTATCATCGATCCGTCTAAGTGTAATGGCTGCAAGTCTTGCATCGATGCTTGCCCTTATGGTGCGATATATTTTAACGATGATAAGAACATCTGTCAGAAGTGCACATTGTGCGTTCATAGATTGGCGCAGGGTAAAATACCTGCGTGTGTAGATGCCTGTCCTTCAGATGTATTCCTTTTCGGTGAAGAGTCAAAGCTGTCTCTGGAGGTGACAAATAAAAGGGCCAGATGGCTACATCCCGAGCATAGAACAAAGCCGAGAGTATTTTACATAGGTTTGCCTTCCCCGTCTATTGCTGGGCATTTGATAGATGAGCAGAGTTTGATGGATGTGCCTGATGCAAATATTACTATCATGGATATTAGGACAGGCTCACACGTAACTTGTAAGAGTAATTTATCTGGGAATTTCTTGGCAGAGGAACTTCAGATGGGTATGACCTATGCTGTTAAAATAGAATGTAAAGAATACATACCCCAAACTCTAAATGTGCAAATAAATGTAGAGTATAAGCATATAGGAGATATAAAACTATATAAAATTGCACGGATAAAGCGGTAATAGTGCCTTTGTGATAGAAATTTTAATTTAGCAATTATGTAAGATAAAACTGCCAATTATTCCTTTCCTTTAATAGTAATTTACGGTCCTTTTGATCTTATATGATTTGGGACAAAAGATACAAGATTTAAGGAAATGTCTCGTATATAAAAAGCGAAATTGACAATATACCATCCTGAGTACAATTTTGTAATATTCAGACAGTTGCAAATTACAGAAAAGAGATGGGATAGATAGGATAATGGGAATATCTAGGGGAAATGCCCTGCTTTCCCAGATTTGGTTGTTATCTAGTTTTGCTACGGTATGTAAATCTTTCTCATATGCTCTGATTTTTGAATCAGGTTGTTTACATAAATAATATCCTTTTCTTCTATTCCAAGAGCTTCCGATATTTCGTGATTGTCCCAGCCTTTTTCCAGTGCCAGTAAAATTAAGTCCAATCTTTCATATGGGATTCCTATTGCTTCTTCGTCAACCATGCCAGGAATGATATCTGGGGAAGGTGCTTTTTCGATAATCTTGGAGGGAACATTAAGATATTTGGCAAGCTGCTTTACTTGAGTTTTATATAGGTCTAAAATGGGCATGATGTCGGCGGCGTCGTCACAGCCATGTTTAACAAAGAATCCAATTTGGGCTTCAGTTTTATTAGCTGCTCCCACAACCAACTTGTTTTCAATTTCTGCATGGAGATAAAGCAGTACCATTCTCATCCTGTGTTTTATCCGGTAATAAGCATTGCTCTTTTTTAAAAGTGAGCCAAATTCTTTGTCCTTAAAGCCCAGTATGCTGGCTGAGAAAGGAGTCTCGCCTGTCTTCTTCTGATAAAAGCCATAAGCCCATTTAGTTAAGATCCCTCTTCTCTTTCTTGTAAATGGAATTTTGTTTAATACGAATAGTTGGTACACACCTAGTTTCTTAAGATGTGGACTTAAATCAATATATTTTGTTGGTATATTTAATTCTTTTGCATAATTTAGGGCATCTTTCATATGCTCCTGCTTGGAGTCCTTATCTGGCATGATCAGTCCCAGGATTTTTTCAGAGCCAACTGCTTTTTGGCATAGAGCAGCGACAACGGCTGAATCTATTCCTCCACTTAGGCCTAGAATCACCCCGTCCCTTTCTAGTTTATTGACGTGTCTTCTAATGAAGTCTTCCAATGAGGTGGTTAGCTGTTTGGGGTCAATTTTCAGTTGAAACTCTAGTTCTTTTAGTCTGGTGTCTAAATTCACTTTCTTGTTTTACCTTAATGCAAATTTCAAATCCTGGTCGCAATTAGCTGGGTAAGTTATTCAAACAGTTTGATTTTAAAAAGTCAAGCTTGATTAAAATTATAAAGTGGTGGGTGTTTTCCTAGATTCTTTTCTAAACTAGCTTGTCTCCAATTTGCTGCATAGATTAGATATAAAATGTATCTATAAGCTAACTTAGTTGTACCTAACTATATTGGAGAGATGGCATCTAATATGTTTATGTTCAAGAATATGAACACTATTAGTTACCACGCACCATTAGCAAACACTGGTAGATTACCATGAGGTATTGTAAGTAAAGATTTGTTATATGGTGGGGATGTCAATTTATCTTCTTCGGTGCGTTTTAGGTCTTCTCAGTCCTCTCGACTTCGACAGTACATTCTGTTACGAGAGCGGCAAAGGCACCCAGAGCAGCCAATACCGGGGCAGCCATAATTCCGATTGCTGCAGCAGGTGCACCAATCGATAGTGGAATTTCCAGTATGGTTCTCCCCTCATGTATGATGCGTATGTGTCTGATATTACCTTCGTGTATTAGTTGTTTAACTTTGCCAACCAACTGGTTTCCTGAGATGGTGAATTTTTCGCTAGTAGCCAATGTATAGCCTCTCTGATTTACAGCCTCAGTCCATTTTCTTTGGTATCCAGCCTCGTTTCTTTATTAACCAAAAAGTCAGCCACGTGGAAACTATGGTGGAAATGACCAAAAGAGCTACGTACCAAGCAATGTCCTTAGGTCCCAGGGCAAATGCAGAATTACTGAAAATTGTTGCCAAGGTATTGGGTACTAGAACAGCAGTGCCCAAAATGGTTAAGTAGGTCATAATCAACGCCATCCGGTTATTTAATACCTGCAGTTGATTGTTGTAGATTGACTGTAAGACTTCCAGGCCAGAAGCCAAAACTTCGGATAAGTGTTCTGCAAGGCCGATTTGCCGATTAACATCTTCTGCTAGCAAGCCTACCCGCTCTAGAAGTCGTGGGTCGTTAGTAAGTAGTTCAGCATCACCATAGCGCACGTCATGGAGCACATCAACTGTCTCCCAGAGTGCATTCAAATAGGTGATGAGCGCATGTTTCATTCCAAAAATCTGTGGTCCCAGCAAATTACGAGGAGTCTCAGGATTCATCAGCTTCTTATTCAGTTCATCGCCCTGTTCTTCAATCTGACGCAGATGTTCAAAATTACGATCATTATTCTGGTCAATGATTCGTATGAGTAGCAAGGTTAATTTGTCTTCGGGGCATGCTTCTGGAGGTATCCTCTGCAATATTTTGTTGGAATACCTTCGTAGACGACTGAACCTTCGATCCACTTCTATGGTGTGGATAGTGAGGATGAAGTTCTTTCTCAAAAGCAAGAGAGTGGTGTGTGGTTGTACATCTGGATGTTCATAGGTGCGAATTTGAATTGAAGGCAGCTTAATCCCCATCTCGGTATCTAGGTCTTCATACAACACACGCATTTCTCCTGTTAATGAGGAAGTAAGTTGGTCGCTGAAGCCAAGCTGTGTTGCGGCAATGCGAGCATCTTTCTCAAAATCTCTGGTGCGGAAGTCTATCCAGGCTATGATTGCGTTGTGGAGGGTTTCTAAAAAACTCATCGGGGTATCAGCATCATCCATGAAGACGCTGCCGTCGTGACAGATGGCAATGCAGAACCAACGCTTTTCAAAATCTTCCCCCCCATTGGGTTTCCCTGCCGTTTCATATTTCCACTTTAACTCTTGCGTTCTTTCCATATAGGCCATTAGGGGTTGTCCTTATATATTCGTCGTCTATAGACTTGTTGTACTTGTGAATTATTGCAGATGAAAGCCATATTAGTCAATGCAGTTTTTATATCTCTCCAATCTATTTTAACAGTAAAGTGAAGATAAAAAATAATGAAGAGGCTAAGCCTCTTTATTATTAACTTGTGTGCTTTAAGCTATTGATTGGTTTGCTGTTTTTAGGTTATGTCTTGGATATAACAGCTGTGGCAATGAGTAATCCTATTATTGTGCCAAAGATAGCCCCTGACCAGGGGCTGGCGGTAATGCCTCAGGTGCTTCCAGAGCACTTGCCCAAATAGCCTACCGCTCCACCAATAGCAGCTCCTACAATAGCTCCAAGAGCATACTTAACTATTGGGATTAATGACATGTTATGTTTACGCTGCTTCGTATGATTTGCCGCCTAGCGCGTTAATTTTTTCAATTAAAATGTTCTCGGGTTGGAGACCGATAAGCCGTTCAACCTCTTTGCCGTTGTGAAAAATAATCAATGTAGGAATGCTCCTGATTCCGAATCTTGACGCTAACCCTGGCTCCTCATCGACATTGCATTTACTAACATTGGCTTTTCCTGTTAATTGCCTAGCAACCTTTTCGATAACTGGTCCCTGCATTCGGCAGGGGCTGCACCATGGTGCCCAGAAGTCTACCAGCGTCACTCCTTTACTGATTTCAGATTCGAAGTTGAAACCTGTTACTTTTAGTTCTGTACTCATTTATTTCCCAAGACCTCTCCCTTCTATGCATATTCAAACTATATTTCTTTATTCAGAATCTTATTTTTAAGAGTTTCCCATTCTCCCATGGTCAAAGTGCAAATATTGCCCTCTTCGCCTATTTCGACATGGTTATCAGATAGTTTGACTACCGGGCAGCAAGAACCCTCGCGGCGTAATGTAATGATTTTCATTCTTCTTTTTCTCCTTTCTTTTGATAATTTGATATTATTTTAGAGCACAAAATGGTCTTTGTATGCGACTTTTGTCTCATGAAGTAATCCCTAACCTCTGCTAGTTATGTACAATTTTATATTGTTATTGCTCGATGTATAATGAACTTAGGTATGAGTAGAATATTAATGAAGAATATAATAACTTGTGTCCTTTCATTAATGATGGTTTTAGGCACAGTGCTGTCAGGATGTGTTACTGATAAACCATCGCGATTGTTACTATCACAGGAGGTTGTGGAGCCAGCAGGAGCTTCTAAGCTTATTATAGTCACTATACCAGTTGGACCATCAACTGGCGATGTAGATGTGAAACTGACGTATTCTGCTGATGTCAAATCCGGCATATCTGGCGAGCTTACTTATGGTTTTGATTGGGGTGATGGAAGCTATACTTGGGCAGTTTCTGCTATTGCCTCACATTCTTGGCCAAGTTCTGGTATATACGTTATTAGAGCACAGGCACGATGCAACGATGTGGTTTCTGACTGGTCTCTCGGCAAGGCTGTTGTGATCGGAATAGCATTATCGAGAAGCCCTTTGAGTAGGCCGGAACAGGCAATGTGCTATGTGACGACCAATGCTGAAGAGATAAGAACAGCAGTTAAGATTATACTCTCGACAGAATCAGGAAAACCTTATAATGAATTCAATGCTCTCAGGGATTGGGTAGCTACTAGGATTTTCTACAAAAGTGATCAGGACAATTTTGGTGTTAGTGATTACTGGCAATTTCCATTGGAGACACTGGAGCGTGGCACTGGCGATTGTGAAGACATCGCTATTCTTCTATGTAGTCTGCTGCGTGCTTCTGGGGTGCCAGCAGATCAGGTTTATGTGGCAATTGGCACCCCTAAGGGAACTGAGGGTTATCATGCTTACTTATTAGAGCGTTATTCCAAAGGTGTTTGGAGTATGATTGAGCCACAATTAGACCCGGTCACCTCAGCCTTTAGTTTTACTTTTCTGGATTGGGCTTTGACCTATGACTTTTCTAGTGACCTTTTTTGTTTCAATGACCAATATGTTTTTAATGGAGCACCAGTTTTAGCGTCTGGAGCATATGAGTTTAATCTATGGCATAGCCTTTGGCCGTTTTTACCTTGTGCTTCAGTTAATCTAGAGCGCCAACTTAGGATAGATGATAGAGTTGAAGGGGTTATTGAATGGTTAGGAACTGATAAGATAATCGTTGATTGGGCAGTTAATATCTATAGTCCTAGTAGTGAAGTTGTGCTTAAGTGGAGCGGAAATGACCTGAAGCATGACTTTGCTCTTCGCGCGGCGGTAACAGGAGTATATAGACTTGAGATAATTAAAAGGGACTATACTCCCAGGAATGTCAGGATTATCTTGAGTCCACCTGGTTGGAAGAAGCCGAGTAAATAGTTGTTATCTAACAAGTTCCAATCTTCTGACCTCAGTTGTTTTTTTAACAAATGTTTTTAAAGTTTTATTAATGCGCTTTTCTCCTCCGGATACTTTCCTGTATTGTAGTGGGTTGAGATATAAAGCCGAGTAAGGTAAAATCAGTAGTTAAAAAGCTGAGATGTATGGTAATATTCAACGAAGTTTGAATAAAATTAAACTCTCGCTGATAATTGCGAGATTTTTTATTTAATGCAAGTCAAATAGGGATTAGAATGGTATCAGAAGGAAAAGAAACTAGATTAGAAACTATGCGGCATTCAGCATCACATGTAATGGCTGAGGCTGTCCAAGCTCTTTTCCCGGGGGTGAAATTTGGTATTGGACCAGCTATCGAGAATGGTTTTTATTATGATTTTGAATTGCCTGGAGCTCTGGTGCCTGAGGACTTGCCGACTATCGAAGCTAAGATGAAAGAGATAATAGCTGCTGATTTGCCTTTCATTAGGGAAGAGGTGGATAAAACACGGGCCACAGGATTGTTCTGTGAACAACCATATAAACTAGAGCTAATTAAAGAGCTGCCTGATGAAAAGATGACTATATATCAGCAGGGTAGTTTTCTGGATTTATGCCGTGGGCCTCATTTGAAATCCACAGGAGAGATAAAGGCATTTAAACTCACGACAACAGCTGGTGCTTATTGGCGTGGCGATGAGAAGCGCCCTATGTTGCAAAGAATTTATGGCGTTGCTTTTGAATCAGAGCTCGAATTGGAAAGTTATTTGTTTCGTTTAGCTGAAGCAGCCAAACGAGATCATAGAAAGCTAGGTAAAGAGCTTGACCTGTTTAGCCTTCATGATGAGGCAGGACCGGGACTGGTGCACTGGCATCCTAAAGGTTCTGTGGTAAGATGGATTATAGAGGATTTCTGGAAGAAAGAGCACATTAAACGTGGATATGATGTTATTTATACTCCACATATTGCCAAAGTGAATTTATGGAAAACCAGTGGACACTGGGATTTTTACCGAGAGAATCTCTATTCACCTATGGATATTGAGGGGCAAGAGTATATAATCAAGCCAATGAACTGTCTGGGACATATTCTGATTTATAAAACGCAACTACGCAGCTATCGTAATTTACCATTGCGTTTTGCCGAACTGGGTACGGTTTATCGCTACGAACGGTCAGGGGTTTTGCATGGTCTGGCGAGGGTTCGGGGTTTTACCCAGGATGATGCCCATATCTTCTGCCGTCCTGACCAACTCGAGCCTGAGGTAAGTGGTGTAGTGGAGTTGGCTCGTTTTATGATGAAGACCTTTGGTTTTCATCATTATGAGATTCTTCTATCTACTCGCCCGGAGAAATATGCCGGGACTATTAGCGTTTGGGAGGAAGCTACAGAGTCCTTAAAACGGGTCTTGGAAAATCTCAAGGTTGAATACAATATCGACCCTGGTGAAGGTGTTTTTTATGGTCCCAAGATTGACATTAAGCTTAGAGATGCGCTTGGCCGTTTGTGGCAGGGGCCAACAATTCAGGTTGATTTTAATCTACCTCAGCGCTTTGGTGTTGGCTACATAGGTGAAGATGGTATGGAGCATCAGGTAGTTATGGTGCATCGTACTGTGCTAGGCAGCATGGAACGTTTTATGGCTTGTCTTATTGAGCATTATGGGGGAGCTTTCCCAGTATGGCTAGCTCCTGTGCAAGTTACGATAGTTCCTATAGCTGATAGGCATATAGAATATGCTAGGCAGGTATGTAGTGGACTTGTAGAAGAGGATATCAGGGTTCATGTTGATGATCGCCCTGAAAGAATGAATCTGAAAATAAGAGAGGCTCAGTTGGAGAAGGTTCCATATATGCTTGTAATTGGGGATAAAGAGCTAGCCAATTCTGAAATAGCTGTTCGGTTAAGAAATGGTAAGGACTTAGGCTTGCAGTCGCTATCTGAGTTTAAGAAGAGGATAAAAGCGATTATTAAAGCTAAGGATTCGGAGAAGCTTTGATTTCCTGCTATGAATATGATATATTTTTGCCCACGAATAAATAAATATAGTTTAAAGAGGCTGAGGCAAGACGACTAAAGAGTTAAATATTAATCAGAGGATTAGAGCTAAGGAGGTGCGGCTTATAGGTGAGACAGGTGAGCAATTAGGAGTAATGCCTATTAAGAAGGCATTGGAAGTTGCTAGAGAGCATGGCCTTGATTTAGTGGAAGTAGCGGCTACCTCGAATCCTCCTGTGTGCAGGATTCTTGATTACGGTAGATATAGATATGAACAGACTAAGAAAGAGCGCAAAGCAAGACAGGGACAGCGGACCGCTCTTAAAGAAATTCGCATCAAGCCTAGGGTTCAGGAACATGACCTGGAGACAAAGATAAGATTAGCCAAAAGGATGTTAGAAGAAGGTGATAAAGTAAAGGTTAATGTAGTTTTCAGAGGACGTGAGATTACTCATCCGGAGTTAGGGTTAAGAGCATTACAAAAGATGACAGATAATTTGAAGGATATAGCTGGTATAGATGGTTCTCCTTCACTAGATGGACGCATGATGCATTTAGTACTTACACCCCTCTCTACTAAACAAATCAAGACAACGAAGGTAAAGGAGGAAGGCTCAATTGCCAAAACTTAAGACCCATAAAGGGGCAAAAAGCCGTTTTCATATTACAGGCAGCGGTAAAATTATGCGCGTTAAGGGACTAAAGAGCCATTTAAGACGCAAGAAGTCAGCCAGGAGCAAGCGTCTTTTTGATGAGACGATTCCTGTACAACCTGTGGATGTTCCTAGACTTAAAAGGCTGCTGCCCTATGGTTTGAAAAATAGGAGGAATTGATTGCCAAGAGTTAAAGGTGGAATAGTTACTCATCGAAGACATAAAAAAGTATTAAAGCTAACTAAGGGGCATAGAGGCAAGCGGCATAACCTTTTTAAAATTGCTCATGAATCTATGCTTCATGCTTTGGATTATGCCTATTGTCACAGGCGAGAGCGCCGAGGTGACATGCGGCGGCTTTGGATTATACGGATTAATGCTGCTGCTCGTGCCGGTGGCCTATCTTATAGACAATTCATCGAAGGTTTGAAAAAAGCTGACGTAATCATCAACAGGAAGATGCTGGCAGAGATGGCAGTAAATGACCCTACTAACTTCTCCAAGCTATTGAAACTAGCTTCAGAAAAATCTAACGATTAACTCGCCTCTTTCATAGCAGGAAATAATGCTAAACCAAATTGAAAAGCTTGCCTCTAAAGCTTTTGCTGAGTTAGACGAGATCACCAATCTGGAAGATTTAGAGGCTTGGCGTATTCGCTATTTGGGCAGGAAAAGCTCAGTAGTACAAACGTTGCGTTCGCTAGGGTCTATACCTCTTGAAGAAAGGCGACTAGTTGGGGCTCGATCCAATGAAGTAAAAAAGGCTCTTGAAAAAGCTGCGGCAGAGAAGAAAGAGGGTTTAGAATATGGATTAACCTCTTTATTTGAGAAAGAAAGCCTTGATGTCACTTTACCTGGGAAAAGGATTTCTCTAGGCTGTCTTCATCCTATAACTCAAGCTCTTAGTGAGATTTGTGGTATTTTTAAAGGTATGGGATTTCAGGTCGTCGAAGGTCCAGAGGTAGAATGGGACTATTACAATTTCGAGGCGCTTAACATGTCATCAGGGCATCCTGCCCGTGACATGTTTGCCACTTTGTGGATGGATGCTGAACCCAATCCCAGATTCGGGAATATGTTATTGCGAACTCACACTTCTCCTGTTCAGATACGGGCTATGGAGAAATTGCGACCACCGATTAGAGTAATAGCACCTGGCCGAGCATATAGATATGAGGCTACTGATGTTACGCATGAATGGATGTTTCATCAGGTAGAGGGGTTAGCAGTAGACAAAGATATCACGATGACTGATTTGAAAGGTACTCTCTTTGAGTTTGCCCGTTGTCTTTTTGGTAAGGATAGGAAATGCCGCTTTCGTTGTGATTACTTTCCATTTGTAGAACCTGGTGGCGAGTTGTCAATCGATTGTATTGTATGTAAGGGTGTTGGTTGTCGAGTGTGTGGCAATAGTGGCTGGCTTGAAATCTTAGGTTGTGGGATGGTGCATCCTGACGTGCTTCGTTGTGTTGACATTGACCCAGATTTATATTCTGGCTTTGCCTTTGGTATGGGTGTGGAGCGAATTATACTGCTTCGCTATGGCATAGAGGATATCCGTCTTTTTTATGGTAATGACCTAAGGTTTCTAAAACAGTTCTAGGAACGTAATCTTTATCCCGGCAGCGAAATAGTTCGGGTATATGTTCTGGGGAAGATAAAAATGAAAGTTTCGGTTAAATGGCTTCGTGATTATGTTGATGTTTCCATGCCTGTTAAAGACTTAGCGGATAGGCTAACTATTGCCGGTTTGGAGGTTAGTGAGGTTGAGATTATCGGAGGAGATTGGGAGAACATAACAATAGCTAAAATAGTTGGTGTGGCTCCACACCCAAATGCTGACCGTTTGAAACTGGCAACAGTCGATTTAGGTGGCCGACAGTCTACTGTAGTGTGTGGTGCTCCTAACCTGAATGTTGGCGATAAAATTGTATTTGCCCATGTGGGAGCACGGCTCATAGATGGGCATTCTGGTGAGCTTATTCAGTTAAAGCCAGCTAAAATTCGTGGTGTGCTTTCTGAAGGTATGATCTGTTCTGAAAAAGAGGTAGGGATCTCTGATAGCCATGGGGGTATCATGGTGCTGCTCCCTGATGCGACGGTCGGAGTACCTTTGGCTGAATACCTTGGCGATACGATTTTGGATATAGATGTAACGCCTAACAGACCTGACTGCCTGTCGATAGTTGGTATTGCTAGAGAAATTGCAGCCCTGACTAGAAGTAAGTTCCAGCTCCCAGAAGTTTGTTATGATGAATTAGAAGGTGACATAAAATCATTTGCTTCTGTTCAAATTGTCGAACCAGAACTATGTCCGAGATACTGTGCCAGTCTGCTCACTGAAGTTAAAATAGGGCAGTCTCCTCAATGGTTACAGCAACGTTTGTTATCCTGTGGTATGCGGCCTATTAGCAACGTTGTTGATGTTACTAACTATGTAATGTTGGAATACGGGCAACCGTTGCATGCCTTTGATTTCGCGAAACTAAGGGGTGGGCAAATTATAGTGAGGAGGGGCAAAGAAGGTGAAATTATTACTACTCTGGATGGAGTTGAACATATTCTCAAACCTGACGTGTTGGTTATTGCAGATAAGGTTAGTGCTGTTGCTGTTGCAGGTATTATGGGTGGTGCTGCTACCGAGGTCACGGATAATACTACAACCGTCCTGTTAGAATCAGCAAATTTTAACCGCACAATAGTTCATGAGGGAAGTGTCGGTCTTAAACTGAGTAGTGAGGCGTCGTCACGTTTTGAGAAAGGTATCAGCCCTGAATTAGCGTTGGTGGCGCTGAAACGAGCTACTCAGTTGATGATGGAGTTAGCTAATGCTAAAGTTGCCAGTGGAATTATTGATGCTTACCCAGGTAAGCGGCAGAGGGAACAAATACCATTATCCACAGGCGAGGTTAAACGACTTCTGGGCATTGAAGTTGTGCCTAGTAAAATGGTTGAAGCGCTGGAGCTTTTAGGTTTCGCCTGTAGCTCTACCGAATCGCCAGCACTAGTGAAAGTTGATGTACCCTGGTGGCGTACCGATATTAGTTGTGCTGCTGACTTGGTGGAAGAAGTAGCTTGTGTTCTTGGTTATGACAATATTCCAGCTACTATGCTAAGCGGGCCATTACCGAGCTGCGAGCTAGTGCCTATATTGTCATTGCGGGAAAAGCTTCGAAGCATCTTGGTTAGCTGTGGTTTCCAAGAGGTACTTACCTATTCATTGACCAGTATGGATATGATGAAAAGGCTTTCACCACAGCTTAATCTGATTGGTACTGAGCCATTAAAGGTGACTAATCCTATGAGCAGGGACTTGGAATATCTAAGGACTACTTTAAGGGCTGGTATTCTTACCATTTTGGCTCGCAATCAGAGATACCAACAAAAAAGTCTAAGACTTATTGAGTTGGGAAAAGTTTTTTTACCTAGGCCAGGAGATTTACCTCAAGAAAAGGAAATGCTCTGTGCTGTGCTTTGCGGTTTACAAGATGAGATGTTCTGGCGTGGCAGAGCCGAACCAGTGGACTTTTTTACTGCCAAAGGAGTGGTGGAAATGCTTTCATCCAGATTGGGATTGATGGTGGAATTTTTACCAGGCGATGATGAAAGTTTATGCCCAGGGAAAAGCGCTTATGTAGTTGCTGGTAAAGAAAGGTTGGGAGTTATTGGTGAACTGCATCCCAGAGTGACAGCCGCCTTTGATATTTCCGAGACCGCTTTCATAGTTGAACTAGATATAGATAAGTTATTGTCACTTATAAGTAGTACATACTTATATCAACCTATTCCCCGTTATCCTAGTGTAACCAGGGATATGGCTCTGGTTCTTGATGAGAGTATAACCTATCAACAGGTTTATAACGTTATAAGTAATTTCCCTCTGATAACTCAGGTCGGTCTGTTTGATCTATATCGGGGAGAACAGATACCAGCAGGTAAAAAATCCCTAGCTTTTAGGCTTGTCTACCAATCAAGTACACATACATTATCAGATGAAGATGTTGACGAGGTACAGCGGCTTATTCTTGATAGGTTAGCCAGTGAACTCGGAGTTACTTTAAGAGCCTAATTTATTGAAGGTTATGCCTCAGACGAAATTAAGAGGTTTGTTTTTAGTTCGGCTGGTATTTATCTCGGGAGCTATGATACTGTATCAGTTGTAGTTTCTTCTGACTCTTTGATCAATTCTCTCAGCCTGTTTGTGATACCTTCGAGTGGTAAAAGTTTGGATTCCTTCTCTTTACGCCATTTCATTTCTACACTCTGATTTTGCAGAGTACGAGGACTTATAGTAAGTCGTAGAGGAATTCCAATTAAATCAGCATCGTTGAATTTAATTCCTGGCGACTCGTTACGATCATCATAAAGCACATCAAAACCATCGGTAGCTAAGGCCGCATAAAGCCTTTCGGCAGTCTCTATGATCTTAGAGTCTTCTATACGCAACGCACAGAGGTGTATTTGATACGGAGCAATAGGCAAAGGCCAGATAATGCCTTTATCATCGTGGCCCTGCTCTACAGCAGCTGCCATTAGCCTTCCCAGACCAATACCATAGCAGCCCATACATATAGGTCTTGATATGCCGTTTTGGTCCAGGTAGAAAGCCCCCAGCTTCTCACTGAGGAAAGTTCCTAGTTTGAACACATGGCCTACTTCAATACCATGTCTAGAGAGAAGTTTACCTCCACATCTAGTGCAGGAATCACCTGCTCTGGCTACAGCAATGTCAGCAACAAACTCAGCCTTGAAGTCACGAGGGTAATTAATATTTTTCAAGTGGGTATCAGGCTTGTTAGCTCCAGCGACGAAATTAGAGCCGAGGTTTATAGAGTCATCAGCCACAACTTTTATTCCTTTTAAGCCTACTGCTGAAGCTGAGCCTGCTACTAGACCGGCCGCTTTTACACTAGTCTCAGTTGCCAATTGCAGTTCAGTATATTTAAGCAAGTTCCTCAGCTTTGTTTCATTGACTTCAAGATCACCACGGATGACGACAAAAATAAGTTCACCAGCGGCTGAATAAAATACAGCTTTCAAAGTATGGCTTTGAGGTATGCCAACGAAATCTGCTACTTCTTCAATTGTTTTGATATTAGGCGTTGAGATTTCTTCAACTGGTAACGGTGGGTTGATGTCTAGTTTTGGCTTTACACTTTGAGCCTTTTCTATATTTGCGGCATAATCGCAGTTCGAACAATAAATGATTTCGTCTTCGCCAGTATCAGCGATGAGCATAAATTCATGAGATGCTTTGCCACCTATGGCCCCGCTATCGGCTTCTACCATAATTGATGGCAAGCCACAGCGGTAGTATATATTCCTATAGGCCTGTATCATTTTTTGATAACTGATTTCCAAGCTAGCCTCGTTGAGATCAAAGCTATAGAGATCTTTCATGATGAATTCGCGGACACGCAATAGACCACCTCGAGGCCGTGGTTCATCACGAAACTTGTTCTGAATTTGATAAGGGAGCAAAGGTAGATCACGATAGCTTTGAACGTAGCGGTGAACCAAATCGGTAATCACCTCTTCATGAGTCGGCCCTAGAGCTAATTTATGTTCTTTGCGGTCGATGAGTGTGAATAAAGTTTTACCGAAGGATGGTAGTCTGCCTGATTGTTCCCAGAGCTCCAGTGGCTGCAGAGAGGGCATCATCAATTCTTGACCACCGGCTCTGTCCATTTCCTCTTTGATGATACACTCAATCTTTCTAAGTACACGCCAGCCAAGAGGCAAATAAGCATAGACACCAGCAGCCACTTGTTGAATCATCCCTGCCCTAACCAGTAATTGATGACTCAGGCTATCAGCTTCTGCGGGTATCTCTTTTAGAGTTCTGCCGAAAAGTTTAGAAAGACGCAAATTAGCCTATCTTTTAGGATTATTTTGCTAATAGATTTACTTCAACTAAATTCTATAGCCCAGCCTGCAGCCAGCAATGAGACTACAGCAGCAATAATTGCAATTATAATCCATACTATAAATAAGCCTATTCCCCATTTGGCCCAGGTTTTCTGAGTCTTCTGAAAATGCTCGATGCTATTCCATTTCTTGTGTTGCCATGCCCATTCATTTCCCTTGATTCCAAGAACAATTGCCCAAATTATACCTAAGATGAAAGAGAGAAATGCTATCCAAACGCTGTTTCCAATGCCCCATATCCAAGTTAGGAAGAAAGCTCCCCAGTTCCATTTTTTGAGTTCAGAGGGTAGCACCGCTTTTGACCCCTGCCCCGATGTATTAGAGGATTTTTGAGTACCGGGTTCTTCTGACCTATTGGCTAGTACCTCGGTTTGAGCCTCGACTTTTTGTTGCTGTGGGGTAATAGGTTCTACTTCATCTACACGAGTTGTCTCAGGTTTATTTTGAACAAAAATTTTATCAGCACATGGGGTGCAGTAAATTTTTCCTCCCAGCAACGCCTTGCATTCAACACAGATTAGACGACCGCAGGCAACACAGGCACCAACTGGTTCATTATCTGGGTGATAGGCACACCTCATTTTTGTTAATCTCCTCTGCTTTTAGTCCTTTTTATTTTGTTTAAATAATTTAAGGAGTCGACTTTGCGATTTCCTGATTGCTTCCTTGGATTATATCGGAAATAAACTGGTTATGTTGAGTAAAAACTGTCTTATATTAAAACATACGGGAATGACTTAGTCTAGTGTCAGGAGATTATTTATCTCCTCCACTAGTGATTTGAGTAAGTCTTTTTCAGGGATAGTACGGACAATTTGACCTTTTTTAAAAATGGCTCCCTTGCCTTTGCCACAAGCAATGCCAATATCGGCTTCTTTTGCTTCACCTGGACCATTTACCACACAGCCCATGACTGCAACCTTGATAGGCTTGGTAATTTCCCTGAGTTTTTTGTCCACTGCTTCAGCTAAACCAAGGATATCCACCTCGCTACGACCGCATGACGGACAACTTATCAAGGTAGGACCATGCTGGCGTAGTTCCAAAGCTTTTAAAATTTCGAAGGTAGTATATACCTCCTCACAGGGATGGGAACTGAGAGATACGCGAATAGTATCGCCAATGCCTTCGTAAAGAAGTATGCCGATACCAACTGCGCTTCTGATAGCTCCCGCTTTGGGAATACCTGCCTCGGTTATGCCCAAGTGCAATGGGTAGGATATTCTCGAGGCAATCATCCTGTAAGCTTCTATTGTAGCGGGTACATTGAATGCCTTTAGGGAAACTTTAATCAAGTCGAAGTCGAGGTTTTCTAGTAGCTGGACTTGCTCCAATGCTACACTAACCATGTGCTCGGCTATAGAAGGGTACAGTTTTGAAGTTGGTGGGAGGCTGCCGGCATTGATTCCTATGCGTATCGGGACGTTTCTTTCTTTAGCAGCTCGAACTATCTTGGCAATTTGCTTAGGGTCGCTAATGTTTCCAGGATTCAAGCGAAGCCCGTCTATGTTTGCTTTCAATGCTGCCAATGCCAAGCGGTAGTCAAAATGGATATCGGCGATAATGGGAGTAGGACTATTATTCTTTATTGTTGTTAGGGCCTGTGCTGCTTCATTATCGGGTACTGCTATTCTAATTATTTCACAGCCGCATTCTGCAAGTTCTTTGATTTGATTTATCGTTGCTGGTATGTTCCTGGTATCGGTTTTAGTCATGGATTGGACGACTATAGGAGAATTACCACCTATGGTTACGGCCCCAACTTTGATAGGTTTAGATAACCTACGAGTAATCAAGGTAAAAGGCTCCCTCCCTGAATAAGGCGTAATACATCGAAATAGGTGATGATAAGGATGAGTGCTATCAGCATTGCGAATCCTACAAAATGTACAAGTCCCTCCTTTTTAGGCGGTATTCTCTTACCACGCCTTACCCATTCTAAAGCCACAAAAACCAGCCTACCTCCATCCAGACCCGGGAATGGGAATAGATTAAAAATACCTAAACTAATGCTGATGAGTGAAGCAAATTCAAGTAAAGAACTAACTCCGGATTTGGCTACCTCACCGGTTAATTGGGCAATACCTACTGGGCCGGTAAATTGCGGTGACGTGCCTTTAATAAACCAGCCAACTACTTCATTTCGAAATAGAATTAGAATTTCCCAGCATTTACGGGCGCCTAAAGGGATTGCTTCCCAAAATGGGTATGATTCACGATTCAAGGTGCTGTCTTTCCCAGTAATCATTATACCAATGGCACCCTGTCCTTCTGGTGGGTTCCATCGTGGTGTCACGATTATTTCTTTTTGGCTTGAGTCAGCTTTCTGAAGCAAAATATTCACTTGGGAACCAAGTTTAAGCTGAATGCTATAGCCCACATCACCGCGGTTTTTAACCGGGTGATTATCTATATTTAAAATAATATCTCCAGCTTCTATTCCAGCTTGCTGAGCAGGGGATTCTTGAACAACCTCTTCTATCTGGACTTTCTCTAGTCGTACATCATGTGGAATCATTAGACTGATTGAAAAAAGCAATATAGGCAGTAAAATGTTCATTATGGAACCGGCGGAAAGTACTAGGAATCTAGCAGCATGGCTTTTGCTGGCAAGGCTTCCTGGGTATTTAGGATCTTCTTCACCCAGCATTTTGGTAAAGCCACCGAAAGGTATAGCATTCAGTGAATAGATGGTTCCACCTCTTCGAAATCCGAAAATCCTGGGGGGAAAACCAAGGCCAAATTCTTCTACTTTAACACCAAATAGTTTGGCGGTACCGAAATGTCCCAACTCGTGTGCAAGGACAAGTATAGATAGTATAATAAGGAAAATGACGATGGTTAGTAACATAGGTTCCTTTTTCGAGCGACTTTAATTGCAGTTTTTCTTGCCCAGTCATCGGCAGCAATAATTTCGCCCAGAGTAGGATTGGGGATGTTTTGATGTAAGTCAATAGTTTCAGCTATTAATTCGTCAATACCAGTTAGTTTAATCCGTTTTGCAAGGAATAATTCCACAGCTAACTCATCCACAGCACATAACACTGCGGGATAAGTACCCCCTCTTTTACCAGCCTCTAATGCTAGGGTTAAACAAGGAAAGTCTTTGTAATTTATTGCCTCAAAATCAAGCGTGTTAGTTTTAGCTAAATCAAGGCGAGGTAAATTATGGTTAGGTAATCGCTTGGGATAGGATAGGGCGTATTGTATAGGGAAGCGCATATCAGGAATACTTAGCTGGGCTTTTATTGCCCCATCCACAAATTCTACTAAGGAATGAACGATGCTTTTACGATGTATTACGATTTCGATTCTGCTTAATGGTATGGAGAAAAGTGAGTGAGCTTCGATTGCCTCCAATCCTTTATTCATGAGGGTTGCTGAATCGATTGTGACCTTTTTACCCATTTTCCAGGTGGGGTGTTGCATAGCCTCTTCTACAGTGACTTTGTCTAATTGTTGTCTAGAGTAGTTGTAGAATGGTCCTCCTGAGGCTGTAAGAATGATACGTGCTATCGTAGTTTTTTCTCCAAGGAGGCATTGCCAGATAGCACTGTGTTCGCTATCGATGGGTAAAAGCTGTGCCCGATACCGTTTAGCATCTGCTGTTATTATTTTGCCTGCCATCACAAGTACCTCTTTATTGGCCAGAGCAATTTTCTTGCCAGCTTTTATAGCAGCAAATGTGGGTTTAAGCCCTGCTTTGCCAGATGTGGCTATGACAATTAGTTCAATGTCTGGATGACGGGCCATTTCTTCCATGGACAGTGGACTGGTGTTTTGGGACGTATCTACCTTTTGTTTTGAGTAAACGAATTGGGGTTGGAATTCGCTTATTTGTCTGGCAAGTAGCTTGTAATTCTCCCCTCCAGCTAATCCTATAACTCTGAATTTGCCGGGGAAATTCCTAACTACATCCAGAGTCTGCTGTCCTATTGATCCCGTTGAACCCAAAATGGCTATTTTTTTAATAGTACTACTCATGCCATATTATCATACAATAAATACTAAAACAGGGCTATTTGCGGGTTGGCGATGGGGTGGAGGTTATTAGCCTGAAAGATGGGATCCCTCTTTCATGTTACGCATTCTTATTAAACAACTATAAAGTTCACACAGTAATATATTATGGCTCCGGTAAAGATGAAGCTGTCTATGCGGTCGAGAATACCACCATGTCCTGGTACTAGTTTACCTGAGTCTTTAACACCCGTGTTGCGTTTGAGAAGCGACTCTACTAAATCACCAAGCTGGGCAGATATACTGATAATGCAACCTAGTAGTGCCAAAGTCCAGTAATTTAAAGGCAGAGAAAGGAAAATGCCTAAAATTATAGAAACAATGATGCCACCTAATAATCCACCGATAGCCCCTTCCCAAGTTTTTTTGGGGCTTAAGGTAGGTGCCATGTAGTGTTTGCCCCACTTTTTGCCAATGAAGAAGGCACTGGTATCACTAGCCATAACAGTCAGCATGCTCCAGAGTATCCATTCTCTGCCGTGTTCAATACTTCTGAGTTCAGGCCAGTAGCTCAGTGTCCAGCCCAGATACAGAATTCCCGCTATTATCCATGCCCAGTTGTTGAAGCCTTCTTCTTTTTGAGACTGAAAAAGAAGCCAGATTAGAGAAATCAATATTGCTCCAGTAAGAATAAGAGGTTTGGTGACGAAAACTGGGTAGTAAGGGCTAACGGTGAGTATTAGTGTGATGGCTATGCCGAAATAAGCAATAGGTCGTATTCTGTTATAGCTGGTTATCCGGTAGAATTCAATGCTACCCAATGTAGCAATAATAGCCATAACGACTGTAAACCAAGGGTTGCCAAACCAGATTACAACAATGAATAGAGGTAAGCCTATTGCAGCAGAGATAATTCTTTGCCGAAGCATCCTTGTTTCTCAGGCTCTGTATTTTTAAAACTATGGGGTCACTATGGTAGCTAGGAATTTAATCCTTATTATTTTGTCAATATCGGCGTTTACTTTTTGACAGGTACTGTGATTAACAGATTTTGAAGTATCAAATTTCCATTATCTCTGCTTCTTTATCATGCCCTATTTTATTGACTTTGTCAGTAAAATTGTCAATCAATTTTTGCATTTGTTCGGTACCCCGGGTTAGCTGGTCCTGAGATATTTGTTTTTCCTTTTCTGATCCTTTCAGACTTTCAATCCCATCACGCCTAATATTTCGCAGGGCAACTCTGGTTTCTTCTAATTTCTTATGGACGGCTTTGATTAGATCCTTACGTCTTTCCTCAGTCAGCGCTGGAATTATGATACGTATAACATTGCTGTCACTGGTGGGATTAAATCCAAGTTCAGATTTGAGAATAGCCTTTTCGATATCACGGATTGAAGTGCGATCCCATGGTTGTATAAGGATCATTTTAGCTTCGGGAATGGAGATTGAAGCAACCTGATTTAGGGGGGTAAGAACGCCGTGGTAATCAACTTTGATGTGTTCAACAAGAGCTGGAGTGGCTCGGCCTGTACGAATTGTAGCTAGTTCATGTGCCAACGCATTAATAGTTTTTTGCATTTTGGAATCTGTGTCTTTAAGGATTTGCTCAATCATTTTCTTCTCCATTGTATATAAGAGTGCCGATTGCATCTCCGCAAATGGCGCGTTCTATACTGTTTGGTTCCTGGATATCAAAGACTATTATAGGCAATTTATTCTCCTGACACAGAGAAAAGGCGGTAATGTCCATAACACGAAGTTGTAGGTTTAGCGCTTTCGTGTGGGTGAGCCGGTTGAATTTTTTTGCTTTAGGATTTTTACGGGGGTCGGCATCATAAACTCCATCCACTTTGTTTTTAGCTACTAGAAGAACTTCAGCTCCGATTTCAATGGCGCGTAGTGCTGCAGCAGTATCGGTAGTCATATATGGGCTCCCTGTGCCCCCAGCAAAAATAACAGCACGTCCCTTTTCAAGATGGCGTATGGCACGACGGCGGATGTAAGGCTCAGCTATGGCCTGAATTGTAATTGCTGATTGAGTTCTGGTATTGATCCCTTCGCTTTCAAGGGCATCTTGTAGGGCTAGGGCATTTATTATTGTAGCTAACATGCCGGCATGATCAGCTGTAGCACGATCCATTCCTATAGCTTCTTTACCAGTACCTCGCCAAAAATTGCCACCACCGACTACCATAGCTACCTGGACTTCTCGCTCTAATACGAGTTTTATCTGCTTAGCTACATCGATCAATACAGAATGATCAATGCCAAATCCCTCTTTGCCCATGAGGGCTTCGCCACTCAACTTGAGCAGAACGCGCTTGTATCTAGCTTTAGTTTTTACCACTTCTTCTAATAGCCTAGTTCGAATCTGGTGAACCTACGAACTTTAATGTTTTCACCAATTTTGGCTATGGTTTCAGTGATAATATCGTGGATTGTTTTAGTAGGGTCCTTAATAAAAGGCTGTAAAAGTAGGCAATCTGTTTGTGTGTCACAATTCGCTTCAGATGTAACCTCTTCAGGTGAAACAAATTTGGGTGACATAGCTGCTATCTGAAGGGCTATATTGTGAGCGAGCTCCTTAAATTCGTTAGTATGGGCGACGAAGTCGGTTTCGCAGTTAACCTCAACCATTACTCCGATTTTGCCACCAGGGTGTACATATGTCTCAATTATCCCTTGTTCTGCAGTACGTTGTGATTTCTTTTGGGCCAGAGCTATACCACGCTGGATTAGAATTTCGCAGGCTTTTTCCATATCTCCCTCTGCTTCATCAAGGGCTTTCTTACAATCTATAATACCAGCGCCGGTTTTTCCCCTGAGTTCCTTTATAGTTTCTGTCGAAGCGCGCAATATATTAAACCTCCTTGACCACAAAAGCAGTTCTAAAAAATCTGAAACTAATCTTTTTCGGGGGTGAAGGTATATGATTCCATCAGGTTAGCAGTTTCTGCCCCTGTTGATATAGATTGGATGTCTATTATTTCGCCTGTCTCTTTCATTAGTTTACCTTGTAATACGGCATTTGAGACCATATTGCAGACAAACTTTATAGCTTTTATAGCATCATCGTTTGACGGAATAGGATAATCGATATTGGTGGGGTCGCAATCGGTGTCCACTATAGCTACCACTGGTACTCCAGCCTTTTTGGCTTCTGATAGAGCTATCTTCTCTTTGCACGGGTCTACAATAAACAACGCTCCAGGTAGACTGACCATTTCTTTAAAACCACCCATTAGCCTGTTCAGTCGTGCTATCTCCTTCTCAACCTTCATTTTTTCTTTTTTAGGTAAGTAATCTAGTTCACCGCGGTCCTTTTTGTCCTCAAGGCGTACTAAGTAATCTATTCTAGATTGAATTGTAGTAAAGTTGGTGAGCATACCACCTAACCACCTCTGGTTCACATAATACATGCCACATCTTTTTGCTTCTTCTTCTATTGCCTCTTGTGCTTGCCTTTTTGTGCCTACAAAAAGGATAGTACCACTATTACTAATGAGGTCCCTAACATAACCGCAAGCTCTATCCAGCATGGTTGCTGTTTGTTCCAGATCAATGATGTGAATACCATTGCGTTGTGTGTAAATATAGCTTTTCATCCTCGGATGCCAATGGCCAGTCTGGTGTCCAAAGTGAGCTCCAGCCTCAAGAAGCTGCTTAACTGAGATGGGTTCTACCAAGTTTTAACCTCCTGATTCTATCCCTGTTACTATTCTAAATTGCCCATCAGTATAACATAAGGTTAAGTGTAAGGCAATTGCTTATTATGCGATTTATTAACTTCTTTTCATTGTTTTTCTTTCTGCTGAAGGAAAGGCGAGTAGTTTATGTGGGTGGGGGTGTTTTAACCTTACTATAGATATATTCAGGATTGATTGATGTTTTCGATTTTGTAAGGGAGGATGCCAGCTGGGGCTGTTACTTCAATATTATCGCCCTTGAGGTGACCAAATATTGCTTTACCTATGGGTGAAACTATGGATATTTTGCCTTTGGCTGGGTTTGCTTCTCTGGCGTCGACCAGTGTATAAGTTATTTGTTCATTTGAAGTTAGGTCTCGGAGTACCACTGTATCACCAAGTCCTATTTTGTGGTCAGCGACTTGTCTTTCGCCGATAATACTCGCTTTCTTGAGAGAGGACTCTAACTCCCTAATTCGTGCTTCTAGGTGCCCTTGGTATTCGCGAGCTGCTTCCAAAGGGGCATTCTCACGGAAATCTTTGTCAGCGGCTGCTTTGCGAAGCTCTTCGGTTACACGAGGGCGTTCGCTTTTTAGTGTGGTCAACTCTAATTCTAACTCGGCATAACCTTGAGCGGTAAGGGAGATATTTTCTCCAGTTTGATATCTGGAGGCCTGTGGTGCTTTAGATACGGTCTTTTTAAATTTGATATGGGAAGCTAGTTTTATCTTGGTAAATCCCTGTTTATAGGCATAAGTAAGAAAATTTTTTACTGGGTCTAACTTTTCTGCAGGGTCAGTTGCTGTGGAGTTAATTTGCTCGGCATAACTGGATACTTCTGGAATTGTAAGGCCATCAATCAGGCGTTTTTCTCCATACCAGCGGACAAATTTATTGACTTCTTGTTGTGTTGTTAGCCTTTTATCCGAAGTTAGACTGATAAGGAATTTAGTTGCTGCTTCTCCTAAACTGAAATTTTCTGTAATTGAGTTAGAGGTGTTCTTTGAAGCCATCCTTTTTGCTCTTGAGTTTATAAATAATAAAGCAGGATGGTGACTAGTGTCAACTTTGCGCTTTGGAATAACATACTTGGGTTTGGGCATTCTCTTGTGTTCTGTCTCCGTTCTTTTTCAAAGGCAATTTGAAATAGTTATTATCAGGCAAGCTTTGTTCTTCTATTAATCCTGAGACAGTGCCTATATTAGCAAGTGTCCTCTGAGGAAAATTTGACATTCTACTGGACAATGATAATAATGTTGACCAGTTTCTTGTGGGGCGCATTCGTCTAGTGGGTTTAGGACACCTCCCTCTCAAGGAGGAGATCACCGGTTCGAATCCGGTATGCGCTACCAGCGAAGCTAATGCAGTAGTGGGTGTTAGGTCTGGTGTGGTGCCATAGCTGTTTTTGGATAGCATATTTGTAAAGTATTGCCCGCCAGGTAAGCAGCAAGAGGTTAATTGGTCGGATTGAGGGTTTTACTACTATTTTCCATCAGAAAAAAGCCTGTCAATAAAATTAGCCACACATTACATTTGATTTTCACTCTGAAATAGGTATTGAGTATGTTTCACTGAAAGCCTATATTTTATTGGCGACTTGCCAGCCACCAGCAGTGGCATCTGGTATTATTCCTGGCTCCTTACAATCGCCAATGGAATAAATTTCGGGTATTTTCCCTTCAAGGCCTTTGAGAAGCTCGATGTTTGGTGTCAGGGGCACGGCAGGTATTATGTTATCTGCCTCGATGGTTTGTCTCTTTCCTTCCTTAGTAGTGATGGTTAGCCCTTTATCTGTTATGTCCTCCAACTTAACCCCACTCATCAAGGTCACCCCTTTTTTGCGGAACCACACAAAAAGACGGATCTTTCTCTCGGGTGCCAATCCATCACCCAATTCTTCGGCTGTGTCCACTATGGTAACTTTTCTACCTCGTTTGACCAGAAACTCAGCTAATTGGCAGCCCTGAATTGCACCACCAATAATAACAACTCTTTTTCCTAATGGTATCCAGAATCTTGTTAGCCACCTGAGGACCCTCGGCCCCAAGAACCTCAGATAATTCCTAAGACTATGATGCAAATCAGTACTGCTGATCACATTTCGCCTGTTGATTCCAGGTATATTGGGAATTGCAGCTATACCTCCTGTTGCCAAAATTACCACATCTGGCCTAACACCATTGATTTCTGATGGATTAAACTCTTTCCCGAGCCTAACTTTTACTCCCAATTTGCTAATTTGGCCTTTAAAATAACGAATTATGGCTGGCAGGTCTTCAATTTCAAGTCCCTTTACTAGTGCCGCTATGGGTAGTGAGCCCCCTAGTTTATTCGCCATTTCATAAAGTGTTACTTCATGTCCCCTCGATGCTGCCACTCTTGCTGCTTCCATCCCCGCTGGACCACCACCAACCACCACCACCTTTTTTATCTTCTCAGCTTGTTTGATTTCATATCGCTCAGTTCCAAAAGCAGCATTTATTCGGCACCGTCTGGGCTGGTTGTATACTCTAGTGCATTCACCATCGTGCGTGCAGGGGGCAATATCGTCCAATCTTCCTGAAAAGACCTTATTGGGGTACTCTGGGTCGGCAAACAGGCGTCTGGTCATACCAATGAGATCTGCTTTGCCCTGCCGTAAGACCATCTCTCCCGTTTGAGCGTCCAATCCGCCTACAGTCATAATTGGTACGGAGACTGCCTTTTTGATTACTGCAGCTACGGGTACATTAGCTAACGGACCCTTATGGCTCCAGTCAAGTTCTTTTGGAAATGACTTCAAAGGAATATGGGGTTCTGGATAGAAAAGCACCTCATGGTGATATGAGCCTTGGTGCTGACCGAACCAATGAGACCTCACATGAAGAGCATCAGCGCCGGCTTTCTGGAGTATTTTAGCCAAAGCTTGACCCTCTTCTAAAGTCATACCCTCATCTCCTCCTCCAACCTCAATACCATTCATCAATACTTGTACGGGGAAGTCTTGTCCCAGACGCTTTTTAATTTCCCTTATGATTTCTACCACAAACCTAGTTCTGTTTTCCATGCTCTGAGCGCCATAGGCATCCTGGCGCTTATTCCAGAAACGAGATATGAAGGTAGGAAGCAGGTGGTCAGATCCGGCATGTACCTCTACGCCGTCAAAGCCAGCCTTCGCAGCCCGCACAGCGGCACTGGAGTACCTGTCCACAAGCTCCTCAATCTCGGATATGGTTATTGCCCTGGGCGGCGTCTCCTCATGCACATCATATTCTGACTTTATGGTAACTGCTGAAGCGGCTATTGGCGGAGCCATAAGAGCATACACCCCCCCCCATGGTCCACGATGGTAAAATTGCACAAATGTTGGGCAGCCGTGTTTGTGGACAACCTTGGTCAATTCACTGATGTCTTTAATATATTTGTCATCGTCAATACGAAAACGCCGGTCACCAATTTCGCTTAAAGGGGATTCCATGGCCGGGGTTTCTACTATAATAAGACCTACTCCGCCTCTGGCTAATGCTTCATAAAAGGCTTTGGCTCTCTCGCTAATACGATGCTCGCCTGAGTCAAAGAAATACGTTTGGGAAGCTGTCTTTACCATTCGGTTTCTGGTCTGCACACGCCCTATGTGATAGGGTTCGAGCAGCTTTTCAAATGGCTGGCCAATCATTTGCGTCCCTCTTTCTATGTAAGTTAAAAAACAAAAGCTTCAACACTACCTTTATTGCGACAGATTTTGGGGTAAGTCACCGCCCTAAATACCGAGATAAGCTTTCCTGACATAATCACTCTGGAGTAACTCAGTGCCAGTTCCTTCCAGGACCACCCTGCCATTTTCCAGTACATATGCTCGGTCAGCTATCTCCAGGGTACGTAGAACATTTTGTTCAATCAGTAAGACGGTAATTTCCTGTTCACGCAGAGACTTAATTATCTGGAAAACTTCTTTTACAAACATCGGTGCCAGCCCATATGATGGCTCATCAAGCACACACAGTTTCGGCCTTGACATTAGACCCCTTCCCATAGCTAACATTTGCCGTTCGCCGCCGCTCAATGTTCTAGCTAATTGTCCTTTTCTTTCCTTTAATATGGGGAAAATTCCATAAACTTGTTTAAGCGTTTCCTCCTTAATTTTCCAGGCATGGTGAGGATAGGCACCCATATCCAGGTTTTCATGAACCGACATATCAGCAAAAACTTTCCCACCTTCAGGTATGTGAGAAATACCCAATTCCACAATAGCATGAGGTGGTAATCCATCTATCCGTCTACCCAGGAACTCAATACTACCTGAAGCTGGACGTAGCAAACCGGATACAGTATTAAGCAGCGTAGTTTTACCGGCTCCGTTGGAGCCAACCAAAGCAACTATTTCGCCCTTTTCTATTTTCAAGGAAACTCCCCACAAAACCTGAACTTTGCTATAAAAAATATCTATGTTGCTAACTTCCAGCATGAACTTACTCTCCCAAATACACTTCAATAACTCTTTTGCTGGTGGAAATTTCCTGCGGCGTTCCTTCGGCAATCTTCTCACCGTGATGAAGCACCACAATTCGGTCACATATATTCATTATGGCTTTCATAACATGCTCAATCATGAAAATAGTAATCCCTTTAGCTCGAATCCTGTTTACTACCTCCATAGCATGTGCTATCTCAGTGGAGTTTAATCCTGCCATAAGCTCATCAAGCAATAATAATTCCGGCTTGGTAGCTAATGCCCTGGCTACCTCGAGTTTCTTCTGGTTCACTAGGGTTAAATCCTTGGCAGGAGTGGCTCTTACTGCAGATAGTTCCATAAAATCTAGTAACTCCGTGGCTTCTCTGATAGCATCGCCTCGCGACATAACTGTTGCTGGTCCGAACAAAGCTCCTAACAATACATTATCCAAGGCTGGCATATTGGCAAAAATCTTAATTGATTGAAAAGTTCTGGCAGCTCCCATTCTACAGATTTGATGTGGTTTTAAGCCGCTAATAGTTTTCTCTTTGAATTTAATTATCCCTGACTTAGGGACAAGAGCTCCTGATATTAAATTAAATAGAGTTGTTTTACCGGCGCCATTGGGGCCTATCAGGCCGACGATTTCACCTTGCTCCACGAAGAAATCCACGTTTGAGATGGCGGCTAGCCCGCCAAAATATTTAGTTACTCCCTTACCTTCAAGTATTGGCATGTTTTCCTCTTAAACCTCCTTTCCGCCACTTCTGTACCAATCCTATCAGCCCATCTGGCAGGTATAAGATAACGACCACTAATATAATACCGAAAGTGAGCATATAGTAATAGGGAAATTTGGTTAGCAGCAATTCTTCCAGATAGGCAAAGATAGCTGCGCCCAAGATGGGACCATAAATTGGCCCTAGGCCACCGAAGATGGCCATCAAAACAGGCAGAAAAGAAAAGAGGGGATTAAAGGCGACGTATGGGTCAACATATGTCCATCTTGTTGCCATGATGGCCCCGGCTGCCCCCATGAAGATAGCGCTGATAGCAAAGGTGATAATCTTCACCAAAGTTACGTTAACGCCCATGTGAGCCGCAGCATCCTCGTTCTCACCGATACTTTGCATGGCCAACCCGAATTTAGAGCGTCTGATAAAATAGACGGTAATCATTAATATCACAAAAATACCGAGTATGATGTAATAAATAGTGGTGTTATCTACGAGGACAACGAATCTGCCACGCGTACGCGTTACAACAACCTCCCAGAACAGGAGAAGCTCCTTGATGAGCACAACAAGTCCGAAAGTGAATATAGCAAAATATATGCCCCTTAGCCTCAGGGTTATGAGGCCAACGAGAAGGGCAAGTATGAAGGTGATTAGACCACCAGCAATGACAACAGCAAGCAGTGGCAGTACTTTCCCCAGCACGGCTGTAGTGTATATGCCGACCCCAAAGAATGCCGCTGGCGCCAGCGAGATATATCCGGTAGGACCGGAAAAAAAAGCCCAGCTCACCGTAAGGATGATATACATGAGGATGGCGGTAAGTAGTATGACAGTATAATCCGAGCCATAAAGTGGTAAAGCAGCTAACAAGATTAATAGGATTAGAGTAATAAACCCCGGTACCAAGAACCTTTTAGATGCAAATGTGACCATATCCATTTTTTACTTTCCAAAAATACCTGCTGGTCTTACTAGGAGCAGTATCATGAAGAGCACATAATAAGCGGCTATGGCTAAGGCAGGCTGCAAGGTACTCACTATGCTGCCAACAAGACCCAGTATAAAACCCCCGATAAAACTGCCAGGGATACTGCCCAACCCACCTAAAACAACCACAATGATGGCGATTATGGTATATTCCAGACCTATAGTTGCGTAAATAGGGTAGCACATGCTTACAAGTACGCCGGCAAAACCAGCCATTAAAGCCCCAAAGCCAAAACAAAGAGCCAGCACCTGATTGATATTTACCCCCATGAGCCCCGCGGTAGCCGGGTCTTGAGCCGCCGCCCTAATCCCTTTTCCCATGCGGGTACGGGCCAAAACCACATATAGGATTGAACTTATAACTACAGCGACCACAAGGGCTGCCAGGCGGTTGGCAGGAAAAGTCGTTCCCCAAAAATTGACCCCAACGTTTAAATAGTCGTACCCTCTCATATTACCGCCCCATATCATTAAAGCTATATTTTGGATGATGAAGAGAAGTCCAAAAGAAGCCAGCATGGAACTACTCTCAAAGGCGCCTGGTGTTGCCGACGAGATTCTAAGGCGGGTGAACAAAGTCCGATAAATTAGAAAACCGATTATGAATGTAACAGAGCCGCAAATTACCAGAGAGACCAGCGGGTTAACTCCGAAGGCCGTAAACATGAGCCAGGTGATGAACGCCCCGAGCATAATGAACTCCCCATGGGATATGTTAAGCACCCGGGCAACACCATACTGCAGGCTAAGCCCCATAGCAACCAGGGCATAGATCCCACCCATCATTAAACCGGCAACCAGTATGTTCAGTATTGTTACAACCATGACAACTTCCTTGCTTTGGTAGTCATATGTGCAGGTTGCCTAAAGGCATAGTATAGACACCTAAGCAATTAATGGTCTTTACGCTCATTATTGCTCACCCTTTAGACAACCTGCTTAACTCTTTATTCTATCTATTGCTGATAACTCGATGCCTACTCCTACTTGGGTGGTGGTGCTGGCCAAACTGGCTTGGGATATACATATGATGCGGTAGTAGTGTTACCTCCTACGATTTCACACTTCCCATTTATCCACTGGCCAATCTCTCCGGGATGGCATTCCTTTGCCAAAAGTCCACCGCCACCACCGAATGTCGTAAACCAAGTCGGTCCCAGAACCGTATTCAATTTCTCGGTAGCAAGTACATCTCTTAGTGCTTTCTGGTCAACCTTTCCGACTTTCTCAACAGCTGCCTTCCACATATCCAGTACTGCCCAATAGTATGGATGTCCCCACCAGTCGTTGGCTTCTTCAGGCTTGCCGGCGTAGATTTTATCGTACATATCTTTCATTGCAGGAGACGTTTCGCGGTTAGCAGTAGCAAAACAAGTTACTCCTTCCACTGCAGGACCAAACGTTGTGTGGTAAAAACCAAAATTGGCTCCAGGTCCGCATATCATGGCCTTTGGATTATAGCCAAGCGCCATTGCCGTACCGGTAATAGGCATGACCTGGTCGGGATAGCCAAAACAACAAAAGACATCGGCACCAGACGCCTTGGCCTCTGTTATTATGGGCGCGAAGTCTTTAAGGTCGGGCGGAAGGCTCACACTTCCAAGTATTTTAATTCCCTTCTTGGGGAATTCTATACCAGCCACACCTGAGTACTCTATGCCATGGAGGTCAGCGATGTAAGTCACATATGCCGTCTTGGCGCCTTTTGCCGCAAGCATATCAGCATAAACCGGTAGCTGGTACCAGTCGGAAAAACTCAAGCCGACGAACAGGTAAGGTAAGCTGGGAAGCGCGTCCTTGATAGACGTGGCACCACCCTCGGTGGTAAGTAGTACATACCCATATTTATTAGCTATAGGGGCTTGACCAAAGATAAAAGAGGTGCCACCGCCACCCCATATAAAGTCGACCTTGTCCTCTAGAATCAATTTTTCCGTAAGCCTGGTCATCGTGCCCACATCACTTTTATCATCGTAAATTTTTAACTCAATGGGTAACTTTTTGCCTCCCAAATTTATCCCGCCCTGGGCATTGATCATAGGAACCCATGTCTCATACACTGGTCTGAATGCCGAATCGTCAATAATAGCAATGGGGCCGGAGAGAGACCTTGACATACCAACAACGATTTTATCTTTGGCGGGCGCGGGTGCTGGTGTTGGGGTTGGCGTCGGCGCTGGAGCAGATGGTGCGGGAGCAGCACAAGCGCCTAGAATTAATGCTACCAGCGTTAAAACTACAAAACCCAAAATTATCTTCTTTTTCAAAACTGTTCCTCCTACTAATATTTGTGAAACTTTAAAATGTCGTCTAACATATAATCTCAACTATTTCTGAAATAAGCTCTCACCCCCTTCGCTTGAACATTTTTCTACATATTGTAAAACCCAGCTATCATCCTACAATCAGTTCTCACCCCCTTTTATGGAAAGTTTTTATACATATTGAAATACACACCTAATATATCTTTTTGCCTACAATTTGTCTACAAAAAAAAGACAATTCCAGTATTTTACGCTTTTTGTTTATCATGCCCTCCTGGGTCTGCCTCCGCTTTGGTTCCAGCACCGAGCACCATTGCCATCTGTATATGAGGTCTTTTGAATTTTCTCCAGGTTACGGGACCATGTTTCACACCCGCTGGCACGAACAGTGCTGAAGTTTTGTCAAATACCAATGATTCACCTCCAACTACAAACTCTACTTCACCACCTAAATCTTCCGGATTGTATGGGTCACCTCCTATATGTAAAACGACCTCGTTATATTTATCGTGCATATGTTCAAAGATATGTGGATTTGGCTCAGGCATTTCCAATATCCAACCGATTTCAAGATACAGGTTACTTCCAGGTACAAGATCGTTACTCATTAATGTCATGGTGGGATACTGGCGCCCTTTCACTTTGCCGGCAGTTACTTCGTAAGCAGGTCTGGTTACAAGATTTTTTCGGTATTTCGATTCAGCCATTTTCTATAGTCTCCCTCTTAGTATAATTAATATCGGTAAAGATATCACTTGTTACTAAATTTAACTAGTCTCTTCTACTATAAGAACCTATTTGTAAGCTCAGTCATAACACGTACTCTACTTGTATCTGCCGTATTCCTTGGTAAAGTCGACCATAGCCTTGACATTCTCTGGCTTTGAATCTTCGATTACCGCGCCGTTGATCATGATATAGCCACCACCTTTGCCAGCAGTATCTATTAGTTTCCTAGCATAATCTTTCACTTCCTGTGGTGTGCCTATATTTAATAATGATATTGGCATATTGCCACCTACGCAGGCAACATCGCCGAGTATCTCCTTTGCTTTAGCCATGTCTGTAGTATCAAATCCCCATACAACCTTACCTTTAGGTACGTCTCGGATAACTTTCAAACGAGAGTTATATCCCCCCTCGGCCCAGGGGAATGGTACACATCCTTCATCAACTAAGCCTATGATGAGCTTTCTGAGAGTGGGCCAGTAGAAGGTCTTAAACTGCTCATCGGAGAGGAAACCATCAGCGCCCTTATGTAGAGGTATAAACACTATCGGATTTCCGTTCATCTTTGCCGCAGATGCCCCCATCTTAATCATCAAGGGCAACATCACTCCCAGGGCTTTGAGGAGTTTATCCGGCTGCCGATACAGATCCATCATCATCCCTTTGGTTCCTCTAAGAGTGTCGCCAATTGTGTCAAAAGGCGCCTTGGTACCTCCGCCAAAGAAATTAGGGAACCCAGCGGCTGCCATCTCCTTGTCCCATGCCCCGACAAATCCTATCCACTTCATAGCTTCGTTTCCTGCCTCCATAATGGCTTTATAGGCGGCTTGAACGTCGGGAATACCGTATGGTATAAAACTAACACCAGTGAAGCCCCCATACATTTCGAGTATATTGGTCAGAGGGCCAAGCATTTTTAATGGCTCCAGTGCCCCAAATACACGCGGCAGGTAGACACTCATGAAGAAATTAGACGGATCCTGAATCAATGCATCATATTCATTCGCTTTCATATATTCTCCCTCAATGCATTGATACGAATGATTAGGGGAAACTCCGTGTCCCGGCCAGGCATACAACTTATAGTCGAGAATGTCAAAAAGTCTGCCTGGACCAGGCCCTACCGCACCAGCATGCGCATCCGGTGCAAAGTCCAGAACATATTTTTTAAATGCCATAGCGAGTTTTTCATAGTCATACATCATGTCTCTAACAGTTAGTCCCACGTAATTAGCGGGAAAATTCCCAATAAGGGGAAATACTGGCACCCGATCAGGCAGTTTCTTTAATTGGATGGCATCTTTTATCCTGGTTACTCTCTCCTTATACGACCTTTCGGCTTCTGGGCTAACAAACTCCACGCCCTGAGGAGAAAGCCATTTTGTAAACATTTCTTCTTGCTTTTCGGTACGCAATAAGTCTTCGGTCTTCTTTTCCATATACTAGCACCTCCTACACGCATGCTCTTTGCTTAGGAATATTACTTGATGCCTGCCCACTCCTTAGCCAGAGCTACCCCTTCCATAGCATCCTTGCCGTAGGCATCAGCACCAGTATATTTCCTGACCTCTTCATCAATCTGCCCGCCACCAATCATGATCTTCACCTTATCCCTCAAGCCAGCATCTCTTATGGCTTCTATAGTTTGTTTCATGGAATCAAAGGCTAGGGTCAAAAAACCGCTTAAGCCAACAATAGGGGCATCACTCTCCTTTATCCTTTCCACAAATTTCTGTACTGGGACGTCTACGCCAAGATTATAAACTTCAAAACCATTGGTATCAAGCATAAAGTCCACGATATTTAAACCAATATCATGGATATCCCCCGCAACGGTTCCCAGAACAACCTTCCCCAAGCGCTTTACCTCAGCCTGTTTGGCCAACTTGGGCTTAACTATTTCAGTTATCTCTTTTAGTATCTCGCCTGAGTAAATAAGATCGGGAATGAAATATTCGGCACTGGCAAAACGCTTGCCTACGATTTCCATACCACGTCTAGCATCATCAAGAATCTTGAGGGGGTCATTGCCTTTGCTTAATCTATCCTGGACAATTCCCAGAGCTTCTTCTTCCTTCAAGTCAGACAATGCACTAACTAGGTCTTTAGCCATGTTATACTACCTCCCGGGCATAATATTTTCTCTTTTGTCTGATGGAACTACTGTGTAAAGCCTCGCTTAGCCCCTGAATTTGTTTGTGTGCTCCAGTTAAATCAAAATCGTTAAGAGCTTGACATCTAAATTGACATCAAATAGAGGGTTTGATATGCTATCCATTATAGCATAGATTGTCAAGTACTTGGCTCTCTTGTATAAAGTTTAATATAAAGCCAGAAATAGCGGTGGAAACGATGGTGGGTGGTACTCCTAGTAAGATGGAGATGGTAGGGGAAAGCAAGCATGCGGGCGTCAAGACAGATCAGTAAAAATAAGAAAAAAAATATAATATCTCCGATCGACGACCCTAATTTGAACCTTTGGGTTCTGTTGGACCAGACAAGGGATGTCATATCAAAAGCCAGAGAATTGGAACTAGTTCATTATAAACTATCGCGGGTGCAGGCGGCGGTTCTGCATATATTACTGGTAGAAAATAGAGGAATGACCATCGGTGAGATATCCAACTGGAACGTGAGAGAGCCGAACTCTGTATTAAGCCTGGTAAACAGGATGGAAAAGATTGGACTGGTAAAAAAAGTACGAAATGCTGGTGATGACAAGATAAGAATCGTCATAACAGAAAAAGGGCAGAAGTCATATACCAGTGCATCGAGGTTATCTATAGAGATGATTTTTTCTGCCCTCACTGATGAAGAAAAACAGCAACTTAATTCCTCTTTAAGAAAATTGCGGAGCAAAGCGAGAGAATTATTGGGGATTGACTTCAAGCCACTGTTTTTACCATAATTCAGCTTTAATATAAAAAATACATCGCTCAAAACTAGGCTGGTCACTTAATATAGAGTGATCTTAATCTCAAAATAAATAAAGGAGGGATATATGTCACGAACACTACAGGACCAAGTAGCTATTATTACTGGGGGTGGAACAGGTATAGGAAAAGCTATTAGCCTTGCCTTCGCTAACGAAGGAGCCGCAGTAGTAGCAGCAGCTCGTAACCTTTCCAGATTGGAAGAAGCGGTTAAAGAAATCAAATCTAAAGGTGGTAAGGCAAAAGCGATACAAACCGATATTTCTGATCCGAAACAGGTACAGAGGATGGTAGATCAAACTGTTAAAGAGTTTGGCAAAGTGGATATTCTGGTCAATAATGCTGCCGTTTGGTCTGAACTAGATCCAAAGCCTTGGGAAACCTGGACAGTGGAAGAATGGGACAGAATATTTGAGGTCAATGTAAGAGGAACTTGGCTGTGCTGTAAGACAATAGCCCCCCTGATGATAAAAGAGTCCAAGGGTAAAATTATCAATATTGCATCTGATATCATAAAAGTCCCTGATGCTCAATTCTTTTTGGCATATGCATTAAGCAAATCAGCGATTTATACTTTAAATCAATGCTTATCCCATGCTCTGGGTCCATCTGGTATTAATGTGAATGCTATTGCCCCAGGATATACAGCTACCCAAGCCTCTCTGGAACAGAGAGGCAGCGAGCAAATATTTGAGGGAGTTGTTGCGGCACAGAGCATAAAACGGCGTCAAGAAGCAAAAGACGTAGTGGGTGCAGCGTTATTTTTGGCTTCAAAAGACTCAGATTTTATCACAGGACAGTGTATTGTTGTAGATGGTGGGCATGTGACGCTATAGAAATTGAACTTTTTCCCTGTCACATGATGCTACAGAAGATACTTTTCTGCGCCCAGGAATCGTAAATTACCCTCTAAATTTAAACAACAACTAATGCAATTCCCGAGCGCAGATTGTTTTTTGTTAAGGCCAGAGTTCTTTAGAGACGTCTTTCAAGCCCAGCTCAAGTAGCTTCTTCTTACTTGGCTTTGTTGTTACAGGGTCCCAATCCATGGCAGCGAGGTATTCCTTGATGAGGGTGTCTTTATCAACTGTTACCCCTGCCAAGGGACCTTCTTTTAGCGGTGGTATACCAAGTAACCTATCAGGTACCTTGAATTGTAGCGGGTTCAACCCCTCGCGGATATTGAAAGCATGGCGGATATCGGCAATTCTCTCCCCTGTCCTGACTAACTCATCAGTAGTTATGTCCCAACCGGTAACTGCACTCATAAACTCAGCCATGGCATCAACATTAGGGTAAGCCCAGTAAACGAACAGACACATCCCGGCACACACTATGGAGTGGTTGAAGTTGCTACCTATCCTGTGGACTTCTCCTCTGCCAGCAAATGACTGTCGATCGAATTTAGGTAATAGTCCCTTAGGATGCATTTCCTCTGAGCCTTGAGTATGGCGGGCTGGAGTAGGATCCATAATATAAGTGGTTGCGAAATGAAACCCAAGTTTTGGGTCATGTGCTGGAACCTCTTGTCCGTGAACATGTATGGCGTATTTGTCTCCGCCCTTATTTATCTTTCCCGCTGCCGCTTTTATCCCGTTAGCTAACACTGCCCCAAAACCTTCTCTCTTCGCCAATTTTTCCGTCATAGCAACGATAGCCCGGTGATTACCCCAAGTCATTTCAATGCCATCAGTGTCCGCTTTGCTAAGAAGCCCGTTCTCAAAACATTCAATAGCATACGAAATGGTAGCGCCTGCGGAGATAGTATCAAGCCCATAGCGATTACAAATATCGTTTACTTTGATTATCGATTCGAGATTACTATTGAGACAATTGGTCCCAAACATAACGATGGTTTCGTATTCAGGTCTATGGGAACCTTCCTCATATTTATACTCTCCAGTTCCTCCCTTCATATAGGCATCACATCCAATGGGGCACATAAAGCATACAGATGCCTTCGACTGACGTGCCTTTACAGATTCGGCTCCTATGAGTTTAACATCTGGAAAGTCAACAGCCGCTGCTCCTCCCCAGTTTTTGGCTGGCGAATCACCGTTCTCGGCTAAAATGGTAGTGAGGAATGGTGTGCCGAACTCTTTCATCCAGTCAACATGTCCTCCCAGCTCACCCAGGTATTTTTTTCTTAGTTCTTTGGCTCTTTGTTCATCGGCTACGGGGACTTTCATTTTACCCCTTACAGCTACTGCCTTAAGCTTCTTTGAGCCCATAACAGCTCCCAGCCCCGACCTAGCAGCTGCACAGCCTCTGTGGCTTATGATAGCGGAGATAAGAGAGAGATTTTCTCCTGATTGTCCAATACAAGACACTTCCACATCCTTGCCCAATTCAGATTTAAGCGTGTCCTCGGTTTCATAAGTATCCTTACCCCATAGATTGGCAGCGTCTCTAAGCTCTGCTTTGCCGTTATTAATAAAGAGGTAAACTGGTTTTTCTGATATGCCAGTGAAGAACACTGCGTCATAGCCCGCAAACTTCAGGTAAGCACCAAAATAACCACCTGAGTTGGCATCGCCCCACCCTCCTGTCAGAGGAGATTTCCCCACCACTGTAAATCTAGTACCCGAAAGCGCCGGGGTACCAGTAAATGGTCCTGTAACCATACCCAGGATATTATCTGAACCCAATGGGTCGACGCCAGCTTTTTGTCGACTAAAAATTACCCTAGCACCGATACCATAGCCTCCGATGAACTGGCGACAAAGATTTTCGTCGAGCACCTCGTCCTTTAGCTTACTTGTGGAAAGATCTACCATCAACATTTTCCCCATATAACCTCGTGCCATAATTTTGCTCCTTCCTTTCTTTAGATTTAGTAATATGGCAGTCATTACTGAGTGGAATCTGCACAATTAGTCTGGGATTATCTAACAAAAGGCATTAAAATGTTATACCCATATTCTGGTTATTGTCAACTGATTTAAGAAATTACAAATGACTTGCAAAAAGACCGAAAGTGATTTATTCTGTTTGGAGCAATATGCAATAATAGCGACTTAGTTAATATATAGTACCCATCCATATGATGACAGAGAAGGTAACTAGTGACTGGCGGCAAGTTTAAAACAAGACTCATTACGGGGATATTCGTAGCTGTATTTTTTGGGATTGCCCTGTATATTCGAATTGCCCTGCCTTATAATCAGGTCTTCGTTGGTGACTGGATAAAGTTTACTGGAACTGATGCCTATTGGGATATGCGTATTGTAGATAATCTTGTCCATAATTTCCCTCATTTGAATACTATTGATCCTTATCTTCTTTATCCGACGACTATGAATATAGAAATGTACCGATTTTTTGACTTTTTTCTGGCTGCTATTGCTTGGTTAGTTGGTCTGGGATCACCGACACAACATACTGTTGATATAGTTGGCGTCTATTTACCAGCAATACTCGGTGCTCTCACCGTAATTCCGGTGTTTTTTATAGGTAAAGCGCTTGTTAACCGTTGGGTAGGTGTTATCTCTGCTGGCTTGATAGCCATCTCTCCGGGCGAATTTTTAGGTAGGTCAATACTTGGCAATGCACAACACCATGTCTTTGAGGTTTTGTGCACCACGACAGCCATGTTATTTATCATCTTAGGAATACAATTAGCCAGGCAGAGACAGCTAAGCTTTTTTCAGTTTAGAGATAGAAATTGGCCTAATATTACCAGGCCTCTCATATATAGTTTGGTTGCAGGAATATTGCTAGGATTTTATTTGAACGCGTGGCTTGGTGCCTTGTTATTTATACTCATCTTCTTTGTTTATATCGTAATCCAGTTTATTATTGATTATGTGAGAGGACAAGATTCAGGGTATCTGTGCCTCATCGGTGTCTTTACGTTCTTTATCACATTGATAGTTACACTGCTTTTCCAGCACACAAATTTGCAAATTGCAGTGCTCCTTTTTGCTTTAATTACTACAGTAGTACTTGGTGCCATATCTCTATTGTTGAGAAAGTGGGAAATAAAAGCAACTTACTATCCATTAGTTCTGATTGGGATAGGTTTAGTAGAACTGGCGATTTTCTATGTTATCGCACCTGGCATTCTGCAATATATGGCTGATTACGCCAACATAATTCATCCTACTGGGACGAGGCTGACTATATTGGAAGGGATGCCCATACTTTTCCCTGCGGGAGAGTTCACACTTGCAATAGTATGGGCTAATTTTACTACGGGTATAGTACTTGGTTTGATTGCCCTGGGTATATTTATTTACTTTATAGTGAAACAAGGTGAAGCAGACAAAACCCTCTTTGTTGTATGGAGTCTTATCATTTTGATAGCCACTTTGCTGATGCGCCGTTTTGCTTACTACTTTGCTATTAATATAGCTATACTTACTGGTTATACCTCCTGGCTTATCCTTCGCTATACTGGTTTCAGGGAAAGAATATCCGGGCTAGCGGAGACACCAGATAAGATGCAGAAAAAAGCAAAACATAAGAAATCTCAAAGAATTAGTTCAAGCTATAAACCTAATAAATTATTAATGGGCATAGGAGTTATAGCTGTATTTTTTATCTCTTTTTATCCTAATATCGGGCCTTTACCTGAAATTGGTCCCTATCCTGCTGGATCGCGGCCAGCCATAGATACAGCTAGTGATGTCTCATTCGCGCCAACTGATGCCTGGTGTGAATCGCTCACCTGGCTCAGGAATAACTCGCCGGAACCCTTTGGAGACCCTAATTTTTATTATGCCCTTTATCAGAGCCCATTTCACTATCCTGAGGCTGCCTATGGAGTGGCATCACTTTGGGACTATGGCTATTTTATAGCTCGAATTGCCAGAAGGTCGCCAATTTGCAATCCCGGCCTCTTCGCAGAGAGGGAGCCTGTATCCAAATTTTTCTTGGCTCAGGATGAAGATGCAGCCATAAAAAGTGATAAAGCTGCTGTCTCTAAATACATTATTGTTGACTATGCAACAGTTATGCCCATCCTGAAATTTTACACCTTCCTAGCGCATGCGGGTGTTAAGGAAGGAGAATTATATGATGTTTACGTGCAGAGACAAGAAGGAAAGTTATATCCAGTATTACTTTACTATCCTGAATATTATCGGTCTTTTATTGTGAGACTATTTAATTTTGACGCTAGTCAAGTTACTTTCCAGGATTCTACGGTAATTTCTTATGAAGACAGGGTTACCAGCGATGGCAAATCATATAAAGAGATTATCAACTACAAATCTTTCCACAGTTATAATGAGGCTCTGGCATATATGAATTCATTGAAAACAGGCAATCACAGAATAGTGGGGACAGATCCTTTTGCCAGTCCTATCCCGTTGGACTCTTTAAAGCATTATAAGTTGGTTTACAGCTCCACAAATTCTGATATACATCCCCAACTAGGCAGAATCCCACAAGTTAAAATATTTGAGTACTTACCATCTACAGAGGGGACTGTAAATCCTGCCAAGTAGTTTGACATAGCCAAGTGAAATATATTCTTCCGATATCTCCGCAGCTTTTTGTCAGAGGTATTAGATATTGAAACTGGAGTAAATTTATTTATTGCCTAACTTGGTTTTCTTTGTTTAAGATTTTTGAAGCAGTTCCAAACTCAGAATGCGGTGGCAGGTACTCTTTTAGAACGCAGAGGGCTTAATATATAATAATGAGCTTGTTTATAGTAATCTTCTAATAAGGTAGGCAAATTGGCTAAATATAGTGCAGGGCCTTGTCAAACTTGGAGAAAGCGGATACGCAATAAATCTGTGAGGATAGGTGTGGTTGGGTTAGGTTATGTCGGTTTACCTCTAGCAGTGGCTTTTTCTGAAGCAGGTTTCAGAGTACTCGGTTTTGACATTAAGCATGAGAGAGTAGAGTCTATTAATCAAGGAAAATCTTATATTGCTGATTTAAGCAGCAAACGCCTTCAAAATGTAGTGGCTAGTTCCTTGTTGCAAGCCAGCATTGATCAAAGCCAACTCGAGGAAATGGACGCTATTTGTATCTGTGTGCCAACTCCACTCACTAAAACAAAAGCCCCAGACCTATCTTATGTGATTTACGAGTCAAAAGAGATATCCAGGTATCTCCACCCGGGTCAGCTAATAGTTCTGGAAAGCACTAGTTATCCCGGGACTACTGTGCAGGTGGTTTTACCTATTTTAGAATCTTCGAAATACAAAGGTGGTGAGGACTTTTATCTAGCTTATTCACCAGAAAGAGTTGACCCAGGGAACAAGAAATATAATATTAAAAACACTCCTAAAATTGTCGGTGGCATAACTACTGAGTCAACAGAAATCTGCAAACTGCTTTATTCTAAGATAGCTGATAGTGTGATCACAGTTTCCAGTCCCGCAGTGGCTGAGATGGCCAAAGTTTTTGAAAATGTGTTTCGCAGTGTCAATATTGCACTGATTAATGAGCTAGCTCAGCTTTGCCAATGTATGGGCATCAGCGTGTGGGAAGTTATTCAATCTGCTTCAACCAAGCCTTATGGTTACATGCCGTTTTATCCCGGCCCTGGTGTAGGTGGTCATTGCATACCAATAGACCCTTATTATTTAGCCGATAAAGCCAGAGAGCTTGATTTCCACACCAGATTTATTGAGCTGGCAGCTGAAATTAATGAGGGAATGCCATATTATGTTGTTTCTCGTATTATGGATGCATTGAATGCAATGGGAAAGTGCCTGAATGCCGCTAAACTACTTGTCCTTGGGGTGTCTTATAAAAAAGATGTTGATGAAATTGGGGGATCTCCTTCCTTAAAAATAATAGAGTTACTTCGTGAGAAAGGTGCCCACATAAGCTACAATGACCCTTGTGTCCCCAAAATCCAGCTTTCTCGGGACATATTCTTTACATCAGTAGAACTGACTAAAGAGGCTTTATCTTCAGTTGACTGTGTTATAATAGCTACCGATCATAGCTGTTATGATATAAAGGAAATAGTCAACTATGCCAAATTGCTTTTTGATACCCGTGGGATTACCAGAGGGTTAAAGAACCATAATATCATTAGATTAGGGGAATAAAACAAATAGTGGGAAAGAATATAGCTGTTGTTGGCTGTGGTTACTGGGGAAAGAATTTAGTGCGTAACTTTTACGAGCTCGGTGCTCTTCATACTGTCTGTGATGCTGACACCAAGGTACTGGAGCGAATAGCTGTGGAATACTCAGACCTGCATATGGAAACACCATATCAAAAGGTCCTCGATAATCGTGACATAGAAGGTATTGTTATCGCTGCTCCAGCAGTATTTCATCATTCAATGGCTAAGGATGCCATTTTGGCAGGCAAGGATGTTTTGGTAGAAAAGCCTCTGGCTCTTAAGGTCGATGAAGGGAAAGAGCTCATTGAACTGGCTGAAAAAAACTCACGAATTCTAATGGTAGGTCATCTGTTGGAATACCATCCAGCGATATTAAAGCTTAAGGAACTTGTCGATGAAGGTGAATTGGGTAAGATACGATACGTATATTCCAATAGGTTGAACCTGGGTAAATTTCGCACTGAGGAGAATATCCTGTGGAGTTTTGCCCCTCATGATATTTCGGCCATTCTTTTGCTGTTGAATGGTGAAATGCCCATCGAGGTATCGGCTCATGGTGGATATTACCTTCACCATGATATCGCCGATGTTACTTTAACCTCCTTAACTTTTGGAGATGGGATAATGGCTCATATCTTTGTTAGCTGGCTTCATCCTTATAAAGAACAGAAGCTGGTAGTAGTCGGTGGTAAAAAGATGGCTGTTTTTGATGACAGAAACGACCAAGATAAACTCGTTTTGTATAGCCATGAGATAGATTGGATTGACAGAAAACCAGTGCCTCGGCAGAAGCAGCCTGAGCCCGTTAAAGTGCTGATGGAAGAACCTTTGAAAATGGAATGTATGGATTTCCTGGACTGTATAGCAACACGTAAAAAACCAAGGGTAGATGGTCACAAAGGACTCCAGGTGCTACAGGTGCTGTCTTATTGTCAGAAGTCGCTTGAAGAAAAGGGTAAAGTTATTTCTTTGGGTAATATTGAAAGTAAATTCTTTATACACGAAACAAGTGTAATAGATGAGCTTTGCCAGATAGGTGATGGGACTAGCATATGGCATTTTTCCCATGTTATGCCAAATGCAAGTATTGGTAAGAACTGTATTATCGGGCAAAATGTATTAATTGGTAGTGGTGTAAAAATCGGTAACAATGTTAAGATACAAAACAATGTTTCCGTTTATGAAGGGGTCATGCTAGAGGACGGAGTATTTTGTGGTCCTTCTTGTGTCTTCACCAATGTCATCAATCCCAGGAGCCATATACCACGGAAGCACGAAATCAAACCAACACTGGTTAAGAAAGGGGCAACCATTGGTGCTAATGCTACTATAATCTGCGGTAATACCATTGGTAGATATGCTTTTATAGGGGCAGGGGCAGTTGTTACCAAAGATGTTCCAGATTATGCAGTGGTTTACGGAAACCCTGGCAAGATTCAAGATTGGGTTTGTGAATGCGGAGAAAAGATAGATTTCATTAAAAAGCCTACAGCAAAGTGTTCCAAATGCGGTAAGGAATACAAAAAGCAGGAAAATAAACAAAATATTACTGTAGAAAGACTTTAATCTGTGAAAATTCCTCTTGTTGACCTTAAAGCCCAGTATAATTCCATCAAAGCTGAGATTGACCAGGCTATCAGTCAGACAATACAGAGCAGTCAATTTATCCTTGGCAGTGAAGTGAAGTCTTTTGAAGCCGAAATTGCTGACTACATAGGTGTTAAGCATGCAATAGGCGTAGCTTCAGGTACTGAAGCACTTCAGCTGGCACTGCTTGCCTGTGGTATCAAGCCAGGCGATGAGGTCATCACCACTCCTTTTACGTTTATTGCTACTGCTGAGGTTATAACCCAGTGCGGTGCCACACCAGTATTCATAGACATAGACCCAAAGACATACAACATCGACCCCAAAAAAATCGAGCAATACCTCCAATCCAGGCTAATCACCAATCACCAGTCACCAATCACCAGTCACCAGTTACTGCCATAATCCCTGTTCATCTCTACGGCCAGTCTACAGAGATGAATCCTATCCTGGAGCTAAGCAAAAAATACAATCTCAGGGTCATTGAAGACTGTGCTCAATCTATGGGAGCGGAATATAAAGGTAATAAAGTTGGCTCACTAGGTGATGCTGGCTGCTTTAGTTTTTTCCCCAGTAAAATTCTTGGCGCTTATGGTGATGGTGGTATGATAGTAACCAATAATCCTGATATTGCCGAAAGGATTGGGATGCTGAGGGACCACGGCCGCAAGCAAAAATATTACTATCTTATTCCCGGTTTTAATAGTCGTCTTGATGAAATTCAGGCGGCAATATTAAGAGTGAAGCTGCGACATTTAACTGAATGGATTGCGCTGAGGCAACAAAAGGCTGCTCTCTATTCTAAACTGATTACCCGGATTGATGGTGTACAGCCGCCTTATATAGCACCTGATAATCATCATGTTTTCAATTATTACACCATCAGAATAGAAAAACGCAAGTTAAATCGAGAAAAACTACAAAAGTATCTAAGTGATAGAGGTATTGCTACTGCTATCTATTATCCTTTGTGTTTACATCTCCAGACGGCGTATGCAGCGCTGGGTTACCAGCCAGGTGATTTAGCGCAGAGTGAGCTTGTTCAGGAGGAAGTCTTATCGTTGCCTATCTATCCCGAGCTTGATGAAGAGCAGATAGAAATTGTGGTAGAATCAATTAAAGCTTTTGGTGAATAGAGGAGTTTATGATGAGAAGGTTCAAAGTGATCTTAGAGCCGAATGAACTTGGTGGTTATACTGCCATCGTTCCTTTGCTCCCTGGCTGCATAAGTGAAGGTGATTCCAGAGAAGAGGCACTGGTTAATATAAAGGAGGCAATCGAGCTATATATTGAGAGTCTGAAAGCTGATGGGGAGTCTGTTCCAACAGAAGAAGAGACAGAGGAGGCTATTGTAGAGGTCGCCGCTTGAAGCTTCCGAAAGCAGGTTGCAGGTAGGTTGTGGAGACCTTGTTGAAGGCGTGCTTTATAATTAATCGCATCAAAGGTAGTCATTATATTTTGAAACATCCTGTAGCCGGCTGTAGAATCACAGTGCCCTATCACTGGCATGAACTAGCCCCTAAAACACTGCATTCTATACTAAGGCAAGTGGGAATATCCGTAGAAGAATTCATCAAATCGCTATGAAGATTGTTTCTGTTGTCGGTGCCAGACCCAACTTCATAAAAATTGCCCCCCTGATCAGGGCTATAAATAAACACAATTCCCAATCACCAATCACCAGTCACCAAAATGCCCCGCCCTCTGGGATGGGAAAACAGCTGAGAGAATTGTAAAAATAATAGACAGCAATTATCATGATTGAGTATACTTTGGACTTAAAATCGGCGATAGCTAGTTTAAGGATACAAACATGAAAGGAGAGTTTTGCTGAAGGGAAGCAAAGTACTTGTCACCGGTGGGTTTGGTTTTATAGGTAGTTGTCTAATAGATAGATTAACCAAGAAAAGTTGTAGTGAAATTATTGCCTGTGATAAACATATCATCCCGGGTAAATGGCAAGATATTGGCAATTTAAAAATCGTAGAGGTGGATATTACGTCGATAGAAAAGATAAGAAAAGAAATGAATGGAGTTGATTATGTCTTTCATATGGCAGTCTTGCCTCTCGGTGCCTGTATTGCTGATCCCCGAGCTTGCTTGGGAATCAACATAGAAGGTACTTTTAATGTATTTGAAGCAGCCAAGGATGCTGGCGTAAAAAAAGTAATATTTTCTTCTGCTTCCGCAGTCTACGGTGATACAGAAAAAACCATGGATGAAAACCATCCTTTAAATGCGAAAACAATGTATGGAGCCAGCAAAATAGCCGGCGAGTACTTCTTGAGAGCTTTCTATGACATGTACAAACTCGACTACGTGATACTCAGGTACATGAATGTATATGGGCCAGGGCAACAAGGTGGGCTTATTATGAGTGTACTTAAGCGGATTAAGAGTGGATTGCCGCCAATCATTGCTGGCGATGGTTCGCAATCTTTTGATTTTGTTTATGTTGATGACGTGGTCAATGCTAATTTTCTGGCGATGGAAAGTAGTGTTACAGGTGAAGCATTCAACATCGGTGGCGAGGAAGAAGCATCTGTCAAAGACATAGTATACACACTATTAGAACTTACAGGTTCCACATTGACTCCCGAATTCAAGCCAGATGAAAATGTCCCGATGCAACGCAGAGTAGGCAGCAGCCAGAAGGCAAGAAGACTTCTCGGTTATAAGCCCACAGTTTCTCTCCAAGAGGGGCTCCAAAAGGTTATTGAATCAGAACTCAAAATATAGTTTGGTAAAAAGATATTCTGGAAAGGAAATTGACAAAGTGAAGATCCCTATAACCAAGCCATACATTGGCGAGGAAGAGAAAAAAGCGGCGTGTGACGTTCTAGAATCAGGCTGGCTGGTTAATGGTCCCAAAGTAGCTGAATTTGAAAAGATGGTTTGCCAATATAGTGGTGCTAAATTTGCCAAGGCGACCACCTCTTGCACTACTGCTCTTCACCTGGCGCTCGTAGCTCTTGGGGTAGGTATTGGAGATGAGGTTCTGGTTCCTTCGTTTACTTATGTTGCTTCCGCCAATGCCATTGAATACACGGGGGCAAAGCCAGTATTTGTTGATATAGACCTCGAGACTTTTAATATAGCGTCCCAGAAGATTGAAGAAAAGTTAGAACGAGCTAAGAGACAAGGCTCTAGCGTAAAGGCTGTTATGCCGGTGCACCTTTTCGGACTTGTTGCGGATATGGATGCTATAATGAAAATAGCCGAGCAGTATAATCTTTTTGTCATCGAGGATGCTGCCTGTGCTTTGGGAAGCCTTTATAATTCAAAGCACGCTGGAACATTTGGAAATGCTGGCTGTTTTAGTTTCCACCCGCGGAAACCCATTACTACAGGCGAAGGTGGTATGCTAACTAGCAACGATTTGGAAGTCGCTTCTAAGGTACAGAGCCTGAGGGACCATGGAGCTGCTGTCTCTGACTTAGCTAGACACGGCAAAGGGGGCTTTTTACTGCCAGCCTTTGATGTTCGGGGCTATAATTACCGCATGACCGATATTCAGGGAGCTATTGGCGTAGAACAGATGAAGAAGTTTCCGTGGATTATTAACAAGAGGGTTGAGAAGGCAAAAAGATATGATGAGGAGCTGAAAGACGTAGAGTGGCTTCAAATTCCCCATGTTCCCCAGGGATGTAAGCATACTTATCAATCCTATGTTACTATTATTAAAAAACCTGGCAAGAAATTAACTGTTGACGTTATTTCCGAACTAAATCAGTTCAGGAATAAAATCATGGCTGAGCTAGAAGAAAAGGGTATTACTACCAGACAGGGCACCCATGCTGTGCATACTCTAAGCTATTATCAAAAGAGATATGGCTTAAAAGATAATGATTACCTCAACTCGCTTGCTGCAGATAGGTTAAGTATGACACTGCCACTTTATCCTCAGATGACAGATGAAGAGCAGGAGTATGTGATTAAGCAGATAAGAAAACTTTGTTAGTCTGTGAAGCCCGAAGATGAAAAAATCTCTACTAGAATTTATAATTTGCCCAATTTGTAACGCTAGGTTCGAGTTAGTTAGCTCTGTACAGGAGGGTGGAGAGATAATTTCGGCTTCGCTTGTTTGTCTTAGTGGTCATACTTTTCCTGTAACCGGTGGTATACCTAGGCTTTTAGTTCGGGATAGATTAACAGAGGCACAAAAACAAACCCAGGATAGCTACAGTGAGCAATGGCGAAGGACGCCTGATTTTGGATATGAGGCTAAGACAAAAGAATTTCGTATAAAACAGTTCTTAGATAGATTTGGATGGGAAAATCCCAGAAATATAAACGAATTTCTTAGCGCCAAGCAATCCATCCTTGATGCTGGTACAGGACTAGGGTGGCATGTTAAGTTTTATGCTGAGCAAACTAAAGGTGAAGTTTTCGGTGTCGACATAAGCCAGAGTATCGACGTAGCATATAAGCATATCAGATGTCTGCCGAATGCACATCTCGTCCAGTCAGATTTAACCAACTTACCTTTTAGAAAGAACTCTTTTGAGTTTATAGTCAGTGATGGGGTATTACATCACACCCCAGATACAGAGACGTCATTCAAGTACCTGGTCCCTTTTCTACGGGCAAATGGTGAAATTGCCGTTTACATCTACAAAAAGAAAGGACCGGTCAGAGAATTCTGCGATGACTATATTAGAAGCTTCACCACAGGGCTTTCTGCTGAGGAATGTTATAGAGTCGCGGAGTCAATCACTAAATTTGGGAAGTCACTATCAGACATGAATGCTGAAATTTCAGTTCCAGAGAATATTCCTTACCTTGAGATAGAATCAGGAAAATACAATTTGCAGCGATTTATCTACTGGAATATATTTAAATGTTTCTGGAACGGTGATTTTGATTTTGATACAAATGTGATGGTTAACTTTGATTGGTATCATCCTCAATATGCTCATAGGCATACACCTGAGGAAATAACGCAGTGGTTTAGAGATATGAATATAGATATATTACATCTTGATGTTAGTGACAGCGGTATAAGTGTTCGAGCAAAGAAATGTGTGGCTTAGTTGGCATTTTAAGTTTAAATAAAGGGCCTATAGAACCCCATAATATTAAGAAGATGTGTGATGTAGTTGCTCATCGGGGGCCAGATGACGCTGGTTATACTTTTTTTTCCTTGGGAAGTAACAGGGATGATCGTGGTAATTTTTGGCTTGAATTAACCGATAATAATTTCAAACATAAAAATATTCACCTAGCGTATATTGAGAGCGACTATGCAAAAAGAGAAATGGACGGCAATCGTTGGCATCTGGGATTGGGGCATAGGCGACTGGCCATTATTGACCTATCGCCAAAAGCTCACCAGCCGATGTCTGACAAGAGCAAAAGAACGTGGATTACCTACAACGGTGAGATTTACAACTTTAAAGATTTAAAGGCTGAACTGGAAAAATCCGGCTACGATTTTTATTCCAATTCGGACACTGAGGTAGTCATCAATAGCTACAAACAATGGGGGATAGATTGTATTCACAGGTTCAATGGCATGTTTGCTTTTGTTCTCTGGGATAATGAGAAAAACAAGCTATTTCTGGTGAGGGATAGATATGGTATAAAGCCACTGTATTATTACTTTAAAGAAGGCACCTTAATTTTTGCTTCGGAAATAAAATCGATTCTGCAAAACAAGGAAATAGAGGTTGCCGTAGATTTGGAGGCTTTAAACGAGTACTTTACCTTTCAAAACATCTTAACTGACCGAACATTGTTTAGGGATATAAAACTGTTGCCTCCTGGCAGTTATATTGAGGTTGACCTTAACTCTGAGCAAAAAAGCGTTTTGCGAATTAATAAATACTGGGACTACAAATTTTCCTCGGAAGGATTTCAGTTATCACAACTTGAGACAGCACAAGAGCTTCACCATCTTTTTAATCAAGCGGTTAAAAGGCAGCTCACCAGCGATGTCCCTATAGGTAGCTACCTCAGTGGGGGGATGGATACTGGCAGCATAACAGCAATTGCCAGGAGACATCTTGGTAGGATTTCTACATTTACCTGTGGTTTTGACCTTTCTTCGGCTTTGGGCTTGGAACTTGGATTTGATGAAAGGAAGCATGCTGAGACCTTGTCTAATCTTCTGAAGACAGAGCATTATGAAGTTGTTCTTCATGCTGGAGACATGGAACAGGTTATGCCTGAACTTATATGGCATTTAGAGGATCTAAGGGTTGGGCAAAGTTACCCGAACTACTATGTTGCCAGGCTAGCAGGGAAATTTGTTAAAGTTGTTCTCTCTGGGGCCGGAGGTGATGAACTTTTCGGTGGCTATCCCTGGAGGTACTACCGGGGCGTCAATCCGAAAGATATGAATGATTATTTTAGAAACTATTACGATTACTGGCAGCGATTGGTAGCTGATGAAAATAAGAGCGACTTTTTCAAGCCAGAGATCTATCGGGTAGTCAAGGAATATTCTACTTTCGATGTTTTTCGTTCCGTTTTTCACGATCAGAGCATCATCCCTAAGAAAAATGAGGATTATATAAATGCCTCCATGTGCTTTGAGATAAAGACTTTCCTTCATGGACTTTTCGTTGTCGAAGATAAAATCAGCATGGCTAATTCCCTGGAGACGCGAGTGCCATTCATGGATAATGATTTAGCCGATTTTGCCATGAAAATACCAGCGCGATTCAAAGTTGAAAGTCTGGATCGTATAACTGGGATGGATGAGGATGAAATAGGGAAATATCGGGAAGGAGCTAGAGGTGGGAAGCTTGTACTGCGCAAGATGATGCAAGGATTGATTCCACGAGAGATAATTGAGAGGGAAAAACAGGGGTTCAGCGCCCCCGATGCTTCCTGGTTTCGTGGTGAAAGCATTGAGTATATTAAAAAACTTCTATCAAACCCGGAGGCACGGATTTATGATTATCTTAATCAAAGCTATGTTCAGAAGAAGTTGGATGAACATGTATCAGGGAAGTTTAACCACCGCCTTTTTATCTGGTCGTTGCTGAGCTTTGAATGGTGGAATAGGCAGTTTTGCAGATAAAAGAGGAATTAGCTACATTTAAGGGAACTACCATATATTCAGATAGGTTTAAATTATGAAAGAAGAACATAAACAAAAAGACTTAGATTTGGAAATTATTAATGCATTAAAGCGAATCTACGAACTCTTGCGAACGCAAATGAGGCAAAAGTGGAATCGAGACCTACCATTAGAGGAACTCCTATTTGATAGGTGGGAAAGGGCAAGGCAGCTAGGCTTTGGCGAAGGGACCAGTATTTATCATAACAGTTATGTATATGGAGACGTGAAGGTTGGCATGCATACATGGATTGGGCCTTTTACTTTGCTTGATGGTAGCGGTGGTTTGGAAATAGGCGAGTATTGTAGTATTTCATCAGGGGTACAAATCTATACTCATGATACTGTAAATTGGGCAGTTAGCGGTGGCACAGCCGAGAATGAGAGAGCACCTGTTAAAATAGGCAACTGTTGCTACATCGGGCCACAAACAGTCATAATCAAAGGGATAACTATTAATGATCATTCCGTAATTGGGGCTTGTAGCTTCGTGAATCGCGATGTCCCGGCTTATTCAATTTTTGCTGGTGTGCCAGGCAAGGTAATTGGTAGAGTAATAATCGCTGGCAAAGAGATCGAATATGAATATTTCTCACCTAAAGCGGGATTGCATGGATGAACATTTACTTAACGTTTGGAAAGTCTCCCCCTAAAGAATTTGATACCTACATTAAGTGCGAGAAGGTTGTTATGAGGAATGTTGATATGGTGAATATGGCCAAATGATTGCTATCAGTTTTGATATTGAGTGGGCTCCGGACGTTGTGATTGAAGACACACTTGACCTGCTAAACACTGCGGGTGTACAGGCCACGTTCTTCGCTACTCATGCCACATCTTTTTTTGATGGGATACACGGTCATGAGATTGGCATACACCCGAACTTCCTACTCACGAAAGATTATAGGAGTGAATTGGACAGGCTAATGGGCTTGTATCCACAGGCACAGGGCGTCCGTTGCCACTCATATTATCAGAATACCCAAATCCTAGACCTTTTCGTGGAGCACGGTCTACGGTATGACTCAAACTTATTGATGTTCTGTTGCCAAGGTATCCATGCATTTCAAAACTGGAACGGCTTGGTAAGGGTACCAGTATTTTGGGAGGACGACGTAAATTGCCTTGTAGGTGACACATGGGATCCGCAGATGTTATCTATATCTGATCCCGACTCGTTATATGTATTTGACTTTCATCCAATTCATGTTTTTTTAAATACTGAAAGTATGGATCGTTACGAGGCAGCAAAATCGCACTGCAATTATCCGAAAAGATTACGGGAGTTTGTCAATTCTGAGTCTTCTGGCGTTGGAACGAGGTTATTTCTCAAGAGGTTGCTTACGCTAATGAAGGAAGAACCTTTGTCTCTGACACTCAGTGAGATTGTCGAATCTTTGCATATAAATAATGGACGCAATAGCACTGCACGGTGATAAAGAATATGACTAACAAGATTGGTATTGGAATAATCGGCTGTGGTCGCTGGGGCCAAAATCTAATTAGAGTATTTAATGGATTATCAGAAGCTAGATTAGTCATTTGCTGTAATAAATCAAACAATGGCCAGCTTGACCAATTGAAGTCCATGTATCCGTATACGGAAACCACGCATAATGTGGCTGATGTTCTGACAAACTCAAGGGTCGACGCTGTTGTGGTAGTCACACCAGATCAGACCCATTTTGATATTAGCATGAAGGCTATTGAAGTTGGGAAACATGTATTTGTTGAAAAACCGTTGGCCTTGTCTTTTGACGAAGCAAAAGAGATGATTAGTTTCGCAAAATCAAAGGGCAAAATCCTGATGACAGGCCAAATTATGCTATATCACCCAGCTATTAAGTGGATTAAAGAAAGGCTTGCGACGGGACCAATGAATCCCGTGTCTATTCTTTCAACACGGATAGATTTTGGAGTTGCCAGAGCAGACGCTGACCTTTTATGGAGTTTAGCTACCCACGACGTATCAATAATTCAGTATCTTTTAGGAAATAGCCCAGAAGAAGTTCATGCTCTGAGGGCTAGCATTAATGATAAAAGGCTTGGAGACATGCTGTTTGTAAATCTGACTTTCCCATCGGGTGTGATCGGACATATCAATGCTGGATTTGCCGGGCCACATCGAGAAAGGAGGCTTGTTCTTCATACTACCCGGGAGATCGTAGTTTTTGATGGGTTGACCGGAAACTTGGAGCTATTTGCTCGTAAAGATTCAAAGGTAGGTGGTGAGAGCGGCATTCGCGAATATGGAAAACAATTTGAAGCAGGCCACAGAGTAGAGTTAGTTAATGCACCGGAGCCGCTTATAATCGAATGTCAACATTTCCTAGATTGCATTAAGACCAACATGGCGCCCCTGTCAGGAGGAGAAAATGCTTTGTCAGTGATGAGGACACTAGACAAAATCGAAAGCGCGATTAAAAGTGCAAAGATAGCTCGAGGAGAGTAAATGATTTGAAAGATTCAATTAGGGTTAATATTGCTGACCTTCTTTCTCAATACAATAGCGTAAAAGACGAAGTTGATGAGGCTGTTAATAAGGTTTTACGGAGTGGCAGTTACATTATGGGCGCGAATGTCAAGGAGCTGGAGACCGAGTTTGCCTATTATTGTGGTGTAGAACATGCGATTGGGGTCAATTCAGGGACTGATGCTTTATGGTTATCTCTTCAGGCTCTTGGTATTGAACCGGGCGATGAAGTTATCGTGCCAGCGTTTACCATCATTGTAGACGCCGCTGTAATCTGCCAGTTAAAGGCTATTCCTGTTTTTGTAGATATTGATCCAGCAATATTCAATATTGATCCGACCCAACTTTCTAAAAGAATCACAAAACGAACTAAGGCGATTATTGCGGTGCATTTGTTTGGACAAACAGTTGACATTGACCCAATTATGGAGATAGCCAAGAGTCACAATATAAAAGTGATAGAAGATGCTTGCCAAGCCATTGGAGCCCAATACAAGGGCCGTAAAGCAGGTTCACTTGCCGATATAGGATGCTTTAGTTTCTACCCTACTAAAAATCTTGGTGCTTATGGAGATGGTGGTATGATAACCACAAATGATAAAACTCTGGACGTTAAGATCAGGTTACTTCGTCATCATGGAGACGCTGGGCAATACAATAACATAGTGATAGGCCATAATAGTCGCCTGGATGAAATACAAGCTGCTATCTTGAAAGTCAAATTGAAACATTTGAATTCCTGGAATAGAGCGCGGAGAGATAACGCCCAACGGTACAATTCAGCACTCAGAAGCATTAAGGGTTTGACCACACCACAAGAACATACTGATTGCTACCATATATATCATCAATATACAATACGTACCTCGGAACGTAGTGAATTGCAGCGGCATCTTCGAGAACATGGTATCGCATCTTTCGTTTATTACCCTATTCCACTTCACATGCAGAAGGCTCTAAGCCAATTGGGATATCGTCCCGGCGATTTTCCCGAAAGCGAGAGTGCTTGCCAGCAGGTACTGTCACTACCTGTGTACGCAGAGCTAGAATCAGTAAAACTAGACTATGTAATTATGCAAATACAATCGTTTTTTAGGATTAGTAACTGAGAGCTATGTTATCCGAGTCTGAAGTATTCATAATTGACAAGTGCTATGTCTGCCATACTATGCATATACGAAGTGTACGTGACCGAGAAGGATTTGTTCATCTTATTTGCGACGATTGCCACCTTATGCGATTGCATCCCCACCACTTTGTACCAGGAACACATTTATATACGGATGCCTATTTCAGCGGCCAGATGCATGAAGTAACTGGTGGTAAGATGGGTTATACGAAATCATACTCTGATCCCAAAAGCAGTCATCGTACAGAGGAGTATGGCATCTATGCTGATGAGATTGTGCGTCTGGCATACTATTGTCGTAGGAAGCCAGTCAAGGTGTTGGATTTCGGCTGCGGTTACGGGGGATTTCTCAAGATTTTGCAAGAACGTATGGGGGATAGTGTAGAAGTACATGGTATTGAAATAGATTCTGAAGTTTGTGCTAAGGCTTCTGAATCGCTTAGTAGCGCTCTTGTCTATTGCGTAGACTTGAAAGTTGATACAAGGATAGTACCACGTGGCTATTTTGATGTGATTACTATGTTGGATGTCATAGAACATCTTGATGACCCACGCCTATATTTGCAGCGGCTGGCAGAATGTGCCAGCCCTGATTGCATTCTTCTGTTGAGCACCCCGAATATCGAATCGTTGAACGCTAGAATTTATCGTTACAATTGGGTTCTACATGGAGCACCGGGCCATGTATATTACTTCGGACCGCGTAGCATCAAAATTGCACTTCAACAGAGTGGTTGGAAGGTTGATAAGCTCTATACTGAACGTACAATTTTCCACAACGAGCGACACGGTATGGAGACATGGCGCGGAAAGATGGCTCGATTATTGTTTCAGAATCTTTTTTGGAACGTGCTCACCAACCGGCTTATCCGAATTGGCTCTATTATGATGGTCATAGCAAAAAGAGAATTGAGAGATAACAATAGTTTGCGTTGTGAACCGAAGTAAGCAGTATAATAAAAACCATGTTGTTAAAAAAAATCATAGGCTATATGGGTCATGGCATTTTGGTTCCGTTTATATTGCTGGTTATTGTGCTGTCTTCTCTACTAGCACGATATGATACTGTACGACGTCGAAAAGGCAAGATGAAGCCTAGGCTTTTGTATGGGCCAGTGCCCATTATCAGCATAAAATACATGCGAAATGCTATGGAGCAGCTCAACTATGAAGCCAAAACTTTCGTATATGGCATATATAATATTAATGCACGAGCTGATTTCGATTACTATAGTGGTGACTTCTTCTGTTGTAAGTTATTACAAACAAACAACCTTTTGAGATCAGCATTTTTGTGGTTGTTCGGACGTTATCTGATTTTTTTATGGCTCCTTCATCGTTTTGATATCTTTCATTACTTTTTCGATGGCGGATTTCTTTCAAGGACACCGTTACGCTTTGTTGAAGTACAGTTGCTTCATTTGGCTGGGAAGAAAGTCATTGTTATGCCCTATGGCAGTGACGTCATGGAGCTTACTCGTTTCCATTCTCTGGTCTTTCGACAAAATGTTCTAGCTGATTACCCGAGTATAGTATTTAAACAAAGAAATATCGTAAAACAGATTAAGTACTTCTCTTTTCATGCTGATTTCATAATCGGAATTGGCCATTGTTTGGATAGTATGCCCAGGTGGGATTTGCTGGCTACTAACTATTACCCAATCGACACAGAGATATGGGCACCAGGATCCTATTGGTCAAATGCGGATGGAAAAAACGGTGAGGTTACCATTTTCCATAGTCCAAATCACCGTTGGCTGAAGGGTACTGCGCTCCTCGAAAGAGCTTGCCATGAACTACAGCAGGAAGGATATAAGATACGCCTGCTAATTACCGAAGGAATGACTAATGCTGAAGTCCATCGATTGATGTTGCAGACGGATATTCTGGCAGAGCAGTTCGGTATGCCTTGGTATGGACTTAATGCTATGGAGGGCATGAGCCTAGCCAAACCTGTTTTGAGTAATTTGTCGGATGAATATTTTACTGAGCCATTTCTTATGTACACCGGATTAGACGAATGTCCTATTGTCAGTGCAAGATTCGATGAGATTAAAGACAAATTGCGCTTGTTAATTGAAAATCCTCAACTGCGGCGTGAACTAGGTGAGGCTGGTCGTCGATATGTTCTCAAATACCATTCTTATAAGACGGTAGGCAGAATGTGGGACAGCATTTATCGCAAAGTGTGGTATGGTGAAAACATAAATCTATCAGTCTGGCATCCGGATAACACAATATAGATAAGCGCTGCAAAAGCTAACGCAGTACCCTTAATAACAAGCTTAAGGTAGATGATAAAGTATTTCTGGCAACTACTTAAAGAAATCTCTGTCTATGGGTTTGGAAAAGGGATATTGCTTCCACTGGGATTAATTACCCTACCTGTATTTACCCGGATTTTTGTTCCTGCAGATTATGGCGTTATTGAGTTAACCAACACCATTATAGCCTTGCTTAGCTTATTTCTCATCATGGGTGTTGATTCAGCATCGACTCGGAGCTATTTTGATTCTTCGACGCAGCAGCACAGAAGAGGGGTAATCTCCACAGGACTTTGGTTTTTAGTCGCTTGGAACTTATTGGTAGTCGGAATTATACTGTTGAGTTCTGAGTGGATTTCATCGCTTGCCTTCAAAACCAGCCAATATGCTGACTTACTAAGGATCGCTTTCATTATTGCACCGCTTGCTCTTCTGGTTGCTTATTGCCAAAATACTATGCGGCTACTTTTTTCTCCGTGGAAGTTTACGATAATATCTTTGTTAAGCGGTATACTATCTGTAGGGCTCAGTATTCTTTTTGTGCTCAAATTTGATATGGAGCTCTGGGGATATTTCATCGGTATATTAGCAGGGAATGCTATTGCACTGATACCAGCATTCTACTTCGTTAAGCAGGAAATTGCGTTTATATTCTCGTTGAAGATGATTAAGGAAATGCTTTCCTATGGTGGCCCTCTGGTACCAGCCAGTCTAGCTTATTACGTGTTGAATCTGTCGGACCGGTTTTTTCTGGCTAAATTTGCCACTATAGCCGATGTTGGGCTATATAGTGTTGCGGTAAAAGTTTCCAGCATTATGCTGTTTTTTTACATGGCTTTTGGTTTAGCCTGGTCTCCTTTTGTCTTCAAGCTCTATCTGGAGTCTGAGAAAAGAATGAAGGAAGTTGTAGGTAGGGTTATGAAATATATCGTATTTTTCTTTTGCCTTATTGCTGTTTTCCTGGCCATCTTCTCTCATGAAATTCTGAGTATTTTAACCACAAAAGAATATTTTGGCGCTGTTATAGCCATTGCTCCACTATGTTTGGGTGTCGTAGCCTATGCTACCACCCATATCACGGTTCTTGGCATAAGCCTTTTGCGAAAAACAAAGTACATCGCTATAGTTTCATGGGTAGCAGCAATAGTCAATCTCCTGCTTAATTTTCTACTAATTCCCACCTGGGGCATTCTAGGAGCTTCTGTTGCTACAGCGATATCGTTTATTGTTCTCACTTTCTGCTATTATGGAATTTCTCAGAAGCTATATCCTATATACTTTGATAAGAAGGCGGTCCTGAAGATATGCCTCATTTGCGTGATATTTATAGCAATAGGAAATTTTATAGTTTTTGATAACGTGGTATTGAGGATATTTGTTAAACTTGCCTTTGTCTTATTGTTCGTTGCTATACTGTTCCTGTTTAGGGTATTTGACTCACAGGAGACAGCTTATATCAGGCACTGGTTTTCAGGTTTTAGAAAAGTCAGGAGTGCCTCTGAGTAAAGAAATCTAACAAGATCAGATAGGGGGTGAAGATTGAAGATATTGCTTACAGGCGCAACAGGGTTTATCGGTGGTCGTTTACTTGAAGCTTTTTCGATGTTTGACGATGACAAAATATATTGCATTGCTCGAAAAACACGACCACCAGATAAGATAAAAAATATGACTTGGATAGAGCAAGACTTATCCCAAAGATTAGACCTCTCGCTACTGCCTAAGAAAGTGGATACGATAATTCACCTTGCACAATCTAAAAATTACCGCAATTTCCCAGAGCAGGCTATAGACATATTTGATGTTAACGTCTTTTCTACAATTCAACTACTTGATTATGGGCGACGGGCTGGTATTAAATCTTTTGTCTTTGCTTCTACTGGAGGAGTGTACGGATATAAGAACTCCGTGATTCTAGAGACCGACATACCAAATCCACTCGGCTTCTACCCTTGTTCGAAATATGTTTCTGAATATTTGACAAAGTCATATTGTGATTATTTCCATACCGCGATACTCAGGTATTTCTTTGTGTATGGAGAGGGCCAACGGGATATGCTGATACCAAATTTAGTAGCTAACATTGAAAATGGCAGGAATATTGTGATTCATAACCGCCTGGGACGTAGGATTAACCCTATATACGTAGATGATGCTGTTCAAGGTACCATCGCTGCCATGTCATTTCAAGGAAACGAAATTATAAATGTAGCTGGCAATGAAGTGATAAACATCTTGGAATTGTCAGAACTGTTGGGACAACTTATTAATAAAAAACCGGTATTCCAATTTGTTACCGAAAGTGGAGAGAGTGATTTGGTGGCAGACATCGGTAAGATGAAATCAAAGTTAGGTATTATACCAAAAATAAAATTGAAGGAAGGGCTTTCTAGGGTTATTGCTAAGATGTATGGAGGAAGAGCAGCATCTTGAAGAATTGGTTGTGGGAAATACTTCGCTGTCCTCTGTGTGGTGATAAGTTAGACATAACTAAGTTTGATAGTTCAGATGCAGAGATTTTTGAGGGTATTATTTCATGTCAATGCAATAAATGGTATCCAATAATAAATGGCATTCCAAGGATGCTCTGGGGAGAGCATAGGGGCAGTTACGCTGAGTTTCTTTCACGCCACAAGAAGGTTGCCTCTAAATTTCTGGAATCTGAAGAGTACCAGCAGATCACAACTGTTAAGCAAGTTCAAGACACGTTCTCGACTATTTGGGATAAATTCCCATCTTTTGGTATCAATGATAAAGACAAGCAAATTTTTTATGATAATTGGATGGTGCAGAAATTAGGATTGAATTCTACAGACGAACTATATTCTTTTATTTCCCAGAAGAAGACGATTTTAGAGGTGGGAATAGGTTCTGGCCAAAAACTTAAAATGATGGCTGAGCATACAAAAGGAAAGGTTGTTGGAATTGACCTGACTTCATCGGTAGAGCATGCCTTCAAAAACACCGGAGAAATGTCCAATACAGCTATAGTTCAGGCAGACCTTTTCAAACTTCCTTTCGAGAAAGGGACTTTTGACTTCATTATAAGTGATGGAGTTCTTCACCACACGCCTGATACAAAGCAGGCTTTCCTTAGTATTGTTCCTTTTCTAGCTATAGATGGAGAAATCGCCATAAGAGTTTACAATAAGCCCAGGCCAATAAGAGAATTCTGTGACGATTTTATTCGTTCGCAGACAACCAAGATGTCGGAAGCTGAGTGCTGGGAGTTCTGTGAGAAGATGGCAAAACTAGGAGAATCGCTGGCAAAGGCAGGATGTCAAATAGTGATACCTGTGGATATAGAATTATTGGGTTTAAGAAAGGGAAAGTATGACCTTCAGCGTTTCCTCTATTATAACGTTTTAAAATGCTTCCACAATGAGGCATTTACCTTTGAGGAAAACACGCTGGTTAACTTTGATTGGTACCGTCCTATCGATGCTCATAGACATACCGAAGAAGAAGTAAGGCAATGGTTTATTGAAGCCGGACTGACCGATATCAAAATTTTCAATCCAGAAAGCGGGATATCAGCAAAGGGCAAAAGGAAATGAAGATATTACATTGCCCTCTAGAAGTAGGTGGCAATGCCTGGACTCTGTCACGTGCCGAGAGAAAGCTCGGGTTAAACAGCGAAATAATGGTCTATCAGAAGAGCTGGCTTGGATATCCCGCTGATATAGATCTTCGTCTGGAGAGCTATTCCAACGCTGGCAAAGTATGCAAGCTACTACAGTTCTACCTTAAGGCGTTAATAAAATACGATATCTTCCACTTTAATTTTGGAAGTTCCATTTTGCCTGGTCGACGATACACGAAGTTTTTGGAACTTAGCGAGCTACCCATTCTAAGGGCTCTTGGTAAAAAGATGGTCGTTACTTATCAGGGTTGTGATGCCAGGCAGAAAGACTTTTGTACTAATAATTTTGCTATCTCAGCTTGTTCTCAGCCAGATTGCTACGGTGGTTGCTGCACCAGTAAAACAGATGCTTTAAAAAGAAAACGCGCGGAAAAATTCGGACACTATGCACACAAGATATTTGCCCTTAACCCTGATCTTCTGCATGTTTTACCACTACAAGCAGAATTTTTGCCTTATTCTAATGTTGATCTGGGTGAATGGCTACCGGTCAGAAAGAAAAGCAATGAGAAATTAGTGATAGTACATTCCCCAACAAATAGAGGTGCTAAAGGCACTAGATACATCATAGGAGCTGTGGAAAGGTTAAAGAGTAAATATAAGGATATAGAGCTGATACTGGTGGAAAATGTGCCGCATGATAAAGTGCGTGAGCTTTATGAGAAAGCCGATTTGGCTATAGACCAACTATTGGTTGGCTGGTATGGTGGGTTTGCCGTGGAAATGATGGCTCTGGGCAAGCCAGTAGTATGCTATATCCGTGAGGAGGACTTAAAATTCATCCCACCTAAAATGAAAGATGATATTCCCATAATAAATGCAAATCCTAACAACATATGTGAGGTGCTTACGACGCTGATTGAAGAACGGGAGAAACTAGGTTTGATTGGGAAACAGGGTCGGGCCTATGTGGAAGCATGGCATGATCCGATGAAAATAGCTAAAAGAATGAAAGAAGTTTATGAAACCTTGCTGGCGTCATAACGTATGTTCATCTATTAAGAGACTACAGAGTATTTGGGGAAGAAAGCCCATGAGCTACGAAAGCTAGACCATGTGTGGCATAACTGGTATTTTTAATTTAGACGGTGCTCAGGTTGATGTTGGCCTTCTGACGAAGATGGCGGACTCTATCAAACATCGGGGGCCAGATGGCGAGGGGTATTTATTGGTCAATACCAGGGGAAATATCATTGAATTAGCCGGTGGCAGGGATACGCCAGAAGCAGTTTTTTCGAGTACATATCCTTTTTCCCCTAAACATGAGATAGGTGATTTTGTTTCTCGGCCTACTAACTTTAACTTAGCTTTCGGTCACCGCCGCCTAGCTATCATCGACCTTTCCCCAGCAGGGCACCAACCTATGTGCAGTGCGGATGGAACTATCTGGATTGTCTATAACGGTGAGATATATAACTACATTGAGTTGCGAGAGGAACTGGAAGAGAAGGGACACAAATTTAAGACTAATACAGATACAGAAGTCATTTTATATTCATACCAAGAATGGGGCTACGGGTGTCTTAATAGATTCAATGGGATGTGGGCATTTGCCATCTGGGATGCTCGCAAAACAGAGCTTTTTTGCAGCCGTGATCGATTCGGCGTAAAGCCATTTTACTATTTCTTCAATGGCAATACTTTTGCTTTTGCTTCCGAGATTAAAGCCTTATTGTTATGCCCCTTCATTATAAAGAAAGCTAATGATAAAACTATTTACTACTATTTGAGTATGGGGATAAGTGATGGCAAGAGTGAAACGTTCTTCGAGAATATCAGGCAATTGGAACCTGGACGATATGCCATCGTAAAAGAAGCTGGGCTGGAACTTAAACGGTACTATACCCTTGCCTGTAACCCACAATTGGGGAAGTACAATGAAACATCTTTACAGGAATATAGTCAGGAATTTATTGGCTTGCTTAAAGATGCGGTGAGGATTAGGCTGCGAAGCGATGTGCCTGTTGGCTCTTGCCTTTCCGGAGGACTGGACTCTTCTGCCATTGTGTGTATTATTAATCAGTTCTTGATGGGAAAAGGGCTCGATGAAAATACTATAGGCAAGCAGCAAAGGACATTCAGCTCATGTTTTGAGCATTCGGCTTTTGATGAAAGAAAATACATAGAAGAAATTACCTCGACTACTAATACATCTGCTTACTATGTTTTTCCTTCTGGTGAACAGTTGTGGCAAGAATTGGGTAGACTCATCTGGCAGCAGGACGAGCCATTCGGGTCCACCAGCATCTATGCACAGTGGAATGTCATGCGGCTTGCCCAACAAAACAGGGTGAAGGTCCTCCTTGATGGTCAAGGCGGTGATGAGCTCCTGGGCGGATACCATTCTTACTTTACTACTTATCTTTCTAATTTAATTTTAAATATGCAATGCTGTACTTTCTTAAAAGAATTTAAAGCACTTGTTAGTGATAAAGTGCAGCCACTTTATATTTTTCCTTCGTTCCTGCTGCCACTCTACAACCTTATCCCCCACGATTTCCGTATTTTTCTACGTAGCAAAATTATAACGTCACAAAACCGCAGTCTCATAAACAAAAATCTTCTCAAGAAATACCAACATGACCATATAATAAAAGTAGAGACGAATTTGCAGAAAGCTCTATGGCAAAGTGAAACTGGACATGGCCTTAGAGAACTCCTGCGCTACGAAGATAAGAACTCTATGGCTTTCTCTATGGAAGCCAGGACTCCTTTCATAGATTATCGACTTGTGGAATTTGTTTTCGCTATACCGGGCGTTTATAAAATCCACGATGGATGGACAAAGTATATATTACGAGCCAGTACCAAAGGGCTACTACCAGAAAAAGTGCGATGGCGAAAAGACAAAATGGGATTCCCCACTCCCGAAAAACTTTGGCTCAAAGAGAACAGAAGCAAAATTAAAAATATCTTCGTGTCTTCTGATAGTCTAATGTCAGAACAATACCTGGATCGCAAGGCAATTCTGGCTAATTTAGACCATATTCTGGATGAAAACAATGTAAAAGGGTTTTCTGCTTTGTGGAAGCCAATTAATCTGGAATTATGGTTTAGGAAGATGTTCTAACGTAGATCGTTATACAACTTTTCGTATTCGTCAACCATGTGTTTTACATCGAGGAATTTCTTAACTCTTTCCAGTATTGCCTTTTGCTTCGCTTCATAAAGGGAATTGTCGGAAAGCAGGCTTGTTATTGCTTGTGCTATCTCCTCGATATCATAGGGTTTAATGAGAAAACCGCCTTCATTATTTCCCAGGAGGTCGGGGACAATCCCAACAGGTGTGCTTATTACGGGCTTGCCAAAGGTTGCTGCTTCTATGTGAGTGCGTCCATAATTACCGTAGGGAGCAACATACATGAAGACCGCGCTTGAGATATATATTTTCTTAAGTTCTTCCCCAATGATACGTCCTGTGAATTTGACTTTATGTGTTACATTTAGTCTTCCGCATAACTCTTCTAGTTTTTGTTTATAGTCACTCTTAAAATCTATCTGTGTGTGACCATATGTTGATGGGCCAACTAAGGTCAATTCTGCATCTGGTATCTGCTTTAGTACCAGGGCAAAGGACTTGATCAATGTGTCCCAGTTTTGTTGAGGGTCGACCCTGCCTACAGCTAGTATCATATTAATTGGTTTTGATGTAATGAGAGACATATCTATATCCAAATTTTCAGCGTGAGGCATTATCTTAATTTTATTTTGAGGTATCCCTATTTCCAAAGCATCGTTAGCTTCCCGATTGCTGGTCACGGTGATACAGGCAGCTTTTTTTAAAGCAAATTTAAATGTTAGCAAATCATATAGAATATGTATTACTTTGCTCAGTTTAGTGCTAGCCAGGTATTTGTAGCCTAACAAGCTGCCATGGGGAGTCATAACGAAGGGAATCTTTTTAAAAACCGTTAGCCAGGCGGCAAGCTCAGAATGGAAGGAGCGGTAGCCATGTACATGGACAACATCAGGTTTTTCTTTGAGGATGTCTCTGATTAGCTTGCCTGTAAAAGGAAAACTCCAAATCCTGAAAAGCGGTTTATAGTTTTTCACGAAGTAACCATTGACTTCGCTCGGAGCTAGTGCCTCATTTCCTGTTATAGTTGCGAAAACAAAACATCGATGGCCTCTTTTGGCTAACTCTGTTGATAGATTATGGGCAAATACATTACCCCCCAGCACACTGGGATAAGCATAGCCATTTACTATTCGAATAATTTTCAAATTTCGCTCCCTATTAAATCCCAAATCCTAGGCACTAAATCCTAAACAAACCCAATACCTAAATGACCGAAACCTATCTTGCTTTCTCTATTAATTTTCTTCAGGGTAATAAGCCCAATATCCTGACATGTCCTTTCTGGTATAGGCTCCTGGGTTGGGGTGCTGCAAAGGGTGATTGTTTATCTCTGCCCAAGGGCCTATATAGTATTCGCCCAGAGGCAAGCCCGTGCCAGCCCCAATCAGACCAGGAGGTGTTCTTTTAAAGTATTTATCCCAAAATTTTTCAGAATAAAACAGCGCACAGTAATCTACTCCCACGACTTCGTCAATAAAGATATAACCCCTGTCAACCAAGTTCGGCCATATGTAGCGGACACACGTGTCTAAACTCGCTTCCAAATCTACGTCAAGAAACGCCAGTAGTACTGGCGAATTCAATTTCGGAAGAGTATCTCTAAACCAGCCTTTAACGAACTCACAACATTCTATTGCACCATAGCGTTTAATATTTGCCCTAACTTCATCAAGTGTACCGCAGTAGTCACCTTTTTTATAGCCCTTCGCTTCACGGTCACCAGGTTCACCTTGAGGAAGCCCTTCAAAAGAATCGTATATTTTCAATTTTCTACCAACTACTTTGCAGACCAATGACAAATTGGCAGCGCAACCACCTTTCCACGTACCACATTCAATAATATCGCCCTCCACATCCGGTGGAGTTTCGAATATCTTCAGCGCCATAGCTAAATGCGCTTTATACGAAGTGGCAGTAGGAATACGTATTGTGTTCAGAAACATCCTAAAACCTAACTTAAACTTCCTAAACGTGGACATTCTGTATGACCTGTGGATACTATTGGAATTCAAAATAAAGGCAATGCTTATAGGCATTGAAAGCACATAATAGATTTTCATACGCAAGTGTGACATTGTTTTAGGTCTCTACATCAGATTGTGCCACAATCTTACTGGTGGCGACAAAGGTGACCCAATAATATCTTTGTAACCGCATCACTGACGTTTGGAATCAGATATTCATGGGGTGCCGTCCAGCTACCACTTTTAGCAAGAACGACACGGACACATTGTAGGATCATATCTGGGTCAGCGCCGCTAAGAATGTTGCTACCACACTCTATGGTTTCCGGCCGCTCAGTGACATCGCGAAGAGTAACATTAGCTACCTGGAAGATACAACACTCCTCCTGAACTGTGCCACTGTCGCTGAGCACACAGAAAGCATTCCGCTCCAGAGTAATAAAGTCGAAGAAGCCGAAAGGCTCATGAAGTTTAATCTGTTCGTTTTTCATGTCAGCATTATAACGGTGCATCCTGTTTTTGGTTCGTGGATGAATACTACAGATTATCGGCATTTGGTATTCCTTTTGAAGCAACATGATAGCACTAGTCAAGGACCGAAAACGGCTTTCGATATCCACATTTTCTTCACGATGCATGGTAATCAGAAAATACTTACCCTTCTCCAGCTTCAAGCGTCGCAATATATCTGATTGGCTGTTGGCTGGACAATAATGCTGAATTACTTCGAAAATGGGGTTCCCTGTGACATAAATCCTGCGTCCTTCTATGCCTTCACGCAGCAGATTAGCTCGACTGCGCTCCGTGTAGGGCATAAGGATATCACTACTGTGATCAATAATCCGTCTATTAACTTCCTCGGGCACGCGATCGTCATAGCAGCGGTTCCCTGCTTCCATGTGATAGACAAAGATGCCCATGCGCTTAGCAACAACAGCAGCTAAGCAACTGTTGGTATCCCCCAGTACTAGAAGCTTGTCTGGCTTTTCAGCGAGAATGACTTGCTCACTGGCGGCAATAATCTTGCTGATTTGTTCTCCGAATGTAGCACCACGCACCCCCAAAAAATGGTTTGGCTGGCGTATTTTTAATTGCTGAAAGAAGATATCGCTCAGGTTCACATCGTGATTTTGCCCCGTGTGCACCAGCACGTGCTGGCACAGTTTATCTAGCTTCTCAATAATACGACTCAAACGGATAATTTCTGGGCGCGTGCCTAGGATCGTCATAATTTTCATTTTATAGTCTCCATTGAAAGCCGGTAGTTGAATTTTGCCAGTTCTGTTAACATCAAAGGCAAAGAAGGTGGCTCAGCATAGCCAGCGGCTTCCCATAACTTTCGGTTCAGCGAGTCGTTTATCGTGGATAATGTCCTGTCTAAATTCACGTTTGTCTGTGTAGGGATGATGACTATGTCCTCACGTCGATATTCGCGGGCAATATTTTGCAATAGTTCTGCCTTGGAGATCGTACCTGCGGGAATCACGTGTTGTACATGCGGTAAATCAAGCTCTTGTCTAATGATACCATGGCATATCTTAGCAAAATGCAGTGTTGTTATGCCATTCCACCGGTGGTTAGTGTAGCCATTTACTCTAATATTACGAGGTTGTTGTAGAAACCAATCCATTAATGAGAGGTGTGTCTTGAGTTCTGGTCCGATTATGGAACACCGTAGATGGTGTACGTTATTGGAAAAGACTTCTCCGAGGCTCTTGGTCTTGCCATAGACATCCAGCGGGTCATGGTTGTCTTCTTCAGTGTAGCTCCCCTTACTTCCGGAATACACACAGTCGGTCGCTATTTGGAGTACGCGGCAGCCGCTTTGCTCTACTGCATGCGCCAATAAATGGGGGAAAAGGGCGTTGACAGTCACAGCACGTTCTACCTCAGCTGCATTGTCGTCATGGATATATGGTTTAATCATACCAATGGCGCTGATTACCCAGTTAGCATCGTCCAATATGTTTACTATTTCTTCTAAATGACATTGTTCAGCATCTAGCAAACGACATTCGATATTGGGTAGGTATGATTTGAGTTTCTTACCTATTTCATGAGTCCTAGAAGTGCCAATCACTCGAAAATCTGAATTTAAGGAAAAGTAATTCAATACCATTGAGCCTAACATGCCAGATGCACCCAAGACGACTACTTTCATCACCTTGCTCTTATTTAACTATTACCTATTATTATCTCTCGACTACTTGCCAGGCGTCCCAGTATCTGGCGTCGTAGCGTACATCATCTTTGCTACTCTCTTCCAAAGTGGATGTTGAGAAGAATATTAATTTGGTGTTTGATATTAGTGTCATATGTCCATGAGCATACCCTTGGGGGATGTGTAACACAGCTGGCTTTTGTGCTGAGAGAACATAGCGGTGAATCTTTGCATTTCTAGATGGTTGTTCCCAGTTGTCAATAGCTACTGCTGCCACGATGGCAACACCATGGACAACGGTAATATATTTGGCTTCTTTGCGGTGAGCATGCCAGGCGCGCACAAAGCCAGCTCTGTGGTTTGACACCATGTAGAATCGTTTCACACCCTCAAAGTGGAAGTCATTGACAAAGGCTATATCCCCGCGATCGTCTACTGCTAAGCCACCATCAATTATATAGGGCACGGGTAATTGCTCGGTTTTGCTCATATCCTAACCTCCAGCATCAAGTTTATGGGTGTTAAACATACACAAATAGGTCTGGTTAGTATAACGAGGGTTATCTACATCTTTAAGTCGTTGTGAATCCAACAATTCTTTAATCTCTTCGATTCCATCGTCAATCGAGTAGGCACTCTTAAAACTTAAGATTTCCTGAGCCTTTGCGCTGCTCACACGATAGTTGCGTGTGTCTTGAAATTTCATAGGCGTCGTTTTAATACTTAAATCTGGGAAATGATTGCGTATTTGATATGCCAGATCAATGATTCGCACATTCTGCCGAGCTAGATTGAATATTCCAGTAGGCTTTGTGGCAATGTTGTCCACTGCAGCGCGTGCGGCGTCACGTACGTGCAACAGGGGGCGGAACTGGTCGCCTCCGTAGACGCTGATTTCACCATGGCGATGGGCTCGCACAGTCAAAGCATTGACCACTAAATCCAGACGTATACGCGAGAATTGGTCGCTAACGCCGAATAATGTCCCCAGACGGAAGATTATAGCATTTTTATTCTCAAGGTATTGCTCTGCAGCTAGTTTGGTTACAGCATATACTGATAGGGGACTTGTCTGTGATGACTCATCTAGCACTGCGTCTTGTGCCCCATATACCGAACAAGTAGACATGAATATAATACGGCGGTCATAATGTTCAGCCAGCAATTTGATTGGCTCTTGATTTATTGAAATACTGATATCTGGGTTTAGAGCGCAGGCACCATCACCCACTAATGCTGCTAGCCAGACCACAGCATCGGCCCACTTCAGGTGGGGTAAAAGTCTCTCCGTATCTCTCACATCTCCATAGACAAAGTCCACTGGCTTGCGGTAGGACTCTTCATATAATAGCGCATCATAAACACGCGCATTATGCTTGTTTTGTATTAGCAAATCGGTAACTGCCCCACCCATATAGCCAGCGCCACCTACTACAAGCACATTCATAATTGCACCTCGTCTGAAATTCTTCCTTGTGTATACAAATCCTCTTTATTCAGTAACAACTCTCCTAGCATTCATACGAGGGATTATATCAGGTTCACGGAAAAAACCATATATATCAATAGTGCCGTAATCGTCTCTCTTGTGTCATTATATCGAATACCTGATTAAAACCTAATATAGTTAATGGTCGGTATATCTGTACCACAAATTTTAAAACCTTCATTAGTGATTTTCTTTTGTTCTTACTGATACATAGCTCTATTTTGCTAGTCCTCTTTTCACAATGGAAGTAAGTTCCTTTTCAAATTGGCAAGCTATCTCTTGTTGGTCGTGTTGTTCCTTTACATAATTTAGTGCTGCCTGCTCTAGGCGATGCCTTCTTTCAGGCGATTTTAGCAGATCGATTACTTCTCTAGCCATTTCTTCGGCGTTATCAGTATAGGTAATTTCATCAGAACCACGGGGAAGTAGGGCTGTTATTCCTAGTAGGGGGGTGGCTATAGTTGCTTTGCCACAAGCTAAGTACTGGATTATTTTGCCTGGGAAGATATCTTTGGTAGCTTCAGTGTTAAGAAAAGGATTTATGCAAACGGTAGCTAAACTAATGTATTGAGGCATTGTTGAGTATGGCTGTAGTCCAGTCATAATGACCTGTTTTTCTAATCCAAGCTCAGCGATTATTTGTTTGAGTTTAAGGCGCTGAGGTCCGTCACCAACAATTAATAATTTTGCCTGAGGTATTTGTCCTGTAATTTGAGGAAATTGATGAATAAACTCATCGAGTCCGCTGAACTCAAACAGAGTACCAATGAAAACTATAATTTGATCTTTGTCATTAAAGCCCCATTTGTGACGAAGCTCTGAGCATTCATTGGACTCGTGAAATATGCTCCTATCTATTGGGAACAGGAGCAATTTAACTTTGGATTTTGGAGCTCCCATGCTGATAACATATCGCACATGGTTAGGAGTAATAGCTAGGATTGCATCTACTTTGGAGTAAATATTTTTCTCGAAAACCTTTGTTGCTGGACGTAGGACAGGATATCGCACGAGTCGGTGAAGAATATCTATAGACCTGAACACTACAGGGATTCTAAACTTCCGTGCTAAATGGATGGTTTGTAGTCCATTGGTGGCAACTGAGTAAAGGACAATAACATCAATTTTGTTTTCCTTGATAGTCTTTTGAATTTCAAAATAGTGAGTAAAGGCAGCAGAAAAACGGCTTAGTCCTGGAATTTTGATGAAACCGGGGTGTTTTAAACATATGGATGCCCCTGGGATAGCACGAGATACATTTGGAAGCTTTGTTGTTTTAAAACTTCCAAAATCAAAGGTGCTGTTCTTAGTCCACCTATTGGTATAGTCTATAGCATAAACCTGGTGTCCCATTAACGACAAAGCTTCGGCAAGGTTATGCATTTCAAATACAACCTTGTTGAGCCATTCTACTTCGTGTACGAAAAGGATGTTTATGATTCCCCTCCAAGCAATAACCTAATTTTACATAATCAGTGTGTTTGTTGTTGAGCAAACATCTTCAGCCCGTTGAAATTCTGCTTAATGTTATTCGGGCGTAGTTTGAGTGCGCGTCTTAGGATATACTTAGGTCTTAGGTAAAAGCTCTTATAAGCACGCTTTAATGCTTTTTCCAGGTCCGCAAAGTCAAGCTCTTTGGTTTTCATAATTGCTTTATTTATAGGTGAAAAATCATCCCAGGTAATTCCTGGTCTGATGAGCTTATGCTCTCTGGCGTATTCATAAAGTGGTGTTCCGGGGAATGGGGTTGCCAGAGAAAATTGGGTATAATCTGAGTCTAATTTTGCTGCCAGTTCTATTGTCTTTTTTATAGTCTCCCAGTTCTCACCAGGCAAACCGATAATAAAGTAGCTTAAGGTCTCGATACCCGATTTTTTAGTCATTTTGACTGCCGCAATACTTTGTTCTGTAGTCAGATTTTTATGAGCAAAGTCCAGTATATTCTGATCACCTGATTCTATGCCATACGAAATCAATCTGCAACCAGCCTCTTTCATTTCACGAAGCATTTTCTCAGTTACTAAGTTAGCTCTGCCATTACAATCCCAATCTATCTTTATGCTTTTTTGCTTTATAAGTTGGTAAAAATTAGAAATCCAATTTTCATCAAAGGTAAAAGTACTGTCTCTAAAACTAATATGCTTCGTATTATATTTCTGGATACATTCTTCGATTTCACTTATGACATTTTGTGGGCTTCTCCTGCGGAATTTTGGTCCCATCAAGAAACGATAGTCACAAAAAATACAGTTATATGGACACCCACGGGAAGTTATAATACTGGTAACTCTTGACTTCTGATATTGTGGTGACTGATATTTCTCGATTGGCAATAGGTGTCTGGCAGGAAATGGTAGCTCATCCAGATTTTGAACATATTCATTATGCTTAGTTTTGTGGAACACACCATTCTTAATATAGGCAACGCCATTGACTTCTTCCGGTTTTCCTCCATTTAGTAGTGAATCGACGAGTTCAGCCATTGTAGCTTCTCCTTCGCCGATAACAACGTAGTCAATGGCTGTACCACTTAGCATTTCGTGTGGTAATGCAGTAGCATGGGCTCCGCCTGCTATTACTCTGGCATTAATCGATTCTTTTACTACTCTAGCTAAGGATAGAACTGCAGAGTAAAAAGGAGTTAGACAGGTAATCCCTACGATTTTTGGTTTTCTTTGTTTCAAAATATCTTTGAAATTAGTGGCTAATTGAGGCTGGGCGTTCATGTCTAATATGTCAACCTTATAGCCTTTGTTTTCTAACACCGCGGCTATATAAGCGAGGCCCAAAGGAGGTATCTTTATCCCCTCTTCTATACTTGAAGTTGAAGTATGGGGATATATTAACAAGATATCCATGGAATTTATTTTAACCTGATTTCTTGATGTTATATTGGCTATCTTTAAACAAGGCTCCTACTTAAATAGCATTACCTTCAAAATATGCCAGGTCGCTCTAAAAGGATATAATAAGAATTTACTCAGGCTTAGATGTGAGTTACCGGTATTACGGTTTGGCATCTCAATAGGTATTTCCTTAATTTGCATCCCTTTTTTAGCCATTTCCATCATTTGTTCAACAGCAGGGTTTATGTCTGAAGGTTTACTTAGTTTTTGAAGACTGCTCACTCTGTAAATTTTAAATCCCGAGGTAGCGTCGGTAACCTTTGTATGTCCCAAAAAGCTAATGGCTCTAGAAAAGAAAATTATGCCTCTCTTTCTCGGCAAACTCAAATTTTTGTGGCTTGTGGCTAAAAATCTACTACCCAGTACTATGTCGTAATTACTGTCTTGCATTGATTCAATGAGCTGTGGAATATAGGTAGGGTTGTGTTGTCCATCTGCATCAAGCTGTAGGATATAGTCATAGCCTTTTTGTATAGCAAATTGCTGGCCAGCATATTGAGCTGCTCCATAACCTCGTTTTACATAATAATCTATAACTTCGGCACCATGTTCTTGGGCTATTTTGGCGGTATTGTCAATGGAGCCGTTATTAACGACAAACACATCATCAATATATTTTTTGGTCTCCTGTACTATGTTGCCTACAGTCGCTTCTTCGTTAAATGCTGGAATAACAGCGCATACTTTCACGTGATTGCTCCCGTATACCAATTCCACAAATCAATCAGGCCGTTCCTTAACGCAATTTTAGGTTTAAATCCCAGTACTTTAGTTGCTTTAGCTATACTAGAGTAATTTCTTTCAACTTCACCTTTTTGTTTGGGCTCATGAACAATTTCTATTTTCTTTCCTGATATCTCCAGTATCATATTTGTCAGTTCGTTAATGGTAGTTTCCCTTCCACTAGCTATGTGAAAGATTTCGCCAGATATCGATTTGGTAGTTGTGAGGCAGAGATTAATTGCTTGACAGACATCATTAACATGAATGAAATCCCTGGTCTGTTTGCCATCACCATAGATTGCCAAAGGTTCATTCTGTATTGCTCTTTTTATAAATTTCGCAATCACACTTGCTTTGTGCTTGGAATGGGGACCATAACTATTTCCAATGCGTAGGATAACGGTATTTAGTCCATAAGAATGAGAGTATGAAGTACATAAAGCTTCCCCAGCTAGTTTTGAAGCTCCATATGGAGAAATTGGCTTAGGGATTTTTGTTTCGTTAAAAGGTGGAGTTTGTTCGCCCAGAGCTGCATTTGTAGAAGCAAAAATAAATGTTTTAACTCCCGTAAGGCGGCAAGCTTCTAACAAGTTGAATGTGCCTTTGGTGTTGATGTCCCAGGTTTCCTGCGGTTTTGATAATGATTCTACGACTCTGGTATGTGCTGCCAGATGGACTATAGCATCTACGCCTTTTATATTTTGGCTTAAGGCTTCTTGGTCTCTAATATCACCGATGATTAGACTGTCAGACGCTAACAGGCACCCGGCATCAAGTAGATTTTCCTTTCTACCAACAGATAGGTTATCCAAGACTCTGATTTTGTAGCCAAGATTGCCAAGGTATTTGATTAAGTTGACACCGATAAAGCCGCAGCCGCCGGTTATCAGAATGGCGCTGGCATTAGAGCTTTGATTTTGTGGTAGAGTTTTCATATTAACTAGCAAAATGTTGCTGTTAGTCTATTGTTTTATTTCTGACAGGAATCTCGATTTTCTCCTAGTACCATCCCATCTGATGTCTGGGATAAGGACTTCTTTTTTATCTTCTATTCTATCTCGATATTTAATCAGATCTTTTAGCATTATCCGTAGCTCTTGCTCGACGTCATGAGTAGGTTTGTAACCTAAATCCAGAAGATTGCGGTGGTCAGGATGGTAATAGTGGTCCTCTTTTTCTTGGCGGGGATTCTCTATGCTAGATATTTTTACTTTTAACCCCAGCTCATCTCCAACTCTCTTAACTTTTTCCGCAAGTTCGGTTATCGAATATACCTCTTCAAATTGATTGAAAACCCTATATTCACCCTCTTTTGGAGGATTATTGACGGCAATGGTTAAGCACTGCATAGAATCTCTCAAAGGTAAAAAACCCCTCTTCTGCTTACCAGCACCAAAGGGAGATACTGGATGGCCTATAACAGCTTCAGCGCAGTATCTATTTAATACTGTGCCGAAACACTGGTCAAAGTCAAACCTGGTACATAACCTCTCGTCATCGCCCATCTCATCTATTCTGGTACCGAAAACTACTCCTTGCATGATATCGGTCGACCTAAGCCCCCAGATTTTACAGGCAAACAGAATATTGTGGGAGTCATGGACTTTTGTTTGGTGGTACCAGCTTCCAGCTTGACGAGGAAAAGGTAAGGTGTCGGTCCTCCCCCGATATTCTATGGTGAAAAAACCTTCTGGTATATCTATATTAGGGGTGCCGTATTCACCCATGGTGCCAAGCTTTATGAGGTGTGCTGAGGGGCAGATTTCTTTCATAGCGTAAATAATATTTAATGTACCAACAATGTTATTCACTTGCGTGAAAGCGCAGTGGTGTATATCTATCATGCTGAAAGGAGCAGATGGCATCTCACCAAGATGCACAATCGCTTCGGGCTGAAATGATTTGAAGAATTGTAGAACAAAGTTATAATCTCTGAGGTCTCCTTCCTTAAAATGTAGCTCTTTATTAAATTTCTCTTTGAAGGCTTTTAGCCTTTCTTCCCTAGTCCTGATTGGAGTTGCAGAATGAGAACCTATCTCTTCCACCCACTTGCGGCGGAGAAACAAATCACAGCCAGCTACTTCATGACCACTGGCAGAAAGGTATTGGGCTAATGCCCAGCCAAGGTAGCCATCGATGCCAGGAATGAAAACTCTCATTATTGATGCTCTCTTCTATTCATAGATTTTATTAGCCAGCCAATGACATAAAAAACTTGCTTAATATGATGCCAGGATATCGTTCTAGGCTTATCTATAGGCAAGATTTTAATAGGGATATCAGTGCTCTTTGCTCCGAGAAAATATGACTCCAATATAAGCGTTCCACAGGTGCATGCCCCGTCCAATTTCAATCTTAAAGCCAGGTCCTTCTTCATTGATCTGAAACCAGTGCATGCATCACCCGTTTTAATTTTAAGATTAGTCAGCCGGGTTATAAATTTTTCTGACATACGTGGAACATTATTTCTTATTCCTAGAACCAAATCTGCATCTCCTGATATAACTGGTGCTGTCAGACGTGGAATGTCATAAGCACGATGTTCTCCGTCGGCATCCATAGTTACTAATATATCATTTTTTGATTCACTGAACCCTTGCTTAAGAGCAGCAAGGTAACCGCTGTGTTTTTGATGAATTACAACTGCTCCTTTCTCTTTGGCTGCATTTGCTGTGTTATCAGTGCTGCCATCGTCAATGACTAAAACTTCATCTGCATATTGAGCAACGGACTTTATTACTTCACCAATGCGTTGCTCTTCATTATAGGCGGGGATTATTACTGAAATTGCCACAGTACCAGTCTTGCTATTCTGCTCAATATGATTTACTCTCTATACTAGCTACGTCAGTTACGTAATGGTTCACTGAGACAGTTATTTTATCAAAGCACACGCTAATGAACAAGAAAATATCAAGATTTATACCTCGTTTCCGTATTTTCTCATATTTGACAAAAGTTGTAATAGTTTTTAGAGACAAACTGTGCAACTATCCAGCTAGTAATCACGCTTCGTGTAATATTGTCTATACTTATATTATCAGTGTGTCGATATATAAAGTATCTAGACAGCTGATACTATTTCTACAGTTAGAAGTCTATTTTTGATAAGCAGATGTGTAGTGCTGAATGCCCATGTATCCTGGGCACTTTCTCTGGTATTTCATGTCGTTAACTTTTTCAATAATTCTTGCCTTTTATTTCCACTATTTTGGGTGTCATTGGACATTACACGATAATGAGATTCGGCTAAGACCTTTTTACCAGATTCTATATCGTCGATTAGATACACATGAGCTCCGATAAAAGAATTAGCACCAATTCTGATGCCGGGCATAATGCTGGCGTGGATACCAATACGACATCCTTTACCGATAATTGCCCCCAGTTTATCTGTTCCTGTGTCTATTTTGTCATTACCAACTTTCACGCTAATATTAGCTTCGTCTAGGCGAAAGTTGGCAGTTACAGCACCAGCTCCAAAAGAGCAATCGCTTTCTACTATAGAATCGCCAACATAATTAGAGTGAAACCAGCATTTATTACCTACATAAGAATGCTTTATCTCAGTGCCATAGCCAACTACACAGTCATCACCGATAATCGAATCTCTAACTAAAGCACTATTGCCGATAACAGAGTTGCGCCCGATATAGCTGGGGCCACGAATTACAGCACCCTCAAGTACTCTGGCATTATTCTCTATGACCACATTTCCCTCAATAACTGATTTGTCCGAAATACTAGAAGAAGGGGAAATTTGTCTTGTGAGTTGTTTGGAAAAGAAGTCCATAGCTTCCAAAATATGCCATGGGTATTTTATTGCCTGCCAAGTCCCCTGGTAAATAACAGCTTTCATCTCGTGCCTGTCGCTAATCATTCGATCTAGAGCTTTTTCATAGATGTCATCAGCAGTGGAAATAGTACTGGCTAAATAATTCAGTAACTTTTCCGGTTGCGTATGAAGATGAATAACAATGTTTATTAAATCTGATGGTTCTTGTCCTTTTGGGGGCTTCTCAACTATGTGGCCTATTTCATTATACTTATTCACTTTTAGATAGCCACCGGGGAAATAATTCTGTACTCGTCTGGCAGTTATATAAACCGAATACTTGTTGTTTTTATTGTATTCTTCAAGTAGTGTTGCATATGCTGACGTTTCGAAGATATCATTTGAGCTAACCAAAATAAATGGGTTACCGCCTATCAAATCTGAGGCTGATAAAAGGGCATCTGCCATACCAAGAGGATTTTTCTGTAGAGCAAAGTCTATTTTAACATTGTTCATTCCAGATAAGGACGATTGGATATCGGTTATATTTTCTGGATTGGCGATAACGATAAATTGGCTTATGTTAGCTTCTCTAGCTGAATTTATCTGATGAGCTATGAGAGGTTTACCACAAAATTTGAATAATGCCTTATCTGTGGTTACAGGAGACATTCTCTTCCCAATTCCACCACACATTAGGACTACTTTAGTTGGCTTCATTTTTCTTACCTCAAAGTCATAGCTTATATAAACTATCTTTGAAAAGCAATTATAATTGTTTTTGAGGCTTTATGAAAGGTAGAAGGGAAACAATCATTTGTAGAAGTAACTGGCTATGCCAGTCGAAAGGGAAATTCTTCGTAGTGGTGATTAGTTCTGGTATATGCTTCTTTTGAGCAATACTGAATAGGTATTCGATGTGACTATTACTTAGCTTTGACCACAGGCGCTGTGCCCAGTAGCCAAGTGTTAATTCTCGGCTTAATTTGTCATGCCACTGTTTCTGATATGTTGAGAGCCTGTCCGCGGATAAATTTCCTGATCTTAGTGCCTGATGAAGTACGTTGGCAGCTATGTTAGCACAAATAATTCCATAGTATATACCACCGCCTGTAATTGGTTTTATTTGACCTGCAGCATCGCCAACTACTAGTATTCTGTTTGTATATGTTTTTGACAGAGGACGAAGAGGAATAACGGCATAATTGCAATCTACTTCAGTCGAATCTATCTTGCCTTGAGTTTTCAACTTTAATAGGAGTTGGTTCAAGTAGAATTCAGGGTGGTAGCGTGTCATTAGTCCCGCTAAACCTTTTTTCCCCCTAGTAGGTACTAGCCAGGCAAAACCGCCGGGAGTCGACCTTTGATCAAAATAGACTTCTATCTCATCAATATTATTTACTTTTACTTCTGCCTGAGCACCTATAGTGAAATCGTTAATTTTGCCAAGGCCAAGATTATTGGTTAAGTCAGAACCATAGCCAGTGGCAATTATCGCCGTCTCTGATTCAAAAACCTTTTCGCAATTATGGCTATTTGCCTTAATTAAAAGACGGTTAGTTTTAAATTCTATACTTGTCACCTGGGTCGAAAAGCTATAATTAGCACCAGTTCCTTGTGCCTTATTTGACAGTGCCTGGTCAAGGAATGCTCGGTCAGTAATGTAAGCCACTTCTTCATTACGCCACAGTCTGATAAATCGGCCTGAAGAAGTAAAAAACTTGGCTGAATTAGCTTGCCTTATTGCGATGTGGTTGTCTATTGATAACAAATCATAGCATTCTTTGCTGATGATACCTGTACAACAAATACTCTGACCAGCAGCTTGTTTTTTTTCAAGTACAATTACTTTGTGACCGAGAAGAGCCAGTTTATTAGCGAGATAACTGCCAATTGGCCCAGCACCAACTATAGCCGCGTTATATAACATTTACTTCATTAAGGAGGTTAAAGTCTCTAGATTAGCAAAAGTAATTTTGTTTTTCATATGTAGCATGCATAGCAAAGGATTTTTGGCCACGATTTATGCTATGAACTGTTTACTAATGTTACTGTACAAGATGTCCTACGGAAACATTGCGTCCTATTGACAAAACAAAAATGATGTGTTATTCTAATAAAGTCCCAAGTAATTAAACCAAAACCGGGGAGGCAGAGGGGCCGGCACAAGGTAGGCGAAGGCTGAAAGGTGTTTGGCAGGAAGAGGAACCGGTTAGGTAAGGTTACTTGGGGCATTTTTTTAATGCACCTCTATTAATTCAGGATTGAGTACACCAACAAAGGGCAGATTTCTGTATTCCCCATGGTAATCTAAACCATAACCAACTACAAATTCATCTGGAATTTCAAAGCCTATATAATCAAGAGGCACGTCTATGAGACGACGGACTCGTTTGTCAAGCAGTGTGCAAACGCGTAGGCTTGCGGGATTATGTGCTGAAAGATGGTTAAGTACATAATTTAAAGTCATTCCAGTGTCAACAACGTCCTCTATCATTAATACATTGAGACCGGATATACTGGTATCGATATCTTTGGTTATTTTCACAGCCTGTTCTGCGGTATTGCTGCCATAGTATGAAATTGCCATAAACTCCGTTGTAAGCGGAATGGAGATATGTTGCATCAGGTCAGACATAAAGCAAATAACACCTTTTAGAACACCGACCAGGACTAACTGTTTACCAGCATAGTCGTGAGAAATGCTTTTGGCTAGAGCTCTGACTCGTCGTTGTATCTGAGTGTGACTGAATAGAACCTTGTTTATCCCTTCTACTTTTGAAACACCCAGTGGCCCATAACCATATTTGGCCAATAGCTTCAAGTAATCACTCTTATTAAGAAGCTTGATGTTGATTTCAGGGTATAGTGCTTTTAATTGCCGTAACCTTCGATTTTTTTCGGTAATTAAACTCTGTTTAAGAGTAGTAAGCTCAATATAGAGGTTTAATTCTGGTAAATAAAAATCTGGGGTAAGCATCTCTGTTATTTTGTTGCCTTGCCAGGTTATAGGGAAGGAACGTGGTTCATAAAGCCATTCGATACGGTAAAAATCTAATAACTTGGCAAATTCCTCTTCACTGGGGTGACTGAAGTTTGATGGTTTCATTGAGGAGAAGGGTAAATCAGGTGATTCAATTAGCGTTCCCCAGTTGCTTTTTGTTTCTTTCTTCTGGTCTGTATTCAATACTTGCATAAGTTCGGAGCGCTCTAAGATAAGGATAACTATATTAGCAACGTTTGATAGAAAATCTTTGTCTGCTGGTGAAAAGTGCCTGGTGTCCTCTGTATAAAGTCGGATTTCTCCGATGATTTCCCCTTTCTGAAATAAAGGTACACCTAGCACGGAGCTTATTTTTTCTATTTTAGCAGCTTCTGGATACTGAGCTTGTTGGTCCTTTGAGATATCAGTTATGGATACTATTTTCCCTTCCATAATCTCAGGAAGGCTTTTATAGGCATTGAGTGCTCCTTTGCGCAAATATAAATCGCTGAGGCCATAGGCAGCTACTATGGCTAGATGCTCTTTTCTGGGGCTAAGAAGCATGATAGCACATCCAGCAGCCTTCATAGCCTTTGCTGAACTTTTGGAAATGTTATTGAGAGCTTTTTTCAGCGGGATAGCTGAATTAGCAGTCTTAGTTATTTGCTTGAAGGCTTGCGAATAGTTATTATCTCTGTTCTCCATTCCCCCACCACGCAGATTAGGACATTTGCTATTAGCCGCACTTAGTGTAACCACAACTCGGGCAAATATGGCAACCCTCTTGGTAAACTAATATGCTACCACATTCTGGACACTGTCCTGTCCAGTTTTTATATATATCAGTAGGCACTTCAACATTTTTAGGTGCACTTGTATCTTGGCCATTTGTATATTTTTCAAGTACATTTACAATAGCATCAGCACAGGACAGAACAAGTCGCCCTTGTTCCCAGGCAACAGAAGGGCAGCGAATTGCACGTAACTGTTTAGTGATAGATGCGGTGCCGATACCTGACCTGAGGGCCAAGGATATAAGTCGACTAGTAGCCTCAAGTTGTGCTGAGGCACAACCGCCAGCTTTTCCTAAGCTGGAGAAAACTTCGCAAATACCATGATCATCAAAGTTAACAGTCACATAAATATAGCCACAGCCCGTGTTTACCCTCTCCGTAATGCCTTTGGTAACTTTGGGGCGTTGTCTTGGGGTAAGTTTGTCTTCTGGAACCTCATCTTTTCGCATAAGATTTAAGACTTGGCTTTCACGGCTTCGGTCACGATAAATGGTTAACCCTTTCAATCCTGATTTGTAAGCAAGCATGTATATTCTGCCGATATCTTCACGTGTAGCTTCGTAGGGGAGATTAACTGTCTTGGAAACGGCGCTATCGGTATATTTTTGGAAGGCTGTTTGCATCTTCACATGCCATTCTGGCGCTATGTCATGAGAAGTAACAAAAACTTCTTTTACCCAGTTCGGAATATTGTTATCAATATCGTGTAATTTTTTTCCTTCTGACAGCTGTTCTATGAGTTCTGGCGAATAGAAGTCTTCTTGTTTAGCTACTTTTTCAAAATGAGGATTCAGTTCTATAAGTTCAGCACCATCTAATATATGTCGTGTATAACTCAGAGCAAAAAGTGGTTCGATGCCGCTGGAGCAACCTGCTATTATACTTAATGTACCCGTGGGTGCAATAGTAGTTCGAGAAGCATTTCTCGGTTTTAAACCATTGTTTTTATCATAGATGCTATCTCCAAAAGCGGGGAACAGTCCCCTTTCCTCGCCCAATTTCACGGATTCATTATTAGCTTCTTCGGAGATAAAGCGCATGATGTTCTCTGCTGTTTCTATAGCTTTGTCTGAGTCGTAAGGGATACCCAGCATAATCAGCAGGTCGGCAAACCCCATGATACCGAGTCCAATTTTCCTAGTGGCCTTGGTCCTCTCGGCTATTTGTGCTAGAGGGTATTGGTTGACATCTATTACGTTGTCGAGAAACCTTACGCACAGTTTAACGGTCTCGGCTAATTTTTCATAATCGACTTGGATTTGACCATTTTCAGTTTTGACCATTTTGGATAGGTTAACAGAACCCAGATTGCAAGATTCAAATGGAAGCAAAGGTTGTTCTCCACACGGATTAGTGCTCTCTATTTTACCCAATTTAGGGGTAGGGTTATATTTGTTTATATTGTCAATGAATATAATGCCCGGATCACCTGTTCGCCAAGCCATATCAACTATCTTGTCAAAAACTTCTCTAGCATTCAGCTTCCCAGTAACTTCTTTTGTATGCGGATTTACTAGGTTGTAGTTTAAGTTTTTCTCAACAGCATTCATAAATTCTGTGGTTATGGCTACTGATAGGTTAAAGTTAGTTAGTGCTTTTGGGTCTTCTTTGGCTGTAATAAATTCCAATATATCAGGATGGTCGATATTCATGATTGCCATATTAGCACCCCTGCGCATCCCTCCTTGTTTAATTACATCAGTAGCGGTATCAAAAGCTCGCATAAATGACACAGGACCACTGGCAACTCCACCTGTGGAACCAACTCGGTCTTTTTTAGGGCGAATACGTGAGAAAGAGAAACCAGTACCACCACCACTTTTATGTATGAGAGCTGTATACTTCACAGCATCAAAAATGGATTCCATGGAATCCTCAATTGGAATAACAAAACAGGCTGATAATTGGCCTAGCTCTCGGCCAGCATTCATCAGGGTAGGGGAATTAGGTAAAAATTCCAGTGAAGTCATAAGGTGGGAAAATTTATCTTCCCAATAGTCAATATCTGCCTTAGAATTATATATTAGTTCCGCTGAGGCAATATGTTTAGCCACACGACGGAACATATCTTCGGCTATTTCAATAGCCTGTCCTTTGTTGTCTTTCTTCAGATATCTCTTTTCTAAAACCACAATAGCATTTTCACTGAGCTGGATCTTCGGCGTAATCTTCTGTTTAACTTTAGGAGCAGGCTTTTCGCTTGCTTCAGCCTTCTTCTCTATGGTGACGTGGGATTTAAATATAGTTTGTTCCATTTTCGCCTTCTCGTTTATAATCTCTTTTACCACAGCTAGGATCTGGTTATCAGATAATGGCTGTTTGGCTGACGATTTAATAAAACGTTCCATTCCTGGCAGAATACCTTCTAATCTGCGAATTGCTTCGTTAGTAATTTCCTCTAATTTTTTCCTTTCGCTTATACCTAATGGTTCTGTATAGCTAGAAACAATTTGAGCTATGCGAGTCTGATCAGAAGATTTGCTAGCATTTCTAGAATTGCTTATAGCCATTTACTTATGCCTTTGCCGTTGTTTTCTTATACTGCTTAGTTGGTCTGGTGATAGCAAAAATAATTGACCTGCTAGTGGCTCTAAATTCTTCTCATCAAACAGTTCATCTACTGCCTGCTTCAAAGTGGCTATATCGGTAAAATCGCGGTATATACTTGCAAAGCGAATGTACGCTATGTGGTCCAATTCCTCCAATTTGTCCATAACCCTATCACCAATAATAGAGCTTGGTACTTCAACTTTACCTAGTTTATAAAGATCAGCTTCGATGTTATCAACAAGCTTATCAATGGTCCCAGTAGGCATAGGACGCTTTTCACAGGCTTTGCGGATGCCAGACATTAATTTTTCTCGGTTGAATTCCTCGCGCCTGCCGTCTTTTTTGATTACGAAGATGCTTTTAGGTTGAACACGCTCATAAGTAGTAAAACGTGCTCCACATTCCAAGCATTGGCGTCGACGCCTGATGCCTTCACCAATACTTCGAGAATCAATAACCTTTGAATCAATACCACTACAGCGAAGACACTTCATCACACCACCAGAGCATGTGGTTGAAGCAAATTTTAACACAATATATAGATAGTGTCAAGGGGTCGCAATGTTTCCGTAGAAATCCGACAGTCCATGTAAAATCATGGACATGCAAAACAGGACATTAATAACACTTTGCTGGGAGTTATATGAACAAGGAATTCCTAAGGTACACATTGCTAAAAGGCTGGATAAAAATCGCGAGACCATACATATCTGGATACAGAACATCAAAGAACATGGACTTCTCTCATTCCTGGATAACTACGAGCAATCCAAGAAAGGTGAGAGGAAAAGAAGGCAAGTAGACCCGCTAGTAAAGAGATTAGTCTGGGAAATCAGGGAGCGCGAATACTATTGTTGTGGTCAGAAGATTCAATATTATTTAGAGCTTGAACGTGGTATCCACCTCTCGGTTCCTAAGATATATGAGATACTAGCGGAGAAATATTTAATTCGGTCCAAATGGAAGAAAAATAAAGTGAGAGGATTGATACCAAAAGCATCAATGCCCAGAGAAGTAATTCAGATGGATACAATTGATTTCGGGGACATTTATGCATTCACTGCGATAGACATTTTTACCAGAGAGGCAGATATTCTATTAGCTCCGGAGCTCACTGCCAGGTACGGTTCCAGATTTCTAGTTAAGAGTATGAAGAGGAGATTTGGGCAGCATGTGCATCTTATTCAGACTGATGGCGGTCCAGAGTTTAAGGCAGACTTCCTCATGCATGTACATTCTTTCTGTGATCGTCACAGGGTAGCTAGGCCATATCGTAAAAATGAACAATCTTATATTGAGAGTTTCAACAGAACGGTAAGAAAAGAGTGCCTGGGCTGGTCAAAATATCGTGCTAAACAATTGCCTGAGTGCATAGAAATGGTAGAATCTTTCCTGAAGCGCTATCATTATCATCGTCCACATATGAGCTTAGGGATGAAGCCACCATTACAAAGATTAAAGAAGGAGGTAGACTGTCGGATATTTACGGAGAATTAAGCGGGGGTTGTACTAGTTAATTAAGGACGATTTGGAAGTTAAGTAATAAATGGTAGCCTTACAGGAATTGAGCGCGGAGGTAATTATAACTTCGATATCTGAAGCAGGACCTTCACAACTATAACCAGTTTAGCATTAAACTAGCTTATTTTTAGAAACCCTGCCTGCTTGCAAATTGGTACTTTTGGTTATGCTTAAAGCTACCAATCGGGTATTTACTGCAACTATAAGACAGAGTAAAGTGGCAGCATGGCTTAAAATTATGAGCCAAGTATTATGGTCAGGAGCATGTCATAAATTCACTAGAACTAGAAGGTTAAATATACTGAGTTAGAAGCTGGATGCTTTATTTATTTTAAAACAGGAAAGCTACAGAAAAAAAGATGAATAATTTGTCGGTATCGATACTTCCAAAGCGTATCGGAAGGCTTAATGAACTTGCCTACAATTTATGGTGGAGTTGGCATGAAGAAGCACGGGATATGTTCAAGGCATTAGATCGGTTTCTATGGAAATCGACAGGCCATAACCCGGTCAAGCTGCTGCAGCAGATCGAACCTTGCAGGTTAGTAGCAGCTTCAGAAAACCCCGACTTCCTCAGAAAATATGATTCGGTTATACACTGTTTCGACTCTGATATAGCTGGGGCTAACACCTGGTTCAATAAAGAGCATCAACACCTTATACAGCACTTAATTGCATATTTTTCACCAGAATTCGCTATCCATAATTCACTGCCTCTTTACGCAGGTGGTTTAGGTATCCTAGCGGGTGACTATTGCAAAGAGGCTAGTGATCTGGGAATACCACTTGTAGGTATAGGTTTTATGTATCCTCAAGGATATTTTCATCAACGTATTTCGTCTGATGGTTGGCAAGAAGAAATACACCAGCAATTGAACTTCAATGAGGCTCCTGTTACTCAAGTTATCACCTCCGATGGGAAAATATTGGGTGTCGAGGTTCCTCTTGACACGAGAGCAGTTCATGTTGCTGTCTGGCAAGTGAATGTCGGCCGTGTGAGGCTTTATCTATTGGATACTGATCTCCAGCATAATTCACCGTTGGACCGTCAACTTTCCGCTTGTCTGTATGCAGGTGATCGCGAAATACGACTGCAACAGGAGATTGTTTTAGGCATTGGTGGTGTGCGTGTTCTGCGAGAACTTGGGATTAGCCCAACTGTCTGGCATGCCAATGAAGGTCATGTATCATTTATGATGTTAGAACGTATCCGAGAGTTGATTGAAAAAGGCATGGATTTTGATGAAGCAGTAAATAAGGTACGAGCTACGACTGCTTTTACCACTCACACACCGGTCCCAGCTGGGAATGACACGTTTTCTATTGATTTGATGCAAAAGTATTTCCATTGTTACTGGGAATCTTCAAGACTATGTCGAGATGCATTTTTAGAATTAGGCATTCAGGGTGATAATACGGTTTTCAATATGACTGTGTTCAGTTTAAGGATGGCCAACTATCGCAATGGTGTGAGCAAGCTACACGGTGGTGTATGCCGACAGCTATGGCATTCTTTATGGCCTGACATCAAAGAAGAAAAAGTGCCTATTAGCTCGGTTACCAATGGTATTCATGTCCCTACTTGGATAGCACCAAAGATGTCACAAATATTCGGTAAGTATCTTGGAAGCAACTGGCTAGAGAATCACGATGATCCAGCGTTATGGGAACGTGTGCTGGATATTCCAGATGTAGAGATATGGGCTGCACGCAAATGGTTGAAGAATAAACTCATCAGTTGCATGCAGGATAGAGCGCGAAAACGCTGGTGTGAAGACCATGCCAAATCAGTGCAGGCATTAGCTATGGGAGGATTGTTTGATTCAGAGGTGCTGACCATTGGCTTCTGCCGTCGCTTCACTGAATATAAACGAGCTGGGCTTATTTTATACGATATCGACCGCCTGAAACGCTTACTTCACAGAGATTTGCGACCGATTCAGATAATATTTGCAGGCAAAGCACATCCTAATGACGTAGAGGGAAAACATCTAATACGCGAAGTATATAATATGGCAACTGATCCTCAATTCGGTTGCCGCATGGCTTTTGTCGAGGAATATGATTTGCATTTGGCACGCTATCTTACTCAGGGCGTGGATGTTTGGCTTAACACTCCTCGATCACTTCAAGAAGCTAGTGGTACTAGCGGAATGAAGGCAGCTCTCAACGGGGTACCACATCTTAGTATACCTGATGGGTGGTGGTATGAAGGTTATAATGGTGCCAACGGATGGGCAATTCAAAATGATGGCCAATCCGCCATTTCACCAAGCGATGATAAAGCAGCTGCTGACAGGCTCTATAGTTTATTAGAAGAGAAGATCATCCCCATTTATTACGAGCGCGACATAAACGGTATACCTCATAAGTGGATACAAACAATAAAAGAAACTATGCGCTCAAATGCACCTCTATTTAGCGCACGGCGCATGTTAAAAGAATATGTGGAGCAAATGTATTTGTCCGCAATCTATGGAGACCAGCCTGTTAAACCAGGAACAAATCACTTAAAATCTGCCGTAGATAAAAATGAAACTTGTAATCAAGGTAATCAAGCCCTGGCACTACCCACCCATTCCTCCGGTTCTACTTCCACCAGGCACAAGGGTAGAAGAGGTAAAAATTGCTCGAATCTCGTGAGTATGCGATAAAATTAGTAAATCGAAACCATTAGGGAATAACGAGGTATTCTAATGGAAAAGAGGATATATTTTAACTGTAAAATTAATCTTGAAGTGCCTCAACGAGAGTTAAGAGCAAGCTTCATACGCTACCTTTTTCATGAACATAGGGTTGTCTATCCAGAAGAAGATAAAGGCAGGTTATTCAATATAACAACAGAGATACAATTTTATAATAACAATGGGGAAAATGATATAGTTTGTCAGGTATATTTTGACAAGCTCGAAGACCTAGATGATTTTATTTTAGCTTTATCGAACATGAAAAATGATTGGGAAGCCAGATATAAACTGATTAAGTAAAGAGAATCGTACTTAAAATTGAGATAAGTATTTACCGAATAATTAATTTGAGGTTGATTTGCAGAAGATTGGTGTTTTGACAAGCGGTGGCGATGCTCCGGGCATGAATGCCTGTATTCGTGCTGTGGTTCGCAGTGGGATGCATAAAGGCTTAGATTTGATTGGCATACGGCGCGGTTATAGCGGTCTTTTGTCAGGTGAATATGTCAGATTGAACCGTCATGCAGTAGCCAATATCATTCAGCGTGGTGGTACAATTCTAGAAAGCTCACGCTGCGAAGAGTTTAAGACTATTGAGGGTAGAAGGAAAGGAATTCAGCTGTTGGAACGAGAAGGAATTGAAGGTCTGGTGGTTATTGGCGGAGAAGGTACCTTCCATGGGGCCGCAGCTATTGCGGAAGAGAGTGAAATAAAAATTATTGGAATCCCAGCTACAATTGATAATGATGTTTATGGTACAGACTATACTATAGGTTTCGACACTGCTATAAATACCGCTTTAGAAGCCATAGACCGTATTCGTGATACAGCAGATGCTTTTGAGCGAGTCTTCTTTGTAGAGGTAATGGGAAGATTATCCGGTTTTATTGCTCTTGAAGTGGGAATAGCCGGTGGCGCTGAAGAAATAATTATTTCTGAAAAGGATATCGACCTGGAAAAATTATGTAGTGTGCTAAAGGAAAGTTTCAGAAGAGGTAAGCGGAGCAGCATCGTAGTAATAGCCGAGGGCAAGGAAATAGATCGTACTATGCAGATTGCTTACTATGTCCAGCACCGTCTCAAAGTAAGCTCCCGTGTCTGTATTTTGGGGCATTTGCAGAGAGGAGGAGCACCAACAGCGAGAGACAGAGTACTAGCAACTAAACTCGGGATTGCTGCCATCGGTGGCTTAATAAAAGGAAAGCAGGGATATGTGGTAGGAGAAAGAAAGGGAGAAGTAGTATATATCCCATTCCATGATACCTGGGAGAAGAAAAAGGAACTGGATAAATGTACTCTAGAATCGCACAAGGTATTATCCGGATAAACATGTTCATTATATACCGCCTGTTCTTAAGAACGGGTATTATAAACCAACATAAGGGAGGAATAAAAGATGAACTTGATCTGGATTTTCGCTGCGGTAGCAGCGGCATATGGCGCTATAGCGGGGTCTTTTTTCGAAAATACTCCTCTTACTGCGGTAGCATTTGGCATCCTGGCCATCGTTTTTGCCCTTGCTGCATATAGAAACATGTCTTCCAAAAATAGTAGCTAGAGATAAATAAAAATATCCTGAATTATTTCCTCTGTTAATAACGAGAGGGCGGCATAGATCATTAGTCCAGCCTTGATTATGTTTTTCTGTACTCCAGTATGACATTAAAACTGAACTGATTCTTAAGGGTCGGGTCAATGCTTCCTTCCTGACCATAAGGACTGAGACACTAAGCTCGCAATGTTTATCCTTATGGCACTTTAGTAAACACCACCGATTGGCTGAAAATATAAACTAAACTGAATAATATTAACAACAGTATAACTACGGTAGTTATTTTAAAAACCGTTTGATTATATATATAAACATATAAGAGACATTAAGATGCCTAATATTACAACGCAGGATAAAGCAAAACCAGAGATGTGTAACCTTCCGATTGTAGAAGGAATAACAAACGCTATTAAGGGCATTTCTCAAATGATTGGTCACGAAATTAAAATTGACTCAATTGAAATGGGACAAATTCCTACCAAGGATATATCTAATATATTTGGGGGAGATGATGCACCGGCAATAGGAACTTACCTGGCATTTTCAGGTGCAGCTAATGGGCATTTCTTGATAGCATATAAACCAGAATTAGCATATACGCTATTAAACATGGCCACAGGTAATAATCCTGGCATTTTTAGAACCTTAAAAGAAATGGACCAGTCAACTCTGGGGGAAATGGGTAATATTATGGGTATTTCTTTTCTGGATGCCCTACAGAATACACTTGGAGTATCTTTACAACTTTCCACACCAGTGGTGTTACTTGATAGAGCCAGGGCATTGCTAGATATTGCCTTGACGGAGATTTTACAAGAGCACAATAGTATATTTATTGTCAAATCTATGCTGGATGTTAATCAGAGAAAGGTACAGGGAATATTTTTGATAGCATTAGACTCCGGTTTCATACAAACGCCTCTGAAAATATCCGGTAAGCCCCTATTAGAAAATATCGAATGTAGCTATATATAAGCAAGATGTTTTATATATTATATAAAGAATAGGATTAATTGTATCTACTAAATGGCGGTGACATTTAATATCGCGGTTAAGTGCAGGAGGAACCCATGGGTGAACTAAATAAGAAGTCTATACAGAATAGCAGTAATATAGTTACCATGGAGACAAAGGATGTCGGCAGGAAGCAAATACCTTGCCCAGAAACCGTACCGGATAATTCAGTTGGCTTAAAAACCCAGGAAGCCACTACTCTTGAAATCTCAGAAATGCTGCTGGCAAATAATACTACGCCCCCAACTACCAAGCCATTATCTACAGCAGTTTCAAACGAAAGCCACGAAGCATGTACAACTGACAGACAAGTTGGCCCGCTTGGAGTACATCTGGCTGAGCTTTCACTACGCTTGTCGGAAATAGTATTGAGGATCAATGAATTGGAAAATGGAAGCAGTTTAGCTCGTCAAGCATCAGCTCCAGAAATGAAGTCAGCTATTCAACAAGTTCAGAATATTAATAAACAATTGGAATTTCTAACAGAAGGCTTGCGGAATACACCTGACTATAATATAGGCAAGACATTTATTTGTAGTTCTTGTGGAACTACTGGAACAGTTGCTGTCAGGGTAAAGTGCACTAACTGTAAACATGAAAGCTGGTGGGGACGGTGGTTTCAGGATAAACAGACTATTTAACTTACCTATTAATTCCTTACTATTAAACCAATATCACAATTTGAATTAATAGAATAATAAAAATAGAATTCAGGTTTAATTTGTAGTAGTGACTTGACAAAGTTAATAAGATTGCGATATTTTATTAAGCTAGTTTGATTTATATCGTTTACGTGTTATCTATGTGCACGTCGTTAATATAAATTATGATAGCACGTTAAAGTACAAAAACTGTGGTAGCTTAATTTTGCAGGGCAGGGATGAATAAAGAAAGAGTGCTGGTCGTTGACCAAGAGCCAAAAGTACTACATGCAGTTGAAGCTGCCCTTTGTGAGGAAGATTATACCATTTATTTTTCTCAGACTGTCACGGATGCTTTTACAATTCTCAATGAAAAATCGATAGATCTTTTGATAATCAGTGTGAGCATGCCAGCCAATACTACTCCCGAACTTCTACACCAAGCACATCTCATAAATCCTTCTATTGGTTCAATCGCAATGTGTACTAATGATACTAGAGGCCTGCTTACTAAGTCATTTCTGGCCGGTGCCCAAGCTGTCTTAGTGAAGCCATTTGAAGAACAAGGATTGAAAACAGTTGTCGAAGAAGTTTTACAAGATAGCAGAATGACCAAAGAAAATATGCGCCGTAAAACTCTGTTTCCATTATTTGAATTGAACAAATCCCTAGTTTCCGAGTTAGATGCCAATAAAATCTTCAATCGAATTGTCCGTGTTATTTGTATTGAGACCAGAGCAGATAAAGTATCAGTAATGCTGCTAAATGAAGCGTCTAATGAGTTAGTCGTTATGGCAGCATTAGGTTTATCAAAAGCAATGATAGGTAAAAGCCTGCAGGAATCCGGCAATAATATATCCTGGACTGTAATGAAGACAGGAAAAGCACTATTGCTTAATGCAGAGTCCCAGGATAGAGTAGCCAATGTGAAGTCAGGTATTATTTCTTCTTTATGCGTTCCTTTATCGGTGAAAGGGAAAACCATCGGTGTGATTAACTGTAGTAAAAAGTATGGTAAGCACCCTTTTACGCAAAGTGACCTAGAGCTTCTACATATACTGGCTGGGCAGGCAGCTATTGCTATCGAAAATACAAGGCTTTTCAAAGACCTCCAACTAAATAAAAGCAATGTTGAGATGTTTTTAAAAAAGTGCCTTACTGCCGAAGAAGATGAGCGGCGAAGAATATCAACAGAGTTGCATGATGGATTGGCACAATGGATGTCGAGCGTTTCATATGCTATTCAACTAAGCAGTACTTACTTGGACAGAATGAATATTGAAAAAGCACGTGAAGAGATTCAGCGGGCAGGTTCAATTATTAGTCAAAGTATTAAAGAATTACGCCGTGTTATTCTTGATCTCCATCCCTCAACGCTGGCTGAACTAGGAATGATTGGAGCTCTAAAGCAAAACATAAAAGCTTTCAGTGATGAAGCTGGTATCTTTTGTCATTTTAGTATAACCGGCGAGCCCATACCTTTATCTCCTGCACAAGAGATAACCATCTACCGCATTTTGTCAGAAGCTCTTAATAATGTGCGGAGGCATTCTCGTGCCTCCCTGGTTGAACTTGGTCTGAAATTTGAGAAAGGGTACATTACGGTCGAAATTGCTGATAATGGAAAAGGGTTTAATCTTGACGAAACAATCAAAAATCAAGTGGCGGAAGGAAATATTGGCTTAATAAGCATGAGGGAAAGATCTGAAATCATTGGAGGAAGTTTGGAGATAAATACGTCGATTGGTAATGGAACAACAGTATCAGTGAGAATTCCGGTTTCTGTGACACAACCTCTATGTGAAGTCTAATTCCATATTTATGTTTCTTTTTCAATAGATTCTCAGGAAAGGCAGGTAGTTGACATGAAGATAAAGGTGCTTTTAACAGACGATCAACAATTGGTACGCGAAGGTTTACGTCGGATGCTAGAGTTAGACGACGAAATAAAAGTGGTTGGCGAAGCTAGTTCTGGCGAAGAGGCTCTTAGAAAAGCTAAAGAATTGAATCCAGATATCATATTGATGGATATAAGGATGCCAGGAATGAGCGGTATTGAAGCAACTCGCCAGCTCAAAGCACAGGGATGTACAGCCAATATTATTATTTTAACTATTTACGAGGACAAATTCTTAGCACAGTCTGCTGAGGCTGGCGCTTCAGGTTACCTGCTTAAAGATATTAAACAGGAAGAGCTCGTAAAGGCAATAAAGTTTGCCTACGAAGGTCAGTCACCTTTTTCCCCTTCTATTACAAAAACTCTTTTTAAACAGTTTGCTACCATGGTAGAGAACACCCGTAAGACTATTTTAACTCCTAGGCAGCTTGATATTCTACGACTTATTGCTGGTGGTATTACTAACAAAAATATCGCTCAAAAACTGTACCTTAGTGAAGCTACCGTCAAGAGAGAAACGAGCACTATATTTGCTAAGCTTGAGGCAACTGACAGAACACAAGCTGTAGCCGAGGCTTATACAAAAAATTTGCTATAACCATCGTTAAACCTGAATTAAAAGCGTTTAAAATCAATAATCACCGCTTCGCTTAATTCTCCGTAAATATCCGACAGTCTACCTCCTTCTTTAATCTTTGTAATGGTGGCTTCATCCCTAAGCTCATATGTGGACGATGATAATGATAGCGCTTCAGGAAAGATTCTACCATTTCTATGCACTCAGGCAATTGTTTAGCACGATATTTTGACCAGCCCAGGCACTCTTTTCTTACCGTTCTGTTGAAACTCTCAATATAAGATTGTTCATTTTTACGATATGGCCTAGCTACCCTGTGACGATCACAGAAAGAATGTACATGCATGAGGAAGTCTGCCTTAAACTCTGGACCGCCATCAGTCTGAATAAGATGCACATGCTGCCCAAATCTCCTCTTCATACTCTTAACTAGAAATCTGGAACCGTACCTGGCAGTGAGCTCCGGAGCTAATAGAATATCTGCCTCTCTGGTAAAAATGTCTATCGCAGTGAATGCATAAATGTCCCCGAAATCAATTGTATCCATCTGAATTACTTCTCTGGGCATTGATGCTTTTGGTATCAATCCTCTCACTTTATTTTTCTTCCATTTGGACCGAATTAAATATTTCTCCGCTAGTATCTCATATATCTTAGGAACCGAGAGGTGGATACCACGTTCAAGCTCTAAATAATATTGAATCTTCTGACCACAACAATAGTATTCGCGCTCCCTGATTTCCCAGACTAATCTCTTTACTAGCGGGTCTACTTGCCTTCTTTTCCTCTCACCTTTCTTGGATTGCTCGTAGTTATCCAGGAATGAGAGAAGTCCATGTTCTTTGATGTTCTGTATCCAGATATGTATGGTCTCGCGATTTTTATCCAGCCTTTTAGCAATGTGTACCTTAGGAATTCCTTGTTCATATAACTCCCAGCAAAGTGTTATTAATGTCCTGTTTTGCATGTCCATGATTTTACATGGACTGTCGGATTTCTACGGAAACATTGCGCGCTTCCTTCTTGTTGCCCCCAGCCATTGTTAACCTCACACTACGCCTAATAGAAATACCCTCACGTATTTATTTTAGCTCATCTGGTCAGTATTATTAACCCATTTGGTACTTTGACCAGAGTTCCTATAATGCCAAAATTGAGCCTGTAAAATACTCACATGAGGAGTTAAATAATGGCGGAAACCTTATTCAATGAATTACCCCCGGTATATAGCTATACCACCAGTGTTTCCGATGTAATACGAGTAGTACTAGTTGACAGTCGTGAGGCCATGCGTGAAGGCCTTCGCCAGATGTTAAACGGTGATGAAACTATAAAAGTAATTGGCGAAGCAAGAAATGGTAAGGAAGCCTTGAATCAGATTCAAAAACTATATCCTGACATTATAGTTTTAGGCATCGAAATGCAGGAGACAGATGGTTCCAAGATTATCGATCAGATAAAGCACTCTCTGAATAATATCGGCATTATAGTACTGAGTGACGATCAAAGTATCCTTGTGTCTACTATTAAGAAGGGGGTATCGGGTTTTCTCAGCAGAAATATCAGCCGTAACGAGTTAGTTTCGGCAATTCGTATTATATATCTTTGGCGCTCAATTCTATTCCAAGATGAAGATCATTTTACGCTGATTAAACTGTAGTAAGGTTTAGATCACTTGGTCCAGAATACGTTTTAAGGAGGTGCAAAATTGGAAGGAGTTTGAAAACTAATTGATGGTCTATTTCATTTAAGTAGACCTGGATTAGCTTAACAAATTAAATTGGATTCAATCCCAAAAAACAAATTAAGGAGGAAAAGAAAGAATGTTCAAAAAGTTTATGAAAGCCATGGCGGGGCTGCATAAGGATGACCGCGGTATGACGGGATTAGAAACTGCAATTATCCTTATCGCATTCGTCACCGTAGCTGCCGTGTTTGGTTACGCGGTGCTAAGTGCTGGTCTCTTCTCTGCGGAAAGGGGTAAAGAAACGATTTATGCTGGATTGCAGCAGGCCAAAAGTAATCTCGAGTTAGCCGGTTCGGTTATAGCAACGAGCACTGATAATAATACCGAGGTTGACACAATCAAAATTGGGGTCAGAAATGCGATTGCAGGGAACGCAATCGATATGCATCCGTGTGACGGTACTAGCAGTGCTACCAATAAGTGTGTGATCAGCCTGACTACCAAAGACGACTACTTTAATAATATCAAATGGGATAAAGTCGCTATAGGAGCTGCCGACACTGACAATTTGCTGGAAGTAGGAGAGCAATTCGAAATAACAATAGATTTGTCAGACCTCGGAGATCTCAATACTTTGACTAATCCTTTGGTGGCCAATAGTTACTTTAGTATCCAATTCAAACCGGACCTTGGCTCCACGATAACCGTACAGAGAACATTACCAGCTGGATTAGATCCTGTAATGGACCTTCATTAATTTTGGTCGATAATAGTAGTTGAGGTCCATATAGCTTAGTTAAAAAGGGGGTCATTTCTCCTGAGAAATGACCCCCTCTAACCAAAGGGTGCATGCCATGAAGGACGATCAACGAATTAAGGCGCTGGAAGAAGAACTTAAGGTTTTGAAAAATGAGGTTCACGCAGTCCTCCTGGATTTACGTGAGCAGTACCTGAATTTACAGAACCCTTTTAACCAGAATTTTGTACCCAGCGCTGGTAGTCAAATAAAAGGGATGCAAGATGCTAGGGGGGAGGGTGATGAAATTCAAAGCACCGCCAAAGCCAGTGAAGGTAATACTCCCGCTAATGTAAAAACAGGGGAAAGTCAAACACCATTATTGCAATTACCCAAACTTGAGAAAGAGGAGAATAAGAGTAACCCAAAGGCTCAGGCTGAAGCAGCTGAATCCCAGATTAGGGACATGGCGGATATAGAATCACATGGAGTATTACCTCGTAATGATAAGACTTTCCTATGGCCTAGGTCTGAAACAGATGAGGAAGAGGAAAATTTAGAGGAACCACCGCCGAAGGTAGCAGCACCTCTTAATAGGAGGCAAAAGGAACAGGAATTTGCTGCTCAAAGTGGCAAGGTTGACTTGGTTGTTATCGCAGGACTGACTCAGTGGTTAGATCAGGCAACAGCCAAGCTTGGCAAAGAACGCACAGAAGTCCTGGTGGAGATATCATTCGCTATGGGACGGCTATCAAAAAACCTTAAAGATACCTTAATAAGGATGATACGTCTTTCTCATCATGAGTCCACCAGCGGACAATCAATAACCGCCAGTGATTATCTGGGGATTTTAGCTCAATTGGACAATTTGCTTTCGGGTTCCAAGCAACAAGACAATGCGTTGCTATCAATTCTATCAATGATGAAGGATTCTCGCAATGGATAAGATAATAGTTACTCTTTTACTGGTTATAGCTGGTGTAGTTTGCTCTTTAGTGGTTGTTAATGCCATGTATCCGGTTATTACGTCTAGTAGCGGAGCCATAGTCGACGCGGCCACCAAAATAGATGACAGAATTAGAAGTCAGATCAAGATTATTGAAATAGCTGACCAAAATGATACTGTATTTATATGGATAAAAAATGTGGGTTCTTCACGTATAGGCGGCATTGAAAGCAGTGACGTTTTCTTTGGCCCAGAGGGAGATTTTGCCCGCGTAACTTATGGTGGTTCAACAGCACCGTACTGGGATTATGCTATAGAGAATGATACCAAGTGGGGACCTTCGGCGACGATAAAAATTAGTATCCATTTGCAATCGGCACCATCAGGAACCTGCTATTTCAAAATAGTAATACCCAATGGGATATCAGATGGGAAATTATTTAGTACTTCTTAGAGGATACCATGGAAAACATTTTAGTCACCTTGGTATGCATCACTATGTTAATAGTAGGTGTGGTTACCATTGCCTCGGACTCGTTTAACTCTATTGATAGGCTTATATATGCATGGAAAGATGAGGAATCGCTCATTAACAACATGAGAAATACTGCTATTACATCTGTGAGTTCAAATGTAACCAGCGAAGGCAATCGGGTAGAAATAGTGGTGAAAAATGATGGACAGACAGATCTGGCTAATTTTAAGAGATGGGATGTGCTCGTCAGATATCAGGATGGTAGTGCGCAATGGCTACCGTATACAACGGATACGCCGGGGTGGACGGTTGGTGGCATTTTTTTAAGCGGAAAACCGGAAATATACGAACCAAATATATTCAATCCGATGGAAACTATGAAGCTTGTATTAAATCTTAGTTCACCGGTATCCGAAAATACTACTAACCTAGCAAGCATATCTACTCCTAATGGTGTTAATACTGAAATTACATTTGGACATTGAAACTAGGATATTAAAAATATAGGTAATATCTAATGAAAGTTTATGTGGATGATGAAGAGCAAATACAAAAGGTAGAGCTTATCTGTACTGGCAAAGGAGAAATTGACAAGCAGCTAGGCGGTGGCATACCTGTAGGCTCTCTCACGCTTATTGAGGGTGAATCAGATGCGGGCAAATCAGTACTGGCACAACAGATAATGTGGGGAGCTCTATCTTCTCGTCACCGCGTGATATTGTTTACTGCTGAGAATACCGTGAGAAGTATGGATAAACAGATGGAGAGCCTGGGCTTAAGCATTCTGGACTATATTCTTCTGGGGCGGATAAAAATATTTACCATCGAAGCATCAAGAATGAGGCAAATGAATACCTTCGATACTATAATCTCCGGTGTTTCGGCAAATCCACGTTATGATTTGGTAGTTGTTGATTCTTTGACTCCTGTTATCGCTCATACAACTCACGATGAAATTCTTACCTATTTTGAGCAATGCAAGAGGTTGTGCGATGAAGGAAAGTCTATTATTAACATCGCTCATACATATGCGTTTGATGAGCAGGTACTAATACGGCTGCGGTCTGCTTGTGATGCCCATTTTCGACTTCGAATAGAAGAGGTTGGAGATAAATTGGTCAAGGTCCTTGAGGTATCTAAGGTTCGAGGTGCGGTTAAAAACACCGGTAATGTCTTGAGTTTCGATGTTGATCCGGGTATTGGCATGCGTATAATGCCAATCGGTAGAGCGAAAGCATAACTGGTAAAGGAAATAATCCAATGCCAAAGTTAATTTTACCATTCAATCAAGCGAAAAATAAAGGCATGAACAAAAGCGACGTTAGTAGCATAATAGGCATGCTGCCAGCAGAAGCTCATAATGTTATTCAGAAAAACTCTCACCTCTTGGGTTATCTGCAACTGCTACCTACCAATGAATACGGTATCCCTCAGTTTTATGACAAATTAGACAGAAAAATGTCTGCTAACAAAAGACCGAATATCATTTACTCTGTAAAACCCGGAATTTTCGCTCATATAGTGTACGATCCTAACGATGGCCGGAATACATATATTCCAGTGGAACCAACCCTTATTCTTAATTTGGATGGGCTTATGGGGGAAATCGAAAAAAGGATGCTTTATTTGTCTGATTACCTTAACTTAACTGCAGTTATGTCTGAAGATGAAAGGAAAGCGAACATCCTGCAGTGCCTTGAACGAGTTTTAACGACAGGAAATGGCCTATCCAGCAGCTCTAATAAAATTCCTATCAACACTAAGATTAAACCACTAGTAGTAACGCCTGGCCAATTACGCGCCGCTAAGTATCTCATAGTAAGAGATAAGATAGGTTTGGGTATCCTTGACCCCCTTGTGTCTGATAAATATGTGGAGGATATCAGTTGCAGCGGCACGGGCACAATATTCATCGAGCACAAAATATTTAAGAGCTTGAAAACTGTTATCTCTTTTTCAAATCATGAAGACCTCGATACATTTGTCATGAGGTTGGCAGAGCGCATTAAAAAGCCAGTGAGCGTGCACAGTCCTATAGTGGATGCCACGCTTCCTGATGGTTCCAGAATAAATATTGTTTATGGACGTGACGTATCGAAGCGCGGCTCCAATTTCACCATCCGAAAATTCAGCGAAACGCCGCTTTCAGTTCTGGAACTAATAGATATGGGAACTCTAGATTACAAAATAGCGGCTTATCTATCTGTCATGATAGGTGAAGGCATGAATGTCTTCGTCTGTGGTGAGACTGCGTCCGGTAAAACGACTACTCTTAACGCAGTAACTACTTTTATTCCTCCTAATGCTAAGATTGTCTCCATAGAAGATACCCCAGAGCTTCAGGTACCACATAAGAACTGGATACGGGAAGTAGTGCGGTCAAGTAAACAAAGTGATGATGGCAGTGTTGATATGTTCGATCTCCTCAAAGCTGCTCTTCGACAAAGACCAAATGAAATAATAATTGGTGAAATCAGAGGCGCCGAGGGTGCCATAGCTTTTCAAGCAATGCAGACAGGCCATTCGGTAATGGCCACATTCCATGCTGCTTCTGTGGAAAGGCTTATCCAGCGCCTAACAGGTGACCCGATTAATGTCCCTAAAGCCTATATGGACAATCTTAATCTGGTTATTATACAGAGTGCTGTTAAGTTACCTTCCGGGCAGGTCGGACGCCGAATGATTACCGTTAGTGAAATTGTGGGTTATGATTCAGTAACTCAGTCTTATTTATTTGTGGAGATATTTCAATGGGACCCTGCAACAGATACATTTAAATTCAGTGGTGAAAACAATAGCTATCTTCTGGAATACAAGATAGGCCCCAAGTTGGGTATTCCAATACATAAGAAACGACGTATTTACGCAGAAATTGAGCGCCGTGCAAAAATACTGGAGAAATTAAATAAACAAGGGGTGAAAAATTTCTATGACCTCCTTAAAGTCCTTGCTAAAGCTCAAAGTGATGGGCTCTTCTAAAGAAGGTGAGCAAAATAAAAGGAGCTCTTATAACGGGAAATTACCGTTTAATAAAGATCTTCTAAAAGGAGATTTGTTCTGCCATCTGACATATATGTCGGCCATTGCTACCTCAAATTTGCCTCGGAACTTGCTTTTTGAGTATGCTTCCAGTTTGCCCTACAGCTCCTCTCGTTATTTTAGGAAAGTCCATTTCTTGGCCAAAAAACTCAATTATGATTATTCAGAAGCCTGCCGGATGGTTGGTGAAACAGTCAAAGAACCCGAGCCCAAAGCTATACTTTTGCGTATGGCTGGCGCTTTAGCATCTGGAGAGAAAGAAGCTGATTTTCTGGCGCGAGAGGCTTTTGCCATAGGAGAAACTTATGGGAATGAATATGATCGTGCTGTTGAAAGCCTAAAAAAGTGGACTGATGCTTATGTGGCATTGATTCTATCAGCATCTCTGGTAGTTGTCATCAGTGTAGTGTCAATGCTAATTTTCCCTATGAAACCCACATATATTGTCACTTTAACCTTTGTCATGTTGATGGCAACAGCACTCGGTGCCTGGATAATGTTCAGGGCAGCGCCCAAGGAGGTTAAAACCCATTCTTTATTCCAAACCTCTACAGGACAAAGATTGTCCAGGAATTTATTTAAATTTATGGTAGTACCAATGGCTATAGTCCTTATCCTATTAATGATGATTATGAAACCTAATTTGGGCTGGGCTATGGTAGTGATGTCGATTTTAGTACTACCTACAGGCTTTATTATGATTTGGGATGATCGAAAGATAGACAAGGTTGATGCTGATATTGCCAGTTTCCTTAGGTCCTTGGGTGGTGTAACCAAAGCAATCGGGACTACGATAACCGAGGCACTAGGAAGACTGGATTTTAGATCACTTGCCTCGTTGATGAAACCTGTTATCAGTTTGAACAACTCGTTGATTCTGGGTATCAAACCTGAATTATGCTGGCAAAAATTTGTGGGAGGCACAGGAAGCGAGCATATAAATAGAAGCGTCCAGATTTTTTGGGATGGTATTGCAGTTGGTGGTGATCCCGAAAAAGTAGGCAATCAATCCTCTATGTTCGCCATGAAAGTAGCTCTGCTTCGAGCCAAGCGCAAGTTAGTCTCATCTACTTTTTCGTTTACTTGTGTTGTTATACACGCTACCATAGCCATGTTATTGGTAGGTATTTACCAGGTTCTAGTGAATTTTTCCACGCTTTTGCAGGGTATAGGTGGTGATACTTCAGAAAAAAGTATGGCTGCACTTCAGAGTCTACCGGCATTTGGTTTTTTTGCCAGCGGCGCTGGTCAACTTCAACTACTCGATACAATGGTTACTGCTATGTTAATAATGCTTACAATCGTGAATGCAGCTGCTGTAAAAATAGTAGAAGGAGGCCATAATCTCAAGTTTTTATTCTATTTTGGTATTTTCCTTTTTATCTCGGGGATTAGCTTGCTCATTGTCCCAGGCTTGCTTAAAGGGGTATTTGGTGTTGTTCAAATGAGTGGTTAGGATAATTGAGGAGGATCAAAAGTGTATATTCTTGGGTATGACATAGATATATATACTGTTATTATCGTCGTTGCCGGTATATTTGTATTTAGCATTATTCTGATGATAAGCAGCAGCATGAGACCTAAGAAACACGTCTCTAAAAAAGAGAGTAGAAGGCATGATGAATTGGAAAAGACGCTACAGGGCAAATATGAAAAGCAGCCGCAGGTAAAGGTTCCGCAAGATCAACAAGCTATAGTTATGGAAGGGTCTCATAAAGAATTAAATATAAAACCTACGCAAGAATTTCAGAATAACTCCAGCCCACAACAAATACAAAGTTTGACTGATGTGGCAAAAAGAGCAGTTGCTTCACAGGAGTCTCAGGATAGCTCTAGCCCTCAAATAACAAGTTTAACTGATGCAGCTAAAAGCCCAGCTGCTATGACACGCCTGTGGAAAACAGAAGATGCCACAAAAGACAAAGAGCCACGGGAACAAATCGAGGACAGCAATGATTTAGATGATATTTTTAGTGATAATGATGAGCCTGAAGACCCCGCCCTGTCAGAACTAGCAAATGATTTGATTGATGTGAATTTAGATACTCTAAGTAAGCTGGGAAAAGAAGTATCTCAAGTTATTTCAAAGGGTGATCATGATATGAAAAGGGGACGCGATTATGATTAAGACATTTGCTTTATGTTTGAGAAATGCATCCTTTTCTAAGAAATTTTGTCTGTTTCGTAATGCAAAGAGAGAAGAATATTTATTGCCCAAATTACCTCGTCATGGATTGATATTTATTATAGGGTTGTGTTCCAGAATATTTGTCTGTTTAGTAATTATCGCTACTGCCTTATTTATCATAGCTCAACCAGTATGGGCAGAAGACGCGCCAGTAAAAGTGCCCAGGTTAGAACTTTTGCCAAATGAAGGTCCCGTAGGTACAGAGGTCTTTGTAAGAATTCTGGATTTCGACCCCAACAAACAGGTCATAGTAATTTTCGGTACCGGGACAACTATTACTCCCGGAACTACGGTAGTTGCTAAGGAAACCACAGATGAAGACGGTTATGCGGTGGCTAGTTTTGCCATCGATCTCTTTGGTGGTGGGAGATACAATGTACTGGCCGATGATGGTACCAATAAAATCATAGCGAGTTTCAAAATTACGCCTAAAATCACTTTAAGCGATACCAGTGGTTTTGTAGGGGACACTGTCTCTGTCTCCGGAAATGGTTTTGCGGCTAGTAAACCGATAAAAATCTACCTTGGCGATACAAAATTAACCACTGGCGATGCAAATGACAGCGGAATATTCTCCGATGTTAAGTTTATCGTACCTGAATCCAGTAAAGGAGAACACGAAATAAAAGTCGAAGACAGCGAGGGCAATAGTAAAACAGCTGTCTATACCATAAAACAAAAAATGGACATTTCCCCATTATCAGCCTCAGTAAGTTCTAACGTAACAGTAAGTGGTACTGGATTCAAGCCCAGTGATATCACCATTTATTTCGACGACAAAGATATTGCGGCAACAACTGTTGATTCCAATGGCAATTTTACTGCTATTATTAAGGTGCCTCCATGTGCTGATGGAACTCATTCAATAAAGGTTGACGATGGTTTGAACCGCTCCTACTGCGAATTAACTATAATCTCTAAAGTAATAATCAGCCCAGATAACGGCCACGTTGGTATGGCAGTTGGTATCCAAGGTTCCGGTTTTAGACCAGGGTTCCCAATCACGATCAACTTTGATAATACTACAATGGATGTAGCAACGGTAAGTACAGATGGAATTTTTTCGTGCAACTTCAAAATTCCAAAAGGTCTCTCTGGATCTCATACGATATCGGTCACTGATGGGGTCAACACCAAGAAAACAGCATTTAACATTGAATCTACTCCCCCTTTGGCTCCCTCACTTAATTCACCTGCTGATTCGGAGCGGATAGAGAAGGGGGTCCATTTTGAATGGAGTGGTGTTGATGACCCGAGCGGAGTGACTTATGTGCTTGAGATTGCTAAGGATGCTAAGTTCTCGGAGAGAATATTATCCACAGCGGATCTCACCCAGTGTGCTTTTGACCTTCCTGCAGATGAAAATTTGCTACCCAGCCAGAATGCTCCATATTACTGGAGAGTAAAGGCAATAGATGGTGCTTCGAATGAAGGTCCATGGTCTTCAGTAGGTTCGTTTTATAAGGGATATTCGTTAAATACGATCTTTTCGAATATGCCCGATTCGACAAAATATATACTAATAGGTTTAGGTGTGGTGCTAGTTGCTTTTGTGTTTTTCTGGTTCGGACATGTTCTAAAGAAAGTGAGGCGTGTTGATGATTCAGAATTCGAACTAGACAAAGAATCATCGAACACTGAAGCAACATGGGACTATAACACTGAATCAGATAAGTGGAATCAGTAATAGACCTAATATTTAAGATATGTTTTGATCTGTCTATAAATTAGATGAAGTTAACTTTGAAAGGTAGGGAAATGTCAAACCAGTTCATAATTAGAAAAGTTCTCAAATATAAATTCAGGCAACTCGAGTGGTTGATTATAGCCATGGCTGGATCTACACTCGGTTCACTGCAAATCATACGCTATGTCATTTTGAGTTCGGGAGCACAGCTGAGTGTTTTACATATGACACTCGATTGGCTATTTGCCATGATAATTATCACAGGTCTAGTTCATTTCAGTTTTCGTGAATTAATTAAGATACAAAATGAATTGATTGATAAACGTGAGCAGGCTGACAAGGCCGAAAAAAGGATGCAGCATATTATCGATATGACGCAGGATAGCATCTTTACCATTGATTTAAAGGGTAACTTCACATTTGTTAACAAATCTGCCGAGGTATTAACTGGATATCCCGTACAGGAAATCCTCGCTATGAATATTCAGGATATTCTTACTACCGAATACCGTACCTTTATTTTTAAGAAGTTAAATGAATTCAAGGATTTACCTGGTCCACACATTTATATTAATGTGGCACAAAAAAGTAGCCAAATCGTTCCGATAGAGGTAGGGTTCATACCAATAAAGGATTCTCACGGAGAGTTATCTGGTTACCAAGGAGTAGCTCGAGATATTACGGAGCGTAGAGAAGTAGAAAAAGCTCACCAGGAAAAAGAAAAATATCTGCAAGCGATTGCTAGAGTAGGGCAAATTATCCTTGAGACAACAGCGGGAATACCTTACAAGGCAATATTAGAGATTCTGTGTAAGGCCACTGGAAGCCATAGGGGCTTTGTGATACTTCACGATGCCGACCCATCGTGTATACTAACTACAAATAGAATGGCTGATGGTTATACTGAAGATAGCAAAAAACAAGGAGCTTATACTCAGTCCCCCTTGGTTATAATTTATGATAATGGTCATAGCGACACTACCAAGGAAACAGAGCTGCTTTTGCAGAGCATATACAATCACAACACCATCGAAAACATGTCCCAGAAAGATGGTATATCTATAAATTCTCGTGACGGGGAAATAACTATGCTAATGCCCCTTATAGCTGAAACGAAGTCTGTAGGCGTTATTGGATTCAATAAACCGGTTGAATCCGGTAGCTGGAAATCAGTACACATGAACCTACTGCTAACTGCTACTAACATGCTTTCCCAGGCAATTGAGCGGCAAAAAACCAATGAACAGCTTAAACGACATTTCATCTCATTGGCCAAAATAATATCGAAGGCACTGTTTGCTGTTGATCCATATACCGCCAGTCATCAGCAACGATTAGCAGAAATGGTCTGTTTAGTTGGAGAAAGAAAAGGATTGCCTCCCAAACAGCTTGAATGGCTTTATTTTTGTGGCCTTCTTCATGATGTGGGGAAAATTGCCGTGCCAGCTACAATCCTTTCCAAACCTGGTCGATTAACGAACGAGGAATGGGGTTTAGTACGTTCACATGTCGAACGAGGTGGTGAAATAATACGGGAAATGAATTTGCCAGATAATGTAACCAAATCAATATTACACCACCACGAGCGCCTAGACGGATCAGGTTACCCCACTGGTATAAAAGGAGATGAACTAAGCTTGGAAGCCCGTATCCTGGGTATTTGTGATGTAGTCGAGGCAATGAGTTCGCACCGACCTTATCGCCCCGCACGTAGTAGAGAAGAAATACAAGCGGAGCTTAAGAAAGGCAGAGGACGTAAATATGATTCACAATTAGTAGATTTGATGTTGAATATGATTGAAAATAACGAATTTAGTCCTTGTTTTCAAAAAAGCAATGAAATTGGATATGCTTAATCACTGATTTGTTAAGGGTAGTTGATTTATCTCTTTATCATACTTAAATATACGAATTACAACCGTTTGATTCAATAATTCAATAAAAGAAACTATAGCCTTATTATGTTACGAGCGGATAATTCATTTGAGGGTCTGTCACCGGGCGATAGACAGTAAGAATTAAATTTATGTATTGGCAAAACTATGCAATACCGAAAAAGACTAAAAAATTCCAAAATATGGCAGCAGCGTAAAACATTACCAAGCTTGATGCTGTTACCATTGTAAATTTGGGGAAACGCTTATATATTATCCATAAAATTGGCACACAGATGAAAACGCCCATTACTTTGAGGAAAAGGAAATTACCCCCATTAACCAAAGATGCTACAAGTGGGTTACCTTCCTTAACTAAGCCATTATTGACAAAGACATGAGTAATTAAGCCATCCCAAATCTGAAATTGAGCCATTAACACAAGAATACACTTCATATATTTCTAGTAGGTAGTCGCGCTTGTAAATAAAAATACGAGTAAGGTGAAGCTCTCTGTGACCAGAACCACATCTACCCCACAGATAACTTCATCATGCAATATGCACACCTCTTATATACTGCCACCTATATTATGAGCCATTTGGGTCATAAATTCAATCCTTTTGGCTCATATATTATGTACGTCGAAACTGGATGTACTGCTCCGATCTATTAAAAAAGGAAGATAGCTTCACAGTTAATATAAATTAGCCAGATGGATATTGCTGAGGTGTCTGATGAGTCTAAAATATAATAGACTGTGAAAATTTATTAATTGCAAACCGTAAATTAGATCTAGAGACATCAAATGCTAGGTCAGAGGATCGTAGTCCAGACGGCTTCTAAGGTTTGATTATTAACATATAACTTATCGAAACTGTGATGAAGTAAAAGTGAGAACAGGTATGAACAAAACGCTGGCTATGATTCTTGCTGGAGGTAGAGGCAAAAGGATGGATCCTCTATGCTTTGAAAGGTCAAAACCAGCCTTGCCTTTTGCCGGGGGATTCCGAGTGCTTGACTTCACATTGAGTAATTGCGTCCACTCTGGAATCGACAATTTTTCAGTGTTAGTTGACTACCAGCGACAGTCAGTGGCCGATTATCTCTGGCAATGGGTTCTGTTCAATGCTCGCAATACTGTCTGTCATATCCTGGAGCCCCAAAATGGTTCATACAAGGGTACTGCAGACGCTGTCTATCAAAACCTCGACTATTTACAAAGCTATAATCCTGAAGCAGTATTAGTACTTGCAGGTGACCATGTATACCAGATGGACTACCGCGAAATGTTGGCTTTTCATGAACAAACGGAAGCTGATGTGACTATAGGGGTTGTACCAGTGCCTATTGAAGAAACCTATCGTTTTGGCATAGTCACAATTGATTCTAAGAACAGGATAACAGAGTTTGTCGAAAAACCAAGTATAACGTCAAGCAATCTAGCTTCTATGGGCATCTATATCTTTAATCCGAAAGTACTTGCTGAACATCTTGCTGAAGACAGTACACAAAAGGCTTCTCCCCATGACTTTGGGAACAGTATCATCCCCAAAATGGTAAAGCGGAATAATGTTTTTGCTTATAAATTTGATGATTATTGGCAAGATATAGGTAATATTGAAGCTTACTACGAAACAAACATGGAATTCATACGCGAACCAACACCTTTAAGACTGAATGGCAAATGGCCCATTCTAACCAAAGATAATAGCCCTCTACCCTTGGAAATATCGCATGAGGATAATATAAAGCACAGTATAGTCAGCACAGGCTGTATAATCAAAGGTGAAGTCAAGAACTCCATTTTGTCGCCTGGAGTCATTATTGAGGAGAAAGCTATAGTGCACAATTCAGTGGTAATGGCAAATGCCGTGATAGGTAGCAACAGTATAGTTGACCGCTGTATTTTGGATGAGGAGGTGAATGTTGGTAACTTCTGCTTTGTCGGTTTTGGATCCGGCCCCATCATGGGAACTAGAAACATTACGGTATTGGGAAAAGGTGTAAAAATACCGTCTTATAGTACTATCGACCCTGGCCGTAGAATATTAGATAATATGGCAACTGTAGACTTAAGCTTTATTAATTCGCCTATCTTGAACCCCAGTATTGAGCAGGATGAACATGATGCCGATGTCGCCATAGCCCTAGGAAAAATTACTCATAGTAAGTAGTAAATTCACGCGATTTTTATATCAGTCATCAGGTTGACGTAAATTTCTTCAAGGGCTGATTGGCGCATAGATAGATCTACAAGCGTCCAGTTTCGATCAGATATTTGCCTGAGCACCCCCGCTATTTCTCCGATATCAGCGGTCTTCAACGTATAATTGCCTTCTTGTCTGTCATAATTCAGTTTCTGGTCCGCTCTAAAAACGACCTGATATTCTCTTTTGCCCAGCTTTTTTACTAACTCCTGCATAGTATCGCAAACCAGCAGCTTACCCTGCTTCATTATAGCAACGCGGTCACAAATATATTCAACATGAAACAGATTATGGGCGCTGAGCAAAATCGTTTTTCCCTGACCTCTCAGCTTCTTGAGATAATCAATGATAAAAAACGATGTCATGGGGTCGAGTCCAGAGTTTGGTTCATCAAGTACCAACAGAGTGGGATCATGGAGCAAAGTACGCGCAATAGCAACCTTCCTTTTCATACCTTTGGAAAGTTCGCCAGTAAATTTATTTCTTTCCTCAAGCTTGAGGGAACGCAGAAGAACATCAATCCGTTCAATAGCGGTTTTCCTAGATAAACCATACAATTCGGAGAAAAACAGTAGATATTCAGTGACAGTCATGCTTTCGTACAGGGGACTTTCTTCGGGAAGAAAACCCAGGTGTTTCTTTATCTCAATACTGTGCTTGTCTATGTTCTTACCCATGATCTCGATGGTTCCACTCGTCGGAACAATCAAGCCAGTAATCATTTTCAGTGTTGTTGTCTTACCTGCCCCGTTATGGCCTATAATCCCCATTATTTCACCATCATTAACCTCGAGGTTCAGACAATCAACAGCAGCAAACTGATCATATAATTTGCTGACTTCTTCTAGTTTAATCATGGCAGCCATCAAATCAAATAACGCATATATTATATCGAGTGAATATCCCAGCTACCATATCCTTCTCGACAGTAAAAATTGTCCACATAGCTATTTTTGATTCTACCAGAAAGGTATATACAAATTGTTTGCCAAGTATCATTATTGAATCTGAATTTGACTATATTCAGACAATTCCTTCAAATGGACAGGGACACGATCACCTACTAATAAAAATGTAACTTTTCTAATATAAAAAACTTTATGAAAGACACAATTCCGATATCACTACGCAATACGTTAATCATTGCCAGGCACGAAGTCCTGCGATTTAGATCACGATTCCATGGAAAAACCAGGATTGCCATTATATTGATGACGGTTGCAGCCTTAGCCACCTTCGTTTTTATTTCCCTTGGTGGCTTTGTCCTGAGCAAGGGATTTTATGCGGTTGGTGTAGCGCCTGATGGGCCCACAATAAATGACCAGCGATTTCATGTGGTTAAACTTGATATTAAGGCCGGTATGGCAATGTTAAGTAAGCAAATGATTGATGCCTATATTGCCGGCGATCGAGCTTACTACCGTAACGATTCAAAGTCACAGTATGCTGCAGGTGCTTTGAAGCAATACTTGGAGAAAAAGGAGCTAGCCAGGATAGCAAATGATTATGATATAGACCGCTCATTTCCATTGCGTGTAGAAATTAACTATCTCAAAGCTCCAACTAATAGTTCTGATGCAGCGAACCGAGTATCCCTTTCAGACATAATTGCCAGTTCCAGTACCTCATCAACAACGGAACCTGATAGTTCAAGCAATATCATTTCCACTTCTCTATACAGCCCAGCCAGTCCCACTGATGAAGCAGTGAAATCACAGCTAGAAAACATGGGCAATGACGGGAGGTTACCTCAATTTAAAGCAGAGTTTGCCAGCAATAAAGAAATTGTCATTCCATCATTGATGAATCCTCCTATTCCACTTGCTCAGGTGCTGCTAGTGTTTCTTTACGTCGTGCCTATTTTCTTTATCATTATATTTTTCACCAGCAGCTTCATAGAAGAGAAGCTGAATAATAGGCTTAGCATTTTACTCTCCGCACCAATCAGACCGGTAGAGATTATCGCAGGGAAAATGCTTCCCTATTTCGCATACTCAATAATCGTCACAGTTATAGTCACGCTATTTCTGAAGGGTGATATATTACTGGCATTGGCTATATTTATTCCGGTAGTACTATTTATTTTTGCTATTTACCTGGGTGTGGCTTTATTCTACCGAACATTCAAGGATCAGACTTTTTTTTCGCTGCTGGCGGTAACTTTAATCACCGGTTTTTTGGTATTCCCTGCCATGTTTACCGGAATTAACAAACTGAGCTACATATCTCCTCTTTCACTGGCAGTACAGATGTACAGAGGCGAACAATTTGGTTTTATGGAATATTTCTTCTCCACTGGCCCCATGTACCTGGTATTTGCGCTTGCTATGATTGTTGGAATCCGTATTTTCAACGAGGAATATCTGATGAACTTCAAACGCCTACATAGCAAGATAAGTGAAGCGATATACTTTGCTCTGGATAAGAAACACATAGCTGTTTCCATATTCATTCTGAGCCTGCTCCTTATCCCAGTGGTATTTATGGTCGAGCTCGCTGGCATTGTTTTCGCTTCCAATTTGCCGATGCCGTTTGCCCTGTGGGCTTTACTCATTATCGGCATTGTTGTGGAGGAGACCGCCAAATCATCTGGTATAGCAGTTCTTATAAAATATCGCTTGCTAAAATCGTGGAGGAATGCAGTGTTGCTCGCCATCATATCTGCCATTGCATTTTTTCTCGGAGAAAAATTATTACTCTATTTCTCTTTAAATGTTATTTCCGAGTCGATCTTTACTACTACTTTATTTAGCACAAATCTATTATGGTTGCCCTTGGTCGCGCATGCTGTAGCAACCTCAATTGTTAGCCTGATTGTATACCGTCTTGGCGTGAAATATTATCTGCCCGCACTGATAATCGGCTCAGGTTTACATCTTGTCTACAACTTATTGGTTATGGGGATGATAAGATGAAAGCATTTATTTCTATGGTCATTCGGGAACTGAAGTCAATCAGAAAAGAAAAAACTATCTTATTTGCCGTTCTGATTCAGTTTTTTATCGCTTCTTTTTCTTCTATTTTAGTTGTAGGACTCATGGCATTTTATGATGCTGGCTCTATAGGATATAACACCAGCATAAATGTTAGAGTTGGGATTATTGGTGATCATAGCAGCCCATTTATCAATTACCTTGAGCAGCGTAATCTCTCGGTAATAGCATTTGACAATGCCAATGAAGCTGAAGCGGCTTTTAAATCAGGAGGTATTGACAGCATTGTATATATACCAAAAACAACATCTGGCATTGTAGACATGAAGCTGGTGCTCCCTGATATGGACTCTCGAGCAACTATAGTATTGATGGTATTAAAGGAGCCATTGAAGCAATATGAAAACTATTTACGTGAACAGCAGGGCATACAGTTACAGTACGGTGACATGGGAGGAAAACCTAATACAACCTACGAGTTTCTGTACACGATTATTATTCCTGTATTAATGTTTTTCCCTGCCTTCGTAGCCGGCAGCATGGTGATAGACTCTGTTTCCGAGGAAATCGAAAATAAGACACTGGCCACTTTACTATCAGCTCCGGTTTCATTGAACCGTGTTTTTAGCGCCAAAATAATTGCATCAATCATTATTGCCATTGTTCAATGTATTCTCTGGGCTTTATTACTAAGGTTGAACAATTTTGCTATACAGAATCTTAGCCTTGTGCTCATCTTTTCAATTATTATTGCTACCATAGTAACCCTAACTGCGATGCTGATATCAATGCTGTTCCGGGACAGGGAGAGGTCTCAATTTATTTACTCTATTATAATCGTTGTTGCAGTTGGTATTAGTTTCCTTTTAAATCCTTCTCCTTTTAGTATTATAGCCAGGCTGGCAACAGGCGATAGCTTCTTGAATATAAGCCAGATTTTCCTATATCTATTGCCCTTGATACTACTTGCTGTTGCTTTCCCATTAATATCAAAGAGGGCACTACCCAAAGTCGTCTGAAAAATGGTTAGCTAAGCACCTGAACTCTCTTTTTCTAGCTCCCCGTATCCTATGTGTTTGGTTTTATTTGCTAAGCATCAGGTTTTGAGAATCAGTATATTTCTGTTGCATTTTTGGACTTAACAAAATCTAAATGTACCATTTAGTAGATTCATTATTAGCTATTTGGTGCTAGTCGCATTATTGGAAGTTCTATACTATAAAGGTATAAAGGGGCTGTACTATGGCATATACTGTTAGTATACTCCGGCAAGCGTGGCAGCGCTCTGATGGAAGATGTGAATGTCTGAAGTCAATACAGGGTCATAGTGTCAGATGCAATAAACCATTGATCACAAAAAGCAGAGACAAATGGGAGCCTCAGGCTTTGAGCCTAGATAATAAAGATACTGTATCCAATTGTAGGATATATTGTTTGGACTGCCGTAAAGCCACAACCAGTAACAACTAAGTCATTGATAGTTACTGTACTCCCTGATTAGTGTACCGACTGGTTATGATGCAATTAGCTGTTGCCCTTTATGTTATTTTTAAAAAATTGTCCCTTTTACGCAAATAACAGAATCTAGCGCGCAAGCGCATAATTAATATAAAAGGGACAAAACCAAATCTACAAGATTTGTTAGCGGGGGCTAGATTTAAACCAACAACCTTCAGGTTATGATCTCGACGAGCTACCCTCATACTTCTGCAATCTGAATTACGATGCTCATACTGCTTGCACTTACAAACATTAACCCTTATAACCTTTTAACCCCATAAATGCCAGGGTAATCCGGAAAAGGTTAATAAGGTTAAGGAGGTTAGTGTTTAAGTATATAAGTGTATAGGTTTTAAGATGGTAAAATCGTAAGTTTATCTGGCTTCTGCTCCAGAGGCCATTGTGTTTGCGGGACTAACTTAAGAAGTGGTATAACTGTTGGGGGCAGGTCAAGGGCTAGTTACTTGGAGAATATTGACTCTCGCAAACTAATGATTATTTTATAGTTAAACCTCAGACAAACTAAGTTGATTGATAGAAGAGCCTCTATAATTATATCATCTCATTTCAAGAGAAAGCTAAACATGGACATTGCTGATATAAAACAGCTGAATAGTTTATGGGGGGAAATATATCCTTATCTTGTCTCGCATATAATGGAGAGCTACCAGCGAGATACTGGCTCAGTTCTGGAATTAGGACCATTCTCAGGTGGTATATCACTGGCGTTAGCCAGATTGTATGAGAGACTTATTATTACTATTGCCGATGAATCACTTGCGGTGTTGAACTATTTACGTAAAGAGATATCAGCAGGTGGATTATCCGAAAGGGTAACAGTTATAAAAACGGATCTAAACCACCTTCCTTTCGAAGATTCACAATTTGATCTAATAATATTTAGAGGAGTCTTCTTTTTCTTAAACGAAAAGGAGAACCTTCTCCTAGAAGTATTCCGGGTACTTAAAGACAGAGGGATGGCATTTATAGGTGGTGGGTTTGGTAAAGGTGTTCCCGAGGAGTTGATTGATGAAATTTCAGAGGAATCTCGCGAATTAAACGATAGACTGGGAAGAAAGCGTCTCAGTATAGAGAGGCTACAGGAAATTATAAAGAAGTCGAAATTTAGCCATAAATGTAGGATTGAGGAAGAAGGGGGACTGTGGCTAATTATTAACAAATAGACACTTACTCACACTGTGGTTGATATAAAAAGGGGGCATCTCCAATGGTGACAACTCTAACTTAAGAAGCGGTATAACTGTTGGGGGCTAAGGGATAGTCGCCTAAAAGAAAGATTAATCCATAATTAATTGACGCTTCTGAAATCTAATGGATCTTATAAAAACAATTAGTAACATCCTCGGAGTGATCTGCATTGTTATCGGTATTCTGCTGATATGGCTGAGTATCTGGTTTTTACAACCTGCAATCAAAGACTCGGACAGGACGTCCCTTATTATAGCAATCCTTATTCTGATTCTAGTCGTAGGCTGCTTCTTCGGAGCATTCAGTATGTTTACAACTGGGATAATTAAACAGGCAGCTATGTTTGGTTGATTTACAAAACATTCTTTAAGTATTGGAAATAAAGTAAAACGGTAAATATTCTTTTAATACATCCTGTTTTATTCTCAACTGTGACCTTCCCCCCCCAAATTAGTCCAGTATTAATGTTTTAATACTAGACTGGAGAAGTGCTTGTGGGACTAACGTAAGAAGTGGTATAAATATTGGGTGCAGGTTACACAATTATCTAATGTCTGGAGGTGAGAGTCGATGAGAGACCAGAAAAAGCAAGCAGCAAGAGAGGCTAAGCGTGAAGAGAAGCGCATTGCGGAAGAAGCTACGCGACTAGCCAGAGAGCAGGCAAGAAGAGAAACTGGTCTGGCCAGAGAGCAAGTGATTCAAAAAGAGCAAGCAGCAAGAGAGGCTAAGCGTGAAGAGAAGCGCATTGCGGAAGAACCTGCGCTATTAGCCAAAGACCAGGCAAGAAAAAAAGCCGATTTGACTAGAGAGCAGGCGATTCAAGAAGAACAATCACTGAAAGAAGCCAAGCGATCAGAAAAGCGCACTGCAGAGGAACCTGCGCTATTAGCCAAAGACCAGGCAAGAAGGAAAGCTGATTTGGCTAGAGAACAGGAGATAGCTGAAGATCAGGAGGCGAGAAAGCTCAAGTCCAACAAGTAACCACCAGAGTAAGCTAAAGAGGTATGGGCAGTGAGACGAGTTGTTCTTGTACAACTTTCAAATTTACTTTTTACTTAACTGTCTTAATCTGTATTGAATGCCCGGGGATTGCCTTCAGCTTCTGGCGCAGGTTATAAATATGAACATCTATAGTACGGTCAAAGCCCTCAAAGTCATGGCCAAAAGACATCTCAATAAGCTGAGCCCGGCTGAATACTCTTTCTGGTTCCCGCGCCAGTATCCCCAGCAAATTGAACTCTATCGGCGTGAGAGTCAAGAGCGTACCAGCAATATTCGCCTCATGTTTGCGGTAATTTATAGTGAGCTCACCACAGTTGATCTCCTCGGGACCACGCACGAGTATTTCCTCAGATATGCCCAGCAGCAAAGCCTTTACCATGGCGGCCAATTCTCTGGGGCTGAACGGCTTGGCTACAAAGTCATCGGCACCCAGATCTAGCCCAGCCAGACGGTATTTTTCCGTTGTCCTAGCTGTAAGCATGATAATATGCACATCTGACTCTTCTATGAGCCTGCGGCAAACCTCGCTAACATCCAGACCGGGCAACATCAGGTCTAGTACTATCAGGTCAGGCTGGCCTTCACGGGCAAAGCGCAGGGCTTCCATGCCATCATAGGTAGTCAGCACGCTGTAGCCATCATGTTTAAGGTAGCGTTGAACCAGCTCTATCGTTTTGGCATCATCGTCAACTACCAGGACTCGTTTATTCGCTGACATAGCATTCTCTTACCCTGTTTCTGCCCCAACAGTATAACGTAATCATACGATTGTTTTTCCTTTCACTCACATTCTAACTCCGATATCTTAGTCCGTCAAACAGTACATTTCCAATATCAATTGACACCTTCTAAACTGGTGCTATAATTGGCATACAGGAGGGCCGTTATGACAGAACTAGCCAAGGAATTGGAAGATAAAATAAAAAGTTCTCAGGGATGGAAATGTGCTGATTGCGGTATCAGCATTATCAGCATTAAGTCTCGAAGCCACATTCATCACAAGGATAGAGACCCTACTAACGTCAAAATTGCCAATTTAGTGGCCCTCTGTGGAAAATGTTACGAGAAAAAAACATCAATGCAGCTAGACAAGGATAGAAAGTTTAAAGACAAGGAGCGATGGTAATACACATCCAATAATAATGGTCGCAGTTTGGCTTACCGGGTAACCAACATTTCATCGGAGTGTGTGATGGGTAAAATTACCATTGCACAACATACTATATTCTTTTAGTCAATGACTCCAGCACAATATCGCTTCTGTTTTATCTTCACACCGGTGGGCAGACCCCAGCCTCTTTTCACCTGGCTCCCAATTTAGCGGTTAGATACGGGATCATCCGCCTGGACGGAGTCCCATCATACCTCATACGGGTTTGGCCAGGAGGGCAGGGGCACCATGTTGTGCACACGGGTTTGCTCGGTTGAGCTCCCAAAACTGACAGCGGTGTCTCCCTGCCCACCCTGATGCAATTATTATAACCTCCAATATTTTAAACTGCTACCAGTCTTAGTTCTGGTTTTGAAACCTGGTAATAGGTCTGATTCTTAACCAGGGCAAAGGCCAAACGCAACAGCCTATTAAGTGCTGCTCCGACTACTTCCCTTCCACTGAGAGGGTTGGCATGAACCGGTCGTTCTCGTCTTTGCTTCGCCCAATCACGGAAATCAGAGTTGAGTCGTAGCATCGGGATGACCGACGTCCATGCACAGTATCTCAGTACCGGGCGACCTTGCTTGCTCATCGGAGTTCGTGACCTCTTTTTCCCGGCTGATTCCGATTCGGTGGGATTACTGCCGGCCATCTTAATCATCTGTTTGGCACTCCGGTAAGACCTGAAACAGCCCAGTTCTGCCAGTAATCCAGCCACAGCAATATAGTTGAGCCCCCTTATCGAGAGCAGGTATTTCCCTTCCTCTGTTTCATCCACCAACCTTATTAGCGTTCTCTCTATAATGTGAATGTGCCGTCTAATTAACTCAAGCTTATCGACCAGGAATGCGATCTCAGAGGACGCCGACCGTGCGCCGGCGTCGATCCCGATTGATGTTCTCGCTGAGCAATGAAGTGTTTTCAGTTTTCTTCGCATAAGGCGTCGTCCTTTGTGCTGGGCTTCAATTGTAGCCACAAATTCCTCCTCCACCATCCCATCAATCACCCTGGGGATAGGGCAGATGGAAAGTACGCTCAGAGCCGTTAAAGCACAGGGGTCTTTGAAGACCTGGGTGAACTCAGGGAAAAGCGCGTCCAGAAGCCCTTTTATCAGGTTGGTTATTCTGGTCCTTTCCTTGACCAGCCGGCGGTAGGCATTGTGGGCGGTACGCAGTTCAGCATAAACGCCCTGTGGCAATTTACTCTCGGTAAACTCACCGGTGCATAAGAGCTGTGCCGCCACCTCGCTGTCGCGATAGTCATTCTTCCTGCGATTGAGATCTTTGCCCTCTCGCCTCCGCTTAAGGGTAAACTGGTTGATAAAGCGAAACGGAATGCCTTGCTCGTCCAGGAAGTAAGCCACATTTCGCCAGTAGTGACCCCCCGTCTCGATAGCGAACATGACACCCCGGCAATCGGATTTCACCATTTCCATCCTGGCTCGGCGTAGCATAACCTCGAGTCCTTCTCTGGTATTGTCGACTTTGAATTTATCCCGGGTGGTAAAATCTTGAGTAATAGCCACTGCTGCATGCCTCTTTTTATGAGGGTCGACTCCTATAATTAAATATCCCTCAGGTACTTGCTTTCGTTTTCTGGCTGCGGTATTCTCCATTTGAGACGGCTCCTCCTACCTTAGATTTGGTGTTAAGCTGCACACCGTTCTTTCTATTGTAGCCGCAGCCATCTCCGTTAGTTATTCCATATACTAATTCTGACTATTGTAAAGTAGTTGAGTTGCCTAGAAAAGGACAATATCTCTATTGCAGAGAAACTAAGAAAAGTTCTTATATACTTAAAAACATTAACTTTTATAACCTTTTTAACCCTTAAATGCCAAGGTAATTCGGAAAAGGTTAATAGGGTTACAAAGGTTAGTTTTTAAGTATATAAATGTATAGTACTGTTAGGGGGGGGGAATCGTACATCTATATGGCTTCTGCTTCTGAGTCTATTCTGCTTGTGGACTAACTTGAGAAGTGGTATAAATATTTGGGGGCAGGTTATATAAAAATTGGCGACAGATAAGTCATTTTGCCAAAAACAATTATGAGGTTAAGCAATGCGACTATTAATATTGTCTGAAACAATAGATTGGGAAGACGTTGAAAAATCATATAGGCCTCCATACGATATAAAACTTGATAAAGGTAATCTAAATGAACAATGGGGTTTTAATTTTTCAGTCTTTGATTACGACGTTTCATTTATTCATATTAAGCAGCCTAGTTTTTCTGAAGGTTATTATAAAAATCTTCCAAAACTGGAGAGCGATTCTTTAATCGCTCTCCAAAATGGACGTACAATTATTTGCTTACCAGAATCTATTAATTTTTCTTCTTATTATCATGATCGTTATCGTGGTCAGATAACAGGTATGTCAGCATATCAGTGGCTAGAGCCATTAGGAGTCGAGTTATGTGACAATGAGGGAGAAGATATTAAACCTACAGGAAATGGTAAAGTACAGGTATTACAAAAATACCTCGAATTTGTACCTAGATATTATCAAATATTAAAGCAAGGTCTAAATATAACTAACAAGCTAGCTGTTGTAGATGACACAGACATCATCGTTGGGTTTGAATTACAAGTTGGAAAAGGAACCTTAGTTATAATTCCACCGCCTATTTTAGATCATGAACATTATCATTTGGTAATTCCTCAATTAATGGAAGTTGCTCGTCGTTATTATGAGCGTGCTCAACGCCAAATAATTATAGGTGATGCTCCAGAATGGATAGGCTCTTATCAGGTATCGCGTGTAAATGTTTTAAATGGTGAAATAAGTAAACTAACTGACGAGAAGTTAAAATATGACAGATTATCTTATTTGCTTTATGGAACTGGCGATGAATTAGTTAGTAGCGTTATTTTGTTATTAGAGGAACTTGGTCTTAAGGTAGAACGGCAACCACTAAGTGCTAACATTGATTTAATAGCTAAGTATCAAAGACATAATCTTGGATTTGCAGTAGAAGTTACGGGAATAAAGGGAATAATACGTAAAGATAGTGTCAAGGTTGCGCAGGTTTGGAAACACCTTACAGATAGCACTGGCACAAGTAAGGAAAAGGATAAAGTTGTGATAGCTGCTAATACGCAGTATCATTTAGAACCCCAAAAAAGAAATCCGCAGGGGTTTTCACCAGATATTATTAAATTACTAGAACAAAATAGTGTTCTCATGATTACAACTTTTCAGCTTTATGAACAATGGAAAAAAGTGCATGAGGGGCAAAGGTCATCAGAAGAAATCATTAAGGAAATGTATAATAGCTCTGGTTTTTACAAAGCAACCTGCCCTTAATAGTTGCATTACTTCCTAAATTAACACTGTAACTAGTTAACCTTCTTCTATCTCTACATCCACATCTACAACAACATGCATATAATGTCCATAACATCCTGTGGACTTGCCCCAGTTTCTGTACTAGCACATACTTAAAAACATTAACTTTTGTAACCTTTTTAACCCTAACCTAATCCTTCTCCAACCTCCTATACACCCTCATACTCTCCTCAAACCTCACACTCCATGTGTACCTCAGCACCATGTCCAAGCTCTCCCATCCGCCTAATCTCATGATATGCTCAACATCCAATCCCGCCCGATGCAAATTCGATGCGAATGTTCTCCTGAATGTATGAGGATTACACGGTAAGCCAGTCCGTTCCTTCAACCTATAGAGCATCATCATAACTCCCCGTCGCTTCATACCGAACACAGCACCATGTTCATTCTCATTAACTAATTCCTTGAGCATTACTGCAGTCTTCTCCGAAAACAGAGCTTTTCGCTGCTTGTTGCCTTTACCGAGTACAGTTACGGTTCGATTCTCCCAATCGATATCTTCAACTCGGATATTTACCAACTCATTCAGCCTAATACCGCTATCTACGAATAAGCTAATGATAGCCTTATCTCGTGTGTTTCCAGCTTGTTCGATCAAATATTCAACCTGCACAAGGTCAAGACAAGACAATATCTTCTTACTTTGTCTTGGAGGATCGACCTTATCAGTAGGGGAGTACTTTACATAATCATTTTTGTACAGCCAATTACAGAATGCTCTTATAGCTCGATAATACCCGTGCTTACCATTACCGCATTTACGCTCAGATAGGAATCTATTTATGCCGTCAGTAGTTAACTCATAATTCTGGACAAATGGCTTAAGGCAACACTCATAGAATTCTATCGTCCGTAAACTTAAGCCTTGTCTTCGGGAACAGAGGAATGCATTAATAAGGTCGGAAGAAGAAGCAGAGGAACTAATGGTAGGCCGTACAGGAATCGAACCTGTGACACCCTGATTAAAAGTTATGGAGTGGGAAAATGGATCGTAAATGAGATAAAAATGGCCTGTTCGACACCCTGATTCGGCCTGACACCCTGATTCGTCAAACACTAGGTCCAACCGACAAATATAGACCAGGAGGTTGTGACCTATCATGGCAAAGAAAAATAATCGCCGGACAACTGGCAGGATACTTAAAGAGCTTATCGACTACTACGAAATATGCAATCGCAGCGAAGGGAAAAGCCCGAAGACGATACTGTGGTATTCAGCTAACCTGATACAGTTCGACCAGTACCTCAAGAGCAGACACAATTCAACTACCATCGAGAAGCTCGAAATCAAGATATTACGCGAGTACGTCCTCTATCTGCTAAACAAAACCAAAAGGAACAGCAATCGCAATTCATCAAGTAAAGAACAATTATCACCGATGACAGTTCACGGGCATGTGAGGACATTGAAAGCTTTTTTCTCGTGGCTGGTCAAGGAGGCATTCATTGATCAGAATCCAGCGGCAGGGCTAAAGCCCCCAAAGCTGCCGCGCAAAGTCATAACCATTCTCTCGGACGATGAGATTAGGATTATCCTCAACACATTCAATCTAAAAATTCCGATTGATGCCAGGAACCAGACGATTGTCATGATCCTGCTTGATGCGGGGCTACGGACTCATGAATTGATAAGCTTAAAGATGAGCGATCTCCACCTCAAGGAAGGGATAGTTAAGGTTATGGGCAAAGGACAGAAAGAACGCATTGTACCCATTGGCGCTGTTGCCCAGAGAGCCCTCAATAGGTATCTGTTTCGCTTCAGGCAGAGGCCAGTTCATGCTGCGGTCGACAATGTATTTCTAACACAGGATGGTCACTCACTCACGGATAATTGCATTAAGCTTATGTTTACCAGGCTGGCAAAACGCTCGGGCATATGTCGGCTCCATGCACACCTGTGTCGACATACCTTCGCAACGAAATACTTGGCAAATGGTGGTGATGTATTTAGCCTACAGCAAATGTTAGGCCACTCGTCACTCGAAATGGTGAGACGCTATGCCAATTTGACATCAAATCACATAATTATGCAGCATCAGCAATTTTCTCCGCTTGACCGAGTTAATCTCCGTGCCATTTAGTGTATTAGGGGATTGAATATATAACCTATATTTGTGACAGATAAGCATCGAAGTGGCAGAGCGATTCTAACTAAAGGTAAAGTTTTAGCTTCAGCTAAAAATAATAAAAGCCGGTAGGGGAGTAATCCCACCCTTGAGATGGGTGGCGCTTCCCTGCTAGCTATAAAAACTGACCTCTGAAATTTAGGTGAGTGCCTTACCTGCTTATGCTCTGGACGTCTCTTGTTTGTTGATAGCCGTGTAACAAACCGTATCAATCAATACGCATAAGCAAAGACTCTCATATTCAAAAAAATTTTAAATGGCTTTTACGTTCATTTACGTAAATGAAGGTTCATTCTGTTAATGCACATTAGCTTATTTTGTTACATACTGAAGCTGACAAATTGAAGGCACATTAACAATCGAATAGCTGAAGTCCAGAGCCTTGCCTTGGAGGTTAATAAATACCCTAGCCAGGTAATAGCTAGCTAGGGCAAATCTAACACAGAAGGGAGAACCAACCATGCTAGACTGGAACAAGTATATCGAGATAGCCAGTAAGTTTCAACGCAAGGCAAAGCCAGCGGATAGAGAGGACTTAAAACAGGACATTATCCTAAAACTTGCCGAAGTGGAGTCGAAGTATAACGGCAGTGGCGAAACCCTTAACGAAGGCGGGATGGTAAGAGTAGCCAGCTATACAGTTTTAGCGTATTGGCGAGAGATAATGAGGCTACCACCGATAACCAGCCTCAATGACACTGTAGATGATGGCGAAGGCAATGAAACTGAGTTTTACCAGATGTTAGCCGACGATAAGGCTGTAGATATTGAAGGTTGGCTTGACGCTAAACTGTGGCTATATAGAGCACCGCCGAGGCTGGTTAAAATAGCCTATAAAAAGGTAAGCGGAATACCACTTGAAGCTAAAGACACGGAATATCTACGACGATTTAGGAAAAATGGTCAAAAAATGCTGTTTTAGGTGTGGGATTTTAACCCCGTTTTGGAATTATATTAGTGAGAGGGTAAAACCTCTTGCGGAGTAACTACCGATGCCAGCGGATTGCGGGTCGGCAAGGCTCTGGACAATAGAATAAGGCTATACACCACTTTTGAGCAAGGTTTTTCTTTGGGCTTAAAATGCCTTGCTTCGCTTGCTCTACCTATCTTTTAGTTCTTTGAGTTTACTCTCAAACGATAGTGCCAGCGGTTTGCGGGCTATCGAAAAAAGGCTGTAAAGATGGTAAGAGAGCGGAGACAAAAACAAAGAAAAAGTTGCTTAAAAGATAGGGGATAGTTTTGCCAAAAATTGAATAGTGATTTTAGACAATCAAGGCAAAAGAGCCTCTGAAGTGCAGGGGGTTCTTTTGCCTTTTTTTGTGTCTTTTTCAAGGGGTAGTCGGAAAGTGCCGATTACCCCTTTTTTGTGCCTAAATATGTTGAATTACCTACTTGAACCACTATAGCATTTACGATTCATTGCACTTTGCAGGCTTTTGTGCAGCCAACCATCCGAGATCACATCACCGGTGACATCGCCACTGCTAAGTATCCACCCGATGTCTGGCGCATCTTCTTGGTTGGGCATATTTTTGGGGATATGACAATCAGTGGAAAGTCGCAACCGTAGTAGAAGGTCTTTCCTGCGCTCCTTGCCATGTGTGGACACGGTAGCTACAACCACGGCAACAACAGAAAGAGCATAGCGCTACCCCGGAGGCGACTTAAACATAAGTGCTGAGTTATGCAATTAAGCACTTAGGCTCAGCCTGCAGATCACGGAAAAGTCGCGTGTAATTGATTGGGTACTTTGTCACCGAGAATGAAAGCACTCGCTTTTCCCCTTTCGCCGTATTTCTTTGCTGTAGCCACAAAATTGAACGCATCCGGCTGGTCGGTTTTTCTTAGCCAGCGGAATTCGATCACGTTACTAGTAATGTCCAATACCAGACTCTGCGAGAATCCGGTTCCGAATTCGTGTACCTCTCCCGTGTAAGTTGAATCCAATAGCATCAGCCGTACGAAATACTCAAATCCGAGGTCGTTAGCAACAAGTGGCCAGGATTCGCCTGTAAGAGCATTGCGATCGGCGTCGACGTAAATATCCCACTGCATGAATGCCGAAGGCTCAGGTGTCTTGTCTGGTAGCGGAGCGTTGAGCGTGATCTTTGCGTCATAGTATGAGCCGAAGGAGGCTATCCATATCTGTACGATATCCAAATAGAGTTCGCCCCTGATTGGATTTCCCGCTTTGTCGAACAAGTCATCAGCTGGGTCAGTCAGTTTGACCGATCTTGACGGTGTAGTCGAAGTAGATGCTGCCGAGGGGGCTAGCTCGATCATCTGCAGAAATAGTCCCCAATTACCGTAATCTACAGTCGGCATGGCATGATGCTGCCGAAAGTCATCGAAGGTGACTTTGTCAGGGCCACTCTCTTTGCCAGGGTCGTGAACGTACAAGTATCGCTCAGTTTCATTGAACCCAACGACCAAGATGAAGTGACCCAAATATGATTTGTTGATATCCGTCAACGCGTACCATCCTGCCATCACGGGTTTGCCTTGCCTAATGGCTATTTTTATCCGGTCCAGGGAATGATCCACGTACTTTGAAACTTCCTCACGCGAAGCGTATTGCTCCCAGTACTGCCCTATCACTAGACCAAGAGACTGTGCGTTCGTCATAAGCTCATTACCATACAGCCCTCGAGAGAGATTCTTACCGCCCGCAGCATGGACTTGCTCTTGACTGCTTGGTCTGCCAAGATAACAGGCTGCCATCGAGTAGCAGGCTTCGCCGCAGTAGTCAGGAAGTTGCTTGACATGATCCACCTTAAGTAACACATTGGCTGAATTCTGTGTGTCTGGTCCCTTGGATGGGAGCGTGGGTGTCGGAGTTGGCGTTGGGGGTGGCACCGGCGGTGGTGTTATTGGGACTGGTGTAGTAGCCGACGGCGCAGGCAAGGTCGAGGTGTTTGTGGGTGGTGGTGTGCCTGCGGCACACCCTGCTAACATGCCTGGTAGGAGCAGGATTGACACTAAAAGTAGAGTGACAGAGAATGTTCTTTTCATCAGTATATCTCTGGCAGCGGCACTAGCATAGCATTGTACACTCGGGGAAGTCAAGACAAAATGGAATGACTGAACTAGTACATTGAATTAGTTCAGGGGAAACAACGAAAAAGATACAATATTCAGTTCTTAACTTGTGTAATGCCGGCTTACTGAACATTATGAGTTTTTGTCTCTTTTATTCGTTAGAAACTATCGTACTTTAACTACATAAGTTACTAGGAAGTTCCTTCAATAGGTTCGTATAATGCATTGGCTAGGCCGTCGACACCATAGCGCAGATGTCTAGGATGTCGAAGTAGCCAATATATCAGCAGGAAGTCCGCCGCACATGTGGGAGTATGAATATACGCCGCCAATAGTAGAATCGCTTTAACCTGCGGGTTAAATATCATCGTTAACAAAACCAATATTGCAGTTATGAACAGAAATGGACTAATTGCACAAACCATTCCACTTTTCCTGGAGATATCAGCATCCACAGGTAATGCCGAATACGGCCAAGGGGGCCTGAGACTAAGTCGGGGTAATTGCCGGCTAAAAGCCCACTGAAAGACAAAGTGAAAAAGTTCGTGTAGCACATAGGCAGGTGCGTATAAGGCAAGCGCAATTAGAAGACAAAGAAAGAATTCAGTATACGAAAAGGATCCGTTAGATGATAGAATGATGACAGCTATTATGAGCAAAGGTAATGACAAAATCCCAATAGGAAATGACAACCGAACACACCGCCTCTTAGTCTCTGCATCGCGGAAGTCCAGAGTGTCGACTAGGCGACGTCCTTTCAGTGAGCTTTTGGTTGATTTATTACCGCACAACAACCCTGATTATACTGATCGTAAGTCAGACCGTCAAAAGTGCTTTAGCATCGTACCTATAATAACAATTCTGTAATGTAAAAACTGAGCTTAAATATCTAAGGAATTGACAAAACCGAGTTTCGTGCAACCCCACAATGCGTGAGGAATACGCTTACTCTTATTGAAATGATGTCTATGAATCACAAGAAATTTTAATCATATTTGTAGCAGTGGAGCGCTCCGATAGTATAGAGCAAATCGTGTATGGCTTGAAATTGCCAATAACATCTTTCAATTAGATCGATTAAAAAGATATTTTCAGATATATTGGCTTTTTTCACACCTTTGTATGGAAAATATTCAATTCTTTGTTCAACAGGATGTAATTTTGTTTTATAGTGATTTATCGCATTTCTTAGCTTATTATCAAGAATAGAAACAAACCGACCTGCTGATGCGTTTCTTCTATCAACTAGCTGTATTTTTACTCCATGATCAGCATCGATAAAGTCCGCTAGCGAGCTCATCTGTTTTTGTCCCTTTTTCGGAAATGTAGGGAAGTTATTATAGCTCCCTCGCTTTCTGATGTTTTCAGCTCCGACTAAGATTGGCAAAGAGCGACAAATCCATTCGTAACTATCCGCATAATATTGTTTAATAGTTTCAATATCTGAAGTGGTTAACAAATATTCGGAGCCTAATGGTCGTTTGATTTTGTTCTCCGGCCAATATGAGATACAGATGACAGGAAGGAAATAATCGAATTTACCTAGAAATCGCATTAACAGGTGAAGTCCATCAATTTCAACTTTTTGAATTTCATATTGGTTGTATAAATATTCAATATATCTTTTTTGCTCTTGCTCATCAGGCCGTAGACAGAGTCCAAAGTATTTTATCAGGGGAGTCGTAAACCTTTCGTAGTGATCTGGGGGTAGCAATAACTGAGTAATCATTGATAATCGGTCATAAAAACCGGAAACAATATCAGAAATGTTTTTAGTTTCAATACGCCCACTGAAGTGTGTATTTAGCATCTCTCTTACTTTTTCTAAATCTCCCATTATGTATAACTCGACAAGTGATACAAAATCAGGCATAGTTGAACGCATGTATTCCAAATATTTCAAAATGTTGCCTTTGAACTTTTGATAATTTTCATTTTCCATTGAACTCCATGCGAGAATGAAAGGACTCGGACGCATGATTCCTAAAGGTCCCTCAACATAACGTCGTACCGGGAATTCACCAGAGCATTCAACTTCCTGGGTAACGATATCTGTTTCACCAATTTCGTCGGCATTTTCTGTGATTAGACTAAGGCTAACATTCATTTGGTCCTGAATTAGTCGACCTTTTAGAATCACTTTACAATTATTACAGGCGATAGCGAATGGCATCGCGTCAAGCCATCCCACTTGGAATCTTACTAGGGTGACCTTCCCACAAGCCCTACATTTTAGATATACGCGGCTTACCAAAATATGTCTCCAAGTTTTTCAACCGTTTTTCCTCAACCTGGTAGATCCCATTTTAACACACCCATGCAGACGGTCAGTACTCTATTGCACTTTTGTCAGAATTGTGTGACTACGATTCGACACGTCACGCGGGATGCTATATCGTGCAACTGTGTCCGGTCTAAAGCCGCTTGAGGTGCACAACAAACTTCCAAGTATCGGTAAGCTGTACGGTGACTAGCCATAGGCTAAATCCACATTTCTTTGCCTCAAGACGATCGACATTTTTTGCTATTTTACGCCTATCCGCCTTATATCTTTCCTGGCGTGTCGTCTTAACTTCTACCAAACAAGGTTTTTGACCCTCGTGTTCTATTCCGGCCAGGTCCCAGGCTCGACAAGGCCATTTGCCACTACGGAACTCACTGAGGTAATTTTTTTGGTCCTGGGTCATGTGCTCACGAAATAGGTCTGTTTGTATCACCTGCCAAAAGGGCCATGTGATAATCCTTCGCCTCCATAAACACTTCCAACCAACCACTTCTCCAACACGTCCCAGCAGGTCAGTATCTCTCGTGTTCCACAGGTCTATTTCAATTCCTTCCGTCAATGGTGACCTTACGCTCCGCATTGTCGTCACCTCCCTGAGGATGTAGTCTCAATTAATTCTAACACTTTCGAAGATGGGTTGGTGTTGGTGTGGTTGCCCTTTAGGGTTAAGAAGGTCCATCGCCAACAAAAAACCTGAAGAGGCTTTCAGAGCTATGATTGACAAAGACATGTCTTAAGGTAATATATTATGAAGAGGACTAATCTGTGCATACTTTTGCGATTTATGAACAAGTTTGTAATCCATGAGCATAAGGCACTGAAAGCTGGCTGGCACCATGATTTAAGGCTGGAAAGAAGTGGCGTGCTGAAAAGCTGGGCAGTGCGAAAGGGCGTACCGGAAGAGCCAGGAGTTCGTAGACTGGCAGCATCCGTTGAAGATCATGACCTAAGTTATAGAAGATTTGAAGGCAAAATACCTGAAGGTCAGTACGGTGCTGGAGATGTCAAGATTTGGGATCATGGAATGTATGAGACCAAGGTATGGAGTAACACGAAGATAGAAGTAACGTTTCATGGCAGGAAAGTGCATGGTCAGTATGTGTTACGTTGGATGGAGAAGATGGGGAATTGGCTACTGTGGAAGCGCTAAAGCGTCCTCTGCATACCACCAAAGGCAGGCTCACCGTAAGTGGGTCTTCTCACCATACTGGACATAGTCGATGCAACGACGCTAATTCAACTGCAAACTTGAACAATCGTCAAATTGTTCAGCTACACTTAGAGCTGCTGGGATCTGCATAGACACGCTATGCATCATGTTGCTTAGTGTGGCTCGTGTCTTGGGCCTGAGCAACTTGACGATTAAGCTCGTAAATAAATCTGAAGAAGCTATCCACTTTGTTGCGGCATGAAGAAAGATAGTTACAGTCTATGTTTCGTACCACAGTCTCAATTTCGGCACCATGTTTCCTGTATCTTCGCCCAACTAGCTGGAAAATATCATCCATTGTTTTTGACGGCTTGTTGTACGTTAACTCAGGATCGTCATTGACTAGATCTATATTGAGGCGGTCCCCGATATACTTGGTTGTCAATCTGGAGTCTATTCTCTCAAACAGATGCCAGTCGCATAAGAACCAGGCTTCAATTTCCATGACTGCCAGAACGATTGTGATCCTTTCGCGCTCCGGTACTCTAGCTAGGGCGCTTGCGATGGCATTTAGTACTTCCTTTTTCTGGCTCCTTCTGTATGGAGATAGGTCCCTCAATCCCAGCAGTAAACTAAAGCCACCCTGGTGAACCATACTCTTGGCATTATCTAGTATGGCACTGATCAGCCGCTCCAAGCTAGGGACTTCGATGATTACGAAGTTGTAGCATACATATGGCTCTTTCCCTTGTTCCAAGCGGATAAACGATTCCTTCCCCCTAAGAGAGATCTCATCTATTATGACAGGTGTCCCCTTGCACAGATGACCAATGAGTTTCCTTGTAAACCGCCTATCTGTCTTTCCCTCAACGAACACAGCGACTTTAGTCATGTGTTCCTTTCTTGTGCCCACTCCGATAAAGTTCACTCGTGAAGAAATCAAAATTATTTAGGCCAATGAGTTTGAAGTCGTCGAACGCCTTCTTCTGGTTTGCGTAGTTGAAAGCATATACACTATTGCCTTTCCGCTCGAACACGTTCCAGTACTTAATGTCGACTGCATTCATTAAAAAGCGATCGTTAGTCGTTAATACGAGCTGAATATCTGTGTTTTTGACCCTACGGAAAATGATTTCAGCAAGTTTGGTTGAACGCTCGTTGTCTAGGCCCTCACCTATGTCATCCACAATGATTGTCCCTTCGGCACTATTTCCCACCAACTTATTGATTGTAACCACTGCCGCAATCGCTCTAAACATTCCCGATGATAACACGAGCTGACTTAGGGGGAAATCTATCCCGTCCTCTTTCACTTGAACAATACGTACTTCACCCGGCAATCCCGGGATCACGTGTGAAATAGCTCCCAAATTTTTCAGTTTGTAGCCCATGCATGCCAGGTCTTCGATTATTTGCCCCATTGTTCCCTGATCATTTTGTATCTCTTCTAACAAATATGGTGCCATCCCCAGATCTTCTGGAAATAATTCCGGTCCGCTACGACCGGTTGGAGGGGACAATCGCCCAAATAGATTTTGGGGTCTAACGTTGCTAAATGAGAATGAGTGGACATTCTCTGCCCATTTGATTAGCCCTTCCAAATAAGGCAGTTCAACCCTGTCTCGCCGGACCTGAAGTGTAAGTTTGTCTTCGGGTGGATAGAATTTCTTTTTGTTTAGCCTTCCCTTCTCAAAAAATACGATCTCTCCTTCACTGCTGTTTCTTTCTATCAGAACCTTTCTGTTTTTGATTAGCCTTTCTCTAACAACCTTAGCGTCCTCGATCTGCAGCAAGTAGCGAAGAATACCCTCACGATCTTTGAAAGCTACATCCCAATTTCCATTCAATAGCCGAGGAAGTCTACTGCTAATTATTCTTGCCAGTGAATTGATTATGTTTACGGTCATGGTCTTACCTACCCCATTTTTACTTACTATGAGGTTCATTTTGCCTAGACTGACATTCTTGAGATGCCATTCGTCAGCCTTGCCGACATTTTGACTGTAGTTTATGGTTGATACAATCATCAGAATCCCCTCCTGCCTCAGTTAGAACTAATGTAATAATAAAACTCTATTACGACGCCGTCAATACTATCTGAGAATTCTCTGGTCACTCATTCTTTCCCATGTCCATGGATTGGCTCCAGGCTGCATCTGCCCATAGGGGTTGAACAATTAGCCAAAAAGTTTAGTTCGATAGGCACGACTGGTACGAAAGGGGAACTGATTGCCTCTGCGCTAGAATGGAAAGATTTAGGCACCTGTATCCAGATGGGAAGTCCCCGGCCATAGATTATTATTTTACCGACCTGCCTACATCTACCTTACCTGCAGTGCCGCAATGGAGGCACTTCTCTCTTAGTATGGGATGGTTATCACAGTAGGGGCAGTCGATTTCCATCTTGCCTGTCTCATGCTTACCAAATCCCTTGATCTTCGAATCCAGTTCTTTATTGGCTCGAATTTTCCCCCCTCCGACGTTCGTGAGTAATTGGCAGCCGATGGAACGGCAAGTCTCCGCTTCAGGGATATTTTCGGTGCCCGTTCGGTATCCTCCTTTGGCGAATATGTCGGGCTTGACCAATTCCAGGGTCTTACAGACTGTCTGGTCGTCATCGACGGAGGTAATAACCTCATCCACACCTTTAATGCTCTCGAGGATTTCTTTTCTATCGTCGAACGGCCTAAAAATAAACCCTTTTTTCCTAAGCAGGAAATCGTCTCTGTTCAGTATTACAACCAGCCTGTCACCCAGTTTGGCTGCCTCCCGTATGTACCGAATATGACCTACATGTATTGGGTCAAAAGCTCCACTTACTGCAACAGTGATTAATTTCCTCTTCATTTCCACCGCTCTTCCTTATCTTATATAACTATGATAACTCTAATGGGTAAACTAGAGCAAGGTCTATGGTGCAGATATTATGGAACATGTCAGTTCAGTAAAACAGTCCAAGCAAAGGAAGGCTAACGTAGATAGTGAGAAAAATTGGCGGACACTGCAGACATAGTGTTTGTGATAGAAATGTGACAGCGACAGCAGACGCTAATGGTATATCAGTGTACTGCGAACAAAACATCGTTTCGTGTAATAGCGACTAAAAGTGTACATCCCCGTTTCTTAATGTGAGACTGTATTATTTTTGTATCGATTTTTGTTGTCTCTCTAAACCATTAGCCAGATTGTTCATAATGACTTATGTGTTATTTTATTTGGAAGTTCACTTATCACGAAATATACTGACTATTATTCCAGCGATCCCTAAAATACCTAAGACAGCAGCAACATAATCACCTATCCCTACTGGATTACTTCCAAATAATGGCTGTGGTGGGACTAACTCAATATTAATCCTAACAATAAACCAGGTTGCGGCTACAAGAACACTTCCAAGACTACCCCAAACCATATGAGTTAATAGTATAGAAACAGGATATTATAGTCAACAAAAAAATGAATTGTGCCGTTAAGGACACAATTCATCGTTTTGTACAGTCCCCAATAAAAAATACCGAAATAATATGATTTTTGATAGACTAAAGTTGAAATTCTAAGAAAACAGCTTCCAAAGCTATTTCCATCCTAATTGTCTCAATTCGTACCAAAACTGCGAGAGTGTGTACATTTGGGTACCAATGTGATTTAGAATATGGGAAGCTACTTAGCTTGGACAAGAAAATATCTGAAGCTGCTTAGCTTCGGGGCCAGATTGGAAGGTGGGTAATCCAAGCTAAAATAGCTTGGATTACCTTTTTTCACAGTTTCTAGCAAATCAGGATGGATTTCTGGCTAATTTATTTGTTATCGAATACTCCAATTTGACAGAACAAGCCCATACCGTCTCAGTTTAATTTCCTCTTCACCACGTTTCTTTCCGAGTTTCTCTGGAGAAAACCAGATTAAGCAAATGAATAAGGTTTTTCAAGCTTCATTTCCAATTGGTCTTTATAAAGTGTCTAATTGGTCGTTATTTTGATAACACCGATCAAAATTAATTAAAGAATTTTGCCGAATCTAAGCGGTGCCGTTGTCGTTGTTACCAGGATGCTGCCAAAGGTGATGGCTTGCCAAATTGGATAAAGATTTTATGATGGTAACATTTTGCGCAGTTATAAAGACTTCCTGCACAACTCGATGAAATGTGTAATAGGATATGTCTATTTTCACTTCTGATATTTCCAAAGATAATTTATCCTGTCTATTTCTTAAACTTTGAGGGCTTCCCTTTCTTCCAATGTTAGACTCGCTCTAAATGATTCGAGTTTTCTCTTGCCCTTACTGGTTACGGTAACCTTGCCATTCTCAGTTTTTAAATATCCCACCAGTTCAAGCTCCTCTATCAGACATTGGATCATCACCGGTGATAACTGAGGTTCTATGTCATCCCTCTCATCTATTGAGAACTCGTCTATTATCTTGTCTACTTCAATGCCAGGTTTTGGTAAAATTTTGTTCAATATAACCATCATCCTTCTGAAAAACATGACGCTATCCCCATCATCGGCAAGGTCAAACGCTTCAAGCTTGAGTACTACAGATGTCCTGTAATCTGGACAGGTAATCATAACATCTTTGCATACCGTTCTTTCTGGATGCGGTGGCCACTTGAATGAATTAGGATCTCGCAGAAGTGACATACCATGTTTGATGTCAGGGACAGTTCTAAGAACCGGTTTGAATCCAATACCATCATACTTTTTTCGGCTTGGATCATAAACACTTGGTGCACAATACCAAAAAGGATAATAGTACATGGATTCTACCCATCTGGGTCCGGCTGCATAAAGGTCGGCGACCTTTGTCCCAAGCATAGGTAGTATAGCTGGACATATCCTTCCCTTGAATTCGGCACCAGTCCAGATGATTTCATCACCAATTTTATAATTGAAATGACATGGGTATTTTTCTGTGTCTCCTAACATGTTTACTACGGTTGCCCTGACTTTAAACATAATTGCTCCTTTATTAATTTTGTAACGGTGATTTGATTGTACATCATGGCATTATTAACAAACAATCTGACACTTGGTTAAGAGCTATAAACTTATTGGCTTAATGTTCAAATAGCTCAAAAGGAATTTGCGTAAGTTACAAGTAAGAAATATGCATAGGATATTTTGAAATCTTGTAGTTATTTTGTAAACGTAGCAACTTTGGTGTATAGTTGAAGTAAGTGGTTTCAGTTTAGGTCATTGGATGCTTAATTGAATTAATCTAATAATCTGCCTCTAATTTATTCAAATCTTGGATGGCCCCAACTCTAACCCAGTAATAATTAAAGAATAAGGAGGCCATTCCATGAGTTTCACAGACAAATCTATTACCTGTGCCGATTGCGGTGCCACATTCAAGTTTAGTGCCAGCGAGCAGGAATTCTATGCTTCCAAGGGTTTTACCAACGAACCCAAACGCTGTTATAGATGCCGTCAAGCGAAAAAAGCAGAGCGTAATGGAAACAGCAAATACAGCGGAAGCTACAGACGCTAATACTAAATATTTCCCAAATTATGGGCTCAAGTTGGCCAGAACACCCATGTACCATTCGAACCCTGTGAGGGAAGGGCGATGTATAGGAGCAGTTGCTATAATAAGGTCAAGTTAAGCAGGTAAATTCTGCTCTAGGTCAAGGATATACACAGGCCACGTAGCACTGATCCTGTATATATCACCATTATTTCTTCCCCCTACCTTTTTCGACATCATGGGACACAATACAACTTGGAAAGATGAACAAGAATCCGTGGACATTGGTAAAGAAAAGGTGGATAGTCCAGCAGCAGAAAGCAAACCTGCGCGCGGGCCTAAGTATGCCCCTGATAAGAATGATCTACATGATCTAATTGATTATCCGATTCAAGTATACCTGCGTGAGATAGGCAGAGTCCAACTTATCACGGCAAACGATGAGAGAGTATTCGCCGGCAAATTAGAAAAAGCTAGGTACCTTAGAAAGATCGAGAAGCTTTATTTTAAACAATACAATAGTTATCCATCAACTGAAGATGTCATAATTTTTTTGCTCAGGCATCTACTTGCCGCTCAACCTTTAATCGACATCCTTACTGAACGGCTTGAGCTTCCTCCTGAAAATAGCTTTGTCAGGGATATTCGCAATGAAAAGCTAGAGGCTGCAATCAATAGCGTAATCGACCAGGCGTTGATTAACGATATTTCAGAAACCAGTGAAGAAGACATTTCAGAAGTGGAACAGAAATTAATCAGCGTCTCCTTGGATAGCCGCCTTTTGCCTCCAGAACTATTAACTATTATTGGAGATGAAACTTCATGGCGTAAGGTGGAGTCTATCGTTAGTGAGCCGATTAATCCCGAGTTCCTTTCCCGTCTCCGATCGAAAAGACAACAGTTTAAATCCTTTTTTGACAAGGTTAAAAAAGCAGCGGCGGAATCCAAAAAACATCTTACTGAAGCAAATCTACGACTGGTGGTCAGCGTTGCCAAAAAATATGTCCATCATGGAATGCCACTCCTTGACCTTATTCAGGAAGGGAACATTGGACTATTCCGAGCCGTGGAGAAATTCCAATACAGAAGGGGCTTTAAATTCAGTACTTGCGCTACCTGGTGGATTAGACAGGCTATTACCAGGGCACTAGCTGATCAGTCTCGCACTATTCGTATTCCAGTGCACATGGTGGAAATTCTCAATAAACTATATAGGACAAATCATCGCTTAGCCCAGGAATATGGGCGCGAGCCGAGTTACGAGGAAATTGGTAGATGTATGGAGATCTCCTCCGAAAAAGTAGGGGAAATTGTGAAATTATCTCAAATGCCAATGTCTTTAGAAATGCCTATTGGCGAAGACGGAGACAGTCATCTTGCCGATTTTATTGAGGATCGGGCCACCATGTCACCAGCCGATGCGGCGTCAGGAGCGCTGCTCAAACTACAACTTCAAAACGTTCTTAAAGAGCTCAGTGATCGTGAGCGAAGGGTCTTAGTACTTAGATTTGGCTTGGAGGATGGAAGAGCACGAACTTTGTCAGAAGTCGGCGTAGAATTTCACCGAACCCGGGAGCGAATTCGCCAGATTGAAGCTAAGGCATTACGGAAGCTTCGCCATCCAAGCCGTAGCCGCAAGCTTAAAGATTTCTTGGAGTAAATCGGCAAGCTTTACCCGACAAGGATACTCACCCAGGGTAAATAATAATAGATGTTCAGTTGTTTGCCCGTTTTCTGGAAGTATCACGCTGCCGCAGGCAGGGGGAGTGGGGTTAGAGACAGCGATATACAGTAGCCAAAGCTGAACTCTAATTAGCACCCCTCTAATTCAATTAACCCAAATAGTTATCGTAGTAACCTCCCTTTTTACTCAATCATCGATACAGTGAGCCTCAAAACTATTGCGAGAATCACGACTATTACTAACCCCTTTCAAATTCACAACAAATATAGGCATTGAACAAAGTGACGAAATGTGTGGCACGAATACCAAGAACGGTGACTGTTTTTACCTCCTCGTTGATATCTCTTATCTGGGTGCTAGTGCTGAATTGAACTTATATCAGGAGGAATAAGCCTGCGTGCTACACTGGCTTTTACTAGTGTATTAGATTTGACATGTAGTTTTATCCCTATAAGCCACTTCTACATTTCAAGTATTTTCGTTACTCTATTGTGTAATTTTACGCTACTCGTACTAGATGTATAATTAAATTATAAATACGAAATTGGTGAAAAGACTAGCTGTTTATGGTTTGGAAATTGTAGTAGCTATTGGAATGCTGCTATCAGGCTGTGTTGCTGAGAAACCAGCGCAATTGTTGCTAGCACCTGAAATTGCTAATTCAGCAGAAGCTTCTCAGCTTATTACTGTGAGTACACCTGTCGGACCATCAATAGGGGATGTAGATGAAAGATTGACATATTCCACTGACGTTAAATCAAGTCTCGATGGTGAGCACATGTATTGCTTTGATTGGGGTGATGGAAGTTGTACCTGCGAGTCTTCAGCCATCGCCTCCCATTCCTGGTCAGAATCAGGCATATATATCGTCAGAGTACAGGCCCGGTGTAATGAGGTAATGTCCGAATGGTCTCATGCCAAAGTGGTTATGATTGGCTCAGCAATAGTATCAAGAAGCCCTCAGCCAGAGCAGACAGTGCGATATGTTACTCCTAACGATGCTGGGGTACAAAATGCAGTAAAGTCCATATTATCAGCAAAATCGAAGAGGTACTATAGCGATTTCGACGCACTTCGAGAATGGGTAGCTACAAATATTAGCTACAAAAGCGATCAGGATAATTTTGGCGTTAAGGACTACTGGCAGTTTCCAGTAGAAACAATGGAGCGAGGCAGTGGCGAATGTAAGGATTTCGCTACTCTACTGTGTAGCTTACTCCGTGCTTATGGAGTGCCAGCAAATCAAGTTTATGTAGCAGTCGGCACTCCTAAGGGAATGAATGAGTATCATGCTTATTTAATTGAACATTACTCCAAAGGTGTATGGAATCTGATTGAGCCACAGTTGGATCCGGTAACATCTGCTGTTAGTTTTACTTTTCTTGATTGGGCTTTGGTTTCCGATTATTCCGGTGACCTTTATTGTTTTAATGACAAATACTTTTTCAGAGGACTGCCAGCAGCGTTATCTCAAAGTACGTATGAATTTAATCTTTGGCACAGCTTCTGGCCATTTTTACCTTGTTCTTCGGTTAATCTAGAGCGTCAACTAAAAATAGATGACAAGGTCGAAGGGACCATTGAATGGCTAGGTACTGATCGGATAATTCTTGATTGGAGTCTGAATATCTACGGTCCAGGTGGTGACATTGTGCTTACATGGAGTGGCAACGATACGAAGCATAATTTTATACTTTCGGTAGCGACTCCAGGTATATACAGGCTTGAGCTAATTAAGAGGGATTACTCTCCTAGGAATGTCAGGTTGACCCTGAACCCACCTGATTGGAAGAAGAAGAGCAACTGATCAAGCTTGATTTCAGTAAACTATCATTACCCTATCTCTTTTAAGGACGGGGATGATCACCATTAATTGTTAACTTAGATAGAGAACCTTTGGTTTGGGATTACAGTATTGTCGTATAGTGTAATAGAGAAAGGGCCGGGTCTTTTCTTTCAATTAATACCCTGCCCTTTCCCATTAGGAGGAAAAACAAGGATTTTTGCTGGCATCTCTATCTGCTCATAAATATATTAACAGGCAAATATTAAGATTCTGTGTATATGATGTGAAATATTAATGAATATTTGGAACCATAGCTTTATTTTAGCTTTAAAAACTGTAAAAGCCCCGTGACGAGCAACAGGGCTTATTAGTCTCATTCGCTGTTAATTGCACTTTAAGCCAGAATGTGTCCTGGAAACTTATTTTATCGTGGCATGCCAATATCTCCAATGAAGAATTAACTTAGTCTGTACTAACTCAAGTAAGGATAAGCTATAATCATAAATGAATCACAGGGGTCGTTCCCCTCCATAGGACATGATTCATTTCTTTGCGAAAAAAGTCAATATCAAGCTCATAAAGAGAGCCGTTGCTGACTGGCTAAAAATCATAATATTTTTACTAGATGATGCCGCTGCATTACTTCTCATCATATTGCTGCTACGGTTCCTGAAAATACAAATTCCCCTACCCATTGTCATCATCGTAGCAATAATAATTGGTGCCTTTGTTTTTATAATACATAAAGCCATTATACCTGATTTCCGTAGGAGGCCGGTTACAGGACAGGAAGGAATGATAGGCTTAGAAGGTAGGGTGATCAAAACCTTGACTCCTGTTGGCACTGTCATTGTTAGGGGAGAGTATTGGAGGGCCAAATCAGTTAACGGTAATATAGGAGTCGATGAGAGTGTCGAAATTGTAGGAGTGGATGGACTAACGCTAAATGTTAGGCATAAGGAGTAATAGTTGATATTGGCTCTGGGTCTGGTCAAGTTGCCCAACACTTCATCGAAAAGTGCAGTCCCTGGTAAAAAAGACCGAAAGAATATGATTTTTGAGAGACTAAAGCTGAAAGTCTAAGAAAACAGCTTTCAAAGCTATGCCCATCCTAATTGTCTCAATACGTACCAAAACTGCGAGAGTATGTACATTTGGGTACCAATGTGATTTAGAATATGGGAAGCTACTTAGCTTGGACAAGAAAATATCTGAAGCTGCTTAGCTTCGGGGCCAGATTGGAAGGTTGGTAATCCAAGCTAAAATAGCTTGGAAAACCTTTTTTCACAGTTTTTAGCAAATCAGGATGGAATTCTGGCTAATTTATTTGTTATCGAATACTCCAATTTGGCAGAACAACCTATACTGTCTCAGGTTAATTTCCTTCTCACTCCGTTTCTTTCTGAGGTTCTCTGCAGAAAACCAGATTATGCAAATGAATAAGCTTTTTCAAGCATCATTTCCAATTGGTCTTTATAAAGTGTCAAATTGGTCGTTATAAGATAACACCGATAAAAAGTAATTAAAGAATTTTGCCGAATCTAAGTGGTGCCGTTGTCATTGTTACCAGGATGCTGCCAGAGGTGATGGCATTTCAAATTGGATAAAGCTCTGATGATGGTAACATTTCGTAGTTAGAAAGCCTTTCCGCACAACTCGATGTTTTGTGTTGAAGACTCACGTCACTTAAAATAAATGGGAGACAATGGTAAAAGTGGGCGATGGATAACAGGATTCAGAGAGCTGCCGAAAGTTTTATTATGAATCTCATTAGAGCTAACACTGCGGAGACCCAAGAATATTTTGCTGAAATCGCACTGAATCAGGAATTTCATAATCGGATTGAGGAAAACAGGAGCGTTTTCGGTAGAAGACGGCAGTCCTCTTGGGATTTCAGCATCGGCACATCACTTGGTATGGTTCTTTACGCTATTTGCCGAAGGCAAAAACCTGATATCGTTGTGGAAACCGGTGTGGCCAGTGGCGTGTCGTCATCCTACATTCTCTGTGCTATGGAAGAGAACAAGCATGGACAGCTTTACTCTATAGACAGGCCTTGGTGGAAAGAAAACCAGAGTGGTTGGATGATACCCGATTATTTGAGACATAGGTGGCATTTGATTCAAAGCAAGAGTTCCGAAAAATTGGTACCACTCCTTAAGAAGGTAACGGAGATTGATATTTTCTTGCATGACAGTGAGCATTCCTACAAGAATATGCTTTGGGAATTTCAGACAGCCTGGACATATTTAAAAGCCGGAGGGTTATTGCTTTCACACAATATTGACACCAATGATGCCTTCTCTGACTTTTGTCGGGAGCGTGGTATAAAGGGTTATTTGCTGACCAATATGGGCGGGATGCGGAAGGCTTAGACCATAATAGAATCTCCGCATTGTTTCAGGTCATTCCATATACGTATAATTCAGAAGCGGGTATCACCCAGACCCTAGCAGAGGATAGACTCAGGTTTTAACTTGTTGGACAAAATGGCTATTTGTACGGTAAGGTAACAAAACAGGCTTTTGTTCAACTGGTTTATAAGACAAGCTAATATTATCTAAGCTACATATTCATGTAATAGCCTCAGGAATTCTAACGTAATTCAATTTCTAGATTGAACAAAGCGCCATCATTAGGTACATCGTAAATATGCTTGGCTAGTGATATAATTCAGTCAGGACATTAGTTTCGTATGCCGAGCAAATGGCAACGAATTTTGGAAAGCGCGAACAATAATATGCACTCTGAAGTGGAACAAATAAGATTTCTCTCAGATCAACCTCTTGGTGCTGACAAGGAACGTGAAATGCGCTTCGGACATCCCAGTATAGTTGAAAACCTGGAGACATTAGTACGTTTATGCCCAACACCTTTCACCATTGGCTTGTTTGGGAAATGGGGCAGTGGAAAGACTACTGTACTTGAGGCTCTAAAACGAAAATTTCTTGCTACTGAAGTTGCTGCAATCAAGATTGACGCATGGAAACACGAGGGAGACGCACTCCGACGAACTTTCTTGCAGGACACAATAAACCAACTCCAAGAGAGACAGGGTAAAAAGCAATATTTAGGCACCGATGTCAAACTAAGTGAAAGCTTGCATGTGCCGATATCAAGAACGTTTCGGAGCGGCATCAAGCCAAATTGGTCGCTAATATGGCCTCTACTTATAATACTGGCAGTACTAGCGGGAGTCGGATTGCTAATAAATGCGCTATCACCAAGCAACCTCGGAACATATATGTCAACGGTTTTGGGGGGAGGGCTAATAGTAGGAGTATTACTGTGGCTTTTGCAGCAATCCATTACTACCGAAACCATAACGAGAACGATCGACCGTTTCCAAGATCCTCAGGAGTTTGAAACGGAGTTCAAGAAGATTATCAGTCAGATAGCCGCGGAAAAACTGCTCGTTATAGTTGATAATCTGGATCGCTTGTCTTGTGATAAAGCGATAGAACTACTATCAATAATAAAAACGTTCTTGGAGCAAAGAAAGTGCGTTTTTCTAATTGCTTGTGATGCTGACGCTATTAAAAAACACTTGGAAACACGATATTCTCCAGATTATGAAAACATGGATGCCGTTTCTGCAATCGATGGTGATGAGTTTCTTCGGAAATTCTTTAATAGTTGCCTTATAATTCCAGAATTTATAGATACCGAACTCCAGAGTTACGCTGAAAGCCTGCTAGAAGAGACGAATCTATCTGTAGCAGATTTGTCAGATGTCGCCTATGTCATTGCAAAAGCGTTTCGCGGCAATCCTCGCCAAATTAAACAGTTCATTAATATCCTTCTATCACACTTCTTGCTTGCGAAAGAGAGGGAGGCATCGGGAGAACTACCGAAGGACAGTATTACAGGAAACGTAGCTTACTTAGCAAAAGATTTAATAATAAGGCTACAATTCCCCGAGAACTATGATTCAGTGACGCGAGAAGAAACCAGGGATGCCCTCAATAAGAAGTTAAACGATTTTCTACGCGCTACGCGACCTATCCATGTTGAGGATAATAGACCGTTTCGCTACCTTAAAATATCACAACAAGAAATCGAAATACCAGAAACAAGGGGACTGCAGCTTGCTCTTCAGGACAATAATGTAGAGTCAGCCAAGAAAACAATCGGAGACTTTCAGACAGATACTACGAAGTTGACTGCCTTTCGCAAATTCATCTCAAGTTTCATTGACAGAAATAGGGGCAGAGGACTTTTGCTGTCCAACATAGTTTCATCAACTCTTTCCGCGCTGCAAGAACTGGGATTAACATTGGACAGAATTTTTTACCAAGAAATTGCCGAGTTATTTACTGACGATGGTCAGCTCGGTACGCAACTGCAAAATTTTAGCCCGAGAATAATATTCAACGAAGTTATTACCAAATGTGAAAAGCAGCAAGGGGACGAGATCATTCAGAGGTGTTCAGGTTTATTTAGTAACCCTGATCAAATTAGACGTGATGACCGCGAGAGTTATATCAGAGACCTGCTACAGGAGTTCATCAACCACAAAGACCGGCTCAATGCTACGAGGAAAAAAGAAGTAAGCAGTGCGATCGCTCAAAAATACTGTCGTTATGATATTTTAGCGATGTTTATCGGCAGAACTAGTGAACAAAAGGATTTTGTACATGAGGAGACGATGAGCAAGTTCATTGGAGAAATCTCTGGGAACGATGTTGAGGAAACGGAGCGACTTCAAGGAAAGTTTAGTCTTCTAGCAGACTTCAAAGGAGTCATCAGTGACAAGAACCTTGCAGAGATTGTCACTCAGTGTACGGCACTGCTTTTAACGGAGACGACAAAACCATACCGCAATGAAAAGCACAATTTTTTGGCATGCATCGATCATATGGTTGATAGTTTTGGTGAGCGACTTGCGAAAACAGACATAAAAGTTATGAATCCATTTACTCAGCAAATCATTGGAGGAATAAATGCACTTGGGCCTTTGGCACAAAAACGCATATTTATTCCGGTCTGTCTTTGGTTAGCAGGAGCAATTAACGATCCTCCGAAGTCTCAGATAAACTCGATTGTCAATACATTTTTCGCTGGTGTTGATCCTGATGACCTAAATTTTGTCTTCGGCAAGATAAAAACGAAGAACGATAAGGAAAAACTCATAGACAGATATAACAACACTCTTAGACAGAGAGCCATAAATGACCAGACAATATTCGATTTTCTATATCAACTGGCGACCGAAGGGACTAGAACAGGATGGCTTAAGGATCTGATACAGGCTAATCATCAAATGGCAGTAGCTAGGCTAGAGCAGTTAAACTACCGCGTTGATGACAAAAAAGCCGTGGTATCTGCGATTTTGATGAAAGTGGATCAAGTGCCAATGTTACAGCGGGAAAGTCTTTATGCCGCCTGCAACAAAATGAAATGCGCAAACGACGCAGAACTGAAAGAAAAGCTTGTTTCTTACATAAAAACACATTTAAGAGATGCCAATCCTGATATTCAAAAGATAGGGTTGGTTATTCTGCAGGGTGCTAACTATCTGTCGCAAACGCAAAAAAGAGACATAACTATAGAGGTAGTGGAATGGCTTTCTACACTGCAGCCGAGTTCTGCCTATCAGCCAAGTTCAGCGCAAAGTCCACTCCTAACCTGGGCTGATTTGACTCTAACTCTAAAACAGAAGTTCTTGGATTTTGTCTTCGACAAACTAATTAGGCGTGGTATTAACAGTCAGAGTATAGACATGGGCTTCAATATCTTGGGAAGGATAGAACCAAAACCAGAATACAGTGAATACTCGACGTATTTCGATGACGTCTATAACCGTACCGAAACGGAAGCTAATCCCGAGATAAAGACTCATTTGGTTAATGGGCTTATGGGTTTACAGCCAGCCAAGTTACATAAAGAAAATAAGGAGTTCTGGGAAAAGGTAAGACAATTGCCAGGCAAGTAAAACCATAGGTAACATTTCGCTAAAAAGTTCAGTCGCCTCTCCAATAAAAAAGACCTTTTGGAGCCCCAATGGCCATTGTGTCCATCAGTCTCGCAATACCTGTCTCCTCGAGACTTGGCTGATTGTGGTTGATAAACAGCTCGGTTCGTTGTATGATTGTTAGCTAGAGTACCTCAATTCCTCAAAGCAAATGGAAGTTTCAAGAGGAGGGCAGCGTAATGGGAGCGAAGAAAGGGGGTGATAACTAGATAAACGTAATAAAGGTAGTATATTCAAAAAAGATCGTAATTTTAAAAAAATGGGGAGGTAAGCAGAGTGAAAAGATTTTTTTTGATTCCGTTAATTATTTTACTGGTGGGTGTTTTATTTTGGGGTGGTTGTGGCCAAGCGGTGCCGCAGGCGGTGCCGCAGGCGGTGCCGCAGAGGGAAACTGAAATTCGCATTGGTTCATCAGAATCAGTTACAGGGATGTACGCAGGCTTTTCTAAAGGCGGGGTTTTCGGTATGAAGACGGCAGTTGATGATATCAATAAACAAGGCGGAATATATGTTGAAGAGTACGGCAAGAAGTTGCCTGTCAAGCTCATTATTTTAGATAATGAGAGTGACGGGACAAAAGCAGGGTCCCTTGCCGAAGATTTGATCAATAGGGAGAAGGTACAGTTCCTCGCAAACGGCCCTGGACCAAGTGCCTTATTTGTTGGTATAGCTATCAAAGCTGAAAAGTACAAGATTCCATACGTTGCGGGATTTGGTCCTGTAGAAAGCTGGCAGCCATCGCGGATGGAGGCTACCCCGCCCTGGCAATTTGTATGGGGAGTAGGTTTTGCCTTAGTAACACCACCACCACCTGGTGATTTTCGTACCGGGAAGCCAGGATACACTATAGCAGACACCTGGGGAACTTTCATGGAGCTGTACGCTGGTAAAACCAACAAGAAGGTAGCTGTGTTCGCTGCCAATGATCAGGATGGCATAGGCTGGTTTGCAGGTAATCCACCTGCCCTAAAGCAAATGGGGTTCGAAGTTATTGGTATAGATAAATCGTTGGGTTTGGTTCCACTTGAAACTACAGATTTCTCAAGCTTAATAAAGGAATGGAAAGACAATAATGCTGAAATATTGTGGGGTATGGCCCCAGGCCCTCTATTCGGAGCAATGTGGAAACAAGCCAGGAGTCTTGGTTGGATTCCGAAGATTGCCATGGTAGCTAAGGCTCCACTCTTCTGGGAAGAGGTGTCAGCTTGGGGTGGTGACCTGCCCGAAGGTGTAGGTGTTGAGCGGTGGTGGGATCCAGCATATCCGGCAAGCGAGTGCCCCGGTATTGGTGGTACAACTCCACAATCTCTCGCCGAAAAGTGGTTTAAAGAGTCAGGCCAAGGTCTGAATCAGGGTATTGGATGGGGCTATGTGCCCATACAGGTCTTAGCTAATGCTATCGAAAGAGCAGGTTCACTTGATGGAGATAAGGTTAGTAAAGCCATTGGCGAAACAGACATGCCATCGATCAGTCACCGGGTAGTCTTTACTCAGGAAGAGCATCATTGCCGCCTACCACTCACTTTTGGTCAGTGGCGGAGTGTTGACAAACCTTGGAAATGGGAATGCCCAATAGTCATCTCTAAGCATGACTGGGTGAAAGCGACGGCTGAGCCTATATTCCCGATTTCTGGCAAATAATAAGATTGTTTGGCAACCTATATTCACATTACCCCTTTTGCTCGATGAGGGCTTTGCCTCAAAAGTCTTGGAGGTGGTCTTAAATTGAGAAGACACCATCTCCAAGATTTTATCGACATAAAAGTGCGGATTCCAAAAGAGCGCAGGGCATCTTTAAATATAGCTTTTGGTGGAATATAGAACAGTATCATTTTATACGTTATACCGAGGAAACTGAAGGGCTACAAATACTTAAGCCCGGTACTGGCTAAACGCCAAACATATTAAACTAGATTAAAAACTTAAAGGGGGGGTGCATGCACAGAAAAATTAGGCAATTCGAACTACTCGAGCCAACTACAATAAAAGAAGCTGCTCAGCTCCTGGCAAGTCATGGAGATAAAGCCAAGATACTTATGGGCGGAGTAGACCTCGTGTCTAGGATGATGCGCTGGCAAATTAAACCCGAATATGTGGTCAGTATCAGAAGGATACCCGGTCTGGATTATGTCGAGGGTGATGGGAAAAGGGGACTGAAAATCGGCGCCATGACCACATTGCGCTCTATCGAGCTTTCCCAAACAATTGAGCGAGACTATGCGGTTTTGTATGAAGCTGTTCGTCAAATAGCTTCAATTCAAGTAAAAACAATGAGCACGGTAGTAGGAAATCTATGCGTATCAACCCCTGCGTCCGATATAGCGCCAGTGCTTTGTGTCCTTGAGGCTAAGCTTAAGATAGTAGGGAAAAATAAAGACAAAGTAGTACCGATCGAAGATTTTTTTGTTGACGTGGGTAAGACTGTTTTGGAACCAGGTCAAATTGTCACCGAGATCCAGATACCGGCAGCTTCACCCGAAACAGGCGCGGCATTTTTTAAGCTAAAGCCTGTCAAGGCTTCTATTTCAAAAGTCAATGCCGCAGTGATGTTGGGTATTAAAAATGGCACCTGTAATAAGGCTAGGATAGCGCTGGGTTCAGTGGCTCCCAAAATGATAAGAGCTACACGAGCCGAGGAAACCATTGGGGGTAAGATGGTTGATGAAGATTTAATTGTCAGAACTGCGGAGGCGGCCGCTGAGGAATCGAAGCCAATAACTGACCTGAGGTCGACAGAGGAATACAGGAAGGAGATGGTTGCAGTATTGGTCAGGCGTGCTATTAAGGCAGCCTTGGAAAGAGCAAAGAAATAAGGATGGGAGAGAAAGCAATGAAGAAAGAGTTAGCAACATTTATAGTGAATGGTGAGCAATATGAAGAGGCAATTACATCAAACATGACATTGCTTGAGCTTCTCAGAGAAAGGCTAGGGCTTACAGGGACAAAACAGGGTTGTACGGGGAGCGGTAATTGCGGAGCTTGCACTGTGCTTGTGGATGATAACCCCACACTTTCCTGTTTAACTTTAGCTGCAACAGTAAAGGGTCAAAACATAACTACTATAGAGGGATTAGCTAAAGGTACTACCTTGGACCCGGTACAAAAGGCTTTTATAGATTATGGCGCAATACAGTGTGGTTTCTGTACCCCGGGCATGGTTCTTTCCGCCAGAGCTTTATTGGATAGAAAACCGAATCCGACGAGGGCGGAGGTTAAAGAAGCCCTGGCGGGTAACCTTTGCCGTTGTACCGGTTATGTGAAAATTGTTGATGCAGTTCTAGCGGCAGCAAAAAATAGTGGAAAGGGCGGACAAATCAAATGAAAACTGAACATTCAGTCGTAGGCAAAAGATTACCAGATATCAGCGGTGTCGAGAAAGTTAGCGGAGCAGCAAGGTTTATCTCGGACATAAGTCTACCAGGCATGCTAATTGGGAAGGTACTCCATAGCCCCTACGCTCACGCCAAAATTTCCAATATTGATACTTCTAAAGCTGAGAAGCTGCGCGGAGTTAAGGCTGTAATAACCTACAAAGATGTGCCTCAAAAACAATTTACAGGTACGCTTATGAACCTTCAATGTGTAGAGGGTATAGAAGCCTTTGGAGTTTATGATCGCCGAGTTTTGGAGGACAAGGTGCGCTATATAGGCGATGCTGTGGCGGCAGTGGCGGCAGTGGACGAAAGTACCGCTGAAGAAGCCATTGAGCTGATCAAGGTTACCTATGAACAGTTGCCGGCAGTATTCGACGAGCTGGAGGCAATAAAGAAAGATGCACCAAGAATACACGATCGGTTGCAGAGGCGGCAAGCTAATGGCTTCCCTGGCGAGGAAACTGTGGAAAAAAACATCGCCGTACATGTCGCTCATAAACCCATTGGTGACGTGGAGCAGGGTTTCCGTGAGGCGGACTACGTCATAGAAGAGATTGCCTATACCACCCAGCAAAGACAGGCTCCACTGGAGACATTCCACTGCATCGCTACCTTTGATGCCAATGGTAAGCTTACTCTTTGGACACAGACACAGTTGCCCTATCTTACACGGAGGATGATCGCTTATATATTTGACATGCCCGAAGGGATGATCAGAATCAAGAACGAGTATACAGGAGGAGGTTTTGGAACCGGCCTCGTCGTATTAAGAGAGCCAATATGCATAGCCCTTGCTCAAAAGACAGGCAGACCGATAAAGTTGAGCTATACTAGGCCAGAAGATTTTACAGACAGACCAACCCGAGCTTGCTTTGGCCCCTACACTGTTAAGATGGGCGTGAAGAAAGATGGCACCATAACAGCCATAGAGAGAAAGGTAATTTCAAGCGCCGGAGCTCATGTGGAATGTTCTGCGCTCTCGGGACTTATAGCTACATCAGTCGCCAATCCGTTATATCACCGTAAGACCTACAAAGCAGAGGTAGATGCAATATACACCAATAAAGTCCCCTGTGGAGCCATGCGGGGATTTGGCAATCCCGAGGAAACATTCATCCGAGAGCAAGTAATGGATGAAGCAGCAGAGAAAATAGGCATGGATCCACTTGAATTCAGATTGAAAAACCTGTGCCAGATTGGCGACCCTGGAACGTTTGGGCCCGATTTCCCCATAACCAGTATCGCCATGGCAGACTGTATCAAAGTGGGAGCCGAGAAAATAGGTTGGAAAGAAAAACGAGGCAAGAAGCAGGAAGGCATACACAGGGAAGGTGTAGGTGTATCCTGCATGGCTCATTGCAGCGGCGCCTATCCTGCGCACGCCGAAATTAGCAATGCAATCGTAAAGTTCAATGAAGACGCTTCCGTGACTTTGTCAGTATTTCCAGCCCCTATCGGTACTCTGGCTTTCGGTACATTAGCACAAATAACCGCAGAGGTGCTGGGACTCTCTTATGAGGATGTCCATGTGGTCTGGGGAGATACTGATGTTACACCATTTGAAATCGGTTCCCATGCATCCAGGACGATGTATATTATTGGCAATACTGTGCAAAGAGCCGCCGCCGAGGCAAGGAGAAAGTTGCTGAACCGTGCCGCCAAGAAACTAGTGGTATCTGCTGAGGAGCTCGATATCAAAAACAAGAGGATATTTGTTAAGACGAAGCCAGAGGCAGGTATTCCAGCAGCAGAGATAACCAAGGAAGCACTCTATACTCGTGGTGACGTCGAGCAGATTACAGGTGCTTGTTCGTTCAGACCGTCAACGTCACCACCGCCATACCAGGCAGTATTTACAGAGGTTGAGGTGGACACCGAGACCGGAGAGGTTAATGTCTTAAAGATGGTGGTAGTAAACGACAGTGGTGTAGCCATAAACCCAATGGTGGTTGAAGGTCAGCTTGAGGGGGGTGCGGCGCAGGGTCTTGGATATGCTTTGTGGGAACATCCTGTAATGGACAACAAGACAGGAGAAGTATTAACTACTGATTTTGACACGTATAAAATTGCCAGTACGCTAGATATACCCGAGATGGAGGTTATTCTCATCGAAGAGCCAGAGCCCACTGGTCCCTTCGGGGCTAAAGGCGTGGGCGAACCAGGCTGTGTTAATCAAGCGTCATCTGTAGCCAATGCTATCTATGACGCAATAGGAGTGCGAATCTGGAAACTCCCCATAACGCCAGAAAGGGTTCTTGACGCGCTAAAGGCAAAACAGCACCGTTGACAGAAACGTGGAAGTCACATATCTTAACCGGTACTATGCATGGCTGTACTGGCAGGGCTAGAGATCAGGGATACACAACAAGTTTGGCGCTTGTCAAAGTGGGGAGACAGAGCAGACTTACCCAAAGAGCTGAGCTAACTAAGGCCTAAAGCTATAAAGAACAAGCCATGGTCAGTGTTCTTTGCTTTCAGATAGTACTTCTTTTAAAAAGTCAGGGAAGAGTAGGTAAATTAGTTACTAGCACTACAAAGCTTTGGGTGCGATTATCAAATTACTATAGCTAGGGAGGCAAGATGGCTTACAAACTAGGCATAGATGTAGGAGGCACCTTTACCGATTTTTTGTTGGTTGATGAGTTAGGAGATGTTAAGATTGCAAAGGTAGCATCAACACCTGCACAACCTGCGGAAGCAGTTCTAAAAGGGATAGAAAAGCTGGCTGGGCCAAATATAAGTCTACAGGATTTCCTATCACAAGTGGATTTAATTGTACACGGCACTACTATTACTACTAATGCAGTGATAACCGGGAAATATGCTAAAACAGGATACATCACTACCAAGGGCTTTAGGGATCTATTAAACGAAAGAAGAGGAATAAAGAGAACTGCTTTTACAACGAAAGAATCTCAACCAGTACCAATCGTACCTCGCTATTTAATTCAAGGTGTTGAAGGTAGAATTGATTGTGAAGGTAAAGAATTTATTCCACTGAAAAAAGAGGGTGTTTATACTGCCGCTGAGATCTTCAAAAAAGAAGGAATAGAAGCGGTTGCTGTTAATCTAATTTTCTCCTTTCTCAATCCATCTCATGAGCAAACAGTAAAAGAAATACTAACCCGGGAGTTGCCTGGAGCCTACGTTTGTTTATCAAGTGATGTTTTACCCCAGATCAGGGTTTACGAACGAGGCTCAACGACTGTATTCAATGCGTGTGTTGGTTTAGCATTGAGGAGCTATATCATTGACCTGCAATCAAGATTAAAAGCAGGAGGTTTTAAAGAAACGCTTCTACTAATGCAGTCTAATGGAGGTGTTATGTCTCCAGCGGTAGCCATGGACTTTGCTGCGAATACACTACTCTCAGGACCCGCAAGTGGTCCTGTAGCTGGTATTTATTATGCTAGTATGCATGGCATTAAAAATATAGTCACTGTTGATATGGGAGGAACCAGTTTTGATTCATGTTTGATTCTTAATCGAGAGCCTGAAATAACTGTCGAGAACGAAGTTGCTGAATACAGGATGGCATTACCCTCGCTTGCTATACATGCTATAGGCGCTGGGGGAGGTAGCATTGCTTGGATAGATACTGGTGGTGTGCTCCAAGTTGGTCCTCAGAGTGCTGGTGCAGTGCCAGGTCCAGCTTGTTATTGTAATGGTGGTGAAGAACCTACGGTCAGCGATGCAGATCTTATTCTTGGCTATTTAAACCCAGATTACTTTCTCGGTGGTGAAGCAAAGCTTTATCCTGAGGAAGCGGAGAGAGCTATAAAAAAGATTGCCAATAGACTCGAGCTTGGTTTAATGGAAGCTGCCTATGGCATCTATCGCGTTGTTAATGCAAATATGGCTAATGGTGTAAGGGTAGCCTCGGTCTCAAGAGGGGCTGACCCACGTGATTGTGCCTTAATTGTTGCTGGTGGTGCTGGACCAGTTCATGCTTGCCCTATTGCTGATGACCTTGAAATAAAGCTAATCTTAATTCCAAAGAACTCATCTGTCTTCTGTGCTTCAGGCATGTTAATTACAGATTTAAGGCACGACTTTGTTAGCGTGGCCTATATGCTCATGCGTGAAGGAGATATAGACGTAAATATAATTAATTCCAAGCTCAGTGAAATGCAAGAGAGAGGTAAAGCTCTGCTGCAGGCTGAGAAAATCCCAGCAGAGAGAATGAGATTTACTTTTTCATGTGATTTGCGATACGAAGGGCAATTCAATGAAATAGAGACACCACTTCCTATCTCATCAAATGGTCAATTTACAATCCATGAACTAAAAAAGCTTCAAAATGCCTTTGATGAAAGACACGACGCTCTTTATGGCTATAGTCTACCTAATTCTCTAATGCAGTTAGTTAGCCTACGGATCAGAGCCGAGGGAATAACTGAGAAACCCTCATTTAAAGAAGCACCCTTTGCTGATGAAAATGCATCAGGAGCTATAAAAGGAAAGCGTGAAATATATTACGCCAATAAAATGTTCACAGCGCCAATTTACGATGGTAACCGAATGGCAAATGGTAATAGAATATCAGGTCCAGCTATTATCGAGGAGCCCACTACTACCATATTAATAACTCCTGACTATCAGCTAACCTGTGACAGATATAGTAATTACCTTTTGTATCATAAAGATATAAGCTTGACAGAGGTGATACGAGAATTTAAGTAGCTGAATTTATCCAGAAAGTATAAAAGGAGTTGGCTATGATTTCTAAAAGAAAAACAGATCCCGTGTTGGTTGCAGTACTTAGCAATCGCATGAAAGCAATTGCAGAGGAAATGGCTAGAACATTAATGATGACCTCACGGTCAGGTATTTTTGCTGAAGCCAGAGACTTCGTAACTGCGATTTTTGATAAAGACTTGCGCTTAATTACACAGAGCGAGTATTTTCCGGGGTTTGCTGGCGCACTTCCGTACATATTGCCACCTCTAATAGAGAAGTACACAGGTAATATTGACGAGGGCGATATATTCATTGAGAATGATCCCTATGCTGGTAATAGCCACATTCCAGATCTGAATATGGTGAAGCCAGTATTCTATAACGGTGAGATACAGTTTTGGACAGCCTGCAAGGGACATATGGCTGATATTGGTGCAGGAGGAGTAGCTGGCTACGACCCTGAAGGAACAACGATCTGGGATGAGGGCTTGATCATACCTCCAACCAAGTTTTACCATCGTGAAAAGCTTGATGAAGACCTCTTCGAGTTTATTTTGAAAAATGTTAAGGCACGAGATATTGTTGCCGGAGATATCATGTGTGAGGTTGGTGGCAACAACATTGGTGAACGAGGTCTACTAAAGCTACTTAAACGCTACAGCCCTGAGATCGTACACGCTCATCTCGGCGAGTTTCTTGCAGCTTCGGAAAAAGAGGTGAGGGAAAAGATTAAGCAAATACCAGATGGGGTCTATCGTGGTGAGAAATCTTGTGATCCTGATGCCTCTGATAGGAATAAGCCGATTACAGTAAGGGCTAAAATTATAGTAGAAGGCAGCGATATTACTATTGATTTTAGCGATAGTGATCCTCAAACACCGCGATATGTGAATAGCTCATTCGCTTTTACGCAGTCAATGGGCACTCTCACAATTTTTTGGATTATCGAACAGTCCAGGAGCAACCATGGCTCATTGAAACCAATAAAATTCATAAACCCATTGGGCACCTGTGTCAACTGCGAATTCCCCCACATGGCTACCCTAGCTACAACAACCATGGCAGAAACTATACAGGAGGCTATACAGCTAGCTTTAGTTCCAGCTGTCCCACATTTAATAGCCGCCGGTAGTTCCAAGATGCCATTTCAAATATTAAGAGGAATAAATCCTCGTACCAACAGGTTATATGTGAATATGGATTTTTTTACACGATGCATACCTTCTGGGGGAACTGAAGGCTATGATGGTTGGGATCAAGGTGGGCCAGCTCAGGAGTTGGGCATGGGACGAACTCCAGATGTTGAAATACAGGAATTAATCTGTCCGGTGCACATACTTGAATTTGAGCAAGTTATGGATAGTGCAGCAGCGGGTAAATTCCGCGGTGGACCAGGCCATATTTATCGAGTACAATATTTGACCGATACAATCGAAGGTGTTTATTTTGGTAATGGTACTAGAGAGGACACCGTACCCATTGGGATATTAGGTGGTAAAAACCCCAGAATTAATAAAACAGTTATACAGCGATCTGATGGTCAAGTTGAAGAGCTAAAAACCAACAGCTTCATGAAGGTTAAGGCCGGGGATATTATGACTCTACATGGTATGGGTGGGGCTGGATTTGGTGATCCATTCTATCGTGATGTCTTAATGGTACAACAGGATGTGAGAAATGAGCTTGTTTCGGTGGACAAGGCACGAGAAGAGTATGGTGTAGTCATTGATTCTGAAATACTTGAGATTGATTCTAAAGAAACTACAGCACTACGTCAGAACCGTAAGCATTAGTAGAAGCAGATCAGGTGATGATCTAACAAGCAGTCGTCAAGTGTGCCCAACGGGTGTAATACAGGGAAGGAACCATTCTTCCCTTAATGTATACATAGCCTCCGCCGCACGAACGAGCGTTATCCTCATTATCGACGCAATGTTGACAATGGATTTAAGCTGGCATAGTGAAATACTGCTCCAGTGATTTGTAGATGATAAAATAATACTACCTTAAACTAGGACAGCCCGTAACTTATTAAGAGACATTGCTCATTAGGCTTTTCTTCTTTGACCTGAACAACTGCCATAGCAAATGTAGCCATAAAGAACGCACAATCATGCTTTATAATTGAACTTTACGATGAATTGTGTCCTTAACGGCACAATTCATTTTTTTGTTGACTATAATATCCTGTTTCTATACTATTAACTCATATGGTTTGGGGTAGTCTTGGAAGTGTTCTTGTAGCCGCAACCTGGTTTATTGTTAGGATTAATATTGAGTTAGTCCCACCACAGCCATTATTTGGAAGTGATCCAGTAGGGATAGGTGATTATGTTGCTGCTGTCTTAGGTATTTTAGGGATCGCTGGAATAATAGCCAGTATATTTCGTGATAAGTGAACTTCCAAATAAAATAACACATAAGTCATTATAAACAATCTGGCTTTTTGTATGATAGATCATGCTAAGAATTATCGATTGTCAAGAGCAAAAGCTTATATTCGGTACTTGCTAATAAAAGGTCAAAAGTTGCTATATCAAATAGTACGAGTGTCGGGAAAATTGCCGGGAAAAATTGATTTCGCATCGTATTTATGATATCTGCAAATTCGTTAAAAGTGTAGGTACCAATTATTTTTTCTATACCGGTTCTTGCATCTAACAAATAGACTTTGCGTGTTGCTTTATCTATACGTCTAAAAGCATGAGCGTCTGCGTGTCTAATTTGTTCGTCTAAACAACAAAACAGGAACCCATAGTCCGAGTCAGCCTTCAATATTCTTATATTTTGTCCTAGTCCATATTTTTTACGAGGTGATGAATTGCCTTTCTTAAGCTCCAAACCTATTCTTATTAGATTAATTATAGGTGCAGAAAGCTCTATTAATTTGCTATATATATCCATTGTTTTAGGAATAATAACGTCTGCGTCTATCTTTCCGCGGCGTCTAAACTCTCTTGCCGTGTCATCTATCACCAAAAGTTCGGTAGACATTCTGTTCGCCAACTCGTCGAGATCGAAATCAAGGAAACTTCTATAGTAGTTATAATTCTTTATAGGATTTTTTGTAGGCCAAAAACTCTTCATAATTTTATCCATTGCGGTGAATATGTTTTTGGTTTGAGGATATTTCTGTATTATTCCTTTGTGTAAATTCAACATTTCCTGAGACCTAAGAAAGGCTTTTGCCAATATATAATGATAGTCTCGTTTCAGGCATAAGAATTCTACATTCCCTTTGTTTCCTTGATTTTTCAAGAACCTGTCTACGAGTTTTGGCGGATCATATGCAAAAGCAAACTCCTTTGATATTATTTTATTAGCAGCATCTTTTAATTTATCACGCTTTTCATCTATTAACATTTCTATGTCGTTATAATATTGCTCGAGGTTTTTAACGCGTCTAAATTTAAATTCACCGCCGGTGTCAACTACTTGCCTAAGTTCAAAGGAATACTTGATGAAATCCAATTCACTTGATTCTATCTTTACGTATTTCCCATCCTTTTCTAATACAACAGTAACTTCTGTCAGGAAGGCATCACCTACCCTTTCTGCATTCAGTTTAATCGAATGAACGTCATATTTTTCTTTGTGAATCTTAGTCACCAAATCAATAAAATCTCGGGACCTCATATGCCGTTTTCCTCTTAAAATTAAATCATTTTAATTCATATCCCATGTGGTCATTCAAATTATATCACCTAAAAATCAGATATTCGATAAACTCTTCTGATAATATAATTTTGAACTAAAGAAAACGGCAAGATTTTTATAACAAAATGACGGAATGTGACCTTCAACTATCAATTATTTGATTTCCGTGTGTGGCGTTTCTCTGCCAATTGATTGCCCATTGTCATCGGATCACCTAAATATTGCTACAGAATATCTCCGATTAAACTGATCCTAATAATCTTGCCACTTTTAAGATATATTTTATTGGGTTAACTCTTATCTAAAGTGCTACAATTATTGGAAGAATACTATATTATTGTGATATGCCGTTTATTCTGCATATGAAGAGCCAAACCCACCTATCGAAAGAATCTAGACCTAACAGCCGGTTATTGAGAATGGCAAAAAGAAATGGTTGAGGCGATATTATCCTATCTCTGGGCAGCAACCCTTGCAAGTCTTATTCAAATTGGTATATTCCTTGTTCCCTGCTTAGTTTTGGCTTTCATCATGAATTATGAATCCGGATTTGTGGAGCGGCGTGCACTCCTTACCATAGGCAAGGGCTGGTACCTGGGATTATTCGGCTGGCTGGGTACAATAGTCCATGAGCTTGGCCATGCAATCTTCTGCCTGATCTTTCGCCATAAGATTACTGCGATGAAATTGTTCGATCCAGACCCCGAAACCGGAACTTTGGGCTATGTAGAACATTCTTATAATTCCACAAGCGTTTACCAACTGGCGGGCAATTTTTTCATTGGCATTGGTCCAATTTTATTGGGCACGGCCGTAATATACCTTCTCTCATATTTGCTGTTGGGTCTCAACCCCTTTAAACTAGCCGACAACTTTAACATCGCGTCGTTTCATATTTATTCATGGGATGCCTTGATGCAGATATTCCAAATTCTCTGGGCTTCATCCACCAGCCTACTCGGCGAGGTTTTTTCCTGGCACAATCTATCCACCTGGCAGTTGTATGCATTTATTTATCTGGCATTTGCCATCGGGAGCTCGATTACGCTCAGTCCTCCCGATATAAAGGGCACCTTGAAGGGGTTCAGTGTAATATTAATCTTAATATTCATTTTTAACCTTGCCACTGTCTGGGCGGGAGATTTTATCTCAAACATTGTTATCGGAACCGCTGGCTATTTCCGTGTCTTCTATACAACCATGTTTCTAATATTACTCCTTAATATCGCGGTCTCTATCCTGCTTCTACTACCGTTATCGTTTCTACAAACACGTCGTTCTAAATCTGAATAGCTAATTGTATTCAGTATCATAAAATCGACCTTAAGTTCGGATGAAAGCCACCTGGTAAATTGGTAAATACAAAATATATTCTGACAAGATGGGGTCACTTTCTTGAACACAAAGTAGCGTATTGGGACATATACGCTGCGTGTACACGCCCAGCACTTCAATGCCACTGTTGACGGCCAGACGGAGCTTGTGCTAAATTTCGCTGACAGAATGTTATGTCATTAACGAAATTATTTAGGAGGTGAACCGATGGCAGGATATGTTGGACCAATTGAAAAACTAACTTTAGGTAATGATTATTTTAGGCAAGTATTGTTTACGGGGAAGTATGCTCAGCTTGTGGTAATGTGCTTACAACCGGGTGAAGAGATCGGTAACGAGGTGCATCCAAATGTTGATCAGTTCTTTCGCATTGAGCAAGGCGAAGCAACTTTTGTTTTCAACGAAAACGAGAAGCATCTGGCAAAAAATGGCGATGCTGTCATAGTTCCGGCAGGTACGCATCATAATGTAATAAACAGTTCGAGTAAGAAAAAACTGAAGTTATACACCATATACTCTCCTCCTAACCATCCCGACAAGACCGTGCATAAGACGAAGGCCGAGGCTGAGAAGTCTGAAGCGGAAGAACATCACTAGCAAGGCTGGGCTTTGTTAACCCTCGAATGCGCGACAATTGCCCTGGAGCTCCAAGAGCCAAATACTAAGTGCGCCGCTGGGAGTTTACACCTTTGGGCGGAATGTGTGCTTTTTGGATTAATCCTACGCAATTTCCTTGATGCCGACGGTATCTAGCCATCACTTCTTATATATTGATAGTTTGAGCTGGCTATAGTATTGTGTTGTTAATGACAGAAGCGGAAGCAATATGAGTCTGGAACGATATAGAAAGAAACGCCACTTTGGTGCAACACCAGAGCCACGAGGCGAAGTGAAAGAAAAAGGCCAGCACCGTTTTGTGGTTCAGAAGCATCAGTCAAGTCATCTCCATTATGATTTCCGCCTGGAAATGGGTGGAGTGCTCAGAAGTTGGGCAGTGCCTAAGGGGCCTCCTCTCGAGGCTGGCGTCCGCCGACTTGCCGTTCAGGTGGAAGACCATCCCATTGATTACATCAATTTTGCCGGGGAAATCCCCGAAGGAGAATACGGTGCTGGTATTGTGGAAATCTGGGATAAAGGTAAGTTCTATTTGGAGAAGAAAGATGCCGACAGGTTGGAGTTCTACTTGAAGGGTGAAAAACTTTTAGGCAGGTATGTATTGATCCATACAGGTGGTAATTATTGGCTATTACTCAAGCGGAAACAATCAGTATCTGATGCTCTATCGAAACAAAGATGAACCCAGAAACATCTCTGAGGACTGAAAAAGGATTGATAGGAGTCTGCTGCTTCCTGCACATTCGTCCATTTTGTTTAAAGAAATACAGCCATCGTTGACGCTAGTTCCCCGTTTACTTTGCTCGCCCGAAATCTGGTGGCGATTGTATGTTGGTGAGTAGTATAATGACATTAACAGGAAGTACTGAACGCTGTGGGCAGAGGATGGTAAGGACGGATGAACCGCCGGCGCTCCAATATCGAGATAATAGCCGAAATGCTTAAGGTAAGCGAAAAAGGTGTCGTCAAAACAGAAATCTTGTATGGCGCTAACATGAGCTATTATCAAGTGCAGAAATACTTGGGCTTTCTCCTTGCCCACGGATTTATTGACCAGTTAACTATGGAAAATTCACATTTCAACTACCGGGTCACCGATAAAGGTTCAAAGTTACTTAAGTGCATAGACACTGTTCTGGAAGCGCTCGGGTTCGAGATCGCATGAAGAAGTTGCCTGTGCCAGAAAAAGAATGTTAAAGTGTGCACGCTGAGGTATTGAAGGTAACGAAAGCCTGTAAGGTGCAATTTTGTTTTACCCCTTTGTCGCCAATTTGTATAAACAGATTAGGGCACAATGTTTACTAGGATGAGCTGTAATAACGACAAAGGTATAAGGTATCGGGTGGAAGTAACTATTTGTCAGTACCTGCCCTGAAGACAAAGTAGTCAAATCGCAAAAACTGAAAATAGCGAATTGCACAAACTAAAACTGCAAAATGTGCCTTTGTTATTATTGATAATTGCCAAATGCAAGAACGCACAAGGTGCTGCTGTCAACTCGGGCTTAGGATAACGATTAGGGTATAGGGTATAGGGTATAGGGTATAGGGTATACGGTATAAGGTATAGGGTACTAAGCGAACTACTTATTAGATACCTGCCCTGCGACCCCATTAAAGATAGTTCTGAACAAGTCAAACTGGCCCTTCTACTCCTCTTTTGCCAACTTGACAAATGATACATTCGTACTTATAATGATAGTGTATTGCTGAGAAAGTTGATAATATGAAGAGTACACACGAGGTGCTGAAAGAAACCGGACTATCTTACCCGGTGCTTAACCACCTTAAGGATTTGCGGATAATCCCCAAGCCCAAGCTTAAAGGACAAGGCCGCGGAAGAGGCGTAGTCGGTGTATTTGAGGATGATGTAATTGACATCATCAACTGGGTAAAAGACCAGCGAGAAAAAGGCTTCACACTTCCACAGATTGCGGAAAAACGCAGAGATGAGTTTGCGGGAATAAAGGTACTGAACCCCAAAGAAGAATATTTGATCCCTATGACAGCCAACGCAGTGCTATCATATGTTAACGCCTATGGCGGCTTTCGTAGGTGGGTTCGGAAGCAGATCCAGCTGCAAATGCCAGGATCTGAGTTTCACAGTGTGGAATTGGAGGTAACAAAGAAGGGAGGCAAGGAGTTCCTCAAGGTCAAGGAGATCAAAGTTAAGCCGGAGAAGGACGTGTAGATGGACAAAGCGGTAGAGAAGGCTATCAGGGATGTTGTTCACATGCCGGAGGGTGAGGTCTTGAGGGTCTGGAGCCTCCCGGGTATTGTCGACTGTCCACTTGCCCAACAGGGCCGTGAGGTTGCCAATTGTCCCCTGGGATTTGACCACCGAGCAGTTCCGAGTCAGCCCGAACCCTGGATGAGAGGGTTGTGTGAAGATGACAGCTGGAAACAGCGATGGAGGCAGATTCTAACACAGTGCGAGTTATGCCGAGGTGAACCGAGGCTTTCCGACGATGAGGCGCAGCGCCTGCAGGGGATTCAGGAGTCACTGTTCAGGAGGAGGGAGACCACATGAAACATGATAAAGAGACAGAGGTTATGAGCCAAGATCAGTTGGATGGTTATATCGACGAAGCAGCAAGGGCAGCAGGGTATAAGGAGTGCTTTGGCATCAAAAGCTGTGACCTTATGAAGCCTACCTGGTGGGCCGCTTACGTCCGGCAGAGCCTAGAGGAGCAGGCGCAAAACAATCGCATACCTGAGTATCTGCTTACCTGCGCACGCATGGCGAAGCAGAGAGCCGTAATCGTGCCGCGGGAATATATTGTTGTTGACCATGAGAGCAGCGAATACCTTGACCGGAAAAATATGGCGTTCCTCAGGAAGGAGTTAATAGCCAAGCGTAAGATTCAGGGAGTGCTGATACCTTTGCAAGGACGGCTCACAATGGATCCGAGACAGCAGATTATCTTCGAGAGGGAATGCACGTACTATGGTGTGGAGTTTGTCTTCGGCGATGTGCCCAGCGGAGCGGATTGGGCCAGTAGCACCAGCCGCCTGATCATGGCTCAGGCCAACGCTCTCAGGGTCAAAACAAACAGAGACAGCGCCAGGGCAGGCAACATAGGAAGGGTACTCAAAGGCATGGTGCCGGCAAGCCGCGCCGCTTACGGTTATCGCTACAAGGCAGACAGGGAGATAGCCCCTTACGGCAAGGTCATCATCAAGTGGGCCTGGTGGGAACTTGAGGGGCTTGGTCCTGATGGTCAACTCCTCTATGAGAGTCCAGCCTGGATTGTGATTCAGATCTTCACCTGGGTTGGTACTGAAGGACGCAGCCTCTTCTGGGTGGCCAACAAACTGAATGACATGAAAATCAAAGCCCCAGATGGTGGCAAATGGTCGCCGGCTAGTGTTTCTGCCATCGTCCGTCATCACTGTTACACAGGGACTCACTATTATAATGCCAATGCCAGAGTGCTAAATCCCGAGAGACCTCTCGCTGACATCACTGCAGAGATCAAGAGGACCCTTCTAAGGCCTAAACCCAAGGATGATCGGGTAGAATTCAAAGTTCCAGCCCTAGTGAGTGAAGAACTATGGCAAAAAGCTAACGCTACTATTGCACAACGGGCCAGGGGAAGAGGCAAGCAGGGGAAGACAATCCAGGCCTTGCTTCGCAATCGCATATATTGCCCCAGGTGTGTTAAGCCGATGGTGGTTAGGCGTGCGGGCCACCTGAATGGTGTCTACTACCACTGCTCCAGATACTTCAAGTCTTGGGTTGAGAACCCCTGCAATTACAGAAAATTTGTCCCTGGTGCCTGGGATCAGCTAGTTTGGCAGGATATTTGCTCGTGGCTTAGGACTGATTCCTTGGTTGAGCAACAGCTTTCCTCGGAGCAATTGCAGGACGAGAACATGGAAAAGCTAATCAGACTTCAGGTGCTGAAGATATCGCAGGCGGAGGCCAGAATTACTAAGGTTCAAGAGGGCTTCGAGGGTGGCCTTTACAACTTAGACGAAGCCAAGAGACGGATTGACGAACACCGGGCAACCACAGCCAAATCGCAAAGAGAGATTCAACGACTCAGAGAAAGAGTGAAGGACTCGGTTTCTTGTACCACTGACTTTGAGGCGCTGAGAGAAGAATTGAAGGTACTGCGGGACAGGAATCTGGATGAGGCCACCTTTGAGGAGAAGTTAGACATCGTGTCCAAGCTAGGAATTGCGGTTCATCCTTCCGAAGAGCTAAAGTCGATGAGAGTGATTTGCCAGCTGAACTTCGAGCATCTGCAAGCCAATGAGCGAACTGGGCGAATGGATTCAAGCGAAATAAAAACTAATGGGGACAGTGAGTCAGCGACCGAGTGCCGAAAACTTATGTTTGGTAGGCCGTACAGGAATCGAACCTGTGACACCCTGATTAAAAGTCAGGTGCTCTACCAACTGAGCTAACGGCCCATTTACTGGCGGAACTATTTATTATAAGCCCATTACAATGGAATTTAGAAGTAGTAATCTCATCATGAAGGCAATGGTATATACTTTACATAATATTATTGTTGGGAAGATAACAGCGTATAAATATGTTGGGCTAATGCGGGATGAATATCGCAGATAAAATCATCACCCTTTGCTTCCACAGAGAAAGTCACTCTGCCTGGTCTTGCAGTTGAGTTGCCAAACTTGCTCAAGCCAGTTTCATCCCAGGGCATATCCTTGCCTACAATTTCCAATAAGCCTCGTACGTCACTTGGTCTTTCCAAAATAACTTCAAATGGGAGTTTCTTAGCCAGTTTGTTAAGTTGGTCAATACTGAGTTTTATTCGCATGAACGCCCTCTATTTTTAATTACCTTCCAGAATGTTTTTGGAATCTCTGGCTTCCAGCTTATACTAAAATGCTCTCTGTCCCAAGTAATTCCTCAGAAATGTTTGGTGATTATAAAACGATAATGCCTCACTGTCAAACACAAAATGTATGGAGCGGGTGAGGAGATTCGAACTCCCGACGCCTTGCTTGGGAAGCAAGCACTCTGCCACTGAGTTACACCCGCTAGGATAGTATTCATTTTAACCCAGAAGCTACCGATTGTAAACAATCCGCAATCCTTGATGCAAGTCAATTTTGAATAATAGACTTCTACAAGTTATAATCTCCAAACAAAGTCAGGAGATTCCTTTGCTAAAGAGCCATAGCTGCGGAGAATTAGGGAAAGAACATATCGGGCAAAAAGTTGCCTTAGCCGGCTGGGTTCACCGTCGCCGTGACCACGGGGGCCTGGTGTTTATTGACCTGAGGGATATTGAAGGTATTACTCAGGTAGTTTTCAATCCTGAAATAGCTAAAAAAGCACATGAGATTGCCAACGAACTACGGAATGAATATGTGCTAAAGGTGACTGGAGAAGTTGCCCAACGCCCGCCTGGAACTGAGAATCAAAAGCTGAATACTGGCGAAATAGAGGTTATCGTCATTGATGCCGAGATTCTTAATATTTCAAAAACACCTCCGTTCTATATTAATGAGGATGTAGAGGTAGAAGAAAACTTACTACTAAAATATCGTTATTTATATTTAAGAAGATCACGAATAAAGGATAATATCATCCTGCGACATAAGGTAATAAAGTTTATGCGTGACTTTCTTGATGCTAAGGGCTTTATCGAGATAGAGACACCCATTTTGATAAAAAGTACTCCTGAAGGGGCAAGGGATTATCTGGTACCCAGCCGAATTCAACCTGGCAAATTCTACGCTCTGCCCCAATCCCCACAACAATTGAAGCAGCTGTTAATGGTAGCTGGTTTTGAAAAATACTACCAGATAGCCCGTTGCTTCCGTGATGAAGACTCAAGATCTGACCGCCAGCCAGAATTTACTCAACTTGATATGGAAATGAGCTTCGTGAATGAAGAGGATATACTCTGTCTTCTTGAAGAGTTATTTACGTCGCTGGTAGAAAAAGTTAAGCCAGAAATGCGGGTGCTTAAACCTTTTCCCAGATTATCCTATGCCGAAGCAATGGAGCGATATGGTACCGATAAACCTGATATACGTTTTGGACTTGAAGTAAGAGATTTAAGTGACATTGTCTCCGACTCTAATTTCACTGTATTTCGTTCTGCTATTCAGAGTGGTGGTAGGGTGAAGGGGATATGTTTGCCCGGCTGTGCCAGCTATTCTAATAAGCAAATCGAAGAATTGACCGAAGTAGCCAAAAGTCTCGGAGCTAAGGGCTTGATAACAATAGCATTATCTTCGGATTGCGGTGAAAATCTGGAACATTTGACCATTGATAAAGTTAAATCAATCGCTGCCAAATACTTGGCAGTTGAGCAATTAAAGTATATGGCCCAGAGGTTCGAGGCTGGACCTGGTGATCTTATATTAATCGTGGCTGGAGAGCTCAAAACGGTAAATAAAGTATTGAGCGAACTGCGTCAAGAGATGGGACTCCGCCTTAATTTGATAGATCATAACTTACTGGCATTCACATTTGTGGTTGATTTTCCATTATTGAATTGGAATACAGAAACAGAACTATGGGAGCCTATGCACCATCCCTTTACAGCACCTCATGAAGAAGACATACCACTACTGGATAAAGAACCATCTAAAGTACGCGCACGTCACTATGACATTGTTTGCAATGGGTGTGAAATATCCAGTGGTAGCATCAGAATCCATAATCGCCAGCTTCAGGAAAAAATATTTAGTTTGCTCGGCTATTCCCATGAGGAGGCTGAGAAGCGTTTCGGGCAGCTTCTAGAAGCATTTGAATATGGAGCGCCCCCTCATGGGGGTATTGCGCCAGGAATAGACCGTTTAGTAATGTTACTGGCAGGAGAGAAGAGCATTAGAGAAGTGATTGCTTTCCCTAAGAATCAGAATGCTGTGGATGTTATGAGCGATGCCCCATCTACTGTATCTAAACAGCAGCTTGATGAGTTGCACTTGAGAATAAAGGAAGGAAAAGTCGCACAAATTTAGGCTGAAGATATTGGGCATCGAATAATAAATGTTATAATAATGGACGGGTTAAGGATATGAAAGTATCGTCAGAACAAATTGAGAATAGTCAAGTATCACTTAATGTGGAAATGGAGATTGTTGAGGTAGAAGAGTATTTGGATAAAGCCTATAACCGTCTTGTTGGTAAGGTTAAGATCCCTGGATTTCGCAAAGGCAAAACGCCACGCCCCATTTTAGAGCGTCATATCGGAAAGGATGCTCTTTTTCAGGAGGCATTGGACCATTTGATTCCAGATGCCTATCAAAAAGCTCTGAGCGAGCAGAAAATCGAGCCAATCTCCCGACCTGAAATCAGTATTATTAATACTGAACCACTAATTTTTAAAGCTATTGTACCAGTGTTACCTACAATCAAGCTCGGCGATTATAAAGGGATAAGGGTAGAATCTAAGCCAGTAGAAGTTAGTGAAAAAGAGGTAGAAGCAGCTATTGAGCAATTTCGCCTCCAGCAGGCAATTCTAGTTCCGGTAGATCGTCCTGCAAAAATGGGTGACGCTTTAACTATGGACATAGAGGGTGAAAGCGAAGGGAAGCCATTTCCAATCCGCAAAGATCTTGTCTATGAACTGGTCAAAGAATCTCCATTACCTCTACCTGGATTTACTGAGAGACTTGAGGGTGTAGTTAAGGGCGAAGAAAGAAGTTTCGTGTTATCCTATCCTGCTGATTATAAAATACCTGAGCTGGCCAGCAAGGACTATGATTTTAAAGTTAAAGTGAACGAGGTAAAAGAGCAAAAACTGCCTGATGTTGATGATGAATTTGCTAAGGCTGTAGGCGTTGATGATCTGGTTAAGCTGAGAGAGCAAATATTAAGTAGGTTAAAGATTAAAGCTGAAGAGATAGAGCGAGCGGAATTTGAGCAGAAGATAATCGATGCTGCTGTTGAACTTAGTGAAGTTGAATATCCTCCGATATTAACAGAAAATGAAATAGACCGGTTGGTGAATGAGGAGTGTCGGAGGTTTACTGATGGAATCAAAGGACTAGAAAACTACCTGAAAAGCGTTAACAAGACAATGGATGCCCATCGTGAAGAGTTGCGTCCAGTAGCTAGTCGGCGTGTGATTCGTTCACTGGTCCTTGAGAAAATAGCTGAGGAGGAGAAGATAGAGGTCAGCACTTCAGAAATCGATGAAGAAATTGAAAAAATGGCGAAGGATGCTGATAAGCAGGCTGAAGAGGTACGCAAGTTATTCAATTTACCACAGGCTCGGCAGTCTATAGAGCAGTTCCTAATCAGTCGAAAAACTATGGAGCGGCTGAAGCAAATAGCCAGTGGCTCCGCAGAATAAGTGAAACATCATGGAGGAGATAGAAGATGGAAAAATTGCCTCAAAATGTAATTCCAATGGTGATCGAGAGCGGTTCACGAGGAGAGCGAGCTTTCGACATTTACTCACTGCTTTTGAAAGAGCGCATTGTATTTCTGGGAACACCTATAAATGACCAGGTAGCCAATCTCATTATTGCCCAACTTTTATTTCTGGCACGAGAGGATGCAGATAAGGATATAAATCTTTATATTAATAGTCCTGGTGGTGTGATCAGTGCTGGGTTGGCGATTTATGATACTTTACAAATCATCCAGCCCGAGGTATCCACAATTTGTTTAGGTATGGCTGCTAGTATGGCAACTGTAATTCTTTGTGCTGGAGCTAGAGGCAAGCGGTATGCATTACCCAACTCTACTATTCATCTTCACCAAGCGGTTGGCGGTGCTCAGGGACAGGCAGCTGATATAGAAATTGCTGCACGAGAAATTATGAGGTTGCAGGAGAAGATTCGCGGTATTCTGGTTAAGCATACTGGTCAGGCAATGGAAAAGATTGCTCATGATACCGACCGCGATTTCTACCTAACACCCGAACAAGCGGTCGAATATGGTATAGTTGACGATATTCTTACTGGACCAGCGAAAGAGAAAAAGGAATCGAAATAGAAAAGTTCATAATTTTTGTCCCAAGCATTCATAATATGTTTGGGACAATTGATTTAAAGAGGGAAGGCCTTTTCTAGCACCGATATCACTAATGGTAAATCGTGCCATAATCTCCCCGAGGAGTCTACATTCTTCAATTGTTTTGCTCTTGATTAAACCAAAGATGAAACCAGCGGCAAAAGCATCCCCAGCCCCAGTCGTGTCTAGCTTTGGGATGGGTGTATTCTCTATTTGTTTTACTTTATACTCATCTTCCTTATTGCAAACGTAACAAATAATATTGGCGTTGCCCATAGTTAAACTACTGCCTAGAGTTATGACTATGGTATCACAGCCTATAGCCAAACATTCTCGAGCTCCAGCCATAAAGAGTATTTGCTGCTGATCCGCCTGGCGCTGAAATATAGCCTGTCACCAGCCGCTCGCCATCTGAAACAGTTCTGTCAATTTCATAAAGGTGGTCCATATTCAGGGCTCCAAAGCCTACAACATCAATATTGGACATGACAATTTAGCCCATCTTGGCTGCCTCCTCTCTGACAATGCGACGGATTCGCTTATGAACCTCAAGATGAGCGGTAATATCTGCCTTACCAGCTATCCAGTGGAAATAATCTCTATTATCGCTTCTGCCAATTTTTCCCTTTTTTCTGACCAGTTGTTCAACAGCAGGGCGTTTACCCTGTTCCCAGGCTTCTACGATAGGCCAGAGGTCGTCGAGGTTTGTCGATGCTAATCCTATAGTAGCATAGGGAAGGGCATACTCACTGGCATTGAAGGCAATTGACAAGCCTCCGGCCTTATCCACTGCCTGTAGCATCTTAAAATCGGTAATGCTATCTCCGATTACTATCCACTGTGACAGAGGCTCATTCTGAACTTGAGCAAAGCGCTCCAGAGCTTCTACCTTGCGTTTACCGCCAACTGGACTTACCTGTTTCAAAATCAGATCAAAACTAGTTTTGGGTAATGTTTCCCAGTAAAATTGATCAAGGCTTTTCTTTATCCATTCGTCATCTGCAGGGTAGGTGCTTAAAATTTGTTTTTCGATTGTATCTAGGTAATGAAAATCATCTTTACATAATTTTGTAGAAATTTCATCCAGGGGGAAATAGGTGCAGGCAACATTCTGGGAAAAGATATTCAATCTCTGGGTTATACGTAAAGCATATTGTTTATAGCTGGTGCTGATGCAGAACACATTCCAATCATGGCGATTAAGTCGAAAGACAAGTTGGCTAGCCCCATCAGTTAGAGTTGCTTTTCTAGCTAAAGTGACAATATCTTCCTCTTTTATTTTGTGGTATGCTAGAAAAGGAGCAATAAGTGCCAGGGTATCACCTGGTTCATAATCGATTCTGTTCTCTAATGCCAGTAAATCATCATAACGCCTAATAATTTCAAAAATCTTATCTCCATCAGGAAATAGCTTCATCAAATTGTAGGCATAATCCTGCGGAGACAGTGGGCCTTCAAGATCAAAGCAAATAACCTTCATTTTTAATTTACCATTCTATTTACTTTGTGGCTGCTTCATCGCTGCCAGTAGAAAACCAACCGATAGTTAGCAATGTTAATCCTTTTGTGATCTGTTTTTTCTAAATTTATTCCGAGTACTAGCCAGATGTACCAGAGGATTTGATTTATGACCGAATATTCGCCCTTGTGCTAGCGATTTCAGAAATTCATCTTTTCTACTGAATTCAGGCATTTCGATATAGGCATTGCCAATTTCAGTTGCGTTATGGGCATCACTGCCGGCACTAGCCAACTTGCCAAACTTCTGCGCTAATTGTTGTGCTTTAGTCCGGCTACCAGGCATAAGGCTGCGTGCATTAAAGACTTCGATGATATCGACAAATGGCATAATTTCTTCTAACGCTTTACCATTGTTGAATGCTGATAAACGCAATTTGTCATAAGGATGGGGAATACATATGAGCCCGTTCTGAGCTTTAATCCTTTGGATAGTTTCTTCAACTGATAGTCTACTAGGTATCCCTTCAGTAAGGAACATCCCCATAATCTCACCCCATGGGGTGAGAATTTCCTCAGCGATAATAACAGGGAATGGAGCTATTTCTTTCATTTTTAAAGCTCCAGTAATGTTTCCATGGTCGGCTATAGCAAGGCAATTGATGCCAATATCAAGGCAGCGTGATATTATCTGTTCCAGAGGTGTAGCACAATCCATGGAATATAGTGTATGAACATGAAGGTCTGCTTTGAGCAAAAGTTTAGCCTACTCTTCCTAGATATTTTCCAGTACTCGTGTTTACTTTGATTGTATCTTCAATTCAATATTTGCTCTTTTACTTGCTTTAGTGAGTGTTTCTATCTTACCATCTTTCAATGTTACAGTATCTTCAATCCTGACCCCACCCCAACCAAATATATAAATTCCTGGCTCTATAGTAAAAACCATGCCATCGACTAATAAATCTGATGAATTAGGGCCTAGTCGAGGCAACTCGTGAGGTACCAAACCTACACCATGCCCTAGACTATGGCCAAAGGCGGCACTATAGTCTGCCTGATTAATAATTATACGGGATAATTGGTCAGCTTGCTCGCCACTCATTCTCGCCTTTATTGTTGCCAGAGCAGTTAATTGCGCCCCCAAGACAATATCATATACCTTAGAGAAAGTCCCATTGCCTTTACCTAAGCAAAAGGTACGACTCGAGTCACAACAATAACCATTCACTCTAGCTCCCAAATCGATTATTATCGGTTCATCCAAGTTAATAACTCGTTCTGAAGGTCTGGCATGAGGCAAAGCTGAATTTGGGCCGGAAGCTACTATAATATCAAAAGGTATTGATTCGCTACCTTTTTCTCGGAGTAATTTTTCTAATTCCCAAGCTATGTCTTTTTCCCTAACCCCAGGACGAATTATTGATTTAGCATAGTCTAAAACAAAATCAGCAAGTCCTGATGCTTTGGCAATAAACTCTAATTCTGCAGTTTCTTTAACAGCACGGATTGATTCTACCAAATTGTTTGTTTGAATAAGTCTAATCTTGTGCTGGCTATTCACCAATTTATCACATAGTTGACGGTATGTGGCAACAGAGATTTCGCCAGCCTCAAAACCCATGTTTTTCAAACTCAGATCTGAAGCCAATCCGGATAACCAATCTGCCATATCTCCCTTAGTATGGAGAATATCAAATCCCTGTGCTTCTTTTTTAGCTTGCTCGACGTAGCGAAAGTCAACAGCTAGATAAGCATTACTATTGGAAATGAGCAGCCAGCCCGCAGAGCCAGTAAATCCAGAGAGGTACCGGCGATTTTCACTTTGAGAAACCAATAGGGCTTCGAGCTCTTGCTGTTCTAACTTTTGTCGCAACTTTTGAAGTTGGACTATTTTCAAGTCTCTCCCCTCAGTTCTCCAACCAGTATCCGTAGCGCTGAGATATACCCACGCCAACCCAGTCCAGCGATTTGTCCTTTAGTGATAGATGAAATCACTGATTTTGCCCTCCACTCTTCTCGGGCGTAAATATTTGACAAATGAACTTCGATTACAGGCAAGCCGGTATCGCTGAGGGCATCTCGTAGAGATAGACCATAATGTGTTAGCGCACCAGGATTAATGATTATGCCATCGGCATCAGCAAAGTTTTTTTGAATGTAGTCAATGAGCTCCCCCTCACAGTTAGATTGGAAAGTAACTATATTTACCCCTAAGCTCTCCCCCTCTTTTTCAAGCATATTATTGATCGTTGTCAGCGTTTTATCTCCATAGACAGATTTATTTCGCTTGCCTAGCATATTAAGGTTCGGCCCATTAATAACTAATATCTTCATGATATAGCTCCTGCTGTTTCTAATTCAGTTAAATCACCTTTATATTTACAGTCTATACATCTCACCACACCATTTCGATAATGAACTAGAAGATTGCCACATTGTGGGCAAGGTCGAGCAATTGGCTTTTGTCTTATAGCAAATTTGCATTGTGGATAACGACTGCAGCCATAAAATCGACGTTTTTTCTTACTCAACTTTTCTATCATTTCACCTCCATTACTTTTACCACACTCTGGGCAAAGCACGCCGATCTTAACTAACAGGGGCATAGTCTTTTTGCAAGCAGGATAACCGCTACATGCTAGGAACCTGCCGAAACGGCCATTCTTAATAACCATGGGCTTACCACACTCGGGACAGATCTCACCACTTTCTTTATCAGTATTAATTCTCTGCAGAGTTTCTGTAGCTTTTTTTAGCTTCTCACTAAATGGTGTATAAAAACCTCTTAAAACCGATACCCATTCTTTTTCCCCCTGGGCAATTTCATCTAAATTCTCTTCCATTTGTGCTGTGAAATTAAGATTAACAATCCTAGGAAAATTTTCAGTCAGGAGGTCATTGACAATAATTCCTATCTCGTCGGGACAGAACCTACCACCCTCTTTGTGTACATAACCTCTTTCCTGAATCGTAGATAAAATCGGGGCATAAGTGCTTGGACGCCCGATACCATTTTGCTCTAGGGCTTTTATTAAGGTAGCTTCTGTAAATCGTGGTGGTGGTTGGGTGAAACACTGCTCTGAAAAAACATCAATTAATACTAATTTATCACCTGCCTTTAGCTCAGGAAGGCTTATGGCCTTTTCTTCTTTAGTATCTTCGTCTTTACCTTCGCTGTAGAGCAACATAAAACCGGGAAACTTCACAGCTGAACTTATTGTTCTTAGTAGGTATTTATTTGTGGAATTCAAGCTTTTTGCTTCTATATTTACTTTGGTGCTATCGAACAACGCTGCAGACATTTGGCTTGCTACCATTCGCTTCCAGATAAGCTCGTAGAGCCTAAATTGTTCAGGTTTAAGGTAAGCACGAAGTTGGTCTGGTTCTCGCTGAATCCGGGTCGGTCTGATGGCTTCATGAGCTTCCTGAGTCCATTTGCCTTTTTTGCTAAAAGAGCGCGGTTGGTGCGGCACAAAATCACTGCCATATTTGCTATTGATAAAGTCTCTGGTTTCAGCAATGGCGCTGGCAGCAACATTTGTAGAATCAGTACGCATATAGGTAATTAGCCCTACTGATCCCTCATCACCTATTGTTATTCCTTCATATAGCTGCTGAGCGACGACCATAGTTCGCTTGGCAGTGAAACGCAGTCTACGCCAAGCTTCTTGCTGCAGGGTACTGGTAGTAAATGGTGGTGCTGGTTGACGTGATACTTCTTTAACATCTACTGACTTAGCAATGTACTCAGCGTGTTCTAGCTCATTCCTCAATTGTTTGGCTTTGTCTTCATTTGGTATTTCTACTGTGGTTCCATTAGCTAAACCTATAAATAATGCTCGAAAGCTGGTAGATTGGGTTTTGGCTAATTTTTTAGCCAGTTCCGCCTCAATAACCCAGTACTCTATGGAAATGAAGTTTTCAATCTCTCGTTCCCTATCAACAATTATTTTTACAGCCGCCGATTGAACTCTGCCAGCGGAAAGCCCTCTTTGTACTTTCTTCCATAGTAGTGGACTCAGCTTATAACCTACCAATCTATCCAAAAGGCGACGTGCTTGTTGAGCATCTACCAAGTTCATATCAATAGAGCGTGGATGTTTAAAAGCCTGCTCTACAGCTTCGTCGGTTATTTCATGAAAAACAACACGATGGACGGGTACCTTGTCCTTATTCAGTTTGGCCGCTTGGATCAAATGCCATGAAATTGCTTCCCCTTCTCTATCTGGGTCTGTAGCAAGGTAAATTGCGGAAGCATTGTCAGTTGAAGCCTTTAGCTCGTTAATAGTTTTCCTTCTTAATGAGATATTGACATATTGGGGAGCAAAGTCATGTTCTATATCTATGCCCAGTGCTCCTTTGGGCAAATCACGGACATGTCCCATGGATGCTTTAATGACATAGCCGCTACCTAAGATCCTGCCTAGTGTTCTAGCTTTAGCCGGAGATTCCACTATAACTAGTTTCTTTGCCATAATTATTTAACTCTTACTTGATAGTCCTCTCGAATTTCTTTTGCCAGCACATAATTCATAGCGCCAACCTGTTTCACCATCCCTTTGAGCTCCATCATGGCCAAGGCACTGCTTACTGTGGATGCAGTCAGGCTACTTTGACGACAAATTTCATCGATATGAGATGGCTCGCTACTTAATTGTCTTAATAACAGAGCTTCTGTTTTGTCTGTTGGAAGAAGCTCTTTCATTTCCAGTTGTTGAGTTACCATAGCTAAATTCAATTCTTCAAGGATGTCAATATGATTCCGCACCAGCGTTGCTCCTTGTTGGAGCAGACTGTTTGTTCCTTTACTAGCAGGAGATAAGATGCTGCCTGGAACAGCAAATACTTCCCTGTTTTGCTGCAATGCTTGCTCAACGGTAATCAACGCTCCACTTCTTTCTCCAGCTTCTATCACCAAGACTCCTAGGCTAATTCCACTCATAATGCGGTTGCGACGAGGGAAATTGTCGGCTTTTGGTCGGGTACCTAAAGGGTATTCACTCACCAATGCTCCTTTTTCTATAATATCACGGGCTAAACTGGCATTTTCTGCAGGATAGACAATATCTAGTCCGCTGGCAAAGACGGCAATGGTTCTACCATTAGTTTCTAGAGCAGCACGGTGAGCAATTGAATCAATTCCCTTAGCCAGACCACTAACGATGGTTATTTTGTTCTTAGCTAGCTCAGTTACAATCTCTTCAGTTACTTGTCGACCATAAACAGTAGCCCGGCGAGTGCCAACCACAGCTAAGCAGCACTCATCCTCAGGTTTCAAATTACCTCTGACATAGATGAGAGGTGGGTAATCATGAATTTCCTTCAGTCTCTGGGGGTAGGATGGTGAGTTGAATGTGATAGCTTTTATCTTATATTTATGTAGATTTTCTATCTCTGCATCTGGAAAAATTCGCGGCCGTAAATTTACAACAGTGGTGACTGATTTTGAGTCAAGCCCAGCTTTCTTGAGTTCTCCTGAGGGCGCTTGCCAAGCATCCCCAAGTTTGGAAAAGTACTCAAGCAGTTGTGATATCTTAACTCTACCGATACCTGGGATTCTAGAGAAACTAACCCAGTATTTTAGTTCGTGCGTAGTATCTATCAAAGTTGAGACATTCTAACACAGCATGAACAGTGAATAAAGTTATATTCGTTAGGCTAGTCACAGAACCGATTGTTAAAAATGGCGGAGAGGGTGGGATTCGAACCCACGGTCGCCAAAGGCGACACGCGCTCTCCAGGCGCGCCTGATCGTCCACTCCAGCACCTCTCCATACTACCAGAACTTGGCGGAGAGGGTGGGATTCGAACCCACGAGGCTCATCGCCCACCGCTTTTCGAGAGCGGCACCATCAACCACTCGGTCACCTCTCCAAGCCATTAATTCGTAGCTAAATCGGATATTTTATGATTTTTCCATAGTTGACATAATCGTGTTTTGCTAATAATTTGCTAATAATTTGCTAATAATGTTTTTCAATAGCCCCATTTTTGTTAACCTTGCCATTATAACTAGGGGATAATAACTTTTCAAACTGAAGTGCTGCTGCCTCTTGAAGGCCTGGTGAAACGTGGCTATATGTATCAAGGGTTATTTGAATGCTGGCATGGCCTAGCCTTTCCTGGACAATCTTAGGATGTACGCCTTGCTTGAGTAATAGTGAGGCGTGGGTATGACGGGCATCATGGAGCCTTATCGCCTTAACACCGGCCCGAGCGGCCAGCACGGACCAAGCACGACTAACAGTATTAGGGCGTAAAGGTTTGCCACCCAAATTACTGAATATCAGGTCATCGTCTTTTAATGATGTGCCCAGCTTGTCAAGTATTGCCCCTTGCTTTTCCTTATTGTCTTTTAGTGTAAGTATAACTGAAGGTGATAGGGCTATGGTGCGCCGGCTTCTCTCCGATTTGGGCTGTGTAAATACGTAACTGCCGTCGCCATATTTACCTCCTTGTAAGTGGTGTAAGGATCTATTAACTGATATCTGGCCGAATAGGAAATCTATATCCCGCCAGCGCAAAGCCAATAGTTCACCGCGCCGCATGCCGGTAAATAATGCTAGGTAAAATAACTGATAATAAGGGCTATTCTTAGTAGTCTCAAGAAAACGATTTACTTCGTACTCATCCCAGGTTTGCATATCGTTACGCCGGGCACGTGGCGCATCCACACCATCAGCCACATTACGAACAACGAGTCCACGTTTAAGGGCCGTTTGAAGAGCTTTATGTATCACTGTGTGTAGATACCTGACTGTCAGGGCACTTAGTCCGTTATTGAGTTTAGTAGTGTAATGAGATTGAAGGTGATTGGGTCTTAATTGAGTTAAGGTTATATTTCCGAGGCTTGGTATGAGATGGACACGAATTATACTTTCATACCGCTCATAACCTCTTGGTGACAGATTAGGCTTTGCATAGTCTAATAGCCACTTATTCAGGTATTCAGCCAGGGTAGTCTTGCCAGGTTTAAGGAAGGTCCCATTATCAATCTGGTATAGAATCTCTGACAGTCTTTGTTCTGCTTCCTTTTTGGTTCCCTTTATGCTGATCCACTGCTGTTTGTATTTACCAATAGCGTCTTTCCCCATGCTGATAGCAATGGAATAGCTGTGCTTACTCCTTTTGACTATGTAACCTCTCATTGTGTGCCTCCTTTGAAGACTTTTTAGAATGATACCTCCGGCGCATTTTCTGCGCGGATCTGCATTGATAAGAGCAATATTCCTGATCTGCGCGGTTAATAACAAATAATGATTTACATCTTTCATTATTGCATTCTCTGAGCTGTGACTGGTTCAAGATATCGAGGTAAAATTGTAACCATAGCGCAGATAAAAGGCTAGTAAATCGGTAAGACGGCGCCCAGGAACTATCTTGAATAATGTCTTTACTTTTAGATGTCCTGCAGGTTAAACCTAACCCCACGGGGTGCCCTGTAAATCCAAGATTTACGGACCCTATAACATAGGCAGTAGCTGCGCTAATAACTTCATATTCAGTGTTTGGGATGGTGGGAGTAAACCTTTCATCATCCTTTTTTACAAAGAAATGGGAAGTTACGACTCCCGTTGGGGTTACACGAAGCTGATAGTTTAGCACTGGATCGCGATAAATCTCTGTTTCATGTAGATTGATCATATATTCTTTTAATTCAGGTAATAGTTTCTCGCCATTTCTAACGTCAGTAAGAATTTTATAGGTTCTAACAGCTTTGGCGATTACGCGAGCTTCCCCAAAAACATTTTTTATAGTCATCTGTAGGAAGGGTCCACCTTTGCTATACCATAGAGGCCAAGGTGGACCAAATTCATGAAAGAAAGCTAAGATTTCCTTGGTGCAGTGCTTAGCATCCCAATGGGATCGCTCATAGTCAGCTAATTTCATAAATTTCAGATATGCTTTAGGCGTATCTACTAATGGATCATAATGTTGAGGGTGGCTTTCACGACGGTTTAAAGGTGCAATACAGTAGGTTTCGATAGTTTCAAATGATCCTGGCCGATAAATGCTCCTCCCACTATCCTTTTTGTCTAGAGGCTCTACCTTCCACTGTTCTCCACGGCTGAACTTGTTAGTAGTTTTTGTGTTGTTTAAATTCATAGTGTTTTTACCTTACCGTTATATCTTACCGTATTACTATTGATTATCCAGTAAGATTATAGCATAATAAAGCTAACATGTCGATACTAAAACTGAAAATATAGGAAAGGGGTTTAAGAGAAATGCAAAATGACACAGAAAGTGCCGTCTTAAGTGTAAGTCAGTGCGCAAAATACCTTTGTATATCGAGGGGAAGCGCGTATCAGGGAATTATCCAAAATTCTATACCTCATATAAAAATTGGACGCAGAATTTTAATACCCAAGGCAGCGATTCAAAAACTTTTGGAGAATGCGGGAACGAAACTAAAAGAATAACCTAGCATTGTCAGGATGGAGGCATTGAATGGAATCACGGAATGTTAAGACTCTCAATTTTAGAGACCAGATACTCGAATGTATTGAGTGCAGACGGAACTTTACCTTTACCATTGGGGAACAGCGGTATTTTGACAGCAAGGGTTTAAGCACACCCAAACGTTGCCCCCAGTGCCGTTTGAGGCGCAGGCTCACCCTAGTGAGAGATAACGGAGGTGCGGCCATGCAAATAAGCGACTTCCTCTTACGGCTCGAAGGGGTGAAACGCAACGGCAACGGTTATCTAGTACTATGCCCTAGCCATGATGACCACCACCAAGGCCTTAGTGTCACCTTTAAGAGTGAGCTAATATTGCTCCATTGTCATGCCGGGTGCAAGCCTGAAGTCATTGTCGAACGCATGGGACTAACAATGGGCGACCTTTCACCGGACGGGCACAAGGCAGAGCAAAGGCAAATTGAAGCTATTTATCATTATACAGACGCCAATGGCAAGCCCTTTGAAGTGGTACGGACAAATCCCAAAGGATTCTACCAGCGCCAACCGGACGGCAAGGGCTCGTATCTTAATCACCTTAAGGGCATAACCCCCAAGCTCTATCACCAGGACAAGCTAAGGCAAGCGATAGATAGCGATACATCTATCTACATTGTTGAAGGCGAAAAGGATGAGGACAGGCCTTGGAGTTTGGGACTGGTATCTACCACTAACCCCATGGGCGCTGGAAAACGGCCATTTTCGAGTCAAAGATATCCTGACAGGCAAGTCTCGGACCCGACGGCGGCAGGATTAAAGGCTGGTGCATCTGATGGCTGAGGTTAAATGGATCAAGATTTCGGTCAATATTTTTGATGACGACAAGGTAAAACTTATAGATTCTCTTCCAGATCATGATGCGATGTTAGTGATCTGGATTAAATTGCTCACACAAGCCGGAAAATCTAATGAAAATGGTGCCCTTTATTTGTCAGGCGCAATGCCACTTTCAGTCGAAAACTTGGCCACTATTTTCAACCGTCCTCTAAATACGGTAAGGCTGGCCGTGGATACCTTCGAAAAGCTTGGCTTGGTACAAATTCATGGCAATTTGATTATGATAACCAATTGGGCAAAACATCAAAATATTGATGGTCTTGAGAAAATCAGGGAGCAGTCCAGGAATCGTAATATGCGTTATAGGGAACGATTGCATCTCAAAACTGGTGATGTAAACGTGACGTCACATAACGCAATAGATAAAGAATTAGATAAAGATAAAGATAATACTATTAAAAACAAGGGGCAGATTATCTTAACAATGGAGCAGCAAAAACTTTTTGATATTCTTCTTCGTTGTCCAGCAATTAAAGCTGATGAAAGTTCAAAGCTACCGGAGCTTCTTCAGGATTATCCAGGCGTCGATCATGAATTGGAATTTAAAAAATTCGCAGAGTGGTGGCCTGGTCCGAAAGGCCGTAAAAGGCCCTGGGCTACTTTAAGGAATTGGTTGGATAATCACAATAAATTCCAATTTAGGCTTGAAAAACCAAATAGGAGTATTAATGGCACTGACCAAGTTAAACGTGGAGCCATCCCGGATTATTCGAAATATATCCCCTCAGAAAATTGAGAGTGAGCACCACCCACGCTGGTGTGGAACGCAGGGATGTGAAAAATGCGAGCTTGCGCATCCAAAGGCTAATCCTCATTGTCAGGTATGTAACGGCTCAGGATGGCTCTATGAGATTTCACGGGATGGTAAAATTAATCCAAGGCATGTTATTCCATGCGATGCCCCAGCCTGTCATGCTGAGTCACTTAATTTACCTCTAGTAGATTTGTTTGGCGTATTCCGCTGTCAAACATTTGATAATTTTGTGGAGAATGAAGGTAATAAATCAGCTCTCCAGTCAGCCCGAGAATTAGCATCCGAGAATTCTGGTTTTACATGTCTGGCTATCCACGGCGTTACTGGTAATGGTAAATCACACCTGGCTAATGCAGTCGCGCAGAAACTGCAAGTACGCGGTGAGGTAGTATCACGGGTAACAATGCTTGATTGGGTTGATGAGCTGCAGGACGCCATATCTACTAACACAGTAAGTTCTAAGATAAAACAGTATAAAATTGTACCGGTGTTAATTTTCGATGAACTGAAAATCGAGCACCTTATGAATTCAAAATCTGATTGGCTGCTTGACCATTTCGAACAGATACTTGACTACCGGCTTAATGTTAATCTATTAACCATGTTGACCACTAATAACACCCCGGAGCAACTACCACCGCGGATCCGTTCACGTCTCCAGGATAAGACCAAGGCCAGGATGATCTGGAATAAGGATATTGATAGGCGGCGGACTTCAATTATTTCTCACGAAATAGATTAAGCTGCATTGCAAGCTTTTATTTTGCTATTTATTAAAGCATGAGGGATATGGGCATCAAATCTCTACAGCTTTGAAGCTCCTAGACCGTAGGGGCAGTTTTACGCAGAAAATGGCAGCAAAAGCAAAAAGGGAAGGGTAATAAAAAGGCTCTATATATAGTGGTGAAATGAAGAGGTTTAATTATAAAAAGGTGATTTATGGGTGGTAAGGGGTCCGGGGGGCATAATCGGAGGAATGTGGAGGAGCATATTAAGTTAGGGACATATCGGCAGGACATGCATGGGGATTTACCGGAGTCGCTTAAAGCTCTTAAAAAAAGCTGGCAGCAAAAACCTTGTCAACAAAACCTGAAGATGTGATAAAACCCGAAGCTTCCACAATGCCGGAATGCCCGGGATCTCTGGATGAAATCGGGCGCGAGGAATGGAAAACATTATCAAAAATGATTGAGAAAAAAGGGAAGTGGTAATTTTTCAAATACCGCAAATGGTAAAATTTAATTTACCGTTGACAGGTATGGCTTGACAAGGTGCTTAAGCAAAGGGGTGAATCATGATAATTCCATACCCGCACTGCGGTAAATCAGTAGTAGTTAATGGTTTAGGACGCAAACGGCTGAATATACCGCTTAGAAACGTTTGTGAGGCGTTACGGGTACATTGTAGCATAGCGGAAGTGGCTCAGGTGCTTTGACGTAGCCAGGCCTACGTTTTCAAAGTCTTGAAAGCCAACGGACTGAAGCTCAGGCGTTACAGGGAAAGGCAAAAGCAGAGTGGAAGCGTTACATCTGAATCTGTAACACATACAGTAACGCCCGAAAGTATCGATGCACTTCCGTTAAGTCTCAAGGCACAGATAGAAGCTGAGACAAAGGCACCTAAGATATTGCACATGCCTGATAATCTAAGGGAAAGACAGGAAACGATGGTAAGGCGGTTCCGTGGGTGGTAAAAAGAGAGATTTGGGTTACATGGCAGTCTAATTGGAGGAAGTAGAAATGCAGAATAACGGAATTTTAATGCTGCTGAGGCGGACGGGCAATCCTAAGAGCCGTCAGATTCACCTGGGGCACGCCGGCATGAAAATGACGGTGCGTTACTTGCTACCATGCGAACAATCGAGAATTTTGAGACCGAGAGCCAAGTTGAATTTGAGAGGTAGAGGACAAACAGCCACAAGTTTGAAAATACCACACTTCCTATAACAACGCATGATTGCACGTATTAAGTCAAGACAGTCTGCAAAGAAAAGTTGCGAGATCGTAGAAAATGAAAACCTATCTGGAACCTAAGGACGTACAATTGATGAAAGGAGCTGCCACTTGCCTCCGTGACAGGCTTCTTATCCAGCTTCTATTTCGCCTGGGTTGCCGGGTTTCGGAACTGCTGGCGATTAAGGTCAGCGATATCAACTTCACCGATGGTAAAATTACAGTTCTACACCTCAAGACGCGTATTTGGTTATTATGCCCTGGATGTAAGGCAAGGTTAGCAAGGAGACACCAATTCTGTCCTGAGTGCGGGGCTGGAGTAAAGGATATTTCTAGGCGTGCTTATGAACATAGGCGAATGCGAGTGCTCCCAGTTGATAAATGCACTTTAGACATGCTACGAGAGTATATTACCCGAAACGGGGTAATCCGTGCTGAAGACCCCGCGCGGGTCTTTAATCTGAATCGCCATCGAGCTTGGCAAATAGTGAGAGAGTGTGCTAAGCGAGCCGGGATTTCTCCCTTGGTAAACCCGGAAACAGGAAAGATGAGAGGAGTTAGTCCTCATCGATTGAGGGATGCCTTCAGCGTTCACGCAATGAAGCTCGATGACTCCGGTGACGCGCTGCGTCTGCTTCAGGAGCACCTGGGCCACGCCAGTTTCAATACCACAGCGAGATACCGGAAGGTTGCAGGCGAAGAGCATCGCCGATGGTATGAGAATCTCTGGGCAAAAACTACGTGACTACGCTGAGAGGTAACAATCCAGGTAACATGAACGAATAATGCACCTCTTTAACCTATGGTGTAAAGTTTAGTGAAAAATATACGTAAAGGAGGTGCTGAATAATGAAGTATATTGGCTTGGATTGTCACAAATTTTATGACTTCGCCACATTGATTAACTCCGAGACGGGCGAAGTAAGGTCGAAGAAATTGGCTCACACAAAGGAGGAATTTAAAGCGTTTATTGGCGATAGAAGTAATAGCAGGATGGTGATAGAGTCGTGCTGGAATTGGTCCAAGACATATGAGCTGGCTAAGGATCTTGTTGATGAGGTAATACTTGCTCATCCGCTTAAGATAAAGGCTATCGCTTCAGCCAAAATCAAAACCGATGCTATCGACTCTCGAACGCTAGCCCAATTATTAAAAGCTGATCTTATTCCGCAGGCTCATTTAAGGGAAGCTGACAATCGCATCAAACAAAAAGTAATCAGACACAGGGCTTTCATGGTAGCAATGAGGACCAGAGTCAAGAACAAAGTAAACGACCTGGTAGACAACCGGCTACTTACTACGGCTGTTGAAGAAACAAAGCCTAAGAATCTTTTCTCCAAAAGAGGAAAAGGTGAGAATGGCGTGGCATGGCTTAAATCTCTCGAATGGTTCGTAGAAGAAGATAAAAAGATATTTGAATCAGCTATGAGACTGATAGAGCAGCTCAGCCGCGAGATATCAGCTAGTAATCTAATGGTTGAGGAGATATTCAAAAAAGACAAAGATGCCCAGCTGCTTTACACTATTCCCGGAATAGGGAAAACCCTTGCCGTACTCATCAGCACCGAAATAGATGGCATTGGTCGCTTTAAATCAGCATCCAGGTTATCGTCGTATGCTGGTCTTGTACCTTCTACTCATTCTTCAGGAGGAAAGACGTACCATGGCAAGATAGTCCTGGAAGGAAATCGATGGCTCAGGTGGGCCTTGATTGAGGCTGTAGTGCCAGCATCTTATGCTGATGCAGGGATAAGACAACGGTTGGAAGTCCTTAGAAAAATTAAGAAAGCAAATGTAGCCAAGACGATAATGGCCAGGTGGCTGCTTAAAGTGGTGTACCATGTGCTAAAAGAAGGTAGACCGTATGTACCATCTGAGCTAATTAATTCAGGCCGGAGCCGCCTTTTAAAAGCCTTAGCGAGCTCTTGAAGAGCTGCGCTCCTAATTCAGGTTAAGGGGCTCCGGGTCTGATGTTACCATGTGCACTTAAATAGTGGCACGAATAGGAGGCTGAGTAAGGTCTTAACCGAGGGGATAATATTGAGAAAATTTGAATAAGCAAACAAAAAGGGACTTGCATTATTCGTTCATAGGAGGCTTTTGTACAGTGACAGATAACACTTGGGGCGAGTCATTAATAATCCTTAGCTAAAGTGGAAGAAGTCAGCAAGCAACAAGCCATTTGCCTCTCTATTTCTAGCATCGATAAACACATATTCGACTCCAGCAATCTTTAATAGCGCATCCAGATAATTTTGAATATTCGATAATTGCTGAATATTTCCGTGTCTATCAGGAGATAGGAAACATATACGCGTTCTCTCTGGCGAAAGCTGACTAACGAAACGTCGCACCGTTTGTGCAATATCCGGCATTTTTCCTGCGGAAGCAACCTGTAATGCTCCTGCAAAACACCATCGTCCGGCGCTAGTTTTTACTTTCGTTAATCTAACAAAATCTTCAATATCTTGTCCTCTTTCATGAGGTGATGTTAATCGTAAATATAGATTTCTGTCATGGCTTAATACGACAGTTTCGGGAATATTGCGACTATCGGGAATTTGTCCCTCCGTACCAAACCTCATATCTTTAAACATACTTCTAAGTTGTATACTCTTACCCGAGTTCTGCGCTCCCGCGATAAATAATACGCGTTCTAAATAATGTACTGCCAAAATTCATCCTCCTTGCTTTAATACTCACAAATTGGTGGAAAATGCGCATTTTAAGTTATGTTATAAACTTCCAACAGTACAGCATTTTCACTGTTATAATCTTTAACCAATATACAAGCCATTCCTAAATTCACTTCAAATCTCTCCAGCCCAGACGTTCGAATACTGAGGCGACTGACTTATCTAGTTCTTCCAATGGAAGGGTATCGAGGCGAAACCATCGGCTATCTTGTTCATCGAGGTGTGTTTCTACCTCGTCAAGCGGCAAAATTGGAACTTTGACAAGGTTTTCAAAATATAGCTTCAGAAGTTTATTAGATCCAGAGTAAGGAGGTAAGTTTGTGATAAATTCGCGAAAAGCTTCTACTTCGGACTTTTTATTGACAATAATCCATGGCAAATACCAAAGCGGGCGAGGCACCCGGATCTGTGGAGGTAGTAACAAAGGAACCTCTTCTTCTGAGCTTATACCGACGGAACCATAAGAGTACGCCACTGCTCTTGCACGCCATTCGCGTTCATGAGTCCAATCAACTGGATAACCACCCAATTGGACATTGGGAATCGGGTTATATCGAACCCATAAATATTTATATTCTGCTGGTAATTTGTTAAGTAGATCTTCATCACCATAAATTACTGGGCGGCCACCGTATTTGAACAGCCTATCTTTGCGTACTGCCACTGCATATGGTTGGTACCGATCTGATAGCGCATGACAGGATTCGATAAAAGACTTAAGTGGTTGTTCAGTAAAGCAAACAGCAGGATTTGGTCCTTTGATCGTATTTTCACGCCCTCCAACCGTCACACGATTTTTAGGAGCAAAAGAGGGCTTTAAATAACCACATTGAATTATTGCTTTGAGAACATCAAAGGCCTTGACGGGACTTCCATCGGCATTGGGGCTCCATCTCGTCCAATGGATAAGATAATCAGTCACATCAAACCTAGCCTGTTTAATTTTCAGCCAGTCCCCAGGCATGTATGCGCCCCTTATAGCTAGTTGGTTATTCGAAGTTACGTTGAATTCGATTTATTATAAGCTTGAGGGATATACCGCGCAAGTTCGTTATAGAATTGTCTTAAAGGACTAAAATACCACAACAATACGGAATTATACTTTACGCTAAAAGGTTTAGTATTGATAAATTGGGCATGAAGTCAACTCTAGGACTGGTTTCAGGTTAGGAATTGAGATGACGCCAGTTGTCACAGAAGCAACTTGAACATTGATTATTTAATTTGTACTGCCAAAACTGTCTGAAAAAACCGAGAACTTTTGCTGAAGATAATTATGCTAGTGATGCTTCTGAGTTGGGAAATGTGTGATGCTATGCTGCTACTCAACTAAAATCTTGGGTGATATAGACCTTGCCATCGGATGATATGCCTATGCCAACACCTTCAGATGTCCAGGATGCAGCGAGAATGTTTTGTCTGTGTCCTGGGCTATTCATCCAGCTATTTACCACAAGTGAGGCAATCTCTTTTTGGGTATAGTATTCGGTATATGCCAGAACACCATTCTTATACCAATCAGCTTTAGCTAGCGTACATTGAAAAATATTCTCAGCGCAACCCTGAATTATCAAGCCTGCTTGTTTACAACGGTCTGCGGGGCCAAAACCTTCAGGGCTAGTGTGATTAAAATAATTTCTTCGTGCCATATCTTCACTATGTTTTCTGGCGACTATGTTGAGTTGGGCATCCCATGATAGTGGAGATAGCCCCTGCTTTGTCCTCTCGGTATTTGTAAGATTGTGAATTTGTATCTCAAGCTCTGCTATATTTATTTCTTGATTGTTTGTCGGAGATTGTGATGGAGGGGAAGTATATGTCTCACTATTGCTTGGCTGTGTATAACCTGGTGCGCCATCGGCTCCCGGGACGGTTCCAGCAGTTGGCGCTTGGTTTAGATTAGGATTGACTTCTATAATAGTTACCCCTTGCTTGGAAGTTTGTGGATTTTGAGTCGGGCCTACCTCATTGTTTATCTCCGAGGCTCCCGTTGAGGGGACGCCTTGTGGTTGTTTATTGCTCACAGGGGGTGTTTTTTTCTGTCCAGAATTGGCTTCTGGTGTCGTATGGGATGGTTCGGTGGCTGATGGATGCTGCGTTGGTTGATTAGTCGGAGCCGCTTCTTTAATAGTATTCGTTACCTGAGATGAACCAGGGGTGACACAGCTAGTTATCGAGCTAATCAGCAGAATGACCAAGCCAAACATTAATAGTTGGCGTGTCGGCGTATAGACCATGGTTTAACCTATCATTATTAGCGTTTGTACACCTATCATAATCCGTTATCTAGTTTAAGTCCAACCTGCACTATGTCTGACAAAACTCAATTTGTAGCTTCTTGGCTTGGCATTTCCTAGACTATTCAGTCGCTATGGTTTTGCTAATTACAGCTACATATCTCCAATAAATTGCTACTGCGTGAGCAGTCATAGATCGGGGAAAGATCATACCGTGTAACAAAAGTCAGAATTGTTCAACTTATAGAGCATCGGTCTTCGGATGATGAGTTGGACGTACAGTTCTCTCCTGTGGGATATGATTTGATGTAGTCTTGTAGGACGCCTTTCTACGGCTGACCACAGGAAACCACAGCTAATACCGCCGCCGGGGAGCGGCAAACTAAGTAGTAGGGTGATTTAAAAATAACCAAAAGTTTGGTCTTCGGATCCTATTCTCTTCTTTTCATGGCTGCCTTTCTCCAAATTTGCAGCCATTTTACTCTTAATTACCTATCTGTCTGAATGGGGAGCAGTATAGTGTACCAGCTAAGATAACTAATCAAGCCAAGAATTTGCTAACAGCAAGATTAAAGCAGTATCCCAGTTGTTATATATGTTACGGTTAGCACGAACCGCAAACCAAACTGTTGTAGGATCGCGTGGATAAAACGCTTGAATAAACACTGGTGCTAGTCTCCAAAATACAGTGAATAACAAAGAACCAAAGATTCTTTCGAACAATAGGTAGGCAGAGATAACTAAGGCGAGTATACTCAGTACCAGACCTAATATAGGTAATGCTGCTGTAAAATTCACCATGTCTCTTAGAAATACAGGGGCTCTTGACCTAGCCCAACAAATTTGCCAATACCCTGAGAGAATCTATTATTTGCAGCGTTTATTTTATCGCGCTTTGCTTCTGATAGAATAGCTAATCTGGAATCCCAATCAATCATTGCAATCACTGTATTCACCAAGTTCACCAATTCCTGCTGTGCCCATGTGACAAACAAGATTGGATCCATGTAAGGTTTATGAAGGTGGATTACGCAGTCAGATGCCCCTGGTACGCGCTTCAAATTACAAGCAGCTTCAGTGCTCAATCCAAATATGTTCCTACTCTCCGCAGAATTGCATGAATAAGCCGCACCCTTCAATAGTTCCCTGTGTTGAAGCGAGTCGCGTATCGGATAAAACGCATTGATCTTATGTTGTATATCCTCTCTCGTTAAGAAATCGTAAAGTCTTTGATTCTTGCTATTCAGCTTAGTATAAAATGGGGTAGTCACCCTCTTCTTAGGAATCCTCAGACTTATCTCCATAAGACCTCGAATCGTTAATTCGTAAAACTCGGTCACGATGTGTGCAAGACTATCAAAAACACTAGTAACCACCATGACATAAAAAGCGAGGTGGTATAGAGCGTTATCCTGAGTATCCTTTGTAGCAGTCTTCAGTGCGAAATAACATATTTTGTCATATGCCCGACAAATAAATTCCAAGCGCCTTCCTAGGCTATCCAAATGGTCACAGATGTTCTCGGATAGTCCATCTCCCTTTGCATAAGCTGCAATCGACCATGCGAATTGATAGTTCCTGAACAGCTTTTTGAACCGATATAGATAGTAATGGCTTTCACTTGTTTTCCTGCACGGCGCAACGTAAAACAGCCCCAAATTCACAAATAAAATCCGTATGATCTCGAGAGCCATCTCTGCAGTCACAATGCTTGGCTGAGTTTGTTTATTGACCAATGCCGGATCGCCTGCACCTATAATTAGATAGTCACGCCGTCCACAAACAGCCATGTCTACCACTGCCACTAGACTACGCTCAACGATAGGCTTCCAAGGATCCTGTTTCGGCCAACATAGCCCACCGTATTCAATGTTATTTGATGTTTTTAGTGAAACTTCTGAACCAGTACCACAGTACTCACTCGTGACCAAACTGTTGCTATGGAGAATATCATTTATATTAGCATTCTGCACAGGTAAAGCGAGCATATTTATCTCATTCAAACGATTTAGTGAGATGAGCCTTTGCGCAGGGCTGTTAGTCACCAATATCTCATCGGCCAACGAATTACTATGTATTACGAAATCCAGAAGGGGCTCGCTTGTGAGATCTCTATCAAACGGATTACTATGCCTCTGCAGCACTTCTTTCTCCCAGGTGGCTTTATTAGCTATGCTTGCACACCTTGTACAATAATAGAGCATGAGTGACAGAATTATCAATGCTCCATACTGTGCTTCTAATGACCAGCTTTCTCGTCACAATGCAAATTGATCATCTATGGGTACCAGCAACAAACCTGCCATTAACTCACTAGCATATCAACCCCCAGTCTCCCAGACCGCTGTTTATCTGAACGACCAGATACACGGACGCTCGCTTGACGCTTGGACAACACGCGACAACACACCAACGGACGGTGTTAGTATCTAAATCATGCTACTGTTGTATCGCAGGTTCGATCGAATAGCTTCGTATTCAAATATACTACAATGCACAATGGTTTTGAATATAAACTATATATTTTAGGTTATACATAACGTCAAATTGTGCGGTGCGGATTCAGTGGAAGAATTTTGGAAAAGCAGTGCCGACCACCTTAGTTTTTCTCAAACTGATTGATGAGCATAACTTTTGCTGCTATAGTAAGAACTGGATAGAGTAACTATTAATTGAGAGATTTATGCGCTTCTTGGATTTGGATTTGGATTTCTTCTTGAATGACAACGCTTACTGCAGCGAATGTGATAGCGGAAGGCTAGGTTCAGAGTATAAGCCATGGAGTGCCTCTAAGGTACGGCACTTTCTTGAGGAGAGATGTGGCCTCTCACCTGATGCCCCGGTACAGGGGCGCACAGTAGAAAGTCATGATGGAGTATTTGACTTCTGGCGTACGCTCATTGAATCTGGTGGTCTCAGGGTACCATTTGAAGTGATACACATAGATGCTCACCCCGACCTGTGGGTAGGGGGCGGGCTGTATCTGACGTCAGAGTTTCTGCATGTTGACTCGGAACGTGGGCTTGCGATGCTCAATAGAAAATACGTTCATTCGGGTAACTACTTGACTTTTGCCATTGCGTGTGGATGGATAGCCTCTCTTGTGTGGGTTCCTCTCCGCAAGCACTTGAAAGGCCTGCCCAAATGGGACGGTGATGCGAGGTCCGGTTTAATACAGTTCAAGAAGAGAAAAGGTGAAGGCCCTATCCAAGACTTACCCGTGGTAGAAAGGGACCCCGGTGTTCCCTTCAAGATATTACCCTGGCGTAAGTTCAGAACAAGTGAAACATTTGACTACATTGCGTTTAGCAGATCACCTAACTTTACTCCGCCTGAAAGTGACGAATTGATCCCTGTCATTGAGGGGTACATGAGGCAAATATGATTCAACATTCTTTGCGCTCTCATATGTTATTTGCGGATATGTGTACTTGTTTCCAACGCCTTTGTCTACCGACTGCCTGTTCCTGAGGATATAATGATGCCGTTCTGCTAATATTAAGCCAAGAAGTTAATTCCTTTTTAATCCAATTAAGTGGTGCTCTTTTTGGACGAGAGTGAAACAAGGGTACCAAACGCGATTAGTGGGCATAACTATGTTGCCCAGTCTCGCTAGAAAATAGGGTAGTGGGTCACTTTGAAATGTTTATACTGTTCCCCATTAAGACAAACCGGTAATGGGTCATTTTGAAAGTAGTGATTTTTAGCTTTATACTGTTAGATTATTCGGGAAAAGGTCAAGAGAAATTGCTATTTGTTACATATAGGATGCTTGTAATCAATTAAGTCAGATTCCTCGCCTAATATGACTTCCTCCCCGCCATTGTTTGGATGTGCATGCAAATGAGTAGCTCCATTGTTTCGAATACACATAATTTTAGGGTGATTACTAAATCTTTCACTTAGATCTTTTGTGTGTCCCATATAAATCGGTATAAATCCTCTAAATGTTTGACGTGCAAATATATAATTCCCTGGTTCAGATTTGAAAGTTACTTTAAGAGGGAATTCATGTACGTAATAAGTATATACTTTACCAGAATATCCAAGCCAATTATAAGTTTGTTCAATAGCCACAATACACTTCCACCTCGATATTTGCTAGTACTATAATTATACGGTAATCAACTGCCAAGCTCAAAGAGTTTCGCACATCCCTAAATATACTGGTAGTTGTATTATAACTTGGCCCGCCTACACCAAACTTTAGGAATGACTCCAGCAATAGCAGCGGGCATTACCAATCATGTCTGGACAATAGGGGACATTATTATTGTGTATAAGTAATAGATTATTTGTAGGGATGTATCCACTAGAAGTGCTAACAGAATATTTTTGTTGATGAGCAGGTAGCATATTTAAAATCTGAACATGCTCTATCTATAGTCCTACTGCACTTTACATCGTTTTGTACAGTCCCCAATAAAAAATACCGAAATAATATGATTTTTGAGAGACTAAAGTTTAAATTCTAAGAAAACAGCTTCCAAAGCTATTTCCATCCTAATGGTCTCAATACGTACCAAAACTGCGAGAGTGTGTACATTTGGGTACCAATGTAATTCAGAATATGGGAAGCTATTTAGATTGGAAAAGAAAATATGTGAAGCTGCTTAGGTTCGGGGCCAGATTGGAAGGTGGGGTTTTCCAAGCTATTCTAGCTTGGAGAACCTTTTTTCACAGTTTTTAACAAATTGGGATGGAATTCAGGCTAATTTATTTGTTATCGAATTCTCCAATTTGGCAGAACAAGCCCATACCGTCTCAGGTTAATTTCCTCTTCACCACGTTTCTTTACGAGGTTCTCTGGAGAAAACCAGATTAAGCAAATGAATACGGTTTTTCAAGCGTCATTTCCAATTGGTCATTATAAAGTGTCCAATTGGTCGTTATTTTGATAACACCAATCAGACCTAATTATTAATTATAGAATTCTTCCGAATCTAAGTGGTGCCGTTGCCGTCGTTACCAGGATGTTGCCAAAGGTGATGGCTTGCCAAATTGGACAAAGACTTTATGATGGTAACATTTCGTAGTTATAAAGCCTTTCTGCACAACTCGATGAAAAGTGCAGAGTACGAGGGACGAGAGAGAACAGTGGCTGTGAATCAACGAAGGAATGAACAGGTTCCTTTCGGAGTTGATAAAGCCAGCGTTTTCAGGGATGACTGTTACGTCGATAAAATGTACAGGAAGGCTGCTCCTTCTTCTCTCAACCTCCTTCCCCAACACTGAACTTATATTTTTTCAATAGTGATTTTTACTTTATCACCCTTCTTCAGGTCTTCAGAAGGCTTGAATGCGATTTTCCCGGTTGTTCCATATCCCCAGCCCATTCTCAGCTGAATCTCCAGATCCTCTGTCTTCTTGACGTCGCCTGTCATCTCAGGCTGAACTTCACCAAGTTTTATTTCCATCTAGAAATCTCCTTTCCCTTATGTAGCATATGTAACAGGTTATGAGTAGACTCACGCATGTAAGTGCAGACAATTCTCTAATAGAAGGAACCTGGAAAAATATTGAAGTTTCGCCAAGCCTTAAACCCAAATTGTCCATTCCTGGTAAGAGAGCTCACATTAACCAACTGCAACTGTACCCCCAGTCGTCAACTTTGTAGTGGCTTTGCTCTCCAAAGACTTCGCCCTTAGCGTATCCGGCAGAATACTGCCTCCTCTTGCCGCACATTGTTAGGCTGACCTTATGTAACAGGGGGGTTGCTTTTTCCAACTTCTCTTTCCCCTTCACCACATTTATTTATACTTTCTCAACGGTGATTTTTATTTTATCTCCCATCTTCAGATCTTCAGAAGGCTTAAATGCGATTTCCTTCGACCTGTCAGTCCAACCAACCATCAGAAGAACCCTCAGGTCGTCTGTTTTCTTAACCTCGGATGTCATCCCAGACATAACTTCACCAAGCTTGACTGTCATCTATATGCCTCCTTTTCTATGCTGTAGCAGATATAATCGGGATTTCTCATATCAACTCGTAGTGAGCTGATCCTCGTCCCTCTTTAGTCTTCATTTGGAGCGGCGATCTTGTACCACGCCGAGTTGGAAACCTCGTAGGTTTCAACCTGAGGGGTTCCCTCAATCACTTCTCAAAATGGAAGTGGGGATGATAAGCGGTTGCAGAGGGCAGCGTGGGTAGGGGAATGGGGGCTGCTCTGTCTTTCTATCCCGCTGACCTCCGGCCTCGTCAATCTCTACACCTTTTCAATAGTAATCTTTACTGCATCACCTTGCTTGAGGTCTTCAGAGGGCTTGAACTTGGCTGTCTGTAGTTTATCCTCAAAGCTTATCCTGAGATGAACACTCAGCTCATCTGTTTTCTTGACATCGCGCATCATCTTGCTCTGAACTTCTCCAAGTTTGACTGGCATTTAAATCCCTCCTTTTACTTGTTTTGGTAGTGAGTAGAATAGTTACTCACATTTTTAATGATAGTATAGTTAACTGGATTTGTCAAGTGAATTGTGATATTATTTCATGAGGCAGGTGAATGTACTATATTAAGTTAAGCTAAGCAAAAAGGGGGAAGGACTCTGATGGATGTTTCTTTGGTAATCAGGCACAAGCTTAATGAGTTGGGTCTTCAGCAGAGAGACCTAGCAACCGCCGCCCAAGTTACGGAGTCCTATATTTCCCAGTTGCTGACTGGGAAAAAGGCACCCCCCACGGCTCATCGGACAGACGTATATGAGAAAATGGAAGCGTTCTTGAAGCTGCCAAGTGGTGAGCTTTCGAAGCTGGCTGACCTCCAGCGCATTGAAGAATTGAAAAGAAAGCTAGGAGACCCGCCTGCGCCCTTGTTCAAGGAAGTTCGAGGGTTAATTCTCCGTAAATGTGCTCTCAACAAAGAACAACAGATACGAGCGATTTTTGAGAAACAGCCGTTCGGCGAACTCGAACGCCTCGTAACACAGAAGCTTCTGGACGTGGTCAAGAGGGTGGCCGAAAAAGAATTGGAAAGTGAAGACTGGCTCCGGGATGTGGCTCGACTCAGCAACCGAGGCTATGAACAGATGCGAGTCATTATTCTGGAGTTCCTCGATACGGATATCTTCCACCTGTCGATTGAAAACTGCGTTTCATTCTTGGAGCCGCTGATTGAATCGTGGGACATTGACCTCGGGACTTTTGGTATGGAAATTGTCTTGAATAAAAGAGTAGTCGCAGAGCACGTTAAGAAATTGGAGTTTGTTGAAAAGGAACCCGAACAGCCTTTCGAGGAAGAGCCGGGGCTCAAAGAATACCTTCATGACACTGGGCTCAGCAGTGATGCTAACGAGGAGGAAATCGCGTTTCTAAGAAAGTTAAGATTCAAGACAAAACGACCTACCCCGCTCTATTACTACCGGGAGCTGCAAAACCTCAGAGACCCTCTCCATTTTCGCACGCATTAGCTTCTTGGTTAATGCCCTGCCTGACGGCCTTCGAACCAGGAATACACCTGCCCTCTAAAAACTGGTCCAGTTATAATGTTAGGACTATTGAACTTTTGATTGGAATGTTGGCTGGCGGGTAAGACCAATTTAACAATCACTCAAATTGTTTATCAATAACAATATGATCTATAATCAGGTCATTGTAGCAACTGGTATCTATTAGCGCTAACTGAATATTGGAAAATAAGCATAGAACAATAACAGGTTGCGCAGTTTAGCTTCAATGAGCCAAGACAATGGAGTCTTAATTTGGGGCGATCCACAGGATTGGAATGCTGCTATACACCGTTTTCTTCGGGAATGCATACCCCAAGATATCGGGGCAAGGATAGAAAATGACCCATTAAGATATTTCTGCTCTAATGAGATCACATATCTATATGACCAGCCAGTTCGTTGTCATGACAATCAGGAAATTCTAGGTCTTCGCGAATTATTAGAAATATTCCAACAAACTTACCCGCGGATCAGAATGTTTCATGCGTGTCGAACGGATGACGTGGACAGCTATTTGAGATATGGTTTTTTTACTCTAGATTTAGATAAACAAAATCAAAAGGCTAAGGATATATTTATTGCTAACCGATTCCCTCAAATAACTAATGAACACATTGTTGCTGCTGCAAGGAAGCTTAACAATCAAGGCCGGCAGAATCGCCTATACTTCTGCTTGGACGACATATATCTTATCAACCACGCTCCACATTATCTTATCCATGGAAGCGAGTATCTGGCTGCGATAGCAGCAGAACTATCTCGTGCTACTGGCGTAGACTGTAAGCGGCTTCTCAGTAAGATAGGTTTGCCTACCATGTTCGTATGTGATGTCCCACTTTCATTGATCCAAAAACATAATATTTTGCATTTACTTGTAGAGTTGATCAACTATACTATCTGTGAACCTTATGTGCGTGGACATAACAAGCCATCTATTGATTTCACCTTTGAATTCGATAGCTCTCTACCTGCTAGCATCATTGAATCGTATTACCATCCCGAAGAGAAGCTTAACAATTAGCCATTTTGTGCAGTGGGCGACAATCCATCGCGCGCATTTGCAAATTTAACTTATTGGGTGTATGCTCACACTAGGTTTAGTACGGTTTTCCATTGGTAGAACATCATAATCTTCCCTCAACTATTGGATGGCCAAGACTCTAACCGAGCAAGATACAGGAGGTCATCCCAATGAGTTATGAAGACAAACAAATTACCTGTTCCGATTGCGGAACTGCCTTCACCTTCAGCGCTGGAGAGCAAGAACAATTTGCATCCAGAGGCTATACTAATGAGCCCAGGCGCTGCCCGACATGCCGCGCAGCAAGAAAGCCGAGAGCATCTGGAAGTAGCAGTTACGGTAGCGGCGGTTACGGAAACAGAAGCTATGGGTCAGCCCCGCGGCAGATGTTCCCAGTGAAATGCGCCACGTGTGGTAAAGATACTCAAGTGCCTTTTGAACCCCGTGGTGATAGGCCAGTCTACTGTTCAGATTGTTACCACAAAACGAACCCAGTAAAAAGATATTAGTTATCAGCGGATAACGATTGGCTGGGTAGAGCCGTCCAACTGGATAGCCAAAAGAGAGGAAGCATCGCGTAGAGGATGCCCTTTCAGCGATCCGAGCTGTGGTTGAGGAAGGTATCCTACCTGGCGGTGGCATGGGTGGTATGGAAGGGATGATGTAAGACGTGCAAAAGCTCTGCGCGACTATGTTTCGTCTATTGAAACGAAAGGAGTGACCTATCATGTTTTTCTGGATAGAGGAGGAAGACGATGAGTAAGCGTGACAAGAAAAAGAATATCAAGAAGCAGCATATAGATAAGTATGCCGACATGCGTAAGGGGAAGAGCAATGAAGACAAGAAGCAGGGAAGTAAGAAGGGTTGAGATAACTTTGCAAGGGAATAGGCAAATTGCGGCTTAGTAAATAAGGCTCAGCAAGTCCCGCCACAAAACGCTTGATACGCAGCATCGGCAGCCCTTCTTTATAGTCGTCCGGTTGCTTACAAAGTCAATCTACACAGCGAGTTTGAGTACTCCTGACTTTAAAGCCATCTTGTGCACCATCCACCATAAACACATTACACCATTAGCGTACGAAATGTAATTACAACATTGGAACAGGAAGTAGTATTGACGAGCCGATGAGTAACACTTCGTCATGTTACCTCGTATCTCTAGTGATATAATAAGGCACAAGAGCCCTTAATGAGTAATTAGCCTTTAATAAGGTTGCTAATGTGAGGTGAAAGAAGTGGGTGAATATTTGAAACTACACAAAGCCCTATCTGAAGCTGAGGTTGAATGCCAAAAGAGATTCGACGAAGTGAAGAAATTTGAACTCGGACTACTCTCTAGCTCGATCAATACGCCACAAACACTCGAGGAAGGGGATAGCCTAAAGAAAGAAGAACGAGTGGCGTATGACAACCGTGAGGCTGCTAGAAAAGCCTTAGAAGATTGGCTGAGAAGTACAGCTTAGATAAAATCACGTAAACATAAACCACTAAAGTTATTAGACCTAACCGCATCCTCACCTCTATTGAACATTACATCGTTTTGTGTGATTACACTTCCTGGTGTTTTGTTTACTACTAGCAGGACAGCAAGGCTGACTCGGGCCGTCATATTGTACTTACTTGAGTAATGAAGAGTACCGGTACTCAATGTGGATCATCATTTTTTTGGTTAGTGTAGTAAAGTGAGGATAAGGTACTGTCAATCATCTAATTGCCAAAATGCTTGACAACTATTTAATGCGGGGTGAAGCTAAAAAGTTCTTAAAAGCAAAAATTGATTTTATAATGATAAGGAGCGAACACAAATGTAATTTACCTCTTTTACCTCCGAATGTCTAATAGATGAATAATTGGGGCTTGCAGTACTAGAACGTTTGTGTTATAATGCTTTTATAAATTGAAGTAGGGAATTATGGATATTGATAAACAAAATGCATTGGAACTGGCAATAAGCCAGATAAAAAAGAAGTACGGAGAGGGCTCTGTAATGAAGCTTGGAGAGCTCTCAAAAAAACAGGCAGTAGAAGCTATCCCAACTGGTTCGCCGGCATTAGATATAGCACTAGGTATTGGTGGTATTCCACGTGGTAGGGTAACTGAGATTTTTGGTGCAGATTCTTCTGGGAAAACAACTCTTGCTTTGCATATCATTGCTCAGGCACAAAGACTTGGTGGACAGGCTTTCTATATAGATGCTGAAAACGCCTTTAGCTGTGAATACGCTGCTGCCTGTGGTGTTAAATGGGAAGAATTACAAATATCTCAACCGGATTATGGTGAGCAAGCGCTGGGCATTGCTGAGGAATTAATAAAGAAAGCATTTATGGACATCATAGTAATTGATAGTGTTGCGGCTCTAGTACCAAGGGCTGAGATCGAAGGCGAAATGGGTGATGCTCACCTAGGTTTACAGGCAAGATTAATGTCTCAAGCTTTAAGAAAATTGGTGGCTGCAATGAATAAATCTCAAACTGCTGTAATTTTTATTAATCAATTGAGAGAGAAAGTAGGAGTCATTTTTGGTAGCCCAGAGGTCACACCAGGTGGCCGAGCCCTAAAGTTTTATAGCACAGTTAGAATAGATTTGAGGAAAGGTGATGTTATCAAGCATGGTTCTGATATTATGGGTATCAGGGTTAAAGCGAAGGTAGTTAAAAATAAGGTAGCACCACCGTTTCGCTCTGCTGAGTTTGATCTGATGTTTAAATCAGGTATTAGCAGAGAGGGTGATCTTATCGACCTTGGAACTAACCTCAACATTTTTAAAAAGTCCGGTACATTCTATATCTATAATGATGTGAAGTTGGGACAAGGTAGAGAAAATGCTAAAGAATATCTTACAGAACATACTGATTTAGCTGATGAGATTGAATCACAAATACGAACCGCTACTATAAATAAATAAGGTCGATGGTATGAATTATGGCTAAGAAGAAGCGGTGGGCAGGCTCTATAAAAAAAGAACTGCTCACTAAAGCGGCTAAGCGGATGTGGAGACGGTAATGAGTGAAGAGCATCGGAAACGAGAAGAGCAAGAAAGTGAAGTCATAAGAAAGTTCTATGAAAAACACCTTGGCTGGCATTTATTACAAGTTGTTAAGTGTCCTACTTCTGGCTGCGGCAAGTCTCTCTACTGCAAAGAACACCAATATGCGTATGGAAAATGGTGGGTGAACACTAGCATAGGACTGAAAGGATAAGTTCTCCGGTCGCAGTCTTCACTGCAATCATTGTATTAGATAAAGAAGATACGAGAATTCATATTGAAGCAGGTAAACGTTAATTTGCTAACCTTTAGTTAGCATATACACTGAACTCAGAACTCCGAATAATACAATTCCGAACTGGATTTGAACCATGTGAACTGGATTTGAACTGTGCATGCCTTCAATTTGAAACACACCCTACTCAGCACATTAAAAATGTGCAATGTCAGCACTAATCCACCCAAATACGAGCATGTGACAAATGTGCCATCTTTTAAGGTTTATAACAACTCTGAATGACGTTGTTTTTATTGCGGCCACATCACTACTGAAGTCCGATCATTGCGCCGTATTTTGAATAAACTTCTTTTACCAGCTCTCCAGATTTCGGATTATTCCAGTCGTGCATCCATTCCGATATCAGTGATTCAAGAGTAATAGGTATTACACCAGCCTGTAACATTCTTTTGATGCCATATTCATGCGCTATCCTGGTTGAATCGCCGGCCGCATCCATTAGCCCGTATACGTCGAGTCCCTCTTTCAAGGCATGCAACGCGCTATAGGCGAAACACATGCTGGTCCATAAACCTGAAATAACCAGCTTCTTCCTACCCAGTTTTTTTACTGCGTTCCAGTTTCTTTCGTCCTCAAAAGCATCAAAACTGGGAACTTTCCTGGCAATTACCTCTTGTCCGGGGAATAACTGCGTAATTTCAGCAAAAAATTCGCCGTTCCATTTAGGATTAATGGTAGACAATACAACAGGTATGCCCAGAATACTCGCTGCCTTTGCCGCACCGATTGCAGCGTTCTTAATTATCGTCTTATCTCCAGATGCAACGCTCTTGATCATCGTCGGCTGGTAGTCCACTAGAGCTAAAACGCTATTCTTATCAGTCAGCAGTTCCAATTTCCCATCGATAGAAGCGGTCATTTTACGTTCCCTCCTTTCATTGTCAGCTATGTATAGAGTAATAAAGTTACCGATGTACATATTTCCCTGTACATGAGGAATTCTAACAGTAGCAGTCCATGATCCAACCCCCTCCTTTCAACTATACAAATGTCTTCAATGACAGCACCACAATTCAACTCAACTGTCATTGACGATTCGGTTATCTGCTCTTAATGACCATTTTACATCGTTTTGTGTTGAAGACTCACGTCACTTAAAATAAATGGGAGACAATGGTAAAAGTGGGCGATGGATAACAGGATTCAGAGAGCTGCCGAAAGTTTTATTATGAATCTCATTAGAGCTAACACTGCAGAGACCCAAGAATATTTTGCTGAAATCGCACTGAATCAGGAATTTCATAATCGGATTGAGGAAAACAGGAGCGTTTTCGGTAGAAGACGGCAGTCCTCTTGGGATTTCAGCATCGGCACATCACTTGGTATGGTTCTTTACGCTATTTGCCGAAGGCAAAAACCTGATATCGTTGTGGAAACCGGTGTGGCCAGTGGCGTGTCGTCATCCTACATTCTCTGTGCTATGGAAGAGAACAAGCATGGACAGCTTTACTCTATAGACCGGCCTTGGTGGAAAGAAAACCAGAGTGGTTGGATGATACCCGATTATTTGAGACATAGGTGGCATTTGATTCAAAGCAAGAGTTCCGAAAAATTGGTACCACTCCTTAAGAATGTAACGGAGATTGATATTTTCTTGCATGACAGTGAGCATTCCTACAAGAATATGCTTTGGGAATTTCAGACAGCCTGGACATATTTAAAAGCCGGAGGGTTACTGCTTTCACACAATATTGACACCAATGATGCCTTCTCTGACTTTTGTCGGGAGCGTGGTATAAAGGGTTATTTGCTGACCAATATGGGCGGGATGCGGAAGGCTTAGACCATAATAGAATCTCCGCATTGTTTCAGGTCATTCCATATACGTATAATTCAGAAGCGGGTATCACCCAGACCCTAGCAGAGGATAGACTCAGGTTTTAACTTGTTGGACAAAATGGCTTTTTGCATAATTGCGCTCATCCATCGCCTTAACAATGTGGGGGGGGTGCGCGAGCATAGTGTTATTATTTGAGACTATTTGTGCTTTGTTCCTCTAACAGGGATGACACGAAATTCGCCGTGCGAAATAGTATAATTGTGCGTGGATTAGCTCAAGTGGCGAGGGGTAATAGTTAGCTTCTTTTTATCGACAAGCCATAGCGGGTATAATAATGAGCTATGGCGGGGGAACTCCGGTATTGCCAAGACAGGTCTGGTTGCGAAGTCTGACTTTGCATGCGAGGCAACTCACCAGACCCTGACTAGAGTACATGGTGGTAGGTATACAATGTTAAAACAATCGAAGATACCGCAACGCATAGGCAGGCTCGATGAGCTGGCTAATAATCTCTGGTGGAGCTGGCATAAACAAGCCCGTGATCTATTCCCGGCGCTTGATCACCGACTGTGGCGCTCCACCGGCCACAACCCAGTTAAGCTGCTAGAGAACATTGACCGGGAGAAACTACTTGCAGCGGCTAGTGACCCCACTTTTCTTAATCATTATGATTCCGCAGTGTCAGCTTTTGATGCCGAGATGTCAACCAGAGAGACCTGGTTTGCTACCAGATACCCGGACCTAGCATCAGCACTGATTGCCTACTTTTCGCTGGAATTCGCCGTTCACAGCTCACTGCCCATTTATGCTGGTGGGCTTGGCATACTGGCTGGCGACACCTGTAAGGAGGCAAGTGACTCCGGACTGCCGTTGGTTGGAGTTGGCTTCATGTACCCTCAAGGGTATTTTCATCAGCATATCTCTAGCGAAGGCTGGCAGCAAGAAATCTACCATCAGCTCAACTTCGACGAAGCGCCCATCAACTCATGCCCTTTGCCTCAGGAGTGTGGACGCCTGCTTGAAGTCCAAGTGGGGGATAAGGTCATATATCTCCGTGTATGGCAGGTGCAGGTGGGCCGGGCCAATATATATCTGCTGGACACTAACGTCGAGGACAATTCGCTGCAAGACCGGCAATTATCTGCTCGTCTTTACACGGCGGATCAAGACCAACGTATCCAGCAGGAGATTATTCTTGGCGTAGGAGGCGTGCGAGCATTGCGGGCGCTGGGGATTGAACCTACCATCTGGCATGCCAACGAGGGGCACACCGCTTTCATGATGCTGGAACGTGTTAGGGAAGAGGTAGAAAAGGGTACACCTTTTGTCGAGGCGGCAAATAGAGTGCGGGCAGCTACCGTCTTTACTACCCACACACCAGTGGGCGCCGGCACCGATATGTTCCCGATTCAACTAGTGGATAGATATTTTCATAATTACTGGAAAATCCTGGGAATAGACCGAGAGACCTTTCTTGGCCTGGGACAGCAGGGTGAGACAGGCGACCAAACCTTCAATATGACTGTGCTTGGTTTGAAGATGGCTGACCATTGCAATGGTGTGAGTCAGCTTCACGGTAAAGTGGCACGGAAGATGTGGAACAGCGTCTGGCCTGGGATCAAGGAAGAAGTGGTGCCGATCATACACGTAACCAATGGGGTTCACGTACCATCGTGGGTGGCACCAGAGTTGTGGGACTTGTACCGAAAGATATTTAGGCCCAATTTGGGTGAAAAGGCATTATGACACTGAAATGCTGGCGTACGTGACGGACATTCCGGATGATGAGCTTTGGGAAGTGCGGAAAACCTTGAGACGACAGTTAATACACGCTATCCAAGAACGAGCTCAAGAACGATGGGCAAGAGGTGCAGGTATGGCTCCGCAGGTGCTGGGCATGGGTGCCTTGCTCGACGCAGGTGTGTTGACAGTATGTTTCGCACGGCGCTTTACTGAATATAAGCGACCGACACTAATTTTTCAGGATATTGAACGGTTAAAGAAGCTCATAACAAATCGAAGAGCGGCCGATACAGATAATCTTTGCCGGCAAATCTCATCCTGCCGATTACCCATCTAAAGACCTCCTTCATCAAGTATATTGTGTGGCCACTGACCCCGCGTTTCAGGGACGAATAGCCTTTGCAGAAGATTATGATATGGATTTAGCGCATTATCTCGTCCAGGGTGCCGATATTTGGCTGAATACCCCGCGCCGTCTCCAGGAGGCCTGTGGTACCAGTGGCATGAAAGCATCACTGAATGGGGTCCTCAATCTCAGTATTCGTGATGGCTGGTGGTATGAAGGATACAATGGTCTTAACGGGTGGGCAATTGGTGAACGGTCCGTCGAACTTGCTGGCGAGCAAGATAAAGATGATGCTGAATACATATACCATCTCCTGGAACATGAGATTGTGCCTCTCTTCTATGATCGTGATACAAGTGATGTGCCGCGCGGGTGGATTCGTGTAGTAAAAGAAGCAATTCGCTCTGTTATGCCAGCTTTCTGTGCACGGCGCATGGTAAAAGAGTATATTGAGCAAATGTACCGGCCGGCCTTTCGGTCGGTTCAGTCAAAGAAAGCTATGCCAGTGACTTCCAAAACATCGGACTTGACATCGGAGCATAAAGCTATTAGAGAACACATGAAGTTTCTCACTAACTCACTGAGTAGTTTAGCTACGAAATCAAGCCAGAGAACGTCGCAATCAACACAGTTAAAGGACCAAATAACGCTTTATCGCTGGTCGTTGTACGACTTCCGGGAAGCCATACGACGTCATATCGACTTAGACGAGCGGATTTTTGAAATGCTTCTTAGCAGCACTTCGGTAAAAGACATAATGGGGGAACATGAGACAATTCAAAAACAAGTGGACAACGCAATCTCATTGGCTGAAAATGCTGTTTATAATAAATCGCATCGAGAAGAGTTAAATAAATGTGCTTCAGACATCAAGGAAGCAGTAAATAGAATATGTGAATCGATAGAAACGCATACGGCCAAAGAAGATAGATTGTTGAAACAGGTGCCAAAAGGCTCATAAGCGAGCGTCTATCCAATATCATGAAAGCACCAAAAGCACCAGTGCTAACGTCGGGTTTAATTTTCAAGGTAAGGTTACAGTGTTAGTACAACAAAAAAGCCAGAAATCGAAGTGAGCATAGCCGATAGCGGTATAGGTATACCATCTGACGAACTCCCCTATATCTTCGAGCGATTCTATCACGTGGGCAAATCACAAACGTAAACTACAGGTGATACCAGCCTCGGCTTAACCATCGGCTGTTACTGTGAAAATTATTGGTTTTTGGAGTGAGTTATGTGTTTGGGACGGTTGAAAAAGGGGTACGATGCCCCCACCAGCAAATCTGTACTCGATGTTCTGACGAACATGGTTATTTAGATCAGATTGAATTTATTGACAAGATTTGTCCCATATGTAAATACTATGATAATGGCTGCCAGCTCGAGGACCCTTTAGAGTGCGAAAGACAACAGCAGTCTCTATGCCCTTATCAATGTGATCTTTCGGAATGTCCCACAATTGAAGAGTTCTTGCAAAGACAGATCTAAGCCACTACAGTACCCAAAAGCAAATACCCTGACTATGTACAGTTATAGGTAACAACATGACGGTCTGTTCAAGGCATTACGACTACTAATAACCAGAGTGCTATAATAGTTATTAGGAGTGGAGCGACTATAAATAGTGGCACAAAGGTGCACAACAACCAATTGCTCGATATCACAAGCCAATTCAAAAGTGACAGGAACCTATGAGAGAACCATGCGTCATTTGGACTGGCACTTACCTAATCTTGATATCATAAAAAATGTTGGTACCTTTGAGGAGTTCCTAGGTGCTTCTAATTCCATGTGTGGTGAGTGATTAGTAGGCCGAGAGTTCGTCATGCTATTAGCCTGAATTTGTATCATTTTTTAACGCTCTAATTATCTTCTGGTTACCAATATTTGTACCCTCCCTTGCTATACTGAAATCAAAAGGGAAATGAGAAGTGCAGAAATGAATCAGCTCTTACTGATGTCAAAAAACCCGATTTTGAAACGAAAAAGCCTTGAGGTTTTAGTCGGTGCTGGCTTCCAGGTAACTGATGTTTCAGACGCTCTCAATGGATTGCTTATGATTGATAAAGATGGTTTTTCTGCTGTCATCATTGATGAGGAACTCGCTGATATTGATGGCTACCGGGCTTGTCAAAAAGTACGCCAGTATTCACAAATTCCCATAATTCTTCTGGGTACAGAATACTCAGAAGATGTTTGGGCTAAGATTGATGAACTGGGATTTGATGTATATTTGAAAAATCCGGTCGGTCCTCATGAGCTGGTGGCTCAAATTAAATCCGTCATGAAGCGTGCCAGTTATGAGGAGAGACCAAAACCGTCTCAGGTAGAAAATCCGTCTGAACTGCGAGGATCTCCAGTTGCTCCTATTCAAGAAGCTCAACCAAGCAGGTTAGATAAGATTGTTGCGTCTGAAATACCGGACGGGATAGAAAGACCTGCCGAGATTCAGTCTGCTTCAGATACCCCTTTGCAGGAGGTTCAGGCAACAAAGTTAGAGAAAGCCGTTGAGATTGAGAGGTCGGCCCAGCTGATGCAAGCCGAATCACTAATGACAACGGAGGTGGCTCGTGGCCATTCTATCTTACAAGAGACCGGCCAGAGGGCTGCGGCTCCTGCTCAAGCTGAGCCTATAGGAGACGTGGTAGACGACCTAGAACGGCAATTCGCCAAAATAAAAACAGCCATTATTAGGATTGGCCAACTACAAAAGAGGATAGAAGAGACCAAGTCTATCGTTCGCCAACAGCAGCAAATCTTACGAACAGTGGAAAATCAGCTGCAAGAGATCAGTGACCAATTAGAAAACATTTCGGGCAGCTCTAAGGTACCCTAGTCTCCGTTGCCAGCAATATTGGTGTGGTTGAGCAATAGATTCCTCAAGCAGTTGAGTTACTTTGCCAATCCCTTTTGACTGCACTTTGTAGCAGTTAGAGCAACTGATTTGTGGGTAACAACATACTATATTCTTTTAGTCAATGACTCCAGCACAATATCGCTTCTGTTTTATCTTCACACCGGTGGGCAGACCCCAGCCTCTTTTCACCTGGCTCCCAATTTAGCGGTTAGATACGGGATCATCCGCCTGGACGGAGTCCCATCATACCTCATACGGGTTTGGCCAGGAGGGCAGGGGCACCATGTTGTGCACACGGGTTTGCTCGGTTGAGCTCCCAAAACTGACAGCGGTGTCTCCCTGCCCACCCTGATGCAATTATTATAACCTCCAATATTTTAAACTGCTACCAGTCTTAGTTCTGGTTTTGAAACCTGGTAATAGGTCTGATTCTTAACCAGGGCAAAGGCCAAACGCAACAGCCTATTAAGTGCTGCTCCGACTACTTCCCTTCCACTGAGAGGGTTGGCATGAACCGGTCGTTCTCGTCTTTGCTTCGCCCAATCACGGAAATCAGAGTTGAGTCGTAGCATCGGGATGACCGACGTCCATGCACAGTATCTCAGTACCGGGCGACCTTGCTTGCTCATCGGAGTTCGTGACCTCTTTTTCCCGGCTGATTCCGATTCGGTGGGATTACTGCCGGCCATCTTAATCATCTGTTTGGCACTCCGGTAAGACCTGAAACAGCCCAGTTCTGCCAGTAATCCAGCCACAGCAATATAGTTGAGCCCCCTTATCGAGAGCAGGTATTTCCCTTCCTCTGTTTCATCCACCAACCTTATTAGCGTTCTCTCTATAATGTGAATGTGCCGTCTAATTAACTCAAGCTTATCGACCAGGAATGCGATCTCAGAGGACGCCGACCGTGCGCCGGCGTCGATCCCGATTGATGTTCTCGCTGAGCAATGAAGTGTTTTCAGTTTTCTTCGCATAAGGCGTCGTCCTTTGTGCTGGGCTTCAATTGTAGCCACAAATTCCTCCTCCACCATCCCATCAATCACCCTGGGGATAGGGCAGATGGAAAGTACGCTCAGAGCCGTTAAAGCACAGGGGTCTTTGAAGACCTGGGTGAACTCAGGGAAAAGCGCGTCCAGAAGCCCTTTTATCAGGTTGGTTATTCTGGTCCTTTCCTTGACCAGCCGGCGGTAGGCATTGTGGGCGGTACGCAGTTCAGCATAAACGCCCTGTGGCAATTTACTCTCGGTAAACTCACCGGTGCATAAGAGCTGTGCCGCCACCTCGCTGTCGCGATAGTCATTCTTCCTGCGATTGAGATCTTTGCCCTCTCGCCTCCGCTTAAGGGTAAACTGGTTGATAAAGCGAAACGGAATGCCTTGCTCGTCCAGGAAGTAAGCCACATTTCGCCAGTAGTGACCCCCCGTCTCGATAGCGAACATGACACCCCGGCAATCGGATTTCACCATTTCCATCCTGGCTCGGCGTAGCATAACCTCGAGTCCTTCTCTGGTATTGTCGACTTTGAATTTATCCCGGGTGGTAAAATCTTGAGTAATAGCCACTGCTGCATGCCTCTTTTTATGAGGGTCGACTCCTATAATTAAATATCCCTCAGGTACTTGCTTTCGTTTTCTGGCTGCGGTATTCTCCATTTGAGACGGCTCCTCCTACCTTAGATTTGGTGTTAAGCTGCACACCGTTCTTTCTATTGTAGCCGCAGCCATCTCCGTTAGTTATTCCATATACTAATTCTGACTATTGTGTAACTTACATTGGGTTATCAAGCAAGATGGCCGCCTTTTTACTGAGTTAGACGCTATTGAGCAAGATGCAGCTTTGAGAAGAAAAACACAAGGCTTTTCGAGTTGACAATAAAAATAGACCTAGTCTTATATTTTTGCAATTCCGCAGGATCAACGCTATGATAACCTTCTGGAATTGGCTTCGGCGCGACATTCTCCCCAACACCATAGTCCACCATTACCCACTCTACTTCTTCAGCATGCTGACCCTGAGGACCGAAGAGAACTTTGTCTTTGGCAATCCTGCCTGTAGATAAATCGACGTTTCTGGTTTCGTAGTAGGCTACATACAATGAGGCCGTGGTTACTACAACAGGAACGAAGGACGTTCTAAACAGCTCGCGGCTCTTTTGTCTTTGATCGAGTTGTTCTTGGGCAAATCCTCCTACACCTTTGAGAACCTGCGCAAAGGCATTTTCTATATTCTGTGGAGTCGAAGTCCGCCTGCCGGAGTCTTTTCTTGCTTCAAGCCAGCTTTCGGCAGCATAGGTGGAAAACTTGAAGTGCAAGCGTGTAACGAAGCGGTTAGCCTGGTAGGGATGGTCTGACCTAATTTCGCGGCATTCAAGTCCAAGTGTCGAGCATAAGGCGTCTATAAAAGGTAGCCCGGGTGCCCCAAAGATCCAGTAAATGTAAGCGGGGTCTGCCCTCTTACATTCAACTATGGCATAAAGTTCGGGTGAACTAGGGGTTTTTGAGCGTAGAACTAAGTCAACTCTAGTATCTTGTCCTTGGAGAGAAACGGGGTATTCTGACGCTTTCACTTCCCATCCCGTTGCCCCCTCATTGTTCTTCAGTGTCTGCTCACATGCTTCTCGAAATAGGTATCCCTGTTCGTTTATGGCATTGAATAGCAGGTCAGAAAATTCTACAGTCATTTTCCGCTTACCGAACGCAGTTCAAACTCTTGAAGTTATTATAGGCACTGCATACCGGCAAAGCAAGAACGCAAGGATGACTAGACCTGCAGGATATTTGTTCAGTCGGGCATCATGAAGGGGGTAGTTGCACTTTTTAGCGGAAAGTTCAATCCTGTACCTCTTTCATTTTCTTCTTTCTGCTGAGGACGCGGCGGTGAAAAACATATCACATGTAAAGTAGTTTGAATCCTGCTCGGTGAATAATTTGACTTTTGAATCTTACTGGATAACAATTGAGTCGAAATATGACTGGACAACTTCTCAACTACATTGGGGTGGGAACTAACCACCTACGAAATGGAATTTTGGAGAATATCCTAGGCTTCAAGCGCAGCCAGAATCCCAAATTAAGCAGGTAAAGGGCGAGGAGGATTAATAAATGCTAGAAAGAATACATCTAGAGCATTTTAAGGCATTCAATATATTAGATAGTCTTGACATTAAGCCAATTACTATTTTATGTGGAACAAATAGTTGTGGCAAAAGCACGATATTGCAAAGTATTCTTCTTGCAAAACAAACTGTTGAAAGTAGACAACTAGGTCAGAGGCTTCAACTTAATGGGAGATTCGTACGTTTGGGCATGTTTGAAAACGTAATCTTTGAAAAGAAACCAGAAAATGAAATTGTTCTTGGTTTTTCTTTTTGCTGTAAAAAAGATTCTGTTAGCGATATACCATCACCAGTACGTCCTATATTTCCGCTTCGTTTCATATTGGAGCACTTTTTTTCTGAAAAGCACCTTAAAATAGACTCTGCTGAATTCGCTTTTGACTATCGAATTACTTTTAAACTCGCAGAAAGGAGAAGTCCGAGGACTCACGTCAAACCCATTATCATTACAGATATACGATTAAAAGCTGAAACAAGACTGTCTAAAGACGAGATAATAGAAGGTCCTAACATTTGCCTTAGCCTGATAGAGAAAGATAAATATAATATGACTTGGGCGAATACACGGACTAAAGAGGACAAATCTGGCAAACGAATCGTGAAAGTAACCTTTGGGAATCTATTGCCAAATTCAATACTCCTAACTGATGTACCTAGGACACAACGTTACAGACACGGACCTTTCTTTGACGTTATGATTTTTTCAGAGTTCCTAGAGAATATATTTTCTACATATAGGTATATTGGTCCTTTGAGAGAAGAACCTTCTAGAAGATATATTTACGAGGATGAAGTACTAGAAATTGGTGTAAAAGGAGAAAACGCAGCGTATATCTGTCTATCAGACTACGATAACAAATTAAAGGATTGCTACCTTTATAACAATAAAAAGGACACTTTCTACAAATGTACCGAAACAATAAAGTTAGGGGATGCCCTCACAACTTGGCTTGATACAATGTCAATAAATGGATTCATTCCGACGCCGTCAAATGAAATTGTATATCTGAATCTCAAATCAACATCGTCTAAGAATACCATGGTAAATATCGCAGATGTCGGCTTTGGCGTTAGTCAGATTTTACCGATATTGTTAGAAGGTTTGAGGATGCCGAAAGGCAATACACTTATGCTTGAGCAGCCGGAAATTCATTTACACCCAAATCTTCAGATGCAAATGGCAGACTATTTCATATCTTTAGCTTTATCACAAAAAAGGGTTATTGTTGAGACTCACAGTGATCATATAGTGAATAGATTAGTTCGCAGGATAGTTGCAGATAAAAAATTGAATTTGAATGATTTGATTCGCATATACTTCATTATCCCAACGCCCACCGGATCCAAATACGAACCAGTGACTATTGATCCAGATAGAGGTATAGTTAATTGGCCACGTGACTTTTTCGATCAGACAGCTTCTGAGCAGCAAAGAACCATACAGGCTGGATTGAATAAGAGAATGGCAAATAGGAGTAATTTTGATACAAAATTATGATGAATGCTGTCTTTGACCCTGCGATATTCTTTATTTCAGAAGCAGATTGGGTTGATGTGCATAAGCGCGACCGTTTCCTGCAACATCTGTTTGATAATTTAACAAACATTGATCAATATTCTGTTGCACAAATAATTTGGAATGACGAATTGGAAAATTGTATGTGGGCTCATCCACATATTCCGCCATGGCGACAAGATAGAGACTGGAATATCCAACTTGTACCAATTATTTATAAAATTTTTCAGAGGAATAGAACTATAATCAGTTGTGGTAGCAGCCAGATTGTCTGTACTGTAGACCCAATAATGAATTGTGTTCATTCTGATGCACTTCTATGTTTTTTGAAACTGATGCATAAAGTGAGTACTTCTATTCCGGATATTTTACTATGTTTGGGTCTTGAAAACGTATTATCAATAAATAGCTCCTACGTGTTTAGTTGCACGTGCTGTTCGCAAAACTTTACTCCGAAACTAATAAGTAGCCCGACCGATTGGTTGCATTATATTAATCTCGAAGAAAACTATTGGCCAAATGACATTTCAGATTCAGATAAATTTGTTAAAGTGCTAGAATTAGTTCGGATTAGAGATTTCAATAGTTCCCCGTTTCTATATGACTTCGAGTTCCCTCCTCGATTTATTAATGAGCTCATTGCGACCCAAAGCAATAGAATTGAAATACTTCATCAGATTGTAAAAAGGCTAATATTGACAAGACAGCAGGCTGCTCATGATTCAAGTTTACAAGATGAATATTTAAGAGGAAAGTGCGAATACAGATTTCGGGTAACGCCCAGACCACATTCAGCGAGGATTCACTATTCGTATGACCGGAGTGGGACTATTATCTTTTTGTGTTACTATGGCGTAGGGCATCATGATGCTGGTCTATGATTTCCATATTTAAAACTCGAGATATTCAGATAATAGCCATCATCTATTACTATTCATGAGGTCATAATTATGTTGCCACTCCACCTAACAATAAAGGTCCTATCGCCTGAAACCGTCTAAGGGGATAGAAGAGCTTATATTAGCGCTTGACCCCACTACAATGCACATAAGCTTGGGTTGTTTTATCCGAAGGTCACAGTAGGGCGGATTGTTGCTCCTCTCATCTATGGCCAGGCTTACGCGAAAGTTGCTCCTACTTATCTCTAACAGCAATCAGCTATGGCATTGATCTATTTCTTTACAGGTGATATTTCTACCCCAACTTGGCTTGATGTATAATTCAGTGAAAATTCGAATTTATAGTGGATTAGACAAGCTCCAACTTCCTCTAATAAGTCGTTAGGCGACAATTTAAGGATGGCGGAACCTGATGACCCAACATGCGGCGGCCTTCTGGAGTATTCCCATTGCCGAATTGCTCGAGAGTTTGCGAGCAACGCCAGCAGGACTGACGAATAAAGAGGCCCGGGAACGTCTTGAACGGTACGGCTCTAACCTCCTCATACCTAAGAAGAGAACAGACGCACTAACGCTTCTGCTTAATCAATTTAAGAGTCCAATTATCCTCATCCTTCTTTTTGCAGTAGGGTTGTCGTTTTTCCTGCGGGATAATACTGCTGCTTTGATTATCCTGGCAATTATCATTGTAAGCGGCTTACTTGGATTCTGGCAGGAAAGAGGAGCGGCCAATGCCGTCGAGAAGTTATTAGCACTTGTACAAATTAAGGCGACAGTACTGCGCGACGGAAATGAAACCGAAATTCCTGTAGAGGAGATTGTACCTGGTGATATTGTTATTCTAAATGCAGGAGACGCCATCCCGGGAGACTGTCTTATTCTGGAATCAAAGGATCTCTTTGTAGATGAAGCAGCAATGACTGGGGAAACTTACCCTGTAGAAAAACTGGTCGGGATATTGCCAACAGAAACACCACTCAGTCAACGGACAAACAGTCTTCTTATGGGAACTCACGTTGTAAGTGGCGCTGCCAGAGCCATGATTGTGCACACGGGTACAGAAACTGAATTCGGCAAAGTATCCGAACGTCTAAAACTAAGACCCCCGGAAACAGAATTTGAACGCGGCGTCCGGCAGTTCGGCTATCTCCTCTTGGAAGTTACGCTGGTACTGGTAATTGCCATTTTCGCTATTAATGTCTATTTTGCCCGCCCAGTCTTAGAGGCTTTCCTCTTTTCCTTAGCCTTAGCTGTTGGACTAACTCCGCAACTTTTGCCGGCAATCGTTAGCATCAACCTTGCCCATGGTGCAAAACGTATGGCCCAAGAGAAGGTGATTGTCAAACGGCTTGCCTCTATTGAAAATTTCGGCAGCATGAACGTACTTTGTTCCGATAAAACCGGCACTCTGACTGAAGGCGTGATCCATATCCATTCTGCCCTTGATGTTAATGGTAATGAAAGTGAAAAGGTTATTTTTTATGCTTACCTAAGTGCGTTTTACGAAACTGGGTTCACGAATCCTATCGATGAAGCGATCCGCACCCATCACCAATTTGATGTGTCCGGCTATCAGAAACTTGACGAGGTGCCATATGATTTCATTCGCAAGCGACTTGGCATTCTGGTTTCAAAGGATGGTACACATCTAATGGTAGTCAAAGGCGCTCTGCCGAACGTACTTGCTGTATGTTCGGCAGTAGAAATTCCCGATGGAACTATTGTGGATATAACCCCGCTGGCAGAGCATATCCAGCAGCGTTTTGAAGAGCTAAGTAGCAAAGGTCTTCGCATACTTGGCGTCGCCTACCGGGATGTGGGCTCCGATATGCAGATCACCAAGGACCACGAAGTTAGTATGACCTTTTTGGGGTTCCTTGTCTTCTTCGATCCACCTAAGACTGGAATAGCCGGGACTCTAAGCCAGCTAAAACAGCTGGGCATTTCCGTGAAGATCATTACTGGGGACAATCATCTGGTTGCGGCAGCTGTCAGCCAGCAGGTAGGGTTGACCGGTATAAAGATTCTCTCGGGTCAAGACATGCATCGGATGAGTGATGAGGCACTCCTTCGGCAGGTGAATGATGTAGATATTTTTGCCGAGGTAGAGCCTAATCACAAAGAACGAATTGTCCTTGCGCTTCGGAAGGCTGGAAACGTCGTAGGTTATATGGGAGATGGAATTAACGATGCTTCGGCACTCCATGCTGCCGATGTTGGCATTTCTATTGATAGCGCTGTGGATGTTGCTAAGGATGCGGCTGACATAGTGTTGCTGGAAAAGGATCTTGGCGTTCTTGCGCAGGGCGTGCTGGCAGGAAGAACGACATTTTCAAACACCCTCAAGTATGTCTTTATGGCGACTAGTGCTAATTTTGGAAATATGTTCAGCATGGCCGGAGCGTCTCTTTTCCTTGCGTTCCTCCCCTTACTGCCTAAACAAATCCTTCTCACCAATCTGTTTACTGACTTTCCTGAGATGACTATTGCCACGGATAACGTCGATCGTGAATTAGTCCAAAAACCACAACGTTGGAACATCAAATTCATCCGCAACTTTATGCTGACATTTGGCATTCTAAGTTCAGTGTTCGACTACCTTACATTTGGTGTGCTTCTGTTCATTCTGCATGCTACCACAAACCAATTCAGAACTGGCTGGTTTATGGAGTCTGTTATATCAGCTTCGGTGGTTGTGCTCGTTATTAGAAGTAGGAAGCCTTTCTTTAAGACTAAGCCCGGTAAGTATTTGCTAATAGCAACCCTGTTGATTGTCGTTGTCACGCTTATCTTTCCCTTCACTCCGCTTGGAGAGATATTTGGTTTCCAGCCACTGCCAATCTGGTTCCTTCTGGTAGTTGTGATGATTGTGGTCTTATATATCATCGGAGCCGAAATAGCGAAAAGTATCTTTTATAAGACGATGAAATTATGAGAAGGGGCAAAAACTGAGAAACGTAAAACATTCCCTAACGCAGATTTCATGACTCAACTCGTTCGCCTAAATACTTCACACTTTAGTAACAATAGTCCAGAATGTTTTGGTTGGAAACGCTTCAATCGGTGCCACACCCCTGAGGATTCCAGGGAAGAGAAAAAAGGGAACAGGGATAGATTGAACCGTTACAGCTTTAAAACCACACTGCGTTACAGTAAAATAATCTGTTGCGGCTGCTATATCTTAATCTGTAACGGCTTGCCGGCATGCTCCCATTATGTTTTTTTTATTTCTAGAGAAATAAAAGGGAGCGACCAGGGTTTTTAGAAGTATGTCTATTCTTTTTCCCTTGATGGTCATAGCATCGAATTTAACAGCGGTGATAGAAATCACGGCATACTTTGTTTGGAGCCCTCCCTTGCTCACTACATCGAACAGCCCCACTCTTTTTTGAGGGTAAATAGCTTCAAAACACACTCATGGCATAGGCGGAGACTCTGTAATGCCTGAATTTTGAGCCTTTCCCCGGTTACGAGGTGGCGAGATTCTGTCTCTTACTAATGTGCGCAAGCTCATGCCGTTACTTGATGACGGTGATAAAAGGGGGTGATCCTTGGTTACCCCCTTTTATTCCAGGGAATGACTGTAGTCCCATAACTGGCATTTTAGCGATGGATTTAGCGATATTCAAAAAATAACGTGGTTTAACAATTTATCACTTTAGATACAAAATTGACCTTATATCAATCAACACACTTGTTTTACTTTGAACGTAAAATAACCTTTTTATACACTTGATACAGAATTACGAAACCGCTGGTCATATGTTCAGGTCCTTCTGTACATCCTGTAAATTAAAGCAAAAATTCTGCTAATAATTTGCTAATAGACCAAACGAAACGGGTTGTTACTAAACGATATTCTACACTCAAAACGGTTTTTCTGTCATTAACACAAAAGTTCTAAATTGAACGTAAACTGACGGCTTAGGACACCTAATTGCAAATTTCGAGAGCGGCACCATCAACCACTCGGTCACCTCTCCGAGTTTCAAATTTTACTCTAAAACCTTGATTCACGCAAAATCACTGGTTTTCTTTTTAACCAAATCTGAATGCTTTTCTAATCCTGTATAGCAGGCTTGTTTTCAGTGGTAATTAATCATTAAAACAAGAGAAGTCAATTTTTCTTTTTAAAATATCTAAGTACATCTCTTTCTTCACTTAATCACAATAACAATCCGTGCTTTTAATATTAGATTAACAAACCGAACTCTTGTCACCTGTGGTTTTAACTGCCAAGGCGTTAGAATAGCATTACGAGAGAATCCGTTAAATAGGAAGGGGTAAAAGCACTAATCACTTAAAAGCAACAAACCTGCTACTAGAATAGCACTAGTTGCCTGGTCCACATCCTGGAGATCTGACCATTAAGACAGGTACACAAAGAGAACGTAGAAGACGCTCGGCCACACTACCCCATACCCAATGGCTTATTCCGGAGCGTCCATGGGAAGCAATGACAACTAAATCTATATTATTCTTCGAAGCGAAGTCACTGAGTGCCTCCGCAGCTTTACCAAAGACTACTTCTGCACTGGCATTTACACCAGCTTTTCTGAAACGGTCTACAATCTCCTTGAGATATTTCTCAGCGTCCAGTTTGTTATGAGTTTCAAATGTCGTCAATTGTTCTACAGATGTGATTTTTGCTGCTTCTATACCATAAGGTATTGTAATCGGCTCAACCGCTCTCACAAATAACACCTGGGGAGATTCACCGCCTTTAACCAGAGTTTCTAGATGGGGAAGCACACACTCAGCTAACTTTGAACCATCCAGTGGAGCCATAATTTTCTTGTACATTTGCTTTTATTTTCCTTCCAACACTAACATTGTTATTTATATTTATTGGTTACTGTCATCCTCCATATTTTCTGCTACATTGTTTTGCCCACCAGATCCAAAGCTGGGAATTCTCAGGAATTTTTTGATTCCCTCCTTATTCCCTCTTTTTCTGAGGATTTGCTGTAGGTTTTAATTCTTCGGGCTTCTTTTTAGGGAAGATAATGGAAGCTACTATCGAGCCAAGTATTAGAGCGAATACTATCCCTAAAGAAATTAAAGTCGGCATATGGTACACATCGACTAACAACATCTTGATTCCTACAAAGGCAAGAACTATACATAGGCCATATACAAGATAATGGAAGGCATAAAAAAGCCCGGCAATGGCAAAGAAAAGAGCCCGTAGCCCTAAAATTGCAAATATATTAGATGTGTAAACAATAAAAGGGTCGAGGGTAATACCAAATACAGCTGGTACCGAATCTACAGCAAACATCACATCCATTGTTTCGATAGATATTAGGGCGATTAAAAGTGGCGTTGCCCAAAGTACTCCGTTTGCTCTCTTAAAAAATTTGCTACCATCATACTGAGTATCGACACGCATGAAGCGTCGGGCAAGTCGGACTAAGGGATTTTTCTCTGGATCAACCTCTTTTTCTTTCTGCGTAATCAGCTTTAGCGCAGTGTAAATAAGGAGAAGCCCCAATATGTATATAAGAAAATGGAATCGCTCAACTAAGGCAATTCCAGCAAAAATAAAAATGCCCCGGAAGAAAATAGCACCCAGAATACCCCAGAGTAGAACTTTTCGCTGTGCTTCTCGGGGTACAGCAAAGTAGGTAAAAAGTGCCAAGAAAACGAAGAGATTATCAATGCTCAAAGAATACTCTACCAGATAGGCAGTAAGAAACTCAGCCCCCTTTTCAGGACCTTTATAAAAATATACGATGAGATTGAAGGCGAGTCCTAAGGCGACCCAGAATGCCACCAGTTTAAGGGCTTCTTTGACAGGGATAACGTGAGCTTTACGTTGGAAGACAAATAAATCAAGGCTAAGTGCTGCCACAAAAACAAGTATGAAAATTATCCAGAGGTAACTTTCTTCCATTATATTTTTATTATACCTTCATTTAATAGCATTAGTTTATCACTACAATCGGCCTCAATTATGAACTAATTAAAACTAATTTAAAAAGTATAAAGAATTAGAACATCGGGAAAAAGCTCCTGGATTGTATGACCGCTACAGTCAAGTTTTTCTCCTCAAGCAAATAGCGGCACTAACATCAACATTGCCCCACCAGCTACCACCGAGGCAATTTGCCCAGCAGTGTTGGCTCCAGCAGCATGCATCAACAAGTGATTGTGAGGATTAAACTGAAGTCCTAGTTTTTGCACTACTCGGGATGACATTGGAAAAGCCGATATTCCGCAGGCGCCGATCATAGGGTTGATTTTTCCTTTAGAAAGGGCGCACATTAATTTACCCAGAAGAACGCCAGCTGCGGTATCCAGAGAAAAAGCGACCACTCCGAGTACGAATACTAAAATAGTTTCTGGTCTAAGAAACTGCGTGCCTATCATCAGTCCGCCCACGGCTATACCAAGGAGAATAGTAATGATGTTAGCTAATTCATTTTGAGCTGTTTCAGAAAGGCTTTTAACAACTCCACATTCTCGTAACAAATTGCCAAACATGAGAGAACCAATAAGAGCTGTAGCCTTAGGGCAGAGCAAACCCACCACAATGATAGTAGCTATAGGAAACAGAATCTTTGTCCTTTGTGAAACTGTTCCCGTAATATATGGCATTTTTATCATTTTTTCCTTTTTAGTGGTCAGCGCTTTTATTATCGGGGGCTGTATGATGGGAACCATAGCCATGTAAGAGTAAGCAGCTACGACAATAGCTGCAGTATATTTAGACTGAAAGGTAGTAGAGACAAAGATTGAAGTGGGACCATCGGCAGAGCCAATGATGCCAATAGAGGCAGCATCTTTTAAACTGAAATCTAAAATATGTAGCCACCCGTCACCCAATAGATAAGCTAAAAAGAAAGTCCCAAAAATACCAAATTGAGCGGCGGCGCCCAGCAAAATAGTGTAAGGCTGACTTAAAAAGGGGCCAAAATCAATCATGGCCCCAACACCAACGAAGATAAGCAGCGGAAATATCTCGGTATGAATGCCAGCATCGCTTAGAATAGCTAAAAAGCCGCCCTTTTCGGCTATGCCGCCCAATGGTATGTTAGCCAGAATACATCCAGTTCCGATGGGCACTAATAGAACTGGCTCTACTTTTTTGGCAATTCCCAGCCATAGAAGAACACCACCAATAACTAGCATAACCACTATTTGCCAGTTCAAATTTAAAAACCCAAGGAATTCGCTTGCACTTATATCCATAATCTTTTATTCTTCCTGTTTTTCCTCCTTGGGTTTAAATAGCCTGCCTAGAGCTATCATTACTAACAGCAGTATTCCTAATACAGCAAAGATAATCACCATTCCCAAGATAACTATCCATAGAGCGTTAAGCATGACAACCTCACTTTTTGAGCATAGACGGTCATTCTGGAAGATAATGCCGCGACTTTAGAATATAGGGGCAATAATACGATAGTGAAAAGAATAATGTCAAACAAAAAAGTAACTAAAGGAGAGTCTTAATTGTTCTTTTGATTGGTAACTATGACTTTAATCAAGATAAATCCCTTAAATTGGTAAATAGGTATATAATTTTATATAATATCATCGTTATCAGCTAGGCCCCTGTAGCTCAGGGGATAGAGCACCGGCCTCCGGAGCCGGGCGCGAGGGTTCGAGTCCCTCCAGGGGCGCCAGACAAGACGCATGGAGGGAAAATATAGCTCTAACTTGCAACACTGAACAGACAATACTGTAATAATCCAACTCCTACAAGGAATAAGCCGCAAATTTCAAAATAGGCCTTTTTGATTACTTAGCGATATGTTAGGTTTTGGGAATATTTAATCAGTTGAATGCTTTACATAATATTTTAAATCCAAAACGAAAGGAGAAGCTGAAAAGTCTATGACTACGCATAGAAACAGAATGGTTGAAATACGTTGGCATGGACGGGGAGGTCAAGGTGCAGTAACCTCAGCCGAATTGGTAGCGTTGGCAGCCATAAAGGAAGAGAAGTACGCTCAGGCAATGCCCAGTTTTGGTCCTGAGAGAAGGGGCGCACCTGTGCTAGCTTTCAACCGTGTCAGTAATAGTCCAATACGAACCAGAGCCCCAGTATCTGAGCCAGATATTGTAGTAGTATTAGACTCTGGCTTGTTATATATTGCAGATGTCACCTCAGGGCTTAAACGTGATGGGGCACTAATTGTAAATAGTTCAAAGGGTTTGGACGATATAAAGTCTGAATGCAGCGGCAATTGGAAATTAGCAGTTGTTAATGGTACAGCTATTGCCAGAGAAATGCTTGGCGTTCCCATTGTTAACACAACTATGATAGGAGCATTGGTCAAGGTCAGCGGAATAATTAACCTCATCTCATTGGAAGAACCGCTAAAAGAGCGGTTTGGAGCCAGGGCTAAGAACAATATCAATGCTTGTCAGAAAGCCTATAACGATGTGGTTATAGTAGAACCCGCTGCTGTTTCTTCAGTGAAGACCAAGTCATTTCCGTCTGAGGTTTTACCTAAATGGCAGGAAATACTTCCCGGATGTGTGGTCGTTGAGGCAGGAAATGCCAGCATATATCGCACTGGTGATTGGAAATCACAACACCCAGAATATATCTATGAGAAGTGCATCAAATGTGGTTTATGTTATATCTTTTGCCCTGAAGGTTGTATAGAGCCAAAAGACGATGGTTATTTCAAAGCCAACCTATATTACTGCAAGGGATGTGGCCTTTGTGCTAAGGAATGTCCCAAAGATGCAATAAATATGATCAAGGAGTCATAATTATGATGGAACGAATTGGTTTAGAGGGCTCTATTGCCATAGCTGAAGCCGCAAAATTGGCTGCAGTTGATGTGGTAGCCGCTTATCCAATTACGCCTCAAACACATATAGTTGAGCGTCTGGCTGAATATGTAGCCAATGGTGAACTAAATGCTAACTATATACCAGTAGAATCTGAGCACTCAGCAATGAGTGCTTGTTTGGGGTCATCAGCTGTTGGCGCCAGGACTTTTACTGCAACAGCGGGACAAGGTTTGGAATTGATGCATGAGGTACTTTATGTAGCTTCATCTTTGCGGCTGCCAATAGTCATGACTGTAGCTAATAGAGCACTTTCGGGACCACTCAATGTCTGGGGTGACCACTCTGATGTGATGGCAACCAGAGATTGTGGCTGGATTCAAATATTTGCTGAAAATGCTCAGCAAGCCTTTGATTTAGTTATATGTGCTTTCCGTATTGCCGAAGACCCCAAAGTCCTTATTCCAACCATGATTCATGTCGATGGCTTTCATCTTTCTCATGTGATAGAGCCGTTATATCTCCTAGAGCAAGAGAAAATAGACAAATTTTTGCCCACGTATAAGCATCGTTATGCTCTCAACCCAGATAAACCATTGACCGCTGGTGCCTTTACTCCCCCAAACCTATACACCGAAGCTAAAAAAGCACAGGAGACCGCACTGAGAGATTCAAAAATGGTTATCCTCGACGTTTGGCAAGAGTTTGGCAAACTCACCGGGCGGTATTACTTTCCCGTCGAAAAATATAAAGTAGACGATGCAGAAGTATTATTGTTGACTATGGGCAGTTATAGCGAGACAGCTATGATAGCCATAGATAGTATGCGTAATAGCGGTAAAAAAGTAGGATTGCTAAGACTTCGTTTATGGAGACCCTTCCCATTCGATGAATTTCGCCAGATAGCATCCCAGACTGAAACCATCATTGTCCTAGACCGTGCTTTATCATTGGGGGGTCTCCTGGACCAGTTTGTTCGGAAATTCAATCCGCACTATATCCTTTGGCAACTAAGCCCAAAGTTATTAGCTTCATTGGCGGGCTTGGCGGTCGAGATATGTCAGCCTCAACATTTGAGAATATGATCCAACTCGGGATTAAAAAGTCCGAAAAAGGACAGCTCGATGAATTTGAAATGATTGAGGTGAGAGGGTAATGGATACTGTAGTTAGGATTGGTGAAAACACGATTACTACTGAAGAATACCTGCTTCCAGGACATCGTGCCTGTTCGGGGTGTGGAGAAGAACTAGCTGTCAGGCTGGTAGCCAAAATTCTTGGTAAGGATGTTATCATTGCTAATGCCACTGGCTGTACTGAGATTGTTTCTTCGCCATTTCCCTATACTTCATGGAGAGTACCATGGATTCACACCTTGTTTGAGAATACAGCAGCTGTGGCTTCAGGAATAGAAAGTGGCATCAAAATCTTAAGGCAAAAGGGAAGGTATTCGAGTGAAACCAAGGTCATAGCTATGGCTGGTGATGGTGCCACCGCCGATATTGGTATACAAGCTTTATCTGGTGCTTTCGAGAGAAGACACAACTTTATCTATTTCTGCTTTGACAATGAAGCCTATATGAACACTGGTATACAACGTTCAAGTGCTACACCCTTTGGAGCCTCCACTACCACATCACCAGCGGGCAGTGCTAGTATAGGGCAAACTACTTGGAAAAAAAATATGCCAGCCATTGCTGCAGCTCATGATATTCCGTATGTTGCTACCGCCTGCCCAAGTTACCCCTTTGATCTGATAAACAAGGTTAATAAGGCCAAAAGCATTAATGGACCAGCCTATATCCACGTACTGGCTGTATGCCCAACTGGTTGGCGTACCCCTACGGATTCTGCCATAGAATTAGGACGACTGGCAGTCATGACAGGAATCTTCCCACTATATGAAATTGAGGAGGGCAACTACACACTTAATGTAGATCCTTCTCAACTGCGTCCTGTGGAAGACTATCTTAAATTACAAGGACGCTTCCGACACCTGTCATCTGAGAACATTTCTTTCATACAGGAAAGAGTTACGGCTGAGTATAACAAGCTTAGAGATAAAACGATGAAAAATATGTGATGGTGGTTTGGCAAGTCTAAGGGCTTAAGTGATAGACTCCTTGACGCTGCTAAGCTCGTAAACTATACTTTGATATACGGGGTGTAGCGCAGTGGCTAGCGCGCATGGTTTGGGACCATGAGGTCGGTGGTTCAAATCCACTCACCCCGACCATGGTTTCATTATTAAATATTGTTCTATTATAAGAGCGGTAATATTAAAATATTCAAAAATGTGTCTGGCCACGGTTCGAATTAGTCTACAACTATGATTGTTTGCTACTGCGGTTAAACATTAGTGGCATTTGACTTTCACTATATGATATGTGTTAAGACTATGCAACTTTAGTGAATTAAGTTATTAGAAAGGGATAGTTATCGATGGTGAATATCGATTGGCATGTAGTTACACAGGTTGCCGGTTTTGGTTTTCTAGTACTTTTTATAGTTATCGGCATTATAACCTTGGTAGTATGGTTGGTAAGCTTAGTAATCTCCAAATTTTATAGGAAACAGGTCGTCACGAAGCAATCAGAAAGTGCTAAGTAGAAGGAATGATTATTCATGTTAGGACTATATGAGAGTGCTTTTGGACTGCTAACCTGGGGGAACATCGTAATGCTCATTATCGGGGCATTACTTATTTATCTTGGTATTGCTAAAAAAATTGAGCCTATACTGCTGGTACCCATAGGCTTCGGCATTTTCATGGTCAATCTACCTATTGCTGGGATAATGGTTTATAACCCAGACGGCTTACCTGCAATTGGTGGTTTGAAAGACATAGCTGAAGGCAAGATCGGGATATTAAACCTTATTTATTATTATGGATTGAACAGTGAGATCATTCCATTGCTCATATTTCTAGGTGTTGGCACTATGATGGACTTCAGTCCTACTATCGCTCGTCCCATATCACTTATCTTTGGAGCCTCAGCTCAACTAGGGGTCTTCGTCGTTTTTCTTATTGCCTATCTTAGTGGTATTTTTAGTTCTAATGAGGCTGCATGCATCGGTATCATTGGAGGTTCTGATGGCCCACCAACAGTCTATCTTACTGTAGCTCTAGCTCCACTACTGCTTGGACCAATTACAATGGTTGCATACTCCTACATGGCATTAGTACCAATTCTACAGCCACCTATAATCAGACTATTAACTACTAAAAAAGAACGAGCCATCTACATGAATCCCCGTATACGTGAGGTGTCTAAACTGGAGCTCATTCTTTTCCCTATCATTGTTTTCATAGTTGCTACACTTTTTGTCCCCAAATGTGCTCCTCTTGTCGGCATGCTTATGTTCGGTAATTTGTTAAAAGTAAGCGGAGTAACAGACCGACTTGCTCAAGCTGGAGTAATAATGAATGATATACTTATTATTCTTCTTGGAATATGTGTGGGATCGCTTATGCCAGCACAGGTTTTTTTTAACACTCGAACTTTGATGATTTTTGGCTTAGCCGTTATTGCCTTTATTTTTTCTACTGCTGGTGGTGTGCTTGGTGCTAAATTTGTTAACTTGTTTCTAAAGGAAAAGATAAATCCCATCATAGGTGCTGCAGGTGTTTCGGCAATACCCATGGCTGCCAGGGTTGCACAGAGGGAAGGACAAAAGTATAACGCAAGAAACTATCTTTTAATGCATGCTCTAGGACCAAATATGGCTGGGGCTATTGGCACTTCACTGGTAGCAGGAGTGTTTATGGGGATTCTCGGTGGGCATTAATCAACTTTGACATTAATAATAGCAGTGAACGGTTGATTAACAAAATTGAAAAGAAGATATGTTGTTTAGCTTCCCTGGCAGAGTGGGCATTTCATAACTGGAACAATCACTGCAGCCCTAACGTCAACCTGACCGTGATGAGGACAAATAAGTTGATAATAAGCCTTCATTATTGTGTTGTCTGCATTGTCCCGTCCTTGTGTTGAAAGATAGTCTATGCTTTTGAAAACCTCCTTTATTTCCGCTTTTGCTTTACTCTCTCGGTAACTGCTACCGCACTTGGGACAGTGTATTGCATCTGGAAAAGCAATACAACCACATTGGGGGCACTGTATTGTTTTATTTATAATTTGCATAGCCTTCTCTCCCTATGTTCTATAATCATGCCAAAATAAAGATTTGTTACCGTCCAAAGCTGCTTTCTTGCAAAAAGCTTTTAACGCCTAGCCCAAATACCATAAATTAGAGCTTGTGTCATGGTAAATATCGTAAACAAGCCTCTTGCCTGTCCTAACTTTAAAGTAATTTTTTGCATTTTCATGTGTAGATGATTTTTCAGATACTTGCCAGCTTTGATAGATGCTGGTTATGTGTTCGGTTTTACCATTTTTAGTAATGGTCAAAGGCATACCTGTAATATTTGTACTCACTTTTAACTCATCTGATTTTTTGAATACTTTGACCATTTTAACCTCTACTAATATTACCCTGATAGAAGGCTTTTCTTAGCCAGATAAGAATTCATTATTTATTTCAAGCTTATAAGTTTCTTATAACGCCGATAACCTTTCCTTGAATCTCTACATTATTGGGGTCAGCATATATTGGTTGCATCTGGCTATTAGCTGGTTGAAGACGAATTTGATTAGGTTCACGGAAAAATTTCTTCAATGTTGCTTCTTGTCTATCTTTCAGCCAGACAGCAACCATTTCACCGTCATTAGCGGTATTCGCTGATTGCATCAAGACAATATCACCATCATCTATCAGAGCATCTACCATCGAAAGTCCTTTTACCTTAAGTGCGTAAACTTCTTTTTTCCCTTGTGTAAACTCATCTGTCAGTTCCAATATTTCCAAAGGTTCAATCTCCCATGTTTCTGAGCTCGGAACAGGTATTGGTGACCCAGCAGCAATACTACCTAATAAAGGAATATGAATTACATTACTCTTGTCAAGAAGTTGGATACTCCTAAAGACTTCAGGGTCCCGGTGAATATGTCCTTCTCTTTCCAATATATTTAAGTGATGCTGTACAACTGCGGTAGAACTTATGGAGCATCCTTTTAAAATATCGCGCACAGTAGGAGCATAACCTCTATCATCGATAAAATTACGGATAAAGTTAAGTATTCGTTGCCTTGTTTGACTGATACCTGGTCTTTTCATAGTACTCCTCCATATGTTATCAAACAAATGTATTACAAACTAATGTTCTACGAACAAGTATACAAAACATTTGTTCTTTTGTCAAGCCCCATAATTAACTTATTAATTAAGCCTACTGTCAGTAAACAGAAGAGGTAAGTAGAAATAATACCTGTGTGTTTTAGTTTGTTTTAACGAAAGTTAACTGCTTTAAAGACAATATGTTTTTGCCAGTCTGGAGATGAGTTGGGGAAGTCTGTGCGAAAATGGGCTCCACGACTTTCTTCACGTATCAAAGCAGCCTCCGTAATCAGGCGTGCATTCAATATCATATTCTTCAATTCATATGAAGTACGGTCTGTAGGCTGGAATAAAGCACATTGCCAGTTATACAGAATATCAGCAGCCTTTGCTAGATTTTTGCCATTGCGAATAATACCTACCTTGTCCCACATTAAAGTTTGGAGGTTCGGGAGATTGACATTTGTAATACTCTTCAAAGTATTTCGTTGGCTTAGAGAATAGTATTCGACTTTTGTTGACTTTGGCAGAGGAGAGATTTTCTTTGCTTGCATGGTTCTTTCCACGATTCGTTTACCGAAAACAACTACCTCTAGCAACGAGTTCGATGCCAGGCGGTTGGCACCATGAACACCAGTACAAGCGGTTTCACCAGCAGCAAACAATCCATCGATATTTGTCTCTCCCCAGACATTAACTTTAACTCCACCCATGAAGTAATGAGCTGCTGGAGCTACAGGGATTGAACATTTAGTTATATCTAATCCATGATCTAAGCAAAAACGGTAAATGTGTGGAAAGCGAGTGGTTACCTGGCGAGACGGAATATGCGTAACATCCAGAAATACCCGGTCACTTCCAGTTTTAATCATTTGATGAAGAATGCTTCTGGCTACAACATCTCTAGTGGCTAAATCGGCTTCAGCAGCATAATCAGGCATAAATCGATACCCTTTTATGTCACGAAGAACCCCACCTTCACCTCTTACTGCCTCCGATATAAGAAACGGAGGAATACCGGGTAGTCTCATAGCAGTGGGGTGAAATTGAAAAAACTCCATATCGGTCACTTCAGCACCAGCTTGAAAAGCTAAGGCATTACCATCACCTGTAGCTACATCAGAGTTAGTGGTATATTTGAATAGTCGTCCGGCACCACCTGTAGCCAGAATAATAAAACGACACTCATATTCTTCAACCAGTCCAGTACGGCAGTCAAAAGCCTTTACGCCTTTAACTTTACAATTATCTAATATAATCTCCGTGGCCAAGCAATATTCAAGAACTTTTATTGACGACACACTAACTCGCCGACTTAATGTAGTTTCAATATGCTCACCAGTGGCATCACCACCGGCATGAAGAATTCGAGGCACACTGTGAGCAGCTTCCCTGGTTAAAGCAACCTCACCGTTAATCGTATCAAAAGGTACGCCAAATTTAATTAGATCGGCTATTCTATCAGTAGCTTCGGTGGACAAAATATGCACTGCCTCAGGATCACACAAGTCATTTCCTGCTGCCATCGTATCCTTGAAATGCAATTCTGAGGAGTCAATTTTACTTATAGGGGCAGCAATTCCACCCTGGGCGTGCCTGGTATTACAGTCTTCGATGCTGCCTTTAGTAATAATTAGTACGCTGCCAGATTCCTTGGCGAGTAAAGCAGTATAAAGTCCGGCAATACCGCTGCCAATAATAATGTAATCATAATAAATCATATGTCTCGAATTCTATTGATTTTTGATTTTGCCTTGTAGAGCCCAGGGACTGGTATTATTAATTACTACATTCACCATCTGCCCCAAGTAGTCTCCGTTTTCCTCGAAGAAAACTAGTTTATCACTTCTAGAACGGCCATACCACTTGCCTCTCTTCTTCCCTTCAACCAATACTTCCAATACTTCACCACACAAATTTGAGTTAATCTCACCTGCTATTTGTGTGTGAACATTTTCAATTTTCTCAAGGCGTTTCTCCTTAATTTCAGAGGAGACATTATTTTCAAATTCTCTTGAGGCTATGGTACCTTGACGTGGAGAATAGACAGCAATGTGTACAGTGTCAAATCTAATCTTTTTAATCAGATCTAGAGTATGGTTAAACTGTTCCTCTGTCTCACCAGGAAAACCAACGATGACATCGGTGCTTAGAGCTATTTCTCGGATGTTGCTTCGAATAATACTAACGAGCTGGCAATATTGCTCTGCTGTATAACCTCTCCTCATGGCTTTCAAAATACTATCATCACCTGACTGCAAGGGAAGCGTTATATGTTCGCAAATTTTATCCAAATAAACTATGCTTTCAATAAGCTTCAAACTCATATCCTTTGGATGGTTTGTTAGAAATCGAATTCTAGCTAAACCATCAATACTATTAAGTATATTAAATAATTCACTAAGATCCCTATGTTCTGGCAGGTCATATCCGTAAGAATTCACATTTTGTCCTACTAAGGTGACTTCTTTCACCCCACTTTGTACCATTTCGGATACCTCATCGACAATATCTTGCAGAGAACGACTTTTTTCTTTTCCTCGTCGATAAGGGACGATGCAGTAAGAACAGAAGTTATTACACCCCTGAATAATTGGTACAAAGGCCGTGGGACCTATGTTATGCTTTTGAGGCCGTTCTTTCTCTTTTTGGAGCACAGGTTTCCGACCTTGCATCCAATTGAGCAACTCTTGGTAAGCTCCAGGTTTGAAGAAGAGGTCAACATGAGGAAAACGCTTTTTAAGTTCTTCTATTGCCGAATTAACAAAACAGCCAGTTACAAATATAGGTAGGCCAGGATTGTCTCTTTTGATACCTTTAAGATAACCCAGCATACCCAAAACTTTATTCTCGGCATTTTGACGAACTACGCATGTATTGAGCACTACTAAATCTGCCTTTTGAGGTGTTGAAGTAAAATCATAGCCGAGTAATTCCAAACGGTCAGCCATCTTCCGCGATTCTGCTTTGTTCATTTGACAGCCTATAGTCCAAATATTGTATGTAGGCATGATTAATTCCAGATATCCTTAAAATACTCTACTTTGACAGCTAATCTGAGGTCTATACTATATTAGACGATTGAGCAAGTCAAAAAAGTTAATAGCTAAGCTCAGGTATGATTCAGCTTAAATTCCAAGATTTTGAATTATGTTTTAGCCAATTGCCGAAAGCCTTCAAACATGCGCTAAATTATGGCGAATATCTAACAATGGCGGAGGGAATGGGATTCGAACCCATGACCCCAATTTTACTCAGGGTAACCGCTTAGCAGGCGGCCGCACTAGACCACTATGCGATCCCTCCGATACTAAGAGAAGCCGTTTAAATTCCTTCAATATTATAAGTTTTTTCCTTATATTCAAGCAACAGTAGTTTCCCCCATTTACTATACTAGATTCGATTATTAGAATGAAGTATGTGAAGGACATTGAAAGAAGCTATATTTAAATGCTATGATGCTGTATTAGATAGGTTATGGTAAAGCATGAAATAAATGTTTATCTGGAACCGAAGCTTGCAATCGCAATTAAGAAATCTTGGTTTATAAGTATAATTCACAAGATTCTAGATGCCCTAGAAATTACAACATTCTTAGAATTAGGATTGGTACTTACTAATGGCGAGGTAATTCAGCAACTCAATAAAACATATAGAAATAAAGATGAACCTACTGATGTAATTGCCTTTTACATGTTCTCCCAGCAGGATACAATGGGAACTAAATTTGTAGCTCCCCCAAATGGGAAATCCCATTTGGGGGAAATTGTAATTTCATATCCTCAGGCAGTTTATCAAGCGAAGGGGAGAAAACATGATATCGAGCTAGAGCTTATAATACTAATAATACACGGCATTCTTCATCTTTTAGGTTATGATCACGAGCGATCTGCAGAAGAAAAACAGCTTATGGGCACCAGGGAAAAAGAGATTTTAAAGAAATTAGGTTATTGCCAGAGTAAACAATGACAAACTTCATTCCTCGTACACGCAACCGGCATTAGAGTTTATAATTTTATTACTCTAGGATTTATTCGGCATTTCTCAGCAGTAATGATAGAAGCTATCTGATAAACCGTGAGGCCAATATTATTTTTATGATTTACTACGAAGTAGTCAAAAAGGGATAAGCTCTTCATTTCCTCTTCTGCCTTTTTCAGCCGCAGTTTCAAATCAGATTGTGATTGGTGATTGTTACGTTGCTTCAAACGCTCAGCTAATTCATCCATAGATGGGGTAACCAAGAAAATGAATACTGATTCAGCTATGATTCGTTTAAGAGTAGCTGCTCCCTGAACATCTACTTTGACGATCACATCCTGGCCACTTTTCAATGCTTTCTTTATCTCATCTTTAGGTACACCATAGTGGTTCCCATAGACCTTTGCCCATTCTAAAAACTTTTTCTCCTTCACCATTTTCTGAAACTGTTCGTCAGAGATAAATCGGTAATGAACTCTATCCATTTCACCTAGTCGTTTTGGGCGGGTAGTAACCGTAACCACATAGTGAAAAGGAAATCCTAAGTCCTTCATTCTAGCTAGAACTGCATCTTTGCCTGCTCCAGACGGTCCAGAGAGGACAACAAGCAAGGGCTGTTTCTTGGAACTAATGTTTGTAAGTAGTTTTTTTTGTAGTTGTTTCACTCTTTATCCCGTATATCCATCCATAAAGGATTATCGACTAACTTTCCTATGGCTTATATTCATATTTGATAGATTTTGGAGATGTAGCAGCTAATACTACGTATTCTATATCAATAATAATAGTTGTTTTCACTTTTCTAGCATGAGTGACATCAACAGGCATTTTTTAGCATTAATATTCAACCACTTTCCCCAGTTGTTCCCAGAAATCTGGATAAGATATTTCTGCTACTTGAGATTTTTCGATTATAGTTTCCCCTTTAGCCATCAATCCCGCTACAGCTAGGCTCATTGCCAGTCGATGGTCAAAATGGCTACTAACTTCCGCACCATCAAGTGGAAAACCACCATGGATTACCATGCCGTCAGGCAATGCCTCGATTCTAGCACCAAGGCAAGATAATTCTCTAACTGTTGCCGATATTCTATCAGATTCTTTGACTCTTAGCTCACTAGCGTCTTTGATTATAGTAGTGCCAGTGGCAAAGCAGGCAGCGACTGCTAAAATGGGTATTTCGTCAATAAGTCTGGGTACTATTTCTCCCTTAATCTCAATGGCTCTAAGTTGACTTGATTCTATATATATGTCGGCAACTGGCTCATTGCACTCTAGTCGTCGATTTTCTAATTTTATTCTAGCTCCCATGGCCAATAGCGCATCTATGATGCCAGTTCTCGTAGGATTAATGCCACAGTTAACTACCTTAATACTAGCATTGGCGTGGATAGCTCCAGCAACCAGCCAGTATGCTGCTGAGCTAATATCACCTGGTACATGAAGGTTTAAAGCGGCTAGTGGTTTTGTGATTGGCATCAAGGAAACAGAACCTTTATTAAGTCTAATCTCTACTCCCATCTGTTTAAGCAATCGTTCTGTATGATCACGTGATATCTGGGGCTGTTCTATTGTAGTTTGACCTGTAGCAAAAAGGCTAGCTAGCAAAATTGCCGACTTGATTTGAGCACTGGGGACTGGCAGAGAATACGAAATGCTATGGAGTTTTTTACCTCTAATAACCAAAGGAGCCAGGGAATTATTACAACGACCATAGATTTCTGCTCCCATTAGTTGTAGCGGCTCTATCAATCGTTTCATAGGTCGGGTGCGAAGGGAAACATCACCCGTGATTATAGAAATAAAGGATTGGGCTGCAAGGATACCACTCAGAAGCCGCATAGTGGTGGCGCTGTTACCAGCATTTAGTACATTACGGGCTTCTTGCAAGCCTGTGCTATCAGCTCCTTGGATATATAAGGAAAGGGCTTTACTCTCTTTCTTGCTAATTCTAACACCAAGGGATTTCAAACAACTTAGTGTAGATAGACAATCATTTCCTGGTGAAAAATTACCTATTTCACTGAGGCCTGAAGCTAAGCTACATAGAATAGCTGCTCGGTGAGAAATGGATTTGTCGCCGGGTACCACCACCTCTCCAGCTATTTTTTTAGCCCGTTGGATTTTTTTAATTAGCGCTTTCCCAACCACTCTCTTCTTGCCTCATTAGCCATAGTTAAAACGTTTTGTATCTCTTTATCACCTTTGCTAATCAGTTTGCTTAGCCGCTGTAATTTCTTACTAAATTCATCTATCCAGTAGATTATTGCAGATTTATTGCTAAGGCAAATATGCGAGTTGACCTCTGGATTTCCCGAGGCAAGACGGGTAAGATCACAATAACCAGTTGATGCCAGCTGTGACATCTGTGGCCAGGATAAGTTTTGAGTAGTCGCTAAGGTAAGTGCCACAGACAATAACAAAGGAAGGTGGCTTATTCCAGCAACTAGCTTATCATGTTCCTGAGCGGCAAGGAAGAAAGGTTTAGCGCCTATACTCTCTACCATGTCTGCCATAACCTGTGTTGCTAATGGTGTAGCTTGTGAACCAGTTACTAGGCAATAAACACTATCTTTAAACAAATCGGCATCAGCAGCTTGAATGCCAAACTTTTCCTTACCTGCCATGGGATGTCCCCCAATAAAGTTAGTTTGTGATGGTAACAGCTCTTGTGCCCAGTTCATAACCTGAAGTTTGGTACTGGCAGTATCAGTAACTATGCAATCAGAAGACAATTGTGGGGCTATCCGGGTAAAAATATCTTTTATGGTCAGGACTGGAGTAGATACAACGATTATGTCGGAATCCTGGATTATTCTGTCTAGGCTCAATTCAAATTTATCGATCGCACCTAATTTTTGAGCCATTTGGCCTGTTTCCTGCTGACGCACATAACCAATAATCTGCGCCTGCCGCCAATTATTTTTTTTAAGAGCCAGACCTATGGAGCTACCGATAAGCCCTAAACCAATAATAGAAATACGCATTGCCCCTATTATATCACTTACATCACTCTCTAATTAGCAAAGAGAAGGATATGTATAAGCAGAAATTGATTGCCTTAATCTATTGATTTTACCATTAACATCCGATATACTCCATACAATAATAACCAAAAAACGATAGGCTATTGTTAGGCTATCTCAGGGCAAAGTACAAATATTTTGGTCTTTTTCCAGAGAGGACATGAAGTTAGCTATTACTGGCAAAGGTGGTGTTGGCAAGACTACAATATCAAGTCTCTTAGCATGGATTTATGCTGCTGAAGGTAGAAAAGTAATAGCCATCGATGCCAATCCCGATGCTAATCTGGCTGTAGCTTTAGGCTTCAGCGTTGATGAGGCTCAAAGTATAACTCCCATTGTAGAACTTAAAGACCTGATCGAGGAACGTACTGGAGCTAAAGCTGGCAGCTACGGAGCCTTTTTTAAAGCCAACCCAAAGGTTGATGACATCCCCGAGCGTTTCTCAATTGAAAAATACGGAATAAAACTTCTTGTTATGGGCACTGTTAAGAAAGGAGGCAGCGGTTGTCTGTGCCCAGAAGGAGCTATGCTAAAGAGTTTGCTTAGTCACCTGGTGTTAAGCAGGTCCGAGGTGGTTATTATGGACATGGATGCTGGTGTGGAAAATTTGGGCAGGGGTACAGCTAAGGCAGTGAACGCTTTTATTATAATAGTCGAACCGGGACAGAGGAGCTTTCAGACAGCGAGAGCCATTCGTGACTTAGCTAAAGACTTGGGCGTTAAAAGATGTTATATAGTTGGTTCAAAATGCCGTAATAATAATGATCGACAATTTATTATCGACAATCTAGCCGATTTTGAAATACTAGGCTTTGTAAATTACCACTCTGAGGTAGTCGAAGCAGATAGATTGGGAAAGAGTGTATTTGAAATGGCTCCTCAAGCAGTGGCCGAAGCCAGAGAGATAAAAGCTAAGCTAGAAAACTTAGTACAACAGAAGAAGGGGTAAATGGTAGAGAAGAAGACAATAAGAGACGCAAGAGTCGGAGGGAAACGAGTGCTAGTCAGAGTTGATTTTAATGTACCACTCGACATTAAGACTGATATTATAGCCGATGATAGCCGGATTAAATCCACTTTACCCACAATAAAATATTTAATCGACCACAAGGCAAAGGTTATTTTATGTTCCCACCTTGGGCGCCCAGATGGGAAAGTGGTTGAGGGACTACGGATGAAACCAGTAGCAGAGCGATTATCCCAACTTATTAAATTGCCTGTATTAATTGCCTCAGACTGTGTGGGCGTTGAAGTGAAAAAGAAAGTTGATACTCTTAAGGACAGAGAGATCCTACTTTTAGAAAATCTCCGTTTTCACCCTGAAGAAGAAGCAAATGACCCTAACTTTGCCAAAGCGCTGGCTGAACTAGCTGATATTTATGTAGACGATGCTTTTGGCACAGCTCATCGGGCTCATGCCTCTACTGTGGGAGTAGCCAAATATCTCCCAGCATTTTCTGGCTTTCTCATGGAAAAAGAATTAAAGACGCTGGGTAAACTCCTGGCAAATCCCAAACATCCTTTCGCTGCTTTATTGGGAGGTGCTAAGGTCAGTGATAAGATCGGCTTCATTCAGAACATTTTAAATAAGATTGAGATATTGTTAATCGGTGGTGGCATGGCAGCTAATTTCTTAAAAGTTAAGGGTTATGAAGTAGGACGTTCTAAAGTTGAGATTGACAAGCTGGATTTAGCTAACAATATACTTAAGTATATCGAGAAAGAAAGAATATCCTTATCACTTCCCGTCGATATCATGATAACGGATAGCATCGATAGCCAAGCTAAAGGTGAAATTGTATCAATAACAGAGATACCTTCAGATAAATATATTGTGGACATTGGCCCTAAAACGATAGAGTTATTTTCTCGGCAATTAAAAAAGTGTCGGACTATTTTTTGGAACGGACCCATGGGAATCTACGAGATACCCCAATTTGCCAATGGGACTAAGGCAATGGTCAATCTGTTAGCCAATCTCAAGATAACGACGATTGTTGGGGGGGCTCAACTGCTGAAATTGTGGAGGAAATGAACCTGACAGATAAGATGACTCATGTTTCCACAGGCGGTGGTGCCAGCTTAGAGTTTCTCGAAGGGAAAACTTTACCCGGCATAGCAGTACTTCAGGATAAATAGTGGTGATTAGTCTGGAGCAACTAAAAGAAATCAGCGTGGTTTCAGATTCCAAGATAGTAATGCTGGTGATCGATGGTCTAGGTGGATTGCCTGACCCTAAAACCGGTAAGACAGAATTAGAAACAGCTTCAACCCCTAAATTCGATTATTTAGCCAGGAATGGTATCTGTGGTTTAAGCATCCCAGTAAGCCAGGGTATCACACCTGGAAGTGGTGCTGGACATCTGGCGCTTTTTGGCTACGACCCTTTGAAATTTACCATTGGCAGAGGAGTTTTAGAAGCACTGGGAGTAGACTTCGAACTCGGTGAAAATGACATTGCCGCTCGAGGTAATTTTTGCAGTGTGGATAGAAGCGGAATTATCACTGATCGGCGAGCCGGTCGCATTACTACAGATAAATGCACTGAACTATGCAATATATTAAGCAAAGTTCAACTAGAAGGCACTGAGTTTTTTATCCAGCCAGTCAAAGAGCATAGATTTTTATTTGTGCTGCGGGGAAAGGGTATGTCAGACGAGATTAGCGATACTGACCCCCAAAAAGTCGGACTTACTCCAATTAGAAGCATTGCCAGAGAAGAATCTGCTAAGAAAACGGCTAATCTGGTGAACGAGTTCATTGATAAAGCTGTCACACTTCTTGTTGACCATAATCCAGCCAACATGGTTTTGCTCCGTGGATTCTCACGGAAACCTAATATCCCTTCTATGGAAGAAATATATCAACTGAAACCAGCAGCTATAGCTATGTATCCTATGTATCGAGGACTTGCTAAACTGATCGGTATGGATGTTTTTAGAGCTACTGATGGTATTGAGGAAGAACTGGCGATTTTAAATGATTGCTACAATGAGCATGACTTCTTCTTTATCCATGTTAAGAAAACAGACAGCGCCGGTGAAGATGGTAATTTTAGAAAAAAGGTACAGGTAATTGAGGAAGTCGACTCTGTTTTGCCCAAACTTATGAATTTAAAGCCAGATGTTATTGTAGTTACTGGAGACCATTCGACTCCAGCTATACTAAAAGGCCATAGCTGGCATCCAGTTCCCTTTTTGCTGTATTCCAAATGGTGCCGGCCAGACAAGGTAAAGAAATTTTCTGAGTCAGCCTGTGTTGCAGGCAGCCTTGGTACATTCCTTGCTGTGGACATCATGCGATTGGCCATGGCAAATGCTTTAAAATTAAACAAATTTGGAGCTTGATTATGCGGAAACCACTCATTGCTGGCAATTGGAAAATGAATACCAACATTTCTCAAGCTACAAGTCTTGTACAGGATATGTTGGCAGATTTGGATAAAATACAAGGTGTGGAGAAAGTGCTCTGCCCTCCCTTTATTTCACTGAGTGCTATAAAAGAGATAATTAAAAGCACATCCATCAGGTTAGGTGCTCAGAATATGTATTTCGAGGATAAAGGTGCCTACACTGGTGAAATTTCGCCTCTAATGCTTATCGATTTATGCGACTTTGTTATCCTGGGTCATTCGGAGCGACGGCAATATTTCGCTGAAACCGATGAGCTAATCAATAAAAAAGTACAAGCTGCCCTAGAATCAAGCCTCACGCCTATTTTGTGTGTTGGCGAGAAACTCGAAGAAAATGAGGCAAATAAGACTGAAGAGATAATCGCCAGACAGATTAGGAAAGGACTGAAAGGTATCAAACCAAATAGCAGGCTGGTGATTGCCTACGAACCTATCTGGGCTATAGGTACTGGCAAAGCCGCTACGGGTAAACAGGCTAACACTACGATTAATCTTATCCGCAGCACTGTTGCCAACATTTGGGATCCAGAGACGGTAAAATCAATACGTTTACTTTATGGTGGTAGTGTTACTGCCACTAATATCGCCGGATTCATAACTGAACCAGAAATCGATGGAGCTTTGGTCGGCGGTGCCAGCCTGAAAGCTGATGACTTTGTGAACATAGTAAACCAAACTGCAGTTCTAAAAGCAGCCAAATGAAACGCCTTGTTGTTGTCATCGGACCAACAGCGGTAGGCAAAACAAAACTTGCTTTACGTTTGACACAGGAGTTCAATGGCGAGATAGTAAATGCCGATAGTCGTCAGGTATATCGCTTCATGGATATCGGCACAGCTAAGCCTAGCCCAGCCGACAGAGCCATAACACCTCATCATCTTATTGATATGATTAATCCCGATAAACCTTTTAGTCTTGCCTTATATAAGAATCTAGCTAGCAAGGCAATTGAAGATATTCAAATGCGCGGCAAGATTCCATTTCTGGTAGGCGGCAGCGGCCTTTATATCTGGTCGGTAATAGAAGGATGGATCATACCTCGAGTGCCACCAAATATTGAATTTAGAAAACGCCTTGAGAAAATAGCAGCAGAGGAAGGCACCAGCGCTCTTTTCGAGGAACTAAAGAAAGTCGATCCTGTAGCTGCCATAAAAATAATGCCGACCAATCTGAGGCGAATCATTAGAGCCTTGGAGATACATCAAGCTACAGGACGTCCTCCTTCTCAATCATGGCAAAAAAAACTTCCGCCGTTTTCTACCATGATCATTGGCTTAACTACTGATAGAAGGGCTTTGTATAATATGATTGATTCTCGTGTGGATGAGATGATAGCCAATGGCTTGGTCGATGAGGTTAAAGACTTGATGGCAAGGGGATATAGTTTGAATTTGCCCTCCATGTCTGGCATTGGCTATCGCCAAATCGGCAGGTTTCTCCAGAATCAGATAGATCTACCAGAGGCAATACAGCAGATAAAAAATGAAACACATCAATTTGCTCGGCGTCAGTACAACTGGTTTCGCCTCAGCGATGCCAGAATTCACTGGTTCGATGTTTATGGTAATATACAAAAGGCAATAAATGATTTGGCAGAAAACTTTCTTAAAATTAATTAGTTAAGAAAAAGGAGAGGATGGCAATTAATTTCTCTAAGCTTCAGGCTACAGGCAATGATTTTATCTTAATTGATGCCCGAAACATAAGGCAAGACTGGCACAAGTTAGCCCAGGACATGTGTCATCGTAATTTTGGTGTGGGTGCTGATGGCTTAATCCTGCTGATGGCTTCTAGTACGGCAGATTTTGAGATGAAGATAATAAACTCTGACGGTTCTGAGGCTCAGGTCTGTGGCAATGGGCTAAGATGTTTTGCTAAATATGTTGTTGATAACGGACTTTTTCTAGGAACATGTCTAACAGTTTCCACGCTGGCTGGCATTAAACCGATACAAGTTTTCATATCTCAGGGAGAAGTTAGTCAGGCTAAAGTGAATATGGGAACGCCTTGCTTCAAGGCTGAGGAGATACCAGTTTTAATTAGCCAGAGGAAAAAGAGTAGGGATGAATTTGGCATAATGTACACGCTAGACTATCCCCTGAACGTGGTAGGAAAGGATTTATCTTTATCATTCGTGTCTATGGGTAATCCTCACGCCGTGAGTTTTTTGAACTATACCGTGGCAGATTTTCCTCTGGCTGAAATTGGTCCCAAGGTAGAAAACCATAGCATGTTTCCAGAGCGAATAAATTTTGAGATAGCCAGAGTCTTAAGCCGCAAGAAGATAGAGGCAAGGGTTTGGGAGCGTGGAGCAGGGGAGACGCTTGCCTGCGGCAGCGGTGCCTGCGCTATAGCCGTAGTTGCCCGATTAAAAGGCTATACCGATGATGAAGTTGACATAATATTGCTAGGCGGAAATCTAACTATAAGCTGGGATAAAGTAGGGGACGTCTATCTCACTGGGCCAGTGGAAGAGGTCTTTCGTGGCGAGTGGTTAAAGTAATTTCCTAAGTATAGAATGAATATTTTTATAAAAATCTTCTTCAATTTCAAAATAAGGAGGCATTGAATAAATGCGAATATCAGGACGAATGGACAAGTTACCTCCTTATCTCTTTGTCGAAATTAATAAGAAAATCGCCGAGAAAAAGGCAAAGGAAATAGATATCATCAGCTTTGCCATCGGCGACCCGGATATGCCTACACCACAACATATCATCGATAAAATATGTCAGGAGGCTCGTAATCCGGTTAACCATCGATATCCCGAAACCGCTGGCCTGCCTGAGCTCTGCCAGGCTATTGCTGAATGGTATAAGGGACGCTTTGGGGTTGATCTTGATTCAAGCAAAGAAGTGCTGCCCTTGCTTGGTTCCAAAGAAGGTATTGGGCATATATCTTTTTGTTTTGTGGATCCTGGTGATTTAGTGCTGGTAACCGATCCCGGGTATCCGGTTTATTCTACCAGTACCATACTTGCTGGCGGTAAACCTCACTTCATAAAATTGACTGAGGAGAGAGGTTTTTTACCTGATCTAGAAGCTATTCCTAAAGAAGTTGTCCAAAAAGCCAAGATTCTCTGGCTTAATTACCCCAATAATCCTACCGGCGCAGTTGCCGATCTCGATTTCTTCAATAAAGCAGTGAAATTTGCTAGGAAAAATGACCTGGCGATATGCCATGATGCCCCTTATACTGAAGTTGCTTTCGATGGTTATCGCCCGCATAGTTTTATGGAAGCATATGGGGCTAAAGATGTTGCTATCGAATTTCACTCGCTGTCCAAAACATATAACATGACTGGTTGGCGCATCGGAATGGCAGTAGGAAATCAAAAGATGATAGATGCTTTGTTCCGATTTAAGTCGAATTTGGACTCGGGGATTCCTCAGGCTATTCAATATGCGGCAATAGAAGGACTAACTGGTTCGCAGGACTCCGTTGCTGAGCAAAGTATTATTTATCAACGCCGGCGAGATAAACTGGTTAAGGCTCTTACTGAAATAGGCATCAAACCTTTTGTACCCAAAGCTACCTTCTATATCTGGGCAAGAGTTCCTGAGGGCTATACCTCGGTGGGATTAACCACTGAATTATTGGAGAAGGCAAACGTAGCAGTCACACCTGGAACTGGATATGGTAGCGCTGGCGAAGGCTACATTCGCTTATCAATAACACTGCCTGATAATCGTCTTGAGGAAGGAATAAAAAGATTATTAACTTGGCGCAAGTAGGGAGTAACTTAATTTCAAAGTATTGAGAACCACACAGGCAACCTTTATAACTACACAATCTGAAGTTGAACGTGCTTTGCTAGTCGGTGTCGACAGTAAATCTGGTGCTGATGGTTGGGCTATTGAAAGCTCGCTGGAAGAGCTGAGCGCTCTGGCTCGGTCTGCGGGTGTTAAGATAGTGGGCAAACTAACTCAAAAGCTGGAAATTAATTCGCCCACCTATTATCTGGGCAAGGGCAAAATTCAGGAGCTTATTAATCTTAAAGAACGATCCCGTTATACTGTGGTTATTTTCAATGACGAGCTTTCGCCACGGCAGCAAAGAAACCTCGAGGAAATTCTGAAAGTAAAGGTTATAGACCGTACTGCACTTATACTAGATATTTTCGCTAAAAGAGCTCAAACACGCGAAGGACAATTGCAGGTAGAATTAGCCCAACACCAGTACCTTTTGCCACGCCTTGCTGGTCAATGGAGCCATTTAGAAAGATTGGGAGGTGGTATTGGTACCAGAGGTCCCGGTGAATCACAGCTGGAAACTGACCGTCGTATAATCCGCAAGCGAATACAGCGCCTCCAAGCACAATTAGAAGCAGTACGGCGTCATCGGGCGCTTTACCGGCTAAAAAGAAAAAAAGGCAATATTTACGTAGTTGCTTTGGTAGGCTATACCAATGCCGGCAAAAGCACTTTGCTCAATACGTTAAGCAGAGCAGATGTGTTGGCAGAAGATAAGCCTTTTAGTACACTTGATCCAGTTACTCGCCGTCTTACCTTGCCAGATAGCAGGCAAGTTTTACTTACCGACACAGTTGGTTTCATACACAAATTACCACCATCCATTGTGGAAGCCTTTCGAGCCACGCTTGAAGAAATAGATGAAGCCAGTTTACTACTGCATGTAGTTGACATAACACATCCTGATGCTGCCGAGCAATGCCAGACGGTGGAGAATATATTAGTTGACCTGCACCTGAATACCAAGCCCAGATTAACAGTCCTTAACAAGGTAGATTTAGCTGCTAAAAGCATGGAAGATTTAACAACAATGACCGTTGAACTAAAGTTACCCAGTGATACTATTGTATCCGTCTCGGCTTTAAAAGGGTGGGGGTTAGACAATCTTTTACATAAAATTACTGTTTATCTTGATCAAGGATAAGTTTTGACTCCAAAAGCATAAGCCACATAATAGGTGAACAATGCCATATCCCAGAGCGGTAATCGACTACAAAAAGTGTCAACCTAGAAAGTGCGGTAATGGTATTTGTGCCGCTGCTGCAGCATGTCCTCAAAAAGTGCTCAAACAAGAGGCACCATTTGAATTTCCTCTGGCACGTCCGTCCAAATTTTGTAAAGGTTGTGCCAAATGCAACCAGGCTTGCCCGGCCAAGGTAATCAAGATAGTTTAAAAGCGTGTACCACAAGGCTTCGCCATACTTTCAGACCGCTTGGAACTTGACATAGGAAAATCTTAATGTTAGTATGATTTCAGTTCTTAAAAGTGACAATTTAAGAAATGTATACAAAGAGAAACAAATTATGAGTCTAAATTTCCTTATCACCGACTTTTTGGAGTACATGGAAATCGAGAGAGGATTTTCACCGCTTACCATCCGGGAATATCATCATTACTTAAAACGTTTCTACGACTGGCTCAGCGAAAATTATCCCAATGCCAAGGCAGAAGATATCAATCTGGAAACTACGAGAAAATACCGCATACATCTGGCACACCTGCGTGATCGCAATGGCAAACCGCTAAAGCAGGTTACTCAAAGTTACCACATTGTTGCTCTCCGTGCTTTTTTGCGCTATCTAATGGTGCAACGCGACATTAACACACTTTCCCCTGACAAGATAGACCTGCCCAAACAGAAAACTCGCTCTGTTAGCTTTCTGAATTCTGACCAGTTAGAACGATTGCTCACCAGCCCTCAAATATCAGATGAGCTAGGATTGAGGGATAGAACCATTCTGGAAACCCTGTTTAGTACTGGTCTAAGGGTTTCCGAACTGGTGAAGCTAGATCGCGACCAGGTAGACCTTGAGCGACAGGAATTCGGCGTTAGAGGCAAAGGTGGCAAGCTACGGGTAGTTTTTTTATCGGACACAGCCACAGAGTGGATCAGGCGCTATTTACGAGAGCGTCAAGACAATTTTAAGCCACTATTTATCAGATATAGTGGTTCGGTAAATGCTGAAAAGAGTGGCGAAAAAATGCGGCTTACGGTGAGGTCTATACACAAAATTGTGGCTAAATACGCCAAAAGATGTGGCTTAGCGATGAAAGTAAGCCCCCATACTTTGAGGCATTCTTTCGCCACCGACTTGTTGATTGCCGGAGCTGACCTCCGCTCCGTCCAGGAAATGCTGGGGCATGAGAGCATCCGTACTACTCAGGTCTACACCCATGTTACCAACAGACACCTTAAAGAAGTACATAAAGCTTTTCATAGCAGAAAATAGAAAACTGATGGTATTGCTCAATATTATGTCAACTTATTAATCCCCTAGTGTTAAACCATATGCTAAACATCTTTATTCCTGCACACTATATTACTAATACCAAGGTATAAGGTATAAAATCTAACGGATTTTAAGTGCTCCGATGGTTTTCCACTACGGGTTCCGTAATAGTCTATTTGGCACTCATAGGAAGAGGGAAATTGGATTACTCGCAGACCAGTTAATCGTTTTGAGTGGGTTGGGTGGGATTATCTTTATTTCTGGCCGAAGTGGTTCTACCTCGACTAAGCTGGGCAACGGCCTAACTTTTTTCAAAGGTAATAAGGGATGTATTGTATCTGCTACCAACTCGGTGTAGCCGACACAATCACCACCATGGTCTCGAAGAATTCCATCTTCATACCAACCGCAGTGATGGCCTTTGTAATTATAAGCATCACTGGAATCCAGGAAACCAATGCTTCTACCCTTAAAATCTACTAGCCTTCCGTCCGTCAGCACCATCAACCTTGGTTGCCCGCTCTGGTCGTATATTACACCTATCTCTTCAACCACAATCAAATCCTCACCTATTATTTGATTTTAACAACATTGTAATTACTAATCAATAACAGTAGGAAATAAGGAATTCAATAGTAACGTTACATCTTTTTGTTTAATTATTATATTATGTCAACTACGCCCTACAGGTCTTACAGTTCTGAAATTTAATTAGGCGAAAAAGCGAAGTCAATTTAGCTTGATAATATATCAGCCAGTCTCTGGCCTAACGTTCTTGCTTCTTCGACCAGAGCACGATTATTTTTAACCTCGCCAGGTTTGCCGGCATATCCTGTTACCGCTATTATCCTGTCTTTAGGGATATTAGAGGATGGCTCCAAAAACCGCTTCAGGGCTCTTACAGCGTGGTCGGCACCACCCCCACCACCAATGACAATCAGGCCAGCACACTGTGCTCTAAGAGGTATTCCGTGCGTATAAAAGAAATAATTTCGGTCTACAAAGGCTTTTATTTGAGCGCTCATATTGTAGTAGTAGATTGGACTGGCTAGAATTACCCCATCCGCGCCACTGAATTTCTCCAGAATCCAGGGCGCATCATCATCCTGCTGGCAAGTTGAAAATGAGGCACAGTTCTCATGACCTAGGCAGGGGTTAACCCGATGCTGAGCCAGATGAATCTTCTCTGTTTCGATGCCACAGGCTTTTGCTTCCTCGAGTGCCTGATCCACAAGATAACTCGTATTCCCATTAAGCCTTGGACTGCCAACTATGGCTACAATCTTCATTATTGCTCTCCTTCTATATATTAGTGGATATCAGTGTCGACCACCTGTTTATGAAGTTCAATCAGGCAAGAAAACAAAAGGTAATTCAGGCTGGGATAACCTGAACCAGGCGATATTCCTTTGACCCTTTGCGCAGGATGAAAACCTGCCCTTCGATACTATCCGCCAGCGATATGTTGCGTTGTATGTCGGCTACTCTGAGGTTATTCAGGTAAATGCCACCGCCTTGAATAAGTCGCCTGGCCTCGCTTTTGGACTGAGCTAACTTGGAAGATATCAGCAGGTCCACCAAAGTTATTCCATCACCAATAAATCGTGATTTGTCCATCTGACTGGACGGTACATCGGCAAAAATATCCAAAACGTCTTGCAGGCTCAGGCTATTTATTTCTTCGCCGAAAAGTACGCGGGAAGCCTGCTCTGCTTTGCTGAGCTCTATATCTCCATGAACCATCCGAGTTGCTTCTCGTGCCAGCTTTCTTTGAGCTTCTCGTTTTTCCGGACGAGCTGTCAACGACTCTGCCAGACTTTGGATCTCTGGCTGGGAAAGGAGGGTAAAGAATTTCAAATATGTTATGGCATCCTTATCATCAGTATTTATCCAGAACTGATAGAAGCGGAATGGTGAGGTAAGTTTAGCATCCAACCATACTGTTCCCAATTCCGTTTTGCCGAATTTAATACCGCTGGTAGTAGTAACCAGAGGAAAAACTAAGCCATAAGCTTTACCTCCACGCAAACGCCGGATAAGGTCGGTTCCAGCAGTAATATTTCCCCATTGGTCACTTCCTCCCAGCTGGAGAGTGCAATTATAACGGTCATAAAGTACCAGGAAATCATAAGCCTGCAGCATAAGATAACTGAATTCGGTAAAAGAAATCCCTTCTTCTTGTTCTAGCCTTCGTTTTACCGATTCCTTAGCTATCATGTAATTGACTGAAAAGTACTTGCCGACATCTCTCAGGAAATCAAGCAAGCTTATGGTACATAACCAGTCGGCATTGTTTACCAGTATCGCCGGATTGGTCTTGGAATTAAAATCGAGGAAACGGCTTAGTTGCTCCCTAATCCCCAAAAGGTTATTCTCAACTTCCTCCTTGGTTATTAGAGGTCTTTCTAGAGTTTTACCGCTGGGGTCACCAATAAGCCCAGTACCACCGCCAACGATAGCTATCGGGGTGTGCCCAAAACGCTGCAGATGTACTAGCCCCATTATAGGAAGAAAAGAGCCCACGTGGAGACTTGATGCCGATGGGTCAAATCCTATATAACCAGTAAGTTTCTCCTTTGCCATGACCTGTGGTAATCCCTCAGTGACATCATAGACCATACCCCTCCACTCAAATTCATTGAACACATTCATAGTCAATATCCTTTGAAATAATTCTTTCAAACGGTCTTTGAATTTAACATCTGCTGCAGCGCCTGTCAAGCTTAGCCTCAGCACGAACTTCCAATATTTTCACCGATTGATTACAATTTATCTTATTCAAAACTTGGAGGATATTATTATGGCTGAATATGAAGTTATCATCATCGGCGGTGGCCCAGCGGGACTTACCGCTGGTTTATACTCGGCACGAGCTGGCCTCAAAACTTTGCTATTAGAGCGTAGTATGTTTGGGGGGCAAATTGTTAATGCTCACAAAGTTGAGAATTATCCTGGCTTCCCAGATGGAATTTCCGGCTATGAGCTTGCATCATTAATGCACCAACAGGCTACTAAATATGGGCTGGAAATCGTGACTTCTGAAGCTACAGGCCTCAAATTAGGAAAATCTCACACTGTCATTACTATTGATAGCAGCTTTGAATCTGACGCAGTGATTATCGCTGCTGGTTCGGAATATACCAAGCTGGGCATTGCCAGTGAAGAGAAATTCGTAGGACGTGGCGTTTCCTACTGTGCCACCTGCGATGGTGCCTTTTTCAAAGACCTCGAGGTGGCTGTGGTCGGAGGCGGTGATACTGCCATCACTGACGCTTTGGAGTTAACCCAGCATGCCTCTAAGATATATGTGATACATCGGCGTGACCAGCTTAGAGCCAGCCAGATTCTTCAAGAGAGAGCTTTTGCCCAGTCTAAACTGCAATTTGTCTGGAACTCCGTGGTGGAAGAAATCGATGGTGAGGCAATGGTAAAAGGACTCAAGCTGAGAAATGTAAAAAATGGCAAGATTTCCTCTTTGCCTGTGTCTGGCATTTTTGTAGCAATAGGGTTAAAACCAAATAGTCAACCCTTTACCGATGTGGTGAAAGTTGATGAAGCAGGATATATTATTACTGATCAATTGAGAACAACCTCGGTTCCTGGCATATATGCTATAGGCGATATCCGTGATAATTCAGCTCGTCAGGTAGCTACTGCGGTTGGTGATGGTGCCACCGCTGCCATCGCTGCCTTTAAATATACCAGAGAACACAAGAGTTAGCTCTACCTAAAAAATCCTGGAAAAAGACTCTGTGCTTATCAGATTATCCTTTTAAATAGAAACTACCCGAGGCGATTGGAAATCGCCTCGGGTAGTTCACTTTTACGTTAGTAACACGCGATGTTCTGTAAGCCAAAGACCCTAATAGTCGACACCTTTGACCTTGTACGGTAACTGTTTATACTCCTTAATTGGTTTCCAGTAATATCCTTGGCCTGCTTTGGACCACTCATAAAGGTAATAGTTTCCAATCCCGCACCCTTGTTCGTCAAAAGAGATTGGACCTGCAGGCGTATCTTTTTTAACCTTTATCCAGGCCGCATGAAGTTTATCTGGGCTGGTATCACCGCCTGTCGCCTTTATCGCTTCTAAACATGTATCCACAGCTACGTACATAGCGTATGCATACTGGATGGGCAGAGCTTTCCTGTCATACATAGCCTTTACGAATGCAGCGTTTTGGGGTATGTCAGTTACCCATTCGTTGGCATGTGCACTACCAACTATCCCCAATGGTGTATCGCCCATAGCTTGCATAGGCTCAGTTTCTAGGCACCATACGGACGGTACAAGAATAGGGATTTTCACACCAAAGTCATAATATTGACCCAGAAAGATATTCATAGTGCCGGCAAACCAAAAGGCCAGAACGTCCGCTTGTTGAAGGTTCGTAAGGTATGGGGCAAAGTCTACTGTACCCAGTGGTACTGCCTGCCTCTGGATAACACTGCCTCCGTTATCCTTGAATCCTTGTTCAAAACCAGCTATGAATTCCTGTCCAGCCACGAAATCATTGTATATGACGGTGGCTGTCTTATATCCCTTTTCCTTAGCGGCATAGACACCGAGCGAATAATTCCCCCCTGCAAGAGTGCCATACGGCAATAACGAATAATTAGGACTGGCACGTAAACATTCCATCGATTCCTGTATATAGGCGGAGAAAACTACTCCAGCCTGGCTGGCATACTTGGACACGGCAATAGTAACAGGACCGAAGAGAGCACCAATAAGTACCTCTGCCTTATCGGTATCTACCAGCTTCTTTGATTTTTCGATACCAGTTTCAGGGTTGCCGGCATCGTCTTCCGTTATCATTTCTATCGGTCTGCCGGCAACTTTCCAGCCAGCCTCATCCAGCCTAAGCTTGGCGGCAGCTTCCGTGTGTGGAGCAGTCCACGGCGAAGCAGGGCCAGTATAGGGTAAGAGAAACCCTATCTTCAATGTCTTCCCTTCGGCAACAGGGGCAGGAGCGGGAGCACATGCAGGAAGTACCAGCGCCACTGCTAAAACCAAGCAAAAAGATAAAACTAGTAACTTTATTCCCAGGCGTTTCATTATAATTATTCCCTCCTCTAAAACATTTTTCTTCTTAGAAACTCTATAAAACACCTACTATTAAGTTATCTTAACCCGGTCTTATCACCTCCCTCTCAAAGCAACAAACAAATCAAGGTGTTAGCTACTTTAATTGTATTACTAACAGTTCAGATTATAACTATGGTGAAACCGCTTGTCAATACAGTTTATATTCTTGACAGTAAGGATGTCTCGTGTTAAGATTTCTCACCTAGACCGCTACGCATACATAAAAGACCTAAAACGACTTTGCAGTAAAAAGGGATTCCAATTCACTCTTTGGAAGGAGGTGGCTGGCAGCTTTTTAAAAATGATAAAATCAAGTCTGGCATGAAGCCCTATATAAGATTATACGATTACCATTTTACTTTAGGAGGTAATAAGTAATGAGTCAGTTCAAAAACTTAGCAGAACCCATAAAGATTGGTAGTATTAAATTGAAGCATCGGCTTGTCCAAGGACCGATGTGGAGCCGTTTATGCACGGCTGATGGTGAAGTAACTCAACAAATGCTGGACTATTATTCCGCTCGTGTAAAAGGCGGAGCGGCAATGGTAGTAATTGAGTCAACATCGGTGGATAGCCGTTATGGATGGGATATGGGAACCCTGAGGCTTGATGACCATAAACTGGTACCTGGATATGCCAGACTTGTTGAAATGATACATTTACATGGGGTGCCAGCCATAGCTCAACTTATCAATGTTGGTCCTTCCTCAACGAACCCTATTTCGCCATCCGGAGTTCCTAGCGCTTTACACGGCATGTTAGGATTTATACAATCACGCGCCATGACTCTGGAAGAGATAGAAGAGCAAATAGAAAAATACATTAAAACGGCGGTATTAGCCAAAGAGGCAGGTTGTGAAGGTGTATTGATACACGGCGCTACTTCCTATCTGCTGCAGCAGTTCATTTCTCCTTATACCAATAAGAGAACCGACAAATATGGAGGTAGCCTGGAAAACCGCCTGAGGTTGCCAGTGGAAATCATAAGAGGGATCCGTCAAAAGTGCGGGACTGACTTCGTTATTGGCTATGTGCTAGTCGCTGATGAACTACTGGAAAAAGGTGGACTCACCATTGAAGATACTGTAGCTATGGCCAAAATACTGGAGCAAGAGGGAATTGATTACCTTGACTCTATGACTGGTATGTATGAAACATTTGCCACCTCTGATCGGTCTCCAGGGCACAGCAAATATACCAGATTCGGCCCTTGGAAACAGACAGCAGAATTTAAGAAAGCAGTTAAGATACCTGTGATTAGTCGTGCTCAGGGCGACTATGATCCAAATAGCTGGGAAAAACATCTTGCTGCTGGTCATGCCGATATAATTCAACTTGCCAAATCTACACTAATTGACCCAGAAATATATAACAAGGTCCTGGAAGGCAGGCTTGATGATATCCGCGAATGCACATGCTGTTGTGACTGTTTAGATTACCAAATATTAGTCCACTACCAGGTTACATGCGCCTTGAACCCTGAAGTAGCCAAAGAGCGTGAATATGCCGTAAAGCAAGTGGCCAAACCGAAGAAAGTCCTGGTGGTAGGTGCAGGCCCTGGTGGCTTGGAAGCAGCCAGGATAGCAGCTTCACAGGGTCACGAGGTAACGCTTATGGAGAAGGAGTCCGAGCCAGGAGGTAATCTAAGATTCATAGCTCTGTGCTTAGACAACGAGCCTTATGGTAAGTTTCGTGATTGGTTAGTTAAAAGGTGCAAGGAGGCTGGGGTCAAGATTGAGCTTGCCAAAGAGGCTACTACTGAAAATATCCTTCAGGCTAAACCTGATGCAGTGATTTTGGCTACTGGCGCTCCTCAGCGTATTATCCCTGACATCGCTGGAATTTCCAAGCCTATCGTGATTACACCTGAAGACTTTTTAACTGGTAAAGCTAAAGTTGGGGGAAAAGTGGTAATAATCGGAGGCAACCGAATTGGTGTCGACATTGCGTATACTATTGCCAAGAAAGGTCTGGCAAAAAGTATAACAATAGTAGAGCCGAAACCTGTGCCTTCCGTAGGTTATGACATGGAAACCCTTAACACGCTTATGCAAACTGTAGTTATATTGCCCAAGTTGGGTATCAAGGCACTCACTGGTACAAAGGTTGAGGAGGTCACCGATAATGGTGTTGCGGTGGTTAACCCAGAAGGGAAGAAAAGCAAGATCGAGGCTGATACCATAGTTGTTTCAATGGGATATGCTGAGCCAGAAAAAACGCTTTATGAAGCATTAAAGGGAAAGGTCAAAGAGCTTTATACGATAGGTGACTACGTGAAACCCCGAAGAGTAAGGAATGCTGTCCATGAGGGGGCATTTGCAGCCAGGCAAGTATAGAAATTAGTCATCTTAACTTTTAAAACGAGCTAGGCGGAAGTGCGGATGCACTAAACGCAGAAGGATTAGTAGCATGAGAATGAAAGCAGAATTCATGGGGGCTCTAGAGGTAATAGGTGAAATTTCAAAGCTAGAGAGGAAAGATGAATGGCTAATCATGAACGTTAGAACAACGACTCCCGTGGGTTGGAACTTACGTGCAGCTTTCACCCATAGAGATTTAATATCCATGATACGGTTGATACTTAAACCGAGCAATCTTCGTTACATTATCTTTGGCTTTGGCAAGCCCAAGGACTCAAGCAAACCTCCTGAATATTAAGGTCACTTGTGGTTTGGGAAGAATGTTGGTCTAGTTAAAAATAAAGCATAGAGCTGTTGTGAGAGTGGATAGTAGGAATACAGGTTATATTAGGAGCATGCTTGCACTTACCTAAAATGCCAGAGCTTTTTACCAATCAATTAGGCTTTCTTACGGTCCTTATTTTGAAAAGGAGACGGGCTTACTTTAGTATACATTATATGATATGCATCATCTTGTTACACTTTCAATTTGTGTCCGAAGATGACTTATCGAGTACATCATTAAAGCTGACTTTACATCGAGTGTGATTTATCAGGATGGGTAGTAATCCTCTGACTAAGACAACTGCCAATTTACTTAATCAGGGGAAGGATTGTGTATGTTAGAAACTCCAATAGAACTCTTAAATGGGATTTCCTATGGCATGATATTATTCATCATCGCCAGTGGTTTGTCATTGATCTTTGGTGTCATGGGGATCCTCAACCTGGCGCATGGAGCATTATACGTACTTGGTGCCTACATCGGTTATACTTTGGCCCAACTAGGGACAAATTTCTTTCTGGCGGCTTTAGCTGCTGGAGTATTTGTTGGGCTGGTGGGTCTAGTATTAGAACGAGTATTTTTAGGACGCCTATATAAACAAATAAATGAGCAAGTACTATTAACCCTAGGGCTAGTGTACATTTTCTGGAATGTTTTTATTTGGGTCTGGGGTCCCATAACTGCCATAGGTAAAGCACCTGTCATTCTACAAGGTGGCATCGAGATCGGTAATTTCAGCTATCCATTGTATCGTCTCGCCATTATTGTCATCGGGTTGGTAATATTTGTCGGCCTATGGTTCCTCCAGGAAAAGACTCGAATCGGGGCTATCATGAGAGCCGGGATGGATGACAAGCAGATGACAGTCGGAATGGGGATAAACTACAGCTTATTTTCCAGCTTCATCTTCTTTTTGGGTGCTTTCTTAGGTGGTTTGGCTGGCTTTCTAGGAACACCAATAATTGGGGTAGCGCCAGGTATCAGCTTAGACATTTTACTTTTTGCGGTGATTGTAATTGTCGTCGGTGGTGTGGGTAATATCCAGGGAGCATTACTAGGTGCTGTAGTGATAGGGGTTATTGATAGTTTTGGAAAAGCTTATTTCCCAGATTTTGCCTTATTTACGATATATTTAACCATGATAATCATCCTGCTAGTTAAACCCTTTGGAATTCTAGGGAGACCACAATTTATCGCGGGTGAGAGCACAGTGATGACAGGCATACCATCCTTACGCGCTCCCGGCGTGCAGACCATGCGTGGGCGATTAGCCCGGTACGGTATCTATATTATCCTCGCTGCCATCATACTATTATTACCTCTCTTCGGATTTGCCGACATAAGAAACATGTTTGGAAAGTTGCTTATTTTTGGAATCTTTGCCTTGAGTCTTAATCTTCTGTTTGGCTATACAGGCCTTTTATCTCTGGGACATGCCGCCTACTTTGGAGTAGCAGCTTATACTACAGCCGTTCTGATGCAGCATTTCGGCATTCACAGCTTTTGGCTTATCCTAATGGCTGGGGTTCTGACAGCAACCATTTGCGCAGCTTTCTTTGGTATCATAGCACTTCGGGTCTCTGGGATATACTTCTTGCTGGTCACCCTTGCTATTGGACAATTGATTTGGAGTATTGCCCTCAGGTGGCGCGATGTGACCGGGGGCTATAATGGTATAGCAGGCATACCATATCCAAATATCGGCATACCAGGGTTTACCCTGAATTCTATGTCTTATTACTATCTGGTATTCATATTTTTTATCATCTGCCTCTTCCTGTTGTATCGGGTGGTAAAATCACCATTTGGGCGTGCTCTACAGGGGATACGAGGAGATGAGCGCCGCATGAAAAGCCTGGGGTACAATACATGGCTGCACAAGTACATCGCCTTTATTGTGGGAGGACTATTTGCCGGTGTAGCTGGCGTACTATATACGTTCCACACTGGGATTGTTGGCCTTGGCTTCGTCAGTGTCCTAACTTCTGCCACCGTATTGCTTATGGTAATAATAGGCAGTGATCGAATTTTCTGGGGGCCTGTTCTAGGGGCAACGTTGGTAGTGCTTTTGGAATATTTTTCCAGTATATATGTACCTGAGCGCTGGCCTTTGATTTTGGGAGCGATTTTTGTCTTATCTGTAACATTCCTTCGTGGAGGAATAGCTCTACATCTTGTTAGCTTTTGGGGAAAGGTTAGGAAACGTTTTGGAACCACTTAGGATAGATAGGTTATGTAAGAACTTTGGTGGTCTCCAGGTGTTGATGGACCTGTCTCTAACTGTGCAAGAAAGAGAATATGTAGCCATTATCGGGCCCAATGGGGCAGGGAAAACCACACTCTTTAACGTGATTAGTGGCGAGCTAGCAGCTAGCAGCGGTCGGCTATATCTTTTTGGAGATGACATAACCAGCATGCCTCCGTACCAGCGTGTTCACGTAGGTCTAGGCCGATCTTTTCAAATAACACGCTTCTTTTTCGATCTTACCGTAATGGACAACATATCATTGGCCATACAGGGCATGAGCCCCTCTCGTTACCAGATGTTTCGCCGTGCTACTAGTTATAATGAGATTAATTCAGAAGCTGAGCGGTTACTGAAAAAGGTAGACTTATGGGATAAAAAGGATGAAATAGCGTCAAGCATATCTTATGGTGAGCAGCGCAGACTGGAAACAATACTGGCTCTAGCCTCGAAACCCAAACTATTGCTGATGGATGAACCTACTGCGGGATTGGCATCTGGTGAAATTAGTGGCTTTATTAACATGATTAAAGAGTTGGCGGCAGACACTACAGTTGTTTTTGCGGCACATGATATGGATGTAGTTTTCAATTTAGCTCAACGAGTAGTAGTGCTTTATTTCGGGCGAATCATAGCGGAGGGTACACCGGAACAAATTCAGGTCAATCAAGAAGTCAAAGAGATTTATTTGGGTACTTAGCATGATGCAACAGATGCTTGAGTTAGTCGACATACACACTTATTATGGTGAGAGCCATGTCCTGTGGGGTGTATCTCTTAAGTTAGAGAAAGGCTCTGTAGTGGCCATACTGGGTCGCAATGGGATGGGTAAAACAACCATTATACACTCAATCATTGGTTTTACTCCGCCGAGGCAGGGAAAGATATTAGTCAAGGAAAGAGATGTCACCAATCTTCAGCCTAACCGCATTGCCAGGATGGGTGTAGCCTTAGTTCCACAGGGTAGGCGAATTTTCTCATCGTTGAGTGTAAAAGAGAATATTACTATGGGAGCGAGGGGTAGTGAGCAACCAGAGGCATGGACATTAGATAAAATATATTCCATGTTTCCTCGTTTGAGAGAAAGGTCTCACCACAAGGGTAATCTTCTCAGTGGAGGGGAGCAACAGATGCTGACGATTAGTCGGGCATTGATGACCAATCCTGAGCTGCTTCTAATGGATGAGCCATCGGAAGGGTTGGCTCCATTGCTTGTGAAAGAGCTTGGTAACACAATCAAGGAGCTTAACCATAGAGGTCTTTCCATCTTGCTGGTGGAGCAGAATATTAATTTGGCTTTAGCAGTAGCAGATTATGTATATGTAGTACAAAAGGGCAAGATTGTATATGAGTCTACGCCAGCAGAGTTAGAAAAAGACGAAAAGGTAAAAGAAATGTATATCGGTGTCTCTAGATGAGAATCGTAGCGGCGCGACCGAGAGGCGATAGCTTGAGTTGAGTGAGATAAAAAGGCTTTGGTGGATAACCTATTAAAACTGACAAAGCAAATTTTATTTTTAAGAATGTAGTCGATGCTACCACGATTAACTATTAATTTGCTTTTAATTTAAATTTATAGTAATCCGTATATAAAGGGAGGGCTGATAGATGCGTACTTTAAAACCTTTCGATTACTTCGAACCAACCACAGTTAAGGAGGCAGTAAAATTATTAGCTACTCATGGTGAAAAGGCACAGGTACTCGCCGGTGGTATTGACCTGATACCAAGGATGCGTAAAGGAGCAATTAAAGCTGATTACCTGATAAACATCCAGAATATCCCAGAACTGGAATATATCAAGAACAGCGGAGCCAAAGGCTTAAAGTTCGGCGCCATAGCCAGGCTTCATTCCCTGGAGACTTCAAAGGAAATTCAAAAGAATTATCCCATTCTCTACGAGGCTATTCACCAAATAACCTCGGTTCAAACTAAGTATATGGGCACTGCCGTGGGTAACATCTGTGTAGCAACACCAGCATCCGATGTAGCTACTGTCTTATTAGCCCTAGATGCTGAACTGACAATTGCTGGTGCTAATACTGAAAGACCTGAACCCATGCCAAAATTCTATGTAGACTATCTTCGTACCTCATTAAAGCAAGGTGAGATGGTCACCGGAGTATCCTTGCCCAAACCTCCTACTGGGATAGGCACAGCCTTCTTGAATCTGATAAGAACCCATGCTGATATTGCCAAGGTTACTGTGGCAGTGGCCATAATAGTAGAAAAGGATGTCTGCAAAGAAGTCAGGATAGCCATAGGGGCAGCCGCTCCCACGGTATTCAGAGCCAACAAAGCAGAAGCAGCGCTCAAAGGGCAAAAGGTTAGTTCTCAGGCAATTGCTAAAGCGGCAGAGACCGCTGCTGGGGAAACCAAGCCTATAACCGACCTCCGCTCCACTGCTGAATACAGAAAAGAGATGGCCAGAGTGTTAGTCACCAGAGCGCTGGAAAAAGCATTAGAAAGAGCCAGGGCTTAAGGTAAGGAGGAGAATACAGTGAAAAAAGAAATCGCAACTTTTAAGATAAACGGCAGGTCTTATGAAGCCATAATCACTCCCAACATGACCTTATCTGAGCTTATAAGAGAGAAGCTAGACCTCACTGGAACCAAGTATGCTTGTGGTGTCGGCGAATGTGGCGCATGCACTGTCCTGGTTGACGGTAAACCAACACTCTCCTGCTCGACATTAGCCATAGCGGTCAGGAATAAAGATATCCTTACCATAGAGGGATTAGCCAAGGGCACTGAGTTACATCCCATTCAGCAGGCATTTATTGATACTGGGGCAATGCAATGTGGCTTTTGCTCACCGGGTATGATAATGATGTCTAAGGCCTTGCTGGAAGAGAACCCCAAGCCGACCAGAGAGGAAGTTAAAGAGGGTCTAGGTGGCAACCTTTGCCGATGTACTGGATATGTAAAGATAATCGATGCGGTAATGGCTGCGGCAGAGACGATGAGAAAAGGAGGCAAGTAAATGAAAGAGGAGCTATCTGTTGTTGGAAAACGTCTCCCCCGATGGGCAGCTCATGACAAAGCTACAGGGGCTGCCCAGTATACAGTAGACATTAAGCTTCCGGGCATGCTGGTAGGGAAAGTATTGACCAGTCCTCACCCTCATGCCAATATTAAGAAGATAGACAAATCAAAGGCAGAGAAGTTACCTGGAGTCGAAGCAGTCATTGCCTGGGATGATATACCCCATAAGTTATTCAATCCGAATAAGTTAGGTTTGATAAATTATCATCCTGAAAACGAAATTAAGGATATGTATGTTCTAAATAATAAAGCTCGTTTTGTTGGAGATCCCATAGCCGCAGTTGCTGCAGTAGATGAGGCCACTGCAGAAGAAGCCCTTGACTTAATCAATGTGGATTACGAAATACTGCCAGCGGTTTTCGACCCTCTAGAAGCGATGAAGCCGGGAGCACCGATAGTACATGACTTTGCCAAGAATAATATTCCTCTACATATGAAGTTTCCTGTAGCCTGGGGTGATGTAGAACAGGGATTTAAAGAGGCTGATGTTGTAATAGAAGAGACATTTAGAAATGCCAAAAACCACATCTGTCAGCTTGAGCCGTGCAGTTGTGTTGCTTCTTTCGATGCTTCTGGCAGATTGACAGTCTGGTCGCCCAGCCAGCATGCGTTTCTCCACAGGAGAAAGATGGCTGAGCTATTCGATATGCCAGAAGGCATGGTACGTTGGATTACCCCACACATAGGTGGTGCCTTTGGCAAGTATGGCAGCTTTAGCGCCGAGCCTATTTGTGTTTCCTTAGCTAAAAAGACTGGCAAACCTGTGAAAATAGAATACAGCAGAGAGGAAGATTTTTTTGCTACTGAGCTCAGGCAGAGATATGTTGTCACAGGTAAAATAGGGGTTAAGAAAGATGGCACGATAACAGCACTTCAGGAGAATTTCATTGTGGATGGAGGCGCTTACTTTACACATAACAACACGACAACAGGGGTGCACATGGGTGCCTTTGTTGGGCTGTACCGGTCTCCTAATGTGGCTGCAGAAGGAGATTGCGTCTACACCAATGTGCCTCCAACTGGTGGTGTTCGAGGTTACGGTAACCATGAGGGGACTTGTGTTTTAGAGCAACTGGTTGACCTGGCTGCCCATAAAATAGGGATGGATCCTATCGAATTGAGGTTAAAAAATGTAAAACACGCTGGAGACCCAAGCAGCACAGGGCTGCCCATGGAAACCTGCACCTTTGAAGAGTGCATCAAGATAGGTAGGGAAAAGATAGTCTGGAAAGAGAAAAGAGCACGCAATAAAGAGAACGGTAACAAGAGGTATGGAATCGGAATGGCAATTATGATGGATGTTAGTGGTGCCCATCCTTTTAACTTGCAGCGGAGAAATGTATATCTAAAATTCAACGAAGATGGCTCTGCAAATCTAATGGTAGGCAGCGGTGAAATTGGGCAGAACCTTATGGGAGCGATCGCCCAAATTACTGCTGAAACACTTGGCATAACCTATGAGGACATCCATATAGTTACTGGAGATACGGATAGCACTATGTTTGATCATGGTCACCACGCTAGTGGTGGTTGTTATCAGATAGGCAATGCGGTTTTTATAGCAGCCCAGGAAGCTAAAAAGCAACTCCTGGAACGGGCAGCAAAGAAGCTAGGGGCAGCGGCTGAAGATCTGGAGATAAAGAATAGGCGAATTTACCTTAAGGCAGATTCACAGAAAGGGGTATCGGTTGGTGAAATAACTAAGGAAGCCATCTATAATTTTCAAGGTGAGCACTTGAATATCTCTGCTAAAGGATCGTTTTCTCCAAAAGAAAATCCCCCTCCTTTTGCAGTTGTTTTTGCTGAGGTAGAAGTAGATATCGAAACAGGAGTGGTAAAGTTACTAAAAGTATTGTATGTTAATGATTCCGGCAGAGTGATAAATCCAACAACCTTAGAGGGGCAACTGGAAGGTGCAATAGCACAGAGCACGGGCTATGTTCTAACCGAGGATTATATTGTCGACAATAAGACCGGCGTATTGGAAAGTGACAACTATAATACCTATAAAATCCCTTCTGCTCTCGATATGCCAGAAACTGAAGTCGTCTTTTATGAAGAGCAGCCAGTTCCTTCAGGTCCGTTTGGCGCTAAAGGGGGGGCACAGGGTGCCATGGTTGCTGTCACACCAGCCATAGCTAATGCCATCTATGATGCTGTTGGCGCATGCATAACAGACATGCCAGCAACCCCAGAGAAGATACTTGCAGCTTTAAAACGAAAGTCTACAATAACTGATTATCAAGAATAAGCCATATCGCTCAAGAGCTAAAATTTTAAACCGATATCGAAGACCTACCCCTAGATTTGCTGCGCAATATACCATGCTTCATGAATTGCTTCTGTTATTTTCCGTGGCTTTCGGCTATCACCGATATTATAGACCTCGGGAAATTTGCTTTTCAGAGTCTCATAAAGAGCTCCGTTAGAGGTATAACCTACTGCAAGAACTATATTATCAGTTTCAAACTCATACCGTTTACCTTCTTGGTCAAATGCTAACAAACTACCTTCAGTTACTTGCACAATATTCATAGAAGTGAACACTTTTAAGTTAAGTTTAGGCAGTAAATTGCGCATAAAAAATGCCTTAAATATCGGGTCTGAACCAACCATTAATGTAGACAGTTTCTCTATTACTGTCACGTCTTTTGCTAGACCTTTTGCAAGTATAAATTCAGCAGTTTCTACGCCAATCAAGCCACCACCAACTACAACAACCTTTCCTTTAACTTTAGCCTTTCCATTTAGAACATCTTCAGCGACGACTACACGGGATTTGGTTTTGACCGAACTAAATTCTGGAGGGATAAACGGCGTTGCCCCCGTAGCTACAATAACAACATCAGGTTTGAAATTCCTAACATCTGTGAGCGTAACTTCCTTGTTTAATTGAATCTTGACCCCAAGTTTCTTACATTGTCTTTGTTGCCAGTCAATAAGAGGTTTAAGATACTCCTCTGTGCCAATAGTTAAGCACGCAGTCAGTACTGCACCTCCTAGCTTAGCTTCCTTCTCCATAAGTGTCACATTGTGCCCTCGGAATGCTGCCATCCTGGCTGTCTCTAACCCACCAGGACCTCCTCCTATAACTAAAACCTTTTTGGCAACAGGCGCCTGCTTTATCGCATTCTCCTCACCTCTTCCTAAACCAGGATTTACCGCACAAGCACCTTTCCAGATGCCTATATTTACTGTCTCATTACAGTAGTTGCAGTTAATGCATGGTCGGATATCTTTAACTTTATCCTCTAATATCTTATTACCGATAGAAGTATCGGTCCATGAAAGTCTACCAACAAAAACAGCATCGGCCGCTCCTCTTGCTATCGCATCTTCCCATGCTTCAGGATTATACTCGCCGAATGTTCGTGTGGTAACTGGCACATTAAGCTCTTTTTTAAATACTTCTGACATATCAAACAACCCTTGTTTTTGCCGGCGTGTAGAGCCTCGTCCTCCCTCCCAATGGAATGTTTCATATGTCGCAATTGTTATATCAATAGAGGAAACCCCCTCATTCTCCAAAGCCTTGGCAAATGCCAAAGATTCTTCAACTGCAATACCACCAGGAATAAGGTCAGTACAAGGAAAAGTATAAAATATCGGATAATCAGGGCTTAATCGTTTACGCATCCCTCGTATTATTTCTAGTGCAAGCTGCATTCGACCTTGTAAAGAACCTCCATATTTATCCGTTCTCCTATTATTATGGGGTGAAAAAAATTGTTCCAATATATATCCAGTAGCACCATGTATCTGCACACCATCAAATCCTACTCGTTCAGCTCTTACTGCACATTTAATAAAAATATCTCTTAGTTCCTCTACCTCCGATATCGATAGAGCCCTTGGTTGGATGATAGCTTCCTTGCCCAACCCATAAGCAACCACATCTGAGGGCGCTATGGGGTTTTTGCCAAACATTCCAGCATGATGAAGTTGACAAAGGATAGGTACTTCCCACATGTGCACAGCTTCAACCAGTTGATGTAACCCAGGCGCAAATTTGTCCTCATAAATCGCGTTTTGTGGTTCCTTCCACATATGACGACTATCTACAGCAACTGACCCCAAATTGAGTAACCCAGCTCCGCCTTTCGCTCGAGCAGCATAATGGTCTATTTGCGCTTGTGTTACTTCCCCATCCATGGTACATTCCCCTTCCCATACCGGAGCCATCCAAATTCGATTTTTGGCTGATAGTGCCCCAATCTTAATGGGCTTAGCTAAATTTTCAAACCGTGCTTTCATTACATTCTCACTCCTTTTTGGTAAATTATACTTAAATAATGGCTATGTGGTTACTTCTTGAGTATTACTGCTCTAGATTCCCTTTGACAGCCCTTAACAGGTTAACGCTACGATATTACCATCAATTAATAACCAAAATCAATAGAAACAATATATATTACATATTGAAGATATAAAGTGATTGATTTACATCTTGGAAACTTGCTCCTCTCCACTGAAGACAATAAAGTGTCGACTAAGGAAAGCAGCAAACCATAATTAAAAGTAATTTTCAATAAGTGTCGTCAGACTGAAAAAGCTGGTGACCTACCCTGTTTTGACAGTGATAGTTGCATCTGCTAGAATCTCAACGTTGCCTATTTAGGTATATTCGGCAGTTGATACAGCATACTTTTGGGCATAATACACCGACTCACTCTTTTCTATTACGTTATTGATTCTCTAGGAGGTAAAATGCGATTCGAATATTTACAACCGACAACCATTAAAGAGGCATTTGCTTTGCTTGACAAGTACCAGGGAGAGGCCAAAGTAATTGCAGGTGGTACTGATCTAATGCTAAAAATGAGAGCGAAAGTATTTAATCCTAAGTACGTCATTGATATATCAGGGATAGCCGGTCTTGATCATATTGATGCTGATGGGAAGAAAGGTTTGAGAATTGGCTGCCTGACTACCATAAGAGATTTAGAAACGTCGCAAATTATAAACCAGCAATTTCCGGTGCTTGCCCAAGCTGCCAGCCAGCTTGGTTCAGTGGCAATAAGAAATGTTGCCACTATTGGAGGTAACCTCTGCCATGCAGCACCATCTGCCGAATGTGCCCCGGCGCTCTTATGTCTCTTGGCCAAGGCTAAAATTGCTGGTCCAAAGAAGGAGCGTGTAGTGCCTTTGGAAGAGTTCTTCACGGGCCCAGGCACTACCGTTTTAGCTAAGAATGAGATATTGGTGGAAATCCAGATACCTGAGAATAAGCCCAATACAAAAGGCGTGTATCTAAAGCATAGCCAGAGGGGAAGCATCGACCTAGCAACAGTAGGAGTGGCAGCGATGGCTACTTTTGAGCCGGATAAAAAACAATGTCAAGATGTTAAGATAGCTTTGGGTGCTGTTGCACCCACACCGATAAGAGCAAGGCAAGCTGAAAATATATTGAGGGGCAAGAACATTGATGACGCGATGATTGTCGCCAGCGCAGAAGCAGCGGCTGATGAGTCATGCTGTATAACTGATGTCCGTGCTTCCGAAGGATACCGGAAAGAGATGGTAAAGGTATTTACAAAACGTGCAATAAGCATGTTAGTACCTAAGTGAATATATAAGAAATACTGAATTCAAAGGATCAAACTAAGGAGAGACATGAAAAAGTTAATACAATTAAAAGTGAACGGGGCAGATGAGGAGGTATTCATTGAACCCTGGTGGACTTTAGCCCGTGTCCTGCGTGAGCAGCTTGGTTTGACAGGGACTAAGATAAGCTGCGAAACAGGAGATTGTGGTGCCTGTACTGTACTTATTAATGGCAAAGCGGTTAAGAGTTGCATTTATCCTGCTGCCAAGGCTATCGGCAAAGAGATTACCACAATAGAAGGTCTTAATGGTGAGGATGATAAGCTGCATCCGCTACAGGAAGCATTCATTGAACACTTTGCTATTCAATGTGGCTATTGTACCTCGGGAATGGTATTGGCAGCAAAAGCTTTGTTGGATGAGAACCCAAGGCCTACTGAAGAGCAGGTTAAGGAAGGAATGCGGGGTAATCTATGTCGTTGCACCGGGTATACTAAAATAATAGAAGCAATTTTAGCCGCTGCAGATAAAATAAAAGAAGGGAGCTAGCGATGGCAGAACTTTCAGTCGTCGGTAAGAGTGTAATTAAAATAGAGTCAGTAGGTAAAGTAACCGGTAAAACAAAGTACGCTTCAGAAGAAGGCATCGGAGTACCAGGTATGCTTTATGGGAAGGTACTATTTAGTCCCTATGCACATGCTAAGATCTTGAACATTGATACTTCCAAAGCCAGTCAGATGAAAGGCGTAAGAACGGTTCTCACTGGTAGAGACACTCCTAAAAATAGGACCGGGGTGATGATTCATGACAGGCACGTCTTGTGCCATGAGACGGTAAGATTTGTAGGTGATGCAGTTGCTGTTGTTGCCGCAGATACTTTAGAAACTGCAGAAGAAGCTTTAGAATTAATCAAGGTAGAGTACCAAGAGCTGCCAGCAATATTTGATGCCGAAGAGGCGATGAAATCTGATTGCCCTGTAGTAGTTCATCTCGACCTTGCCAGTTACAACAGACCCCTATATAGCTATATGGGCAAGGATTTACCTGGACCAAATGTACATACACACCACAAGATACGCAAAGGTAATGTAGAGAAGGGATTTCAAGAGGCGGATATAATTGTTGAGAACAGATTCCAAAATGACAGGATAACACATTGCCAGCTCGAGCCTTTTAACTCTGTTTGCTATCCAGAAAGCGATGGTAGCTTTACCCTGTGGACATCATCACGCCTTAATGAGACCCTTTGGCACCTTCTCCCAGCTTTCAATCTGCCTCCCAGCAAGCTCAGGGTGAGGTGTAGTTATTTGGGTGGGATGTTTGGTATGCTAGGCAGACCTGAACGATTTACCTTACTTGTATCGTTGAAAACTGGCAAACCAGTAAAAATGGTCTATACAAGAGAAGAATGTTTCATCGATGGCTTCAATAGACTACCCAAAGTCGTCTATATCAAGGACGGAGTTAAGAATGATGGGACTATCGTAGCTCGAGAAATTAAGGTTATTATTAATACCGGAGCCTATAGTGGCCATGCGCCATTGACAATTAGAAATGGCGCTTTTCATGCGTCTCAGTATCGATTGCCTAATTACAAATGGGATGCTTATGGTGTATATACTAATGAGCCTTGCGTTGGCCCACTCCGCGGATTTGGAAGTGCAGAGGTTCTCTGGGCAACTGAGCAGCAAATGGACATGGTAGCTGAAAAATTGGGCATGGATGTTTGTGAATTTAGAGTAAGGAATACTCCAGATGAGGGAGAGATTGATGTGCGGGGGCAGAAAATATCTTGTATTGGAGCCAAAGAATGCCTGAAAAAGGTTACAGAATGGATAGATTTGGGGAAACCATCGGTTCAACCTTTAGAGAAACATATAAAAATAGGTAAAGGTATTGCTATAGGCAACAAATATACACTAGTTGATACAGCCTCTTCTGCGTGGGTCAAGGTGAATATGGATGGCACAATAGAAGTATTTCACGGTGGGGATGACTGTGGGCAAGGATTGAACACTCTAGTTACCCAGGTAGCAGCAGAAGAATTCCATGTTCCCGTTGAGAAAATCAAGGTTGTTTGGGGAGATAGCCACCGGGTTCCCTATGATTTTGGAACTGCTTCCAGCAGGAGCACGATATACATAGGAAACGCTGTCCTCCTTGCCTGCAGAGATGCCAAAAAACAAATTTTCGAATTGGCGGCTAAGAAGTTAAACACGACCCCAGAAAATATGGATATCCGGGATGGAAAAATTTTCACCATAAGTGAACCACAAAAAACACTCGATATCACAGAGCTTGCTTTGAAAAATCATCCAGAAGCAAGAGGATCAATTAAATTGGCGACCTGCCTTGAAGATCGTGCTGGTATAATTGGTAGTGCCACATTTTGGGGTCATCCAAGTACCGAAGACCCTGAGACTGGCCAGGGTGAGCGACTGGCAATAAGTTATGCATATGGTGCACAAGCGGTTGAAGTTGCAGTAGATATAGAAACTGGAATAGTTAAAGTACTGCGAATTTACACGGCATTCGATAATGGAAAAACAATAAATCCCCAGATGTGTGAAGCACAGATGGAAGGTGGAGCTGTAATGGGCCTAGGATGTGCGTTGTATGAAGGCTTCATCATTGACGATAAGGGAGTATTGCAGAACCCTAATTTCCACGATTATAAGATTTGCAGTATGGGGAATGTGCCCAGCGGTAACAACATGAAAGTAGCATTCGTGGAATTACCCCATAAAGAAGGCCCATATGGTGCCAAGGGCGTCAGCGAAGCAGCTATGTGTCCCACAGCCCCGGCGATAGGCAATGCTATTTACAATGCTACTGGTGTAAGATTGAAGCGTATACCTATGACACCCGAGCGGATTTTAAGGGCCATCAAGGAAAGCAAATAAAGGGCATAAAGTTATTAGACAAGATCAAGTTAGGAGGCAAGAAGTGAAGCAAGCTCAGAGAGATATCACCCCGTTTGAGGTCAGACAAGTCGGTATTGTAGTCAGGGACATGGAAAAGACTATGCAGCAATTTCGTACTATAATGGGTATAGAGCATTTTAAATTGATACCTGGTCCAGAAGCAATAATACATGGCAAAAAGATAGACTGTGAGGCAAAGTTAGCTTTTGCGCAATCAGGACCTATCGAAATTGAACTGATAGAACCAGTAAAAGGAGAGAGCACATGGATGGAATTCCTTCGTGCCAAAGGGGAAGGGGTACATCACTTTGGCATATTTGTTCCTGATATAGATAAGGAATTAGACAGGTACGCCAAAATGGGTGTAGGAGTGTTGCAATCCGGTGAGGACGAAGAGGTTAAATATGCTTATATGGATACCACAGGAATTACTGGGGTAATAATTGAACTGCTTCAAGTGAAAAAAATAATTGAACTACTTCAGGTTTAAAAAAGCATAGAGCAAAATTAAGAAACAAGGTTTTTTAGCAAAAAGGGAAGCATTCTTAGGGAAATATCAAACGACATCTGGAGACAGTAGATTTATATCTTTAAGATTTAGTAAATAAATGCAAGAGCTTTGGTTTGGTAACCCCTGAGGACACTCGTAGAAATCAGCTTTCGCACTTAGCTGTGAAAGCATCACGGAATACCTCAGATACTTCAGTTACCTTCTTTGCAATAGCTTTACCACCTAAGGAGGCTAAGCGCCCTATCACATTAAGGTCGAGCTTGTACGTGACGTCTGTATCTTCTGTAGATACGGATTTTAAATTTACTGTCTGACTAAAAGCCACTCTACCAACTCCCATCCGTCCTTTGCCCTCCCCAGCTACTTTTATATATACTGGTTCCTGCTTATCAATTATAGCTATTTCCGTGTCAAAAATCGCGGTCATAATGGAAACTCTCGCCTTGAGAATAGCCTTATAATTGTTTTCATCAACTACCTCCAAATTCTCAATGCCAGGTATACATGAGATTAGAAATGACACATCTAGCATTGTTTCCCAAACTTTTTTTATTGGCGCTTTAATTTTTAAAGTCTGTTCTATTACCATGTGGATTCTCCTTAAATTAATACCTCTGATTTTATGGCTGCTTTGTGTGATCAATTATATTTAATCTATGCATAGTATAGGCATGACCACTATAAGGTAAACTATATCTCATATAGAGGAACAGTCAGTTTCCTACATACAAATTTCCCCTGCCCAGACTGGCACTTTCCCGGGTATGTAAAAGCCAAAATTATTTCACTTCTAAAAAGTCAGGATAATTGATTACTGAATTTGCCTGGATACAAACGCTGCCTCATGGACAGCATCTTTTACTCTCCGTGGTTTAACATAGTCACCGATTGTATAAAGCTCTTTGACCTTTCCCTTTAATGCTTCATAAAGTGTTTTTTCTGGCTCAGCATATCCCATTGAAACAACTACGGTATCAGCCTCGATCTTGCTTTTCTTACCATCTGGGTCAACCACCGCAACACCATTATCTGTGACCTCCTCAACCTTTGTGCCAATGGATACCTGAACCCCATATTTAGGCAACATAACTATAGTTTGCATAAGCATGTTAAGGGTTTCCATGTCGTAACCTACGGAATGTACAGGTTTCGGCTCTATTATTGTTATGCTTTTTGCCAGCCCTTTCTTAGCAATAGTATATGCAATGTCGACACCAATTCGGCTGCCCCCGATTATTACCACTTTTCCTCCAACTTTAGCTTTACCAGTTAAAAAGTCTTCGGGTGTAATCACGATAGGCTTGGAAATTCCGGGAATATCAGGAATGATGCGCCTAGGTGCACCAGTAGCTAAAATCACCGCATCTGGTTTAGTCTGCAGGATATTTTCAGGAGTAGCCTCTTTACCAAGCTCAAATTTGACTCCACCCTCTTTACACTTTTTTGTTTCCCAATCGCGAAACTTTCCGTAAGACTCATTATCTGAGCATAGAGTGATGAATCGTAGATTACCTCCTGGCTCGGACTCTTTCTCCATAAGCGTTACCTCGTGGCCCCGCAGGGCTGCCACCCTGGCTGCTTCCAAGCCACCTGGACCTGCGCCTACCACCAGGACTTTCTTAGGCTTGGGCACTTGCTTTATGGCGTATTCACGCTCTCTCCCTGTCTCTGGATTGAGGGCACAACCAACCTGATAGTGCACAACTATCTGTGTGTCATAACAGTAGCAACAGCTTGTACAAAGGCGAATATCATCAATCCTGCCTTCGAGGACCTTGTTAAATATCTCAGGGTCGCAGAGCGAGGCTTTGGCAATTTGAATAATATCGGCATGGCCAGCAGCAAGGTGTTTTTCCCAGCTATTCGGGTCAAAGTCACCCTGGGTTCGATGAAACACGGGTATCTTAATCTCCTTCTTAAAGGCTTCAGTCTGTTTCCAGGCACCGAAGCCAGTATATTTGCTGTGGCCTGGAGACCGTTCAGAGGTGGCAAATGTTTCATACATACCAACCATACAGTCAAAATAGTCGATACCCTCTCGCTCAAGTATTTTAGCTACAGCTATGCTATCCTCGATTTTAACCCCTCCGGTTTCCAGCAATTCATCAGCGACCAGCACATAGCCAATAACAAAGTCAAGCCCGCACTTTTGACGGATCCCTCTTATTATCTCCACTGGTAACCTCAAACGATTTTCCAGACTACCTCCATATTTGTCGGTCCTTTTGTTAGTATGTGGAGATACAAATTGATGTAATAGATAGGAAGTAGCACCGTGTATCAACACTCCATCACAACCGGCTTCTTTGGCCAATACCGCAGTTTTAATGAATTTTTCTCTTTGCTCTTCTATCTCTTCCACACTCATAACTCGCGGCTGAACAATACCCACCCCCCCATGCATCATACTGGGAACCCCAGACGGAGAAATAGGGTTCTCTGAGAAAGCGCCAACATTGACAAGTTGAGCTATAACCGGTGCGCCATGCCAATGGATAACTTCAGCAAGCCTGGCGTACCCAGGAACCATTTTCTCCTCGTCGAGCTTTAACGTCCCCATTTCCCATCCATAGCGCCTATCAGGTACCGTCGACTCAATTACTATCATTGCCGCACCATTTTTTGCTCGCAAAGAATAATAGTCAAGCATTTGCTGTGTTACTTCACCCTCGACTGTGCATAAACGGCTCCACATCGGCCCTAGAATTAAACGATGCTTTAATTCAAGACTCCCCACTTTTATTGGTTCTGCTAAAATTTTGAACTGACTCACTGATATATTACCTCCTTAAAATAAATTTTAAACTGGATGATTATGTTAAATTTAATCCATTTCACTTTCCTCTACCTTATTCTTTTGGATAAGGCGCTCTCTATTTTGTGCTAAGCGAAAAGTCAACTTTTACATTTTCTATTGGAATAGCTTACATATACACCACAGTGATCTAAATTTTTACAGGCCGTCTACTTCGCCTCTTTCTCTTTGAGTGCTTTCAGTACTTTCTCTCTGGTAATAGGCAAGTCATATATCCTCACCCCGATTGCATCATAAACTGCATTGCTGATAGCAGGAGCAATCGGTGTTAAAGGTCCTTCCCCGGCACCCTTTGCCCCGTAGGGCCCTTCAGGATGAGGCACAAAGTCAATAAACACCTCCACATTCTTATTACTAGGCATTTCCGTTGCAGTTGGTATCTTGTAATCAGCAAAATTAGGATTAATCACCACTCCGTTTTCTAAAACAATTTGCTCATATATCGAAGAGCCAATACCCTGCTGAAGAGAACTTTCCAATTGTACCTTAACCATCTCGGGATTTATTGGTGTACCACAATCAGCTGCTATGACAATTTTCAAGACTCTAACCTCACCAGTTTTTACGTTTACCCCTACTTCAATACCGTGAGCAAAATAACTGTAAAATGTGGTAATTCTTTGTGATTGCCCAGTCTCAGGGTCTTCGGGAATCATCGGAATATAAAAACTGGCTGAACCAATGACCTCACCTCCTTTGAGAGGTATACCTTCAGCCCAAAAAAGATCGCCTATTTTAATTGATTTTTCAGGTTCTGTGGCAACAAAAACCTTCCCTGCCCTGATATCAAGCTTGTCAGCACTGGTATTAAGCTTTATTGTTGCTATATCGGCAATACGTTTCTTAGCATCCTGACATGCCAGCATAACTGCATTACCGGTAAAGAAAGTAGAACGACTGGAAATAGCGCCGTGGTCTGGTGGGCAAATTGCAGTATCACCGCACACTACTTTAACTTGCTCCGTAGCAATTCCGAACTCCTCAGCTGCAATCTGTGCCACTACTGTATTCAGTCCCTGCCCAAGATCTACATTACCATGGCGCACTTCTACACTACCATCACTATGAACCTTTACAGTTGCCATGGCTGGCATAGAAGTAGTGTACTTGCTGCCAACAGCCATGCCTTTTCCCTTTTTCCAAGGGGCACTTTCCTGTACGGATTTCTTGCCCCAATCGATTGACTTGGCAACCTTGTCAATGCAACCGGCTATACCAATAGCAACAGTGGTCTGCCCGCAAACGTCTTTATCACCCTCTCTTAATATGTTTTTCTTTCGAATCTCAACACGGTCAATACCAAGGCGTTCAGCCATTATGTCCATTTGCTGCTCGACAGCCCAATTTACCTCCGGAGACCCGAATCCCCTGAAAGCACCGGTTACTGGATTGTTGGTATAGACGCCATAGCTATCCCAACTGAAATTGGGGATTCTATATATCCCAACAGATCCAAACGCCATATTTCTGGTCAATGTATGCCCTAAGTGCGCATGCCGTCCAATATTAAGGATAATCTTCATTTCTCTGGCCACAAGTGTCCCATCCTTCTTTATACCGTCCTTGATATAGGTCACAACATCCCCACGGTGGCGACCACCTACTAACTCCTCCTCTCTTGTATTTACCAAACGTACTGGCCTGCCACTTTTTATAGCCGCTAACATAGCAAGTGGTTCTAACATCGTATCATTTCCTACTTTGCCTCCGAAGCCTCCGCCAACATAGGCAGTAATGAATCTCATCTTGGAACGTGGTACTCTGAAAAACATGGCGAAGTTGGGCTTCATAGCACTCGGCGTCTGTGACGACGTCCTAATCGTTAGAGTGCCATTACCTTCAACCCAGGCATCAACCTGACGGGTCTCAAGATAGCAATGAGACATCCTAGCAGTAGAATATCTATTTTCTACAACTAGGTCAGCTTGTTTGAAGCCCTCGTTCACATCCCCATGCCGTATTTTGAAATGCTTACAACAATTGGGCATCTTCGGATCAAAAACAAAAGGCCAAATAAACGCACGAAAGCCTTCACTTGCTTCAGGATGGACAATAGCCGGAGGGTCCTCTAATAAAGCCTCCTCCGGATCAAATACGGCTGGTAATTCTTCATAGTCTATCTCAACTAGGTCAACTGCTTCCTCAGCAATCTCTAGGGTATCAGCGACTACTACCGCAATAGGCTGGCCTATGCAGCGAACCAGGTTATCCCTTGGCAGGACAAACTCATCAAAAACTAAATGGCCAAAACGAACATTGGGAGCATCCTCAGGCAAAACTATTGCTTTTACCCCAGGTAGTTTCTCTGCTTTGCTTATATCAATTTGCAGAATTTTAGCATGCGGATAAAGACTCTTCACAATTTTACCGTAAAGCATGCCAGGCATTTTGAAGTCAGTAGTATATTTTGCCCTACCAGTTACTTTTTCTATACCATCTATTTTAGGAACGGATTTACCTATTACCAACAGATCATTCATCTTTTGCTTCCTCCTTATCTATTCAACGGTTTCTGTATTTGTTTCGCCGCTGCTAAAATCGCATCTACTATCCTGACATATCCAGTACAACGACATAAAACCCCATGTATTCCTTCTCTTACCTCATCTTCAGTTGGGTCAGGATTCTCATCTAATAATGCCTTCGCAGTCATTATCATCCCCGGAGTACAAAAACCACATTGCACCGCATAGTGGTCCAGGAAAGCTTCTTGTAGTGGGTGCAGCCTCTCCTTACTAGCCAAGCCCTCTATCGTCCAGACATCCCTGCCCTTTGCCAATGGAGCTAATATTAAGCAACTTTTTACCGCCTTGCCGTCCATAATAACAGTGCATGCACCACAATGGCCTGTATCACATCCTTCTTTAGTGCCAGTCAATTCAAGTTCATCATGCAATACTTGCTGTAGAGTCTTCCATGGCTCCACAAATACCTCAACGGGATTTCCATTTACGGTTAGAGTTATACGTTCCTTCATCTCTGTTCTCCTTCTATTTCAACCTTCTTGAGCTCTACTTATGGCTCTTTCCAGTGCCTGTGTGCTTACTAGCGCAGCTATTTTTCTCTTGTATTCCTCTGACCCTTCGATGTCCGTCGTCGGTTGCGACTCCTCAGCTACTGCCTTACCCACCACATCCAAAGCGTTGTCTATTTTTTTACCTACTATCGCCTCCTCTGCAATCCTGGCCCTTATTGGTGTAGGTCCCACTGCTCCCAGCGCTATTCGCACCTTCTTTATCATTTTGCCATCTAATGTAACGACTACTGCAGCAGTGGCAATACCATAATCACCAAATCTTACACTTTCTTTGACATATGCCCCCTGTGTATGAGAGTCAAGACGTGGCACTATTATCTCAACCAAGATCTCGTCAGGTTTAAGTGCTGTCTCGAGATAACCTGTAAAAAATTCTTCCAAAGCTATTTCCCTATCACCTTTCAGACTCCTGACTTTTACCTTTGCCCCTAGAGCTACTAATGCTACTCCAGGATCACAAGCTGGGTCTCCTGCACAAAGGTCACCGGCAACAGTCCCCCAATTCCTTATTTGTACTGATCCCACCACCTTCTCCATATCGACCAGCATTGGAAACTCTTTTTGTATTAATGAAGAAGTTTCTATTGCCCGGTGCGTAGTTAAAGCCCCTATATTTATTGTTTTTTGATTGTTGGTCAAATACTCTAGCTCCCGAAGTTTTTTAATGCCAATAAGATATGTGGGAGTTAGAACTCTATGCTTTAGTAACACGACCAGACTTTGCCCTCCTGCTATAAGTTTTACTCCTTCTCCAAGCTCAAGCAGTAGTTTACAAGCCTCGTCCAAATTCTTTGGTTCCAAATATTCGAATGACTTCATAACCTTGTCTCCTTCCCCTTTCAATTAATTAATAATTAGCGATAAATTAATCTAGTTAATACTAAAAAATCAACTCCAGTTGTACAATATAAAAGGAACCTATTCTCATCTAGAGACACCGATATACATTTCTTTTACCTTTTCGTCTTTTTCTAACTCTGCTGGCGTAGACTCATATACAATCTTGCCCTTTTGTACTACATATACATAATCTGCTACTGCTAAAGCCAAATTAATATTCTGCTCCACCAGCAAGATGGAAAGACCTCTATGGTTAAGCTCCTTGATTGTGTTACCAAGCTCTTTCACAAGCAATGGAGCCAACCCTTCCGATGGCTCATCCATTAGAAGCAGCTCAGGATTGGTCATCAATGCCCGACTAATCGTCAGCATCTGTTGCTCCCCTCCACTGAGAAGATTACCCTTGTGGTGAGACCTTTCTCTCAAACGAGGAAACATGGAATATATTTTATCTAATGTCCATGCCTCTGGTTGCTCACTACCCCTCGCTCCCATAGTAATATTCTCTTTTACACTCAACGATGAGAAAATTCGCCTACCCTGTGGAACTAAGGCTACACCCATCCTGGCAATGCGGTTAGGCTGAAGATTGGTGACATCTCTTTCCTTGACTAATATCTTTCCCTGCCTCGGCGGAGTAAAACCAATGATTGAGTGTATAATGGTTGTTTTACCCATCCCATTGCGACCCAGTATGGCCACTACAGAGCCTTTCTCTAACTTAAGAGATACACCCCACAGGACATGGCTCTCACCATAATAAGTGTGTATGTCGACTAACTCAAGCATCTGTTGCATCATGCTAAGTACCCAAATAAATCTCTTTGACTTCTTGATTGACCTGAATTTGTTCCGGTGTACCCTCCGCTATGATTCGCCCGAAATAAAGCACTACTACTCGTTGAGCTAAATTGAAAACTACATCCATATCATGTGCCGCAAAAACAACTGTAGTGTCTGCCGCCAACTCTTTAATCATGTTAATAAAGCCACTAATTTCACCAGATGCCAATCCCGCAGTAGGTTCATCCATCAGCAATAGTTTGGGTTTCGAGGCTAGAGCCAGTATTGTTTCCAGTCTGCGCTGCTCACCATAAGATATGCTTGACGCTATTTCATCCTTTTTATCCCATAAGTCTACCTTTTTCAGTAACCGCTCAGCTTCTGAATTAATCTCATTATAACTAGTAGCACGGCGAAACATCTGGTAACGAGAGGGGCTCATGCCCTGTATGGCCAATGATATGTTGTCCATTACGGTAAGATCGAAAAAGAAGCGTGTTATTTGAAAAGATCGGCCTAGACCTACGTGAACACGCTGGTACGGAGGCATGCTGGTTATGTCATCTCCAAAAAGATATAGCCGACCGCTGCTAGCTGCTAGCTCGCCACTAATCACGTTAAAGAGTGTGGTTTTTCCCGCCCCATTGGGCCCGATAATGGCTACATATTCTCTTTCTTGCACAGTTAGAGACAGGTCCATCAACACCTGGAGACCTCCAAAGTTCTTGCATAACCTGTCTATCCTAAGTGCGTCCATAGCGCTCTTGTACCCTTTTCCAAATTCTAACCAGGCGCATGCTTACTCCCCCTCTAAGGAACATAACAGTCAGAACATAAATCGCTCCTAAAATCAAAGGCCAGCGCTCTGGCACATACATACTGAAAAAATGTTCCAAAAACACTACTAACACCGCACCTACAACAGGTCCCCAGAAAACATTGGGACTTCCTATTATTACCATAAGCAATACGGTAGCAGAAGTGAGAATACCAAGGAATGAAGGACCAACGATCGCAGACTGGTAAATCGATAATACGCCAGCTATACCGGCAAATAGTCCTCCCACAATAAAGGCAATGTACTTGTACAGCCATGTATTGTACCCCAGGCTTTTCATGCGGCGCTCATCTCCACATACCCCCTGTAGAGCACGACCAAAAAGGGAATTAACTACTCTATACAAAATGAAAAAGCAAATAACAAATAATATGAATACCAGGTAGTAATAGGACATAGAATTCAGGGTAAACCCTGGTATGCCGATATCTGAATATCTTATACCTACCAATCCATCACTACCACCAGTCACCGTACGCCATTTTATGGCAATGCTGTGAAGCAATTCTCCAATAGCAAGGGTGACCAGCAAGAAGTATACTCCCGAGACCCGAAGTGCTATGACACCAAAGAAGGCAGCACAAATAATGGCTGCCACAAGCCCAGCAATCATGAGCAGCCAAAAACTGTCCACGCCGAAATGCTGCATTAGAATTGCTGCAGCATAAGCCCCTGTCCCGAAGTAAGCGGCATGCCCCAGAGATAAAAGTCCTGTATAACCGAAGAGAAGATTAAGACTCAAGGCAAAGATTCCATAGACCATGACTTTGACAACCAAACTCCTAATATAAGCGGATACAAAAGGAGGCAATAGTATAACGATGACAGCAAGGATAATATAGATTCCATATTGGGTTAACCATCCCCACCGAATATGTTTGCCTGTCAGTTCATTCTTCACTGCGGTCTCCCTAGAATCCCAAAAGGCCTGACTAATAAGATGATTATCATCGCTAGATACACCGTAAATAAAGCAAAATCTGGAAAGTAAGCTTTTCCAAAACTATCAATAAGACCTATCACTACAGCCCCTAGTAATGCTCCCTGAACATTGCCTACACCACCAACAACGATTACTATCACGGCAAAAAGTAAAATATCGATGCTGATAGCTGGATGTATTCCAATCATTGGCGTTGCCAGAAAGCCAGCCAAACCACCTAAAAGACATCCCAAAAAAAAGATGAAGCTGGCAAATAAGCCATAGTTTACACCCATCCCAATCGTCATCTGCTTATCATCCATGCCAGCCCTTATAATAGCTCCGGTTCTAGTTCTCTCTTGAAATAGCCATAGACCAATAAATATTAATATTCCAATTAGAATAATGACTAGACGATATAAAGGATATTCAAATCCCATAATTTGCGCTTTCCCTACCAGAAAAGAAGGTAATGAAAATATTCGCTGATGCTGTCCCCACACCCAAAGAACTATGTTCCCAATTATATAAACAAGCCCTAACGTTAGCAGCACCTGTTCATTCAGCTGTTTATAAAGGCGACCTAAGAATACCCGTTCTAAAATCAAACCAAGTATCCCAATAACTACTGCCACAATTAAAGCTGCCAGAAAGAAATTCATTCCTCCACTGACAAGACTCACCCCGATAAATGCGCCAAGAACGTATAATGCTCCGTGCGCCAGGTTGAGGATTCCCATGACGCCGAAGATCAAGGACAAGCCGCTGGCAATGATAAACAATATCATGCCATAGGAAAGCCCGTTCAATAATTCTTGAAGTACATGCATAATAGGCCTCGTAGACCCCCGCATGGCTAAAGCTATTAGTAATAGCTTTAGCCATGCTTATTCACTTATCTTAATCTTTTGAACTATGACTATTCGCCGGGCATTTTCTTCGATATACCTTCGTACTGCTTGATCATCTTCCAGTAATACTTGCCGCCATCCTTGCTGTACTCAAACAGGTATATGTCACCGATTGCACAATGTTCCTCATCAAATGATATGGTACCGCTAGGAGTATTTGTTTTAACCTTTGCCCAAGCCTCGATAACCTTTGCCGGTGTGGTATCACCTCCCGTCTTCTTCAGAGCATCCAGGTATGTGAGCAATGATGAGTAAGCACCGTAAGAGTAACGGAATGTTTCTGGTAAGCTGCCATATTTTTTATTCCAACCTTCGACGAATTTCTTGTTGGCAGCAGAAGGATTCTCCAGCCACTCGTGTGCTTGCCCCACCATGCCCAAAGCATTGTCACCCAATTCTGCCAAAGTTGACATTTGTTCACCACTGGAGGTTATCATCATTACAGGCATATTTTTGCCAAACTCATAATATTGTTTCAATAAAGGCCCCATGGTACCAGCGAGCCACAGCCCCAGACAATCAGCTTCCTTAAGATTCGATAAATAGGGAGCGAAATCTAAAGTACCCAATGGAACCAGTTGATGTTGGATAACAGTGCCCCCTTTGGACTCGAAACCCTTTTCAAAGCCCTCTATAAACTCATAGCCGGCAACGAAATCCTGGGCTATCGTGACTGTTGTTTTATAACCTTTTTCTTCGGCAGCATAGACACCTAGTGGATATGCAGACCCCCTTAGCGTACCCCAGGGCAGAAACGCGTTATTACCACCTTCTCGTAGAGTGAATATGGACTGCTCTACAAGAGGGGCGAAAGGTGTTCCTATATCCTTCAGGTAACCTTCTACCCCAACAGTAACACCACCATTAAGAGTCCCAATAATCGCATCGACCTGATCTTGTTCTACTAATTTTTTGGCTTTCTGCACGCCGGGTTCGGGGGCAAATTGGGTATCTTCATATATAAATTCTATAGGTCTGCCTCCAATCTGGGAGCCTTCCAGATCCAGCGCAAGCGGAAAGGCATTCTCAAACCACGGCCCATAGGGCATTTGGGCGCCAGTGTAAGGTATAAGAACTCCTATCTTTATGGGTTTGCCTCCTTGAGCAGGAGCAGAAGGAGCACAGCCTGGAAGCAGCATCACAATCAAACTAATGCACAACAAAAATCCCAAAAATATCGATAATCCTTTTTTCATCTTATTGACACCTCCTGCAAATTTTGATTTTCTTAATAGATTGTAACCCTCTATCAAACCTAGTCTACTTTTCCATATATCACCCCCTTTATGCTAGGCTAAACCTTGTTGGCAGCCATCAGCTCAATTCCTTTAAGTATGTGAAAGTACTCGGTTATTGAATATGTCCATACACAAGTCTATTTTTAAATATATGCGCTTTAAATTCAACTATCAACAAAAGTAGCTGCTCTTCACTAAACTTTAATCAGGAAAATCGATATTGACTCGATATCGATAGTTAGCACATTTTAAGCGTCGAAATTCAATTTGTCAATACATACGCCGAGCAAGTTGAAATATTATACAGAAAATAAACTAGATGGTGGGCTCGGCAGGTATCGAACCTGCGACCAATCGGTTATGAGCCGACCGCTCTACCACTGAGCTACGAGCCCTCGAAGTGGATGAATAGGATTTCCAATTAAGCCAGTGTTATAGTTTAGACAATATTTAGCTTCTAGCTACATTCAATTTGCACGGATAGTATATCATAGCGCCGTGCTGGCTGTGAAGCGGTAGCATGGCCTATCATATATAGCCCAAAACGTTGTGGACTTGAACTAGAAATTAGTATATAATTAAAACATGTAATTAGCACTCTTGAAACAAGAGTGCTAATTGTTATGTTAAATAATGGAATAGTGAGTAATCATATAACTTCCTTTTTTAATCTGGAGGTTTAGCATGCCCATTTATCAGTATGTATGCCCGAGCTGCAATTACAAATTCGAACTAAGGCAAGGCTTCAATGACAAATGTAAGGCTTCCTGTCCTAAATGTAATAATGGTGCCAGGCGACTTTTCATTCCTGTTCCTATAATCTTCAAGGGCTCAGGTTTCTATGTAACCGACAGTACTAAGAAAAGCGAGATACAAGACAGTCCCAAGGAACCACCCAAGGAAATCCCCACCGAAGCCAAAGTGGAGAAGAAAGAGGAATCTCCTACGCCTAAAGCATCCTGACCCTGCATGAGCTAGTGTCGCTTTTCATTGGATTAACCTCAACAACTATTCCACGCCAAGCTCCTTGCTTATTTCTATTTTTCTGTGCTACACTCAAATCAATTATGTCCCTTATGTCCCTGTAGCTCAGACGGACAGAGCAGCTGCCTTCTAAGCAGCGGGTCGTGGGTTCGAATCCCACCAGGGACTCCAACTCGGTTAATTTTATATTAAAAGCGCCATTCATGAAATTCGGGGAGTAATAGAAATTATACATGGCGACAGGGTGTCTTCCTGTTCATAACTCTGACCAGCGCTGACGTACCATAACAGAAACAGAGTCTCCCGCTTTTGCTGGAATCAAGTGCAGGTTATAAGAGTAGAAGTTTGAAGTTGAATTTGTTATAACGTACCTGAACTTGGTTACACCCGTTGTGTACCGCGTCTTGAATTCCCAATGTAATGAACGCTGAACAACAGCCCCATCGACTTCTAGCTCTAGGTCATCAGGAACATATTCAAACCAAAAATCTATTGCCTTATCAGCAATAATCTCAGTTTCCTCTTTGGTAATTGATGGTATTCCTATAGGAAAGACACTATTAAGTTCATCAACCACGATTCGACGTTCAACGTAATCCTGGCGGGGTTTATCCGCTGTTTGTGATGATTGTGTTAAATCCTGTGGCTGTCCCGGTGTCATTGCTGGCGACGGCGAATCAGTCTTCGGCGGGAAGGTGTATATATCAACCTCAGGTGACTTCGAATTGCCTATAGGTTGGCAACCAATGATAAATAAACAGGTAAATAAGAGCATTAATGCTAGATATCGGCCATCTCTATTCATATGCACGCACTTTCCTTCAATTTTTTCTTTATAAGCATTATACCATGATGATATGGTTCAACTTCGCGGTTTTTTATGGCTGCCTCCGTTTACAATAAATTTGTAGTTTGCTGCCTTTTCAAAATCGTGCTTGGATGCTGGAGTAGATCATCATATAAATGTATTCAACTCTATACAGGATATAATTTCCACGATATAATAAGACATATAGTCAAAATCATTCAGTAGAGAGGTGATAAAAGATTGTCTAGATTTGTTCTTTTTATCTTAATTCTGGCTATTGCAATCATTATATGGCAATTGCTTGGTGGAGGCTGCTAGATAACTGCCAAAACTATAGCCCTTCTATCCATATTATCATCTGAGTCTGAATGTTTTACTAAGGAATTGAATTTATGCCCCAGATTTATATTATAGATGTCACAAATCGAGATGGTGTCCAGACTGCCAAGCTAGGTTTATCCAAACTAGCAAAAACGATGTTGAACATGTATCTCAATGAGATGGGCGTTTTTCAATCAGAGTTTGGTTTCCCAACTACCAAACATGAATCACGCTATCTCCAAGCTAACTTGGAGCTAGCTGACATGGGTATTTTGAAACCTATGCGCCTAGGTGGATGGATAAGAGCAGCAGTAGACGACGTTAAAGCAGCTTTTAGACTTGTTCCTAATATAAAACACCTTAACCTTTCTATATCCACCTCCAAGCAAATGATAGTTGGAAAGTTTCAGGGGAGAAAAACGGAAGACGATGTAGTCAAAATGATGACTGACGCCGTAGATGCTGCTGTCTCACTGGGTGCTGAATTCATAGGTGTTAACGCTGAAGACGCGTCCAGAACAGATTTGAAATACCTGATCGAGTTTGCTTCAGAGGCTAAAACACACGGCGCCCATAGGCTTAGGTATTGCGACACTCTGGGTTATGATAACCCATTCAGTATATATGAGAGTGTGAAAGCTTTAGCGGAAAACACAGCTATGCCTATTGAGATTCATTGCCATGGTGATCTGGATATGGCCGTAGCTAATTCCATTGCTGGGGCTAAGGGGGCTATAGATGGTGGGCAAGATGCTTATATCAACACTACCGTTAACGGAATTGGAGAAAGGGCTGGTAACGCTGATTTAGTAGCTACAGTTCTGGCAGTGCTCAAATCCAAGGGTTTTGCCGAAAAATATAAGCTGGGAATACCCATAGACCTATCAAAGGCATGGAAAACAGCCAAATATGCCAGCTATGCTTTCAGAGTTCCAATTCCCATAAACCAGCCTGGTGTGGGAGCCAACGTCTTTGCTCATGCTTCAGGTATTCATGCTGATGGGGTACTAAAGGACCCTAGTAACTATGAGCTATATAGCTACGAAGAGCTTGGAAGAGGGGAACCTGAAGAGGTAGATACGGGCAGGGAAATATGTTCTGGTGAATATGGAGGAATTTCAGGTTTTAGCCATATAATGGGGAAAATCGAGGTCTCGTTTAAGGATGCTGCCGAAGCAGAAGAAATTCTGGAACTGGTGAGGTACGCTAATGTTGAGGCGCAAAAACCCCTTGTAGAGGATGAATTGCTTTTCATCGCTAAATATCCCCAAATTACCAAGAAGCTATTAACGCTGTTGCCATTAACATAATCTAGGTTACTTGATCAGCAGGTATCAATTTTTCATCGCTAATGGATATGAAAACGCAAGCGATTGGCATTGTTAGAAACAATGTCAAAGAATCAAAAGATGACGATTGGACAACAGTTGTCTCCGAGATAGTAATTAACAAGAAGTACGAGCAAGCACTGGACCAAATAGATGGATTTTCCCACATCCTAGTAATCTACTGGATGAACCGTGTTACTCCAGGGAAAAGATTGAAGCTAAAAGTCCATCCTAAAAGAAGAAAAGACCTACCGTTGGTGGGTGTCTTCGCTACGCGCAGTCCAGCACGTCCAAATCCTATAGGCTTAACTACGGTTCAAGTGCTGGAGCGTAGTGGGAATGTATTAAAGGTTACTGGACTTGATGCCATTGATGGGACTCCGGTGCTGGATATCAAGCCCTATATCCCGGGTTACGACTCCCCTACCAGAGCCAAAACACCTGCCTGGATAAAAAATTTGAGATAAAAGCCTTTTAATATTATGTAAAGCTATCTGATACGCTCACCTATTATTGCATCCATTATGATCGACTTCAAATGATACCCAATACCATTTTCTAGCTTTTTATGCCTGTAGTTGAAATAAACTAGAGCCTTGGTAAACTTGACAGCCGCCGTTATTTAGGTTAAATTATGCTTTGCCAAATTTAGGCTAGATTAATTCTATCATTGAACCTTAAAGTTAATTAAGTTTTATTTCCAATGGAGGTTGTGTAAATGAAAATTCTGAAAAAGATCGGCTATATAACCTGTCTTGCCCTGTTCTTGACTGTTATTATTGGGCTAGTGGCTCAACCTGTCACTGCGGCCCCAAAGGAACCTGTAAGTATATCGTATCCATCTCCTGCGCAGGAAAAGCCCCAAGAGCAAATCAAGCTCAATTGCAAATATCCTGTTCTCAGCGCTACAGCAGGCAGCAGCTATGAATTTGAAGTTGAATTGCTGTATACTGGTGGTGATAAACCACGTGATTTCGAACTTAAGGCTACAGCACCAGACGGTTTCACCTATCAAATCAGTCGCACTTACGGAGGCGGTGCCAATATAGCTGCTGTTCAACTTGACCCTACAAAAACATATCCTGAAACAATCAAGGTGACTGTAGCTCCATATTCTTGGCTTGCTCTAACGCCCGGAGAATATAAAACTACGGTGGAAGCTGCCTCAGGAACAATTACAGGTAGCATTGAGCTTAAGGCTGTGGTAACCGCAGTTTATAAACTTAACCTTGAGACTCCTGAAGGCTTGCTCAGTACTCAGGTTACCGCCGGTAAAGACAACTACTTTTCTTTTAAAATCACCAATACTGGCACTGCAGCATTAGACAAAATAAACTTCAGCCAAAGCGTAAGAGGAGGACCTTCTGGCTGGAGTGTTACTTTTGATCCCAAGACTATAGAATCGTTGCCTGTGAATAGTGAAAGAGAGGTACAGGTCAACATCAAGCCCCCAGAAAAGACTATAGCAGGTGATTACCAAATAACTATAACAGCCAAAACTGAATCTAATAGTGCCTCTAATAACTTTGATCTCAGGGTCACTGTGTTGACTCCGAATTTTCTGTGGTGGATCGCTTGGGCTATTGTTGTCATTGTAGTTATCGGACTCGTGGCTATGTTCTGGCGTCTAGGCAGACGATGAAGAAAGAAAATGAGCCAGCAAGCTGTTATCGAAACAAAAGACTTGACCAAGGCTTACGGCAACTTCATTGCCGTAGATAAGCTAAACCTGCGCATAGACGAGGGTGAAACATTTGGCTTCCTTGGCCCAAATGGCGCTGGTAAAACCACGACTTTGCTCATGCTGCTGGGATTGACAGAGCCAACGTCGGGCAGCGTACAAGTATGTGGTTACAACCCAACTAAAGAACCGATTAAGGTAAAACGTTTTGTTGGTTACCTGCCAGAAAAGATTGGCTTTTACGAAGACTTAACCGCTAGACAAAACTTGGAGTATACTGCGCGTTTGAACAGTGTGCCCTGGCAACAAATACCGCAGAAGATTGATAAGGTATTAAATTCCGTAGGGCTATCAGAGGTAAGAAACAAGGAGGTTGGAAAGTTCTCCCACGGCATGAAGCAGAGATTAGGGATTGCCGACGTCATGATCAAAGACCCCAAGATTATTTATTTCGATGAACCTACGTCTGGAATAGACCCTCAGGGCACTGATGAAATTCTTAATCTGATATCTAGTATGGCTAAGCAGAAAATAACAGCCATAATATCGTCCCATCAGTTGCATCATGTACAAAAAGTCTGTAACAGAGTCGGAATAATTGCCAAAGGTCGTTTAGTGGTTGAAGGTCCCATAGACCAGTTGGGCAGAGAGGCTATCGCTGGTGGTAAATTCCAGATAGAAGCCCAGGCATCACCTATAACCAGCCAACTGGTAGAAGCACTAAAAAATATCAAAGGGGTACTCAACGTAGAGAGCTCGGACAATTCAATACTTATCACCTGTGAGGAAGACTTGAGGTCGCAAATATCTAAAAAGATTGTAGAAAGTGATAGCATGCTCATTGGTATGAAAATCGAGGAATATGGCCTCGAAGAGATTTATATGAAGTATTTTAGAGAGTCTTAGCTATGTCAGGATTAATAGCAGTTTTTTGGAAAGAATTAGCCGACCATTTTACCAGTAAACGGTTTATAATCCTTTTTTTCCTGGTTTATTTGGCTGGAATACTCTCTATTCGCTTCATAATTCTACCAAATATCAGGACTGGTGTAACCGAGACTACCCAGTTCATATTTCTCAGGCTTTTTACTGTCACTGACCCTAAATTACCATTCAATCTTCTTTTCTTTCTGTCCTTGTTTATACCTATGGTTGGCATAGCATTGGGTTTTGACTCTATTAACAGCGAGCGGAACAGTGGTAATCTCAGTCGCCTTTTATCTCAGCCAGTTTATCGTGATTCTGTCATTAATGGAAAATTTCTGGCAGGGCTTTTTACCATAGCTGCACTGGTAATAAGCATAGTTGTTTTTGTGGGCGGTTTGGGTCTACTAATAATTGGTGTGCCTCCAAGTGCCGAGGAGATTCTAAGGCTTTTTTCTTTTATCTTTATGAGTATACTCTACGGAGCTTTCTGGATGTCTTTGTCTGTTCTTTTCTCAATTCTATTTAAACGGACAGCTACTTCAGTTCTGGCTTCAATTGCTTTATGGATTTTCCTGTTCTTCTTTATGTCTATGATTGCTAGTTATGTTGCCACTGCTATGGTTCCGATTGACCAAAATTCTAGTATTGATTTGATAGCTAAAAACGACTCTATCTACAGTATGATCAGCCGTATTTCTCCCAGCACTCTTTATGGAGAAGCTACTCAGGTCTTACTTAATCCTGGGCTAGGCGATACAAGCTTAACTTTAATGACGATAAGCTTTTATACTGCTGGGTGGATGCCAGGCAACCTACCGTTAGAGCAAAGCCTTGTCATTGTCTGGCCACAAATAATTAGTCTCATAGCATTAACTGTCATATGTTTTGCCATTTCTTATATTAAGTTCCAGCGCGAAGAGATAAGGTCAACCTGAACTTTGACCATTAAAATAGAAAATTCTCTAGTGTTCGAACTTAAACGGGCAAAGCCTACTCATAAGGAATCTACCGCACTCTTTCCATGATTTCCCGTCGTTGCTTCGCTGTGCTTGCAATGACAGGTGCTATGTTCTAAAAAACGAGGAGGCCTAGACGTGAGAGACTGTTACCTACCTATTGATTAGCCCACTGAATAGGTTTAGAATATTGACCACCATAGGTAACGCAGAGTCTAAAATATGCCACAAACTCTCCAGTGTTATAAGTGCGGAGCTCAAAATATTTTGGGTATGCGTTTCTGTACGAATTGTGGTGAGAGATTTCTTTACAAATGCCCTCAATGTGGAACTAATATAGAACCTGGTTTTGGATATTGCTCAGGTTGTTCGGTACGGCTGGATTGGGGTACGGGAACTGAGCAAACAGTAGCCACCAATTCTGGGCCGATTAAACTGACCGAAACCGAACAAGCAGAAAAAAACGGGAAAGAACAACCCAAGCAAAGAGGATTATCGCTGTGGCTTATTGCTTTTATCATCGTAGTGCTCTTGATATGGGCTATATTTGCTATTGATGCAATATTTTAGGTATTATTCTAATAAGAATAGGGAATATCATTAACCAATAGACTGCTATCGGCCAGCGACAAGATATTTGGAGAAAATGGGAGCAAAAATACTCTTTAAAAGTTATTTCCCCACTATTTCGAAGGTGAGGAAGGCATAAGGAGGTATATCTAATATGGGTATCGAGTGGTTCAGAGACCTGATTATTTGTATCTTGGGGGTAGTAATAATAGCAGTTCTTATCCTCTTTGCTGTATTAGCCTATTCAATATATAGAAAGAGCCAATATTTGTTGGCTGCAGTAGATTTAATCTGTGAAAGAGCAAACTCTATATTAGATACTATCGAGTCCACTTCTGAAACTTTACATGGAATTGTAGCTAATATTAAGGAGGCAGTGGTTAGTCCCGTAGCTCAGATAATTGCCATTATCCAAGGCATACGTCAGGGAATTAACCTGGTTAGCAATTTATTTAAGAAAGAGGGGGAAGCAGAAAATGAGTAATCGAGATACCAGCAGCTTTCTTACTGGACTTCTTGTGGGAGCAGTCGTCGGGTTGGCTATAGGCTTTCTATATGCCCCAAAATCCGGCAAGGAAACCAGAGAAATGCTGAAAGAAAAGGCAGCAGTATTGAAAGAGAAGGCTAGTGAAGTTGTCAAGAAAGTAAAACAAACTGCTGGCGAAGCGACCCCAAAAGTATGAACATCAGGGGAATAAAAGAGAATTCTCTCTCTCACTTCAAGCAGGGTGGCGTATAGAAGATAGGTTATTCTCCAATTAGCATTTTTCTCAACCTCTGGCTGTTGGTAATAGCATAGGCTTCGGCATCGTTATTGAAGTAAATATAGACCGCTTTTAAGTTTTTACCCAGTTCAGCAATGCCCTGTGCCCAGTGAGATAGCTCTTCTTCGCTGTAGCAACTCCAGTATAACCTCCTGCTACCATGAAAGCGGATGTAAGCAAAATCTGATGTGGCTACTAAAGGAGAGGTAAACCTTGGCATATCAAAAACGCAGAAACCAGCACCATAACGCTTCAAAAGAGCAAAAATAGATTCATCGATCCATGATTCATGGCGGAACTCAAAGGCATGCCGAAATTCAGGTGGTAATAAGGTAAGGAATGATTCTAGAGTTTCATCGTTTCGCTCCATTTGTGGTGGTAACTGGTAGAGAAGAACACCTAATTTATTTTCAAGCAGTTGAGCCCGGGAGAGGAAGTTTTCCAAAGGGGTTTCTGCATTTCGTAATCTTTTGATGTGGGTAATAAAGCGACTTACTTTGACTGAATAACTAAAATGAGCCTGAACTGACTCTCGCCACTGGTTAAAAGCCTTCTCTGACGGCAGATGATAAAAACTGTTATTTATCTCTACAGTATTGAAATAACGAGCGTAAAACTCCAGCCATCCTACCTTTGGCAACTTTTCTGGGTAGAACAATCCCCGCCAGTGCTCATAATGCCAGCCGCTTGTTCCAATATAATATTCAGTCATAGCTTTTGACACACATTATCCTGAGCCAGCACTTGATCAATATCAAATTTAGCTTACCTATGCTTCTATTAACTTGCAAGCAATTTACTCTATTACCACTATTACTTATATTTATACAGAGGTTCTAATTTAGTCCACTTGTATGTGATTGTCAATGCTTGTTGACAACCAAGAGAGTAGACGCTAGAGTTTATTCATTAAAGTAATCTTGAATTAGTCAGTATGAGTTAAAGCAATGTCTCAAAAGTAGAGGAGCCAACATGAGTGAAAAATCTACCATAATCATTGGGGCTGGCATCGCTGGCTTGTCAGCTGGCTGCTACGGGCAAATGAATGGCTACCACACGCAGATATTTGAGATGCATGATAAGCCAGGTGGGCTATGCGCTGCCTGGCAACGCAAAGGCTATACCATCGATGGTTGCATTCACTGGCTGGTTGGCTCCGGACCTGGCACAGACTTCTACCGTTTCTGGCAAGAGGTTGGTTCTCTCCAAGGTCGGCAAATAATAAACTTGGAGCAATTCATGCGTTTTGAAGACGCTGAAGGTAAAGTTTTCACAGCCTACACTGACATTAAGCGTCTTGAGCAGCATATGAAAGAAATCTCTCCGGAAGATACAAAGCTGATTGAAGAATTTATCGGTGGTATACATACCTTCACTCGTTTTAAAATGCCAGCTAATAAAGCACCCGAGCTTTATGGTCCTTGGGATACACTGAAGATGATTTTTACGATGCTACCTAACTGGCGACAACTGTCGAAATGGGTTTCGTTGTCCATGCGGGATTTTGCGGATCGTTTCCAGAATCCTCTCCTGCGCCAAGCCTTGCTGACTATGTGGCCTCCGGAGTTTCCCTCAATGTTTATGATGATGACTATCGCCTGGATGCATATGAAAACGGCTGGATACCCTATAGGAGGCTCACGGCCATTTGCGCAGGCTATTGAGAAACGCTATCTTGACCTTGGTGGCAAGGTCAATTACAAATCTAGAGTTACCAAGATACTGGTAGAGAATAATCGCGCTGTGGGTATTAAACTATCCGATGGCAATGAATACCGTGGTGACTATGTAATTTCTGCAGCCGATGGCTATACAACAATATTTGAAATGCTGGAAGGAAAATATGTGAATGATAAGGTACGTGGCTATTTTGATGAATTACCGACCTTTCCTCCTCTAATCTTCGTTGGCCTTGGTGTTAATCGGTCTTTCGATGACTTCCCTAAAATCATTTCAGGAATAGATTTCGCTTTGGACAAACCGATTACTTTTGCTGGCACTGAATACAAACGTCTGACTGTCCGTATTCATAACTTCGACCTTACCCTGGCACCTCCAGGGAAAACAGTGCTAACAAGCATGCTTCCAACGAATTACAATGTTTGGGAATCATTACGTAAGGACATGAATCGCTATAAGGCTGAAAAGGAACGAATTGCCAACACAGTGGTTGATATACTGGACAAACGATTCCCTGGGCTGAAAGCGCAGGTCGAAGTAAAAGACGTAGCCACGCCTATTACTTTTAATCGCTATACTGGCAACTGGAAAGGCAGCTTTGAAGGCTGGATGATTACACCTAAGACCTGGAACCTGCGGATGAGCAAGATATTGCCTGGACTTGATAATTTTTATATGGCAGGACAGTGGGTTGAGCCCGGGGGCGGAATTCCTACTGCTGTCATGTCGGGACGCTGGGTAACCCAAATCCTGTGCAAAAGAGATAAAAGAACTTTTGTCACTGCAATGTCCGATTAAGGTTCGCTGATTTTTTATTAGTTGATATAATCCGTGTTCAGGAGAATACAATGCGCTTGTTAGCTATAGATATCGGTGGCTTGACTCAAGACATTCTGCTATTTGATAGTTCTCGCACTGTGGAAAATTGTGTCAAAATGATCATGCCTTCACCCACTACCATTGTAGCTAAGAAGATTAGAGCAGCCACTAAGGCAAATCGAGCTATTTTACTCACTGGAGTAAACATGGGTGGTGGCTTTTCTCGAAAAGCACTGGCAGACCACTTGAAATCCGGTATTGCTGCTTATGCCACGGTTGGAGCTGCAGCAACTTTCGATGATAATATCGATGAAGTTGTTAGATTAGGTGTAACTATTGTTTCTGAAGGCCCTCCCTCAGCAAAGAATCTAGAGATAATCGAGACTAAGGATATTGACCTTGCCAGTATTAAAAAGACACTAGCAGCTTTTGGTGTTGAGACTGATTTCGATGGCATAGCCGTTGCTGTGTTCGACCATGGAGCAGCACCTCCAGGAGTTAGTGATCGCATATTCCGTTTTCAGCACTTGTACCAGGTAATAAGCAACAAAAAGGATTTAAATGCTTTTGCTTATCTTCCTGATGAGATTCCTCCTTCACTAACACGGATGAGAGCCGTAACAAAGAGCGTTCCCAAAAACATTCCGTTGTTGGTCATGGATACACCTGTCGCTGCTGCCATCGGCTCCCTGGAAGATAAGGAGGTTGGTCTGCAGGTTCACAAAGTAATAATGAATGTGGGTAACTTTCATACTCTGGCGTTTCACCTTCAAAATAATTCAATCCTGGGCTTTTTTGAGCACCATACTCATATGTTAACCAGGAATAAAACGGAAAAACTAGTTATTAAATTGGTTAAAGGCGACCTTACGAATGAAGAAGTATTTAATGACGGCGGCCACGGCTGCCTTGTACTAGAAAGCAGAAAAGATATACCTTTCATCTCAGTAACAGGCCCTCAACGTGCTTTAATGTCTGGCTCAAAACTTAAGCCGTATTTTGCTACACCCTATGGTGACATGATGCTTACTGGATGTTTTGGCTTAGTGCGCGCATTTGCCCGACGTGTCAAATCATGGCAAGAAGAAATCGAAATAGCGCTTGACAAAAGTAGGTAAGATAACTTTAATACTCCAGAAAAAGCCAAACTATCTTTTGACAAAAGTTAGAAGTCAGGACTAAAATGAAGCTGTTTCTGCGGGAGTAACTCAGTGGTAGAGTTCCTGCCTTCCAAGCAGGCTGTCGCGGGTTCGAACCCCGTCTCCCGCTCCATCGTAATTTACGAGTGAGGCTCTTTGACGGATTTTTCTCAACGTTTTCTTGGAAACCCTAATTTTGGTTAACTTTTTGTCTGTCATTTAGCTTCATCTCCATCGTAATTATTATTTACCCAAAAAGGTTAACTTTTCCTTTTTTAGCTTGCACACGATGCCTTCAAGAGTTCTATAAGTATTTGGCCGAAAGCATAAAATAGTACACCTACAATAAGACCCTCTAGTGCCGAATAAATTATGTTTATACCCACCCTTACACTGACTACTGAAACTGCCACACCTAAACATACTGCGATTATGAACTTAATCTCTGAAAATTTCATCCCACTGAAGTCGATACCAGAGATAAGGGAAACAAATATATAAATAGCTAGCACCACCGCACATATAATAATTAAATATTTCATTGAATGACATTCTCTTTATTGAACAGTGCTTCTGCTTTCTTCTTTTTCAAAGTTCCCTTGGGCCTTCTCTTTCTTTTGTAATCCAAACTCAATACTAGCCAATCATGGCCTAACTTCTTACCTTTTATCTCACCTTTTGCTAACAATCGCCTAACCTGACTTGTATCAAGACCAATTTTTTGCGCTGCTTCCTTTACACTATACATCTTAATTCTTAGCTTTATTATACACGATATTAGGCATAATGTCGATATATAATAGAGGCAAGTAAATATAAGTTTAACTTCAGTTACTTGAGCAATTTTGCGTTAGATAGTAAATATCTTTTAACTTTCCTTACTTAATTCCCCGACCGTAAGGTCGAGGGATGGAGTTCTCCCTGCATCTTTTTCGTAGGAGTATAATATGAGGGATGGAACTAATTCATCTTTCGCATTGTGTCTATCAATGCGATTATCACATAGTAATGGTTACAAAATACAGGAAAGAGATATTCAATGAGGGAATTTTTGCCTATATTAGACAAGAAGTTGGCGGAAATTACGGAACATTATCCATTGATTCGGTTCAAGACAGTGAATCATGATAAGGACCATATTCATTTTCTTGTTTCCATTCCGCCAACGATGACGGTTGGGAAAGTGATTGGAATTATTAAGCAGAATACCTCACGAGAGTTGAAGCAAAAATTCCCGTTCTTGAAAAAGGTATATTGGGGAACGGATGCAGTATGGTCAGAAGGATATTTTGTATCAACGGTGGGTATTGATGAAGCGGTTATCCAAGCATACATTGAAGAATCAGGGTAAAAAAGATGCAGGGCAAACGAAGTTTGAAATAAGCTAATACCCCGACCGTAAGGTCGTGGGAAGTTTATTTTATCTAAATAATCTATCGCGTATATAAACGCGATATTTACGGTAGGCTTCCCGAGCCGCATTCGCCAGCTTCTCAAATTCCTTATTATTATTATTTGCTTTACATTTGCTTTGGGAGCCTCTGGTTCTTGGAGCGACAAAATCTGTTATTTCAATAAGTGTTTTAAGTAAATCTATACAATGAGTTTTCAGAGTTGATTCAATATATTGATTACCGTCATATTCAAAAAAAAGGATAAATTTTCGTAGTTTATTAGCTTTTGAATCTTCATATGAGAGACCTACTGATAAATCATGGAGTGAAGCTGTTAGGTCACGCTCACTCATTACCTCATCACATTTCTCAAAAATGCCAATATCATGCTTTCTGACGAGGTCATCATTAGTGGTATTTAGTACGACCGGTGGCTTGTTTTGTGAAATTATTTTATCGCTCGCCCTTTTCTCCGACTCTTCAATATAGCTCCTTATAGTACGTTCATCAGCAGGTAAGCGTTCTTTAGCACTAATCTTACCGTTTTTTTGTTCCTCTATTAGGTCGTTCAAAATGGCTGTCCATTTACGACCATGTATCAAGTATAGAGCCAATATCCTGTTTTTTACTCTAGCAGAGAAACTTTTTCTTTTTTTCATCGTGATTTTGCTGCTATTTTGTTGTCTATATGCTGTTTCTATGTCCTGACAGGTAAATATGAGTATGTTAATCTTCGATTAGGCATATATCTAAGCACATATTAAATCATATGCAGGAGGAAAGAAAAAGATGGCGACGGTAACACATCGCAAACTCATTAGGTTTGGGAAGGGAATAGCGATAACCCTTCCCAAAGCATGGACTGACTATTACGCTCTAACGCCGGGAGACACGGTTCTAGTAAAAATAAATAGCAAATTAGTAGTATCACTTATAACTAACAAAAAAGATTTTGAAGAAAAAATGAAAACATGTCCCTCGACGTGACTTAACCAGCCGGTAAATGGAGTTTAGCTCACTCATGGAAACTGCCTTTTATACTAACATACCACCCCAATTCACAAAGCCTAGTGCCCAGGCAAATAGAAAGGACTCCACAAGATATGACTATTTTGCGTTGTTCCTTAAATCACGGGAGGCCATGGGTGTTAGTCCCCGTACTTTGGAGTTTTACCGAGACCGACTTGGCAGGTATGTTTTTAATACAGCCTATACAGGAGCGTCCCGGGAACAGATACAAGAATTACTAAATTCAATTCCTCCCAATAGAAATGGGCTTGCAACACGCCATGCTTCATATCGAGCTCTAAAAACATTTTTTCGCTGGTTGCAAGCAGAATATGGTATCTCAAATCCAATGGCAAATATGCAGGCTCCAATTCTAGGGAAACCAATTCTTCCCTCTTTAACAAAATCGCAAGTCATCACCCTGATAGAAAAAAGCTCCAATATTCGCAACAAAGCAATCATCGCGCTATTTACCGAAAGTGGATTAAGGCTTACTGAATTAGCCGGAATAAGATTACAGGATATTGACTGGCAAAGTTATACCATTCGTATTTGGGGGAAAAATAGAAAAGAGGCTTATGCTACATTTGGCCCCCTTTCAGAGCAATATCTCAAATTATGGCTTGATAAGTATGAACCTAATAGAAATATATGGGGAATAACAAAAAGCGGTATAACAACGATGTTGCAAAGATTAGAAGAGTCAACAGGTATTACTTGTAACCCGCACACCTTTAGACGAACATTTGCTGTGTTATTAAGAAAAGCTGGGGTCGATACCATGACGATTAAAGAATTAGGCCGTTGGGAATCAATACAAATGGTTCAGAGATATACACGGTCTTTTAGCTTCCACGATAGTCTTAAATTCTATAAACCACCATTGCAATAACAAACCGTAGGATTATCTGATAATGACGGGAATCATTAATCGCCAAAAATGCCATGAAAAAGAAGCGTTTTTAGTGGTCGGAGTTACATGCAGACCCGGAGCCGAATGTGGCAGCATCGTAAAATTTTGGTGCCGGAGACATACATCGCAAGTCGGACGTCCGGGTGTTATGCCCGACTACAAAGCTTTCATGTATCAAAGAAAGGGTGAGATGGTTAATTATGTCTAAGGTCAAAGCCAATAGAGACTACTACACGATTACCCCCAATATGGTCTTGTATATGAAATTGTCGCCTCATGCGAAACTACTTTATGTAATTATAAAAAGCATCGCCGGTGAAGATGGCTTATGCTGGTCGAGCCAAAATACCCTTGCCAAATACTGCGGAGTAAGCACAAAAACTATCATCCGCGCTAAAAAGGAACTTGTGAAAGCCGGTCTTATTGAAATTCAATTACAGAAGATAGGTAAATACTATGGTCATGTAATCAAGGTAATCGATATATGGGAATTAAATAATGACAATTTTAAGAATAAGAAGGGTGGATGCGAAGTAAAACAGACACCGAGGAGTAAAAAAGATACCGATAGCGAAGTAAAAGAGCCACCCGATGCGGTGGAAAATAATCACTCAAATAATATCCAACTTAATAATAACCCAAATGAGTTTGTTATAGAGATACCAGGGCAAGTTAATAATATTGAAGTTAATAATAATAACAATGAGCATGAGCGGACGCCGGGAGCGGCAGCCGTGATGCAGATAGACAGGGCAAGACCGGGAGCAGGGACTAAAACTCTGCCCCGGCCTTCCCAACACCCGTCTGTGCCAGTAGACATTGGTATAGCCCTTCCCAAAGATGAAACACAACCCAACACTATTGACCGCAGAGAGGAAATTCTAGGTATGTCAGTTGAGAAGGCTGTTGAAATATGGCGTCTTAACGGGGCTCCAGTTGTTCACCTTGGTCCGGGCGAAAACGCGGGGATTAACTTTCCTAATTTAGATATATTGCTTGCCAATCCTGACGTTCTCGACCGCCACCTTGAGGAAATAAAAGTACGGCTTGCGAAAGTACGTCAGCAAAGCTGACTAAGAGTGACCTTATAAATTTATCGATGAATCAAATAAGTAATGAAAGATAAAAATCGAATAAGAATTACTAAAGCCGAAATAGAAAAAGCGAGAAATGAGATATTATCTGCCTCATCTCGCACGACAGCAAAAAAGGCGAAGCCTAAATGGGAACGCAAGTATAATAATTTTTGGTGGGGCGTTCTTTACTGTGACCATCAAGGTTTAGCAATAATAGCCACACCCAAAGACAATGACAGGATTCTTGGAAAGACCGAAGAGATATTACCCATGTTGAAATCCCGCAAAGTTAACAAAGAAGACCCACAGGACATTATCAAAGCTGTCCAGCAATTTCAGGCTGAAAATAAAAACTCATCGTGCCATATAGCTTCGGGGAAAACCCTTGCTGGTATAACCACTACTCCGCCAAAGTCTAATCGTGCCACTTTTAAGGATAACCCTGCATTTTTAAGCATCCTAGCAAGCCTGTTAACAAAAGGTTATGGCTTGCCAACTATTCAAAGTGAATTGAAAGCAAAGGGTTACCCCGTACCCTATCGTACTTTAGGCCGGTGGGTTCAGAAACGTAAGCAGATAATATCAGTAGGCTAGTATTTCTATGAAATCCGTACAGTGATACTCTTATTCCACATCGTAATTCTTTTGTCACGAGCAAAAAGTATGTGTGCTATTCTTTGGATTTGGTCCACCAGATGGATGTTCATAAGAACTTCAGCAAGGGGTTAAACTAACCAAAATGTTGCCCCGCAGGCTATGAAAAGAGGAGTGTTATTTTAGTATGAAAAACAAGAGCCGGAGCCGAGACCAAACCAATCGGCAAAATGTTAAGCCGGAAACACAAACCGGAGGTGAGAAGTCCGGAGAGGAGTCCGAACAACCAAAACCACAACCTCCGGCAAGTAATTTTATGGTGGTGCGTTACTTGCTACCATGCGAACAATCGAGAATTTTAAGACCGAGAGCCAAGTTGAATTTGAGAGGTAGAGGGACAAACAGCCACAAGTTTGAAAATACCACACTTCCCATAACAACGCATGATTGCACGTATTAAGTCAAGACAGTCTGCAAAGAAAAGTTGCGAGATCGTAAAAAATGAAAACCTATCTGGAACCTGAGGACGTACAATTGATGGAAGGAGCTGCCACTTGCCTCCGTGACAGGCTTCTTATCCGGCTTCTATTTCGCCTGGGTTGCCGGGTTTCGGAACTGCTGGCGATTAAGGTTAGCGATATAAACTTCACCGGTGGTAAAATTACAGTTCTACACCTCAAGACGCGTATTCGGTTATTATGCCCCGGCTGCAAGGCAAGGTTAGCAAGGAGACACCAATTCTGTCCTGAGTGTGGGGCTGGAGTAAAGGATATTTCTAGGCGTGCTTATGAACATAGGCGAATACGAGTGCTCCCTGTTGATAAATGTACTTTAGACATACTACGGGAGTATATTACCCCGAACGGGGTAATCCATGCTGAAGACTCCGCGCGGGTCTTTAATCTGAATCGCCATCGAGCTTGGCAAATAGTGAGAGAGTGTGCTAAGCGAGCCGGGATTTCTCCCTTGGTAAACCCGGAAACAGGAAAGATGAGAGGAGTTAGTCCTCATCGATTGAGGGATGCTTTTAGCGTACATGCAATGAAAATTGATGATACCGGCGATGCACTTCGATTGCTTCAGGAGCATCTTGGTCATGCCAGTTTCAATACGACTGCTAGGTATCGCAAAGTTGCTGGTGAAGAGCACCGTAAGTGGTACGACAGTCTGTGGTGAAAATAGTCCTACCTACCAGCTAGCGATAAAAATCAGATCACACGAAACAGGCAATTGTGCAATATGCGTGATAAGTGGCCACTAGGTGAAAACTAAGGTCTAGGCTGTGTTTGCTCTTTCCTTATTCTTTCCATTTCCTTTTCTATGGCTTGCCTATCCCGTGCACCTTGTCGTGAGAAGACGAAAACACCAAGGAAATGAAACAGAACGCCAATGCCCCAGCCACCTAGAGGAAAGATAAACCATGGGAATCCTCTGCCAGCAGCAAATGCCCATATAAGCACCAAGATGATATTGACAACAATGTATATGCTGAAGTGGATGAAAAACCCTCTCTTTTCCTCAACACGTTTCTTTGCTAGTTCATAAATTTGCTCTTCGGACATGCCACTTTTCATTTTCGTACCTCCATATCTAAAGACTACTGCACCATCAGCTAGTCGTCAAGGGCTTTTGCAGGGCCAAGCAGTCAAAACTTGGAGCTGGCGGATTCTCCGTATCAGATTGTACAAAATGGACAAATGTTACCTCACTACCTGTGGTGAAGATAGGAGGGATTCGAGCCTCCGAGTTCCGTGATGCTAACGTGACGCCCTCCCAATTGAGCTACAGCATTACCTGTTTGCTTTGTATCTTACTTCCCAGTCATTTTTCATATTGGTTAAAACCGTAATTAAATTATCTAAATCCTCAACGTTGCCAAAATTTAACCGTGAGATTATCTCCTTGTTCCTCCCATCGTTACTGTAAAACTGTAACTCTCCGGTTATTTCGAATAATCTGCCTTTGTTTTCCTCTGGATATACGATCATATGTTCGTGAAACAGATAGTATACACACTTTGCCTTTAATTCTAATTGAGGGATATCTATGTCAATTTCACAATCAAAATATATTTTCTTCTCCATATGTCCCCTTCTACTTCTCTAGGAATTAGCTTTTTTTACGATGAAGATGGGTATCGCCGTAAATACCTTGAACAAAATGGCACTCCTGTTCAATTTCCTGTCTGTGTAATCGGAAGACAGCGTCTTTATCTTTTACTCAAACTTAAATCCCTTCTCCTGGAAAACCTTGAGACATGCACTCACAACATTAGGGTCATAAAAAATGCCTGTATTCTTTGAAATTTCTTCTAACGCTTTATCTACTCCCAGAGACGGCCGGTAAGGACGGTGTGATGCCATAGCTTCGACGACATCGGCAACAGCTAAAATCCTAGCTTCAATGTCGATATTATCACCAGATATACCATTGGGGTAACCAGAGCCATCTGCTCGTTCATGATGTTGAAGCACAATCTGGCAAATCGGCCACGGTAACTTTAACGACTTCAATATTTCACGACCGACTTGGGGATGGGTTTTTACCAGGTTCATCTCCACGTCACTTAACTTGCTGGGTTTACTCAAGATCTCAGCTGGCACATTTATCTTGCCAATATCATGAAGAATCCCAGCTACGTGGATTGTCTCCACCTTCTTTGGAGGAAGATTCATCTCTTCGGCTATAGCCGCGGCAAGTTTAGCCACCCGTCGCTGATGGCCCGCCGTATATGGGTCCCTTGTTTCAGCTATCGTACCGATAGCTTCAATAGCTCCCTCCACGGTCTTTTGTAATTTCGCATAGCTTTTTCTAAGCTTTTCCTCGGCTTGTTTGCGCTCGGTGATATCGCGAATAACCGCTAAGACTATTTCTTTCCCTCCGTATTCAAGTGTACGACCGTGCACCTCTACCGGTACCACGGAGCCATCTTTAAGTAGGTGGGCTGACTCGAATATTGCCTGACCATTATCGAGCATCATCTGGAAATCCTCTGCTAGGCCATTGACCCGCTCAGGAGTAACAACTTGCTGGAGCTTCTTCTTCATGAATTCTTCTTTGCTATAGCCGTGAAACCTGCAAGCTGTCTCATTTACGTAAAGAAAATTCCCCTCAAGGTCGTGTAGAAATATTGAGTCGCTAACGCTATCTAAAAGCTCAGCCTGTAGCTTCAACTCCTCTTCAATCTTTTTCTGCTCGGTGATATCGCGAAGAAATACAAAGAGAAATCGACCATTAAAATCCATATTGTTTACACTGACCTCAACATCTATAATTCTCCCGTCCTTACATTTGTGTTGGGTCTTAAAACGGTCACCGCCAACTTTTATTATCCGCTGGGTGTGTCTGGCAATTTCCTTGTATGTTTCCGCTGCCTCGATATCTTGGATGTGCATGGTCAGCAATTCATCTCGGCTGTAACCTACCAGACGGCAATAGGCATCATTAACGTCTAAGAAACACCCATCATCGGCGTTCACAATCCAGAAACCATCCATAGTAGTACGGATGATAGTTTTATATTGCTCCTCCGCATGCTTGCGCTCGGTGACATCACGAGCAATTGAGAGGGTTACCTTCTCACCATTCCATTCAAATAAGCAAACGTTAGATTCAACTGGGAATCTGGTATTATCTTTACAAATTAATGTTGTCTCATATTTAGCATACCGCTGTTCCATTAAGGTTGACCTTACTTTTGAACTTATCGTTGTTACCCATTCTTCCAGCGGAGTTATATCTCTGCGGGTAATTTTTAATAATTCTTCCCTGCTATATCCCAGTCTATGGCAGGCGGCATCATTTACTTCCAAGAATCTACCTGGCAATCCATCTGGAGTTATTTCTGTTATAAATATGGGGTCAATAACAGAGTTAAATAGCTGTCGGAATTTCTGCTCACTATGCTTATGATCAACATCCAACTTCTCTAATTCGGCAATGCAATGTCTCGAAGTCTCTAATCGAGAAGGTTGCTGGTTGCACCCTACTGACTTATTCCTCAGATGCTCTTTTGTTATATCTTTCGTTACCATATTTCTTCACATCTACAAAGCTAACAACTCCACGATAAACAAGTTGCAAATTTATTCCTGCATACTAATAATCCGAAATTTATTGGTAACTTCCCTAGCTTCTTATCTATCTTCTGTTAGGATTTCAATATGTTATATGCCGCTATTACCTTCCCAAAATTTAACATTTTTCAATAGTCTTGTGTTTAGTTTCATGGTCTTCCTTATTGTACTTATATTATTAGGCGAACTGTCCGCTTAAATTAAGCACCTGTTTACGTTTCAGAAAGTCCCTCCTTAGTGTCGTCAGGAGGAGAACGGGGAGCTGTATAACTTAAATATAAATATGGTAACTGTTTTCGTATACGTAGAAGTATTGGCTTAATTTCTTTCTTAAATGTATTTGTTTCAGCTTCCAGTATTTTTAATCTTTGCTCAATATCCATGAGTAAACATCCATCTCAAATTTATATCCATATATTCATGATAGCATTCTTTCCCCAATAAGTAATCCCCAAAAAGTCATGTATGTCGTGGTACTATGGTACCGAATTTATGCTTTGTATTGACCATTTGGTCTACATTTGAAATAAACTCATCACCTTAAACTATACCGGTGTTCTATGCAATGGCTGAAATATTTACATGCCGTTTCATTTGCGAATAAGTATATCCTTCTAAATGATGTGGTAAGATAGTATGGGTGGCATGATCCGAAAGTTGGGCCTTTAGCCGCAGTTCTTTTTTAAACGACTCGCTATGTGAGGCTATCTGGATAACAAGTCAACTCATTTCCTTGCTGCACAATTTGAGTTATTGTTAACAGAACCGAGAGTGACTTTGTTTAGGGTATTAAAGATTTCGTTCTAGCTCTAGATTCCTTATCAAGCACTAGCCAGCTAGTAGGTATCTATCCAGTTAACAAGTTCTTCAATTCCTGAGTAGTCAGCAATAGCTTTTTCGCATCCATTTTGTTGGATATCTTGCACGCATTGAGCCCAAGCGCTTTCGCCTTTTCTATCTATACCTAGATGATCTTCAAACGTACCTTTCTTCCACAGCCACACATGCTTCTCCTTCAGTTTGTTGTGAATTTTAAGTATGTTGTCTTTTATATCTCCATGTGTGGCGAGTATCGCGAACGCCTCACTAGCACTCATTATTGCATTAGCTTTAGGAAAACCGTCGTCAGCTAGTGTAAATCCAAACTTTTCCGATATTTGCGAGCAATAGCTACAACACACAGTTATATCCATATCAGCTTCATCCAAAAAACCTGCTTTCCGAGCGTCTCTGAAAGCATAATCTAAATCTACCAAGGCTTTAGCAGGGATACCTATGGCATCAAGGATCCGCAGTGCCTTTGCAATGTTTCCCGATCCATCGAGTCTAACGAGGGCGATTTTCCTGGCGCTGAGAGTGTATCCTTTTATACGATGGAAAATATCCGGCAATAGCTTTTCTTCCGTAGAACCTTCAACTATCAGCACATGGTCCGAAAACAGTATCTTGCTTGAATTGCTCAGTTCAAATAATATTCGTACCTGACTCGGCGCATCCACAATTGTTTCGCTGACTGTATCTGAAAGACGTTTTCGTGCATATGTGCCCCTATCAATCGTCTTGCAGATGATAAGCGTATTTCCTATGTCCGCTCTATCTATCATTTGTGGTGAATGTGTTGCGAAGATAACTTGGTAACCTTTACTAACTAAGATCTTCAAAGCAAGACGAACCTGTTCGATGGCCTGCGGATGAAGATACAATTCTGGCTCATCAATGAGAAGGAGTGTCCTGGCTGCCAACTGGGCATTGGCGCCTGCTTTCATTTCTGCAAGATATCGTACCAAAGCCATCTGGATGGAGCGTTGTGCTCCGTGTCCAACTTGACCTATTTCTCTCCCATTAGTTTCGCCTTCCTCGAATACTCTAATAGTTCCGTCTTTGAAAAGCGTCTTTATTTCAGGAGTAGGTATGTGGAGACGGATTCTGATTCCTGGGAAAATATCTCTCAATTTATCATTTGCACCATCATCAAACTGATTGAGTTCAGGTGCTCTAGCAGTTCCATCAGCCTCAAGCCGTTGCTTAATCCCATCAAGCGTTTGACGTATCTCTGTACCATGTTGCTGCTCGATAGGCTCCATTATTTCCGCAATCAATTTTCCAATGGTAGAGCTTGATTTGTATTTTCCTATATCTTCAGTTGCATCCTCCATTGCGCCAATTTCTATAGGCTCAGGAAATAAGGCCTTAATGGCTGCATCAATGCCTGTTGGATTTTTCACCCACGCGTCTTCCGATAATTCGTTGCTTACATCTGGGTCTCGTATTTCAAGAACAATAGTATTAGCAGGCATACCTGGTGACACTTGTGTGCGTCTTATTCCTAGCGTTCCATTTCTACAAAACGGCTCAATCCGATTTCTATGCGTCTCAGCAAGGTTGGCAAGCAGCTCAGGAGTAATGCCTCCGATGGTACCACTAATAGTTACGGGTGATTGCTTATCGTTGAAATCAGTAGTACTCAAAGAAAGGGGTCTAAGCAGCCAGCGAATCGAACCAAGGAGATTTGATTTTCCTCCATTGTTGTATCCGACCAATGGCGTATATTCAGATAAAGAGAATGCTTCATTAGTACAAGATCGATAATTTCTAACAGCTATTTTAGATAGGCAGTGCATTTTTAAATTTGACCATCTATTGTTGTATGCATACTCTAATTCCTCAGTCTGCTATTGTCAAGACTGAATCAAACCATCGATAATACGCTTAAGTGAAGATGAAACAATCTTAATGCAAGGAAAAACGTAGCACTAATGCTAACGAAATCACAGTGGCACACTAATCTTCCAAAGCGATTAAAGTTAGCCGTGTATAGGAACGATTGCTGCTGGCTGTGTTAGATTTATTTTCCAGGTGAAAAAACCTTCCAATTCGGGGATGGTTTTCTATTTGTCTAGTTAGTTCAATATAACAGATTGCACATTCGTCAGAATTGTTACCCACAAATCAGTTGCTCTAACTGCTCAAAAGTACAGTCAAAAGGGATTGGCAAAGTAACTCAACTTCTTGAGGAATTTATTACTCAACCACAGCAATATTGCTGGCAATGGAGACTAGGGTACCTTAGAGCTGCCCGAAATGTTTTCTAATTGGTCACTGACCTCTTGCAGATGATTTTCCACTGCTCGTAAGCTCTGCTGCTGTTGACGAATGATAGACTTGGTCTCTTCTATCCTCTTTTGTAGTTGGCCAATCCTAATAATGGCTGTTTTTATTTTGGCGAATTGCCGTTCTAGGTCGTCTACCATGTCTCCTATAGGCTCAGCTGGAGCAGGAGCCGCAGCCATCTGGCCGGTCTCTTGTGAGATCGAATGGCCACGAGCCACCTCCGTTGTCATTAGTGATTCAGCTTGCATCAGCTGGGCCGACCTCTCAATCTCAACGGCTTTCTCTAACTTTGTTGCCTGAACCTCCCGCAAAGGGGTATCTGAAGTAGACTGAATCTCGGCAGGTACTTCTATCCCGGCCGGTATTTCAGATGCAACAATCTTATCTAACCTGCTTGGTTGAGCTTTTTGAATAGGAGCAACTGGAGCTCCTCGCAGTTCAGATGGATTTTCTACCTGAGACGGCTTTGGTCTCTCTTCACAACTAGCATGTCTCATGACGGATTTAATTTGACCCACCAGTTCATGAGGACCGACCGGATTTTTCAAATATACATTAAATCCCAGTTCATCAACCTTAGCCCAAACATTTTCTGAGTATTCTGTACCCAGAAGAATTATGGGAATTTGTGAATACTGGCGTACTTTTTGACAAGCCCGGTAGCCATCAATATCAGCGAGTTCCTCATCAATGATGACAGCAGAAAAACCATCTTTATCAATCATAAGCAATCCATTGAGAGCGTCTGAAACATCAGTTACCTGGAAGCCAGCACTGACTAAAACCTCAAGGCTTTTTCGTTTCAAAATCGGGTTTTTTGACATCAGTAAGATCTGATTCATTTCTGCACTTATCGTTTCCCTTTTGATTTCAGTATAGCAAGAGAGGGTACAAAAACTGGTAACCAGAAGATAATTAGAGCGTCAAAAAAAGATACAAATTCAGGCTAATAGCATAACGAACTCGCGGCCTACTAATCACTCACCACACATGGAATTAGAAGCACCTAGGAACTCCTCAGAGGTACCAACATTTTTTATGATATCAAGATTAGGTAAGTGCCAGTCCAAATGACGCATGGTTTTCTCAAAGGCTCCGTCACTTTTGAATCGGTTTGTGATATCTAACGACTGTTTATTATGCATCTTTGTACACTATTTATAATGGCCCACTCTAGATAAGTATTATAGCACTCTGGTTATTAGAAGTCGTGCATGTCCTGAATAGTCTGTCATTACGTTGCCTCGAAGACGGCAATAAAGGCATATGTTAAGACAGTACTAAGAAAGTAGATAGCTATATCATTATTACTTGTAATTTAGTCTAGGGTTACCCCCAGCATCCTGGGAAAGCTTTAGACCTCCTTTTTCTGGTATTCGACCTTTTAAGCATTCTATTTTTACGATTTTTACCATGTCAAAATATAGCTTCGATTTCCCAAAATAACCTATATGTTGAGTGGAGATTTCCCATCTGTTCAAAAGTGTCCAAAAATGACTAGAAGTGTATTAAAGTACTACCCGCAGACGACTAATTGACTATTCACATTTGCACTGGGATGTGCTTATATTGTTCCCAGAGAAGCAACGATGGGCCGGAAGCATTACCTGACATTTCTCATCGGGCTGCTTATCTTGTTCAGCAGCTTTCTTGTTGCTTGTACTCCTCCAATACCTTCGACTCAACTAACCACGCCAACCACGTCTGGCTCGCCTTTAGAGATAAAATCTATTTTTACTGAATATCGGGTTACCAGAATCATTGATGGTGATACTATCGAAGTCCAGAAGGGAATTTATCTTTACACCGTCCGCTACATAGGCATCGATACCCCTGAAACAGTCCATCCCAGCAAGCCTGTTGAGTATTTTGGCAAAGAGGCATCGGAGAAGAATCGCGAGCTTGTTGAAAGTAAGGCAGTTCGCCTGGAGAAAGATGTTTCTGAAACTGATAAATATGGCAGGTTACTCAGGTATGTTTGGTTTGATGATCTCATGGTCAATGCTGAGCTCGTCAGGCTTGGCTATGCCCAGGTTGTCACTTACCCACCAGATGTAAAATATCAAGACTTATTCCTAAAGTTACAAAAAGAAGCTAGAGATGCAGGCCGTGGCTTGTGGGCAGAGGAAGAACCATCCGAACCAGAGTCTTCAACTATTAACTTACCACCCCCGCCTGAAACATCATCTTCATCACCACCATCATCAATAACAACACCATCACCAAGTACAACTAAATGTGCTGGAGCTACAGCTATTTGCAATGATGGAACTTGCAGTTATAGTAAGCATCGCAGTGGTACGTGTTCACATCACGGTGGAGTAAAACAGTGGCTTAATCCCCCTCCTAATTGAAAAGGGGCTTATAAAAAGTAAAGTCTGTAAGCGCAAGTTGGACAAATGTTGTAATGTCAATAGCGTGGATATTGTAAAAACCATGAGAGTGTATTGGTAATTATGCGAGGTCTGTTCCAAGATAATTAGACAGGAGGATGTGATGCAACAGTGGTATAAATGCCCGGAATGTGGCAAGGATATTCTATATGGGATAAATCCATGCCCTTACTGTAAATGCTCTTTAGCCTGGTCACAGCAAGGGCCAATACTGTATATACCGCCGTTTGACGCACCACAAAAACAGGTGGTTCAATCCGCAGCCAGTCTACAATCAGCTAAAAAGAAGACAAATCCATTAGTAATTATTTTGGCAATAATCGGTGGGTGCGTACTGCTATTCGGCACCTGTGCTATCTGCTTGAATTCTAAGTCGTCATCACCTGCCTCCAATCAATCTACTTACTCGGGCCCTGAAGTGCAATATGAAATCACAGGAACGGCTAAAAGCGTCGATGTGACGATGAGTAATGCGACCGGTGGTACTGAGCAACAAAGCAATGTATTTCTACCTTGTGTATATTCATATGATCGTTTCCCGGGCAGGTTTCTTTATATATCGGCTCAAAATAATACAGATGCAGGGTCAGTGACAGTCACAATTTACTTAAACGGGGAGGCAATTAAAACCGCTAAAAGTTCGGGCGCTTATGTGATAGCAACCGTTTCCGCAAGTAAATGAAAGGAGTTAGCCACTACACATTCCAATTTATTATGACGTCAAGATTTAAAGCCATTTGGACTTATAAGCTCTAGGTTAGTGTGCCGATTTGCCACGCCCGACTAGGATTATCCCTCCCTGGCGGTCGGTTTGGTTTTCAATATGCGTAAGAAATTGGCTATGGAAAATAACTTGGAAGGTGTTGGAGTGGCATAAGAGATATAGCCCAGTGATAACTTTGGGTTAAAGTAGATGAGAGAATTGATTAATAACGCCGTTACGGAATTATACGGAAATCAAATCATGATTGGGCAATATCTCGGGGCATCGCCAATGGATAGCCATCTCTTTTTCCAAAAACCTGTGCAGGATAAATTCTGCTGTAGCTACATTGTTGGCAAAAGGGATATTATGAATATTACACGCCAGAAGCAATTCCCTTACGCCTACTTCATTGAGATTAAGTGAATGATCATGCAAAAAGACAACCATTTTTAATTTATTCTGTGTTACAAGCTTGGCTATTTGTAAGTAACCACCTTTTGATCCATACTCGATAAGGCCCATATCCAACCCTGTCATCCGCCGAATAAACAACCCTGTGTCCATAGTAGCTACAATAGAGTATTGGGATATGCCGTCACGATACTTTTCGATAAGGTTAATGACGTCTAATTTTTTTGAATCTTGTGCTGTGAATGCTATATCAAATTTTAACATCTCGCACCTCACTTATTTTTATTTTTCACCATTTTATTCATCTTGGTTCATTTCAACTTTGCAAGCCTCTAATTATGAATAGCTGCCATTTCTTCTAGAAACTGGGCAGCCAAGTGATGTCCACTCAATGCTTCGGGATGCTCGAAGACGAGGTGCAGAACTGCCTCCGCCGTAGCAATGTTGGTTGCCAGTGGGACATTGTGCACATCACAAACTCTCAAAAGTGCGGATACATCTGGCTCGTGGGGATGTGCCGTTAGTGGATCACGCAAGAAGATTACGGCATTGATATCCCCGTTGGCTACTAGGGCTCCAATTTGTTGGTCACCTCCCTCGGGACCACTTTGCATTAGAGTTACAGGCAGCTTGGTTCGCTCCTGAATGATCTGGCCGGTGTTTTTGGTAGCTACAAGGTCAAGGTCAGCCATAATTTCAGCATGCGCTTTTAGCAGCCGTACCATATCTTCTTTCTTTGAATCGTGGGCCACCAGTCCTAAAGTTAGTCTTTTCATATTTCACTCCTTTCTCTTTTATCATAACTGGTAGAGATTAAGGTGAATTTAAGTTGATGTTAAAATCACGTTAAATTTTTTGATCATCATAATACTTAACCAGAGCCTCCACTTTATTTGTAATTGGTGTATGCGGGTGGGAGTTGTGCTAATCGCCGTCCATGAATGACAATAGCAGTAATGTTCGGTAGAAGTGTGGCGCACTTTCCGCTAGAGCTTTCAATCCAACGCGCCCTTATAGTTGTTGAATACCACTGCATATTCGGCAGTTTTGTTTAACTTCGGTTCAAGTTTGTAGAATACAGTGTAGCCTCTACACAAATTGTCATAGAGTACAATTGCACCAGTTTGTTTCTTCATCAAAACCCCTGTAATATGTTCTGAGGCAGTGAAAGAAGGAGGGCAGCTCCATGGACAAACTGACAGCCAATTTTGATTTCAGGCTAATGTCTCTAACATACAAGATTCGCGATTTCTTCTTACCCCGCATGAATATCTTAAAAGAAGTGGGTATAAAACCAGGGTTTACCATACTTGACTATGGCTGTGGGCCAGGGAGCTATATACTCCCAGTTGCGCAAATGGTGGGCCAATCAGGAAAGATTTACGCTGTCGATATTCAACCCCTAGCGGTGAAGAGCGTTAATGACATTGCTGCCAATAAGCAATTAATGAATGTCAAAACTATTAAATCTGATTGTAAAACTGGATTGCCTGATAATAGCGTAGACGTTGCCTTATTATATGATATCTTTCATGATTTGGGTAACCCAGATTCAGTTTTAGCGGAGTTACATAGAGTGTTGAAACCAAATGGAATTCTCTCTTTTAGTGACCATCACATGAAAGAGAATGAAATTGTCACTAAAGTAGCAAACAGTGGATTGTTTAAACTATTGTTGAAGGGTAGAAGAACTTATAACTTTGTGAAAAGTAATTATGACAAAGGATGAGGGCTAAGGAGGAAGATAATGGCCAAACCAAGAATTACAGAAACGGACCACGGCATAATTGGAGAGTTTAATACACGAAACTACGATTTGATGATGCGTTATATGAGGGACAGAGGCTGGATGGAGACCAAGTTGATCATCAAGGAAGGGATCTCATCTGGGCTTGCCCTTGAAGTAGGGCCAGGACCAGGCTATCTTGGCTTGGAGTGGCTAAAGAGTACCCAAGGAACAGCTCTCAGAGGCCTTGACATCAGTGATGACATGATGACACTAGCCAAACGAAATGCAGAAGAATATGGTCTGACTGACAGGGTTGAATATTATATAGGAGATGCAACTAAGATGCCATTTGAAGATGCCTATTTTGATGCCGTTTTCACCAATGGCTCCCTACATGAATGGGCAAATCCAGAAAATATTCTCAATGAAGTTGCCAGAGTACTTAAGCCTGGTGGCAGATATTGTATTACCGATTTGAGGCGAGATATTAACCCTTTCATGAAATGGTTTTTGTGGTTGATGGTCAAGCCGAAGGAGATGCGTCCCGGGCTTATTACTTCGATCAATGCCTCTTACATAATTTCAGAGATTATAGCTATGCTGAGAAAGACAAAACTTCAAGGCTGGCAAGTTAATAAAAATATTTTGGGTATAATAATTAGTGGTCAAAAACCTATATAAACAAACAAACGCATTTACCGAGTGGCTATATTATATTTAGTTTCAAGGCCCAGACTACTACTACCAATATTAAAGAGCACAAATAGCCAAATTGTGACTAAGCCTAGAGTATCGTACGCTATTCAGAGGCTAATAACAAAGGATAGGCAGAAGACGTTATGAAAAGATTATTCTTGACTAAAGATTCGCTAGGAATTCTTTCCACGGCGTGGCAGCCAATGTTTCGGTTGATGAATGTCCATAAGCGCGGATAATCATTGCTGCTTTCTCGACTTGTTTAGGATCGTCTGACTCGATGATATCAATAAAATCGAAGCGACCCAAAGTAGCATAACTCTCCTTCCAAATAACTTTTGGACATTCACTTCTTATCTTAGCTAACACATTGTCAGCTAACTTTTTGAAGTCCTTTGGATCCCGGAACGATTCAGGCGAAACACGGCTTAGAATGAAATAAGTGGCCATTGTGCACCTCCCTTCGTCTTCACTCTATACAAAATAATATCGGATGAAATGGCTTCATGTATGATAATTGCATACTAGCAGCATAATGTAAACTCTGTCAAATGCTAGAAAATATTCATACTCGTTTTCATCAAAGGGTCAATACATTTTATGAAGTAGTATCAACTTCATGAAATGGAGCTAGTTTCTTGGAGACTGACTCAATATACTCATGGGCTAACACGGTTGCATTGATAACCATGCTGAGCAGTATTTGGCCATCCATACCGTGGCCCCCGTAATTTATATACTTCTCTGCCCATTCAGAAGCTTTGATACAATTAGACAAGGCCATTTCAAATTCTCGCTGGATAATGGCAAGCTCTTTCTCTTTAGGTTTATGCATCTTGCTTATAGCGGTTAATATTGGTCTTAGTGTTAAATTGCTTTCCACAAGCATACCAGGGCTGACTGGCAATTCACCAGCCTGAAGCTTCTCAAGGTTGGTTATGTACAGAACTAACGGCTCTGCTCTTTCGTAGAGGGGCATGAATGTCTGGAACCATCTGAGCCTTTCTTTGACAGCCTTCATCATCATCTGGCCACCCGTAACTGTTATCTTCTTGTGTGCTATACTCTATAGTTCCAGTATATCTCTATTACCAAATTTTTCAATATCTGGACCTGTACAAACATGTTTCACTAGAAGAATTTCCTATAAGAACGATATTCCAATCAGGTGCCTTTGGTAATTAGCTTTGCATAACATTCCATCGTAATGTTACATTAGTTTCAAAAGATAAAAAGGTGGTAATACTTTTTATCATTATATGAACTGCATATTTTTCGTATTATCTCAAGATGTTTCCGAAAAGGCCCCCAAGAAAGATAATGAAAGAACATTGGGGAAAAGCCCTAAAAATGCGCCGACAACCCGTCGACGTTCAAATGTTGTTCAAATGTATGCAATATATGCAATGGCTCTGTTTTCCAGTTCCATTTTATATTGGTTCCAAGTTCCAGCTTCGGTTCCACCTTGTATTGGTTCCAGGTTCCAGTTTTAGTTCCAGTTTATATGGTTACAGTTCCTGTTCCAGTTCCAGTTCCATGTCAGTTTGACTGTTATTTCCTATTGGAACTGAAACTTGAACACTGGGATAAAAAACCGCTGAAACCTTAGTGAAAAGGCTTTACATTATAAAAAGGAAATGGATTGATTAATTAGTTCTAGTTCCAGGTGAAAAACCGGTGATTAGGTTGTGGAATCAGGAACTATCATAAAATGTAATCACACTAAACGATGAAACGTTTAACATGCTGTACTTTAGGAGAAATGAGACGTAATAGAGTATGCTGTCTCCTACTGATACACGGTAGAGACTCGTACCTAGGTCTTACGCCATATACCAAATTTTAGATAACATTCAATATTAATTATTGCGGATTGTTGACACAGATAGAATGAGAGACTAGAATCATAACTAATATGATAAATGTATATTTATCTTGATATCCCAATATTGGAGGAGAAAGTATTTCTTTTGATGTCTGCTATACCAAGTAGGAATGCAAAATGAATAACTACAAATTCCCTAGGGGGTCTGAATGGCTGAAGTGGGATTTGCACGCGCATACCCCTTTAGATTCTGAGTGGATTTCACGCCCATCCCTGCAAACAGATGCCGACAGAAGGCAATTCGCCCAACAATACGTAGCAGCTGCCATTAAAGCGAATCTCGCTGTTGTAGCGATCACAGACCACAACTTCTGCCGTTCTCGTGATGAGCTTCTTATACCATTTATACAAGAAGCTGCGAGCGATTCTGGTCCGACGATTTTGCCAGGTTTTGAGGTAACTGTGTCTGATTGCGGTGGGACTCACGTTTTGGTCATATTCTCTGAAGATTCGCCGCTAGATACAATTGATGGTATTATGTCCCAATTATTCCCTCCAGGAGCGCCTCGATTCCTAAGAGACAGTGTTTCGCCCAGCACGAGGGGAATTCAAGAACTGAACGAAATACTTAGACAATCCAAATTGAAATATCTAATTGTATTCGCTCATGCTGATAGAGAGAATGGTGTTCTTCATCACAGAGGTAGTAACCTACGCGCCAAATTATGGCAACAACCATTCGTAAGAATAGCTCAATTATCTAAGAGTCCTTCCGAATGTACTGGATTTATCGCACAAGTCGTCAATGGTACAAATGCGACTTACTCTAAGAATATTGCTTATGTAATAGCTTCAGACTGTAGATGTCTAAATCAAACCGAAGCCACTCTTGAACGCTATGCATTGGGCCAACGCTACACATGGATAAAGGCATCTCCCACTTTCGAGGGACTTAGGCAGATAATTTTCGAACCCAATGAGCGTGTATGCTTTCAGGAGCACAAACCAGGAGAGAAGCCAGCTTTTCGTACAATCGACCAAGTCAGTTTCATTGATTCTTCAGGTACATTTCAGTCTGACCCAATTCCTTTGAATGCAAATTTGACAACCATAATTGGGGGAAAGTCAACCGGCAAGTCCATACTACTTTCATGTATAGCTCGAGCTATTAACGGTGAATACGCTCAAAGGGCAGTCGATATCGCTAAAACCAATGTCTACGATTTAGGCAACATTGATTTCCAAGTTACGTGGAACTCGGGAGATGTTGACAAACTATCAGAAAGCAAACAAGAACGCCACGTCACGTTCTTACCCCAAATGTTTATTCACCGTCTCGTTGAGGATGCAAATCGACCTTATCTCTCCGATTCCCTACTCAACTTTCTTCGACAGAACTCTTCATTCGAAAATTCTTATAGTGAATTGGTAAGTAAACGTGATACTAGCATGACACAACTAGCAACGGAAATCTCTAATTTCTTCTCATATCTTTCCACTTGGCACGATATAGTAAATAAGATAGAGAAGCTAGGGAACAAGAGCTCTATTGAAGCCGAATTGCAGAAAATCGCTATAGATTCCGAAGAACTCAGGAAATCATCCGGATTCACTGAAGAAGAGATGGAGGGATACAGAAAATTACAGCGGAACTTGACTAATTTAAATGTACGCAATGAGGCTGTCAAGCGTGTTCAAGCATTTTCTCAAGAACTTGCGGATAAGATACCGGATTTAATAGAAGATGTTATAACCCATATTGGCGAGCTCTTTGAAGAAGTCTCTGTGTCTTATGATCTTGAAAGGTCAGAAATAAAGTCAGTCAAGTCCCATGTAATTAAATTACAGCAGGCGATTAAGTTGACCAGCAAAGAATTTATAAAAGAGACCTCGAGAACTGCGCACAAGCTAAGCAAACAAGCAGAGACGATAATTAAGGATTTGGAAAGTGTAAACTCAGCATTAAGCCCATTTTTAAATAAAATATCAAACCAAAAAAAATTGGAGGAACTCCAAGACGCTACTAAACAAATTAATTACTTATTGAGACAAATACGTGTGCACGAGAAAGCGAAAACAAAGATTGAGAGGAAATATTGGGATTCTGTGAAGAAGATTAAGGGATTAGTTGCAGAGCGTTATGAGATTCAAAAGAAAATAATTGAACTCTTCAATAATCCTATGTATACGCAGATTGGAGATGATACTATTGTCTCAGCGGATTTAACTTTTAAAATAGATAAGTTCAACTATGATTTTCTTGGGTGCTTTGACTTGCGTCATCCCTTATCTCGGTTTGGCAGTTTCTTTCAGAATAACACTCTTTCTTGGAGTCAAGAAAGACATGTTGAAATAATAACTGGCATATTAGATAAATTGATTTTAACTCCTGAGTCAGAACTAGGATTACGTTCTGGCCAAACACTTCACAATGCAGTAGACATCCTTCTCCGTGATTACTTATCCCACGAGTTTACTGTGAAACAGGGTGGCGAAGATATTTTTGAAATGTCCCCGGGCAAACAAGGGCTTATCCTTCTCGAGATATTCCTGCATTTGAGCACTTCCAATTATCCCATATTAATTGACCAACCTGAAGATAATCTCGATAACAGAACAATTTATTCGCACCTTGTAAACTATATTAAAGCACGAAAACAACATCGTCAGATTATCATAGTAACGCATAATCCCAATCTTGTACTTGGAACCGATGCAGAGCAAGTTATCGTGGCCAATCAAGACGGTCAAGGTCAGGGTGAAAATGCGAATTACCGCTTTGAATATGTGTCTGGGCCTATTGAGTGTTCATTCACTGATTTAACAACTCCGTACGTTCTTAACGCACATGGAATACGAGAACATGTCTGTCAGGTTTTGGAAGGGGGAACGGAAGCATTTCGAAAAAGAGAGGAAAAATACTGTTTGGACTAACACATAAATGAGACACCATTGTTTTGCGAGGACTCCTTGGACATTTTACGATTGGTAGTTCATTGCACTCTATGAAGTAAAGTGCAGACTGTACCACTTATTTGTGGTTGAGACGATGAAGAGTCTGACTCCATCGGAAACTCAGGGTTATGGCGTGACTAGGTCGATACAACAAGCTGAGGCACACCAATCACTTAGCCCAAACAATCTCTTTGGCTGCCCCAATATTACTGTATCGGCCTGGCACACAGGTGAAAATCACAATCTGGCATTCCTTTGCCGCTTTGGCTAGTACGGCGCCCATCAGGGACAATCTTTCCGGATCAGTATAGCCAAGTGTATCGTCGACAATTACTGGAGCACCACCATCTGTGGCTACTATCATCGCGCACGCCAAGCGAAAGATTAGCGAAAGCTGCTCCTTTGTTCCCCCACTCAAGCTATCGAAACCAACCGTGATATCATTCAATGTGCGGCTGACTATTTGTAGGTCGTCACTTACCTCTACCTGAAAGGTATGGTCGAAAACCAGGCGACCTAGTGCCTCAATCCTCTCCCTAAGCGGTGCGACATAAGCGTGACGTGCCCTGTCACGTTCCTCAGACATAGTACTATAGAGCAGATTTGCAGCTGCCGCCCGTTTGGCTAACGACGCGTTTTCATGTTCAGCGCGCGAGAGTGCAGTCCGAGCAATACCTAATTTATCATAGAGGCCATCCTCTCCGTTGATTTTGAGGCGAGTAGTTACCTCTGTTAGCTCTTTTTCTGTCTTTTTCATCTGTTGCTGTATTCTGGTTAATGACTCTCTGGACGTCTTGTCAAGCTCCCTTTCCTGCTCTGGGTTGAGATCTCCGAGCGTTGCCTCGGCATCTCTAACGTCGGTCTCTGCCTGTGCCAATACCTTTACTGCGCTTTCGAGTGCTACACTGACCCCTTCATCGGGCACAGTCGCTCTCTCTTCTTTCAACGTTTTCTCAAGGCCGGCCAAATGCTGCTTTTGATGCTCCCACACAGATCGCGCTTCTATGTAGTCTCCGTTCCGGCGTTCACATAGTATTTTTACCTCATCGAAGGCTGCCTTTGCCTCGTTCCACTCTGTTTCAAGACGGTGCTGCATCTTCTCCAATCTCGCCAATTCTGTTTTTGTTAGATCAGAGCTATCCAATATTGATGGCTCAGAAGCCCTGGCGGGCAGATAAGCTGGCACGGTCTGCTGTAATCTCAACAGTCGGCCTGCCAACTCGTCATAAGAAAGGTCCCGCAGATTGTCCTTCTCAACCCGCCTCATTTCCGCGACCTGTCTAGAGGCCTCTTGCCTTTCCTGAAAAGCCTCTCGTGCCTTATCTGCACCAGTAATCCCCAGAGAGGCGCAGACCTCGCTTAGCTTCGCCTCGGCATCCTCAACCTTCTTTGAAAGCGTGTCAACACTGGAACCGGCCGTTATCTCTATCTCCAATTTATCGGGCACAACTAAATTGACCTTGTCAGGTACCTGAAAGGAAAGCTCTTTCCCTTGTCCTAATTTGACGGTAGTGCCGTCTTTGATCAATCTGCATTCTTGTAATCCGCGCAACGAGACAGCAGGAGCCTTAGCTTCTCGTTTTGCCCTCGCGGTTATTACTGCGGCTTGAGCCGCCTCAATGGTCCGAAGAGCTTCTTCGTCAACCCTATTCGTTGCTAGAATTGCCTGTGAGTGGGCGACCATCTCCCTTGCTCGGTCAACACGATCCTTACGTTCTTGCAGTAGTTCAAGGTCCAGCTTGGCACGAAAATAGTCATAGTCGCGCCGCCTCAAATCGGTCAACTCACGGATTTCCTTCAGCTTTCTTTCGGCGGCATTGCAAGCCATCTCTGCCGTTTTCGACTCTTCCCTAGCTTGGTTGAGTGAAGCAAGCCTCGAATCTACGGATTTGCCCATTTCAGCTTCCGCCTTGGTAGCATCCGAGACCTTGTTGACAAGCTCTTCGCGCGCTCTCTTATCCGCACGTGCTGCCTTTTCCGAGATCTTTGCCACTTGCAGGTTAAGCCTCGCCTCCGAGAGACGCTGATCCAGTTCGGTTATCTGTTTGAGCTTGTCTGAGCGGTTTTCCAATTCGTTCGCAATCGCCTGCTCAGAGTGTTCAAGCTCACCTAATTCCCGTCTGAGATCATTAGCTCGATCGATATCATGCTCGAGGTCACGCAGCGCCTCTTCAAACTTCTGAACTTCCGATTGGCGATATGATAATGCCTGGCGACATTCCTCCAGCTCTTTCTTCTCGGCTCCTCCTGGAGTGAAATAGTTTGAGTACTCCGCATGAACCGCTTCGAAGAGGCTTTCAGCTTTCGGATCAGTCGAATGTCCGCCAGCTGCCCGATCTAGGGCTTGAGAAAGCCAAGTCTGCCCTGTAAGTTTTGGCTGCTTAATCTCTGCGCCTTGCCTAATGCTCAAAGCTTTCCAAAGATTAACGTCCAAGGTTTCCCTAAGTATTGCGTCTGCGCGCTCGTGGGCTCGCCTGCCGGTCAGACTCTCGGCTTTTGGCTTGGTAATGGTGAGCCTGGTCTCCGGTTTCTTGAAATAACGCTTAAAGTAGGTGAAATGGTAGGGGCCGCTCTCCGCCTCTAGTTCGATCTCTGTACCTTCGTCGCGATGAACCGGTCTGATGGCCATGAGATCGCCGTGCTTGCTAGAATCTGGATATCCAAAGAGAATCCAGACCGCCTCCCCTAAACTGGTTTTTCCTATCTCATTGGGGCCTCTAACTAGGGTGATACCGGTTCCGGCGAATTCTGCCTCACGCTCGGAAACGCCCCTATAATTGGCAATCCGCAAACGGACATATCTCATAACAGACCACCACTCAACCTAACCAGCAATGCAAGCGCGTCACGGGCGGTTCTCTTCTCCATTCCCTCCCCGACCATCTTTTCCCGCAGCTGCCTGACGGTCGCTTCGGCGAACCCGGAGAAATTAAGGACGGAGAAGTCTGCATCGTCCGGCAAAACTAACAACTCATCATCGCTCATTTGGAAAGACGCGAATACATCCCCGATGGTAGCCAGAAATTGCCGCAGGATCGCCTCCTGGGTGAGGGAAATAGACCCCACTAGGTTCAGCCGGAGCACCGTCTGTTCCTTTCGGTCTATGCTTTCCAGCATGCTTCGCAACGCCTCGATGTCCTCGGAGCAGTTGATATCAACGCGATTCTTCTCGACAAAGCGCCACTGACCGACTGGGGCAGGTGTCGCAATCACCTTATCGCCATCCAATTCAACAATTTGGACATAGCCAGTCTCACCTTCCCCGAAGTCCGTGACCTCTGGCGTGCCAGAATACCAGATACGCTCACCCGCACCGATCTTAGTGCGTGAATGGCGGTCACCCAATGCCACAAAGGAGGCCTTTCTCTCTTCGATGACACGCTCTAGACTATCTGCCGTAAGTACCCCAAGGTCATCCTTTTTGGGGGTAAACAAATCGACAATACCGTGCGCCAAGATAATCCGGGTGACGCCAGTTAGTGGTTCAAGTGACTTCGTCGCTTCGTAAAATGGGTTCACTGGCATGCGCTTTGACAGCCATGGAGCCCCAACCAGTTCGACGTTGTGATCCGCTTGGATCGGGGTTGCATCGCTAATCACATTGACGTTAGCCGGTTTCCCTTGCATGAAGCTCTTGGAGGAATAGACCGAGGCCTCATTCAGGGGATCATGATTACCGGGCAGAATCCAGACGGGGAGTGGGACTTCCTTGAGCGCCTCAAGGGCACGCGCAACCGTTTTTCGGTCTACCTGGTTGGATTCAAACGCATCTCCGCAGACTACTACGAACTGGCAATTAGATTCCACTGCAATTTTGCCGAGCGTGCGGATCGCATCAAAGCGTGCCTGGTTGAAACGCTCCTGAGCCCCCTCGGAGAACAAGTAGCGGGTCATGCCAAGCTGCCAATCGCTTGTGTGGAGGAAACGAACCATATCTTACCTCACCTCCCGGGAATTAACTCGAACTTCACACGCCTCGAAAAGGGCCCTTTGACACCCGCCTATTATAGTCTTTTGTGACTGTTGTTCAAAGTCTCCTTTATTGGACTCTGGCCACAATTCATCCCGACGAAGCTTTGCACCGGTAATTCTAAATGACGCTCTGCGTAATTTCTGAATGTAGACTGCACAATTCTGACTTTTGTTCACTCTGCTTCTTCAGCTTCCTTCTGCCTTGTTCCAATAGAACTGTTAAGGTAAAATGGAGTCAGGCAGAGGAGGTGAAGCAAGAAGAACCTCCAAGGATGGGGAAATCGTGTCGATCATACCAGCTTTTCAAATAGGTGTCTGGAATGCCTGGATTTTTGTACTTTATGCTCTTATGCTTATTTTCTTGATACCCGCAATTAATAAGAGCGCTAGGGAGACAGGCGGCCACGGCTCTGTGTTAAGCAAAACTGAAAATATAATCCTTTATTCCTATCACATCATTTTCTTTCTACAGTGTATATACTCTATTTTCCTACCGCTAAAATTGGGTACGCTATGGTTTTACATAGGTCTTCCTATCGCTCTATTAGGACTAGCTATCTATACTATGGTTATCGTGAGTTTCGTTACCACTCCTCTAGAGCGCGAAGTCATGACTAAAGGGCCATTCCGTTACTCAAAGCATCCTATGTACCTCAGTTCATCTTTGGCTCTCATAGGTGTTGGTATAGCTTGCGCTTCTTGGCTTTTCTTATTGCTTTCAGTTGCATATATGGTTCTATCGATGGTTTCCGCAGCTTCGGAAGAACGCTTCTTGCTCGAAAAGTATGGCGACTCCTACTGTGAATACATGAATCGAACTCCTAGGTGGATAGGAGTACCGAAATCGCGTTGATCTAGCAACCCCAACTAACATTTCTCGGTTTTGTTCAACCCTGTTCCTCTCTAGCTCCATCCTGTGGTATACTTGAACTAGGTTCCTAGGGCATGAGACAGGAGGATGGCTATGAACGCTGACATTTATCACTTTGAGCTAGGGGATTTCCACTGCGTAGCTGTTAGTGACGGCACTCACACCTACGCACCTCCGACCTTCCCACCGCCGGCCATATTCCTTTTCGCCAATGCGCCAAAAGAACGACTTGAGCCAGTGCTTCGCGAACACAACCTACAGCCAGAACAGTGGCTAGAGTGGAACAAGCCCATACATTTGCCTGGCAGTTAACACAGGCAAGCATCAGGTGCTGGTGGATACGGGTGCCGATGGCCTTGCCCCAAGCACAGGAAAGCTTGTTCAGAACCTGAAGGCTGTAGGGATTGCGCCTGAGCACATTGACACGGTCATCTTAACACATGGACATCCAGACCACATTGGCGGGAATACTGATGACGAGGGTAGGCCAGTTTTCCCCGACGCTCGGTACGTTATGTGGAAAGGCGAGTGGGACTTCTGGACCTCGGGACAGGCGGAGACGAAACTCGATGAACATGTCAGGGAGAGGCAGCTGAAATTCGCACGCAAGAACCTGCCGCCGATTCAAGGTCGATTGGAACTTGTTGACCGTGAAACTGAAATCGCACCCGGTATACGCGCCCTGGCAGCGCCTGGTCATACACCGGGGCAAATGGCGCTGGCTATTTCCTCAAGAGGTAAGCAATTGCTGTGCGTCTCTGATGTGGTACTCCACCCCATCCATCTGGAGCAACCAGAATGGTGTGCAGGCACCGATTTTTCTCCCCAGCAAGTCGTAGCCACCAGACGCAGGCTTCTAAAGAGAGCGGCAACTGAGAATGCCCTGGTGCTTGCGTTTCACTTCCCCTTCCCCGGTCTGGGCCACGTCATGCGAAAGGGAGAGGCGTGGCAATGGCAGCCTATTGGGGTAAAGGAATAGAATATCCCCATTCCATTAACAATAACTCAATTTGTTAAGCCGTGCGAGACTGACCTGACACCACCGCTTGTTGATGTTTCTATCCTACGTCAAGAGACTGTGATAGGTGGTTAACGATTTGCCAGATTGACGGCTATCATGGAGTGTTCTATAGTATTGAAAAGAGAGGGTTCGTATGTCTGGCCAACTCCCTGAACCAAAAGAGAATGACAATATAGATTGCCACTTGCAACAAGTTGGAATGGGCAGCCTGATATGTAAGGCAGCTCGCCAAACTGGAGAGAAAACAACAAACGAAGTGAACCCGACAATCTGCTTTAATTGCGATGCCGGGAAGGTTTATCGTGACGTTGGTTGTGATGCTATTCTCCCAAAGATCAGAATATATCCATACATTGGGGGAAGTTCCTTTCAAATAGAATCCCTTCTCTGCAAAATCCGAAAGAGAGAAACTTCTCTCGATTATTGTCGTGCCTGCAATCTGGTCAATGCCGAAACAACCAGACACATAGTATCTACCGCAAGGGGTCTTTTTCAGGCTGGGAACTACTATGCAGCCTATACAGATATAGAGAAGGCGAGGGAATCGATTCGAGACGGTAACTTTGAGAACGCTATCACCCGCAGCGTGTCTTGTCTTGAAAGCACTATGCGAGTCTGTCATGAGAGCCTTAATATACCACTACCAGAAAAGAAGCAACTCAGCGACTTATGGAAATCGACTCGCGCTATCCTCCGCTTTGATGATATTGACCCCTCAGGAGCTAGCAAGTATCTGTTGAATGGGATGACTGGCGTAATAACCCACCTTGGGAACTTACGGAATACTCTGGGAGATGCGCATGGAAAAGGAGTGTTTCCTCCTGCTGTCTCGGAGAGCATAGCAGAACTCGCAATAAATACCGCGTCGACTCTTAGCACAATGATTATCCGACGGTTCAATCAGGTAAAGGATAAAAGGAAAGATGGCTGAGATTGAGGTCAATGTCTCTTTTCCTCTGGATGATGAAGGGTTCTTTCGAAGAGAGTGCCCTTTCTGTCGGAAGGAGTTTAAGGTCTTATTGACGAAAGAGGAGCTTGGCACTCTCGCTCAAGAAGGAATTGATTCTTTTATGATTGAACCCAAAGAAAAAGCGGATTTAGATAAAGACGTGCAAGGGGAAGCCGAATATTTCTGCCCATATTGTGGACAAAGAGCACCCAAAGATAGTTGGTGGACACAAGAACAACTTGCCTACGTAAACATCTTTGCCAAGAACATCATGACGAGCATAGTTAATGAGAAGCTCATTAGGCCCCTCAAAGGGATTTTTGGACACCAGAGTTCTAGCCCTATCTCAATTAGCTTTAAGGGACGAGAAATGGAACAACAGGAGCCATGGATATCCCCAGAAGTCAACGATTTGGATGAATTTGAGCTTCCGTGTTGCCATCGCAAGATTAAGATCGAAGATAGTAAGACGGGCTGCATACACTGTTTCTTTTGTGGATTTCCGCATGAACGCTTCTGAATATCTTTAATGCTTCCAATTTGAACTTTCTAGCGTTTTGTTTAAGTAATCTTATTAGCAATAATACCTAACCAAAACAAATCATCTTTAGAGATTTAGTCTTGCTGTTTCGGGTAACTAGAGAATCGCCGGATTACTAATACAAATCTAAATACATTGACAAACAATTAGGCTAGTAATAATATGTCACTGTAAACTATTTATCCGAGATTAACGTTTATAAGGTTATGTGAGGAGGGAAAATAAATGAGAACAATAAAAATATTCATTCCTTTGTTTGTTTTAACTTTGATCCTTAGCTTTACAGGGGTTGTGAATGCAGCACCACCTGAACTTGGTACAGGAAAGGGACCTCCCGACCTTGAAAAGATTGTCTTCATACATTTCGCAAAGGACTTTCCTGCGGGTAATCCTCATGGTACACCTCCTGGACAGGATGAGAATAAACCCGGAGGAGGAAATAATGGCGGGGAAAAACCCTTGTACAAGTATAGCGGGTTGCATTGGGGCAGTATGCCAAATTACTACGTAAGCAATAGTTTAGCCACTAACTTCCTTGATGCCATTAATAACTCTTTTGTAACGTGGGACAATGCCTCAATAACTTACACAATCGAGTATTTAGAAAATACTGATACACTTCCAGATACGCTGCTATGGAATGCCGAGTTAAATCGCTATATTGCAGATATGCAGAATGTCGTTGGTTGGAAGGATCTGGGTAATACCAATGCTATAGCAATCACCTATATTTGGTACAACACTCTTACCAGAGAACTTGTTGATGTAGATACGGCTCTGAACAGCAATGTGGCGTATGCTTGGTGGCAAAATTCAATTGATGGGGATCCAGATAAGGCAACATGGACAGAGGGTCAATCGTCTGCTTATGATGTTGATATCCAAAACATAATGACTCACGAAGCGGGACATTGGCTAGTGCTGGATGATCTTTATCAAAAACCCGCTAACTCACAGACAATGTATGGTATAAGCGCTCAATTCGAATTGAAAAAGCGCAGTCTGGAAAGCGGAGATATAGCTGGTATCCAGAGAATTTACCCAAATCCCTGAGCCTCAATTAATGAATTCTTTATATAGATATTAATTATGGCAACTATCCCTTGACAACAGGTAAGATTTGTGATAGAATACCTGTATAAGGGGGATAGAAAGATGCAAAAATTCACGATAAATGACTTTAATAAAAGATTTCCAGATGAATACACTTGTCTTGAATGGCTCAAAAACCAACGGTACCCAGACGGTATTTACTGCCCTAACTGCAAGCGAACAACCAAGCATCATAAGATTGCTAATCGCCACTGCTATAACTGCGATTACTGCAACCATCAGGTCTATCCCACTGCTGGCACGATATTTCATAAGTCCGTTACTCCACTTAGAATTTGGTTTGAGGTTATTCATCGTATGGCATCTACTCGATGCGGAATCTCTGCTAAGCAAATTCAAAGAGAGACAGGTGTTACGTATAAAACTGCTTGGAGAATGTTCAAGCAAGTTAGAACACTTCTTGCTGAAACTAATCCTATCTTTACAGGCGAGGTCGAAATTGACGAAACCTACATCGGCGGAGCAAGACATGGTACACGTGGTCGTGGGGCACAAGGTAAAACACCTGTTGTGGGTATTGTCCAGAGGCAAGGCAAAGTCATGACAAAAGTTGTACCTAACGCTAAGAGGTCTACCGTAACACCAATAATTAACAAGAATATTGCCAAAAAGACTATCATTTATACGGATGAATTCCCTACCTATGACCATCTTACCTATATCGGTTTTAACCACCAACGAATTAACCATCGTGCAAAGCAGTATGTTAGAGGCCAAGTTCATGTCAATAACATCGAGGGCTTTTGGTCTCAAATTAAGCGTGGGATTAATGGTGTCTATCATTCCATTTCACCTAAATATCTTCAATCCTATCTGAACGAATATGCTTTTCGCTATAATCATCGCTTTGACGAAACATCAATGTTTGACCTATTTTTGAATCAGATTTCACATAATACGAGTTTGCAGCAAAACTCTCTGATAGACTATTAAATATTGACATCTTATAAGTGCTCCATCATATATCACATTACCACTGTGGTTCACTAATGCCAACTACGACACCCATACTGAGAGAGGCAGAACGCCATCCATAACTAGGAAATAGTGCTTCAGGAATATACTCTTTACCGACTTGGACATCTACAATATTGTCCTGATTAGCTGGGCCTGCTCCTACCGTCCGTGTATCGTCTATATATATTAATCCTCTATCTGTAGTGTTGAAGGCATTGCAATCATGCCCTGTATTTGATGGGATACCATAGTGATAAAAATCAGGATATCCACTTAACTCGACATGTATAATTGCACATCTCCATCCAGCTTGATGTGCATTATTCTGAAGCATTGCGGCAAAGTCTGCACATACAAAGGTAGGATAAATATATGGGTGTGCATCGGTGTTGTCTTTTCTTAAGAATTCTAATAACTGCTCCAAAGTTGGGTCTTGTAATTTTGGTTCTGATGTAGTAATCGGTTGCGGTGTAGTAATTGGTGGTATTTTAGGAATAGTGGGAGTATTCCCATATGTCGCTGATGGGTTTGTTGGTGCTACTACATCTGAAGTATTATTCGGTGTGCTTTTATTAGAGATTAAGGAGGTAGTTATTTTATTGAGTGCACTGTCTTTATACGTTGATAACGGCTCTATGCCCGCAAATGTACATACCAAAATGATTCCCAACAATGATACGAATATTAACTTGAAGCTAGGCTTTGAGTATCGATATTTTGGCCTCCGCAAAACTGTTATAAGCCAAATCCAGAATCCAACCTCTGCTAGAAACATAACGGTGCCCATAACTGGGCTTATTTGATGTGTGAATAGAATATAGCTACGATAAATAATATCTACAAAGCCAAAAATGACTAATAAGCTTAAGAACAATTTTAGGATGGATACACCCCAGTTAATTCTCCTCGCCATCTCATTTATCCCTTGGTTGTGCTGCCTTTTTTAGAATAGTATCGAATTGCTCCTCAGTAATTCCATAATCAATAGGTTTACCTTTTACCTTTTTCTTCAGATGTTTCTTTGTAGTTTTATCAACAATGGGCCAATATCTTTTACTAGTAATTACAATGTCAGGGTCTTTGCCATCTCTTTGCGATACTGTGAATTTATTTGTCTCTATCTTCCACATTTCTTTTAATCTCCTGTATTGCATCTTCCTCCCACATTTTTGTTGTCGCATCTCTTACGTAATCATATTTTATTGCTTGTAGTCCATAAACGTGAAGTGGAATAGTTTGTTTTTCCTGTCCATTGACGAGAATATATAGCAAGTAATCACTTGGTTCTCTTATAACTACATTCTCAATATAGTAATCTTGATACCACCTAATTTTGGCATCTAAAAAATTTGGTAATATTAAATCTTCTGTTATTGAGAATATAGGTTTGTCAAGGTCAAGTATTTCTAATGTCAGTTGGAATGTTTTATTAGCCTCTGAAAGAGAAGCTTCATAAGCTACTATCGCTAGTAAGTCTATAGTAAACGGAAAATCACTCCTACCACCTCTCCGTATCTCGTCATAAATCCCAATAATATCAATAGACTGTTGCCTTTGGTCTATTTTTACGTTTTTAACCCAAGCACCCCAAAGAACATCCATTGGTCGTATTCTTCCTTTTGGTATTTCACTTGTTATTGTAGTAGTATTCATTCTGCTTGTCTATCCTATTGCCTTAATCTGTAACCACAATTGATACAAAATGTATTGCGGTTATCTATTTTAAAACCACATTTAGTACAGAACTTAATACCAAGCATACATTCAATAATATCTTTTAGTTCTTTAATATTCCTCTGAGTAGCCGTTGGGTCTTTTGAGCCTGTATCAAGCCAAAATATTCCTAATTTGTAAGCTCTATATGCAAAGTAACCAGACATACAAAGACCAGCTGCAAACAAAACTGTAATGATGCAAACCAATATAGTCCAAACTAGCATATCCATTACCTGTTTACTCCAAACAACTGCCAACAAGATGGATAATAATCCGATACAAATACCACCACAAAAGAAACTGATAGAGAGAACAAATTGGAAAATGCCCCATCTTGCAGTAGTGAATTCAAGTTTTGGGGCTTCTTTAAGTTCCTTATTAATTGTACGGATTGACTTAAGCATTTAACCCTCCCATTAGTATTAACCCAATCCATAATACCAAAAGAACGACATATAGTGTTGGTTTTTGCACAGTTAAGTTCCCTTGAAGTATTATTAATTTGAAGTAATCTTGTGGAGGGATATTTTGAGACTATACCTGTTATGGCGGTATAGTCGCCTTAATTATATATATGCCGTAGCATCTATTCAATTGTGATTGCCTGCTAATTTCAGTATCGAGTATTTATCTTGATTCTGACAAAGACGGCACATTCTAACATGATTAATTTAATCACGATTATAAGGATATTATTATTTTCGCATTGAACATTTGGGCGTTTTGTTCAAAAATAGATGTAGCCTATTGACAAAAATAGGTCAGCTGTGTAGATTATTTCCTATAGTTGCCTGAATAGCGTTTAATAAGAGTATTTTCCCTCTCATGATATAATCTAGAAGCAAGTGGAAGCATTCTTGAAAGAAGCTTGGTGTTAGGGGATGGATAATCTATACAAAGCAATCTTCTGTAGAAATATAGGATTCTTTACAGAATCAGAGCAGGATAAAATTCGGAGATCGGCAATAGCGATTGCAGGCGTGGGTGGAGTTGGCGGTTTGCTGGCAGAGAGGCTGATACGGCTTGGTGTGGGGCGACTGAAGATTAATGACCCTGGGACATTTGAAGAAAGTAACCTCAATAGACAGTTTGTTTCCTCAATACTTAATTTGGCTAAGAATAAGGCCGAAGCTGTATTTGAACACATCAGAATAATCAATCCACAGGCTCAGATACTCTGGAGCGACAAAGGTATAATGACAAAAAATGACGCTGATCTTTTTGTCAGTGATTGTGATTTAGTTATTGATGAAATGGATATTAGTGCTTTGAAGGAGTCCATTCTTCTACAAAGAGAGGCTCGACGCAAAGGAATATACTATCTTTTTGCCAGCGCTATAGGTTTTGGTGCCCTGGTGGTGAGTTTCGATCCTAAAGGGATTACCCTGGAAGAATACAATAAATTACCTCCAAATTTAGACGTGAATGACACTGAGAAGCTAACGATTCCTTTAGGAAATATTGCGCCAGTTATACCTTCATATGCTGCTTCTCTCGCTTCAGATGAGAACGTTCAAAAAATTATGTCTGGGGAGAAGCCCGGACCAACCAATAGTATAGGTGTCGGACTGGCTTCAATCATGGCAGCCAACGAGGCAATTAGAATAATCCTTGATGCAAAGGGCATAGTCAAGGCTCCTGAATATACTTATATTGACCTGATTGACCGACAATTGAAAATCGGCACCATGTTATAAACATTTTTAGAAAATTGACCATTTTTGAGGTAATTCCGCCGTTTTTTGAATATCTTAATAAATAAATCCTAATCGGGAGGTGCAAATGGCAAGCGTAGTAGAACTTCTACGGGAAAACAAAACCAGGGAACTATGGCAGAGGTGTTGTGGATTTATCGACCTGAACATAAAGCAGTTTATGGATATCCAGCACGAACTATTGCTGGAACAAATAGAACTTATGAGGAAATTTCAGCTGGGTAATAAAATAATGCGCGGGGCAGAGCCACGAAGCGTAGAGGAATTTCGTGAGCAGGTGCCGATTACAACCTACTCGAATTATATGCCTTACCTCTATGAACAAAATGAGGATGTATTACCCGAAAAACCTATTTTTTGGCAGCGTACTTCGGGCAGGTCCGGGGAGTATCCCTGCAAGTGGATCCCGGTAACCAGAAGGACGTATGAAGAACTAGGGGATACATTTCTGGGGGTATTCATTCTTGCCTCATGCCGAGATAGAGGCGATATTGTTATTGAAGAAAACGATACGCTCCTCTACGGTTTAGCTCCCCCACCCTACGCGAGCGGTTCATACTTTCGCCGGTTGGGAGAAATGGGTATCTTTGACATTCTCCCCCCTCTGGACGAAGCCGAAAAAATGGGATTCGAGGAGAGGATAGAGCAGGGTTTTAAAGCAGGGCTATCTGCTGGAATAGATTTTTTGCCTGGCATAGTTAGTGTGCTTACAGCAATAGGAGAGCGTTTCAGCCAGGGAGGAGGTCAAAAAAGACTTAAAGGCATCTTAAAGAATCCGAGAATGCTTACTAGGTTACTAGGGGCAGTGGTAAAAAGTAAGCTGGCTCGCCGTTCCCTATTACCAAGAGATATATGGACCCTTAAGGGATTGATAGGGAGTGGTTCGGACAACGCAGTTTATCGTGAGAGGATCAAGTATTTGTGGGGCAGATATCCCTTAGATATATATGGCTGTACTGAGGGTATTATGATAGCTACGCAACTTTGGGACTATGGGCAGATGACCTTTTTCCCACATTTCAACTTTTTGGAGTTTTTACCTGAAAGGGAATGTCACACATGGCTATTAGACCCAACATACAAGCCAGACCTCTTGTTGCTGGATGAGGTGCAGGAAGGAGAGCGCTATGCTATGGTAATCACTAACTTCCGAGGTGGTGCCTTATTGAGGTACTTCCTGGGCGACGTAGTCAAGATAAGTTCATTACGCAATGAAAAGCTCAATATCAATATTCCCCAAATGGTCTTTGACTCTAGAGTAGACGGTATTATAGATATCGCCGGTTTTACTCGTCTGACTGAGAAGACAATCTGGCAGGCGATAGAGAATTCAGGAGTGCCTTACCAAGATTGGTCGGTACGGAAAGAGGCTGGGGAAAAGCCGGTGCTGCATATTTATATTGAGCCCAAGCAGGGAACGATAATAGGTGATAGGGAAGCTACTGCGATCATACATGAGCATCTAAAGAAGCTTGACAGTGATTATGCTGGCTTGGAATCCATGTTGGGCTTAAACCCATTAAAGGTTACAGTACTGCCCGTTGGGGCATTCCAACACTATATATCGAGGCAGAGGGCAGCTGGTGCTGAGTTGGCCCATCTGAAACCACCTCACGTTAATCCATCGGAGGCGGCTATTGATAAGCTGTTAACTCCTATCTCCTAAATTTTAATTTACTGCTCTGGCACTTACAGTTATCTAGCATATTACCTGATTACAACCTAGCTGCCCCAGTTTCTGGGGCAGCTTTTATATCTAATAACCATACACGAATCTCAATAGTACTAAAGTAGTGTATACAAACAGTACTTTTTGACCATCCATTACAGCCTGATACAAGATACAATAATCCTGGAAGAACATGATAGGTCACGAGCTATCATGGAATCGATGCAGAAATGAGCATGTATTCTTTACCTCCCCTGCTTAGCACAATAGTCTATGCTATTTTGCTTGTAATAGTTCTGCGCAACCTGCGAACTAAGGTAAGGCGACTATTCGCTCTGTATCTGACTGTATCGCTGTTTTTTGCCCTTGGCACCTTCATGGTTCTAGCTAACTTCTTCCCGGATCAGATACGTCTGTGGATACTAGGTCCCGCAGTCTTCGGCGCTTGTGCAATGGTCAGCTACTATCATTTTGTCTGTGTCTTCACCCAGAAAGCGAGCCGTTTAGCAGTAAAGCTAGGGTATGGAGTCGTAGTGCTCGTCATGCTTCCTCTAATTGCCTTGGGTTATTTTCCTAAGAGCGCCGAGATAACTAGTGCCGGAGGGCTGGATGTTAACTACGGGGAGTTCATTTACCTTTCCGCTGGTGTTGGTATGACCTTCATGGTATTGTCGATACTCCGTCTGGCACAAAGGCTAAGAGCACTGAGAGACCCCTTGGAAAAAAGCAGAGTGATCTATCTGATAGCCGGCATAACATTATTTCTAATCTTTGGGTTCAGAGAAGCCATCCCACCGCTGCCCCAATTCCCACTAACGCAGATCGGTCATTTTCTTAATGCCATAGTTATAACCTATGCCATCCTCAAGTATCAGCTATTAGACATGAAGCTAGTTGCGAGGAGAGGACTAGTATATTCAGGTGTAACCATTTCTATTACTGCTATATATCTGCTCATACTATCTACAGTCCAACATTTCATCAGTGGGTGGACAACTATCCCGGGATTAGGTGCTATTATCGGAACAGCTATTATGATGGCTTGGCTATTCAACCCAATAAAGACTCTTCTTCAGAAAGTTGTGGAAAGACTCTTTTTCGGGAAAACCTATGACTACCGGCAAATGGTACTCAGTTTTACTGAGAGAATGGGTAATGTTCTTAACCTTAGCGAGTTAGCTGAGGCTATGTTGCAACCAATAACAAGGGCGGTGCATGCCACTCAGGCAACCCTTCTGCTTAGCGACGGGGCCGATTTTAGTGCCCAGTTTGCCGAACGGCGGAAACGAGGTGAGCCGGTTCTCTCTATTAAGCTACGGAGGAATAGTCCGATTATGAATTGGCTTGCCAGAGAGAACAAGCCTCTTTCTCGAGAGCTTATTGACGTTACTCCTGAGTTTAAGAGTCTGTGGGAAACAGATGAGAGCAGTCTTGATGCTGCAGAAATAGATATGCTTTACCCTATGAATAACAAAGGTAATCTGATTGCTATTCTAGCACTGAGTAAAAAGAATCCACCTAGTCCTTACTCCCGTGATGACATAGACCTGATTTCAACTCTGACTCATCAAGCAGCAGTGATAATAGAAAATGCCCAGCTCTACGCTCAAGCCAAGGAGAGGGCTAATGTAGATGAGCTAACTGGTCTATTTAATCACCGCTATTTTCACCAACGTTTGAGTGAGGAAATAACAAGGTGTTCTCGCTTTGGGAAAATATTTTCTTTACTTTTCTTAGACTTAGACTTTTTTAAGTCATACAATGACATTTACGGCCATGTCGATGGGGATAAAGTCCTTCGGCAAGCAGGGGAAATTATCAAAGGTTGCATACGAAAGATAGACATATGTTTTCGCTATGGTGGTGATGAGTTTGCCGTTATCTTGCCTCAGACATCGCTTGATGCAAGCCGTAGTATAGCGGAGAGGATTCGAAGAGAGACAGAAGTTCAAATGGAATCGAAAGGCATAGCAATAACTTATAGCATCGGCATAGCTTCCTGGCCAACTGATGGATTAATACGAGAAGAGCTCATTAAAGCAGCGGACGCAGCTCTATATTATGCAAAGCAAATTGGAAGAAATCGAGTATGTATCGCTTCGGAAGTGGCGCTTTCTGAGGTGCTAACGATGCAGTTTGGCACACAGAATAATAATGCAATACTTAACACGATTTATGCTTTGGCAGCTACAGTCGATGCCAAAGACCATTATACCTATGGACATTCCAAAAAGGTAAGCAGATACGCCGCCGATATTGCTGAAGCACTTGGTTATCCCAATGAGAGAATCCGTACACTACGTACTGCTGGGCTACTGCATGATATTGGCAAGATTGGTATTCCTGACCAGATCCTCAGCAAGACAGGATTCTTAACTCACGAGGATTGGCAGGTGATATACGCTCACCCAGATCTGGGAGTATCTATACTTAAGCATGTCGATAGTTTGAGCGACTGCTTGGCTGGCATAAAGTATCATCACGAACATTACGATGGCAGTGGGTATCCTGCTAGTTTGAAAGGTGATAATATCCCTCAAGACGCCCGCATCTTGGCTGTATGCGACGCATATGATGCTATGACTTCATCACGTCCTTACCGTAATAAGCTGACACCTGAGATGGCTTTAGAGGAATTAAAGCGCTGTTCTGGCATGCAATTCGACCCAAAAATTGTTGAAGTCTTCGTGAAGATCCATAGTTCGAGTATTCAACGGAAGAAGGCGCTAAGTTCAATTTAGTACTGCATCGCAAAGGTTAATTGTAAAAAACAGATTAACTTCTCCAACTAGCTCCAGCGAACGAACTTAAGCATTTTGATAAGCGGTCAACGAAGCCTTATGTCCCCTAACAAAAGTCCAAATTGTTACGCCGTCAATGTATCCGAATGTGCGGGTGAGAATAAATCCCCCTAGTAAGTCAAGTGAATTGTCTAACAGGAGAGGCCATTGTTCGGGAGGGATAGGTTTGGAACGGCGTGGCTTAGATTTCCAAGGGTCAGGACGGTCGAGGAACATGGCGGCTTGCAGGTGTTTTAAGTCTGGAGATTTGCTGGGTGTCTCAGTGAATAGTACTTTATCTTCGTTAAAGTCTGCCTGATAGTTCACTACTGTACTCCTTTCGTGTTTTGATTTACGCGTGTAGGATGCGCACCCCCGGTTGGCTAGACAGTTTTGTCTACCCACTTGTTGCAAGCCTGGCATTTGAAGCGTGAGACCCTCTGGCCTGTTTTCTTGAGCTTGAACGATACCAGTTCAACGCTGGCATCAGAGCCGCAATCAAAGCATACCGGCTTCTGAACACCTAGCCTGGGGCTGTAAGCTGCTGCCCGGGGCTCATCGCCAAACATGCAATATAAGCTTTATCCGATGGTGGCTGTGGTTCAAAAACATTCGACAAGAGCGCTAGCCTCACAAGCCATATCAACGATATCCCAAGGGCTGTCAACAAAGGCTAACCTAGGAACCTAGGTATGTCAACACTCATTCACTCGTAAAACCTAGGAACCTAGGTAAAATAGTACCATAACAGGACTAAAGTACCATGGCCACGGGTAAAGAGTCGTTTTGAGGCCGTCACGAGTGGGGCACGAGCAAAGACCTAGGAACCTAGGTAAAACGAAGCACTACAATGAGGCACAGAGGCCACGGAGTCACCACGGGCCAGTGATTAGACCTTGGTAAATTAAACCGCTGGCCGCACCATGCGCTATACTTAAAACCATGGGACAAAAGGGCAAGCTCACCCCCGAACTGCAACAGGCATTAGTAGACTGTCTCCTCAAAGGTAACTATGTGAGTACAGCCTGCGAGCTCGTCGGTCTTGGCGAAACTACCTTCTATCAATGGCTTGACTTCGCCGATAGATATATACAAGAACAAGAGAGCGGACAACCTAGGAACCTAGGTAAGAGAAACTATAAAGGAGAGGTGGAAAGATATGTGGCGTTCGCCGAGGCGATAAAAGGCGCACGAGCACACGCAGAGGTAGGGTTCCTCGGCCGCATTGATGAGGCAGGCTCCGTCTCGACACTCATAGAGCAGCGCACGATCACCCACACACTCAAGGATGGATCAACGAAGACTGAGACTATAGAGAAGTGGAAGCCCCCCGACTGGACGGCTAATGCGTGGATCCTCGAGCGGACACATTACGAGAAGTACGGCGAACATAGTTCGCTTGATATCCAGCAAGCAGGCGTTGTCTTCATTGAGCGCTTGCAGAGAGCACGGCAACAGAAGGTAATAGACGGCGAGTTCCGAGAGATAGAGGAGCTGGCCACGGCTCCACACCCTGAAGAGATACCACCCGAGCGGCTACTGGTGGCACCAGCGAAGCCACAACAAGCAGCAGAGGCACCGCTAGGCACCCCGAGGCGTCGCCCGATCTTCGAGCTGATAGCCAAGGTCAAAGCTAAACAGGAGTCCAGTTCTCAGAACGTGCAGTTTAAGAACCACCAGGTCGCACAACTGCACAAAGACGACGTGCTCAGCCAGCCACCCAGCGCCACGGGTGAGGGTGAACCAGCCAAGGCAAAGTCCCCCACCAGCTCGGAGCCAGAGCCAGCGCCACCCAAAAACGCGGGGGTGGAATGACTGGTGATTGATTGATGGTCTAGGGTGGTAAAGGGTGGTGATGGAGCGGTGGCACCTACGCCGACGGAAAATTGAAAACAAAAAGGGAGTAAGGAGAAGAGGCCTAGGAAACTAGGAAACTAGGTAATATATATACGAAATCTCATTACCTAGGTCGATATTCATTACCGATACCTAGGTTTCTAGGTTTTTTCTCTGATTACTCTTTTTGCTTCATATTTTCTCCCTGGGTAGGTGCCATCACTCCACTCCTACCCACCTCCAACCTAGGCCATCTACAAACAATCGTCTCACCACCATCCGAGTTTGAGCACGGGCTGCTCTTCATGCCATAGACAACGGGGGCTTTTGTTATGCCTTATATCCCCTCACCGGCTGCTTTGACATGGGCGTAGCGCACTGTGGTGAGGCTTGGCTGTGCCTCTATCCCTATATGCCACCCAAAGGTGACTTATAAAACTTCATGCTATCTTGAAATGTCACTGACCTGGTGTATCTCTGTACCATTTCAAGGCTTTCCCATCTGCCAAGGTCTTTAATCGTCATGGTATCAACACCGGCCTTACGTAATAGACAGGCGAAGGTACGGCGGAACGTATGTGGATTACAGGTAATGCCAGTACGCTTCTCTAGACGTTGAAGCATGACAGCAATACCGTATTTGGTCATTCCCCATATATTACCATTTGGTGTATACTCATTTAACCAAGTTTTCATGTGTCCTTCTGCCATCTCACCAAATGGAGCATAAGCTTCTTTCCTACCTTTGCCCCATATCTTTATCACTCGATTGTTCCAGTTAATATTCCCCGGCTTTATACTTGCCAGTTCTGACAACCTTAAACCGCTCTCAACGAACAAGGCGATAATAGCTTTGTCTCTCTCATTGTCAACCGAGTTAACAAGATACCTTACTTGGTCTTCGTCCAATGCTGGTAGTATTGGCTTTCCTAAAATAGGTGCTTGAATACCTACTATGGGATTATTCAATCCATAATCGTAATTTAGCCAGCGATAGAATGTTTTCAAGGCTCTGTAAGTCGCGTGTCTTGTAGCTAATCCATTTTGATTAGCGGCTATTGAGTTCAAGTACTTTTGAATTTGTGCACGAGTAGCTTTACGATAATCCACTAACCCGACAAATCTTTCAAGCCTATCCTTATAAAATTCAACCGTTTTTAGGCTACATCCCATCGCTCTACGTGATTGCAGGAACAATGCCAAATAGTTGGGTGTTTTATCTTCCGGTAGCGAGCTGGCAATGGCTTCAAGCAACTTTAACGAGGCTTTTTTCTTCCCACTCTTAACTTGGCATATATAAGATTTGCTTAATTTGGTTAACGCTGCAAGCTGTGATATGGTTAAATTGTTAACCTTTTTAATCGTCTCTTCCTGCCTTCCAAGCAGGCTGTCGCGGGTTCGAACCCCGTCTCCCGCTCCACGTGATTCAGATTAATAAGTGATTTTGACAAGTTAGGATGAACATATATAAAAAGGACGCCATATTCGGATATAACGTCCCTTTTTCTCAGTCTAACGAGAAAGTCTAACCTAATTAGGACTATTTCTTAAAAATCTTAATATCTCCTACGTTTACATCTTTTTGCGTAACATCAACCGGGCTCACAAAATAGTCACGATAGCCTTTTTTCTCCACCAACAGCGAATATGATCCTGTGTTCAACTCCTTAAACCAGAAATCACCGTAGCTATCAGTTTTAGTGGTAGCCTTTGCGCCGGTCTCAAGGTTAGTCGCTATGACAATGGCTCCCTCGGCACATTTATCTGCGTTAGGATCATACACAGCCCCGGCGATAAATTTTTTAGGCAAACCTATATAATAGACTCTTGGTTTTACTTTCAGCTCAGGCTTAAGCGGTTGTGTCTTGCTTATCAATGCCTTAATCTTTGGATCTGCCTCATCGCCAAATGTAAATGCGCCAGTTGGGCAGGCATCAACACACCGCGGCTCTTTCCAGCCATTATCCAGGAGGTGCGCGCAGAACGTGCACTTCTGGGCAATGTTGAGCGCATCATTGAAGTAGATAATGTTCTCGTACGGGCAGGCCGTGATGCACATCTTGTTGCCACGACACTTAGTGGGGTCAATGATGACTGCTCCATCATCTCGCTTGTAGATGGCCTTGGCATTGCATGCTTCAATGCACGGCGCATCATCACAGTGCTGGCAGATACTGTGCTCGTACGTGATCTTGACTTTGGGAACTTGGCCGCGGACGTTATCGTAGACCTTATTCCAGAACTGTCCGGTATCTGGCTGCGGCTTCGCGATAGGTGACCAATCATTGGCCACATGCTCGTCCTTGCATGCCACCTGGCAGTTGTAGCAACCGTTGCAGATATCGTAGTTGATAATCAAGACATTACCCATTATTCACCTCCCATAATGCATGCCTCTAAGCCAGGCCCCGCACACGGGTGGAAGGGGCGCTTGAAGGCTTCTGGATACTTGCGCTTGAGTTCTTCCATGTCGGTTTTCTCGACTTCTGCTAGGAAGCCGCTGACCGCATGGCCCACTGCGTTCTTCGAAGTGGTGTTGCGGGGCACGATGGTATTGATGGCACCACCACGATCAATCTCCCCGGGCACGATCGGATCCCACTTCGCACCGTGATCGATATACACCACACCAGGCATGATGCGCTCGGTGAGGTATGCACCTCCCAGCACTGTGCCACGCTCATTATAGATCGAGACGATATCCCCATGCTTGATGCCGCGCTTCTCTGCCTCTAAGGGGTGCAGCCACACTGGATGATACTGATAGCCATCGGGACCCTTTACCTTGCAGGTATCGATCTCACGCAGCCAAGTGATGTCGTCGTGCTGCGAATGCACGCCCCAGCGCGGATGGTTGGAGCACACAAGCAGCGGATACTTCTTGGATCGTTCGGTGCCGATGGTCTCCTCGTGGCTGATGCCTTTTGCGATCCACTTCGGCACTGGTGGCCGCTCGAGATCGGATGGGAAGTGATCGAGAAGGCCAGTGGCTTCGAACTCGAGCTTACCTGTCGGTGTCGAAAGCGGATACTTCTCCGGTTCCTTGTAGAAATTGTAGAAGCCGGCGGGCACGTCCTCCCAATTATCGGCTGTGGGCACTACGTAGTATCCCTTCTCGTTAAGCTCCTCCCAGCTAATGAGGTCGTCGCAACGGGAAGTTTCCCAGCCGTATTTGATCAGATCGGGGATGGACTTGCCACCGGTGTACTTCTCCAATAACCCCAGGCGTTCAGCGATCTTGCATACGATCTCGTAGTCGCTGTACGATTCGCCGAGAGGCTCTATGCACTTGTGCTCCGGGAACAGCAGGTTGTACTGGCCACTGAAGATGTCGCCGGCGATGTCGTCCTCTTCGAGCTTGGTGTTCACCGGCAGGATGATATCGGCCAGCAAACAGTCATTCTCCAGCCAGGGGTGCTGGGCGAACATGAACTCGACGTCGGGATGCCGCATGGCGCGGACATAGTCGTTGCCCATGTTCCAGCATGTGATCCAAGACGGCGAGTCGGTCCAGACCATGTGGATCTTGGAGCAGCCGTCAGCCGGGTACTTGTAGTGTACGAACTGATCTTTACGGTTGGCCGTCTCGCATTCGCAGCCCCACCAATCACACTCACCCTCGAGAATAGCCTTGGGTATGTACGTCTTCGGGATAAACGAGGGGTGGTTGGTGTCGGATGGGTGGCCGCCGGTGTAGGCCTTGGTCAGATTCGGCACGCGCAGCGGCTTGGGCTGAGCGTACTGGTCCGGCTTGTCAAAGAGTCCCCACTCGATCATCTTGGCCTGGTTGACGCCCGGCTTACCAAGTCCTTGCATAGCCAGGCAGATGTTCTGCAGGCGGGCTGGCTCGGTAGCATAGGGGCCACGAATGCCAGGGCCGCCGTTGCCAATAACCACGGTAGTGCGCTTGCTCGCCCACTCCTCGGCCAGCGCGTTGATCACGCGGGACGGCACGCCAGTGATGGGTGCCGCCCACTCGGGTGTCTTGGGCACTCCGTCCTCTTCGCCCATGACGTAGGCCTTGTACTTATCCACGCCAACGGCGTGAGTCTTGAGGTACTCCTTGTCGTACGTTCCTTTCTTGAACCAGTTATAAGTAATTGCGAGATACAACGCCGCGTCGGTGTTTGGCAAGACCGGGATCCACCGGTCGGCGTGCACAGCGGCGGCATAGTTAAGATCAGGGCATACATAGATTTGCTTGATGCCAAGTTCCGTCCACCAGTAGCTTAATCGGCTCGGCAATTGGCCTTGCCAGCCCCACGGCGTGGTTTCCTGATCGCAGCCCCAGAAGAGGAGCAGCTCGGCGTTCTTCGAGATGTCGTAGAGCAGGTTGCTTTGCATCCCCTGGCCGACCGGTTCACAGCCCCAGAAATGCTTGCTGCCCCACCACCAGCCTTCCCAGCTGTCAGGTTGGCGGTTCTGCTGAGTGAAGCCACCCCACAGGCGGAGGAGCTTACGGCCGGCACCGTGGTCGGCCTGCACGACCTTGTTCTCGCCGTGCTGGTCACTCTGGTAGAGAATAGCAGTGGGACCGTACTTCTCCTTGATGCGCTTCATCTCGCTAATGATGATGTCGAGCGCCTGGTCCCAGGAAATACGCTTATACTTGCTGACACCGCGGTTCTGCGGGTTGCGCTCGCCGTTGGGGTCAAAGTCGACACGCATCATAGGGTAGCGGATACGCGCCGGCGAATAGACGCGCTTCTTGTAGGCGATGGAGTACGGCGGAATCAGGGTCTTCATGCTGGGCTCGAAGGTCTTGCCCCGCACTTCAAACTTCCAGGGGTTCATATCCTTCTTGGGATCGTACTTCCAATCGTAGTGCATCGGGCGGATACGGATGATCTTGCCATCCTTGACGTCCACCATCGAGGCATTGGAACCGTTCTCAGGTACACCGCAAAAGCTAATGTCCCTGATAAGTGTTTTTTCTGCTACATTTTTTATACTGCCTTTCTCTTTTTCTGCCATATTTCCCCCATATTTTTTATTTTATTGATAACTGAGTTGGCTGTTGTTCACATTACCTTGAAATTACGAAGTTTATCTATCAGTAAGTATTTTTACTATACACAGCCCATTGTTCTTTGTCAATACTTAAACCATTTAATTATAAAGAGATTACTGAAAACGAAAGGTTTTAATTAAAATCGATGAACACAAACACATAAGCAGGTTCACATACTCATCTGCAAGCCTGCAGTATCACTCGTCCAGTTGATTACCCCCTTTGATAACCCATTCAGTGTACGCCCCCTATCACCACTATCACCACTATCACCACTATCACCACTACCCCATTACTATCCAGCATTCATCTCCCTCGATTAGCTATGACAAGTTAAGAAAGATGAATAGGGTAACAGCCACGCCTTTGAGCTCTGAGTTACGGGGCATACTCATAGGCACCGATGTTATAGCCTGTGCCCTGCAGGCCTGCGGTCCTGCTCTCCCATCGCAATCATCGGCGGGTCCACTTTGGCCAATACCTGTGTCTATCGCTATACTCCCCGGACGCAGGTGCATGTCCCAGGCAGCTAGGTTCTGGAACAGAGCTTTGGCATCGGTCGCGACCAGTGAATGGATATCTTGACCGCTATAGGCGGCCCATTTCCCCACAGCGATTTCAACAAGGGTGAACTCTCTCTTAGAAGAACGATAGCTCTTTCTGAGTTATCGTTATGAAATATATTATGGTCGATTGAACAAATTCTTGGGCATACTAGTTTTGGCATGAATATCCGTTGGAGCGGAGAAAGTCAGGAAAAGGGCCTAAGCTAGCATTGTATACAGGCGACTGGACAACGGAAACAACCAGTATGCAGCCCAAAATGAGAGTGAGTTGAGCAGGCCTGGCAGCAGATAGCGCTTTCGTTGCGTGCAACAAAGGTCTTGCTGCAGAAACTCACGCCTAACTCAGTTAATATCCCTTGTCAAGAAGCCGATATCTAACTGCGGAGTCTTGCAAATATCGAATTAAGTTGACATCCCTGATATAAATTCATAAAATACCTAGGAATTCTAGGCATATTTTCATTTGCTTTAACATACAAAGCATGGCAACTCAGAATCTTAACCTGAAAGCGGTGCTGTTAAATTTCCAACAGCATCGAATGGGGGAATAGGAGGTATTAAATGGCTAGAATCGGGATTCTTACTGACACCACTAATTGTTTGCCTTCGGAATTGATTAAACAGTACGGCATCAGCGTTGTCCCAGTCGGTCTAGTTCTAAATGGTAAGATTTACCGTGACCAATTTGAAATCATGCCCGCCGAATTCTGGGAGAAGTTCAAGAAGCTCGAAGAAATGCCAGGTACCAGTGCGCCTAGTCCTGGTGAATTCGAGATTGCTTTTGCCGACCTCAGCAAACGTGCTGACAGCATTATATGCATCCTTGTTTCCAAGATTCTCTCGGCAACTCAGGAGTCGGCTATGCTGGCCAGAAAGACATTCCTTTAAAAGAACCCGGGTACAAGGATTGAGATTATTGACAGCAAATGCGCTGCTGGAGCTTTGGGCTTTCTTGTTCTTGAGGCAGCAAGGGCAGCCCAATCAGAAAAGAGTTTCGAAGAGGTAATTCAGTTGGTGCAAGATATGCTGCCCAGAGTGACCTATCTCACAGCGCTCGAGTCGATGAAGTACCTGATTAAGGGTGGATGCGCCCCAAAGATGGCAGCAATCGGGGATATGTTAGGAGTGAAACCGATTATTTCCAACAACAAGGAAACCGGTGAAGTTGCATCTGTGGGCAGAGGTAGAGGTAAGGCGAAAACCATGGAGAAATTAGTAGATATGATCTCCGATTTTGTGAAACCAGGTAAGCCGGTGCACATGATGGTGCACTTCACGACTAACCTTAAAGATGGCGAGAGCTTAAGAAAGCTCGTTACCGCCAGATACAACTGTGTGGAGCTTTATATGACACCATACACACCAGTAATGGCGGCGCATACTGGGCCGGTAATGTCGCTGGCTTTCTACTCGGAATGATCACCAAACATCACGTTTTATCCGGCCGCATCAATGGGCGCCAGACAGCTCTTGAGTAAGGTGTGTAAAATACTACTAATCAAAGTATTGTCGCTTACCTCCGGCTTAGCACTATTCATAACGCGTACTAAATGATTAATCTAGAATCTATGATTGTTGAGTTTAGTTTAAATATCCTCAGCGCTCAAAGTATCAAAAGTCTTCTTTGCCAATACAGGTATGAATTCAGAAGGTTCAGTATCACTTAGTGCAGGCAATAACAGTCTGATTATTTCCCCAATATTACCTTTATCCATATCATGAAGCACATGGTGAGCACCTTGCCTCAGCCATATTGAGTCCGAATGCTCAATGAGTGCCATCAATAAAGGTCTTAGTACCCTATGCCCTATTTTAATCAACCCCTCTGCAGCTAGCCAACGAACATCGAACTCCTTATCTCGTAACGCATCTACTAAAGCTTGAGCTGCTGAGGGGTCTGCAATTTGAGCAAGAGCTTTTGCCGCTTCCCATCGTACCCAATGTTTTTTACTCCCCAGAGACTCCACGAGACTTGGCACAGCTTCATGCCCAAGGGCCACGAGAGACCGCCGCGCATTCTGGCACTTTAGTATATCGTCACAGCTAAGGTCAACTATTAATGATTTTATGCTGTCATTTGTCATAGCTTGCTCCGTTTTTACTTATGAAAGTATGTTAGCTTACAGCCGATTTATCAATGAAGTCTTGATAGTGGAGTCTATTGTTATTGTGCTTACTAAAAAATCAGAAGTTTATATACTATGACCTTTCTTAGTGCTTTTTTTATTATTTTATGCTAAGGAATTTGTCTTGCTAAAAAACAGCAATGGTTGCCAATATTTCTTTTAGTAGTTCATTATCCAGGAAAATTTCTTCCATTGAGATCCGCACAGCTTTTATTTTCGCAGTAACTTCTTATAGTAGGAACTGGAAAGGTATAAAGCTGCTGCTGGATTATGGCCGAGAACCCTATCCTTGGCAATAAGTACAGTGGTTGGTGATTTTATATTCTGGAGGAATAATGCATCATGTCCTACACACAATCCTACTAGAACATTAAATTCAGTTTTTTCCCTGTTTAAAATCTCCGCTTGAGCTATAGGATTACACATCACCTCATAGGAACCTGGGCCTTTTATCTTCTGCTCATCGGTAATGCCGATAAATTCTTTGGGGATTCCACCCACTTTGCAACACACCGAAATAACCTCGAAGCCTTTATTTTCCAGTATCTGGCTCACTATTTTAGCTTCGTTGCGTAGGCCAACACAGAAAGCTAAACCTAACTTCTTATATCCCATCTTTTTGGCGAATTCCACTGTCTCTAAAATCCGCGGTTTATTTGGGGTCGTACCCTCTGGCAAACGCATATAACATTCGAATTCTTGGATGGAGGCTTGCCGGGCGAATTCCTTAACGTTGGGATCAATGTATTTGTCTGCCACCTCTTTAACCAGCTTGGGTTTAGTTTTCATCGGGCAAGTCGGTAGAGCTTTTTCTGTTTGATCGCTCTCACAAACTACACGGGTGCACTTGGCACATTCAGTCTTTTTATTCATAGTTTTTCCCTCGTTACTCATAATAAACAATCTTCCAAATGCTCCTACAGTATGAGCACAGCAACAGAAACATGCATTTGACATTGGCAATAGAAATTATCCTGATAATCCGATTACAATTTGGCAAATCAGAAATTCCTATTAAGCAAACAAAAAAGATAAAAATGCTGGGCTACTATGCCGTTGTAGTGATGTCTATTTGTTCTATGTATTTCTACTTCTTTGATTTCTTTTCTGGAGCTTGCTTCTTGGGTTTTTTCACATTTCTTCTTCCTTTAGTACCCATGCCTATACCTCCTTCTTCTTTCTTTGGGAAATAGCTACTCATTTCCCACGCAGATTATTTTCGAGTTTAATTATTAATAATTATATACATTGATGTCAACAGTGCGCAGTGCTAGGTGCTTCAAGTAGTACTTGCCTGGATTGGGTAGTAGAAGCTGATACTATAGTTATGTGGTATAATGGAAAACCGTGTTTTTAAACATATATTAGAGATAATAGCATTAAAATCAGATAGCAAATGGAGGGAAGCAATGGCACGAGGTGAAATTGTTATTAATAAGGACCTGTGTTTGGGATGTGGCTACTGTACTCATTTTTGTCCCAAACGTTGTATTGTTATGTCTGATAAACGCAATGCACAGGGATTCTTACTACCTGATTTTGCACAGCCTGATGATTGCAATGCCTGTGGAATCTGTGGGCGCATGTGTCCACAATATATTATTGATGTTTACAAAAATGGTAAGGGCAAAGGCTAAACTTATTAATTTTTGTTTTGCCAGTCCGATATACATAATTGAAATGAGAGGTAATATATGGTAGAGAGAATGATTATTGAAGGAAATATAGCTATGTGTTATGGTGCCGTGGATGCTGGCTGTCGCCATTTTTTCGGCTACCCTATAACGCCACAGAATGAAGTCCCTGAATGGTTTTCCAGAGAATTACCTAAAAGAGGAGGCGTTTATGTTCAAGCACAGTCTGAACTTGGTGCTGTAAATATGGTTTTTGGCGCGTCAGCTGCTGGTGCTAGAGTCATGACATCTACATCTGGCCCTGGGTGGTCGCTTATGCAAGAGACAATATCTCATATGAATACGGCGGAAACGCCTTGTGTAATTGCACTGGTTCAGCGGACTGGGCCTGGGGCTGGGGGACCTCGCCATAGTCAAAATGACTATTTCTCCGCCACAAAGGGTGGGGGGCATGGTGGCTATAGAAACATAGTCTTGGCACCTGCATCGGTGCAAGAAACGTATGAACTTACTCAGCTTGCTTTTTACCTGGCTGATAAGTATCGTAATGTTGTCGTGATCTTGACTGATGCCGTACTTGGGTTGCTGATCGAGCCTTTGGAGCTAAAAGTACTTGATTTCGGCAAGCTGCCACAGAAGGATTGGGCAATAGGCATTTGTGCTAAATATGAAGACAAAAAGGTAAATTTCGTAGAGCATGCGGGCTTTTTGTTCGGCGACCCTACAAAATCTCCGTATCTACAGTTACAAAAACACTTAAGCGAAAAATGGGAAGCAATGACAGCCGATGTAAAATATGAGAATTACAATGTAGAAGATGCTGAACTAATTCTTATAGCATTCGGCTATGTAGCTCGAAGTTGCAAAGAAGCAATTAATAGAGCCCGCGATGCTGGGCTTCAAGCAGGCATGATTCGCCCAATCACTTTATCGCCTTTCCCAATTAAAGCCATTAGAGAACAGGCCTTAAAGGGGAAAAGGTTCCTTGTGGTGGAGGATAACTTGGGTCAAATGGTCGATGATGTAAAATTAGCAGTAGAAGGACGAGCTAAAGTTAATCTTCTCAACGTGTTTGCTCGTCACTTACCTACTGAGATGGGTGCAATAATGCCGGAAAGAATTCTCGAGGAGGTAAAAATTTTACTATGAAGAAACTTGCAGATAACGAAAAAATTGTTCCCAGCAAGCCAAATCTATGGAAAGGAGTGGGTGCTGGGATTCACGCTTGTCCTGGGTGTCAGCAGCCAACATTCATGCGAATTATTATGGACGTGCTTGAAGAAATGGATTTAGCCGGTAAAGCCGTTATGGTAATGGGCATTGGTTGTACCCCATTAATAAGCTTTGCTGGTACGAATATTGATAGGATTGAGGGACCTCATGGGCGCCCTCCAGATATGGCTACAGGTATCAAACGTGTTTGCCCTGATGCTTTGGTATTTACTGTGCAGGGTGATGGTGACCTAGCCTCTATAGGAGCTGGCTCTTTGATTGGAGCTCTAAATAGGAATGAGAAATTGACTATATTTATGATAAACAATGCTAACTTTGGTAACACTGGTGGTCAAATGGCACCAACAACATTGGTCAATCAGGTTACTACCACCAGTCCCTATGGTCGTTCAGTGGAAACCGCTGGATATCCCATGCATACGGCTGAGTTTATGGCTGGTTTTAAAAGCGTTGTTTATTCAGCTAGAGGCGCTCTGATTAATCCAACTCTTTATCAAAAGACTAAAAAGTACGTTAAAACTGCTTTTCAGAAACAAATTGATGGTGCTGGACTTAGCTTTGTTGAATGCCTTGCTGCTTGCCCAGTCAATTGGCATTTAACTCCCTTAGAAAGCCTTAGGTGGATTGAGGATGTTATGATGGTGGAATTTCCTGTAGGTGAGTTCAAGAATGTAGACAAGATTGAAAATTAAAAGGGGAATTAGCCATGAAGAGAAAAGAAATAACTAAAGGTGAGGTAATATTGGCTGGAGCAGGTGGTGGTGGTGTGAAATCTGCTGGGGAGGCATTAGCCTCAGCAGCGTCTTTGCGTTATAGATATGTAACCTGTGTACCTTTTTATTCGATTGCAAAGCGCGGTGGGTTAAGTGAAAGTACAATTATCTTCTCCGATGAAGAGATTGCCTCGCCATTGCTTAGCCAGACACAGGCAGTAGTTTTGCTTGATTCTTCTGTACTAAAGAGCATGGAGGACAGAGTGATTCCTGGAGGCCTGTTGTTGTTAGAACGCGATAGTTTAAAGGAATCAGTACAAAGAAAGGATATCCGAGTAATAATTGTTCCAGCAGTGGAAACAGCTTTTAAGTTAGGTTTTAGCCTGGGCGCCAGCTTTGTTTTAATTGGAGCTTATGTGGCCGCATCTAAAGCTCTTGAACCAGAGCTAATTGAACGAGAAATAGAGAGAAGATTTGCTGGGAAAGAAAAGGTTATCCCTTTAAACAAAGAAGCATTTAGACAGGGGATGAAATTGATAGCTAATAGTTGATTCTTCTATCTTCATAAAAACGCAATTAGTATATATACTACGGTTACAGACTTGAAAATGCTTTAACATAAATGCCTTAATTGTATGCTATTGATAATGCTCCAGAAGGGCAAATTGCCACACAATATCCACAACCCTGGCAATTGGTCTTATTTATTTTAGGAATACCATCATTACCTTTAACTGGCACAGGACAATATCCATCGTAACAGACCCCGCATTTAACACATTTATCTTTATCTACGACCGCTGAAATCTTGCCAACTTTCCAATCAATACTATCATCTACTGGTTTAACGTACTTGAGACCCATTCCGACTAAGTCTTCTATTTTATTGTAACCCTGTTCATCCATGAAGCGGTTCAAGAACTCTATGGAATCAGTAATTAGTTTTCTGCCCTTCCAAAAGAAACCTGAAGATAGGCCAACAGCCTTAGCGCCCAACATAAGAACCTCAACACAATGTTCTGGATTGACAAGTCCTCCAGCGGCACAGATATCGACCTCGGGGACAAACTTAGCAACTGTAACTGTTGCTTTATAGCATTGATAGCGATTATTTGGTCCCGAAACTCCTGCGTATGAATTAATAGGAAAATGAACTTTTTCCCAGGGGCTTTTACCTTTATCATAAATATTAGGAGGCGCAATGCTCATCGGCGCTGTTATATTAGTAATCCACTTAACTCCAGCATCAGCACAGATTTTTGCCAGAGCAACGCACTTAGGAAAACCTGGCTCAGCTGACGGCTTGATTCCAACCGGGATTTTTACTGCACCCACACATGCTTTAATAATCGGCCCCAGAACCTCACAAGTTTCTCCTAAGCTAGGAGTAAGTCCAAACTTTCTCAACGTCCTCATTTCCAATGTATCCACTTCTTCTATTAGCTTCACGCCAGGGTCGGACTTCTCATGACCTGCGAGGACCATAGGACAAGCTACATTTAGCTCAATCCCATCTGCTCCCGCCTGCTCAAATACTCTACATAGGTCAACCCACGCCTTTATATCGGCTCCTGCTACATGAGGCTGAGCAATCATGGGAACATTTTCGGGTAACCTTTTCTTTATAATAGACATGGCCTCAAGCGTTTTGTCCAAATAAAATTGGGTAGCCATGATATCAGCAGTAGTAAGCAAGCCCTCCCTATTAGCAAAGCCAGAGCATTGTACCTTTAGCCATTTGGTCGACGGCAGGGCTTCGACCGGGCTAGACCTTTGCGGACGTGTAGCGGAAATGTAGATATAACCAGCGCCCGCTTCTACATGTTTCATCAGCCAATCGGCCTGAACTGTAGGTATTCTGGCATAGGCTATGGCAGGATTTAGTGCAGCTACACCTATTGGGTTTCTCATTTTCATACCGCCAAACCTTATTTCCAAATTTGCCATGGTATTCCTCCTGTTTCAATCATTATTTACGCAAAAGCAAATTGTTTTTAGATTGGAATGTGAACAAAACCTATTTCCCTTGAAAAGCAAAAAAGAATATGTAACTGAATGAAATATATGGGGCAATCACAGTAAATTGTAATACTTTAAATAAATCCCGTCAATAACTTATGCTCATTCAACATATCGCAATGTTTCCGTAGAAATCCGACAGTCCATGTAAAATCATGGACATGCAAAACAGGACATTAATAACACTTTGCTGGGAGTTATATGAACAAGGAATTCCTAAGGTACACATTGCTAAAAGGCTGGATAAAAATCGCGAGACCATACATATCTGGATACAGAACATCAAAGAACATGGACTTCTCTCATTCCTGGATAACTACGAGCAATCCAAGAAAGGTGAGAGGAAAAGAAGGCAAGTAGACCCGCTAGTAAAGAGATTAGTCTGGGAAATCAGGGAGCGCGAATACTATTGTTGTGGTCAGAAGATTCAATATTATTTAGAGCTTGAACGTGGTATCCACCTCTCGGTTCCTAAGATATATGAGATACTAGCGGAGAAATATTTAATTCGGTCCAAATGGAAGAAAAATAAAGTGAGAGGATTGATACCAAAAGCATCAATGCCCAGAGAAGTAATTCAGATGGATACAATTGATTTCGGGGACATTTATGCATTCACTGCGATAGACATTTTTACCAGAGAGGCAGATATTCTATTAGCTCCGGAGCTCACTGCCAGGTACGGTTCCAGATTTCTAGTTAAGAGTATGAAGAGGAGATTTGGGCAGCATGTGCATCTTATTCAGACTGATGGCGGTCCAGAGTTTAAGGCAGACTTCCTCATGCATGTACATTCTTTCTGTGATCGTCACAGGGTAGCTAGGCCATATCGTAAAAATGAACAATCTTATATTGAGAGTTTCAACAGAACGGTAAGAAAAGAGTGCCTGGGCTGGTCAAAATATCGTGCTAAACAATTGCCTGAGTGCATAGAAATGGTAGAATCTTTCCTGAAGCGCTATCATTATCATCGTCCACATATGAGCTTAGGGATGAAGCCACCATTACAAAGATTAAAGAAGGAGGTAGACTGTCGGATATTTACGGAGAATTAAGCGCATATTGACTATTTAATCTTGGATGATATAATTTAAGGCGCTACACAATCTTCCACTACTAAATTTATTTCAAGGAGGTGCTATCATGAGTAAGATTCAAGAGCCTGTTCCTGATGCATGGAAAGAGGGAAAACTTCCCTACGGTCCCAGCATAACGCTTGCCACAGCAAAGAAGATGCTGGATGCTGCAGAGGCAGAAGCAAAAAAACAGGGATTATTAATGGTTATGTCCATAGCTGATACTGGCGGGAATCTGGTGGCTTTTAGCCGTATGGATAATGCGATGTTGCTCAGTATACAGATTGCGATGGATAAGGCATTTACAGCTGCATTCAGCAAGGTGCCATCGGAGGTTTGGCGCAATATTCTACGAGCCGGTATGCTACCCCAGCTATTTATCCATGAACGTTTGATGCCGCTCCCAGGAGGCTTCCCACTAATAAAGAATGGCCAGCTAATGGGAGGGCTAGGTGTTAGTGGCGCAACTGCTCTTGGTGATACCTCTGTTGCCAGGGCAGCATTGGTTGCTGGTGGGTTCAGTACCCAAGATATCGATGCCATACTTGTTGAACTGCAGGGAACCTAATGATCTCAGTACCGTTCATGAAGGGCATTTAGCTGCCAAATTGCTAAAATAGTTATTCAACAATGTATAATTTGGCATGCTACAATTTGTCATGCACTTTCGCAAAATTTGATAGCGATTTGCCCCGGCGATGGTAAAGAAGATCTGTATAAATAACAAATAGAAAGGGAGGATTATATCAATGCTTATTAAAAAACCAGTCGATAAGAGATTTACCAAGCTATTCACTCCAGGGTATATCGGTGACTTATGGATCAAAAATCGCATCGTACGTTCACCTATGCTCAGTAACCTAGCTCTTAATGATGGCTCTATCACCCAGAGGCATATAGACCATTACAAGGAGTTCGCTCGTGGTGGTGCCGGTATGATCATCGTCGAATATTGCTATATTGACGAAGATGCTAGCAAATCGAACGATGGGCAAATTAGCATCAGTAATGCTGCACAACAGCCGGGATTATACTGGCTGGCTAATGCCATAAAGGATGGAGGAGCACGAGCTACCATCCAGATAGCACATGGCGGGCGCCAGAGATTCACGGCCACCAAGCCTTATAAATCAGCCTATAGTCGTGCCTGGCCCGATATCTATAAATACGGTGGCACTGGACAACAGGGTAAAGGAGGCGCTATACCGGATGAGATGACCATCGAAGAGATTCAGCATTGTATTGAGGATTTCGGCTCTGCTGCTTTCAGAGCCAAGGAAGTCGGTTTCGATGCCTGTGAGCTGCATGGCGGACATGGTTATCTGATTACCAATTTCCTCTCCCCCTGGAACCAGCGTCCTGACTGGTATGGTGGCTCTTTTGATAATAGAAAACGGTTTATCCTGCAGGCTTTTGAGAATATGCGCAAGAAGGTAGGACCTGATTACCCACTTGGTGTCAGATTGAGCGGTACGGACTATGACCCGGTAAATCCCATACCGATAGAAGAGACTATCCGCGTAGCTCAGGAATTGGAGGCGCTTGGTGCTAATTATATTCATGTGACTGGTGGCATCCATGAGTTTGCACACAAGGAAACAGTAGCCATGTATTTACCCATGGCTTATCAGGCATGGGCATCTGGAAAGATTAAGAAAGCAGTCAAGATACCGGTCATTTGTTCCGGTTCCCTGGGTAACCCTGAACTGGCAGAAAAGATACTTAATGAGGGTAAGGGAGATTTCGTCGGTCTGGCCAGACCTCTTATTGCTGATCCGCACTGGCCCAGAAAAATCCAGGAGGGACACCCCGAAGATATTCGTCCCTGCATCCGCTGTATGGAGTGTACCGATAGAGGTGTCACCATAGGTTATATTACCTGTACAGTTAACGCTACTGCCGGCAGAGAAGGTGAACTTTGTAAGATACCCGAGACGAAACATAAGAAGAAAGTTGCCATAGTTGGTGGTGGTCCTGGTGGCATGGAAGCTGCCAGAGTAGCCGCCTTAAAAGGCCATGACGTCACTCTCTATGAAAAGAGAAAACTGGGCGGTATGCTTGTTGAAGCTGCTATTCCTGATTTCAAGTCAGACCTCAAACCCCTCATCGAGTACCATATTACCCAGTTGAAAAAGACCGGGGTCAAAGTTCTCAAGGAGGAAGCCACCGCTGCTAAGATTAAGAATGGCAAATATGATGCCGCAATAGTGGCCGCTGGTTCACAGCCGGTAATACCTGATGTCCCTGGCATCAAAAAACCGATTGTTGTCACTGGACTTGACGTTCTACGTGGTGCCAAGACCGGAAATAAAGTAATAGTAGTCGGTGGTGGGATGGTAGGTAGTGAAATAGCGCTCTTTCTAGCCAAACAGGGCAAGAAGGTAACCATTGTGGAGGCACTGGATAACATTGCTGAGGGACTTTCCGTTATACTAAAGGCCGCCTTCTTTGATATTATTAGTCAATTACCTATTCAGGTAAAATGCGGACAGGTGCTTATTGAAGTCACCGATGACGGAATTGTTACCCTCTGTGGTTTAAAGAAAGAGAAGATTAAGGGTGATACAGTAGTTATTGCCATGGGCTTTAGTCCTAACCGGAGGCTCTGGGACGATCTCTGCAAGATTCCAGAGCTAGAAGTCTATGCCATTGGTGACTGCGTCAAAGTGCAGACCAGCTATGACGCTATCCACGATGGCTTCAATACAGCCTTTTCATTAATTTCTGATTAAGAACCTAAAATAAATAGCGGAGGATAGTAATTTATGTTACCATCCTCCGCTATTGTTCTACTTAAGCCAGCAAACTAGAAGTTGTTAACTATAAGTTTATTTCCAATTCGGCTTCGGCCATTCAAACTTTGCTGTTGCCATCTTTGGTGGCCAGATAGTTTGGGCCACACCATTCTGCCATTGAATAATGCCAGGTACTGCTAGTTCATTGACTCCATTTCTAAGCCTCGACGGGCCCTCGATTGTCTGAAATTCTTGTGTTGCCAATACCTCCCTAAGCTTTTCATTATCAAGGCTCCCTGCTCTCTCGATTGCCTGCTGATACATTTGTGCCGCATGATAACCATCAGCACCCTGTAGAAGATTCGGTGCATGCCCGTACTTCTTTATAAAATTGTCATAGAATTCCTTGGAACCGGGATAATTGAGGGCACCACAATACATCCCCATACCAGTCATTTCTTCAGCATTATCTTGAAACATTGGCTGAAAAACACCAAGCGCGGGACCCAGCAAGATATAGGTCCATTTGGGATTCAGACCAATTTCCTTCATTTGCTGCATTTGTAAGAAACAACCGGGCGGTAGGGTCATACTAAAATAGGCATCAACATTCTTAGATTTCACCTCTAATAGCAATGGGCTGAGGTCTTTAGTTTCTATGTCAAAATCTTTATCGAGGACTACATTAAACCCAAGCTCTCCGAGGTACTTAACAAAGGCATCGTGGCACTCAATGCAAAAAGAGTCGGCTATATAAGTCACGGCCACATTGCCGTTGCTTATTTTATCTTTATTGGCTTGCACCATTCCGGCAAGACCATTTTCTTTATCCATCCACGCTGAACCAATAGGGGTGATGGACCAGGCATATTTTGCTCCAAGCTCTTTGGGCTTACTGGATCCTGAAGTTGCATTGAGCATAACCATATGATATTTTTCAGCAATAGGTATTGTGGCAATATTGAAAGGCGTTATCGTGGGCGGAAATATGATATCCACCTTGTCATTATTGATCAGTTTCTCATAATTATTTACCATCTGTTCGATATCGCTTCTGTCGTCATAGAAAATGGGCTTTACTGGCAATTTTTTCCCATACTCTTTGACAAAAATACCGCCAGCGGCATTTATCTCATCAACCCAGAGCATTACTGCTTCCTGCTCATCTATAGCCCCTGCCGTAGAGCCCCATCCTGTTAAGGACCTCGACCACCCTATTTTAATCTCGTCCTTGGCAGGCAACTGCTGTTGTGGCGTAGTAGGAGCCTGTGGTTGAGGAGTCTGCTGTGATGGCGCACAGCCAGCTACCGCTAAGATGACCACCAAGCTAAGACATAATGCAACTCCCAACAATTTTAGAAAATTTCTTTTCATCAGCACTCATTTCTCCTTTTTAATTTTATTAGTTGGCATTGATTTAAACATTTATAATTTTTGCTCCCAGTTTCACCCCCTTTTTAATTCTATGATTATTAAATCATAGAATTCCAGAGTTGTCTATTAATATAATTCGAAATGCTGAAACCTACAAAGCCAGATACGCCTTTTTAATATATTCATTTCCTCTCAATTCTTTAGCCGTGCCCTCAAGCGCGATCTTGCCCGACTCTAAGACAAATACATAATCGGCTATCCTTAGAGTTTGATGTACATTTTGCTCCACTATTAATATGGTTACGCCAGCATCATTTATTTTTTTGAGCAGTTTGAAAAGCTCCATAGTAATAATCGGGGCTAGCCCTAGAGATAGCTCGTCAATAAGAAGCAATCTTGGTTTTGCCATAAGCGCTCTGCCAATAGCCGCCATTTGCTGCTGCCCGCCACTTAAAGTACCTGCCATCTGATTACGCCGTTCTCTCAAAACAGGAAATAATGTAAATACCTCTTCCATGGTCCCATGGCTTTCTAATCTAGCTCTCTTGTTATAAGCCCCCAACTCTAAATTTTCTTTAACAGTTAAGTATGGAAAGAGCATTCTTCGCTCGGGGACGATTGAAAGACCCGCCTCTACTCGTTTATAAGGCTCATAATCTGTAATATCGTCCCCATCAAAAAAAATGGTTCCATTTTTCGGCTCTATTAAGCCGATTATAGAATTTAAAATACTGCTTTTACCCGAGCAATTGGCACCTAAAATAGCGGTAATGCTTTTTTCCTCTACAGTGAAAGACACGTCCCAGACCACCTGGGTTCTTCCATAAGCAACTGATAATGCCTCGATTTTTAACATTCCGCTTTTTCTTCCGTGTGTTCACCCAGATATGCCTCTATTACAACCGGGTCATTACATACTTGTTCTGGGGTTCCTTCTGCAATTTTCTGGCCATTTGACAGTACGATAACCCTATCTGATATACCCATGACGCTCTCCATAATATGCTCCACCATGAAAATGGATATGCCCATGCTATTTCTAACCCTCTGCAATAATTTCATTGCCGCGGCAATTTCAGATGGATTTAAACCAGCCATGACTTCATCAAGTAAAAGAATGCGAGGCTTCGAGGCCAGTGCCCTGGCAAGTTCCAATTTTTTGGCATCGGGCGAGGTCAGACTTTCAACTGGCATATCTATTTTATTTATTAAATTGACAAACTCTATCGCCTTTAAAGCTTCTTCTCTTGCTATCTTCAAATTGAGAGTCCCACTTTTCCCAAATAAATTGCCTATCATGGCATTCTCTAAAACAGTCATCATTCCAAATGGCTTAGTTAGTTGAAAAGTTCTGGCTATGCCTATCTTGGCAATCTTATGTGGTTTCATGCCGCTGATCTTCTTACTCTCGAAAGTAATTACCCCATGGTTCGGGGTATAAATACCAGAAATTAAATTAAATATCGTTGTTTTACCTGCGCCATTAGGACCTATAAGCCCCACAATCTCACCAGAGTCCAAATAGAAGCTAACATCGCTAACGGCAGCCAACCCACCAAAATACTTGCTTAGATTAACACCTTCAAGAAATGCCATCATTACTCCACTTATATCAACTAGTAAGTAACATTATTTTTTAGACTCGACACCTGCCATTTTATCTAGTAAATTACTAAATTTTCGCTCTCCCAACAATCCCATTATTCCCCTTGGCACGAACTTCACAATTACAATGAGTGTAAGTCCCAACAATATCATATAAAAATAAGGGAAGGTGCTGCCAAAGGCCTCAGAAATGATCGTTAACACAATAGCTCCTACCAATGGTCCTCGAAAGTCTTTAGAACCGCCTAAAACTGCCATTATCATGATTTGAAAGCTTATAGAGGGATTAAAAGCTGTATTAGTAATAACATATGTCCAGCGAAGTGCCATTATTACACCTACCATTCCCATAAAAAAAGCACTTATCATGAAAGCAAATAACTTGTAATTGGTTGTATTTACACCTATAGCTTCGGCAGCTTCCTCATTACCCCGAATGCTTATTAGTCCTAAGCCAAATTTTGAATTTCTGATTACGTGGTCAACAATAATGACAATTGCAAAAATTGCTAATAGAGAATAGAAAAATACTTCTGCCGGTGGCGCACCTATCAATATGTTTTCGTTGGCACTAATGCTGACCAGGAATTGTTGAACAATAAATTTTACTGCCTCCGCTAAACCAAAAGTCAATATAACAAAATATGGTCCCCTTATTCTTAGACAAGGAGAGCCAACCAGAGCGGCAAAAACCATACTAGCAAGTCCTGAACATACGATGATTAAAGGTAATGGTATTAACTGCCAACATGCTACTGTTACATAAACACCTATGCCCACAAAAGCGGCTGTACCCAAAGATACATAACCCGTATAACCCGACAAGAAATTCCAGCTAATAGCCAGAATAGAGTACATTAAAATGGTCACTAGCAAAGATACGATATATCCAGAAGCGTAAAATGGCACCGTAAACAGTATGCCAAGAATGACTACAAATATAACTATTATCTCTTTTCTGGGTGTCATTTTGATTTTGTCCCAAACAGTCCCTGCGGTAAAAAGATAATTACTACGATAAATAGTAAGTACTGAATAATGAACTGGAATCCAGGTGTGGACATTGCCACACCTGCTGTCGTTACAACACCAATAAGTAAACCAGCTAATAGACTGCCAAGGATATTACCTAATCCACCTAAAATAACGACTATAAAAGCTAGCATACTATACGATAGGCCCATAAAAGGAGAAATAGTGTAGAACATACTGATAAGCGCTCCGGCGAGGCCTGCCATGCCGAAAGCTGAACAAAAGCAGAATATATAGATTTTATTGGTGTTTATACCAACTATTTGGGATGCATCTTTATTCTGTATTAATGCTCTAATAGCTTTGCCAAATAGTGTTGTCCTTAAAAAGACATAGAATCCTAAACAAACCGCAATGGCTATTATACTCGCTATAAGCCTATTCAGCGCTATAGGAACACCCAAAATTGGTATGCCTTCACTTAAATAGGTATATCCTCTGTAGTCAGGATGCCATAAAAGCACTGCTACGTTCTCAATAATTATTAAAATGCCAAAAAAAATCAATAGTGAATTGCCTTCTAGGCTTTCTAATGCTCTTACCTTTTTAAGGCTTGAAGCATATAGTCCCTTATAGACGATGAACCCTAAAATCGCGCAGCCAGCTATTGCTGCTAAAGCTGCAATAAAAGGGCTGATTCCCATCAGAGTGAAAAACCAGAAAGCAGCATACCCTCCCAGCATTATTATATCGCCGTGGCCTATGTTTAATAGACGCATAGTACCCCATATCAAATTCAATCCAACCGCTATTAACGCATAGATAGCGCCTATGGTTAAACCAAGTAGAATAATTTGGTATACAGTCTGTAGGTTCATCAGCTTTACAAAGTTAAATGTTTTCCTGTTGTGACATTAGTATGGCCCGTACTGGAGAAGCCTCGCCACCTCTAATTTTTAGTGGCAGGCAAAACAAGGTATATCTGCCAGGCGAAACTTCCTTCAGATTAATGCCTTCCAGAATCAGTATGTTGTTCTCTAGGAGCTTATGATGCGCGGGGCTGGTTTCATCACCAAACCTATCAATAGATATATAATCAATCCCTATAAGGCTCACCTTTTGGGTAGCACAAAAGGCAGCACTTTCTACAGATAAATAAACAAATTTTTCAGAAAATACTCCTTTTCTGCATCTATCATTAATAGAATTTTCTGTCTTAAATAGTATAGCATCGCCCTGTTTTATATCTATTTTCTCTAACTCACGGGGTTTAATCGATTCCTTATCATCTATGTGAACTACCTGCGCCGGAAGGATGAAATCCTGAACCGAGTAGTCGTCTATGGATTTTCCGTCTGGCACGAAATGTAATGGGAAGTCTAAATGGGTGCCAGCATGAGCACTTAAAACCAGTTTTGACACATTACAAATACCATTATCTTTAATGGTCAACATTAAATCCCTAGAGTATGGTGTATCTGAAGGGAAAGTAATAGATTCACTGCCAAGTAAAACGCTTATGTCATAGATGGATTTATACCTCTTAAGATCAGATTTCATAAGTATCTTGCCTATTTTGTAAGGTTCTTCTACCTTGACAAATAAGAAGCCATTTTAGCATACCTGAATTAACCCAATCATAGTCTATGCCTAGTTATCTATATCATAGGTTAATCCGCTAATACCTTGTAGGTAGTTTGTCAAGTTAATCTTGAATTGATGACACAACATATTAGTATAAATGACACTAATTAGCAATAGCTCCTATCCTCACAATTAAGAATTCCCTTAGACTATCCGTATATAGGCTTACTACAACTTGCCAAAATCGTTGAGCGCCTTCACCATAGTAAAAAAGTTATACGGTGGTGTATTCACGGGTGTTTCACATCCAGGCATTAAAATAAACCCACGTGGCGCAAGTTTCCCTTTTTCTATAGTTATTTTGCATAGCTCGTAAATTTCATGTGGACTACCAGTTTGAATGAACGCTGGCTCAATGTTGCCAGCAATAATGCATTTGCTTTCAAAATTACGGATTGCTGTTGTAATATCCACTTCACGTCCGAAACTTGCAATATCGGATTTACCCATAGGGACCTTTGCCCAATATGGAAGGTTTTGATTCTGTTCACCACATATATGCCACAACGTTGAGCGAATCTTAGCAGAGATGAACTTTTCTCCTAGTTCTTTCACATAAGGAAATACCATCTTTTCAAACTGCTTCGGCGAGATGATTTGGTTAGATGCAAGTGGTTCCCAAATTTGCAAACTAACCTGTCCTGGACCAAATGTTTCCACCCAATAGTGCACTATATCTTTGATATGGTCAGTAGCTATTCTAAGTAATTGGTGGGCAACTTCAGGTTTTTTTATTATCCAGCGGCATAGGGTTTCAACTGGACAAATGTTACCTGCTATAGTGAAGGGACCACCTACTACTAATGATATTGGTACATCATGCCTTTTTTGCAAAAGGGAGAACTCCATGGCTAGTGGAATAAAGCCAGCTTTTTTCACATCAGGCATAGCTAGCTTCTTCACATCCTCCTCTTCATATACGGCAAAGCTTCCATGTGATGGTGCTTGCTCATATTCACCATCTGGCAGCTTGATTTCGCCTCCGAACTCTGCTCCTCCATAAGATGCATAACCATAGAAAGGTCCACTGTCATACCCGTACTGTTCCTGAGTCCAAAGTTGAGCATAGAAGCTCTTTTCTGGATTACTATAAATACTAGATAGCGGAAAACCAACGTTTTTAGCACAAAAGCCGAGAGTGAAGGTAAAAAACGGAATACGGTCTATTGGTTCGCCCCTTAGAAGTGCATTCACACGTTCATTCCATTTCACTCGAGTTCTCCTTTTTAATAAAAAATACGGTGACAAAGCATAAATTCGTAAAGGAAATAGTATATCGGCCTTATCAAGCTGATTTTTTGAGGTTTATTACTCTAATTGCCTCTTGTACTGCCTCTCCCGCGCTCCCTGCATATCCATCAGCACCATAGTCATTAGCTATTTCGCGTGACAGGGGCGCTCCTCCTACTATAACAGCTATATTAGGATCATCTGTCCTGAGCATTTCAATAATTTTTGGCATTGCCAGCATGCTTGTGGTCATTAGCGCAGAGAGACCTACTAGGTCAGCATTAATACGTTTTTGTTCTTCAGCAAATCTGTGGAGCTTAACATCAGCTCCCAGGTCATGGACGACCCATCCTGCAGCTTCAAACATCACTTTGACCAGATTTTTACCAATGTCATGGATATCTCCTTCTACAGTACCCAGTATAATTTGTCTTTTTACCTCTGCTTCATTGACTTTGATATGTGGTTTTAAAATTTCCAGCCCCGCGTACAGTGCATCAGAACAAAGTAATAACTCTGGAACAAAATACTCCTGGTTCGCAAACAATTCACCAACTTTGACCATGGCTGCTGCTAAGCCTTTGGTCACCGCTTCATATGCATCAACACCTTCATTTAGCACTGCTTGGCTCCATTCCTTAGCTGCGTCCTCATCCATATCTACCACAGCATCATAAAGTTTTTTCAGTATCTCTTTTTTCCTCTCGTCTGATGGCATTATATGCCCCTCCTTTCAACAATCCCAAATATAACTTTAATTAACACTAATACCAGCCGAAATCATTAGCTGCCTTCGTCAACATCCAGGCGTTTATTGGTGGCGTCATTGGTGGCATTGAACAACCTGGTGAGAAAATAAAGCCAACAGGACACTTTTTACCTTTTTCGATTACTACTTTTGAGGCTTCGTATACCTCTTTAGGTGTCCCAGTAAGAATTGTGGTAGGGTTAATGTTACCCATAATAATATCATTTGAAAAATGCTCTGCTGCTTTCAGCAGGTCAATCTCATGACCAATACTAACAATACCTGGATTACCCCTGGGAACCTTAGCCCACAGAGGTAAATTAGCATTTTGTTCACCACAAATATGGCAATATATATGCTTATAGCCAAGTGAAAGAATTTTTTGATGTAGTTCCATTTCGTAAGGAAAAGCAAAATCCTCAAACTTTTTCGGCGAGATTAACTGGTTGGATGTTGTAGCTTCAACAGTAAAAGGCAGTACTTTGTCAGTACCAAATTTATCTTTGAACGATTCGGTCGACTTTATTAGAAAATCTGTGGTCAACCGCAATACTTGATGAGCTAATTCTGGCTTTTTTATTGTCCATCTTAAAAAGTTATCTGCGCCACATACGTTACATGCAAGGTTAAAAGGGCCATTGTTTACTGCTAGCAACTTAAAAGGTTTATTATCAAGCTCTACCTTGGAGGCTAACTCACTGAATTTAGTTAACATTGGTATGAAACCAGCAGTTTCTACATTTGGTAATTTGAGATTCCAAGCGTCTTCTTCCGTAGCAACAGCATGGCGAACAATCGACGGAGTTTGCTCGTATTCACCACTAGGCCATTTTATCTCACCACCAAACTCCCAACCACCATAAGATGCAAAACCAAATGTAGGGACAAATACCCAACCATATTGCTCGCAGCACCACTGCTCTGCCTCAAGCGCTTTATCCGGACTATTATATATGGTGGCAAAATCGTACCTAGCATTCGCTATTGCAAAAGCACTGTAGTCAAATGGCCAAACAGGAACTCGATCAGGCTTCTCTCTCCTTAACAGAGCTTCTATTCTTCCACGGTCAGTCATAGCCTCTTTTCTACGCATCATCGTAATGAAATCCTCCTTAATTGCAAGTTTATATTATTATGAATATCAATTTTCTTTATATATTTTACAGAGGATACCTCTAAGGCTTACAGAACCTAGTTCTCTACCATATGGTGGGTCACTGCTAGTAAGTATATTGACATTCGATTCATCCCATCCACTCAATGCTGACGTTTTTTCCGGAAACCACCAACCATGCTCAAGAATCACAATCCGAGGATCAATGTTGGCTGAAAGAGCGGCTTTGTGTCTGATTTTTCCCCGTTTTGTCTCAATACATATCCAATTGCCTGACTTAATATTAAATTTTTTAGCCTCTGCTTCGTTGATCAGAATTAGCGGGTTCGGGTGTTTGTCTCTCAAGCTCTTTATTTGTCTTCCACGAGAATGTATATAGACAGGAATCTTCCAGCTCGTCAAGACATAGGGATACTCATTTAGCATATCAGGCTCACTGAACGGTGACTCAGGAGGTTCGTTATATATTGGTAAAGGGTCGAATCCCCATTCCTCAAGTTGACCGGAATATAGCTCGATTTTACCTGAAGGCGTATTAAATCCATCTTTTTCGAGAATACGGTATTTTTTTACCCCAGGAATAAATCCTATTTGTTTTAACTCTTCGAATGTTTTACCAGATGGCTTTAAAATATAGTTAAGGATCCATTCCTCGCTTTCCCACAGGTCATCATGTAGACCAAGATGTTTGCCCAGCTCGTTTAATATATTGAAATCCGACCAACATTCTCCTCTTTGAGCTACCTTCTGGACAACACTACTGACTGGAAAGGCAAGGGGAGGATGAATACTATTTATTTCGAGATATGTCCCTACTGGAAGGACTATATCAGCTAGTTCAGTTGTAGGTGTCATGAATAAATCGATAGCTACAAAGAAATCGAGGCTCTTCAGGGCATTATAAACTTCTATTGCGTTACTAAATGTGTGGAGCATACTTGCTCCTTGCACCAATGCAGCACGTACGGGATACGGTTTAGACGTGAGCATTGCCTTTAGCAATTTTTGCGGAAGTGCTGCAAAAAAGTTCGGCAAGATATTCTCTTCTATACCGACCCTACGAGCGCGCATTTCGGGTTGTATCAAGTCATGGCGATGCATCTCCAAAGAGTCTTTGGAAATAACATTTGGTTGTGCCCACTCGACCTCACCACACTGAATACCGACATTGCCTGTTATTGCTCGCAATATTGCTACCGCTCTGCCGAATTGATAATTGTTCATGTTGTTATCACCACCATTTCCATCAATAATCCAAGCTGGTTTGTTGGTGGCATAGATACGTGCTATTTCTCTAATAGTCTCTACTGGAACCCAAGTTATCTTAGACACTTTCTCTGGAGTATAGCCCTGCACATGGGTTCTTAATTTATCAAATCCTACAGTCCATTTTCCCACATATTCCCTATCAAATAATTCCTCATTTATTATTACGTTTATCATGCCCAGTGCCAATGCGAGATCAGAAACAGGCCTCGGTTTAACCCATATATCCGCTGTTTTGGCATGCTTCGTCTCTGCAGGGTCTATGACAATGAGTTTTGCACCACCTTTCAGTGCTTCGGTAATTTTAGAATTCATTGGAAAGGCCGTTGCTGGTCTATTTAATGCCCATAAGATCACACATGCTGGTGTATAATCATAATCTGGAACTGACATATATCCATAAGTCGCTATAGCAGAGCGCATGCGTGAATGATGACAAACATAAGCCGTTGATGAAGCATTAGGAGAACCAAAAGCATTGGCAAATCGCGCTAAGTAACTGTCCTGATATCCCTTAGCACATCCCTGCATGAAGGCAACTGCTTCAACCCCATATCTATCTTTGATCTTGGTTAACTCCAACCCTGTAATTTTTAACGCTTCATCCCAGCTAATCTTTTCCCATTTTCCTTCTCCTCTAGAACCGACTCTTTTCAATGGATGAGTTAAACGGTCTGGATGATTGAGGCATTCCAAAGAGGCTTTACCAATAGCACAGAGTTCTCCTTGGTTAACTGGGTGGTTAGGGTTGCCTTCTATCTTTACTGGAAAGCCATCCTTAATATGTATTAACACACCACAGCCAGCGAGGCAGAATGTACATGTGCTCTTCACAATCTTATCTACCATCTTAAACCTCCTCTTTTGATTAGCGAATAATTTAGGGTGATGTTTTCTGCAATGTGGCCTTACGTTATAATCACTATGTTTCCCATTTTGCGATCTCGATAAGGCAGGAATTAGGTGCCATACCTGGAGCATTTCTAGATAGCATACGTGATGATGTCAATAAGTTTACACAGCCTCCCCTGTCAATGCTCCCAGCTTTGCCAGGCGTAATGGGATCATATTTGCCACTGGATGTATAACTATGAACTACACCAGGCTTCACGCGCTCGGTGACTTTGGCTATACCCAATACTTCACCCCGGTCATTATAAATCCGTATTATGTCACCATCTGCTACGCCTCGTGGACTGGCATCTAATGGATGGATCCTTACAGTCTGGTATTGGTAGCCGTTTTTACTTATTCTGTGTCCCGGTATTTCACCTAACCATTCAGAGTGTTTGTCATAGTGTGTATGATATGAGTACCGTGGATGAGGCGAAACAAGCTGTAGTGGATACTTTTTGGCTAGTTCTGAATTGTGACCTTCCCAGCTCGGTATATATCGTGGCATAGGTGGTCTCTCTTCATCATCGGGTAGATGTTCTGTAAGACTCTGTGAAACGAACTCTATCTTACCACTATATGTACCCAGTTCCCTACCCTTTTCAGTATTTCGCTTTGGATTAAGTGGATCTGGGGTATCGCACGTTCTATTATCATAAAACCAACGCAGGGCAGGTGTAGTTTTGTATTTTTCAGGAAGAGGAACAACATAATAACCTTTAGCTTTAAATTCTTCCCATGATATAAGCTTTGGTATATCAGATATTTCAAAAAATCTTTTGACCCAGTCCTCTTCTGATTTGCCATCCGTATATTCATTTTTTATGCTCAGTCTTTCTGAAAGCAATGTAAAAATTTCATAATCGGATTTAGAGTCGTAAAGAGGTTCAATGCACTTCTGCTGCAATACTATTACTCTATAATTACAGCCACTACTTCCATGTTTGGAATATCCTCCAGCAGTTCCCCATTCAGATATATCGACCCTTTCCAAATTGGTACACGCAGGTAAAACAATATCGGCAAACCGAGATTCACCACCCCACCAACAATCTTGATTAACAATAAATTCAAGCTTGGGGCTCTGATATGCTCTCAACCATTTATTTGTGTCGGTCATCGTACCTAGAAATGAACTCCCGTATCTATAAAACATTCTGACTTCCGAATTATTAGCCAATGGATACGAATAGGGCTTCAATTGCTGTTCAATTGATTGCCCACAAAAACCTTCTCCGCGCCATTGCACAGGAGGATTCAAAATGGCATCAGGAAAAAGAAGCCTATATAGCCTTTGTTTAACTGGGTTTTCTGGAATTATATTTGCCGCTCTTGACCGGGCTATACTACCATCCGGGTCAGCATACCCGGGGAAAAATGGCTCACTATTTGTTGGGCATCCCATTGTTGTCGACCACATGTTCACTCCAGGTTTTCCCAACCCCTGCATCGCCTGAAGAAGTACCATTAGCCTTGCCCATTCATGTCCATACGCTTGTCTCATAGCACCTCCCCACCCCCCCCTAGCCCCACAACTTAGCATAGTCCTGTGCGACGCCCAATCTTTTGCCAAGGCTGTTATGACTCGTGTGGGTATTCCAGTTATTTCCGAAGCCCATCCTGGTGTTTTTGCAGTGCCATCTTCATCGCCTAAAATATGTTTCTTAAATTCACTAAAACCAATTGTATGGATAGAAATGTACTTTTTATCATATGTGCCTTCTTTTAGCCAAACATAGGCAATAGCCTCGGCTAAAGCAGCATCTGTCCCAACACGAGGCGCTATCCATTTATCTGCCATTATGGTAGCGGTGTAATTGCAAAAAGGGTCAATAAAAATTTGTCTTTTCCCAGCTTCTCTCAGCCAAAGACGCCACAGTGCAGATTCCTGCCCAGTATATATTCCACGAGTAGAATCAGGGTCATTAGACCAGTAGATGATGAGCTCCGTATTTTTTAGAGCGTCTTCAAGTAGATCATACTGCTCTGGAGCACCAAGCCGCCAGTAAAATCCCCACGTATGTATTGCCCCCCAATGAAAACCCTCCCAGCTGTCTGGATTATCAAATATAAAAGTGAACCCAAGCGTGTTAAAAAACCTCATAAATGGTCCGAGTTTATATCCTACAGTGCCCCAATTGTGGTGAGAGCTAGTGATCCCGCTAATAGCAGAGGGTCCATAGTTATCTCTAATACGTTTCATTTCTTCAGCAATTATGTTAAGCGCCTCATCCCAGGTAATCTTTTCATATCCAGACTTACCCCTCAGTTCAGGGTTCCTGTTATATTTTGGGTCGAAGCTAACTCTTTTCATAGGATGTTTTATCCTATCTTCTGCATATACTCTTTGCCTCTCAGTAAGTGTAAAAGGCGCAAGTGTAACTTTCTTATGAGGAGAGAACTTTTTGTCCTGAGATTCAATTGTCCATGGCTTTAGATCGTTTTCGTTAATGACAAGTGGGCGTATTCTAGCTATTTTACCATCCTTTACATAGACCGAAATTGGACCACCCACTGTACAGTTTGTAAATATTTTTTCGGACATAATCGATACTCCTCAATAGGTAATTGTATTTATAATCATTTATTAGAAAAGAATTGATAGCCTGTGGTTAGATTAAAATGCAGCTTAACAAAACGCACATAATGGGCAAATCGCTATGGCTTAGTATGCAATGAGAGATACCAATTCTACTATTGCTTTGCTCATTGATACATCTGGTGTCACCAATCTAACCTCATAATTAAGCGAATAATTATAACACCTGAGGACAAACCTAAAAAAATATTTGATTTGCCAGTTAAATAACCAAAGATTGTCTATCAACCATTCAGCTTGGTAAAGTGGTTATTTGCTAACTACAAATTGTGTTTGCCCGCTAGCAAGAACAGCTTCTCCACCGATTGGGATGGAATAGGTATTTCCCCAATCATAGTTTCTGTACCATCTTCAAAGTGATGGTAGTCTGTGCCGCCAGTAGTAATTAGTTGATAATGTTCAGCTATCTTAAGCAGTCTGCTTATTACCTTTGTAGTGTATTTAGCGTAATACACTTCTATTCCGATCATACCAGCCTTTATTAGTTCTGGGATGAGTTTATCCAAGTCTTCTATATCTGCAGGATGAGCTAGTACTGGCAAACCCCGAACGCCCGCAATCAACTTCACTGACTCCACTGGAGTCATCTTTTCCCGTTCTGCGTAAGCCGGACCATTTCTACCGATATATTTGTCAAAAGCCTCAGTTAGTGAAGCCACATAACCAGCTTCCAAAAGAGCTTGTGCAATATGAGGACGTCCCACTGACCCACCCTGCGCTAACTCCAACACCCGCTGCTCTTGAATCTCAACACCCAGATCACGGAGTTTAGCAATCATTCTTAATGCTCGCCCTTGACGAGAGCCACGTAACCTATCTAAGGTAATAGCCAGATTGCTGTCGGTGTAATCAACAAAATAGCCCAGTAAATGCACTTCACCCCTGGGTACATCGGTGCTAAGCTCCACACCTGGAATCACTGTCAATGAATGACCAGCTCTAGCCGCGGCTAGAGCTGGAGTAATACCACTTATAGAATCATGATCGGTAATAGCAATAACATCAAGTCCAACTTTTACTGCTAGGCTGACCATTTCTTGAGGTTCCAATCTTCCATCAGACGCCGTAGTATGCAAGTGAAGGTCAGCCCTCAACTACTGCTCCTCTTCTCGCTGGATCCGCTGAATGCTAAGTGTCTTACCATTGGCTATATCTACTTCAATCAGTATGGCATTCAAAATCGCCTTTCCCTTACCCACTGAAAGACGGTGGGGCATCTGGGTTAGAAAACTGTGGAGCACTGATTCGGCATCATCACCAATTACTGAATCTGTGGGGCCGACCATGCCCACATCAGTGACATAGGAAGTTCCATTAAATAATATGCAAGCATCTATAGTGCCAACATGTGTGTGCGTACCAAGCAAGGCACTGACACGGCCATCGAGATATCTTCCCATAGCTACCTTCTCTGAAGTAGCTTCAGCATGAAAATCAACAATTATAACCTTAGTTTCACTTTTCATTTCTGAAAGCAACGAATCCATAGCCCTAAAAGGACAATCGTATTCCCCCATGAAAACGCGGCCTATAAGGTTGACTACCAAGGCCTTTTTTACCAATATAAAACCATGCCCGGGAGCACCAGGAGGTAGATTGAGCGGGCGAATAATAGGTAACTCTCCACTGTCAAGATAGGGAACGATCTCCCTCTTAGCCCAGACATGATTACCTGTGGTGATTACATCGATACCGGAGTCTAGAAGTTCTTGGGCTGTAGATACTGTAATACCCAAGCCACCAGCAGCATTCTCACCATTAGCTATTACTAAGTCAAGTCTATAATCATAACATAAGCCTGGCAGAAATTCTTGTACCGCTCTTCTGCCAGGCTTACCTACGATGTCACCGATCATTAGTATGCGCAATGCTTTTCCTTAAGCTATTTACTTGGCATAGTCCACTGCCCTAGTTTCTCTCACTACTGTCACCTTTATCTGACCTGGATAGTCCAAGCTTTCTTGTATCTTTTTCACAATATCCCGTGCTAGTCTCATGGCACCCAGATCATCTATCTCCTCTGGTTTAACTAGTATGCGAACTTCACGCCCTGCCTGGATAGCAAAAGCCTTCTCTACGCCAGGAAAACTATGAGCCACGTTCTCTAGAGATTCAATTCGCTTCAGGTATTGCTCTAGCGATTCACGTCTAGCTCCCAGTCTTGACCCGCTTATAGCATCGGCAGTAGCTATGATAAATCCGATAGTGCTGGTGGTAGTAGCCTCACCATGGTGCTCAGCTATGGCCTGATGCACTTCCTTAGATCTATCCCACTGGCGAGCTAAATTTGCACCTATCAAAGCATGCGTGCCTTCTACTTCGTGGTCTACAGCTTTTCCAATATCATGAAGGATCCCAGCCTTCTTGGACAAAGCTATATCAGCACCAATCTCTGCAGCCAGCATTCCTGACAGATGTGCAACTTCAAGGCTATGGGTCAATACGTTCTGCCCGTAACTGCTCCTGAACTTAAGTCTCCCTAGCAATTTGATTAATTCAGGATGTAACTGTACTGTGGCTTCACGAGCTGCTTTTTCACCTTCAGCTCGAATTGTAGCCTCTACTTCACTTCTTGCCTTGTCAACTACTTCTTCAATTCTAGCAGGATGAATGCGCCCATCCAGAATGAGATTAGTCAAAGCTACCCTAGCTATTTCACGACGCAGTGGATCGAAACTGGATATAGTTACCGCTTCTGGAGTATCATCTATAATGAGGTCAACACCAGTAGCTTGTTCTAAAGCTCGAATATTGCGTCCCTCACGCCCGATCAGACGTCCTTTCATCTCGTCATTAGGCAGAGGAACAACAGATACTGTTGTCGCTGAAACTACATCAGTAGCACAACGCTGGATAGCTGTGGCCAGGATATCGCGTGATTTCTCTTCGCTTTCTTCTTTTATTTTTTTCTCGTATTCCCGAACGCGCCTTGATGCTTCCTCACGGATCTCATCCTCGACAGTCTGCAATAGCCTTTGCTTAGCCTCATCACTGGTCATACCAGAAATAAACTCCAACTCATGCAACTGCTTAATTCGGATTTCTTCCAGCTGAGTTTTAGTAGTATCGATTCCTTTTTCTTTATTGATTAACTCCCGTTCGCGGCGCTCTACAAATTCCAGCTTACGGTCCAGTTTTTCTTCTTTTTGACTAAAGCGTCTCTCTAGTCTCAGCAACTCGGCGCGACGTTGGTGGCTTTCATTTTCGGCTGCTGCCCTGACCTTAACAGCCTCATCCCTCGCTTCAAGGAGCATCTTCTCATGTTTTTCAGTTGCCTCGTTTAGTAATCTTTTTGCCTCATTTTGAGCGCTGCGTACCTGCTGATTGGCCAACAACTGCCTGGTGAAATAGCCTACCACAAGACCTAAAACTAGGAAAATACCGCATAATAATATGTATATAGCTGATATATTCCCAATCAAAGTTGGTATATTTAAAATCATGTATCTGCCTCGCTTTCATAAAACACAACATGATAGTGACCTGTAATATATTTTGTTTTAACAAATTTTTAATTAAATACTAAACCTTCGAATGAATTATGTCAAATAACTACAGTACAAACTGCTTTGATGCATCTTGTTTTTCCTGCCATAAACGCTCTGAAACATTATCAATAATTTCATAGCTAAATCCTCGCCATTTTAGATAATTAGAAAGGCGCCTACGGAACTCACCATAGTCCATAGAAGAAATAAGGCGGGCTTTCTTCAAGCCCGCCTTATAAGCAGCGGCAGTATCATCTAGGTCACTAGTTGCTTCATCGGCCGTTTCACTGGGTATCCCTTTCCTCATTAGTTCATACTTTATCAGCCGTCGGCTTCTAGGATTGAACGAAAGTCGAGTGTCTTTCCAATACTGAGCAAAAGCCTCATCATTAATAAGGTTTTTCTCCCTTAACCGTAGCAAAGTTTTGCTAGCAATATCATCCCGAAAACCGCGCTTGTATAATCGCTGCTTCATCTCTAGTTCACTTCTGGGACGATAGGCTAATAAGTGTACTGCCGCATCAAAACACCTATGATAAAGATCAGATTCCAACAACTCCTTCACCTGGTCTATAGATAAATCCAAGCCTTTCCGCAGTCCAACTTCTTCTGCCACATTCCGATCTATAATGAAGGAAGACGAATCACTGAGAAAAACACTAACTCTCTTCTTTGATTTGCTCAATTGCAAAGCTGTGATTTTACCCATCTACACTTTCCTAATAGAATACGAGGTATTACCCTACTTATTAATCGTGGTGGTGGCTTTTATCTTGGCCTCTATCTCCGCAGCTACCTCGGGATGCTGCACTAAATACTCTTTGGAATTCTCACGCCCTTGTCCCAGCTTTATATCACCATAAGTAAAAAAAGTGCCTGCCTTTTTTACTACATCTAAATTGACGCCTAGGTCAATAAGATCGCCTTCTTTACTAATACCGCTCTTAAACATAAGATCAAACTCAGCAGCCCGGAATGGGGGGGCAACTTTATTCTTTACTACCTTTGCCCTAACTCTAGTACCAATAACCTCGGAACCTTGCTTGATAGTCTCACCGCGCCGCAAATCTATTCTCACTGAACTATAGAACTTCAGAGCGCGCCCGCCAGGAGTAACCTCAGGGCTACCAAAAATAATGCCTACTTTTTCTCGAAGTTGATTAATGAATATTACAGCAGTGTGAGATTTACTCATTGCGCCTACTAGTTTTCTCAATGCTTGAGACATTAATCTAGCTTGCAAACCAACATGAGAATCACCCATCTCACCGTCTATTTCTGCTCGGGGTACCAAAGCAGGCACGCTATCAATAACAATCACATCAATGGCTTCGCTTCTAACCAATCTCTCTGTTATCTCCAAAGCCTCTTCACCAGAACTAGGTTGAGAAATAGCCAACTCTTCCCACATCACGCCACAACTAGCGGCGTACTCACTGCTAAAAGCATGCTCAGCATCTATGTAAACAGCTTTACCACCAAGCCTTTGTGCTTGGGCAATTATATGCAGAGCCAAGGTAGTTTTTCCTGAGGATTCTGCACCAAAGATTTCCGTGACTCGTCCCCTGGGGATACCCCCTACACCCAAAGCCAAGTCCAAAGCAGGTGAGCCAGTAGGGATAACTTCTACTGCAAGTTTCCCGGATAACTCGCCCAGCTTCATAATTGAACCTTCACCATATTGTTTTCTAATTTGGGTCATTGCCAATTCCAGTGCTTTTTCCTTCTCAGTTTTCATCCTTTCCCTCCTTCAATGGCTTAAGGCATCATAACATAGGTATTGTGCCGACACAAGCTAATTTTGCCATCACCTAATTAAAAAACTGGCGGTGTAGGTGGTAAACAAAGTTTGTGGGCATTCTTCTTTGCTAGAGATTCTATTTTTTCTTTTATCCTTTCCTCAGCTTCGCCAGTTAATAGATAACAGTCAAGTTCTTTGTAGGTTAATCCCATCTCCATCTCATCAGTTTGCCCATTCCATAATCCCCCCGAAGGTGGTTTATTAATAATATCTCTGGGTATCTCCAAGTAGACAGCTAATTCATTAACCTGACTCTTAACCAGGTTGCCTAAAGGCATAAGGTCTACACCACCATCACCATACTTGCTAAAGTAACCAACAAATAGCTCAGACTTGTTACCTGAGCCGATTACTAGATAGTTGAGGCGATTGGCAAAATAATAAAGGGTAAGCATCCTTAACCTGGGTTTGATATTAGCTTCTGCCAACCTCTGCGTAGCAGTGTCATAATCATTGTCAGAAAAGGCTTTAACCAGCTTGCTAAAGACCTCATCCAGGACCACAACCTTAGTAGGTATATGAAATTTATCAGCCACAAGCTCTGCATGTTTTTTATCCACTATATTACTGTGGCATGGCATTATTATTCCCAAGCTAGTATTAGGGAATGCTTTCTGACACAGCACCGCCACCACAGAAGAATCAACACCACCACTCATACCGAAAACCACCCCACTACCCCTTGCAGCTAAAACCGATTTTTTTATCCAAGAAACAAGCCCTTGAGCTAGCTTTTCAATAGACATGCGACTAAATATTCCTTTATCCATCTTATTCTAGGTATTATACAGGAACGTAACGTTCATAAGATAGGATCAATTTAAGAAATTTTGAAATTAAACCTCTCCTTTTAAAGAAATCATTGAAAAGTTGACTTAATTTCATCTATAGGTTAAATTTATTGTTTGGAGAAGCAAAATGCCCATCTATGAATACTACTGCCCTAAATGTAATCACAAATTTGAACTATTACTATCTCTCAGCCAAGCTGATGAAGATATTTTATGCCCTAAATGCCACTGTTCCACCAAGAGAATTTTTTCCCGATTTGCATCGTTCTCAAAGGATAGTAGTGGAGCTTCAGCTCCTGTAGCAGGTACAGGCAACTCATGTAGCAGTTGTTCTGCTAGTAGTTGCAGTAGCTGCCATTAATATCCTGTTGGCCATAAGTTTTTCCCCTCGAGCTTCAATATAATGAAAGCAATTGCACCAAGAAATAGAGATTCTATAATGACAGCCGCAAAACCAAATAGGGCTATATCATAGAAAAATCCGCCTGGGAATAGCATTATTAAATAATCCGCGCCAGGATCGAGTATCCAAAATTCATTAGTAAAGCTGAGCCGGTGAAAAAGTACGAATAGCTGCTCAAAGCCAAACACTGACCAAAGAGCCAAAAAAATCATTAAGCCAAGCGTAACTACACTTCCCCATAAAAAGCCATTAGCCAGCATATGCCAACGTGCTTTTAACACTATTAAAAGCGCTAAACAACAAACAAGTAAAATAAGCAAAGCCGCAATCTGAATCACGTAATCCAATTGAATCAGATTTTTTACATCACTAAGATGAATTAACTCCTTTTCATTAAAAATGGCAACTTTTCTTCCTTCTTTTTCTACTATCACCTGTGCTGAATCCACTTCCGAGTTATAGTAATCTATTAAATGCTGGTATACATTCATCAGTTCAGGTTTATCTATTCTTGTAACGTAACTTATTTCATACTTGTCAACACCGTATTCATAAACTCTTATTTCATTAATCCCCCAGCGAAGATTGCTGGTAATAAGTAATAAAGGTACACAGCATATAAAGAACCAGAAAACAATAGTCTTGAGAATCTTCATCTTAACTTTATCTACCTAGAAATTAGAGCTGATAATAAGCGCTTAATCCCTGGTTGTCAAGGATAATTTCCCCTTTCTCTCATTAGAAAAAAATAGCAGGAAGTAATAGCTTAGAAATAGGCCCCTTAAAAAGCTTTATGATATAATTAAAAATTGACCCAATCAGAATGAGCCCGATGTTTGCCCATCTTCACGTACATACTGAGTACAGTCTGCTTGATGGTTTATGTCGTATTAACCAGATTGTTTCTAAAGCCAAAGAATTGGCTATGAACAGCCTAGCCATCACTGACCACGGCAATATGCATGGTGTCATTGATTTTTATATAGCTGCCAGAGAAGCAGGCATCAAGCCTATTATCGGCTGCGAACTTTACGTAGCTCAAACAGACCGTCACAGTAAAAGTGCTGGTGACAAAAAACCCTACCACCTCACCTTACTGGCAAAAAATCGACAAGGTTATCACAATCTAATTCAGCTAGTTACGAAAGCACATCTCGAAGGTTTCTATTATAAACCGAGAGTGGATAAGGAGCTCTTAGCTAACTACCATGACGGCATTATTGTACTATCTGGTTGTCTCCATGGGCAATTATCTCGTCTTATTTTAGAAGGTAACTTAGACGAGGCAGCTACTGTAGCCAAGTGGTATAAGACTATATTCAGCGACTACTATTTAGAAATTCAAAGGCACCCTATGCCAGATCTTGACCAGGTTAATAAGGGTTTGCTATCTCTATCATTGAGTCTGGATATACCCATAGTAGCTACAAATGATGTTCATTATGTCAACAAGGAAGACGCCTCTACCCATGAACTACTTCTCTGCATTCAAACCAACACCTCCGTATACGATGAAAAAAGGATGAAGATGGCAGGTGATTTCTTCTACCTTAAAACACCTGAAGAAATGGCCAAGACATTCGCAGACTTGCCCCAGGCTCTGGAAAATACACAGAAGATCGCTGATATGTGCGAACTAGAGCTCGAATTTGGTAAGGTTCACCTCCCTAAAGTAGAAATACCGCAAGGTAAAACTGTTGATGAGTATTTGGTAGAACTCTGCTGGCAAGGATTTAAAGAACGATTTTGCTCCCCTTCTGCAAATCTGGAGCATCGGCTGGCTTATGAACTGGAAGTAATCAAGAAAACCAGCTTCGCAGACTATTTTCTTGTTGTATGGGACTTGATCTCCTTCGCCAGAAAACAAAACATTATGTTCGGTGTTCGGGGGAGTGCCGCTGCTAGCCTGGCTCTATACTGCCTCAATATAACCGATGTTGACCCAGTAGCCCACAAGTTAGTTTTTGAACGCTTTTTAAACATAGAACGACGCGAACTGCCTGATATCGACCTTGATTTTCAGGACGATCGCCGTGATGATGTTATTGCCTATATCAACCACAAATACGGACCTGATCATGTAGCCCAGATTATTACTTTTGGCACTTTAGGTGCCAGAGCTGCTATCAGAGATGTGGGTAGAGCTTTGGGCATGCCTTATAGTCAGACTGATAGAGTAGCCCGCTTGATTCCAGCACGACCAAATATAAAATTAGAAGATGCTCTGGCAGAAAATAGAGAGCTTCAAACTATATACAATGAAGACAGCGCTGTAAAGCATTTAGTTGACAATGCCACAAAGCTAGAAGGAATATCACGCCACGCCAGCACCCACGCCGCTGGGGTAGTTATCTCTAGAGAACCATTAGCTCAGTCTCTACCACTTCAACGTGCTTCCAAAAACGTTGAGCAAGAAACAGCTATGACTCAGTTCTCTATGGAGAGTGTAGCTCGCATGGGCTTGCTAAAATTGGATATCCTTGGACTGGCTAATCTTACGCTTTTAGCTAAAGCCAAAGAAACTATTGCAAAAAGTCGCAATATTTCTCTGGATTTACAGCGTATTCAACTCAATGACCCTCCAACTTTCAAATTGCTCTCGTCCGGAGAAACCACTGGCATATTCCAATTAGAAGGAGAGGGTATGCGTCGTAACATAAAAGAGCTCAAACCCACCACATTCACTGACATAGCAGCTATGGTTGCTCTTTATCGACCTGGCCCAATGGAACATATACCTAAATTTGTCAGGTCAAAATACGGAATTGAACCAGTGCATTATCTGCATCCGTCTCTCAAAGAGATTCTAGAGGAAACCTATGGGATTATCGTCTATCAGGATCAGGTGCTTCTTATTGTCCAGGCATTAGCAGGATATAGTCTGGGGCAGGCAGATATCTTCCGTAAAGCTATGGGTAAGAAGATCCCGGAGGTAATGCAAAAAGAGCGTAATAATTTCCTAAACGGCGCCAAGACAAAAGGCTTATCAGAAGAACTGGCAAACGAAATCTTTGCCCTGATTGAGCCTTTTGCTGGATACGCGTTTAATAAAGCTCATGCCGTCAGCTATGCCCTTATCGCATATCAAACTGCCTATATCAAGGCTAACTTCCCTGTAGAATATATGACTTCCCTCATGAATACCTATGCCAATAATACCGATAAAATTCGCTCGGCCATTGCAGAATGCCGCCGTCTAAATATCCCAGTGCTATCCCCTGATATTAACAAGAGCCAAGCAGAATTCACTATAGAAAAGCTAGATAGAAAAATGTCAATCCGTTTTGGACTAGCATCTATAAAAAATGTGGGTTACTCAGCCATCGAGTCTATCTTATCAGTACGTCAACAAGGTGGAGATTTCAAGTCTATTGAGGATTTTTGTCGTCGTGCTAATCTACACAATGTGAATAGGAAAGTAATAGAGAGCCTTGTCAAAGCTGGGGCTTTCGACTGCTTAGCTCCTCGTGGAGCACTTCTACAGGTTGTTAACCAGATTATATCCCTTTCCCAACGCGAGCAACAGCTGAAGGAATCAGGTCAAGCTAATATGTTTGACCTCTGGGGTAAAACTGTAGCGGTACCATTGCCTCCCTTAACATTAGAGAATATTGACTCGCCTCTTAAGGAAAAACTAGAATGGGAGAGAGAATTGCTGGGAGTCTACTTCTCCGAACATCCATTTGCTTCAGCAGCTTCTAAACTAGCTCAATCTACCACTACATTATGCGGCCAAATCAATGGGGAATTGGTCGGGGAAACAGTTATTACAGCCGGGATAGTAACCTCAATTCGCCAGCTTTACACCAAAGACAAGCGTCCTTTCATAATTACCAACCTAGAAGACCTTGAAGGCAGTATCGAGGTCACAGTCTGGTCAGATACCTACGAACAAACCAAGCATTTGTGGCAAGAAGGTGAGATCCTCTTAGTAGAAGGTAAGGTAAAATTAAGGGATGATCGTGCAACTATCAATTGTCAGCGAGTACACCAGTACCAGATGGATATTGAGAAGAAGGAAGAAGCTGAAACAGTCGTCCAACATTCCAAACGCCACAAACTCATAATCACTTTGAAAGAAGATGATGATGGTGATGAAGATAATGTTGACTTGCTCAACAAGGTCATGGATACACTCAATTGCTATCCAGGTGAGGACACTGTCCTGCTCGTTATAGCCGACTCAGAACATGTGATCAACATGCAGTTACCATCCAGTGGCTACTGTCCTGAATTAGCCCAGGAGATTAACAGTATACTGGGAAACGGCTGCTTAAGACTCGAGGAATTAAAATAGGTTCTCTAAAAGAGCATGCATTATTCTAAATAACTCAAGAAGAAGTTTTGGTTAAGGTGAGGCGCACGGCCACAAGTAGATCGCTATCAGCCTCCAACTGGGGATTCTAAGCAGCAAAGGCTTAAGTTCTTAAGGTCATTGCTTCCACACTTAGGGCACTGGATGTTTCGCTCTTCTTCTGGTCCACGTGGTACAGGCTGTTCAAACTTGGCTTGGCACTGCTTACACTCGAATTCCCACATTAAAATTTATATATCTTCCCAGCAAATCAAACAAACAATTCTCAACTCTTAAATAAAGACTCTACCATAGAATTACTATAGCAATTCGGATGAGCTAGGTCAAAAGCCTACTGACTGAAACAAGAATTTGTCTGCTTCCTGGCCTCCAGACAAAGAAGATACTTTTTCAGCTTCAAGCCAGCACTGAAACCACCTAATCTGCCATCCGAATTAACAACCCGATGACAGGGAATTATAATGGGCAGTGGATTCTTGCTCAACGCCTGACCTACTGCCCTGGCTGCTTTATCCTGACCCAACTGACCCGCCAGTTGGGCATAGCTCCTAGTCTCGCCGTAAGGTATGGTTTGTGTCGCTTTCCATACGCGCTGCTGAAAAGAAGTTGTTTCTCTGAGGTCCAACTTGTCGGGGAAGTGTACTGGCTCACCAGTTAAGTAATGTCTTAACCTCTGTGATAAATCTGAAAGAACAGCAAAATCGCTCTCTTTAATAATAATGTAAGGTTCTCTAACTTGGAGCAGCACTTCTTCTTTTGATTTCTGAGGCAAAATGAATTTCTTAATACCGAGAGATGAGCTAATAATCCCCATCCACCCTAGACAACTATCAAATAAAACTAAGCTGAGCAAATTACTCTCTCTATAGAAAAATTATAAATGCTAAGCAGAAGATTTTAGTTTTTGCTGAGATCAGTCAATGCGGTACAATAAACCTGGTAAGTTTTCGAATCGTAAAGAACAAAAAATACTTGCTCCAGCGGATTCGGCGTATCCTGTAAAAAAGATACCACCGCACTTAAGGCTACCTTTGCCGCCTCAGCCAAGGGGTATCTGTAAGCACCGGTGCTGATGGATGGGAAAGAAAGGCTTTTCAATTTGTGAGCTACTGCTAGCTTCAAACTTTCTTTATAGGCGCTGGCTAAAAGCTCTGCCTCACTGTGAATACCCCCATGCCATATAGGGCCAACAGTATGTATGACATATTTAGCATGGAGACTTCCGCCTCTAGTTATCACGGCTTTGCCTGCATCCAGAGAGCCAATCCGAGCCACAATCTTACGACATTCCTCAAGAATAGTTGGACCACCGGCTCGGTGTATAGCACCATCTACACCTCCTCCACCCATTAAACTCGAATTAGCAGCATTGACAACAGCTTCGGTCTTTTGTCCTGTTATATCTCCCTGGACTAGACTTAGCTTTGTATTAACAATAGTGGTCTCACTAATACTAATCATGCCTATCTCTGCAAAGCTACTAAGTTAGTTCAGTCTCAATAAGCCCATAATCACCATCCTTACGACGGTAAACCAAATTAAGCTCACCACTCTCGCTATTGACGAAAAGAAAGAAATCATGGCTCAAAAGCTCCATTTGCTCTGTAGCTTCCTCTACGGTCATAGATTTGACTGCAAATCGCTTAACCCTAACTAGCTCTGGCATAAAACCAGCTTTTCTATTGGCGGCTTCTTTTTCGGAAACTGCAGGAATCTGTTGAGCCAAGTAAGTGCCCCTGCCTTTCTTGTTAAATTTCCCTTTATAACGCTCAATCCTACGTTCCAATACATCGATTACTGCGTCAATAGCCGTATCAACATTAGCACTTCTCTCTTCAGCCCTCAATAAGGTGCCCCTGTTTTTAATAGTAATCTGAACTGAGACACGATGCTCAGGAGATTTTGTCTTCTCCTCGTGTATTTCAACCTTTGCCTCATCAATATCGGGCAAGTGACGAATTAACTTATTGATCTTCTTGGTCAGATAATCTCTAACTGTCTGTGTGATTTCGAAATTCTTACCGACAACTAGTAATTCCATATATTCACTCCTTTTTATATCTCTCTGGCTAGAGTCAAACCCCATACAGATAAAACACCTGCAGACTTAAGAGCTGCAGCACAACCTTCTAAGGTTGCTCCAGAAGTACAAACATCATCAACCAATAAAACATACTTTCCACTCAATCTTTGGTCTATACAGGTAAAGGCATTCGCAACATTCCTACGTCGGTCGTTCACAGTTTCCGTCTTAGCTTGAGGCAAACTATCTTTTATACGGAGCAGACAACCTTCAACAACTGGTAAGGCCGTTAGCTTGCTTAATTCGTTTACTATAAGTCCCGACTGATTATAACCTCGTTGCCGCAGGCGATTTTTATGCAAAGGTACTGGCACCAAGACTTCTCCTAGCACAGGATTGGTTTGGAGATAGTTAAATATCAATTCCGCCACACGTCCAGCTATCGCCTTAAGATTATGGTACTTAAGCTCATGTATAGCCTGACGTATCACTCCTTCAAAGCGAAAAGGCGATCGGATGCCATCAATCTGAGATTGCCAACCCCAGCAGGTTGGGCATAACGTAGCAGTTGATTCAGGCTTGCCACATTTGCTACAAATGGGTAATGAGATTCTAGGTAGTTTCTGGTAGCAACTTTCACACAGGAAAGTGCCGGTTTTACCACAGCCAATACAATGAGATGGAAAAAGGAAACCAACAACCATCTCCTGTAGCTGTCCTGCCCAAGAGGCCAAAACGACAACCTCGAAAATATTTGTATTGGAATTTATTTACGTTTAGGAACGCACGCGAACGGTATGAGACGCCCCACTTAGAATAGGCTCATCTAGGTAAAGATCACCATTCCTAATCTTGATATTGTACCCACAATCGGGGTTGGTGCATACCCAGGCTTTGTAATGAATAGCAGCCCCCTGACTACCAAAGTCAGACAGAGGTACTAAATCACCGACCTTGCATTTTTGGCATTTAGGAAAGGAAATTTGTTCCACTTTCCACCTCCTCCATAGATATGGATTTATTTTATTATTTTCGAGCCTATAGAGTATACATCAAATTTTGGCTTGTGGCAAATCCACCTGCTTCTAGGAAAAAAACCTACTGTAGATGTCATTTTAGACTTTTCAGCTTTACTTCAGCCAAGCGGTTATAAACAGCGCCACTAGGTAAAAGCTGACTCCTCATCAAGCTGACTCTGTTCACTTCAATTTTATATTCGATACCAAAGTGTGTCTTAGCGATTAATTCACCAAAATCATGTCTATTTTGCGATGAAGCACTTTCGCGCATTCTAGCTAGCGTAAGATGAGGAGTAAAATTACGTCTTTCCCGAACAAATCCCATCGGCTCCAGTACATCATCAATGCGTTTTTGCAAAGCAATCAACGTATCTAATTTACCCCCAATACCAAGCCAAAACACCTTAGGACTTCTCAAATTAGGAAAAACTCCTAAATCAGTGGTCTCTAACTGAAATCGCGATATCCCTTCACTTGCCTTATCAATGGACTCAATGACTTCGTCTACTTTGTGAATAGCTATATTCCCCAGAAACTTTAAAGTAAGATGAATGTCTTCAGGAGCCACCCATTTCACAAAACTGAACCTGGTAGACTTTAGTTCAGCTTGCAAACGAAATAACTTCGACTTAAGCTCATCAGGCAACTCGATAGCGATAAAAGACCGAATCTGCTGGTTATCCATTGACTTTGCAACATGTGACACCAGAGCCAATTACTCCTAAGTTGACAGTAATTGTCTGGCATTACCGCTAAGTATTTTTACTCTGTTTTCCTTGCTCAAATTGGCAGATTCCACTTGATCAATTATCCGCTTCGGTGAAAGAAGAGGATAATCACTTCCGAAAAGTATTTTATCGCTGCCTAAAATTTCTACTATCTGGCGAAATATCTGAGGCTTGTATAAGAAAGGTGTTGCAGCAGTATCAAAAAAGACGTTGTCGAATGCCTTCTCTACCTCTGGCATCAGAGCATAAAAAGGCAAGCCACCACCCCAATGGGCACAGACCAGCTTTAGCTCAGGAAAGTCCAGGATAAACGAATAAATAATATCCGGGGTAATATTGCCTTTACCAGAATATTGGTGCCCTACTGGTTCAGAAGCATGGATTAGAAAAATCAGATTGTTTCTCACCACTGCTGCTATTAAAGGCTTCATTGCATTGCTATCATTAAGATCAAAACCTTGAACATCTGGCCTCATCTCACCAATACCTTTAGCTCCATTCTGAGCACAACGTTCTATCTCTTTAATAGCTTTGTCACCGGCCAAAGGCTGTATCATACAAAAACCAATTAGTCGCTCTGGATATTTTACTAAAGATTCCAAGATATAATCGTTGGTTTCCACGCACATTTCATGTTTCTGCCAGCCCAGATTAAGTATGACCGACTTATCGATTCCGCACTCATCCATGTTGTTTATTATCTCTTCAGCCGTAGCTAGTTTGGCTTTAGGTTGAGAATACAAAATAGAAAAACATGTATCTCTTTTCACGTATTCAGCACGTCTCTCTCTCGTTTGAGGTGACACCACATGAGTATGAAAATCTATAATCACGCAAAGAATTATAATTGACTAAATCAATATTCTCAACAGTTCACTTGCATTTTTGATTGCCTCTGACTTATATTTTAGGTCAAGGAGGAGATATTCATTTGGAAATCACAATAATCGGTTTGCCTAAGAGTGGTAAAACAACAATATTTAATGCCTTGACAAAAGGCAAAGCTGAGGTGGCAACCTATACTCAAACAGCACTCGCACCTAATATAGGGGTATCGAAAGTACCAGAGCCAAGACTTAAAACCCTGGAGAATATCTTCCACCCTAAAAAAATGATACAAGCCGAAGTAAAGTATGTTGATATAGCTGGTGCAGGCAAGGGAGCTAGCAAAAGTGAAGGAATAGGTGGTCAATTCTTGAACTACTTGAGCGGTGCCGACGCCCTGCTCCAAGTGATACGTAATTTTAGTGATGATAATGTACCTCATGTAGAAGGCACTATAGATCCCAAGCGTGATATGTCTACCATAGACTTAGAGCTGATTTTTTCTGATTTATCCATCATAGAAAGAAGACTGGGAAGAATTGAAACTAGCCTTAAAGGAGCCAAGTCTGTAGAACGTGATTTGCTTACCAAGGAGCAAGCGATACTTCAGCAAATTAAGTCGGAATTGGAGAAAGATAAGCCAATATGGCAACAGAGTTTGACTAATGATGAATTAAGAAGTCTATTCAATTATCAGTTTCTTACTGCCAAACCTATGCTCATAATCATCAACATTGGTGAGAACCAGCTAGGCGAGGCCTCATCTATTGAGGCCAATCTACGTTCGATGTGCTCTCATCCCCAATTTGAGGTAGTGGCCTTGTGTGGTAAATTAGAGGCGGAGTTAGCTCAGCTTAGTGAAACTGATGCTGAGGAATTTCGTAAGGCAATGGGATTACATGAGCCTGCGCTCACTCGTGTTATTAAAGCTTCTTACCAGTTACTAGGGCTGATTTCATTTTTTACCACAGTTTCCTCCGAGTTGAAGGTGTGGACTATACCAAAAGGTACCACTGCCCTAAAAGCCGCTGGTAAAATTCATTCTGATATCGAGAGGGGCTTCATCCGAGCTGAAGTAATAAGTTATGATGATTTGAAAAAGAGCGGAAACTTAGCTGAGGCACGAAGACTCGGTCTGATAAGGTTAGAAGGCAAAAACTGTCTTGTACAAGATGGAGATATAGTAACCTTCCTGTTTAATGTTTAGCCTGCCGCTCATTTCAAATAGCTAACAAACAATTATAATTACCTTGGTGGCAATTTATAAGGTTTCAAAAATATCATATTTAATGATATAATCCTAGCCCTAACACCCTTTAATAGATTGGCTATCAATACCACAACTTGGATATTAAGGAGTAGTAATGAAAAAAGGGCTTAAAGTAATTGCCTGGTTTGAGGAAATAACAAAAGATGATATCCCTCTAGTTGGTGGTAAAGGGGCAAATCTAGGTGAAATGGCTAATGCGGGCATTCCTGTGCCATCTGGATTTGTAGTTACCGCAGAAGCATATTTTGAATTTTTAAAAGCGAACATTGTCAATGAGATTAGCGGCCATCTTCAGCACTTAGATGTTAATGACAGTAAAAAACTCCAAGAGGTATCCAAGATTATTAAGAATAGGATTTCTAGTTATCCAATACCCTCTTATATAGCTAATAAGATTAAGGATGCCTATCGTAGACTCGGAAATGGCCCTGTGGCGGTGCGATCTTCAGCCACAGCCGAGGATTTGCCTGATGCTTCCTTCGCTGGTCAGCAACGCACTTTCCTTAACATCCAAGGTGAAGAAGAAGTGGTTTTGGCAGTTCAGAATTGTTGGGCGTCATTATATGAACCCAGAGCTATATTCTACAGGCACCAGCGTGGGTTTGACCATTTTAAAGTAGGCATCGCCGTTCCTGTGCAAAAGATGGTGCAGTCTGAGGTATCTGGAGTCATGTTCACAATTGAACCCCTTAGTAACGATAGAACCAAAATTCTTATCGAAGCAATTTACGGCCTAGGGGAGTACATCGTTTCTGGTGAAGTTAATCCTGACCTTTATTTATTAGATAAAGACAAATTAAAAATTATTGATAAGAAAATAAAGAAACAGGAGTGGCAATTAGCCCGGAATTCAGGAGTTTCTCCTGGTGAACTGGAAACTAATGCTAGGCTTTCTGTTCCATCTTCAAAACAAAGCACCCAGAAATTATCGGACAATGATATAGTCGCTTTAGCTAAATTGGGTAAAACGATTGAGGAACTATACAAATCCCCACAAGACATTGAGTGGGCAAAACAAGGTAAAAACATTTTTATCGTACAGGCTCGCCCTGTAACCACCTTAGTAAAGAAAATAGAGATTGATACTCTGCCAGCAATCAATGCAGAATCTATTTTAACTGGAGTAGCAGCTAGTCCAGGAATAGCTGCTGGACCTGTAAGGATTGTTATTGCTTCTCAGATTGACAAGGTTCGCTATGGCGATGTTTTGGTTGCAGAGATAACAACTCCAGACTTTGTACCAGCAATGAAGCGTGCTGTGGCCATAGTCACTGAGCGTGGTGGTAGAACTGCACATGCAGCGATTGTTAGTCGTGAGCTTGGTATTCCGTGTGTAGTAGGCACAGATGAGGCAACAAAAATCTTAAGAAACGGGCAGGAAATTACAGTTGATGGCTATAGAGGACGCGTTTATAATGGCAGAATAGCCGACAAGATAAAAGTTGCCCCATCTGTGGTTAAGCGTGAGCGGATTAAAACCAAAACCAAAGTTTATGTCAATTTGGCAGAACCTGAGTTGGCCGAAGTTGTAGCAGCGAGAAATGTGGATGGCGTTGGCTTGCTAAGAGCAGAGTTTATGGTTGCTCAGATTGGCGGCCATCCTCGGTTTATGCTGCATGAAGGAAAGGGAACACAATTTATTGAATCTTTATCTAGGGGTATTACTACTTTTGCTAAAGCCTTTCATCCCCGGCCGGTAGTTTATAGAACTACTGATTTTAAAACTAACGAGTATAGAAACTTGCGTGGTGGTGACAGATATGAGGAGGAGGAAGAAAACCCAATGCTTGGTTACCGTGGTTGTTCGAGGTATACCCAAGAATTTGAAGTGTTCAGGCTGGAAATCGAGGCTATAAAAAAGGTGTGTAAGCATTATGACAATCTATGGGTTATGATTCCATTCGTACGTTTTGTGGATGAGATGGCACGGATAAAGAATTTTTTCGTGGCAGAGGGATTGTATCAATATCCGAATTTTAAATTGTGGATGATGGTTGAAGTACCTTCAAATATATTTCTTATCGATAAATTCATAGATGTTGGAATCGATGGTGTTTCAATAGGCTCTAATGATTTAACTCAGCTTATCCTAGGTATAGATAGAGATAATGCCAAATTGGCACCGGAATTTGATGAAAGGAATGAGGCAGTTCTTCAGGCTATAGAGACAGCCGTAAAGGCATCGGTTAAAAAAGGCATCACTTGTTCTATTTGTGGGCAGGCACCTTCTGTTTATCCAGAACTCACTGAGAAATTAGTAGGATGGGGAATTACCTCGGTTTCGGTTAGTCCCGACATGATTGATGAGGTAAGATATATCATTGCTGCCGCTGAAGAAAAAATTGGAAAATCCTGAAAATATAGTAGAATAAGGAAAAAAGAGCTTAAGTTCTTTTATGACTGATCTACACATAAGGCAGCAGATAGAAAAAAATGAAGGAAAGCTTTCCCCTTATGCTTCGAAGAGCAAGTTAAGCCGAGGCAGAGCTAGACGCGAAGAGCCTTGCCCACTACGTACAGCTTTTCAGCGTGACCGAGACCGTATCATACATTCAAATGCCTTTCGTCGTTTAAAACATAAGACCCAGGTTTTCATTGCCCCTTTAGGTGATCACTATGTAACACGGTTAACACATACTCTCGAAGTTTCACAAATTGCTCGTACTATCTCCAGAGCACTTAGCCTTAATGAGGATTTAACCGAGGCAATTTCTTTGGGGCATGATTTAGGTCACACACCTTTTGGACACTTAGGGGAGGAAATTTTGAATGAACTCTGTCCAGGAGGATTCAGCCATAATGAACAGAGTTTAAGAGTGGTCGATTTACTGGAAAAATATGGTCAAGGACTTAACTTAACCTGGGAAGTTCGTGATGGTATTCTAAATCATTCCAAGAGCTATATTGGTATTCTTGATAATGGATGGTCAGAAGTTGGTACCGTTGAAGGGAAGGTAGTTAAAATAGCAGATATTGTGGCATATATTAATCATGATATCAGTGATGCCATAAGAGCTGGCGTGGTTACTGAAAGGGATCTACCAGAGCCTGTAGTTAAACTTCTGGGCAATTCCTCATCCCAACGGATAAACACCTTAGTGTTCGATATAGTGAACCATACACTTGGAATCATTGCCAGTACCCAACCTAAAGATCTTGTTGTTAGTATGAGTCCACGGGTCTTAGAGGTAGCTAATAGCCTGCGTGAGTTTCTTTTTGATAAAGTGTATAATTCTAGCCTAGCCATTGGTGATAAAGATAAAGCTAAGGAAGTTGTTTATACCCTCTTTTCATATTTCTCAAATCATCCGAATAAGCTGCCAGATGAATACGGTATTCGTGATGATAGTGCGGAGCGTAAGGTAACTGACTATATAGCTGGTATGACTGACCAGTATGCAGTACGGATTGCTAGCGGGATCTCTGCTAAGAAATATATTTTCACTAAACTTTTGCTATAAAAAAAACTCTATGAGCTAAAATGAATACTATTGATGAAATAAAACAGAAGCTAGATATAGTGGAATTCGTTGGTGAGTATGTCAGACTTCAAAAGTCTGGACGAAACTTTAGAGCCCTGTGTCCTTTTCATTCCGAAAAAACCCCGTCCTTTTTTATTTTCCCTGAGCAGCAGAGCTGGCATTGCTTTGGTGCTTGCGGAACCGGTGGCGATATTTTCTCATTTGTCATGAAGAAAGAAGGTATAGACTTTGGTCAAGCTCTCCGCCTTTTAGCGGAAAAATCTGGGGTTACTCTGCCTAGCCCCGAATTGCAAAATAAGGCAGAGGATATAAAAAGGGAGAAACTAATTCAGATCAACGAAGCTGCTGCTGCGTATTTTCATCATCTGCTTCAGAACGCACCAGCGGGAGAGAAAGCAAGAAATTATTTAGTTCAGCGTGGCATATCACCCCAGACAATTAATGATTTTCAGCTTGGTTTTAGCCCAGATAGCTTTGATGATACCCAGCGGTACTTGTTTAGCCAAGGTTTTGAGGAATCAGATTTACTTGCTGTTGGCTTGGTGCTCGAAAAAGAAGGCGGGGGTAGTTATGACCGATTTCGTAATCGGCTAACGTTTCCCATAAGGGATATTAAGGGGCGTGTCATAGGCTTCGGTGCCCGAGCGTTGGATGATTCTTTGCCCAAATATCTCAACTCTCCCCAAACGCTGCTTTTCGATAAGAGCAGCAGCCTTTATGCGATTGATAGAGCTAAGGAATCTATACGTAAAAAGAATGTAGCTATAATTGTGGAAGGCTACATGGATGTCCTAACAGCTCATCAGTATGGTTGGAATAATGCAGTAGCATCTATGGGTACAGCTTTGACGGAAAGACAATTATCTTCGCTAAAAAAATTGACTAAGAATTTAATATTAGCACTCGATGCTGATACTGCTGGTGAAGAAGCTACGCTGAGAATGGTTGAAACTATTGATATCGAAAATTATCTTCGTACCGAGGTGAGGGTTGTTGTCCCATCTCAAGGTAAAGATCCGGATGAACAAATCAGGAATGATCCTTCTCTATGGGAACAATTGCTGGAGAAAGCTAAACCGATTGTAGATTATATACTAGATACAACCAAAGATAAAGTTAACTTGGGAAATGCTCAGGATAAAGCTATAGCTGCTGATAGACTTTTACCCATAATTTCCAAAATAGGTGACCCAATACGAAGAGGACATTACATTCAAAAGCTTGCCCAAATACTGAAGGTTAAAGAAAATGACTTGCGTGATCGCTTAGCAAAATTTAAAATTGACGAACGGAGAAGGAGAGCCAAAAAGATTGACAGCCCTATATCAGTAAGAGAGATATCCCCCTCTTCTAATTCCACTGAAGGCTATTGTCTGTGGTTACTTCTTCGGTATCCAGAATTAAGATCAGAGGTCACAAAGTTGAATGAGAATTATTTTGAATTCAATGAAAACCGAGAGATTTTTTCAAAATGGCTGCATAGTAGTGATATTGACCACCTAAAAGACAACCTAGACAGCACCCTTCATCCATATTTGGATAGGCTACTGAACAGGATTTTCCCACCAATGATTAAAGAAGACGATGATACATTGCGGCAAACACTGAATGCATGTATTACCATTCTCCAGGAAAGGTTACTAAAGAGACTGGAAGCCAAAAAGGCAAAGCTCTTAGACACAGAGGCGGAGATGGGTGGACAAGAAGCACAATTGGCTAAGGTAGATGAACTGGGCATCGAAGAACATAAACAACTGAAACATGTCTTTGAAGAGCAAAGCCGTCGGCGACACTCCATAGTATAAAATTATAGAGGCATTATGAAAACGGACAAGGAAAAGAAATTGAATATGCCAGAAGATGGCGAGCTTCTATCATTCTTTCCTGGTAAAAGAGAAGATAAAGAAGATGATGAGTTAGTCACTGACGGTGTTATTGGCGTTGAGCATGAGGCTGAATCACTTTACCTTCTTGACGAGTACGAACCAGGAGAAAGTGATGATGAAGTTATTTCCCTGTGGGGGGGTGAAGAGGCTGTTGACATCGAAGAAGACTTAATAAAGCTAGATTCGGATGCAAAGCCCGTAATTGATCTTAGGGAAGTAGAGGCCGGTGAGGCGATCGATGATCCTGTCCACGTGTATTTACGTGAGATTGGCAAGGTGCCACTTCTGACGGCTAAGGATGAGAAGGTGCTAGCCAGCAAATTAGAGGAGGCCAAATACCTCAAAAAGATTGAGGAACTTTATTTCCAACAATACAATGCTTATCCTACATCTGAAGACATAGTAGTATATTTGCTTCGCCATTTACTTGCTTCTGAGATGTTATTCGACATTATTTCTGAAAAACTTGGCCTTGGTACAGAAACTAGTTTCGTCAATCGAATCCTTGATGATAAATTAGTGAAGGCGATTAATAGTGTGATCGACCAGCAATTAATAACTGATATTTCTGAGGCCAGTGGACGGAGCACCCTGGAAATCGAGCAGCGATTGATAGACATTTCCCTCGACATTAGGCTTTTACCTACGGAGTTACTGGCTTTTATAGGTAGCGAGGCTTCTTGGGATGAGGTAGAAGCTTTAGTTGAGGAGCCTATAGATCCCAAATTCCTAGCAAATCTCAACTCTAAAAGCCAGCAATTCAAAGCTTTTTTTGATAAAGTTAAGAAAACTGCGGAGAAATCGGAAAAGCATCTCACTGAAGCAAATCTACGATTGGTAGTCAGTGTTGCTAAGAAGTATGTAGGCCATGGCATGCCACTGCTTGACCTTATACAAGAGGGCAATATAGGTTTGGTGCGCGCTGTGGAAAAATTCGAGTATCGGAAAGGCTACAAATTTAGCACTTATGCCACATGGTGGATCAGACAAGCTATAACCAGAGCTATAGCCGACCAAGCTCGCACAATTCGTATTCCGGTACATATGGTAGAAACTATCAACAGATTGCTTAGAACAAATCGTCGCCTGGCTCAAGAGTATGGGCGTGAGCCGAGTTACGAGGAAATTGGCAAGGGCATGGATATTTCTTCAGAAAAAGTAAGAGAAATTATGAAATTGTCCCAAATGCCAATTTCTTTAGAGATGCCTATCGGCGAAGAGGAAGATAGTCACCTCGGTGATTTTATTGAAGATCGTGCGACTATGCCACCTGCTGATGCAGCGTCTAGAGAATTGCTTAAAGCACAATTGAACGCAGTTCTTAGGGAACTTAGTGATCGGGAGCGAAGAGTCTTATTACTCAGATTTGGATTAGAAGACGGTAGGGCTCGTACTTTGGAGGAGGTGGGCAAGGAATTTAACGTAACTAGAGAGAGAATCCGTCAGATTGAGGCTAAAGCATTACGTAAGCTACGCCATCCTAGTCGTAGTAGAAAGCTTAAAGACTATCTAGAATAAATCTCAAGGCGTTGGACTGAGGAGTTAGATTAATGAAAGCAATTACCACATTACTCATGGTCATTGGGGTTATTGGAATTATAGTTCTTATTGCTATTCTTTTGGGAGTTATTCTTTTTTCACTTGACCCTCCTATTAAATCGCAATTGATACCGGCACAAGTGAGTGCTGACGCTGTAGACAGTTTCGACCAGAAAGTTGATGCTCTAAAACAAAAAATAGAAGCTGCTAAAGCAGCTAACGAAAAAAAGGAGGTAACTCTTACAATATCGGCAGATGAAATCAACTCAAAGATAGTTGAGCTATTGGCTCAGGGTGAGTTACCACTAAAAGAGATGTTGATCAATTTTGATGAGGATTTATGTAAAGTTTACGCTATATATGATAATCCAGGCATTAACGCCAAAACAGGATTGCTCGCCCAATTAATGGTTAACAAGGGTAATATTAAGATAGTGGTAGTGGATTTCCAACTTGGCAAATTGCCTCTGCCAAAATCCATAGTTAAAAGTGTTGGTAGCGTATTAGATGTCATGCTCAGAATGGAGGGAATTACAGAAGACTTATCGATAGACATTACCAGTGTTACAGTTGGAGACGGACACTTAATGATAAAAGGTTTGACAAGACCATCAAAATAAAGTATTGCTCTATCTTAACATACCCATTAAATTGCTTGGTAATTTACCCTTTGCCATTGTTTTAGTCAATTTCTGTATTTGGAAAAATTGATTTAGCAGTTGATTAACATCTCTTGGTGTAGTGCCACTTCCTTGAGCAATGCGCCGTCGCCTGCTACCGTTGATAATATTTGGGTTTTGTCGTTCTTCTGGAGTCATAGATAGAATAATCGCTTCAATCTTCCTCAGCTGATTTTCTTCGGTACCATCGAATGTTTTAGATGATAGCTTGGAGAATCCGGGGACCATTTCGAGTAACTGATTTAATGGCCCCATTTTTTTAATTTGACTCAATTGCCATAAAAAATCTTCAAGATTCATGTCAGCATGTTTAATTTTTTTCTCCATTTGTTTGACACGTTGCTGATCAAAAGTCTTCTCTGCTTTCTCGATAAGGGTAAGCATATCTCCCATTCCCAATATCCTAGACGCCAAACGATCCGGGTAAAAAGTTTCCAGAGAGGTAGTCTTTTCGCCAGTGCCAATGAATTTTATCGGTGTTCCCGTGACAAATCTTATAGAAAGGGCTGAGCCGCCTCTAGCATCTCCATCCATTTTAGTTAATATTAGACCTGTCAGCCCGATACTACTGTTAAATTCCTCAGCTATTTTGACTGCATCTTGCCCAGTCATAGCATCAACAACTAGTAGAACCTCTGAGGGTCTTAATTCGGCTTTCAATTCAGTCACCTCTCTCATCATTTCTTGGTCGATATGAAGACGTCCCTGGGTATCAATTATTACCCATGTGTATGCCATCTCTCTTGCTACTTTTAAAGCATTGCGACAGATCACTCGAGGTAACGCACGAATGTCTTCCTTGTAAATAGGTATATCCAATTGTTTGCCTAATGTTTCCAGTTGATCAATAGCAGCAGGTCGGCGAGTGTCAGCAGCTACTATAAGAGGGCGCTGGCCTGAACGTTTAAAATTAAGGGCTAATTTGGCTGCTGTGGTAGTTTTACCTGCACCCTGGAGTCCAACAAGCATTATGACAGAAGGAGATTTGCTGGTTGTCTCAAGGTGGCTTGGTTCTTTACCTAGAATAACGATAAGTTCTTCATTAACAATTTTTATAATCTGCTGAGCTGGAGTAAGGCTTTCTAAGACTCTAGCGGATAAAGCCTTTGCCTTTACCTCGGACAGAAAGTGCTTAGCTACCTTGAAATTAACATCAGCTTCTAGCAAGGCTACTCGTATTTTACGCAATGCCTCATCAATATCTTTCTCGTTTAGCTTACCTTTGTTGCTTAGGCTGTGCAGTGCCTTACTGAGTTTCTCGGTTAAAACTTCAAACATCTTTCTACATGAACTAGAGTATTTTAGTAGTAGCTATCCTCGTAGTCAATTAAAATTTTCTGGATTATATACTTTACACGGGATAAATAATATGTTATCATATTTATATGATAAGCTATTTAGTATCTCTTTCATCGTCTTTCTCATGTGCGATTCTGTCTAATTCCTCTCGTACTTTTTTCGGGAATAACTTTTTCGCTATTTCTTCTGTAGTTAAATCTATATCTCGTTTCTTTTTCTTAGGCATAGGAGGTCTCCAATGAAAAGTAATGGTAATGGACATAAACAGGATATGAACTTAATGAAGCTAATGCTACGTTTCCACAAAGACGAACAATGTCGTGCTTATATGGAGCATGTTCGTTGGCCTGACGGCGTGCAATGTCCACGCTGTGGCAGCGACAAGATTTCACGAGCATATGCTCGAAATCAATATGAGTGTAATGTACCTTCATGTGGCTATCATTTCTCTGTAACATCGGGGACTATATTCCACGATTCTCATTTGCCGTTGACAAAGTGGTTCGCAGCTATTTACCTTATGGTTGAATCTCGAAAGGGAATCTCTGCCAATCAAATGAAACGTACACTTGAAGTAAGTTACAAAACGGCTTGGTATCTTTGTCATAGAATTAGAAATGCTATGACCGTTGATAATCCGATGCCGCTTAGTAAGATTGTGGAAGTTGACGAGACTTGGGTAGGTGGTAAACGTAAGAATGTTATTCAGGGCTACAAAGGGAATAAGGCTCTTGTTGCTGGTGCAGCCCAACGCAAAGGTGATGTAAGAATGCAAGTAATTAATGATAGAAGCCATGAGGAACTTCATAAATTTATCAAGAAGTTTGTAGCTAATAACGCCGAAGCGATATATACGGATGATTGGCCGTCTTATAATGGCATAGCCAATGGAGATACTAAACACGAGACGGTTAATCACATGGAGAATGAATGGGTTAGAGGCGATGTCCACACGAACTATGTTGAGAACATCTGGAGCTTGCTTAAACGCTCTCTTGTTGGCTCGTATCATAAAGTCTCTAAAAAACATCTTGATGCTTACCTCGATGAGTTGGAATGGCGGTTTAATAACCGTGATAATCCATATTTGTTTAGGGATACGCTACTGAAATTAATCAAGTCCGAGAATCTACCTTATCAGTCCTTAATATCTTAAACTTCTTAATATCTCTATCTTTTAACTTGTTAATAACTGGTATTGAATTAATCCCATTATTAGCTACTTTGTACCAAGCATAAGGTTCTTTGTTTAGCCCTATCGCTTTAATTTTTATGTGTATGTAATATTCCCCGACTGGCAGTATAAGGTCATCATACCTTCCATCTTCTGAGAATTTTTGAGATTGAAGGCACATTCCATACATATTATCATCTACGCTGTGTTTTAGAGCAAAATATATCTTGTGCGGTACTCCATTTGGGAGTAAATCAAATTCTACTAAGTCCATATATGGCATATGTGATGGGCGTGTAGCAAGTTGTGGGTTATCACCCCACAAACCCCAAAATGAATAAACTGGAACTAAAGTATCCCTAGAGATAGCTTTATCATAAATATCAATAATTGGGGCAGCTTTATGTGCAGTTTTATTTTCCGTTCTGTATCCTTTAGGGTCATTTTTTACAAAAGTGTACATAAAATAGACCTCTTGCCCCATTGGTTTACTCCTATCAGCCTCTTTATCTAATGGAATACATCCATTCTGAAAAAAATTGTACCTGACGCTATCATACCATCTAAGAATGTAATATCTGGCATATTGCTTTGAAAGTCATCATTACTCTTCTGTAATTTTATTGCTGCGATTAGTAGCAATAAGGCAGGTATAAATGCAAGGTAAACTATATGCCACTCTAAGCTAAAAATAGGTTGAGTCAATTTTGCGCCCCCACCATAGGCAGCCAAAATAAGGAAGTTAATAATGTCCTTAATATCCCATATGTCTGCTGTTTTGCTAAGTGGCTTAAGTGCGAGTAATAATGCTTTGCCGATAGCTTTGCATGTAGCCATACTAATATTCTAACATAGCTTCCCGTATGAAGTATACAAGCCCGAAATTTTTAATATTATATATAGGTTACAAGAAGGACTTTGCTTGCTATATATAACCAGGTCAGCTTGCCAACGAATATTCTCTTTGCTGTTCTTGAATCATATTACGTAGGTATCGTCCTGTAGATGATGTCCCAATCTGAGCTACCTCCTCCGGTGTTCCAGTGGCTATAATATGCCCCCCATCATTGCCAGCACCAGGACCAAGGTCGATAATATGATCAGCATTTTTAATTACGTCTAGGTGGTGTTCTATGATGATCACAGTGTTACCGGTGTCCACCAAGCGTTGTAGTACACGCAGTAAACAATCTATATCAGCAAATGAGAGACCAGTTGTAGGTTCATCAAGAATATATAGGGTCTGTCCAGTAGAACGCCGTGATAATTCTGTGGCAAGTTTCACGCGCTGAGCTTCCCCACCTGATAAAGTAGGGGCTGGTTGGCCCAATTTGATATATCCTAGCCCCACATCTCGCAGAGTTTCCAATCTGTTTCTCACTTTCGGAAAGTGTTCAAAGAAACTCAGAGCTTGTTCTACGGTCATGTCTAGGACATCAGCGATATTATTACCTTTGAAAAGGATTTCCAATGCCTCTCGACTATACCGTTTTCCCTTGCATACCTCACAAGGTACAGTAACATCAGGCAGAAATTGCATTTCTATTTGGATATATCCTTCACCCTGACATGCTTCACAACGGCCTCCTTTTACGTTGAAAGAAAACCGACCTGGCTTATAGCCACGCGCTCGCGCTTCAGGCACAGCAGCAAATAGTTCTCTAATTGGGGTAAAGGTACCCGTATATGTAACTGGATTACTACGTGGGGTACGTCCGATGGGTGATTGATCGATATTTATTATTTTGTCAATATACTTAATACCTGTGATAACATCACATTTCCCGGGCTTGTCTTTTGCCTTATAAAATATTTGAGCCAAGTTCTTATACAATACCTCGTTAACAAGTGTGCTTTTGCCACTGCCAGAAACACCGCTAATGCAGACAAACGCGCCCAGAGGTATAGGCACATCTATGTTCTTTAAGTTGTTCTCTCTAGCTCCTTTAATTACTAAATATTTGCCAGATCCCGAACGACGGATTTCGGGCTGTGGAATTTTTTTTGCCTTGCTTAAATATTGTCCAGTTATGGACTTGGGACAATTAATAATATCTTGTAGTGGCCCGTTGGCAATAACCCAACCACCATTTTCACCAGCACCAGGCCCCATATCAATGACGTAATCGGCAGCACGCATCATAGCTTCATCATGCTCTACAATTATTACCGTATTACCTAGATCGCGCAGCCTCTTTATGGTCTCAATTAAGCGGAAAATATCAGCAGGATGTAATCCAATTGTGGGTTCATCGCAGATATAAAGCACCCCCGTTAGTCCACTACCGATTTGGGTGGCCAGACGGATTCTCTGAGCTTCACCACCGCTTAGAGTCGCTGACGGCCGATTTAAAGTAAGATAACCCAAACCGATACCAATGAGGAAGCTCAAACGAGTACTTATCTCCTTAAGTATCTGAGAGGCAATTGTCAATTCGTTAGACGTTAGACAGGAATTTTTCTGTGCATTTGCCAGGTATTGTATCCAGTTAAATGTTTCTTGAGCCGAAAGTTCAGTTGTGTCGATTATATTCCTATTATCCATTGTAACAGCCAACGATTCGGGCCTGAGCCTCTTGCCCTGGCAAGCAGGGCAGGGATTTGAAGTCATGAATCGCTCGATGTAAGCACGAGTGTTGCCGGATTCAGTTTCTCGGTATAGGCGTTCTAAATAGGGTATTACTCCCTCATAAGCAGTAAAATACTCCCTGATACGACCATAGCGATTGCGGTATTTCACTAGTTCTCCATCTTCTCCATAAAGAATAAGGTTAAGGTGTTTCCCATTAAGCTTGTTGATTGTAGTATGAATCGAAAAGCCATGGCGTCTAGCTAAGCTTTCAAGCTCACTAGCATTCCAAGAAAACCATCCCCAGATACTGATAGCGCCCTCAGCAATGCTCAGTTCTTTGTTAGATATCAATAGTTCAGGATCGATCTCCAACTTTATGCCAAGCCCGCTGCAAGCTGGACAAGCACCATGAGGACTATTGAAACTAAAAGTGCGCGGCTCAATTTCGCCAAGACTAATGCCACAATGAATACAAGCAAAATGTTCAGAGAAAAGTAGTTCTTCTCCGTCTGTTATAGAAATCAAGATAACTCCACCACCTAGCTTGAGAGCTGTTTCTACTGAGTCAGCAATACGGCTAGTATTTTCGGTGCCTCCCATTCTTAGTCGATCGACTACCACTTCAATCGTGTGTTTTTTATTTTTATCCAACTCGAATTCATCAGATAGGTCATGGATATTTCCATCAATCCGAACTCTAACAAAACCAGCTTTACATAGGTTATCCAATATCGTCTTATGCTCACCTTTACGATCCTTGACTAGTGGCGCCAGAATCATGATTTTGCTACCTACTTGTATCTCTTTAACCGCATCCACAATCTGTTGCACAGTTTGCTTGGAAATTTGCCGACCACAAAGTGGGCAATGAGGTCGTCCAACACGGGCGAAAAGAAGGCGCAGATAATCGTAAATTTCGGTTACCGTGCCTACAGTAGAGCGCGGATTATGGGAAGGTCCTTTTTGATCTATGGAAATGGCTGGACTCAACCCTTCAATGTAGTCCACGTCAGGTTTTTCCATTCGACCTAAGAATTGACGAGCGTAAGCGGAGAGTGATTCTACATATCGTCGTTGCCCTTCAGCATATATTGTGTCGAATGCCAAAGAACTTTTTCCTGAACCAGAGACACCAGTGATAGCTACTAATTTGTTGCGGGGAATAGTTACATCTATGTTCTTAAGATTATGCTCACGAGCCCCTTTTATTATGATACTGTCCAAAGGCATGTTTTTTCCCTTTTAGCTACTACTTGGATATCTATTTTAACACGATATTATTTTGAAGACGTAAAAATAAGAGCTTTTATATATTTGAAAGGCTGGTTAATGGAATGAGAGGTACATCTGGTTCTTCGATTTATGACTATAACAGCAGCTATTATCCTCAATTAGCTCATATCGAATTTTAATCAGATCTTCCAATCTCCAACATCTTGTTAACAGCTGCTCTTGCCTTTAAACGGATCTCCTGGGGAACAGTTACCTCTGGAGACAGTTCTTCGAGTGCCCATAGCACTTTTTCTAGGGTAATTCGTTTCATGTTAGGGCAAACTGCCTGTTCCGATGCAGGAATAAACCTCTTGCTGGGGTTCTCTTTCTTAAGGCGGTAAATTATGCCTAATTCTGTGCCCACAATTATGTCTCTCGCCTGTGTTTTTTGAGCAAACTTGATTATTCCACTGGTACTCAGCACCTCATCTGCCAGAGCAATCACCTCAGGTTTACACTCAGGATGAACCACCACCCTAGCTTCTGAATATTCCTGTTTTAGTCTTGTGATTTCTTGCGGTTGTATTCTTATATGGGTGGGGCAAAATCCAGGCCACAATATCAATTTTTTGTTTGTCTTGGTGGAAACGTAGTGCCCCAGATATTGATCCGGGATAAATATAATCTCTCTATCATCAGCGAGTTTCTGAACAACGTTTATAGCATTCGCAGAGGTACAACAAACATCTGACTCAGCCTTGACATCAGCAGAAGAATTAATATAGCAAACTACTATAGCATTCTGATGCTCACTCTTCTTTTCTCGTAGACGCTCTGCGGTAATCATATTAGCCATGGGACATCCGGCATCAATATCAGGCAACAAAATTTTCTTATCCGGACACAGGATTGAGGCGGTTTCCGCCATAAAGTGAACCCCACAAAAAACTATTATGTCAACTCCAGTTTTGGCTGCACGCTGACTCAGATCAAGAGAATCTCCCACAAAATCGGCTATATCCTGAATCTCTCCTAATTGATAATTATGCGCCAGAATAATAGCATTTCTTTCTTGCTTAAGATTCAGAATCCTCTCAATTATCTTAGCATTACTATTCCCCACCGTTTCCAATTCTCCAGTCATTTAAATATCCTCTATCTCTTACAAAGCCAATAGAGTTATTCCTCAGTAATTAGCTAATTTTACACTTAAATTAGATATCACCAGAGGGTTATTCAACGATATCTATTAGGAACATTATACTGGATATAGTAACTAATTAATAACTCTTTTAGAGACCTAAATCAAAAGTTTCTCTTTTAAAACCCTTCGAATTCACTATTTGTAGCTTGCCAAGGCGTTGTAAAAAGCTTTCCAGAAAGGATCAATTATAGGATGCTCAAGCTTTTCCTCAATGCCTTTGTTTACTAGAATAATTCCCGTCTCTGGTTTGGTCAATTCTCCCACAATAGAAGATTTGATGCCTTTCTCGGATAAGGCTTTTACTATATGGTTAGCTTTGTGTTCCCGGCAGGTCACAATTAATGTCCCTTCACTAATCGAAGCATAGGGATCAATACCAAAGTAGCCGCATATTTCTGCTATGCACTCTTCGACCAAAATTTTTTTCTTTTCCACTCGTACTCCTAGATTGGCAGCTTGAGCCAGTTCGTATAATCCACCCCAAATTCCGCATTCAGTGGCATCGTGCATTGCGGACACTCCGTTATCCCTAACTCCAACACTAACTGCTGTCAAAGCATCTTCTACTACTGACATCTTATGAAATATCTCTTGTGCCTTTTGGTTAAACTCTGTTCCAAATTCCTTCTCGATTAGCCTGGGAAACATGCTGGCAAATATACCGCTAGCTTCAATGGCCGGCCCTTTGGTAATAATAATTTTATCCCCAGCTTTTGCTAATGCTGGCGTAACATATTCACTTTTCTCTCCGATGCCTACCATAGTAGCTCCACCTACCATAGGATAATGACAGTTCTCATATCTAGCTGTGTGTCCGCAGATGATAGCAATGCCCAGTTTCTTACATTCCCGATGTATAACATCCCATACCACAGTTAATTGCTCTTTGGTCATTTCTATGGGCAAATTCAAATCGATCGAAAGATATTTTGGCTTAAGCCCAGAAGTTACTGAATCCGACGCAATTATATGTAGAGCAAACCAGGCTGCCTTATCCCAGCCATACTCTGGCACGATAAACACTGGATCACAGGTAAATGATACAGCTTTGTCCCCTATTTCTACTATACCTACATCAATACCATGCTGGGGACCTATTAGAGTCTTATTATCCTTAGCTCCCAAGCGTGGGAATATCAGTTCATTAAAAATTTCAGGTGAAATTTTGCCGATTGTGGGAAGCTCACCCATTTTTGCCACCTCCTAATGTTTGTTTTTTCTTACATCGTCTTCTATTCCTTAAAAAGTGGTGATATATACCTGAGCTTGGACACAACCTTGGGTAAAACTTCCAAAACCCTAAGAATATCCTCTTCACTGGTCCATTTACCCAGAGTAAATCTCACAGAGCAATGTGCTTGCTCAGGCAGTAGTCCCATTGCTAGAAGAACATAAGATGGTTCGAGACTTGATGAGCTACAGGCTGAGCCAGTAGAAGCACAAATACCTTCCAAATCTAGGTTTAAACATACAGATTCGCCTTCTACATAATCAATAGTTATGTTAACGTTATTTGGTAATCGCTTTATTGCATGACCGTTTAAACGTGCAGACTCAATCCGTTTTAATATACCGGCAATAAGCCGATCTCGAAGAGAGGTCAGCCGCTCTGCTTCATGATACATTTCCTGCTCAGCTAGCTGCACTGCTTTACCAAAACCAACAATGCTTGGAACGTTCTCAGTGCCAGCACGCTGCCCTCTCTCCTGTGCACCACCATTCATTAATGGAATTAACTTCGTGCCTTTTCGTATGTATAGGGCTCCCACACCTTTTGGCCCATAGAGCTTATGTGCTGACATGGATAATAAATCAACCCCGAACTCATTTACATTTATTGGAATGTGCCCTAGCGCCTGCACCGCATCAGTATGAAAGTATATTTCAGCTTCTCTGGCAATTTTACTTATCTCTGCTATTGGTTGGATAGTGCCTATCTCATTATTAGCCTGCATTATTGAGATTAAGACGGTCTTATTGGTAATCGCATTTTTAACATCAGCAGGGTCAACTAGACCACTTCTATCAAGTGGTAGATAAGTCAACTTAAACCCTCTTCTCTCCAAAAATTTGCAGGATTCTATCACTGCATGATGTTCGATGGAACTGGTTATAATATGATTGCCCTTGCTTTCATTGGCGAAAGCTATACCTTTCAGAGCAAAGTTGTCTGCTTCTGTCCCACCACTGGTAAAGACAATTTCCTCCTCCTGAGCACTAATAAAAGTAGCAATCCTATTTCTCACCTCTTCAACAATGCTCTTTGCTTCTTGCCCGTAAGAATAAATGCTCGAAGGGTTCCCAAAGCTTTCTGTAAAATAAGGCATCATGGCTTTTGCTACTTCTGGATGCATTGGAGTTGTGGCAGCATAATCTAGGTATATTCTTTTCATGTTTAGCCCTCAACAATATCTCCGATAACAGGATCAACTCTTGCCCCTTGAGAAATAACCCAGGCAATACCCTGCTCGATATCTTTTTCTTTCCCTTCCAACTCTAAAACTACCCAGCCCTTATTCTCTGATACATCAGCACGTCGAATATTAGTCACGACACTAAATTTTTTGCCGAGTTTATAAATTATAGGCTCTTTAATTAGCTCCTTAGGAAAAGTAAACATTATTTGTCTTTTAGTCATCTGCTCTACTCCTTATTATAGATAGGCTGACAAAGATAAAATATATCACATTTAGGCTTGCATGTTTAATGACTCTTCAAATGACTCTAGCGTAGGTTGGATGGTAATGGGTTTTACAATGTTATTTACTAATTCCTGCGTTCTCGGTCCAGCGCCGGTGATAAGAGCAACTGTAACCTCTTTTCTACTAATGGCGCCTGAAATTACCAGCCTTTTTAAGGTACCTATCACTACCCCTCCAGTTGCTTCAGTGAATATACCCTCAGTTTGAGCCAGTAATTCCATTCCTTCGATTGCTTCTTCGTCAAGAACAGCGAGGGCGCCACCACCAGATTGTCTGGCTACTATTAATGCATAATAACCGTCAGCCGGGTTTCCGATAGCTATTGATTTTGCGATGGTATCTGGCTTGACGGGATGGATATGGAGAGTTCCCGCATTAAACGAATTAACTATAGGTGAGGCACCAGCAGCTTGGGCTATGTACATATGAGTATTGACTGGTTCTATCAGGCCAAGCATTGCTAGCTCATCCAGTCCCTTCCATATTCTAGTAAACAAAAGCCCAGATGCAGCAGGCGCTACCACGCAATCGGGTGCACGCCACCCCAATTGCTCTGCTATTTCGTAGCCTAAAGTTTTACTACCTTCAGCGTAGTACGGTCGCAAATTAATGTTAATGAATCCCCAATTATATCTTTTTGTAAGTTTGCTGCAAAGGCGATTTACATCATCATAACTTCCTTCAACCTTAATCAAAACAGGATTGTAGATTGCTATTCCTATTAGCTTACCCGATTCTAGATTAGATGGAACAAAAACATAGGCTTTCAGGTTAGCTTTTGCCGAATGAGCTGCTACGCTGGCAGCAAGGTTACCTGTTGAGGCACAGGCTATTGTATCAAATCCATACTCCAGTGCCTTGGTAACGGCAACTGAGACCGGTCTATCTTTGAAAGAGTAAGTTGGGTTCAAGCAATCATTCTTAATATATAGGTGGTCTAGTCCCAGTTTACGGCCTAAATTATCCGCCTTAACCAGTGGAGTAAAGCCGGTACCAATATCAACCTCTTTGCTTTCGACTGGAAGGAAATCGCGATAGCGCCACATGCTAAGCGGTCCGCTAGCAATCTTTTCCCTGTTGACTGCGCGAGCCAGAGCCTTGTAGTCATAACTGACCTCCAGTGGACTAAAGCAAAAATCGCAGACGTTAAGAGGCTGCAGGGAATACTCTTGTCCGCATTTCCTGCAGCGCAAAACCCTGGCGTAAGACAAATTTCCACCTTCCTCTGGTATCGCTGATACCAGCCTTCAATATTGGTCTATCTTGTGTACGTTATAAATTTAATTTCGAAAAATTGGATGATTTGGTTTTGCACTATTCAATTTGTTTTTTTTCATCACCTAATGTTATCCAGGTTTAATGGTATCTTGGTATGCACCAGCTAAGTCAGTCTCGCTCATAACAATATTGCCATTAACGATCTTGTATTGGACTGCTGCCTTGGGATAATTAACACAGGCCCCCTGAATTCCAGCGCCAGTTTTAGCCTTGAAACTAGTAGCACACCTATCGCATACCAAGGTATCGTTATCAAGAGAAAAGCCTATTGATTTACATGGAGGGCAAACATTTGCTCGAACATAAATTTCTCCATCTAGTACATATGCCATGAAGTTCATAGTGCCACTCTGTGCAACTATCTTAAAATGCGTATTCCAATTGTTCTTTACCTCGCTTAATGGGATTGATACGGTACTGCCATCCACTTGAGGATCAATCCACTTTGCCTTTATTAGCCCTGATGGCTTTGGATTAGCTAATGGTGTAGGAGTTGAAGGAACCTCCACCGTAGTGCTAGGGGTTTCTGTTTGTGGCGTTTTTTGAGTTGGTGTTTGTACCATGCCTGCAGGGCCGGAGCAGGCAACGATAATCAATATCAACGAGAATACTACTGCTGCTATTGCTATCTTCTTTATCATTTGTTTTTTATGATCCTCCTTCGTAGGATAATTCTTTTATTCTTAGTCCATTAGATTAATTATTATAGAATCCATTTGTAAACTTAATAGCTCACATGATTCAGGCGTTCTTCATCTGCCGCAGCAACCACCGGATCTGATGTTGTATTGTGTAGGGTTTTGTGTTGAAAGTTGTGTTGTAGGGTTACAACAACTCGAACCATTGGTAGAACTACTCGTCTGGGTAGGCCCACAGCAACTAGAAGTCGTTGTATTTGGCTGGCTATTGCTACTACTCGTCAGGGCCACACTGTCTTGATCAGCTATGGTAAAGTTCCCATCTAGGTCGCCGAATGTGACACTATAGTTTCCTGGCTTATCCTTGTATACAATAAAATTAATTCTATGGGTTGTACCAAGGGGAATGGTTAAAGTTTTAACTGCCTCTGTTGCGTTATTAATTCTCAGTTCAGCTGGGTAATTCTCCCCATTACTACTGGAGTTTATTATGTCAGCACTTATATTTACCGGCTGCCCCTTACTAGCTTTGGGTGGGCTAATTGCTAAACTTAGTACTTTGAACGACGATTGCACTGACGGCTGCGCAAGAATGGGCTTCTGATTGAGTGTAAATTCTGTGGTTGGGGTAACACTACACGCAACTGACGAAGCTATGAGCACAAACAGTAACAATATCGATAATGTAATAGCAATTGACTTAGTTGTTCTAACTAATTTTAGCCAGGATATAATTTTCTTTAACATTGATTTCCTCCTTTATTAATCCTGTCCACAATTTGACCATCCCGAAGTAAGATGGCCTCTTTCGCATGTTTGGCTACTTCCGGAGCATGAGTAACCATAACGATACTATGTCCTTCTTTATTTAATTGATCGAATAAGCTTAGTATTTCACCTCCTGTTTTTTGGTCCATATTGCCTGTTGGCTCATCTGCCAGAATGAGTTCCGGATTATTAACCAGAGCTCTAGCAATCGCTACCCTTTGCTGTTCTCCACCGCTCAACTGGCTGGGTTTATGTTCAGCTCTCTTTTCTAGCCCCACCTTTTTTAACATTTCCAGCGCCTTTTCTTCTCCACTATCTGCATCACAAAACGTTAAAGGTAGCAGTACATTCTCCAAAGCGCTTAGAGACGCCAGCAAATGATATTGCTGAAAAACATAGGCAATTTTGCCCCTTCTAATATCAACCAGATCATTTTCACTCAAATTATCTATCCGATTCCCGTCTAGACGTACTTCACCATTAGAAAGTTTGTCAAGACCACCTATAATATTCAGCAAAGTGGATTTTCCGCTTCCAGAAGGTCCCATTACTGCAATGAAACCGCCATCATTTACTTTAAGGGAAACATCGTCCAGAGCAACTACCCTGTTTGTTCTCTCACCATAAATCCTTGATGCATTTATTACTTCTAACATTTTTATATTTATGTACCCCCTTCACAAAGATCTAAAAGAATCAGCAACTCTAATTCTGGTGGCACGGAACGCTGGGTATACCGTAGCTACAACGGCAACGAAAATGGCGAGGGCCAGCGCTACAGGGAAGTACTGTGGAACATAGGTAACAGCCGTACCTTCCAGAAGTAGTGGACCAATTACATATGCTAGCAATGTTCCCACTATGTATCCCAAAATACCTCCGATGATTCCGATAATAATAGCCTCATAAATGAAGATTTTTACTATCTGATTGCGAGATGCGCCAACTGCTCGCATAATTCCTATATCCTTTATCCGCTCGTTCACTGAGGACATCATTGTATTTACAACTGCAAACAAACCCACAATAAGTGTGATTCCTGCTAAAGCCATCATAAATCTGTTAATCTTCTCCAACATACCCATCTCACTAGCAGCTACTTGTTTTACGGCTACTGCACGAATTCCCGGGATGTCCTTATTTAAAGCATCGGCAATAATTTCCACAGGACAAGCATTGCACAGAGCCCGAATATCTATGGAATTAACTAGGCCCTCTTTATTAAATGCCTTTTGCAGTGTATCAATAGGAACAAACACTTGATAATCGTCATTTGATCCTGTCTCGTCAATAATTCCTGTGACAGTGAGTTCACTATCATTAATAGAAATTTTCTTTCCTGGGCTTATTGCCAATAGCTCTGCCGCTACTGATCCGACAAGAGCTTCGTTATCTTTTTGTAGGTATTCCCCCTCTCGAATTTTCCACCAAGTCTTGATCTTGGCCTCCTCCCCCGGATCTATCCCCACCACCATCACTGAAGCTCCTTCAATCTTGGTATTAATGAATAGCTTTGGAGCTACAGTAGCAATGTTGCCCTCATCCTCAATGCCTAATTTCATCCTAATCTCATTGTCAGCTATTTTTCTCATTTGAGGTATCTTGTCCGCAGAAATGTAATTTTCTCCTACTGTTAGAGTTCCCAGATTTACGTCGCCCAATTTCATGGTCAAATTGCTTATTGCAGGTACCACCGTTAGGTTAGGTCCGTACTTCTCCAATTGTTGAGTAATTCTCTCCTGCCCAGCAAGGGCAATGGTCAAAATGCCAACCACAGTCATTGTACCTATAACCACTCCAATCGCAGCATAGAGTACGCGCTTTTTTCTGTGTACGACATCTTTGGCAACCAGTCGATACAGTTTCATTAATAATATAACCTCCTTATAGCGATTTAAGTGCTTGCTCTAAGTCCTCAATTAAATCTTCGATATTTTCCAGTCCCACCGATAACCTGATTAGGTCATCGGTGACCCCTATTTTCTTTCTATAAACTTCTGGCATTGAGGCATGACTCATGGTAGCGGGATGTTCGACAAGGGAGGTCACACCACCAAGCGATTCTGCCAGAGAGAAAACCTGTAATTTTTTAAGAAAAATATTGACACTTTTAAGACCACCCTTTATTTCAAAAGATACCATCCCGCCGAATCCTTTCATCTGCCTTTTGGCAATTTCATGTCCAGGGTGTGATTTCAAACCGGGGTAGAATACCTTCTTAACTGTATTTTGCTTCGTAAGGTAATTTGCTATCGACATAGCATTTTCCTGGTGTTGCTTCATTCTCACAGGTAGAGTCGCAATCCCCCTTAGCGCCAGCCAGCAGTCAAAAGGAGAAGCACAAGTACCCATAGCATTGAGAAGAAACTGAACCCTTTGGGTCAATTCATCACTGGTAGTTACTACGGCACCCCCAACAACATCACAATGTCCGTTGAGATATTTAGTTGTGGAATGGACAACTAGGTCAATGCCGTATTCAATGGGTTTTAAAAAATATGGAGTGGCGAAGGTGTTATCAATTACAGTTATCAAGTTATATTTCTTAGCGATATCGACAACCATCTCAATATCAATAATATTCAACAGTGGATTAGAAGGAGTCTCCAACCATAGCATTCTGGTATTGTGTCTAATTGCTTCCTCAATCCTCTTTCTGTTATTCATCCTCACGAAAGTGAATTCCAGCCCAAAGTCACTCATCACACTATCAAATAATCTGTAAGTGCCCCCATAAACATCATCTGTCGATATAACGTGGTCTCCAGCCTTGAGTAAGTGTATGATAGTAGCTTCTGCAGCCATACCGGTAGCAAAAGCAAATCCTGCTTTTCCTCCCTCGAGTAGGGCAATGGTATCCTCCAGGACTTTCCTAGTAGGGTTTGCTGTTCGGGAGTAGTCATAACCTCTGGTTTTACCTATGTCCTCGAATACAAACGTCGACGTTTGATATATAGGAACCGATATGGCGCCGCATTTACTGTCTGGTCTATCTCCAGCATGAATTGCTATTGTTTCAAATTTCATATCCCCTATCCTTTAATGAGTGATATATCACGTATACAAATTATGGATAGCCCAAATACTCTCTTTTTATTCGAACTATTATGATTATATTAGTAAACTTTATAGTTAAAATTTTAAGTCATCAGTATGGAGGAATTATGTAGAATCGATGACAATATTGTGTGATTTATTAATATGTCTATACTTTGACTATTATTGCCACAAAATATGTGGTGTCCCTGACCTTCCACTCTTCATTTAGTTAAAAAATTTACTTACGCCTATACTTTTTCAAAACTATTAACGTAATCTCCCATTTACCTACATGTAGTGATTCATCAATACCTAGACAACAGGTGTAAAAGAGTTTTGTTCTTGGAACAGCCAGGTGGATAGATATCGCTCTCCAGTATCAGGTAATATGACCACTATTAGCTTCCCTTCGTTTTCAGGACGATTGGCTATCTCCAAGGCTGCCCAGGTTGCCGCTCCTGAAGATATGCCCGCCAGTATCCCCTCCTCTTTAGCTAATCTCCTCGCTGTTATCCCAGCATCTTCATTAGTAACTTTTATAATTTCATCAATCAAGTCTAATCTCACAACAGCAGGGATGAATCCGGCACCGATACCTTGGATCTTGTGTGGTCCCGGCTTACCCCCAGAAAGAACTGGCGAGGCAATGGGCTCCACAGCAACTGCCTTGAATTCGGGTTTCCTTTTCTTTAATACCTCAGCTACACCGGTAATTGTTCCTCCAGTTCCAACTCCTGATACCAGAATATCTATTTTACCTTCAGTATCCCTCCAAATTTCCTCGGCTGTGGTCAACCGGTGTACCTCAGGATTTGCAGGGTTTTTAAATTGTTGTGGTATAAAGTAGTTGGTATTTTCTGCGACTAGTTGTTCAGCCTTTCTAACTGCCCCGGTCATTCCTTCTGCTCCAGGAGTTAATATCAATTCTGCACCAAGAATAGAAAAGAGTTGTCTTCTCTCTAAGGACATGGTATCAGGCATGGTGAGAATGAGTTTATACCCCCTGGCAGCGCAGACAAAAGCTAGTGCAATGCCAGTATTACCACTGGTAGGTTCTACAATCACGGTATCTTTCTTAATTAATCCTTTCTCCTCAGCGTCAATAATCATGGCTACACCTATTCTGTCTTTCACACTTCCCAAAGGGTTAAAAGATTCAAGTTTTGCCACTACATCTCCAACTACTCCCTCCGTCATTCGGTTTAATCTTACCAAGGGAGTATTTCCGATTAACTCGGTAGAGTCTTTGGCTATACCTCTGGTCAACTTGGGTATCTCTATTGTTTTATATCGGAGTTTTTCTACTTTTTGACTAATTTCAGTCATTTGGTTTTCCCCTTATAAAAATCATAAAGTTGGTTTAGATGCTTTATATATAATACATCGCTTCTGTGGTTTGCTCTTTCACTTTCTGCCGCACAACCAAATCCTGTAATGTTATTGACGTTAAAACTTCACTGGTTACTTTTGCCAATTCACACCAGACATCACGAGTAGCACACTTTTGTGACCGATCGCACATTGCAGGATCATCAACACATCCAACGGGCGCAATCGAACCTAAAAGTACCCCTATCACCTCGCTAAGCTTTATTTCCTCAGGCGGCTTAGCTAGCCAGACACCACCGTGTGCACCTCGCATACTCCGTACTAATCCGGCGGCTATCAATGGCCTCATTAAATGCTCCAAATATTGAAGCGAAACTTCCTGGTTTCGGGCTATGTCTTTCAATTGTACTGGCCCCTGTCCCCAGCGAATAGCTAGATCCAAAAGTGCCCTCGTTCCATACCTTCCTCTCGTTGAAATCTTCATTCAAACCTCTATAAGTATACTAATAATGTCAACAAAGTATACAATATTATTTCGTAAGTGTCAAGTTTTTGTCAAGCCTCATGGGGAAACTTTCTTGAGAAGTAGTAAAACAATATATTATTAAGAAACTGAAGGAATATTTTCAGACCGGTACGTTGCAGTATGATGAAATTAAAAGTTGATGATTAAAAAGAAAAACTGGCTGTGTCTTTTACGAATATGAGATTGAAAATAGATAACAAGCTATCTACCCACGCGTCTCACTTCGAATACTACTGGATTGGTTGGGTCAGGGCAGGCAACAATTGCCTTTTCTGTGTCTTCTTCCCATGGGAAATAACCATAAAATTGTAGTGTAGAAACAGAAGAAAAGATAGTATAAAATACCCCAGAGCACATGCCTGGCTGCGTTTTATCTCCTATTAAAACTCATCCTCTACCCTGTGCCCAGCAGCACAAGTCCTTTTCTGAGATATGATCTTGGCTATTACATTGATATGTCTCAGCCATGATTCTACCTCAAAAGCTCTTTTATCCTGAATTTGCCCCTCTGTTTAACTAAAAAATCTAATACTGACGATCAAGGTAGCTATTAGGCAATTTCTTGAGATATTTTGCACTTAGCGCACAAGACTATCAACTTATTGAATCTCAACCGTTGCTCCAGCCTCTTGAAGCTTCTTTTGAATGTTAGCGGCCTCTTCTTTGTTTACACCTTCCTTAATCGGTTTAGGGGCACTTTCTACTAAATCCTTAGCTTCTTTCAGGCCTAGCGTTGTTACCTCTCTTACAGCTTTAATGACATTTATTTTGTTCTCACCAACCGCCTTGAGAATTACTGTGAATTCCGTTTTTTCCTCTGCTGCCGCTGAAGCATTTGCTGAAGCTGCAGCACCTGCTATTGGCGCAGCAACTGCTACTGGTGCAGCACTTACACCAAATTCCTCCTCTAACGCCTTTACCAACTCAGCTAATTCCAGAACTGTCATGTTCTTAATTGCAGCCAAAATCTCTTCTTTTGTTGCCATTTAATTTTTCCTCCTTGAGACAATTTATATTTATAGCTTGAAATGCTTTCAATATTCCCGCCTTTTTGTTTTACCTAGAACCAAATCGATTATTCCGTTTACCTTATCCTCTTTCTACCTGCTGAATTCGAGCTTGAAGTACATTTGCCAATCCTCTTAGTGTTGCACTCAGAACATTATGCAAAGAATATAATGGAGCGGCTAGCTGACCTACTAACTGTGAAACGAGTACCTCTTTGGATGGAATACTGGCAAGGTCAGAAATCTCTTTTGGACTAAGTAATCGATCACCCAGCAATCCACCTTTAATTTTCAACGTTGCACCTGAAGACCGAATGAAATCGCTTAGAGCTTTTGCTGGCATAATTACATCATCATAGCCAAAAGCCACAGCCAAAGGCCCAGATAGTAGCGGCTCTAATTGTTTTTTATTAGCTTTCTCAGCCGCAAATTTTGTCAGAGTATTCTTTGCCACTCGATAATCTATGCCGCTCAATCCTAACTGGCGACGTAACTGCACCATTTCTTTAGCTGTGAGTCCCCGATAATCAGTAGCTATAGCGATAGTACATTTTGATAAACAATTTTTTAGTTCATCTATGATTTTTTCCTTTTCTTTTCTCTTTAACATATTCTTCCTACCTCAAAGTAACCTGTTTATATTCCAACTAAAAAGTCCTTGTGCCATAACACAAGGACTTTAATTATATCTACCGATACAATTTACCTCGGCAGGCACTATTAAGCCCCAAGGCACCTGCTGTCATGGGCACAATATTTAATTTATCTTGTTATTAATTAATTATAAAGTAACTCCAACTGATGCTGCAACAGACTTGAGGTCTAGGTTTATACCTGGCCCCATTGTAGTCGATAAAGAGGCGCTCTTAATATATTGCCCTTTAGCACCACTCGGCTTAGCCTTCAGTACAGCTTCGACTAGAGCAACGAGATTCTCTAATAGTGAAGACTCTTCAAAACTGGCTTTACCAATGGGCACATGAATAATTGATGTTCGGTCTAACCGAAATTCCACCCGCCCTTTTCGAGCATCAGCAATTGCTCTGGGCAAATCTCCTGCAGCCACAACCGTACCCGATTTAGGATTAGGCATCAATCCTTTCCGCCCCAGGATTTTACCTAATTTCCCCACCTTGCCCATCATATCTGGAGTAGCTACGGTTATGTCAAACTCAATCCACCCTTCTTCGATTTTCTTAATAATGTCGTCACCGCCAACATAATCAGCTTTGGCTTCACTGGCTAGTTTCGCTGCCTCACCTTGAGCAAAAACAAGTACCCGAAGTTGCTTGCCTAACCCACTGGGTAGAAGCGCCACTCCACGTACCTGCTGATCAGCACTTCTAGAGTCTACTCCCATCCTCAAATGAAGTTCTACAGTTTCATCAAAACCTGCAAAGGCAGCTTTTTTAGCCATCCCAACAGCTTCATTGGGTTGATAAAACTTATTCTTGTCTACGAGCTTCGCAGCTTCTCGATATTTTTTTCCTCTAGTTGGCATCTATTTATTCCACCTTAATTCCCATACTTCGAGCTGTACCCTCTACAATTCGGGCTGCACCCTCAATGTCTATTGCATTCAAGTCCTTTGCTTTTATTTTCGCAATTTCATAGACTTTATCTCGAGTCAAAGTTCCTACAATTTGTTGCCCCGCAGTACTACTTCCCTTCTCAATGTTCATTGCTTTTTTCAACAAGTCAGAAGCTGGCGGAGTCTTAGTAATAAACGTAAAGGACCTATCTTCGTAAACAGTTATCTCGACTGGTATTATAGAACCGGATTGGTTTTTAGTCTGTTCATTATAGTCCTTGCAGAAAGCCATGATATTAACACCATGCTGTCCCAATGCTGGACCCACAGGTGGTGCTGGTGTGGCTTTACCTGCTTGTATCTGCAATTTTATAATCGCCCTAACTTTCTTAGCCATTTATAATCTCTCCACTTGTAGAAAATCAAGCTCTACAGAAGTCTCTCGTCCGAAGAGGCTTAGTAAAACTTTCACCTTGCCCTTGCCCATGTTTATCTCATCGACCGTACCGATAAAATCATTGAATGGTCCATCAACTACTCTAACGCTTTCACCTTTTCTAAAACCTACTTTGACTTGAGGCGAACCGTCCCGCATTTGCTTTAATATATTTTTGACCTCTTCCTCAGCTAATGGAGTAGGTTTATTACCACCACCAACAAAACCGGTTATGCCGGGAGTATTGCGAACTACATGCCAGCTCTCGTCATCCATTTTCATTTCAACCAGCACATACCCAGGAAATACCTTTTTAGTTACAGTTCGGCGTTGGCCACCTCTAATCTCAATTTCGTCCTCAGTTGGAATAATTACCTGGAATATTTTGTCCTCTGCATCCATAGTTTTAATGCGTTGTTCCAGACTCTTCTTTACTCGTTCCTCATACCCTGAGTAAGTATGCACAATGTACCAGCGTCTATTGTTGCTACTCACTGATTTATTTCCCACCTAAAAAAACTTTGCTTACTAGCTCAGCAAATCCGTAATCAATAGCACCTAAAAAGATGCCTACTATCGCACACACAACAATAACCATAATTGTTAGCCGTATAGCCTCGCGCCTTGTTGGCCAGGTCACCTTTCTCAATTCATCTATGATGTCACGAACAAAGGCAAATCGAGACCTTTTGAGCTTAGCGACTTGAGTTTGCGGAAGATTTTTCTTAGCCAAAGGTTACTTGGTCTCCCGATGGAGCGTATGATGGCGACAGCGAGGGCAATACTTCTTAAGTTCTAATCGCTGGCTATCGTTCTTTCTATTTTTAGTGGTGGTATAAGTTCTCTCCTGGCATTCAGTACATGCCAGATTTATGATACCACGCACATCACTTTTTTTTGCCATACTTACTCAATAATACTGCTAATTACTCCAGAGCCCACTGTCTTACCACCCTCTCGAATAGCAAATCGCATGCCCTTTTCCAAAGCCACTGGATAAATCAGTTTTATGGTCATCTTTATATTATCGCCGGGCATAACCATTTCCACACCCTTAGGCAGCTCTGCAACACCAGTGATATCCAGTGTTCTAATATAGAACTGTGGCTTATAACCGTTAAAGAAAGGAGTGTGCCTGCCGCCTTCTTCCTTCGTTAACACATAAACTTCACCTTCAAAGTGAGTATGAGGTTTGATTGTGCCCGGTGCTGCTAAAACCTGACCCCGTTCCACTTCGTCTCTTTCAATACCTCTAATCAAACAACCAATAGCATCACCTGGCTCTCCTGATTCTAGAGTCTTGTGGAACATCTCAACGCCAGTTATTACCGTCTTCCTTGTTTCCTTTATGCCTATAATCTCAATTTCATCTCCCACTTTCACTGTGCCCCGCTCCACTCGGCCAGTCACTACGGTACCACGACCTTTTATACTAAAGACATCTTCAACTGGCATAATGAATGGTTTGTCTTTAGCTCTTACTGGTAACGGTATGAAATTATCGACAGCATCCATAAGATTAAGAATCTTACCGCACCATTGACATTCAGGTTTACCACAACCACACTCCAATGCTTTAGTGGCGCTAACTCTGACAATTGGGGTTTTATCTCCAGGAAATTGATACTTGTTCAATAATTCCTTGAGTTCGAGCTCTACAAGCTGTAGCAACTCTTCGTCTTCCATCATATCTATCTTATTTAAAGCCACAAGCACGCTGGGAACTTCCACCTGGCGCGCCAGTAGAAGGTGCTCTCGAGTCTGAGGCATAGGACCATCTGGGGCACTTACTACCAGTATGGCACCATCCATCTGTGCGGCGCCAGTTATCATGTTTTTGATATAGTCAGCATGCCCTGGACAATCAACATGTGCATAGTGTCGCTTTTTAGTTTCGTACTCTATATGGGCAATAGCAATGGTCAAACCACGTGCTTTCTCTTCAGGAGCATTATCAATGGAATCAAACGCTCGAAAATTAGCAAAACCCTGCTTTGACAAAACCAGCGTGATCGCTGATGTCAAAGTGGTCTTACCATGGTCAACATGACCTATAGTGCCCACATTCACATGAGGCTTGGTTCGTTGGAAAACCTTCTTTGCCATTTATAAAAAACCTCCTTATTTACCCAGCCCACAACCAGATTCGAACTGGTGACCCCGTTCTTACCAAGAACGTGCTCTACCTGCTGAGCTATGTGGGCAAATTTCCTAAACTACTTTATATTTATAATGAACTCCGAATTATACTACATTTTAGTTAATGTTTTCAAAACCCTGCTACCAGCATGGTGGAGGGGGTAGGATTCGAACCTACGTAGCCATCACAGCGGCAGATTTACAGTCTGCTCCGATTGTCCACTCCGGCACCCCTCCAACCCCAATCACAGGTCAGAGCCCGAGAGGGGAGTCGAACCCGCTAACCTACCGATTACAAGTCGGTTGCGCTGCCATTGCGCCACTCGGGCAAAAAGTCAATTTCTACCCGAATTAACTACGGTCTGCTAGTATAAATAATAGTATAACAAAAGTCAACAATTAACCATATTTAGAGGCAATCTATAAATTGACACTCCCAATATGGTAGAGTACAATAAATTCGCTGTGACCAGTATGGAGGAATATCAATGCTAGAGATGACTATAGATAGCATTAGAGTGAGCATGATGAACTACCAGCATGTAGTCATCTTGAAAGAAAAAGGTTCTGATCGTTATCTACCTATCTGGATTGGACCTGCAGAAGCTGAAGCTATATCTATAAAATTGCAAAACCTAGATATAGCTCGACCAATGACTCATGACTTGCTAAAGAATGCGGTTATTGCTTTAGAATCTCTATCAGGGGCATCAATTAGTAGAGTCGTGGTCAACGACCTTCGCTCTGATACATTTTACGCTCAGATTGTTTTTGAGTTCAACGACGGTCCGATTCCAACTAATTTAAAATCCACATCTGATACTGGCCCTCAAGACTATGATAGAAACTCGTCAGTATTACTTATATGGCAGGAAAAGGAATACAAAGCTAGAGTTATCAGTAAGTGGCAAGAAGCCGGCACCAAGTTCATCGAGGCAGAAAATTCTGATGGCCTGATATTTGAACTGTGTTTCGATAAGACTAATAAACGATGGTTGCTCACCAAGATAAAGTTGGATTCTCGTCCCAGCGATGCTATAGCTCTCGCAGTAAGAGCAACCGCTCCAATTTATGTCGAAGATTCAGTCTTGGATAAGGCCGGCATCATACTCGACAAGGAAACTGGAAAGCCTATGCCAGTACAAAAAGGTAGTGCTGAAGCGGGAGAGCAAGGTAAGGTTGACGAACAAGAATTAAAGAAACTCTCGGCATTCTACGATTTCATTAATACACTCGATCTAGACGATCTCGGTAAACACAAATCTTAACTGTAAGCGAACCATATGAATGAACGCTTAATTAAGAAATTGGTCTCCACGGTCAAATGCAATGTGTGTGGAGTACATTATGAGTTAGCTAATATCGATATTATCGGTCACAGAGATGGTACTTGGTTCCTGAACATTTTCTGCCCAACTTGTGATAGGGAATCTTTTGTCGCCGCTATAATTAAAAAAGAAAATGCTCAGGAAATTGTCACTGGTGTCACCGAGGAAAAGTTCACAGCTTCCGTCCGAGCTGACTTAATTAGTTCTAATGACCTATTAAATTTACACAATTTCCTTAAAGATTTTGACGGAGATTTCATTAAACTTTTTAGTCAGAGATGACAGAAAATTAAAATATCTGTATAATATTCCGTCGGCTAAGCCGGCAATATTAAATTAGATAGCGGTGGATCTGTCATCAATTTTGATGATGAAAATTTGCTATCTGCCACATTATTAAATGTATTATCACTGGTGTTACGTTATACACTAACTTATATTTAAGTAATGAACTGATGTTCCTGCTTATTAATCTGATTATTTAAGCAGTAAAAATTAGCAATTTTTGCATCATTAAAAAGGGAATATATGCTATAGTGCGGCAAGATAAACCTGAGCAACCGAAATCGAGAGAGTGGGTAAAACCTCTTTGGTTTCTCTTGACGGTTGGCTGGTATGTGGTTTTAAGTATTCTCATACCTACAGGAATAGGTTTCTGGCTTGACCTGCCAGAGCAGTTTGACAGCCGCCCTTTGTACACCTTAATCGGATTTGGGATCGGAACGATTATAGCCTTTTACGGGTTATATCGCCTGCTCCGGCAATTTTATGTTGAACAAAAAAGGCAAAACAAAAATAAAGGAGCCGAATAACAGTTAAACTATGAAGTCTGGCTGCGGTTGCTCAACTAAAATTCTGGTACCAGTATTAATTGTTTTATTGGTTCTTTTTATTGTCGGCTTTATTTCCGGTCCAATAGGTTCTCGCCTGCTAAATATTGAGCCCCCCAGCTTATTAAGTATCTCCAAGCCTCACGTCGCATTGCCGTCTGAAGGTGTATTAAACGTTTCTAACTTCTTTACTATCACTAATACTCTTATTGCTTCTTGGCTATCCATTATCTTACTGGTCTGCTTATTTTATTTTTGCACACGCAAAATGAAGATTATCCCAGGGAGGCTACAGGGCTTTGCCGAGTTAATAGTAGAACTGCTGCTAAATTTTATGAAAGGTGCCGCTGGAGAGAAGAATGCCCGCATGCTTTTTCCTGTAGTGGCTACTATTTTTCTTTATGTTTTAACCAATGCCTATTTGGCTCTGCTACCATTCTTTGGAACAATAGGGTTTTATGAACTTCATGAGGGCAAAGAAGTTTTTATCCCCTTGCTGCGCGCAGCGAATACCGATGTGAATGTGCCACTTTCTATTGCCTTAGTAGCATTTATATTCATTGAGTTTTGGGGACTACGTGCGCTTGGTTTTGCTCATTACATAAACGGCTTTTTCAACTTTGGCCAGTTACGTGGTGGATTCGCGAATTTATTTAAAGGCAAAATTCGTCCAGCCATCTCCGGAATCGGGTTGGGGTTCATCAATCTATTTGTTGGAACATTAGAAATTTTCAGCCACTTCATTCGTATTGTGAGCTTTACCTTCCGTCTTTTTGGTAATATGACTGCTGGTGAAATATTGTTAGTAGTTGTCTGTTTCTTGGTTCCTCTGATTGCCACTATCCCATTCTACGGTTTGGAATTACTTATTGGTTTCATACAGGCTCTGATATTTGCTGGCTTAACTCTAGTATTTGGTACTATTGCATTAACACCTCATACTGAGGAATAATATATCGAAAAAGGAGAAAGGAGAAAACGCATGGATGCAGGAAGTATGAAGATGCTAGCGGTGGGGCTAGTCGCAGGGCTTGGTTTTTTAGGCCCAGGACTTGCCTTAGGGCTCATTGGCTTTAGCGCTATGCAAGCCCTAGGACGAAACCCAGAAGCTAGAGGCCCTATCTTGACTAACATGATCTTGATCGGCGCTTTGGCTGAAGCTATCGGAATATATGCTCTGATAGTGGCTATCATTCTAGCTTTGGTAGCGGGCTAATATGGTAGCAGGTTAATAATAGTGGAGGAATAGTCTATGGATAATAGTGGTTTACCAACTTCAATAAGCATAATAATCTTTGGAGTTATACTGGGCCTTTTCATATTCGCAGGACTTATTGTTTCTGCATTTATACTTGGCTTACTTTCATAATTAGCGTCTTATAAAAGTAAAAAAATAATGGAGTGATATGGAAGGTATTGGTATTAACCTGCCGTTGCTATTGGCTTTTGTCATAAACTTTATTATTTTGCTTGTTTTATTAAGTGTTGTTCTATACAAACCGGTGTTAAAAATGCTTGACGAAAGACAGGCAAAAATAAAGGAAAGCATAGACCAGGCTGAACAAATTAGGCAGCAGGTAGCGAAAACCGAAGATGATATCAAAGCACAACTGGAATCAGCGCGTAAAGAGGGGCAAAAAATAATAGTCCAGGCTGAGCAGATAGGAGAAAGACTCAAAAATGAAGCGAAAGAAGAAGCTCGCCATGAGGCTGAATCTCTTATCAGTAAAGCACACATTGAACTGCAGCGACAACGGGACAAAGATATCGAGGGCCTGCGTAAGCAATTCGCAGATATCGCCCTTTTAGCTGCAGAGAAAGTAATCAATGAAACACTGGACAAAGAAAAGCATCGCAAGCTGATAGATGAAGTGTTGGATAGTAGCGCTACTTTTAAATAAACTTAAGGTTTTGAATTATGTCAGTAGCAATTTCGAGTAAGCGATATGCTCAGGCTGTCTTTCAAATAGCTAAAGACAGAAATAGTTTGGATGAATGGCAGAGAGACTTAAAAAGAATAGCGGATTTACTGCAATATTCTGAGTTTGTCTCACTGGTAGAAAATCCCAAATTGCCATTTGAAACTAAAGCAAAGATGGTAAAAGAGATATTAGGTAAGATAAACCCATTAGCATTAAATCTTGTCTACCTGCTAATAGCCAAAAACAAGTTTAAAAACGCCGAGCAGATTTCAAAAGAATTTGGTTACTTATTGAACGAATACCATGGAATAAAAAACGCCGAAGTTATTACTGCTATTCCAATAGATAGTTCCGACAGGAAGAAGCTTACACAACGTCTTGAAAATATAATTGGCAGCAAGATTAGTGCAGAGTTTAATGTAGACCCTGATATTTTAGGTGGGATTATAGCTAGGTTGGACGGCAGCCTCATCGACGGTAGCGTTCGTAATAAACTGGAAATACTGAAACAGAGTTTAGCTGGGATTAAAAAGTAAATTCCCATAAGGGGGTGAGCAACGTGACAACGGAAAAACGTGATATGGTTTCGGTTCTGAAGGAACAGATAGAACATTTTGGTGCCAGTGTTACTATGGTGGAAGTCGGAACCGTAATCGAAGTTGGGGATGGTATAGCCCGCATTCACGGATTACGTGGTGCTAAATATAACGAGTTATTGGAGTTCACCAACGGCATTGTAGGACTGGCTCTCAATCTGGAAGAGGATAATGTAGCTGCAGTTGTTCTTGGTGATTACAGCCACATTAAAGAAGGTGATGAGGTTCGTTGTACCGGAAAGGTAGTTGAAGTACCTGTTGGTAGTGAGCTTTTAGGACGTGTTGTTAACCCCATCGGAGAACCATTGGATGGATTAGGTCCAATTAAAACAACAAAGACCAGACCTGTTGAACGAGTTGCTCCTAATGTTGTCGTTAGACAGCCAGTGAATACTTCTGTTCATACCGGCATCAAAATAGTCGACAGCTTAATTCCAATTGGTCGAGGGCAGCGAGAACTTATTATTGGTGACCGCTCAATAGGTAAATCAGCGATAGCCATTGACACCATTATCAGCCAAAAGGGCACCGGCCTTATTTGTATATATGTAGCTATCGGACAGAAAACATCAAAGGTAGCTCAGGTAATAGAAACGTTTAAGAAATATGGGGCAATGGAACACACGGCGGTAGTTGTAGCTTCTGCATCAGAACCGGCTCCTTTACAATATCTGGCTCCTTATGCTGGCTGTGCTATTGGCGAAGAATTTATGGAACAGGGGAAAGATGCGCTGATTATCTACGATGATCTAACCAAGCACGCCTGGGCATATCGCCAAATATCCTTGATACTTCGTCGCCCCCCTGGCCGAGAAGCTTATCCTGGCGATGTTTTCTATTTGCATAGTCGGCTTCTGGAAAGATCTGCCAAATTAGATGCAGAACATGGTGGGGGCTCACTAACTGCCTTACCCATTATTGAAATACAGGCTGGTGACATGTCCGCTTATATTCCTACTAATGTCATTTCGATTACTGACGGGCAGATTATCCTTGAGACAGATATGTTTAACAGTGGTATTCGCCCTGCATTAAATGCTGGATTATCCGTATCGCGAGTTGGCGGTAAAGCTCAAACGAAGGCTATGAGACAAGTAGCTGGTAAGCTGAGATTGGATATGGCTCAATACCGCGAACTGGCTACTTTTGCCCAATTTGGTACAGCAGATTTAGACAAAGCGACACGAGCTCAATTAGACCGAGGACAACGGATTACCGAAGTATTAAAACAACCACAGTATACTCCAATGTCTTTGAGCAAAGAGGTGACAATTCTCTATGCTGTTACAAATGGCTATTTGGACGACATACCAGCGGATAAGGTCACTGCTTTTGAGCAAAGTCTTCATCGCTTTATGGATAGCAATAAACCTGATATAGGAAAACGCATTGAAGCTGAAAAAGAGCTCACACCAGAAATCGAGCAAGCCCTAAAAGAGGCAATACTAGAGTTCAAGCAAAACGTAACTTATTGATTTGAAGGAAAAAGATGATTAGTCCGCGTATTCTTCGCAGGCGCATACGCAGTATACAAAGTACAGCGAAAATCACCAAGGCAATGGAAATGATTGCCACGGCCAAGATGAAACGTGCTCAAGATCAAGCTATTGCTGGCAGACCATACAATGACAAGATAGTACAGCTTATTTCTGACCTTGCTGTTGAGTCTGGAACCGAAGGAGCTATCCACCCTCTGCTCGAAAGAAGAGAGGAAATAAATAGAATAGCAATAGTTCATATTACTTCAGATAGAGGGCTATGCGGTGGGCTTAATTCTAATATGAATCGACTAACGGGCAACTTTATTTTAGAGCAGAGTGTACCTGTTACACTTATTACCATTGGTCGTAAAGGGCGAGATTTCATAAATCGCCACGGACGTGATATCAGAGCTGAATTTACCATCGGCGACCGACCTACCATGTTTGAAACATCGCCGATTTCCCACATCATCATAGATGACTATACTAATCACCATGTCGACCTCGTGTATCTAGCATATACTCAATTCGTCAGTACCATGACTCAGAAGCCGGTTATGGAACTATTACTACCGGTTAAGCCAGCAACATTATCAAAAACAGAAACTACGGAATATATTTATGAACCAGATCCAAAGTCCGTTCTGGGAGGACTTTTACCAAGATTCGTCGAGATGCGAGTTTATCATGCTTTACTTGAAGCTATTGCCAGCGAGCATTCGGCTCGAATGATTGCAATGCGCAATGCTACTGATAACGCAAATGAGATTATCGAACATCTGACTCTTACATTAAATAAAGCTCGTCAAGAAATGATCACCACAGAACTCCTTGATATTATTGGTGGTGTTGAAGTCTTGCATTAGAGGAGGTATATTTTGGCAAAGGGAAAGGTAGTTCAAATAATTGGAACAGTAGTTGATGTAGAATTCCCTCAAGAGGAATTACCAACTATTTATAATGCTATAGAAATAAACCAAGACGGCACTAAAATAGTTCTCGAGGTAGAACAACATATCGGCAACAATTATGTTCGTTGTCTGGCTCTGAGTCCTACCGATGGTTTGCAAAGGGGAACAGAGGCAGTGGATACAGGTGCCTCGGTTACAGTACCCGTAGGCAAAGCGACTTTAGGTCGGTTATTCAATGTATTCGGTGAGCCCTTAGATAATCTTGGTCCGGTAAAGGCTGAACAACGTCTCCCTATACACCGAGAACCTCCACCACTCGAAGAGCAGGAGACTACTACCCAGATGCTGGAAACTGGCTTGAAGGTAGTTGACTTGATTACCCCATTTACTAAGGGTGGTAAGATTGGCGCCTATGGTGGTGCTGGTGTGGGCAAGACTGTAATTATTATGGAGTTAATCCATAACATAGCTACTGAACACGGCGGTTTTTCCGTATTTGCGGGGGTTGGTGAAAGATCCAGGGAAGGTAATGACCTTTGGTTAGAAATGAAGGACTCTGGAGTGCTAGAAAAAACAATGTTAGTTTTTGGGCAGATGAATGAACCTCCTGGAGTTCGCGCCAGAATAGGTTTGACCGGCGTAACTATGGCAGAATATTTCCGCGAGGCAGAGGGACAGGATGTACTGCTATTTATCGATAACATTTATCGCCATATTTTGGCAAACATGGAGGTCTCGGCATTACTGGGACGTATGCCATCGGCAGTAGGTTATCAACCAACTCTTGCTACCGACGTCGGTGAACTGGAAGAAAGAATCACTTCCACCAAGAGAGGCTCTATCACTTCATTTCAGGCTATATACGTACCAGCAGACGATTATACTGACCCTGGGATAGTGGCCACTTTTGGCCATCTTGATGGTGTTATATCTCTGGAGCGTTCTATTGCTGAGTTAGGTATCTACCCGGCTGTCGACCCACTGACTTCCACGTCACGCATACTCGACCCACAGATTGTTGGTGCGGAACATTACCAGGCTGCTAGAGGAGTACAAAAAGTTTTGCAGCGGTATAAGGACCTTCAGGATGTGATCGCTATATTGGGTATGGAAGAGCTGAGTGAAGAAGATAAGTTGACCGTAGCCAGGGCTCGCCGTATTCAGAGATTCCTATCTCAACCTATGTTTGTAGCCGAAGCCTATACCGGTAGAGAAGGCAAATATGTTCCTATAAAAGAAACCGTTCGTGGCTTCAATGAGATTCTGGAAGGAAAACACGACCATCTTCCTGAAGCTGCTTTCTTTATGGTTGGTACTATCGACGAAGCAGTAGCCCAAGCTAAGAAAATTGAAGGTGCATAGTGTCTAAGTTAAGGCTTGAGATTGTAACTGCCGAGTGTCAAACCTTCGCTGGCGAGGTTAATGCAGTGATTGCACCGGGCATAGAGGGACAATTGGGCATTCTGCCTCACCACGCACCACTGATGACTATGTTACAACCTGGAGAACTGATAGTTAAAAGGGACGGAGAAGAGACGTATTTAGCTATTACCGGTGGTTTTCTTGAGGTACGACCAGATAAAGTCATTATTCTGGCTGATGCCTGCGAAAAGAGTGAAGAAATCGATATGGCTCGTGCTGAAGCAGCTAAGAAACGCGCTGAAGAACGGATCAAATTACGATCACCCGATATAGACTACACCCGTGCCGAAGCTGCTCTCCGTCGTTCCCTGGTACGCCTTAAGGTTGCCGAAAAGGTACGCCGAAAACTTAGGCCAAATGTATAGTATTTGCACTTAGATAATCGGGAAAAACATATTAAACAAATAAAGTACTAAGGGAATCGAAATTATAGAAAAGATGAAGCTGGCAAAAATAAAATGACCTGCTATAGTCCGATTACCTCCGGAGCGTTCTGCCAGCAAAGGTATCGCCGTGATCGGTGGCACAGCACTTTGTAAGATAATGATGAGTGCAATTCCAAAATCCATTTGGATAAACGATCGAACGAGCATCAATATGCCTAGGAAGACTAGCGGGAAAACTATATTTTTAACCAGCACAAATTTTACGATCTCTAAAGTATTGAATTGTCCTTTTCTTCTAAAATCCACATAAATATTACCGCCAAGAATTATCATAAGCAGCGGTAATGACATTGCACCCAACATCTGAAGTATTGTAATAACAAAGCCCGGTATATAATTTTGAAATCCGACAAGCCTTATAGCGAGACCTATTAAGGTGATAAGCAGGACTGGATTCAGTATCCTTCTCCAATTTACTTTTTCTTTTTGCTTCCCAAAAAACAGATAATAGGTACCAAAAACCAAAGAGGGGTGCAAAAATATGAACAAGAAAAGCTGGACTAAATAAGGTGCTTCTTTACCAAATATGCCACTGATTATAATTAAAGGAAAGAATATGCCATTCTGAAAGAAAAGGCTTATAGCAAACTCACGACGTGTCTCTTTTTTCGAGATAAACATAGCAATCAATGACAAAGCCAGGGAAATCGAGCTGAAGAACAACCACCATAGGGGTAACCGCCACCAGTCGGGATACTTCTCAGGAGAAAAATCTACCAGTACGTTAGCCAATACCAGGCAGGGCAATGCAATATCAATGGCTAATGTAGCGAGAAAGCCTAGCAAATTCTCTGGCACTATTCTTTTAGCTATTATCCAGAACCCTAAAATCCCAATCCCTAGAAGCGCCGCCACTGATTGAAATGTAATTAGCAGTATGTCCATTTTTACATCGCAGCTATTATAACAAATCGTTATTCTGTTCGGATTTATTACTTATTACACATATTAGTGATAATATAATTTAGGCATTAATATTCCATTTCACTCTGGCTAAATGTATAATCAAAGTAATGCAACACATCAAAATACTGAAAATAACGAAACTATAAAAATGAAGACGCGGACACCACGTATACAGATAAGTGAAGATTTAAATTGATTGACTGGCGCAACTTACAACAGGATATTGGTATCACTTTTCGAAATGCAGCTCTGCTTCAGCAAGCATTCCGACATTCATCTTTTATTAATGAGAACCCAGATTTGCCAATTCCTGATAATGAGCGACTTGAATTTCTGGGCGATGCTGTGCTCAACTTCGTTGTTGCTGAAAAGATATATCATGAATTCCCTAATCTGACCGAAGGTGAGTTGACTGTATTGCGCATTTCACTAATTCGTGAGGATACACTGGCTCGACTGGCATCAGACCTCAACCTTGGTGAATATCTACAGCTAGGCAAAGGTGAGGAATCCTCAGGCGGTCGGCAAAGACAAAGTAATCTTGCTGATACTCTCGAAGCCCTGATAGGTGCCATCTTTCTGGATCAAGGACTGGCTACTGCCAGAGATTTCATTTTACGCAAACTGCACAAAAATTTGGAGAAAATCAAAAGTGGGGAATCAGAGCAAAACTATAAAGCGAAACTACAGGAATTCACCCAAGCTGAATACAAACAATTACCCACTTACCATATTGTAGAATCTTCGGGGCCGGACCATGATAGAAACTTCATAGTTGAAGTGATGCTGGGAGATAAAGTGCTGGGAAAAGGTTTTGGAAAGAGCAAAAAGGCTGCAGAAATAGAAGCTGCCCGCTTAGCCTGCGAGAAATTGATAACTAACAAAAACAATTTGGGATAATTAATTCACACTATGATGCTGGCTTTAGAACCAAGATTTCAGGTTTAGTCGGCAATGTCTCTGCCTTAAGTTCTATCTCGCTCCAATCCAGCCTTTTAATATTGTTTTTACCTGCCAGAAAATCGTCCACACCAGTGATGGGAAAATCCAGTTTGGGTGTTTTGTAATGCATAGGAACAATAACTCTAGGTTCCAGTTTACTACAAATTTGAGTTGATACCCTGGCATCTATGGTAAAATAACCACCTACGGGAATAAGCAATAAATCGACATCCCCAATTTCCTTAAGTTGCTCATTATTAAGCGGATGCCCCAAATCTCCCAGGTGGCAAACTTTGATCCCATCCACAGAGAAACAAAAGATGGTATTAGCACCCCGCTGTTTACCGCCAGCCTCATCATGGTAAGAAGCAATGCCTTTAAACTGAATCCCCTTAACACGTTTTACACCAATGACTTTGACCACCTCCGGTTTTCCTGCTACAGATGAAACAGCATTATGATCAAAATGATCATGGCTCATGGTCACAATATCCGCTGTCTCTTTAATAGGTGCATATTTTACACCTTGAACTGTGCCATACGGGTCAGTGATTATCTTTAATCCAGTTTCAGAAGTGATTAAAAAGCAGGAATGCCCCAACCACTTTAGCTTCATAGCATACCTCCTTATAATATAACTTTGCTTTATTTAACCGAAGTCAAAGCTAGATTAACCAGAGTTCGCACGCAAACTCCAGTAGCACCTTTTACCAGATAGCCATGCTCTTTGTCACTAAAAAAAGTACCAGCGATGTCAATATGTGCCCAGGGCTTATCACTAACAAACTCGGAGAGAAACTGGGCCGCGGTAATAGCACCTCCATACCTGCCACCACTATTCTTTATATCAGCAACATCACTTTTATTTTGCTCTTTATACTCCTCATACATCGGCAACTGACATAGACGCTCGCCAGCATCAGCCCCAGCCTTGATAAGTTTATCCGCCAGCTCTTGATTATTAGTAAAAATCCCGCTGCAGATCTCTCCCAGGGCTACATGACAGGCACCTGTCAGCGTGGCTACATCTACTAACGGTGATAAGCCTTGTTTTGCGGCATAACTCAGGGCATCAGCCAGAATAAGCCTCCCTTCAGCATCTGTATTGACCACTTCAATGGTCTTACCGTTCAGTGCCTTCAAAACATCACCTGGTTTGAGAGCCTTACCACTAGGTAAGTTCTCAGTAGCCGGAATAACTCCGGTAACATTCACTTTGAGTTTTAACTGAGCAATAGCACTCAAGGCTGCCATGACTGCAGCTCCTCCAGACATATCGCCTTTCATCTCATGCATATTCTCTGATGGCTTTATGGAGATTCCCCCAGAATCAAAAGTCAAACCTTTACCCACAAAACCTAAAGTTTCTGAAGAACCTTCGTCACCTTTATAGCTTAAAACTATTACTTTTGGTGGTTGGTCGCTTCCCTGGGCTACCCCTAAAAGCGCTCCCATGCCCATCTCTTTCATCTGCTCACGTTCCAGAACCACCAACTGGAGGCCGTTAACCCGCGACAGTCCTTCAGCCGCTTTTGCTAAATCAGTTGGGGTCATGTAATTAGATGGTTCATTAATCAAGTCGCGAGCTAAATTAGTAGCCGTGGCAAGTATCTTCCCTATACTACAGCCTTGCTCCAATTCTTTCTTTCTGATAACATCCCTCTCAACTACAATTATTTCTTCGATATCCCGGTAATCAGGTTCTTTGGTAATATGCTTGCGGAAATTATAAAGCCCCAGGATGCTACCCTCAGCTATAGCTTGAGCAGCTATATTAGGTTCAATACCACCAGCACCGGCACCATGGAGGATAGTGGCTACACACTGGCAATTCAATCCACGCAAGGAGCGACAAGCGTGGGCCACCACTTTACGAATCTTGTCAACAGTGAAATCAGCCTGCTTACCTAAACCCACCACAGCTACAATACGTGCCGGGATTTTACCCAGGGTATGTATGATGCTAACTTCGCAAAGTTTGCCTTTAATCTCGCCTTGCTCGATAAGCCTGGTAATAGCTCCATCCAGAGCTTTATCTACCGCGCCTGTAGCTCCACCGGAATGCCCGACTCCCTCAAAAAGGTTAAACATAATAGCATCGGTCTTTACCTGCGTAATATCGTCAATAACGACTTTAATTTCCATTATTTCCTCCTAAGATATATGTTACTCGAAATATGCTGCAAAACTTCAACGCCTTATCAGACGCACTATCTTATCAATGACTGGGGTGATATCACGAGAAGTATCAACTGCAAAATGATTGCGCTGGATTTTTCCCGCTATTGGCTTCATCCGTTTATAGACATTCCAGTCCGCATCAGATTTATCTTCCAGGTTACCTCCATTTTCCCGCTTCTGAAGTCGCTGGTAAACCACGTCAGATGGTGCTTCAATACGTACTATAATTAGTTTCGCTCCAATCTTATCACCGATGTGATAGAGACGTTCACGGTGCTGTTCTATCAAATTGGTTGCATCGAATATTATAGATATCCCCCGACTTAAAAGTTCCTCAATCAGGCCGTGGAGAGCCGTGAACAAGCGAGCGCTTTCTTCAGCACTATAACTTGGACTGGGAAACAAGACTTTACGCATGGCATCGCTTTCTAAAATAAGAAAAGGCGCTTTTTCAGCCAGTTTACGGCAGAAAAATGATTTACCCGTACCTGGTAAACCACTTACTATGACAAAAACAGGATTAACCACTGCTTCAGGAAGCACTAGGAAACTTAATCTCAAAGTCTCTACATCCTGGTTTAGCTGGCTCGGCTGTATACTCATTGAGAAATTATAAGATATTTCCTGAATCCACGCTAATCTGGAGCTTGTTGCGAAACTCTCTTGCGGTGGTAGAATATGGATATGTGGAATATTATACAGCTTATTTTTAGGTCATTATGGTTTATTTTTAAGATTGCTTGGCTTCCCGTCTTGCTATGGGCATTTGAACTTCGCATTTATTTGCCAGACAAAGTACAAAAATGGTTATCGGAGAATTACGGAATGACTTTTTGGGGAGCAATCATCGGTACTGCAATATGGATTGGTATTGGGATTTATTATGAATTGCCTAGATTCCGTGATGTTTACCATAAATTGTATCCACAGATAAAATTCGTTGTTACAAACCATGTCGAAAGTGGTCAATTTGAAATAATTGATAACAAACATGTTCTTGTTGGCATCGCTTTATATGTTGAAGGTTACTTTGAAAATGAAGGTGGAGTACCTTCTACAGTTAAAGCAATAGAGGCACAATTGATAAGAAAATATGGCATATTTAGATTACCGATGAGTAAAAAGTGTGAGAAGGCTGCATATTATTTACAAGGTGGAAGGGATTTAATAGATTACCGTGGGTGTCATATCGAAGAATATAGCGTATCAGCGAAAGTCAAAGCTGATGCTACATGTTTTTTTAATAATAAATTTCAGGTAGAAAAATTAGGACAAGAATATTATTTCAAGGTTAAGTGGCGTGTATTGGGACAAGAACCTAAAGAAATAGAAATCTATCCTAATTGGGATGGATTTAAAAAGGATGTTGAAAACTGGCTTTCACGGCCAATTCCAGAGAGTGATATGTTTAAGATATAAGCACCTTATATTCGAGGTTATCAGACTTGATTAGTTTTAATAGCGTATCTCTAAACAAATACGGATTATCACGATTGTTAAATCGTTGTATATGCACATTGTCTAATGGATGATGTTTGATTATTGAGGATATTATGCAAGGCTTGAGCTTGAACAACAATAAGGGAAAGAAAACAATGAACAGTTACTTTATGCCTGCACCGAACAGTAATATTGCTAAGTAAACTCAAATATTTGCACCACCAGGCATTAAATGCTATAATAATGGGTAACATTAAGCCTTTAAGTCAGTCCAGTGAGGCTGGCAAGGGATTATGGTAATAAACTTTGACACTCTGAAAACCTTACCAAGGTTTATGGCATTTGAAACCTCTTGCCAGCAAAAGGCAGGAGGTTTTTTATATGCCTGAAAAAATCCTCATGTCCTCTGTGGACATGGAAAGAGCCTTGGTGCGCATCGCCCACGAGATAGTAGAGAGAAACAAAGGTGCCGAACACCTTGTTCTCGTTGGCATGCAAACCCGCGGGGTACCTCTTGCCAAACGTCTGGCTACCACAATCAAAGGATTAGAAGGAATCACCATCCCTGTCGGCTCTCTGGACATCAGCCTCTATCGTGATGACCTTTCCTCACTGGAACTGAAACCCCTCCTACACCGTACCGATGTCCCCACTGATATCACTGGTAAACATGTAGTCCTAGTTGATGATGTCTTTTATACTGGACGCAGTATTCGGGCAGCCATGGATGCCATTATTGATTTGGGACGTCCCCAAACTATTCAACTAGCAGTGCTGGTAGATAGAGGACATCGTGAACTGCCCATTCGCGCTGACTATGTAGGGAAAAATATACCCACTTCAATGTTCGAGGAAATAAAGGTACAGGTAACAGAGGTAGACGGAGAGGATAAAGTAACTGTATTTCAACCTGACAGGGAGGTGACTAGTGAAAACGACTGAACCCAATTCAAGCGCCACTATCGCAGAAACCTTCCCACCACTATCCATAAGCGCTTGGCGGCATCGTCATATACTCGACCTAGACGACTTCGCTAAGGAAGAAATAGAGCTGGTCTTTGAAATAGCCGACGCCATGGCTGAAATACTTACCCGTGAAGTCAAAAAAGTGCCAACGCTTAGAGGCAAAACAATCGTCAACCTATTCTACGAACCTAGCACACGTACTCGCTCATCCTTTGAGCTAGCCGCGAAAAATCTGAGCGCTGACACCATAAGTCTGGATGCTACTAAGAGCAGTATCGCCAAAGGAGAGTCTTTAATAGATAGTCTCCGTACATTGCAGGCATTGGGAGCCGATGTCATAGTAATGCGGCATTCACAATCTGGTGCCCCCTATCTGGCTGCTCGACATACAAATACCAGCATCATAAATGCCGGCGACGGCTGGCATGCCCACCCTTCCCAAGCGCTCCTTGACCTATATACTATACGCTGTCACCTGGGCAAACTGACTAATCTGAAAGTGGCGATCATCGGTGATATTATGCATAGCCGGGTAGCCCACTCCGACATCTGGGGTATGACCACTATGGAAACCAATGTGACATTATGTGCTCCTGCAACACTCCTGCCACGAGGTTTAGCAGATTTTATCAGCCAGTGCCAGCTTCCTAATATCAAGATAGAACCCAGAATTGAGGCCGCTCTGGAAGGAGCTGACGTAGTAATGCCTCTGAGACTCCAACTGGAAAGACAACAGAGTGGGTTATTACCCACTCTGCGAGAATATATTCAGTTTTACCAGTTAAACAAGCAGCGTCTATCTCTGGCTAAGCCAAATGCTCTGGTTATGCACCCTGGACCAGTCAACGAGGGTATCGAAGTCAGTCCCGAAGTTGCCCACGGCACCCAGTCCGTAATCGAAGAACAAGTAACTAATGGCATAGCAATCCGCATGTCACTGTTCTACTTGGTAGCTGGAGGCAAAGCGAATGAAGCCTGATCTGTTAATTAAAGGTGGTCGGATTATCGACCCAAGTCAAAAAATGGACAAAATTGGTGACCTGCTTATCACTCAGGGAAAAATCACCAAAATGGGAGAGAAAGGTACCACACCAAACCAAAAAGACCTGCGATTTGTTGATGCAACAGGCTTTATCGTCTGCCCTGGTTTTGTTGACCTGCACTGCCATCTCCGTGAGCCAGGCTTCGAAGAGAAGGAAACGATTGCTACTGGAAGCAGAGCTGCTGCTGCGGGCGGTTTTACTACAATTTGTTGCATGCCCAACACGAACCCACCCTTAGATAGTAAAACCTCAATAGATTATGTAAAGAACAAGTCTGAGGCTGATTCTGTGGTTCGCGTTTTAAGCATAGGATGCATTACTAAAGGCAGGCAAGGCAAAGAGCTTACCGAGATGCACGAATTAGCCGAAGCAGGAATCATCGGTTTTAGCGATGATGGAGAGCCTGTGGCAAGTTCACGCATTATGTCCTTAGCCATGGAATACAGCCGCTCTCTAAATCTACCTATAATTGACCACTGTGAAGATAAAGATTTAGCCGATGGCGGATTTATGAATGATGGTTGGGTATCAGCACGCCTGGGGCTAAAAGGTATACCCGCTGTTGCCGAAGAAATCGTCATAGCTCGTGATATAGCCCTAGCAAAACTAACTGGAGCCAGATTGCATATAGCCCATGTCAGTACCGAAGGCTCCGTACAATTAATCCGCAATGCTAAGGAAAAAGGTATATCAGTTACTGCTGAAGTTACTCCACACCACTTAACCCTGACCGAGGAACGAGTTATGAGATCGTTATCAGAAAAAAACAAGTATCTAGCCTATGATACCAATGCCAAAGTAAATCCACCCCTGCGAACTAAAGAAGATATAGCTGCTCTGATTAAGGGATTGAACGATGGTGTGATTGATATTATCGCCACCGACCACGCTCCACATACATCGGTAGACAAAATGTGTGAGTTTGGGCTGGCAGCTTTCGGTATCAGCGGTTTTGAAACAGCTTTAGGATGCTTGATGAGTTTGGTGCACAGTGGTCAATTAGACTTGGTAGCTCTGATTTCCAAACTTACTCTGGAGCCAGCCAGAATCATCGGAAACAGACCTGGAGAATTGGGCACGCTCAAACCTGGCTCCCAGGCTGATATTACTATCTTCGACCCTAGTAAAGAATGGATAGTCGATAGCCTGAGGTTTATATCCAAAGGTAAGAATACGCCCTTCGATGGATATCAATTTAAAGGAAAAGTAATGTTAACTGTCGCTGCTGGTGATATCGTTTATCAAGATGAATCAATAAAAATCGGCGGGAAGCAATGAGTAAAAAGACATTGCTGGCTTTAGAAGACGGTTCGGTATACGAAGGTTATTCCTTTGGAGCCGAAACAACTACTTATGGTGAGGTAGTCTTCGATACCGCCATGGCTGGCTATCAGGAGATGCTCACCGACCCGTCTTTCGCTGGACAGATTGTAGCGCCCACTTACCCTCTCATCGGCAACTACGGAGTTAATGAAATTGACCCCGAATCAAAACAAATCCAGGTGAGAGGCTTCGTCGTCAGAGAATACTGCACTACACCCAGCCACTGGCGAAGCACTGGAAACTTGCAGGAATATCTGAAGGCTAATGGCATTCCTGGACTGAGCGGTATAGATACTCGAGCATTAACTCGCCGCCTTCGTTCCTCCGGTGTGATGATGGGTATTCTGACCTCAGAAATGACAACACAAGAAGCATTGAAGGAACTGCGGAGCTTACCTCCCTACGGAACCATTGATTTCATTAAAGAAGTCAGCGCAGAAAAGGTATACCAATGGAAATCACAATCAGGCAATGTCCTTTCTAACTACCGCATCATAGCTGTGGACATGGGGCTGAAATACAACATTGCCCGAATACTGAGCCAGCTTGGCTGTCAGGTGACTATTATGCCTGCCACTACAGGAGCAGATGGGATACTATCGTTGAATCCCGATGGCATTCTTCTATCGCCAGGCCCTGGTGACCCAGCTCTGCTCAATTACCTGATTAAAACAGTTAAAGAACTTATCGGGAAAAAGCCAATTATGGGCATTTGTCTAGGGCACCAGCTTATAGCCCATGCCTTTGGAGCCAGTACATTCAAACTGAAGTTTGGACATCGTGGGGGGAATCATCCCGTCCGTGACCTAGCTACTGGCAGAATACACATCACTACCCAGAACCACGGCTATGCTGTAGATGCTAACACCGTAAAAGACGGGCTTGAAGTCAGCCACATAAACTCCAATGATGGTACGGTAGAAGGCTTGTGCCACAGAGATTTACCTATTCTTTCTATTCAATATCACTCTGAAGGCGCCCCTGGACCACAGGATAATGTTTACCTGTTTGATAGATTTTTAGAAATGCTTAAAGAGGATAGGACTTAAGTTGACTAAAATCTCCAAGGTCTTGGTTATCGGCTCTGGTCCCATAATTATCGGCCAAGCGGCTGAATTTGATTACGCTGGCACACAGGCTTGTAAATCGCTCCGTGAGGAAGGTATAACCACTGTATTGGTTAACTCGAATCCGGCAACCATCATGACTGACCAAGGCATTGCCGATATTGTGTACATCGAGCCGCTTACTGTAGAAGTTGTCTCCCGGATTATTGAACGTGAGCGACCTGATGGACTGCTGCCCACGCTAGGAGGACAAACTGGACTTAACCTGGCCGTAGAACTGGCCGATGCTGGGGTACTGGCTAAATACAATGTCAGGATGCTAGGAACACCGCTCGAGACAATCAAAAAAGCTGAAGAAAGATCTCTGTTCAAGCAACTCATAATGGACATCGGCGAGCCATTGCCCGAGAGCGTAACTGTTAACTCTCTGGATGAAGCCAAGAAATTTGCCCAAACTGCTGGCCTACCTCTAATAGTTCGCCCTTCATATACCCTGGGCGGTACTGGAGGTGGTATTTGCCACACTTTAGAAGAGCTAGAAAAAACTACTGCCAGCGGTTTGGCTTCCAGCCTGAGTCACCAAGTACTAATAGAAAAATGCCTGCTTGGGTGGAAGGAAATTGAATACGAAGTGATGAGAGATGCCGCCAACAACTGCATCACTATATGTAACATGGAGAATATCGACCCAATGGGGATACATACTGGAGATAGCATTGTTGTGGCACCTAGTCAGACGCTGACTGACAAAGAATACCAGATGTTAAGGTCTGCCAGCCTTAAAATCATCAGAGCACTGGGCATAGAAGGTGGCTGCAATATACAATTTGCTCTTACTCCCAGCACAACAGTTGCCCAGAAATGGGCACCTGACCAGCTAAATGTTAAAGCAAGCCAGTACCATGTCATCGAAGTCAACCCCCGTGTCAGTCGCAGCTCGGCTTTAGCTAGCAAAGCTACTGGCTACCCAATCGCTCGTGTTGCTGCGAAGATAGCTATTGGAAAACGCCTGGATGAAATACCCAACCGAGTAACTGGCAAGACAATGGCAGCCTTTGAACCAGCACTAGATTATTGCGTGGTCAAAATCCCTCGCTGGCCATTCGATAAATTCGCCTCAGGCGATCGTACTTTAGGCAGCCAGATGAAAGCCACGGGAGAAGTAATGGCAATCGAACGCTGCTTTGAAGCTGCTCTACAAAAGGCAGTCCGCTCTCTGGAGTTCAGCAAAAGGTCTCTTCTCTGGGAAGATAAAGATTGGGGTAAAAATGGCAATCCTTATTCTTTTCCCTTGCACCCCAATGACCTAAGACTATGGGCTATTATGGCTGCTTTGAGACGAGGCCATAGCTGTGAAAGATTGGCACAACACACTGGCATAGACCCGTGGTTCATCTACAAATTTCACAATATTATCCAGATGGAAAAAAGGCTGCTATCTGAGTCACTTACCCCAGACCTTTTAAGAGAAACAAAACGTCTCGGATTTTCCGACGAGCAAATTGGTACACTTGCTGATAAATTGCCAGAGCAGGTGCGTCAATTGCGGCACGACTGGAACATACGGCCAGTATACAAAATGGTAGATACCTGCGCAGCCGAGTTTGATGCTGAAACAACCTATTTCTACAGCACCTATGAGGAAGAAAACGAGGCCGAGTTAATAAAGGAAAACAAAGCCGTAGTTATTGGCAGTGGGCCAATCCGCATCGGCCAAGGCATAGAATTCGACTACTGCAGTGTTCATTCTGCCTGGGCGCTACAGGAAGCTGGTTGTAAAAGTATTATGATTAATTCCAACCCTGAAACAGTATCCACCGATTTTGATACCAGCAACCGTCTCTATTTCGAAGCTCTAGATGAAGAAAGCGTTATCAGCATTCTGGAAAACGAGGGATTTGTGCATAATGGATATTTAAATCCGCCTTCCATCGTCCAGTTTGGTGGGCAGACTGCTATCAACCTGGCTGAACCTCTATTTAATAGTGGTATGCCAATTATCGGTTCTAACATTGAAACTATAGACATAGCCGAAGACCGTCGACGTTTCGAAGACTTCCTCAACCGATTAGGTATTCCCCAACCGCCAGGAGCTGGAGTTACTTCTCTGCATGAAGCGATGAGCGTAGCCAAATTTCTGAGCTATCCAGTATTAGTTCGTCCTAGTTATGTTCTCGGCGGCAGGGCTATGGAAATTGTTCACAATGAAGAGGAACTGGTACGGTATATTACGCAGGCGCTGGAGATGGACAGCAAACACCCTACTCTTATTGACAAATACTTCGAAGGCAAAGAGGTTGAGGTGGATGCTGTCTGCGATGGGAAAGACGTGCTTATACCAGGAGTGATGGAACATATTGAGCGTGCTGGAGTGCATAGCGGCGATTCGATGGCAATCTATCCCGCCATAAATCTCAGCGAAGACGAAGTAAACACCATTAAGGATTATACTATCAGAATCGGGCTGGCACTCCAGGTTAAAGGTTTGATGAATGTCCAGATGGTCATCATGAGTGACCAAAAGACAAACTTATCCTCAGTGTATATACTGGAGGTAAATCCTCGTGCCAGCCGAACCATCCCTTTCATTTCCAAAGTCACCGCCATACCCATGGTTAAACTTGCCACAAAAGTGATGCTCGGCATAACTCTTAAGGAACAGGGTTATACTACTGGCTTATGGAAAAGGCAAAAGCTGGTAGGCATCAAAGCCCCCGTGTTTTCTATGTCTAAACTGGCAGGCGTTGATACCTATCTCGGACCAGAGATGAAGTCCACTGGAGAAGTTATGGGTATCGACTATACCTATGAAGCAGCTTTAGCTAAGGCACTAATGGCTGCGGGGTTGATGCTACCACCTGAAGGTGGGCTACTTTTTAGTATCGCTGACAAAAACAAAGCTGAGGCGATGCCTATAATAAAAGGGTTTGACTCCATCGGTTACAAACTTTACGCCACAGAAGGCACTGCAGCTGCAATAGAGGACAATGGCATGAAGGTTCAAATGATTGGCAAAAAGCTGGGCAAAGGTCATCCTAATGTACTTGATATCATAAATGATGGCTCAGTGAATGGAGTAATCAACACAGTTACTGGAGGGCGTATTTCTCTACAGGATGGATTTGAAATTCGGCGTACTGCTGCAGAAAGAAGAATCTCCTGCTTCACTTCATTGGATACTGCCCGAGTAGCCCTGAAAGCACTGACCAGTGGCAGCCACATATATAATGTCAGGCCAATACCAGAATATCTCACAAAGCAGGTTAACTAGATTGGAACAAATATCGGCTACCATCATATCTAACCAAGAGCTTACAGAGGGAAACACTGAGATCTCTAAAGCTAATCTTATTTGTGTTGAAGCCCATAACATTGCTATCGCAGCTAAGCCAGGGCAATTTGTTATGGTAAACTGTGGGACTGAGGTTATTTTGCGACGCCCTCTTAGCATTCACCAGATTACTGCATCTTCTGGTCGAATCTATTTTTTGTTTACGGTAGTTGGTAAAGGCACTTTTTGGCTATCTAAACGACAAAAAGGAGAAAAGTTGGACTTACTGGGGCCTCTGGGTAATGGCTTTACTGTCAAGCCAAAATCAAGAAAGCTACTCCTAATAGCTGGGGGCATTGGTATTTCCCCCATGGCTTTCCTTGCCCATCAAGCTATAAATCAAGGGAAACAGCCAACATTAATATTAGGTGCTCAAAAAAAAGAGCAGCTCTATAAGCAAGACCTCCCGATAAAGGGATTGGAAACTATTATCTTAACTGACGACGGTAGTGACGGCATAAAGGGCAAAGTAAGTGATTTCCATTTTTTAATAGACTACATCAGGCAAGCCGATCAGATTTTCGGCTGTGGTCCCTTACCTATGTACAAAGCAATAGCCGATTTACTACTACAAATGTCAATGGACAAAGACATACAGGTATCGCTGGAAACTAGAATGGGCTGTGGGATCGGCACATGTTATGGTTGTAGCATAAAGACCACGCATGGCATGAAAATGGTATGCCACGATGGTCCTGTTTTCAATATGGAGGAAATCATCTGGCAGAAAATAAAATTGTAACTTGAACTCACGATGACATTCCATACAATTTCCGTATACTATGATATAATTCACAATTAGTGAAAATAATTTGATGTGGCGAGAATTAGAGTTATCCTTTGATTGCGGTATTACTTAAAGGGAGGTCATTATGCCCACTATCAAAGACGCTATTATCGTTTTAGTGATTGTCTTGGGCTGTTGTGTGTTCATATCATTAGGTGCTTTTCTCGAAAAAAAATTAACATTGGGAAAGCTGGCTCGAATTAGCGGGATTGTTGCACTTATTGCCATAATACTTTATGTGATTTATGTAGCATGGGTGCTATTCACTACATAGTATGGATTAATTAAGGATAATCAAGATGATATATCACGCACCAATAATTACTATAACTGGTTCTCAGGAGGTGTCAAATTGTTAAGGAGGTCTTCATGCCGGGACTAAGAAGTGCAGTGATTATCCTAGGAATAATTGTAGGCTTTTGTTTGCTTTCATTACTCGGCGGTTACTTTGGTAAAAAGCTTGAGGTTTTCCGAGTAGTCATTGGCGCAGCCGTTGTAGCTATAGTTGTCATCATAATATTTGCTATTTATAGTGCCTGGTACTTACTCACACAACAAGCTTAATAAAAAATAAAGTCATATGGTTTTGCAATTATAGTTAAGTCCACAAAATACTATTTAGTATAGAGATAAATCTCCTTTCTTGCCCTACAGATTATATTATTCCACCCGAAAAAATGTATCAATCCCCTTTGGTTATAAAATAAGCTGAAGACCCTTGAAGGGAGGTAAAAAAATGGTTGTTAATAAAAAAATTAGCATTCAAACCAACGGTAACTGCGACATGGTCGATATAACCACCCAGATAACCAGAGAAATTAGCAGCTCCAGTATAAACAATGGTATAGCAACCATATTCGTCTCAGGTTCAACTGCGGGTATCTCAACCATAGAATATGAGGACGGCCTAGTCAGTGATTTCAAAAGCATGTGGGACCGCAACGTGCCTCAGAATATCCCCTACCAACATGATCGAAGATGGGGTGACGGTAATGGGCATTCCCATGTCAGGGCATCACTTTTGGGACCATCGCTGGTTATTCCGTTCGTTAATAAGAAAATGGCTCTTGGTACCTGGCAACAGATTATAGTAATAGATTTCGATAACCGATCCAGATCCAGGGAAATTTTTCTGCAGTTGCTAGGCGAATAAGCATTGCGACTGCAATCCCATTAGAATATAATTGACCTAAACCAAGATTAAGGAGTAGCCATGGCATATCAAAAGATATTGGTCCCCCTCGATGGCTCTGAACTGGCAGAGAAAGCTCTTCCCTATACCAAGACCATTGCTAAATCCAAGAACAGTGAAGTGATCCTCTTTTCCGTTAGCATCACTACCTCTGGTGGTCGGCGAGACCGTCTTCTGAAAACTTACATGGATGTTAATGCCAAGAGCCTTAAAACAAATGGAATTAAAGTCTCCATATCTGTTGCTTATGGTGATGTGGCCGAAGAGATTATTGAATACGCCGACAAAAACAAAGTGGACCTAATTATTATCTCCACACACGGATATTCTGGAATTAAACGCTGGATGCTGGGAAGCGTAACACAAAAAGTACTTTACGGTACCTGCACTCCTATACTCTTAGTCAAATCAAAATCTCCTGAAATTTCCAATGTGAAATTTAAAAAGATATTGCTTCCAGTCGACGGCTCTCCCTTTTCTGAGGCTACCTTCCCTTATGTTGAAGAATTAATTAGAAATACAAACGCAGATGTTATTCTAGTCGAAGTCAGTGAGCCTCCGATGGTACCATCCTATGGTAATCGTCCCATAAACCCAACTTGGGTAAAGTATCGCGATACTTTATGGGCAAAATTGCAGCAGCACGCTTCAGAATATCTGGAGGGTGTTAAATCTGATCTGATAAAAAGAGGCATAAAAATAAAATCTCAAGTTGTGAAATGTGAAGTTGGAGAAACTGCTCACAACATCATGCAATTAGCTAAAAAGGAAAAGGTTGATCTTGTTGTTATTGCCACACATGGACGTACTGGAATCAGTCGCTGGGTCTACGGCAGCGTAGCCACTAGAGTCGTAGAGGAATCCGTACAGCCTATTCTGCTCATACGCCCTGCTGCTCCGAAATAGTATAATCAGAAACATTATTTGCCCTGTACTAAAGATAAAAACTCAGCTCGAGTTGCAGCACGGCTGCGGAAAAGCCCCCTTGTCGCCGAAGTAACTACAGTACTTCCTGGCTTCGAAATACCCCTCATCGTCATACAAAGGTGCACTGCCTGTACAACAACCGCTACCCCATCGGGTTGTAACGTTTCAAGAATAGCATCGGCAATCTGAGTGGTCATTCGCTCCTGGATCTGGAGCCGCCTAGCAAATATATCCACTACCCTAGCTAACTTACTAATACCTACTACCCTGCCATCATTATTAGGAATATAACCCACGTGAGCTGTCCCATAAAACGGTAGGAGATGGTGCTCACACATAGAATAAAAGGGAATATCCTTTAGTATTACCATTTCTCTATGACCTTCTTCAAAACCCACAGCTAATTCTGCCTTGGCATCCATATACATGCCAGCAAAAAGCTCAGCATACATCTCAGCTATACGCTTTGGGGTATCACGTAAACTTTCCCTTTGAGGGTCTTCACCTATAGCTTTAAGTATGGAAAAAGCCGCTTCTTCGATCTTATCTTTATCAATCACAGTTCATCTCCTGATAAAAATCTGGGGTAAATACATTGCAAAAGTCTATCTCCAACCTAAAGCTTGCTCAATCAAACGAACATCCGCAGGTAATTCTGGAAACGGTTCAACATGTTTTACTGGTACACCTGGGTCTTTTAATCCGGTACCCGTAACAATACACACCACTTTTTTAGTCTTGAACTTCATCCCTTGTCTGACCATTTTTATCAATCCAGCCAGTGAAGCAGCCGAGGCGGGTTCGCCAAAAATGCCTTCTTTGCATGCCATAAGTTTATAAGCAGCTAGAATCTCTTCATCGGTAACACTATCAATAATTCCGCCGGACTGTTCTCTGGCAGCAACTGCCTTTTGCCAGCTTGCTGGGTTACCGATGCGAATTGCTGTGGCAAATGTCCTAGGTTTATCTATGACCTTGCCCTTAACAATAGGTGCAGCACCTGCAGCCTGAAACCCCATCATTTTAGGAGTTCTGCTTGCCCTACCCGCTTTTTCATATTCAACATAACCCTTCCAATAAGCAGTAATATTTCCAGCGTTACCTACAGGTATGAAATGATAATCTGGAGCATCACCAAGCTCGTCTACGATTTCAAATGCTGCTGTTTTCTGCCCTTCTATACGATATGGATTTAAAGAATTAACCATAGTAACAGGATATTTCTCAATTAGGCTACGGACTATTTGAAGAGCCTGATCAAAATTACCATTTATGGTGATAATTTTGGCACCGTATGCAATAGCTTGAGCAAATTTACCCAAGGCAATCTTCCCCTTAGGTACAATAACCACAACGCTTAGGCCAAAGCGAGCTCCGTAAGCAGCCGCAGATGCACTAGTATTACCTGTAGAAGCACAGATTATGCTTTTGCTGCCGGTTTCCACAGCCTTGGCTATCGCTACAACCATGCCGCGGTCTTTGAAAGAACCTGTAGGATTACATCCTTCCAGCTTAAAGTAAAGCTCACCACAGCCAAGCTCCTTCTCCAAGTTAATAGACCGCACTAGCGGAGTATCACCTTCACCAAGTGTTATAGTAGGGGTCGCTGGAGTAACAGTAAGAAAATTACGGTATCTAATTAATATATTACGCGCCATGGCAAAATTTAAGCTTCGACTCGAACGAAATTACTAATTTCTTTAACTACAGACAAATGCTCAGTTTCTTTAAGCGCCTTCTGAACTGCCCTTTCCTTGGCATTATGAGTCATTATAACTACCTCAGCGCTTTGAGTCGAGGGGTCGCTTTCCTTTTGTATTACTGATGATATACTGATTGCATTATCCCCGAGGATTTTAGATATCTGAGCTAGAACACCCGCCTGATCAACAACATTCATCCTGACATAGTATCGCGTTTCTATGTCAGCCATATGTTTAATGGTTTTCTTATCCCCATAAGGAAGCTTAGGAACACACTCCACTCCCCTGTTTATACTTTGAGCTAAACTAATAACATCGGCCACCACAGCGCTCGAAGTCGGTGAAGGTCCAGCGCCCTGACCATAAAAAATAACCTTACCTACTAAATCTCCCTCCACCTCTATGGCATTATAAACACCGTCGACTTTTGCCAGCAAAGCATCTTCTGAAATGAAAGCAGGATGAACACGCGCTTCAATAGCATTGCCTATTCGTTTAGCAATGGCTAAAAGCTTTATAGCATAGCCCAATTCTTTGGCATAGCGAAAGTCACGAGCCTTCAGTTTTGAAATCCCCTCATAATAGATGTTTTCCAATTTAACATCAGTTCCAAAAGCAATAGTTGCCAGAATAGCCAGCTTATAAGCTGCATCAAGCGCCTCAATATCATTTGCTGGGTTAGCTTCAGCATATCCCAGTTCTTGAGCCTGCTTCAAAGCTGCCGAAAAATCTAAATTATCTTGAGACATTCGGGTTAGAATATAGTTAGTAGTCCCATTAACAATAGCATGAATAGCCAGAATATCATTGGCAACCAGGTCATGCAAAAATGGCGCTATCAAAGGTATTCCACCACCAACACTGGCTTCATAACACAGGCCGACTTTGCTCTTTTGAGCCAGAGTCAAGAGCTCACTGCCATGCTTTGCCAAGACTTCTTTATTTGCCGTGACTACATGTTTCCCGGCTTGTAAAGCTTCCCTGATAAACTCAAAGGCAGGATGCTCACCTCCGATAAGCTCAATTACTATATCTATATCGTCATTGCTCACTATATCCGCAAAATTACCAGTAAAAAGTCCAGGTTCGATACCCAGCGAGCCGTATTTGGTATTATCTTTTTCTAGGATTTTTTTTAAAACAAGCTGAGCTCCAGCTTCTTTCGCCAGCTTCTCTGTTTTTCCCAATAAAACCTCTGCTACACCAGTACCGATTACCCCGATCCCCATCAAACCTATGCCAATAGTACCCGCTCTAGCCATCACTTTGCCTGTGCTCCCTGCTTTTTTAGGACATAAGCTATTGCCCATTCTCTCTGCTTTTCATCCAAATACCGTTCTATTGTACTTGTATTGCTCTGCTCCTCCATCCAATCTTGAAAAGCTTTTTTCGTAAGCTCATCTCTGGTTACCTTGTCGACTTCCCTGTTATCGTCTTTCTCCAAAACCTTGACCAACCAATAACCACCTTTTGTACTAACTGTTTCATCATGAATCGGATCACTTAGAACTCCGACTGGAAGATCAAAAGCAGCTTTGATTACAACAGCATCTCCATACTCTTGCCCTTTCTGGATCCAACCCAGATCACCGCCAAAATCCTTGCTATCTGCGTGCTGAGATATTTCTTTAGCTAACTCAGCAAAATCTGCTCCACCTTGTAATTTTGTTCGCACATCCATTGCCTCTTTTTCAGTGCCTAATAAAACGCCCCTGATGTGACTACTTTGGCTCTCATCCCTCTCAGTTACCTCTAATAACCAGTAACCGCCGTTTTTTAGTACTGATGAATCGTACGTTGGTTTACTTACCGTTCCTGGTGTAGTGTTAAAAGCAATATCACCAAGTAATGAATTACTAAATTTCTCCCCCGTTGGACCAATTAGTCCTTCTAGCAACCACCCTAATTCACCAGATTTTTCCTTAGTAGACTGTTCTATTGAATATTCCTTGGCCAGCTTGATGAAACTCTCACCATTATTGAGCCTGCCTATTACTTCATTAGCAACATCTTCAGATTCTACGAACATAGCTTGTACCCACACCTGCTTAGCAGTAGTCGGCACCTTAGGTTCAATATACTCAGATATCAATCTATTACTAAGCAAATTAGCTTTATAAGCGTCTCTATGCACTCTGTCGTTAGGCAAATTCAATTTGGCAAGTTCACTATCTACCTCACTCTCTTCTACGGTTATTCCTAGTTTTGGTGCACGTTGAATCACAAGCTCATTTTGCATTATACTTCCCAGCACCATTTCTGCTGTGTAAGGCGCCTGGGCAGAATCTACCCCTTGCAAGTAGTTACCGAGCAACTCTAAATAGTAATTCATATCAATTACTGTGTCATTTACTCTCAGTACTTTTTGCTGAAAAGGCTCAACCTGGCTAAAATAATACCCACAACCAACAAGAGCAAGGACAATCGCAACAAATATAGCGCCTCCAATATATATATTACGCTGCATCTTTCTTTGACGTTCCCACTTAGAAAGCTGATGCTTAGTGGGTAATCGTTTAATCTCACTCTTTCTTTGCTTTTTAGCCAAGTACTAATTCCTTTCAGCAAACAAGATTAATTGGGACAAATTTTACATTGTCCCAATTATCTACTTATGATACCATATTGTTGCAGTCAAAGCGACGGGGTGTAGCGCAGCCTGGTAGCGCACCTGAATGGGGTTCAGGTGGTCGACGGTTCAAATCCGTCCACCCCGACCAGACATCAACCTTGACCAAACCACCTTGTACTAACAGATTTAGATCTGTGCTAACCTGTGCACAAAATTGAAAAACATGCAGGGACACCGTTCGATTCACAATGGGTTGAGGTGTTTTCAGAGTTCCTTCAATCAAGTAGCATCTCTGAAGCACTAAGCATTAAATGTTCTGCCGCTGTGACTTACATTGATATTATGCCAAGTTCTTCCGTTTTCACTGCTTCTTGTCAAACTAATACAAGCCCAGATTGTTTAGCTATTTAATCAAACGCCCACATTTTATCATGAGCAAATTGCGTCAAAATTGTATGGTTATCTACGGAGAAACTCTCCTGTTGAAATGCAAAAGCCTTGTTTTCATGACCTGCAAAACTCGGCATAGTCAGCAAGTTTCGCTAAAGCAAATGCCGCTTTTTTAGCATCGGCATAAGTAGGGATTTTATGGTCAGAAAAAAACTGATATTCAGCTGGTGCCAGTTCTGGCAAGGCAAATATTGTAACAGCTAGCGGTTTTTTAATGACTTTTGCTGCATCTACAATACTATTTATACATGGCTGACCAGGGTCACTAATTGCCAACAGTAAGTCTACATTTTCATCTTCATCCAATATTTTCAGTGTTTCTCCATAGAGATGTGGAGCAATTAGTGTGGCTACACCAACATCAGCAGGGTTTCCAACACTTGTACCTACTGGTGGCAGCAATTTCTCCAGTTTTTCCAAAGTTGTGTCTGATAACTTAGCCATTTCGAGACCTAGTTCAACACAGTTATCTGTAGTACCTACATTACTACCTCCCATTCCAGCTACAACAGCAATCCTTCTGCCTCTGGGTAGCGGCAACCAATAAAGGAAATAAAGACAATCTACAATTTCTTCAAAACTACGAACGCTGATTATACCTGCCTGTTTAAACATAGCTTCCCAGACATGTTTTGCCCCGGCAAGAGAACCAGTATGCGAAAGGGCAGCTTTGGCCCCAAATTCAGTAACACCACCCTTCCAGACAATCATAGGTTTTTCTTTTGAAATTTCACGAGCCAGTTGAAAAAATCGTCTCCCATTTTTCATGCCTTCCAGATAGGAAATAATAATCTTTGTCTCCTTATCCTGCCCAAAATATTCCAGGAAGTCTACAGCGCTCAAGTCACATTCGTTTCCACAACTTATTACCTTGCTAAACCTGATACCTTTCTTTGTCAAAATATGAGTCAGGTAATCAACAAAAGAACCACTATGTGAAAAAACGCCTACAGGTCCACTATCGGTGGGTATACCATGGATTAACCCTTGAGGAAATGTCAACAGCTTAGAAGTTGGGCAATAGACACCTATTGAGTTCGGTCCGATAACTCTGATGCCGCGTGAACGGGCAACTCTGGCAATCTCCTGCTCAACTTTCTTCCCTTCAGCCCCTTTTTCACCGAAGCCGGCTGTGAAAACGATAATCCCTTTCATTCCTTTTTCAGCACAATCTTGGACTACTCTTAACGTACCATCTGGCGGTGTCATGAGAACGGCAACATCGATATCACTGGAAATATCCTTTACACTCTGATAAGCTTTTAATCCCAATAATTCTGTTTCACGAGGGTGAACTGGATATATTTTTTCAAACCCCATCCGCACGAGACCTTCTAAAAACATGCGGCCAAAACTTCCTTCTCTGCTCGATGCCCCAATAATACTTACGGATCTTGCGTGAAAGATACTATCCAGTTCTTTTACAATATCACTTGCCATTCATTACCTCCTAATTCAAGGATTTTGTAAAGTATTATAAAGCCAATCTATATCAACTATTATTGATCTTTCGCTTTTAGCTTACTGAAACACATTTTACTAAGAAATTTCCTCAACTTTTGAGACCTTTGAAGCAGCTAAAGATATGCTACTAGCATTTAGTCGGACACCAGTTTCACTAAACAGGCCAAGGAAATATTAAGGACTCTCCTGGTAGCGGCATCGCACTATGTAAATTTACATTTTTGGGCGAAAGAAACGTATGGCGCCCACAGAAAACTAATTCAATTAGATCATTTTAAAGTATATTACAAAAGCAAGGCAGGTTATTTATAAATACTGGTTATCAGAGTCTGTGCATAATCTTCTTGCCCTGAAACGGCAATAAATATTTGGTTATCTTCGATCCTTACTAAAACTGAAATTTTACTGTTGTCTGGAGCAGCCCAGACTCCTTGATATACACTGAACTCGCTAAACTTAACTTCAGTGAATCCATGATCAACCAGAAGATTTTTAGCAACAGGGCTCACCACAAAGCCAGGCAGAGTAGATTTAACCAAAACTAACATACCTACATCAAGAGTAGCGACACCAACACCTTTCTGGAACACTTCTACTGCTTTGGCTACATTTATTTGATGCGGAGAATAAATGCCACCAATCACCACATCAGGATTGAGTAATTTCAATATATCGTTAATTTGTTGAAAGTTTTCATTTCCGATATAGCCTTCTGCAAAGTCCAAAACTTGCTTGCTTGGTTTAGCTACGGCTAGAGCAATCATTTTTGTCCTATCTCCCTTTGGTAGCATTGCGATTGCTTCCAGCACATTTGCATTAGTGTAGTATTTAAAATCATTATTTAAAATTGCAGATTTTAGCAACTCAGCAGCTACACCGGAACCTCGTACCACATATATTTTGTTATCCCGCAGAATTTTCCAACTATCCTTTTCGGATACAACACCAGAGTATATTTCCGAAGCATCGTCAGCAGTAGCAAAAGTTAGCCCGGCTCCAAAAACTAAATCTTCATCTGATGGTAAACCCCAGATTGCCAGTGAGTCAACTTTAATATCATGGGGCATATTAATAATCTCCGCAGGTATAATTGTAGACCGCTCCTGCTTGGCATAGACATATAATTCCAAATTAGTATCAGGCACAAGAAGCGCCGAAAGTTTATCGGTAGATGCCCCTGGAAGCTGCTCAACTTCTCCAAAACAACCCACAAACAAAACAGGAAACAGAATTAACAGTACCAGAGTTGAAGCAAACAGTATTTTAGCTAATTTGATTCTCATTTATTTAATTCGGTATCTCTAACAATATACGATATCAAATCACGAAGTCTAAGCCTAGCATGGCTTATACGCCATAATATATTTTTACATATGCGCTAAACAATATACCCAATATAGCATAAACTTACAACTCTCACTTCGCCAAATGAGGGTTATTATAACGTGTCAAAGAGAGCAAAACAAACTGCCATCCTGTAACTATCCAATTTAAGTTGTTTGAAACCCATGGCATCTCCAAAACTGAGATCGCAATGTTTCCGTAGAAATCCGACAGTCCATGTAAAATCATGGACATGCAAAACAGGACATTAATAACACTTTGCTGGGAGTTATATGAACAAGGAATTCCTAAGGTACACATTGCTAAAAGGCTGGATAAAAATCGCGAGACCATACATATCTGGATACAGAACATCAAAGAACATGGACTTCTCTCATTCCTGGATAACTACGAGCAATCCAAGAAAGGTGAGAGGAAAAGAAGGCAAGTAGACCCGCTAGTAAAGAGATTAGTCTGGGAAATCAGGGAGCGCGAATACTATTGTTGTGGTCAGAAGATTCAATATTATTTAGAGCTTGAACGTGGTATCCACCTCTCGGTTCCTAAGATATATGAGATACTAGCGGAGAAATATTTAATTCGGTCCAAATGGAAGAAAAATAAAGTGAGAGGATTGATACCAAAAGCATCAATGCCCAGAGAAGTAATTCAGATGGATACAATTGATTTCGGGGACATTTATGCATTCACTGCGATAGACATTTTTACCAGAGAGGCAGATATTCTATTAGCTCCGGAGCTCACTGCCAGGTACGGTTCCAGATTTCTAGTTAAGAGTATGAAGAGGAGATTTGGGCAGCATGTGCATCTTATTCAGACTGATGGCGGTCCAGAGTTTAAGGCAGACTTCCTCATGCATGTACATTCTTTCTGTGATCGTCACAGGGTAGCTAGGCCATATCGTAAAAATGAACAATCTTATATTGAGAGTTTCAACAGAACGGTAAGAAAAGAGTGCCTGGGCTGGTCAAAATATCGTGCTAAACAATTGCCTGAGTGCATAGAAATGGTAGAATCTTTCCTGAAGCGCTATCATTATCATCGTCCACATATGAGCTTAGGGATGAAGCCACCATTACAAAGATTAAAGAAGGAGGTAGACTGTCGGATATTTACGGAGAATTAAGCGAGATTATTTATCAGTAGTGTAAGGTAAACAAGATCACACAAAGTAATTATTTCAACTTATAAATAAAACGAAGATATCTTACAAATAAGAGGTTGACAGTCAACTTTAAATTTCTTCTTGACTATATTGCTGTTAGTAAGTATCATGCTAGCTTAATTAGGTATTTGAGCAGCACAGGGAGGATTCATAATGGACCTAACACTCGGTTTCTTCATTTCTTTCTTCCAAAATCCTAACATCTGGGGAATTGTTATAGCAGTTATCTTCGGTGCCATATGGCTTGCCTGCTTTTGGCCACCGCTCGTCAAGAAACCCTGGCATTGGGCAGTCCTAGTCGGCGGCGCCATCATAACTTTGATTGCCACTTCTTTCATTCAAAGACCGCTTCAAAATGTAATTGGGAATGCGATGCTACAAACCTGGGGGGAAGAAACTCTCATGAACTGGCTTCTGCTCTCCGGCCTACCAACTATTCTCATCAGCGGGCTGGTTCAGGAAGGCGCCAAGATGATACCGGTAGTCATCTACTGGTGGCGTAAAAACATGAAAATTGACTACAAGCTGGGGATTACTTTAGGAGCTGCAATCGGCGCAGGTTTTGGTATTCTTGAAGCTCAGTGGATACTTAACAGCATAATTGCCATGGGCTGGAGTTGGAGCTTAACAGAAACAATGGGTTTAGCAGCACTTACCCCGTTTACCGAAAGATTTTTTGTCATAGCCTTTTCCACCGCCTCCTCTGCCCTAGCTGGATATGGACTGGCGAAAGGCAAAGGATGGCAATTCTACCTCATTGTCTCGGTACTACACGCCATCTTGAATTATAGTGTTTTCCTGATACAGGCTAAGGTTCTCTCATTCGTTCAAGTTGAAGTATTCATTGCTATATGGGCACTTCTAGTAACAGGCGTAACCCTCTGGCTGCGATGGAGAAAAATAACCGAACAAAAATAATTATGTAAACTTAATTTTTCCTTGCTAAAAGAGATAAATCAGGCTTGGAACTTAAAGATATTGTTGACAGCTACATGCAAAAAGTCCCTGAGGTAAAGACTTATTGCAATCGCTGCCTGAGAACTGAAAGGTGGAGCAACAATATCATTTTGATGATAGTAGATGCAGCCTTTACTTCCATTGGACTAAACTATTTCAAAGCAGTGGTGCCTAAGGTAGAAGAGTTCAGAAAAGAATTTGTCGAGCCACGTAAAATTTGCAATCTGGAAGACTTAGTATCAGCCAATGATAATGAACTTGTAAAGATTTGGAAAAACAAGCGATCTTGGCGAATGGCAAAATTTGTTGCCGCTTACTTAGCTCAAATCAAGACAGAAAAAATGGGCGACGATAGATCTGCCCTCATTCATTGGGCAAGAAGCAGTAAACTCGAGAGCTGGCAAGAAGACCCCATAGGACAAATCAAAGGAGTTGGCATAAACACCTTTCAATACTTAAGGATGATGGGAGGTATTGATACTGCAATGCCAGACAAGATAGTGAAAAAAGTCATCTATGAAATCCTAATAAAAGCTAAACTGAAAATACCTGCTTCAGATATAGATTTTGTTCTACTGGTAGATAAAATTGCCCACCAGACCGGCTACAAAGCAATAGAGCTTTGCTGGATGACCTGGCTAATCCAGTCAGAAGCTGGCATAAGCAGAATTGGAAAATATTCCGCACTACTACCCAAGATTTGATTAAATTATAAGGAATTAAATTCTCTTGCCATGGTTTCAGACGTGGCTTTGCCTGCAATTTATATCGAATGGGATTATCAACACTAGTTATTATGCACTTAGGGGATGGTCAGATTTGAGCATTGTTCTCAGGTATACACGAAGTATTACGTTTGAGGATTGTTTGGAGCATTATAAGAAGGTAAACTCTTAAGATACGCTAAGTCAGTTACATTTCATAACAATATGAGATTCGGTTTATCACAAGTTGGATGGGATAAACTTGAACTATTACACTTATACCTGAAACAATAAGTAATCCCTATTTAAATAACTCGGTAAATAAAATTTACTTCACCCTCTTTCTCAGTACCGTGTAACATACTCGAAAATACGGACTGAGTAAGGTTCAGCTAGAAGCTGATTAATGAGAGGCTTCAACTCAACTCGTTTTTTTGACTTGTCCCAGAGGTCCCAGGCATCCCGGTTCTCCCAGGTGCTTATTACCAGCACACTTGTACGGTCATCCACGTTGGTCAGTGTCTCACCAGCAATAAAGCCGTGCTGCTTAATCGCCTCTTCTCTAATATCAAGAATCACGCCAACAGCCTTGTCAACATATTCGGGACTTTTTATCTTGTGTTCAATAACAACCCGTACCATAGTATTCTCCTTTCCAATATTTCAAACAGTATATAGCCGATATTCCCCATTTCTACTCGCAATGAAGCATCCTGAACCGCATCGATACTGTCACCAATACTATACACATGCCATCTGGTTGTCAATAGCGGATTCTTAGTCCTGTACTTTAGCCTCTGGAATATTCCACCGTGAAAAATCTTACTATGGGAAAACAGTAAGGAACTCTATATAAGCCTAGCCAATTGTTAAGCTAATTTCCGAACGGAGAACAAAATTACATATTCTAATATTGACAATTGTACGTATAGGAGTATAATTACGCTTACCTGCTGTGAGCTAACTTAAAAAATAGATATTGGGATAGGGAAGATGACGGATAAGACAAGAGCACCAGGGCTGCTATTGAATATGGCGGTCGATGGTGTTTTTTTATTTCAGTGATATTAGGGAAGGAGGTGGTGCCTATACTTAATCAAGATTACTTCCTCGCCTATGGGTGGTGGAGGGGTTGAGTCGTTGTATTTCGATAGCCAGATAAATCTAAAAAAAGGTATTTCAGAGTTTTAAATAAAAGGAGGATAAGTCATGTATGCGGTATTATCAACTTTTAACCTCGGGCCGGGGATGCGCTCGGCAGCAGAAAAAATGGTCGACCAATCCACTCCAGTTATCAAAAAACTAAAGGGGTTCAAAGGAGCAACCTACTTTGGTGATGTTACAGTCGGTGAATACCACTCGCTGATTATATGGGAGTCCAAGGAAGCTGCTGAGGCTGCCAACGCAATCATGGCACCTAAAACTCAAGAAGTCGCAGGTAGCATATTGAAAGCACCACCGACAAGGAAGGTTTTTGAAGTATATAAACCGAAAGGTTAGACTAAAGAGGTTTTCTCCGCCACATATTAGAATCTGGTGACTGTCTTCCGGCTCACGTTTCGTGGAAAGATGGAAGCTAGTTATGTAGCAACATGTTAGCCCCAATTGACCTGAAGACTAAACAGAAGTCATTAAGGCAACTAGCTAAAGAGTTAGGAGTAAGCCATTCCTACCTTTCACAGATTAAACATGGTAAAAGACCTGCCAGTCGTAAAGTGGTAAGCAATTTAAGCCCAAAAATGATGTTTTATGCTATAATACAAAGCTACTTGCCGAGTTGTGTAGCGGTAGCACGGGGGACTTTGGATCCCTTAGCCCAGGTTCGAATCCTGGCTCGGCAGCCAATTTTAATCATTCTGCAAAGATTATTCATAAGCTACCTGGCCTCTTGTTCTAAAACAAGACAATACTCAGTTACATCAAGATAAACGATGCCAGACATCATCGAGGGCAGAAATCCTATAATTGAAGCGCTTAAGTCCGGTCGGCCCCTAAACAAAATATTGCTAGCCCACAATATCGGACGGCATTCCTCAATTGCCCAAATATTATACCTTTCTCGGTCTAAAGGAATACCTGTCGAGTATGTAACAAAAGACGCCATCGATAGGTTGAGCGCAACTGGTGCGCATCAAGGGGTAATTGCCTACGTTGCAATAAAAGAATATATAGAATTAGAAGATTTGTTTACTATCTCGGAGAACAGAGGAGAGCCACCCTTTTATTGCGTTCTTGATGGTATTGAAGACCCACAAAATCTGGGGGCAATTATCAGGACTGCTGATGCCAGCGGTGTTCACGCTATACTAATTCGCTCGAGACGAGCAGTGGGACTTACCGCCGCTGTAGCCAAAGCATCTGCTGGAGCAATAGAATATGTGCCAGTAGCCAGGGTATCAAATATTTCCCAGGCAATCGAGACCCTGAAAAAAAATAATGTTTGGGTTATTGGCATAGATTCTGCTGGCAACATTGATTATAAAAAGGCAGATTTTAAACTGCCAACAGCAATTGTCATAGGCAGTGAGGGCGAGGGGCTATCAGATTTAGTCAAAAGGAAATGTGATTATTTAGCATCTATCCCAATGCGAGGAAAAATTACATCGCTTAATGCTTCTATCGCTGCAGCACTAGTAATGTATGAAGTATTCAGGCAAAGAAGCCAGTAATGCTTATATAATTGTAATAATCATAACTATCAAGCATGAGTTTTATGCGTAAGCAATTACATTGGTTAGCTTGATATGGCACTTCTCAACTCCTGGATGGATTCCCTGCGCTTCTTCTCATCTCTAATTACGTCCTGCTTGAGCTTCTTCCAGGCAGCAGGGCAATCTTTATAGTCAATTTCAACTATCTGATGAATAGCCTGGTCAACCTGTCTCCTGTTGGCAGAGGTAACTTCAATACCAGCCTCGTTAAAAATGTCATTCAAATGGCGAAAGTAACATGACATCAGACGAGCACCTCCCTATATCTTTTAACTATCATTATATTCCACAACGCTTTACAATAACTGTAGCATGGGTAATCTGCCTTTGTCGAAAACCCAATATCTTGGTAGAAATCTTTACTTTAAAACACATACCAAACACAATAAATTTGCAGGTAAGTCCTCAGTGTCACTGAATAAAGCATAAGCACTAAAGCTAAAGAGTCCGAGAAAAAGTTGACTAAGTTGACTATATTAGCCTTTTAGTTTTAAACTCTCGCCCTAGAGTAGTTATTAACCTAATGGGTATCCTTAGAGGTTTTTTATCGTTCTTTCTTTGCTCCCTGTTAGTTCTGTGCCTGTTTATTCTGGGCATAATCACAACCATAAGTTTAACTATACTCAATCCCGAATTTGTCACCTCAGAATTGGATAAGTTTGATATCTACTCCGTGGTTATCGACAAGTTTACAGCTCAACTACCGATAGAAGGAGCACAGGAAGCTATAGATACTATCATAACTGACCTCAAGCCATGGTTAAAAGAACAAACAAATACAGCCATCTATGCTGGTTATGCTTACCTGAAAGGAAATCGGGAGCTTAACATCGTTATTCCTTTGGAATCATTAAAACTCAGCCTTAAGCAAAATTTAAGACAATACGCTATTTCATCACTGCCACCAGAAATAGCCGGGCTCCCAGAAGACGTTATCGAAACCTATCTGTCACAAGCATACGATAAGATTGATACGCTAATACCCAAGCAGTTTGAAATTACGGAGACATCCCTGGGTAAAGAGACAATGGCAGTGCTTGAGCAGGCAAAGCAAATAGTAAGTTATATAAAACTAACCTATGTCGCGGCAGTTGTGCTCGCTATTCTCATGGTATTATTTATAGCCATGGTCCACCGCTGGCGAACCAAGCCCTTAGCCCGCTCCATAGGTATATCTTTTATTACAGTAGGCATAACAACAGCTATAATGGTAATAATAAGCCGAGCCGGTGACACCATTGCCAATCTCTTGCCCATTAATAATGAGCTTATACCTGGTCTTCAAGAAAAGCTAGCCCAACTGGTTACTGAAGTTACGGCACCTTTGCTCATATACGGCATCGCATTTCTGATTACAGGAATAATATTGATTATTATATCTGTCCTAGTTAAATCTCCAGAATACAACAAAATTGCTAGATGAGGCTTAGCGAACAACCACTGTAGTATTGATAAATCAGCTATTAACGGCGTTTTTTGTTATAAGCACAGACTTTGTTTCTACCCGCCTGCTTTGCCTCGTAAAGTGCCACATCAGCAGCTTCTATCAATCCAATCCAATCCGTAGCATCCACAGGGAAAGTAGCTAATCCGGTACTGATAGTTAGGCTCTTATCAGGCTGGCTTTCTTTCTCACCGTGAAAAGACTCTTTTTCAATCAACTCACGCAACCTTGCTGCAGTGTATGCTGCCCTTACCTTACCCGTTTCTGGAAGCAGAATAACAAACTCCTCACCACCATAACGGTAAACTCTGTCTGAAGGCCGCAAATTAATCATCAACACATTAACTAATTTCTTAAGTAATTCATCGCCCTTGGGATGCCCGTGAAGATCGTTATACTTTTTGAACCAATCTATATCCCCCATCAACATAGATAACGGTTTTCTATCCTGCTTGGCATGGGCAACTTCAGCTACAATATCTAGATCAAATTTCCTGCGGTTATAGCACCCAGTTAAGCCGTCTTTTATAGAGCTATCTACAACCTGCGCATATAATGTTGACCGCTCAATAGCCATAGAAATTTCCTTTGCCATTAACTCAGCAAACTCCAGGTCCTCTTTGTTAAAGACATCTTTCTTCATTGAATCCAGATGGATGATTGCTTTCACCTCATCGTTTACTGTAATTGGAACACAAATTAGGGAATTCATAAAACATCCGTAAGGAATGCAACCATTAGCAGGGCTACTAAGAACATCATTGGTAAAAATGGACTGTTTGGTGTCTAATACATACTTTATTGCTGGTATATCCTTACTGAGCTCCATCTTACTAAAAGCCTTGGAAAAACCTCTTTCTGCTAGTATATTAATCCCAAGTTCATCAATCAGCATTATGGCACAGGTGTCGCAATCTATCATGTTAGTCAGCTCTCTTACCAGTATCCGACCAATCTCCGTTAAATTTAAAATTGACCCGATACTATAATGTATCCTTACTATAGCAGACAGCCTGCTTGCTTCATTTCCTGTTGTTGAGTTTGGCATGAAAGCCCCCTTTCATAACCATTCATAATATGGAGATAATAAATTTAACAGCTGTTTAGTCTAATGGTGGATGTCTGAAAATTATACATGTAGACGAAGATAAAGTAAATAAGAAATTGTTTGTCCTCAAAAGGTTTAAAATGCTATAATGTCACCCGCCAAAAACATAAGTTGACGTTGCCTGACTACATTCCTCGGTAGCTCAACGGTAGAGCGGGCGGCTGTTAACCGCTAGGTCGTAGGTTCGAATCCTACCCGAGGAGCCATTCTTCTACTTCAACCAATCAAACTTTTATTAACTATATATTGGCATGCCCTCGGACATATTAGAGCAACCAAATTGAATAACCAGCTCTATTATTGTTTAATTGTTAAAGCTATTGACCGAGCTGCCTCTCGCTCCTTATAGACATATATAGATATCTGGTTTAGAATACTACTAAGTAACGAGAGGATTCACAAAGGAGGGGCGAGATGAGAGATGACCTATTTTTCAAGGATACACCCAGGAAAACTCTGGATATGGATGGCCAATCCATCGAGTTCCCAACTCTCTATTATGATTATCGATTTGTTACCAGCATCTTCACTGCCAGTACCATTGGGCTAAGAAGACTACTTCCCCATCCCAATTTCAAGCCAATCGAGATGTTGCCAGGAAGGGGCATGCTCGGAATCACCGCTTTTGAATACCACGACACCTCGATAGGTCCATATAATGAAATTTCCATCGCAATTCCAATCACGTTTCCGCCAGGGTTCGTTTTCCCCGGGCTGACCGCAATTTCAATGATGCTTAGCAATGTCTTTCATGTATACATTCACCATCTCCCCGTGACCACCGAGATTGCACTCAAAGCGGGCATCCATTTCTATAACTATCCCAAATTTTTGGCTGATATCACTTTCCAAGATCAGGGCGAGAATCTGGTGGTTACCTTGAAGGAGAATAATACACTTATTCTGAAGATGTCTGCTAAGAAACTTGCTGCCAAACAATCTCGTCGTCTACGGTATCATACCTATTCAATAAAAGAGGGTGTGGCCATGCATGCGTTGTCTGACGGAAAGGCAACACTCTTAGGATCGGTAATGATGGGGAACGTAGCCAGACTTGAGCTGGGAGTGCATCAAATCAGTAAGGAGTTAGCTGACCTGGAACTGAGTAAGATCGCCCGTAGTGGACAATACGCAGAAGGGGTGATGGCTAAGCTCTATGCCCCCGATAAGCGCTGGAATGTTGACACTCTGGTTCCAATGTAGCACGATACAGGTCAAAGAAGAACACATTTCATTGATGGACTGCGACTCAACTATCGGTAGGATGAGCACATTACCTTCAAAACGAAATTAAAATCACTCAAGTCAAACTGTGAATTCCGGTATCATGCTTTATTCAAGGCTCTACCTAGGCCGCAGGTTCGAATCCTGCCCGAGGAGCCAATGAATCCAAGCGAGGGGCAGGCTACTGAGAGTAGCCTTATATCACGTCAAGCTTACCGATTTACTCGAGGAAATCTTTAAGCTTGCGGCTGCGGCTTGGATGGCGAAGTTTCCGTAGTGCCTTAGCCTCAATCTGGCGGATTCGCTCCCGGGTCACGTGAAATTCTTCGCCGACTTCCTCCAGAGTACGCGCCCTGCCATCCTCCAGCCCGAATCTAAGTACCAGAATCCTTCGTTCACGGTCACTGAGCTCTTTAAGAACGTTTTGAAGTTGTTGTTTGAGCAACGCCCCCGTCGCCACATCGGCTGGTGACATCGCAGTTCGATCCTCAATAAAATCGCCTAGATGACTGTCTCCCTCTTCGCCAATAGGCATTTCTAAAGACATTGGCATTTGCGACAATTTCACAATTTCCCCTACTTTTTCGGAGGAAATCTCCATACCTCTACCAATTTCCTCGTAGCTTGGCTCACGCCCATATTCCTGAGTTAAGCGGCGATTTGTCCTGTATAGCCTATTGATGGTTTCCACCATGTGTACCGGAATACGAATAGTGCGCGACTGATCAGCTAATGCCCTGGTAATAGCCTGCCTAATCCACCAAGTAGCGTAAGTACTGAATTTGAAACCCCTCCTGTATTGGAATTTGTCCACGGCTCGGAATAGCCCGATGTTCCCTTCTTGAATAAGATCAAGGAGAGGCATTCCATGATGGACATATTTCTTGGCGATGCTGACCACCAGTCGTAGATTTGCTTCAGTAAGATGTTTTTCGGATTCCTCCGCTGTTTCTTTTACCTTATCAAAAAAAGACTTAAACTGGTGACTTTCAGATTGGAGCTGAGAAAGGAACTCGGGACTAATCGGCTCACTAACGATAGACTCCACCTCATGCCATGAAGTTTCATCTCCAATAATAGTTAACAGTTCTGGAGGCAAAAGGCGGTTATTCAAGGAGACGTTAATTAATTTCTGTTCTATTTCAGAGATGTCTTCTTCGCAGGTTTTTGAAATATCGTGAATCAATGTCTGGTCTATTACACTATTGATGGCAGCTTCTAGCTTTTCGTTACGAATATTCCTGACAAAGCTATTTTCCCGAGGAAGTTCAAGCCACTCAGTAAGAATGTCGATTAAAGGTTGAGCAGCAAGCAGATACCTGACTAAAAAAATTATGATATCTTCTGTCGCTGGGTAACAATTATATTGCTTAAAATAAAGCTCCCCGATATTTTTAAGGTACTTGGCATCTTCGAGTTTACTGGCTAATACCCTCTCATCGTTTGCCGTGATAAGCTCGACTTTGCCGATATCACGGAGGTATGCATGTATAGGGTCATCGATAACTTCCTGTGCGCTCAGCCTTTCCTCTTTTTGCTGTAGCGTAGACTTAGCTTCCGGCCCGGGTTTGCCGACTACCTCATCATCAGATTCCTCACTTTCCCAGAGAAAAGTTTCATCTGTTATATCCTCTTCTAAATCTCCATCAAGAAGTGATTCTGCCGCATTGTCGACTTCAATTACATCGTCCAGAGTTAAGACATCGCTTCCTTTTCTATCAGGGAAAAAAGATAACAGTTCATGTTCCTGGAGTAAACTCACTTTTCGCTCCTTTTCCATTACCTTACAATAAGTATTTAGGCTAACATGCCTACTTACATTATTGTACCACGTTTTAAGATTATACCTGCTTACCAGTACCTGCACCACTTCCCACAAGCGGGTTGTAGAGAACGCAGCACCTCTTGGTAAAAGTTACAATTCTCAACTTTCATGTCGGTACTATCTTATACATTCACTACCTGTACCCTACCCCCTGGTCTCACCTGGCTTACCATGACGGCCTCCAGACCCAGGGGTTAGTACCTTTACCTCGCTTTACCTCGCGGAGATTTGGGGGCTAGGTGTGGAGCGACGTGGCGAGCCAAATTACAGGAGGGCTTGACATTTACAATAACATATGTTATATTACATATGTTATATAAAGGAGGACATGGAATAATGCCACCGAAGAGCTCGTTCACCAGAGGAATGTTGCTTGATGCCGCCTTCAAGATAGTCAGAGGCAAAGGCCGTGATGGGCTTACAGCGCGGTCCCTCGCCAGTGAGCTGAACTGCTCCACCATGCCAGTATACTCATACCTCAAATCCATGAAGAAACTGGATACAGAACTGAGACAAAAAGCGATAGACCTCATGCTGACCTACCAGACGACGCCGAGAATCGGGCAGCCATTTCTTGATATGGGACTGGGGTACGCCATGTTCGCCAAGCATGAAAAGAACCTCTTCCGCTTCCTGTTTTCTGGAGGCGACGGAGAGAGAAGACGAAGCAACACGGGGAAAGCGCTGAGAGATTTTGCCTTCAGAAGCCTGATCCCGAAAATGAAGGCCGACCCGGCGCTGTCAGGCCTGGACAAATCGGGGCTGGAAAACGTGCTGAACAAGATGTGGATATTCGTCCACGGACTTGCCTTTCTCGTCAACAACAATGCCTTTGCAGCAGAAGATGAGGACTACGTCGAGCAATTGCTCAGGGAGACTGGGATATTTGTTATCCAGGGAGAAATGGCGAAGGGGCGAGGCTTAATTCGGTGATGACCAGGGTCATGGTTAAGATATTTATAAGTTAGGAGGTGGGAAGCGTGAAGCTAAGTACAGTCCTTTTTATCACGTCCTTCATTCCAGTCATCGTATTTAAAGTAGTCGCCAGGGTAGGCGAAGCCACATTGGACCAGGCGAAACTGGCCACGGCGGTAGGTCTGACGCTTGCCGTGATTCAAATCATCCTCTCGAAACTGGTAGTCAAACACACAAACTACCTGGAGAGGGCCTTCCTTGGATTTCTGGTGATGGGGACGGCGTGGGTTTATCTGACCCCGGGAGATATCTCCTCCTTTTTTGTTGATAATTCAACGGCGCTGCTCTACTTCGTCCTTTTCCTGACGACGCTGATCCCGCAGCTATTCGGTTACGACCCCTTCACCTTCACCATCGCCAGGCAAATGGCTTCGGAGCGCGTCTGGAAGACGCCGCAGTTCCGGGCGATATGCCTCCACCTTACCTATTTCTGGAGCGGCATCTTCCTTGTCTGCTTCCTCTCAAGCTGGCTTGGTCACGGCAAGCCGCTGTTTGCCATCATCCTGCCTTTGGTCTTTGTCCTGGGCATAGGCATTCCGGTGGTCAGGCTTTACCCCAACTATTACCTGAAGCGGCAGTTCAAACCTCAACCTCTTGACCCGTCGCTACTACCAAGCACTGCCAGAGAGCTTATTGCACTCATGCCTTTGGGTTTCGACCCCGCAGCAGCCGGGGATATCAAGGGAGAAATCCAGTTCGACCTCTCCGGGGAGGGTGGTGGTAAAATGGTGCTATCCTTCTCAGGAGGGCAATGCTCATTTCGTGAAGGTGAGAGCGCCTCTCCAGTGTTGACAATATATTCTCCTGCCGATGTATGGTTGAAGGTCTCGCGGCGAGAGATCAACCCGGGTCTGGCACTGATGGACGGGCTTTACCGTGTTGAAGGCGACATGAATCTGCTCATGAAAATGAGTGAGATCTTCCCTCCTCCTACTAGTACAAAGGAAGAAGTTGCAGCCAAGAAGGAGGGGAAAAAGACAAAGGTATTAGCCATACAGGGAAGCCCGCGGCCAAAGGTGAGCAATACCGGCATCCTCCTCCAGGAATTTCTGAAGGGAGCCGAGAGTCAGGGGGCTGAAACTGAAATCGTCTACTTGAAGGACAAGAATATTCACCCCTGCATGGGATGTTTCACCTGTTGGACCAAAACACCAGGAGTGTGTGCCTTCAAGGACGATATGCCAGAGTTGCTGGAAAAAGTACGGGGTTGCGATATCCTTGTCTACGCCACGCCTCTCTATAACTGGAATGTAAGCTCGCTCCTCAAAGCCTTCATGGAAAGACTCCTTCCTCTTGCCGACCCCCACCTAGTCAAGAAGGAAAAAACGTACGGACACCCTATGAGATACCAGATGAATCGGAAGATAGTTCTTATATCTACCTGCGGGTTCCCTGAAGTCTCCCACTTCAACGGTCTCCGCCAAATTTTTAGGCATATGGAACAGAGCACCGGGACCACGCTTGTAGGAGAACTCCTGATGCCCGCAGGTGAACTCCTGAAAAAGGGAGCGCTGAGAGAGAGATTTCAACCAGTCCTTCGGGCAGCATATCAGGCAGGAGTTGAAACGATCCGGGACGGAAGGGTTTCCAAGAAAGCAGAGGCGCAGATCCAGAAACCCCTTATGCCAGCCGGCCAGATGGCTGAAATGGCCAACCTGTGGTGGGACAGCCATACACAAGGGGTAGCGCATGGGAAACCCGAAGAGGGTAAAATGGAAGATATGAGGCTCCTCCTCAGGGGAATGGCGGCGATGTTCAATGCTCAGGCCGCTGGGCATATCAAGGCCACCATCCAGTTCGAGGTGTCCGGGAGACAGGTCGGACATTGGTTTCTCTCAATTGAAAACGGACGATGCGCTCTTAGCGAGGGTGAAGCAGAGTTCCCTGCACTCACTATCAGGACGCCCTCTGAAATCTGGTTGGCCATATCGAATGGAGAGCTGGATGGGCAAAAGGCCTTCATGGAAGGCAAGTATACGGCCAGTGGGGACATGGGGCTTCTCATGCGCCTAAAGAGTCTTTTTGGCAGCATGGGCTAGGCTGCAGTTGTCTGTGGAGAGGTTAACTCCCGGGGTGAATAAGGGCAGGGGTTGCTGGGGGAGGGTAACAAAAAAGAATCTTAATACACACCCAGGCCAGTTACATTGATTGGTCGCAGGTTCGAATCCTGCCCGAGGAACTAACAATCCTTTCACTGCTCAGGCGCTCCTACCCTAAGCCACTAGATTCAAGGAGTTGAGGTAATTGACCATCACCTATTTTATTTTCTACGCAATTGACACGTAATCGTATTGACGATAGAATCAAGTTAAATGAAATTACATGACTGGTTAGGGATAGAAAAACAATTTGGAAATTACCTATTGCTTGGGAATGGTGCAAGTATTGCTATTGATACTCGCCTCTCATATAGATCTTTATATGAAGAAGTTTGCAACAGTGGTAAGTTGAACAACGAACTTCTAGATATGTTCGAGTACTTTGAAACATCAAATTTCGAATTCATTATGAAATTACTATTGGAAGCCAGTAAAGTCAATAATGTTCTTCATATTAAAGATAATAAAACTAGAGAATATTACCACCTACTAAGAGACGCCCTAATAAGCACCGTAAGAGATATTCATCCAACATATGCAAGTATACAGCACTTACTAACTCCGATTGCGACATTCCTTGCACACTTTAAAACTGTCTTGAGTCTTAATTATGACCTCTTGGTATATTGGTCAATGCTCGTAGGTAACAGAAATTTGGAGTGCCAGTGGTTTAAGGACTGTTTTATTGGCGGAAAATTCGAGAAAAATTTCAATTATCTATATACTCCCCATCTACCAGCGAAAGGTTCGACTATCGTATTTTACCCTCACGGCAACTTGTTTCTTGCAACAGACATTTATAATGATGAAGTTAAACTCAGCCGTTCTCCAGAGGATTATCTACTAGAGACAGTCCTGTCTAAATGGCAAGAAAAGGATTACATACCTCTTTTTGTGAGCGAGGGTACTACGACTCAGAAGTTTCATGCCATAACGCGTAGCAATTATCTGAACACAGTTTATGATTCCGTACTTGCTAAAATCAGTGGCTCATTAGTTATTTACGGTTGGTCAGCAAGTGAACAGGATGAACATATATTCGATGCAATTGACCATAATGGTATAAATAACATTGCTATATCTGTGCATACCGACAATCCAAAATGGGAATCTTACTGTGACAAGATTGAGAATAGAATCGCCAGCACGCATCATTTGAGGGAATCTAAACTCTACTTCTTTGATTCTAAGTGCAAAGGTTGCTGGATTTACTAACCTGCATATAACAATGACTAATAGGTATGATCAATCATAAGCATAGGAAGGACAGCATTCATAAAGCTAGAAAATAGTAGACGAGGGAAAAATGGCAACAAATAGTGTTCGCAAAATACTAAATAAGATACCACCCAAATGGAGATGGTCTCTAATTTCGTGGGCTTTAGCTGCCTTGTTTAGTTGGATTATCATGTGGCTCTTTGGATTACAGACCTTGCTGGCTATTTACTTAGTAATTTTTGCGATCGCTTCTATTATTGGTAGATACGGCGAAGCTAATTGGGCTATTACTCAATTCATTAAGCATCTAAGGGGCATAATGATATTCGCTTTGTTACCTGCGATCTGGCCAGTTATTAAAGAGATAATGACGAATTTCTCTTGGGTACTTATTGTAGAACTTCTGTTAATCGGCTATTTAATAGTGTATGTATGGCAATCATTTGATAAGGTGATAGAACGATTAACGATTAAAAGGATAATCGATTAACTTTCATTTCTCCTATTTGACTCACCGTGGTGCTCCACATTTAGCCTCGAAACTCCCCCAAATAAAAGATGTATTCCACTATCCATTGGCCTCCTGCACTCGCCACGCAAGGCCAGGGGATTGCTCTTAATGCTGCTTCCCCATCAGTGCCATCACCAATCGCACCAATACCAAGTCAGTGCTTGCTAAACATGACTACCTTTTCTCTTATTAACTGAGTCACCTGCCCGCCCGCCCAGGGGTCGGCCGCGAGCATGTTTACTGCTATGTTAAGCACGGTGGGGAGGCTACTATCATCCAGGTGGGAGAGCGGCCAGCGACTGGAGGGGCGGCGGGGAATGCCAGCAAAGGCAACGATGACAACCAGAAAACCTGCCCCACCCATGTGGCAGGCTGAACCCGCTTTATGCTAAAATACCACCCAGTTTTTTGGAGTCGGCAGCAAACCAGTGGTCGCCAGGTCGCAGGCCAGAATCCTGCCCGAGGAGCCAAATATAACCCGCAATTGAGTAGCCAGAGATATTGTTGCCAGACAGAGAAAGGATAACCACATTGAATGAGAGAACATTAGCTAATCCTGCGGTAGTGGGGCTTGCTGGGTTCGGCGGCACAACATTACTGCTACAGTTTCACAACCTTGGCTGGTGTGGCGCCAGTCCTATCCTGTGGACAGCGCTTTTCTTCGGTGGCTTGATGCAGCTTATGGCTGGAATGAAGGAGTTCGAGACAGGGAACAACTTTGGCTTTGCGGCATTTTGCACCTATGGCGCTTTTTGGATGGCACTCGCTGGCATTCTACTGGGAACTCACTTCGGCATCCTCAAGCCTACTACGGTTGACCTGGGCTGGTTTCTTGTCATGTTCACACTGATAACAGCCATCTTTTTTATGGGAGCGATACGGCTGAGCTGCAGCCACGCGGTATTGTTTCTTACGCTGCTGCTCGGTTTCATCTTCCTCGATATCAGCCACCTGGGTGGGCCAAGTATGGCTTTCTTTACCAAGGTTGCTGGGGTGGATTTGATTATCTGTGCACTCACTGCCTGGTATATAATGGCACATATTGCCTTGAAACCACTAGGTCTGAATATATCTCTTGGCAACCCCTGGGCGAAAAAGAGCTAAACCGCAGCACAATAACAATTTGACATAGATTATCGACATTTGATATGCTTCTCACCGCATCAACCAACCAGTAGCTACGAAACCACTGGTATCTCGACATGAACTGAAAGGAATTCTGCACGGGTGGCTGTGGGCTAGTAGACAAAACTAAAAATGCTTCCTGATAACAGTAGCGATAACAGCCGTACAGAAAGTTCAGATAAGAAAAAGTCCGACGGCTTTGAAATCAGCAGGCGGACTTTTCTTGGTGCTTCCGCCTTTGCTGCTACCACCATCGCTGCCAGCTATCTTTTAAAAAGTCCCCAGATCAGCTTTGCCTCAGCTACAGAGAAACCTCCTTATGGAACAATCACCGAAAAATGGGTGGCAACGTCATGCCTAAACTGTCCTACCCGTTGTGCCACCAGAGTAAGAATAGTCGATGATAAAGCCGTCCATATCGCCGGGAATCCATTATCTAAAGTTTCCGAGGGTGAGAACTGTCCCCGCTCTCATATCGGCCTTCAAGTCCTGTATAACCCAGACAGGATAAAAAACCCACTGAAAAGAACAAACCCTCAGAAGGGTAAAGGCATAGACCCTGGGTGGACTTCCATATCCTGGTCCCAGGCTATGAGTGAAGTTAGCAACCGTTTGAGAGCACTCAGGGAAAAAAGAGAAACGCAAAAGCTGCTACTACTTTATGGGCTCAACACTATCAGTACTGAAGATTTAATCACTCGTTTTGCCACCGCCTATGGAACTCCCAACACCATCTCCAGAGAGGGGCTGGAGAATGAAGCCGACAAGGCTGGCGAATGGATGGCAGACGGACATTACAGCAACAGTGCTTATGATCTGGAAAATACTAACTACATACTTTCCTTCGGAGCCAGCATTATAGAATCTCAAAAACCACTTGCCCGGAATTTGAGAATGTGGGGCAAAATACGCCGTGACAGACCATTGCGAGCCAAGGTTGTGGTCATCGACCCTCGCTATTCTATCACTGCCGCTAAGGCTGACCAGTGGATACCCATAAATCCAGGGACTGATGCCGCGCTAGCCATGGCTATAGCCAATGTAATAATTAACGAAGGATTGTACGATAGGAACTTTATCCAGAGCTGGTCTTCTGGATTTGATGAATACAGTAATTTAGTACTCCCTGATTACAGCCCGGAGAAAATTTCCGAAATAACTGGTATCCAGTCTGATATCATCCGCAAGATAGCCAGAGAATTCTCACAGACCAAGCCAGCAATCGCCTGGAGGGGAAGAGGAGCCACCTGCTGGCCAAATGGCACATACACCAGCTATGCTATTTTCTGTCTCAACGCCCTGGTAGGAAGTATAGATGCTCCAGGAGGTGTAATATACCAGGAATATCCCGATTATAAAGAAATGCCAGAGGTAACCGAAGATAGTATAGCCCAGGAAGGCAATGCTAAAGCAAGTCTGGATTTACGCAGAAAAGATAAATTCCTGGCTGCTAACGTAGTCACCAATCAGGTAGCAGATTCCATACTGTCAGATACCCCTTACTCCACAGAAATGGCAATCGGTTTTAACTGCAATTTCAATATGTCAGCTCCAGGCACCAGTCGCTGGGATAAAGCTATGTCCAAAGCGCCCTATTACGTTCATATTGCACCAGCCATCACCGAAATGGCAGAGTATGCTGACATAGTCCTGCCAGCTTGTACTTTCCTAGAGGAATGGGCCTATGACCATTGCCCGCCAGGTTCGGGATTTTCCGAAATGAAATTAAAACAGCCAGTGGTAAAGCCGCTGTATCAGTCAAAATCTACAGGAGATATTATATTTGAACTGGCGAGACAATTAGGCGGTAGCATAGCCGAATCTTTTGAGAACATGGGCACCAACGCTGAAGCGTTCGTGAAATATCGCACCAGCACAATTATGTACTGGGATGAATTAATTCAAAAAGGTGTTTGGGTTGGCCCTGAGTACAAATACTATAAATATCCTCAGATATTCGATACACCTTCCCAGAAATTTGAATTCTATTCCAGTAATATGGAAGCCATACTCAAAGAAGCTAAAAAAGCAAGCAGTGACAGGATAACCTGCTTACCACACTACGATGATGCTAAATTTCTGGGAGATAAAGCATTATATCCTCTTATATTAACCAATTATCATCCCTTGCTAGATGTAGAAGATGGAAATCAGAACTATCCCTGGGCTCAAGAGATTTTCTTGGTAATGCACGGCTATGGCTGGACTAATTTCGCAGAGATAAATAGCAAGACGGCAAATAGCCTGGGAATTAAAGACGGTGACATGGTTTGGATTGAATCACCCTTCCACAAAATCAAGGCACGAGCCAGAGTTTTTCAGGGGATCCATCCCCAGGTAGTGGCTATTGCCCAAGGTCAGGGGCATTACTCCTCTGGCAGATGGGCCAATGGAATAGGCATAAACCCTAACGATATTATTGGCGTAGACTACGATTATATCAGTGGACAGGCGTCTTTTTTCAATACCAGGGTAAAAGTTTATAAGGCATGAGGCAAATAAATGGCAAGATGGGGAATGGTCATTGACCTAGATAAGTGCACTGGATGCCAAGCATGTACTGTTGCCTGTAAAGAAGAGAATAATGTTCCCTTCGGCTCCCCCAGAGAAAACAGGCAAAGGACTGATATTTATTGGAACAAGGTGATTGCGGCGAGCAATGGCGAATATCCTGCGGTGAATATCGAGATGATACCAATGCCTTGTATGCACTGCGATAATCCGCCATGTGTACAGGTTTGCCCCGCCAAAGCGACCTATCTCAGAGAAGATGGCATCGTTATGCAAAATTTCAGAAGATGCATCGGCTGCAAATACTGCATCGTTGCTTGTCCCTACGGAGTCAGAAATTTCAACTATAAAGAACAGGCTGAGGAAGACTACCTGCGGCCTGACCCACCACCAGACCGATCCGTTATCGGCCCCTGGCCCTTCCCCACCAGAACACATGGCGTAGTAGAGAAATGCACCTTCTGTTTCCACCGCATAGATGCAGGATTGAAAGAGAATAAGAAAATTGGCATTGACGTAGTACCGGCTTGTGTCGAAGCATGTCCTGCTAAAGCCAGGTTTTTTGGAGACCTGGATGACCCAAATAGTACAGTATCTCAGTTGCTGGCAGCCAGGGATTCGTTCCAGCTTCGAGAAGAAAAAGGCACACATCCCAAGGTACACTATCTTTCTAAATGAGGTATATTGAGTGACATCTGCTTTTGTAACATTGGAAGGTAAATCTAAAAATTACTACAGTGCTGTAATAGTATTTGCTATTCTAACAATTATTGGTTTAATTTGTTTCGGCTTGTCCTATGTATTCGGACATCAGCTATTTGGCAGCAGCAACGTAATACCTTGGGGCATGCCCATAGTCCTGGCCATTTATTTAATCGGGCTTAGCGCTGGTTCACTTATCCTCTCCTCGTTAACATACGTCTTCGGTAGAGAAGAGTATCGGCCTATCGCCAGGATGGCAGTCCTCCTAGCCATAGTGTTGATTTTCGGCGCTATGATATCTATAGCCGTAGACTTAGGTAGACCAGAGAAGTTCTGGCGACTATTCATGTTTTTCTATTTGAACAACATGACCTCAATGTTCGCTATTAATGGCATCCTATACGGAGGCTATTTCGCAATCAGCTTGGTCTATATGGGCATTATACTGGCAAATCAGAAAAAGGCGAGTAAGATAATGGGTTTCATAGCCGTTTGCTGGGCAGTGCTGGTCCACATGGGCACCGGGGCAATCTTTGGTTTTGTCGCCGCCCGTGAAACCTGGTTCTCACCAATAAAACCTCTGGAGTTTCTTGCCGCCGCTCTGGCCTCAGGCTTAGCATTGTTAATAGTGGTAACCATACTTACTTTGAAACTGTCCGGCCGAAGTATATATAAAGACGTGATAGCCTCACTTGGCAATATGTTAAAGTTATTTATTATCCTCCTTGTCATTCTGATAGTTTTGGATAAATTGACTCATTTATATGAACCAGCTCGAGGAGCCACAGTTTTTATGCTTTCTGGCGATTATGCCGGGATCTTTTGGGTCCTCCAAATAGGATTGGTAGTTATATTGCCACTGATAATACTATTTAATCCCAAAATTAACAAAACTCTTAAATGGATAATTGTAGCAGCAGTATCAGTGGTGATCGGAGTCTTCTTTGAAAGGTATTACCTGGTGATCCCAGGAGCAGCTTATCCCATGCAATTCTATCCCGGGAAAATAGAGGGCGTCTACGGCGCTGTAGGTAATTTCCCCATAACACCAACTGAAATGGGTTTATCCGTGGGGATATTGGCTTTTCTAGTGCTTCTTTTTTTGCTGGGCTTAAAATATCTTGAGGCATTACCACCCAAGCCACCAGAAGAAAAAGTTAAAGCACCTGCGGAGGATACTACTCCTGCGGCCAGTACAACTTCAACGACTCAAGGGGAGAATGTCTAGAGGTAGGAGATTAACAACACTTCTATAGGTGAGTATTTAGCTATGGATATTTTATTCAGGTCAATAGCAGTTTTAATTGAATTAATAATCCTGATGGCAATTTTTTACTTTATCCTTGGTGGAGTACGACTGATATTGTTCGACCTGGGTATAACACAAAAATACTCGAGGATCATTTCAGTACTATTGATAGCAGTAGGCTGTGTTATTGCGGTATTCCTTATTTCGCATTTGACTACATTCTATCCTCCAGTTGGAGGGGAATAAATTAGAGCTATAGTTTGATTTAAGGGGGACATTTTGGATTCTTCAAGGGAACTGTTCTGGGCAGTTCAAGAAGTTTATATCTTAAAGATTTTCCTGCCAATTATAATTGGAGTTTTGGTCTTGTCAACTGCCCTTATCGTGCTATTCGCTCTAGGTCTGTTCAGACGCTACTCGCTATGGCGCTTGGGTGGCATGGAAAATCGACTCGACCATATTGCTGCCAGACTTAAAACTACCTTTGCTGTCACACTGGCGCATATAAGAATTTGGCGCGAGGTATATCCTGGTATAATGCATTTCCTTATCCTCTGGGGAACCATCCTGCTTATTCTTGGCAAAATAATAAGGCTATTTTCTTATCCAGTGGGATTAACTATCCCTCCACAGAATGTGTTCTTGTACGCCTCATTGGCATCTGAAATCGGCGGAGTTCTGATTATCATCGGAGGATGTATTGCCTTATACCGAAGATATGTCCAGAAGCCCTCACGCCTAGATACCGTTCCAGATGACACCTTAATCTTCGGCTGGGTATTTGTAATTTTACTTACCGGCTATATGACCAAGGGATATCGCATTGCCATCAGTGAAGTTAGCCCTTCGGACTGGGCTATGTGGTCACCAGTGGGTTACCTTTTCTCACATATATTCCCAACCTTTATGACACAGGCCAGGGATGAGATTCTATTGTGGCACCGAGCTATAATTCACACTGCCCCCGCATTTATATTCCTCGCCTATATCTTATATCAGCCGTTCCCGCATGCAACATGTCTGGTTATCACCTATCAATGTCTTTTTCCGCAGTTTTAAACCAAAAGGTGCTTTAACTCCTATTGATATCGAAAAAGCAGAAAACTTTGGCGCTAGCAAAATTGAGAATTTCACCTGGAAGCAGTTGCTGGACCTTGACGCCTGCACCAGATGCGGCCGCTGCCAGGACAATTGCCCCGCTCACCTTAGCGGCAAGCCTCTATCGCCCAAAAAAGTTATACTGGATCTCAAGTCCCATCTCTACGATGTATATCGGATACCCTTTCATAAAGAAGCCACCTGAATCACGCCGAGATATGATAACTGAAGTTATCACCGAGGACGTGATCTGGGCTTGCACCACCTGCCGCGCTTGCCAGGAGGCATGTCCTATATATATAGAGCATATCGATAAGATCATTGATATGCGCCGCAGTCTAGTATTGGAACAAGCCAAAATCCCAGAGACAGGTGAAGCTGCACTGAAATGCATTGAGACCAGGGGGCATAGTTGCCGGGGCACTACAGCAACCAGAACTGATTGGACCGAAGGACTCGACATCAAGCTCCTCTCTAATGATGCCAATGTTGATATTGTGTACTGGGTGGGCTGTGCCGCCGCACTGGAAGACAGGAATATGAAAGTAGCCAAGTCTATGGCCAAAATACTCAAAGCTGCCGGAGCTAACTTTGCCGTCCTGGGAATAGAGGAGACATGTTGCGGCGAACCAGCCCGAAGACTTGGCAACGAATACCTATTTCAAATTCAGGCAACGAAAAACATCGAGATTTTAAAGAACTATAAAGTCAAAAAAATTGTCACTACCTGCCCCCATTGCTTTAATACCATTAAGAATGAATATCCTCAATTCGGTGGTGAATTTGAAGTCATCCATCACAGTCAGTTTATTAATGAATTGCTTAAACAAGGTAAAATAAAGCCTCTTGCCAACAAAGATGGTAAAGTTACCTATCATGACTCCTGCTACCTAGGTAGACACAACGATATTTATGACCCGCCTAGAGAAATATTACACGTTATATCAAAATCTAAGCCAATTGAGATGGCGCACTCCAAGCAAAACGGGTTCTGCTGCGGTGGTGGTGGCGGACGTTTCTGGATGGAAGAACGCATCGGCAAAAGGATTAGCGAGATGCGCATTGAACAGGTTATGGAAACTGGTGTAAATTTGGTAGCTTCAGCCTGTCCCTATTGCTTGCAGATGTTTGAAGATGCCATAAAAGCCAAAGAGACAGAAGAAACACTCAAAGCTCTGGATATCGCCGAGTTAGTAGCAGCGTCATTAGAACCAGACAAGAAAGAGTAATTATCTCGCCATTTATGTCTGCAAAATCTGGCCTTAGTTAGTTGAGGCAACCTACCTCAACCAGCAGCACCTCAGGTGCTGCTGGTTGGAGCACAAGCTTCGCTTGATTGATTCGTACGGAAAGCGGAAATTAACCTATTGGGTCGCTCGGCCCCACACTTTGGGCACTTCAAATCAGCACAACTATCGGTAAAACTACGGCGGATTTCAAACCTTTCGCCGCATTTCGGGCATTTATATTCATAGATGGGCAAAGCTAAACACCTCCTTTATCCCACGCTTAAACACAATCAATTTATTATATCTCATATACTTTGAAAAGTCAGACTATCGCGTATTTCACATTAGGATTCAACAAAGTGTATAATCTAGTGAAAATTTAACCTTTTCAATATACCGATTTAAATATTAAATTGCTTTTGGCTATGATTTTCGTATCAGCCTAACTGCTGCGCAAAATAAGGGATTAAATCATGAAAAATGGAGTCAAAATAATATTACTTATCAGTTTAATTCTACTGACGTTAGCTTGTATAAACCCGCAATATGAGCACCTTAGAAAGGGTGATTCATATGCCAATGAAGGAAAATGGAATGAGGCCATTGCTGAATATACTAAAGCAATTGAGCTAGAGCCTAATTTCGTCGAAGCTTACAACAACCGGGCTTCGGCATATACCGAAAAGGGCGAATATGACAAAGCTATAGTTGATTGCACCAAAGCAATCGAGTTAGATCCCCAGTCCACTATACCCTACTATAATCGCAGTATTGCCTATCTATACAAAGGTGAGTATGAAAAAACGATTGCCGATTGCGACAAAATTTTAGAACTTGGCTTAAACTCACCATGGGTACATTATCATAGAGGTATGGCACATTTCGAGATGGGTAATTATAAATCAGCCATTGATGATTTTATAACGGCAAAAAGTATATCAACCAACTCTACATTCAATCAAATGGTTGACCAGAAAATCCAAGCTGCAGAAAACATGATGCGCAAACCAATACAACAATAGGTTATGGACGCTTACAATGTTTTGACAAAAGTAACATAGTACACTATACTTGATTACAGCCACCGACCGTAAGGCGGTGAGCATAATATACCAGAAAAAACAGAAGACGCTTGGATCAGTAATGACCGAGACGTGATATAGGAATGATAGGTTGTTGGGCCTTCTCGGCAATGCTGGGAAGGCTTTTTGTTTATAAGATAAGTAAAAATGTTAACTATAGGTTTCATAGGTGCCGGGATAACGGGTACAGCCTTAGCTACAAGGCTTGACCAGCAAGGCTATCGCATAGCAGCCGTATCCAGTCGAACCCTAGCTTCGGCAGAAAAACTGGCCCAGCGGATGGAACACTGCCGTGTTTACAAAACAGCCCAAGAAGTTGCTGATAACGCTCAATTTGTTTTTATCACCACCACCGATGATGTTATAGGTGAAGTAGCAGCCAGAATCCGATGGTACAAGGGGCAAAGTATAGTACATTGCAGCGGGGCACATTCCATAGATATTATCGAATCAGCCAGGCAATTTGGAGCCAACACAGGTTGTTTACACCCACTACAGACTTTCGCCAGTATCGAACAAGCTATTGAAAATCTACCCGGCTCTACCTTTGCTATCGAAGCTGAGGAACCACTGTTAACCATACTTAAAGAAATGTCTACAGCAATGGCAGGACACTGGGTAATTCTTGAAGCCAACGATAAAGTACTCTACCATACGGCAGCAGTCTTTGCCTGTAACTACCTGATAACCCTGATGAAACTAGCCACCGACCTATGGCAGGACTTCGGGGTATCACGAGAGCAAGCAATCAAAGCCTTATTGCCTCTGCTGCGCGGCACACTGAGAAATATCGAAAATGTTGGTCTGCCCAACTGCCTTACTGGGCCTATTGCCAGAGGCGACCTAGGTACTATCAAGAAACACCTGGAAGCATTAGAAAAAGAGAGCCCATATTTACTGAGCACTTATAAACAGCTAGGGCTACAGACCTTGCCAATCGCTCTAGCTAAAGGGAAAATAAATTCAGAAAAAGTTCAGGAACTACAAGAGCTACTATCGAAGCAACCACAAGGAGCGCTAACATGAGAACAATGCTTAAAAGCAAAATACATCGAGCGCGAGTTACCGCAGGTAATGTCGATTATGAAGGAAGTATAACCATTGATAAACTCCTGATGGAATCGGCCGACATTCTCCCTTACGAAAGAGTAGAGGTACTTGATATTAACAATGGCGTCAGACTAAGCACCTATGCTATTGAAGGAGAAAGAGATTCAGGAGAGATTTGCCTTAACGGTGCTGCAGCCAGGGTGATAGCTAAAGGCGATACAGTAATCATCCTGACTTACCATGAAGTCCCAGAAGAGGAAGCGGTACGGGTTTTGCCCAGACTGGTATATGTAAATTCGGCAAACAAAATAGTTGAGGTTAAAAATGTTCAAGCTGAAAAAGACTGGACAAAGGACTTGCTCTCAACCCTGTAAATATGGAGCAGTATAAATGCGTGTTACTGTTAACGATATAAAAGATATGAAGTTGAAAAAAGAAAAAATAGTCATGCTAACTGCTTATGACTATTCCACCGCAAAACTGGTAGATGAAGCAGGTGTTCCTCTAATTCTAGTAGGTGACAGCCTGGGCATGGTTATACTGGGATACGATTCTACCATTCCAGTAACTATGGATGACATGATTCATCATACCAAGGCAGTAACCAGAGGTACTAAAAAAGCTTTAGTCGTTGGTGATCTGCCCTTCATGACCTATCATATTAGCACTACAGATGCTATGCGCAATGCTGCTCGCTTCATTCAGGAAGCGGGAGCACAAGCAATCAAACTTGAAGGTGGTGAAGTTGTTGCTGAAACAGTTAAAAGAATAGTTGATTGTGGTATTCCTGTTATGGGACATATTGGCTTGACCTCACAATCTATACATCAATTGGGGGGACATAAAGTACAAGGAAAAACTACAGAAGCCGCCAGGCATCTATTAGATGATGCTTGTGCCTTAGAACAGGCTGGAGCTTTTGCCGTTGTACTCGAACTGATCCCATCCCAGCTTTCCAAGCTGATTACCCAGAGCATAAACATCCCTACTATTGGCATAGGTGCTGGGTCTGATTGCGATGGGCAGGTACTAGTGATTAACGACATGCTGGGGCTATTCACTGATTTTGTCCCCAAACATGCCAAGCAATATGCCAAGTTAGCTGATGTCATGAAAACTGCTATCGCCAACTATGTGTCTGATGTCAAATCAGGTAGTTTCCCTACTCAAGCACATAGTTCTAGCATCGACGAAAACCTCCTTAAAGACCTAGACCGCTGTTGCTCTCCTCATAAATAGATATGGAAATTGTCGAAACCATCTCCATGATGAAAACCCTGAGGCGAGATATAACTAACTCAGTTGGCTTTGTCCCCACTATGGGATATCTCCATGATGGTCATTTATCGCTAGTTAAGCAAGCACGGGCTGATAATGGTATAACCATAGTTAGCATTTTTGTCAATCCCACTCAATTCGGGCCTAAGGAAGACTTCAAAACTTATCCTCGTAATATAGAGCGCGACCTGGCTTTATTAAAAGAAACAAACACCGATATTGTCTTCATACCATCAAGTGAGGAGATGTACCCACAAGGATTTAGCAGTTGGATAGAAGTACAAAAAATTACTGACCGTCTTGAAGGTGAACACCGCCCAGGGCACTTTAAGGGTGTAACTACTGTAGTAGCTAAATTGTTCAATATAGTTGAACCTACTCGAGCATATTTTGGTCAAAAAGACGCTCAACAAGCGGTGGTGATAAAGAAAATGGTTGCCGACCTCAATATGAACCTAGAGGTCATCATTGCACCTACAGTTCGGGAAAGCGATGGGCTGGCAATGAGCAGCCGCAACACTTACTTTAACACACAAGAGCGCCAGGCAGCTACAGTCTTATTTAAAGCGCTGACTAAAGCTCAGCAAATGTGGGAATGTGGACATAGTCGAGCTGCTACCCTGCGCCAGGAGATGATCTCCTTAATAAGCAAGGAACCGTTAGCCAAGATTGACTATGTTAGCATTGCGGATGCACAAACGCTTGAGGAACTAGACGAAATCGACAGGCAAGCACTGGTATCTCTGGCAGTTAAGATTGGTAAGACAAGGATCATAGATAACATAGCCTTGAAATAAAAAAACATTTGCGAACCAGTGTTATCAGTTCAATAATAGCTACAAACAATATTCCAGACCCAAAATAGAAGGTAGATGCTGGACTTATAATCTGCCATAGCCAACCCGCTAGCATACTGGCTGTTAGAAATGCGACTACAGCTTCGCTATTAAAAATCCCCTATAAGCCAAAGAGTAAACTATAAAGATTTGACAAGGCTTTTTTCTAGTAGTACCCTAAATAGAACGTTAAACAGTAAAACGCAAGGAGTTCTGGATGAAAAGAACGAAGAGCAAGCCCAAGTACGTGGGAATTAGGCTTAGTGAAGAGCAGAGTCGAGCCCTATCTCGGTTACAGCAGGATTCTAGTAGGAGCAAGAGTGACATTTTGCTGAGGGGCTTGGAACTTATGAGTGAATATTATGCCCTTGGCCTTGACCAGCCCGATCTAAACATTGAGCTAAAAAAACTTGAGGCTGAGGCAATTCGTCATGCCGAAGCTCTAAGACAAACCAGAAAAAGGGAAGAAGCTATCGGGCAAATGGTTCAGGAGTTAAGTAATATCGAAGATATTCTGGATAAATACGACTGTGACAAAAGCGCTTTAATCCAAATACTTCTTGACATCCAATCACAATATCACTGGCTTCCTAAACCTGCCTTGATTTGGGTCTCTGAAAGGCTGGGGGTTACTTGGTCACAGATTTACCATATTGCTACTTTCTACAAGGCATTTAGTCTTACACCTCAGGGTCGTCACGTTATACAAGTCTGCCTCGGAACTGCCTGTCAAATACGAGGCGGGCCACGATTATTGGACAAAGTGATAGATATCATTAAGATCAATCCTGGGGAGACAGACCCAGAACAAAAATTCACCCTGACCACAGTGAACTGCCTAGGCTGCTGTGCCTTAGGACCTGTAGTAGTAGTAGATAAGAACTACTATAGTAATCCCTCGGTAGAAGAGCTCAAGAAAATCTTTAGTAGCTATAAATAGATAGGAGATAAATTATGGCAAGATTAGCTTCCCCCGTAGATCTGGAGGGATTAAGGCATCAGTTAGTTTCTCAGCGTGACTCCAGTCTCCCCTGTATCACAATTTGTTCTGGTACAGGATGCTTAGCGAATCGTGCCGAAGAAGTGGCTGATGCCTTCATCTCTGAAATCCAAAAGCAAGGATTGCAGAAAAAGGTTAGCATACGCCGAACTGGCTGTCATGGTTTTTGTGAGCGCGGACCGATAGTGGTTATTTTCCCTAAAGAGATTTGTTATCTGGGCGTGAGCAGCAACGATGTACCTGAGATTCTCTCTCAAACCATTTGTGGAGATAAATTGGTTGAGCGTTTGCTCTATAAGAACCCCAAGACTGCTCAGCTTATAGCATATGAACAGGAAATACCATTCTATAAGTACCAAAATCGTATCATCCTTTCTAATAACCGACTTATTACCCCTCAGGATATCGAAGATTATATAGCCCTAGGGGGTTATTCTGCTCTGTCCAGAAGCCTATTTGAGTTGGGTCGTGATAAGGTATTGCAAATGATAAAGGATGCCAACCTACGGGGCAGAGGTGGGGGTGGATTCCCAACTGGACTGAAATGGGAAACGACCCGTAATGCGCCTGGAGAACCAAAATACGTTATCGTCAACGCCGATGAAGGAGACCCTGGAGCTTATATGAACCGAAGCTTGCTTGAAGGGAACCCACATAGTGTATTGGAGGGATTGCTTATCGGTGCTTATGTCATTGGGGCACAGAAGGGATTTATCTATGTACGGCAGGAATATCCTCTGGCTGTAGAAAACGTCATCGCAGCTATTGAGATGGCACGAGAGTATGGACTTTTAGGGCAAAACATCTTAGGGGCAGATTTCAGTTTTGATCTTAAGATACATAGGGGAGCTGGCGCTTTCGTATCGGGAGAATCAAGCGCACTGATGACTGCGATAGAAGGAAAAACAGGAGAACCAAGACCAAAATACATCCGCACTGCGGTCAGCGGCATAGAAGGAAAACCAAGCACGCTAAATAACGTGGAAACCTGGGCAAATGTACCTCTAATTATCAATAAAGGTGTTGACTGGTTTAAAAGCATAGGCGTCAAAGGAAACCCTGGAACAAAAATATTTTCTCTAGTCGGCAAGATTTACAATAGCGGCTTAGTTGAGGTGCCATTGGGCACTACCCTACGAGAAATTATCTTTAATATTGGTGGCGATATCCCCAATGGCAAAAAGTTTAAAGCCGTTCAAACAGGAGGACCATCAGGAGGTTGTATTCCAGAGAGCCTATTAGATATGCCGGTAGATTTTGACGAACTTGCCAAAGTTGGCTCAATGATGGGCTCAGGGGGAATGATTGTGATGGATGAGGATACCTGTATGGTGGATATCGCCAGATATTTTGTCAATTTCCTCTGCGAGGAATCCTGTGGTAAATGTGTACCCTGTCGCGAGGGGCTAAGACAAATGCTAATCATCCTGAATAATATCTGCAGTGGAAAAGGCGCGGAAGGAGACATCGAAACTCTCAATGAGATCGCCGAGGTAATGCGGGACGCTTCTCTTTGTGCTCTTGGTACTACTGCTGCCAATCCAGTTCTGAGCACCATCAAGTATTTTCGGGATGAGTATGAAGCGCATATCCGGGAGAAACGTTGTCCCGCTGGAGTTTGTCGAGAACTTGTTAAATATTACATTCTTCCTGAGAAATGCATGGCTTGCCTTATTTGCTTACGAAACTGTCCGGTAGATGCAATAAGCGGTGGCAAAGGTATCATACACGTGATTGATCAAGCAAAGTGCACTAAATGTGGGACTTGTTTTGAAGTTTGCCCTACCCGCTTTGGAGCAGTAGTTAAGCTCTCAGGTAAGCCAGTGCCAGCATCTGTTCCTAGCGGCACTAAGATAAAACGGGAAATGTGAGGGAAAAATGGAAAATATAAAACTTGAAATAGACGGAAAACTCGTTGAGGCTCAGAAAGGAATGACTATACTCCAGGCAGCTCGAAACACAGGAATCGATATTCCTACTCTTTGTTATGATGAGCGATTGACCCCCTACGGTGGATGTCGACTTTGTACGGTAGAAATAATCAAGAATGGTAAGAGGAGATTCGTAGCATCATGTATCTATCCAGTAGAGAACGGTTTGGCGGTGAAGACCAAGTCAGAACAAGTGATAAAAATACGCAAAATGATTATAGAGTTACTTCTACCTTTCTGCCCCACAGGGCCAATAGAAAGTCTAGCTAAAAAATATGGAATTGAAAAGTCGCGATTCCTGGGCGAAAATAAAGGCTGTGTTTTGTGTGGTCTATGCGTCCGCTACTGTGCGGAAATTAAGAAAGCCAATGCCATCGGTTTCATAGGCAGAGGTGTAGAGCGGGACGTTGCTTTCATCCCAGAGGTAGCTTCCAAGGTATGTTCTAACTGTAGAGAGTGCTTTGCTCTATGTCCCGGCGGCAAACCCGTGTCGGATAGTCTGGATGGTACCTGGTTTCCGCCAGTGGTCTTGCAGAAAAGACATTAGCTTTATCAACATACCTCTAAAGAGATTCAATAGCCAGTCTGCTTAAATACTGAAGGCTGCTCAAAATATGTCTTTATTGGTGGCCCATCGTGTATAGCTGAGAACTACCTTTCGAGAGAAACCAGTTTTTCTAGTCTTGTAGCAATTACTCGTCTCTAATACAAGACATATCATATAAAATAACTATCGCATTTATACCCATCAATCGACATCAGCATCACGTCATAGGACACTGAAACTAGTCTTTTAAGTAAGCAATCCTAAAGTTTATTATTATTGACCGAGAATACATTTTCTGCTAAACTTGCTTCTTGGTCATTAAGGTTATTCACCACTGAAACTATCATAAGCTCCCATATAAGAATGGAAACAGTATGGCAAAGGTCAAGCTAATAGTTAATGGAAAAGAGTTTTTTGCCAATACTGGTCAAACTATCTTCGATGCATGTAAAGAAAATGGTATCCCTATACCCACCCTATGTTCCACTAAACACCAGAGACAAACCAGCCCTTGCCTAGTTTCAGCCGTAGACGTCCAAGGAACCGGTATTGTAGCCGCCTGTTCTACTCCCGTAGCAGACGGCATGATCATCCAGACGGATAATGCCAAAACTAACCTTGCTCGCAAACAATGCCTGGAATCACTATTGTCTGATCATTACGGGGATTGTATAGCACCCTGCCAGCTAACCTGTCCTGCTGGCCTTGATATTCCCGGGTACATAGCGCTGATCAAAAGAGGTGCTTATAGTGAAGCTGTAGAGCTTATTAAAGAAGCCCTGCCTCTGCCGGCTACCATAGGACGTATTTGTCCTCATCCTTGCGAGCAGGTTTGCCGAAGAAATATTGTAGACCAGCCCATATCTATCTGCAGTTTAAAACGCTTTGCCGCTGACCAGGACCTATTCAGTAACAAAAGATTTACACCTGCAGTCAAACCTAATAGCGGCCTCAAAGTAGCCATTATCGGCTCTGGACCATCTGGCCTTTCCGCCGCCTATTATCTAGCCATAGAAGGACATGCTGTTACTATATTTGAAGCATTGCCCCAGCCCGGTGGTATGCTACGCTATGGTATACCCGCTTATCGCTTACCTAAAGACCTTCTCGATCAAGAAATCGCCACAATCACAGAATTAGGTGCAGTTATACAAACTAATCAGGCTCTGGGTAAAGATATTACCATAGATGGGCTTTTTAAGACTGGATTTAATGCCATTTTGCTGACTATTGGCGCTCACCAAAGCCAGAAAATGGATGTTGAAGGAGAAGACTTACCAGATGTTCTGCCCGGCACTGTATTTCTCCGTTCCGTTAGCCTTGGTGAGCAAATTAAACTTGGAGACCAAGTTGCAGTTATCGGCGGTGGCAATACTGCTATAGATGCCGCTCGCACATCTCTTCGCCTGGGAGCCAAAGAGGTTACCATTGTTTATCGTCGATCCAGAGCTGAAATGCCAGCCAGCGAATGGGAAATCGAAGAGGCAGAAGAAGAAGGCGCCAAAATCCATTTTATGGCAGCGCCAGTCAGGATAATAGCAAAGAATGGCAAGGTAAGCAATATCGAATGTATAAAAATGGCTTTGGGTGAGCCCGATGCCAGTGGACGTCCCCGACCAAAACCAATTCCAGGTTCAGAGTTTGTTATTTCGGTTGATTCTGTTATCGCTGCCATCGGTCAACGCCCTGATATTTCACCATTAGCTGATGAAAGTAGCATAAGGACTGCAAGAGGTAATGTTATTGTAGTTGACTCTAATAGTTACATGACCGGAATAAAGGGTGTATTTGCCAGTGGTGACTGCATAACTGGAGCAGCTACCGCAGTCGAAGCAATTGCAGGAGGTAGAAAGGCCGCTGTAGCTATTGACCATTATCTGAAGGGCAAAAAACTACCAACAGCCCAAGAACTTTTCAACGTTAGCAAAGGTAAATTGAATGAAATTAATGTAGAGGAATTTTCCAGTATCGAACGACAACCCAGGCAAAAGATGCCAAAACTCACTCCCCAGGAAAGGACTAATACATTTAAAGAGATTGAATTTGGTCTCACTGAAGAAGCAGCAAAGTTAGAGACAGAGCGCTGCCTGGAATGCGGCTGCAAAGCTTCCTACTACTGTACTCTGCGTCAGCTAGCTGCCGAGTATGAAGTACCAGCTTCTGCTACCAAGAAAAATAGATTCCATTATCCACTGGATAAATCTCACCCATTTATCGAAAGAGACCCCAACAAGTGCATAAGCTGTGGCCAATGCGCCCAGATATGCGAAGAAGTCATGGGTATCGGAGCTATCACCGTAGGTTATCGGGTCGGTGCTTATAAAGGATATGGCAGCTTGTTACCAGGGCCAACCTGTGTATCATGTGGCCAGTGTGTATCGGTTTGCCCTGTGGGAGCACTAGTCTCTAAGAATGGGCTGCGTCCAGCGCGTGAGGTTATTACCACTTGCACCTACTGCGGCGTGGGCTGTAGCATTAGTTTAGGTGTCCGTGGTAGTATCATCGTCAATGCCAAAGGAGATATTTATAGCCCTGTCAATAAGGGGAGGCTTTGCGTCAAGGGTCGTTTTGGTTACGACTTCATCAATCACCCAGATCGGTTGACCTCACCGCTGATTAAGAAAAATGGTAGATTTATTGAAGCTACCTGGGAAGAAGCATTAGACCTAGTTGCTAGTAAGTTGGCAGGTTACCAAGGGGACCAGTTCGCCTTTATTGCTTCGTCAAGGTGCACTAATGAGGAAAATTATCTTGCTCAGAAATTCACCCGCGCTGTAATGGGAACCAATAACATCGACAACTGCGCACGCCTCTGACATGCACCAACAGTGGCCGGTCTGGCCACCAGTTTCGGCAGCGGAGCTATGACTAATCCGATAAATGACATCGGTAATGCTGCCTGTATATTTGTCATAGGGAGCAACACCACCGAGGCTCATCCAGTACTTGCTCTGGAAATAATAAAAGCGGTGCATAATGGGGCAAAACTGATAGTGGCTGACCCCAGAAAAATCGACCTCTGCCGCCACGCTGACATCTGGTTAGGTCACCATCCCGGAAGTGACATCCCACTGCTTATGGGAATGATGAGAATAATACTGGATGAGGGACTGGCTGATACTACCTTTGTCATGGAATGCTGCGAGAATTTCGATAAATTTAGAGAATCGTTAAATAAATTCAATGTTGAAGACGTAGAAAGGATTACTGGCGTACCTGTTGATAAAATAGTTGAGGCAGCCCGGCTATATGCGACCTGCAAACCGGCCACAATTCTGTATTGTTTGGGCATCACTGAGCATACCCATGGCGTCGACAACGTACTGGCTACGGCCAATTTATCTATGCTCACTAGCAATATCGGAAAACCTTCATCAGGTGTAAATCCACTGAGAGGACAAAATAATGTCCAAGGGGCTTGCGATATGGGCTCTCTACCTAATGTCTATCCTGCATACCAGAGAGTCGATAATCCGGAAGTCCAGAGCAAATTTGAGTCTGCCTGGGGATGCAAATTAAACACTAAACCAGGTATAACACTAACTGAGATGTATACCTCTGCCGAAAAAGGTCATGTCAAAGCTTTCTACCTGATGGGTGAGAATCCTGTTTTAAGCGATGCCGACGTACATCATATCAAGAAGGCATTAAGCAAGCTCGAGTTCCTGATTGTCCAGGATATTTTCCTCACTGAGACCGCTCAGCTAGCTCATGTAGTTCTCCCTGCAAGCAGTTTTGCAGAAAAAGATGGCACTTTTACCAATACCGAGCGAAGAGTACAGCGAGTTAGGAGAGCTATTGAACCAGTAGGCAATTCCAAACCTGACTGGTGGATCTTTTGCCAAATTGCCCGAAAATTAGGAGCTAAAGGTTTCGATTTCGATAACCCATCTCAAATAATGGAGGAAATAGCCAGCTTGACTCCTAGCTATGGTGGTATAAACTACAATCGCTTAGAAACCTGTGGCATACACTGGCCCTGCCCCACCGAAGACCATCCCGGGACTCCCATATTACATATGACCAGATTTGCTTGCGGTCTGGGCAGATTCATGCCGCTGGCATACAGACCCTCTGCAGAATTACCAGACAAGGATTATCCGCTAATCCTCACTACTGGACGTAGTCTTTATCACTACCACACTGGCACAATGACCAGAAAAGTGACAGGACTTAATGCCATCGAACCAGAGGGAGTGGTCGAGATAAACCCGGCTGATGCTTCTTCCTTAAAGATTGCCCATGGTGATAAAGTAAAAGTGATTTCGCGCCGCGGAGAAGTAATAACCAAGGCGAAATTGACTGAGCGGTCCCCGGCTGGAGTAGTATATATGACTTTCCATTTTGCCGAGAGTGTTACTAATATTTTGACTAATCCAGCGCTAGATCCTGTTAGTAAAACACCAGAGTTTAAAGTTTGCGCCGTACGAATCGAGAGGGCTGAATAAATATGAATGAACTCGCAATAACTATAGATGGACAGCAAGCAGTGGCAAAAGACAATGTTTCCATTTTCGAGGCCGCTGCAAAAGCAGGTATATATATCCCAAGCCTCTGCTTTCACCCGGATTTGGCGTCCACAGGGGAATGTGGGTTGTGCCTGGTGAAAGTTGAAGGCAAAGCAGATTTGGTAATTTCATGTACTACACCTGTAACAGAAAATATGGTAGTTTACACCAACACTTCAGAAATTCGGCAGAAACAACGTGAAGCTCTAAAGAAGATTCTAGCTGAACATCCAAGTGCTTGCCTCACTTGCTGGCGTAAAGAGCGTTGCAAGCCTTTTGATATCTGTCTGCGAAATATATCAGTCACCGAACGTTGCGTCACTTGTCCTAAAAACGGACACTGTGAGTTACAAAAAGTAGTGGATTATCTGGAGCTTGAACCCATAGAAATCCCCTATGAATACAGGGGCCTTCCAGTCAACAGGGACAATCCGTTTTTCGACCTGGACTACAACCTATGCATCGCCTGTGGACGGTGTGTAAGAGCTTGCCGAGATTTTAGAGGTATAAAAGCATTAGATTTCATTGAATTAAATGGGCACAAAGTAGCTGGCCCAACTAAAGGTGACCACAAGGAATCAGGATGCAAATTCTGTTTTACCTGCGTTGAAGTCTGCCCCACTGGAGCACTGGTAGACATAGAAGCAAGATATCACGCTATACCGGAATGGGAGGGGTATGTTGTACCATGCCGCCAAGCCTGCCCAGCTCACATAGATATACCACGCTATGTATATCTCATTGCCCAGGGAAAATATAGTGAAGCCCTGGCGGTAATTCGAGAAAAGGTACCATTCCCTGGTGCCTTGGGACGTGTTTGCATACACCCATGTGAACAGGCATGCCGTAGAGGTGAATTAAATAAAGATGAGCCAATCTGCATAAAATTCCTCAAGCGCTACGCCTCTGACTATGACAACGGATTATGGAAACGGAACTCTAAGAAAGCACCAGCGACAGGCAAGCGAGTAGCCGTGGTTGGTTCGGGTCCAGCGGGGCTTACTGCAGCCTTTTATCTGGCTAAAAAGGGGCATTCTGTGACAGTTTTTGAAGCACTGCCTCAAACCGGTGGTATGATGCGAGTAGGTATTCCCGCCTATCGCCTACCACGGAATATCCTGGATGCTGAAGTTAAAGAAATTGAAAATGTAGGCGCCGAGATAAAAACCAACGCACGAATCGAGTCTTTAGACGACCTTTTCAAACAAGGTTTTGATGCCATATTCATCGGTATAGGTGCCCATAAAGGTACCAAGGCGGGTGTTAAGGGCGAAGATAGTCCCGGAGTGATAGACGGCGTCGATTTCTTACGTACGGTAAGCTTAGGACAAGAGGTAAACATAGGTAAAGAAATAGCAGTAATCGGTGGTGGCAACGCTGCTATAGACTGCGCCCGTGTTGCACTCCGTATCGGTGCTAAAAAGGTGACTATGGTTTACCGGCGTACCAGGGCGGAAATGCCTGCCGCTCCTGAAGAAGTTGTCGAAGCATTGCATGAAGGAGTCGAGATTATTTTCCTAGCTGCACCCAATGAAATACGAGTCAGAAATGATGGACATCTTGAATTGGAATGCACGCGAATGAAATTGGGTGAACCAGATTCCAGTGGTAGAAGGCGACCAGTTCCTATCAAAGAAAGTGAATTCGTTATGGGATTCGATAATATTATCTCCAGCATAGGACAGGCTGCTGACATTCCATCCAAATTCGAGGTGGAGATTGGTAGAGGCAATGTTATCAAGGTGAACGATGAAACACTTGCTACCACTCGTAAAGGGGTGTTTGCTGGTGGTGACATCGTTACTGGCCCAGCATCAGTCATCGGAGCCATTGCCCAGGGCAGACAGGCAGCCAGTTCCATTGACAAGTATTTAGGTGGCAACGGAATTATCGATGAGACTCTAGTCGCCGCAGAAAAACCCGACCCAGTATTTGGGCAAGATACTGATTTCGCCAACTGGAAACAGGCAAAAATGCCTTGTGTTGACAACAGCAAACGCTTGTCCGGTTTTACAGAGGTAGAACTTGGTTACGATGAACCAATAGCCCTAAAGGAAGCGAAGCGCTGCTTTAGATGTGACATGAGACTTCGGATTTCAGCGCCGGTACTGCCACCTGTGAAAGTTAAAACTAAATAGCTTGGAGGCAATTGTGTATAAAATCCTGACTAAAGAAAAGTTAAGCCCAGTCATCGATTATATGAAAATTGAGGCACCTGCCATAGCTAAAAAAGCTAAGGCAGGCCAATTTGTTGTTATCCGCGTTGATGAGAAGGGCGAGCGTATTCCACTGACATTAGCTGACTGGGATACTAAAGAGGGTACTATTAGCCTTGTGGCTATGCAAGTGGGTACTTCTACCTATAAGCTTAATAATCTCAAAACTGGTGACCACATATTGAATTTGGTCGGCCCCTTGGGATTACCATCGGAAATAGAAAATTTCGGTACTGTGATTTGTGTTGGCGGAGGTGTTGGCGTAGCACCCGTATATCCCATAGCCAAGGCTTTAAAACAAGCGGGGAATAAGGTCATTTCAATCATGGGTGCCAGGAATAAAGATTTGCTTTTCTGGGAAGAGCGTTTACGAAGCGCCAGCGATGAACTGATAGTTACTACAGACGATGGCTCTTATGCTCGCAAGGGATTGGTTACCGAGCCTTTGAAAGAAGTACTCGAAAGAGACAACCAAATTAAACGGGTTATTGCCATTGGACCGGCTATTATGATGAAGTTTTGTTCTTTGACTACAAAACCGTTTGGAGTTTCTACCCTAGTCAGCCTTAATTCCATCATGGTCGACGGCACTGGTATGTGTGGCTGTTGTCGTGTCTCAGTAGATGATGCCACCAAGTTTGTTTGTGTCGATGGTCCCGAGTTCGATGCACATAAAGTTGACTGGGATCTCCTGCTCAAGCGTCAATTAATTTACTGCGATGAGGAAAAGCGCTCTCTGGACTTATGGAAATCGTGTCATTGCCACAGTTCTTAAACTTGGAGGTTAAAATTGGAAGAGAAACCAAAGCCTAAACTTAATTTAAATAGGGTATCTATGCCCCGACAAGAGCCCAAAGTCAGGGCAAAAAACTATAACGAAGTAGCCTTGGGATACACTGAAGCAATGGCTCTGGAAGAGGCAAGCCGCTGCATCCAATGTCCTAAGCGACCTTGCATTGAGGGTTGCCCAGTAAACGTTGATATCCCTGAGTTTATCAACGAGCTACGAAATAATAATATGCCTGAAGCGGTCAAAATACTTAAGAGCAAAAACAGCTTGCCAGGTATTTGCGGACGAGTCTGCCCACAGGAGACACAATGCGAAAGTATGTGCACGTTAGGCAAAAAAGAAGCACCTATAGCTATCGGCAGGTTGGAACGCTACGTTGCCGACTGGGAGCGAACTCATAGCTCAGGTAAGCCATCATCACCAGATATCGCATCCCCAAGCGGCAAAAAATTAGCAGTAATTGGTTCAGGTCCAGCCGGTCTTACCTGTGCTGCTGATCTCGCTAAGATGGGGCATAAAGTGACTATTTTCGAAGCATTGCACGTTGCTGGTGGCGTCTTAATGTACGGTATTCCTGAGTTTAGGCTACCTAAGAGTATCGTCCAAACAGAAGTTAATTATGTCAAGTCATTAGGAGTTGAAATTAAACTTGACTCCGTGATGGGTAAACTAACTACGGTCGACGAATTGTTAACTAGCATCTATGATGCTGTTTTCCTGGGAACTGGGGCTGGGTTGCCCATGTTTCTGAATATACCTGGCGAGAATTTAAATGGTGTCTATTCAGCCAATGAGTTTCTGACCAGGGTTAACCTCATGAAAGCCTATCTCTTTCCTGACTACGATACCCCCATAAAAATTGGCAGAAAAGTTGCCGTTATTGGCGGTGGTAACGTAGCCATGGACTCAGCCCGCTGCGCCCTTAGACTTGGAGCTGACGAAGTTTACATTGTCTATCGTCGGTCACGAGCTGAGATGCCAGCGCGTCATGAAGAGGTAGAAAATGCTGAGGAAGAAGGAATTATTTTTAAGCTACTTACCAACCCTAAGCGCTTCATAGGCAATGATAAAGGCTGGGTGACAGCGATGGAATGTTACGAAATGGAACTTGGTGAACCAGATGCCAGCGGCAGACGCCGTCCTGTGATTAAGCCAAATAGTGAATTCACTATTGACATCGATGTAGCCGTAGTAGCGCTAGGCACTACCCCCAACCCCTTGATCCCATCAACAACAAAGGGCTTAGAGACAACAAAACACGGCACTGTAGTAGCTGACGAAGCAACAGGCAAAACTGTTAAAGATAAGGTCTGGGCAGGTGGTGATGTGGTTACCGGTGCAGCTACAGTTATCAGTGCTATGGGGGCTGGCAAACGTGCTGCTGGTTCAATAGACGCCTATTTAAGGGGTAAATAAAGCATATAACGAGATTATTCTAAAACTCGTGAGAAAAGTCGTTTTAATATTTAATCCAATCGATATAGGTATACTCATCTTTTCCTGGCGGAACGCTTTGTAACCACTCCGGAAACCAGGTATTTATTAGCAACTTCATAGAATCCTGAGGCAAACCTGAACTAAACTCCTGTAGAACTCCGCCGTCAACGAAAAAACTGACTTTCCCTGGATAAAAATCGATCCCATATTCATAAAAGTCAGCACAGGGATCAAACATTAGTGACTTCTTGACAGTGTTGGTTATAGCGCCCTTTACATACGAAGTAAATACAATCTGCCAACCGTAATCATCATTGTATATCTCAATATCAATCTCATCACTCATTTCACCAGTATCCTGATAAAGAAAGAAACCTGTTATGGCACCTTTCACACATGAAACCTTTAATCTTGTCCTGTATGCTCCATATTTGAAGTAATTCTTAGAACTGATTTCTCCACCATTTAAAGTGCCCGCTGGAATTTTGAGTCTAGCACATCCATCATTTATATCAATATTACCAGGGTCGATGTAACTCTTTTCCATAGTATGGTTGCTTTTCTTCCACAAGCCTGTGTTAAAATCATCAAATTGCTCGAAGTAGCGGAAAACTTGGAAGGAGTTCAGTTTCTCTTGATACGCCAACTGTATAGCATTTTCGCTTTCAGGAGCCTTATCCCAAACTGCCATTGCCAAACTATAGTCACCCGTTATGCATGAAGGCTGTAAAGGCACATTCCACGCCTTACTCTGTGTAGCTGATTCCTCGCCAACACCCAAGGTAACTGGATGAGAAGTTACATCATAGAATTGTTCCATTTTATCCCAAACACTGTATCCCACCCAGAAAGTCCACGGTTTTCCTCCCGTGTTCTTAAAACGTAAATAGGAAGTTACCTCATCATCTGGATAATAAATTCCAGAGGCAGCATCAAAATAGGTAATCTGTGCACCTACTGTTGGAATATAAGAATTACAACTGTTTCCACACAAGATAACAAGCAATCCAACAGTTACTAAGAAAATGGCACCAGTTATTTTAGAGAGGTTAAGAGAGGTATTCACTTTACAGTATTACTAGCATGTAATTCATCTTTAACAAGATGGTCAACACTTGCTGAGCTGGAATTTCTTATAGCATACTTTTAATATTGCATTCCTTAACCGAGCTTATACAAATAATAAATAATGGTTTACTTAACTCTCGATTTAGGTTATTATACAGCACTAGTCAAGCCAAAACATCAATATTGTCTGATTGAGTTCGTCAGAGGTGAGAAAGGTTAAGTTTCTGTTGGTTCTGGCCATCTTAATACTCGCTCTATGCTTAGTCAGTTGCAAAGAACCCGCAGTTTCCTCTACAAAAACACCACAAGTCATACCTGATAACGCAAAATTGGTCTGGATCTTTTTCGACGATTGCTTGCAAAACCAGTTTGACGTGGCTCTACCAATCTTGAATCAATACGGATTCAAAGCCACTTTCGGGGTAATAACTGGCGATATCGGCGGAGGAGGCAAAGATATCTGGAAATATATGGACAAAAAAGAACTGAAAAAAATAGCCGAATCTGGTATGGACATTGCATCCCATAGTAAGACCCACCCACATCTAATAGAAAACCTAACTGACCAGCAACTTCAAGAGGAGATTATTGATTCAAAGAAATACCTCGAGGAAATGGGATTCAAAGTTCGTACCTTTGTCTACCCTTACTATGAGTGGAATGATCAAGTAATTGCTTGCGTGAAGAAAGCCAATTATGTGTGTGCCAGGGGTGGTTGGCCCGAGGAGAAACCTTTTGACTTAAATCTGGCTAACTCAGATGCAAGGTACCACATTCCAAACTATCAAATTTTCGATCAGAACTTTGAAGTCTTCAAGTCCATCGTGAACCAGGCGAGTAGATACTCGGTAGTTGGTCTAACTTATCACTTTATTTCCGACACTGGTTCAAAAATGATGTTCACACCAGTGGCAAACTTTGCAGAGCAGATGCGCTATCTAAAAGAGGCTGGTTTTACTGTAATTATATTGCCTGATATCCTTTAGATGGACCTCTTTTGAAACAAGCCAATCCTCTCTAGCTTATCCCAGCCCATCTTTTGTTTGGTCAATACATCAAAGGCAGCTTTAAGCTTAACAGCATCCAGTATATGCTTGTAGCCTAGAACAAAGAATATGGAATAAAAGGCTAGTCTCAAATCCTCATTATCAAGTTCTATTGCCAGAACTGATACCACGCTCTGCAACACAACAAATACGGCAAAGATCAGCAAAAGCGGTATGATTTCGCCGGCTAATATAGCCAGTATAGCGGTAATAATTATTACTATCGTAGAAATAGGTATAAACAGCATCGATATCAGCATATAAGGAAAAGCAAGGTTATATAAAGTTCCGAATCGAGGATTACGAAAAGCATCTTTGTGCTTAAGCAGTGTTTGAAAATTGCCGCGATACCACCTTAGCCTTTGCTTCCACAGTCCTTTCAGGTTTTCCGGTGCCTCTGTGTATACTATTGCCTCCGAACTTGCCTGGACTATTTTGCTGCCTCCCTTCATACCTTTGGCAACAACATCAATATCCGGGTGCTGTAATACTCTTGTTAAATCTACGGGAGCCAAAGGATTGGTAGTATCAAAAGCACCACTCTTAAACAGTTTTACCGTAGTATCAAAGTCTTCTACTATAGTTTGCACATCCCATCCACCACCGAGCTTCAGTGCCTTGCTACGAAAAGCCCCTAAGCAGCCAGGTACTACGATAACAGCCCCGAAAATATCCATTGCCCTTCTGGATATGTTTATATCAAAAACATATTCCAGAGCCTGACACGCAGCTAGGAGATTCTTACGGTTTAGCACTTTAACATTGCCAGCTATAGCTACAACATCGGGATATTCAAACCTTCTCACTATCTCATAAAGAGCAGTTCTGGCAACCATGCTATCGGCATCAACACAGACGATAACTTCACCCTGAGCAAACTGCAATCCGGTATTCAAGGCAGCGGCCTTACCACCTTGAGGTCTCTGCACTACCTTAACACCACGAGAAATATAAAGTTTGGCTATATCATAGGTACCATCTGTTGAACCGTCATCAACAACTATTATCTCCTTAAGAACAGGATAATAAGCTTCGAGCAGTGTTTCTATAGTTCCGGCAATGCATTTTTCCTCATTGTGAGCTGGAACAATAACACTAATTGGTGGATAGCGGCTAAGTGGCCTTTGGTATATTTTTTTTCCTCGTATTTGTGATACACCGCTAGTGGTATATTCAAAAAACCATAGAAAAAACTGAATGCCAGAGAAACCATCACCAAAATCAAGATAATAGAGAGTTTACCTTGAATAAAGAGGAGTACAGCAAAGGTTATCGGAACGGCTAAGAAGATGATAAATAATGGTACTGTGTTTAGCCATGATATTCTCTGTATAAACGGTGACTTTGTTCTCGCTACTAAAATACCAAAGAAAACGATAGCAACAACGATACCAGCTACGGCAGCTATTATAGTGGAGATGTCTGGAGATACTACTAATACAAGCCCGTAGATGATAAGAGCAACAACAGCTAGAAAAATCGTGCTCTTTTTCACTTTGCCTTCCTCATATTATGCTGATATTAAAAAAGAGAGCTATGGTTTTTTCTACACACCATAGCTCTCATTATAACCCCTGCTTTAATTACTACGCTATGATGCTATTGTCTAAGAGCTAATCAGCCCCGCCAGTTCATATTCTCCTAGAGTTTTAATTCGCTGTTGCTTAGCGAATTGCTCCGCTTCCGGGGCAATCTGAGGGATTCCCACAAAAACCTTATTGCGGATGCCAGCATCAAAAGCCTCAGCATCAAATTGTGATACCTTGTCTATACCAACAACCTGCCCTTTTTCAGCAATCACCACTTCAATTGCGATAGCAGGTTTCACAATAACATCGTCCCTTTGTGCAAAGATGTCGAATGTATGTTCAGCACCTGATTTCCCAGGCACCCTGGCTCTCTCAAAAACATCATAGCCACGATTTCTCAGAAACGCTGCTATTTTTGCTCTAGGTCCAGAAGATGCACCCATCTGATCCATATAGTGGGCAGTGGCTCTGGTCAACACCGAGGCGGAAGATCGCTTCTGAGTGTTTAAAAACGATATGAGTGCTGACGGATCGCTAGCTTCAAAAACTCCGATCTTTTGTCTCTCCGCAAACTTTGCTGCCTCACGACTCAATTTCGGTATAACTATAACCACCTTGTAATTCAGCCCCATATCATAGGCTTTAGTATCAAACTCGAACAACTCTTCCAGTACCACCTCTGCTTGCCCGCGCGAGGCGATTAAGATTCCAACGCCTACGTAATACTTAGCTAACCCATCATCTCTGCTAGCCAGGATATTGATGGTATGAACAGCACCTGAACCGCCATGCACCTTGGCCATCTCCTCAACGTGATAACCTTGCAGCCTCAGGAAATCAACAAGCTGAGCTTTTGGCTTTAATTGAAATTCAAGCCAATCCTTTTTGTCAGGGCTCAGACTATAAGAGTATAGCTGGATTTCCTGGAGCTCCTCAAAAGTCCATATTTTCCCACTAGTCATGTTACGCCACTTTATTACCGGCGTAGGGAATATCTCGTTGCAATCAAGACACCTATACCTTATCCCCACATTGCGGTAATCGGTACCCAAAAGTTTCAGTTCTTTCTGGCACTTAGGACACGTATACTTATGATCCGCTTTGTAATCCTGTTCCATGCCCACGTTGCCACAGGAAAAGTGCTCAATGAGTTGTCCTCTGATTAAGTTACCAGAGCCGCAATGTGGACAGCGTTCTACCGGTACCAACTGGACTGAACCATCGGGATCTACATGAACCTTTTCAAAAAGATTTTTATTCATTACATTTTCTTTTGCCAGAGATTCCAGGAGAAGCCTCGTCTCATCGCCTGTAGCTCCGATTAACCGATCCACTTCGGGATAAGCAAATCCACCACTTGCAGAAATATCTATCACTGGATGAATCTCGGTGAACCTTCCAGTCGCCAGCGCGTCAACTAATTTGGCCATCCGAGCATCGCTCCACACGCCGATAGTAGATTCACCCTCTTCTACTTCAGTTAAAACTGTTGTTGGCACAACAGGCCCCTCTAATTTCATAGATTTTGTTTCTTCTAGGATAGTAACAATACGAGTGGGAGGTACTCCAACAGGTCTTTCTTTTTGAATCATTGGTTCAGGTTGAGTAGTTTTATCCAATCTTACCGACTGAGCCTCCTGTAAAGGTATATCAGAGAATCCCAGTGTTTCAGCAGGTTTTTCTATCTGAATCTCTTCCTCAATCTCAGCAGCTTTATCTATCCTCCTCGTAAGAACTTCCTGAACAGGGATAATTGGGGTAGTATGAACCTCGGCAGGTCTTTCCACCTGGACTGGTCTATCATATTCAATAGTTTTTCCCAACTTAGCCGTTTGGATCTCTTCAGTAGGAGTAACTGGAATATTCTGCAATCCCAATGGTTTTTCTAGTTTGGATGGCTTCGGCTTTTCCTCATAACGAGTCCGCCTAATTACGGACTTAATTTGTGCCACCAATTCACGTGGGCTAACTGGTTTTTTTAAATAAATGTCAAAGCCAAGCTCATCGACTCGAGCCCACACCTCTTCTGATGGTTCTGTACCCAAAAGAACTATTGGAATCTGAGAATACTGTCTTATTTTTTGACAAGCCCTATAGCCATCAATATCGGCAAGCTCTTCATCAATTACGATGGCACTAAAACCATCTTTATCTACCATGAGTAGACCATCAAGCGCATCCGAAACATCAGCCACTTGGAAACCACTTCCAACAAGTACTTCAAGGTTTTTCCGCTTTAAAATCGGATCACTTGACATTACTAAAATCTGGTTCATCTTCACGCCTCTCAGTCTTTTTTTATTTTAGTGTAACAGGCAAGGGTAAAAATAATAGTAAATTGAAGGTAAACGGAGGGTAAAGAATTAGTAAAAATTTGGTAAAAAATCCAAGCTTAAGGTTTTAGAAATTTGTAGCCCACTCCGCGCTCACTGATAAGAATCTTAGGATTAGATGGGTCATCCTCTATTTTATCTCGAAGACGTTGTATATAAACCTTTAAGTACTCAGAAGAATCCGTATATTCCTCACCCCAGACCTTCGTTAATAGAGCCTGATGAGTAAGCACCTTGCCTTCGTTTCTTGCCATACATTGCAAAAGGTTAAACTCAGTTGGGGTCAGCTTTAATTTTTTACCACCTCTTAATATGGTTCGAGAGGCAAAATCAATGGACAAATCGCGGCCAATAATTGGTTTTTCTACTTCTCTAAGTTCAGGGATATGGCTTCGGCGAAGAACGGCTTTAACCCGAGCCAATAGCTCCATATGACTGAATGGCTTGACAATATAATCATCAGCTCCCAATTCCAATCCCCTTACTTTATCTATCTCCTCACCCCTGACAGTTAAAATGATAATTGGGATGTCCGAGAAATCTCGAACTTCTTTCAGAACTTTGAAACCATCTATATCGGGCAAGCCTAGATCAAGGATCAATATATCTGGAGACTCTGCCTCAGTCATTGAAATACCATCTGAACCTTCACCAGTAACTATTACCTCGGCATCAGGCCAGTGCAGCTCGAAAATGAGAGAAATAGCTTCCTGAATCTCTTTGCTATCTTCTATTAAAAGAACCTTCATATTGCCACCTCTAATATTCATTAAAGCTGCTTGGTTCTTCCCTCAGCCAACGGGATGGAAAAGGCAAAAGTACTACCCTCACCAGGTTCACTCTCAACCCAAATTTTACCACCGTGAAGTTCTACCAATTGTTTAGTAATAACCAATCCCAACCCCAACCCACTGTAACGCCGTCTATCTGCTGGAACACGATAATAGGGACGAAATAACTTCAGCTGTTCATCTTTAGAAATACCAGGGCCTGTGTCACTTACTTCAACAGTAAGGTTCGTACTATGCTTTTTTACTCTAACCTTAATTCTGCCACCTTCGGGAGTAAATTTTATAGCATTGGATAACAGATTGCTCAGAATCTGTTCCAAACGCTGTTCGTCAGCTTCAACAAGTATAGATGGTTCAACCTCCGTAACTACGGATTGCCCTTTGCCTTCGGCTACTGGAATAAGCTCCTGGACAACCTGAATAAGCAAAGAGGATAAATCTATAACTTTAATTTTGACCCGGAATTGGCTAGCTTTAGTTCGAGACAAATCTAGAAGCTCAACAAGGCGATTTTGGAGACTTGATGCGCTATGTAATATATTTCGAACGAGTCTGATTTGTGAACTCTTCGAATCTTTTTCGATTTCTTCAGCTAGCAAACCTGCTGAGGCAATAAGCGCAGTTAACGGTGTTTGCAACTCATGGCTTAATGCACTAATTAATTCTTGCTTTTCACCAACATCGGAAATAATATTAGTGCTGTTAGTACTATCCCTGAATTGACTTGAAAATGCAACATCAACCACGTGCCCAATTAATATACCGATTATTGAAAGCAGCTTAAGCTCACTATCAGTAAATCGATTAAGAGCGCTAGCACCTAACCCTATTACTCCCAGACAAACCCCTCTAAACTTTAGCGGAACAACAGCTAGAGATCTGACTCCAGGCATAATAGCAGTAAAATATTCAAATTTGGAATCAGCAGACACATCAGAATTAATGAGAGGTTCCTCCTTCAAAGCTACTTTACTGATAGTATCCTGCCCCAACTTCATTGAATTCATTCTTTCTGCCAACTTCTTATTGAAACCTTGATAGGCAATGAGCCTCAATTCCTTATTATCCGTATCAAGGAACTGAACCCAACAAGTTTGTGCTCCAAAGCTTGATGCTAACTCATTGAAAAGCTGTTCAAAAAACTTTTCTGAGTCTACGGAGACAGCCATAAGGTTACCTATTCGTTCCAAAAGGTGAATATTTGAATTATCTCGAGCGAGATTATCAGGTAACTGTACCATTATACGAACAATTATAATTCTTGCCTTATTCTAAAGCAACGTTATAGCTATGTAATAAAACTGTATGATCGAGTAAAAAGTCTAATAGCCAGAACAATCTTTGCGCTCAAAATGCAGCTTGATGGCCGCAATATTTCTGGCGCAATTTAGGCTTTTCTAATTTCCCAGTAGGGCTACGCGGTACTTTATCGAATATAACAACCCTAGGTCTCTTATATCTTGGCAACTGCTGATCACAAAAACTAATTATCTCCTCTTTGGTCAGGGTTGTTCCTGGTTTAGGATCTATTACAGCCGCAACAACTTCTCCCAATCTTTCATCATGGATACCTATTACTGCGACATCGTAGACCTTAGGATGATGATGTAGAACTTCCTCCACCTCAACAGGATAAACATTTTCCCCACCACAAATGACTATATCTTTCTTCCTGTCCACTAGATAAATGAAACCTTCTTCATCCATCTTCGCTATGTCACCAGTATATAACCAGCCATCTATTATCGTTTGAGAAGTCATCTCAGGATTTTTATAATATTCTTTCATCACGCCACAACCTTTTATAACTAATTCACCAACCTCTCCTCTAGCTACATCCTCTTTATTGTCATTAACTATACGAATTTCCCAGCCAAACCCAGCCTTACCAATAGAGTCCACCTTGTGTCTGTTCTCTAAACCAAGGTGAACACAGCCAGGCCCTGCAGCCTCACTGAGACCATAGTTATTGTCATACTGCATATCAGGGAAATAATTTCTCCATCTTAATACTAGGCTTGGTGGCACTGGTTGGGCACCGATATGCATTAAGCGCCAGCAACTCAAATCATAGTCTTCTTTTCTCAGCTCGCCTCGATCCAATGCCGAAAGCACATCATGAGCCCAAGGAACCAATAGCCAAACAATAGTGCCCCTTTCTTTATGTACAGCCTCAAATATAAATTGTGGTGTAACCTTCTTAAGTAAGGTAGCCCGTCCTCCCACAAGTAGACTACCAAACCAGTGCATTTTAGCTCCAGCATGATATAGTGGGGGAATCAGTATGAAATTATCATCTTTTATTTGTCGATGATGGGCTTGCTCAGCTAAGGCAGCACACTCCATATTCTTATGAGTCAACAATATCGGCTTTGGAGAGCCGGTGGTTCCTGAAGTAAAATAAAGACCACATTCATCTGATTCTCTTATCACCACAGGAACTATCTCTGAAGAAGATTGAGATATTATCTCTTCTAAAGGACTCCAGCCATCGGGAACACTGTCACCCGAAATGAAATAATCGTTTATGGTCGCCAATTGAGTTTTTATCTTCTCTACCCTCTCTACAAACTCAGCATCCATAATCATCATCTTCGCTTCACTTATATCTGTACAATACTTTATGTCATTGGAAGTAAATCTGAAGTTAAGAGGTACTACCCATGCTCCAGTTCGAATAATTCCGAAATAAACTTCCAACCAGTTTATGGAATTTCTCATAAGCTGAATAACCTTATCTCCCTTTTTAATTCCTCTACTGTTCAATGCATTAGCCACCCGATTTGCTCGATCATCAAACTCGCGCCAGCTAATATCCCTTCGCTTACCTTCGTCTGGGATAACTTCGGTTAATGCCACTTCATCAGGAAACAAACGAGCATTCCTGGCTAACATTTCAGATATAGTCATCATTTAACTCCTGTATTTATATCGCTATAGAAACTATAGGATATCATTTTATATGCCGCCCATTCCAACCTCTATTAAGGTAATACCTGCTCTGAGCCTTTTGCCATCTGAACATCTTGTGAAAAAGAAGTAAGTTAGTAAAAAAGCCCTAAATATAACGAGTCGATATTATGTCGAGAAGAAACAGGCAGATAAGCTAAAAGTGGCCAAAGGAATCGGCTAGCTAGCCAACTATTCTATTCATCATTACCAGCTGACCACTCTTGCATCAGCTTTTTTATTTTCTCAGCGAGCTTGGGACTTGACCGTAGCCTACTGATGAATATAGGACAACCCTCAAGGAGAGTGTTCTGTGCTGCAGCCGCCATCCCGGATAAAAGTTGATGTATACCATATTCAGTTCCTCCAGCTATAGTAGCACCAGGCATAGTAGACTCCAATTGTTTCCTCAAATCCTCTTCAGTAAATCTCATAGGTAATACACAGGTCTTATACCAAGGGCACGTTTTACATTGAACTAAAGCCTGAGCTTCATCCAAAACATCACTCACGTTTGACCTCTCACTACATAAATATGGTGTAATAATAAGATTTAATTATACACATATTTAGAACAAAGTAGAATTTAGCAACCTGTTCGACTGTCTAAAGCAAATGTACCCTACTCTTATCCCCATATAGTGGCAATTAGATAAGCCCTGTGATAATATGCTTTTAATCCTCAAAAACACAGGGGAAATAAGTTGTTTAAAAAGATACATGTGTTCAGAATCAAACCTGGGCAAGAGTTACTTACTGAAATTAATCGTTACTGCGATAAAGGTCATATTTCTTCTGGAGTTATAATCGGCATTATCGGCTCCTTAAGAAATGCCACACTCAATTACTTAATGGAACTCCCTGGAAAATACCAGAGTATAGATTACCAAGGCCCGCTAGAGATAGTTTGTGCTCAGGGCTCAGTAGCCTTGAAAGATAATAATCCCATAATTCACATACATATTCAGCTTTCACTACATGATGCTTGTTATGGCGGACATCTTTCTGCAGCCACAATATTTTCTACAGCTGAGGTAATTATAGGAGAGCTTGATTACCAACTACGGCGGCAATTTGACAGTTACACTGGCCTTAATGAACTAGCCGATTAGATTTGAAACGCAGTCAAACATCATCTAGATATATCGGCCTACTGCCTTAGCAATAGTCTTCAATTCTTCCATTAACCTGGAAAAATCTGAGGGAGTAAGCGATTGTAGTCCATCGACAAGCGCCTCTTTCGGGTTAGGATGTACTTCTACTAGAAGACCATCAGCACCAGCAGCTATAGCTGCCTTGGCTATAGCTGGAACCAGAGAATAATGACCAGCAGCATGGCTTGGATCCACAACCAAAGGCAGATGACTTACCTTCTTAATCACCGGAATAGAAGAGATATCTAGAGAAAAGCGAATACTGTCCTCAAATGTCCTTATTCCTCTCTCGCAAAGAATAACTTGCTTATTCCCTCCTGCCAACAAATAGTCTGCCGCTGTCAACCATTCGGTAACAGTAGACGATAATCCACGCTTTAGTAGCACAGGACACTTAGTCTTCCCAATCTCAGTTAGCAGTGCAAAATTCTGCATATTTCGCGCACCAACCTGGAGAATATCAGCATACCGGGAGACCAAGCTTACATCCTGAGGATTCACCACTTCCGTAATAACAGGAATATTGAACTCTTTCTTAGCCTTTACTACCATTTCCAACCCTGCCTGCTCTAGACCCTGAAAACTAAAAGGGGATGTTCGTGGTTTATAAGCACCACCACGCAATATGCATGCTCCTGAAGCCTTTACGGCTTTGGCTGCTTCCATTATTTGAGCTTCGTTCTCTATTGCACAGGGCCCTGCCATAACAGCAATACGTTCAGCCCCAATATCTATCCCTTCAACAGAGACTATAGTATCATCGGCCTTAAACTCCCGTGAGGCAAGTTTGTAGGGCTTCATGATCCTGGTTACACTCTCTACCATGGGTAATACTGCAAAGGTATCTGTGGACAATTGTCCTGTAATACCTCCAAGCATAGCCACTACCACTTTCTCGGTACCCAAGTTCAATTGCACACCCAATCCCAGCGATTTGGCACGTTTTACTACCACATCTATCTGCTCAGGTGTAGCGCCCTTTTTCATTCCAACTATCATCGTTACCTACTCCAACTTGGCATTATCATACTATTTCTTTATTTCGACGACAAATATCCAATATCTAAATCTACTTTGCCGACTTATCTTTTCTCACCCACTTTATTGCTAAAAAAGGTCTGGTACTCCAGCCATATTTTCACCTTATTATATTAATCTGTTAAAATTTAAAAGTACTTAGTGGAATTTTCTGTTACAACATCATATAGTATTATCCACCCCTAGTAAGCGGACAATTATCCAAAGATAGTCAATTTCAGCTATCATATCTTAATAGAAGAAAATGAATTCTGAGAAAAAAATTAGTAAATCCAACCTGATCACTTTAAATATCGATGGGGTTGAGGTCAAAGCTAAAGAAGGGGAAAAACTACTCTGGGCAGCTCTGGATAACGGACTCTACATTCCTAACCTTTGTGCTATCAGAGATATCAAGCTACCTGCAGCTTCATGCCGCCTTTGCTTTGTAGAAATTGAAGGTAGAAGAAGCCCTAGTACTTCTTGCAACGTAACAGCCAGTGATGGCATGGTAGTCCATCTTAACACCGATAAAGTTAAGAGGATCAGAAACTCGGCATTCGAACTTTTACTTAGTCATCACAACGTTGATTGTGCTCATTGTGATAAAAACCGTAACTGCGAACTACAAAATATCGCCTCTAAACTTGGTCTAAAAATGAAGCTGAAAAGGTTTCATCAAATACCACGGGAAATCCCAATTGATTCCAGCCACCCTTTATTTTACTACAATCCAAATAGATGCGTTTTATGCGGCAGATGTGTTCACATATGCCAAGAAAAAGGTACTGGCACTCTCGATTTCGCTTTTAGAGGGATTAACACTACGGTTTCCACCTTCGCTGGCATACCTCTATCTGAAGCATGTCCTGATTCATGCTTGGCTTGTGTCGTGATCTGCCCAGTTGGTTCCCTGGTAGCCAAAACAGTTGTATCTATAGACAAAGCCAAATCTGCTAACAAATCTTAACTACGCTAATACTTCAAATACTTTACTCTTCCGTTTCCCAGGCATCTTCACCGATAAGAGGTACAAAACGACAACCACCTAAACTTTCAATTATATTCTGCTTTTTCCCTTTAGTAATTTTAAGTAAATCTTGCTCCCACCTTGAACCCACTGGGATGACTATTCTCCCCCCGATGGTCAACTGTTTCAGGAGCGATTCAGGAACACACGGCGCTCCAGCAGTAACTATAATTGCATCGTAGGGAGACCTTTCTGTCCAACCTAGGAGATTTTCTGCCACGTGTATTTCCACATTATGGTAGCTTAGCTTGTCTAAAACTTTCTTCGCAGATTCTGCCAACTGAGGAACACGCTCTACACTAACCACCCAATTGGCTAATTCAGCCAGTATTGCTGTCTGATAACCACTCCCTGTACCTAACTCCAGCACTATTTCACTGCCCTTAAGTCCTAAAGCTTGAGTCATTATAGCTACAATAAGTGGTTGAGAAATAGTTTGTCCAAAACCAATACCTAAAGGTCTGTCATCATAAGCTGAATGGCAATAATCAGATGGTATAAAAAGCTCACGGGGCACATTTGCCATAGCCGTGAGCACGCGCTTATCAACAATTTCCCGGCTAAGGGATTTGATCAGCTGATCTCGGGCCAATTCTAAACCCACAAGGCCCACCTTTAAAACCCTATCTAATAATAAAACTCAATACAATAATGATTATAAATAAAACTCCAGCAATAATACCGATACGCCGCAATTCAGGCAATATGTACTGGTATCGAGTTGTCTGAGCTAAAACAGAGGGAGGTTCTGCTACAGACTTTAATACCTTAGGCTCAACTGTTGCTTTCGCAGGCTCATGGCGGCTTATTTCACCTCTGCTTATTGCTTGCTGGGTAGCCTTGAATTTTGCTCTAGCTTTTCGCGATCTTTTTGACATTTCTTAACTCCAACTGATTTTGGTTAAACTATTTTTACATTTCAGACTTTTAACAGAACAAAACTAAATTTTCACATCTTGATAAACTTTGGTAGTCGAAAGGTGAGTATGCCCCAGAAGTTCCTGTACAGATTGCATATCAGCCCCACTACTTATCTTATGAGCTGCAAAACTATGCCGCAGACTGCGAGGGGTAACTTTACCCCTTAAACCAGCTTTATCAGCATAACCCTGAATAATCTGCCAAAACCCTTGCCGAGTTAGGCGGTCTCCTCGTCGATTCGGGAATAAAGCGATTTCAGCTTCGTTATTTACCAGCCTAGGCCTGATTTCACTAACATATTCTTTAATCATCTGTGCTACATATCCATCTATGGGAACAACTCTAACTCCAGCTTTCCCACCCTGACAGCGTACTTTGTTTACTCTTAGATCAACATCATCCACATTTAGTGCCATTAGCTCGCTGGCTCGTAAACCGGTAGCATAAAGCAACTCCAACATAGACCTATCTCTTTTAGCCTCAATAGAAGAAAGCTTTGCTGGTTCGGCCAAGAAGCGACGCACTTCAGAGACCGACAAAGGCTTAGGCAGAGGTTTATTTACCTGAGGTGAAGCTAAATTCGGTGTGAGATCACTCCTCAGCTTGCCAGTATATAACATATACTTAAGGAAAGATTTGGCCGCTGCCACCTTCCGCGCCACTGTAGATTGCGCATACTTCTTTTCCCTCAGGTCATACATATAACCCGATAAAAGTTCAGTATTCAGCAACTGAGAAGTGCTAATTCCCCCTCCCGAACTCGAAGATTTGACATAGGCAGTCAATTGAGCCAGATCACTCTGATAGGCTGCCAGCGTGTTAGAGGAATACTTCTTTTCCCTTGCTAAGTAATCTAGGAATGCCTTAACATCTTCTTCCATCGCAAGACAACAACTATTGTAGCATATTATTAACATAATTTTAACTCTACGCTTAATTCTCCGTAAATATCCGACAGTCTACCTCCTTCTTTAATCTTTGTAATGGTGGCTTCATCCCTAAGCTCATATGTGGACGATGATAATGATAGCGCTTCAGGAAAGATTCTACCATTTCTATGCACTCAGGCAATTGTTTAGCACGATATTTTGACCAGCCCAGGCACTCTTTTCTTACCGTTCTGTTGAAACTCTCAATATAAGATTGTTCATTTTTACGATATGGCCTAGCTACCCTGTGACGATCACAGAAAGAATGTACATGCATGAGGAAGTCTGCCTTAAACTCTGGACCGCCATCAGTCTGAATAAGATGCACATGCTGCCCAAATCTCCTCTTCATACTCTTAACTAGAAATCTGGAACCGTACCTGGCAGTGAGCTCCGGAGCTAATAGAATATCTGCCTCTCTGGTAAAAATGTCTATCGCAGTGAATGCATAAATGTCCCCGAAATCAATTGTATCCATCTGAATTACTTCTCTGGGCATTGATGCTTTTGGTATCAATCCTCTCACTTTATTTTTCTTCCATTTGGACCGAATTAAATATTTCTCCGCTAGTATCTCATATATCTTAGGAACCGAGAGGTGGATACCACGTTCAAGCTCTAAATAATATTGAATCTTCTGACCACAACAATAGTATTCGCGCTCCCTGATTTCCCAGACTAATCTCTTTACTAGCGGGTCTACTTGCCTTCTTTTCCTCTCACCTTTCTTGGATTGCTCGTAGTTATCCAGGAATGAGAGAAGTCCATGTTCTTTGATGTTCTGTATCCAGATATGTATGGTCTCGCGATTTTTATCCAGCCTTTTAGCAATGTGTACCTTAGGAATTCCTTGTTCATATAACTCCCAGCAAAGTGTTATTAATGTCCTGTTTTGCATGTCCATGATTTTACATGGACTGTCGGATTTCTACGGAAACATTGCGCTCTACAAGTTATTTTTGTGCGATTAAAATCAATCCGCAATCAGACTAGACTATAAATTTTTGTCTCTCTCCACACTCAATGATAAAATTGAGTTACTTAATATGCCAACATCAATCGAAACTCAATTGAAAAGCCTTCCAGCGATGCCTGGGATCTATATTTTCAAAAATGGTCAAGGCAAAGTTATCTATGTAGGTAAAGCTGCCAGCCTCGATAACAGAATAAAATCATACTTTAGCGCCAGTACTAGGTTATCGCCGAAACTTCAAAGACTGGTAGCTAATATAAACCACATTGAGTTCATAGTTACTGAATCACAGCAAGAAGCACTCATTCTAGAATGCAATTTAATTAAAAAATACCGTCCCCGCTACAATGTTCGGCTAAAAGACGATAAAACTTTCCCATATTTAAAAATAGACCTTCATAATGATTGGCCTGGTGTATATCTCACTCGGCGCTTAAAGAAAGATGGAAGTAAATATTTTGGGCCCTTCGCCAACGCTGGCTCTCTACGCAAAACACTCAGATTAATCAAAAAAATTTTCCCTTTCCGTTCTTGCCACAAAGTCATTACAGGAACAGCTCTCAGGCCTTGCCTTAATTACCATATACATCGCTGCCTCGGTCCGTGCATCGGAGCGGTAACCAGAGAGGATTATGATGAAGTGATAAGTCAGGTTGTACACTTCCTCGAAGGTAAACAGGAAATCGTAATTAGGGAACTGCAAGACAAGATGAAAAAAGCCTCAGAGCAACTCCGATTTGAAAAGGCTGCCTCTATCCGGGACCAGATTAGAGCTATAGAACATGTCCTAGAGGGACAGAGAATCGCTATCACAGTAAGAGGTAACATGGATATTATCGCCCTGGCACAAACTGATGAATTAGCTTACGTAGAAGTTTTTTTTATCCGCAATAACAAACTCACTGGTCACGACAACATTTTAGTAGATGGCATTCAAGATGAAGAACCAAATCAGATAATGACCAGCTTTATCAAACAATATTATGTCACAGCTTCATCAATACCCCCGAAGATATTGCTTCAATATCCTGTTGACGAGCCCAATATCATCACAGAATGGCTGAAGAACTTAAGAGGCTCATTAGTCAAACTCCTCGTGCCTCGCCGAGGAGCCAAGAAACAACTCTTAGATATAGTTGCTAAAAACGCCAAAAGTGGGCTGGAATTATACAAGATTAGACAGCCATCAGCCATTGCATACAACGTTATTCTTAACGAACTAAAAGAGAAGCTGAATTTGCCAGCAATTCCTATCAGAATAGAGGGGTATGATATCTCCAATATTAGAGGCAATCTGGCAGTAGGCAGCATGATCGTATTTGACAAAGGCCTGCCGAAACCTGCTCATTACCGTCGCTTTAAAATTAGAACAGTAACCGATATAAATGATTATTCCATGATACAGGAAGTACTAAGACGGCGTTTCCATAAATTTCTTGATAAACAGGATAAATGGGCCATAGCTCCTGACTTAATTCTTATTGACGGTGGGAAGGGACATCTTAACGCTGCCACCGGAGTAATGAAAGAATTGGGACTAAACTTCATTCCAGTTGCCAGCTTGGCAAAAGAAAATGAAGAGGTATTTATACCAGGCAAATCTAATTCAGTTGACATCCCTAAAACTTCTGCAGTGCTGCACTTGCTTCAAAGGATTAGAGACGAGTCACACCGCTTTGCCTTAAATTATCACCAAAAACTTAGAAATAAAAAAAGCGTAGTCTCAGACCTCGATAGCATCCCGGGCATTGGTCCCAAACGTAAAAAAGCTTTGCTTAAGAAATTTGGCTCGGTAAAGGGTATCAAGGAGGCACCTAATGAAAAGTTAGTCACCATAGCAGGAATAACCAACAAATTAGCTGAAACAATTAAGGACTACTTATGATTATTTCCGTCAGTGTCTGACTTGCATTCATAGCTGGTTATATTGAAACCTTTTCTAGACAAAGCGACTCCTACAGTTTTTCTAGCTGCCCCAGCTCAAATTTCATGCCATCACGAGCAGCAATAACTGGAACACCAGCCTCTTCACTCATCTGTTTAGCGATTTCCCAGGGTCTAGCTCTCCACACGCTCATACCAAAATGAGTTATGATAGCGATTTTAGGCTTTATTTGTTTTATCATGTCCCCAACCTCTGCCAGGGATAAATGGCCTACACCAGCTTTATGCTCCATCATAACCATATTTATAACTAACAAATCACCTTTATAATGATATGGTAACTTGTCAAAATACCCTGTGTCTGTTACCCAGGAAATAGTATATTTAGCCGTTTTGAAGATGAAACCATAAGTCTCTACTGAATGTATATGTCGCACTGGCGTCTCAAAAATAACATCACCAATAGCGTAGGACTTACCTTCAGATAAAATCTCTATCCTTTCAGGATAATCCATTAAGTAAGGCAGAATAACACCTTCTCTATTATTCAGAGCATCAGACGGAGCAAAGACCACACCTTTTCGTCTCCTGCCACTCTCGGTCATAGCCTCTATCATAATATTTATGTCAACTGAATGATCCAGATGTTTGTGCGATAAAATAATAGCATCCAGCCTGGCTGGATTAAGTTTTTTCTTTATCGCCCTAACCAGAGTGCCAGGCCCGGGATCGAGAAGTATCTCGGCACCATCAAGGCTGATCCATGTTCCCCCTGATGCCAAAAACTGCTTGGTTACCATAACTCGAGCACCAGCAGTACCCAAAAAGATTATGGCATCGGATTGCTCATTCACAGGCAAAATTATATCAGGAAATCTAGCTTATTTATCAACGCTTCTGCTAAAATTGGCCAGCACTTCTTACGACAGGAAACCAAAATATGGAAAGACTTGAAGAAGAAATCGCTCAACTGCTCAGGAAATACCAGGCTCAAACTGGGAAACTTTTAACAATAGGCAGTATTGAATCAGCTACAGGTGGCCGGATAGGTGATAAGCTAACCAATGTACCTGGCAGCTCCGACTATTACAAGGGATCTGTAATCGCTTACAGCAACGAAATAAAAGCTACTGTTGTTGGAGTTAAAGAAAAAACCCTGAAAACCCAGGGGGCTGTTAGCTCTGAAACAGCAATAGAGATGGCTAAAGGCGGCAGGAAATTGCTGAAAGTAGACATTTGTATATCTGACACGGGCATTGCTGGCCCAGCAGGAACCACATCAGAAAAGCCAGTAGGGCTATTCTACCTTGGCTTGTCTACTAAATACAATACCTTTAGTCGCAAGCATAGTTTTAAAGGCAACCGGGAACAAAACAAACAAAATGCCACTGAAGCAACCTTAAATATGTTGAAAAAATATCTTCAAAAGCTTCTCAGCAAAGTGGACGATAAACCTATTGAGGAAAAACATGTAGTAACCTGCTTCCTTGAATATGGTAATAAGATTTTAATACTAAAGCGCAGCCTTAAGGTTGGCAGTTATCAGGGAAAATGGGCTGGGGTAAGTGGTTATATAGAAACTAGTGATGTAGAACAGGCAGTTACTGAAATAAAAGAGGAAACAGGATTGTCCCAAAACGAAGTTAAGTTGCGAGCTAAAGGAAAACCTTTAAGAATCGTAGACAATAATTTGAGACGGAGATGGGTTATTCATCCTTTCCTTTTCCATGCAAAATCGCCTAGAAAAATTAAAATCGACTGGGAGCATGATGAGGTGAAATGGATCAAGCCAGAAGAACTTATCAATTATGATACAGTCCCTGGATTAAATGACGCTCTTGACCGAGTCATTTATCAAATTGGGAAACCTATGACAACTTTACGTAGGAGCTAACCATGCTAGCCAAAGTAATGAGCTGCGCCGTAATTGGATTGGAAGGAGCCATCATTGAAGTCGAGGTAGACATATCACCAGGGCTTCCTTCATTCACAAAGGTTGGGACGCAATAGCAACATTATCAACATCAGGTATAGGCAAATACCCCTGCAACGTTATCGCATGACCGTCAATCCAAACTTTCATGTTCAGGATTTCCAGGATTAATCTTTTTTCTTTGAAAGATAGGTTAACTAATCTTGCTTTAACTTGATTGCATATTTCTTTAATTTGGCTCATATCAAACACCAATTCTCGGACTCTGCTAATCTGCTTCTCCAACTCCTTATTGTCCCTGATGATTTTCTCACGTTCTACCTTAATTCTTTCGCATTCAGACTTCAATTTTTCTATAGAGATGACATTTGCACCGTACAATCTGAGAAATCGTGTCTCTGCTTCATCCAAAACACCTAGCTGGATTGAATTATGTTTAATTCGTTCTTCTGAATGTTCCGTATTAGTATCATATTCTCGCATCTTTTGAATATTGGATACTATCAATTCAGGATTATCAAGTGCTTTCACAACTTCAATCCAAACATTTTCCTCTAGCCATTGCGCATTCACAGTTTTGTTAGTACATGGGTCACTTGAGAGCAACTTATTTCGTCCACTACAACGATAATATGGATATCGATGAATCGGCACACCATGATATTTGCGACCATCTCTATGGCAATATACCATACCTCTTAATAAATAAGTCATCTTCTGGTTACGTGGTGATAACTGCTGGTTTCTATCCAACTGCCTTTGTATCGCTTCCCATTCATCAATTGCAAAAGCAGTTTTATCTACCACGTTCTGTAGCTCCACTCGTTCCTCTATTGGACGAGATATGCGTCTCTTACTTTTTACCATAGTTTTGAACACATATGTTTTTCCTGCATATGTAGAATTTCGCAAAATACGACCAATTGTACTACGGCTCCACCTCATACCACCTTTAGGCGCAGGTATACCCATTTTCATTAAACGTCTGCACACTTCGTTCAAGGATATTCCTTCATTTAATAACCACATCCCTGCCATTCTAACAGTATCCAAACAACTATTGGCGATATTTGTACCTGCTTTTTTATCATACGTATATCCATATATTACCCCTCTCCCTGTTGGCATCTTACCATATTTCTCTACTCGTGACCTTCTACCTCGCACTGTCCTTTCCTTTATTTTTTCAGCTTCTAGCTTGGCAGCATAGCCCTTGATATAGGTTATTAATTTCCCTAAATCAGAACTATCTAAGGTTTCGGTCACTAAGAGCAATTCGGCACCCGCTCTCTCAAATTCATCTTGTAAAAGAATATAGTGAATTGGGTCACGAGATAAGCGGTCTAGCGTATATGCAATGATTAGATTAACATCTTTATTTCGTATTAGGGTTCTCAAGGCAGTCAGCTTTGGACGGTCAAGTGACATACCTGTATAAATTTCTTTGAAAACATATTCTTCAGTAACATCTAATCCTTTCTCTTGAGCTAATTTCTTGGAATACTCTATTTGACTATCAAGAGATGTACCTTCCCTGCCCTGTTCTTCCGTGGACACTCTCGCATAAATAGCTGCTTTCATGATTCCCCCCTTAACTTATCTAGTTTATTTTTTAGGCTTTCAGTAGTGCCTAGATATTTCAGTACCTTTTGCTTCACCTTATTACCTTCACGGTAGTTCTCTACCAGGTAATAGTAAACCTTCTTGCCTTTCTTCTTAGCTCTGATAAATGCCATAGCATATATATTGTAGTGCCTATAAATATGTCTGTCAATAGCCTAGAGTTTGAATCACTATAGTACTTTTATCTTAATATATTGTGGTTTTTCTATTAAGTGTGCCCCGATATCCCCCCAAGATATCAGGGGCTATATATTTAATAATTTGTTTAGTATATTTCTTTTATAAGGAAGCATGAGGTTTACCATTTTGGTATGATGGAATTGACTATTCTGGTATGATTTGGCTTACTAATATTTGCCGTGACCTCTTTGTGCTTCACTCTTCGTCTGTATCTGGATTGTCACACGAACTAGTAGTATTACGTTCATTGCCTTTCCAGGTATCCCAATACTGATTCCACATGTATTCATTCCTACGTGCTTCTCGATTGACTACTATGATTTTCTTCACTTCCAAACTTTTTATCGCTATGTTCACACTCGGCCTTGACAGCCCAGTCAATCTCTGAAACAGACCATAGGATATAAAGGCGCTTTTTCTACCACGGAAACCCAATGTTCTATCTATTATTGCAAGTACAATTTGGAATTCGGCTCCAGTGAGCCTCATATGCAGAAGTTTTTGATACGGCTCGGTAGGAATCATCCGAAAACTTTTCCAAGTAGTTGGGTCACACCATGTATAAATGCTATGCGGATTGTCCATTGCTTGCCCCCTTTATAAATTTCTATTCTGATACCCTTATTTTTTCAAAATATGCTTCTATTAGCTTTCATGAAATCGATGATGTGGTTCCCCTGGTGCATTCCCTTATCCGTCCACTGAAAACCTTGCTATCCTGGGCTTATCCACTTGTTTTTTGTCATGCTGAACAACAGTAGAATCTTGCCTGTCCGCATCAGTACCAAGTTCACATGCAGCTAGGAGCTTCGCCCATATTGGAGCGAGTCTTTTATCTACTCCGTCAGTTGGAGTAAACTCGACTTTGACTATTTTCAATTTGTTCTTACAAACCATTTCATTACATATCCACAATGGAACTTTTTTCGTTACCAAGATTGTTCAATACTGTTAATCTCAGCAACGGGATGCTAGAATTAAACACGTAAAAATTATACCCAGGGGGTATTTCCCAAAAAGGAAACTCAGGAAATAGTGTGACTTCAATACAAAAGTTTCCTTTTTGTTTCCTGTTTTTCCTGGGAGGTATGTAAATGCAGAATAGCTTTGGTAGTCTACTCAGAAAATACAGGGAAGAGCGTCAATTGAGCCTGGGAAGACTACGGGATAAACTTCGTGACGAGAGTTACGAAGTAAAGAGTAACGGAACAGTTTCCAAGTGGGAAAGTGGCATTCATAAACCTAGTCCAGCTAAAGTAGATGCTTTGGAGGAAATACTTGGTACACCGTCAGGACTGCTACTAGAAGCTGCTGGATATAGTTTTGAAGCGGAAAATAAGAAGTCATGCGAAATTGGTGCAGTACCTCAAACAGTTGATAAAGGCGACATGAGTAATAGAACCAGGGCGTCAGATACTGAGACAATAAAATTAACACGAGACTACGATAGGAAAATATTTAATGAATCAGACAGCATATTGAGTGAGAGAGATGTGCGCAAGATTGTAGGTACACTACTTAACTCAAATTCTTTTCATGATGATATGCGGAGTAAGTGGTTAAAATTTCTATCGTTTTTTGATTTAGAAGGTAATAAATATATGACGAAAGAATTGCGCATCCAGTTTGAGAAAATGCTCGATTCAATGGGAAAATTGGACGCTTTTATAGGTGAGCACTTTTACGATTCTGAAAGCAATATCCCAAAAGTGGAGTTATGGATACCTGGTCACTGGCGATTTAAGTCTGAGTGGGATGATAAAACACGGGAGAAGTATTGTCAGCTAGAGGCAGAATTACACCCACTAGTTCAGAGCGTCGAAGCAGCTTACAAGTCTTATCGTGTTGCCATACGGGAGCTATTATTTGAATAGATACCACTTGGTATTAGACCAATACACTTTAACACCAGTGCCTCTTCATCAATTTCACACTTATGAGGGAAATAATCAGCAGTTTTTAAAACAAGACTAAGATGCTTGCTACGAGGAGTGTTAACGCTGATGCGACAAGAGCAGTAAGCACCAGACTTATGGTCAGACACCCCATCCCTTGTTGAACATCCCAATACCGTCTAATGTTATGATTGAGCAAGTATTTCAACTTACCCTTTGAGTATGAACCAGTTACCCAGTCCCCTGACTTCATTTCAATATCTTGTTTGGAGTTAAACTCTAGAAGTGTCTCATCACGGTCTGGCTCTTTTACTCTTACACTGTAACGTTTGACACCAGAGCTTCTGTCTCGTCTACCTCCCTTTGCTCGTACTTGATACATCTTAACGTCATAAACACTAGAGCATGACTGACACGTAACAGTAGCCTCACCATTATGGTCAACTTCGTGGTTATTGTGGTACTCACAATTCACGCACACAGATGTGGTGTATCGACCATAAGATGGTGCTTGTTGTTGGTAATTCGGTTGCTGCTGATAATGTGAAGGCTGCTGTTGGATTTGTGGTGGTGTCTGTTGTTGCCAATACAATTGATTTCCGCAAGACTGACAAAACTGAGCACCATATGCTACTGGAGCATTACAACGTGGACACTGAAATTGCTGCATCACAACCCCCTCACTGCTATATCAAAGCTTGTATGCTTTTTCCTATTATACACCTAGCCAAAACCATATGGAATACCATTGGTCAATAGTAATAAGAGGGGGTGTCCCTCCGAGCGGATTTTCGATAATCCTTAAATTAGGCTCAGACGACGATTACTCCAGAATTTCGAATTATATTGCTTGGACGATAGTAGTTTGGACTTTTACAAATCACATTGAGTGTAATTAATTGATAATGGTAATAGGAAGAAAAAATACTGTGGAAATTTAAGGTGGCTTACACACCTTACATGGTCTGTACCCCTTCGCCTGAGCATCAGCCGATGAACTAAACCACACCTTGTTTTGCTCCGATATGCTATTAACGTAGTTACACGACGGGTAATGGTACACATTTGAATTCTTACTGCCAACAAAAGCACCAGTGGGTGAAGGACTCGGTTGTGGCTGTGGTTGCGTTGGTTGCTCTTCCGTCACCCACAGACCTCGCCCGTTGTTTCTAGCCTCTGCCTGTAATTTGAGAAACAGGTCTTGGTATTTGACATCGGGCGGGTAACTTATAGCCTGGGCGTAGCCGAGCCTAACAAGTTCAGCATTCACCATCATGTCTCCTACCCAAACGTACCTGAGAAGACGTCCATATTTGTCCGTCTCCGAGACATCCTTTTCTAGACGGACTATCTTACCTCCAACTAATTCACGATTCTTTTGGGAGGCTTCTTGACCAAAGTATTCCACTGGTTTACTCGGATGGACGGTCTCTGGGGTATCTACGCCGATGTAGCGAACCGTGAACGTCTTACCGCCAATATTTACGTCGATAGTATCCCCATCAATGACTTTAACCACCTTCACCTCATCAGGGGTAGTTGTAGGCTTTTCCTGTGCGGGTGTTGGTGGCGTAGTTTCAGGCAATGAAGATGGTAATTTACTTGGTGGTGGTGAAATAGAAGTGGGAGAATCACATGCCGTAAGAGAGCTAAATAGAAGAAACCCCAATGCAACAACTATAAACCATCGAAACTTCCACATATCCCTTCACCTTCGCACTTAAGGAGAATATCATGCACTAACACAAATGTAAATAGTACTCTAGTAATAACACTAAACTTTCAAACAAACTGTTCAGATTTGAGCATGGTTTTGAGATATACTCGAAGCATTACTTTTGAAGATTGTCTCGAACACTATAAGCGGGTAAGCAACTAGAGATATACACGTTCAGTCACTTTTTAAGACAGTATGAAATTCTATAAGTCTCCACTTGATTAAACGGTAGGATTACCCTCTTGGTTTCGTAGAATGAGCAAGAATGGGCATTGGTGGCTTTGTGTAGGGAAATCCAAGATAGCATGAAGTTTGAGGATTCACTAAAACTGTATAGCTCAATAATTAAGTCATACTCTAGATAAATTTATTATCTTATCTTTGTTGACCTTCTATGTGGCCTAACTGGTTTTACTTTTCTAGTACCACCTGGTTTTCTTCTATTATAGCCTCGTACGGGAGTTATCTTTTTCCCTGCACGTTTGACCATATTCAACCTCCAATATTTATTACAACTAATTCTTATATTTCTTTACAGCGTCAATAAAAATATCAATTGGCCCTACAAAAAATTCTCTATTATTTTGTACTCTATAGCATTCGAGCTCAGCATGTACCTGTGATTCTGCTAAATCCATGTCATGTACTTTTAATCTAAATAAAACCTCGAATTGTCCAGCCACACCTGTTGTTGAACTCATTTGTTTAGCACGTTCATCAGGATTTTGGCTCTTTCCAATTTTATACAAGTCTCTCTTATATTTTGAATTGCGCATTATATAAATATATCCTTCATCTTTACCTCTACGAAACCTCCAACTTTTGCAGATAACTATTGCTAATACGATTAATATCGCTAAAGGTAATAAAATAGTCAATATAAAATTAATAAATCCATTAATCCAATTGGTCATACTTTGTCGTACCGATTCAATTGAAGTACCTGAAGTTGTTGTTCTAGGAGTATTAGAACTCATTTTGATTATTTTCTGAGAATTCCAATCATAAGTTTCTGCTATTGCTTTTGTATCTATCAACGGGCCATAGGAATCGGGTATTTGAACTATTTTATTATTGACATTTTTAGCCCATCCAAAAAGGCATAACTGATGGTCATTCGGATTTAGACCAACAGCACTCACCATAAAACACAAAGTTACAGTACCAGATTTTCCTTGTTCAATCTGTTGACCTGTATTCATTATCAATCCCCCTGCATGATAATTGGGGTTTGATTTTTTGCCTATATTCCAAAGCACGTGTGAATTTATCGTTGTCTGATAGGATTTATTTCTAATTGATGTTTGTATTATCCAGTACTCCTCTCCGTTCATTTTATGTTCTTTCCCATCAGCTATAACGCTTTGAGCAATTATCACCTGCCCAATAATATCAACTGGATAAGAAGATGAGGGTATATTTACCGTAGTCGTGAAATCTTCTTTGGCTAATGGATTATCAGTCTTTATATTGCAGCCACATATTGCCAATGTCAAAACCGAAATGACAAATATAATTCCATGAAACAAATTTTTTGTCATTGTTAATTTCCTAGTATTTTGTCTCATTACTATGCAAGCAATAACAGGAATAATACCACGTACTACACGTAAAATATGGGTGTTACAGGCCACTGGTGCATTGCATTGAGGACATTGAAAAAAGGTGATGCATCAAAACCCCCAAAATAACTAATGGCAATTATACATAATATTGGGTGATAACGGAATACCTAAACGACTGGTTATCATAAGGACTAATAATCCGTTATCCGTATTCGAAACGATAAGCAACTGACTTGATTTAACATTTCGCTCAATAAATAGTGGTCTGTCTTAATTCGGATTTTTAAAAATGAGTAAAATAAATGATAAGCATTGGGTAACCACTTATTATGGATAGTAACATATACAGGGGTATGTCCCCCGTAGGGATTTTCAATATTCCTTAAATTAGGCTCAGACGGCAATTACTCCAAAATTTGGTTTACCCAATGGCGTAGAGTGCTGATTAATTCAGTGATAGTTGGCGCAACGGGATAAAACCTACCATAACCTCTATTAGTAAATCTATAAAAGCCTGCTCTTTCAAGCGGGCAATGTCAGCATTCTTAGTATTCTTAAACAAATCAATCGCACGGCTATCTTCGGGCAGCTTTAATAAATCAACAGCCTCTTTAACTTTTTTCCCCTTGTATTCATCGTGAAGAAAAGCGATTCTATCGTTCATGCCACCAACATCCTTACAGAAGCTGTCTATTGCTTCCTTATTCCCAATATCTTTGCCAGTCCCGATGACTCCGTTCATTACACTGTGACGACCAAAAGGTATGACGCACCTTCCTAGCTTCTGGTTAAGATACCAAATCCTTTCCTTGCAATCTCGACAATAGAAGGACGAAAATTTGGAACCGCTAGGAATAATTTCCAGCCCACAACACCAGCACAGTTCATACTTCATGTTAAAGTCATAACCTGCCCAGTTCTTTTCTTGAGTCTTATTACAGTGGCATTGTTGATAGACCTTCTGGTGATTTTTGAGCGTATATGTTCCATAGAGAGGCATACCTGGTTCTACAGAAAAGCAATTGCAAATGCCGAAATCTTTATATGCCATTGTGCCGTACAGAGCAAAGCACTTGCGACATATCTTCAAGTTGCGTAGGTCTTTAAGCAGGTAGCGATTGGCGTGATAAAAAGCATCGTCTGTTTCCTCTCCGTCTATATTGCACCACTTCGCATTAGCCTGGTTCCTGAACCGCTCATAGATGTAGAGTTCCTGCTCATTTAGTGATTTATTGAATATACCCATTGCTCCCTCCTTGCTTTGTGCTATCGAGAAGCGGGTACATGAGAGGGCAAATAAAAAAACCTCTGAACAGAGGCTTTTCGCCTTCCTTTTTCACGACCCATGTCGTGCCTATCGCTCCCTTTCGGGCTGGCTGTGGCACCTTCAAGAAGACTCAAAGGTTGCTGTGCGGGTCATCAGTCCAGTTCCCTAACCGCAACTCTCGATAGCTCTAAAATGTATTCAATTGTACGTTAAATCTATCATTACCCAGAGCTATTAGTCAACTGTAAATATCTGCTATATTTCTTACGTATAGAGCACATTGATGTGCTCCAAGCTCACCGTGACACGTGTGGGAGGTTGCTAGAGATGTGGGTTGAGCGAGACTACGAGTGTTGAATTTTCAAGGTGCGAGACATATAATACTTTTAAAAATACGATACTGGAGGCGAATAATATGGACTGGAAAAAGTTTGTATCGAAGATTGGTTTTGCTGTTATGCTGGTAAGCTTGTCATTGCCTCCTGAAGGCTTCCAGAAAATATTGGGGTTGATACTGGCAGGGTTTATTGTGTTGGCATCAATCATGTTGCTTTTTAGGAATAGAAGTTCAAAATCGGGCTGGAAGTCGTTCATTCATTGGGTAGATGAAGAATTGGATTTTACTTATATTGCTTTTGGTCTTGGATTAATGCTTACTGGACGTAACTTTCTAAGTGGTGGATTTTCATGGGCAAGCTTTTTACTTTTAATATCTGGCGTTCTTTTTGCTAGTTATACCATTGGGCAATTCATTGGAAAAGGTTTTTCTGGAATTCTGAGGGCGGATGCAAGAATGGGGATTATATTTGGCCTTATTTATTTTGCTGTGGGCGTTGCTCTATTGGTTATGGGATGGATTTCAATAACAGAAAACCCACTACTTAATGCCCCTTATCCTGCACTAATAATTGTTTTAGGTATTATATTTGTTTACTACGGATGTAAAAAATGGCATTCATCTCGCATTAGTCATGCTTCATAAAGTGCCCATTTGATACTCAAGGGATTAAATGTATAGAACAACAAAAAAGGCATGTTCTAAAAGCCTGCCTCTGTGTTCTTTGGTGGCGGGGGCTGGATTTGAACCAGCGACCAATCGGTTATGAGCCAAGATATGATAGTAAAATAGATTCCTGGTACATAATGGTGTGTACTATTATTGTGCAATAAAATACAACTTAATAATAAAACAATAAGTAGGGGGTATCTCTCCGAGTGCATTTCGTAGCTCTATTTATCCAGGCTTTCGCCAGGATTTAATCAAAATTTGAATTAGCTTCAATTACTCTAGCATTTCGCATGATAGTTAACATTATTGCCCGCTAATTAATACCTTATTCTATAGCTGAGAATGACTTATTTTTATATGTAATAACATGAGGAATAACGGGAAGATTTACACTCATTGTAAAGATAATCCTGGAGAAAGCACTATTGATAAAACCTGGTTGCTGGACGGGGACAGCCCTAAAAAAGAAATGGCATGTATCATAGCTGAAGAATTATTGGCATTTAGTGAGTATAGTAATCCCCTTAGTGACGACCGCTCGCCCATTTCTGGGAAGCTAATACATAAATATTTTTCTTAAGCATAGGCTTTGTAGAGTAAACCTGCCATCGCTATTCCAGGGCTGCTTAGTCCCCATATTCACTAATAGCTCGTTCTATAATGCTTCCTACTTGGTCAAAGCCAACTCAAATGGTATCGCCTTGTTGTTATTGTGTCCCCACATTGACAATCGTTGGTTTACCAGATACCGCTGTGCAAGAAGCCAAGGAAAGGGTCAGAGCCGCTATCCGTAATTCGGGATGCACATTCCTGGCAAAACGAATTACGGTGAATCTGGCCCCAGCCCATCTTAAGAAGGCTGGACCTGCCTATGACTTGCCCATTGCCATCGGGATTCTGCAAAGTTCAGAGCAAATATCCGCTGATTTCTCCAAGACGCTTATCCTTGGCGAACTTTCTTTAGACGGTGGACTTCGGCACACTAACGGTATACTCTCAATGGTAGCCCTAGCCAAAGAAAAAGGTTTGTCAGAGGTTTTGGTACCGGCCGATGACGCGAACGAGGCTGCCTTACTGGATGGGATTAAGGTTATACCCTGTATTTCTTTATCCCAACTGATCAGTCATCTCCGTGGGGAAATATCAATCCCAGAACATCATCCCGATAAAAATTGGCGGGATGTTGACCTCGATTTTTCTCACATTGACCTTGCCCATATCAAAGGCCAGGAGCATGCCAAACGTGCCTTGGAAATAGCTGCCGCTGGGGGACATAATATGCTCATGTCCGGTCCGCCAGGAAGCGGTAAGACAATGCTGGCTCGCTCTCTACCTTCCATACTACCCACAATGACTCTTCCTGAGGCTTTGGAAGTAACCAAAATATACAGTATTAGTGGGCTACTCTCCAATGATACTCCCCTGATAAACCAGCGCCCCTTTCGCTCTCCCCACTACACTATATCCCATGCTGGGCTTGTTGGCGGTAGCCATATCCCCCGGCCTGGAGAAATAAGCCTGAGTCACCGCGGGGTACTTTTCCTAGACGAATTTCCCGAGTTTAATCGCGTCTCCCTGGAATCCCTGCGCCAGCCCATAGAAGACAAAGTTGTGACTATAAGTCGTGCTCAGGGCAGCATTACATTCCCTGCTAATTTCATGCTGGTAGCTGCTATGAACCCATGCCCCTGTGGCTATTATGGCGACATGGTAAAAGAATGCAAATGCTCTAATAGCGAAATCTCACGGTACCAGAAACGTATTAGCGGACCGCTTCTGGATCGCATCGATATATTCACCGAAGTCCCCAGGGTTGACTATGAAAAGCTTACCGAAGACACCCAGGGAGAGAGCTCAGAAAAGGTACAAGCCAGAGTCGAAGCTGCCAGGCAGGTGCAACAAAGGCGTTTTACTAATTCCAAAATTATCTGCAATAATGAAATGACTCCTATTGAGGTAAAAGAGTTTTGTCAGATGGAATCAGCAGCTCAAAGTCTACTCAGAACTGCCATGAAACAGCTCCACTTTACGGCACGCACTTTCCACCGCATTATCAAGCTATCCAGAACTATCGCTGACCTTGATAGTGCTGATATTATAAAGGCAAACCATTTGGCTGAAGCATTGCAATACCGCAAAAGAAGCCTAACTTAAGCGAGATATTTTAAAACATCGTGTCACTTCTTCTTTCCAAGAGCAGACAGTAATATGACATATATTGCTTCAGCGTCATTGTAATCACGCTCGTCAATCTCAGACCAAGGCCTCTCTCTGGCATACTTGCTGGGATGGATGTAGTTTCTCATCAAACGCAGCATGTGAGCAAGCCCGGCAGGGTTGTATATAGCTACTTTCGATTCTACCTGACGAAACCAGCCAGCTTGAGAACATACGTCAATCAGGTTTTGGAACGTCCATGTGGTAGGATCGCTGGTAATCTGGGGCTTAGATCGCTTCGATAGACTTTTAGCGATTGAGCATGCTTTGTGTTTTGATCGAAGGCAGCGCATAAGCAGAAGCCCTTCCACACCAGCAGCGAGGGATAGGACAGCTGAAGAGTAAATATTTGCTGAAGCTGCTCTGTGCGCGTCTTCCACGTAACGATCTATTACATCCTTTAATGCAAGAGCATATTCACCCTTATGAGCGAAAGACCTACGACCTCTCTCAAATAGCCTATCAAATTCTGCTGGTTGCGTTTCTCTTAGATCGGCAAGCTCATTCAATCCAAATTCGCGCAATACTCCTATGAGTCTCTTTTCAAGAACAGCCCCGTACTTCTTATTGAGGTTTGTGTCCTCCTTTGGACCTTTCCCAATGTACCAATCCTCATCAGAAGATAGGCCGTGTTTCTTTTTTACCGCATCAATTGCTTCCGATATAGGGCCTAACTCTTCATTATATTGACCACTCAGCCATCGATCGTCATGCAATTGGATAACTGGCAAGCATACGAAGAATACGTATTCTTGGGTTGAAAATCTTCGTGTGTCGTATAGTGAATGAGCCATATTTACCCAGGCCTTCACATACTCTGGATTACGCTGAGATGAAACCGTCCGCCTCTGCCGTGCCTCAGTAAAAAAACTGCTAACTTGAGGAAGCATCCCTTCGCCAAGTGCAAACCGATCAATCCTATCCAAGGCTGCATTAATAGATTTGAGATCATTGATATGTTTGTGCTTCTTGGTTAGTGGCCTAGTGAGCCAACATTTTAAGTTCCTATCTACATCTCTCATATTTATCTCTTATGATGAATTGAATTCTTTAAGCTTATCCTATGCTTAGTCACAGTGTAGTGTTGATACTGAGATGGTGTCAAGCAAAGTCGTGCAAAAATGCGTTTTCTTTGGGGTCACCTCTAGGGAGGATGACTCCCACGAAAATCTCCCTTTAGTGTTACTTATAAATACGTACTATAAACACTAGCTTTGTCAAGATAACCTATCTCAACTTTCATTCCTTTTTTTACTTCTTTCCCAGTACTAATTTGCCAGCCAAATCAGTACTTTTAGGTTATTGTGCTGAAGGTGAAAGTGAAGTATGCTGAAGATGAGGCATTGGAGTTAGAAAGGAAGGTTGAAAATCTACCACTATCCTCTCTGGTTATACGGTAGAGAATTCAAAACAGTTTTTTTGCGATGCGAATAAAGTTCAGAGATTTCACTGCAAAGCATAAACCTTTTGGTGGAATATCTCGTTCTATATATAAAAGTGAATAAGGAGGCATCCACATGAAAAGCCGTGTATTGGCATTCCTAGTTATTTTAATCTCTTTGGCAATGCTGACAACAATAATCGGTTGTCAGTCAGCTTCTCCATCACCTACTCCGGCACCTACTCCTGTTACCCAGACTCAACCTAATACACCTCCACAAACTCCTCAGCCTGCTCCAACACCTGAACCAGCTACATTACCTCCTCCACCACCACAGGCACCATCATCTCAACAAGGCGATTTATTACAGGTAAGCGTAACGCTAGATGACGGGCAACCTGTGATTCCCACAGGTATAATTTTAAACCTCAAATATTCCGTTAACCGAAGTGCAAATTTGACTATGTCTTGTACATTACCTGACGGCAGTGTTATCAATTACTTTAAGCAAACAGTTATTCCCGGCTCTTACGTATATCCAATTCGGATTGAGAGACCAGTAGGTGAGAAAATAATAATGTTAACGGCTGTAGGCACTGATGGCCAGATTGTTAAAGCTATCCATCAATACTGGGCTGGAAGTGAACTGGGCAATACAGAACTTCCATAAATTGCCTATTCTATACGGGCTTATATCCGATTGAAGGATATAAGCCCGTTAGATTTAAATCCATATCCACAACAACATGCATATGGTGTCCATTACATCCTAAGTCACTCACCCCTAGTATTTTAAAGCTAAGTGAGGGGGAATTTTGATCTGAGAAGTGTAGTCTTTGAGGCCAAGTCATGACTACATAGTACACTCAATTAGCGACTGCTTGCTCTTAAGGCTATTATACTTGTGGGACTAACTTAAGAAGTAGTATAACTTGGGGGTAGGTCAGCTTATTCTTGTAAGAATCCCAATCTTGTGCAGATACATAGCTGGTATTATAATTACTATATGTTGATAGAAGCTAGTACCGAAGCATTGTTAGCTCTTGAGTTGTTCCAGATAAGTCCAAATGCAAAAAAGTCTCGTAAGCTGCTGAATCAACACTTAGTAGAAGCTGCAATGTTCACACAACCCGACGTACGATCTACTAGTGAAATAACTACAGCTGTATTGAAACTTGTTACTCATGCCATAGTATTTAGTCATGATGAGTGTAAAGAAGCACTCGACAGTCTGTGTATTGAAAGTCGTGTATTGGAACTAGGTAATGATAATTATAATCTGTCCAATGAAACGAAAACCAAATTATCTGAGAGTATTGAACGAATTAAACAAGCAGAGAAAGAATTTGATAGAGGTCTTGGAGAAAGTGTTGGCAGAGCAATCAATAAAGTCTTGAATCCTTTCGCAGAAGCTGTGTTATGCAAAGTCACAAAGGAAGTAATTCAGAATATTTTTTATCAAAATGCGCTCAAGTTGAGGAAACTTCTTGCTGGGGACTGCGATTTCTCAATACTATTAGAGACTGATTTAAATGTTGAGAATGAACTAGCCCAAAAATTGCAAACATTTGTTAGCCTACAAACCAACAGTACTGTTGAAAATGCCATGATTGGCATAAGGTTGTTTTTAGGACATCTAAATGAAGTCCAAAAACACTACATTGCAAGCTTACATCATAGAGTCGTCTATTTCCAAATTCTAAATATCGACCCCAGATTGCAGAAACTAGAAGAGCAGTGTTTTAAGGCTATGAGGTTGTATCTCGATACAAATGTCGTAATTCTATATATGTGCGAAGATTCACCTAGGTATGAACCCATAGCTGACGTTCTAAATGCGAGTAAAAGGCTAGGTATGAAATTATTAGTATCATCCAAGACCTTACAAGAGTCGGAAGGGCTTGTGAAAGAAGCAAAAAGTTTTAGCATATACTTAAATGATTCAGAAATCAGAGCTGCACTATTATCAGATCCTATAGCTATAAATAACCCATTAATAGAAACTTTTATTACAAAACGGCGGAATAATCCAAAGCTCAACTGGTCTGCATTCATATCACCTTTCAATGATCTTGATATATATCTAATCGCTAAAGACATTGAGGTAAGTGATGATAATTGCGGTGATATTCTGTCAGATAATCTCTATTCCCATGTTCATACTGCTATTATGGAGGAAAAAGGTGAATCAACGTCTCTCAATATAATTGAACATGATACCTTTAACCTGGTATTAATTCATAAGTTAAGGACTATCCATGCTGGAACAGTTTTAGGCTCCTCAGTTTGGCTACTTACTATAGATAAGAAATTACCGAAAGTGGATAGACGGCTGCAAAAAATTTACTCGCAGCCTCATTGTAAAAAAATTGAACAGTGGGGAGCTATTCTACTACCTTTCCAGAATGTAGGAACTTTCATGGCGACTGATGAGTATATTTCCTATTTGGCGTCTCAGGAGTTAGGTGCCATTTTCTCAGAGCCAGTACTCGATATACATTTCTTTAAAGAACTTGAACAGGCGGAAGTTGGACTAGATGACATCTTAAAAATGGATCCAGAGATTGCATTTCGGTCATTGGCAGACTTACAGCAGGACAGACAAGCACAAGTTTTACTAAATCAGATTAGAAGCGCATCAGATGAAGAAAAAGAGCCTGTTAAGAACAAGTTTCGTGAAAAGGTACTTGCTATTATTTCTAAACATAGTGAAGAGGAAAAAGAGCGGGTTGAGGCGGAACTTAAGCGATTACGAAATGGTATACAGGAACTGTCAGATGAACTGCGCAATATGGAATTAGATAGAGCAAAAAATGTAGAGAGAATCGATTTTATTAAGCGAAAACTGGATATGACTAAAGCAGAATTAGATCGATATGAGCACATGTCATTTTGGCAAAAGGTTAAGTACATTTTTAGAGGATGAGTGGATTAGACGAATGCCGCATATGCTTATTTTAGCTTATTTCATAGTATGTGTTATTTCAACAGTGTATTTTTCTTTTATCCCTAAAACTATATCGGAAGTCCGATAACTTAATCCAATTCTACCATCACAAATATACAACCTCATGGCTTCTGCATCCACAATTCACGTCCACGACAACATGCATATGGTGTCCATAACACCCTCACGTCCTGTCCACCAGGAACTTGTAAGACAATACTCACCCGCTGGGCATCTTCTGAGAACAACTCTCAATTTGGGTAATTTGTGGCCAGATCACTTTTACCATAACCCCGGTACAAGTGCCTTACGTTCAGGCGGATAATCGGGAAAATAGCTGCGATACCAGGCATGATGTGCCCTTGCTCTGGGCACCAGATTTGCAATCGTCCAGGCAGCAAATGACAAGCCAGCTAAGGACCAGGTTGCCACCGCCCATCCAACCCAAATTATAATCTCACCAAGGTAATTGGGGCAGGATATAAAACGATACAGCCCACTGGAGGCAATTTTATAATCGCTTTCATCAAGTCTGCGGAGATTCCTGAGTATATAATCTGCTCTGCGATTGATGACAAAACCGATTATAAATATTATCACCCCACAGATAAAACGTGGGTCCAAAAGCCATTCATTGGAGTAACCGCCGGAGAATGTAAAAACATAGCGACCATTCAGGTAGGCATTTACTGCATTGAAAAAGAACCCCATACCCACCACAACCACTGGCATTCGTTTAATCTTATCCTGCAGACTAAATGGATAGATAAAAGACCGGTGTATATAATGCGCTTCCCACATGAAGAAAAACAGCAGTAAAGTAATTGTTTTGATATTACTTCCCAAAAAGAAACAGGCGGCAAATACCAGCGGCGACATCGACTCCATGACCACCCATCCCACTCTGTTGTTAAACGTAGGGCCCCACCCCTTGCGAGTATAACGACCATATGGAGCCACTACAAAAAATAATGCAATGAAGATTACTACCGCCAGCACAAACCAGCCTATTAAAAGCCCACTATAAAATGTCTGCTCGTTCATAATCACATTCCAAATTTCATTTCGGCCAACGGGTAAACTGCCCATTCAATTCAAACCAGTTCATGGTGTCAACAATAGTCTCCCGAAGCAGACGTGGCCGGTAACCTAGTTCACGTGTTGCCTTCTCATGGCTAATATGCCTATTACCCTCCAACGCCATTAGAGTAACCTTGGTAAAAAGAGGTCGTTTCCCGGATATAAGTGCTGAGATAGTAGTAAAAGGAACACCGACAGAAGCAAGCCACAGAGGAAAGACTAAGCGCGGTACTGAAGCACCACCTGCTTCTTCAACTATGCGGGCCAAATCAAGTATCGACGCCCAATGACCAGATAATATGTACTTTACCCCGGTCGGGGCCAGTTTTTCAGCGCGCATTGCCCCTTCGACAACATCCCGGACATCTACCCAGTTGAATCCAGCATCAACCAAGGCAGGAATCTTACGGCGGGCCAGTGATAGCAGAACCTCACCAAAGTGAGACGGTCGAAAATCATAGGGGCCGATGATCCCGGTGGGGTTGACGATAACAGCATCCAGTCCTCGTTCAATCCCTTTACGCACTTCTCTTTCGCCAGCCGCCTTAGAACGATCATAAGGGGGACAATGAGATGACTCAACCAAATGCCGTGTTTCATCAATTGGAATATCCTTTGGTTCCTGGGCAAAGGCATGTATTGAACTAAAATGTACCAGGCGCTTTACGCCACAGCGGAGACATGCTTCCACGACATTTCTGACCCCACCGACATTGATCTGTTGACATCGTGGCCACTCATTCATCAGCAACGATATATGAGCAGTCAGGTGATAAACTACCTCGGCACCATCGAATGCCCGGCACAGAGAATCCAGGTCACAGATACTGCCTTCAAAAACCTCGACATCTAACCCCTCTATACCTCGCTGGTCTACGTGCACTAATGCACGCACGGACCTACCTTGAGCAAGCAAAGTACGAACCAGGTTGGCACCAACATGTCCTGTGGCACCAGTAACTACTATCGTCATTTAATCCTCTGTAAGATACATCGGGAAGCTATGCTATGGTACTAAAAAGCTATCGTCAAAGCAAATAGTAAAATTGGCAGATGATATGACAAGTCCGGAGATTAATAAATAAAAAAACCTTAACAACTGAATAGTGGAAGGAGAGAAAAATCCAAACATAGGCGATAGGAAATACCTATCGACC